>NZ_CP047135.1:40000-2440000 GCF_009832905.1 Stenotrophomonas sp. 364
CACCATGGGAGTTTGTTGCACCAGAAGCAGGTAGCTTAACCTTCGGGAGGGCGCTTGCCACGGTGTGGCCGATGACTGGGGTGAAGTCGTAACAAGGTAGCCGTATCGGAAGGTGCGGCTGGATCACCTCCTTTTGAGCAAAGACAGCATCGTCCTGTCGGGCGTCTTCACAAGTAACCTGCATTCAGAGTTTCACGTCGGCCTGGCCGACGTGGATAGTCCCGTATATGGGGCCTTAGCTCAGCTGGGAGAGCACCTGCTTTGCAAGCAGGGGGTCGTCGGTTCGATCCCGACAGGCTCCACCACACGTTGCGTGTTTATCGACGCAAACGGCAATGAGCTGAACGGACATTGGGTCTGTAGCTCAGGTGGTTAGAGCGCACCCCTGATAAGGGTGAGGTCGGTAGTTCGAGTCTACCCAGACCCACCACTCTGAATGACTAGCGCATACAAAGAATTTATTACGCATCGGCATTGTGGCCGGTACGTGTTCTTTTAAAACTTGTGACGTAGCGAGCGTTTGAGATTCTATCTTGACGTGTCGTGAGGCTAAGGCGGAAGACTTAAATGTCTTCTTATTAATTGAGTCGTTATATTTCGTATCTGGGCTTTGTACCCCCAGGTCATATATATAACCCAAGGCAACTTGCGGTTATATGGTCAAGCGAATAAGCGCACACGGTGGATGCCTTGGCGGTCAGAGGCGATGAAGGACGTGGCAGCCTGCGAAAAGTATCGGGGAGCTGGCAACAAGCTTTGATCCGGTAATGTCCGAATGGGGAAACCCACCCGCTTGCGGGTATCCTGCAGTGAATACATAGCTGCTGGAAGCGAACCTGGTGAACTGAAATATCTAAGTAACCAGAGGAAAAGAAATCAACCGAGATTCCCTGAGTAGCGACGAGCGAACGGGGACTAGCCCTTAAGCTGGAATGGTTCTAGAAAAACAGCCTGGAACGGCTGGCCATAGAAGGTGATAGCCCTGTATTTAAAAGGGCCACTCCAGTGAAGACGAGTAGGGCGGGGCACGTGAAACCCTGTCTGAACATGGGGGGACCATCCTCCAAGGCTAAATACTACTGACCGACCGATAGTGAACCAGTACCGTGAGGGAAAGGCGAAAAGAACCCCGGAGAGGGGAGTGAAATAGATCCTGAAACCGTGTGCGTACAAGCAGTAGGAGCTCGAAAGAGTGACTGCGTACCTTTTGTATAATGGGTCAGCGACTTACTGTTCGTGGCAAGCTTAACCGTATAGGGGAGGCGAAGGGAAACCGAGTCTGATAAGGGCGCATAGTCGCGGGCAGTAGACCCGAAACCGGGTGATCTAGTCATGGCCAGGGTGAAGGTGCCGTAACAGGTACTGGAGGCCCGAACCCACGTCTGTTGCAAAAGACGGGGATGAGCTGTGATTAGGAGTGAAAAGCTAATCGAACCCGGAGATAGCTGGTTCTCCTCGAAAGCTATTTAGGTAGCGCCTCATATGTATCCTCTCGGGGGTAGAGCACTGTTATGGCTAGGGGGTCATCGCGACTTACCAAACCATTGCAAACTCCGAATACCGAGACGGACTGTATGGGAGACACACGGCGGGTGCTAACGTCCGTCGTGAAAAGGGAAACAACCCAGACCCACAGCTAAGGTCCCAAATTCACTGCTAAGTGGAAAACCATGTGGAAAGGCACAGACAGCCAGGAGGTTGGCTTAGAAGCAGCCACCCTTTAAAGAAAGCGTAATAGCTCACTGGTCGAGTCGGTCTGCGGGGAAGATTTAACGGGGCTAAGCAGTGAACCGAAGCTTGGGGTGTGCATATTTATATGTACGCGGTAGAGGAGCGTTCCGTAAGCCGTTGAAGGTGGATTGAGAAGTCTGCTGGAGGTATCGGAAGTGCGAATGCTGACATGAGTAACGATAATGCGGGTGAAAAACCCGCACGCCGAAAGCCCAAGGTTTCCTTGCGCAACGTTAATCGGCGCAGGGTGAGTCGGCCCCTAAGGCGAGGACGAAAGTCGTAGTCGATGGGAAGCAGGTTAATATTCCTGCACCTCGCGTAAGTGCGATGGAGGGACGGAGAAGGTTAGGTGTACCCGGCGTTGGTTGTCCGGGGGAAAGGAGGTAGGTTTGAATCTTTGGCAAATCCGGGATTCTTCAAGACCGAGCACCGAGACGAGCCTTTAAGGCGAAGTCACTGATACCACGCTTCCAGGAAAAGCTCCTAAGCTTCAGCTTACGCAGACCGTACCGTAAACCGACACAGGTGGGTAGGATGAGAATTCTCAGGCGCTTGAGAGAACTCGGGTGAAGGAACTAGGCAACATGGCACCGTAACTTCGGGAGAAGGTGCGCCCTTTTTGGTGGCTCATGCGAGCTATAGCTGAAGAGGGCCGCAGAAACCAGGCCGCTGCGACTGTTTATCAAAAACACAGCACTCTGCAAACACGAAAGTGGACGTATAGGGTGTGACGCCTGCCCGGTGCTGGAAGGTTAATTGATGGGGTCAGCCGCAAGGCGAAGCTCTTGATCGAAGCCCCAGTAAACGGCGGCCGTAACTATAACGGTCCTAAGGTAGCGAAATTCCTTGTCGGGTAAGTTCCGACCTGCACGAATGGCGTAACGACAGCGGCGCTGTCTCCACCCGAGACTCAGTGAAATTGAAATCGCTGTGAAGATGCAGCGTTCCCGTGGCAAGACGGAAAGACCCCGTGAACCTTTACTATAGCTTTACACTGAACGTTGAGTTCGTCTGTGTAGGATAGGTGGGAGGCTATGAAACCATGGCGCTAGCTGTGGTGGAGCCATCCTTGAAATACCACCCTGTCGTGCTTGACGTTCTAACCTGGGTCCATAATCTGGATCGGGGACCGTGTATGGTGGGTAGTTTGACTGGGGCGGTCTCCTCCTAAAGAGTAACGGAGGAGCTCGAAGGTACGCTCAGCGCGGTCGGACATCGCGCACTGTGTGCAAAGGCATAAGCGTGCTTGACTGCAAGATCGACGGATCAAGCAGGTAGGAAACTAGGACTTAGTGATCCGGTGGTTCTGTATGGAAGGGCCATCGCTCAACGGATAAAAGGTACTCCGGGGATAACAGGCTGATACCGCCCAAGAGTTCATATCGACGGCGGTGTTTGGCACCTCGATGTCGGCTCATCACATCCTGGGGCTGTAGTCGGTCCCAAGGGTATGGCTGTTCGCCATTTAAAGTGGTACGCGAGCTGGGTTCAGAACGTCGTGAGACAGTTCGGTCCCTATCTGCCATGGGCGTTGGAGATTTGAGAGGGGCTGCTCCTAGTACGAGAGGACCGGAGTGGACGAACCTCTGGTGTTCCGGTTGTCACGCCAGTGGCATTGCCGGGTAGCTATGTTCGGAAGCGATAACCGCTGAAAGCATCTAAGCGGGAAGCGCGCCTCAAGATGAGATCTCCCGGGGCACAAGCCCCCTGAAGGAACCATATAGACTATGTGGTTGATAGGTCAGGTGTGTAAGTACAGCAATGTATTGAGCTAACTGATACTAATGATCCGTGTGGCTTGACCATATAACCTCAAGTTGCCTTGGCCGACATGACATGTCGATAGATCCAAGTGCACGCTACGTCACAAGACCAAACGAGAGGCAGGCGCCCAGGCGCGTCTCTTTGTAAAGCCGGCACATCCGTGCCCGCTCCCTGCAAAGACACGCTCTGCGGCGACACTCCAAAAGCCTCCCTGGTGAAATTAGCGCTGTGGAACCACCCGATCCCATCCCGAACTCGGAAGTGAAACGCAGCTGCGCCGATGGTAGTGTGGCTCAAGCCATGCGAGAGTAGGTCATCGCCAGGGTTTATACCCAAAAACCCCGCTGCTCACGCAGCGGGGTTTTTCTTTTTTTGCAGGCACCCGGTTTTCGAAGGTGTCTGTTTCTCGGAAGAGACCCATGCCGAGCTGGCGCAACGCGCTGCTCCAACCGTCTCCCTGGTGAAATTAGCGCTGTGGAACCACCCGATCCCATCCCGAACTCGGAAGTGAAACGCAGCTGCGCCGATGGTAGTGTGGCTCAAGCCATGCGAGAGTAGGTCATCGCCAGGGTTTACACCCAAAACCCCGCTTCTCACGCAGCGGGGTTTTTCTTTGTGCGTTTGGCACCTCCGTAGAGCCGACCGTTGGTCGGCTGCACGTCGCACCGGCATTGCGGCGCACCACGTGGAGCCGACCAACGGTCGGCTCTACCCGAGGGTGATGCCACGAATGCGTCTGCCGGAAGATGCGCGGCGTTGCCGACGCTTCGCGGATCTCGCTGGAAGACACACGTGGAGCTGACGCCGGCATTGCCTGTGTTGCATTGGCGGATGGACGCCTGATGCCGCGCGCCGGACATCGCTGGCCTTTCGCCGATCCCCTCATGCCACTACCGGGCGCGGAGGCAGCAACCGTGGTCGATAGGGATGCGACCCCATCAGGTCACATGTTCGACGCTCCACTGGCGTCATCCAGCCATAAAAAAACGGCGCCCCGCAGGGCGCCGTTTCTGGTTCAAGCACTGACTAAGGCTTACTTACTTGCTGGCCGGTGCCGGTGCCGGTGCCGCTGCACCTGCACCTGCCGCCGCACCCCTCGGCTTCATCATCGCATCGCGGGCCGCCTTGAACGGGTTGCCCTCATACCAGTTCGGCCAGCGGTCGCCGCCGGCGAGCTCCTTGCCTACGCCGTACAGCAGTTGCAGGTCTTCCACCGTGCCGTCCAGCTTCCAGGTGGCCACATCAAACTCATCCTTCGGCCCGTGGTAGCGGTCGCGGCCGTAGGCTTCGGCGGCCTTGCGGCCGGCCTCGATGCCACCGTCGCGCAGGTCTTCGCCGCCGTCGGCATACAGAGCCGGCACACCGGCCTTGGCGAAGTTGAAGTGGTCCGAACGGAAGTAGAAGCCGCTCTGCACCGAGGTCTCGCCATGCAGGGGACGGCCCTGGTTGGCAGCCAGCGGCTTGAGGATGTCTTCCAGCTCCGAGCTGCCGAAGCCGGTCACAGTGAGGTCCTTGGCACGGCCAGCCACCGACATCGCGTCGATGTTGATCACCCCGGCAATCTTGTCCAGCGGGAAGGTCGGGTGGCTCACGTAGTACTTGGACCCCAGCAGGCCCGACTCTTCCAGCGTCACCGCTAGGAACACCACCGAACGCTCCGGCGGCGGCTGCTGGTGTGCCATCGCATCGGCGACTTCCAGGATGCCGGCCACGCCGGTGGCGTTGTCCACCGCACCGTTGTAGATGTTGTCGCCCTGCTCACCCTCGTGCTTGCCCAGGTGGTCCCAATGGGCCATGTACAGCACCGCTTCGTCGGCCCGCTTGCTGCCCGGCAGCACGCCGACCACGTTGCGCGACTTCTTCTCGGCGATGGTGCTCTTCAGATCGAAAGACACCTTGGCCTTCAGCGACACCGGCTTGAAACCGCGCTTGCTGGCGTCCTTGTAGGCCTTGTCCAGGTCCAGCCCGGCATCGGCGAACAGCTGGCGGGCAGCCTCGGCGCTCAACCAGCCCTGCGCGGGAATGCGCGCTTCCGGGTCGTCCTTGGCCGGCAGGTCGTACTGCGGGCCCGCCCAGGAATTCTTCACCACGTCCCAGCCGTAGGAGGCACCGGCGGTGTCGTGCACGATCAGCGCCGCGGCGGCGCCCTTGCGGGCGGCTTCTTCGAACTTGTAGGTCCAGCGCCCGTAATAGGTCATGCGCTTGCCGTCGAACAGCTTGGCATCGTTGACGTGGAAGCCCGGGTCGTTGACGAACATCACCACCGTCTTGCCCTTCCAGTCCTGCCCGGCGTAGTCGTTCCACTTCTGCTCCGGCGCATCCACGCCGTAGCCGACGAACACCAGTTCGCTGTTCTCGACCTTCACTTCCGGCTGGCCGCTGCGGGTGCCGATCACCATGTCGGTGCCGAACTTCAGGTCGCGCTGCTTGCCCGCCTGGTCCAGCTTCAGCACCGTCGATTCGTCGGCGCTGGTTTCGGTCATGGCCACGTCCTGGAACCAGCTGTCGCCGTTGCCCGGCTGCAGGCCGATGCGCTGCATCTGGTCGCGGATGTAGTTGACGGTCAGTTCCTCGCCCTTGCTGCCGGGGGCACGACCCTCGAACTCATCGGAGGCAAGGGTTTTGACCAGCTCGCCGAAGTCGGCGGCGTTGATGTCGGGCGAGAACGCGTGGCCGGTGGCGGCCACCGGCGCCGGCGCGGTGGCCGTGTCGACAGGTGCGGTGGCTTCGCCCTTGCACGCGGTCAACGCGGCGGTGGCAGCAAGGCACAACAGAAGTTTACGGGGCATCATCGATTCCTGGGTACAAGGGGCCGGTGCCGACAGGCACCGGAAGAGGGTATCAATCCTGGGGCGCGGCGTCGGTATCGAACGTCTGCGGCTGGGCGCCGCTGACCGGGCCGATGTGCGCGCTGCGGTGGACGTACAGGGTGACGTCACGGTCGAACTGCAGGCTGCCGTTGACGCTGGCATTGGGGCCGATGATCACGCGCGGCTTGCGGCTGCCGGTCAGGGACAGGCTGAAGTTGGGCTTCTTGACCCGGATACCGCCCTGGACCTCCGAGCCGACGCCGACGGTGATGTCGCCGTTGACCGTTTCGATGTTGCCGTTCAAGCGCGTCTCCACCAGCCCGATGCCGCCATTGACCGTTTCCATGTTGCCTTCCACCACGCTGCCACGGTCGACGAAGATGCTGCCGTTCACCGTTTCCACGTTGCCGGCGGCCACTACTTCGCGGCCGATCCGCACGTTGCCGTTGACGGTGGACACGCCGGTGGTACGGGCGCGGTCGTCGACCCGGATGCTGCCGTTGACGGTTTCAATCTCGCGGGTGACCACGCCCTCTTCGACCGTCACACCGCCATTGACCGTCTCCAGGTCGCCGTAGGTCTGCCCGGCGGACGCGCGGATGCTGCCGTTGACCTTGCTGATGTCTTCGCTGGCGAAGGCGGGTGCGCACGGCAGCGCCAGGGCCAACAGCAGCGCGAGTGGAATGTGTTTCATGGTGACCTCATGTCCGGTGTGCGGCTGGCAGGCCGCCTGTTGGGATGTCACCATGCATCGCTACAATCCGCATCTGCCTGAAGTCACTGGAAAGCCCTTGCGCCACAACGCTTTGTCCTCACGCCGGAATAACAAACCGACGCCCGGTCGCCGCGGAGCGGTGGTCCTGCGCGCCTGCGCGCACGGGCTGATGCTGGCGCTGGCGGTGCTGGCGATGGGGCCGGTGTCGGCACAGAGTTCGAAAGAGGCCGAGCGCAAGCTGCAGAAGCTGCGCTCGGAGTTGAAGGGCGTGGCCCAGGAGCGCCGCACGCTGGAAGGCCAGCGCGGCCAGGCGTCGCGCCAGTTACGCGAGGCCGACGAGAAGGTGGCCCGCACCGGGCGCGTGCTGGCCCAGACCGAAACCGCCCTGCAGCGCGAAACCCGGGCCATGGAGGAACTGCAGCGCAAGCGCAGCGAGTTGCAGGCCGGCATGACCAGGCAGCGCGAAGAGCTGGCCTCGCTGCTGCGTTCGGCCTACCGCATTGGCAACAACGCGCCGTTGAAACTGCTGCTGTCGCAGGACCGCGTGGCCGACGCCAACCGCAGCCTGGCCTATCACCGCTACCTGCAGCGCGAACGTGCCCGCCGCATCCAGCTGCTCACCCACGACCTGGCCGAACTGCAGGCGGTGGAAGCACAGATCGTCGAACGCCGGCAGGCACTGGAAGGCACCCGCCAGCAGCAGAAGCAGCAGGTGGCCACCCTGGCCGACGACCGCCGCACCCGCGCGGCGACGGTGGCCAGCCTGGAAGAGCGCTACAAGGACCGCAGCGAGCGCGAAAAGGCGCTTGGCCAGGATGCCAAGGCGCTGGAGACGCTGCTGGCCAACCTGCGTGCCGCCGCCGCGCGTGCCGAGGCCGAGCGCCGGGCCGCGGCCCGCCGCGCAGCCGCCGAGAAGGCCGCTGCCGAGAAAGCGGAGAAGGCCGCTGCCGCCAACGGCACACGTCCACCGCCGCGACCGGGCAAGACCCCGCCGGCGGTGGCCTCGGCGCCGCCGCCCAAGGTGGGCGGGCTGGGCTGGCCGTTGTCGGGCAACCTGCTGGCGCGCTATGGCGGCAAGCTGCCCGACGGTCGCACCAGCAGCGGCGTCCTGATCGGCGCCGCAGCCGGCAGCACCATCACCGCTGTGGCCGATGGCACCGTGGTGTTCTCCGACTGGATGACCGGCTACGGCATGATCCTGATCGTCGACCACGGCAATGGCTACATGAGCCTGTACGCGCACAACGACACCCTGCTGCGCGACGCGGGTGCGACGGTGAAAAAGGGCGATCCGGTGGCCAAGGTGGGCAACTCTGGTGGGCAGGGCGTCACCGCGCTGTACTTCGAGCTGCGCCGCAACGGCCAGCCGGTGGATCCGGGTAGCTGGCTGCAGCGTCGCTGACAGCCAGCCCAACGGCGGGCGCTTGTTGCACGCCGGGTTCAACGGGAATTTACCGTCGCTTCGCGCATAATCGGGCGACGCACCTGGTGCGTGTTTTCCGTCCCCCGCCGACCTGGAGTGCTTCATGCGCGTAGCCCGTACCGCCACCTTGCTGCTGGCCCTGTTGCCCGCCGTGTCATGGGCGCAGCAGACCCGCGAGGCCGCCAGCAGTACCAGCGACGCCGCCAGCAACGAAGAAGCGGTGACATCGCGGGTACCGCTGGAAGAGATCCGGCGTTACGTGGCGGTCTACAACGCGGTGCGCGCCGCCTATGTGGACCCGGTGGACGACAAGAAGCTGATGCAGTCGGCCATCCGTGGCCTGCTGCTGGACCTGGACCCGCACAGCACCTATTTCGACAAGGAAGATGCCGAAGCCTTCGACGAGCAGGCGACCGGTGCCTACGACGGCATCGGTGTGGAGCTGCAGCAGCAGCCCGACAACAGCAGCCTGAAGGTGATCTCGCCGATCGACGACACCCCGGCCGCCAAGGCCGGCATCCTGGCCGGCGACCTGATCATCGCCATCGACGGCAAGCCGATCAGCGCCATCGAAGCGACCGAACCGCTGCGCGGCAAGGCCGGCAGCAAGGTGGTGCTGACCCTGGTGCGCGAAGGCAAGCCCAAGCCGTTCGATGTCACCGTCACCCGCCAGACCATCCGCGTGACCAGCGTGCGCAGCCGCATGCTGGAACCGGGCTACGGGTACATCCGCCTGAGCACGTTCCAGGCCGATACCGGCGCCGATTTCCAGAAACACGTGGGCCAGTTGCAGCAGCAGGCCGGTGGCAAGCTCAAGGGCCTGGTGCTGGATCTGCGCAGCAACCCCGGCGGCCTGCTCACCGCAGCGGTGCAGGTGGCCGACGACCTGCTGGAGAAGGGCAACATCGTGAGCACCCGTGGCCGCATCTCGATCAGCGATGCCCGCTTCGACGCCACCCCCGGCGACCTGCTCAAGGGCGCCCCGGTGGTGGTGCTGGCCGACGCAGGCTCTGCCAGCGCCTCCGAAGTGCTGGCCGGCGCGCTGCGCGACAACGGTCGGGCCCGCGTGGTGGGCAGCCGCACCTTCGGCAAGGGCTCGGTGCAGACCGTGCTGCCGCTGGACAACGGCGATTCGGTCAAGCTCACCACCGCCCGCTACTTCACCCCCAGTGGCAAGTCGATCCAGGCCACCGGCATCGTGCCCGACGTGGTGCTGCAGCCGGAAAAGCGCGAGGGCGACGACGACCTGCCGGCCAGCCTGGCCGACTACAGCGAAGCGACCCTGCCCGGCCACCTGCGTGGCGATGAGGAGGGCAGCGAAGGGTACAAGGCCGGTGACGTGCTGTCCGGCGACGGCCCGATCAACGACGCGCTGGCCGAGCTGAAGAACCCGGGTTCGGTAGTGGCCAGGCAGAAGGCGGAAGCGGCGAAGAAGCCGGCGGCCAAGCCGGCGGCGGCAGCGGTGAAGCCGACTGACGCGAAGCCGACCGAAGCAAAGCCGGAAGCAAAGCCGGAAGCAAAGCCGACAGATGTGCCAACCAAACCCTGACCGGTAGTGCCGGCCGCTGGCCGGCTCTGCAGTCATCCAACCGTACGAGGAGCCGGCCAGCGGCCGGCACTACCGGGCGAACCGGGCGAACTGGGCGAACTGGGCGTAGCGGCAGCCGGTCAGCGGCCGGCGTTACCTAGAAGCCGTGCCGCTTGCGCAGGCGTCGGGCGATCGCCGCGCGCACGTAGACCCCGTAGCCGAGCCCGAAGGCGAAGCCGGCGATGTGTGCCCACCAGGCCACCATGCCGAAGCTGGGGCCGATGTAGGCAAACACCACCTGCAGGGCTGCCCAGACCCCGATGAGCAGGTAGGCCGGGGCGCGTACGAATTCCAGGAACAGGCCCAGCGGGATCACCACGCCCAGTCGCGCGCCCGGGAACAGGGCCAGGTAGGCCCCGATCAACGCCGACACCGCGCCGCTGGCACCGATGATGATCTGGTCCGGGCTGCCCATGGTGTAGATCGCGGTCAGGTTCGAGATCGCCCCGCCCACCAGGAACAGCAGCATCAGCCGCCACGGCCCCAGCACGCGCTCGGCCGGCAGCCCGAAGATCAGCAGGAACACCAGGTTGCCCAGCAGGTGTGACCAGTCGGCATGCAGGAACAGGGCGGTGAACAGGCGCAGCACGCTGCCGTCCTGCAGGGTGGCCCACCAGTCCAGCGGGTGGGTCAGCCCGGTCGACAGCGCGCCCCAGTCCAGCCACAGGCTGCGCCGGGCGTCGCCGGGCCGCGAGATCGACCACAGGAATGCCACCCACAGCGCAGCGAACAGCAGCGGGGTAGCCCAGCGGACGGCAGACTTCTTGCGGGAGGGGATCGACACGAACATGCGTGCGGTAGCCTAGCGCGGTGGCGCTCCCGAAGGGGGATTGACGGGTTCAGCCTGAATAGCCATAAGGACGACGCCCGTTATTGTTTCATTAACCGGTCTGGGTATACTCCAATACGGCGTCGTATGTCGGGAGGGGAATCCGGCGCGTTGTTCCCGCCCCAGGGCAGGGAAGAACGCAGGCGCGCGTTGCCCAACATCACCGCAATTCCGGAGAGAACCAAACATGCATACCGCTTCCTCGCTTGCCCGCGTCACCGCCCTGGCCGTCGGCATCGCCGGTGCCCTGGCCGCTGGCCACGTCCACGCCGCCGCCTTCCAGCTGAAGGAAAACAGCGCCAAGGGTCTTGGCCGCGCCTTTGCCGGTTCGGGCAGCGCCCAGGGCGACGCTTCGATCATCGCCGTCAACCCGGCCGGCATGCGCCAGCTGGAAGGCATGCAGATCCAGGGTGACCTGAGCGCCATCAGCTTCTCGGCCGATTTCAAGGGCAGCGGCCGCAACGCCGGCCCGACCGGTGCCGGCACCGGCACCCCGATCTCGGGCGGTGACGGCGGCGACGCCGGCATGATCGCCCCGGTCCCGGCCGCCTACTTCCACATGCCGATCGGCGAAAAGGCCCACTTCGGCGTCTCGCTGACCGCTCCGTTCGGCTTCAAGACCGAATACGACAGCGACTGGGTCGGCCGTTACAGCGGCATCAAGACCGACCTGAAGGCCATCGACCTGGGCTTCGCAGCTTCCTATGACGTCAACCCGTACGTGTCCTTCGGCGCGTCCGTGTTCGTCGAACACCTGACCATCGAGCTGACCAACGCCATCGACTACGGCGCCATCCTGGCCCAGTCGCGTGTGCCGAGCTTCGCGCCGGGCAGCGATGACGGCACCCTGAAGGTCGAAGGCGACAACAACGCTGTCGGCTGGACCGTCGGCGGCCTGTTCAGCCCGGATGAGAACACCCACATCGGTATCAGCTACCGCTCGAAGGTGGAGCACAAGATCACCAACGGCGAAGCCACCTTCAACGGCGGTGATCGCGCCCGCGCCGTGCTGGCCCGCCCGACCGTGCGTCCGGGCTGGTTCGTGGACACCAGCGGTCGCGCCACGGTCACCATGCCGGCCTCGGCGACCTTCAGCGTCACCCACAACGTCAATGACCGCTGGACCGTCATGGGCGATGTGACCCGCACCGCGTGGTCGACCTCGTTCGACAAGGTGACCATCGACTACGCCTCCAACCAGGCCGACTCGAACCTCAACTTCGCCTACCGCGACACCACCTTCGTGTCGCTGGGCACGGACTTCAAGCTGAGCGACACCGTCACCCTGCGCGGCGGCGTGGCATACGACCAGACCCCGACCACCGACGCGCACCGTGACGTCCGCGTGCCGGACACCACCCGCAAGTGGCTGTCGCTGGGCGTGGGCTGGACCCCGTCGGCCAACATGGAATACAACTTCGGTTACACCCACCTGTTCACCAAGGACCCGAACGTCAACGTGACCTCGGAAACCGGCAACAAGCTGGTGGGCAAGTACGATGTGGGCGGCGACGTGATTGCTGCGTCGTTCAACTACAAGTTCTGATCGCCGTAGCAGTACGGCGTGTCTGACTGCAGAAAGCCCCGCGAAAGCGGGGCTTTTTGTTTGCCTGTCGCGCGGCGATCCGGTGCGGGACCGCACGGGCGATCAGCGACTCAACAGATCGTCGAGCGGCCGGCCGCGTAACGCAGTCCCTGCCGCAGCTGCGCCAGGAAATGCGGGTTGCGGTACACCGCTTCGTCATGGCCCAGGCCGGTGTACCAGCTGCGCCCGCCGCCGAAACGATGGCACCACGTGATGGGATGATCCGCGCCCATGCTGCCGCCGTCGTAGCGTCGCTCGTCCACGGTAGCCACCACCTGCACGCGCCCGCGCGGGTTGTCGCGGTAGTTGTAGAGCTCGTCGCGGATCGGCCATGGCGTGCCACGTGGGCGGCCATCGCGCTCGGGTTGCACCTGCGTGTCCTGCAGGCCGGGTGGGTGCGCCTTGAACCACGCGCCCACCAATTGGCCGTACCACGGCCAGCCGTATTCGGTATCGGCGGCCGCATGCACGCCGACGAAGCCGCCACCGTTGCCGATGAAGCCCTCCAGCGCGGCCTGCTGGTTGGCGTCGAGCACGTCGCCGGTGGTGCTGGCGAATACCACCACGCGGTAGCGGGCGAGGTTGGCAGAGGTGAACGCCGCCGGGTCTTCGTTGTGGTCGGCGACCATGCGCTCGCCGGTGGCCAGCGTCTGCAGCGTGGCCACGGCCGTGGGGATGGAGTCGTGCCGGAACCCGGCGGTATGGGTGAACACCAGCAGCCGCTCGGGGGGCGCGTCGGTGGCGTGCGCGATGCCGAGCAGGAGCACGGGAAGCAGCAGTAGTGTCCGGAGGAGGGCGCGCATGGGCGGATGATGGCACAGCCGCACGGCACCGGCGGAATGGTGTGCAGCCGCCCATGGGGTGGCTCTACCCGCGGGGGGCACGCAAAAAAAAGCCCCGCGTTTGCGGGGCTTTTTCGTGCTGCCTTGCGCTGTGGATCAGTCGCCCAGGGTCAGCAGCGAGGCGTTGCCACCGGCCGCCGTGGTGTTCACGGTGACCGTCTTTTCAGTGGCAAAGCGCAGCAGGTAGTGCGGGCCGCCGGCCTTGGGGCCGGTGCCGGACAGGCCCTGGCCGCCGAACGGCTGCACGCCGACCACCGCGCCGATCTGGTTGCGGTTGACGTACACGTTGCCCACGTTGATGCGCGAGGAAATGCGGTCCACGGTCTCATCGATGCGCGAATGCACGCCCAGGGTCAGGCCGTAGCCGGTGGCGTTGATCTGGTCGATCACCGCATCCAGCTGGTCGCCCTTCCAGCGGATCACGTGCAGCACCGGCCCGAAGATTTCCTTGTGCAGCTGGTCCAGGTTCTTCAGCTCGTAAGCACGCGGCGCAAAGAAGGTGCCGTGTGCCGCTTCTTCGCTCAGCGAGGCGGCGGCGATCAGGCGCGCTTCCTTCTCCATGCGCACGGCATGGTCCTTGAGGATCTGCAGGGCATCGGCATCGATCACCGGGCCGACGTCCGTGGAGAGCAGGCCCGGGTCACCGACCTTCAGTTCGGCCATCGCACCGGACAGCATGGTCATCACCTTGTCGGCGATGTCGTCCTGCACGAACAGCACGCGCGCGGCCGAGCAACGCTGGCCGGCCGAGGTGAAGGCCGACCCGATGGCATCCTTGACCAGCTGTTCCGGCAGCGCCGAGGAGTCGGCGATGAAGGCGTTCTGGCCGCCGGTTTCGGCGATCAGCACGCCGATGGCGGCATCGCGTGCGGCCATCGCGCGGTTGATCGCACGGGCGGTGTCGGTGGAGCCGGTGAAGGCCACGCCGGCCACGCGCGGGTCGGCGGTGAGCGCGGCACCGACGGTGGCGCCGTCGCCCGGCAGGAACTGCACCACGCCCTCGGGCACGCCGGCGTCGAGCAGCAGCTTCACCGCGTAATAGCCGATCAGGTTGGTCTGTTCGGCCGGCTTGGCGATCACACTGTTGCCGGCGGCAAGCGCGGCGGCCACCTGGCCCAGGAAGATCGCCAGCGGGAAGTTCCACGGGCTGATGCAGACGAACACACCGCGACCATGCAGCTGCAGTTCGTTGGATTCACCGGTGGGGCTGGGCAGCTTTTCGGCGTGGCCGAACTGCTCGCGCGCCTGCTTGGCGTAATAGCGCAGGAAGTCGACCGCTTCGCGCACTTCGGCGATGCCATCGGGCAGGCTCTTGCCGGCTTCCTTGACGCACAGCGCCATGAACTCCGGCATGCGCGCTTCCAACTGGTCGGCGGCGTGTTCCAGGATCGCCGCGCGGCTGGCGGCGGGGGTGCGGTTCCAGGCCGGCTGCGCGGCCACGGCATTGGCCAGCGCCTTTTCGACGGTGGCGCTGTCGGCTGGCTGCCACTGGCCCACCACCTGGCGCGTATCGGCCGGGTTGGTCACGTTCAACAGCGCGCCGGCCGGGGTGGCACCGGGCACCAGCGGCGCGGCCTTCCACGGCTTCACGGCCGCATTGAGCTGCTCGGCCAGGGCGCGCAGGTCGTTGTCGTTGGCAAGATTGACGCCCATGGAATTGGTCCTGTCATGGTTCTGGCTGCGCAGCAGGTCGACCGGCAGCGGGATTTTCGGGTGGGGAATGGACGCGAACGAGGACACCGCCTCGACCGGATCGCGGATCAGGTCGTCGATGGCCACCGCGTCGTCGGTGATGCGGTTGACGAAGCTGGAGTTGGCGCCGTTTTCCAGCAGGCGGCGCACCAGGTACGGCAGCAGGTCTTCGTGCGAACCGACCGGTGCGTACACGCGGCACGGCACGTTCAACCGATTGGCCGGGACCACTTCGGCATACAGGTCATCGCCCATGCCGTGCAGCTTCTGGTGCTCGTACTGGCCGCCCTTGGCGATCGCCTTCACCGCGGCAATGGTGTGCGCGTTGTGGGTGGCGAACATGGGGTACAGCGCATCGGCATGCGAGAACAGCCGCTTGGTGCACGCCAGGTAGGACACGTCGGTGTTCTGCTTGCGGGTGAACACCGGGTAGGCCGGCAGGCCGTCGATCTGCGCGCGCTTGATCTCCGCGTCCCAGTACGCGCCCTTGACCAGGCGCACCTGCAACCGGCGACCGATGCGACGGGCCAGGTCGGCCAGGTAGTCGATCGTGTACGGGGTGCGCTTCTGGTAGGCCTGCACGACCACGCCGAAGCCTTCCCAGCCGCTCAGCGAGGCATCGCTGACCACCGCCTCGATGATGTCCAGCGACAGCTCCAGGCGGTCGGTTTCCTCGGCGTCCACGGTGCAGCCGATGCCGTAGGACTTGGCCAGCTGCGCCAGTTCCAGCACGCCCGGGACCAGGTCGGCCATTACGCGGGCGCGCTTGGCATGCTCGTAGCGCGGGTACAGCGCCGACAGCTTGATCGAGATGCCCGGCGCCGCGTTGACGTCACCGTCCGGGCGACCGCCGCGGGCCTTGTGGTCGCCACCGATGGAGTGGATCGCGCGGCGATAGTCTTCCAGGTAACGCTTGGCATCCTTCATGGTCAGCGCGCCTTCGCCGAGCATGTCGAACGAATAGCGGTAGTTGGCGTTGTCGCCCTTGTGCGAGCGCGACAGCGCCTCGTCGATGGTGCGGCCCATGACGAACTGGTGGCCCATGATCTTCATCGCCTGGCGCACGGCCAGGCGGATCACCGGCTCACCCACGCGGCCGATCAGGCGCGCGAACGCGCCCGGCACGTCGGCGCGGGTGGCGTCGTTGATCTGCACCAGGCGGCCGGTCAGCATCAGGCCCCAGGTGGAGGCGTTGACCAGCACCGAGTCGCTGCCGCCCATGTGCTTCTTCCAGTCGGCATCGCCGAGCTTGTCGCGGATCAGCTTGTCGGCGGTGTCCTGGTCGGGAATGCGCAGCAGTGCTTCGGCCACGCACATCAGCAGCACGCCTTCCTCGCTGCCCAGGTCGTACTGGCGCATGAAGGCTTCGATCGCGCCCTGGTCCTGTGCACGCACGCGCACGCGCTTGACCAGGTCGGCGGCGGTGGCCTGCACCTGCGCCTGTTCGTCGGCCGGCAGGCGCGCCTGCGCCAGCAGCTCGCGCACATGGCTGGCCTCGTCCTTCATCCAGGCATCGGTGATGGCCTGGCGGAACGCAGCGGGAGGCGTCGGCAGCTCGGGCGAGAGCAGCGGCGGGCGGGGCGCGCCGGCCGGGGCCGGGGCAGGAATCGATGCAGAAGGTGCGGTCATGCCGGTTGGCTCGTGGAGAACTTGACCATTTTAATCGTTTTTTTGAGCTGGGAAGCACTTTCACGGCGTCGCCTGATTGCAGCAATAGCCTTTCATACAAAGGGATTCGGCGGGATCGGGCTGTGTTGTGGAAAGTATGCTGAATTCGTCAAAACTCCCGCCGGACGTCATGCTGTGTTGCACCATTCCCGAAAATGTGAATGGACCCTTGCTACTGTCGCGAGTGCAGGGCTACCATCGAGACGTTTCCCGCAGCAGGAATTGCGTCCCCCACAGGCGCTCCATGCCCCCGCTGTTCGTCCTGCTGTTTGCTGTGTTGAAGGTCCCGGAGCGCGAGGTCATCCCCGCCGCCGGGTAGTTGCCGGACTGCGTCGCCAGCCTGAATGGGCATGGTGCCGCGCCGGTGGCGAGAAGGACCGCTCGGGGCCGGACCAACGGCCCGGAAAACCAGAAGGCTTGCTCGCGGCCCGCAATGGCTGCAACCGACGACGCTAAGGGTCTAGGCAATGAAGCAACGCAGAAAGTGGGGCAGGACGTTCGCAACAGCAACAATGAGCGGGGCAGCACTGCTGGCGCCCGCAATGGCGTGGGCCCAGGCGGCCGACCCGAAACCGTGGCAGTTGAACATGGGCAAGGGGGTTACCCAGAGCGCGCGGTTGGCGTGGGAATCCAACCTGTTCTCGCTGTGGGTGTGCACCGTGATCGGCGTGATCGTGTTCGGCGCGATGTTCTACGCCATGTTCAAGTTCCGCAAATCCAAGGGCGCGGTTGCCGCCACCTTCAGCCACAACACCAAGGCCGAGGTCATCTGGACGGTGATTCCGGTGATCATCCTGGTGGTGATGGCATGGCCGGCCACGGCCAACCTGATCAAGTTCTACGACACCCGTGATTCGGAAATGACCGTGAAGGTCACCGGTTACCAGTGGATGTGGAAGTACGAGTACCTGGGTGAGGATGTCACCTTCACCAGCCGCCTGGACCGCGAGTCCGACCGCGTGCGGCAGAGCGGCACGGTGCCCACGCTGGCATCGCACCCGCACTACCTGCTGGAAGTGGACAACCGGCTGGTGCTGCCGGTGGATACCAAGGTGCGCTTTGTGATCACCTCCGACGATGTCATCCACGCCTGGTGGGTGCCGGCGCTGGGCTGGAAGCAGGACGCCATTCCCGGCTTCATCAACGAGGCCTGGACCAACATCGAAAAGCCCGGCGTGTACCGCGGCCAGTGCGCCGAGCTGTGCGGCAAGGACCATGGCTTCATGCCCATCGTGGTGGAAGCGGTGTCCAAGGAGGACTTCCAGAAGTGGCTGGCCTCGCGCAAGCCCGCCCCGGCACCTGCACCGGCAGCAACACCCGCAGCACCGGCGCCTGCCGATGCCGCGCCTGCCGCCGCTCCGGACGCCACGCCGCCGCCGGCACCGGCTGCAGCAGGCAGCAACGCCTGAAATCGAGCCGCGCCTGCCACCCGGCAGGCGTGGGTACCACCGGATCCAGTGAGGTGTAGTTGCGATGGCGCATTCCGCAGTTGACCACGATGGGCACCACGGGCATCAGCAGAGCTTCGTGGAGCGTTGGTTGTTCTCGACCAACCACAAGGACATCGGCACGCTCTACCTGCTTTTCAGCTTCATCATGTTCATCATCGGCGCGGCCATGAGCGTGGTCATCCGCGCCGAGCTGATGCAACCGGGCCTGCAGTTCGTCAAGCCCGAGTTCTTCAACCAGATGACCACCGTGCATGCGCTGGTGATGATCTTCGGCGGCGTGATGCCGGCTTTCGTCGGCCTGGCCAACTGGATGATCCCGCTGCAGATCGGCGCGCCGGACATGGCGCTGCCGCGCATGAACAACTGGTCGTTCTGGCTGCTGCCGGTAGCCTTCAGCCTGCTGCTGGTCACCCTGTTCCTGCCCGGTGGCGCGCCGGCCGGTGGCTGGACGCTGTACCCGCCGCTGTCGCTGCAGGGTGGCTACAACGTGGCCTTCAGCGTGTTCGCCATCCACGTGGCCGGCATCAGTTCGATCATGGGCGCGATCAACATCATCGCCACCGTGCTCAACATGCGCGCGCCCGGCATCGACCTGCTGAAAATGCCGATCTTCTGCTGGGCCTGGCTGATCACCGCCTTCCTGCTGATCGCGGTGATGCCGGTGCTGGCCGGTGCGGTGACCATGCTGCTCACCGACAAGTTCTTCGGCACCAGCTTCTTCAACGCGGCCGGCGGCGGCGACCCGGTGATGTTCCAGCACATCTTCTGGTTCTTCGGGCACCCGGAGGTGTACATCATGATCCTGCCGGCGTTCGGCGTGGTCAGCGAGATCATCCCCACCTTCAGCCGCAAGCCGCTGTTCGGCTACCAGGCCATGGTCTACGCGGTGGCGGCGATTGCCTTCCTGTCGTTCATCGTCTGGGCCCACCACATGTTCACCGTGGGCATGCCGCTGGGCGGCGAAATCTACTTCATGTTCGCCACCATGCTGATCTCCATCCCGACCGGGGTGAAGGTGTTCAACTGGGTGAGCACCATGTGGCGCGGTTCGCTCACCTTTGAAGCCCCGATGCTGTGGGCGGTGGCGTTCGTGATCCTGTTCACCATCGGCGGTTTCTCCGGACTGATGCTGGCCATCGTGGTTGCCGACTTCCAGTACCACGACACCTACTTCGTGGTGGCGCACTTCCACTACGTGCTGGTCACCGGCGCGGTGTTCGCGCTGATCGCCGCGGTGTACTACTGGTGGCCGAAGTGGACCGGGCGGATGTACAGCGAGAAGTGGGCCAAGTTCCACTTCTGGTGGTCCATCGTGTTCGTGAACCTGCTGTTCTTCCCGCAGCACTTCCTGGGCCTGGCCGGCATGCCGCGCCGCATCCCCGATTACAGCGTGGCGTTCGCCGACTGGAACCTGATCAGCTCGATCGGTGCGTTCGGCATGTTCGCCACGCCCTTCATGATGGCCGCGATCCTGCTGCACTCGCTGCGTCACGGCGAAAAGGCCACCGACCGGGTCTGGGAAGGCGCGCGCGGGCTGGAATGGACGCTGCCCTCGCCGGCACCGGCGCACACCTTCACCACGCCGCCGGTGATCCGCCCGGGCGACCTGGCCCATGACGACATCACCCACTGAGGCGACCATGGCGAATGCTCCCAACAACGTGGACATGCAGGCCCTGCAGCGCCGCCGCGCCCACCGCACTGCCTGGAAGATCGGGCTGGTGGCGGTGGCGGTGTACGTCGGTTTCATCCTGACCGGAGTGATCGGGCGATGAGCGACACCGGCCCGGCCGTTCCCGCACGCACGGCGGGCCTGCCCCGCCTGATCGGGGTGGCGTTGGCCGTGTTCGTGCTGACCTTCTCGCTGGTGCCGCTGTACCGCATTGCCTGCGAGAAGGTGTTCGGCGTGCGCCTGGAACGTGGCCCCGGCGCGGCGGCGGCGGGCGTCACCACGCCGGGCAAGCGCACCGTGCGGGTGGAGTTCGATGGCGGGGTCAATTCCAAGCTGCCGTGGGCGTTCCATCCCGAACAGCTGACCATGGACGTGGTGCCCGGCGAGCTCAACGAAGCGCTGTATTACGCACGCAACGACAGCGACCGCGCGCTGGTGGGCAGCGCGGTGCCGTCGGTGGCACCGGCCAAGGCGTCGGGTTACTTCAGCAAGACCGAGTGCTTCTGCTTCACCGCGCAGACCCTGCAGGCCGGCGAAAAGCGCGACATGCCGGTGCGCTTCATCGTCGACCCGGACCTGCCGGCCAACATCAAGACCATCACCCTGTCCTACACCTTCTACAAGAACGACGCGTTGTCGGCGCAGCTGCCTGCCGCCGTGGCGGCAACAGCCAACGCACACGCTGCTCCCTAGATACGCACCGGACCCCAAGACCATGGCCCAGCAAAGCCCCGATGCCAACGTGTACTTCGTGCCCACGCACAGCAAATGGCCGTTCATCGGTTCCATCGCGATGATGGTGACCATGGTGGGCGTGGCCAGCTGGCTCAATGATTCGGGCTGGGGCAAGTGGACCTTCTACGCCGGCATCGCGATGCTGGTGCTCACCCTGTTCTGGTGGTTCAGCGACGTGGTGCGCGAGTCGCAGGCCGGCAACTACAACCGCCAGGTGGACGGTTCATTCCGCATGGGCATGGTGTGGTTCATCTTTTCCGAAGTGATGTTCTTCGGCGCATTCTTCGGTGCGCTGTTCTACACCCGCAACCTGGGCCTGCCGTGGCTGGGCGGCGAGGGCGACGGGGTGATGACCAACGAACTGCTGTGGGACGGCTATTCCGCTGCGTGGCCCACCAATGGCCCGGGCAGTATCGGGGGGCACTTCCAGACCATTCCGGCCTGGGGCCTGCCGCTGATCAACACGCTGATCCTGCTCACTTCCGGCGTCACCCTCACCATCGCCCACCACGCGCTCAAGGCCGGCAACCGCCGCCAACTGCTGGTCTGGCTGGGCCTGACCGTGGTGCTGGGCGTGTTCTTCCTGACCCTGCAGGCCGAGGAATACATCCACGCCTACAAGGAACTCAACCTCACCCTGGGCTCGGGCATCTACGGCTCCACGTTCTTCATGCTCACCGGCTTCCACGGTGCGCACGTGCTGCTGGGCACCATCATGCTGGGCGTGATGTGGCTGCGCTCGGCCAAGGGCCACTTCACCCGCGACAACCACTTCGGCTTCGAAGCGGCGGCCTGGTACTGGCACTTCGTCGACGTGGTGTGGCTGATGCTGTTCCTGTTCGTCTACGTGCTGTAGCGTCGGGACGACACCTGCCGCACCTGTCCGGGTGCGGCGTCAGTGGAACGCGGTCAACCGCCGATGCCGTGGGGTTTGATCCAGCCGCTGTAGATGCCGATGGCCACCAGCGCGATCAGCGCCACCGACACCGCGATGCGGCGGGTGAGCGCATTGACGGTGCGCTTGGTCTGGCCGCGATCGACCAGCAGGTAATACAGCCCGGCGCCCAGATTCCAGACGATGACGATCAGAAACGCGATTACCAGCAGGGTCTTCAACGAATCATTCATGCGCGGCTCGATGGCAGGGCGGGTACGCCTATATCACCGCGTTTGGTCGCCGTTGTCATGATGCGAAAGCACACACGCCTGATCGGTTGGGTGGCCGCGGTGCTGGTGATCACCGGTTTCTGCCTGCTGGGCCAGTGGCAGCTGCAGCGCATGCATGAAAAGCAGGCGCTGCTCGACCAGCAGGTGCCGGCGCATGCGCAGGCGCTGCGCCTGGCCGCCGCGCTGTCGGCGCCGCCAACGTTGCGCTGGGTGGAAGACCACGGGCAGTACCTGCCCGGCACCGTGCTGCTGGACAACCAGACCCGCGAGGGCCGCGCCGGATTCAAGCTGTACCAGCCCTTCCTGAGCGATGGCGGTGCGCGCGTGCTGGTCGACCTGGGCTGGCAGCCGATGCCGCCCGACCGGGTGCTGCCGCCCCTCCAGCCTCCGCACGGCCACGCCCGCATCGCCGGGCTGCTGGCGCCGCCACCGGCCAGCGGCATTGCCCTGGGCCCGGCCTTGGCCACCACCGTGCAGCCGGGAATCTGGCTGGCCAACCGCATGCCCCCGGATGAGGTGGCCCGCGCGCTGGGGCTGCCTGCCGACAGCCTGCCGACGCGTGTGCTGCGGCTGGACCCTTCGCTGCCCGGCGGCTACGCCCGCGACCTGGACCTGCTGCCCAACACGCTGCCGCCCAGCCGTCACCTTGGCTATGCGGTGCAGTGGTTCGGGCTGGCGTTGACCGTGCTGGTGGTCGCGCTGGTGCTGGAGCTGCGTTCACGCCGCCGCGTTTCCCCCGACTCCCGGCGCTGACCGCCCCAACGTGAGAAAATGCCCCCCATGAATGCCACTTCCCCGGAACGGCTGTCCCCGCGCTCACGCGGCCGCTGGACGCTGATTGCCCTGTTCGGCCTGTTCTTTGGTGCGATGGCGTTGGCCGGCGTGCTGCGCTTCTCCGGGTGGCAGCCCACCGCGCACCGCAACAGCGGCCAGTTGCTGCAGCCCCCCGCCGATCTGCGCGCGCTGCCGCCCACGCTGGCCAATGGCCAGCCGTATGCATGGAATCCGGAAGCGCGCACCTGGCGCATCCTGGTGGCCCCGTCTGCCGGCTGTACAAGCGCGTGCGTCACTTTGTCGCAGGGATTGGGCAAGGTGTGGCAGCTGTTCGGCCATAACGCCGATAATGTCGAGATCCTGTGGCTGGGCACGCCGCCGGCCGAGCTCCAGGGCGTGCCCGCATTGCGCGTGCTGCGCGACCAGCCCGACCTGCGTGCCGCATTGCCCGCCGTGGATGACCCTGCCGGCACGCCGGTGTATGTGATCGATCCCAACGGTTTCGTGATCATGCGCTATGCGCCGGGATTCGATATGGCCGGTCTGCGCAAAGACCTGGCCACGCTGCTGAAACTGAAGTGAGTTCCGTTTAGATGAGCCTCTCCGCACGCCCGGTGCTGCACCGCAATTTCCACCGTCTGGCGTGGTTTGCGCTGATCATGACCGCCAGCACGATCATGTTCGGTTCGTTCGTGCGCTTGTCTGATGCCGGCCTGAGCTGCCCGGACTGGCCCACCTGCTATGGCCGCGTCACCTGGCCGCAGCATGCCGCCGAGGTGGTCGGGCACGAAGCGGCCAAGATCCGCCCGCTGGAAACCCACAAGGCGTGGCGCGAGCAGGTGCACCGCTTCCTGGCCGGCGCGCTTGGCATCGAGATCCTCACCCTGGCACTGCTGGCCACGCGCCGCCGTCGCTGGGGCACTACTGCCGTGGTCACCGCCTGCGTACTGGTGGCCACTGGCATACCGCTGTACATGATGGGCATGCACGTGCCGGCCAGCATCCTGGCGATCATCGGCGAGGCCATCCTGCTGGTGGCCGCGCTGCGCTGGAACAACATCGACCTGGCCCGCGCCGCGTTGCTGACCCTGGCGGTGGTGATCTTCCAGGCCTTGCTCGGCATGTGGACGGTGACCTGGCTGCTCAAGCCGATCGTGGTGATGGGCCACCTGCTGGGCGGCATGCTGATGTTCGGCCTGCTGGTGTGGATGGCATGGCGTGCCACGCACATGCCCATCACGCTGGTGGAAGCGCCGAAGCTGAAGTGGCTGATCCGCGCCGGCGTGGCCGTGCTGGTGCTGCAGATCGCGCTGGGCGGCTGGGTCAGCGCCAACTACGCCGCACTCGCCTGCGGCGGCGGCAGTGGATCGCTGGACAACTTCCCGCGCTGCGTCAGCCAGTGGTGGCCGCAGCACGACTTCAAGGAAGGCTTCACCCTGTGGCGCGGCATTGGCGTGGACTACGAAGGTGGCGTGCTCGATGGCGCCTCGCGCATTGCCATCCAGATGGCGCACCGCATGATGGCGATCGTGGTGGCCGTGTACCTGCTGTGGCTGTCGGTGCGCCTGTTCAAGCTGCCGAGCATGCGCGGCTGGGCGAGCGCGCTGGGCCTGCTGGTGGTGGCGCAGATCACCCTGGGCATTCTCAACGTGAAGCTGGCGGTGCCGCTGGAAGTGGCCGTGGCCCACAGTGGCGGCGCGGTGGCGCTGTTGTTCGTGCTTGTCACGCTGCTGGCGCGCCTGCGCGCGCCGGACGCAGACGGCAAGCCCGGCACGTCCGCGTCTGCCGTGCAGGCAGGCTGACGGCATGGCCAGTTATCGTCAGTACTGGGACCTGACCAAGCCCAAGGTCGTCGCCCTCATCGTCTTCACCGCGCTGGTCGGCATGTTCCTGGCCATCCCGGGGCTGCCCACCGCGCAGCAGGCCCTGGACGGCGCGCTCGGTTTCCTCGGCATCTGGCTGGCCGCTTCCGCTGCCGCGGCCATCAACCAGTTGCTCGATGCACGCATCGACGCGCAGATGGCGCGCACCTCGTGGCGCCCGCTGGTGGTGGGCAAGGTCAAGCCGTGGCAGGTGCTGGTGTTTGCCGGGCTGCTGATCGCGCTGTCGATGACCATCCTGGTGGTCTGGGTCAACGTCATCACCGCGGTGCTGACCTTCGCCTCGCTGATTGGTTACGCGGTGATCTACACCGTGTACCTCAAGCGCGCGACCTCGCAGAACATCGTCATCGGCGGCCTCGCCGGCGCCACCCCGCCGATGCTGGGCTGGGCCGCGATCACCGGCATGCAGGGCCCGTGGGACTGGGCCTACGCGTCGCTGCTGGTGCTGATCATCTTCATCTGGACCCCGCCGCATTTCTGGGCGCTGGCGATCTTCCGCCGCGAGGATTACGCCAAGGCCGAGATCCCGATGCTGCCGGTCACCCACGGCGTGGCGTACACCCGCAAGTCGATCATGGTGTACTCCATCGCGCTGGCCGTGGTGAGCATCCTGCCGGTGGTGTTCGGCATGAGCGGCATGTTCTACCTCGGCGGTGCGATCGTGCTCAACGCGGTCTTCCTCTGGTACGCGTGGCGCATGCTGAACCCGCCGGATGAGATCTTCTCGATGAAGATGTTCGGCTACTCCATCGTCTACCTGATGGCGTTGTTCGCCTTCCTGATGGTGGACCACTGGATGCTGCCCTGGTTGTAGGGTGCTGTACCGACCAACGGTCGGTACCTGCCGGGGCGGTGATGGCGCCCGCGCGCCTACCCGCGGTAGGTCACGACCGTTGGTCGTGACGCGCCAACCCGTGCGCTGCGACATATTGAATTTCCCGCAAACGTCGCCATTGCTTTCATGACCGGACAGGACGTGACGGCATGAAACGATGGATGCGAAGCGCAGTACTGGCCATGACACTGCTGTGCAGCGCGGCGATTGCCACACCTGCACCCGATGAGACGGCCATGCAGATCATGCGGCACGCCGGCGACCACCGCCTGGTCGTGCTCGGCGAATACCACGGCACCGCCGAAACGCCGCGGCTGGTGGCCGACCTGATGGAGCGCTACAGCCGCAACACGGCCGCCGTGCGGCTGGGGCTGGAACTGCCGATGAGCGAGAACGTCGCACTGGCGCGCTACCTGCGCTCGGACGGCGGTGCCGACGCGCGCGAGACGCTGCGCACGTCGCCGTTCTGGGTGGTGAAGGACGATCAGCATGACGGCCGGCGCAGCCGTGACATGCTCGCGCTGATCGAGGCCGTCCGTGTGTTGCGGGCCCAGGGCCGCGATGTCGGCGTGGCCGGCTATGACAACGAAACCGGCGCCTCCACCAGCAGTGACCAGCGCGATGCGGCCATGGCCGCGCACCTGCGCCAGCAGTTCAACGCGCTGCCCGCCGATGCACGGATGCTGGTGCTGACCGGCAACGTGCATGCCATGCGCACCCGGTCGGCCGATGCGCCCCCAGAGATGCAGAAGACGATGGCCGCGTACCTGCTGGACCTGCCGCTGTACAGCGTGCGTCTGGAAGCGCTGCGCGGCCATTTCTGGGCGTGTTTTCAGCCGTGCCGCGCAGTGCCGCTGATCGAGCGTCCGCCGCGCGCGGCGAAAGAAGATACAGACGCGGATCGGCAGTACGACCTGTGGATATGGATGCCCGCCTTGAGCGTTGCCACCCTGACTGACCCATAGTGCCGGATGTCGCGTCAGACCTGTCGCAACCCTGTTGCGATGCCTCTGCGCCGTCCTTGGTGATGGTCTTCATCGGAGCATTGTCGGGATATGCCGTGTTGAAGTGTCCGCTACGCCTCAATGCGTGGTGAGTTGGAATGCAGTGCACCGTTTACCCTCACCGTGCAGCGTACATATGTGGTGCGAGGTGACTCGCCAACATGTGAGGGAGCGGCAATGAAACTAATCAGACGCCTTGGCGCCGGGCTGCTGTTGATGGTCGCATTCGGGAGCGGGGATGCGGCAGCAGAAGTAAAAGCTATCAGCCGAGCGAACTGTCTTGGCTTCGTCAATGAATCGATAACCTACGACAGGCCCCAATTCAGAAGCATTCAAGGCTCTGCGGCCAGCAGACACATCCCATTGGGCGCCATCCAGCCAAAGCATGTGCTTGGCGCGCCAAACAATGGTGGCTTCTCTTGGCGGTTCAGGGCAGGTGATCAATCCGATCCGGAACGAATGCTCGTGCGTGGGTACCACACCTGGATACTCAACCGGATAGTACACACGCGAAATACCGCGACCGCCGACTGCAGCCTGACCGAGTGGTGATGCATATGAAGAAGATCTCAATCGCGATCGCGCTGCTTGCGTCGTTATCGTCGGTCCATGCCAACGCCGAATCCCGCGATGCGATCGGTCAATGGCTCCATGAGCGGGCCATGCGGGCTGCTCTCAACGACGATCTGCCTGGTGCCAGGCAGAACAATGAAGAGGGAACCTACCGGATAGTGCCGCTTGCGGAGCTGGATGCACCCGATACGGTCAAGCAAACCTTCCGCGTCCAGATCGCGCGCAGCCGGGCGGGCGCCGTACGTGTCCCTGTTGGGGTCATTCCATCGCAGGCCGAACTGCTCGCCACCTTGCCCAAGGTGCAGCGCCCCGATTCGGTTCTCCGCCAGCGGCTGCCCAGTCCGCCGAGTAACCTGCAGGGCACCGTGCTCGGCGTTGCAGAGGTGATCGGCATGGAGCCAAGCGGTGCGCTGGATGGTGTCAAATCGTCCGGGCTGACCCGCTTCTATCGCTTGACCGACGTGGGCATCGTCGCCTTCAACGAGGAGAACTTCCGCGTTCCCGGCACCACCATCGAGGTCATTGCCGAAGCCCAGAACACTGCCGTCAACGGTTTGCCCGCACAGATCGACATGAATGTTGACGGACAGGGACGTGGTCGCGTGGTGTTGTCGTGGGCCGCTGGAGACAAGGCGTACACACTCACCGCAACCGGCGACAGTGACGTGGAGGGCAAGGCGCGCGTGTTGCAGGTGATCGCCGCGGCAATCACCGATTGATCTTGAGCAGACGGGGACTGACGTTCAAAAAACGGAGGGAGCCGAGCGAGCTCAACTGCCCACGTCACCCTTCAGCGGTTCCACCGGATCGCGCGCATACCGCTGCGCGATCATCGCGCAGACGATCAGCTGGATCTGGTGGTAGATCATGATCGGCAGCACGATCGCGCCCAGGCTGCCGCCGGCGAACAGTACCTTGGCGATCGGGACGCCGGTGGCCAGGCTCTTCTTGGAGCCGCAGAACAGGATGGTGATTTCGTCTTCGCGGTTGAAGCCCAGTCGGCGGGCAATGAAGCGGATCAGCGGCATTGCGATGCCGAGCAGAACCGCGGCAACAAGCGCCACGGTGAACAGCGACACCAGCGGCGTCTTGCTCCACAGCCCTTCGCTGACCGCTTCGCCGAACGCCGAATACACCACCAGCAGAATGGTGGCCTGGTCGGTGTAGCGCAGCAGCGCGCGCTGGCGTTCCACCCAGCCGGCGATCCACGGGCGCAGCAGGTGGCCGGCCACGAACGGCACCAGCAGCTGCAGCATGATGCTGGCGATGGCCTGCACCGGGTTGTGCATGCCGCCCTCGGTGCCGGCCAGCAGGGCCAGCAGCAACGGGGTGAGGAAGACACCGAGGATGCTCGACAGCGAGGCGCTGCACACCGCCGCCGGCACGTTGCCGCGCGCCATCGAGGTGAAGGCGATGGACGACTGCACCGTGGACGGCAGCGCACACAGGAACAGCACGCCGATGTACAGCTCCGGGGTAAGCAGCCAGCCATCCAAGGGCTTGAACAGCAGCCCAAGCAACGGGAACAGCACGAAGGTGCACGCCAGGATGGTCAAGTGCAGGCGCCAGTGCAGCAGCCCGGCCACGATCGATTCACGCGGCAGGCGCGCGCCATGCAGGAAGAACAGCAGGGCAATGGCTACGTCGGTGACATCGTCGAGCACCATCGCCGCCGCGCCGTGCATGGGCAGCAGCGAGGCCAGCAGCACGGTGCAGAGCAGGGCGAGGGTGAAGTTGTCCGGTCGCAGGCGCGACCACCAGGGCTTCATGCGCGGCATGCTCCTGTGAGGGGGAAAAGAAAGGGGAGAAACGCGTGCTGACTCAACGCGCGGCAGCCTGTTCGAGCAGGGCGCGGGTAGGGGCTTCCAGCGAGGTCATGCCGGCATCGCGACCCAGCTGCAGGGCTTGCTCCACCGAGGCGCCATCGCGTGCGTTCAACAGCGCCAGCAGCGCACCGGCGCGGTTGCCGGAGGCGCAATGCACCAGCACCGGACCGCTGCTCTGCGCCAGCGCCGTGCGCAGTGCGCGCGCATTGGCGTCGGTCAGGCCGGCCGCGCCGGCCACCGGAATGCGCACGTAGCGCAGGCCGAGGCGTTCGGTGGCGGCGGTTTCATCGAAGCCGCGGTCTTCATCAGGCTGGCGCAGGTCGATCAAGGTAGTGACGCCCGCGTCGGCAGCCTGCTGCAGCTGGGCGGCACTGGGCTGGCCGGCGCTGTACAGCTGGGGGCGCGGCTGCGCGAAGGGCAGCGTGTCGGCCACCGCAGGCAGTGCCATTGCCAGCAGGGCGGCGAGGGCGCCAGGGCGGACGTGGCGGGCGAAGGATGCGGCGGGGTTCACTCGGGGAGAGGCCACGGCTGCTCCGTTGGTCAGAAGCGGAGGGTGCTGCGCGCCTTGAGCAGTTCGCGCAGTTCGTACTTGTCAGTATCGTCCAGACCCTGCTGGCCCTGCTTTGCCTGAAGCTCGTCCAGACGTTGCATCAACAGCTGTTTCTCCAGCTGCGCTACCGCATCGTGCAGTTCCTGGGTCCACATCGCCTCATCGCCAGGCAGGGTCTGCGCGGCCAGCTTGTGCAGCGACTCCTGTTCTTCGCGGCCCTCGAAGTGCTCCAGCAGCGCGCCGGTGCTGATGTCCGGGCGCTGCTCCACCAGGCCCAGCAGCTCCAGCAGCAGGTCGATGCCAGGCAGCCGCAGGCCGTTGAAGTGGTGGCCTTCCAGGGTCATGGCCAGGGACGGTTGCTGCAGCAGGATCGCAATGGCCGCGCGCACCAGGCTGCGCCGCTGGGTGGGCGCCACTGCGCGCGCGGGCGGGCGCGAGGGCTGCGCGGACGCGGTGGGTTTGGCGCCCAGGCCGGTAAGCGTGGTCAGCTGCTGCTTCATCAGGTCGCCGAAGGCGCCGTCGGGAATCTGTGCCAGCATCGGCTTGGCCCGCTCGGCCAGCCGCGCCTTGCCGTCCAGCGTGGCCATGTTGACCTCGCGGGTGAGCTCGTCGAAGAAGAACTGCGACAGCGGCGTGGCCTGCTTGAGGCGTTCGTCGAATGCGGCGCTGCCTTCCTTGCGCACGATGGTGTCGGGGTCTTCGCCGTCTGGCAGGAACAGGAAGAAGGCCTGGCGGCCGTCCTTCATGCGCGGCAGCACCGATTCCAGCGCGCGCCAGCCGGCGCGGCGGCCAGCGGCGTCGCCGTCGAAGCAGAAGAACACATCCGGCGCATTGCGGAACAGCAGCTCGGCATGGTCCGGCGTGGTGGCCGTGCCCAGCGTGGCCACCGCCTGGGTAACCCCGTACTGGAACAGCGAGACCACGTCCATGTAGCCTTCGACCACGATCAGTCGCTCGATCTTCTGGTTGGCCTGGCGCACCTGCCACAGGCCGTACAGTTCGCGGCCCTTGTGGAACAGCGCGGTCTCGGGCGAGTTGAGGTACTTGGGGCCGTCGTCCTTCTCCATGACCCGGCCGCCGTAGGCGATCACGCGGCCGCGCCGGTCGAAGATCGGGAACATGATCCGGTCGCGGAACTTGTCGTAGACGTGGCCGCGGTCGTTCTTGGAGAACAATCCGGCGCGGTCGAGCAGCTTCATGCGCCGCTCGTCCTTGCCCAGGGCATCTTTCAGCGCACTGTAGCCATCGGGCGCGTAGCCGATCGCGAACCGGGTGCGGTTCTCCTCGTCCACGCCGCGCTGGTCCAGGTAGGCGCGCGCCTTGTCGCTGCCCTCCAGCGCTTTCTGGAAGAAGCGCGTGGCCGCGTCCAGCGCCGAGTACAGTTCGCGGCTGTCGTCCTGCTGCTGGGCAGTGCGCGGCTGGGTGTCGCGCGGCACTTCCATACCGACGCGCTTGGCCAGCTCGTCGACCGCGTCGAGGAACTCGAGGCGGTCGTAATTCATCAGGAAGCTGATCGCGGTGCCATGCGCGCCACAGCCGAAGCAGTGATAGAACTGCTTGGTGGGCGAGACCGTGAACGAGGCCGAGCGCTCGTCGTGGAACGGGCAGCGTGCGGCGTATTCCTTGCCCTGGCGCTTCAGCGGCACGCGGCTGCCCACCACCTCGACAATGTCGGAGCGGGCCAGCAGGTCGTCGATGAATGCGTCGGGGATACGGGCCATGGGCAGCAGGCAGTGGCACGGCCGGTAACGGCCCTGCGCGGAAGCGGGGGACGGCCTAGTCTACTAGCTGCCGGTCGCTTCGCCCGGTTTCGGCGCGGGGATGCCCGCCGCGGCCAGGTGCTGGCGCGCGCGCAGGCGCTCGTCGATCACCGCCGTCATCAGCGCACCCACGAAAAACACCACGGTGGCGTAGTAGATCCACACCAGCGAGATCACCAGCGCGCCCATCGACCCGTAGGCGCTGCCGGGCGCGACCGTGGCGATGTACAGGCCGATCGCGTAGCGGCCCAGCGCGAACAGCGCCGAGGTGATCGCCCCGCCGATGAAGGCCTGCCGCCAGGCTACGCGGCGGTCGGGCAGGTAGTGGTAGAGGAAGGCGAAGCCCACCGTGTACAGCGCCAGGCTGGTCAGGTAGCCCACCGCCGGCAGCACCGACGGCAGCTGCGCGAAGGCCACCTGCAGCATGGTGGTGGCGGTCATCGACAGGATCAGCAGGAAGCCCAGTGCCAGCACTACGCCGAAAGAGAACACGCGCTTGCGCAGCCAGGCCACGATGCCGTCCAGGCGCTCGCCGCTGGTATTGAAGATCAGGTTGAGCGCGTTCTGCAGCTGGGCAAATACCGCCGTGGCGCCGATGAACAGCAGCAGCGTGCTCCACACCCCGGCCAGCGAGCCCACGTCGGGCTGGTTGTCGGCGTTCTTGAGCACGGTGTCGGCCACGGTGGCGGCGCTGCTGCCGGCCACGTCGTTGATCTGCGCGATCAGCGCCTGCTGCGCCGGCGGGTACAGCGAGGCGGTGAGCCACAGCAGCAGGACCAGCAGCGGTGCCATCGACAACAGTGCGTAGAAAGAGACCGAGGCGGCCTGGGTAAGCACGTCGATATCGACGAAGCGTTTGCCCACCGCCATGGGGAAGCTGCGTTGCAGCCGGTCGACGTACTTGTGCAGCCGGGGCGGCACGCCGTGGTGGCTAGGCGTGGGAACGGCGTCGGGCGCGGGGGCAGGTGGCAGTGAAGACATGCGCCCGATTTTTGCAGGCCCGGGTCGAAGGCGGGGTGAAGCGAAGCGATGTGCGCGGCAGTGCGCATGCATGCGTGCACCGACCAACGGTCGGTGCCTACCGGGATCCGGATGTGGGCATCCGGCTCGGCAGGTAGCGACCGGGGGTCGCTACCTGGTCCGATCAGCCGGCCAGCTGCTGCTTGACCAGCTTGGACACCAGGCCCATGTCGGCCTGGCCGGCGAGCTTGGGCTTCAGGGCGCCCATCAGCTTGCCGATGTCGGCCGGGCTGGCCGCGCCGGTTTCGGCGATGGCGGCCTGGATGGCGGCCACGATCTCGGCTTCGCCCAGCTTGGCCGGCAGGTACTGGTCGATGACCAGGATTTCCTCGCGCTCGATCACGGCGAGGTCTTCCCGGTTGGCTGCTTCGAACTGGCTGACCGAATCCTTGCGCTGCTTGACCATCTTTTCCAGCACGGCCAGCGTGGCGGCGTCGTCCAGCTCGATGCGCTCGTCCACTTCCTTGCGCTTGATGTCGGCCAGCATCAGGCGGATCACGCCCAGGCGGTGCTTCTCGCCGGCCTTCATGGCGGCCTTCATGTCATCGGTGAGCTGCTGTTTCAGGCTCATGGAACACCTCGTATTCGGTCAAAAGGGCGGAAAGGGACGCCAAACGACTGGAACGCAAAAAGCCGGCAACGCTCGCGCGTTCCGGCTTCGGCTCCGCCACGACAGACCAGCGGCCTGTCGCATCGAAGTTGCGTCCGACTCAGTACAGGCGCTGACGCTTGGTAACGTCGCGCGACGACCGGCGCAGCTGACGCTTCACAGCAGCAGCAGCCTTACGCTTGCGCTCCTGGGTCGGCTTTTCATAGAACTCGCGCTTGCGGGTTTCGGCCAGCACGCCGGCCTTTTCGCAGGTGCGCTTGAAGCGACGGAGCGCAAACTCGAAGGGCTCGTTCTCGCGGACTTTAACGCTGGGCATGGAATCTCCGGGACACAGTAGAACCGGGTCACGCCCGGTGAGAGCCGCACATTATAGCGGCGACAAAAGAAGTTGCAACCCACCCCGGCAAACTTCTTGGCCACAGGTGGTGTCAGGTGGGCTGGCGGTAACGCTGCCGGGGCCTCAGCGGTCCATAATACCCGGTATGCGAGTCCTTGGTATTGAATCTTCCTGTGATGAGACCGGCGTGGCGGTGTACGACACCGCCCTGGCCGGCCCGGACGCTCTGCGCGCCCATGCGGTCTACAGCCAGATCGCCCTGCACGCCGAGTACGGCGGGGTGGTGCCTGAACTGGCCAGCCGCGACCACGTGCGCAAGCTGCTGCCGCTGATCCGCCAGACCCTGGCCGAGGCCGGGATGGGCGTGGCCGACATCGACGGGGTGGCCTATACGGCCGGCCCGGGGCTGGTCGGCGCGCTGCTGGTGGGGGCGGGCGTGGCCCGCTCGCTGGCCTGGGCGCTGGAGGTGCCGGCGGTCGGCGTACACCATATGGAAGGGCACCTGCTGGCTCCGTTGATGGAAGACGACCCGCCGCAGGCCCCGTTCGTGGCGCTGCTGGTGTCCGGCGGGCATACCCAGCTGGTGGCAGTGGACCGGATCGGCCAGTACCGCCTGCTGGGCGAGACCCTGGACGATGCGGCCGGCGAGGCCTTCGACAAGACCGCCAAGCTGATGGGCCTGCCGTATCCGGGTGGCCCGCAGCTGGCGGCGCTGGCCGAGCGCGGTACCCCGGGCAAGTACACGTTCACCCGCCCCATGACCGACCGGCCCGGGCTGGATTTCAGTTTCTCCGGGCTGAAGACCCAGGTGCTGCTGGCCTGGCGCGACAGCGACCAGAGCGAGCAGACCCGCGCCGACATCGCCCGGGGCTTTGAAGATGCCGTGGTGGACACCCTGGCCATCAAGTGCGAGCGCGCGCTGGATGCGGCCGGTACCGATGTGATCGTGGTGGCCGGCGGGGTGGGCGCCAACAAGCGGCTGCGCGCCAAGCTGCAGCAGATGGCGGCCCGCCGTGGGGGCCGGGCCTGCTTCCCGCGCCCGTCGCTGTGTACCGACAACGGCGCGATGATCGCCTTCGCCGGCGCGCTGCGGCTGGAAGCCGGCCAGCACACGCCGCCGCAGGTGCAGGTCACCCCGCGCTGGGACATGGCGACGCTGCCGGCGGTGTAGGCGGAACTGGGCGCTCCGTTCCAGGCCCGGATCGCGCTGATCGAACCGCCTGCACTGAAGGGCCCCGAATGGGGCCCTTCGTGTTTATCCGGGTGCGCCTGCGAGAAGCGCGTGCGGCGTGAATCCAGTGCGCATTGCATCGCAGTTCTGCCCGCTCGGGCTTGCCGCTGTCGTTGGCATCACGTAGCGTCATCATGACGTGCCACCGGGACATGCCGATGGGTGATCCCCATCTCCCCCCGGGGACAAGGTGGTAAGCAAAGGCCCCCGCGGGGCCCTTTGTCTTTGGGCGTCTCCGGTCGCATCTGCCCCCGGTTCCCGGCACGTTCCGGCCCGCGCCGTTACCATGTTCGGCATCTTCCACGTGGCATGGCTATGGACAAGGTATTCATCGAAGGGCTCGAGATCGATGCCCTGATCGGCATCTACGACTGGGAACGGCGGATCCGCCAGACCCTGCGGTTCGACCTGGAAATGGGCTTCGACAACCGTCGCCCGGCGGCCAGTGACGACATTGCCGATACCCTCAACTACAAGGCCGTGAGCAAGCGTATCGAGCAGTTCGTGCGCGAGTCCGATTTCGGCCTGGTCGAAACCCTGGCCGAACGCATCGCCGAGATCGTGCTGCGTGAGTTCAAGGTGGAGTGGCTGCGCCTCAAGCTGAGCAAGCCCGGCGCCGTGCGCGGCGCGCGCGCGGTGGGCGTGATCATCGAACGCAGCGCGTCCTGACCGGGCGCTGCCCGGCAACCCGACGCACCGTAGTGCCGGGCTCTGCCCGGCAACCAGAACTGGAGACCTCCCCAAGATGCTGGATGCAGTAGTAGCAACCCGTTGGCTGGACGACCTGCAGCGAACCCTCGAACCCTGGCCGTGGGCCTACACCGCCGCGGTGCTGTGCCTGCTGGCGCTGGCCGCCTGGCTGGCCAATTTCGTCACCAAGAAGATCCTGCTGCGCGGCCTGCGCGGGTTGATCAACCGGCTGCCCGGCAGCACTGCCCACGGTGGGCGCGGCAGCAACGTGATGCGGGTGGTGTCGCGGTTGTCCAACGTGGTGCCCAGCCAGGTCATCGCCGCCGGCATCACCGTGGTGCCCGACCTGCCCGCGCCGCTGGTGGCCTTCGTCATTGGCGCCTGCCAGGCCTGGGCGATACTCACGGTGGCGCTGGCGATCTCGCACGCGCTGGACGCGGCCAACGACATCTACGAGCGCCGCCCCGATGCGCGCAACAAACCGATCAAGGGCTACCTGCAGGTCGGCAAGATCGTCATCTTCGTCATTGCCGGGTTGTCGATCGTGGCCACCCTGGCCGGCGTGGATCTGCGCTACCTGGTCACCGGACTGGGCGCGGCCACCGCCGTGCTGATGCTGATCTTCCAGGACACCATCCTGTCGCTGGTGGCCAGCGTGCAGATCAGCGGCGACGGCCGGGTGCGGCTGGGCGACTGGATCGAGATGCCCAGCCAGAACGCCGACGGCGACGTCATCGACATCGCCCTGCACACCATCACCGTGCAGAACTTCGACAAGACCATCACCACCATCCCGACCAAGAAGCTGGTCACCGAGTCGTTCAAGAACTGGCGCGGCATGCAGGAGGCCGGCGGACGCCGGATCAAGCGCGCGCTGTACCTGGACCAGCACAGCGTGGGCTTCGTCGATGCGCCGATGCTGGCCGAGCTGGAACAGTTCGCGGTGCTGGGTGAGTACCTGCGCGAGAAGCAGAGCGAACTGCAGCAGTGGAACGCGCAGTTGCAGGCCAAGGGCGTGGCGGCGGTGAATGCGCGGCGGGTGACCAACCTGGGCACGTTCCGCGCGTATGTGGAGCGCTACCTGCGCCAGCATCCCGGCATCCATACGGACATGACGCTGCTGGTACGGCAGCTGCAGCCGACCACCGAGGGCCTGCCGCTGGAGATCTACTGCTTCACCCGCACCACCGCGTGGGGCGAGTACGAGGGCATCCAGTCGGACGTGTTCGACCACCTGCTGGCCACGCTGCCGGCCTTCGGGCTGCGCGTATTCCAGGCCTCCAGCGACGCGATGTTGATGGCCGGCCAGCAGCGCGTGGCCGCCGCAGAGTAAGCTCCTGTGCCCCCGCCACCGCGCTCACGGTGGCGGGGTTCTTCCCACGGGGAAGAAAAATGAACGTCAAAATCATTCACAACGGGCCCGGGAACGCTAGAATCCTGGCCTTGTAAACGTTTTCATAAGGACAGCCGGTGGCCGCCGATCGTATCGAAACCCTCATTGCCAAGATGACCGTCGAAGAAAAAGTCGGCCAGCTGGGTGTGTTTGCCGACATGGTTCGGCCGTTCGCCCCGGACGTGAACCCGGAAGCCAACGTGCTCAACGCCGACCAGGTGCTGCAGCAGGTGCGCGAGGGCAAGGTGGGGTCGCTGTTCAACGGCGTGGGCGTGGAAGCCGGCCGCCGCATCCAGCAGGTGGCGCTGGAAGAAAGCCGCCTGGGCATTCCGGTGATCCTGGCGGCCGATGTCATCCACGGCATGCGCACCGTGTTCCCGATCCCGCTGGGCGAAGCGGCCAGCTTCGAGCCCGACTTGGCCGAGCGCACCGCACGCGCCACTGCGGTGGAAGCCACGGCGGCCGGCCTGCACTGGACCTACGCACCGGCGGTGGACATCGCCCGCGACCAGCGCTGGGGCCGCGGTGCCGAAGGTGCCGGTGAAGACGTGGTGCTGGGCTGTGCGTTCGCCGCCGCCCGCGTGCGCGGCTTCCAGGGTCCGGACCTGCGCGCCGCCGATGCGCTGCTGGCCACGCCGAAGCATTTCGCCGCCTATGGCGCGGTGATGGCCGGTATGGAATACAACATGGTCGACATCTCGCCGCAGACCCTGCGCGACGTGCACCTGCCGCCGTTCCAGGCCGCCTTCGAGGCCGGCGCGCTCACCGTGATGTCCTCCTTCAACGACATCAACGGCGTGCCGGCCAGCGCCAACGCTGAACTGCTCACCGACATCCTGCGCGGCGAGTGGAAGTTCCCGGGCGTGGTGATCTCCGATTACACCGCCGACATGGAGCTGGTTGCGCACGGCTATGCCGCCGATGACCGCGACGCCACCGCCAAGGCGTTCACCGCCGGCCTGGACCTCAGCATGCAGAGCGGCTTCTATGCCGAGCACCTGCCGGGCCTGATCGAGAGTGGCGAAGTGCCGATGGCCACGCTGGACGAATCGGTGCGCCGCATCCTGCGCCTGAAGGATGCGATCGGCCTGTTCGACGATCCCTACCGTTCGCTGGACCTGGACCGCGAAGCGTCCACCGCGCACATCGCCGAACACGATGCGCTGTCGCGCGATGCCGCGCGCCGGTCGATCGTGCTGCTCAAGAACACCGACGCGGTGCTGCCGCTGAAGAAGACCGGGCAGAAGATCGCGCTGATCGGGCCATTCGTGCAGGACCGCGAGAACATCGAAGGCTGCTGGACCCTGTTCGGCGACAAGTCGCGCTATGTGAGCCTGGAAGCCGGCGTGCGCGCGGCGATCAGCGATGAAGCCCTGCTTGAAATCGTGCCGGGCTGTGACCTGGAAGCGGCCGTGCAGGACGGCATCGAGCAGGCCGTGGCCGCTGCACTGCGCGCCGACGTGGTGGTGCTGGCGCTGGGCGAACCGCAGCGTTACAGCGGTGAAGCGCAGTCGCGCGTCGAAATCACCCTGCCGCCGGCCCAGCAGGCGCTGGCCGAGGCGGTGGCCATGACCGGCAAGCCGCTGGTGGTGCTGCTGCGCAATGGTCGCGCGCTGGCACTGCAGGGCGCGGTGCGCAATGCGCAGGCGGTGGCGATCACGTGGTACCTGGGCACCCAGACCGGTCATGCCGTGGCCGATGTACTGTTCGGCGACTACAACCCGTCCGGCCGCCTGCCGGTGAGCTTCCCGCAGGTGTCGGGCCAGCAGCCGTTCTTCTACAACCACCCGCGCACCGGTCGCCCGGAACTGCCGACCATGTCCGAGTTCAAGGCGCGCTGGCGCGAGATCCCGAACGAGGCGCTGTATCCGTTCGGGCATGGCGTGGGCTACACCACCTTCGGCTACGGCGTGCCGCAGCTGAGTGCGGAGAAGCTGGGCTGGGATGACACCCTGACCATCACCACCACGCTCACCAACACCGGTGCGGTGGCGGGCGAGGAAGTGGTGCAGCTGTACATCCACGACCGCGTGGCCAGCCGCGTGCGGCCGGTGCGTGAGCTGAAGGCGTTCCGCAAGGTGGCGCTGCAGCCGGGCCAGAGCACCGAGGTGCAGTTCACCCTGGACCGCACTGCCCTGGGCTTCACCGGCCGCGACGGCGTGTTCCGCGCCGAGCCGGGCCAGTTTGAGCTGTGGGTGTGTGCGTCGTCGGCGAGTGGCGAGCCGGTGATCTTCGAGCTGCTGGCCGGTTGACCCTGTGGGGGCATCGCCGCCGCCCCGGCGGTAGAGCCGACCGTTGGTCGGCTGCCCCAAACGCACTGGTCTCTGCTTGATGGCAGCCGACCAACGGTCGGCTCTACGTTGTGGGTTGGTCGCCTGTGGCGGCAGCCGACCAACGGTCGGCTCTACGTTGTGGGTTGGTCGTCTGGGACGGCAGCCGACCAACGGTCGGCTCTACCTTGGTGGTGTCGGGTGTGGCGGTCATCCCCTGTGGTGCGGCGGTGGCCGTCATCGGCGGCTGACGTGTGGGCGGTTACGCTGGCTGCCTTGCATAATCGTCTGGAGCCCAGCATGCGCGCGATCCGAATCCTGCTTCCCACCCTGTTGCTGGCCGCGTGTTCGCAGCCGGCACCACCGGCGACCGATGCGGCGGCTCCTGCGCCGACCTCACCGCCTACCACCACCGCCACGCCGAGCGAGGACGCGCCGGCGGCCGGCATGTCGCCCGATGCGGTGGCAACGCCGGCCGAAGCGGCTGCGCAGACCGCGCCGGCGGCTTCCGCACCGGATGCCAGCGCCGATAGCAGCGAGGGCGACGTTCGTCAGCGCATTGAACGCCTGCTCGGCGAAGCGCCCCGCTATGAGGCGGTGTTCACTGCCTTGCAGAAAGGCGTGGCTGCGCATGATGCCAAGGCGGTGGCGGCCCTGCCGCTGTACCCGGTGAGCGTCAACGTGGGCGGCAAGAAGCGCAAGGTGGCCGACGCGGCCACCTTCGAGCGCGAGTACGACCGCATCATCACCGCCGACATCGCCAAGACCATCACCGAACAGAAATTCGACGATGTGTTCGTCAACTGGCAGGGCGTGATGCTGGGCAACGGCCAGGTCTGGATCAACGGCATCTGCCCGGCCAACGACTGCACCAAGGCCAAGGTCGGCATCGTGACCGTGCAGGACTGACCGGCACGCATCACCGGGAACCGACCGCGGGTCGGTTCCTCATGCCTGCCTGATGCGGACTGCCCGTTGACCGATGCGCGGTGCCGCGCGGGTAGCGATCCTAGATCGCTACCCGCACCGGTGACGACTGACGGTTGATCACACCCGGTAGGTACCAACCGTTGGTCGATACGCGTTTATCCGGTACGCCCGTGGCTCACCCCTTCGGGGTGAGCTTCAACAACCGGCCGTTCTTCCCGTCTTCCAGCAGCCAGATGGCGCCGTCCGGGCCCTGTTCCACTTCGCGGATGCGCTCGCCCATGTCGAAGCGCTCGGCCTCGCGCGCGTTGTCGCCATCGAAGGCCACCCGCACCAGCGCCTTGGACGACAGCCCGCCGATGAAGCCGCTGCCCTTCCACTGCGGGAACTGCGCGCCGTTGTAGATGATGAAACCGGCCGGCGAAATCACCGGCGTCCAGGTCACCTTGGGCGCGGCGAATTCCGGGCGCGTGCTGTGGTCGGGAATGTCGCGACCGTCGTAATGGTTGCCGTTGGATACGATCGGGTAGCCATAGTTGGCGCCTCGCTGGATCAGGTTGAGCTCGTCGCCACCGGCCGGGCCCATTTCGTGCACCCACAGCTTGCCGCGTGCATCGAAGGCGATGCCCAGCGCATTGCGGTGGCCCAGCGACCAGACCTGCGCGGCCACGCCGCCCTGCGAGGCGAACGGGTTGTCGGCCGGCACGCTGCCGTCGTCGTTCAGGCGCACGATCTTGCCGAGGTTGCCGCCCATGTCCTGGGCCGGATCGAACTTCTGGCGTTCGCTGGAGGTGATCCACAACTTGCCGTCCGGACCGAACGCCAGCCGGTGGCCGTAATGGCCGCCGCCTTCCACCTTCGGGGTCTGGCGCCAGATCACCTTGAAGTCCTGCAGCGTGCCGCTGCCATCGGCGGCCAGCACCAGGCGGGCGCGGCCCACGGCGGCGCCGCGGGTGTCGCCTTCGCCAGCTTCGGCATAGCTCACATACACCAGCTGGTTCTTGGCAAAGCCGGGGTGCGGCAGCACGTCGCCGAAACCGCCCTGGCCGGCGTAGGCCACCTTGGGCACGCCGCTGATGGCTGCACGTTTGCCGGTTTTCAGGTCCACATGCTGCAGGGTGCCGGCCTTTTCGCTGACCAGCAGGCTGCCATCGGGCAGGAAGCTCATTGCCCACGGTTCGTTGAAGGTGCCTGCTTCGGTGGCGGCAAAGGGCCACTCGGCCTTCTTCAGGACCGGGGGGGCCGCCTTGTCAGCGGCCACGCAGGCGGTGGCGAAGAGGGGCAGGGTGAGGGTGACGGCGAGCGACAGCAGCAGCTTGCGGGTCATGGGGAATCTCCGGGTGGGGATGCGATGGCCAGCCATGGTTGTACAGCATGCCCATCAACGCGGCGTGGACCATACGTCATCCCCCGTAGGCGCGCGGGCCGTGATCGGCTACCGTTGGCGCGGGCTGCCCGTGGGGCGGCGTATGCGGCTTGCCGCCATCAAATGGAGTTGGATCACATGAAACAACAGGTGCACAAGCCGTCCCCGGCCTTCATCGCCGCCTCGTGGGCAGCGCTGCTGCTGGGCGCGGCGGCCTATCTGGTTGGGCTGTTCAACGCCGAGATGGCGCTCAACGAGAAGGGCTACTACCTCACCCTGCTCCTGTTCGGCCTGTTTGCGGCGGTGTCGCTGCAGAAGAGTGTGCGTGATCGCGTCGAAGACATTCCGGTCAGCGGCCTGTACTACGCGCTGTGCTGGTTCGCCCTGCTGGCCTCGCTGCTGTTGCTGCTGGTGGGCCTGTGGAACGCCACGCTGCTGCTGAGCGAAAAGGGCTTTTACGGCATGGCCTTCGCCCTGAGCCTGTTTGGTGCGGTGGCGGTGCAGAAGAACACCCGCGACCTGATGGCCGCGGGTGGCAATGTGCGCGAGATCCCGCCGCTGCCCAGCGGCGACTAAGCGCGAGCAGGTGCCGCGCGCTGCCTCAGGTGCCGCGCGGCACACCCTTGTCCAGGTGCGACTGGTGCAGGGCGGTGGATTCATCCCAGCCGCGGCGCACGGCGTTGCGCGCCTGTTCCCAGGTCAGCTTGCTCTTGCCGCGCTCCTGCGCCCAGCGCGTTTCCAGCTCGGCTTCCACCTGCTCGTAGGCGCGGATCATCTCGTCGGCCCGGGAGTAGTGGCCCAGCTGGTAGGCCGGCTCGTAATCGTCGTAGAACTGGCTGTTGTCGTAGTACGGCTCGCTCGGGAAGCGTTCGCGCCAATAGTCCGATACCGCCTGGCGCGGCACACCGTCTTCCGGCACCCGGCCGGGAATCTGGTAATCAGTAGGCATGTGGTGGCTCCGGTTGGGTGAGGCTCCACCCTACCCAGTGGCCGGTTAACGCCGTGGACCCACGAGGTGAATGACACATCAAGCGTCATCCACCGCGCGGTGTCTGTTCAGGCCGGTCGGTCCTTGCGCGGCAGCATGTAGATCACCGCGCCCACCGCGAAGGCAATGCCGGCGGCGGCGATGTTCTGCCAGCTGGCACTCACGAACAGCGCCACGCACAGCACCAGCGCCAGCACCGGAATCACCGGGCCACCCGGCAGCTTCAACGCACCGGGGCGGTCGCGGAAACGGCGCGCCAGTACCAGCACCGCCGCGGCCGTGCCGATATAGGCAAACAGGCGCGTGGTCATCGACAACAGCGCCAGCTGCACGAACGAACCGGACAGCGCCAGCGCCAATGCGATCACGCCCTGGGTCACGATGGCCGCCGCCGGCGTGCGGAAGCGCGGGTGCACGTTGGCCAGCACCTTCGGCCCGTAGCCATCGCGGGCCAGGGCGAACAGGAAGCGCGGGCCCATCATCATGGTGTTGCTGTTGGTGCCGAGGATGGAAATGGTGGCGCCGATGGTGAGGATCAGCGCCAGCGCTTCTCCGCCGAAGCGGGAGGCCGCGTCGGCCAGCGGCGTGGGCGAGGCGGCCAGGTTGGCCAGCGTGCCCTGTGCCACCAGCTGTACCGCACCGTAAATGACGGTGACGCTGATGATCATGGTGATCAGCGCGAACGGAATGTCGCGGCGCGGGTTCTTGTACTCGCCCGCGGCGGCCGGGATGTTCTCGAAGCCCGCATAGGCGTACAGCAGCAGCAACGCCGCCTCGCCCATGCGCTGCAGGTCGTGCGGGTCCGGGCGGACCCCGGAGAAGGCCAGATCCATGTCGACGTAGAACGCGCCGATCGCCACGAACAGCAGCAACGGCAACAGCTTGCCGATCACCAGGATCACCCCGGTGCGCGCGGCCGAACGCACGCCGGCCACGTTGACGGCGGTGAGGAAGCCCAGCGACACCACGATGATCAGCACGCGGCCGAGGTCGTGCCCGGCCCATGGCCAGAACCGTGCGACTGCGTCCGCCAGCGCGTTGCTGAGCGCGGCGGCCGAGCTGATCCGGGTGAGCCAGATCATCCAGCCGATCTCGAACCCGGCAAACCGCCCGAACGCCTCGCGGGCGTACAGGTAGCTGCCACCGGGTTGGTCGAAGTAGCTGGCCGCCTGCGCGTAGCACAGCACCAGCAGCGCCACCACGATGCCGGCGGCAACCACGCCCCACAGGCTGAAGGGCCCGAGCAGGGCGACGGTGGCGGCGGGCAGCAGGTAGATGCCGCTGCCGATCACATCGTTGATCGACAGCCCGACGATCTGCCAACGGCTGACCGCGCGTTCCAGTTGGGGATCGGCCGGGGCGCTCATCGGGTGGTTTCCGGTGCGGGCGGCAGGTTCCAGTCGTGCTGCATCTGTTGGTACTGCGTGCGCGGCAGCAGCACGAACAGGGGGCGCCTGGTCGGATCCAGCCAGGCCAGCAGGCGCTGCATGTGTTCGGGCTGCATGGCGGTGCAGCCGGCGGTGGCCTCCCCGGGCGTGCGCCACAGGTGGGCGAAGATGCAGCTGCCGAGGCGCGCTTCGCCCTTCGGGTTGTGCTCGATCACAAAGCCCTCGCGATAGCGCACATCCCCTTTGTTGTGCAGGTCCAGACGCATCGGCTCGGTGGAGCCTTCCACCGCGTCGCTACCCACGACCTCGGCGTCGACGATGCGGTTGTAGTACGGCGAATCGGGCACGTCCATGCAGTAGCTGCTGGCCAGCATCGCCTGGTACGGCAGGGCGGTGGTGATCGTCGGGGCGTAGCCGAAGGCCAGGCCGATGGTGAAGACGCCGGCCGGGCTGCGACCATCGCCTTCCTTCTTTACCGGGTCCCCGGGCTTCACCGGGTCACCAGGTTGGTGCGGGCCAACGCCTTGCGCCGGTACCACGCCCACGCCCCAGGCGCTGCCGTTGCGGCCTACGGCCACGTCGAATGCGCTGCCCTGTGGCGTCCAACCGTGCGGGGTGCGTTCATAGGCCTGCAGCCGGCCATGGGCGGCATCCCAGCTGTCAGTGACGACCACGATCATCTGGTGGTGGTCCTGCAACGGCCCCACTGCCGGAGTGAGCGCGGCGGCGGGCAGGGCGCTGGTGGCCAGCACGACGGCGAAGACGGATCGGAACAACGGCAGCATCGTGGCGGACTCCAGAAGAGCAGGTGTTGATCAGGTATCGATCAGGTGTTCGATCCGTTCCAGGTTCACCCCGAGCTGGCGGTGGCGGTCCGGGTTGGCATGGCACAGCAGCACGAAGACGAAATCCAGCAGGGACTGCAATGAGGCACGGTACAGCAGCTGGGCCAGGTGTGGCGCCGGGTCGTGCGCGCACAGCACCAGGGACGCATCGGCGTGCGCGCGCAGCGGGTTGGCGCTGTGCCGGGTGATCGACACCACCTTGCCGCCCACGTCCTGGAACTGGCGCGACAGCTGGAACAACTGCGGTAGCTTGCCGAACTCGGAAAACACCAGCATCACGTCGTTGGCGCGTGCCGCCGACAGGTTGGCCATCATCAGGATCGGGTCGGCGTGGTGCACGGTGAGCATGCCCAGCAAAGACAGCCGCATGGCGAACTCGCGCGCATACAGGCCGTCGTCGCCCAGGCCGTAGACGAACACCTTGGGCGCGGCGTCGATCAAGTGCACGATGGCCTCGACATCGGCCTGCGGGTTGGCCACCCGGGTCTCTTCCTCGGCGGCGGCCTTGCTCAGCCGCAGGCGCTCGGCGATACCGGTGTAGGCGTTGCTGTCGGCCGCGGCCGGCGCCTGGGCCTGGGTGCCGTTGCCGGCGCGGGCCACCGCTTGGCCGATGGAGTACTTCAGGTCGGGGTAGCCCTTGAAGCCCAGCTTCTGGCTGAACTTGACCACGCTGGACTGGCTGATCCCCAGTGCGCTGGCCAGCTGCTGGGACGAGTAGTCGCGCAGCAGGTGGGCGTTGTCGAGGATGAAGTCGGCGATGCGGCGTTCGATTGCCGACATGTGGTCACGCTCGGAGCGGATTTTCACCAGAGGGGGCATGGGTGGGGCATCGGGTCCGGAAAGGAGAGCATACGCAAACCGCCGGGCAGAGCCGACCGTTGGTCGGCTGCGCACCCCGGAATTGCACGAGGCAGAGCCGACCGTTGGTCGGCTACGCACCCCGGAATTGCACGAGGTAGAGCCGACCGTTGGTCGGCTGCGCACACCGGAATTGCGCGAACAGCAGCCACCCATGGGGTGGCTCTACCCGCAGGCGGTGCAGGCAGGGTCACCACCGCGGCGGCGTGATCATCTCCAGCCCCCGCACCTCGGTGATGCCCAGCCCGGGCGCGTCGCTGATGGTGATCTCCGATTCGTTGAAATTCACCCCGCCGCTGACCGGGTTGAACTGCCCCAGCGACGGTCCGTCCAGGTCCACCTTGGTGATCACATCGCTCTTGGCCACCGCCAGGTGCACGGCCGCCGCCACGCTGATGCTCGACTCGATCATGCAGCCGATCATGCACGGTACCCCGTAGATGGCGGCGATGTCGGCGATGCGGATCGCGTTGGACAGCCCGCCGGTCTTCATCAGCTTGATGTTGATGATGTCCGCGGCGCGTTGCTGGATCAGGTCGACCACCTGGCCGGGGTTGAACACGCTCTCATCGGCCATCACCGGCGTGTTGACCCGGTCGGTGACGTACTTCAGCCCGCTGATGTCGGCGGCCTTCACCGGCTGTTCCAGCAGTTCCAGCACCACCCCGGCCTCTTCCAGCGTGCGCATCGCGTGCACCGCCTGCTTGGCGGTCCAGCCCTGGTTGGCGTCCAGGCGCAGCAGCGCACGCCCCTGCACGGCGGCGTGGATCGCCTTGACCCGTTCGATGTCCAGGCCGATGTCCTTGCCCACCTTGATCTTCAGCGACTCGAAACCGCGTTCGATCGCCGACAGCGAATCGGCCACCATCTTGTCGATGTAGTCCACGCTGATGGTGATGTCGGTGGTGATCACCGGGTCGCCACCGCCCAGCATCTGGTACAGCGGCGCCTTGTGCAGCTGCGCCCACAGGTCGTACACCGCGATCTCCACCGCGGCCTTGGCGCTGGTGTTGCGTTCCATCGCACTCTGGATCAGCGCGCACACATGGTTGAGGTTGGCCACGTCCTGGCCGATCAGGCGCGGCTTGATGAAACTGTTGATGGCCTCGATGATCGAGCCGTGGGTATCACCGGTGATCACCGCGGTGGCCGGCGCTTCGCCGTAGCCGGTATGGCCGGTATCGGTGCGCACCAGCACCACCACGTCTTCCACCGTATCCACGGTGCGCAGCGCGGTCTTGAACGGGGTCTTCAACGGCACGCGCAGCATGCCAAGTTCGATGTCGGTGATCTTCATTCAGGAGTCTTGGCTCGAAGGCGCTGGATGTTGGTGATGCGGTCGATGTAGCTCACGGTGTCGCTGGCCATCATCGGCTCCAGCGGGGTCACCGACACGCCGTTGAGGTGCGCCTGCACGCGGGTGCCGTCGGGGCCGGACCAGCTGCCGCCGGCGGTGTCATGGATTACCCAGGTGCGGCCGTCCACATGGCCGATGGTCATCATGACGTGGCCGGGGATGTAGACCAGGTCGCCCACCTGCAGCTGGTTCACCGCCGTGGTGCGCCGGGCCTTGCTGTCCTTGCCGGCGAAGGCGATACGGTCCAGCGCCGGGCTCACCGCCTGCGCGCTGGTGTTGCGCGGCATCAGCACGCCCACGCTGCGGTAGATCTCGGACACGAAGCCGCTGCAGTCGCGGGTGTCGTAGTCGTGGCCCCAGCCGTAGCGCTCGCCAAGGAACTTGAAGGCCTGGGTGAGCAGGGTGCGCGGGGTCAGCGGCAGGTAGTCGGCCGCACTGTCCTGCGAGCGCGGCAGCAGCGCTGGTACCAGCGCCAGGCGACCATCGTCATTGCGCACCGGCAGCTGCAGCACGTAACCGGCGTGCGCCTGCTGGCCGTTCACCGGGGTGCCCGGCGGCCAGTCGGCCAGCACCGGCAGCCGCACGCCCATGTCCAGCTGCAGGCGCGACACGCGCGGTTCTTCCGGCGTGTAGGCGGTGAAGGCGGTCGCGCCGGTGATCACCCGGTACGGCCCGCGCTGGCCGTAGCCGAGCACCGTGGCCGCATCGCCGATGCCGACGAAGCGTTTCTCGATCCATGCCGCATAGCGCTCGCTGGTGACGAACAGCCATTGGCCATCGGCGCTTTCATGCATCACCGCCACCGCGTCGCCGGGGAACAGCGCCGATTCCTGGAAGCGGTCGATATCGGTGTCGCCCTGGGTGGTGAACACCCGCAGCGAGGTGGGGAAGGCGCGCAGTGCGGCGCGATGGGTGACCAGTCCGTACTGCAGCGCGCGTTGTGCGGGAATGGCCGCCAGCGCCAGGTTGTCCACGCTGGCGCTGCGCTGCGCCGCACCGAGCGGCTTGCCATCCACGCCGTACAGGGTTTTCTCCGGCCACTTCGACAGTGCCTGCACCGCGGCCAGTACCTGTGCACGCGGCAGCTGTGCGGGCAGTGCGCGCAGGTCGTGGATGGAGGCATCTTCGGCGCGCATGCGCGCGTTCTGCGCGTCGATCTGGGCGCGGTCCAGGATCACCGCATCGGCATTGGGCAGGCGGGCGGCCCAGTACTGCGGGGTGAGGTGGGCCTCATGCAGATCCACCACATACGGCAGCGGCGCGCCCGGGTCGGGGGTGCCGGGCGCGCTGCCGTCGGCGGCCCACGCCGGCGCGCCGGACACCGCCAGCAACAGTGCCAGCACGCGTTTGGCGGCGGCGCGGGTCATGCCGCCCACTCCGTGGCCACATCGGCCGCATAGCGCTTCGGTAGCGAAGGCGCCGCGCGGTAGTAGGTGCCCATGCGAACGTAGGCGTGCGCGCGCCAGGGGAACTGCGCGATGGCGGTCGCAATGGTGGCTTCCAGCGCCGCCCGGTCGGCCCAGGTGGTACCGCAGCTGCCGCAGCCCCATACCGGCGGGTGCAGCGTATCGACCCAGCAGGCATCGCCGGTGCAGGCGCATTCCGGACAGGGCAGGGAGGGCGTGGGGTCGACCGGGCGCGCGGCACCGGGCTGGGTGGGGTCCACCGCAGTGCCGTGGTAGCAGTGCGGGCAGTCCAGCATCACCAGGCGCATGCCCTTGGCGCGGCAGGTATCGAACAGCACGGCCTGCGCCCCGGTCGGCACGAAAGCGGCCTGGCAATGGTCGCAGCGCAGCTCTGGATGATTCATGGGGCACGTCCTCCAGCGGCGGCGGGTGTCATGGAATACTTATTCCTTTCGCTGTGGAATGCAAGAATAAATTATTGACCGACGTCACGGCCCGTGTTACACAGCCTTACCACCCGCGCTGGGGAAGTGTCGCTGTGGATCGTGTCGTTCGCAAACCGTTTGTGCCTGTTGCCGCCAGTCTGCTGGTGGCAGCGCTGCTGTCGGTGCCGTCGGCCCAGGCCGGGCGCGCCGACACCGGCACGGCAGACGACGCGGCCGAACACGCGCGCGTCGCCGATCTCATCGATGCCGGGTACTTCGCCCGCGCCGAGCAGCGCATCGCCACGCACGGCAGCCCGCCGCCAGCGGCCTACGACGAACACACGCTGGCCTTCCAGCGCGAGCGCATGCGGCGGATCCGGCTGGATTTCAGCCTGGACACCGCCGCGACCAAAGACGCCGTGCGGCGTTCGATTCCGGACCTGCGCGACGACGAATTCGAGCGCTGGGACCGGCAGGGGCTGTTGGAGCATCTGGACATCGACGGCACCCGGTTCTACTTCAAGCGCGCGCCGTCCAATCTGTTCCGGCTGAGCGATGAAGCACATGCGCGCCGCCGTGCCGACGCGCCACTGCCCAGCGACGGTCCGTTCGAACACCTCACCCCGTACCACGCCAACGTGGTGGAGGCGGCCACGGCATCGGGGCAATCGTCGGTGCTGCCGCAGCGGGTGGAAGTCACCCAGTCGCTCACGGTGAAGGCCGATGCGGTGCCCGCCGGCACCACGCTGCGCGCGTGGATTCCGTACCCGCGCGCCATCGCCGGCCAGCAGGAACAGATCCAGTGGCGCGGCAGCACGCCCGACCAGGCGCGCATTGCCCCGGCCAGCGCGCTGCAACGCACGGCCTACCTGGAAGGCACCGCCGTGGCCGGGCAGCCCACCCGGTTCGAAATCCGCTACGCGCTCACCGTGCAGGCCCGGCACACCCGCATCGACCCGGCCGTGGTGCGTGCCACGCCTACCGACCCGGCGCTGGCCCCGTACTTGGCCGAACAGCCGCCGCACGTGCGCTTCACCCCGGCCCTGCGGCTGTTCTCCGACCAGGTGCTGCAAGGCGAAACCCGCCCTTACGAGGTGGCCCGCCGGCTGTTCGATGCGGTCGACCGCATTCCGTGGGCCGGCGCGCGCGAGTATTCCACCTTGACCAACATCAGCGACTACGCGCTGCACGCCGGCCACGCCGACTGCGGCCAGCAGACCCTGCTGCTGATCACCCTGCTGCGCATGAATGGCATCCCCGCGCGCTGGCAGTCGGGCATGGTCTACGCCGACGACGCGGTGGGCTACACCAACCTGCACGACTGGGGCGCGCTGTACCTGGCCCCGTATGGCTGGGTGCCGATGGATGTCACCACCGGCCGCCTGGACAGCCCGCAGCCGGCGCTGCGCGATTTCTACTTCGGCGGGCTTGATGCCTACCGCATCGCCTTCAACGACGCCGTCAGCCAGCCGCTGGTGCCGGCCAAGCGCTTCCCGCGCTCGGACACCGTGGATTCGCAGCGCGGCGAGGTCGAGTGGGATGGCGGCAACCTGTACTTCGATCAATGGAACTACGACTTCCAGTCGCACATCGTGCCACTGGCGGTGAAGCGGTAAACGGCACCACCCACGATTCCATATCTGCAGGAGAGAGCAGGGAATGAACACGAACAGGTTGAAGCGGGCGGCGCTGTGCGTCGCGTTGGGGGCGTGCCTGGGCACGTTGGCGCCGGTGGCGATGGCGCAGGACGGCGCGGTGGTGGGCAAGCTGCTTACCGACCCGGGCCAGCGCCTGGACAACGCCACGGTGACGGTGCGCAACCCGTCCACCGGCTTTGTGCGCTCGGTACGCGCCGAGGCCAATGGCAGTTACCGCATTCCGCTGCTGCCGGTGGGCACGTACGAGCTGGAGGTAGCCGTCGCCGGTGGCGCGCCCACCCGCGTGGGCCAGATCAACGTGGGCCTGGGCAGCGCCACCACGGTCAACGTACCGGTGAGTGGTGTGAGCACGCTGGGGGCGGTGGAAGTGCGCGCGCCGCAGGTGGTGTCGATGGTGGATGTGAAGTCCACCGAGTCGGCCACCAACATCACCCGCGAAGAACTGTCGCGGCTGCCGGTGGACCGTGACATCACCGCCGTCGCGCTGCTTGCGCCCGGCGCGGTCAAGGGCAAGGGGTCGCTGGGCGGGCAGGGCATTTCCTTCGGCGGCTCGTCGGTGGCCGAGAACACCGTCTACATCAACGGCCTGAACGTCACCGACTTCTACAACCGGGTGGGCTTCTCCTCGGTGCCGTTCGGCTTCTATCAGGAATTCCAGGTCAAGACCGGCGGCTACTCGGTGGAGTTCGGGCGCAGCACCGGCGGCGTGATCAACGCGGTGACCCGCTCGGGCAGCAACGACTTCCAGGCCGGCGCGCAGCTGGTGTTCGAACCGCGCGCCTGGCAGTCGCAGGCACGCGACCGCTACACCGCCGATGGCAGCCGCTACATCACCGCCAGCCGCGACGACTACAGCCGCAGCGCACTCAACGTGTTCGCTTCCGGCGCGCTGGTGCAGGACAAGCTGTTCTTCTTCGGCATGTACGAAGCGCGCGACTACACGCCCCAGTCCACCAACGACGCCGGCACCGTGTTCAACGCCGGCAAGGCCGACGACCCCTTCTGGGGCGGCAAGCTGGACTGGCAGATCACCGACAACCAGATGCTGTCGCTGTTCGGCTTCTCCGACAAGAGCGACACCATCACCGACGTGTACCGCTACGACTACGCCAGTGGCCGCGCCGTGGGTGACAGCACCAACCAGATCTACAACACCGTGGGCGGCAAGAACTGGTCGGGCACCTACAGCTGGCAGGTCAACAACGACCTGACCATGAAGCTGATGTACGGCGAGAACAAGCGCAACCGCTCGCAAAGCAGCCTCATGGACCAGAACTGCAACCGTGTGTTCGACAACCGCACCGCCAGCCAGGGCGTGCCCACCGCGCTGCAGGGCGACCGCAGCTGCACCAGCAGCTCGCAGCTGGAATCGGCACTGGATACCCGCAAGGCCGCGCGTGCGGATTTTGAATGGTCCATCGGCGACCACCTGCTGCGCTTCGGCCTGGACCGCGAAGAGAACACCTCCGACTACGAACGCGCCTACCCCGGTCCGGGCGGGCTGCGCTACGACGTGTACTACCGCACCCCCGGCAGCTCGCTCAACGGCGGCATCGTGCCGGCCAGCGGGCTGGTGGTGCGCACCCGCCGCTATGAAGTGGCCGGTTCGTTCGAGACCATCAACTCGGCCTACTACCTGGAAGACAACTGGCAGGTCACCCCGAACTTCCTGCTGAACATCGGCGCGCGCGTGGAAGGGTTCGACAACAAGGGCGGCGACGGCAACAGCTACATCAAGATCGACAACATGATCGCCCCGCGCCTGGGCTTCTCCTGGGACATGCGCGGCGACGGCACCACCAAGCTGTTCGGCAACCTGGGGCGCTACTTCCTGCCCGTGGCCAACGTGATCAACATCAAGCAGGCCGGCGGCTTCCTGGACGAGCGCACCTGGTATGAGTTCCTGGGCTATTCCGGCGCGGCAAACAACGTGCCCGGGTTGGGCGGGCAGATCGGCCCGGTGGACAATTCGCAGGGCGACGGCAGCGTGCCGGACCTGCGCGCGGAGGTGAACCGCGAGATGGACCCGGTGTACCAGGACGAAGCGATCCTGGGCTTCCAGCACATGCTGAGCGAATCGTGGTCGCTGGCCGCCAGCGTCACCTACCGCCGCCTGCACAACGCCATCGACGACATGAACATCACCGCCACCGGCCAGTGCGGTGCCATCGACGGTGTCTGGATCATGGGCAACCCCGGCCGCACCAACACCGTGTGGGGCGACAGCAACTGCGACGGCAGCAACGATGCCTGGATCGACATCGACACCTCGCGCGAAGGCTGGGCGTTGTACGACGATGACGGCAACTACGTGGGCCAGCGCGGCTGGGTCAAGCCCAAGCGCGACTACAAGGCGCTGGAACTGCAGGTGGACCGCGCCTGGGACGGCACCTGGGGCTTCAATGCGTCCTATACGCTGGCCTATGGGCGCGGCAACGCCGAAGGCCCGGTCAACTCCGACACCGACTTCGCCGATTCCGGGCGTACCGAGAACTTCGACAATCCGTGGGTGAACTACCGCGGCTACGGCTACCTGGCCAACGACCGCCGCCACCAGTTCAAGTTCCGCGGCAGCTACGCGCTGACCGAGAACCTCACCGTGGCCGCCACTCTGGGCATCCAGTCGGGCAGCCCGATCACCCGCTTCGGCGCCGGCAACCCGTTCGACGACACCGACTTCCACAGCTATTACGTGTGCGTGTCCAACTGCCAGGCCACCGTGCCGTCCGAACGGGTGTTCGTGCATTCCCCGCGCGGCGGCGATGGGCGCACGCCGTGGACCTACGACCTGGACATGAGCATTGCCTACAAAGTGCCGGTGCCGCAGGACATCAACCTGAAGCTGGCCGTGTACAACGTGCTCAACCAGCAGCGCATCGTGTCGGTGGACCAGGACTACGAACCACAGGACAGCATCGGTACGCTGAACCCGATGTACGGGTACGGCACCGGGTTCCAGTCGCCGCGCTATGCGCAGCTCACGGTGACCTGGAACTACTGATGGGATGACCGCGATGACGCTGCACCGGTGGCGTGCGCTGGTGGTGGCGCTGGCTGTTTCAGCCAGCGCCATTGCAGCGCCCGCACCGCCCTTCCAGCCGATGTTCGACCAGGCCCGGCAGCACTACGCGCTGCCGGGCCTGGCCATGGCCGTGGTGGAAGACGGACAGGTGGTCTATCAGCACACCGCCGGCGAGCGCCGCGTGGGCACAGGTGAGGCCATCGATGAGGACACGCTGTTCAAGATCGCCTCCAACAGCAAGGCGATGACCGCCGCGCTGCTGGCACGGCTGGTCGACCGCGGTGCGTTGCGCTGGGACGACCCGGTGATTCGATACCTGCCGCAGTTCCGCATGCACGATCCGTGGGTCACCGAACACATGCAGGTGCGCGACCTGCTTATCCACAACAGTGGCCTCGGCCTGGGCGCCGGTGACCTGATGCTGTGGCCCGAACCCAATGCCTTCACCCGGCAGGACATCATCGCCGGGCTGGCGCATCTGAAACCGGTCACCAGCTTCCGCAGTGGCTACGCCTACGACAACCTGATGTATGTGGTGGCCGGGGAGGTCGCCGCGCGCGCGGGCGGCAAGCCGTACGACCAGTTGCTGCGCGAGGAGGTATTCGTGCCGCTGGGCATGCAGCGCTGCCAGGTGGGGGCGTGGTCGGTGGCGGCGGTGGGCAACGTGGCCCAGCCGCACGCACGCCGCGATGGCCGCAACGTGGTCACCCAGCCCGATGCCGACACCAGCCCGGACCTGACGTCCATGGCCGCCGGCGGCATCCGCTGCAGCCTCAAGGACATGACCCGCTGGATGCAGGTGCTGCTGGACCCGGCGCAGGTGCCGGGATGGCTCAGCGATGCGCAGCGCCGCGCGCTGTGGAACGCGCACATGCCGATGCCGATCGGTGCGCGCCAGCGCCAGTGGGACAACGCGCACTTCGCTGCGTATGGCTACGGCTGGCGCCTGTCGGACCTGGACGGCCAGTGGAAGGTCGCCCACACCGGCACGCTGTCGGGTATGTATTCCTCGCTGGCGCTGCTGCCGGACCGGCGCGTGGGCGTGGTGCTGTTGATCAACGGCGATGCCGAAGATGCCCGCACCGCGCTGATGCAGGCCGCGCTGCGGCACTACACCGCGCCCGATGACAGCAAGGGCGTGCTGGATTACGCGCGCCTGCTGCGCGACGAGCAGGAACAACGCCGGGACAGCGGCCACGTGCGCCCGGACACGCGTGCGCGCACGCCGGCCAGTCTGCAGGCCACGACCGCCTGGCAGGGCCGCTACCGCGACCCGTGGCTGGGGCCGGCCCGTGTGTGCCCGCACAATGGCCGGCTGCGTTTCCAGGTGGAGAAGTCGCCGCAGTTGCAGGGCACGGTGATGCAGCTGGGCGCGCGCTGGCTGGTGCAGTGGGATACGCTCGGGGCCGATGCCGAGCCCTGGCTGCAGCCGCAGCCGGGCACGCCGCCCACGCTTGCACTGCGCGCCATCGACCCGGATATCGACTTCAGCTATGACTACCAGGACCTGCAGTTCACCCGCATCGGCGATTGCCCGTAGCGCCTTGCTGATGCTGGCCGTCATCGGCGGTGCGCAGGCGCAGCCGGTAAAGGTATCCCCCGCGCGCACCGTCGAGCAGGCCGGGCTGGTCGACCTTGCCCGCCAAGTGCCCGACATCGCACTGGACATCCGCTACGCCGGCAGCAACAACTTCACCGCCCACCCCGTGCCCGGCTACGACGCGCCCAAGTGCCTGCTGCTGGCGCCGGCGGCTACCGCACTGGCCGCGGTGGAAGCCGATCTGCGGGCCGAGGGTTACCGGCTGCGCGTGTTCGACTGCTACCGCCCGGCGCAGTCGGTGCAGGCGTTCGTGCGCTGGGCCCATGACCCGGCCGAACAGTCGCGCAAGGCGCTGCAGTATCCCGACCTGGACAAACCGGCTCTGCTGGGCGGCTACATCGCCGAGACCTCCGGCCACAGCCGCGCCGCCACCGTCGACCTGACCCTGCTCGATTGCCGCACCGGCCCCTGCAGCGCGCTGGACATGGGCACCGACTTCGACTTCTTCGGCCCGCGTGCGCATACCGACGCGGCAGACATCAGCGCCCTCCAGCGCGGCAACCGGCAGCGGCTGGTGCAGGCGATGGCCCGGCACGGCTTTGCCAACTACCCGCTGGAGTGGTGGCACTACACCCTCCGCCCCGAGCCGGACCCGCACACCGCCTACGACGTGCCGGTGCGCTGAACGCCGGAGGCGCGGGCCACGCCGCTACACTGTGGCCTGACCTGCCGCCCGGACCACGATGAACCTGCCGCTGCACTTTGGATTGCTCGGAACCCTGGAAGCAGGGCTGATCGCGCTGCTGGTCGGCCTGCTGGTGTATGCGCTGTGGCACCGCCTGTGCCGCGCGCTGGGCTGGACCGCCGGGCACGCCATCGGCTGGGCCTGCGTGATCGCGGTGGTGGTATCGGCCGGCATCGATGCGTGGAATCTGTTCTACATGGGCATGATGCGTTTGGAGTCGCCGCTGTACGCGCGGTTGTTCCTGGCCGGTATCCACGACCCCAACGAACTGGGCTCGCGTGTGGTGCTGGAAGTGGCCGGTGCACTCGGCGGTGTTGCGTTGGGCTGGATGATATTCAGTTCGCGCTCAGGCGAAAAAAACGCCAGCGACGGCTGATATTCCGTTCGCATCCGGTTAAATCCGCGCCCGTTGAATGCTCTTCTTACTGCCTGCTCACCTGCACATAACCTGTGCGGTAAACGACGCGCGTGGGCAGGTGGTTAAGACCGCGTGCGCAGGCCGGTTGCGACGCAAAGTTGATTCACAAACGCGGTGGCAGTGTGGGGCCGTGCGGAAAAACAACGAACCGTGCAACACCCCAATCGCAGGAGACCACCCAATGACTATTCGCAACCGCAAGCCCCTGATCGCCCTGATCGTCGCCGCAGGCAGTGTGCTGGCCATTCCGGCGATGGCCCAGTCCGCGCAGCAGAGCGCCGCGCAGGCACAGAATCAGGCCGCGCAGGCCCAGCAGGCAGCGGCGCAGGCCGGCCAGGCGGCAGATTCGGCCGCAGGTGCCGCCGCGCAGGCCTCGCAGCAGGCCAGTGGTGGTGGCCAGACCTGGGCCAGTGTGGATACCGACGGCAACGGCACCATCAGCAAGACCGAAGCCCAGGTCAATGCGGGTCTGGCCCAGGTATTCGACCAGGCAGACAGCAACAAGGATGGCGAGCTTTCGCCGGACGAGTACAAGGCGTACGTGGCGGCCCAGCAGGGCAAGGCCGCCAGTGGCAGCGGCGCACAGCCGGGCAACTGATCCACGTGCAGCATGCAGTTCATTGAGCGCAAGGGCTGAACACCGCTGGACACCGGTGAACAGCAGTGAGGGGTTGGGCGGCTTCGGCCGCCCTTCTTTTATGATGGATCCCATGGATCATCCCGGCCGCCGGCCTCCCTTCGACGTCTACCTGCCCGTACCGGGCGAACCTCCGCCGCAGCGGGTGTCGCACCTGGCGCCCGGCGAAGTGGTGGTGGTGACCGGTGCCTCGCCCGGGGGCTGCGCCGAATCGATCCCCTTTGAGGATCACGGTCCGCGCTGGGCCAACGCGGCCCTGCAGCAGGTGCTGGGCGAACTCAACACCCGCGGCCTGCCGTTCCAGTACCAGCCCCATGACCCCGAAGGCCCGGCCGCGCTCATGGCGTGGTGGCAGGAGACCGGGCAGCTGGCCAGCAGCTACCGCCAATTCAGCTGGCAGGGCCCTGGCCAGTGGCTGCTTACCCGCATCGAGCTGCCGCAGCTTGGCGTGCTGGGCTGGGACGGCCCGCGGCCGTTCGGCCAGTGAGCCGATGATGTCATTGGGCTGGCGCGGCGCTGTTGCTATCCTTGCCTGATGATGACCTCCTCGCCCGCGCCCACCGGCGCCATCGGCCTGGTCGGTTTTGACGGTGACGACACGCTGTGGAAGAGCGAAGACTATTACCGCAAGGCCGAGCAGGATTACCTCGACATCCTGTCGCGCTACATCGACGTGCACGACACCCAGACCGCACGCCACCTGCTCGAAGTCCAGCAGCGCAATCTCGGCGTGTTCCGCTACGGGGTGAAGGGCATGACCCTGTCGATGGTCGAGGCGGCCATCGAGATCACCCAGCAGATGATCACCGCGCGCGACCTGCAGCAGATCCTGGACATCGGCCATGACACCCTGCGCCACCCGGTCGAGCTGATCGACGGCGTGCGCGAGTCGGTGACCGAGATCGCGCGCGACTACCCGGTAGTGCTGATCACCAAGGGCGACCTGTTCCACCAGGAGGCCAAGATCAAGCTGGCCAACCTGCGTGATCTGTTCCCGCGCATCGAGATCGTGTCCGAGAAAGACCCGGAAACCTACGCGCGCGTGCTGGAAGAATTCGATCTGCCGATCGAGCGCTTCTGCATGGTCGGCAACTCGCTGCGCTCGGACATCGAACCGGTGATCACCTTGGGCGGCTGGGGCATCCACACCCCGTACGCGGTGACTTGGGCGCATGAAACCCAGCACGGTGTGGCCGACGACGAGCCGCGCATGGTCGACGCCCCGACCGCCTTCGACTGGCCGCAGGCCCTGCGCGCCATCGAAGCCAAGGCCGCGCGGGCCTGACCGGCATGCAGCGCTGCGGCGGTGGTGTCCCATGACCCTGCGCACGTGGCTGGTGCTGCTGGTGCTGATGCTGCCGTGGGCGGCATTGGCGCAGCAGACCGCGGAGAAGTCAGAAGCCTATGTGGTCGACACCGGCGATGCCTGGGTGGACGCCCAGCTGCAGGACATCAACCACTACGCCGAACGCTACCCGGACAGTTTCCTGGACGAGGTGGCGCGCTATGCCGGCGTGTCGCGTGGCTACATCGCCGCGCTGATGTACACCCACGGCTGGCAGGCCGGTGACATCTACTTCGCCTGTTTCTGGGCCCATGCCATCGAGCGCGGGTGCCGCGACAGCGTGCAGGCCTGGAGCCGCGCGGTACCGGAAGAGGGCCAGCCCAAGCGCTGGGAGGACGTGGTGGCCGCGCTGCCGGTCACGCCGACCAACCTGCATTGGCGCGCGCTGCGCCACGCCATCGTAGCCAGCCACGACCACTGGGACCGCCCGATCACGCTGGACGCCACCCTGCAGCGCCAGCTCGGCGACCGCGCCCAGCGCCAGCGTGCGGCGAGCAACCCCACGCCGCCGGCGCGCTAGTTTTCTGCGCACGCCCCCATGGGGTGCTCTCCCCGCAACGCCCCTTTGTTGCTGTGCAGATCGCGGTAACCCCCGCCCTCGGCGACAATGCGCGCTTGCTGCACCTTCCCCCGTGATCCGTTGCCGAGTACGTAATGAGCGCCGACCGTTTCGTTTCACCCGACGATATCCGCAGCCTGTTCGCCCAGGCCATGTCCACCATGTACCGCACCGAGGTGCCGCTGTACGGCACGCTGGTGGACCTGGTGGCCGAGATCAACGATGCCGTGCTCACCGCCAACCCGGCACTGGCCGAGCAGTTGGACCGCACCGACGAACGCAGCCGCCTGGACCAGGAGCGCCACGGCGCCATCCGCGTGGGCACTGCCGAGGAACTGGCCACGCTGGGTCGCCTGTTCGCGGTGATGGGCATGCACCCGGTGGGCTATTACGACCTGTCGGTGGCCGGTGTGCCGGTGCATTCCACCGCGTTCCGCCCGCGCACCGCCAAGGCGCTGGCGCACAACCCGTTCCGGGTGTTCACCTCGCTGCTGCGGCTGGAGCTGATCGAAGACGCCGCGCTGCGCGAGGAATCGGCGCGCATCCTGGCCCGGCGCCGCATCTTCACCGACGCCGCACTGGCCCTGATCGACCAGGCCGAGCGCGACGGTGGCCTCAGCCAGGATGATGCCCGCCGCTTCGTCATCGAATCGCTGGAGACGTTCCGCTGGCACGGCGATGCCACCGTGTCGCTGGCCACCTACCACGCGCTGCACGATGCGCACCGCCTGATTGCCGACGTGGTCAGCTTCCGTGGCCCGCACATCAACCACCTCACCCCGCGCACGCTGGACATCGACGCCGCCCAGGCCGCCATGCTCGCGCGCGGCATCGACGCCAAGGCCGTGGTTGAAGGCCCGCCGCCGCGCCACTGCCCGATCCTGCTGCGCCAGACCAGCTTCAAGGCGCTGCAGGAAACCGTGCACTTTCCGTCGGGCGAGGCGGCCGATGCCGGCACCCATACCGCGCGGTTCGGCGAGATCGAACAGCGTGGCCTGGCACTGACGCCCAAGGGCCGCGCGCTGTACGACCAGCTGCTGGCCCAGGCACGTGACAGTGGCGGCGCCGGCAGCACCGGGCAGGATTACCCGACCCGCCTGGCCGCCGCGTTCACCGCGTTCCCGGACGATCACGCCACCCTGCGCCGCGAGGGCCTGGGCTACTACCGCTACGCCCTCACCGACGCCGGCCGCGCCGATCCGGCCGCCATCGGCGACCTGCCGGCCGAGGCCCTGATCGCCGCCGGTCTGGCCAGCGCCGACCCGATCGTCTACGAGGATTTCCTGCCGGTCAGTGCCGCAGGGATCTTCCAGTCCAACCTGGGCGGCGAAGAACAGCGCGCGTATGCCGCCCACGCCAACCGTGGAGCATTCGAGCAGGCGCTGGGCATGCAGGTGGAAGACGAATTTGCGATCTACGAACGCCTGCAGGCCGAATCGCTGGCGACGTTGCGCAACGCGTAATACCCGGGTCCCGTGCGCCACGACCAACGGTCGTGGCCTACCGCCGGTGGATCACGCCTTCATCGTGCCCGTGTCCAGCCACCGCTGGTGCCACGACAACGCTTCGGGCAGCAGATGCGGGGTGTGCTTGCCGTAACTGTCGCGGCTGGCGCGCTCGAAATAATCGTTGAGCTGGTCGCGGAAATCCGGATGCGCGCAGTTGTCGATCACCACCCGCGCGCGCTTGCGCGGGGTCAGCCCGCGCAGGTCGGCCAGGCCCTGCTCGGTCACGATCACCGACACGTCGTGCTCGGTGTGGTCCACGTGGCTCACCATCGGCACGATCGCCGAGATGCTGCCGTTCTTGGCCGTGGACGGGCTCAGGAACGCCGACAGGAACCCGTTGCGCGCGAAGTCGCCCGAGCCGCCAATGCCGTTCATGATCCGCGTGCCCATCACATGGGTGGAATTGACGTTGCCGTACAGGTCCACCTCGATCATCCCGTTCATGCCGATGCAGCCCAGGCGGCGCACCAGTTCGGGATGGTTCGAGATTTCCTGCGTGCGCATGATAATGCGCTCGCGATAGAAATCGATGTTCGCCTTGAACGTTTCATTGGCCTGCGGGCTCAGTGCAAACCCGGTGCACGAGGCATAGCTCAGCACCCCGTCGCGCAGCAGGTCGAGCATGCCGTCCTGGATGACCTCGGTGAACGCGGCCAGGTCGCGGAAGCCGCTCCTGGCCAGCCCGGCCAGCACCGCGTTGGGAATGTTGCCCACGCCGCTCTGCAGCGGCAGCAGGTTGGCCGGCAGCCGGCCCTTGGCCACTTCGTGCTTCAGGAAATCGATCAGGTGTTCGGCGATCTGCTCGCTGGTGGTGTCGATCGGGCTGAACGGGCTGTTGCGGTCCGGGCCGTTGGTGCGCACCACCGCCACGATCTTGTCCGGGTCGCAGCGCAGCGAGGTTTCGCCGATGCGGTCGTTGGCGTGCACCAGCGGAATCGGCTTGCGGTGCGGCGGTAGCGCCGTGCCGTAGTAGATGTCGTGCATGCCGTCCACGCCGGCCGGCTGCCATTCGTTGACCTCGATGATCACCTTCTTGGCCAGGTCCAGCCAGGTCTTGTTGTTGCCCACCGAGGTGGACGGCACCAGCGAGCCGTCCTCGCGAATGGCAGACACTTCCACCACGGCGGTGTCGATGTCGCCATAGAACCCGAACCACACGTGCTGGGCCACGTGGCTGAGGTGGATGTCGATGTAATCCAGCTTGCCCTCGTTGATGCGGTTGCGTGCATCCGGGTCGCTCTGGAACGGCATGCGCATGGCGATGCCGTCGGCCTTGGCCAGGGCACCGTCCAGCTCCGGGGCGGTGGACGCGCCGGTCATCAGGCTGATCTGGAAAGGCAGCCCCTGGGCATGCACCGCCTCGATGCGCTGGGCCAGCGCCACCGGCACCGCCTTGGGATAACCTGAACCGGTAAAGCCGCTCATGGCGACGGTTTCACCCGGCTGGATCAGGGCGGCGGCAGCTTCAGCGGATACAACGCGGTCACGCAGACGCGCGTTGGCAATGCGATCGACAGACATGACGACAACGTTTCTGGGGGGATCTGCATTATCGGCGATCCACGCCGAACGGGGTGTGCGACCAAGGTGGGATGGCGCTTCGGGCTATCGGCACCCCCTGTTCAGTTTTGCAATGACTTCTGTACCCGCAAGTATTGTTTTGCAGTGCAGCGTGCAACTTTTCCGAGGACCCTAGAAGATCGACCTGCATCCCGACGTGGGGGAGGGAGCAGAGCCCGCTGGCAGTTCGCTGCAAGCGGGCTTTTTATTGCCTGAAATTCGGCAATGGCGCCCCGTAGAGCCGGGCTCTGCCCGGCTGCTCTGCGCTCTAACGTCATGCACGCCCGACCCAAGCCGGGCAGAGCCCGGCTCTACGCACCATCTCGCGCTGGCGGGGCAGGGGCTCCATGGCCGCGGACACGTCCAGCGCCCACAAACCCACCCGGTAGGGTCGGATCCCCATCGACCGCCGCCCCAGCCCATCGCCGCGGCGAACGCATGACCTCGGCCGAAGAAAGACCGACGGCAGGTATCGCCACCCTCCCGCTTCGCGCACCCGGCAATACGTAGGCACCCCCAGCGCCCTGCATAATCCCTGCATGCCGATTCCCGCCGACGCTGTCCCCGCCGCCCTCGTTCCCCTCGTCGACCGCGCCCTGGCGCGCCTGGCCCTGTCGCTGGGCGACAGCGGCACCTGGCCGCCGCCGGCCCAGGTTCTGGACCAGGTACGCCTGCTGGCCATCACCAGCGATTTCGCCATCGATACCCTGTGCCGCCAACCGGCGCTGCTGGCCCACCTCATCCAGCCCGGCTGCCCCCCGCTGGCGCGCCCCGAGCTGGACCCCCAGCACCCCAGTGACTGGCCGCAGCGCCTGCGCCGCTATCGCACCGCCGCCTCCACCCGGCTGATCTGGCGCGACCTGGCCGGGCTCGACGACGTGCCCGCCACCCTGGCCGGCGCCACCGCCCTGGCCGAAGACTGCCTGGGCATCGGCCTGGCCGCGCTCGAGCAGGAATTTGCCACCCGGCATGGCGTGGTCCGCGCCGCCGACGGCAGCGCCCAGCAACTGGTGGTGTTCGGGCTGGGCAAGCTCGGCGGCGGCGAACTCAATTTCAGCTCCGATGTCGACCTGGTCTACGCCTACCCGCAAGGCGGTGAATCCGACGGCGCGCGCCCGCTGGCCGCCGAGGAATACTTCGCCCGGCTCGGCCAGCGCCTGGCGCGGCTGCTGGACGAAACCACCGTGGACGGCTTCAGCCACCGCGTCGACCTGCGCCTGCGTCCGTTCGGCAGTGCCGGCCGGGTGGCGCTGTCGTTTGCCGGCATGGACCAGTACTTCCAGCGCGAAGGCCGCGACTGGGAACGCTACGCCTGGCTCAAGGCGCGCGCGGTGGCCGGCGACATCGCCGCCGGTGAAGCGTGGCTGCAGACGCTGCGCCCGTTCGTGTACCGCCGCTACCTCGATTTCACCGCACTCGATGGCCTGCGCGAGATGAAGGCGGCGATCACCGCCGAAGTCTCGCGCCGGGAAATGTTCGACGACATCAAACGTGGCCCCGGCGGCATCCGCGAAATCGAATTCCTGTGCCAGGCCCTGCAGCTGATCCGCGGCGGTCGCGAAGCCAGCCTGCGCGAACGCCGCCTGCTGCATGCGCTGCCCGCGCTGGTGGCGTGTGGGCAGATGGCTGTGCAGGACGGTGACGACCTGCTGCATGCCTACGGCTTTCTGCGCCGGCTGGAAAACCGCCTGCAGATGCTGCGCGATGCGCAGACCCACGCGCTGCCGACCGACCCCACCGACCGCCTGCGCATCGCCACCGGCCTGGGCTACCCCGACTGGGACGCGCTGGTGGCCGCGCTGGAGGTGCAACGCACCCGGGTCAGTACCGAGTTCGGCGCGCTGCTGGCCCCGCGCAAGGGCCAGGCCGCGCCCAATGCGCTGTCCAACTACTGGCGCGGCCTGCCCGACAACGGCAGCGCCGAGATCCTCGCCGAGGCCGGCTTCCACGACCCGCACAGCGCCGACCAGTCGCTGCGCGATTTCGCGCAGTCGCTTGGCGTGAAGTCGCTGTCCGACAGCGCCCGCGCGCGACTGGACCGCGTGCTGCCGGCGCTGCTGCACGCCGCCACCCGGTCGCCCCAGCCCGACGCCGCGCTCAAGCGCGTGCTCGGCCTGCTGCAGGCCATCCTGCGCCGCACCAGCTACCTGGCGCTGCTGGACGAACAACCCAGCGCGCTGGCGCGGCTGGTGGACGTATTGGCGCGCAGCGCGCTGCTGGCCGAACGGCTGGCGGCCTACCCATTGCTGCTGGATGAGTTGCTGGATGTCCGTGTGTCCGGGCCGATGCCCGACGCGGACGCGATGCAGGCCGAGTGCGATGCCGCGCTGGCCGTGGACGATCCCGAAGCCGCGCTGCGCCTGCTCAACGAAACCCGCCTGGCGCTCAGCTTCCGCATGGCGCTGGCCACCCTCGACGGCCGCCAGCGCGCCGTGGACAGCACCCGGCAGCTGGCCGAACTGGCCCAGGCGGTAGTGGTGACCGTGCATGCGCTGGCTGCCGCCGACATGCAGCAGGCGCACGGCGTGATCCCCGGCGGACGCTTTGCGATCATCGGCTACGGCAGCCTGGGCGGGCTGGAATTGGGCTTCGGCTCGGACCTGGACCTGGTGTTCCTGCACGACCACCCGGCCGACCAGGACAGTAGCGACGGCAAGCGCCCGCTCGACCCGGGCCGCTGGTATGCACGCTTGGCACAGAAGGTGATGGCCCTGCTGGGCGCGGTCACCGCCGCCGGCCGCCTGTACGACATCGACGTGCGCCTGCGCCCGGACGGTGGCAAGGGCGCGCTGGTGTCCTCGCTGGCCAGCTACACCGAGTACCAGCGCGAGCGTGCGTGGACCTGGGAACACCAGGCGCTGGTACGCGCACGTGGCATCGCCGGCGACGCCACCCTGCTGGCCGATTTCGAACGCGTGCGCGCGCAGACGCTCGCCCGGCCCCGCGATACCGACGTGCTCTACGCAGACGTCATAAAAATGCGCGCACGCATGCGCACCGAACTGGACCGCAGCGACGCCGCGCGGCTGGACCTGAAGCAGGGCGCCGGTGGCATCGTCGACCTGGAATTCCTGCTGCAGATCGGCGTCCTCGACAGCGCCGGCGCGCATCCGCAGGTGTTGGAACCGCGCGACACGCCCGGCCTGATCGACGCCCTGGCCACCATCGCCTGGTTGCCTGGCGGCACCCGCCAGGGCCTGCATGACGCGCACGCCGCACTGCTGGACGTCGGCCTGGCCTGCACCCTCGACCGCCGCCCGCGCCTGGCCGCGCCCACGCCCGCGCTGGAAGAAGCCCGCGCGGTCATCAGCGCCGCCTGCGAAGCAGCCGGCCTCCCGTTCCAGACCCCGCACCCCGCGTAGCGCCGGGCGCTGCCCGGCTTGCATCAGGCCGTCATGACACAAGCCACCGCGTAGAGCCGGGCTCTGCCCGGCTTGCATCAGGCGGTCACGATGTCTGACCGGAAAGCAGCCGGGCAGCGCCCGGCGCTACGCCGCGCGTGCCAAACGTGGCACGGCGACCGCCATCGCGTTGCATCTGGAATTCGCTCGGGACACCCGCCCCCGTAGAGCCGGGCTCTGCCCGGCTGCACTTCGCCCGGCACCCCGCAGCCACCGCGCAGCCCCCATGGGGTGGCTCTACCCCCGCAACACGCGCTGCACCAAGGCCCGGTCGCGTTCACCACGGCGCAGGATGGCGCGGCGTTGCAGCGCGTCGCGCAGCTGGGGGGCGTCGGCCGCCAGGCCATTGCGCTGCGCGATGTACAGCACCGTCTGCAGCGGCCAGGCGTAGAACGCGCTGTGCGCCACCACGTCATCGATCAGCGCCACCGGCACCGTACGCCAGGCCAACGCGCGCGTCAGCGCGGCATCGGCCAGGCGGTCGACCAGCTGCTGCGCCAGTGCATCGGCATCGTGGGTGCCGGCCCGCACGATCACGCCACTGTGGCCGGCAAAGCCGGGCATGCCGCCGGCCGTGGACATCACCGCCAGCAGCATGTCCGGGTTGGGCAACGCCGAAGTGGTGCCGTCGGCCCACGTCCTGCAGAACGCCATTGCCGTGGGGCAGTGCACGGTCAACGTTGCCGCCCAGCCCCCTGCCGCACGCAGCGGGTACAGCCCGGCGCTGGCCAGTTCGGTCTTCCCCTCACGCACCACCCAGTCCAGACCGCGCGTACGCACGTCGGCGTGGGTGGCAGCAACGGCGGCCATGCGTACGCGCACCTGGCGCTCCACGGCAATCTTGTAGGTGGCATCGGTTTCCATCGCTACAGCCTGTTGCACCCACGTGCGCACTGTCCAGCCAGTGCACGGCCGCCGCAGGGTTTACGCCGCGCGCGGCGCCATCTTCCACAGCAACGCGCGGAACGGCGCCAGCAGAAACACACCGATGGTGAGCTTCACCGCCAGGTCGCCCGCGGCCCAGCTCACCCACGGCAAGCTGGAGCCGGCAAAGGCGATGCTCCAGAAGATCGTCGTGTCCAGCGTGGCGCTGCAGGTGGTGGCCACCATCGGCGCGCGCCACCAGTGCCCGCGGCGCAGCCGGTCGAACACGGTGATGTCCAGCAGCTGCGCGGCAATGAAGGCCAGGCACGAGGCCACCGCGATGCGCGGCGTGGCGATCCAGATCGACAACACCACCGCCAGCGCGAACCCCGCCCAGGCCACCTTGCGCGCGGCCTGCGGCCCGAAGCGCCGATTGATCAGGTTGCTCACCAGGAACGCCACCGGGTAGCTGAAGGCGCCCCAGGTCAGCCAGTCGTTGATCGGGTACTGCACCAGCACGTTGCTGCCCAGCACCACCGCGCCCATGGCCAGCACCGCCAGCAACAGCGCGCGCGGGGTCAACGGGGCAAAGGTGATCGAAGGACGCACAGACATGGCGCACCGGGGGAAGTCAGGGAAGCGGCGGATTATCCGGGCTTGGGCGGCGCGGGGCCACCCCGGGCCGGTTCATCTAGAAGCGTTCGCTCATGCTGGTGGCCGTCGCGGTGGTCGTCGGCAGGAACGCCAGCGCCGCGCCGTTGGCGTTGGCAACGGTCCAGCCGGCACCGGCCGGGGTCGGTTTGAAGTCCAGCACGTCGCCCGCCTTCACGCCGGTGGCGGGGTTGTCGGCACGGGCCGGCCATTCCACCACCGCCAGCTCGTCCGGCGCCTGCGGGTTGCGCAGGTCCACGCGGTAAGCGCCATCGGGCTGCTGGGCCACGCGTTCCACGGTCAGGGGCGGCAGCGGCCCGGCCTTCTTCGCCGCGGCCCGGGCAGCGCGGTTGTGCGGCATCGAGGCGTCATGCAGTTCGCTGACCCCCAGCGCGCTCAACCACACCGGTGCGGTGATCACCGCCAGGCTCACCACCGAGGTGGCCAGCACGCTGCTGGTCACCGGCGAGGCGCGGCTCAGGTCCTGCGCCGACGCGGGCAGGGCGGGGGCCAGCAGTGCCACCGCCAGCACAGAAAGCGCGAATGTCTTTGTCATGCGGCAGCGCCTTACCAGCGCGTACTCGGCTGCGCCGCGTCCGGGTCGGTGGGCAGGAACGCCAGCGTGGTGCCCTGCGCATTGGCCACGTTCCAGCCGGCGCCGCCCTCGGTGGGGGTGAAGGCCAGCACGTCGCCCACGGCCACGGCGGTTACCGGGCTGTCGGCCTGGGCCGGCCACTGCAGCACGGCCAGGTCATCGGGCGCCTGCGGGTTCTGCAGGGCCAGCTGGATGCCGCCATCGGCGGTGTGCTCCACCTTTTCCACGGTCAGCGGCGGCAGCGGCTGGGCCTTCTTCGCCTCGGCGCGTGCGCGGCTGCGCCGGGCCGAACCGTCGCTGGCCTTGCTCACCCCGGCCGAGACCATCCAGATCGGCGCGGTGATCACCACCACGCTCACGATCGAGGTCACGATGACGCTGCTGGCCACCGGGTGCTTGTTCCCGGTCAACATCTGCGCCGAGGCAGGCACGCTGGTGGCGCACAACGCAACGGCCAGCAGCGGCGAAACGGTAAGGCGGGCAATCCGTGTCATCAGCGTTTCCTTGGGGGCATCCGTATAAGGCCGGCAGTATGCCTGCAATCGTGCTGCCCGCAGCTGACTCACGGCTTGGGCGCGGTAATGCCGTCCACCGCCACGTGCGCGATCGGCAGTTCCATCTGCAGCCCCTTCTGCTGCTGCACGAAGTCGAACACCGATTCCACCGTCACCACCGAGTAATTGCCCGAAATGCGCTCGCCCGCCGGGTGGTCGGTAACGGCCGCATTGGGCACGAAGAAGCGTGCGCCCAAGCGCTTGGCCACGCCGATGTGCAGCGTGCTGGGCCGGTACTTATGCTGCTTCAACCAGGCCTGCGCCTGGGTGCGGTTGACGATGAGCGTGCCATCTTCATTCTGCGCCAACGCCGCCGCCAGCACTTCCAGTATCCATTGGTTGGAGTTCTGGTATTCGGTACTGAACGGGTAGGCCACCACGCTGTAGCGTGTTTCGTGCAGGGCGCGTGCCTGGATGGCGGGTTGGGTCAGCATCGTTTTCAACGTCGCCCGCAGCGCCGGCGTGGGCACGCCGATGCGCAGGTCGGTATGCGCCGAGGTTTCACCGATGAAGGTAGCCACGCCTTCGCGGAACAGGTGCGAATCGGCGGTCTTGCACGGGTTGAGCAGGTGCACCGCGCGCCACTGGCCGTCGTCCCCGCGCAGCAGGAACGCCACGTGGCTGTGGCGCAACCCGTACTTGCTCAGGTCCTGGCCGCCGCGTGCCACCAGCACCACGTCCACACCGTCCAGCGCATCCAGTGCGTCGGTGGTTGCCAGCGCCACATCGAACATCGACGCCAGCGCGGCCGGCGTCGGGTAGCGCTCCACGCACTGCGGTTCGGCGTGGGCGAGCGCGGCAGTGCCCAGCAGCAGCCCACACAGCAGCGCCTGGCGCAGGCGCGTGATCATCGCAGGGCGGCGGTCTTCCATGAGGCGTGTTCTCCCACGGCACGGTGCCGCCGGCGCATCATACCGGCAGCAGACGCGCCTGCACTTCGGCGGCGATGCGCGTGGTCTCGCGCAGCGGTTCGATGCGCCCGTCGGTGTGCCAGTCCAGCCAGCGCGCTTGCAACCGCCCGCGTTCGCGCAGCGCCTGTTGGAACTGCGCCAGCCGCGCCTGCGCCTGGTCGGCCAGCGCCACCGCCACCGGCATGCGCGTGGCGCACGCCTCGGACAGCAGGTTCACCGAATCGGGCGACACCACCACGCGGTTGGCCCAACCCAGCAGCCCCGCATACGGATTGACGCCGTCGCCGCCGTCACCCCAGATCACATGCGGAACATCGGCGAAGGCACTGCGCAGCGCGCCCACCAGTGCCGGCGGCGTGCGCCGCGAGGTGGTGGCCAGCAGACTGCCGCCCTCGGCACGCAGCTGTGCGGCCAACTGCTGGAACACCTGCACCATGTGCGGCTCGTGCCACGGCGCGTGCGGGGTAGGGCCACCCACCAGCAACGCAGTACGCGGGCCGGGCAGTGCACCGAAGGCGGCAAACGCCGCGCGCCCGCACGCCAGCCAGTCATCGTTGACCGGGTTCAGGCTGCCCAGCAGGGTCAGGACGTTGCTGCCGCGCAGGCGGTCGTGTTCGGGCACCACCACCAGGTCCCAGTGCCGCGCGCTGATCCGCGGGTCCAGAATCTGCACCACCTTGGTGCCGCCCCGGCGCAGTTCGCGCAGCGCCCCGGCGGCTTGCCGGCCACAGCCGATGGCCAGCTGCGGGTGTTCGGCGGCCAGCTGTTGGAAGGCCTCGCCGAATCCGCGGGCGGCGCCCGGCAGCCAGCGCGGCGCCAGCCAGCGCCACGGCGCGCGCGGGGTCAGCACCAGCGGTTGATGCGCGCCCCGTTTCAGTGCCGACGCCAGCGCCACCGCCTGCCGCACATTGCCGGCACGGCCGTCAGTGATCGTCCAGGGCGGACTCCATCGTTTCACGTATGGCATTAATTCGTTTCAGTCAGGCTGGGTGTTGCAACTGTCACGACACTCTACACTGCCAGCCTTCGCCCCTCCCACGGTCACCCCGACCAGCCGGCAGGCGACACCCGGTTTCTCCCCCTTTTCTGGAGGCTTCATGTCCCACGTGCTCAACGATGCTGCGCTTGACCAGCTGTTCCGTACCGCCCGCACCCAGAACGCCTTCCTCGACACCCCCGTCGAAGACAGCCAGCTGCAGGCGCTGTACGAGCTGCTGAAGTGGGGCCCGACCGCGGCCAACGGCAGCCCGGCGCGCTTCGTGTTCGTGAAGAGCCCCGAAGCCAAGGCCAAGCTTGCCCCGGCCCTGTCTGAAGGCAACCACGACAAGACCCTGGCCGCGCCGGTCACGGTGATCGTCGCCTTCGACGAAGACTTCCACGAAAAGCTGCCCTACCTGTTCCCGCACACCGACGCCAAGGCGTGGTTCGACGGCCCGCGTGAAGCCCGTACCGAAGGCGCCTTCCGCAACGGCAGCCTGCAGGGCGCCTACCTGATCCTGGCCGCCCGCGCGCTGGGTCTGGATGCCGGCCCGATGTCCGGCTTCGACAATGCCAAGGTCGACGAAGCCTTCTTCAAGGGCACCGCGATCAAGTCGAATTTCCTGGTCAACTTGGGGTACGGTGATTCTTCGGGCCTGTTCCCGCGGCTGCCCCGCCTGAGCTTCGACGAAGCAGCACGCATCGCATAAGCGTTTCCGCCAGACCCCGGCCCGTCTGAGCGGACGGGCTGTTTGTCTCACCTTTGTACTTTTCCCTTCGCATTCGAGAGAGACCTGACATGACCATGACCCGCAAACTGCTGTTGCCGCTGGCCCTCACCCTGGCCATCGCCGCCTGCTCCAAGCCGGCCGACGAAGCTGCTGCCCCGGCCGCCGACGCTGCTCCGGCCGCTGCCGCCACCACCCCGGCTGCCGACGCCGCTGCTGCTCCGGCCGCCCCGGCTGCCGAGGCCATCCAGATCGCTTCGGGCACCTACAAGCTCGACCCGACCCACACCGACGTGCTGGCGCAGTGGAGCCACTTCGGCTTCTCGCACCCGACCGCGCACTTCGGCGCGGCCGAAGGCACCCTGGTGTATGACGCGGCCGACGTGACCAAGTCCACCGTGGAAGTGAAGCTGCCGCTGACCGGCCTCAACAGCTTCACCGCCAAGTTCGACGAGCACCTGAAGAGCGCCGACTTCTTCGACGCCGCCAAGTTCCCGGCGGCTTCGTTCAAGAGCACCAAGGTGGAAGCCAACGGCACCAACAAGCTCACCGTCACCGGCGACCTGACCATCAAGGACATCACCAAGCCGGTGACCCTGGATGTGACGATCAACGGCGGTGGCGAGCACCCGATGGCCAAGGTGCCGGCTGCCGGCTTCGACGCCACCACCACCATCAAGCGCAGCGATTTCGGCGTGGGCGCGTATGCCCCGAACGTCAGCGATGAAGTGAACATCCGCATCACCACCGAAGCCACCGGCGAAAAGCCGGCTGCCTGATCGGTTGCTGATGTAGAAACAGCAGAAAGCCCGCCGAAAGGCGGGCTTTTTGTTTGGGTGGTGCAGGGGGGGCGTGGCGCACCGTTGTTTGCGTGACGCCCGTTGATTGCGTGGCCCCTCCCTTGTCCGTGTCGTCCCCCGGGGTAGAGCCGACCGTTGGTCGGCTGCCGTTGCATTTACGTCGTGCACCGATTGCCGCGACAGCCGACCAACGGTCGGCTCTACCGGGGTGGGCCATCGCCGCATCGCCTACACTCCCCCGCTTCACGCACAACAGGAGCACACCCGTGCAAGACGCACAGTATTGGATGATGGAATTCTGGACCGGCCTGAGCCTGCTCGACCTGGTCGGCGGCAGCCTGATCGGCACACTGGTCGGCCTGGGCCTGGGCATCGCCACCTGGCTCGCCATGCATCGCCGCCGCTGGTTCGCCCGGCGCAACCGCTGGCACCATTACACCCTGGCGACCTACGTGGTGCTGCTGCCGCTGCTGTTCGCCTTCACCGGCCTGCAGCTGGGCTTTGCCGCCGGCGCGCAGCGCGCGCTGTACAAACAGATCGACCATTTCCAGCCGCACCTGCAGACCCTGGTGGCCAGCTGGATGGTGGATTTCGAACAGTCCCTCGACGATCCCGCCCTCGCCACGTTGATGCGCAGCGATGCGACCGTGCACGACGCCACCCGCCAGGTGGTGGACGCCTACCTGGCCGATCACCCGTTGCCCGGGGCCAGCTACCTGCAGGGCGAAGGCACGCTCACACGCTGGACCCGCAGCGGCATTCAACACGTGCGCAGCGCGTTGATGTCGCAATGGGTGGAAGACAGCGTGTCCAAGGAAGTGGCCGGCTACAGCGGCGTGGACAAGAAGGTCTTCCGCGAAGCGCTGGGCATGCGCATGAACGAGTTGCTGCACACCAAAGGCGTCATCCGCCTGCTCAAGGCGCAGCTCACCAGCATGATGCCCGGCCTCTATTTCGGCCTGCTGCTGCCGCTGCTGATCATCATGGCGCTGGTACTGATCGAGGTAGGCCTGGCCAAGCGTTATGGCTGGCGGCGTGTGGCGGCGAACGTAACTGACGCATCATCCAAGTCGGCGGCCATGAACGCTTGACCCAAGCGACGTAGCGCCGGGCTCTGCCCGGCTGCCTTTCGTTCCGGCGTCGTGGATGTCGGACACAAGCCGGGCAGAGCCCGGCTCTACGCGGTTGCTGTCGTTACCAACGCTTGACCCAAGCGACGTAGCGCCGGGCTCTGCCCGGCTGCCTTTCGTTCCGGTGTCATGGCTGCCGGACACAAGCCGGGCAGAGCCCGGCTCTACGCGGTTGCGGTGCCCCATGCCCGCGCGCGGCGTTGCGCTTACTCCGCCGCTACCGCTGCGGCCACCTTGCCCAGCCACGCGGTGGCAAAGTCGGTGGGCAGCCGGCGTGCCGGTGCGGTCAACCCGCCGTCGCGCAGGAAGGCGTGCGTGGCCTGGGCGAAATTCTGCCGGGCAATCAGCGCGGCCTGCTTCACCGTGGCCTGCTGCTTGCGCAGCTGCACGATCTGCAGGCTCGGCTTACCGGGCGCGGCAAACTTCTGGTACCGGCGCAGCTCATCGGCCACCAGGCCGATATCCGCGTTGGCCTGCACCAGCGCCGTCAGCGCCTGTGCCAGCGGCACCATCGCCGCGCGCAGCGGCGCCACGTTGCCGCCCACCGACGGCGCCAGCGCGGTCAGCGCGGCATCCAGGGCGGGGTCGGCGCGCTCGGCGCGGGCGATCAGGTCGGCCAGCGCCGAAGAAGAAACTGCTTGCATGGAAAAGCACCGGCCCAAAACGCGATTGTCGCATTCGCAGCCGGTGCCCGTCGCGGTCTGACTACCGCCAACCGCCTCGGCGGGGTTCCCGCCGTCCTTCCACCACGCGGCGCTGCAGGCAGGCCGCAGTAACGGGCTTCCACCCGCGGTAGCCGCCCGGGCCCCGCTCGCACCAACGACAGCCCGCTGTCGCTACCGTGGCCCGGCACCCGCACACAGCACCGGGGAGGCAGCGCGGCTCAATCCCCGTCGTGCTCGTCGGCGTGGGCCTTCCAGTAACCGGTCGAGCGGATCCAGTCCTTGGGCACGCCCAGGTGGCCTTCGATGTATTTGCGCATCATCCGCGCCCGGCGCGACTCGGTGGCGATCCAGTAGAACGTGTCGCCCTCGGGCTCCTCGAAATCGGTCAGCACGTCTTCCAGCAGCGTGCTGCTGGCCGCATCGAAGCCGTTGCGCTCCAGCCACGACACCCGGATGCGGTCATCCTCCGGCAGTTCCTGGCGGTCGCCCGACTCGGGAATCTCGATATACACATCGGCCTGCGCGCCTTCCGGCAGCGTCTCCAGCCAGCGGCCAATCGCCGGCAGCGCGGTCTCATCGCCAATCAGCACGTAGGTGTCGTAGTCCGGTGCGGTCATGTGCGAGCCGCGCGGGCCGCCCACCGCGATCGCGTCGCCCGGCTGCGCGTTGGCGGCCCAGCTCGACGCGACGCCGTGACCATGCATGACGAAATCCAGCGCCAGCTCACCGGCCTCGAGGTCCCACCAGCGCGGGGTGTAGTCGCGGGCGGGCGAGGGCTGCTGGCCTTCCGGGTAGCGCGGGCCTTCCGGGGTCATCAACGGCACCACGAACTGCCCCTCGGCATTGGGGAAGAACAGCTTCACGTGGTCGTCGGGCGAGGGCGAATCGAAGCCCTCCAGCGCCGGCCCGCCCACGATCACCCGGCGCATGCACGGGCTGATCTCTTCGGTGCGCAGCACCTGCAGCGGACGGAACTTCACGGTATGACGCAGCAGTTTGTTTTCATGCACAGCCATGGGGAACACCTGTAATCAAATGCGCCGCAGCGCGGCGTAGGGGGAAGACCTGGCTGGCCGGGGCTGGCTGGGTCGAATACGTGGAAGGGGGCAACGGCATGCTCAGCGTCCTTGCCCGCGGATATGGGTGGCGGCGTCACGCAGGGCCTGCGCCACGCTGCTGGCGTTGGTCTCGTTCCAGCGGCCGTGGCACAGGCCCAGCGCGGTTTTCAGCTCGCGCAGGGCATCGCGCACGCTGGGCGGCAGGTTGGCCTTGGTGATCGTGCGCGCGCTGTCGCGCACCCGGCGCAGCGCCGCGTCCACATCTTCGCGCTGCGCGGCCAACTCGGCCACCCCCAGCGCGCTCAGCTGGTAGCGCTTGCGCCCGCCGTCCTCGATGGCGCCCACCCAGCCGGCCGCCTCGAACTGCGCCAGCACCGGGTAGATCGAGCCCGCGCTGGGCGTGTATACCCGCACGAACATATCGCTGATCAGCTGGATCAACTCGTAGCCATGGCGCGGCTGCTCGCCCAGCAGCGCCAGCATCAGCAGGCGCAGGTCGCCGCGGCTGAGCGGGCGTGCGGTCAGCGGGCGGGCAGGGCGGTCGACGTCGCGCGGAGCGGTCATTTCGATATATCGAATGCGATGGCGGAACGATATATCGAAATCTCGTCCGCCGCCAGCAACGGCGCGCGCACGGCAGGCATGCGTTCAGGTGCATCCCGCCTGCGACGGTGCGTAGCTGTGGTGGAACAATTCGCCCCCTCGCCGGGACCCGGTGGACCTACCCGAGGCGCGCACCAGCGCCGCACTTGGCAGCGCCAACCGCCCGCAGCGCCCGCGCCAGCTGCATCGGCTTGTCCAGCGCTGTCCTTCTGACCTGCCGGCGTCATCGCGCCCGCCCATGCTTAACGCGCGCGTGGAACCGTGGCGGCGGGGCAAAACCGTGGCCCAGGCTGTCCCCAAGGACACCGTCCCATCGTCCATACGCACCCGTAGCGAAGTAAGCAAACCCTAGGGTGCGCTACACTTTGCGGCTAGAAATCTAAAACAGTCGCGCGCGTGCGTGCGGTCATGGGAGCGCAAATGAACTGGTTGAACGAGGTGCTGAACAACGACCCGAATCCTGTGGAAACCCAGGAATGGATCGAGTCGCTGAAGGCCGTAATTGATGTCGAGGGCCCCGAGCGCGCGCATCAACTGTTGGAAGGCATGGTTGAACTCACCCGTCGTTCGGGCGCGTACCTGCCGTTCTCTCCCACCACCGAATACGTGAACACCATCGCGCCGACCCTGGAGGCCAAGAGCCCGGGCAACGCCGAACTGGAATGGCGCATTCGTTCCATCATCCGCTGGAACGCGATGGCCACCGTGGTGCGCGCCAACCGCAAGCCGGGCGACCTGGGCGGCCACATCGCCTCCTTCGCCTCCGGTGCCACGCTGTATGACGTGGGCTTCAACCACTTCTGGCGCGCCCCCAGCGACAACCACCCCGGCGACCTGCTCTTCATCCAGGGCCACAGCGCCCCGGGCATCTATGCGCGTTCCTTCCTGGAAGGCCGCATCGACGAAGCCCAGCTGGACAAGTTCCGCATGGAAGTGGACGGCGGTGGCCTCTCCAGCTACCCGCACCCGTGGCTGATGCCCGATTACTGGCAGACCCCCACCGTGTCGATGGGCCTGGGCCCGCTGGCCGCCATCTACCAGGCGCAGTTCCTGCGTTACCTGGAAAACCGTGGCCTGATCGAGAAGTCCGACCGCAAGGTGTGGTGCTTCATCGGCGACGGCGAGAGCGACGAGCCGGAAACCCTGGGCGCGATCGCCCTGGCCGGCCGCGAAGGCTTGGACAACCTGATCTTCGTGGTCAACTGCAACCTGCAGCGCCTTGACGGCCCGGTGCGTGGCAACGGCAAGATCATCCAGGAACTGGAAGGCGTCTTCCGTGGCGGCGGCTGGAATGTCATCAAGCTGCTGTGGGGCGGTTACTGGGATGCCCTGCTGGCCAAGGACACCAATGGCGTCCTGCGCAAGCTGATGATGGAAACCGTCGACGGCGAATACCAGAACTGCAAGGCCTTCGGCGGCGCGTATACCCGCGAGCATTTCTTCGGCAAGTACCCGGAAACCGCTGCGATGGTCGCCGGTCTGTCCGACGACGATATCTGGCGCCTCAACCGTGGTGGCCACGACCCGCACAAGGTGTATGCCGCGTACCACGAAGCGGTGAACACCAAGGGCATGCCCACCGTGATCCTGGCCAAGACGGTCAAGGGCTACGGCATGGGCAGCGCGGGTGAAGCACTGAACCCGACCCACCAGACCAAGAAGCTGGACGACGACGCCGTTCGCCACTTCCGCGACCGCTTCAACATCCCGGTGACCGACGCCCAGCTGGCCGACGGCCAGGTGCCGTTCTACCACCCGGGCCCGGATTCGCCGGAAGTGAAGTACCTGCAGGAACGCCGCGCCGCCCTGGGGGGTTACCTGCCGCAGCGCCGTCGCAAGGCCGAAAAGAGCTTCGTGGCGCCCAAGCTGGAAAGCTACGAGCGCCTGCTCAAGAGCAGCGGCGAGCGCAGCTACTCCACCACCATGGCCTTCGTGCAGAGCCTGAACATCACCCTGCGCGACAAGGAACTGGGTCCGCACATCGTGCCGATCGTGGCCGACGAAGCCCGTACCTTCGGCATGGAAGGCCTGTTCCGCCAGATCGGCATCTACGCGCCGTTTGGCCAGAAGTACAAGCCGGTCGATGCCGACCAGCTCATGTTCTACCGCGAAGACCAGAGCGGCCAGGTGCTGCAGCAGGGCATCAGCGAGCCGGGCGCCATCGCCTCGTGGATGGCCGCCGGTACCAGCTACTCGGTCAGCAACGTGCCGATGCTGCCGTTCTACATCTACTACAGCATGTTCGGCTTCCAGCGCGTGGGCGACCTTGCCTGGCAGGCCGCCGACATGCGTACCCGTGGCTTCCTGCTGGGCGGCACCGCCGGCCGCACCACGCTGAACGGTGAAGGCCTGCAGCACGAAGATGGCTTCAGCCATATCGTGGCCGGTGGCATCCCCAACGTCCGCAGCTATGACCCGACCTTCGGCTTCGAAGTGACGGTGATCCTGCAGCACGGCACGAAGGCCATGATGGAAGATCAGATTGATGAGTACTACTACATCACCCTGATGAACGAAAACTACACCCACCCGGAAATGCCGGAAGGCGCGGCCGACGGCATCGTCAAGGGCATGTACCTGCTCACCGACGCCGGCAAGCCGAAGAAGGGCGAGCTGCGCGTGCAGCTGCTGGGTTCGGGCACCATCCTGCGCGAAGCCATTGCCGCGGCCGAGCTGCTGGACAAGGACTTCGGCGTGACCGCCGACATCTGGAGCTGCCCGAGCTTCAACGAACTGCGCCGCGACGGCTTCGACGTGGAGCGTTACAACCGCTTCCACCCGGAAGGCGAGCAGCGCAAGGCGTTCGTGACCGAGCTGCTGGAAGGCCGCCAGGGCCCGGCCATTGCCGCCACCGACTACGTGCGTGCGTACGCGGACCAGATCCGCTCGTTCGTGCCGATGTCGTACACGGTGCTGGGTACGGATGGCTTTGGTCGTTCGGATACGCGTGCGAACCTGCGTCGCTTCTTCGAGGTTGACCGGTACTACATCGCGCATGCCGCGATTGCGGCGCTGGCGAAGGAAGGGAAGATGACGGCTAAGGATGTGGCAAGGGCTATCAAGCAGTACAAGATTGATCCTGAGAAGGCCAATCCTGTCGGGGTTTGAGCTTAGGATTTAAGAGTAATTGCAACAAGGGGGCGAACAGTTCGCCCCCATTTTTTTGTGTGATGTGTAATTTCCATTAATCACAAAAACTCAACCTCAAGGAATTGGTTGCTGTGAGAATTCTTCAGTTTGCCGCAAAAAGAGTTCACAATAGATATGATTATGATATGGAGTTCAATGAGGAAATTACATTTCTCGTTGGAATTAACGGGAGTGGTAAAACAACTTCTCTCCGTTTACTGCAGGCAATGCTCGCTTTCGATCTAACGACGCTGCTTTCCATAAAATTCAGCGAATTGCGAGTGGTAATTAATTCTGAGTCTAAATTCTTCGATTACAGAATTATTAGCGACAAAAAGAACCTGGTCTTTGTTATGAATGGCGAAGACTTGGGGCATAGAGTGGCGAGGTTGGACGATGAAAAGCTCGCAATGTACTCGAAGGTTGAGCGAATCGAAGGTTATGTAGAGGATCAGCGCGTCGATCTAATCCAGCGCATGAATCAGACATTTCCTGCGTTTATGCGATTGGGGCGGCCTTTATTCCTCGGCCTGGAGCGGCGCGCGGCCAGACTGGATATTGAGCCATTCTACTTTGACGAAGATGTTGGAGTAACTAGCTATTCCTCTAAACGGTCATGGGCGAGCAAGGGCATCGTTGAGGGTTTGGATAGTTCTCAGTTTCTTATCGAACGAGCCTTTAGAAAGTACAGAAAGGCCAGTGACAGCATCGGTGCGCGACTTACAAATACGGTCGTCGGTTCGATGTTTGATTACATTGAGTTCAATCCTGATGAGCTACAGGGCGGGGATAGGAATGCTGCTGATTTTCGCTCCCTGTATGACCGTAGGCGTGAGATTGAGGCACTCGCGGCTCGTCTCGGAGGGAGCGCGGGTGCTGAAAAGCAGATAAGTGAGTTCTTCTCAAAGATGCAGGCTGTGCTCGAGCAATCTCGAGGTGCTGCAAGTATTGAATGGCTTATGAATCGGTCACAGATCAAGAGGATTCATAAGCTGCTTGAGGAGATGGAACGTCAGAAGACTCAAGCCGAGCGGTTTTACGTTCCGATTGAGAATTTTCTCGACGGAATTAACAGTTTTCTCAGGGACTCAAGGAAAGTCGCGTCCGTTGATTCTATTGGGAAGCTTAAGGTAACGCAGGAAGGGGTTGACCTCCCCCTCTCAAGCCTTTCCTCTGGCGAGAAACAGCTTCTAATTATGCTCGCCCACGCTTGGTTTGGTCGGGGTAGCAAGGGTGTGTTGATTGTCGATGAGCCGGAGCTCTCGCTGCATTTGAGGTGGCAGGAGCGATTGGTTGATGAAATTTCCAAGGGTGCAAAAAGTCAAATGATCTTTGCAACGCACTCTCCAGAAATCATTGGATTTAAGAAAAATAACTGCGTATACGTCGGGTGATCGATGAACAGGGACTTGTCTGTCGGCCTTCCGGTCAGGGGGCTTGCTGCTCGCTATGCCGAAGCAGCTCTTTATCACAATTATAATGATATAGATGTTTACATTGAGGACACCGCTGAGGGCTATAGAAAGCTCTACGCGATAGTCCTAGCTAGGCTATTTTCGGCAGATGGAATTGCCTTGGACAGGGTGTTTCCTTTAGGTAGCCGTGGGCAAGTTCTGAAAGCTGCGAGAAAGGATGATGGTTGCGGTAGGAAGTCACTCTTCATTGTTGATGGTGATCTGTATCTGCTCGGTGGCGAGTATGAGGATATCCCTGAATCAGTATTTGTATTGCCTAGATACTGCATCGAGAATTTTCTAATCGACTCATCTGCAATTCTCAGAGTGCTCTATGAAGATGCGCCGGAGATGGATATGGATGAGCTTAAGATTAAGTGTGATTTTGAGGGTTGGTTCAGTTCGAGCCGGGAGAATCTAAAGGAGCTTTTTGTTTGGTTTGCTGTCTCGCATTCGCTCGCGGCTGGAATTCAAACCGTATCGATGCGATATCAAGCGATATGCAAGAATGGAGATGGTGATGTCGATTCACTCAAGGTGCGCCTAGTAGTTGACGAAATATCTCGCGATCTTTCTGTTCGTTTTGGTCAGGAGGCGGTCTCATCTGCTCTGGAATCTGTTCGACAAAAGGTTGACGAATCCTCTTGTTTTATAACTAACTACGTCTCCGCTAAGGATTTTGTTCTGCCGCTTTTGCTGATTAGGGGGCGGGCAGTGTCTGGGAGTAAAGCTGCAAACCTAAACCTTAAAGTAAGAGTGGCTCGAGTTTGTTCTTTACATGGCTTGGACCCCATCGTAGAGCGAGTTAGAAGACTTGCTGCCGCGTAGTGCGAAAAATTTTCCTCATCATTAATACGGTCTTGGCGGAGATGAAACCCCCGTCAAGATCGGTCTTCGTCCTCCGTCGTGTGAGAGCTTTGACATCAAGGCGAGATTGCACGGTCAGTGGTGGTGGTTTAGCTGGCTACCACTCGCACTGCGACCGATGCCATTCCAGCAGGTCCGCGCCGACTGCGTGCCGCCTTTCGGCCGGCTCCGCCAATCTCAAGCCATCTAGGTTTCCGTACTCGGTCGCAAGTAGGGAGGGCGCGGCCTGCAAAAGCCTCGATTTCGGCTCCACGCTGATGAGGTATAGATCGAAGAGAGTATGAACATCCGCCCGTAGTAGAAGGCCGTTTGAAAGGACGTTGGTAGCTGCGCCTCGATACGGATGGACGTGAGCCGCCTCAAGCACATCCACAACGCTCGACCGGGTCATAGCGCACCGGCCGCTGTACGCCTGGAGTAGGGCGCTCCGGAACGCGCCCTGGCCCTGGCGTCGAACAATGGTGGCAATAACCTTCTGCCTCTGGTCCTCGGCATCATATGTGGAGAATGCGAGCGACTCTTCAGCAATCCTTCTCTCTAATTGAAGTTGATTTCGAGTCGTCCCTGACGTTGCCGTGTATGAAGAAGGAGCTGGTGCCCCCGATAGGAGCTTCAGCAACCGACCAGTGACCTCGGGGCCAACATTCGCTGCCGGCCGCAGTCCGGCGAGCCAGGGCTGTTGGAGTTGATCGAGTACATGGGAAATGTTCTGCATCCGGTACTCCCAGGCTTTTGGGGTACGGCCGTGCAGTTCTGCAAGCTCTCGATAGATCAGGGCCTTATTGAAAGACCGACCATTTGCGGAGCGCAACTGCATCAGTCGGTAGGCATCAACCGCAGCCGCCAGCTGATCTTGAGTCCATTCGTCCACTTCCGCCCCTCTTCGCGCCTATGCGAATCGCCGATTCGATAGGTCCAAAGTATGCCGGACGCGTGGCCACGTGCCGCAACCAGCCTGTCAGCTGCTGAGAACTAGCCTATGCGGGGGCCAAAAAGTGTCCACTCGACAAAGCTCATAGTCCTCCCCAAACGCCAACGCAGCCTCCCTGGCCGGCAAGTCCGAGTAGCACTCCAACAGGTACTGATCCATGCCCGCATCCGCATGGTCGATAGCGAAGAAGCCCAACATGGCTTCGTCGAACGCCTCAAGCCAATCCCCGTCAATCCTGGTCATCTGTGGTCCTCCCGATAGGCCAGAGAGGATGCCGCCACCCCGTCCCAAGGCCTGCGACTGAACCGGGCCGATTGCGTCGCACCGTAGACGCCGCCAACCAACCCCCACCAGATCAACAGGAACAAGCGATTTCCCATCCTCAGCACCAACGCGCATGGTGTTCATCGGAGCGTAGAAACTCTTCTAGTAGCAGAATGTTGGACGTCTATTTGTCGGGAGGGTGGCTAATACAACACCCTCGTGGAAATACGCCCGCCGGTTGCTACTAGACGGTTTCTAACCTCCCGACACCCTTGCCATCCCGGCAAGGGCAAGCCCTGCAGGAGGTCCAACATGTTGACGCCGTGGGAAGACGAACCCGATGACGCGCGCCCCAAGCGCAAACCCTACGCCCGCCCCGCACGCAGCTACCGCGTAGGCGCGCTGACGTACCCGGACCGCGAAGAGTGCGGTCCCACCGAAATTGTTCCCTACCTCAAGCTGCGCGGCCGCTGGCTGGACAAGCTCGGCTTCGACGTAGGCGCCCGCCTGAAGGTGGAGGCCACGCACGGCATCATCACCCTTACGGTGGTGGAGCGGCCCGTGCCGGTGGTCAAGAAGATCCCCCGCAAGTTGCAGCGCCGCACCGGCTGAGCGCCCGCGCCCACCCGCCGGGTGGGCCGTTGCACGGCCAGTGTCCGCCAGCCCCTGCGGGCGGCCTGGCCGCACAGCCGCAGTGCATGCCCCGTTTCGGCAGCGCTGTGCTGTGGCAGGCGCAAACGCCAGCACGTCACTGCACGCCCGGTGCAGTGTGGATGTACAACCAGTTTCATAACCCAGCAGTGGGAGGAACGCATGAGCAAGAGTGTCTTCATGCAGTTGGAAATGGCCGCTGGCCTGCGCGCCAGCTTTCAGCACGCGGCGGCGCGCGAACACCGTCCCGCCGCACAGGTGCTCCAGCGGTTGATGCGGGAGTATGTGGTGCGGCAATCGTGTGTGGATGCCGAGCAAGAGGCGGGCCCCTTCGACGCGGTCGAGCGGGTGGCAGGCGCGGTGGCCCTGGAGGGGGCGAGGGTGGCCAGGTGTGAGCCGGAGGCGGCGCCGTGCTTCGAAGGCGGCGACCGGGATCTGGAGGCAATGGTGGCCCGGCAGCTTGGGTGGCGGTGTTCGCCGTTTGGGGTGGGGTGAGCGGGCTTGCTATGGGGAAGAGCTAGGCTTTCATCAAAGGTGAGCGCTAATGATGGAAGCTCAGCTCCGCCCCTTCAGTGGGATCAACGTCGGAAACCAATGCTCGTTAAGGCATTCATCGCGTAAGGGGGGAATGCGCCCGCCGGGCGCATACTCGGTTTCTAGCCTCCCGGCACCCTTTCGCCTGCCTAGGCGAAAGCCACTGCCGTCTGGGGCGGACACCATGCGCAACGTCACCACTCGCCAAACCACTTGCAGCCGAGCATCCGCCAATGTCTCGCATTGTTGCAGCGCGACACCCACTGGAGACCAAGCCATGACCCCGCCCGCCGGGCGCCTCGCCTTGTCAGAAGTGGTCGATCCCTTCCGCCGCGCCCGGAACTGTGCCGGCCCATCTGGCGCGCCTCGTTCGATGTCTGTTGCCTGGCGTGGGGCCTGATCCCAGTAAAGGTGTGGGGAGCGGCTAGTCAAGCTGACACGGCAGGAGGGCGCGGGTTGAGGAAAGGACAGCCCACCGGTCAACAGGCGGCGGGCTGCGCCGGTTGCAGCCACCGCCGCAGCATGTCATCCAACGCCGCTGCAGGTTGATCAAGCGCCAACACGTGCACGCCGGTGCGGTTCTCCGCATGAAAGGCAGGTACCTCCAGCCAGGGCGCGTCACCCCCCGCAGGCACCAGAAGCAGGGAGCAGTCCGGGCGCTGGCCGTCCCATCGCAGCGCATCCTGGTAGAGGTGCGCCGAGCGCATGGCCTGCAGGATGTTGTGCCGGCCAGTGCGGTACTTCGCATCCAGCACCAGCATCCGCCGGGCGCCCGCGATCTCCGTGGTCACCAGGATGTCTGGCTTCAACTGCAGCGAGATACTCCGCAGCCCCTTGGATGCACCCTCGGCAGTCACGAGCGTTCGCTGCAGCGAGGCTTCCACGCGTGTATGCCCGGCGGCTCCCACGTAGCGAATCACGTCCACCGAAGTTTGCGTCCCGCGTGCCCATGCCAGGCCCGGGAACAGCGTGCGCAGGCTGTCCAGAATGCGCACGTAGCACCAGCGTTCGTAGATCTCCCAGGTGGGGCTGAGCCACAGTTGCTCGTCGCGATCCGGCCCGGCCACGCCCGGCCGCAGCGTTGCCCACCCCAGGCGATACGCGCGCGCGTACTCCGGATGCGCGGAGATCGCGGTCAACCCTGCCGCACCCACCTCGCGGCGGCTCACGTTTGCGTAGGGGGATAGCTTTGCCAGTGACTGCAGGCGGCTTGCCTGTGCCTCCAGATACTCAAGCTTGCGGCCAATGCGGCAGGCCAGCGGCGTGCGTGCGCCTTCTTCTTTGTCCACGGCGGCCAACTTCGCCAGGCCGCTGGCCACGTGTGCGCAGCGTAACCGTACCTGTGACAGCGTTGCCGCCAATGCGCGGTTGGCTGGGTTATCCAGGTTCTCAGCCGATTGAACGACCTCCAACAAGGGCGTACTGCCTGCGGCGGAAGGCTGCCTGCGCAGCAGCCCCGCCGTTTCGGCCCGTGCCATCAGCCGCCGGGCCGAGGTAGCGTCAATTCGCCTCACCCGCTGGAAGGGAACCTGCCTGCGCTCGTGTTGCAGCCGGGTCAGGGGGCGCGCGGCCACCTGCTGCAGCGCTTTGATGAGCCCTTCCGAGTGTCGGCGCAGCCGGGCGTACTGAAGAAACAACGTGGTCACATCGCCGACAACGCCGATGTTGCCCTGCGCGGCTTCCGAACCCAACAGCAGGGCGGGGTCGAACGCCTGGATCTGCGCCATCATCTGCTGGTAGAGCGCAGCGCCCATCTTGCGCGCATCCGGTGCCACATCCAGACGATAGCTCGCCAACGGCCGGCCGAGGCTGTCCACCACCTCGGCCGATACCTCACCGGCATAGAAGCCCGCCTGCCAGCGCAGTACAGGCCCCGCCGCGGTGGATACCGGCTCCACCGCGGCTTCGTCGATGTACAACGTGGCGCCGTCCGGCAGCACCTGGAACTCGTAGACGCCCGTTTCTCGGAAGCCACTGCAGCAATCGCCCGGGGACACCTCAAAGCGGGTACGCGCCTGGTCATGGCAGATAAGAACGATCATCGGCTCAGCGCCAGAACCGCGCGCTACCCTGCTCGTGCAGGTCCACGGTGAGCTCCTTCACCTTGGTGGCCGATGTGTCCAACTGGTGCGCGGCAAGAACGGTGCTTACCGCCGCGAATGCCTCACGCAGCCGCCGGGTGTCCTCGCCGCGCAGTTTGGGCAGCACCTTGGCATACACAGAGAGATCCAACGCTTGGCGGGCGGTGAGCTCGCCACCGTCCACACCGGCCTCCACATAGCCCAGTACATCCCCGATGGTGCGCCAGCCAAAGTGCAGCCGCACCGCGCGCAGGGGGGCCATCAGTTCGGCCAGCACTGTCTTTACCAAGGTCAGGTCATCCGGTGCCAACGTGGTGGTGGTCCAACCCGGATACTGTTCCACTTGGATGTCCCAGAACTCGATGACCGTGCTGCGGTCGAGCACTTTGTCGCTCAGGCCGTGGGTGGTCTCATCCATGTTCACGGTGCCGATGATGACCAGGTTGGCGGGGTAGGGCAGGCGGCCGGGTACATCGCCCACCTCATCGCCCAATGCGTGGAGCTCGATGTCATCGCCGGTTTCCATCGCCGACAGCAGCGGCGCCAGATACTGCTCGGGGTGCGACAGGTTCATCTCATCCAGCAGCACAACGTAGGGCCGGTCGGGATCGGCGCTGGCGCGCAGCAGGAACTCCAGAAAGCCAGTGCGCATGTACACATCGGTGTCGATGGGGTTCACATAGCCCAGCAGGCTGCTCGGGTCATGCCAGCCCGGTTGAACCGCCACTACATGCCAGCCCTTCTGGTCGCCAGGTTCCTCATCGGCATGAGCCCACAGCGCCTTGGCGTACCCCATGGCCAACAGGGTCTTGCCGGCACCGCTCAGGCCAGTGAGCACGGCAAAATGACGGCGCGGGTGGCGCCGGTTCCACACGCCGGTGTGCAGCTGGGTAATCAGGCTCGGATCAAATGCCAGGTCCTTGCCAAATGAGGCTTTGATGGCCTGCACCGACGGAAGCTGCGACCACAGGTCATCCACCTCGGTCACTACCGAGGTGCTGGCAGTGTCTGCCGCTTCCTTGGCCCGTGCGGGTAGCTCGCCGGGCTTCCAATGGATACGTGAGGCCCACTCCCGGCCCCGCGGCGTAAGGTGCAGCACTTTGGCTGCATCCAACTCTGCCAGCTCCATGCCTTTGATCCAGTTGATCAGCACGGTAGGGGCGAAATTGCTGGTCCAGCCCGGGTTGACCCGCTGCAGCCGGCTGATGGCCTGTTTCTGCGGCAACGGCGCTTGGTCGAGCGCGTGCAGCAGGTTGTCAAAACCGAGAATCTGGGTAAGCAGCCAGTCCGATACGTCTTCAGCCTCACCAGATTCCAGCAATGCCTCGCCCCGGGGGGTGAGATACAGGTCGTCGCCCGTAGAGCGAAGCGCGCCCCACTCGGCGATGAGCGCGTTGAGGTTGGTGCCCAAGGAGTTGGTTGCCAGCTTTGGGTTAACCGAGCGGATGTGCTCCAGGAAGTCGGCGCGCTTGCAGCCATCTTTTGCGAAAGCCAGCATGGCCACCACGCTGGGCACCGAGCCGTTGATGGCCAGCATGCCGCGCCGCCGGCGCTCGGCTGGAAGAGGGTTGAGCTTCAGCTCGCTGGGTGATTCGCCGGGCACCTCGGTGGCGGCGTCGCTTTTCTCTTGCACAAAATGCACGAATAGCGCCCACGCCAGGGTCATGCGCTCTTCGCGGCTGGTGATCGCCACGCCCGCTTCATCAAAGCGCTGCAACACGCGCTGGTGAAGCTCGGTGCGGTGATCCAGACCCGTGCTCAGCCCCATCGCCTTGCCCAGCGCCCGCAGCTTCTGGTAATGGGCCACCGTGGTGAAGTGCGCCGGCCACAGGGAGGCGAACACGCGATACATCTTCAGCCGGGGGCGTTTGGGGACCAGTGCAAGCACGCTGTCGTCAAGGCGCTCCCATGCGGCGCCAAACCAGGCGATGCGCTCATCCTCGCTGGCGGGGAGCTCGGCCTGCTTGAGGTCCCAGAGCATCTCGGCAATGGCGTTGCTGGCGATCACGGCCGATACGTCGATGTGGCCCTGGCCGGTGGCCGCGATCGTGCGCTCTTCCCACAGCTCCCGCTGAAACGCTGCGCTTACGAACGTATCGTGGTCGGCGGCCTCAACCCGCGCCAGCCACGTGGAGAGCCGCAAGATCCAGCCATCCAGGTGATGCCACTTGCGGTGCTGCTCAAGCGCGGCATGGCAGGCATCGGCCAGCCCGGTATTGCTCATAAGATCGATGGTCACTACGAAATCCCTTTGTTGATGTCGCGATCACTGGCCAAAGCCGATGCGTAACAGGATAGAGGCGCTTCAGGGGCGTATCCACCGTTTGATGCGCGGGCAATAGTGCACTGAATACTGCTGCGGATACGCCATCAACATGGCGGCCAGCACCCCATACCACCATCGTAGCGAGTGGTCATCCGCTACCGTGGGGTGCCACCTTACTCGCCCATTGCGCCGCGCCTCGATCATCTGAACGGCTGACTGTAGAGTGTTGTACCCACTTGGCTCACAGCAAGCACTGCTGCGCAGCTGCCACCTCCGTCAGCAGCCGCAGAGGGTCTTAAGCAGATCATGGGAAACCAACAGCGCGAGCAGGAGATCGGCAATCTGTTGGCTGAAATAGCCCGCCAGCACTACCGACAGCGCCTTGAGCATCAAATCCATCGGCATGGTCAGCCGCCTGCAATACTCAAACTCATGGCAGATGATTCGATGCAGGCGGACGCCATACCGTGCTTCGGCGGCCAGTACGCCCTTCACGCCTGCTACCACCCGCGCTCTGAACTCACGGTAGTCGCCCCACTCCATGGCGTGAACTGGCAGGGTGCCGTCGATCACGTTCCGCCAGGTTTCCTTCTTGCTTGACAGCTCATAACGAACGCGATCGAGGCCCTCCCACTCTCTCAAGAGACTGAGTGAAAGTTCAAACTCATTCTTCCCCATGTTCTCTTCGATGCTCATCGCAATCCTTGTTTAGTTGAACGAACGTGCTACGTCGCTACGCTTTCCGCCATCTGCGCGCCCAGAGGGCAGCCATACCCGGCCACTGCCGCGCGCAGGTCCGCAGCAATTTCCTCACGCAGGTGCGCCGGTGCTTCCACCTGTACATGGCGACCAAACCCCATCAGCCACCAGCGCAGCGATTGATCATCTTCTACCGTGGCGTGCAGCCTTATCTGGTCATCGCCCAGGGGCTGGATTACCTGATCGGCTGACAGCGGCGTGTCGCGCAGATGCTCGGCCGCAGCCGTATGGAAGCGCACCACCAGTGCGATCTGCCCCCGGCCCTGGAACGCGGTGGCCACCGTGGATGCGTACTGCTGAAACTCGAAGCCCTCCGGCGCGTTGGCTGGCTCGTCCAGCACCTGCGTGCGCGAGAGGCGGTGCAGCGCCAGGTGCCGCACATCGGGGTAGTGGCGCAACGTGCAGACCAGGTACTGCGCGGGGCCTCGCACGATCAGCCCGAGTGGGTGCATCACCATTTCCTTGGGCTCATCGGTCCCCTTGCTGCGGTACCAGCCGGTGAGGCGTCGCTGCAGCAGGAGCGCCCGGTGCACATCCACCTGCACGGCCATGGCCACCTCCGGCGCCTTGAGCGCCATGCCCGTCGGCAGAATGGCGGTGCGCCGATGCCATTCGCTCCAGCCGGTGGCGGCAACTTCGCCCCGCGCCATGTCGAACACGGGCATCAGTTCATTCATGGCAGTGGCAGGCAGCAGGCTGCGAAGGTGCGCTTGTGAGAGCAGCAGCGCCACGCTCTGCGAGGTAGACAGGCGGGGCGTGAAGGCAAAATTGGCGTCCTTGCTCCAGCTCCAGCCAAAGGGCTTGTCGCTCTCATCCACGACCAGCTGGAACCGCGAGGACAGATTCTGCAGGTCCCGCTCGATGGTGCGGCTGGTGGTGGTGAAGCCCAACTCAATGAGCGCCTGACGAATCTGTTTGGCGGTGATGCGGCGCGGAGCGCGTGGGATCAGGCGCAGCATCTCCCATTGGCGCATGAGGGTGTCACTGGAACGGTCTTTCATCCGTGCAGCCTTTGGCACTGCTGTCGCCTTGGGGGGCGCTGCAGTGCAGAGAGTGGGAACAGGGGAAGCGGGCCGGCTACCCGACCGCTGTCGGGTAGCCGGAATGCACACTCAGGCAGCCGCCGGCGCAGCTTGCTCCTGCAGCTGGGCCAGCACGCCATCCACGTCGCGCACGGTCTTCTCGGTGGAGAGCACTAGTGCGCCATCCTTGTCCAGGATCGGCGTATCCACCATGAGCTTGATCAACTGTGCGATCTTGACCGCCCGGAAGATCTTCTCGCGCGTCTCCAGCGGGTAGGTGCTGAAGTCCTGGCCATGCGCCGCGATGGCGGCGCGGATGTCCGCAACGCCACGGCGCAGGGGCATGCCGAGCTTGGAGAAGGTCTTGTTGGCCAGTGTGGTGATCACCTGCACGGCGGCCAGGCGCTCGGCGGCCAGTACGGCCTCATCGTAGTGCGTGCGCGCCACTTCTTTGTTGCGCTTGGCGGTGGACAGCGCGGCGTCGGCCTTGGCGCCGACCACCAGGCCGAAGATCGCCAACGCCGGGCCGGCTACCAGTCCGCCCAGCACCATGGTGCCGCCGGCCATGCCAAAGCCACCGGCAGACAGCGCGCCACCACCCAACCATGCCAGGGTGGCATTGGTGGCCGCCGCACCGCTCAGCGTGGAGATGGCGGTGCCGGTGCTGGCGCTGGCCAGCAGGAAGGTGCCGTTGTACGCGCCAAACGCCAGCGCTGCGCCGCTGCCGAGGCCTGCGCCAACGCCCAGGCCGGAATCCATCAACAGCTGGTAGTCGCGGCGCAGCCCATCGAGGGAGACGACGGAGAAATCACCGTCAACCAACTTCTCCAGCTCCGGTGAGCTCACGCTGTCCACGTTCTTCAACTTGCCGAAGGCCTCGACGAAGTCTTTGATGGCACCGTTGAACGAGCGCAATTTGCGCGCGCCGTAGTCCTCCAGCACGGCGTTGGTTTTCTTACGCTGGTCATCCAACAGCTTGGTGCCACGGCTGATCAGCTGGTTGGCATCTGCGTTGGCGACGTTGGCGTCCTTGTGGTCAGACACCGCCTTGCCACCTTTGTACAGGCCGTAAATCGCACTGGCGGCCATGGCCGCGCCGACAAACACTGGAATCATGTTCTGCTCCGTTTACTCAAGGATGATGGCGATGGTGCGGCTGGCTTCGGCATTGATGCTCATGGCGCGCTCCAGCAGGTCGGCATAGGTGTAAGGGTCCACGCCGAATCTATCGGCCAGCCAGCGCAGCTGGGCTTCCTCCACGCTGGAGACTTCGCCGTCGGCCAAGGCCAGCAGCATCAACTCATACAGCATCACTTTCGGTGAGGAGGGCTGCATGGACTCGGTGAGTGTGTCGTCCACCAGGGTGCCAAGCAGGTCGCAGGCCACGCGAGCGCGCTCGTCCGGATCGGCCTGGCGCAGCAGGGGCAACTGCTTGAGGCGCGCGAGCAGGTCTTTGGTTACGCCATCGGCGCGGTATACCTTCCCGCACTCGCGTGCGAAGTTGTCGAAGATGGCGCGCTCGTGCTCGGATTCGGCCAGGCTCACATTGCTCAGGTCGGTATCACCGGTGAGCTCGTCGTGGGCTTTGCCATCCCACAGCAGGGTGTTGTCGCTAACGCTCATGAGGCGAGCAACCTTGAGGAAGGTCGCCTGCTCGGCGTCGGGCAGCAAGTACAGGAACATCGTCTCTCCGGAGGGTCAAGATGAGGCGCTGAATCAGCAACGGCGGCCAGCGCGCGCAGGGATTGGCCGCCTGAATAAAGCTCTGGTACGGCTAGAGCCGAAGCGGTTGATCGCTGGCCATGAACATCTCGAACTCGCCCATGCAGCCAAATTCCAGCGTGGCACCGAGCAGCGTGGCGTAGCTGTTGATCGCCGTGGCGAAGGCATCCACCTCCAGTGCAGCCGCGCTGGCATCCAGTGCAAGGAGCAGGTCGGTTGTGGCTGCGCGCATAGCAGGCAGTTCGGCCACCATGAACATCGCCAGTGCCTCACGCTGCCGCTGGATTTCTTCACGGGCGGCTTGATGCAGCTCGATGGCCTGGTCCAGTGCTTCCTTGGCCAGGGCGGCGTTCTTGCCGGCCAGCATCGCTTCGCGATAGAACATCGAGGACAACGTGCAGCCGATCATGCCGCCGATGGCAGCGCCCAGCACGGGAATGGGAATGGCCACTTGGCCCAGTGCGGCCATCATGCCCGACGCCAGCATGCCAGCGCCTTTCTCGCCGATCTCCTCCATGAACTGCAGGCCGTCTATCTCGCTGTTGGCGTAGCGCTTGATGCTCACCCCCATCGTGATGCACACGTTGACCACCATCGCCGGGGCAGCGGTGCGCGATAGCGTCTGCAGGCCCTGGCTGCTGGATTGCTGCATCACCGAGGTGAGCGTGGCGCCCGCTGCTGTGGAGGCATAGCCCAGCCCAGCGGCCTTGGCGGTGCCGATGGCCACCGCACCTACGGCTGCCTTCATCTGCTGGCGCTCGGTGGCCACCAGGAAGGCATTGGTGGCCAGGCTGATGGCGGCACCGACCATGGCGCCGCCTTTGGCGCCCTCCATGCCGGCACGGTGGGTGGTATGGGCGATGTCACGCAGCGTGGCGATACGGGGGTGGGTGCGATAGAAGAGCGCATCCTCGCTGGTCAGGCCGGCATCCTTTAGGTTACCGGCCAGTTGATCGTAGTTGTCGGCATGCTCGCGCAGGCGAGCGGCCACCTCCGGCTTGCCCAGTGCATCCACCGCATCGGCGTTGGCGCGCAGCTTGGCCGCTTCCGAGCGGCAGGTGGCCTCTGCGCCGGCCATCTGCTCGGAGGGCAGCTCCAGCTTGATGCCACGGTAGCGGGCAAACTCGCCATCGGGCTTGGCAATCTTGTTCAGCAGCGCGTCGCAGTTCTTGGCAGCGACAAACTTCATCTGCCCCTCGCTGCCCATGACCACTTGACCATCAAGCACCTGTAGCCGGTCAACGACGGGGTGGTTGCGCTTGTACTCGGGGTGATCATCGCTACGCACGGTGCGTACCGGCGAGCCGTTGATGATCGCCTCGGCATTATCGCGGCTGGTGGCGGCCACTTCAGCGGCATAGCCGGCCTGGCTGGCCAGCACCTTGGCGGCATGATCGGCCGGCACGCTGTAACCGGCGATGGTCTTCAGGCCCAGGGCAAACGTCTCGCCGGTGACGGCATCACGGCCGGTGTAGCCTTTGATGTACTCGGCACCGGCAGCGCCATAGCGCTGAACCACTTCGAGGGTAGATGCCGCCACGGCGGCGTCTACTGCTTCCCTGGTAACAGGCGCTGCGGCCTGATCCTTTGCATTTTGTTCCATGTGCCGTGTCCTCCGTGGAGCGTGGCGTGTAGCGGGAGTTCCATCTTCATCGTGCATAGCGACAGTGGATGTCGCAGCGCGCCGTACGCCCTGACATCGGCAGGGCGGGCCATATCTTTAGGGTCACTATTGTCGAGGCAATCGATATGGGCGCCATGCGACATGGTTTGTCGGAGCACGCATCAGGATCAACGGCGAAGGATCAATTCTGGGCACGGACGCTCGACTCTCTCGACACGCTGGAAGGACGATCATGTTCAAAATTATTGGCGCAGTGGTGGTGTACGGATTCGCCGTGTATGGACTTGGGCAGTGGATGGCGGACAAGGCGGCCGTTGAGGACGGTCGGCTCTGAGTTGGCCTGTGTACTTGTGCAGAAGCGTTATTTGCCCAGCCGGCCGCAGCCGGCTGGGCCCCCCTCACCGCGTATGACACACCGGCGAGCAGGTGGCGCAGCCATCGCTGTTGGCATGGAAGCGCTTGGCTTCCCGCACGGCGGACTGGCAGGTGGTGTGCTCGCCCAGTGCCGTCTTGGAAATGACAGCGCTCAACCAGCGGCAATCCTGGCGGTGCACTTCATGTTCGCCCGTGCGCTGGGCGTGGTTGTTGACATAGCACTGAGCCATCTATGGCCTCTTTGCATCCGCGCGATGTTGCGCGCTATCGACTATCCGCATTTGGGCCAGAATGTGTTGCGACGCGTGTCAATGCCCGCGCATGGCAGCGAATAGGAATTTGATGAAAAGCAGGGAAGTGGGAGATGTGTCCCGCGAGGATTGCGCACGGAAAGCGAGTCGCCAGAAAATCGCAACGTCGATTGGCCCACCCCCAAGCGGAATGGCACGTGCAGAGCCGGGAATGCTGGCGCTCAGTGCAGTAGGAAGACTCTCATTTTGTTCAAATAATGAAGCATGTCTCGTAAATGAGTACACATGGCAAGGAGAAACATGGATGACCGCTGCTAGCCTTTCAGCACATCAATAAAAGCCAAGGATATGGCGTGGGACGCACCGTAATAGTTGTGGGCGATCGCACCAGCAGCGGCGGCACCGTACTCACCGGTTCGCCCTTCACCGACATCAACGGCATGGCCATCGCCCGCATAGGCGACAAAGCCTTCTGCCCCAAACACAACGGCCCATTTCCCATCATCACGGGTGACACCACGTTTCTCGTGGATGGCCAGCCCTTGGCGTGTGAGGGTGACTACATCGCCTGCGGTTGCCAGTTGGTGGCGGTGAAGCAGAGCACGGTAACTGTGGAGTCGGGCGGTAGTGCGGCGCCCAGTGCCCGCAGTACCGCGGGCGCTGCAGCGGTGCCGCCCGCGGGTGGGTTTGTCGCGGCGGGTACCAAGGCCATGCCAGCGCAACGCGCGCCGGTCAAGCAGGACATCCTGCTGCACTACCACTACGGCGACCTCGACCGCACCCCGGTGCGCGGTGTGGCCTACCAGGTGATGCTGCCCGACGACAGCATCCGCACCGGCCACCTGGACGACGAGGGCCGCGCGCGTATACCCGAGGTCACCGTGGGCCCGGTACAGATGGTGCAGGTGCTGTTCCAGCCTGACGAGCCCGACGAAGACAACGCCCCCATCCTGGCCGCACGCGCGCGGCTGAAGGCGGCCCTGGACGCCATCGTAGTGCAGACCCGCACTGACATGGCGCCGGAATGGCAGCAGTGGGACCAGGCCGGCAACGCCATACGCTGGGGCCTGCAGCGCGGCAACCAGGCGCTGGGCATGGGGCAGGGCACGTGGGACTACGTGGCCGGCACCGTGGAAACAGCGGTGGACATGGCCGTGCTCATGTACAAGGCCGACCGCGAGCTCAAAGAGTGGACCCGCCTGCTGCTCACCGGCGACCGCGACGGCCTGGACCGCAAGATCGCCGCCCTGCGCGCCACCGGCGGCAAGGTCATGGACGCCGCCAGTGAGGCCAAGGAGCTGTTCAATCTGCTGATCGAGGACCCCGGCATCACCGAGATGCTGCCGTCCTTCGGCGTGGCCTGGTGGGAGGCGGTACCGCCCGACGAGCAGGAACGTATCGAGGCCCGCTTCAGCTCACAGATCATGGTGGACGTGGTGGTGTCCATCCTGCTGGCCGCCGTCACCGTGGAATTGGGCGGCGCCGGCGGCTTTGGCTATGCTGCGGCCAAGGCGGGCAACACGGCCGCCGGCGTGGGCAAGAAGCTGCTGCACCTGATGGAAGAGGTGGAGGACGCGTTCAAGGGCCTGGCCAAGGTGCTGAAGACGCGCAAGCGACGTCAGGCCGATGGCAACCGCACGCCGGATGGTGGCAGGAAGATCGAGACCAAGCGGTTGCCGAAGCGGATGCCGCGGAAGAAGTTGCCTTGTTTTAGCCCGCAAAAGCTACCTGCCTCGAAGTACCCGGAGATGGACCGGCAGTTGAAGGGTCAGGAGCAGGGACTGAACGATATGAGCGTTGAGGAGTACCTTGAAGCCCGGAAGGCATTCGATCCGAAGAACCGAGACCGAACCGTCTCGGTGGATGCCCGTGCTGAGTACAGGGCCAGTATCTATGACAAGCAGTACCGGCTGCTACGCAGGCAGCGCGTGTCTCCATCTGAAGCTCGTGAAGCAGCGGAGAAGCACGCCGATGACACAATGAAGGTGATGAACGCACTGCATAATCCTGATCTGGTTGCAGGTGGCACGGATAGGATTGATGACTTCGGAGACGGAGAGGTGAACCAGACAATTGGCCGTCAGTGGAAGCTCAAGAAGAAGGGAGAAACCGCTCGCATTGAAGAGTTGGACGCGGCGGCTGCCAAGCTTCCTGCAAGCGAGCGCGGAATGACCAAGATGAATGGCGGATTGGAGCGCTGCAGATGATTAGCATGCTGGATGACGATTTCGAGTACTTCTATCAACGTGCCGGCTTCGGTCCGTGCTTGGATGCGGTGAGCCCCAGTCAACATCAGATTGAAAGCTACCGGCGAAAGCTCCCCTCAAAGCTGCTTTCCTACTGGGATACCTACGGGTTCGCAGGGTATGGACAAGGACTGTTTTGGATGACTGATCCCGATGAGTACGCGGAAGTACTCAACGCCTGGATCTATGGCACCAGGTTCTACCGGCAGGACGAGTATTCCGTGGTGGGACGAACGGCGTTCGGAAGGCTGATGGTCTGGGGGAAGCGAACTGGATTCAGCCTTAACATTCATTGCCCACTTGGCATGATCTTTCCACACGAAGACTCGATTGAAATGAGTGACGAGGAAGCGGACTTTCAGGTCGAAACCTGGTTGAGTGGTATGCAAAAGAGCATGCTCGATCTACCGGACGTAGATGAGCGGCCGCTGTTCGAGCGGTGCTTGAGTCTTCTGGGTCCACTGGGGCGCGAAGAAATGTATGGCTTCGTTCCCGCGTTGGCTATGGGAGGATCCAAGCGATTGGATCGGTTGCAGAGAGTCAATGCAGTTGAACATTTGATGTTCCTGGCGCAGCTGACTGAGCCAACGGTAATGCTGGATATCAACAAGGAGGCGGGGCGCCTTGGGCTTTGAAGCCGTTTCTGACGTAGGTAAGACCCTAAAGGTCACCCGATTTTGGATCCGAAGCCCGAACACTCACCAACGCCTTCCTGAGCTCGAAGCCATGCAAGATGAAGACGAAGATTTCGAAGGCAAGTACTGGTACGGCAAAGTCGACTACACCCTGCGCCGTAGCCGCTGGGAACGGGAGCGCGGCGCACCTGAGGAAGAAGGCTTGGTCGCCTTCCTCGCGTCGGGTTGCTCGATCGAGGACAGTACCGAACGACTCTACTATGAGCTGCTGGCGAGGCATCTGGACATGGCTCCCGACGGCGAATACCAACTGGGCGCGCCCGCCGAAGCCGCCGCGGCCATAGGCCCGGAGCTGGCAGCATGCATGTTGCGATTGTGCGAAGCCGAACCCATTGCCTTTGGCCCATTCCCCTTCGACTAATTGCCGCCCCCAAGCACCCACCCCCACACCCTGCTACCATTCCCCGGCATTCCAGCCAGCCAGCCCACGCACACATGCGGGACCGGCCGTCACACGTACGGCCCAGCGAGCCAGGACACCCTCCCGTGCCCATTCAAGGACGCTCGCATGTACCCTCGTTCCCTTCTCCGTTCGGCCGCGCTGGCCCTCGCCGTCACCCTGTCCCTTGGCACCCCCTCGGCATTCGCCGTGGGCAAGGCCACCCCGGCTGCCGAAACCGCAGCCGCCGTGCTGCGCAAGCCCGTTGCCCAGGGCCTGTATGAGCTGGCCTACAGCCCCACGGTAGACGTGGTGTACGTGGCCTCGTCCGGTGGCTTCGGCGATGCCGCTGGCCCGGCGCAGCTGTTGCTGCTGGACCCCAACACCCTCGACCTTGAAGCGCAGATCCCGCTGGAGCGTAAAGCCTTCGGCCTGGTGCTGGACGACGCCAACCACCGCCTGTACATCGGCAACACCGTGGACACCTCGGTCACCGTGGTGGATACCAACACCCACAAGGTGGTGGGCATCGTGCAGCTGATGGAAAAGAAGGTGGGCAAGGACGGCAAGGCCGCCTACACCCATGACCTGCGCGAGCTGGTGGTCGATGGCGCGGCCAACCGCCTGTATGTCACCGGCCACTCCAGCGACGGCAGCGTGCTGTTCGTGGTGGACACGCAGTCGCTGAAGGTGCTCAACACTATTCCGGGCCTGGGCAACGCCAAGGCACCGGGCCTGGCGCTGGATGCCAAGGGCAAGCGCGTGTACACCTCCAACCTGCTGGCCGAAGTGGTCACCGTGGGCACCGACAGCGGCAAGGTGGAGCAGCGCTTCAAGGTGAGCGCCGAGCAGCCGATGAACATCGCGCTGGAGCCGTCGGGCAAGCGCCTGTACGTCACCGACCAGGGCTCGGAGATGATCCGCAAGTACCAGGCCAGCAGCTCGGGCTTCACCTCCACCCACCCGGGCCAGCGCGTACTGGTGCTGGATCGCACCACCGGCAAGGAACTGGCCAGCATCCCCACCGACGCGGGTCCGCTGGGCATCCTGCTGGATGCCAAGCGCAAGCGCCTGTACGTAACCAATCGTGAGGCGGGCACAGTGACGTCGTACAACAGCGATACGTACAAGCCGCTCAGGACCTACTCGGTGCCCACGCACCCGAACAGCCTGGCGCTGGATGCGAAGAAGAACGTGCTGTACGTGACCGTCAAGAACGGCGACAACGAGGCCAAGGGTAGCCGCGAGTCGGTGGCGCGGATTCAGCTGGACTGATGCGGTGATGCCGTGCCCATCCGCAGGCGCGGGTGGGCACGGTTTTGGCGAGGATGGGTCCGCAAGTAGATACTGACCTTGCTCCAAGCAGAAACCCAATAAGCTTCGTAAAGCATGGGCGTCATTCGCGCGAGTTAACTTATAGCTGAATTTCTACCGAATGATGCCGCTAGATCAGATAAGCGAAAGGGAGTTTTGACCAAGATGGACCTTGATGCATGGAAGACGATCTTCACCGGTGCCACCGTCCTGGTGAGCCTTGTACTGGCCGCTTGGAGTATTCGTAAAGACATTCATGCACGAAAGGGACTGCTCAGGGACGACTTCCGTTTTGCGTTGGAGCTTCACAAGGCCAAGCGGGAGACTGCGTTCACGCCTATGCTCTCAGAGCGCGGGTACTGGGCTCTCATCGGTCGAACGGACATCCCGTATCGCGAAATTGAACATCTGGCATCGTTTTCCGAGCCGGCTCTCGCATTGAAATTCTATCCGGCTGCCCGAAAGCGACTGCATTTCGACGCTGCGCGGAAGGGGCTTGCGCTTCAGTTCAAAGGCTGGAGCAGGCACAAAATCTGGCGCAAGTTCGTTTCGATCGCCAGTTGGCTGGGCTACATCGTATTCTACGTGGCGGCAACGTCTCCGCTGCTTTTTCACGCCGCGAAGGAGCTCACCGGAAGTCAGATGTTCTCACTCGTGGCACTGACTATTCCCACGTTTCTCCCGCTTTCGATACTGTCTCTCCGTTCGGGAGTCAGCGTGACTCGCGCAGAACGCTTGATTGAGCTACAGGAAAGAACGCGCGTACTTCACTTGGAAGATGCCGCGACGGACGAATCAGTCGACCCCGCTGGCAGTTGCTTGCCCATTCGGCTCGACGTCGCTGCGCCCGTTGAGTCTGTTAGGGTCTCCATTCAATCCGTTCTCGGTGTCGCTGCGGTAGCGGCGTTGACGTTGCTGTATTTGCGCCCTCGTAGGTAGTCGAGATCGCATGCGGGGCATGTGAGAAAGAGCCCCGCGTCGGTCAGGCCTTCAGGCATGAGGCCTGTATGGTGATGGAAGTCGCGCTTGTCCCTGCGCTCCGCGCCCCTGAAATCACAGCGTCGTTGCGACACCTAGGTGCGGCCGCAATGACAATGCTCCGTTGCGCGATAATCAACGGTCGCGTCCATCGTAGACGCACCGCTACCGAGATCACGGATGTCCCCACCTTCCCCGCGCACCCTCACCGCGATGCCCGCCGAACTCCGCTCCCGTTTGCAGGCCGACCTCACCCGCCAACGCGCCGCCGGCAATCTGTGGCTGTTGATTGCCGTCTGCCTGGCCGTTGCGATCACCGCCTACTTCGGTTGGCTGGGTCTGCACCGCGCGCATGCTGCGCCCACCTGGGTGCCGATGATTCTGGCAGCGGTGATGGGGTTGGCGGGCATCGTCGCGGCGGCGCTGGTGCGGCAGCGTCGCCTGGTGTGGTTGCGCGAGGCACTGGCATCTTCCGAGGTGGCGGTGATGGAGGGTGCGCTGCAGTCCGCCGAGATCCTGCCGCAGCAGGCACGCTTCGCGCGGGCGCCACGCAGCTACGTGCTGGGCGACTACCGCCACGTGGTGCTGGAGGAATCGCCAAGCACCGACGCGCTCTCCGGCTTCGTACCGCAGCATGTCGTAGGCCCCGCACCGGGCACGCCGCTGCGCCTGGTATGGAGCGCGGCGCATCCCGGTCACCTGCTCCAGGTGGACTACCCCGGCATGACGGCGGTGGCCGATGCGCCCGCAGCGATGAATGCGCAGGATTGGCGCGACCTCCGCGCGCGCCCGATGGCGGCGCTGCGCGCAGCAGCATGGCTGGGCGCGGCCATGGTGGCCGGACTGGCCGCCATGGCGCTCCTGCTGCCAACCGTGAGCCGCGGTTTCAGCGTGTGGCTGTGGGTCGGTCTGCTGGTGCTCACAGTGTGGCTGTTGGGCACGTGGGTGCCTGCCCTCCGCATGTGGCTGCAGCGCGACACGGTGCGCCGCCACACGATTGCCGGGCCGGTGCAGGAGGTGATGCAGGCGCGTCGCAATGACGGCCGCCAGGGCGTGGAGCACGCACTGTTCGCGCGGCTGGGCGGGGAGTGGCATCTGCTGCAGACCGCCGGCAGTGCCAGCGGGCTGCAGGCAACCGTGGCGCCGGGTATGCCGCTCAGTGTCTCCTACGCGGTGCTTGGCGCGCGCCGCGTGCAACTGCGGCATTCCGCCTCCGCAGACTGAGGGACCCATCAACGGCCGTGCGCGGCAGCTTGGTTGGCCGCCGCGCACGTCACTGTCACTTGCGCACGTAGTACGCGCGTGCCTCGCCATGCACCACGCTCAACGCGTTGACCTTGCCCCACGCATCGCGGTGGAACTCGATCTGCAGTCCGTCGATATCCGGTGACACGAAGCGGTTGGGGGCAAGCGGCAGTACGTGCCCGTCCTGCGGCCGCCCGGCAACGCCCACGCGCACCTGTCCGTCGGCCACCTTCACCTGCAATGCCGGAATGTCGAAGATGTCGGCCAGGGCGCGGCGGTGTGCCATGGGCACGCTGCGGTCCTGCTCGAACACGCCGGCGTAGTCGGCATAGGCGGGTGCGCGCAGGTCCAGCGCGATAGGGCGGACGGGCGGGTTCACACCACGGCCCAGTGCGTCGGACAGGGCATTGCGGATCTCGGTGGTGAGCTCGGCGCCGTTCTCGCCATTGGTGAGGATGACCAGGCCGTCGCCGCTGTCCAGATAGCCTTCGATCCAGGCGCGGTAGCTGTCGTTGGAGCCGCCGTGGTGGAAGATGCGGGTGGCGCCGCTGCCGTCCAGGCGCGGGCCCAGGCCATGCCAGCTCGGCGATACCTTGGTCATCATGTCGATGGCGATCGGCTGCGGCAGGAAGCCGCCTGGCGCGCGATAGCTGTTGGTCAGCGCCGCCACCAAGGCGGCCAGGTCATTGGCGCTGGTCCACAGGCCTGACGCGCCGGCTTCGGGGAACGTCTGCCAGCCGCGCGGCAGGGCGGTGGGGGCGCCGTCGCCGTCGTGGGCCTTGGCGATGTTGTCGAGGGTGTCCGGCGGGGTGGTGAAGCGGCTGCGCTGCATGTGCAGCGGTGCGAACACCTGCGTGCGGGCCAGTGCGTCCAGCGGCTGGCCGCTGGCATCTTCAAGCACCTGCTGTTCCACCATCACCCCGCCGCCGGAATAGTCGCCGCGCTCGCCGGGGGCGTGGATCAGGCGCACCGGTGTGTTCTTCGCCGGGGCGATGCCGTCCAGCGTTTGCAGCAGCGTGGGCAGTGGTTCGCCCGGCAGGTAGTCGGCAAAGCCGTGCACGCCCAGCCCGGCGGTGTGCGACATCAGCATGCGCAGGCTCACCTGCGGGGTCGGGGTGGTGGGCGTCGCCGGTATCTTCCAGCTGCGCAGGTAGCGGCTGATGTCCTGGTCCAGCGCGAGGCTGCCATCGGCTACGAGCCGCAGCGTGGTGGCCGCGGTGATGACCTTGCTGACCGAGCCCACCGAGAACAACGTGTCCGCGTTCACGGCATCGCGGCTACCGGCCTGGCGCAGGCCGTAGCCGGCGCTGTGCACCAGCTTGCCATCACGCAGCACCGCAATGGCGACACCGGGCACGTGGTAGTGAGCCATGCGCGCCTGCAGCGACCAGCGCGGCAGCGGGTCGCTGGCGGGCACCACGCTGGGGCGCAGGCCGGCGGTCAGTGCGCCGTCGATGGCGGTGTCGTGGCGGTCGGCGGCGAAGGCGGGCAGGGCCAGCAGCAGTGAAAGCGTGGTGGCCAGCGCGCCGCGCAGCAGGATATGGCGGTGCGGCAGGACGGTGGCGGCAGGGGAAGCGCGACGGATCGAAACCATGCGGAACCTCGGGGTGGGGTGTGCGGGCAGGAAAACCGGTGCGGCGTTGCCAAACGCAGGCCGCAGCCGGCCGGTGATGGCCGGGCGGCCACCACGTGGGGGTGCTGTTGCAGGGACGGGTTACGCGCGGTGTGCGCGTGGGCTCAGCGGCGGCCGGTGACGGCGCCGCGCTGGATCAGGTAGTCGCGCACGCGGCTGTTGCGCGCCTGGTTCAATGGCGAGCGCCACTGCCCGGCGTCGGCCACCACGCCCAGGTTGACGTCGGCACCGTGGTTGACCAGGTAAGCCACGGTGTCCACGTCGCCGGAGCGGGCGGCGTTGATCAGCGGGGTCTCGTCGTAGGCGACGATGCGGTTGACGTCGGCGCCGGCGTCTACCAGCCGTTCCACCACGGGCAGGTGGCCGCGGCGGGCGGCGGCGATCAGCGGGTTGCCGTCGCCACGCGAGGCCAGGTCCGGCGCGGCACCCAGGGCGAGCAGCGCGTCTACCGTGGCCAGGTGCCCGTGGCGCGCGGCGGCGATGAGCGCGGTGCCGTCACCGGGGAGTTGGGTATCCACCGCGACGCCGGCCTGCACCAGCTGCCGGACCTGGGGGAGGTCGCCGTCTGCGGCGGCGTCGAGCAGGCGCTCGGCCTGTGCCGATGCGGTGCGTATGGCGGTGTCGCTGTTGGGCGCCACCATGGTTGGCGTGCCCAGGCGCGGGGTGGCCGCGACGGTGACGCCCACGTGGGTGGCCAGCGCGGCCAGGCACAGTGCGCTCCACCGCACCCGGGTACGCCAGCTCACCTGCCCACGCTGCAACTGCAGCAGCCCGTCCACGCGCTGCGTCAGCCCACTGCGGCTACCCGACATGCCCACGGCCAAGGCGGCGCGCTGCGGGCGTTGCTGCACCATGCCGGCGATACCGCGCAGCAGCGAATCTGCGTAGTCGCGGCCACTGCTGGAGCGGTGTGCGGCGCGGGCATCGCAGGCCATTTCGCGGGCCAGCTCCAGCCGGTTGCCCAGCATGCGCAGGCACGGGCTCCACCAATACACCGCAAGCAGAGTGCGCTGCAGGGCGGTTACCCAGAGATCACGGCGCTGCACGTGCGCGGCTTCATGCAGCAACAGGTCGCGCAGCGCCGGGGGCGACAGCGTGCGGGCCAGATGCGGTGGGACCAGGATGCGCGGCGCGAACAGGCCCACCACCATCGGGCCGGCCACTGCATCGGAAAGTGCGACGCAGCTGCCGCGCGGCAGTGCCGGGCCGAGCAGGGCGTCCAGTGCGGGGGCAGTACGCGCGGCACGGTGCAGCCGGCGGGCCTGCCAGATGCCCTGCGCCAGGCGCAGCAGTCCCCACAGCGTGCCGAGCAGCCAGATCATCGCCAATGCCTGCAGCGCGGTGGATACGTAAGCGGACAGTGTTGCAGTGGGTGACGCTGGCGCGGCCGGCACAGCCGAGGCCGGTAGTGGGGTCGACTGTGCTGCAGTGGGCAGGGCCACCGCAGCCTCAGCTACGGTGACCGCTTCGCGGGGCAGCAGCACCAGCAGCGGCGACACCGCAGCCAGTGCGAAGGCCCCGCACAGCAGCCACGAGCGTGCCTCGGCGCTGAGGCGCGCGCGCTGCACTACCAGCAGCACCAGGGCCAGCAACAGCGCGGCATGCCACAGGTGCTGCACGGCCACGGTCAGCAGGGTGTGGGTGGCGGATGCGCTCATGACGATTTCCCCGGGGTGGCCGCGTCGTCAACACGCTTCTGCAGGGCGGCCAGTTCGTCGGCGTCCATGTTGTGTTCGTCGATGAGGTGCTGGGCCAGCACGCTGGGCGAGTCGTTGAAGAACGACTTGAGCAGGTTTTCCAGGGCCTGGCGGCGGGCCTCGCTGCGGCTGATGGCGGCGCTGTAGATGAACGCGCGGCCTTCGCTGCGGTAGGTCACCAAGCCTTTCTTTTCCAGCACTTTGAACATGGTCAGCACGGTGGTGTAGGCCACCGGCTTCTTCTTCGACAGCGCGTCGGTTACCTCGCGCACGGAGGCTTCCTTGGTCTTCCATAGCACTTCCAGGATGCGGCGCTCGGAGTCGGTCAGGGTGGGCGAGCTGGGGCGGGCCATGGGCTGTCTACTGGTTTTTTAGTTGATGATCGGATCGTGCGCCCGCCGCGCTTGGCATGTCAACTATGTAATTAGTAATGGGGCACCTCATGCGCCATGCGTGGATGCCTGATGGCGCATGACGGCGGGTCGGCTGGGCGGGTTCGAAACGCGCGCGCTCAGGCGCTGGCTACGCACGTTGTCTTGCTGCTCGTGCAGGCCGTGCTACGGACGGCCGGAGATGCGGCGCACCCCTGCGAACGCGGCGCGGCGGGGCAACATTGGCATGCCCCGGCTGGCGCGGTACTGCGCAATGCCCTGCGCAGCGCGGCGCGCGAGGCGGGGTGTGCGCCCACGCCGTGCAGCAGCAACGTGCGGGCCAGACCGCCGCAGGCAACGCGTGGCAGGGCCAGCACGGCGGGGGCGGTGGCGCGGGGATAAAGCGGGCGAAGGTCCATCTGTCCCGGTCTCTTTGGGGTGGTACGTGCTGCAGCATGCGGCGTGCCTGTCTCATCGATTGAGACAGGCACTGCCGCTACCCCGGCCCACACGTTGGAAGGTCAGTGGCCCCGCTGCTTGGCGGCGCTCAGCGCCTGGTCCGCGCGCAGGAACACGGCGGTGGTGGATTCGCCGCGATCGGTGGACGCCGCGCCCAGCAGCAAGGGCGTGCCGAGTCGTTGCAGGGTGTCATCCGCGACCGCCTCAAAGGCGGCGACGGTGTCCGGGGCATGGGCGCTGCCCAGCACTGCGATGAACTCGCCGCTGCCGGTGACCCGGTTGAGGCTGTCGCCGCGGTCCAGCTGCAGGCACTGCTCCAGCGCGACGTCCAGTTGCTGCAGGTGGCGGTCCAGCGTGCGCTCCCCCAGCTGCTGTGCCAGCGTGGCCAGATCCTGCAGTTCCAGGATCACCACGGTGTAGGCGCTGGCCGGGTCGGGCGACGTTTCCTCCGCTGGCACGGCGTGGTCGAGGATGGCGGCCACCTGTTGGTCGCGTTCGCGGCTGCGGCTTTCCATCAGGGTCATGGTCAGCCGGGCCAGCGCCTGCAACGCATCGCGCTGCACGGCATTGAGTTCGCGCGGGGTGACGTCCACCACGCACACGCTGCCCACCGCCGCGCCCTGTTCGGTGACCAGGGGCATGCCGGCGTAGAAACGTGCGCCGATGTCGTTCAGGACGGGGTTGTCGGCGAAGCGCGCGTCCTGCGCCAGGTCGCCGATTTCCATCAACCGGTCGGGCTGGCGGATGGCGTGGTCGCATACGGCCACATTGCGCTCGGTCTGCATCCCGTCCAGCCCGGTGCGCGCCTTGAACCACTGGCGGTCACGGTCGATCAGGGTGACCAGCGCCATCGGTGTTCCGCATACGGCGGCCGCCACCTTGACGATGTCGTCGTAGGCCGGCTCGGGCAGGCTGCCCACGATATGCAGGGCGTCCAGGGCGCGTTGGCGGTCGGCTTCGGTGGCGGGCGCAGGCGAGGGTGGGGTCATGCACTGTCCTGATGGCGTCGTCGATATCGCAAGCGTAGAGCACGTCGGTGCGTGGAAGGGTTAACCCGGGGTGGATGCCCCGCGCTGCGGTTGATGCCCGATTCATCCCCTACCTGCCGCACGGTGCGCCCGGCTGTGCAGGCGGCGTAGAGAGTGCGGCGGATTTTTTCACAGGCCGTGCGGTGCCGCCTGCCTAGCATCGGCACTCTCTTTCCGCCCACACACGGAGTTTCCATGACTGCTTCCCGCGTTCGCCTGCACGTTGAAGATACCGGCGGTACCGGCCGCCCGGTGGTGTTGATCCACGGCTGGCCGCTGTCTGCCGAATCCTGGAAGGCGCAGGTGCCGGTGCTGAAGGACGCCGGCTACCGCGTGGTGGCCTACGACCGCCGTGGCTTCGGGCGCTCGGACAAGCCGTCCGATAGCTACGAGTACGACACGCTGGCCGACGATCTGGCCGGGGTGATCAACGACCTCGGCCTGCAGGATGTCACGCTGGTGGGCTTCTCGATGGGCGGCGGCGAAGTGGCGCGCTACATCGCCCGCCATGGCGAGCAGCGCTTGCACAGCGTGGTGTTCGCCTCGGCCGTGCCGCCCTACATGCTCAAGACCGATGACAACCCCGAAGGTCCGTTGACCCAGGCCAAGGCCGATGAGATGAAGCAGGGTCTGGAACGCGATCGCGATACGTTCTTCGACGGCTTCACCAAGGACTTCTTCAGCGCCAACGGGGAGCTCAAGGTCAGCGAGAAAGAGCGCCAGGAGGCCATCGCCTTGTGCAAGCAGTCCGACCAGACCGCCGCGCTGGGCTGCATGAAGGCCTTCGGCACCACCGACTTCCGCGAGGACCTGAAGAAGGTCACCGTGCCCACCTTGGTGCTGCACGGCGACAGCGATGGCACGGTGCCGTACGAGGGTTCAGGCAAGCGTACCCACGCGGCCATTGCCGGCAGCGAGGCGGTGGTGTTGAAGGACGCCCCGCACGGCTGCAACGCCAGCCACGCCGAACAGTTCAACGCGGCGTTGGTCGCGTTCCTGGCCAAGTAACGGTGCGGTAGCATCTGCCCATGCGCCAGACCCGCACCCCGCCGTGGAAGAAGCCCAACCCCAAGAGCGGGGCCTCGCGCCCGTTGTCACCGGCACAGAAAGAAGCCGCACGGCAACGGGCTGAAGAAAACGGCCGGGCGTATCCAAACCTGGTGGACAACATGTGGGCGGCAAAGCTGCCGCGCGGGGAGTAACGCGCCCCGCTCACGCGCCGTCGCCCGGAAACGGGCGGCGACGTCAGCGGCGAACCGCGAGCACGCCGTCCATGGCCAGGTCGGCCTTGAAACCGGCCTTCTCCAGGCGCTTGGCCACTTCACGCGGCACATCGCGGCCGCTGGTGAGTTTGTTCGGCGCGCCGGTGTAGTGGAACATGCGCCCGCCCTTGCGTATCACCCGCGCCAACTGGTCGTAGAACACCTGCGAATACAGCTCGCCGGCAATGCCGAAACGCGGTGGGTCGTGCAGGATGGCGTCGACCGAACTGGATTCGAGCGCTTCAATGGCCTGTGACACGTCGGCATGGGTCAGCGACAGGCGCCCGCCGCTGCTGGCCGCCTCCGGGTCGGGCGACCATGGGTTGAGCATGCGCAGCCACAGGACGTCCGGGTTCTTCTCGAACGACTGGATGCGGGTGACGCCCCCTTCCAGGCAGCACGCCGCGAAGTAGCCGAGCCCGCCGCAGGTATCGAGCACGGTCTTGCCGGCCGGGGCAATCAGCGCCACCTTGCGCCGCGCGTCTTCAAACGGCGACACCTGCGCGCTGGGCAGCATCTTGATGCCGTCGATCTCGAAAGTGGGAGCATCCCACTCGGTGGGCACCAGTTTGATCAGCGCCGAGCCGAAGCGCGACACCGCCAGGAATTCTTCGCCATCCCAGTAATACAGGGTGCGGTCTTTGGTTTTGCCCGGGTAGTCGTAGCGCTCGCCCTTCCACAGCCAGTGGTCGGCAGCCAGCGTGGCGGTGCCGGTGGACAGGCCGAGGTCGAGCGAGCCGGTCCATTCGTTCGCGCCGCTGTCGCGGGCGCGGGTGAGGGCTTCGGCAAGCGGGCGGGTCAGCAGGGGGCCGGTGTAATGGGGCACGGGAGTGGGGGCGCCGGGGCTGCGGGGCAGCGTGGCGTCAGGTCAGCCAGGGGAAGGCATCGTACCTGAGACCGCGGCCGGAGGCAGGCTGCGGCCGGGCAGGAGGCTCTATAGTACCGGCGGCATACCGCGCTGCAGGGCCTTACAGGGAATCGACGTGGTCACACCGTTGGAATACATCCGCCGTTTGTCGCGCTGGGCGCGCGCGCTGATGATGCTGGGCGTCGTGTTGGTTACCGGCTGCAGCGCGCCGCATGGCCCGCCGGCAGGCGCCTTGCAGGACGTGCAGTCCATCGAGATCCGCTACCAGTACAGCGGCTGGGGCCGGGTGGACGAAGTGCATCGGTTGGAACCGGGCGCTGGCCGACGCACCTTCCAGCGCAGCTCGCAGCTGGACAGCCAGGAAGACCCGGATGCGGTGGTGACCGATGCGATCCCGGCGCAACGCGTTGCCGAGCTGCTGTGGGCGGTTTCTGCTCCACCGTGGCCGCGCGAGCGCGGCGTGGACGCGGTGGCGCGCCGGGTGCGGCCAGCGCGGATACTGGAGCAGGTGCTGTCGTACTATTCGACGCCGGAACGCGGTTGCACCCCGCGCGCGTTCGAGGCCAGGGCGCATGCGCTGCTGCAGCGCGACTCCCTGAAGGGACAGCTGGGCCGTTACTACGCCAACGGCATCTGGACCGACGATGACCCCGCCATGCGAGTGGTCATCCGCTACGAGCACCGACCAACGCAGGTGCTGGCCTCCAACGAGCGCACGTTGCTGATGCTGCCGTGGGTGCTGGGTGACCCCGGCGCAGGCGATGCCGCCGTGACCACCTGGTCGGTGCCGGTCAGTCAGGCGCTGCGCCGGCTGCTGCCCGAATCCTCCAAGGCGTTTGAACGGCTGGGCCGGCGCGAGGACGGGAGCCTGGTGGAGCGGATCGCCGCCACCGCGCGGGTGGCCTGCAAGGTGCAGCATCGCTGAGGAAGGTGCGCGTCAGGTGCCGTAGCGCGACAGCGTTCCGCGGCTGAACAACCACTGGCAGCGTTGCTTGCGCATCGCACGCACCTTGCCGCGTTCAATCACCACATGCGCCTCGTTCAGCGCATCGCCCTGGACGCGTGCACCGGCCTTGAAACGGAACACGCCACTCTGGCCGTCCGGGGTCAACAGGGCTTCTTCGATCTGGGCAAGTTCGCCGGCACTGAACAGGGCCGCGCGCTGTTCGTCGTCGGGGGGTGCAGGTGACCGCGCAGTGTAACGTCGCCACCCCGATGAGGGGATGTCTGACCCTCCCCGACTCGTTTGATGACAGCAGCATGCGCGGCTTTCCCAGCCAGCGGCGCTGCGTGTCCTGATCGTTGCGGCGCGGGCGGACACGGACACTGCGTGCATGACCTGCGATCACCTCCCTTGGCAGCCTGGCAACGCGTACTTCTTCAGTGCACACCTGCACCGTGCCCACACCGGGTTGCTGGTGGAGCACGCACAGGCATTACGGCTGGCGTTCCGGGTGGCGCAGCAGGCACGGCCGTTCCGCATCGACGCCATCGTGGTGCTGCCCGACCATCTGCATGGCGTGTGGACGCTGCCGGCGGGCGACGATGACGGGCACCGGCGCTGGACACAGATCCAGGCCATCTTCGACCGTCACCTGCCGGGCAAGCCGCCGCGCGCGGTGCTACGTCGCGATCGTTCCGCGCGGCCGCTGTGGCACAGCAGCTTCCGTGAGCATCGCATCCTGGACGAGGACGACTTCCATCGGCACGTGGCCTATGTGCACCAGAACCCGGTAAAGCACGGCCACGTGCGCGATGCAATGGAGTGGCCGTACAGCTCCATCCATCGCACGGGGCGGCAGGAGGAGGCACCATGCTGAGGTAATGCCCGTTGGCGCCAGGATCAGCCGCAGCGTACCTTGAACACCGGCCCGGCCCCGATCAGCACCAGGGCCATGTAGTCGCTGTTCTTGTCCTTGCCCTTGAGCGTGGCGCCCGGGTTGAAGTGGAAGATGCCGAACCCGCCGTTGGGCCGGACCAGCGCCTTGTCGATCTGGTCGGCATCGTCCTTGAAGTAGCGGGCGATGTCCGCGCGCGAGGACACCTGCAGTGCGGTGGGGTCGCGCTGCCATTGCTCGTCGCGGTTGAAGCTGACGAAGTACTGGCCCTGCTGCTGCTCGATGCGGAACTCGGCGGGTTTGCGTGCGTGGGTGGCGTAGCAGCCCAGCAGGGGATCGGCAGAGAACACGCCCGCGCCGTTGTCGTGGTTGCCGCAGGCGCCAAGCAGCAGTACCGGGGCAAGCAGAAGCAGTGAAACGGCGGGGCGCATGGCGGTGACCTCCTACGGCGATAGGCGCAGTCTAGGCAACCTCGTCCAACGACGCCGTGTAGAGAGCCCAGCGTGTACGCCACTGGCATGCGCCAGGGTGTACGTTGGTGGCAGTCCAGACGAGCAGCGCCCGTGCCCCCGCACCCCCGTCCGCCACCGGCGACATCGTTCCAACCACGGCAACCCGCAGCCCGGCCCCCGTTAATGGGCGTGTGCAGCTTCCTCGGGCTACCGCTGGGCGCTGCGGCCTACTGGCTGGCAGACATGGGCGGGCAGGGGGCTGCGGGTGTGGGCAGCAGCATCACGGGCGCCATCGGCGTGCTGGCGGCGGCAGGCGTGGGGATGGTGGCCAGCATCGCCTCGCGCGAGCGCCAGGAGCGCTGGCCGTGGTTGGGCGTTTCCGGTGCCCTGGTCAGCAAGGCGCCGCTGCTGCTTTTCATCGTGGCCTTCATCGTGCATCACTGAGGGCTCTGCGCCCAGACGCTGCAGCCACCTAATGCACTTCCACGGGGATGTGGCTCTGGGTGTACGGTGGAGGCATTCCAGACGAGTAGCGCCTGTGCCCCAGGACACCCTTTCGCCCGCACCAGCATCCGTGCCCGCACCACCGCGTGCCACGCGCGCACCCCTGTTAGGGCTGTGCAGTTTCCTTGGCCTGCCCGTGGGCGGTGCGGCCGGCTGGCTGGCCGGCGTGGCCAATCACGGCGTCATTGCCGGGGCCGGGACCACCGGGGTCGCCATCGGCGTGCTCGCGGCGGCGGCCGTGGGGCTGGTAGCCAGCATGGCCTCGCGGGTGCGCCAGGAACGCTGGCCGTGGCTGGGGATCGTCGGTGCGGTGGTCAGCACGGCACCATTGGCGCTGTTCCTCGTGTCGATGCTGCTGCACCGCTGAAGGTTTCAGGCGGCCGGTAGCGCATCTACCCGATGTACTTCCACCGTGACGTGCACCAGTTCGTCGTGGATCGACAGTGCTTCGCGAATACGGTCGGCATCCAGTTCCGCGGCCGTGACCACGCTGGCGACCACGGCGAACTTGCCGCGTCCAACCTGCCACACATGCAGGTCGGCCAGGCGCGCCGGCCACGGGCCCTGTTCGATCACTTCCCGCACTTCGGCCACTACCGGCGCGTCCATCTGCGCGTCCAGCAGCACGCGCCCGGTGTCGCGCAGCAGGCCGACTGCCCACACGGTTACCAGTACCGCGCCCACCAGGCCCATCACCGGGTCCAGCCAGGCCGCGCCCCATACCTTGCCGGCGATCAGGGCGACGATGGCCAGTACGGACGTGGCCGCATCCGCAATCACGTGCAGGTAAGCAGAGCGCAAGTTGAGATCCTGCGCCGGGTGATCGTGATCGTGCGCGTGCGGATGTGAGTGACCATGACCATGTGCGTGGCCGTGATGATGTGCATGATCGTGCCCATGACCATGCCCATGACCATCGCGCAGCCACCAGGCACAGAGCAGGTTCACCGCCAGGCCCGCCACGGCGATCGCGATGGCCTGGTCGTAATGAATGGCGCTGGGCGCGAACAGCCGTTGCGCGGACTGCACCGCCATCAGCAGTGCAACACCCAGCAGCGCGATGGCGCTGGTGTAGCCGGCCAGGATCTCGATCTTCCACGTACCGAAGGCAAAGCGGCCGTCATGCGCGTAGCGGCGGGCACAGGCATAGGCGAATGCCACCAAGCCCAGTGCCAGCGCGTGTGAGCTCATGTGCCAGCCATCGGCCAGCACGGCCATGGAGTTGAACCACCAGCCGCCGACGATTTCCACCAGCATCATCACCGTGGTCAGCCACAACGCGCGGCGCGTGCTGCGTTCGGCCAGGGGGTTGCCATCGTCGAAGTGATGGGTGTGGCGGCGGGCGTGGGCGGCGGCGGCGAGGGTCATGGCGAGGTCATGTGAATATACCCCCATAGGGTATATTATTCGGCCCATGTCACATGTCCAACAACGCCGAAAGGCGCTGCTCGCCCGGGTCCGCCGCATGGCCGGCCAGGTGGCCGCGCTGCAGAGTTCTCTGCAGTCCGAGCAGGCCGACTGCACCGATGTGCTGATGCAGGCCTCAGCCGTACGCGGTGCCGCCCACGGCCTGCTGATGGCCTTGCTGGACGAGCACCTTCAAGAGCACGTGGTGAGCCCGACCGATCCGGTCGAGCGCGCCGCCGAGGCCCAGGTACTGGTCAAGCTGCTGCGCGCCTACGGGAAGTAAGCGCCCAGCAATTTTTGCAGCTGCTCGTGGTACGCCCGCGTGCAGTTTGTCCGAGGGGGAATGCGTGGGCGCGGCTTACCGTACCGAAATGGTGCCGGTAGCATTGCCGCATTGCTTCGGTACGCAACCTTCCATGCCCGTGGTTACAAAACGCGGCTGGTGAACAATGCAGCTCACCTGCGCGATATGACTCCCAGTGAATGGATTTGCGAAATACTTCGAGAAGTAGGTGCTGCATCGACCGTCGACCTGCACGCCTCCCTGCATTGACCCAGCTTGAGAGCTCTGGAAGCGAACGTTACCGGTGGAGAGGAAGTTTGTCCCGGCCAGGGCGCTACCAGTGGGGGCGTTTGCAACAACAAAATCCACTGAGCGAGGCGGCAGGTCTGTGGAGCGTTCCCCGTCGGGTAGTTCTTCGTCCTGACCATGCTCGATAACGCTATTGCAATGCCAACCGGTGGCCTCGCCCACGAAGATGGCCGTGCCTCCGATCGCCGGTTCAAGTCCATCCACGTCACAGAGCGCGCGGTGGTACGCCTGGGTCGCACTGCTCTGGTCCTCAAACGTGTAATGCAGATTCCCGTCCTCGCCGACCCGAAGCTTCTGCTGAACCGCCATGTGCCCACCGCCAAAGTCGGACCATTCCCTGGTTTGCAGCACGATGCGTTGCCCCGATGCATCGAAGGTGACTGAATCCTGTGGTGGTTGTTGTCCATCGGCGTGGGCGTGAAGCGGCAGAAGGGCGAGCAAAGCAATGGAGAATTTCATTCTTAACAACCTCATGAAGAATCAGGATCTCCATGTTGGGCTGAGTCAACAGCGTGGAATGTGCCCCGGTTCCATCAACGCGTTGTCCGCAAATCTTCAATTGCATGGCAACGTCCACGTCAATTGATACGTGCAATGAGCACGTGGCCCGCTCAATGCCGATGCCGCCGCCATGCGTTCCACACATGCGTGGCCGCCAGCAGCAGGCTGCCGGCGACGGTCATCGGCGTTTCGCTGTCGTGACTGGGCCACTCGGCGGCGCCGGCCAGCAACAGCAGCAGGCCCAGCGCGGCGCTGGTGACGGCGGCCGCAGGCAGGCGCTGCTGGCGGTGCGCGCGCCACAGGGCGAAGCCGGTCAGCGGGGCGGCGATGCCCACGAACAGCACGTGCACCCACTCGGCCTGTGCCCACACCCCGAACAAGGGCAGGGTGGCGGCCAGGATCGGCAGTGCCAGGCAGTGCAGCAGGCACAGGCTGGACAGGGCGATGGCGCCGGCATCGAGCAGGGTTGAGGAACGCTTCATGGGGGTGGGGCCCGGATCAGTGAATGTTATATAGTAACATTTCATTCCACTGCGAACCCTGTCCCTCCATGAACGCCACTGCTGCCTCCACCGATGCCCGCCTGCCGGTAACCGTCTTGTCCGGTTTCCTTGGCGCCGGCAAGACCACGCTGCTCAACCAGCTGCTGCGCAACCGCGAGGGACGGCGGGTGGCGGTGATCGTCAACGACATGAGCGAGATCAACATCGACGCGCAGCTGGTGCGCGATGGCGGCGCGGCACTGCGGCGTACCGAAGAGACCCTGGTGGAGTTCAGCAATGGCTGCATCTGCTGCACTCTGCGCGACGATCTGCTGCAGGAGGTCAAGCGGTTGGCCGCCGAAGGCCGCTACGACTACCTGCTGATCGAATCGACCGGTATCGCCGAACCGATGCCGGTGGCGGCCACGTTCTCGGTACGCGATGAGGACGGCTTCTGCCTCAACGACATCGCACGGTTGGATACGATGGTGACGGTGGTGGATGGGCAGCAGTTCCTGCACGACTTCGGCTCGACCGACCGGCTTGCCGACCGTGGCCAGGAGGCCGGTGCCGATGACGTGCGTGGGGTGGTGAACCTGCTGGCCGAGCAGATCGAGTTTGCCGACGTGATCGTGGTGAGCAAGTGCGACCTGATCACCGACGACACGCTGCAGTCGACCCTGGCCGTGCTGCGCGCGATGAACCGCGAGGCGCGACTGGTGTTGTCCGAGCACGGCAACGTGCCGCTGCACGAGGTGCTGGACACGCACCGCTTCGACTACATCAAGGCGCAGCTGGCACCGGGCTGGATGCAGGCGCTGCGTGGTGTGCATACGCCGGAGACCGAGGAGTACGGCATCAGCAGCTTCCTGTACCGGGCGCGCCGGCCGTTCCACCCGCAGCGCTTCGCGCAGCTGCTGCAGCAGGGGCTGGGGCCGGTGATTCGCAGCAAGGGGTTCTTCTGGCTGGCCAACCGCATGGACTGGGTGGGCGAGCTGTCCAGCGTGGGCGCGGCTACCCGCACCGAGGCTGCCGGTTTTTGGTACGCCTCGCGCCAGCGGGTGGAGGCCGGGCTGGAAGACACCCCGCCACTGCTGCCACCGCCGCAGGTGCCGTACACCGACGTGGGCTGGGTGCGCCAACAGGCCGCCTGCTGGACCGCGCCCATGCCGGGCATGGACGAGGTGGGCGATGCCGGCGAGTACCAGGCCATGCGCCGGATGTGGCACCCGTGGTGGGGCGATCGCCGCCAGGAGCTGGCGGTGATCGGGGTGGAGATGGACGAGCGCGCGGTGCGTGCCGAGTTCGACGCCTGCCTGCTTACCGATACCGAGATGCGCGCCGGGCCGATGCTGTGGCAGCTGCTTCCCGACGCGTTCCCGGCGTGGTCGCGGCACTGACGGCGACGCTTATACCGCCGTCAACGACCAGCCTTCGGCGCCCGCGTCCATGTAGTGGGTGAGCCCCACGGCGTCGAGCAGCGCCGGGTCGTGCGAGACGAGCATCAGCGTGCCTCGGAACTGGCTGAGCATCTGCTCTAGCGCGGCCAGGGAAGGCAGGTCGAGGTGGTTGCCGGGTTCGTCGAGCAGCAGCAACTGCGGCGGCGCGTGCGCGTACAGTACGGCAGCGAGCGCGGCTTTCAGGCGCTCGCCGCCGCTCAGCGTGGACAGCGGGCGCAGGCTGCGTTCGGCGTCCAGCCCGAGCAGCGCGAGCCGGGTGCGCGCATCGGCGTCGCCGGCGTCGGGGTGGGCATCGCGCAGCAGCGAGAGCGCCGTTGCCTGCGCGGGGAGCGACGACAGGGATTGGTCGAGCAGCGCGGTGCGTGCGGCCACCGCGCAGGTGCCGGCGACGGCCTCACACTGGCCGGCCAGCAGTCGCAGCAACGTGGATTTGCCGCTGCCGTTCGGGCCGCGCACGCCGATGCGTTGGCCGCGCTGCACCTGCACGGTGAGGCGCTGCCACGGTGGCGACACCCACGGCAGCTGGACGTCGGTGAGCTCGGCCACGCGCTGCGGCCCGGGCTCTACCTGGCGGGGGGCCAGCAGGGCAATCCCGGTGGCATCGTCCAGCTGCGCAGCGGCTTCGCGCACGCGGGCGTCCACCACCGCGCTGCGCTCCAGCTGCTGGGCCTGCCAGCGCCCGGCACTGTGTTCGCTGCGGTTCTTCATGCCGCCGAGCAGGATCGGCGCCTGGTTGGCCGTACGCGCGGTGCGCTGCGCGCGTGACTGGCGGTGCTCAAGCCGTTCGCGTTGTTCGCGCGCGGCATCCTGCTGCTGGCGCCGTTCGCGCTTGCGCAGGGCGAGCAGTTCGGTGGCGGCGCTGTGCTCGTCGTGCTTCTGCGCGGCATACAGGTCGTAGTTGCCGCCGTAGCTGCGCAGCCCGCCCGGCGACAGTTCCACAATGCGCTGCATCGCGCGCAGCACGTGGCGGTCGTGGCTGATCACGATCAGGCCGCCGCGCCAGTGCGCCAGCGCATCCAGCAGCCGCGCGCGATGGCGGGCATCGAGGTGGTTGCTGGGCTCGTCGAGGATCAGGCCGTCGGCCTGCGACAGCAGCGCACCCCCCAGGGCCACCTGCATGGCCTGGCCGCCGCTGAGCGAGGCGGCCGGTTGCGCCGGGTCCAGCGGCGGCAAGCCCAATTGCTGCCACTGTGCCTGCAGCTCTTCGCGGATGTTCCAGCGCTCGCCTACCGCGCTGAAATCGGCGGGATCGACACTGCCGGCCTCGATGCGCGCCAACGCATCCAGCAGTGGGGCCACGCCGGCCAGGGCGGCGATGCTGCCCGGCGGGGCACCACTGTGCTGGGCCAGCAGGTGCACGCGGCCGCTGCGCTGCACCTGGCCGGCGCTGGGCGCGCGCTGGCCGGCCAACACACGGGCCAGCACGCTCTTGCCCACGCCATTGCGCCCGACCAGGCCGGTCGGGGTGGTGTCGAAGTGGGTGCTGATATCGGAAAACAGGACCCGCCCATCGGGCAGGGTGCAGGTCACGCGGTCGAGCGTGAGGGAAAATGCGGTCATGCGACCTCCAGGGATGCCGTGGGTTCCCTTCACGCACGGGGCGGGAAGGACACAGGCCGTCAAACAGACGGCGGGGCATCACTGGCGCATGCGGGCATACCTCATTACACAGGCGACTGGCTGTCGCGCCGCCAGTATAGGTTTGCGCCGCGCCAAGGGAGTGAATGCACGCTGTTCAACAGCTCACGCCGGTGAGCCGGGCGCTGACGAAATCGATGAATACCCGTAGCTTGGGCAGCACGTGGCGGCCTGACGGCCACAGCAGGTGGAAGGTGCCGCAGGCGTGGATCTGCTCGGGCAGCACGCGCACCAGGCGGCCATCGGCCAGCGCATCGCGTACCGAGTGCTCGGGGATATAGGCGATGCCGCGCCCGGCCAGCGCGAAGGCCAGGCGCGCCTCGATGGTGTTGGCCACCATCGACACCGGCAGCTCCAACGGCGGTTCCCCGGACGCGCGTGGCAGCGGCCACGGCTCCAGCTTGCCGCTGCTGGGGAAGCGATAGTGCAGGCAGTCGTGCTGGAGCAGCTCGTGCGGGGCCTGGGGCGTGCCGCGCCGTGCCAGATACTCCGGCGAGGCCACCAGGTAGCGGGGGAACACGCCCAGCCGGCGCGCGCTGAGCCGCGAGTCGGACGGCTCACCCACGCGCAGCACCGCGTCGAAGCCTTCTTCGACCACATCGACCAGGCGGTCGTCGAAATCCAGCTCCAGGCGGATGCCGGGGTAGGTGGCCATGAACGCGGACAGGATCGGCAGCGACAGGTCACCCACCAGCGGCAGGCTGAGCCGCAGCACGCCACACGGGGCGGCGACCTGCTGGGCCAGTTCGGTGCGGCCGGCGTCCAGCTCGTCGAGGATGCGCCGGCAGCGCAGCAGGAAGCGCTCGCCCTCGGCGGTCAGGGTCACGCTGCGCGTGCTGCGATGGAACAGGCGCACGCCCAAGGCCTGCTCCAGGCGGGTGATGGTCTTGCCGGTGGCCGAAGCCGACACGCCGAGCAGGCGCCCGGTGTCGACGAAGCTGCGGGTGTCGGCCACGTGCACGAAGGTCTGCAGGTTGCCGATGTTGTCCAAAGCCGACATGGCCGAACTCATGGGGAAAGGCGCCACTCTAGCGGCCCCGCGCGGCGGTGGCGCGGGGCCGGTGGGATGCAGCGGTGCGTGCCACGCTGGCATCGGCTGCATCCCTTGCTGGTACGGGGTCTGCGCCGATTGCGGAATGCAGTGTCCGGAATGTCTGGACCGCTGACTGGGTGTTTGGCGCGCCGTCGAACGCCGAGCATGGCGCTCCCCCTGTTGCTGGAATACCGCCATGTGCTCCGTGCTTGATGCGCCCCTCCTTACCCCGCTGCGGCTGGCCGCCGTTGATGCCGTACTGCCCGCCGCCCCCGCCTGCCGCGGCGGGGCACGGGCATGAGCGGCACAGGCATGAGTGGCGAGGCCGGCACGTGTGCGCTTGCCGCGGAGCCCACGGCGGCCGAGCGGTTGCCGTTGTCCGGGTTGCTGGCGCTGGCCTGCGCCGGCTTCATCACCATCCTCACCGAAGCCTTGCCAGCCGGGCTGCTGTCGCCGATGAGTGCCGATCTGGGCGTCAGCCGCGCGTTGGTGGGGCAGTTGGTGACCATCTATGCGTTCGGCTCGCTGGTGGCGGCGTTGCCGATGACCGCCCTCACCCAGCGGCTGCCGCGGCGACCGCTGCTGTTGGCCGCGATTGCCGGGTTCGTGGTGGTCAACACGGTGACCGCACTGACGCACCATTACGCGGTGATGCTGGTGGCGCGCTTCGTCGCCGGCATCAGCGCGGGCCTGTTGTGGTCGTTGGTGGCCGGCTATGCCAGCCGCATGGTGGCGCCGCGGTTGCAGGGGCGCGCCATTGCGGTGGCAATGGTGGGGACGCCGCTGGCGTTGTCGCTGGGCATTCCCGCCGGTACGCTGCTTGGGCAGACCATCGGCTGGCGCTGGGCGTTCGCGCTGATGTCGCTGCTGAGCGTAGGCCTGCTGGTGTGGGCGCGGCTGGCCCTGCCCGCGCTGTCGGCTCCGGGCGCGGGCGCGCGGCAGACGCTGGGTGCGGTATGGCGGCTGCCGGGCATGCGCGCGGCGCTGTTGACCATGTTCCTGTTCGTGCTGGCGCACAACGTGCTGTACACCTACATCGAACCGTTTGCGGCGTTGTCCGGCGCGGTGGCCTGGCTGGACCGGCTGCTGCTGGTGTTCGGCGTGGCCGCACTGGTGGGGATCTGGATCACCGGGTTGTGGGTGGACCGCTGGCTGCGCGTGCTGGTGCTGGCCAGCACGGTCGGGTTCGTGCTGGCGGCGTTGGCCTTCGCGCTGTGGCCCGCATCGGCCTGGGTGCTGGTGCTGGGCACGGTGGTGTGGGGCATGGCGTTCGGCGGCGTGCCCACGTTGTTCCAGACCGCCGTGGCGCGCCGCGCCGGGGTGGCCGGCGACATCGCACAGTCGTTCGTGGTCACCGGCTGGAACCTGGCCATCGCCATTGCCGGGGTGGTGGGTGGGGTGATGCTGGAAACGTGGGGCGAGCGGTGGCTGCCGGGGGTGGTGCTGGTACTGCTGGTTGCCACGGTACTGCTAGTGCTGCGCCGGCCGGGCGCGTGGGCGCCCACGTCAGGGACGTAGCGCCTGGCTCTGCCCGGCTGCTTTGCCGCAGGAATGCCGAACTGCCGGGCAGAGCCCGGCACTACGTGTTCTGGCGACGCACCACGTGTTCTGGTCAGGCACCACGTGTTCTGGCCCCGTATGACACTTGGTTTAAGGTGGCAGCACGGATCAGGAGGGTTGCGTGCGCCACATCGTACTGCGTTGGATGGGACTGGGATTGCTGGGACTTGCCGCGGCCGTGCAGGCCGCGCCGGACCAGCGCATTGCGTTGACCATCGACGACCTGCCCTGGCAGCGGCTGGATGAGCGCGACGATCCGGAGCTGGCACAACGCCACGCGCAGCTGCTTGCCGCGCTGAAGGCGGCGCAGGTGCCGGTGGTGGGCTTCGTCAACGAGATCAAGCTGGAGCGCGATGGCCAGGTGCAGCCGGCGCGTGTGCAGATGCTGCGCGACTGGCGCGATGCGGGGTTCGAACTGGGCAACCACACCCGTGGCCATGTGGACCTGCATGCGATCGGGCTGGAGGCCTACGAGCAGGACATCCTGCGTGGCGAGCAGACCCTGCGCCCGTTGCTGGCCGAACGCGGGCAAGCTCCGCGCTGGTTCCGCCACCCGTACTTGCGTGCCGGGGAGACCCCGGAGCAACGCGCTGCGCTGGCTGCCTTCCTGGACCAGCACGGGTATCGCATCGCGCCGGTCACGGTGGACAACAGCGAGTGGATCTGGGCCTTCGCCTACGACCATGTGCGTGACACCGAGGCCGACCCGGTAGTGCGCGAGGCGCGGCTGCGCCAGCTGCGACGTGGGTATGTGCCCTACATGCTGAACAAGCTGGACTACTACGAAGACCAGTCGCGGCAGCTGCTGGGCCGGTTGCCGGCGCAGGTGTGGTTGATGCATGCCAATGCGCTCAACGCGGCCAGTATCGACGAACTGATCGCCGCTACCCGTCGCCGGGGCTACACGTTCATTACCCTGGAGCAGGCGCTGCAGGACCCGGCCTATGCACACGCCGATGGCTACAACGGCGCCGGCGGCATCAGCTGGATCCACCGCTGGGCGATGGCAGAGGGCAGGCCGCGCAGCTTCTACGCCGGCGAGCCCAAGGTGCCGCGCTGGGTGCTGGAGTTGGCGGGTATTGCGGACGAGTAGGGCAGGTCCCCGGAACACGTGGTGCCGGGCTCTGCCCGGCAGTTCCGCATTACCGCATAACGGCAGCCGGGCAGAGCCCGGCTCTACGTGTGGCGGTGGGCCCCCGGCGCGTGGCGACGCGTTTTACCGCCACGGCGCCCCACTGGTCATGCGGCGCGGCAGAGCCCGCCGCTACTCCACCGCGCTGTTCGGGTTCTGGAAGTTCTCGCGGGCCTTGCCGTACTGCTGCAGGCGCTGGTGGTGGAAGGCGATGAAGGCCTCCGGGGGCAGCGCACGCGAGAACAGCCAGCCTTGCCCGAACTCCACCTGGCGGGCTTGCAGGTAGGCCAGCTGGGCGGGTGTTTCGATGCCCTCGGCCACGGTGAACAGGCCCAGCGTCTTGGCCATGTCGATGATGTGCGAGGTGACCGGGCTGGTGGCGCTGTCGGTGCCGATGGCATCGATGAACGACTTGTCGATCTTCAAGGCATCCAGCGGCAGCTGCTGCAGGTACTGCAGGCTGGAATAACCCACGCCGAAATCGTCGATGGCCACGCAGTGGCCGGTACGCCGGGCGATGGCCAACGTGTTGCGCGCACGCTGGATGTCGATGAAGCCGCGCTCGGTGGCCTCCAGCCAGATCTGCTGCGGATGGATGCCGGTGCCGGCCAGTTTGGCCGCCAGCACCTTGAGCGCGCGGCCGCTGCTGACATCGGCGGCCGACAGGTTGATGGCGATATGCGCGCTGCGGTCCTGGACCAGCAGTTCGCGCATGTCATCAATGACGCGCTCGATCACCTGGTCGGTCAGTGCGTCGATCAGGCCGTGTTCCTCGGCCAGCGGAATGAATAGGTCCGGGCGCACGTGGCTGCCGTCGGGCCGGGTCCAGCGCACCAGCGATTCGGCACCCACGCAGATACCGGTGTCCAGCTCGATGATGGGCTGGTAGTGCATGTGGAATTCGCGCCGTCGCACCGCCGTGACCAGTTCCCCGCGCAGCGACAACCGCCGCCGCGACAGCCACACCACCGCGCCGATCGCGGCCAGCGCGCCCAGAACGCCCAGCGGGATGAACTGCCGGAACTGCTCGCGGAAACTGGCCAGCAGGTCGGTACGCGGGGCGGTGGCGATGGCCAGCCATTCCTGGTCCTGCGCGGTGGCATACAGGGTGTGGCTGTCCATGCCGCTGTGCGGGTTGCGCAGCAGGCGTTGCAGCAGGGGCTGGTCGAGCAGGTCCTGCTGGGCCATCAGGCGCCCGTCGGGGCTGGCCACGGCCAGGCGCACGTTGGGATCGGCGATGACGTCCACGAAGCGGGACGGGTCCATCAGGATGTCGTAGCGGCCCAGGTGCAGCGCGATCAGCGGCGACCCATCCCCGGCAATCGGTCGCACCCCCAGGGTGATGCCGGCGCCGTCGGCGGTGATGTGGTCTGGCGTCGGCTCGGGTACGTGGGCCTCCATCATGCCCCAGGAGGTGCACCGCAGCCGGCCGTCCTCGAAGTAGCCCACCTGTTCGGCAGAGTGCGTGCTCAGGGTGAGCGCCCGCATCAGGTGCAGGTGGTCGGCAGAGCACGGTTCCAGCGGGCTCTGGTTGAGCCGGCGCAGGGCCAGCATCCCGGCCTCGTAGGCGCGGTTGGCGCGCAGCAGGGTGCGCTCGGCGGTCAGCTGGAGGCGGGCAGCCTCCGCTTCGTTGGCGCGGCTCCAAGTGAAGTACACCAGCGCGGCGATCGGCACGAAGGCGCCGAGCAGGGCGAACAGCACGGTGGCGGCGATGATCCTGGCGCGGTTCAAGCAGACCTCGATGCCGTGGGTGGGAAGCAGCGTGCGGCGCTCACGAACTGGATCCCCTGTGGGCCGCCGCGCTATCTCACCACCTGTCGGCCGGATTTGGAACCGGGATCGTCCGGCAGGCCCGTCAGGGCACTCCCCGCCCGGCCGTCAGGCGCTGCCGGGGAAGGCAAAACCGACATCAGCGGGCCATCGCTGCACGCAACAGTGGCGCGGCGGCCAGCGGTCTTCTATGTTCAGAGCCTTCGCCCTGCTGGCCCCGCCCATGACCGATCCCGCCGTGCCGCCGGAACACCTCCGGCGCAGCCTGTCCAACCGCCACCTGCAGCTGATCGCCATCGGGGGTGCCATCGGCACCGGCCTGTTCATGGGCTCGGGCAAGACCATCAGCCTGGCCGGCCCCTCCATCGTGCTGGTCTACCTGATCATCGGCGCGATGCTGTTCTTCGTGATGCGCGCGATGGGCGAGCTGCTGCTGTCCAACCTGGAGTACAAGTCGTTCATCGACTTTTCCACCGACCTGCTCGGGCCGTGGGCCGGCTTCTTCTGCGGATGGACCTACTGGTTCTGCTGGATCATCACCGCCATCGCCGATGTGATCGCCATCGCCGCCTATGCGCAGTTCTGGTTTCCAGAACTGGCGCCCTGGATACCGGCGCTGCTGTGCGTGATCCTGCTGCTCAGCCTGAACCTGGTCACGGTGAAGCTGTTCGGTGAAATGGAGTTCTGGTTTGCGCTCATCAAGATCATCGCCATCTGCGCGCTGATCATCACCGGCTTCGGGCTGGTGGCGTGGGGCTTCACCTCGCCGTCGGGCCACCAGGCCTCGTTCGCCAACCTGTACAACGACGGCGGCATGTTCCCGATGGGCATGGCCGGGTTCTTCGCCGGCTTCCAGATCGCGGTGTTCGCCTTCGTCGGCATCGAACTGGTCGGCACCACCGCCGCTGAAACCGCCGATCCCGAGCGCAACCTGCCCAAGGCGATCAACTCCATCCCGGTGCGCATCATCGTGTTCTACGTGCTGGCGCTGATCGCGATCATGGCCGTCACCCCCTGGCGCGAGGTGGTGCCGGGCAAGAGCCCGTTCGTGGAGCTGTTCGTGCTCGCCGGCATTCCGGCCGCGGCCAGCCTGATCAACTTCGTGGTGCTCACCTCGGCCACCTCGTCGGCCAACAGCGGCATCTTTTCCACCAGCCGCATGATGTACGGGCTGGCCGAAGAGCGGCACGCCCCGAGCTTCTTCGCGCGGTTGTCGCGGGCGGCGGTACCGGCGCGGGGCCTGCTGTTCTCGTGCATCTGCCTGCTTCTGGGCACCATGTTGATCTACCTGATCCCCAACCTGGTTACCGCCTTTACCCTGGTCACCACGCTGGCGGCCGTACTGTTCATGTTCGTGTGGTCGCTGATCCTGTGTTCGTACATCGTGTACCGCCGCCGTCGCCCGCAGTTGCACGCGGCGTCCAGGTTCAAGATGCCGGGCGGCGTCTTCATGTGCGGGGTCTGCCTGGCGTTCTTCGTGTTCGTGCTGGTGCTGCTGACCCTGCAGCCGGACACCCTGTACGCGCTGGCGATCAGCCCGCTGTGGTTCCTGCTGCTGGGCCTGGGCTATGCGGCCAAGCGCCTGATCGGCGGCAGCCGCTGACGCTGGTACCGGGCCTGCCGTGGTGGCCGGCCCGGTATTCACCTTCGGTTCGCAGCCGGGGCCGGATGATCGCGCCGCACCCTACCGTGCCCCGATCCGAGCCCATGAAACCGACCCTGCCTGCCGCGTTGGCCCTGTTGTCGATGCTGCTGCCGTGGTCGGCGTCGGCGCGCACGGTGTACCGTTGCGTGCGGGACAACACCGTGAGCCTGGCCACCGCGCCCGAGCCGGGCTCGACGTGCACGCCGCAGCAGATCGATGACAGCGCCGTGCAGACCCCCAACCTGTGGGGCAACATGGGCATCTTCAGCGGCACCCTGTACGAACGCGAGCAGGAGGGCGCGCTGGTGTATTCCACGCGCAACCTGCCGGGCTCACGGGTGTTCCTGAAGTTCACCGTGGCCACCCCGCCCGGCGAGCCGGCGCACGAGGGGCTGGGCAAGGTGGGCACGCCACAGCTCAACCGCCATGCCAAACAGTTCAAGGCGGCCGCCAAGGCCACCGGGGTGGACGATGCCTGGCTGCGTGCGATTGCCCATGCCGAAAGCGGCTTCGATGCCGGTGCGATATCGCCCAAGGGCGCGCAGGGCGTGATGCAGCTGATGCCCGACACCGCCACCGAATGGGGCGTAGCCGACCCGCTGTCGGCCGAGCAGTCCATCAACGGGGGCGCGCGCTACATGAAGGCGCTGCTGAAGCGCTACAAGGGCGACCGCACCCTGGCGGCGGCCGCCTACAACGCCGGTATCGGCGCGGTGACCCGCTACAAGGGTGTGCCGCCGTACGCCGAAACCCTGGCGTACGTGGAAAAGGTCAGCGCGTTGTACCAGCGCTACCGCGAGGCGATGGGGTTCAAGGTGGAAACGCCGGCGCGTTGACCGCGGCGTGCCGGTGGTCTCACCGCCAGGCGCCGCGGCCGTAGATGGGCAGGGTCTCGCGGCGGCCGACCCGTTCCAGCGCGGCGCGCACATCGGGGCGTTTCAACAGTGCTTCCCAGCGTGCGTCGTTGTCCACGTCGGCGGGCATCGGCGGCAGCATGCGGAAGTTCTGCATCAGCTGCAGCAGGTCCTGGCGGCGCCGGGGCGACTGCAGTTCGGCGATGACCCAGCGGGCCGCCTCGTCGGTGCGCTGCTCTGCCAGCAGCACGTCCACGTACACGCTGCGGCCCTCGTCCTGGTTGGCCTGCAACCACTGGCGGGCCTGCGCCGACCGCGCGGTATCCCCCTGCGACCGGTACGCGCTGAAGCGGATCCACTGGCGCAGGTACTCACCGAACATCGGTGCCTCATCCAGCCCGTCCAGGGTCTGCAGGGCGCGGGCCGGTTTGGCGCTGGCCAGGTACCAGCTGGCCAGGTAGAGCCGCTGCAGCGGGTTCACCGTGTCGCCCTCGTTGGTGAGCGTACTGGCCAGCTCCAGCGTTGCCTCCGTCTGGTCGTCCTGGCCCAGCCGGTGCTGGGCCACGGCGCGGTGCAGCAGCACCCACGCCGCATAGGCACCACCGGGAAAGCTGCGCGGGGCGCCGGCCTCGGTCAGGCGCGCATGGAGCGGGTCCGTAGCGGTCAGCACCTGCGCGTGCTCGCCCAGCAACAGCAGGGTGTCGGTAAGCGCGGCGAGGTCGCTGGCCTCTGGCTGCAACAAGGCCGACACGCGCAGGGCATCGGCATGGCGACGCGCCGATTGCAGCGGATCGAAGCGCGGATCGCGGCGGTCGACCACGGCATCGAAACGCTTGTCGCTGCGCAGCGCAACCACTTCGATCGGCGCATCGATGCGCGCCACGGTGGCGGCCAGGCGCTGCTGTTGCCCGGCATCGGCCTGCAGCGTGGCCAGCGTCAACCACACGGCCGTCGGCTCCAGGCCATCGACCTTCCACTGTCGGTCGAACAGCGCCTCCAGCAGCGCGCGGTAATCATCTGGCTGCTCCTGCAGCGCATCGCCCAGCCGGTACACCAGCGGGGCATCGATGTCGGCCAGGAACCGGTCCGATGCACGCAGCGAGCGGGTGATCAGGTCGGCGCCCTGCACCGGTTGGTCCTGCAGCAGCTTCAGGCGACCCAGCACATACAGCGCACGTGCGTCATCGGGCGCCTGCTTCAGCGCGGCGTCCAGGTAGCGCTGCGCCTCCTGCGGCTGGCGCGCGTTGAAGGCCGTGCGCCCGGCACTGACCAGCCCTTCCAGGCGCTGTACGGCATCCAGGGTGGCCACGTCCGGATCGTTGAACACGCGCTCGAAGCCGATCAGCGCACCCACGCTGTCGCCCTGCTCGGCCAATGCGATGGTGTCGACCAAGCGCTGCGCGAGCGCGTGTTCAGACGGTGCGGCCACCGGCGTCGCGGCGAGTGCTGGTGCGCCGGAGATCGCCAGCAGCAGGGACAGGGCGAGGCGATGGTGCGGGCGGTGCATGGCGCATCCTTGCGTGGGGTCTGCGGCGATTGAACCTGTAACCGCGCAGCCGCACAAGCGCATGGGGTGTGCAGATGCGCAGGCAGCGTTTAAGGTCTACGCCGGACAAGCACAGGGACGGCAATGAAACGTTGGCAGGTCATGATCGGCGGAGTGGTGGCGATCACCGCTGCGGCACTCGCATGGACGTCTTTCGACATGCCTGCACGGGCGCCGGTTGAACAGGGCCCGGTACCCACGCCGCTGGCGTGGCAGGCGCAGATGGAGGTGCTCGCCGGTGATGGGGTGGGTGGACTGCGTGATGGTGCCGGTGCGCAGGCGCGCTTCGCCGATCCGTATGCGCTGGCGGTTGATGCGCACGGCGTTGCCTACATCGCCGATGCCGGCGACAACAACCGTATCCGCCGGGTGTATCCCGATGGGCGCGTGGATACGTTGGCCGGCACCGGAGAGGGCTGGCGCGACGGGCCCGGTGCGCAGGCGCAGTTCCATACCCCATCCGGCATCGCGCTGGATGCCGCGGGCAACGTGTACGTGGCCGACACCGGCAACCACCGCATCCGCCGGATCGGCGCCGATGGCGTGGTGAGGACGCTCGCTGGCGACGGGGTGGCGGGCTTTGCCGATGGCCCGGCCGCGCAGGCGCGGTTCGATGCGCCGATGGGCGTGGCCGTGGATGCCAGCGGCCGCGTGTACGTGGCCGATACCTACAACGACCGCATCCGGGTGATCGAGCCCGATGGCACGGTGCGCACGGCAGCAGGCGGTGAGCAGCCGGGCAACGTCGATGGGTTCGGTGCCGAGACGCGGCTGGATACGCCGGTGGCCCTGGCGCTGGACTCGCACGGCAACCTGTTGATCGCCGACCTGTACAACAACGCCATCCGGCGGCTGTCGCCGGACGGCATGCTGCGCACCCAGGTGGCCGACGGCAGCGTGATGAGCGGTCCGTTGTCGGTGGCCGTTACGCATGATGATGTGCTGTACGTGGGCGACATCAACGGCAAGGTGGTGCAGGTGTCCACACAGGGCCACCAGGTGGCGTTGGCCGGTGTTTCACCGCAGCCGCGCTTTGCGCGGCCCAGCGGGCTGGCGCTGGATGCGCAGGGCGCTGTCTACCTGGCCGATGCCGCGGCGTACCGCGTGCACCGCTTGCGTCCGCTGGACATCGGTGCGGTGCCGGCACCGGCATTGACCGGTCCCGCTGCCGACGCCCCGCTGCCGGTGACGCGCGGGCGCTGGCCGCTGGCTCCCCAGGACGGGTGGCATGAAGTGGTGGGCACGCTGGGTGAGGTACGCGGCAACTTCAGCGGCGAGAGCCGCCACCACCTGCACGGCGGCTTCGATATCCGCGGCGATGTCGGCCAGCGCGTGCTGGCCATCTCCGATGGCAAGGTCGACAGCGCCTTTGCCAGCTGGTCGGTCGGCGGGCAGGCCGAAGGCATGGCGCTGGGTCGGCTCAAGTACATCCACATGCAGGTGGGGCGCGATCCGCGTGGCCAGCCGTTCGACGCCCGCTGGCAGCAGGTGCTGGGGGTGGATGGCAAACTGGAACGGGTACGCGTGCGCCGTGGCACGCGCTTCCATGTGGGCGAGCCGCTGGGCAGCATCAACCGCATGGCGCACGTGCACCTGAGCGTGGGCGCCAGCGGGTTCGAGCGCAACGCGGTGGCGCTGGGCTTTGTCGGCTACGCCGATGCGTTCGCACCGCGCATCACCTCGGTCGAAGTCCTGGACGACCAGGACCTGCCGATCAAGGCCGTGGGCACTGCGCCGCTGGTGGTGCCACGGCAGGGCCCCGGCGTGCAGATCGTGGTGGAAGCCTGGGACCAGGTGGATCGCAACCTGCCGCGGCGTCGCCTGGGTGCCTACCAGGTGGGCTACCAGATCCTGGATGCGCAGGGCCAGCCGCTGGCCGGGTACGAGCAGCCGCGCTTCAACATCGTGTTCAACCGCATGCCGCCCCAGGACAGTGCCACCGTGGTGGCCTATGCACCGGACAGTGGCATCACTGTGCACGGCAGTGCGGTTACGCGCTTCCGCTACCTGGTAACCAACACGGTACGCGACGGGCGGGTGGAAACAGGGCGCTGGCGGCCCGACGCGCTGCCCGCCGGCGACTACGTGATCCGGGCCAGCGTGCGCGACTACAGCGGCAACGAGGGCGTCGGCGCGCGCGACCTTGAAATCACGCTGTTGTAGCGCGGCTCAGGCGCCGACGCGTTCGCGCTCGGCGTCCATGTCGGCCAGCGGCCGCACTTCGATGCTGCCGAAGCGCGACCACGGGAACTGCCGGGCGATGCGCAGTGCATCGTCGTGGTCGCGCGCGTTGATCAGGTTGAAGCCGGCCAGCAGTTCGTGGGTTTCAGCGAACGGCCCGTCGGTGATGCGCTCCTTGCCCTGGCGGGTGCGCAGGGTACGGGCGCTGTGCACCGGTTCCAGTTTCTGCGCCAGTACCAGGGTGCCGTCGGCCTGCAGGGCATCGGCGTGCTGCAGGCAGTCGTGCATCAGGCGGTCGTAGTCCTCGCCGGGCAGGGCCTGCAACAGGCCGTCGTCGATGTAGATCAGCAGCAGGAATTGCATGGCCGGCAGGCTCCGGGGCAGGGGCGGCCATGATGCCGCAGCCGGCGCATCCGTGCTGTTGCAGCGCGGCACGCGGTGCCTGTTCAGGCGGAACCGGACGGTGGCGGAAATTATTCTTGCCGACGTGTCGATTTCCGGCACCCGGCTGCGTTGTATCCCTTGAAGGGCCCACCAACCGGGCCCGCCCTGAGGGAAACACCGATGAAAGTGATGGTACTGGTCAAGGCGACCCCGGAGACCGAGGCCGGTGAGATGCCGACCGAGCAGGAAATCCGCGCCATGGGCGCCTACAACGAACAGCTGGTGCAGGCCGGGATCATGCTGGCCGGCGAGGGCCTGCACCCCACCTCACGCGCGCGCCGCGTGGCCTTCGGGGCGCAGCCGCCGCGGGTGATCGATGGCCCCTTCGCCGAGACCCGCGAACTGGTCTGCGGGTTCTGGCTGTGGCAGGTGCGCTCGCTGGACGAAGCCACCGAGTGGCTCAAGCGCGCCCCGTTCGGCCCGGGCAGCGTGGTCGAGCTGCGTCCGATCTTGAGCGCCGAGGATTTCGGCGAGGCCTTCACCCCCGAATTACAGGCGCATGAACAGCGTCTGCGCGAACAGATCGGCGCCGCCGACTGACCCCCGACTTCCCTGGAGCACTCCCATGAAACTGATCCCGTTCCTTGGCTTCAACGGCAAGACCCACGAGGCCATGGCCTTCTACGCGCAGGCGCTGGGCGGCAAGGTCACCTCGGAAATGAGGTACCGCGACATGCCGCCGATGGAGAACACCGACGGCTGCGGCGAGATGCCGCCGGAAACGCTGGACCACGTGGCGCACAGCCAGCTGGAAGTGGGCAGCGCGATCCTGATGGCTGCCGATGGCCCGTCCAGTGGCGGGGAAAACAGCACCACCATCAACATCGACGTGGACACCGTGGAAGAGGCCGAGCGCGTGTTCAAGGCGCTGGCCGACGGCGGTGAGGTCAAGATGCCGATCGGCGAAACGTTCTGGGCCCACCGCTGGGGCTTCCTGATCGACCGCTACGGCAAGCCGTGGATGGTCAACTGCATGAAACAACCCTGATTCCCACACCCCTAAGGATGGCACCGTGAGCGATTCCCCGCAGATGATCTTCGTCAACCTGCCCGTGCGCGACCTGGAGGCGTCCAGGACGTTCTTCGCCGCGCTGGGCTACACCTTCAACCCGGCCTACACCGACGCCAACGCGGCCTGCATGATCATCAGCGACAGCATCTTCGTGATGCTGCTGGTGGAGTCGTTCTTCCGCGGCTTCACCACCCAGCCGATCAGCGACGCGCGCCAGCAGACCGAGGTGATCACCTGCCTGTCGGCGACCAGCCGCGCGGCGGTCGACGCGCTGGTGGACAAGGCCCTGAAGGCCGGTGCCAGCGAGCCGATGCCCGCGCGCGACTACGGCTTCATGTACCAGCGCGGCTTCCAGGACCTGGATGGCCACCTGTGGGAGATCGCGCACATGGACGGTGAGCCCGGCTGACCAGGACGCCGACTGCCCGGCGGCGGGCTTGTACCGGCCTGCCGCCAGTGCTTTGATCGCCCGCATGGAAAACCCCCTGTCGCACCGCTTGGACACCCTCTGGCGCATGGAGTCGCCGGCCCTGATCGCACGCCTGGCGCGGATGCTGCGCGGCGACGTGGGGCGTGCCGAAGAACTGGCCCAGGACACCTGGCTGGCCGCGCTGGAGCGTTGGCCGACGCAGGGGGTTCCGGACAACCCGGGAGCGTGGCTGATGACCACCGCGCGCAATCGCGCCATCGACGTGTTGCGCCAGCACCAGCGCGTGGCTGGCCAGCATGCGCTGTGGGGCAGCGAACTGGAGCCGCAGCCATTGCCGCTGCCCGACGACAGCGATGCGCTGCAGGACGACATCGGCGATGACCTGTTGCGCCTGATGTTCGTGGCCTGCCACCCGGTGCTGTCGGCCGATGCGCGGGTGGCGCTGACCTTGCGGCTGCTCGGCGGGCTGACCACCGACGAGATCGCGCGGGCGTTCCTGCAGCCCGAACCGACCATCGCCCAGCGCATCGTGCGCGCCAAGCGCACCCTGGCCAACAAGCAGGTGGCCTTCGAAGTGCCACGCCAGGCGGCGTTGCCCGAGCGGCTGGGGTCGGTGCTGGAGGTGGTCTATCTGGTGTTCAACGAGGGCTACACGGCCAGCATGGGCGACGACTGGATGCGCCCGGCACTGTGCGACGAAGCACTGCGGCTGGGGCGGGTGCTGGCCAGCCGGCTGCCGGCGTGGCCGCAGGTGCACGGGCTGCTGGCGCTGATGGAACTGCAGGCCTCGCGCGCCGCGGCACGGGTGGATGCGCACGGCACCCCGATCCTGCTGCCCGAACAGGACCGCGCGCGCTGGGACTGGCTGCAGATCGCGCGCGGGCAGGCCGCGCTGGCCCAGGCCATGGCGCTGGGCGGCAGCGACGATCCCTATGTGCTGCAGGCGGCAATCGCCGATTGCCACGCCCGCGCGCGCCGCGTGCAGGACACCGACTGGGCGGCGATGGCGGCGCTGTACCAACGGCTGGCCGTGCAGCAGCCATCGCCGGTAATCGAATTGAACCGGGCGGTCGCGGTGTCGCGCGCGCAGGGCGCGGCCGCGGCATGGCCACTGGTGGAACAGCTGGCGCAGGACCCGCGCCTGGACGGCTATGCCCCGCTGGCGGCGGTGCAGGGCGACCTGCTGCTGCAACTGGGGCGCGTCGATGAAGCCCGCGCCGCGTTCCTGCGCGCCGCCAGCCTCACCGCCAACGCCCGCGAACAAGCCGTGCTGCGGGCACGGGCGCAGGCCGTTCCGATCGCGTAACGCCTGCGGCCACACCGTCGGACGGCTGTTGCGTTGCTGCGGCACACCGTCCGAAGGCTGTTGCGGTGCTGCGGCACACCGTCCGAAGGCTGTTGCGGTGCTGCGGCCACACCGTCGTAGAGCCGGGCTCTGCCCGGCTGCCGTTGCGTTGCGCGGTGCGGTGCGGCCAAGGCAGCGGGGCAGAGCCCCGCTCTACGCGGCGGTTGTTGCGGGCCGAGGCCGCGGGGAAGAGCCCCGCTCTACCCTACACTTGGGCTTTCGTGGTCCAAGCTGTGGAGAGAGCGATGAAGCGAGTAGTACTGAGCGTGCTGGCCCTGTCGGTGTCCAGCGCCCTGATGGCGGCAACGCCCAAATTCGATGGCGCGCGGATCTCCGCGGACGTCAAGGAACTGGCCTCCGATGCCTACGAGGGCCGCTCCCCGGCCACCGCGGGCGAGGAGAAGACCGTGGCCTACCTGAGCAAGCAGTTCGCGGCGGCCGGGCTGCAGCCGGGCGGCGACCTCAAGGACGGCAAGCGCCTGTGGACCCAGGCGGTGCCGCTGCTCAAGGGCGATATCGTCGGTACGCCGAACCTGTCGCTGAGCAGCAAGGGTACGCCGCAGACCTTGAGCCAGGGCAAGGAAATCGCCGTGCGCGCCGCGATGAACGGTGCCAGCGCCGTGGACATCAAGAACGCGCCGCTGGTCTTTCTCGGCTATGGCGTCAAGGCCGGCGAGCGCAACTGGGACGACTTCAAGGGCGTAGATCTGAAGGGCAAGATCGCCGTGGTGCTGATCAACGACCCGGACTTTGAAACCGGCCAGGGCGACTTCGACGGCAAGGGCATGACCTACTACGGCCGCTGGACCTACAAGTACGAAGAAGGCGCGCGCCAGGGCGCCCTCGGCGTGCTGATCGTGCACGAGACCGCACCGGCATCGTACGGCTGGGCCACGGTCGCAGGCTCCAACACCAACACCATGTTCGACGTGGTCCGTGACAACCCGGCCGACGCACACCCGCTGCTGGAAGGCTGGATCCAGCGCGACCTGGCGGTGGACCTGTTCAAGCGCGCCGGGCTGGATTTCGAGGCGCTCAAGCGCCAGGCGCAGACCCGCGATTTCAAGCCGGTGGAACTGAAGGGCGAAACCTTCTCGGCCACGTATGCCGTCAAGACCGAGGTGATCACCTCGCACAACGTGGCCGCGCGCCTGGAAGGCAGCCAACATCCCGACGAGACCGTGGTGTACAGCGCGCACTGGGACCACATCGGCGTGGGCAAACCCGACGCCAACGGCGACACCATCTTCAACGGCGCGCTCGACAACGCCAGCGGCACCGCCTCGCTGATCGAACTGGCGCGTGGGTTTGCCAAGGGCAAGCGCCCGGAGCGGTCGGTGCTGTTCCTGGCCGTCACCGCCGAGGAAAAGGGCCTGCTGGGCTCGGAGTACTACGCCAGCCACCCGCTGTATCCGCTGAGCAAGACCGTGGCGGTGATCAACATGGACGGCATGGCGCCGTTCGGGCCGTCGCGTGATTTCGGCATCTACGGGTCGGCAAAGCTGGAACTGCTGGACCAGCTCAAGGACGTGGCCAAGGGCTGGGACATCCGCTACACCCCGGACCCGAAGCCGGAGGCCGGCCTGTTCTTCCGCTCGGATCACTTCCCGTTCGCCAAGCGCGGCGTGCCGGCGGTGTCCTACTCGGCCGGCCAGGACTGGGTGAACGGTGGCGTGGCGGCCGGCAAGGCCGCTTCGGACGACTACACCGCCAAGCGCTACCACCAGCAGGGCGATGAGTGGCAGCCGGACTGGACCTTCGCCGGGGCCTCGCGCGACCTGGAGGTGCTGTACACGCTGGGCAACCAGCTGGCCAATTCCCGCGCCTGGCCGAACTGGAGTGCCGATTCCCAGTTCCGCGCCCCGCGTGACGCCAGCGCCGCCGAGCGCAGGTGATTCCATCGTCCCCACCGGCACACAGCCGGTGGGGACACTCCAGCGCAACGTGATCGGTGCTTCATCCCCCCATTCCCGGCTTTCGTCGCATGCCGCTTGTTCCCACCGGTGGCAGGGCTATGCTCGCCTCACTCCCTATGTGAAGACGCCGCCGTGTTCGCCAGCCTCGCACTGATCCTCCGCATCCTGTTGGCCTGGGCCGCCGCCATCGTCGTGGCGGGCTTTGTCTGGAGTGGCATTTTCAGCGGCATGGACGACGGCCCCGGGTGGGTCTTCGGGCTGCTGGCCATGTTCCTGGCGGTCACCGCCATCGGCAGCTGCATTACCCATATCCGGCGGGTCTGGCTGATCGCCGGGCGCCTGGACGGCACCACCCTGTCCAGCCGCCAGCGCCGCCAGATCGAACTGCCGATGGATGCCGGCCCGGCCTTCGCGCTGCTGGAAAAGGCCATCGCCGAACTGCCCCGCGTGGAAGACATCGAAAGCGCCGCCGGCAGCCTGCAGGTGCGTGCCTACGTGCGCCGCGTGGATCCCTACAACGGCCGGCCGCCCTCGCGCTGGAACCTGCCGGCGCGGCTGGCGATCCGCCGCAACAGCGTGCTTGCCACGGTCACCCCGGGGCAGGGCACCAGCAGCGTCACCCTGCTGTTCGAACCCGATGCCGGGGTCTGGGCCGACCTGCTGGCCGTGGATGAGGGCAGCAACTTCGAAAATGCCGAAGCGGTAACCCGGGCCATCACCCGGCGGGTGTCCGAGCAGCGCCGCGACGAGCAGGCCGCGGCCGAGCAGACCGCCACCGAGAAGGAACTGTCGGTGGCCAAGCTCAACCTGCTGCACGCCCAGGTGGAACCGCACTTCCTGTACAACACGCTGGCCAATGCGCAGGTGCTGACTCGCACCGACCCGCCGCGCGCCGACCAGATGCTGGGGCATCTGATCCAGTACCTGCGCAGCTCGCTGCCGAGCGTGGACGAGTCGATGTCCACCCTGGGCGTGGAACTGGAGCGCACCCAGGCGTACCTGGAGATTCTAAAGATCCGCATGGGTGCGCGGCTGGCGCTGCAGGTGGACGTGCCACCGATGCTGTTGGCGCTGCCGTTGCCGTCGATGGCGCTGCAGACGCTGGTGGAAAACGCGATCAAGCATGGCCTGGAGCCCAAGCCCGGCGGTGGCACGGTGTGGATCATCGCGCGTGCCTTCGACGACCATGTCACCCTTACCGTTGCCGACGACGGGCTGGGGTTCGGCCAGGGCACCAGCGGCACCGGCATCGGCCTGAAGAACCTGCGCGAACGCCTGCGTCTGACCTGCGGCGACCGCGCCGGGGTCGCCATCGTGTCCAACTTCCCCAGCGGCGTCGCCGCCACCATCACCCTGCCGCGCGATGCGCGCGAGGCCATCCATGCAGCTTGATGCCCTTATCGCCGAAGATGAAGACCTGCTGCGGCAGTCGCTGGTGGCGCAGCTGCAGCGGCTGTGGCCGGAGCTGCGGCTGGTGGCCGAATGCGAAGACGGTGCGTGTGCGCTGGAAAAGCTGGCCGAGCTGAAGCCGGACCTGGCCTTCCTGGACATCCGCATGCCCGGCATCACCGGCATCGACGTGGCGCGCGCGCTGCCCGAGATCAGCCCACGTACCCAGGTGGTGTTCGTCACCGCCTACGACCAGTACGCGATCGACGCCTTCGAACAGGGCGCGATGGACTATCTGCTCAAGCCTGTCAGCGATGAGCGCCTGCTGGCGACCCGTGAGCGCATCCTGGCGCGCATGCAGCAGGGCCGGCCGGACAACGCCATGCTGGAGCAGCTGCTTCAGCGCCTGGCGCAGGGCGGCAGCGCGCCCAGCAGTGCGCCGCCGCTGGCCTGGATCACCGCCAGCAACGGGCGCGACACGCAGCTGATCATGCTCGAAGACGTGCTGTACTTCCGTGCCGACAGCAAGTACACCACTGTGGTCACCGAGCAGGGCGAAAGCCTGCTGCGCACGCCGTTGCGCGAGCTGCTGGACGTGCTGGACCCGCAGCGTTTCCGCCAGGTCCATCGCTCCACCATCGTGAACATGAAAGCGGTGGCGGCGGTGACCCGTGACGATACCGGGCGCGGCCAGCTGCGCCTGAAACACCGGGCCGAAGTGCTCAATGTAAGTCAGCCGTTCATGAGCCTGTTCCGGGGCATGTAGCCGGAACAGGCCCTCATCTTCCTTGGAGTGATCATGCGTATTCTTCTGCCCCTGTGCGTCGCGGTGGTGCTGCTGGCCGGGTGCCAGCAATCCAGCAACACGTCGGTGACCCGCATCCGTGCCAACGGCGTGGATGCGCTGTACAGCAAGAGCAGCCTGGTGGACGGCGTGGCGCACTTCGAGTGCATCGCCAGCAGCAGTGGCACCTGCCACTACCTGCTGCTGGACCCGTCCTGCAGCAAGGGCACCCCGTGCGCGAAGCCACCGCTGCACCGGTTGGCGGTGGCCGTCGGCAAGACCGAGCAGATGGCGGGGCTGCCTGCCGGCTTCAACCAGTGCGTCAGCGAGCAGCCCAAAGAACAATGCCACCGTGAGTGATCACGGTGGCATTGTGGCTCCCCCCACTTTCCGGGTTGGTCAGTACGCGGGCTGCAGGTGCAGGTTGCTGCGGTTGTCCTGCTCGCCCACGTGGTTGAGTTGGCCGACCAGTTCGGTGTGCTGCTGCATCCGCCCGATCTCACGCATGATGCGGATGTCTTCGTGGCGAAGCTCGCGGCGCGCGGTGACGGCCTGCTTGTAGTCCAGTACCTCGGGATAGTGCTGGGCCATGTCCAGCGCCTCGGCCACGCATTCCACGCTGTCGGCGTCGGAGGTGATGCGGGCGCGGCTGTTGAAGGCCTTCATCCAGCGCTCGAAACCGGCGGTATGGTCGAACATGTTGGCCATGAACCAGATGACGAACAGGATGGAAATCCACGAGCCGAACACGATCACCACGCGGGTGAAGGTGATATGGAAATCGTCTTTCCACAGATAGTTGGAGATCAGGCCCAGGATCAGCAGCGACGCGGCCTGCCAGCCGACAATCGACGCCATCAGCCACTGGCCCTTGGCCTTGGCCAGCACCGCTACTTCCTCGCGGATCTGCTGTTCGCTCTTGTTACGCCAATGCGCGACCTGTTTTTCGAACGGGCTGCCATACAGCTCGTTGTCCTGCAACAGCAAACCCAAACCCTTGAACAAAGCGATCATGACGTGCTCCTTCTGGAACGTGCGGCAGCGCATTGGACGAACGTGAGGCGGATTCAGTTCTAGCACTTCCAGCGGGTCGTGCAATGGGGGAAATGCGAAGCCGTCGGGCAGATATTTCTGAATGCGGGTGGCCTGATGCGGTGCATCATCGCAATCGCAGCCTGCGACAAGATGTCGCAGGTAAAATCATGCTGCACCTGCACATCGAACGCCGACCCGGCGCTGGGACTCCCCGGGGGCGCCGGGATGGGCCAGAATCGGCCCCGACCGCGCAGACTGCCGTAGCCTTCGCCCGATTGGACCCCCTGAGATGCCGCCGTTGCTGCACCGTCTTTCCCAGCCCGTCACCGCGCCCATCCGGCGCTGGGTGCTGGGCGCATTCCCCCGCGGCCAGAGCGGCATCGAGTACGACCACCCGCGCGGCGACCCGGGCTGGTTCGGGCCGCACAGCGCCACCTGGCGCGTGCATTCGGAATTCCCCGGCATGCTCGCCGGCGGCCTGTGCGCGTTGATGCTGCAGACGCTGCACCCGCTGGCCCTGGCCGGGGTCTACGACCACTCCAACTTCCGCGACGACCTGGTCGGGCGGCTGCGGCGCACTACGGCCTTCGTGGCCGGCACCACGTATGCGCCCAGTGCCGAGGTGGACGCGCTGGTGGCCAAGGTGAAACGCATCCACGCGCAGATACGCGGGCACAGCGCCGACGGACGCGCGTATTCAGCCGATGATCCGGCCCTGCTCACCTGGGTCCACGTGACCGAGGCCTACGGTTTCCTGCAAGGGTGCCGGCGCTACTGCCGCGAGGTGCCCGGCGCGGTGGCCGACCAGTATTACCGCGAGTACAAGCGCGTTGCCGAGGCACTGGGCGCCACCCAGGTGCCCGCGTCCGAGGCGGAGGTGGACGCGTACTTCTCCCGGCAGTTGCCGCAGCTTCGGTTCGATGCGCGCTCGCGCGAAGTGCTGGGGGTGTTGTCGGGCATCCGCCTGCCGGTGCCGATGGCCGGATTGTCGCGTGAGCTGTTCCTGGGCGCGGGTGCGGCGTTGCTGCCGGACTGGGCCGAGGCGATGCTGGAACGCACGGGGATGCAGCGCGCACAGGCACGCACCTCCGCGCGCGTGTTGCGCGCGATGACGCCGCTGTTCCGGCGCGCGCTGCAGGACGGCTTGGCCCCGCGCGCCTGCGCACGGATGGGCCTGCCCGCCAGCGTGCTGGCCGAGTGGCCTTCCCCGTAGAGCCGACCGTTGGTCGGCTGCGCCATCGCCGCACGGCCCGGATTGGCGTGCGGGATGTGCGTGGGGTGTCGCGGAGGGCAGCCGACCAACGATCGGCTCTACCGGGCGTTCAACACCACGCCGATGCGCGCCGGCTGTTCACCGCGCCACCAGACGCGAAAACGGGCGCCGAAGCGCCCGTTCCCGGGTGTTACCGTCGCGCGGTGACACCGATCACCACACCTTGACCCGCTTGTCCGGGGCCAAGTACAGCTTCTGGCCTTCCTTGACCTCGAACGCCGGGTACCACGCGTCCAGGTTGCGCACGGTGAGCGCGCGGAACTGGCCCGGTGCGTGCACGTTGGTCAGCAGCGAGTTGCGCAGGGCCTGCTCGCGCGCCTTGCTGCGCCAGGCCTGGGCAAAGCCCAGGAAGAACCGCTGGTCCGGGCTGAAGCCTTCCAGGGTCTGCCCCGGCTTGCCCTGCAGCGACAGCTGGTAGGCGTCGTAGGCGGTGGCCAGGCCGGCCACGTCGGCGATGTTCTCGCCCAGGGTCAGGCGCCCGTTGACCGACACGCCCGGGAACGGCTGGTAGCTGCTGAACTGCGCTGCCAGCGCGTCACCGGCGGCGTTGAACTTCTTCAGGTCATCGGCCGTCCACCAGTTGTGCAGCTTGCCGGTTTCATCGAACTGCGCACCGGCATTGTCGAAGCCGTGGCTGATCTCGTGGCCGATCACCGCACCGATCGCGCCGTAGTTCACCGCGTCGTCGGCAGCGCCATCAAAGAACGGCGGCTGCAGGATCGCGGCCGGGAACACCAGGCGGTTTTCCAGCGGCACGTTCATCGCGTTGATGGTCTGCGGCAGCATCGCCCACTCGCCGTGGTCGACGGGCTTGCCCAGCTTGGCGATGTTGCGCTGGTACTCGAACTGTTCGGCGCGCTCGGCATTGCCCAGGGCGTCATCGCGCTTGATCTCCAGGCCGGTGTAGTCGCGCCACGTGTCCGGATAGCCCATGCCCACGGTCAGCCCGGCCACCTTGGCCTTGGCGTGCGCCTTGGTCTGCGGCGACATCCACGCCAGCGCGTCGATGCGCTTGGCGAAGGCGGCGATGATGTTCTTGGCCATCTCATCGGCACGGGCCTTGGTGGCCGGGTCGAAGTGGCGTTCCACATACAGCTTGCCGATGGCCTCGCCGACGGCGTGGTTGCTGTCATCCACCGCGCGCTTCCAGCGTTCGCTCTGCTGCGGGGTGCCGTTCAAGGTGGTGCCGTGGAAGGCGAAACGCGCATCGGCGAAGGTCTTGGGCAGGTACGGCGCGGCACGGTCCAGCGCGTGGAAGGCCAGGTAGTCCTTCCACACGTCCAGCGGCTCGGTGGCCACCAGGCGCGAGATGCCGGCCACGGCCTTGGGCTGCCACACGATGAAGTCCTGCTGCTCGCCCAGCTTGGCACCGGCCAGGAACGCGGCCCAGTCCATGCCCGGCGCCTTGGCGTTCAGGTCGGCCTGCTTCCAGGCGTTGGCGCCCTTGGCCACGTCATTGGTTTCTTCCTGGGTGGCGTGGGCCTGGGCGATCTTGGTCTCCAGCGCCAGGATGCGCTGCGCCTTGGCTGCCGGGTCGGCCACGCCAGCCAGCTGCAGCACCTGGGCGATGTAGGCCTGGTACTGCTTGCGCAGCTCGGCCATGCGGCCGCCCTGCAGGTAGAAGTCGCGGTCGGGCAAGCCCAGGCCACCCTGCACCAGGTACGGCGCATTGCGGTCCGGCTGCAGCAGGTCCACCGACACCCACACGCCGAACAGGCGGTCGGTGTAGAAGTTGGTCGCATTCAGCAGGTCGACGTCGGCGCGCAGGGTGCCGCCCAGGGTGGTGGCCAGCGCGGCCTTGTCGGCGATGCCGCCGATGGCGTCCAGTTCCGGCTTCACCGCGGCTACGCCACGCGACTCGATGCCGGCCTCGTCCATGAATGCGGCGTAGTAGTCCCCGATCAGCTTGGCTTCGCCGCTGGCCTTGGTGTCGGCAGCGGCGCCTTCGAGGATGGCGCGGGTGTCGGCCAGGGTCTTCTCGGCAATGACGTTGAAGCTGCCGTAGCTGGAGCGGTCGGCCGGGATCTCGGTGTTCTTCACCCAGGTGCCGTTGGCAAAGCCGAAGAAGTCGTCACCGGCGGCGACGCTGCGGTCCATGCCGGTGGCATCGAAGCCGAAACTGCCCAGCTGCGGCTTGGGCGCGGCCGGCGCGGCGGCGGGGCTGTCCGGCGCGGTGGCGACGGGGGTGGCCGGCTCACGGTCGCAGGCGCTCAGGCCCAGCGACAGGCTGGCGGCGATGGCAAGCATCAGGGTAGGGCGGCGCAGCTTGGACATGGACTTCTCAGGCAACGGGGAAACCTCAAGTCTAATCCCCCCGGGAGGGGGTTGGTTGCCGCTGCAACGGCCCCGGGCTGTGCCAAGCGTGGCCGTTGTACGCGCCGCGCGCGGCCGTGGCTCTTCCCGTGCTGCACGCGCTGGTGCATGCTGGCAGACAGGATTCGGGGCGCACCCGCGTGCAGGCACGGCGCGGCGACGCAGAGGTCAAGAATCCCGGGCTTCGGCCGCTCAGGTTTGGGGAAACCAGGAAGCGTTTACGCATGAAGTCAGCCCATCGCAGCGGGAGAGGTCGGCAATGCCCGCGTTGAACCGCGCCTTGGCACGGCCATTGCGTACGATCGTGTGGCTGGGCGTCAGCCTGGGCGTGCTGCTGGCCGTTGGCCTGGCAATGACGCTGGCCAACGATTACCAGCGCCGCCAGGAAGCCGCGCAGCGCCAGAGCGCAGCGCTGGCCACCGGCTCGCAGCGGCTGCTGCGGCTGGAACTGCGCAACCTGGAACGGGCCATGCTGGGCATCGCCGAGGACGGCGCCTTGCTGTTCGAACGGGTGCCTGCGCAGGCACCGGACCTGCTGGACGACGCCATCGGCGGGGTGCTGCAGCGGCATGCCGAGCTGGACAGCATCGTGGTGGTGGACCAGTACGGCCGCGCACTGACCAGCGGCAGCGGCGACCTGTACCTGCCGCTATGGGCCGTGGATACCAATCGCGGCAGCGACAGCCGGCTGTACCTGGGGCCGCCGCAGCAACGCAATGCGCAGCGCTGGGTGCTGCCGCTGGCGTTGCGCATGGGCGACGACCGCTGGCTGCTGAGCCGGCTGCACACCAGCGAGCTGCAGTCGATCATCGGTGGCATGGACACCGGCGACCAGGGCGTCATTTCGATCACCGATGCGCAGGGCTACGTGCTGGCGCGCAGCCCGGACACCGTGGGCCTCACCGGGCAACGCTTCGGGCTGGGCAAGCGCGAGATGCTGCGCCGCGATGCCGTGGCGCCGCTGGGCGTTGAAACCAGCGCCATCGACAACATCGAGCGGATTTCCACGCTCACCACCCTGGGCCAGTACCCCATCGCGGTGTACGCCGGGTTGGGCCGCGCCGACGTGCTGGCGCCCTGGTGGCCCTACGTGCAGGCGTCGGTGGCGCTGTACCTGCTGTACTGGGGCGTGTTCGCGCTGGTGTTTGTGAGCGTGCGCCGTGCAACCCGCAGCCAGGATGCGCTCACCGAGGAACTGCGCACCGGCCACGCCGAGCTGTTGATGGCGCACCAGGTGGGCAAGGTGTGCACCTGGTACGTGGACGAGGATGCCTCGCTGCTGCGCTGGTCGCCGCTGGCGCGGGAGATCTTCGGCATCGAGACCGAAAGCCTGCCGGTGGCGGCGTTCTTCGCGCGGGTGCACCGCGAGGACGCCGAGCGCATGCAGCTGGCGTTCGACAACGCCTTCGCCGGCAACGGCGTGCTGGACGAAATGTTCCGGGTGGTGCTGCCCGGCGGCACGGTGCGCTGGGTGTCGGCGCGCGGACAGCGGGTGGCGGTGGCGGACCGGCAGCGGCGCATGATCGGCGCGCTGACCGATGTAAGCGAACGCGTGCAGGCGCTGGCCCGCGTGCAGCAGGCCGAGCGCCAGTTCCGGCTGCTGTTCGATCGCAACCCGGCCCCGTTCTGGGTGTTCGACCCGGACACGCTGCGCTTCATGGAGGTCAACGAAGCGGCAGTGAAGCAGTACGGCTACAGCCGCGACGAGTTCCTGTCGATGAGCATCCTGGATATCCGCCCGCGCGAAGGCTGGGACGAGATCCGCAGCGCGATTTCGCGCGCCGCGATCGGCGATGCCCAGGACGCGCAGGTACGCGTGCACCGGCGCAAGGACGGCACCCTGTTCGAGGTACGCGCGCATCTGTCGCGGCTGGATTTCGACGGTCGCCAGGCCTGCCTGGTGTTGGCCGAGGACATCAGCGAGCGCCTGGCCTACGAGCGCGACCTGGCCTACCACGCCACCCACAACCCGGCCACCGGGCTGCTCAACACCCGAGCGCTGGCCGCACAGCTGGACGAGGAAGGCGGCGGCTACACCATCGCCTACGTGCAGTTCCGCGGGCTGCAGCTGGTGGCCGACACGCTGGGTCGCGAAGTGGGCGATGTGGTGCTGCAGGCCATGGCCAAGCGCCTGGGCGGGCTGGGCACGCGCTATGGCCTGCTTGCCTTCCAGCCGGCCGAAGATTTCATCTTCGCCATCCGCGACGACCATGAGCGCCAGACGGCGCTGGATACGCTGGTGCAGACCGTCTCGGAGCCGGTGCGCGGGCAGGACTGGCTGCACCAGTTCGAGCCACGGATCGGCGTGGCGGTAAAGTTCGACGGCGACAACGTGCCGGCCGAACAGCTGATCGGCATGGCCGCACAAGCCGCGCACGCCGCACGCGACGAGGGCAGTGTGATTGCCTGGTTCGACACCACGGTGAGTTCGCGGCTGGCCGAGCGGCTGCGCCTGGCCGGGCGCATCCACAGCGCGATCGACAGCGAATTCGAGCTGTACTACCAGCCGATCTGCCATGCCAGCGACGGTACGCCGGCCGCGCTGGAGGCGTTGCTGCGCTGGCCGCAGGCCGATGGCAGCTTCATTCCGCCGGGCGAGTTCATCCAGCTGTGCGAAGACACCGGGTTGATCCTGGCATTGGGTCGCTGGGTGATCCGGGCGGCGGCGCAGGCGCAGCGTCGGTTGGCCGATGCAGGCTGGCCGTTGCCGATCGCGGTGAACGTGTCGGCGGTGCAGTTCTTCAACAGCGATCTGGTGGCCGAGTTCGCGCGGGCCACGCAGGAATTCGGGCTGGAACGCGGCGCGTTGCAGGTGGAACTCACCGAGAGCAGCCTGATGCGCAAGCCGGCCCAGGCCAAGCAGACCATGCAGCGGCTGCACGAGCAGGGCGTGTGCATTTCGCTGGACGACTTCGGCACGGGGTATTCCAACATGTCCTACCTGCAGCACCTGCCGCTGGACATCCTGAAGATCGACCGCAGTTTCGTTTCCGATGTGGAAACCAATCCGCGCAATGCATCGATCTGCCGCGCGCTGTTGTCGCTGGGCCACAGCATGGGGCTGACGGTGATCGCCGAGGGCGTGGAAACGCCGGGCCAGCATCAGTGGCTGGCCGCGCACGGCTGCGACCAGGTGCAGGGCTACCTGCTGGGCCGCCCATCGCCGCTGGTCGAGGTGATCGCGCGGTTGGAAACCGCCGAGGCCACCTGATGCAAGGTAGCCGGGCTCTGCCCGGCTGCCAGCAAACGACGCGTATTTTCGGCCGCCGTCACCTCGTAGAGCCGGGCTCTGCCCGGCTGCTCTACACGCAAACGTCCGCAGTCACCCCAACGCCTCCACCAGGTAGTCGATGAAGCTGCGCACCTTCGGGGCCAGATGGTTGCGGCTGGTGTAGACGGCGAAAATGCCGATCGGGGCGATCTCCCAGTCGGGCAGCAGGCGTTCCAGGCGGCCGTCGGCCAGCGCGTCGGCGATCAGGAAGTCCGGCTGCAGGATGATGCCCATGCCGACCAATGCGGCTTCACGCAGCACGTCGCCGTTGTTGGCGCGCAGGCCGCCGTGCACCGGCACGGACACCTCGCCGCGCGGGCCGCGCAGCTGCCAGCTGTCGCCGCCACCCCAGTAGCTGTAGCCCAGGCATTCGTGGCCGGCCAGGTCTTCGGGCTGCTGCGGGCGGCCATGGGCGTCCAGGTAGGCGGGGGCGGCACACAGGGTGATGTGGGTGTCGGCCAGCTTGCGTGCGATCAGCGCGGGGTTCGGCTGGCGGGTGATGCGGATGGCCACGTCGTAGCCTTCTTCCACCATGTCCACCAGGCGGTCTGACAACGACAGGTCCAGCTGCACCTGCGGGTAGCGCGCGCGGTAACCGGCCAGCAGCGGCCCCAGCCGGGCGATGCCGTAGCTGACCGGGGCGTTGACCCGCAGCAGGCCCGACGGTTCCAGCGCCTGCGCCCCGATGCCTGCTTCCAGTGCGTCGAACTGGGCCAGCAGCTGCACGCATTGCGCGTAGTAGGCCGCGCCGGTGCTGGTGGGACTTACCCGCCGCGTGGTGCGGTTGAGCAGGCGCGTGGACAGGCGCTTTTCCAATGCGGCGATCTGCCGGGTGACCCCGGCGGTGGACATGTCCAGGGCCTGGGCAGCCGCGCTGAAGCCGTTGCGTTCCACCACCGCCACGAACACCCGCATCGCGTCGAGGGTATCCATTGTTTCAGATCCTGTAATAAACAGCGTCGTCTGATCGTATTTATCGCCAAGGGTGAGCGCAATAACCTGTCGTCATCCTAGTCCGCGAGGTGTCCCATGCCTACCACCGCTGTCCGCGTTTCCTCGCTCGCCCCCGTCGGCGCCACTCTGCTGCGCTGGAGCCTGGGCGTGCTGTTCCTGGTCCATGGCCTGACCAAGCTGCTGGTATTCACTCCGGCCGGCACCGCGGCGCACTTCCAGTCGCTGGGCCTGCCCGGCGCACTCGGTTACGTGGCCCTTGTGCTGGAACTGACCCTGGCCGCTGCGCTGTTGCTGGGCGTGTACGCGCGGTGGGTGGGACTGCTGGGCGTGCCGCTGCTGCTGGGCACCATCGTCAGCGTGCACGGTGCCAATGGTTTCAGCTTCGCCAATGCCGGCGGCGGCTGGGAATACCCGGCGTTCTGGGCGCTGGCGCTGCTGGTGCTGTTCTGCATCGGGGACGGCAAGTGGACGCTCGCCTCGCGCTGAGCACCGCACCGTCGTTGATCCTTCCTTGGAGCCTGTGATGTCCCGTCTGCCTTCGCTGTACATCTCCCATGGTTCGCCGATGACCGCGCTCCACCCCGGTCTGGTCGGCCAACGCCTCGCGGCGCTGGCCGCGCAGTTGCCGCGCCCGCGCGCCATTGTGATGGCCTCGGCGCACTGGCTGACCCACCAGCCGACAGTGGGCGCGCACGCGCAACCGCCCACCATCCACGATTTTGGCGGCTTCCCGCAGGCGCTGTTCGACCTGCAATACCCGGCCCCGGGCGACCCGGCCCTGGCCGGCGAGATCGCCGCGCGGCTGGCGGCGGCCGGGCTGCCGACCGCGCTCGACCGCAACCGCGGCCTCGACCACGGCGCCTGGGTGCCGCTGCGCTTCCTGTATCCGCAGGCCGACATTCCGGTGGTACCGCTGGCGATCCAGCCGCTGCTGGGGCCGGCCCACCAGTTCGCGCTGGGCCGCGCACTGGCACCGCTGCGCGAGCAGGGCGTGCTGGTGATCGGCTCGGGCAGCATCACCCACAACCTGCACGACTGGGGCCATTACCAGGACGGCAAGGAAGCGCCGTACGTGCGGCCCTTCATCGGCTGGGTCGAACAGCGCCTGCAGGAGGACGACACCGCCGCGCTGCTCGACTACCGTGCCCGCGCGCCGCACGCAGCGCAGGCGCACCCGACCGACGAGCACCTGCAGCCGCTGCATGTGGCCATGGGCGCTGCCGGGAGTGACACGCTGGGTGCGCAGCGCATCGATGCGGGTATCGATGCGGGATTCCTGGCGATGGACATCTACCGCTTCGATGGGCACGCCACGCGTTGAGGCGCGTGGCGGGGGCTCAGTCGCAGCGATACACGTTGCCGCTCAAGGTCACATTGGTCTGTGCCTGGCTGCCCTGGCGACCGGTGACGCCGGCGCGGTCGGTCAGCAGGTACACCACGTTGCCGCCCATCGCGGCCGCGCGGTTCTTCAGGTCATTGCGTGCGCCCGACTCCAGGTTCTTGTTGGACGTATAGGCACCGGTGAGGAAATTGCCCTGGCTGCCGGTGACGTCGCCGAGGAACTGGCAGCCGACGGGCTCGTTGTGGGTAACCCGAACCTGCGCCGCATGGCGGGTGACGGGAGTGGAGGCACAGCCGGCCAGCAGGCCGGCGAACATCATGGCCATTGCGAGCGTGGTGCGGATGGAACCTGGCTTCATCGGACTAGGGGGTGAGCGGGAAGAGCGGGCACGATACCCACCGTGCAGGCATCAGGAGGCAGTGACGTCATTCGATGACGCCCAATCACTGGATTCAGCGTGTGGTCGGTCACCGCGTTGCGGCCTGGCGGCCAAACAGCTGTGTTACGTTCGTGCCCTGAAGTCGCACTTCTTTCACCAATCGAATGCATACCATTGAAGTCGTCCTGGCGATGCTGGTGGCCGTAGTCGCCAGCGGCTATCTGGTCCGGGTGTTGCCGCTGTCGTTGCCGCTGCCGTTGGTGCAGATCGGCCTGGGCGCGGTCATCGCCGGGGTGTTCAACCGTGGCCACGCGCTGGAACCGGAGATGTTCTTCCTGCTGTTCCTGCCGCCGCTGCTGTTTCTGGACGGCTGGCGTATTCCCAAGCAGGGCCTGTTCCGCGACAAGGGCGTGATCCTGGAGCTAGCGTTCGGCCTGGTGGTGTTCACCGTGATCGGCGCCGGCTTCCTGATCCACTGGATGATTCCGGTGATGCCGTTGGCGGTGGCCTTCGCGCTGGCGGCGATCATCTCGCCCACCGACCCGGTGGCGGTGGGATCGATCGCATCGCGTGCGCCCATTCCCAAGCGGCTGATGCACATCCTGGAAGGCGAGTCGCTGTTGAACGATGCGTCCGGCCTGGTCTGCTTCCGCTTTGCCGTGGCCGCGGTGATGACCGGCAGCTTCTCGCTGGCCACCGCATCGCTCACCTTCCTGTGGGTGGCGCTGGCCGGCGTGGCGATCGGCGCGGCCGTTACCCTGGGCGTGTCCACCTTCCAGCGCTGGCTGTGGCGGCGCTTTGGCGAGGAGCCCGGTGCAGCGCTGCTGGTCAACCTGCTGATTCCGTTCGCCGCCTACCTGCTGGCCGAAGAGGCCAACGCGTCGGGCATTCTGGCGGCGGTGGCAGCGGGCATCACCATGAGCTACGTCGAGCTCACCGGCCGGGTGTCGGGCAGCATGCGCGTGCAGCGCGCGGCCGTGTGGGGAATGCTGCAGTTCAGCTTCAACGGCATCATGTTCGTGCTGCTGGGCGAGCAGTTGCCGGGCATCGTCGAACGCGCCATCACCACCGTCAGCGAGAGCGGCCACCACAGCGCGTGGTGGCTGCTGGTGTACGTGGTGGTGATCAACCTGGCGCTGGTGCTGCTGCGCCTGGCCTGGGTGTGGCTGTCGCTGCGCTGGAGCGTGCTGCGGGCGCGCCACCGCGGTGAAGCGCGGCCGGGTACGTCGTGGCGGATCGTGGTGGCCACCTCGGTGGCCGGTGTGCGCGGTGCGATCACCCTGGCCGGCGTGCTCACCCTGCCGTTGTTCCTGCCCGATGGCAGCGCCTTCCCGGCGCGCGACCTGGTGATCTTCCTGGCCGCGGCGGTGATCCTGGTGTCGCTTGTCGGTGCCAGCGTGGCATTGCCGCGGTTGTTGAAGGGGCTGGAACTGCCGGCCGATTCGGGCGAGCGCAAGGCCGAGGATCTGGCCCGGCGGCTGGCGTCCAAGGCGGCGCTGGCCGGGGTGGAGCGCATGCGCCAGCAGCTGGTGCAGAACCAGACCACCGAGAACGTGCAGCTCTACAACGACGCCGCCTCACGGGTGAGCCTGCTGTACCAGCGCAATCTTGAGAAGGACGACGGCCCGGATGCGGATCCGGAAAAGGTGCAGCGCATGGAGCAGGGCTACCGCCAGCTGCGCGGCGCCGGGCTCACCGCCGAGCGCGAGGAGCTGTTCCGGTTGACCCGGCGCGGCACCATCTCCGACGAGGTCTCGCGCAAGCTGATCCGCAACCTGGACCTGCTGGAAACCCGCCAACGCGATTGAAACCGGGGCACGTCCACCGGGTAGAGCCACCCCATGGGTGGCTGTCGCAATGCCCGATGTCTGGCGCGCGCCTTGCCCGGGAAACAGCCACCCATGGGGTGGCTCTACCCCCCGGGGGCGGCCGTTACGGGCCGGCCATCAACGCGGCTTACGCGTCGGCTTTCTGGTCCAGGTAATACGCCACCACGGTGCCCTTGATCTTGATGGTCATCGGGTTGCCACGGCGGTCACGGGCCTTGCCGGCCTGCACGCGGATCCAGCCTTCGCTGACCGAATACTCTTCAACGTTGTCGCGCTCGACGTCGTTGAAACGGATGCCCACCCCGCGCTCCAGGGCGGCCGCATCGTGGAAGGGGCTGGTCGGGTTGATCGCCAGGTGATCGGGAGGGGTATCGCTCATGGTCATTCAGTTGTGACGGCCACCACGGCCATCTTCCAGGCGCACAGGATAAACCGCGGCGCGGCCCACGCCGAATTTCGCTTCCTGCCAACGCCGCTGCACGGCAGAATGCCCGCCTGCCTCAAGGAACTACCGGTCATGCCTGACAACAGCGATTATTTCGACTTCGAAGAAGACGAGCGCGATTTCGACGAAGACGACTTCGAGGCGCGGATCTGGAACCTGTTCGTGCTGATCAACCCCGGCGATGACGAGCTGGCGCTGCAGCAGTTCAACCGCTGGCGCGAGGCGCTGCTGGAAAGCGGCGAGGAGATCGATGAGGAGGCCGACTGGCTGCCGCCGTTGATGGCCGCCATTGCCTGGCAGTCCGGGTTCGAAGTGGACCGCGAGGATCCCGATGCGCTGGTGTCGGCGATCAACGAGCTGGCGGCACGCTGGAACCTGCAGCTGGACTGGGGTGGCGACCTGGACGATGAGGATTTCGCCGCCGCCACCGATGCCCCGGCGCTGATGGCCACCGCGCACGACCGCCTGCGCGAGCACAACTACGCGCTGTGGAGCGTGGATACGGGCAATGGCGGCCTGGCCGGCTGGATGGCGCTCAACCGCGACGATGACGCCATGCTGGCGCTGTGCTCGCTGCTGGGCGTGGAAGTGCGGCCGGGTTCGGACCCGTTCTGATGCGTGCTGCGGGTTGACCGGTGCGGCCCCGCGGCTTGCGTAGCAAGGCGCGGGGCGCAACGCGCGTACTCAATACCTGCCTAAGGCAGGTATTGAGTACGCGCGTTGGCGATGACGGCTTTGACCAGTACGCGGTCGGTGTGCCGCGAGATGGCCTGTGCGCCCAGCGCGATGGCCTGCAGGCGCAGCGGGGCGGGGATGTCGTAATGCGCGCCGCTGGGGCGGTTCTGGAACGCCCGTCGCGGAATCCCGAGCTGCGCCGCCATGGCGTGCAGCTCGGGCAGGGTGTCGGCCATCAGATGCGCCCAGCGCTCGCCGCGCCAGGGGTGGACCGCATCGTCGATATAGACCGTCACCGGGTGGCCGTGGCTCAGGCCTGCGGCTTGTCGTCGCTGGCGGCCGGGGGGGCGTCGGCGGCGGCATCGGTGCCGGTTTCGTCTGCCACCGGGGCGTCGTCGCTGGCGTCGGCAGTGGTTTCAGCGGTTTCGGCGTCGTCGCCTTCTTCGCCTTCCACACCTTCAAACTCGGACACCAGCTGGGCCAGGTAGTCGTCGGCGGTCTTGCCTTCGTCGGCGGCCAGGTCGTCGATCAGCTGCTGCAGCTGGGTCGAGTATTCCAGGTTGACCTTGCGGCCTTCCTTTTCCTGCACGTTGGACAGGTGCTTGAGCATGGCCAGCATCGGGATCGGGTTGTCGGCGTTGCCCATGGTCTGGCCGCCGATGGCCAGCAGCCATTCGGTGCCCTGCAGGCCGATGGCGGCCACCACCTGGCCCTCTTCGTTGGTCAGCACGGCGTGGTTCTGCACCTGCTGCTGGGCGTTGAGGCGGTTGATCGGGCGCTTGGGCTGCAGCTTCTTGCGCTTGTCGCGCTTGGCCTTGGACTGCTTGGACATGGTGGGATCTATCTGTACGTGGAAAGCGGCCATTGTAATGGGGGTTGGCCGCAGACGTCGGCCCTTCCGGTCATGCCCATATCGAACGCTGCCCACGCGCGTGCAGTCGGCTGGGGCGCGACCCTACCCGGGCGTGGCGCGTGCATCGTCTGGGCGTGCAGGCATCAACCGAACGTGGCGCGCACCGACCGTCCGTGCGGCCCTCCGACCGGCCCGCACGGCTGACCAACCCCCGGCAAACCCCCGGTCAGGGCGTCGCCGCCGGGGCCTGTGCGGCGTGGATGTCGGCGTCGCCGGTGGTGGGCGACAACGCCACCTCCTGCCCGGCACCGGCCAGCGCTGCCGCTTCGGCTGCCTTGGTCATCACCACGATGCTGATGCGGCGGTTGATCGGGTTGTCCGGCTGGGCCTTGTCGAACAGCACCGACGAGGACAGGCCGACCACGCGGGTCACCTTCTCTTCGGTCATGCCACCGTCCAGCAACGCGCGCCGGGCGGCGTTGGCGCGGTCGGCGCTGAGCTCCCAGTTGCTGTAGCCGTGCACCGCGTTGTAGGCGGTGGTGTCGGTGTGGCCGGTGATGCTGATCCGGTTCGGCACGTGGTTGATGAACTGCGACAACTCGCGCAGGATCTCGCGCGTGTACGGCTTGAGCGCGGCACTGCCCATGTCGAACATCGGGCGGTTCTGCTTGTCCACGATCTGGATGCGCAGGCCTTCCGGGGTCAGGTCCAGCAGGAGCTGGTCCTTGAACGGCTCCAGCGCCTGGCTCTTGCTGATGGCCTCTTCCAGCTCCCGCTTCAGCGCTTCCAGCTGCTGCTGTTCGCGCTCACGTTCGGTCTGCGGGATCGGCTTGGCGGTCTGCTGGGCCTGGAACGGGTCGTTGCTGTTGCCCCGCGAGATGTCGGTGGCGCCGCCCAGTTTGATCATCGAGGTGCTGGCCCCGCCCGGGCCGGCCATGCCGGGCGCCGGGGTGGAACTCTGCCCGACCAGCGGGCTGGGGTTGCGGAAGTACTCGGAGATGGCCGCGCGCTCGGGCTTGGTGGTGGCGGCCATCAGCCACAGCACCAGGAAGAACGCCATCATCGCGGTGACGAAGTCGGCGTAGGCCACTTTCCAGGCGCCGCCATGGTGGGCAGCGTGGCCGGCCTTCCTGACCCGGCGGACGATGACGGTGGGTTTGTTCTCGGCCATGGGGGTGCCTTACTTGACCGTCTTCAGGTGCTGCTCGAAGGCGCTGAAGCCCGGGCGCACGTTCGAGGGCAGGGTCTTGCGGGCGAATTCCAGCGCGATCTTCGGGTTGTAGCCGCGCAGGCAGGCCAGCAGCGCGGTCTTCACCGACTCATAGATGCGGCTGTCCTGCTCGGCGCGCGCTTCCACGGCCGCGGCCAGCGGGCTGACGAAGCCGTAGGCCAGCAGGATGCCCAGGAAGGTACCGACCAGCGCGCCGGCGACGTGCGCGCCCACTTCGGTGATTTCGCCACCGATCGAGCCCATGGTGATCACGATGCCCAGCACCGCGGCCACGATGCCAAAGCCGGGCAGGCCGTCGGACACCTTGTTGAGCACCGCCGAGGGCTGCATCGCTTCGGCATGGTGCTTTTCCAGCTCCAGCTCCAGCAGCGGCTCCAGTTCGTGCGGCTCGATGTTGCTGCCGATCATCAGGCGCAGGCAGTCGGTGATGAAGTCCACCAGATGGTGGTCGGCCTGCACCTTGGGGTAGTTGGCGAAGATGCTGCTTTCGGCCGGGCGCTCCACATGGTCTTCCAGCGCCATGAAGCCTTCGCGGCGGGCCTTGTTGAGCAGTTCGTAGAGCAGGCTCAGGACGTCGATGTAGTCCTGCTGCTTGTAGGCCGGGCCCTTGAACACGCCCACGGTGGCCTTCAGGGTCTGCTTGACGGTCTTGAACGGGGTGCCGACCAGGAACGCGCCCAGTGCCGCGCCGCCGATGATGACCAGCTCATAGGGCTGCCACAGGGCGCCCAGCTTGCCGTGCGCGCCGACGTAGCCGCCGAGCACGCTGATGATGACAATGAGGAATCCAACGATGATGAGCATGGGGCCGGCGCGGAGTAGGGGATACCTCCATGTCGGCCCCGCCCCCGGTTTTCTGAAGGGGGGCGTTCGCTCAATGTCACACTTTTACGGATTCAGCCGGCCGGTTGCGCCTCGGCCCCGCCGCGCTGCAGCGGATCCGGATAGGCCTGTCCGTTCGGGGTGAACGACAGCGAGACCGAGTTCAGGCAGTGGCGCTCGTGGGTCGGCGGCGGGCCATCGGGGAACACATGGCCGAGATGGCTGTCACACCGCGCGCAGACGATCTCGGTGCGGATCATGCCGTGGCTGATGTCGCGGATCTCGCGCACGTGGGCCGGATCGAACGGGGCGAAGAAGCTGGGCCAGCCGGTGCCGGAGTCGAACTTGGTGCTGGAGCGGAACAGCGGCAGACCGCACAGGCGGCAGCCGTAGACGCCGTCCTGCTTGTTGTCCAGGAACACGCCGCAGAACGGCGCTTCGGTGCCGTGCTGGAGCAGCACGCGGCGTTCGTCGGCGCTGAGGCCGGCCACCAGGGCGTCGCGCTGGGCGTCGCTGGGGGGAGAGAGATCGAAGGCGGTCATTGGCGGTTCCTCGCGGGGATAGGTTCAAGATTGGGCCGGGATGGCGGGCTTCAAGCCAGCGCCCCGGTGGCCCGGGTGCGTTCATGGTGCTGATACCCGCGTGGGTGCAAGGTGCAGTATCGATCACCGCCGGAGCCTGCCATGTCCCGCCACGTCCGCTTCGCCACCGCGCTGGGCCTGATGCTGTTGCCGGCCATCGGCATGGCCCAGATCGGCCCCCCGCCCAGTCCCACCGCGACCCGCCCGGTGGTGGTGGCCCCGCCGGCGCCGCTGCCTACCCCCGTGCGCCCTGCACCGGTGGAGAGCCTGTCCGGGCAGATGGCCCCGGTGAAGTCCAACAGCCAGGTCCAGCAGCAACTGCGCAGCCATCCCATCCAGGCGCGCGACACCGGCCCGGCGCAACCGATCCAGGGACCCACCCTGCAACCCAAGGTGTATGACCGCCACGGACGGATCATTCCCGGCGCCAAACAGGTCGGACCCAACCGGGTGCTCGATACCCGCACCGGCAAGTATTACGACGCCCTTCCCAGCGGCGATGGGCAGCAGATCCGACCGTAAGCAGTGCTGGCGGACGCAGTGCATGAACCGTGCACAAACCAAGCCGCACAGTCAGCTGCATCAACGCGACATCTCACCGCTTTTTCGCCTGTGTTTAACCGTTTTCGCGCGACCCTTCACGTGCGCCGGAACGCGGCGTATTCCGAAGGGTTTTCCAGAAGAGTGCAATCATGACCAACCAGCAGAACCAGAAAGGCGGCAAGATGCCGCAGGAACAGCAGGGCAGTCAGCAACAGCACCAGAAGGCCGGACAGCAGAACCAGCAACAGTGGGACCAGCAGAACCAGAAGGGCAAGCAGCCGGACCAGCGTCACCCCGATTCCAAACAACAGCGCTGACGCGCGGGATTGCATGACCAAGGCGGTGCGCGCAAGCGCGCCGCCTTCTGCGTTGAGGGCCGCGGTTCAATCCGGGATCGGCAGGGTCAGCGTTTCCTTCACCTCTTCCATCACGATGTAGCTCTTGGATTCGCGCACGTGCGGCAGGGTCAGCAGGGTGCTGCCGAGCAGCTTGCGGTAGGACGCCATCTCGCTGATGCGCGCCTTGAGCAGGTAGTCGAAATCGCCCGACACCAGGTGGCACTCCAGCACGTTGGGCAGCTTCAATGCCGCGCGGCGGAACTCCTCGAAGATGTCGCCGGATTTGTAGGCCAGGCTGATCTCCACGAACACCAGCAGGCTGGCCTTGAGGTAGTGCGGGTCGAGCTTGGCGTAGTAGCCGGTGATGGCCCCATCGCGTTCCAGCCGCCGCACCCGTTCGGTGCAGGGCGTGGTCGACAGGCCCACCCGTTCGCCCAGTTCGGTGAAGGAAATGCGGCCTTCGTCCTGCAGGATGCGCAGGATCTTGCGGTCGATCTTGTCCAGTTCGCGGGGGCGCACGGCCATCGGCGTCATCCAGGCATGGGGGTTGGCGCGACAATATCCTGTCATCGCTCCTAAAAACAGGGCAAAAGCTTGGTTTGGCCGGAATATACTTCCGTAATTATGGTCCCGGCACGCTCCAGTGCAGGGAATGATCGGGTCGGAGAAGCTACATGCGCGTTCTAGTCCTTGGCAGCGGCGTCATCGGCACCACCAGTGCCTGGTACCTGCGGCAGGCCGGGTTTGAAGTCACGGTCGTGGACCGTCAGCCCGGTCCGGCGCTGGAAACCAGTTTCGCCAACGCCGGCCAGCTGTCGTTCGGCTACACCTCGCCGTGGGCCGCGCCGGGCGTGCCGCTCAAGGCGGTCAAGTGGCTGTTCTCCGAACACGCCCCGCTGGCCATCCGCCCCGGCCTGGACTGGCGCCAGTACGCCTGGCTGGCGCAGATGCTGCGCAACTGCACCCATGAGCGCTACGCGATCAACAAGGCGCGCATGGTGCGCATGTCCGAGTACAGCCGCGACTGCCTGAACGAGCTGCGCCGCGAGACCGGCATCGCGTTCGAAGGCCGCGACCTCGGCACCACCCAGCTGTTCCGCACCCAGCAGCAGCTGGACGCCTCGGCGCAGGACATCGAAGTGCTGGCCCAGTACGGGGTGCCCTACAAGGTGCTGGATCGCGACGGCATCATTGCCCACGAACCGGCCCTGGCCGGGGTGGCCGACAAGCTGGTCGGCGCGCTGTGGTTGCCGCGCGACCAGACCGGCGACTGCCAGCTGTTCACCCGGCGCCTGGCGCAGATGTGCGTGGACGCCGGCGTCGAGTTCCGCTTCGACCAGGACATCGCCGGCCTGCAGACCGACGGCGACCGCATCACCGGCGTGCGCATCGACGGCAAGCTGGAAACGGCCGACCGCTATGTGGTCGCGCTGGGCAGCTATTCGCCGTCGCTGGTGGACCCGCTTGGCCTGCGCCTGCCGGTCTACCCGCTCAAGGGCTACTCGCTGACCCTGCCGATCACCCATCCGGCCATGGCCCCCACCTCGACCATCCTGGACGAGAGCTACAAGGTGGCGGTGACCCGCTTCGATGACCGTATCCGCGTGGGCGGGATGGCTGAAGTGGGCGGGTTCGACCTGTCGCTGTCGCCGCGCCGCCGCGCCACCCTGGAAAAAGTGGTGGGCGATCTGTACCCGGACGGCGGCGACCTGTCGCGCGCCGAGTTCTGGACCGGCCTGCGCCCGGCCACGCCCGATGGCACCCCGGTGATCGGCGCCACCCCGTACCGCAACCTGTTCCTCAACACCGGCCACGGCACGCTGGGGTGGACCATGGCCTGCGGTTCGGGCCGTTACCTGGCCGACCTGATGAGCGCGCGCCAGCCGCAGATCAGTACCGAAGGCCTGGATATCTTCCGCTACGGCCACACGGCCGCATCCGTTGTTCATAGTGAGCCCAAAGCATGCGCCCAGCCCGCGCGTTGATTGACCTGGACGCGTTGCGCGCCAATTTCCAGCTTGCCCGTGAACTGGGCGGCGGTCGCAAGACCCTGGCGGCCATCAAGGCCGATGCCTACGGCCACGGCGCGGTTGCCTGCGCGCGCGCGCTGCAGGGCCAGGCCGACGCGTTCGGCGTGGCCTGCATCGAAGAGGCGCTGGAACTGCGCCAGGCCGGCATCACCACGCCGATCGTGCTGCTGGAAGGCTTCTTCGACGCCAACGAACTGCCGCTGATCGTGCAGCACGACCTGTGGTTCGCCGTGGGCGCGCCGTGGCAGGTGGAGGCGGTGCTGGCCTTCCAGACCACCGCCCGGCTGAAGATCTGGTTGAAGCTGGACAGCGGCATGCACCGCCTGGGCCTGTCGCCGGCCGACTTCCGCGCCGCGCACGCCCGCCTGAGCGCGCTGCCGCAGGTGGCACCGATGGTGCTGATGAGCCACATGGCCCGGGCCGACGAGCTGGACAGCCAGCGCACGCGCGAGCAGGCCGACCTGTTCGCCGCCACCATCGATGGCCTGGCCGGTGAGACCAGCCTGTGCAATTCGCCGGCCCTGCTGGGCTGGCCGGACGTGCGCAGCGATTGGGTGCGTCCGGGGCTGATGCTGTACGGCGCCAACCCGCTGCCCACCCAGTCGGCGCTGACGGAGCGGTTGCGGCCGGTCATGACCATGCAGTCGAAGGTCTTCGCGGTGCGTGAGATCGGCACCGGCGAACCGGTCGGCTATGGCGCGCGGTTCGTCGCGCAGCGCCCCACCCGGGTGGGTGTGGTGGCCCTGGGCTATGCCGACGGCTACCCGCAGTTCGCCCCGAATGGCACCCCGGTGCAGATCGACGGGCAGCCCGGCACGCTGATCGGTCGGGTGTCGATGGACATGCTCACCGTGGACCTGACCGACCTGCCCGACGCCGGGGTCGGCAGCACGGTGACCCTGTGGGGTGAGTCACCGCGGCTGGATGTGCTGGCGCCGCTATGCGGGGTCAGCGCCTATCAGCTGCCGTGCGCGGTCAAGCGGGTGCCGCACCAGCACCTGGGCGGCTAAGAGGGGGCCACGCCCGGCGTGGCGCCACCATCATCGGCTGGCGGTGGTGTCGCTGCGCAGGTCGCGGCGCACCCAGTCATCCACCAGCCGCTTCTCATAGCGCAGCGGGTCGGTATCGCGCTGCAGGCCGATATTGTGCAGGTAGCCGCTGTCGGACAGCTTGCGCTCGCCCTGCGCCAGCACCTGGCCCTGGGCATCGGTCAGGGTGAAGGTCAGCGCGATGCGCGGCGGGTAGATGTCGCGCAGGATGCGGATATCGTTGCCGCGCGGCCCGTGCCACGGCTCGTAGTCACCGGCGCGCTTGATGTCGGTCAGGGTCACATCCAGCGTCTGGCCCGGCTGCAGCTGCTTGGCGGCGCTGGTCTGGACGTAGGTGGCCAGCTGCTGGACCCAGTTGCCACGCTGGGCTTCGAAGCGGTTGGTGCTTTGCCGGATCTCGGTGAACTGGGCCGGGTCGGTCCACGACACCTTGACCGGGCCATCGCCGCTCAGGGCGCGGGGCGCCTGGGGGTCGGTCACGGTACGAGGGCCCGCGGCGTTCGCGCTGCCGATCACCAACAAGCAGGTCAACAGACCGGCCACCAACGGTTTGCGGTTCATGACGACTCCTCGATCACGATCACAGACGGGATCAGGGTTTCAGTGTGATCCTGATCACCCGGTGGGACAATCGGCAATTGCGTCAGCCGCAGGAGCGGTTGCCGCCAATTCACCTAGGTCTTCGCTCACGTCAACCCCGACCCATGGCGCTTGACGCTACGAATACGCTCTCTGGAAGATGCTGTGTCTCTCTGTTTCGCCAGTTGCCCCCTTGACGCCCTTGCCCAGCCTGCCCACTTCCACTCTTGAACGCCCCCCTTTCATGACCGCTGCGTCCCATGCCGGGAAGTATGGCAGCGTGCTGGAGCAGATGAACGCCGGCTTCTGCGTGATCGAGGTGCTGTTCGAGGACAGCAGGGCGGTGGACTACCGCTTTCTCGAGGTGAACGACGCTTTCGAGCGCAACACCGGCCTGGTCAACGCGCGCGGGCAGCGCATGACCGCGCTGCGGCCGGACCACGAGCCGGACTGGTTCCGCATCTACGGCCAGGTGGCCGTGACCGGCCAATCCCAGCAGTTTGAACTGGAAGCCCGTGCGCTGGGCCGCTGGTACTCGGTGGAAGCGGTGCGGGTGGGCGAACCCGGCGACCACCAGGTGGCCGTGGTGTTCTTCGATATCAGCAACCGCAAGCAGATCGAAGTGGAACTGGCCGAAAGTGAAGCGCGCTTCAGTGCGCTCGCCGATGGCCTGCCCATGCCGGTGTGGGTGCTGGACGAAGCGGGCCATGCGCGCTTCGTCAACAGCGCTTTCAGCGAGTTTTTCGGCGGCGACGAACAGCGCGTGCCCGAGAACGTCTGGCGCGGCCTGGTCCATCCCGATGATGCGTCCGTATTCGATTACGAGCTGCAGGAAGCACTGAAGGCGCAGCGGTCGATGCATGCGCTGGTGCGTGGCCTGCGTGCCGATGGCCAATGGCGCTGGCTGGAAATGAATGCCCGCCCGCGGTTCTCGCGCATGGGCCACTTCATCGGCCTGGCCGGCAGCAGCCCGGACGTGACCGAGCGCCGCGAAATTGAAATGGCGCGCGAAGAGCTGCTGCAGTCCGAGCGGGCCGCGCGCAGTGCCGCTGAGAACATGGCGCGGCTCAAGGACGAGTTCCTGGCCACGCTGTCGCACGAACTGCGCACCCCGCTGACCACCATCCTGGGCTGGAGCGAACTGCTGCTGCAGCGCGTGGACGCCACCAGTCCGCTGTACAAGGGCCTGGGCGTGATCGCCAACAGTGCCATGGCGCAGAAGCGCCTGATCTCGGACATGCTCGACCTGAGCAGCATGCTGCTGGGCAAGGTGCAGCTGGAAGTGGAAGTGCTGGACCTGCGCGCACAGCTGACCGAAGCCATGCGGGCGCAGGAACTGGTGGCTGAAGGCAAGGCACTGAACATGACCCTGGCGCTGCCTGACGAGCCCACGCTGGTGCTGGGCGACGCCACCCGGCTGCAGCAGGTGCTGTGGAACCTGCTGTCCAACGCGATCAAGTTCACGCCGGCTGAAGGCACCGTGGCTGTCACCCTGGCCAACGACGGCGGCCACTGGTCGATCAGCGTGGCCGACACCGGCGACGGCATCGCTCCCGAATTCCTGCGCCACCTGTTCAGCCGCTTCCGCCAGGCCGATGGCACCACCACCCGCCGCCATGGCGGTCTGGGGCTGGGCCTGGCCATCGCGCAGCAGCTGGTGGAACTGCATGGCGGCACCGTGGCGGCCACCAGCGATGGTCCCGGCCACGGCGCCACCTTCACCGTGCGCCTGCCCCGTTACCAGCAGCAGGCCGACGGTCGCCCGCTGCGCGAGGTGTTCAGTGGCCCGATCGGGGAACAGGTGATCGAGCCTTTCCCGCTCAAGGGCCTGCGCCTGCTGGCCGTGGAAGACCAGCCCGAAGTGCTGGAGTACCTGCGCCGGCTGTTGGAGGAGCAGGGCGCCGAAGTCACGGCAGCCGCATCGGCGGGCGAGGCGCTGGCCCTGCTGGACCGCGGCGGGCATGAAGGCATCGACGTGCTGCTGACCGACATCGGCATGCCCGGCATGGACGGTTACGGCCTGGTACGGACACTGCGCGAGGACATCGGCGTGGAAGCGCAGGTGCTGCCTGCCGTGGCGGTGACCGCGCTGGCCCGTGCCGACGACCGCAAGCGGGCACTGGCCTCCGGCTTCCAGGAGCACGTGGCCAAGCCGTATTCGGTGGCCCAGCTGGTGTCGGCCGTGCGCAGCGTACTGGCCGAGCAGCGCCGGTAATCCCGCACCCGTCCCCCACAGGAGTCACCATGTCCCGTTACGCCCCGACCATCCATACCGATCCGGCCCGGATCGCGGCGCTGGAAGCCCTGCTGCCGCAGCTGCGCGGCCAGGCGCCCGTCGAGATCATCCTGGACGACGGCACCCGCGTGCTGGGCACAGTCACGGTGCAGCCCACCCTGCAGCAGTACCGCGATGCCGAGGAGAACGAGGGCAGCAATGGCCAGCTGCGGCTCGACGACCTGGATACCCCGGTGCAGCAGCACCTGGTCTGGCTCGACCGGATCGCCAGCATCCGCCAGTTGCCGCCGGTCGAGTAATCGCCGCGCCGGGCATTCCCTTGAACCGATCGCCAAGCGCGCGGTAGCGCCCGCACGGCAGCGGAAAACGCAGGGCCGGCACTGAACCTCAGCGCCTGCCCCCTACCCCTCAGTGCACGAACACCTCGGGTTCGGCCTCGAAACGGCGTGCGTAGGCGCGTTCGTCGGCCACCCGCGAGACCTCGTCGTCGGCCATGTCCGGCGCGCCATACACCGCGTACGCCACCGTGCCGTCGGCCTGCTTGCCAACCTGGTGCAGGCGGTAGCGCGAGTGACCGCCGCCGGTATCCTGCGGGTAATGCACCGGGGGCTGGGCGCCCTCGATGTCCATCTCGCTGTTGTCGACTACGCCACCGACAAACAATGCACGCATGAGCCATCTCCATCGCAAGTGAGCCTCCACCCTGACGGTTTGGATGTTGCGGGGGCATCAACATGGCGTTGAATAAACGCAAATCGGCCCCGGCCGGAGCCGATCCGGGCGAACCGGTAGAATGGCCATCTCTTTTCAAGATGTGCCCCCTCTCGATGGCTGCCCAGCACGACGCTCCCCTGGAAACCCTGTTCCTGCCGTTCGCCAGTGGCGTGCTGTCCTGGCCCGCCGGCCCGGTATTGTTCCTGCGCGCCCGCGATGGTTGGCCGCTGCGCGAGCACGCCCAGCCGGCCCAGCTGGTCTGCGAGCAGAGCTTCCGGCCGTTCGCCGATGCACTGGAAGCCAGCGGCTGGACCGTGCGCGACGAGCAGCAGCTGGCCGCCGACAGCACCCGCTACGCGGTGGTGCTGGTGCTGCCGCCGCGCCAGCGCGAGGAAGCCAAGGCGCTGTTCGCCCGTGCCGTGGCCCTGGCTGCCCCGGGCGGGGTGGTGGTGGCCTGCCAGCACAACAACGAAGGCGCGCGCTCCGGCGAAGGCGACCTGCAGCAGCTGACCGGCCTCGGCGGCAAGCTCACCAAGAACCACTGCCGCGCCTACTGGACCGCGCCGTTGAACGGCCAGCACGATGAAGCCCTGGCGCAGCGCTGGGCGAAGCTGGACGCGCCGCGCGCCATTCTGGGCGGGCGCTTCCAGAGCCGCCCGGGCATCTTCGCCTGGGACCGCATCGACCCGGCCTCGGCGCTGCTGGTGGAGCAGCTGCCGGCCGACCTGGCCGGGCGCGGTGCCGACCTGGGCGCCGGTTTCGGCTACCTGTCGGCCGAAGTGCTGGCGCGCTGCCCCGGCGTTACCGGGCTGGACCTGTATGAGGCCGAGGGCCGCGCGCTGGCGCTGGCCCGCACCAACCTGGACGCGCTCGGCACGCCGGCCGCACTGGCTTACCACTGGCAGGACGTGACCGCCGGGATCGAGGCGCAGTACGACTTCATCGTGACCAACCCGCCGTTCCACACCCCCTCGCGTGCCGACCGCCCTGACATCGGCCAGCGCTTCATCGCCGTGGCCGCGCAGGCGCTGCGTCCGGGCGGCCGCATGTGGCTGGTGGCCAACCGTCACCTGCCGTACGAGCAGATCCTCAACGAGAGCTTCGGCCAGATCCGCGTGGCCGCCGAGCGCGACGGCTTCAAGCTGATCCAGGCCACCAAGGCCAGCAAGACCGCCACGCCGGTCCGGGCGCCCCGGGAACGTGAGCCGTCGTGGGGCCGCGGAGGCCGCGCGTGAAGCTGGTCAAGCTTCTGGCCAACCTGGGCTATGGCAGCCGCAAGCAGGTGCAGGGAATGTTCCGCGAAGGCCTGATCACCGATGCCGACGGGGAAGTGCTGTACGCCGATGACGTGGTCGCGCACGAGGCGATCCGGGTCGAGGGCGAACCGCTGGACCCGCCGCATGGCCTGACCCTGATGCTGCACAAGCCGCGCGAGTACACCTGTTCGACCAAGGACAAGGGCCGCTTGATCTACGACCTGCTGCCGCCGCGTTTCCGCGAGCGTTCGCCGCTGCTGTCGTCGGTGGGCCGGCTGGACCGCGACACCAGCGGCATGCTGCTGATGACCGACGACGGCGCGCTGCTGCACCGCATCGTGTCGCCCAAGTCGCGCCTGGACAAGGCCTATGAGGTCACCCTGGCCGAAGACCTGCGCGGCGATGAAACCGCGCGCTTCGCCAGCGGCACGCTGCTGCTGGAATCGGATGACAAGCCGCTGCTGCCGGCCGAGCTGCACGTGCAGTCGCCGCGCCAGGCGCAGCTGGTGCTGCACGAGGGTCGCTACCACCAGGCGCGGCGCATGTTCGCGGCGGTGGGCAACCACGTCGCGGCGCTGCACCGCAGCCGCATCGGCGGGCTGACCCTGGGGGGGCTCGGTGAGGGCGAGTGGCGCATTCTCGATGCCGCCGATCTTGAAACGCTCTTCAACGTGCCATGACCGCAATTGCCGCGCTGCCGTTCCTGCCCGACGCCGTCATCTTCGACATGGACGGCCTGATGATCGACAGCGAGCGGGTGTCGATCGCCTGCTGGACGCAGGCGGCGCACGAACTGCAGTTGCCGCTCGCCGATGGGTTCTGGCTGCGCTTCGTCGGCCTGGGCGACCGCGACTGCGAGCGCCTGTTGCTGCAGCACATCGATGCGGGGCAGGTGGCCGCATTGTTCGCGCGCTGCCATGACCTGTACGAAGCGCGCACGCAGGAAGGCCTGCCGCTGCGTCCGGGCATCCTGGACCTGCTGCAGCTGCTGCACGAGCACGGCATTCCCCGCGCGGTGGCGACCTCCACCCGGCAGCCGCGCGCGTCGCGCAAGCTGGCCGCGGCGGGCCTGCTGCCGTTCTTCGAGGTGGTGGTGACCAGCAGCGACGTGGCCCACCCCAAGCCGGCGCCGGACATCTACCTGCTGGCCGCGCAGAAGCTGGGCAAGGATCCGGCGCGCTGCCTGGCGCTGGAAGACTCACCGGCCGGCATCCGTGCCGCGGTCGGCGCGGGCATGACCGCGATCCAGGTACCCGACCTGGTGCACCCCGACGACGACCTGCGCGCGCTGGGCCACCGCATCGTCGACTCGCTGGCAGACGCGCATACCCTGCTGCTCCCGCACCTGCGCTAAACCGGATTCGATCAGGCGCACGGCGTCGCCGGCCAGGGTCATGCCCCTCCGAGGGGCGCATCGCGTGGCCCCCGATAGGGTCGGTTCCCCACCGACACTGGGCGCGCACATCCGCGCACAAAAAAACCCGGCGCGAGGGCCGGGTTTTTCGGTCATAGCATCAACCGTGCATCACACCCGGCCGAATACCAGCGCTGCGTTGGTGCCGCCGAAGCCGAAGCTGTTGGACATCACCGTGTTCAACTGCGCAGCCTGGCTTTCGCGCACAATCGGGAAGCCTTCCACCAGCGGGTCCAGCTCGCCGATGTTGGCCGAGCCGGCGATGAAGCCGTCGCGCATCATCAGCAGGCAGTAGATCGCTTCGTGCACGCTGGCTGCGCCCAGCGAATGGCCCGACAGCGCCTTGGTCGACGACAGCGGCGGCACGTCCTGGCCGAACACTTCGCGCACGGCCTTCAGCTCGGTCACATCGCCCAGCGGGGTAGAGGTGCCGTGCGTGTTGAGGTAGTCGATCGGGCCGGTCAGGTTGGCCATGGCCATGTTCATGCAACGCACCGCGCCTTCACCGGACGGGGCGACCATGTCGGCACCGTCGGAGGTGACGCCGTAGCCCACCAGTTCGGCATAGATGCGCGCGCCACGTGCCACGGCGTGGTCGTAATCTTCCAGCACCAGCATGCCGCCGCCACCGGCGATGACGAAGCCGTCGCGGTCCTTGTCGTACGGGCGCGAGGCGCTGGCCGGGGTCTCGTTGAAGCGGGTGGACAACGCGCCCATGGCGTCGAACATCACGCTCATCGACCAGTGCAGGTCTTCACCGCCGCCGGCGAACATCACGTCCTGTGCGCCATGGCGGATCAGGTCGGCCGCCGCGCCGATGCAGTGTGCCGAGGTGGCGCAGGCCGCCGACAGCGAGTAGCTCAGGCCCTTGATCTGGAAGGCGGTGGCCAGGCAGGCCGACACGGTGGAGCACATCGTGCGCGGCACCATGTACGGGCCGACCTTGCGCACGCCACGGGCGCGCAGGATGTCGGCCGACTCGACCTGCCACTGGCTGGAACCGCCGCCGGAACCGGCAATCAGGCCGGTACGCGGGTTGGCGACCTGCGCCTGGTCCAGGCCGGCATCGGTGATCGCATCGCGCATGGCGATGTAGGCGTACGCCGAGGCATCGCTCATGAAGCGCTTCACCTTGCGGTCGATCTGCGCGTCCAGGTCCAGTTCGATGTTGCCACCGACGTGGCTGCGCAGGCCGGCTTCGGCATGGTCGGGCAGGTGGCGGATGCCGGCGCGGCCTTCACGCAGTGCGCTGGAGACGGTGTCCAGATCGTTGCCCAGGCACGAGGTGATGCCCATTCCGGTAATGACGACGCGACGCATCAGAAGTTCTCGGTGGAAGTGAACAGACCTACGCGGAGGTCTTTGGCGGAGTAGATTTCGCGGCCGTCCACGAGCATGCGGGCGTCGGCCTGGGCCATCACCAGCTTGCGGTTGATGACGCGGGTGATGTCGATTTCGTAGCTGACCAGCTTGGCGTCGGGCAGTACCTGGCCGGTGAACTTCACTTCGCCGCAGCCCAGGGCGCGGCCACGGCCGGGCGCGCCCAGCCAGGTGAGGTAGAAGCCGGTGAGCTGCCACATGGCATCCAGGCCGAGGCAGCCAGGCATGACGGGGTCGCCGATGAAGTGGCAGCCGAAGAACCACAGGTCCGGGCGGATATCCAGTTCGGCGCGTACCAGTCCCTTGCCGTGGGGGCCGCCGTCGTCGCGGATGTCGGTGATGCGATCGAACATCAGCATCGGATCGTTGGGCAGGCGACCGCTGCCCGGGCCGAACAGTTCACCGCGGGCGCTGGCCAGCAGTTGTTCGCGCGAGAACGCGTGGAGACGAGTCATGGAAAGCGCAATCCTGAAGAAGCCATCGGGTAAAGCCGGCCATGGGCAGGCTGTGTTGCTGGAACCAAGTGCGCAAGAGTGCAGAGGAAAAGTGATTCAATCAAACGTTTTAACCGTACGCCGGCGTAGTGTTTTCAGCTTGAAAAACGCATGTTGTTGTTATGAAAAGACCATACTCAGGCGTGTGGCTGTAATCTTGTTCATCTACGCATCTGCTTCCAGGTCCGAGTCTTCCCGCCGTGTCTGTTCTGCGCAAAATCATCCATGTGGACATGGACGCGTTCTACGCGTCGGTGGAGCAGCGCGACGATCCGTCGCTGCGCGGCAAGCCGGTGGTGGTGGCGTGGAAGGGGGCACGTTCGGTGGTGTGTGCTGCGTCGTACGAGGCACGGGTGTTCGGGATCCGGTCGGCGATGCCGGCGTTGCGTGCGGAGCGGTTGTGTCCGGACGCGGTGTTCGTGCCGCCGGATTTTGTGCGCTACAAGGCGGTCTCGCGGCAGGTGCGGGAGATTTTCCTGCGGCATACGGATCTGGTGGAGCCGTTGTCGTTGGATGAGGCGTATCTGGATGTGACGATGCACAAGGGGGGGATGACGGTGGCGACGGAGATCGCGGCGATCATCCGTGGGGAGATTCGTGAGGAGACGTCGTTGACGGCGTCGGCGGGGATCGCGCCGAACAAGTTTCTGGCGAAAATCGCATCGGACTGGCGCAAGCCGGACGGTCAGTTCGTGGTGCCGCCGCATCGGGTGGAGCAGTTTCTGACGCCGCTGCCGGTGAACCGGGTGCCGGGGGTGGGGAAGGTGATGGCGGGGAAGCTGGCAGAGTTGGGGATCGTGACGGTGGGCGATTTGCGGTCCTTGCCGCTGGAAGTGTTGGAGGCGCGGTTCGGGACGTTTGGTGCGCGGTTGTTCAATCGGGCGCGCGGGATCGATGAGCGGGCGGTGGAGCCGGACCAGCCGGTGCAGTCGATTTCGTCGGAAGATACGTTCGCGGAAGATCTGCCGTTGGAGGCGTTGGAGGCGGCGATCGTGGAGTTGGCGGGGAAGACGTGGCGGGCGACGCGGAAGACGGAGCGGGTGGGGCACACGGTGGTGCTGAAGTTGAAGACGTCGCAGTTCCGGATCATTACGCGGAGTTTTACGCCGGAGTCGCCGCCGGAATCGGGCGAGGAGTTGCGCGATATCGCGCTGGCGTTGCGGGCGCGGGTGGATCTGCCGGCGGAGACGCGGTATCGGTTGGTGGGGGTGGGGTTGGGTGGGTTTCGCGAGCGCGAGGCGGTGAGTCAGCCTGGGCTGTTTGATCATTTGGAGGGTGGGTGAGTTTTGCTGTCTGCTGACAGCTAACTTCAACAGCCGGCGTGCTGGCGCTGAGGGGCTGGGTGGTGCGGGTGGGTTGGCGGGACACGCCGTAAATCCATCCCTGGAGGCTCGTGGGCGCCTTGCTCGTTTGTGCAGTCCTGCACAAACGGCAAGGCCGGGGTTGGGCGTCCTGCCTAACCCGTCCGGCGCATGCGCCGGACCCATGGCGCCCAACGGTCCCGCCAACCCACCCGCACCACCCCCGACACTCGGTCGGCGCGTGGGGGCGGGCAACGGCAACATTCGCTCAATTCTCATCGTGCACGTGATGCTTGTCGTGCTCGGGATTTTCCGCTCGGTGGGGTCGCATCCCGATCGACTGCCGATACTCTCTCAACGTTCTGTTGTGGCATCAAACTAAACAACGCGGTTATTTTTCTTTGACGCGTTACATCGATTTTTCTGCTGCTACGTGCGGCATCACGGCCACTCCACTTCGCACGGATGTCCAACGAACCTACGCCATGCATATCGTGCTCGGAATGCACTGCCCGGTAGGGTCGCATCCCGATCGAATGCCGATGCGCTGTCAACGTTCTGTTGTGGCATGAAAAAACCAACGCCGCGCTTTTTCTCTAACGCGTTACATCGCTTTTCTTTGTCGCATGTCACACCATCACGGCCACTGCATTTCCCCCTTTGCAACCTTCGCACTGATCTCCAACGAACCCACGCCTTGCAGGGTCGGGTAGCGCTTTTTCATCGCGGCGATCAAGGCGTCCGCATTCTTGCTGCGCGCGGTTTCTTCATCAAAGGCGCGGATGTAATCGGCGGTGAAGGTGAGGGCGGTGGCGTCCAGTGCGGCACCGCGGGCGTAGTGGCCGGGGATGACGCGGGTGGGCTTGAGGGCCGCGAGGGTGGTGAGGGTGGTCAGCCAGTCGGTGTGCGATTGGGGGCTTTGGGTGTCGGCCATCCAGACGTGTTCGCCGGCGACGATGGGGATGCCGCCGACGAGGGTGCGCAGGCTGGGGATCCAGACGACGGTGCGGTCCGGGGTGGGGCCATCGAGGCCGAGGATGCGCAGCGGTTGGCCTTCGAGGGTGAGGGTGTCGCCGTCGAGGACCTGGGGGATGACGATGCGGCTGGGTTTATCGGCGCCCATCTGTGGGCCCCAGTATGCGAGTTTGCCGGCCTGGGTGGCGGTGATGTGGGCGACGGTGGGGGCGGTGGCGACGATGCGGGCGTGGGGGAAGGCGTCCTGCAGGGTGGCCAGGCCGAAGTAATAATCGGGGTCGCCGTGGCTGACGTAAATGGTGGTCAGCTGCTTGCCGGAGGCGCGGATGCGCTGCACCAGCTGGGCGGCATCGGACGCGGCGAACTGGGCGTCGATCAGTATCGCGTCGCGGCGGCCGGTAACCAGGGTGGAGGCGACAGAGAACAGTGCTTTGTCGCCGGGGTGGTAGGGCTGCACCTGCAGCGCGTGTGCTTCGGCGGTGGCCGCGGTGGCCGCGGCGGCGTGGCTGATGGCCGGTGCGGTCACGGCGAGCGCGGTACCCAGCGTCAACGCCAGGGCCAGGGTGGTGCGGGAGACGTTCGGCATATCAAGAATTCCTGTGCAGAGCGGCCCCGGCATCACACCGGGGCCGAACGACCCCGGCATGACACCGGGACCAGACGGCCCCGGCAGGACACCGGAGCCGGTAGAGCCGACCGTTGGTCGGCTGCTTCACATCGGCGGCCGGGTCAGTACGAAACCGTGGCAATCTGCCGCACGTACTGCGGCGCTTCAATCTCGCTGACGAATGCGTCCGCGTAGTCGGGGTAGCTGATCCGGCTGTGGCCGTCATCGCCCACCAGGAAATTCTTCGCCTGGGTGCGGAAGCCACCGCGCTGCGGGCCGGGGCCGATCTCGGCGGCGGGGGAATAGAAGGTCCAGTCCAGGTCGTCGACGGCCTGCAGCTGCTTCAGCGTCTCGCGCGCGGCCAGGGCAACCGGCTTGTAGGCATCCGGGAAGCCCTCGGTATCCACCAGCTGCACGCCGGGGGCAACTTCCAGGCTGCCGGCGCCGCCGACCATGATGAAGCGCGGCACGCCGGCCTGGCGCGCGGCCTTGACCAGCGCGGCGCTGGTGGTGATCACGGTGCTGGGCGCATCGCCCGGACGCGGGCCGAAGGCGCTGGCCAGCACGTCGTGGCCGGCGATCACGGCGGCCAGGGCGTCGGTGTCGTCCAGCGCGGCGACGGCAAGCTGGGCGCCGTCCAGTTCGGCCGGCAGGTCGGTTTCGCGGCGCACGATGGCGGTGACCTGATGGCCGCGGGCGAGGGCCTGGCGGGCGATTTCACGACCGATGTTGCCGGTGGCACCAACGAGGGCGATTTTCATGGGGGCAGATCCGTTGAGGAAGGAACGCCAGCGTATGCGTCTGGAATCGAACGAAAAACCGCGTATAACGGGCTAATTTGTTGCGTGGATCGATCAGATGGACCGGATGACGGCGATGAACGTGTTCGTGGAGGTGGTCGAGCGCGGCAGCCTGACCGCGGCGGCCGAGGCGCTGGAGATGTCGCGGGCGATGGTGACCCGCTACCTGGCCGAGGTGGAGCGCTGGCTGGGCGCGCGGTTGCTGCACCGGACCACGCGCCGGATCAGCCTGACCGGCCCGGGCGAGGCGGCGCTGCTGCGGTTCAGGCAGATCCTGGCCATCGGCGATGAACTGCACGGCGAACTGGCCACCGACAACCCCGAACCGCACGGGCTGATCCGGGTCACGGCGAGCGTGTCGTTCGGGCAGATCCACCTGGCCGCCGCAGTGGCCGACTTCGTGAAGCGGTATCCGCTGACGCGGGTGGAACTGCTGCTGGTGGACCGCGTGGTCAACCTGGTCGAAGAACGCGTGGATATCGCGGTGCGCATCTCGCGTGCGATCGACCCGGCGCTGATCGCGCGGCGGTTGGCCCCTTGCCGCTCGGTGTTGTGCGCGGCGCCGTCGTACCTGGCCGAACGCGGCGCGCCGACCACGGCCGACGCACTGGCCGCGCACAACTGCCTGACCCACCACTACGTGGGCAGGAGCGTGTGGCACCTGCAGCGCGATGGCCGCGCGATTGCGGTGGCGGTGGGCGGCAACATCAGCGCCAATGAAGCATCGTTGTTGCTGGAGGCGGTACGCGCCGGCGCGGGCATCGCGATGCTGCCGACCTACCAGATCGCGCCGCTGCTGCGCAGTGGCGCGTTGATTGAGGTGCTGCCCGATTACCAGGTGGAAGAGCTGGGCATCCACGCGGTGTATGCGTCACGCCGGCAGCTGCCGACGATCATGCGCAGCTTCCTGGATTTCCTGGTGGATCGTTTTGCCAGCCCGGAGTTCCTGGCGCAGCTGTAAACACGGCCCAGGGATACCGCGTCCAGCTACCCGATGCCGGTAGAGCCGACCGTTGGTCGGCTGCTCTTGAACCAGCAACCGCGCATCAGCACGCCGTGCACCCGCAACCGCAGCGGGCGCGTGCAGCCGACCAACGGTCGGCTCTACCGGGGCGTGCATCGGCATCACACACGCACCTCCGTACAATGGCGCTTCCCTGCTGTGGAAGTGAGCATTGCCTTGTCGTATCCGTATCCGTTGGTGGTGTTCGATCTGGATGGCACGCTGGTGGACAGCGCGGCCGATATTGCCGAGGCGTTGAACCGCACGCTGCAGGACTGGCAGTTGCCCCGGGTACCGGAGGCCACGGTACTGACCTGGATCGGCGATGGCGTGCGGCGGCTTGTCGAACAGGCGTTTGGCGCGGCCGGCAGTGATATCGATCTGGACACGGTCATGCCCGGTTTCATGCGGCACTACGAGGCCTGCCTGTTGCGCAGTCCGCGCCTGTTCGATGGTGTGACCGAAACGTTGGCTGCCTTGCGCGAACGCGCGGTGACGCTCGCGATCTGCACGAACAAGCCGTCCGCGCTGGTGGCGCCGTTGCTGCAGCACTTCGGGCTGCAGGATCAGTTTGCGCTGGTGCTGGGCGGCGATTCGCTGCCGGAACGCAAGCCCAGTGGTGCGCCGTTGCGGCATATCGCCGCGCACTTCGAGGTGGCCGTCGAGGCCGCCTTGATGGTGGGCGATTCGATTACGGATTACCGGGCCGCGGTGGACGCGGGCATGCCGGTGGCGCTGGTGCGCTATGGCTATCCACGTGGGCTGGATCTGGACAACGTCGAGGCGGTGGCCGTGGTGGATGATCTGCGGGAATTGCTGGTGCTGTAACCGGCGGCGGTTGACACGTGTGCCGACCAACGGTCGGCACCTGCCAGGTTCAATGATTGTGCCGACCAGCGGTCGGCACCTACCGAGGGTGGGACGGCGGCAGTGCCGCCGTCCAGATCGCTTATTTCGGCTGGTAACGCACGCTCAGGCGGTACTCGCGGCCGGGCTGGTTGTACCAGGCCACCGTTTCGTAGTCGCGGTCGAACACGTTGCTGACCCGGCCGAGCACCGACCAGTCGCGGCTCAGCGCGTATTCCAGGCGCAGGTCGAGCGTGCCGTAACCGGCCAGACGCACGGTGTTGGCGGCGTTGTCGTAGCGCTTGCCGGCGCCGTTGGCGGTCAGGCCGGCGCGGAAGCCACCGAAGCTGCGGTCGATATCCAGGCGGGCGGTGTTCTGCGCGCGGCGCGCCAGCCAGTTGTCGAACTGCGCGCTGCCTTCGGTGCGGTTGCGCGGATCGGTGTGGCTGAGCTGGGCGTTCACATCGAAGCCGGCCAGCGTGATCGCACCGGTCAACTCGGCACCGCGGATGCGCGCCTTCTCCACCTGCGACATCATGAAGGTGGTGGCATCGTAGGTGATCAGGTCATCGATGCGGGTTTCATACACGTCCAGGCCCCAGCGCCAGCCGTCGCCCTGCTGGGCGATACCGACGTTGGTGCTCTTCGACTTTTCCGGGTCCAGGCCCGGCACGCCGCTCCACGGGTCGTACAGATCGCTGAAGGTGGGTGCCTTGAACGCGGTGCCGTAGCTGGCGTTGAGGCGGAACCCGCGGCCCAGCTCCAGGCCCCAGCCGAGGCTGCCGGTGGTGTGGTTGCCGAACTGCTCGTTGTCGTCGTTGCGCACGCTGGCCTGCAGGTGGTGCGCGCCGAAGCGGCCCTGGTACTGCACGAACACGCCGGTATTGTCGCGGCTGTCGACCCGGTAGCCGGCACTGCTGCCGTCCAGGTTGTCCTGGCTCCAGTCCACGCCGGCGCTGAGCAGCTGGCCCTCGGCGATGCCCACGTCGGCCTGCACCGAGGCACTGTCGCGATGGGTCTGCGCGGCACCCAGCCAGGTGCTGCCGTTGTAGTTGTCCGATTCGTTGTCGGCACGCCCGACGTTGGCGGTCAGGGTGAAGCGCTCGCTCGGGGTGTAATGCACCTTGCCGCCCAGCACCTGCTGCAGGGTTTCCGAATAGTTGTAGTAACCGTCGTAGTGGTTTTCGCCTTCGGCACGCAGCGCGGTCCCTTCCACGCTCAGCGCATCGGTCAGCGCGTAGCCACCGCGCAGGCTCATGGACAGGTTGCGGTAGCCGTCTCGGTCGGGCTCGTCGGCGCCGCAGCCGGCGAAGGTGGCCGCATCGCCCCGGCAGGAATTGATGCCGTCGGTGTGCTGGTAGGCGATGTCGGTGCCGAACCAGCCACGCGCGCCACTGCCGCCGAAGCCGCCGCTGGCCTCGCGCAGGCCGTTGCTGCCGCCGCCCACCTGGAAGTGCGGGGCGAAGGTGCCGGCGTTGCGGCGGGTGAAGATCTGGATCACGCCACCGATCGCATCGGCGCCGTACAGGCTGGACTGCGGGCCGCGCACGATTTCAATGCGCTCGATCTGCGCCAGCGGCAGGTCCTGGATCATGGCCAGGCCAAGGTCGCCGGTGTTGATGCGCACGCCGTCCACCAGTACCAGGGTGTGGGCCGAGTTGGTGCCGCGCAGGAACAGCGAACTCTGCTTGCCCAGGCCGCCGCTGTTGTTGAGGTTGATGCCGGCGCGACCGCGCAGCAGGTCCTGCAGCGACGGGGCCTGGCTGCGCTCGATCTCGGCGCGGTCGATCACCTGCGCCGGCGAGATGCTGTCCTGCAGGGCGATCGGGGTGCGGGTGGCGGTGACCAGTACCTGGTCCAGCGCGGTCGCCTCGTCCTGGGCCGACGCCAGCAGAGGCAGGGCCGACAACACGGCCAGGGAAAGGACTTGGATCTGCAGCTTCATCGATGACTCCATGCACCGCGCACGCCCGCGCGGCAAGGGGTGGGGATGATCGCGCTGCAGGGATGGATCGACGGTGGGCGAACGCGCACGGCGCCGCTTGCCGCCGCCATGCCCGCCGCATCGCAACCAGTCGTCTCCCAGGCCGGTCTCCGGGCTTGCGGGCCGATGGCCAGGGCCATCGCACCCGGCGCCTTCCCATGCGCAAGCACAGTGGCGTAATGCCGGGTGTTTCCACGCTTACCGTTGCGGGGGCAGCGCCGGAGTGGCAGGCAGGGGGCTGCTGCGTCACCGGCTTCCCGTTTCAACCTGCCGGCATGCGCCGCAGGTCACCTGGAAGTGCGCGCAGTGTAGAGCAAAGGCCCGCCTGCGGCAGCCGACGCACCGGGGCGGCGGGAGCGAGCGGTTAGAATGCCGCTCGTTTCACGATGTGATGCCCATGAACCCATCGAGGTTGCAGCACCGTTCCGCTCCGTCCACCGCGCAGGTTGCGGCGTGATCCTGGACCTGATCCGCCACGCCAGCACCGGCCGTGACGGCCACCTGGACGGGCGCAGTGATCCCGCGTTGGAAGACGGAAGCACCGAGGCCCTGTGCGCACGCTATGGGGGGCGGCAATGGCAACGGGTGGTGAGCTCCCCGCGCCAGCGTGCGCTGGCCACGGCCGATGCGCTGGCAGTGCCGCACGGGGTGGAGGTGGTGGCCGACGAGGAGTGGGCCGAACTCGACTTCGGCGATTGGGACGGCCAGGCATTGCATGACCTGCCGATGCAGGAGCTGTCGGCGTTCCACCTGGACCCGCACGCCAACCCACCGCCGCACGGCGAAAGCTGGGGCCACTTCGAGCGCCGCATCGCCCGTGGCCTGCACCGCTTGCTGGACGACCCCGATCCCCCGCCCACCCTGATCGTCAGCCATGGCGGGCCGTTGCGGATGGTGCTGTCGCAGGTGTGCGGCCTGCCGATGGCGATGTGCTGGGCACTGCGCATCGACCACGGCACCCGCCTGCAGCTGCGCGTGGAGCGCGAGGACGACCGCCTGTGGGGCGAACTGCTGGAACTGCAGCAGCCTTGATCGCGCGCGGCTCGCACCTGCGTAGAGCCGGGCTCTGCCCGGCTGGCGGCGGATGTGGTGGTGCACGCACGTAGAGCCGGGCTCTGCCCGGCTGGCGGCGGATGTGATGGTGCATGCACGTAGAGCCGGGCTCTGCCCGGCTGGCACTGGACGTGGGTTGCTGCGTTAGAGCAGCCGGGCAGAGCCCGGCTCTACAACAGCTGCTTGCGCGGTGAACAATGGGCGCATGGCGATGCGCTGATCAACGCGGCGCCTCTGTATCCGGAGGCGCGGCAGAGCCCGGCTCTACGCGGTTTCGTCGTCCGGTTCGAACGGCGGTGCGTCGTCGGCTTCATCATCGCGACGTTCGGCGGTGCGGTCGTAGACCGGGCCGGATGCTGGCGGTGCCTTTTTCAGGGGCTTGTCGGCGATGATGGCCTCGTACTCGGCCACCAGTTCGGTGCGGCGTGCTTCGGGCAGTTCCTGCCAATGGCAGTCCTGCAGCGCGCCTTCGAGCGAGTAGAGCAGGTTGAGGCTGGGCTTGAACCCGGCGCGGCGTACCTTCACGAACGCGCCGACCGCGCCGATCGCGGTCAGCTCTTCGGGCGTGCGCAACCCGACCTGACGCAGCCAGGCCGCGCTCTTGGGACCGATGTTGCGCAGCTTGGTGCTCATCCCAGGGCCTCGACGAACACCGCGGCGATCGCCTCCAGGCCGGCCTGGTCATCGGCGTCGAAACGCGCCAGCGAGGGGCTGTCCAGGTCGAACACGCCGATCAGGGTGTCGCCCTGGACCAGCGGCACCACCAGTTCCGAGCGCGACGCCGAATCGCAGGCGATGTGGCCGGGGAAGGCATCCACGTCTTCAATGCGCTGGGTCACGCGCTGGCTGGCCGCCGCGCCGCACACGCCCTTGTCCAGCGGGATGCGCACGCAGGCCGGCAGTCCCTGGAACGGGCCGACCACCAGCTCGGTACCGTCGAAGAAGTAGAAGCCGACCCAGTTCAGGTGCGGCAGGGCGTGGTAGACCAGGGCCGACAGGTTGGCCGCATTGGCAATGCGGTCGCGCTCGCCGTGTACCAGAGCGCGGGCCTGGGCCAGCAGCTGGCCGTACTGTTCCGGCTTGCTGCCGGTAAGCGTGGAAGTATCGAACATGCCCGGAGTCTAGCAAGCAGCAGGCCGCGCCGGGACCGCCGATAATGCACCGCTCCTTCCCGATTCCCGCCGTGATGACCGCCTACCCGCTTCCCGCCCTGTATGTCACCGGCACCGATACCGGCATCGGCAAGACCTTCAGCAGCTGCGTGCTGCTGCACGCGCTGCGCCAGCGCGGTGGCACGGCGGTGGGGATGAAGCCGGTGGCCAGCGGCTGCGAGCGCACCGCGCACGGCTGGCGCAACGAGGACGCCACCGCGCTGCTGGCCGCCAGCCAGCCGGTGCCGGCCTACGCCGACCTCAACCCGTATGCGCTGCCCCTGCCGCTGGCGCCGGAGCTGGCCGCCGCCGATGCCGGCGTGCAGCTGGCGCTGGGCCCGATCGAGGCGGCCTTGGGGCGGCTGCGCGCACAGGCCGACACGGTGGTGGTGGAGGGCGTGGGCGGCTGGCTGGCCCCGCTGTCGGCCACGCTGGACCAGGCCGACCTGGTCCACGCGCTGCGGCTGCCGGTGGTGATGGTGGTGGGGCTGCGGCTTGGCTGCCTCAACCATGCGCGGCTCACCGCAGCGGCGATCGCGGCCAGCGGGGCCCCCTGCATCGGCTGGATCGGCAACGAAGTCGACCCGCAGATGGCGCGCATCGACGACAACATGACCCTGCTGCGCGACCGCCTGGCGATGCCGTGCCTGGGCCGGCTGCCCTTCGCGCCCGGGGCCGATCCGGCCGGGCTGGCCGGGTGCCTGCAGCTGTAACCGCAGGCCAGCGCTCAGGCGTCGCGCAGGGCGCAGGCCAGCTGGCCCAGCGTGGCGATGGCGTCCACGTACGCCGCGTCCAGTTCCTGGCAGCACGACAACCGCAGGCAATGCCGGTAGCGCGCCCCGCGTGAGTACACCTGGCCGGGCATGAACACCACGCCGCGCGCCAAGGCCTGCTCGAACAACGCGCCGGTGTCGATGCCGGCCGGCAGCTCCACCCACAGCAGGAAGCCGCCGGTGGGCTGGGTGGCCAACGTGCCGGCCGGGAAGTGCTGGGCGATCAACGCGCGCACGCGCCGTACCTGGTCGCTGTACAGGCGGCGCAGCGTGCGCAGGTGGTGCTCGTAGCTGCCCGCTTCCAGGAACGCGCCCACGGCCTCGCCGAGCAGGCGCGGTTCGGCACCGGTGGACTGGAACTTGAGCAGCTGGATGTCGGCGGCAAACCGCCCCGCGTCCAGCCAGCCGATGCGGTAGTCCGGCGCCAGCGTCTTGGAGAAGCTGCTGCACACCATCACCCAGCCGTCTTCATCGAAGGACTTCAGCAGCGGCGCCAGCGGCTCCTGGAACTGCAGCTCGGCGTACACCGCGTCTTCGATGAGGGGAATGCGGTAGTGGTTGACCAATGCGGCCAGGCGCCGCTTTTCGGCCACCGGCATGGTGCAGCCGAGCGGGTTGTGCACGGTGGGCATGGCCACGATCGCCCGCAGCGCGCCACGTTCCAGCTGCGCGGCCACGGCATCCACGTCCAGGCCGCGGCGCGGGTCGGTGGGCAGCTCGATCGCCTTCAGGCCCAGGTTGCTGAGCAGCGGGTACAGGTTGAAGTAGGACGGCGCCTCGATGCCCACCGCGTCCCCGGGCCGGGTGACCGCGCGCAGGGCAAGCTGCAGTGCTTCCATGGCGCCGTGGGTAAGGACCAGGCGCTCGGTACTGGTGTGCAGGCCCAGCCGTGGCCCGCGCCGCACGATCTGTTCCAGCAGCCGGGTGGCCGCATTCGGGCGCGCATAGGTTTCCACCATGCCGGCGCGGCGCAGCACCTGCGCGGTACTGCGCGCCAATTTGTCGCCCGGATAGAAGCGACGCCCGCGCGGGCCGGCGAAGGCCAGGTCGACGATGCCCGGTTGCTGCTGCGCGGCCAGCACCCGCGCCATCATCAGCTGTTGGGCCTGGGTGGTGGCCAGCGACGGTGCCTGGCGCAGCGAGCGGGTCGGCTCGGCCAGGCGCGGGCTGACCACGAAGCCGGCCTTGGGTCGCGGTACCACCAGCCCGGCATCTTCGAGCTGGCGGTAAGCGGCAATGACGGTGTTGAGGCTGAGCTGGCGCTGCGCCGCCAGGCCACGCAGCGAGGGCAGGCGGGTGCCCACCGGCAGCCGGCCGCTGTGGATGGCATCGGCCATTTCATCGGCCAGGGATTGGTAAAGGTTGGCTGCCATGGGGAGAGTCCGCCGCAATCTGTAACCGTACGGATGGCCGAAAGCTGGCTCTGTATCCGCTGCTGCGCGCAGCCTAGCATGGTCCCTCCCGCGCAGTGCGACCCGCCTCTGCGCCTCCCGGACTTCCCTCGTGCACGGCGGTGGTTTGTTGCGCCGTGCACTTTTTTCGACCCGTCCGGGTAGAGCCGACCGTTGGTCGGCTGCACGTATCCCGGCACCCAATGGCAGCCGACCAACGGTCGGCTCTACCCGGGGGCATTTTTCAGCGCGCCGACAGTGTGGACACCAACCGCGGCTTCTCTCGGTACAGCGCCGGGTACTGGCGCTTGAGCGCCTCCACCTTCGGCAGGTCGTTGATGCGGATATACAGCGACTCCGGATGCAGGGTGAGGTAGTTCTGGTGGTAGCCCTCGGCCGGATAGAACCGCTTGCCGCCCTCGACCGTGGTCACCACCGGCCCGGCAAACGCCTTGGCCCGCTGGAGCTGGGCGATGTAGGCCTGGGTCGCATCGCGCTGCCCGGCATCGTCAGCAAATACCGCCGAGCGATACTGCGTGCCGCGATCCGGCCCCTGGCGGTTGAGCTGGGTGGGGTCGTGGGCCACGGAAAAGAACACCTGCATCAGCTGCCCGTAGCTCACCTTCGACGGATCGTAGGTGACCTGCACCGCTTCAGCGTGGCCGGTGCGACCGCTGCCCACCCGCGTGTAGCTGGCATCGCCCGCGCTGCCGCCGATGTAGCCGGACACCGCGTTGTCCACGCCGTTGATGTGCTGGAACACGCCCTGTACGCCCCAGAAGCAGCCGCCGGCAAACACCACCTGTGCGCGCTTGATGCCGGGCGGCTTGAAGTCGGCCGTGCCGGTGGGCGCAGGCAGCGTCACCAGCGCCTGCGCCTGCGACGTGGCCGCCTGCGCCGGGCGGTCCAGGCTGACGACGGCGGCGATGGTCATCGCCGCGATCACCGCCGCGATGCTGCCGGCCATCAGTTTGTCCATTGCGATCTTCATCGAAGGCCTCCAGGGCTCAACCGAACGTAAAGGCATAGGCATGCACGCCCGGATCGAGGAACTCGATCTCGAAGGTGCGTTCACGAACATCGCCGCGCTGGCGGATCAACTGGTACAGCCGGTGTTCGCCGACCTGGCCGCTGCCATCGGCCGATACATCACCGCCGGCCGCTGCGCCCGGCGGCTGGCCGTCGATGCGCACGCGGTAGCGCACCGGCGTGCCATCCACGGCCGGGGCCAGCACCAGGTGCAGGTCGCGGGCGTGGAAGCGGAAGGCGATCCGGCCACCGGCCGCGTCCAGGTGTGCGTCTTCGTTGCCCACCGTCCAGCGCCCGCCCAGCGCCCACTGGTTCAAGCGCAGCGTGGCCGGCACGGTGTAGTCGGTGGCTCGCTCGGGCTGCTGCCCGCCGGGCGAGGCGAAGCTCTGCGCGCGCGCATGGCCCAGGTAGGTTTCCGGCGATTTCAGGTTGCGCATGTCGGCCTGCTGCTCGATGCCATCGCGCGGCGCCGCGGCCGCCATGGCCATCGCCTGCGCCGGTTCGTCGGGCAGGGTGTTGCCGGCCTCGCGCAGCAGCTGGCGGATGATCTGCTCGGACTGCGCGTAATTGCCTTCACCGAAGTGATGGGCACGGATGCGGCCTTGCGCATCGATGAAGTAGTGCGCGGGCCAGTAGCGGTTGTTGAAGCCGCGCCAGATGGCGAAGTCGTTGTCGATGGCCACCGGGTAGGTGACCTTCAGGTCCTTCACCGCACGCTGCACATTGCCCAGGCTGCGCTCGAAGGCGAACTCCGGCGCGTGCACGCCGATCACCACCAGGCCGTGGTCGCGGTAGCGCTCGGCCCACTCGCGCACGTACGGCATGGCGCGCAGGCAGTTGATGCACGAGTAGGTCCAGAAATCGACCAGCACCACCTTGCCGCGCAACGACTCGGCGCTCAGCGGCGGGCTGTTGAGCCAGCCGGTGGCGCCGGCCAGCGAGGGCAGGGTGCCTTCCACCGGCAAGGGGGCACCGGCCGGCGCGTTGGCGGCCATCATCATTGAAGCGCCTGCGGCCGGTTCCTGCCCCGGCAACACGTCCAGCAGGCCCTGCTCCAGCTTGGCCGTGCTCACCGTGGACAGGCGGGTCAGCACGCCGGTGTCCCAGCCCATGCCGATCGCCACCACCGCCAGCAGCGCGGCCACGCCGAGTGCGCGGCGGATCCACTCGCCCACGCCCAGGCGCTGCTTGAGCGCGGCAAACACGCGCCCGCCGATCCAGATCGCCAGCGCCAGCGACGTGGCGGCGCCGAGCGCATAGGCCAGCAGCAGCCCGCTGGTGCCGACGCTGGCGCCATTGAGCGCCGCGCCGGTGAGGATCAGCCCCAGGATCGGCCCGGCGCACGGTGCCCAGAGCAGGCCGGTGGCAATGCCGATCAGCAGCGAAGTGCCCACCCCGCCGCGCCCGGCGTCACTGGCCGCATCGGCCGAGGCACTGAGCCGCGCGCCCAGCCGCTGGAACGGCGACAGCAGGCGGTTGGCCAGCGACGGCCACAGCAGCGCCAGCGCGAACACCGCCATCACCACCAGCGCGATCCAGCGCCCGATCTGGTTGGCCTGGGCCACCCACTGGCTGCCCACCGCGGCCAGGCTGGCCACCACCGCGAACATCAGTGTCATGCCCACCAGCAGCGGCAGGCCGCTGCGCAGGAAGGGGCGGTCCGAGCGGGCGAACACGAACGGCAGCACCGGCAGGATGCACGGGCTGAGGATGGTCAATACGCCGCCAAGGTAGGCCAGGACAAGCAGGAACATGGTCAGATCCTTCCAGGATGCAGGGGGAGCGGCGCTCAGGCCGCGGTGAAGCGCATCGCCACACCGTTCATGCAGTAGCGCAGGCCGGTGGGGCGTGGACCGTCATCGAACACATGGCCCAGGTGGCCACCGCAGCGTCGGCAATGCGCCTCGATGCGGATCATGCCCAGCGTGGTGTCGCGGTCTTCTTCGACCGCGCCGTGCAGGGGCGCCCAGAAACTGGGCCAGCCGGTGCCGCTGTCGAACTTGGTGGACGAGGAGAACAGTGGCAGCGCGCAGCCGGCGCAGCTGAAGGTGCCGCGCCGGTGCTCCTTGTTGAGGGGGCTGCTGTAGGGCCGTTCGGTGCTCTGGCGGCGCAGGACGGCATAGGCGGCCGGGCTGAGCTGTTCACGCCACTGCGCGTCGGTGCGCATCACCTCGAAACGCCGCGTGGGGGCCGCCGGTGCGGCCGGTGCCGGGCCGCTGCACGCGGTCAGGCCGAACAGGCCGGCGGCGGCCGTCATGGCGCCCATGCCGAGCAGATTGCGACGGGTGTAACGCATGGCCGATCTCCTGGGAGGGAAACGATGCGGCCATGCTGCGCCCGGGCCGGTCAACGAATCCTCACGCGCGGTTAAATTTTCCGTGACACATCCGGGGCCCGAACGGCCGACAATGCAGCCTGTTCCCCTACCGGCCCGCCCGCACCGATGAGCAGCGCCAAGCGTGTCCTGATCGTCGAAGACGACGTCCACATCGCCAACCTGCTGCGCATGCACCTGCGCGACGAAGGCTATGAGGTCACCCACGCCGCCACCGGCGACGAGGGCCTGGCCCTGCTCGAGGCGCAGCCGTGGAGCGCGCTGGTGCTGGACCTGATGCTGCCCGGCGTGGACGGGCTGGAGATCTGCAAGCGTGCCCGCGCCATGGCGCGCTACACGCCGATCATCATCACCAGTGCGCGGGCCAGCGAAGTGCATCGCATCCTGGGCCTGGAACTGGGCGCCGACGACTACCTGGCCAAGCCCTTCTCGATGCTGGAACTGGTGGCGCGGGTGAAGGCGCTGCTGCGGCGGGTGGAAGCCATGGCGCAGAACGCGCGCATCGACGCCGGTGAAACCGAGGTCGCCGGGCTGCGCATCGACCCGGTCGCCCGCACCGCGCAGGTGGAAGGCCGGCCACTGGAACTGACCCCGCGCGAGTTCGACCTGCTGTATTTCTTCGCCCGGCACCCGGGCCAGGTGTATTCGCGCATGGACCTGCTCAACCAGGTCTGGGGCTACCAGCACGACGGCTACGAGCACACGGTGAACACCCACATCAACCGGCTGCGCAACAAGATCGAGCGCGACCCGGCCACGCCGCAGCGCATCCAGACGGTGTGGGGACGGGGCTACAAGCTGGTCGACACCGATGGGGACGCGGCATGATCCGCCTGACCCTGTCCCAACGCCTGTCGGTGGTGTTCTGCGCGTTGCTGCTGGCCTGCTGCGGCGCGCTGCTGTGGATCCAGATGCGCAGCACCGCCATGCACGAACAGGAAACCGTGCAGCGGCTGTCGCGCGGGCTGGCCGAGCACATCGCCCGCAGCGGCGAACTGATGGACGCGCGCGGCATGCGCGGCGGCGAAGTGCGCGCGCTGTTCGGCAAGCTGATGGCGGTCAACCCCAGCGTCGAGGTCTACCTGCTCGACGATGAAGGCCGCATCCTGGGCCACGACGCGCCCGACGGCCACCTCAAGCGCGACCGCGTGGACCTGGCCCCGGTGCGCGCGCTGCTGCACGACGAGCCGCTGCCGATCCTCGGCGACGACCCCCGCAGCGCCACCGGCCGCAAGGTCTTCAATGCCGCGCCGTTGTGGGTGCAGGGACGCCAGGCTGGCTACATCTACGTGGTGCTGGTGGGCGAGCAGCGCGAGGCGCTGGCGGCCAACATCGCCGCCAACGCGACCCTGCGTACCACGCTGTGGTCGCTGGCCATCGTGGCGGTGGTCGGGCTGCTGGCCGGCGTGGTCGCGTTCCGCTGGGTGACCCGTCCCCTGCGCCAGCTGACCCGGCGCATCCAGGCCTTCGACGTGGACGCAGCCGGCGCCGGCACGCCGCTGCCACCCACCCCGCTGCGCGCCGGCGAGCGCGACGAGCTGGCCATCCTGCAGCACAGCTTCGGGCACATGGGCCAGCGCCTGGGCGAACAGTGGCAGCAGCTGCGCGAGCAGGACCTGCAGCGCCGCGAGCTGGTGGCCAACATCTCCCATGACCTGCGCACGCCGTTGTCGTCGCTGCATGGCTACCTGGAAACGCTGGCCTTGAAGGACGCCACGCTGGGTGCCGACGAACGCCAGCGCTACCTCGGCATCGCGCTGGCGCAGAGCCGCAAGGTGGGCGCGCTGGCACAGGCGCTGTTCGAACTGGCGCGGCTGGAGCATGGCGGGGTCAGCCTGGACCTGCAGGCGTTCTCGCTGCCCGACCTGGTCCAGGACGTGTTCCAGAAGTTCGAGCTGGCCGCGCAGGCACGCCGGCAGACGCTCACCGCCGATATTCCGCCGGGGTTGCCTGCGGTCGTGGCCGACCTGGGGCTGATCGAGCGGGTACTGACCAACCTGCTGGACAACGCGATCCGGCACACGCCCGAGGGCGGCCGCATCGAGGTGGTGCTGCGCGCGCAGGACGGCGAGGTGCAGGTGGCCATCGCCGACACCGGCCCGGGCATCGCGCCCGAGCGCCGCGCGTCGTTGTTCAGCACGCCGCCGGCACTGGGCAGTGCACGCCCGGACAGCGGCGGGTTGGGCTTGCTGATCGTGCACCGCATCCTGCAGCTGCACCATCGGCAGATCCGCCTGATGGACAGCCGCAAGGGCGCGTTGTTCGTGTTCACGCTGCCCATCGCGGCCGGCAATGCGGCCCACGCGTAGAGCGGGGCTCTGCCCCGCTGCCCTTCGTTGCGGTGGTGTGCTTGCCGGGCAGAGCCCGGCACTACGTGGTCGGGTCGATTCGTCCGTCCGTTGCCGGACAGAGCCCGGCATTACGGGGCCATTTGGGCGACCGGACATCAGGACGCTGCGCAAAAAAAGACCCGACAGAGGGAGGGTTCTGTCGGGTCTGGGATTGCGTGGGGGGAGGGACCCACGCAAATTCGATGCGGGTGTGGCTCAGCGCCTGGCGGCGCCCGCCTTGGTAGTGGCGTCCGCGAACGGACCCCGGACCAGCTCGCTGAAGGCCTCCGAAGCCTTCAGCCCCAGCCCGACCACTTCCTGGTGGGCATGGGTCCAACGGGCGAGGTTGTCGCGGGCCAGCTGCGCGCCCTTGGGCAGCAGGGTGCCCGGTTCCTGTGACTGCGCGATTTCACCGAAGAACCCGCTGGTGGCGGTGATGTTCTTCTCCAGCGTCTTCAACTGCACGCCGAACATGCTTTCGGCATTTTCCAGTGCGAGCCGATTGGCACGCGTGGCCGTGGCGGCCAGCTGGCGGGTGTAGTCGCTGAAGGAATCGGTGAACGCGGACGCCATGGGAGCGGCTCGAGAACGTTGATGCAATGCAGCATACGCCGAAAATATTGCATTGCAACATGTTGTTGCCACTTGTGGTCCGGTTTCAGCTGAACCGCTTGCCGATCAATGGGTTGCGTGGGTTGGGGACCGCGATGACTGGCGGGCAGCCGACCAACGGTCGGCGCTACCGCGCTGTGCACCCGCGCGCCGCCGGGTCAGCCGCGGTAGCGGCAGCCGGAGGTACAGGTTTCGTGGACGGTCACTTCGCTCAGCTGCGGCAGGGCCGGCTTGAGTTCGTCCCAGATCCAGATCGCCAGGCGCTCGCTGGTCGGATTCTCCAGGCCCGGGATGTCGTTGAGGTAGTGGTGGTCCAGGCGATCGTAGATCGGCTGGAAGGCGGCTTTGACGTCGCCGAAGTCCATGATCCAGCCGGTCTGCTCGCCCGGCTCGCCTTCCACTTTCAGTTCCACCCGGAACGAGTGCCCGTGCAGGCGCGCGCACTTGTGGCCCGGCGGCACGTTGGGCAGGCGGTGGGCCGCTTCGAGGGTAAAGACTTTGAAGATTTCCATGCCGCCATTGTAGCGGTCGGCCCTGGCCGGCGTGGGGCGGGACATGGATGCAGATGCAACGAAATCTATCCATCCGGATGAAGAGATGTTAGTTTCTCTTATATCCGTATGAAGAGATGTTATTGGCCGGTTCATCGCCAGGCATGGACTACTGCGGAACTTGTCGTCCACCACCCCACTGAAGTTCATGCCCAAGCACACCCTTCTTGTAGCAGCGTTGTCTGCTGCTCTGGCCACGCCTTTGCCCGCGTTTGCCGATACCGCCACCGATGCCGCCGCCGCCGGCGACAGCAAGACCCTTGCCGCCGTGCGCGTCACCGGCTCCAACATCAAGCGCACCGACACCGAGTCGGCCAATCCGGTGCAGGTGATCGACCGCCAACAGCTGGAGGAGACCGGTAAGGCCACCGTCGCCGACCTGCTGCGCTCGATCTCGGCCAACACCGGCAACGCCAACAACGAGACCACCAACAACGGCTGGGCGTCCGGTTCGGCCGGCATCGGCCTGCGCGGCCTGTCCCAGAAGAACACGCTGGTCCTGCTCAACGGGCGCCGCCTGGCCAACTACGGCTTTCCGGCTGGGGGCCTGTCGGACACCTTCGTCAACCTCAACGCGCTGCCGCTTGTGGCCGTGGAACGCATCGAAGTGCTCAAGGACGGCGCCTCGGCGGTGTACGGGTCGGATGCGGTGGCGGGTGTGGTCAACATCATCACCCGGCAGAATTTCCAGGGCGCCGAACTCGGTGGCAGCCTCGGCACTGCCGACCAGGGCGGGCTGGACGAGCAGAACCTGAAGTTCATCGGCGGCATCGGTGATCTCGACGCGGACGGCTACAACATCCTGGTCAGCCTGGAAGGCTACAACCGCGAACGCCTGGACCAGGACCAGCGCGACCTCACCAAGTCCGGCATCTACACCGACAAGCCCGGCGGCCGCTGGAACGGCTGGTCGGCCAAGGGGGCGCGCTACCTCATCAACGGCACCTCGGTGCCGATGCTCGACGCCAACGGCAATTGCCCGGAGGGCACCACCCTGGTGGCCAGCGCGCCGATCGATGGCCTGGCCGGCAACACCTGCGGCTTCAACCAGGCGCCGTACACCACGCTGATTCCGTCCACCAAGCGCTACCAGGCCTACGTCAACGGCACCTTCCGGGTGAACGACAGCGTCGAGGCGTTCGGTGAAGTGCTCTACAGCGACATCAAGGGCGTGTCCTGGTTCGGCAGCAGCCCGTTCTTCACCCTGGAAAGCGGCCGTTTCGCGCTCAACGCCGATACCGGGCTGGCCGAACCGGTGTCGTCCAACCTGCCGGCGAGCAGTCCGTACAACCCGTACGGCCGCGCGGTGCCGATCGAGTACACCTTCTTCAACCTTGGCCCGACCATCAAGACCAACCGGTCGCAGGCCTACCGCGGCCTGGTCGGGCTGCGCGGCAGCCTGCAGAACTGGGACTGGGAAGTGGGCGCGTTCGGCGCACGCAGCAGCGAGCGCGAAACGGTGTCCGGCGGCTTCGCCAACCGTTACGCGCTGGCCACCGCGCTGGCCAACGGCAGCTACAACCTGCTCAACCCCGCGGCGACAGCGCCGGAGGTGCTCAACGCGATCAACATCAGCACGCTGCGCCCGGCCGAGTCGGTGCTCCAGGGCGTGGACGCGAAGATTTCCGGCGCGCTTGGCCACACCTGGGCCGGTGAGATCGGGTTCGCCGCCGGTGCCGAGTGGCGCCGCGAGAAGCTTGATTCCAACAACCCGTGGCAGATCGATGCCGGCCTGCAGATCCGCCCGGCCATCGCCGAAGTACACGGCGAGCGCAAGGTGACGGCGGCCTATGCCGAAGTCAACGTGCCGCTGGCCGAGCGCCTGGAGCTGCAGGCGGCCGCGCGCGCCGACCACTACAGCGACTTCGGCGATGCGTTCTCGCCGAAGCTGAGCCTGCGCTGGCAGCCGTGGGACATCCTGCTGGTGCGCGCCGCCGCCTCCAAGGGCTTCCGCGCGCCGTCGCTGTCGGAGAACTCCAACAGCACCAGCATCGCCTACGGCAGCGTGATCGATCCGCGTGACCCGGACGTGCCGGGTTCGCGGCAGAACCCGACCTTCTTCACCGTGGGCAACAACGACCTCAAGCCCGAGCGCACCAAGAGCTTCAATGCCGGCATCGTGCTTTCGCCGTGGTCCAACACCAGCCTGAGCGTGGATTACTACCGCATCGAGCTGGAAAACCTGGTCGGCACCAACAACACCCAGACCCTGGTCACCGACAACGTGCCCGGCGCGGTGCTGCGCGATGAGCGCGGCAAGCTGCTGGCGGTGTACAACCGTTACCAGAACCTGAGCGAGCTGAAGACCTCCGGCATCGACGTGGAACTGCGCCAGCGCTTCCCGACCGAACGGGCTGGCGACTTCGCGCTCAGCAGCGCCTTCACCCACGTGCGCAACTACAGCCGCCCGACCGTGGTCGGTGGTCCGCTGGTCGACTACGCCGGCAGCAACCTCGGCGCGACCCTGCCCAAGAACAAGGCCACCACCACCTTCGACTGGAGTTACGGCGATTTCCGCACCGCGCTGACCTGGTACTACACCAGCGGCTACGACCAGAAGGCCAGCGCCGCGGCCACCGCCGTTCAGGACCGCGTGGATGCGTACAGCCAGTTCGATCTGTACCTGGCCTACACCGGCGTGGAGAAGCTGACCCTGTACGCCAAGATCCAGAACCTGGCCGACGAGGAACCGCCGTACGACGCGTCCTTCCCGGGCATCCGCGCACCGTACGACTTCAGCCAGTACGACCTGCGCGGGCGCTACTTCACGGTGGGCTTCGACTACCGCTTCTGAACCTGCGGGCCGGTCGCCTTCGCGCCGGCCCGGCACTTGGCTGCACCGGAGCGTGCGCATCCAACGGGGCCGGCGGAGAGGCCGGCCCGCTTCATGGGGAACTGCTGTGTCTTTGCATCGTGTCGTATCACGTCCCATCACCTGGCTGGTGGGCGCGTTGTGGTTGCTGGCCGCGCCAGCGTTCGCGCAGAGCGCGTACTTCTTCCCGCAGGGCGGCGAGTTCGATCCGTCCATTCCCACCCCGCAGCAGTTCCTCGGTTACGAGATCGGCAGCCGCTACACGCGGCACGATCAGCTGGTGGCCTACTTCAACGAACTGGCCAAACACTCGGACAAGATCAAGGTCGAACAGATCGGCAGCAGCTACGAGGGCCGGCCGCTGCTGATCGCCACGGTAACCTCGGCGCAGAACCAGCAGCAGCTGGAAACGCTGCGCCGCCAGCACCTCACCCTGGCCGATCCGGCGCAGCCGCTGACCGCGGCCGGCAACAGCCCGGTGGTGGTGTGGCTGGGCTACAGCGTGCACGGCAATGAAACCTCCAGCGGCGAAGCCGCGCTGCTCACCGCCTACTACCTGGTGGCCAGCCGCAGCGCCGAAACCGCGCAGTGGCTGCAGCAGGCGGTGGTGCTGTTCGATCCGGCGCAGAATCCGGACGGGCGCGACCGCGCGGCCAGCTGGCACAACGCGTATGCGTCCTCGCCGGCCTCGGCCGACCCGGCCGACAAGGAACATGTCGAACCGTTCCCGCAGGGCCGCACCAATCACTACTTCACCGACCTCAACCGCGACTGGCTGGCGCTGACCCAGCAGGACACGCGGCCGAAGATCGCCTACTTCCACCGCTGGTATCCCAACGTCCAGATCGACTTCCACGAGATGGGCAAGGACAGCACCTACTACTTCGAGCCGTCGCCGGCGAGCATGCACAGCCCGCTGTTGCCGGCCTCCTCCTACGCATTCAACAAGACACTGGCCAAGTACCACGCCCAGGCGCTGGATGCGCTGGGGTCGCTGTACTACACCGGCGAAAACTTCGACAACTTCTCGCCGGTGTACGGTTCCACCTACCCGGACTTCCACGGCGCGGTCGGCGTTACTGTCGAACAGGCCAGTTCGCGCGGTCGCGTGCAGGAATCGGTGAACGGCCCGTTGACCTTCCCCTTCACCATCCGCAACCAGGTGGCCACCGGGCTGGGCACCCTCCGCGGCGCGGTAACCGAGCGCGATGGCCTGCTGAAGCTGCAGAAGGACTTCTTCCAGTCGGCGCTGAAGCAGGCCGGCCAGCAGCCGGTGAAGGCATTCGTGTTCGGCGACGCGCACGATCCCGGGCTGACCGCCAAACTGCTGGACCTGCTGCTGCAGCACCAGATCACCGTGGAAGCATTGAGCACCGCCGTGACCGTGGATGGCCAGCGGTTCGAGCCCGGCAGCGCCTATGTGGTGCCCACCGCGCAGCCGCAGTTCCGGCTGGTCCATTCGATCTTCGCCGACACGCCGCCGATCAAGGGTGACGTGTTCTACGGCAGCACCTCCTATGCGATCGCACCGGCCTACGGCGTGGCGTTTGCCGGCAGCCGCAGCCGCATCGGCGGTGGCGCGCGCGTGACCGCGGTCGCCCCGGCCCAGGGTGGCGTGGTGGGCGGGCAGGCCGGCTACGCCTATGTGCTGGACTGGCGCGACTACAACGCCAGCCGTGCACTGTATGCACTGCAGGCACGCGGGCTGCAGACCCGCGCCGCCTTCCAGCCGTTCACCGCTGCCACCGCCGACGGCGAGCAGGCGTTCGCGCGCGGCAGCGTAGTAATTCCGGTGGCGGGGCAACCGCTGGCCGGTGCGGCGCTGCTGGCGGCCGTGGATGATGCGGCGCGCAGCAGCGGCGTGCGCGTGCAGGCACTGGCCAGTGGCCAGAGCCGCAGCGGCATCGACCTGGGCAGTGACAGCGTCAAGGCGCTGCGCAAACCGGCCGTGGCGCTGGTGATGGGCGAAGGCGTGAGTGCCACCGAGATCGGCTCGGCCTGGTTCGTGCTGGACCAGCAGGTGCAGCTGCCGGCCAGCAAGCTCGATCCTGCCCAGCTGGGCAAGGTCTCGCTGGACCGCTACACCACCATCGTGCTGGCCGGCGGCACCTACACCGACGTGGACGCTGTTGCGGTGGCTGCGTTGAAGCGCTGGATCAACGCAGGGGGGTCACTGGTGACCTACGGCACCGCCGCGCGCTGGGCGATCGAACAGAAGCTGGCCGACGAAGTTCTGGGCGAGGACGAGAAGGAACCTGACGCAGCGCGGCGTGCCTTCGGCGACCAGCGCGACATCGCCGCCATCGAACGGGTGAGCGGCAACATCCTCAGTGCCGACGTGGACACCAGCCACCCGCTCGGCTTCGGCCTGCCGCGCACGCAGCTGGCGATCAACAAGGAAAACGGCATCCGCTTCAAGCCCAGCCGCAATCCGTTCTCCACCGTGGTGCGGGTGGATGAAACGCCGCGCGTCAACGGCTACCTGTCCGAGACCAACCGCAACCGCGTCGCGGGTGCAGCCTGGCTGCTGGTATCGCCGCAGGGGCAGGGCAACGTGGTGCTGTTCGCCGACGACCCGGCCCACCGCAAGTACTGGCATGGCACCGAGCGCCTGCTGTTGAACGCCATCTTCTTCGGCAACCAGCTCAACCCGACCAAACAACGCAGCTGACGGTAGAGCCGACCGATGGTCGGCTATCGCCATGCCCGAACGGAGAGCAGCCGACCAACGGTCGGCTCTACGCCGCAGCCATCTGCTCGCGCCGGCGATCGCCATGCCCCCCGAGGTAGAGCCGACCGTTGGTCCGCTATCGCCCTGCCCGAACGGAGAGCAGCCGACCAACGGTCGGCTCTCCGCTGCAGGCATCCGCTCGCGCCGGGGATCGCGATGCCTCCGAGGTAGAGCCGACCGTTGGTCGGCTATCGCAATGTCCGAACGGAGAGCAGCCGACCAACGGTCGGCTCTACGCCGCAGGCATCCGCTCGCGCCGGCGATCGCAATGCCTCCGAGGTAGAACCGACCGTTGGTCGGCTATCGCCCTGTCCGAACGAAGAGCAGCCGACCAACGGTCGGCTCTACGCGCCAGGCATCCGCTCGCGCCGGCGATCGCCACACCCCCCGAGGTACAGCCGACCGTTGGTCGGCTATCGCCATGCCCGAACGGAGAGCAGCCGACCAACGGTCGGCTCTACGCCGCAGCCATCTGCTCGCGCCGGCGATCGCAATGCCCCCGAGGTAGAGCCGACCGTTGGTCGGCTATCGCAATGCCCGAACGGAGAGCAGCCGACCAATGGTCGGCTCTACGCCGCAGGCATCCGCTCGCGCCGGCGATTGCCACGCTTCCCAGGTAGAGCCGACCGTTGGTCGGCTATCGCCATGCCCGAACGGAGAGCAGCCGACCAACGGTCGGCTCTACGCTGCAGCCATCTGCTCGCGTCGGCGATCGCAATGCCCCCGAGGTAGAGCCGACCGTTGGTCGGCTATCGCCATGCCCGAACGGAGAGCAGCCGACCAACGGTCGGTGCTACGTCATCCTCCGGGGCAGAGTGGTGGGTGCTCAGGGTGCATGGCACACTCGGCACCCAATGCACCTTCGTTCGAGCGCGTTGATGAATGCCTTGGTGTCCTGTCTTCTGGCTGTCGTCGTGGCCATCGTATCCGTGCCGGCGTCAGCCAGCCCTGCGTCCAGCACTTTCGGTCGTGGCGACGCGGTCCGGATCGTGGCCGACATGCGCCGTGTGGTGGCCGACAACGGCGTGGAGCGGCTTGAGAAAGTCCGCATCGGCGGCATCGACCAATGGGTCTCAATCCGCGGCAACGACCGGCGCAACCCGGTCCTGCTGATGCTGCACGGCGGACCGGGCTGGGTCGCCATGCCCACCAGCTGGTACTTCCAGCGTGGGTGGGAGGAGTACTTCACGGTGGTGCAGTGGGACCAGCGCGGGGCAGGCAAGACCTACGGTGCCAACGACCCCAAGGTCATCGCGCCGACCATGACCCGCCCGCGCATGGTGGCCGACGCCGAGGAGATGGTGGCCTGGCTGCGCACCGAACTCGGCAAGGACAGGATCTTCGTTCTCGGGCATTCCTGGGGCAGCTATCTTGGCCTGGAACTGGCGCAGCGGCGGCCCGAGTGGCTGCACGCCTACATTGGCATCGGGCAGATCACCAATGGGCCGGAAAGCGAGCGGCGTGGCTGGGCCTGGACGCTGGAACAGGCCCGTCGGGACGGCAATGCCGAGGCCGAGGCCGAGCTGTTGGCATTGGCGCCGTATGCATCGGGCCACGCGCCGGTGGCCCTCGCGGATCTGTTCAAGCAGCGCAAGTGGCTCAACTACTACGGTGGCATGGTCCACAACCGCAAGGGCGGTGATGCCGAGGCCGCTGCAATCACACTGTCACCCGAATACACCGACGCGGACGTCGCCGGTGTGTGGAAAGCCAACGATTTTTCGACGCAGAAGCTGCTGTCGGAGGTGTTGACCGTGGACATGGGAGCGGTGCGCCAGCTGCGCACGCCGGTGTTCCTGTTGCTGGGCCGGCATGACCACAATGTGTCCTCGGCGCTGGGCGCGACGTGGTTCCAGGCCCTGCAGGCACCGCGCAAGGAACTGGTCTGGTTCGAGCAGTCCGCGCACGAGGTGATGATCGAGGAGCCGGGCAAGACATTGCTCACGCTGGTGCGCGACGTGCGACCGATCGCCGAGCGTGCCGGCGACGTTCCGCCGTGATCGCCGCTACCAGCGCCTGAACGAAAAAGGCGACGCAGATGCGTCGCCTTTTTCTGTTTCACCGGTCCGCGAACGGATCAGCTGGCGCGAGCACCGCCGCCGCTCTGACCACGGCCACCACCGCCGCCATTGCTACCGCCACGGCGCTGGCCCTGCGGCTGGCCGCCACGCGGCGCGCCGCGACCGGCGCCATCACGCTGGCCGCCACCGGTCTTCTTCGGACCGGCATGGGCGTGGCGCGGGGCCTCGGCGTGCGGACGACGCGCGTGCTTGCGCGGCGAGCGATCGCCACCCGGCAGTTCGGCCTTGCCCGGCGCGCTGTTGCCCCAGCGGATCGGGGTCTGCGGCTCGAAGCCCGGCACGTCGCGGATGTCCATGTCCTTGTCGAGCAGGCGCACGATCTGGCGCAGCAGCTTGGCTTCGTCCTGGGCCACCAGCGAGATCGCCTGGCCGGTCGAGCCGTTACGGCCGGTACGGCCGATGCGGTGCACGTAATCCTCGGCCACCATCGGCAGGTCATAGTTGATGACCTTCGGCAGCTCGTTGATGTCGATGCCGCGCGCGGCGATGTCGGTGGCCACCAGCACGGTCACGCGGCCGGCCTTGAAGTCGCCCAGTGCACGCAGGCGCTGGCCCTGGCTCTTGTTGCCGTGGATCGCCGCGGTCTTGATGCCGGACTTTTCCAGGAACGTGGCCAGCTTGTCGCAGCCGTGCTTGGTACGGCCGAACACCAGGGTCTGCTCACGGCTGTCCTGGGCCAGCAGGTGCAGCAGCAGTTCGCGCTTGCGCGCGCCATCCACCGGATGCACGCGGTGGGTGATGGTTTCGGCCACGGTGTTCTTCGGGGTCACCTGGATCTGCGCCGGGTCGCGCATGAACTCCAGGGCCAGCTGCTTGATGCTCTCTTCGAAGGTTGCCGAGAACAGCAGGGTCTGGCGGTTCTGGCGCGGCAGCTTGGCCAGGATCTTCTTGATCGACGGCAGGAAGCCCATGTCCAGCATGCGGTCGGCTTCGTCCAGCACCAGGATCTCGATGCCCGACAGGTCGACGCTGCGACGCTCCAGGTGGTCGATCAGGCGGCCCGGGCAGGCCACCAGCAGGTCTACGCCACGGCGCAGCACGTCGAACTGGTTGCCCATGCCGACGCCGCCGTAGATGCAGGCGCTCGGGATGCGCAGGTACTTGCTGTAACCGCGCAGGCTGTCATGCACCTGGGTGGCCAGTTCGCGGGTCGGGGCCAGCACCAGCGCACGCGGCTTGCGCGGACCGCTGACGGCCTGCGGGTTGGTACCCAGGTGCTGCAGCAGCGGCAGGCCGAACGCGGCGGTCTTGCCGGTGCCGGTCTGCGCGCCGGCCAGCAGGTCGCGGCCTTCCAGGGCCAGCGGGATCGCCTGTTCCTGGATCGGGGTCGGGTTTTCGTAGCCCTGCTCGGTCAACGCGCGCAGCAGGAACGGGGCAAGGCCCAAGGATTCAAAAGACATCGGGTGGAAGCTCCAAAGACAAAGTAACGCCAGGCCGAATGGCCGGACGCGAGGCAGATCAAAAGTGATCGGCTGACTCGGAGCGTTCCCGTAAACCGCGCTGCGAGAATTGGGTGCAGCCGGCGCGGTGCGCAGACTGGAATGCATGACGAATGGCGTCGGAGTGGGGGCGGGCGACGGATCGATGATCCATATCGCCGGCGATCCCGAAGGGAAACGGACGGCCGCTGCAGACCCGAATAGTCTAGCGGATGTTTGAGATCCGTACCAAATTGGCCTGTTCAGGTTGGGAGGGGGCGGGCTGCGCCCGGGGCTGCAACGGCCAAATCAACGGCAACGGCAACGGCGCGGGTGTGCGGGGGAGGCGGGGTGGGTCCGGTTGCAGGGGACGCTGCAAGTACGTCCCTGTAAGCTCGGTCGCGCCATCCATGGCGCTCACGCCCCTGCAACCGGACCCACCCCGCCGCCTCCTGACATGGCGTGGGCGTTGCGTTTGGGGCCGAGGCAGAAGCAGACGTAAAGGCAAAGGCAAAGGCAAAGGCAAAGGCAAAGGGATAGGGATAGGGATAGGGAGATTCGCGGGAGAGGCAGGTGGGCGGAGGATGTTGGTTGGGTGGGCGCGTGACGTGCGGTAGGGTGGGATGTCGCGTTGCAGCTTGGTGGTGCGACAATTTTGGTTACACTCGAAACCTATTTTTCGCGATCCCGGATACCCACCCATGAAGCTTGGTTCTTTGAAGGAAGGCGGCCGCGACGGCACCCTGATCGTGGTCTCGCGCGACCTGCGCCACGGCGCACGCGCCACCGGCATCGCCGCCACCCTGCAGCAGGCGCTGGAAGACTGGAGCCACCTGGCGCCGCGCCTGAACGCTTTGTATGAGTCGCTCAACGACGGCAGCGCCGACGGCGTCTTCGACATCGACCTGCAGGCGCTGGCCGCGCCACTGCCGCGGTCCTACGAGTTCGTGGACGGCAGCGCCTACCTGCCGCACGTCGAGCGCGTCCGCCGCGCCCGTGGCGCCGAGGTGCCGGAGAGCTTCTACACCGACCCGCTGATGTACCAGGCCACCAGCGCCGGCTTCTATGGCCCGCGTGATGCGGTGAAGGTGGTCAGCGAGGAGTACGGCATCGACCTGGAGGCGGAGATCGTGGTGATCACCGACGACGTGCCGATGGCTGTCACCGCCGAACAGGCCGCCGGCCATATCCAGCTGGTGGGCCTGGTCAACGACGTGTCGCTGCGCAATCTCATTCCAGGTGAGCTGGCCAAGGGCTTCGGCTTCCTTCAGTCCAAGCCGCGCTCGGCGCTGTCGCCGGTGTTCGTCACCCCCGACGAGCTGGGCGACGCCTGGCAGGACAGCAAGGTGCACCTGCCGCTGCTGACCCATATCAATGGCCAGTGGTTCGGCGCCCCGGAAGCGGGCGTGGACATGCAGTTCAACTTTGCCCAGCTGGTCGCGCATGCCGCCAGGACCCGCCCGCTGGGTGCCGGCGCGATCGTCGGCTCGGGCACCATCGCCAATGAGGACACCAGCAAGGGCGCCTCCTGCTTTGCCGAGCTGCGCACGGTGGAAACCCTGCGCGATGGCAAGCCGAGCACGCCGTTCATGTCCTTCGGCGACGTGGTCCGCATCGAAATGCTGGACGCGACCGGTGAGAGCATCTTCGGCGCCATCGAACAGCGCATCGAACAGGCCGCCAAGCCCTGAACGCTACCGCGGCCACCGACGAGAGCGCGATCGAGCTGTTCAGCTACTGGCGGTCCAGCGCGGCCTACCGCGTGCGGATCGGGCTGAACCTCAAGCAGCTGGCGCACCGGATCACCCCTGTGCACCTGGTCCGCGATGGCGGCCAGCAGCACAGCGAGGCCTATGCGGCGCTCAACCCGCAGGAGCTGGTGCCCACGCTGCGCCATGACGGGCAGGTGCTGCACCAGTCGATGGCGATCCTGGAGTACCTGGACGAGGTGTTCCCGCTGCCGGCGCTGCTGCCCGACGATGCGCCCGGGCGGGCGCGGGTGCGCGCGCTGGCGCAACTGGTGGCCTGCGACATCCACCCGCTCAACAACCTGCGGGCGATGCAGTTCTTCAGCGACACCTGGAGCGTGCCGCAGCCTGAGCGCGACGACTGGACCCGGCACTGGATGCGGGTCGGGTTTGAAGCGATGGAGCGGCTGCTGGTCGAATCGGTGGAGACCGGCAGGTTCTGCCATGGCGACAGCCCGACCCTGGCCGACTGCTGCCTGGTGCCGCAGCTGTACAACGCGCGCCGCTTCAACGTGGACCTGGCGGCGTACCCGACGCTGGTCCGGATCGACGCGGCCTGCCTGGCGCTGCCGGCCTTCGACGCGGCCCGCCCGGAAAACCAGATCGACGCAGGGTGAGCCGGTCCGCATCGACCGATGGTCGATGCGGCGTGGTGCATGCCCCCACCAACGGTGGGGGCCTACCAATGTCTGGAAACGGTTGGGTCGGTGCGGCAACACCGGTGATCGGAACCGGTAGGCATCGACCGTTGGTCGATGCGCCGCATCACCCGCCCATCAGAACCCGTGGGTGATCGCGGCCGGTGTGCTGTTGGCCGAGAAATCCGCGTACGGATCATGCTCGCCGCTGCCGCCTTCGGAGAGGCGGAACTTCAGCGCCAGCCCATCGCGCGAGTCGGCCGCGCGCAGCGCTTCCTCCTGCTCGATGATGCCGTTCTTGGCCATCCGGAACAGGCACTGGTCGAAGCTTTCCATGCCTTCTTCCAGCGAGGCTTCCATCGCCGCCTTGATCTCGTGCACCTGGCCGCGGCGCAGCAGGTCGCGGATCATCGGGGTGTTGATCAACACCTCGGTGGCCGGCAGGCGGCGCCCGTCCTTGCCCTTCACCAGGCGCTGGGACACCACCGCACGCAGGTTCAGCGACAGGTTCATCAGCACGTTGCGGTGCGCGCTTTCCGGGAAGAAGTTGAGGATGCGCTCGATGGTCTGGTCGGCGTTGTTGGAGTGCAGCGTGGCCAGGCACAGGTGCCCGGTCTCGGCGAAGGCGATGGCCGCCTCCATCGTTTCGGCATCCAGGATTTCGCCGATCAGGATCACGTCCGGCGCTTCACGCATCGCGTTCTTCAGTGCGTTGTGGAAGGCGTGCGTATCCAGCCCCACCTCGCGCTGGTTGACGATGGACATCTTGTGCTTGTGCAGGTACTCGATCGGGTCCTCGATGGTGAGGATGTGACCGGTGGTGGTGCTGTTGCGGTGGTCGATCATCGACGCCAGCGAGGTGGACTTGCCCGAGCCGGTCGAGCCCACCACCAGCACCAGCCCGCGCGGGGTCATGATGACGTCCTTGAGCACCTGCGGCAGGTTGAGCTCTTCGATGCTGGGGATCTTGCTGCGGATCGCACGGATCACCATGCCGACCTCGCCGCGCTGCTTGAACACGTTGACGCGGAAACGCCCGGCCTCGGCCAGGGCGATGGCCATGTTCAGTTCCAGCTCGCGCTCGAACTCGGGCACCTGGCCCTCGTCCATCAGCGAGTAGGCGATCTTCTTGACCATGCCCGGGGGCAAGCCGGTGTTCCCCAACGGGTACAGCTTGCCCTCGATCTTGATGTAGACCGGGGCGCCGGTGGTCAAGAACATGTCCGACGCGTTCTTTTCGGTCATCAGCTTCAGGAAATAGCCGATATCCATGCGAAATGTTTCCCCAACAATCGACCGCGTGCCATTGCAAGCACGCCGCAGGCTTCCGACAATGGCCGCGCTCCTACTTCTGGCGACGGCACCCCCAATGAATAGCTTCGCACAAATACGACGTATCCCGTCGGTGGTCATGATTGTTTGCGTGATGGCGTGCACATTCGCGCTCGCAGGCGCCGCCCAGGCCCAGGACGGCGCCCTGGAACTGATGCAGGCCCGGCAGGCGGTGGACAAGGCCACCCAGGCCGATGCCGACCAGTACGCCCCGGACCTGATCGCCGTGGCCCGCCAAGGCCTGGAACAGGCCCAGCGCGCCGCCGGCGACCGCCGCGAGCGCAAGAACGCCCCGGCTCTGGCCGTGCGCGCCACCGTGGATGCCGACCTGGCCCGCGCCCGCAGCGAAGAAGCCACCGCCACCGCCCAGCTGCAGCTGCGTCGCAATGAAGTGACCCAGCTGCAACGCCAGCTCGCCACCGGGGAGAACCGTTGATGACCGTCGCGCCGAAGAAGTCCCGCACGCTGCGCGCGTCCACCCTGGTGCTGGCCGCCGGCCTGGCCCTGCCGCTGCTGGCCCAGGCTGCCGAAGATCCGGCCGTGGCCCAGCTGACCCAGCGCCTGATGGCCATCCAGGCCAATCCCGACGCCTCGCAGCTGGCCGCTTTTGAACGCCTGCAGGCCCAGCAGGCCGTGGCCGACCTGGCCAAGGCCAAGCGACGCGACCTGGACCAGGCCCGTTACCTGGCCGAGCGCCGGGTGGAGATTGCCGAAACCAGCGTGCGTGCGGCACTGGCCCAGCGTGAGGTGGACCAGCTCGAACGCACCCGCAGCGAACTGCTGATCGAAGCCAGCCGCCGCGACGCCCAGCGCGCCCGGCAGGAAACCGAGCAGCTGCGCGTACAGGCGCAGATCCAGGCCGAGGAAACCGAGCGCCTGCGCCAGGCGGCCGAACAGGAGGCCCTGGCCCGCCAGGACGCCGAGACCGCGCTCACCAGCGTGGCCGGCAAGCAGACCGCCCGGCTGAGCGCGGCGCAGCAGAACGCGCTCAAGCTGGCCCGCGAGGAAGCCGAGCTGGTCTCGGGCAACAAGCTGCCGGGGTCGAAGGTCGACAGCCGCGGCGAAGTGTTCACCTTCAATGGCGATGCCTTCGCGGCTGGCAAGGGCACCCTGTCCGGCGGCGCCAAGGGCCAGGCCAAGGCACTGGCCGAGTACCTGAACATCGGCAAGAAGGGCCGGGTCCGGATCGAGGCCTACGACGCCGCCGCCGGGGTGGGCGACCAGCGCGCCCAAGCCCTGCGCGACGCCCTGGTGGCCGCCGGCGTCAGCGCCAGCCGCCTGCAGGTGGCGGGCAAGAAGGCCGCGGCGACCAAGGCGCGTTCGGCCGAGGTGATCATCGCGCCCTGAGGCGGCTCTGCGGGGTCGCCGCGGGTCGCTGGCAACGGTCGGTCATGACCGTTGGTCATGACGCAACCTGCTGTTTTTGTTTAATTTTCGTTGAAGTGCGCGTTCAGCCTGAACCCCGGCTGGAGCGCATCGAAAATTTCAGATGAAACGCTTGAAGACCCCTTCGGGCAGGCGTAGGGTCAGTTGTCCGGGGCGCCTTCCGCGACCCGGACGATTGGAGGGCCGGGCCGATGAACCGAGGGCACGAACCACAGCAGTCTGCAGTCCGGGCAGTCCCGGTTGCGCATGCGGGTTCGGTCGCGGTCATCGCCAGGTGCTCCGCCCAAGAGCAACGCCCCGTGCCGTCAGGCCGGGGCGTTCTTGTTTCTGCCGTACAGCGATAGGAGGTTCATCATGTTTGAAGGTCAGCCCCAGAGCGAGATCGACGCACGCCGCAAGCGTGATCCGGAATTCAAGGCACTTTACGAACGGCACCAGAAGTTGAACAAAAAGTGCATGGATGCCCAACTCGGTGTACTGCCGATAGACGATCTCACCTTGGGCCAGATGAAGCGTGAGAAGCTGCTGGCCAAGCAGAAGCTGGAACGGATGTACGACTCCCCCATGCATTGATGTAAGGTTTTGACCCAACGCCGCGGGCGGCGTCCGTCACCTCGTCGACGGGCGCCGCTCGCGTCGCTCCGCTGTCGCAGCCGGCATCACCCCGCCGCCTACAGCCCGGCATCGGCCTTTGATCGCCACAACCTGACTTTCCGCGTCAACCGTCGGATAATCACCGGTCCGGCCGCATTGCGGCGCGAACGATGTGATCCGATGGCAATCCACTCCTCCGTACTCGACCTTATTGGGCACACCCCGATCGTCAAGGCCCAGCGCCTGGACACCGGTGTCTGCGAGCTCTACCTGAAGCTGGAGAGCGCCAATCCCGGAGGATCGATCAAGGACCGCATCGGCCTGTCGATGATCGAGGCCGCTGAGAAGCGCGGCGAGCTCGCTCCGGGCGCCACCCTGGTGGAGGGCACCGCTGGCAACACCGGCCTGGGCCTGGCCCTGGTAGCCCAGCAGAAGGGCTACAAGCTGATCCTGGTCGTCCCCGACAAGATGAGCCGCGAAAAGATCTTCAACCTGAAGGCGATGGGTGCCGAAGTGCGCCTGACCCGCTCGGACGTGGCCAAGGGCCACCCGGAGTACTACCAGGACATGGCCAAGCGCGTGGCCGAGGAAACCCCCGGCGCGTACTTCATCAACCAGTTCGGCAACCCGGACAACCCGGCCGCCCATGAGTTCGGCACCGGCCCGGAGATCCTGGAACAGATGGACGGCGACCTGGACGCGATCGTGTTCGGCTGCGGCAGCTCGGGCACCATGACCGGCCTGTCCCGCGCATTCGCCAGCGCCTCGCCGAAGACCGAGCTGGTGCTGGCCGATCCGGTCGGCTCGATCCTGGCCGAGTACATCAACGACGGCGTGCTCAACGACAAGTCGGGCAGCTGGCTGGTGGAAGGCATCGGCGAAGACTTCCTGCCCTCCATTGCCGATTTCAGCCGCGTCACCAAGGCCTATGCCATCACCGACGCGGAGAGCTTCCACACCGCGCGCGAGCTGCTGGGCAAGGAAGGCATCCTCGGCGGGTCCTCCACCGGCACCCTGCTGGCGGCGGCGCTGAAGTACTGCAAGGAGCAGACCACCCCGAAGAAGGTGCTGGTGCTGGTCTGCGACACCGGCAACAAGTACCTGTCCAAGATGTACAACGACTACTGGATGCTGGACAACGGCTTCCTGGAGCGCCCGCAGAGCGGCGACCTGCGCGACCTGATCCTGCGCCCGTACGGCCAGCGCGACACTGTCGTGATCGGCCCGAACGACCTGCTCACCACCGCCTACCAGCGCATGAAGCTGTATGACGTGTCGCAGCTGCCGGTGATGGACGGCGACCAGCTGGTCGGCATCGTCGATGAAAGCGACGTGCTGCTGCACGTGTATGGCGATGAAGCCCGCTTCCGCGACCCGGTGGCCACGGCCATGGTCAGCAAGCTGGACCGGCTGGATGTGAAATCCCCGATCGAGGCGCTGCTGCCGGTGTTCGACCGTGGCCAGGTGGCCATCGTCATGGACGGCGGCACCTTCCTGGGTCTGATCACCCGCATCGACCTGCTGAACTACCTGCGCCGCCGCGTTCAGTAAGCGCCCGGCCCCGGCCGCCGCTGCTCTGAATCCGCGTTTATCCGCGTCAACGGCCGATTAAGCCGCCGCTGATAGACTTCCGCTCCTTTTGCGGGAGCCCCCACCGGGGCTCTCCTTGCTGGGAAACAACATGTCCGACCACGCTTCCTCCGGGCACGGCAACCGTGCGCTTGCCCTGGCTACCCTGGCCATCCACGGCGGACAGTCGCCGGATCCGAGCACCGGCGCAGTGATGCCGCCGATCTACGCGACCTCCACCTACGCCCAGTCCAGCCCCGGTGAACACCAGGGCTTCGAGTACTCGCGTACCCACAACCCGACCCGCTTCGCCTACGAGCGTTGCGTGGCCTCCCTGGAAGGCGGCAGCCGCGGCTTCGCGTTCGCCTCGGGCATGGCCGCCAGCTCCACCGTGATGGAGCTGCTGGACGCCGGCAGCCACGTGGTGGCGATGGATGACATCTACGGCGGCACCTTCCGCCTGTTCGAGCGCGTGCGTAAGCGCACCGCAAACCTGCAGTTCAGCTTCGTCGACCTGACCGATCTGGCCGCGTTCGAGGCCTCGATCACCGCGCAGACCAAGATGGTCTGGATCGAAACCCCGACCAACCCGATGCTGAAGATCGTGGACATCGCCGCGGTGAGTGCCATCGCCAAGCGCCACGGCCTGATCGTGGTGGTGGACAACACCTTCGCCTCGCCGATGCTGCAGCGCCCGCTGGAACTGGGCGCGGACCTGGTCCTGCACTCGGCCACCAAGTACCTCAACGGGCACTCGGACATGGTCGGCGGCTTGGTGGTGGTGGGCGACAACGCCGAGCTGGCCGAGCAGATGGCCTTCCTGCAGAACTCCATCGGGGGCGTGCAGGGCCCGTTCGACAGCTTCCTGGCCCTGCGTGGCCTGAAGACCCTGCCGCTGCGCATGAAGGCCCATTGCGCCAACGCGCTGGCCCTGGCGCAGTGGCTGGAAACGCACCCGGCGGTAAAAAAAGTGATCTACCCGGGCCTGACCAGCCACCCGCAGCATGAGCTGGCCACGCGCCAGATGAACGGCTACGGCGGCATTGTCTCGATCGTCCTCAAGGGCGGTTTCGCGGCGGCCAAGCGCTTCTGCGAGAAGACCGAGCTGTTCACCCTGGCCGAGTCGCTCGGCGGCGTGGAAAGCCTGGTCAACCACCCGGCGGTGATGACCCACGCCTCGATCCCGGTGGAACGCCGCGCCCAGCTGGGCATCAGCGATGCGCTGGTGCGGCTGAGCGTGGGGGTGGAAGAGCTGGGGGATCTGCAGGTGGATCTGGAAGGTGCGCTTTCGTGAGCACGCCCCGCCCCTGGCCTGCAGCCGGATCGCCGTGATGGCGGCACCTGTGCCGACAGGCAGTCGCTGGTTGCGGCTGTCGGCATGGCTGCGCAGCCAGGGTCTGGTGCGGGCCTTGTATCGCCCGCTGCCGCGGGCGTGGCGCGAAAAGGTGTCCTCGGCGATGGCCGGCAGTGTGGTGGAGCAACTGCGCTTCGCCCGCACGCCGGCCTGGTCGCAGCCCATCCAGCGGCCGGCCGCGCCGACGGTCCGTCCATCCGAACCCGGTGCGCCCGGGTTGAACGTGTTCGGCCATTTTTCGGGCGAGTTCGGTCTGGCCGAAGTGGCGCGTGCTTATGCGCGCGCCCTGACAGGCAACGGCGTGCCCGTCACACTGGTGGACATCGGTGCCCCGGGCAACGGCGCCGATCCACACCTGGCCCGCTACCACGACGCGTCCGCCCCGCACGCCGTCAACCTAGTCTGTACCAATCCGGATGATTTTTCCGAGGTGCTCGACCGCATCGGCCCAGCGCGCCTGCAGGGCAAGCCGCTGCTGGCCAGCTGGTTCTGGGAGCTGGAGGCTATTCCCGAGGCATGGCGGCCGGCTATCGCGCGCGTGGATGGCATCGTGGTGGCAACGCAGTTCATCCAGGATGCGTTTGCCCGCGCGTGCAGCACGCCGTTGTTCCACGTACCGGTACCGATGCACGCAGCGGTGGACAGCGGCCTGCGACGCAGCGACTTTGGACTGGAAGAGGCGCCTTTCCTGTTCCTGTACAGTTTCGACTTCAATTCGTGGATGCAGCGCAAGAATCCCGGTGCGGTGATTGCGGCCTTCCGGACGGCGTTTCCGCCCGGCGATCGTTCGGTGCGCCTGCTGCTCAAGACCAGCCACGGGCACCGGCATCCAGAGCACCTGCAGACGCTGCTGTCCCTTGCCGGCGCCGACGACCGCGTGCAGGTGCGTGACGACCTGATCGCCCCTGCGCATGTGGCCGCGCTGCAGCGGTGCTGCGACGCCTTTGTATCCCTGCATCGCAGCGAAGGACTGGGGTTGGGGATGGCCGAGTGCATGGCCATCGGCAAGCCGGTGATCGCCACGGCGTGGTCGGGCAACCTGGACTTCATGACGGCGCAGAACAGCCTGCTGGTTGATGCGCAGCTGGTGCCGGTGCAGCCTGGCGACTACCCGGGTGATCCCCGCGCGCGCTGGGCCGACGCCGATATCGATCAGGCCGCCCTTGCCATGCGCCGCGTCCGCGGCGAGCCGGCCTTGGCCGGGGCGCTGGGCGCGCAGGCACGTACGGATATCCATCAGACCTTGTCATCGGCTGCGTGCGCATCGGGCCTGCGCAGCGCCATCACCCACCTGCTTGAACGCACTTCCTTGCCGGGCGACCGGCATTCCCAACAAAGGGTGTCATGAAAGAACTTCTACGTGCGGTGTGGGCTTACCGCCACTTCATCCTCTCATCGATCAAGAACGACCTGCGGTCGCGCTTCATCCGAAGCAAACTGGGCGGGTTGTGGATGATCATCCACCCACTGGCCCAGGTGCTTATTTTTGCGCTGATCCTGTCCGAAGTGCTGGCTGCCAAGCTGCCCGGCATCGACAACAAGTATGCGTACGCGATCTTCCTGATGGCCGGGCAGCTGTGCTGGACGCTGTTCTCTGAAACGCTGCAGAAGTGCACCAATCTATTCATCGATAATGGCAACCTGATGAAGAAGATGGCGTTCCCGCGGCTGTGCCTGCCGTTGATCGCGGCCGGCCAGATGCTGGTCACCAACCTGCTGCTGATGGTGGCCATCTTCGGAGTTTTCGCCGCGTTGGGCCATCTGCCGGACGCGCAGGCCCTGTGGCTGCCGCCGCTGATGCTGCTGACGCTGCTGTTGTCCATGTCGGTGGGCATCCTGCTTGGCTCACTCAACGTGTTCATGCGCGACATCGGGCAGGTGGTGCCGGTGGTCCTGCAGGCGTTGTTCTGGCTCACCCCGGTGGTTTACAGCATCAATATCCTGCCCGAGCGTGTGCAGCAGTTCTTCAAGCTCAATCCGTTGTACCCGCTGGTGGCCAGTTATCAGAACGTGCTTGTGTTCGGCAAGCCGCCGATGCTGCGTGAGCTGGCGGTGCTGACCCTCTTTACCCTGGCCGCTGCGTTGGTGGCGATGATCGTGTTCCGGCGGGCCTCGCCTGAGATGGTGGATGCACTATGAGCGGCGAACTGACACTTTCCGGCGTTGGCAAGTCCTACCGGACCTGGGGCAGCGAATGGAAGCGGGTGGCGTCGTGGTTTGGCATTCCCGCCCGTCCCACTGATGAGCATTGGGTGCTCCAGGACATCGACCTGCACGTCGGGCCGGGCGAGGCCATTGGCCTCATCGGTCAGAACGGCGCAGGCAAGAGCACCCTGCTCAAGATCGTGACCGGCACCGTGCGGCCCACCGTCGGCCAGGTGGGCCGGCGCGGGCGCATTGCCGCCATCCTTGAACTGGGCATGGGTTTCAATCCCGAGCTGACCGGTCGCCAGAACGCCACCCATGCCGCCGGCCTGATGGGCTACGAGATGAGCCAGGTGCTGGAGGCGATGCCGGCGATCGAAGCGTTTGCCGAGATCGGCGACTACTTCGACCAGCCCGTCCGCACCTACTCCAGCGGCATGCAGATGCGCGTGGCCTTCAGCGTGGCCACTGCCTTCAAGCCGGACATACTCATTGTCGACGAAGCGTTGTCGGTGGGCGACTCCTATTTCCAGCACAAGAGCTTCGACCGCATCCGAGCGTTCCGAGAGCAGGGGACGTCGATCCTGTTCGTCTCCCACGGCATGTCCGAAGTGAAGACGCTGTGCGATCGCGTGATCCTGCTCGACGCTGGCCGCGTGCTCAAGGATGGGTCGCCCGACGAAGTGGTGGACTACTACAACGCGCTGGTGGCGAAGAAGGAAAATGCCTCGCTCAACATCGAGCAGCATCGCGAAGCGGACGGCTGGATGCTGACGCGCAGTGGCACGCGCGAAGTGACCTGCAATTCACTGGCATTGCTGGATGCGCAGGGCAACCCGATCCAAGTCGCCACGGTGGGGCAGAAGGTGGAGCTTCGCCTGGTTGCCGGCGTGCACGCGCCGGTGGACCGGCTGGTGCTGGGCTACATGGTCCGCGACAAGTATGGGCACGTGGTCTGGGGCACCAATACCTGGCATACCAAACAGGTGGAGCATGGGCTGGTAGCCGGCGAGACGGTGGTGTTCTCGCTTCCGTTCACCTGCACGCTCGGCCCGGGTTCCTACTCGGTCTCGCCGGCGCTGGTGAGCGGGGACAACCATCTTGAGAACAACTACGAATGGGTCGACAACCTGCTGGTTTTCGACGTGGTGAATGTTGATCGGGACGTGTTCATTGGTACGACCTGGCTCGATGGCGATTTCGTCATCGAACGGGGTGCCGCCCAGCATGTGCCTGCGAAGGGGGGCATCGCATGAAGGACGGCATCATCTCCTATGCGCAGAATTTTGAGGACGTGATCCTCTGGCGCGCACTGGGTCACGTGCCGGCAGGCAACTACGTGGACATCGGTGCGCAGAGCGCCTACGAGGACTCGGTCAGCCGCGCCTTCCATGAGCAGGGCTGGAAGGGCGTGCACGTGGAGCCCATGCCGTTCTATGCGGACCAGCTTCGCAAGGAGCGGCCGGGTGACGTGGTGATGCAGGTGATGGTGGGTGCCGAAGAAGGGATCGGTGCCCTGTTTGCGATGTCCGGCACCGGCTTGAGCACCTCACGCGAAGACCTTGCCGAGGGCTATGAGCGCGACGGCCGTGACGTCACCCGCGTCGTGGTGCCGGTGGTCACGCTCGATCAGGTCCTGGCGATCGTCGAAGGCGATGTTCATTGGTTGAAGATCGACGTCGAAGGTGCCGAAAAGCAGGTCTTGGAGGGCTGGCATGGCTCCTTGCGCCCGTGGGTGCTGGTGATCGAAAGCACGCGCCCCATGAGCCAGGAACAGAACTACGAGGAGTGGGACGCGCTGGTGGTCGAGAGGGGCTACCGGTTCGTGTATTTCGACGGCCTCAACCGCTTCTACGTCAGTGACGCCCACCCGGAGCTGGCCGATGCCTTCCACGTCGGGCCGAACGTGTTCGACCGCTTCCAACTGGCCGGCACCGCCACATCCACCTTCGCCGCCAAGTTGAACCTCGATGCCGCCGTCGCCCACGACGAAGCGGCACGCAGGGGAGAAGACCTGGCGCGGATATCCGCCGAGCTGGCGCAGACCAAGGACGAGTTGTCGAGCACCCAACAGGCCAATACGGAGTTCGAGCTGCGCCTGCTGCAGCAGCGGCTGGAGGCCAGCGAGCGTCAGAAGGCGCTGCTGGCAGACCAGGCATGGGCCATGAGCCATGCTGGCCGCCTGCAGGAAGAGTTGGTGCAGACCAAGGCCGCCGCGGCCGAGGCAGTGGCGGCGGCCATCGCACAGGTCTCCGACGAGCGCGACCTTGCGCTGTCCCAGGTGGCCAAGCTGCATGGCGATCTCACGATCATCCATAACAGCACCTCGTGGATTGTCACGGCACCCCTGCGGGTGCTGTCGCGCATGCTGCGCGCCGTCGCCAAGGCGCCGGTCAGCCTGGCGCGGCACGGGGTGCACGCGTTCAAGCCGGCAGTGAAACGGGTCGTCTTCGGCGTCCTTCGCCGTGCGTCGCGCTCGCCGCGGCTCAGGCGTACCGCAGGCAACGTGCTGGCGTCGATGCCGGCGCTGGATGCGCGCCTGCGCGCCTGGCATGGTGCCGCCCTGGGCAGGCCGGCGGTGATCCACCCGGGCCCGCAGGCGATTGCGGCGGTGGATTCAACGGCCCTCCGGCAACTGCTCGCTGAGCCGTTGCCGGCGGATGTTTCGGCCCAGGCAAGGCAGCGTTTGCTGCGCCTGCGCCATGCAGTGGTAGGAGCGAAGGCCTAAGTGCGCATCGTAATCGACCTTCAGGGGGCGCAGTCCGGCAGCCGCTTCCGTGGTATCGGCCGCTATTCGTTGTCGCTGGCGTTGGCCATGGTGCGCAATGCGGGCAGCCACGAGATCCATGTCGTGCTCAATGGCCGCTTCGAGGACAGCATCGAGCCGATCATCAAGGCGTTCGGTGACACGCTTCCGGCGGACCGTTTCCACATCTGGCTGCCTGTGCGCACGGCCGGACTGGTCGGTGACGATGGGGTGGATGATCGCCTGCGTGAAGCCTTCCTGCAGGCGTTGAAGCCGGACATCGTGCATGTGTCCAGTCTGTTTGAAGGGCTGGGCGAGCCTGCCATCACCAGCATCGGCGTTGGCAGCACCCCGATGCGCACGGCGGTGACCCTGTTCGATCTGATTCCGCTGATCTACCGCAAGCGTTACCTGGACAACCCGGTGATGGCGCGCTGGTATCACGGCAAGATCGCGCAGATGCGGCGGGCCGACCTGCTGCTGGGCATCTCCGCCTCGGCCGCGCAGGAGGCAGTGGACCATCTCGGCTTCGATGCCGACGGCGTGGTCAATATTTCTTCGGCCATCGACGAGGGCTTCCAGCGCCTGGGTGCCGATGCCCTGGACGAGGCGGCTGTCCGTGGCAGGTACGCGCTGACGCGTCCCTTTGTGATGTACACCGGCGGCATCGACCATCGCAAGAACATTGAAGGGCTGATCCGCGCCTATGCGAAATTGCCCAAGAACGTGCGATCGGCGCATCAGCTGGCCATCGTGTGCTCCGTGCACGAAGAGCCGCGACGCCTGCTGACCGCCCTCATGCGCGACTGTGGATTGCGCGAGGACGAAGTGGTGCTCACCGGGTTCGTGCCGGAGGAGGACCTGGTGGCGCTGTACAACATCGCGCGGCTGTTCGTGTTCCCGTCCTGGCATGAAGGATTTGGCCTGCCCGCGCTGGAGGCGATGCAGTGTGGTGCCCCGGTGATCGGTGCGGCCACGTCCAGCCTGCCGGAGGTCATCGGCCTGGAAGAGGCCCTGTTCGACCCCTATGACGATCTGGCCATCATGCAGAAGATGGCGCAGGGCCTGACTGACGAGGCCTTCCGCGCGCGGCTGCTCGCGCACGCGCCGGTGCAGGCGCTGAAGTTCTCCTGGGATGCCAGCGCCATCAAGGCCATCGCGGCCATGGAGGCATGCTGTGAGCGTCCGCTGGCGGCCCCGCGGCCCCGCTTGGCCTACGTTTCGCCGATGCCGCCGGAGCGCAGCGGGATCGCCGACTACAGTGCCGAGCTGGTGCCCGAGCTGGCGCGCTTCTATGAGATCGATGTGATCCTCACCCAGCCCGGGATCGACGACCATGCCGTGGAGGGCACGGCGCGGGTGCGCGATCTGGCGTGGTTCCAGGCGCACGGCGCCGGCTATGACCGGGTGATCTACCATTTCGGCAACTCGATGTACCACGCCCACATGGTGGAGATGCTGGAGCGGGTGCCGGGCGTGGTGGTGCTGCACGATTTCTTCCTCAGTGGCCTGTTCGCCTACCGCGAACTGGCCATGGGAATGCGTGGCACGTGGAACGAGGCGTTGTACCGCTCGCATGGTTACGTGCCCATGCCGGCCAAGGCCGACCGCCAGCACGAACAGCTCATGCAGGACTATCCGTGCAATTTCACGGTGCTGTCTGCGGCGCAGGGCGTGGTTGTCCATTCTGCCGTTTCGCGGCGGATGGCCCAGCAGTACTACCCGTGCGGTGATACGGCGTCGTGGCGTGAGGTTCCCCTCATGCGTGCGCCGGCGTTCCCCGGCACGGCCGAGCGCCGTGCTGCACGCGCAGCGCTGGGCCTGCCTGAAAACGCCTTCGTGGTCTGCAGCTTCGGCTTCATGGCGCCATCCAAGCAGAACGCACGCCTTGTCGACGCGTGGCTGGCGTCACCGCTGGCCAAGGACGAGCGGTGCCACCTGGTCTTCGTCGGCCAGGCCGATCCGAACGACTACGGCCATGCGCTTGAGCGCAGCATCCAGTCCAGTCCGGCAGGCAAGCGTATCCACATCACCGGGTTCGCCGAGCGGGACGATTTCCGCCGCTACCTGATGGCCGGCGACGTTGCCGTGCAGCTGCGGACCTTCTCGCGAGGCGAGACGTCGGCTGCGGTCCTGGACGCGATGAACCATGGGCTGGCCACGGTGGTGAATGCCAACGGCGCCATGGCCGACCTGCCGGACCATGTCGTCATCAAGTTGCCCGATGCGTTCGACGATGCGTCGCTGCAGGATGCACTGGTCACGCTCTACCGCGATGACGCGCTGCGCGCGCGCCTGTCCGCCGACGCCCGGGCGTTCATGCTCGACGTCCACGGGCCGCGTCGATGCGCAGAGGCGTACCACCAGGCCATCGAAGCGTTCCATGTCGCTGCCGAGGGGTCACCGCAGGCGTTGGTTACCTCGCTCGGTCGTTACCTGGCCCACGGCGGCGGGATGGTGGATGAAGCCGCGCTTGGCCAGGCCATGGCCTGGAGTTTCCCGGCGGCGTCGACCTGCCCCCAGGCATTGGTGGATATCGATGCGCTGAGTGCGGCCGGCAACGAGAACGCGCTGGAGCGACTGCGCGTGCTGCTGCTGGCGCCGCCACCAGGCTGGCGGATCGAGCCGGTGACCTGCCGCGGTGACGGCGTCTACCACTACGCGCGCAAGGCAACGCTGGCGTTGCTAGGCTGTCCTGACGACATGCTGGCCGATGATCCCGTGGATGCAGCACCGGGTGACCTGCTGCTCGGCATGCCCGGTGCGCAGGCGGTGGACAGCGTGGCGCGCCAGCATCTGCGCTGGATCGGCGTGCAGGAGGCGAACTGGGATGACTGGGCACCGAGGATGCACGCTGGATAACGTGCTCGACCACCGTATCGCGACGGCAACCGGGCCGGCGCTGCTACAGCGGACACTGGCAGGGCGGGCCGGTGCTGCAGGCTGTGATGGGCGTGTCGCGGGGAATGTGAAGACCCGTGGCAGAATATCCCGCTTCAGCCTACTGCCAGGCTCGCTGGGGGTCCGGGCGCGCGGCTTCGCTGCGCAGCCACCTGGTGCGTAGAGAACGTCGCTCCCGTTTGCTGCCGGATCTGCAGCAGGGACCGACCTGCCAAAACCGTATCAATCATTGAAGAAGAAAACACATCATGAAGAAGGCAATCATCACGGGTATCACGGGTCAGGACGGTGCTTACCTGACCGAACTGCTGCTTGAGAAGGGCTACGAGGTCCATGGCACGTACCGTCGCACCAGCTCGGTGAACTTCTGGCGCCTGGACGAAGTGGGCGTGCTCAACCACCCGAATCTGCATCTGGTCGAGTACGACCTCACCGACCTGGGCACCACCATCTCGATGGTGCAGAAGATCCAGCCGGACGAGATCTACAACCTGGCCGCGCAGAGCTTCGTGGGCGTGAGCTTCGAACAGCCCACCACCACCGCACAGATCACCGGCGTCGGCGCGCTCCACCTGCTGGAAGCGATCCGCCTGATCAATCCGAAGATCCGCTTCTATCAGGCGTCGACCTCGGAAATGTTCGGCAAGGTGCAGGCCATCCCGCAGATCGAAGAAACGCCGTTCTACCCGCGCAGCCCGTATGGCGTGGCCAAGCTCTACGCGCACTGGATCACGGTGAACTACCGCGAGAGCTACGACATCTTCGGTTCCAGCGGCATCCTGTTCAACCACGAAAGCCCGCTGCGCGGCCGTGAGTTCGTGACCCGCAAGATCACCGACTCGGTGGCCAAGATCAAGCTCGGCCAGCTGGACTGCCTGGAGCTGGGCAACCTGGATGCCAAGCGCGACTGGGGCTTTGCCAAGGAATACGTGGAAGGCATGTGGCGCATGCTGCAGGTCGACCAGCCCGATACCTTCGTGCTGGCAACCAACCGCACCGAGACCGTGCGCGACTTCGTGCAGATGGCCTTCAAGGGCGCGGGCATCGACGTCGAGTTCCGTGGCAAGGACCAGGACGAAACCGCGGTCGATACGGCCACCGGAAAGACGGTGATGCGCATCAATGCGAAGTTCCACCGCCCGGCAGAAGTCGACCTGCTGATCGGCAATCCGGAGAAGGCCGCGCGCGTGCTGGGCTGGAAGCCGACGACCACCCTGGAACAGCTGTGCCAGATGATGGTTGAGGCGGACCTGAAGAGGAACGAACGTGGTTTCTCCTTCTGAGACCCCCGGTAAGCGTGTCCTGATCACGGGGGCGTCCGGCTTCACCGGACGCTACGTGATCGAGCGGCTGCAGGCCGATGGGTACGAGGTGGTGACCCTGGGGTCGCACGCGGGCCCGTCGGCCACCGCGTCGGTGGATCTGCTCGATCGCGCCGCGCTGCAGGTCGCCCTTGAGGCGCTGCAGCCGGCCTATGTCATCCACCTGGCGGCGATCTCATTTGTCGCCCATGGGGATGCCGATGAAATCTACCGGGTCAACATCGTAGGCACGCGCAACCTGCTCGAGGCCCTTGCTGGGTTGCCGACGCCGCCGGCGCATGTGCTGCTGGCCAGCAGCGCGAACGTGTATGGCAACGTGGGCGGTGTGCTCGGCGAAGACGCGCCGTTGTCGCCGCAGAATGACTATGCCGTCAGCAAGATGGCGATGGAGGCGATGGCGTCGCTGTGGAAGGACCGGCTGCCGATCACCGTGGTCAGGCCGTTCAACTACACCGGGGTAGGGCAGTCCGAACGGTTCCTGATTCCCAAGATCGTGGGGCATTTCAAGCGTCGCGCGCCGGTGATCGAGCTGGGCAACATCGACGTGTCGCGCGATTTCTACGACGTACGCTGGGTTGCCGAGTTGTACGCGCGGTTGCTCGCCACGCCCGGCGTTGGCGAGGTGTACAACGTCTGCTCCGGCGTGGAGTGGTCGCTGCAGCAGGTGATCGACACGCTCAACGCACTCGCCGGCTACACCATCGAGGTGCGGGTGAACCCCGCCTTTGTGCGCGGCAACGAAGTCAAATCGCTGCGCGGCTCCAACGACAAGGTGTTGGCCAAGGTCGGTGAGATGCCCGCGTTCGACTTCGCCTCCACCCTATCCTGGATGTACGGAAGCACCCCGTGAGCCAATCTCCATTGAACGTTGCCCCCGCCCAACAACGCGGTTGGCCGGACGCCCTCCTGCGGGCCGGGCAGTTCCTGTGCGATGACCGCCGCCGCACCCTGCTGGCGGCGTTCCTGCTGGCGATCAATTTCGCCCTGCTGGTGGTGTTTCTCTTCGTCAGCTACAAGGGCATCTTCCACTCCGATTCGGCGGTCCGTGTACTGCTGGCGCAGGAGATGCACGACACCGGCCGGTTCTTCCCGGCGGGCTGGAACTACGTCAACAAGGATCTGATGATCCTGTTCGCCCAGCTCGGCGTGTGGCCGCTTCAGTTCTTCTATGAAGGCAGTTACACGCTTTATGCGGTGACCGGCGTTGCCGTGGCCGTGCTGATCCTGGGCAGTGTCTGGTGGTTTACCGGGCTGCTCGGGGGCAGTACCTGGCAGCGTGTGCTGGCGTTGGCCGTGCTCGCCGGCGGGGTCTCGGCGGGCATCGAGGAAGACATCTTCGGCCAGGCGGCGTACGGCATCCTGCTGATGCTCAGCTGCCTGATCACGGTGCTGACCTGGAAGTCGATGACGGCCCTGCCTCAGCGACGTCCGGTGTGGTGGGCACTGTTGTTCGTCGTGGTTGCCCTGTGCACGTGGAGCAATCCGCAGCGCGCCGCGGCCACCTACCTGCTGCCGTTGTACTGCGGCCTGGCCGCCTACCTGTGGGGCGGGGACTGGAAGCCGCGCCTGCGGGCATCTGTGCCGGTAGTGGCTGCCACGGTGCTCGGGTTCGTCATCGGCGCCGGCCTCAGCGTATGGACGCTGACGCAGGTCAACAACAATGCGGGCGTGGGCGCAGCCCATTGGCTCGATTTCAACGCGATGGCCACCAACATCGTGCATACCGCCCACGGCCTGGTGGCCCTGCTGGGCGGCGTGCCGGCCGGTGGCGGCAATGTCATCAGCGCACCGGGCATCTACGCGGCGCTGCGGCTGCTTGCCGCGGTGATCCTGCTGGTGCTGATGGGGCGCAAGGTCGTTGCGCTGTGCCGAAGTGCCAGCCCGCAGGCACGCTTCGTGGGCGGGATGGTGGCGGGTCTGGCCGCGTGCTTCCTGTTCCTGCATGTCACCACCACCGTGGCCGACATGAACGACCCGGTCAGCGTGGCCCGCTATCTGGCTCCGGCGACCACGCTGGCGCTGCTGCTGGTGATCTGCTCCCCGCTCCAGAGCGCGTCCCGCCTGGGGGCACTGCTTGTGGTCGGACTCAGCCTGCTGTTGGCCACCAACAGCGTGGTCCGTTTCAACCCGGGCTCGATGATCCACCCCGCTTGGCAGAACCCGCAGCGTGATGCGCTGGTGGCCGAACTGAAGGCCATGGGGCTGCAGTATGGGTATGCCACCTATTGGAATGCCGGTGCGCTCACCGTCCTCAGCGGCGGCGACGTCAAGATCCGGCAGGTCGAGGTGTTCAACGGTCTGCCGGTTCCGATGCGCCACCTTTCGTCGGACCATTGGTACGAGCCGGAAGCCTGGCAGGGCGAGACGTTCCTGCTGCTGACCGACACAGAAGTGGCGTCGATCAACTGGGGCACGCTGACCCACTACGCCGGCCAGCCGATCCGGCAGGCCAGGATCGGTGACAAGCAGGTGTTCGTGTTCAAGCAGAACCTGGCCCTGGATGTTCCCGGCTGGAGTGCGGTGCTGCGCAAGCCGCTGCGGATCAACGCCGGGCCGGACGGGTCGAAAACGGTCGGGCGCTGGGTCGACTTGACCCAGTCGCTGAAGGCCATGCCCGGCGAGTCCGGCTACCTTCAGTTCGGGCCCTACGTGTTGCTTGGCCGCGGACGCTACAGCGTCACGTTCGATGTCGCCGGCCAGGCCGATCCTGCACAGCAGGTGGTGGCGGTCGTGGATGTGGTCGCCGAAGGCGGGGCGCAGGTGATGGGCGTGGCGGAGGTGCGCGGCGACGGCACCGCCCAACACACCATCGAGTTCACCCTGGACAAGCCCGTGGCCACCCTGGAGATGCGCGTGGTTGCCAACGGCACCGGCGAGGTCACCTACAAGGGCGTGACACTGTCCGCGCGTTGATCGCGCACCCCTCGCCAGCGCCCGTCGGGGCGCCGGCGAAGGGTGTCTCACCGGGCCGAAAGCGTGAGCCCTCTGTACGCCACCTCGCCACTGCCCGTTGCCATGACCCGTAGTTCAAGGTCGGTGACCGGCTGATTCAGGCGGAACTGGATCGTATGCGTGGTCCGGCCGTCCGCGCGAACCTCCGCGGACCCCAGAATGCCGGTGCCGCCGGCAACCGATGCATCCACAACGGCCACCACCTGTCCCGTCGGCTCGCTGCTGCCGGTGACGTCATAGGTCACTTGGTAGGTGCCGCGACGCAGCGGCCGGTACGGGCCGTACTGAAGGAAGCCGGACTCGCCCACCCGTGTCCGCAGCGCGCCTTCCGCATCGACCCATCGGCCGACCATTTTCGCGCTGTCAGGCGCGGCCGACAGGTGGTACGGCGCGTTCAGTGCATTGCTCCAGTTGGGCAGGTCCCGCGCGATGTTGTGCTTGAAGACGTACAGGTGCAGGTTGCCGACGCGCGATTCGCGGATCGGCGCCCCGGCATGCCGGGTCATGGCACTCCAGTCCATCGCGGCCATGTCGGTGTCATTGAGCAGCAGGAAGGTCTCGCCCTGCCACGCCTCCGGCTCGTACCAGCGATCGGATGACAGGTGGCGCATGGGCAGCGGCAGGCCACTGGAAATGATGATCTGGCGAATCCGGATCTCGCTGCCGCTGAGGACGGTCAGCGATCCGGCGTTCCAGTAGTTGGCATAGCCGTAGCGCAGCCCCAGGGTCTTCAGCTCGGCGACCAGCGCGTCGCGTTGTGGATTCTGCCAGCCCGGATTGATCATCGACCCGGGATTGAAGGACACCACACTGCTGGTGGCCAGCAGCAGGCTCATGCCCACCACCAGCAGCGACCGCAGCGGCGCGGCGGCATCCAGCGGCGAGCAGACCACGGCCATCACCCCGAGGACGACCATCGGCGTCAGGTAACGTGCCGCGCTGACCGGGTCGTTGATGTCGGGAATGGTGGTGGTGGCCTGCAGGAACAGGAAGCACAGCGAGAGTCCCGCCAGCAGCCCGCCCACGAAACGCACGCGATCGCCGGGGCCCGCACACATCACCATGATCCTCCGGCCGATCATCACCAGCAGCACCAGGGCCGCCAGAAGCCTCACCGCGGCGTACAGTCCGGCCGCGGTGGTCACGCTGCCACCGCCGACCGGCACGCCGCCCAGCAGGCCCATCAGCGCATGCCCGGTATGCACCACGTTCGCGGCCATCCCGTCAAAGCTCAGCCAGCGTGCGGCCCCCGCACCGGCATTGTTGTTCACCCGGGTCAGCGTCAGCACGCTCAGAACCGCGCCTGCGGCGAAGCCGCCCAGGGCCGCCACGACAACCGGCACGCAGCGCTGCAGGCGTCGCTTCCACTCTCCGCCCCAGGCATAGGCGGCCAGCCCACAGAACAGCGGCAGCAGGTAGGACGCGGCCGACCGCTGCGGATTGCTCCAGGTGATCAGGGTCACCAGCCCGAAGAGCAGGGCGCACCACAGAACGCGCCGCGCCATCGCGGTGCTCATGACCTTCCAGGCCAGCACCGTGACCAGGCAGGTGAACATCACCACCGCACCGTAGGCGGCCTGTCCGAACACATCCTCCGCGACGCCGCCCGAGATGCCGCCGGCCAGCACCGCCACGGCCAGCACCCGCTGCCAGGGTCTGCCGTCCAGCAGCCCGGTGAACCAGCCGGCGCTGGCCAGAATGAGCAGGGCCACCACGCTGCTGGAGATCGCATAGAGCGTGTAGCTGTTGTCGAAGAAGAACAGCAGGGGAAAGATGCCCAGCTGGCCGAACAGGACCATCAGGTCCTTGTTGACATAGTTCCAGCCCGGCGGGAAGAAACGCGCCGTATCGTGCATTTCCTGTGCGAGCAGGTTCTTGACGGACGAATCGGAGTGGAAGATCCCCTTGTAGCTGACGAACAGGTAAGTGATCAGCAGGACCACATTGATCACCAGCAGCACTGACGCCACTGCGGTGCGCCCGCGCTCACGGGTCAGGAAGCCGGTCACACCGGCGCGCCAGCGCTTTTCCCCGCGCACGTGCGGTACCGCAGTCGAGTGCATCGATGCTCTGCTCACAGGTCGATTCCGCAGGAAGAACCACGTTTGGTCTCTACCGGGTCTCACCCAACCCGGGCATCATCTGGCAGTGCTGTTCTTGCTCAGGTTGCTCAGGTTGCTCTGTGTCGCTGCGCTTCCCCGCGCGGCGCTGTAGCACGATGCCGCCGTCAGCCTCCCGTGGCTGACGCGCGCTCAGGCATCGTTCGCCCTCAGGCGCGGCACTCCATTACGCAATGCGTGTAGGGAACGTAGATCATGTCGTGGCGAACGGTGACTTTGACGTCCTGGAAGGCCTTCTCCGCCAAGGCGCGGTAGGCATCCGGTGTGCGGATGTTCTGGCCGCGGTCGCGCAGGATCAGGTTGCGTGCCAGGGAGGACTGGTCGTCCACCAAGGTGCCATCCATGGTGACCAGATGGCCACCGGGCTTGAGCTTGCTGCGCGCCGACTGCATCAACTTCACCACGATATCGTCGTCCAGGTGGTGCAGGATGCCGACGGCCAGGACCACGTCGGCCAGTTCGTCGCCGTCCTGTGGCTGGTAGTCGGCAATGTCCATGCAGTGGAACGTGGCGCGGTTGCCGAAGCGGCGGTTGGCCGATTCGATGTAAAGCGGGGACAGGTCGAAGCCGTGGTAGCCGGCTCCCTTTGGCAGGTGGGGGACGATCTCACCGGTCCCGCACCCGATATCCAGGATGGTCGCGTTGGGCCCCGGCCGCGCATGGTCGTTGAGCAGGCGCTTGCGCGCCTTCTGTGCGCCCAGGATGTTCTGCAGCAGGTCGTAGGCCCACGGGGCCGAGAGAATTGCGTGAAGGCCGGTCGTCTTCTGGGCCATGGCTAACCTCTCGAGGTACGGGGTGGCGGGAGGCCGGAGTGACCCTCCTGACTGCTGATAGTCCTGCACTTGCAGCTGGCCACGCAAGTGCGACTGCGGCATGCCGGACCGATGCACGCCCACCAGATGCAGAAAACCCCGCCGAAGCGGGGTCTTGGGAGACTGCCAACTACCCGCGCGCGTGCTCAGGCCCGGCCGTAGCTGTCCTCGAAGCGGACGATGTCGTCTTCCCCCAGATAGCTGCCCGACTGCACTTCGATCAGCTCCAACGGCAGCTTGCCCGGGTTCTTCAGGCGATGGGTAACGCCCAGCGGGATGTAGGTGCTCTGGTTTTCGGTCAGCAGGATGACCTCCTCGCCACGGGTCACCTCGGCAGTGCCGCTGACCACGATCCAGTGTTCGGCCCGGTGGTGGTGCATCTGCAGGCTGAGCGTGGCGCCCGGCTTGACGGTGATGCGCTTGACCTGGAACCGGGCGCCGTTATCGATCGAGTCGTAGGCGCCCCACGGGCGGTAAACCTTGCGGTGCGCGGCTGCTTCGCTGCGGCCGTCGCGCTTGATCCGGGCCACGATTTCCTTGACGTCCTGCACGCGGTCCTTGTGGCCCACGAACACCGCATCATCGGTTTCCACCACCACCACGTCATCCAGCCCGACCATGGCGATCAGGCGGCTGCCGTAGGCATAGCTGTTGCGGCAATCGACCGCGATCACGTCGCCGTGGCAGGCATTGCCCGAGGCATCCTTGTCCGACACTTCCCACAGCGCCGACCAGGAGCCCACGTCGTTCCAGCCGGCATCCAGCGGCACCACGGCCGCATCGGCGGTCTTTTCCATCACTGCGTAATCGATGGAATCGTTCGGGCTGGCGGCGAAGGCGTCGGCATCCAGGCGGATGAAGTCGCTGTCGCGCGACGCCTTGTCCAGCGCGGCACGGCTGGCGGCCAGGATGGCCGGCTGCAGGGCTTCAAGCTCGGCCAGGTAACGCGAGGCCTTGAACAGGAACATGCCGCTGTTCCAGAAGTACTCGCCGGACCGCACGTACTGTTCGGCGGTTTCCAGGTTCGGCTTCTCGACGAAGCGCTCGACCGCGCGCACGCCCTCACCAGCTGCGGCCTTGATGTAGCCGTAGCCGGTTTCCGGTGCGGTCGGCACGATGCCGAAGGTGACCAGCTTGCCCGTCTGCGCCGCGGCCGCGGCCTGCTTGACCGCCTCGTGGAACGCCTTTTCATCGCGCACCACGTGGTCCGACGGCAACACCAGCAGCAGCGCGTCATCGCCGTTGGCCATTGCCTGCAGCGCGGCAATGGCGATCGCCGGTGCGGTGTTGCGGCCGATCGGTTCGAGGATCAGCGCCTGCGGCGTGACATTGCACTCGCGCAGCTGCTCGGCGGCCATGAAACGGTGTTCCTGGTTGGCCACCACGATCGGTGCGGCACCGGCGACCTGCGCAACGCGCTTCCACGTGGCCTGGAGCATGGTGTCCTCCCCGACCAGCGGCAGGAACTGCTTCGGATAGGCCTCGCGCGAGACGGGCCACAGGCGGGTGCCGGAACCACCGGAGAGGATGACGGGAACGATGGGCAACATGGATGCGTCCTGGATCAGTGTTGGGCCGCGCTGCCGCCGATCAGGGCGGTCAGCTCGTCGGTACGGGTGCGCAGCAGGGCGGCGTCCCCGCGGGTCTCCACGTTCAAGCGGAGCAGGGGTTCGGTATTGGAGCTACGCAGGTTGAAGCGCCAGTTCTTGAATTCGGCGCTGACCCCGTCGGTGTTGTCCAGGGTCGGCTGCTCGCTGGCGTAATGCGCCATCACGCGGGCAACGGTGGCCTTGGCATCGTCGACGCGGAAGTTGATCTCGCCGCTGCACGGGAATGCCTGCATGCGGTCGGCAACCAGATCACCCAGCGACGTGCCGGTCTGCGACACCAGCTCGGCGATCAGCAACCACGGGATCATGCCCGAATCGCAGTAGGCGAACTCCCGGAAGTAATGGTGCGCGCTCATCTCGCCGCCGTAGATGGCGTCTTCGGCCCGCATGCGCTCCTTGATGAACGCATGGCCGGTCTTGCTCATGATCGGCACGCCACCGGCCTGCTGCACCATCTCCACGGTGTTCCAGGTCAGACGCGGGTCGTGGATGATCTTGCCGCCCGGGTGGCGCTTGAGCAGCGCGGTGGCCAGCAGACCCACCAGGTAATAACCCTCGATGAAGTCGCCCTTCGCGTCGAAGAAGAAACAGCGGTCGAAATCGCCGTCCCAGGCAATGCCGAAATCGGCACCATGCTCGCGCACGGCGGTGGCGGTCGCGGCGCGGTTTTCCGGCAGCAGCGGGTTGGGGATGCCGTTGGGGAAGCTGCCGTCGGGCTCATGCTGGATGCGGATGAACTCGAAGGGCAGTTGTGGCGCAAGCTGGTCGATCACCAGGCCGGCGCCACCGTTGCCGGCGTTGACCACGATCTTCAGCGGCTTCAGGACGCTGCGGTCCACATAGCCCAGCAGGTGCTCGATGTAGGCGCTTTTGTCGGTGTCCTGGCGCAACTGACCGTTGCCGCCTTCCGGCAGCGCGGTGTCGGCGGCGGCGTAGTCACGCACGTCGAACAACCCGGTGTCGCCGCTGATTGGGCGCGCTTGCTCACGCACCAGCTTCATGCCGTTGTAGTCCATCGGGTTGTGGCTGGCGGTCACCATCACGCCGCCGGCGGCCTGCCGGTGGAAGGTCTGGAAATAGACTTCCTCGGTGCCGCACAGCCCGATGTCGATGATGTCGCGGCCCGAGGCACGGAAACCCTCGGCCAGCGCCTGGTGCAGCTCGGGGCTGCTCAGGCGGATGTCGTAGCCCAATACCACTGGGCCCGGACCCAGCAGCGTGGCGGTTCCTGCACCAATGCGTTTGGCCAGCGGCGGGTTGAGTTCTTCGGGCACCCGGCCACGGATGTCATAGGCCTTGAAGCAGGGAAGCGTCATCAAAGAAGTCCTTTTTGGGGTGGCCGTCGATTATAGCGACAGGCCCCGTGAGGGCGCGTCAGCCTGCCCGGCCCCCGTACTCGCCTGTATTCAGCTTGCGTGATGCCTGCGCCCCGGCCCCGGAAGGGCGGGGCCGGCAGGCCGTTACACCTGCCCCTGACCAGGTCAGGCCAGCGCAGCGTGCAGCGCCTTGTCGGCGTGCTGCAGGATCGTGTCCATCTGCTGTTCCACGCCCACCCACAGCGGCAGGCGCACCAGACGCGCGCTGATGTCGTCGGTAACCGGCATCGCCGAACCGCAGCGTCCATGTTCCAGCCCGGCCGGCGACGAATGCAGCGGGATGTAATGGAAAACACTCTGCACACCGCGCTGCTTCAGCTCGGCGATGAAGCGGGTGCGTACCTCCAGCGAGGGAAGCAGCAGGTAGTACATGTGCGCATTGTGCGTGCAGTTGGCCGGTACGCTGGGACGCTGCACGGTGCCTGCGCGCTCATGCGCCTCGGCCCAGGCGTGGTATCGGTCCCAGATGGCCAGGCGCTGGTCGGTGATTTGCCGGGCCGCATCCATCTGCGCGGTCAGGAACGCAGCGGTGATCTCACCGGGCAGGAACGAGGAACCCACGTCCACCCAGGTGTACTTGTCGACCTGGCCGCGGAAGAAGCGGCTGCGGTTGGTGCCTTTCTCGCGGATGATCTCGGCGCGTTCGGCGTAGGTGCTGTCGCGGCAGAGCAGCGCGCCGCCTTCGCCGGAAATGATGTTCTTGGTTTCATGGAAGCTGAGCGCGCCCAGCTCGCCGATGGTGCCCAGCGGGCGTCCCTTGTAGGTGGACATGATGGCCTGCGCCGCGTCTTCCACCACCACCAGCCCATGCCGCGCGGCGATGTCCATGATCGTGTCCATCTCACAGGCCACGCCCGCGTAATGCACCACGCAGATGGCCTTGGTGCGCGGGGTGATCGCCGCCTCGACCAGCTGTTCGTCGAGGTTCAACGTGTCGGCACGGACGTCGACGAACACCGGAATGGCGCCACGCAGCGCGAACGCATTGGCCGTCGAAACGAAGGTATACGACGGCATGATGACCTCGTCGCCTTCCTCCAGATCCAGCAGCAGCGCCGCCATTTCCAGGGCCGAGGTGCAGCTGTGGGTCAGCAGGGCGCGGGCGGCGCCGGTGTTCTGCTCAAGCCATGCGTGGCAGCGTTTGGTGAACGGGCCGTCGCCGGACAGATGGCCGTTGGCATGTGCCTGGGCAATGTGCTCCAGTTCGCTACCCGTCATGAATGGTTTGTTGAATGGAATCACGATGGCTCTCAGGGTAGGTGTCGGGGCGGGTCAGGCGACGGATCGGGACAGGACGACCACGCCCAGCATGATAATCAGCGTGCCGGCGATCTTGTAGGCGTCCAGCTGTTCGCGGAAGAGCACCGCGGCGAACAGGGCGACGATGAAGAAATTGATCGCCATGTACGGGTAGGCACGGCTGAGCGGCATGCGGCTCAAGGCAGCCATCCAGCACAGGGATGCGCCGAAGGCGGCCACGAAGGCCGAGATCACCCACGGCTTCAGCAGCAGCTGCAGCAGGTTGAGGGGCTGGATCGGGCTGGCCAGAAGATGGCCGTGCAGTCCCACCTGCCACTTCAGGACAAGTTGTCCGTAAGCAGTCAGCAGGATGGTCATGCCGATGAATACATAGCTCATGCAGAAAGGCGCCTGGAAAATAAGGGCGACAGGCAGGCCCCGGTGTTGGGACGTGCCTGCGGAAAGAGGGGCATCATGGGCGGCGCAACGCGCTTGATCGCGCCAGCCTGCGGTCCAGATGGTAGGTGTCCAGTGCAGCGTACAGCCGGAGGCCGGCCTTGGCCCATTGCCGCTGTACGCCGTAGTTCCAGACCTGGGTCGAGATGATCAGGCGCTGCAGCGACTGTTGCGCGTAGTGGTGCGCCAGGTGGCCGAGCAGGCGCCCATAGTGGCCGCGGCGCTCGAAATCGGGGTGGACCGCATTGAGCACGATGTCGACGGTGTCGCCATGCCGGTCACAGGTGGCGAACCCGGCAATGGCACCGCCGTCGGTGACCACCCAGGTGGCGGCGCGGTCGGGGGTGTCGTCCAGCCGGCTCTGGGCCCACTCGACGTAGCCGGCGTGCACCTTGTCCTGGGGCAACAGGGGGTTGGCGGCGTAGTGGGCGCGGTAGCCCTGGAAACTGGCCGCGGCGATCAGGGCGATCGCTTCACGGTCGGCCGCCGTGGCGACACGGACATTGGGGGCCAACGCGCCCGATCCGGCGTCCAATGGCATACCGTGGTAGACCAGCGTGTCGGCATGGATGACGAATTCGCCCTGCTGCTGCAGCGCGGTGGCGATGTCCGAGCGTCCTGCGGCGGTGCGCAGGATGATCAGGTCGGCCGCCGAGCGTGCGACCGCCGCCACGATGGTGGATAGGGCGGTGTCCTCGTCGAACGCAGCGCGCTCGACCAGGATGCCGAAACGGGCCGAATCCAGGGCGGCCGGTACAAGGCCGGAGACGGCATTCATGCCGCGTCCTTCCAGGTGTCCTGCCAGACAATGAAAGCCGGCCGCTGCTTGGTCTCGTAATGGATGCGGCCCAGATAAAGCCCGACCACGCCCAGGCTGGCCATGATGAAGCTGCCCACCAGCCAGACCGAGGCGAGAATGCTGGTGAAGCCGGCCACCTGGATGTCACCGGCCAGGTAGCGGAGCATCGCGAACAGCGCGATGCACACGCCCACTGTGGCCAGTGCGAACGCAAGGGACATGACCAGCCGCAGCGGCTTGTCCGAGAAGGACAGCACGATCCGGGTGGCCATCTGGATCAGCTTGCGCAGGCTGTAGCCGCTCTGGCCTTCGGTACGCCGTCCGTGCGACACCGGGATGGCGCGCGTACGGAAACCGGTCCAACGTGCCATCAGTGGCAGGAACCGGTCCATCTCGGGCATGCCGTTCATCGCATCCACGACTTTCCGGCTGTACGCCCCGAAGTTGGCCGTCGAGGCGTCATAGCGGGTATCGGTGAGCCAGCCGAGCGTGCGGTAGAACAGGCGCGAACCAGAGCGCTTGAGCCAACTGTCCTGGCGTTCGACGCGCTGGCCGAGCACGATCTCGTGTTCGCCATCCAGGCCCGCCAGCAGCGCGGGAATCTCTTCCGGAACGTCCTGCAGATCGCAGTCCATGACCACCACCGTCGCCCCCCGCGCGCGGGACAACCCGGCGCTGATGGCGGCGTGCTGGCCGAAATTGCGCGACAGCCTGAGCCCCCGCACGGCGGCCGATCGCGAACTGATCTCGCAGATGCGGCGCCACGCGTTGTCCGGGCTGTCATCGTCCACCAGAATCAGCTCGTGGGTCAGGCCCGCACCGGACAGGCTGGCGCCTACCCGGTCGGCAAGATCCTCCAGACAACTGGCGCACCCGTACACAGGCACGACCACCGACACGTCGGGGGGCGTGCCTGGAAGGCCACTCACCGCGGTTTCATCGCAGCCGATCACGGCAGGCACCTATCTGGAGGAAGCGGACAGTGTGGATCAAAGCGCCGCTTCCAGCTCCGGCAGCAACGTGAACAGGTCACCCACCAGGCCGATGTCGGCGATCTCGAAGATCGGCGAATCCGGGTCCTTGTTGATGGCCACGATGGTGCCGGCATCCTTGATCCCGGTCAGGTGCTGGATGGCGCCGCTGATGCCGACGGCCACGTACAGCTCCGGGGAGATGATCTTGCCGGTCTGGCCCACCTGCAGGTCGCTGGGCACGTAGCCGGCGTCCACGGCGGCGCGCGAGGCACCCACGGCGGCGCCGAGCTTGTCGGCCAGCTGGAAGATCACCTTGAAGTTCTCTTCCGAACCCACGCCACGGCCGCCGGACACCACGCGCTTGGCGCTCTGCAGGTCCGGGCGGTCAGTGGCACCGGCGGCCAGGCCGATGAAGCGGGTGTGCGACGGCAGGGTCGCCTCCACGCTCGCCGCCTCAACCGCGGCGCTGCCGCCCTTGGCCGCTTCCGGCCAGGACGCGGCACGCACGGTGGCCACGACGATCTGGTCGGCAGGGACCTCCACGGTGATGATCGCGTTGCCGGCGTAGATCGGTCGCTTGAAGCTGTGGCTGCCTTCGACGGTCATCAGGTCGGACACCTGGTTGACGCCCAGCAGGGCGGCCACGCACGGCATCAGGTCCTTGCCGAAGGTGGTCGAGGGGCCGAACACGTGGGTGTAGCCGGTGGCCAGCTTGGCGATCTGCGGGGCCAGCACCTGGGCCAGCGCCTGCGCGTTGGCCGGGTTGGCCACGGTCAGTACCTTGGCCACGCCCGCCAGCTGCGCGGCCTCGGCAGCCACGGCGGCCGGGTCGGCGGCCAGCACCAGCACGTCGATGCTGGCGCCGCTGATGGCGGCGGCGGCGCTGACGGTCTTGGCGGTGGCGGCGTTGAGCTTGCCGTCATGGTGTTCGGCAACAACGAGGATCTTGGTCATTACAGCAACCCCTTCTGCTTGAGTGCGGCGACCAGTTCGGCCGCGTCCTTGACCATCACGCCCTTGCTGCGCTTGACCGGCGCGGCGTACTGGGTGGTCTTGAAGGTATCGGCGGCGTCCACGCCGAGGTCGGCCAGCTGCAGGGTCTCCAACGGCTTGGCCTTGGCCTTCATGATGTCGGGCAGCTTGATGAAGCGCGGCTCGTTCAGGCGCAGGTCGGTGGTGACCACGGCCGGCAGATCCACTTCCAGGGTTTCCAGCCCGGCGTCGACTTCACGGGTGACCGTGGCCTTGCCGTCGGCAATGTCCAGCTTGCTGGCGAAGGTCGCCTGCGGGCGGCCCCACAGCGTGGCCAGCATCTGGCCGGTCTGGTTGGCGTCGTCGTCAATGGCCTGCTTGCCCAGGATCACCAGGTCCGGCTGCTCCTTCTCGACCAGCTTGAGCAGGGTGCGCGCGGCGGTGAGCGGCTGGATGGCCTGGTCGGTGACCACGTGGATGGCGCGGTTGGCGCCCATGGCCAGGCCGTTGCGCAGGTGCGCCTGGGCGTCGGCGGGGGCGATGGTGGCGACCACGACCTCGGTGGCGATGCCCTTGTCGCGCAGGCGCAGGGCTTCTTCCAGCGCGATTTCGTCAAAGGGGTTGGGCGACAGCTTGACGCCGTCGGTGACCACGCCGGAACCGTCCGGCTTGACCTGAATGCGGACGTTGTAGTCCACCACGCGCTTGTACGCGACGAGGATTTTCATCTGGTGCGGAATCCTTGAATAACGGGGAACGTCCGGCCCTGGCGACAGCAACCGGTTCGGGGGTGGGACCGCGATTCTAACTGGCTGGAGGTGACCATGCGAATGCGTATGGTTATGCTGCATTGCCGCACGCCTGCGCGCGCGGCACCGCCGCGTTCACCTGCGGCAGGCAGTCGTGAAGACAGGCGCGATGTATCCTGTTCCGCTGTTTCGGAGGTTCGTGAATGCGACGCCCAGACCAATATCAAACAGGAGAACAGGTAGTGCCCACATGGCTTGTCACCGGCGGTGCCGGATTCATTGGCGGTAACTTTGTCCTCGAAGCGGTCGCCAAGGGCGTGCGGGTAATCAACCTGGATGCACTGACCTACGCGGGCAACCTGAAGACCCTGTCCCCGGTGGAGGGCAACCCGGACCACCTGTTCGTGCATGGCGACATCGGCGACCACGCGCTGGTGGCCCGCCTGCTGGCCGTACACCAGCCCGATGCGGTGGTGAACTTCGCTGCCGAGAGCCACGTCGACCGCTCCATCGACGGTCCCGGTGCGTTCATCCAGACCAACGTGGTCGGTACCCTGGCCCTGCTGGAAGCGGTGCGCGACTACTGGAAGGCGCTGTCGGCCGACAAGGGCGCCGCGTTCCGCTTCCTGCATGTGTCCACCGACGAGGTGTACGGCACGCTGGGCGAGACCGGCAAGTTCAGCGAAACCACCCCGTTCGCGCCCAACTCGCCATACTCGGCGTCCAAGGCCGCCTCGGACCACCTGGTGCGCGCGTTCCACCACACCTACGGGCTGCCGGTGCTGACCACCAACTGCTCCAACAACTACGGTCCGTACCACTTCCCGGAGAAGCTGATCCCGCTGGTGATCGCCAAGGCGCTGGCCGGCGAGCCGCTGCCGGTGTACGGCGATGGCAGGCAGGTGCGCGACTGGCTGTTCGTGTCCGACCACTGCGAGGCGATCCGCACCGTGCTGGCCAAGGGCCAGGTTGGCGAGACCTACAACGTCGGCGGCAACGCGGAGAAGGAAAACATCGAAGTGGTGCACGCGATCTGCGCGCTGCTCGATGCCCGCCGCCCGCGTGAAGATGGCCAGCCGCGCAGCAGCCAGATCACCCACGTGGCCGACCGCCCGGGGCATGACCGCCGCTACGCGATCGACGCCAGCAAGTTGAAGGACCAGCTGGGCTGGGAGCCCAAGTACACCTTCGACCAGGGCATCGGCTTCACTGTCGACTGGTATCTGGACAACCAGGAATGGGTGAACGGCGTGCTTGACGGCAGCTACCGCCTGCAGCGCATCGGCACCGCCGCTTGAGTGGCACTGCCCCACAGACTGAGGAACACCGCATGACTCAACGCAAGGGCATCATCCTGGCGGGCGGCTCGGGCACGCGCCTGTACCCGATCACCAAAGGCGTCAGCAAGCAGCTGCTGCCGGTGTACGACAAGCCGATGATCTACTACCCGCTCAGCGTGCTGATGCTGGCGGGTATCCGCGATGTACTGATCATCAACACGCCGCACGAGCAGGCGCTGTTCCAGGCGCTGCTGGGCGATGGTTCGCAGTGGGGCATGAACATCCAGTACGCCGTGCAGCCGAGCCCGGACGGGCTGGCGCAGGCCTACCTGATCGGCCGCGACTTCGTCGACGGCAAGCCGAGCTGCCTGGTGCTGGGCGACAACATCTTCCACGGCCATGGGCTGAGCCAGCTGCTGCGCAGCGCGGACGAGCGCGCGTCGGGTGCCACCGTGTTCGGCTACTGGGTGAACGATCCCGAGCGCTATGGCGTGGCCGAATTCGATGCGGCCGGCAAGGTCATCGATCTCGTCGAGAAGCCTGCGCAACCGCGCTCCAACTATGCGGTGACCGGCCTGTATTTCTACGATGGCCATGCCAGCGATTACGCCGCCGAACTGAAGCCGTCGCCCCGCGGCGAGCTGGAAATCACCGACCTCAACCAGCGCTACCTGCGCGAGGGCAGCCTGCACCTGGAAGCCCTGGGGCGCGGGTACGCCTGGCTGGATACCGGTACCCACCAGTCGCTGCTGGAAGCCTCCAATTTCATCGAAACCATCCAGACCCGCCAGGGCCTGCAGGTCTGCTGTCCGGAGGAAATCGCCTTCGGTCGGGGCTGGATCGATGCCGCGCAGCTGGAAGCACTGGCGGCGCCGCTGATCAAGAACGGTTACGGCCAGTACCTGCACAAGCTGGTGCAGCGCGGTGTTGTGCCGTGAAAGTAATCCAGACTTCGCTGCCGGGCCTGGTCCTGCTTGAACCGGTGGTGTTCGGCGATGCCCGTGGGTTCTTCTTCGAAACCTGGAACGCCGAGCGCTACGCGGCGCAGGGCCTGCCCAGCAGCTTCGTGCAGAGCAACGTGTCCTCGTCCAGCAAGGGCGTGCTGCGCGGCTTGCATTACCAGTGGCCGCGGCCACAGGGAAAACTGGTGACGGTTCTGCAGGGCGAGGTCTACGACGTCGCCGTGGACATCCGTCGTGGTTCGCCCACGTTCGGTCGATGGGAGGCGTTCATCCTGAGCGGGGAAAACCGCCGCCAGCTGTGGATTCCGCCGGGCTTCGCGCACGGGTTCGCGGTCCTGTCCGACGATGCGCTGTTCAATTACCTGTGCACCGATGTGTACGTCAAGGAAGCCGACGCCAGCGTGCGCTGGAATGATGCCGACATTGCGGTGGACTGGCCGATCAGTGCGCCGACGCTTTCATCCAAGGATGAGCAGGCGCCGTTCCTGCAGGACATCCCCGCCGAGCGGCTGCCGGTCTACCTGCCGTGAACGTGCTGCTGTTCGGTGGCAATGGCCAGGTTGGCCAGGCGTTGCTGCGGACGCTGGCACCGCTGGGCACGCTGATGGCGACCACCCGCAGCGGTGCATTGCCCGATGGCAGCCCCTGCGAGGTAGCCGACTTCGACGATCCGGCGTCGTTGCCTGCCTTGCTGGACCGGATCGCGCCGGACGTGGTGGTCAACGCCGCGGCGTATACCGCGGTGGACCGCGCCGAAGCAGATCCTGATGCGGCCTGGCGTGCGAACGCCGAGGCGCCCGGCGTGATCGCCCGCTGGTGCGCGGCAGCCGGCGTGCCGCTGCTGCACTATTCCACCGACTACGTGTTCGACGGCACGGCCACGCGCCCGTACCGCGAAGACGATCCCACCGCGCCCTTGGGCGTGTACGGCGCCAGCAAGCTTGCCGGCGAGCAGGCGATCCGCGCGGCCGGTGGCCGCCACCTTATCTTCCGAACGGCATGGGTGTATGCCGCGCACGGTGGCAACTTCCTGCGCACGATGCTGCGCGTTGGCGCCGAGCGCGACGTGCTGCGCGTGGTAGCCGATCAGATCGGCACGCCCACGCCGGCCGCACTCATTGCCGATGTCAGCGCGCAGATCCTGCACCAGCGCCTCACGCTGTCGGGGACGTATCACCTGACCGCAACGGGTGCCACCAGTTGGCACGGGTTCGCCGAGGCCATTTTCGCCGAGGCCGTGGCGCGGGGCATCCTGCCGCGTGCACCGCGGGTAGAGGCGATCACCACGGCCGAGTATCCAACCGCCGCCCGCCGGCCTGCGTACTCGTGCCTGGACGTGCGCCGGCTGCAGTCCGACGCCGGGTTGCAGCTGCCTGCCTGGCAGGACGGTCTGGCCAGCGTGATGGACGCCGTTCGCGGTCACTGAACGTGCCGCGGCGCGGCAGGGGAACGGCAGGCCCACCCGCTACAATGCCCGCTTACATCAACGAGGTGAGGGCGTAGATGAGCAAGTCCCCAGATACGGCCGGCCGGCGCAGCAAGCGCTACGCCAGCGCCGCCGAGGCGCTGCACGGCGTGGTTGCCGATGGCCAGACGCTGGCGGTGGGCGGTTTCGGCCTGTGCGGCATCCCCGAGGCGCTGATCGCCGCGCTGCGCGACAGCGCGGTCAAGGGCCTGACGGTGATCTCCAACAATGCCGGCGTGGATGGCTTCGGCCTGGGCCAGCTGCTGGAAACCCGCCAGATCCAGAAGATGATTTCGTCGTACGTGGGCGAGAACAAGGAATTCGAACGGCAGTTCCTGGCCGGTGAGCTGGAGCTGGAGTTCAACCCGCAGGGCACCCTGGCCGAGCGCCTGCGCGCCGGCGGTGCCGGCATTCCGGCCTTCTTCACTGCCACCGGCTACGGCACGGTGGTGGCCGAAGGCAAGGAAACCCGCGAATTCGACGGCAAGCACTTCGTGCTGGAAACCGCGCTGCGCGCCGACGTGGCCCTGGTCAAGGCGTGGAAGGCCGACGAGGCCGGCAACCTGGTGTTCCGCAAGACCGCGCGCAACTTCAACCCGGCCTGCGCGATGGCCGGCAAGGTCTGCATCGTCGAGGTCGAAGAAGTGGTGCCGCTGGGCAGCATCGACCCCGACCAGGTGCACCTGCCGGGCATCTACGTGCACCGCATCGTGCACAACCCCACGCCTGAAAAGCGTATCGAACAGCGCACCGTCCGCGCGGAGGGCAACTGAGATGGCTTGGACCCGCGATGAAATGGCCGCGCGCGCAGCGCGTGAGCTCACCGATGGTGCGTACGTCAACCTGGGCATCGGCCTGCCGACGCTGGTGGCCAACCATATCCCCGAGGGCGTGGATGTGTGGCTGCAGTCGGAGAACGGCCTGCTGGGTATCGGCCCGTTCCCGACCGATGCCGAGGTCGATGCCGACCTGATCAACGCCGGCAAGCAGACCGTTACCGCGCGCGCCGGCGCCAGCTACTTCGGCAGCCACGACAGCTTCGCGATGATCCGCGGCGGCCACATCAACCTGGCCATCCTGGGCGCGATGCAGGTAACCGCCAGCGGTGATCTGGCCAACTGGATGGTGCCGGGCAAGATGGTCAAGGGCATGGGCGGGGCGATGGACCTGGTGGCCGGCGTGCAGCGCGTGGTGGTGCTGATGGAGCACACCGCCAAGAACGGCGAGCACAAGATCCTGTCCGAATGCACGCTGCCGCTGACCGGCGTGGGCGTGGTCGACCGCATCATCACCGACCTGGCCGTGTTCGATGTGACCGACACCGGCCTGGTGCTGGTTGAAGCCGCGCCGGGCGTGGGCATCGACGAGCTGAAGGAAAAGACCGGCGTGGCCTTCGGCCAGGCCTGACCCGGCGTGCCGGGGTGCCCGTGCAAGCGGGCGCTCCGGCCACCCACGAGGACCGCATGGACCTGCATCTGCGCGACGCCGACGTACGCTGGCACCGCCACTGGCTGGGGGCTGCCGATGCCGATGCCCTGCAGCGCACCTTGCGCGAGCAGGTGCCGTGGGAGGTGCACCGCATCCGCATGTTGGGGCGCCAGGTGGACTCGCCGCGGCTGAGTTGCTGGATGGGCGACCCGGCGGCCCGTTACCGCTATTCGGGCACCGACTTCGTGCCGGCGCCGTGGCACCCGGTGCTGCTGCCGCTGCGCGAGCGACTCGCGGCGTTCTGCGGGGCGTCCTTCAACAGCGTGCTGCTCAATCGCTACCGCGACGGTGACGACGGCATGGGCTGGCACAGCGACAACGAACCCGAGCTGGGACCGGCACCGCTGATCGCCTCACTGAGTCTGGGCGCCGAACGCCGCTTCGCGCTGCGCCGTCGCGACGACCATGCCAAAAAAGCCGAGGTCGTGCTCGGCCACGGCGACCTGCTGCTGATGGGCGGCGCCACCCAGCGCCATTACCAGCACGCACTGCCGAAAAGCACCCGGCCGCTGGCCGAGCGCATCAACCTTACTTTCCGCTGGATTGACGCAGCCGCGTCGGCGTGACCTGCGCCTGTTGGTAATCGGCCTGGCCGCTCACCAGCGTCCAGCCCACCACCTCGGACGTGGTCGCCTGCAGGCCCTGTTCGAACGCGCGGGCGACATCGGCGGTGGCGGTACTGGGCACCGGCTGCTCCTGGCGGAAGGTGCGGTCGGCGACCACGCGCTGGTCCACCACGTGGATCAGCTTGGCGTTCACTTCGATCAGCGCCGTCGGGGTGGCCTGGCCGCGGTAATCGGCCTCGAAGCGCCGCACGTCCAGGGCCAGCTTGTAGTCGGCGCGGATGCCGGTGGTGGCGCGGGCCACTCCGTTGATGCGGCCGGAATCCTCGAAGCCGCGCACCAGTGCATCGTCGAGCATGTCGGTGGCCGGCTGCGCCCAGCTCACGCCCTTGTACACCTCCAGTTCGGAGGGGGAAGGGCGCACGTTGATGCGCGGGCTGTCGACCACGCGTGCCGCGCTGGGCTTGACCAGCACCAGCTGCCAGTCGACCTTGGGCCAGCCGGGGTCGGCCTGGATGCGCACGATCGGCGAATAGATGGTGACTGCGCTGCGTTCGTTGCTGCCCAGCAGCGAACAGCCGCCCAGCAGGGCGAGCATCGCCGCCGGCAACAGGATCCGGGTGAGAGTCGGGCGGCTCATTTGGGTTCGAACTCCTTGGGCGCGTCACGGCCCAGCAGATAGCGTGCCGGGTTGTTGTCGAGGCGGTCGCTGACCCGGCGCAGGTCGCGGATCAGCCCGCGCAGCTCGGTCAGGGTCGGGCCAAGCTGGGCCAGGCCATCGTTGGCGAAGCTGTTGATCGCCGCGCGGTTCTCGCCGAGGATCGAATCGGCATTGCCGGCGGCCGAATCCAGCTTGCTCAGGGTAGTTTCCAGCTTGTCCAGGATCGGCGGCAGCTGCTGGACCAGGTTCGTGTCCAGGCGCTGGATGGTGCCGTTGGTGCTCTTGAGGGTGACATCCAGGCTGCGCGCGGCGTCACGCGCGCTGAGCAGCAGCGCCTGGGTGCCCTGGTCGCGGTCGGCCAGGCCGCCGCTGATGGTTTCCAGGTTGGCCAGGGTGGCGTTGATGCTGGCCACGTTGCGGTCGCTCAGCACCTGGTCCATGCGCTCGACGATGCGGTTGGCCACGTCGGTGATGTTCTGCAATGCCGACGGTGTGGTCGGAATGATCGGCGCCGGGTCCTTGTTGACCGCGGTCAGTGCGGCGGCCTGCGGGGTGCCGCCGCTGAGCTGGATGATCGACGGGCCGGTCAGGCTGGTGATGGCCAGCTTGGCGCGGGTGTCGGTCTTGATCGGGGTGTTGGAGTTCAGGCGGATGCGCGCCACCACCTGGCGCGGGTCGTCCGGCACCAGGTTCAGTTCGGTGATCGAGCCGACCGCGATGCCGTTGTACTGCACCGGGCTGCCTACCGTCAGGCCGGTGACGGCTTCGCGGAAGACCACCCGGTATTCGGTCCAGGTGCGGTCGGAGGAGTACTTGGCCGCCCACAGGCCGAAGGCCAGCAGCGCCAGCCCCACCACCAGGGTGAAGGCGCCGATCAGGACGTAATTGGCTTTGGTTTCCATGGCTTACTCGATCTCGTTCTTTGCGCTTCGCGCCGCGCGGGCGCGGGGTCCGTGGAAATACTCCTGGATCCACGGGTGGTCCAGCTGTTCGATCTCGTGCAGCGGGGCATTGGCGATGACCTTCTTGTCAGCCAGCACCGCCACCCGGTCACAGATGGCATACAGCGTGTCCAGATCGTGTGTGATCAGGAAGACGGTCAGGCCCAGCGCTTCCTGCAGGGTCTTGATGAGCCGGTCGAAGGCGGCCGCGCCGATCGGGTCCAGCCCGGCGGTGGGCTCGTCCAGGAACAGCAGCGGCGGATCCAGCGCCAGCGCACGGGCCAGGCCGGCGCGCTTGCGCATGCCGCCGGACAACTGCGAGGGCAGCTTGTTGATCGCATCGGCCGGCAGCCCGGCCAGCTTCACCTTGAGCAGGGCCAGTTCGTAGTGCCAGCGCTCGGGCAGTTCGCGGTGGTGTTCTTTCAGTGGCACCTGCACGTTCTCGCCCACGGTCAGCGACGAGAAAAGCGCGCCGTCCTGGAACAGCACGCCGGTATTGCGTTCGATGTGCAGGCGGCTGGCGGGGTCGCTGGAGCGTGCATCCACGCCCAGCACCTCGATCTGGCCATCGTCGGGTTCGCGCAGGCCGAGGATGCTGCGCATCAGCACCGACTTGCCGGTACCCGAACCGCCCACCACGCCCAGGATTTCGCCGCGGCGCACGTCCAGGTCGACGCCGTCGTGCACCAGCTGCGCACCGAAACGGTTGACCAGCCCGCGCACGCGGATCACCAGGTCGAGATCGGCGCTGTCGGGTACGCTGCGGTCTGCGGCAGGGGCGGTGTCGGTGGTCATGCGGTTACCAGCCCATCTTCATGAACCACAGCGCGGCGAACGCGTCGAGGATGATCACCAGCGAAATGGCCTGGACCACGCTGGAGGTGGTGCGCTCACCGACCGACTGTGCGGTGCCTTCCACCTTCAGGCCTTCCAGGCAGCCGATCAGGCCGATCACCAGCGCGAACACCGGCGCCTTGGACAGGCCCACCAGCATGTTGCGCACTTCCATGGTCTCGTACATGCGTGCGATGTACATCTGCGGCGGGATGCCAAGGTCGAACGCGCCCACGGTGACGCCCCCGGCGAGGCCGGCCATCATCGCGATGAAGGTCAGCAGCGGCAGGGTGATCAGCAGTGCGACCAGGCGCGGCAGTACCAGCAGGTCGATCGGATCCAGGCCGAGGGTTTTCATCGCATCGATTTCCTCGCGGGCCTTCATCGCGCCGATCTGCGCGGTGAAGGCGCTGGCGGTGCGGCCGGCCAGCACGATGGCGGTGAGCAGCACGGCGAATTCGCGCAGGAAGGCGATGCTGACCAGTTCGACCACGTAAATTTCCGCGCCGAAGTCGCGCAGGATGGTCGAGCCGAGGAAGGCGATGACGGCGCCCACGAGGTAGGACAGCAGGGCCACCAGCGGCACGGCATCCAGCCCGACCTGTTCCATCTGGGCGACGGTGGCGGTGAGCCGGAAACGGCGCGGTTCCTTGATCAGGCGCGCGCCCTTGACCAGGTTCTCGCCGAGGAAGCTGGCCAGTGCCACGATGTTGTGGCCCATGCCGTGCACGCTGACGCCGAGGCGTTCCAGCGCGGCCAGGACGCCGAAGTCGCGCTTGGGCCTTGGGCGGTCGTCGGCCACTTCTTCGATGGTGCACACCAGCGCGCGGTGTTCTTCGCGGAAGGCCAGGGCGTCCTCGCCCAGGTCGGCACGCCGCGCCACGCGCAGGACCTGCAGCACGCCGGCGGAGTCGAGCACGGTGATGCCGCTGGCGTCGATGCCGGTGAGCGTGTCAGGAATGCCGCGCAGCACTTCGGCCGCGGCCAGCGCGGTATGCAGGGTCCAGTGGCCGGACAACCGGACCAGGCCGGGGTCCTGCGCATCCTGTTCGAGATGGGGGGCGTGTGTGTGCGTCATGGGCGTCCTGCCGCGCAGCATACCTTGTCCGTGTAGACGGCAAGTGTGTGGCAGGCAACATGAATGTTCAGCCGGGCAGGCTTCGGGTAATACTACGAAACATGTCCGCCGAGACCGCCACCATCGTTACCCCCCAGGCCACCTACGCGCAGCGCGTGGCATTCGTATCGGAAATGGCCGGGCGCCTGCACAGCTATGGCACCACGGCGCAGCGGCTGGAGGCGGCGGTGGTCGCGCTGGCGCAGCGGCTGGACCTGGATTGCGAGCCGTGGTCGAACCCGACCGGGCTGATCCTGAGTTTCAGCGACCCGACCAAGGCGATCGGTTCGTCGGACATCACGCGGGTGATCCGGCTGGCGCCGGGCGAAAACGACCTGCATAAACTGAGCATCGCCGACCAGATCACCGATGCGGTGGCCAACGGCACGATGAGCATCGCGCAGGGTCATACGGCGCTGCGGCAGTTGGACAAGGACCCGGGCCGGCGCGGCAAAATCCGGATGATCCTGTCCTACAGTCTGGGTGCGGCGGGCGTGGCCGGCTTGTGGAAGCTGCCGTGGCTGGATATCGCGACGGCGGGGATGATCGGGTTGTTGATCGGGCTGATGACGCTGTACACCGACCGCCGGCCGGCCAGCCGGGAGGCAAGCGAGGCGTTGGCGGCACTGCTGGCCGGTACGGTGGCGGCGCTGGTAGCGTCGTTCCTGGGGCCGTTGAATCTCAATACGGTGATCATCGCGTCGCTGGTGGTGATGCTGCCGGGGATGTCATTGACCAATGCGGTGAACGAGCTGGCGAGCCAGCACTGGGTTTCGGGGACGGCGCGGTTTGCCGGCGCGATCACGACGATTCTGAAACTGACGGTGGGCGCGGTGATCGCGGTGACGCTGTCGGGGATCATCGGGCTGGACCCGCAGGTGCGGGCGTCGCGGCCGCAGGCCGACTGGGTGGAATGGAGCGCGCTGCTGGTGGCGGCGTTCGCGTTCGCGATGCTGTTCAAGGCCAATCGCCGCGATTATCCGTGGGTGATGGCGGCTTCTGTTGCCGGGTATGCGATTTCGAAATTCGCCGGGCAGGCATGGGGGTTGCCGGCGGGTATTTTCATGTCGGCAATGGTGATGACGGCGGCGGGCAATCTGTTCGGTCGGTGGGTGCAGCGGCCGGGCGCGATCATCCGGTTGCCGGGGATCATCATGCTGGTGCCGGGCAGTACGAGTCTGCGCGGGGTGCTGACGCTGGTGCAGCAGCAGGATATGAGCGCAGGCCAGACGGTGCTGATGACGGTGCTCAATGTGGTGATGGCGCTGGTGGCCGGGCTGCTGTTCGGCAACCTGCTGGTGCCGGCGCGGAAGAATCTCTGAGCGTTCGGGCCCAGATCCAGATCCAAATCCAAATCAAGTCCAAGTGCAGGCCCAAGTCCAAGGCCAAGGCCAAGGCCTTTGGTCCTCCTGCAGCGTGCTGGGCCGGGCTGTGTGGGTGCGCGGGACACGCCGCAAGTACGTCCGTGTAGGCTCCGCCACCGCATCCATGCGGTGGAGGGTCCCGCGAACCCACACATCCCGACCCTCGACAGTTTGCTGGTGGCCATGACCAAGCAAAGGCGGAAACTGCTTCGGCCGATAACTGCTTTTCGCTTTTTCGTTGGGTACCGACCCATTGTCAGAGGGCGGGTACGGGTGGGTTGGCGGGACCGTTGGGCGCCATGGGTCCGGCGCATGCGCCGGACGGGTTGGGCAGGACGCCCAACCCCGGTCTTGCCGTTTGTGCAGGGACTGCACAAACGAGCAAGGCGCCCACGAGCCCCCATGGATGGGTTTACGGCGTGTCCCGCCAATCCACCCGTACCCGACCAGCCAGGGAAAGCACGCACACGGCGTTGCAGCTGTTGCTCTGGCATTTGGCGTACTCCGCAGAACCGCCAGCGACATAAGAAAGCAGACACAAAAAACGCCGGCTTTCGCCGGCGTTTTGAGATTCGGTTTCTGATGAAACCAGAATCGATTACTTCTTGATCAGGAACTCTTCGACCTTCTTGCCCTTGGTCGTCAGCGCGGCCAGCCAGCGCGGCTGCTTGCCGCGGCCGGTCCAGGTTTCCTTCGGGTTGGCCGGGTTGCGGTACTTCGGGGCAACCTTGCCCAGCTTGCGCACGGCCTTCTTGGCCGGGGCCTTGGTGGCCTTCGCTGCACGGCCGCGGGCCGGGGCCACGCCGCCGAACACTTCTTCGATCGAATACCCGTGCGCCTTCGCCAGCTTGGTCAGCTGCGCGCGCACCTTGGTCACCGCCGGGCGCTTGGCCACGATGGTCTGCTGCTTCTTCGCGTTCTTGATCAGGGCGCCCAGCTCTTTGGCGGACAGGCCACTCAGGTCAATGCTCATCAACTACTCCGGAATCTATTTAAGGACGGGGTGGGCCAGTCCTTGGCGTCGGCGACAGCATACATATCCCGTCGGGTGATGCACAGAGTTAACCGGGAGATTCAATCGTATGGCGCAAAAGAAAAGCCGGGATATTCCACCCGGCTTTCTTCCATCCCCTGTTTCGGTCAGCCCGCCAGACGGGCCAGCAGCGTCTCGCGGTCCAGGCTCTCGGCCTCGCTCGCACTGCGCGACCGGTACTCGTAGGTCCCGGCCGCCAGGCCGCGCTCGGACACCACCACCCGGTGCGGCACACCGATCAACTCCATATCGGCAAACATCTGGCCCGGGCGCAGGCCGCGGTCGTCCAGCGCCGCGTCCAGCCCGGCCGCCTGCAACTGTGCCAGCAGCTCGGCCGCCGCGGTGGCCACCGCCTCGTCCTGCTTCGGGTTGATCACGCAGACCACCACCTGCCACGGCGCCATCGCCGCCGGCCAGATAATCCCGGCCTCGTCGTGGTTCTGCTCGATCGCCGCAGCCACGATGCGCGAAATGCCGATGCCGTAGCAGCCCATCGCCATTACCGCCGCCTTGCCGTTTTCATCCAGCACCGTGGCCTTCAGCGCCTGCGCATACTGGCGACCCAGCTGGAACACATGACCCACTTCGATGCCGCGCGCGATCTTCAGCTCGCCACCGTCGGTCGCGCGGTCGCCGGCCTTGGCATTGCGGATGTCGGCCACGTCCGGCTCGGGCAGGTCGCGGCCCCAGTTGACCCCGGCGAAATGGAAACCCGCCTCATTGGCGCCGATCACGAAGTCGGCCATCGCCGCCACGTCGCGGTCGGCCACGATGCGGATCGGCTTGACCGGGTTGAGCGGGCCCAGGAAGCCCGGCTCGCTGCCCAGGTGCGCGGTGATTTCCGCTTCGCCGGCCATGCGGTGGCCCTGCAGGCCCTCCACCTTGCCCAGCTTGATCTCATTGACCTCGTGATCGCCCCGCACCAGCGCCAGCACGAACCCGGCTTCGGTCATCAGCGCGATCGACTTCACGGTGCGCTCCAGGCCCAGGCCCAGCAGCTCGGCCACCGCCTCGCAGGTCTTCTGGGTCGGCGTGTCCACCTTGCGCATCGCTTCGCTTGCCGCAGCGCGGGCGCCCGGGGCGGCGGCCACGGCCGCTTCCATGTTGGCCGCGTAGTCCGAGCCGGTGGAGAACACCAGCGCGTCTTCGCCGGAGTCGGCGATCACGTGGAATTCCTGCGAGGCGTCGCCGCCGATCGCGCCCGAATCGGCCTGCACCATGCGGAAATCCAGGCCCAGGCGGGTGAAGATACGGCTGTAGGCCGCCTTCATGTTCTCGTACTCGCGCACCAGGCAGTCATCGTGCAGGTGGAAGGAGTAGGCGTCCTTCATCAGGAACTCGCGCGCGCGCATCACGCCGAAGCGCGGGCGGATCTCGTCGCGGAACTTGGTCTGGATCTGGAAGAAGTTGACCGGCAGCTGCTTGTAGCTGGACAGCTCCTGGCGGGCGAAATCGGCCGCGGCTTCTTCGGCGGTCGGGCTGTAGCAGAACACCTGGTCCTTGCGGTCCTTGATCTTCAGCAGCTGCGGGCCGAACTTTTCCCAGCGCCCGGTGGTTTCCCACAGTTCCTTGGGCTGGATGGTCGGAATCTGGAATTCCACCGCACCGGCGCGCTCCATTTCCTCGCGCACGATGCGCTCGACCTTGCGCAGCACGCGCAGGCCCAGCGGCGACCAGGTATACAACCCCGAGGCCAGCTTGCGGATCATGCCCGCGCGCAGCATCAAGCGGTGGCTGGTGAGCTCCGCGTCACTGGGGGTTTCCTTGGTGGTGTGCAGGTGGAACTGGGAAAGGCGCATCGTCGGCTTCGCTGAACGGCAGAAGCCGATATTCTGCCAGCCCGGCCGCCGCCCTGCCCATCACGGCCCTGGCGGCGGGTGCAACGGTCGGCTGCCGGCGGCAACCGGCCCGGCCGTCAGGTGCCGGTGGCCGGCTTGCAATAGGCCTGGATCGCGGCCTCGGCCAAGGTCTTCTGGGCCGCGCGCTGCGGATCGGTCAAGGCGGTGTCGGCCTTGCCGTCGCCATCGGTGTCCTGCATCACCACACCCTGGCCATTGAGCAGGGTGAGGTTGCCGCGTGCGGTGGTGCACGCGCTGGACTCTGCCGGGGCGGCGGCGGCCGTGGCGGCTGGCCGGGTGGCCGGCGCGGCAGTCTCCACTTTGCGTGCTTCGTATTTCTGGCCGGTCGGGGCTTTTTCCGAATACTGGGTGACGCCATTGGCGTCCTTCCACTTGTAGACGGTACCGGCGTGGGCCGAGGCGCTGGCGAGCAGCAGCAGGCAGCACAGCGAGGGCAGGGCACGCATGGCAACTCCGGGCATCAGGGCAAGGCGCCGATTGCAGCACCCCGGCCCGGTGCTGGCAAGCCGCCGGCGACCGGCGGGCCGGTGGGTACCGGCAACGGTCGCCACGGCCCCGTGGCGACCGGGCTGCCCCAAAGGCCACCACACCCACTAAACTGGCCGGTATGGATCAGATGAAACCCCCGCCGCGCTCCCGCAGCATCTACCTGCTGCCCAACCTGTTCACCACCGCAGGCCTGTTCGCCGGCTTCTACGCGATCATCGCCGCGGCCAATGGCGACTTCGTCAACGCGGCCATCGCCGTGTTCGTGGCCGCGGTCATGGACGGCCTGGACGGCCGCGTGGCCCGGTTGACCGGGACCAGCAGTGAATTCGGCGTGCAGTACGACTCGCTGGCCGACCTGGTCAGCTTCGGCATGGCCCCGGCGCTGGTGATGTACCACTGGTCGCTGTCGTGGCTGAAATTCGACGACCCGGTCTGGGGCCGGGTCGGCTGGGCAGTGGCATTCCTGTATGCGGCCTGCGCCGCGCTGCGGCTGGCCCGCTTCAACACCCAGGTCACCGTGGTCGACAAGCGCTGGTTCGTCGGCCTGGCCAGCCCGGCCGCCGCCGGCCTGATGATGTCCTTCGTCTGGGCCTTCGCCGATGGCAACCTCGGCTGGGACGGCAACCAGCTGCGGTATGTCTCGCTGGGCGTGACCCTGGTGGCGGCATTGCTGATGGTCAGCCGGATCCGCTTCTGGAGCTTCAAGGGCAGCGGCGAACGCGGCCCGCGCGCTGACCGCGTGCCGTTCCTGGCCCTGGCGCTGGTGCCCATTGCCATCGCCATCATGGTCATCGACCTGCCGCGGGTGCTGTTTGCCGTCGGCATCGTGTACGCCCTGTCCGGGCCGTGCTGCTGGTTGTGGCAGCGCGCCCGCAAGACGGCCGAGCCCCGCGCGTGAGCGCGTCCGGCCTGCCGCCGCTGTGGTCCCCGGCGCAGCAGTCGTGGCTGCAGGCGATGGGCTACACCGTGTTCGTGGACGGGCAGATCGAGGAGGTCGCCGCCGCACCGATCACGCTGAGCGTTGCCGCCAGTGCCGCGCCGGCCGAGCGTGCCGCAGCGCAGCCAGCGCCCGCATCGACAGGGGACGCCCCTGCGCATGCCGCGCCACGGCCGCGGCGCAGCGCACCGACCAGCATCGATGCACCACCGGCCGCTGGCAGCAGCACCGCCGGCGATACCCCGGCAGCGCCGCGCGAACGCGCCAGCGGTAGCGGCCGCCGCCCGGCAGTGCGCATGCCTGACCGCCTGCAGATCGCCTTGCTGCGCGCGTCCGGCTGCAATCCCGCCGAGCCGGAGACGCAGGCGTTGATGGCCGGCTGGAACCTGGACGACCTGCGCGGCAATGCCGCCGCCAAGCGTGCGCTGTGGCCGCACCTGCGGGCCCTGCGCAAGCGGGGCCGGCCGTGAGCGCGGTCAGTTCGCCCCGCCCGATGGCGTTGCGCGCGCTGCGTGAAAGCGATATCGACGCCCTGATGCCGATCGAACTGCGCGGTTACCCCTTCCCGTGGACGCGCGGCATTTTCGTGGACTGCCTGCGTGCGGGGTATCCGGCGCTGGCGCTGGAGGATGACGGCGTGCTGGTGGGCTACGGCGTGCTCAGCATCGCCGCCGACGAAGCCCACGTATTGAATGTCTGCGTGGATCCCCAGAGCCAGTCGCGCGGCCTGGGCCGGTTTCTGTTCCGCGCGCTGGTCCAGCTGGCACGCGACCACGGCGCCCAGCGCGTCTTCCTGGAAGTGCGCCCGTCCAACACGCCGGCGTTGGCGCTGTACCACAGCGAAGGCTTCAACGAGATCGGCCGCCGCCCGCGCTACTATCCGGCCCGCGAGGGCCGCGAGGACGCCCTGGTGATGGCGATGGAGCTGGTGGACGACGACATTCAGAGCATGCCGCCGCTGTAACGGCGCGACCCGACCATAACGGCGCAAGGCAGCCGACCAACGGTCGGCTCTACCGACCGTCGTAGAGCCGACCGTTGGTCGGCTGCCCGCATCGTCCGAAGGTAGAGCCGACCGTTGGTCGGCTGCCCGCATCGTCCGAAGGTAGAGCCGACCGTTGATCGGCTGCACGCAACGCCGGACCGGGGCCACGCACGCCCGGCGCCCCCCTCACGCCACCCGCAACACCGCCGCGCCCGCAACGATCAACCCCGCCGCGATCCAGCGCACCCGCGTCACCCGCTCGTGCAGGACCAACGCCGAGATCAGGATACCGAACAGGATCGAGGTTTCGCGCAGCGCCGAGATCATCGCCACCGGCGCGACAGTCATGGCCCACAGCGCCAGCCCATACGAGGTCAGCGTGCCGATCCCGCCGACCACGCCGAAGCCCCAGTTGCCGCGGGCATAGGCCCACAGCCGGGGCGCGCGCGCGCACAGCGCCCACACCGGCAGCGGCAACCCGGACAACAGAAACAGCCACAGCGTGTAGCTGAGCGCCGCGCCGGACTGGCGCGCGCCCCACGCATCGACCAGCGTGTAGGTGGCAATCACCCCGGCATTGAGCAACGGCAGCCACAGGTGCTGGCGTGCGCCGCCGCGTGCCATGCACAGGATGCCGGCACAGATCAGCGCGATACCGCCCCACGCAACCGCAGGCAGGCGTTCGCCCAGGAACAGCGCGCCCACCAGTGCCACCAGGATCGGTGCGCAGCCGCGCATCAGCGGGTAGGACGCGCTCATGTCGGTCACCCGGTAAGTGCGCGCGACCAGGACGTAGTAGAGGACCTGCAAGACCGTGGAGGCGGCCAGCCATGGCCAGCTGCGTGGCGATGGCGCGGGGACGAACGGCAGCACGACGGCCGCGATCAGCGCCGCCGAGCCGGTGACCAGAATCGTGGTCAGCAGCGTATCGCTGCCGCGTTTGACGATCGCATTCCAGCTGGCATGCAGCAGGGCGGCGAACAGCACGGTACAGAAAATGGAGAGGGACATCGTGTCGGCAGGCAAGCCTTCCATGGACGAACACCCATCATGCCGTGGTAGAGCCACCCCATGGGTGGCTGCACGCACCACGCGTTAGGTACCGACCGTTGGTCGGTACCTCCAGCAGACACCGAAGCGTTACAACTTCGCGCGTTGTTCGACCAGACCCGCCAGCTGCGCGGTCCACTCCACCAGGCGCACGCGCTCCTGCTCGACCACCGCAGCCGGCACCTTGTCGGTGAACTTGGCCAGCTTGGTCTGGCTCTTCTCCTTCTCCGACTCCACCCGGGCAATTTCCTTGTCCAGGCGGGCGCGCTCGGCACCCAGGTCGACCAGGCCTTCCAACGGCACCAGCAGCTTCAGCTCACCGACGATGGCGGCCGCCGACGGCGGGGTATCGGCCGCGTCGGCCAGCCAGTCGATGCGCGCCAGCTTCAGCAGGAACGACAGCGAGGCAGTGAAGCGCGCCACGCGGGTGCGGTCGTCGGCGGTGCCACCCTGCAGCAGCAACGTGACCTGCTTGGCCGGCGGCACGTTCAATTCGCTGCGCACGCGGCGCAGCGCGTTGACCATGCCCTTGAGCCATTCCACGTCGGCTTCGGCACGGGCGAAATCGCCCGCGAATTCTTCCGCCGTCGGGTACGGACGCAGCGACAGGGTCTCTTCGACCAGGCCCAGGCGCGGGGCCACCTGGCGCCACAGCTGCTCGGTGACAAACGGGATCAGCGGGTGCAGCAGGCGCAGCAGCGCTTCCAGCACGTACAGCAGGGTGTGGCGGGTGCTGGCCGCGTCGTCGGCGTTGTCACCGTTGAGCGCCGGCTTGGTCAGTTCCAGGAACCAGTCGCAGAACTCGTTCCACGCAAACTCGTACAGGCACTGCGCCAGCAGGTCGAACCGGTAGTTGGCGTAGTGGGTCTGTGCCTCGGCCGACACCGCCGCCAGGCGCGCCAGGATCCAGCGCTCGGCATCGGTGCGCGGCTGCGGCACGCCGGTGACGCTGCTGCCCTCGGTGTTCATGAGGGTGAAGCGGCTGGCGTTCCACAGCTTGTTGCAGAAGTTCTTGTAGCCCTCGGCGCGGCTCATGTCGAACTTGATGTCGCGGCCGTGCGTGGCCAGCGCGGCGATGGTGAAGCGCAGCGCGTCGGCACCGTGGGCAATGATGCCGTCGGGGAATTCCTTGCGCGTGGCCTTCTCGATCTTCGGCGCATCCTTGGGCTTCATCAGCCCGGTGGTGCGCTTGGCAACCAGGTCTTCCAGCGAGATGCCGTCGATGATGTCCAGCGGGTCGAGCACGTTGCCCTTGGACTTGGACATCTTCTGACCCTGCGCGTCGCGGATCAGGCCGGTCATGTAGATGTCCTTGAACGGAATCTTCCCGGTGAAGCTGTCGGTGGCCATGATCATGCGGGCCACCCAGAAGAAGATGATGTCAAAGCCGGTGACCAGCACCGCCGACGGCAGGTAGCGCTCGAACCCGCGCTCGGCCATCGCCTGTTCGTTCGGCCAGCCCAGCGTGGAGAACGGCCACAGCTGCGAGGAGAACCAGGTTTCCAGCACGTCGCTGTCCTGGTGCAGGGCGACGTCGGCGCCGAGGTTGTTGCGCGCGCGCGCATCGGCCTCGTCGCGGCCGACGTAACAGGTGCCCGCGTCGTCGAACCATGCCGGGATGCGGTGGCCCCACCACAGCTGGCGGCTGATGCACCAGTCCTGGATGTTTTCCATCCAGTGGCGGTAGGTGTTGATCCAGTTGGCCGGGACGAACTGGATGCTGCCGTTCTCCACCAGTTCCAGGCCGCGCTTGGCCAGCACGTCCATCTTCACGAACCACTGGTCGGTGAGGTAGGGCTCGATCACCTGCTGGGTGCGGTCGCCGCGCGGCACCTGCAGTTTGTGCGGCTTGGTTTCGACCAGGATGCCCAGGTCTTCCAGCTCGGCCAGGATCACCTTGCGCGCTTGGTAACGGTCCAGTCCGCGGTATTTCTCCGGGGCGTTGTCGTTGATCGCGGCCACCGGGGTGAACAGGTTGACCATCGGCAGGTTGTGGCGCACGCCCACCTGGTAATCGTTGAAGTCGTGCGCGGGGGTGACCTTGACCACGCCGGTACCGAACTCGCGGTCCACGTAGTCATCGGCGATCACCGGGATTTCGCGGTCGGTCAGCGGCAGCTTGACCATCTTGCCGATCAGGTGCGCGTAGCGTTCATCTTCGGGGTGCACCATCACCGCGGTGTCGCCCAGCATGGTTTCCGGCCGGGTGGTGGCCACGGTCAGCGTGCCGCTGCCATCGGCCAGCGGGTAGCTGATCGACCACAGGAAGCCGTCTTCTTCCACGCTCTCCACTTCCAGGTCGGAAATGGCGGTCTTCAGCACCGGGTCCCAGTTGACCAGGCGCTGGCCGCGGTAGATCAGGCCCTGTTCGTGCCAGCGCACGAAGGCTTCCACCACCGCCTCGGAGGGCTGCGGGTCCATTGTGAAGGTGCTGCGCGACCAGTCGCTGGAGGTGCCCAGGCGGCGCATCTGGCGCTCGATGGTGTCACCGGACTGCGCCTTCCATTCCCACACCTTCTCGATGAAGCCCTCGCGGCCCAGCGAATCGCGGGTCTCGCCCTTGCCTTCCAGCGCCAGGTTGCGGCTGACCACCATCTCGGTGGCGATGCCGGCGTGGTCGGTACCCACCTGCCACAGCGTGTCGTAGCCGCGCATGCGGTGGTAGCGCACCAGCGCGTCCATCAGGGTCTGCTGGAAGGCATGGCCCATGTGCAGCGTGCCGGTCACGTTCGGCGGCGGCAGCAGCACAGTGTACGGCTCGCCCTTGCCGGACGGCTTGAAATGGCCGGCCTTCTCCCACGCGTCGTAGAGTGCGGTTTCGAAGGTTTTGGGGTCGTAGCTGGAGGCGAGTTGGGTCATGCGGGAACCAGGATCGAAGACGGGAGGTGGGGGTGCCGGAACATCAGCGCCCGAGGGCGCGCTGGATCTTCTGGTCGGTATGGAACTGCGAAACCGCGTAGGCGGCCCAGATCGCGGCCGGGAGCCAGCCAATGAGCGTGATCTGCAGGATCAGGCAGAGAATGCCTGCGAACGGGCGGCCAATGGTGAAGAAGGCGAACCAGGGAAAGATCAGGGCGATCAACAGGCGCATCAAGGGTCTCCGGGTTCGGTGGCGGCGCCGCGGCGGCGGCCGCGCGGGTTACATGTCGTACTTGTTCAGGTCAAAGCCCAGCGCCTTGTACTGGCGCCAGCGCTCGCGCAGCGGTTCGCGCGCTTCGGGGTCGGCCGGCACCACTTCCAGCACCCGGTCGCACTCGGCCAGGTACGGGTCGTCGCGCAGGTTGATCACCAGCGGACGCGCCGGGGCCGGCGTGCCGGGCACGGAGATCAGCACCAGCGCCTCTTCCTCGTCCATGTCCTCACCGGCGATCTGGTGCGGGATATAGGCCTCGGCGTCGAATGCCCACAGCAGCTCGTCCAGCTCCTCGGCCTGGGCCTGGTCGCGTGCCAGTACCAGGGTGAACAGCCCGGCGTCGTTGGCCTTGCGGGCCAGCTCGCAGACCAGGCGCAGCGGCTCGGTCAGGAAGCGGGGCTTGGCGATCAGGTAGAAATCAGCACGGGACATGGGCAGGCCAGGAGCGAAAGGGAAGGCCCGGCAGCAGGCCGGGCGGGACCGGGGCGGCGCTCAGGCCACCCCGATCGGGCGGGGCATCAGGCGCGGGCAACCTGGTCCAGCAGCCACTGGCTGAGCAGGCCAACCGGACGACCGGTGGCCATGCCGCGCTTGCCTTCGTCGCTGGCCACGCCGGCGATGTCCAGGTGGGCCCAGCGCTGGCCTTCGGCGAAGCGCGACAGGAAGCAGCCGGCGGTGATCGCGCCGGCCCAGCGGCCGCCGATGTTGTAGACGTCGGCAAAGCTGGAATCCAGCATCGGCTGGTACTCGTCCCACAGCGGCAGGCGCCAGGCGCGGTCGAACACGTGTTCGCCGGCGGCCAGCAGTTCATTGGCCAGGTCGTCGTGCTTGGTCATCAGGCCGGCGGTCTGGTGGCCCAGCGCGACCATGCAGGCACCGGTGAGGGTGGCCACGTCGACCAGCGCAGCCGGCTCGAAGCGCTGCGCGTAGGTAAGGGCGTCGCACAGGATCAGGCGGCCTTCGGCGTCGGTGTTGCCCACTTCGATGGTCTTGCCCGACATCGAGGTGATCACGTCCGACGGACGGTAGGCATTGCCGTCGATGGCGTTTTCCACCGCCGGCACCACCACCACCAGGTTCAACGGCAGCCGGGCGGTGACCGCCGCGACGAAGGTGCCGATGACGTTGGCGCCACCGCACATGTCGTACTTCATCTCTTCGATGCCGCCCTGGGTCTTCAGGTTGACGCCACCGGTGTCGAAAGTGATGCCCTTGCCGACCAGCACGTACGGCTTGGCGTCGCCGCCGTTGCTCCACTTCAGTACCACCAGGCGCGGGCGGTTGGCCGAGCCGCGGGCCACGGCCAGCAGCGAGCCCATGCCAAGCGCTTCCATCTGGTGCTCGTCCAGGATCTCCGCCTCGGCACCGGCGTGGGCCTGGGCGAAGGCGACCGAGGACTCGGCCAGGTAGGCCGGGGTGCACAGGTTCGGTGGCAGGTTGCCGAGCTCGCGGGCGTACTGCACGCCGGCGGCGATGGCCTGGCCCTGGGCCAGGGCCTGGGCGTCGGTACCGGCGATGGCCAGCTGGGTCAGGCCGGGCTCTTCGGCCTTCTTCTTGCCCAGGGTGGCGCTGTAGCGGTAGGCGGCGTGGTCGGCGGTGATGATGGCCTGGCGGATGTTCCAGGCGGCATCGCGGCCCTTGACCTCCAGTTCGGTCAGGGTGAACAGCGCGTGGTGGTTGACCCCGCTCTTCAGGGCGCGGCTGGCATCGCCCACGGCCTTGAGGTACTGCGGCACGCCGAATTTGGCCGGTTCACCCAGCCCCACCACCAGCACGCGCGGGGCGGTGACGCCCGGCAGGTCGTGCAGCAGCGTGGTGTTGCCGGTCTTGCCGCCCACGTCGCCGCGGGCCACCAGGGCCGTCAGGCGACCGCCGGAAGCGGTGTCAAGGGCCTGTGCCGCCGGGCTCAGGGTCTGGTCGGCGTAGGCGCCGACGATGACGCAATCGAACGCGGCCGAGGCCGGCGTTGCGTGGTTCAGGGTGAATTCCAGGGCCATTGATCAGATTCCGTTGGCAAATCCGTACAATCGCGAGCTGTTTACGTCCCGTCAGTAGACTGGGCAGCACCGCGAACGAATCCGAGAGTTTAAACCACCGCCCCATGTCGAAGCTCGATCGCTATCTCCTGCGTGATTTCGTCCAGAGTTTCCTGGCCACTTTGATCGTGCTGCTGGTGGTAAGCGTCGGTGGTGTCCTGGTGGACATCCTCGGCAATATCGCCGACGGCCGCGTACCGGCCCGCCTGCTGTTCTCGCAGCTGGGCCTGCAGTTCATCGTCTACATGCCGCTGATCCTGCCGTTGGCGTTGATGCTGGGCCTGCTGCTGGCCACCGCCCGGCTCTACCGGGACTCGGAAATGGCGGTGCTGACCGCCATCGGGGTGGGGCCCAAACGGCTGCTGCGCCCGGTGCTGATGCTGGTGGTGCCGGTGGTGGGCCTGATCGCCCTGTGCTCGCTGTGGCTGGGCCCCTGGGCCGATCGCACCAGCGAGACCATGATCGTGGAAGCCAACCGCAGCGTGGCCATGGCCGGGCTGGAGTCGGGCAAGTTCACCAATCTGCCCAACAACGGCGGGGTGGTCTACCTGTCCTCGCTGTCGCCGGACGGCACCCGGCTGGGCAAGGTGTTCCTGCAGCGGCAGAAGGACGACCGTATCGAGGTGGTGTCGGCCGACCACGGCCGCATGTTCTTCGAGGGCGAGCGCCAGCGCTACCTGGAGCTGGACGACGGCCACCAGGTGGAAGGGCCGGCCAACGGTGCGCTGGACTACAAGCTGATGACCTTCGCGCGCAACGACGTGGCCATGCCCGACGGCGCCGATACCCGCCAGAAGGACGACCCCGAACTGCTGCCGACCACCCAGCTGCTGGGCGACGCGCGGCCGGCGGCGCAGGCGCAGCTGCATTCGCGCATCACCCCGCCGCTGATCGCGCTGGCGTTCGCGCTGATGACGCTGCCGCTGGCGCGCAGTTCACCGCGCCAGCAGCGCTACGGGCGCATGATGCTGGCGTTCCTGGCCTACCTGGTGGGCATGAACCTGATGTTCATCGGCACGCGCTGGATCGCCGATGGCAAATTGTCCGGCAGTGTCGGTCTGTGGTGGCTGAGCCTGCCGCTGCTGGCGCTGGCGATCTGGATGTACCTGCGTGACGGCAAGCTGTCGCGCCCGCGGAGGACCGCATGAAGTTTCGCCCGATGCGGTTTGATCTCTATCTCGGCCGGTCGGTCTTCGGCACGGTGCTGCTGACCTGGGCGGTGCTGCTGGGCCTGGACGTGGTGATGGCCTTCTCCGGTGAATTCAAGGACGTGGGCAAGGGCGGTTACACAATCGGCCATGCGGCCGCGTGGGTGCTGTACACGGTGCCGCGCCGGGCCTACACGTTCTTCCCGACGGCGGCGGTGATCGGTTCGCTGATGGGGCTGGGGCAGCTGGCGGCCACCTCCGAGCTGACCGCGCTGCGCGCGCTGGGCCTGTCACGCAAGCGCCTGAGCGCGTCGGTGGCGATCGCGCTGTCGCTGCTGACGGCGGTGATGGTGTTGACCGGCGAGACGCTGGCGCCGTGGGCGCAGAGCCGGGCCGACGACATCCGGATGAGCGCCAAGTGGGGCAACGACATGGCGGTGGCCCGCTATTCGGGCGTGTGGGCACGCGAGGGCGATACGTTCCTCAACGCGGGCGCGGGCGACGAGCAGCTGCTGCCGGGCGGTGGGACCAAGCTGGTGCTGCGCGATGTGCGGCTGTACAAGATCGGCGACGACGGCAAGCTGGCGTCGTTGACCTACGCGGGCACGGCCGAGCACGGCGATACGGGCTGGGTGTTGAACAAGGTGCGCCGGGATACGTTCGGGGAGCGCTCGGCGACGCGTGAGACGGTGGAATCGGAACCGTGGAATTCGAAGCTGGATGCGGCGGCGCTGGCCAGCGGCATCTCCAAGCCGCGCAATCTGCGCGCGTCGGACCTGCGCACGAGTATCGAGTACCGCAAGCGCAATGGGCTGGATGCGCGCGATTACGAGGATATCTACTGGAGCCGGTGGTTCTACCCGGTGAACGTGCTGGCGTTGTGCCTGGCGGCGGTGCCGTTTGCGTTCGGTTCGCTGCGCAGCGGCGGAATGGGCAAGCGGCTGTTCCTGGGCATCCTGTTCGCGCTGGGCTTCTGGCTGCTGCAGTTGTTCTTCGGGCGGATGGCCGGTGCGTTGAAGTTCGATTACCGCATTGCCTACGCACTGCCGCCGATCGTGATGCTGGCGGTGTCGGGGATGCTGTTCCGGCGCAAGTCGGGGTAACGCGGCGGCGTTGTGGGGGCTCGCTTTTCTGGGCTACCTGAGGGTGGCTGTCTGGCCCGCTCTGGAAGGTGATTCGGGTGCGGCCAGAAGGGTGCCGCCCCAGCCGGCCGCTGGCCGGCTCCACGGAACATGTCAGGCGGTATCGGGAGCCGGGCAGCGGCCGGCGCTACCGGTTCAACGCTTCGGCAGGCGTCGCATGCGCGTGCCGCTGGCGCGGTCGTGCCAGGTCAGGCGCTGGCGGTCGACCAGCGACCACCACAGGCCGAGCCCACCGAGTAGCACCGAGACGGTGCCGACCGCGTAGCGCAGCCACAGCTGCCGGCGGCTGGGGGCGGCGCCGTCGGCCGTGACGACCTGCAGGCGCCACGGGCGCATGCCCAGCGTCTGGCCGCCACGGCGCCAGCTGAGCGTGGCGTACAGGCCGGTGATGATCCAGCAGCACAGCCACAGCAGCCACTGCAGCGCGCTGAAAGGGGCGATGTTGTCGCGCTCGGCGTGGCCGGAGAGGGTGTAGCCCACGGTGAACAGTGTGCCGGCCAGCATCCACAACGCCAGCGCGGGGAACAGGTCGTACAGCAGCGCCAGCAGGCGCCACAGCAGCAGACTGGCGGGGCGATCGGTGGCGGCAGCGGGAGCGGTGGTGGTGGCCATGGGCCGAGCATACCTGCGCCAGGGCGCCGGTTCGATGGCCGGGCTGCGTCCGGCTCCGTATGCTGACCGCATGTCCGAAACCTCCACACCCGCACTGCGCCGCCAGCTGGTGCAGCACCTGCCGCCCCTGCGCGACGACGACAACGCGCTGATCCAGCGCTTCCTCGATGCGATCTGGGCCGAGCAGGGCCTGGCGCAGGCCAGCCTGGACAGCTATCGACGCGACCTGGAGGGCGTGGCGCGCTGGCGCGATGGCGCCGCCGGCGGGTTGGCGGCGATCGACCGGGCCGGCCTGTTCGACTATCTGGCCTGGCGCGCACGGCACGGCTGGTCGCCGCGCAGCAACGCGCGCCTGCTGTCGGCGCTGCGCGCGTTCTTCGCCGATGCCCTGCGCCGCGGGCAGCGCAGCGAGGACCCCAGCGTGCTGCTGGATCCGCCGCGATTGCCTCGGCTGCTGCCCAAGGCGCTGGCCGAAAGCCAGATCGAGGCACTGCTGGATGCGCCGGACATCGACACGCCGATCGGCCTGCGCGACCGGGCGATGCTGGAGCTGATGTACGCCGCCGGCCTGCGCGTGAGCGAGCTGGTGCAGCTGCCGGCCAATGCGGTCAACCTGCGCCAGGGCGTGCTGCGGGTGACCGGCAAGGGCAGCAAGGAACGGCTGGTGCCGTTGGGCGAGGAGTCCCAGCATTGGCTGGAACGCTACCTCGCGCAGTCGCGGCCGCTGCTGGCCGGCAAGCGCGCGGTGCCGGCCGGGGCCGACGGCTCGGTGCCGATGTTCCTGGAACCATCGCTGCACCCGCTCAGCCGCCAGCAGTTCTGGGTGCTGGTGAAGAAGTACGCGGCGCTGGCCGGGATCGATCCGGTGCGGATCAGTCCGCACGGGCTGCGCCACAGCTTCGCCACCCACCTGCTCAACCACGGCGCGGACCTGCGGGCGCTGCAGATGCTGCTGGGCCACAGCTCGCTGTCCACCACCCAGATCTACACGCTGGTGGCGCGTGAGCACCTGCAGAAGCTGCACGCCAGGCACCATCCGCGCGGGTAATGCCGCCGTGCGTTACTGCGACATACCCCGCAACTTCTCGGTGAACGTTTTGAGCACCCTGGCCTGGACGTTGAAGCTGCTGTCGGCAGGCGTGTGCATTGCCAGCAGATTCAGGATCGGCTGGTAGGCCAGCCACGCCGGAGGACTGCGTTGCGCTTGATAGGAGGCAAGCTGGTCGACTTCGCGGTGGAAGGTGGCGAAGTCATTCAACTCGCCCGCCCAGAACGCGGTGACCAATGCCTCTTTGCCCCGTACAACACGATGCATGGGCGACATCATTGCGTGCAGCGCATCGACGGTGCTGCTGCTTGCGTTGAAAGGCTGCCGGTTACTGACCCGGCTCAGCAATCCATCAAATGTCTCGCCCTTGTTCCAGGGCCCGTTCGTCTCCAGCAAGCGATTCCGGTACTCGGTGAGCCGCGCTGCACTGATTTGAAACTGACAAGGTGAGATCCGCCACGTCCAGTACTGTTTGGTCAGCGCATTCTCCCGATTCCTGACGGCGCTGAAGGCGTCCACCAGCCGCGAGCCGCTGTGGTTGCCGATCGCCAATGCAACCTTGGCCGAGGTGGATCCCAGTACATGGGCCTTGAAAAGCAGGGGAAGCGAGGAAACTGCGCTCATGCGGGTTACCACTCAGGCAGAAGGCAGTCAGCATCCTTCACGTCGCAGCACGGGTGCTTTCAGAAATCGCTCATCGGCCAATCTTTCCCTGCGTATCCGCGGTCGACGGGGTGCGCGATGCACAGACACCCCGTCAGGCGTCTGATCCCCGGTTGGCCGGGGCGTCAGGCAGGGTCATCCGGGTAGCCTGCGTTTTCGCGACGGCGTGATCAACCATCACAGGCAGTGAGAACAGCTTGGCGGCGCTCGCGATCAGCGCTCCAATCGCGCCTGCGCCCCTGCTGGGCGGGGCGGCGCCCACGATTTCGACCGGCCTCGTCTTCAGAACGCTGAGTGTGTGGGTGCGCAGACGACTCGCCAGGACCGGGCGGGTTACCGTGGCGCGGTTGATTTGATCGGGTCCTCGCCCGGCACCTGTGGCGTCGGTGGCCGCCTCTGTTGCCGGTCCAGCGTCGTGTCTGGCGTTCCACTCGGCTATCTGTCGATCTTCACGTTCAAAGCGTGCGTCGAAGAACTGCTGCTCTTCTGGCGTGTAGTCTGCATCGGCCCATTCGTCGCTGTCGTACCCACTCCCTTCCATGACATGCCCGCCGCTTCCGGCGTTGCACTCGGCTATCTGTCGATCTTCGCGTTCGAAGCGAGCGTCGAAGAACTGCTGCTCTTCTGGCGTGTAGTCTGCATCGGCCCATTCGTCGCTGTCGTACCCACTCCCGTCCATGACATGCCCGCTGCTTCCGGCGTTCCACTCGGCTATCTGTCGATCTTCGCGTTCGAAGCGAGCGTCGAAGAACTGCTGCTCTTCTGGCGTGTAGTCTGCATCGGCCCATTCGTCGCTGTCGTACCCACTCCCGTCCATGACAGGCACGGCGCTCACCGCCGTTGCCTCCAGTGACCCGTTGTAGACGGCATGCAGCTGCGCGGCCACCTCGTGGGCAGCGTCCAGGTGCGCCGGGTCCGTCTGCGCCAGAATGCCTTTGGGATGCAGCTCACTTCGAAGTGCGGGGTAGGGGGTGCCGGCAGCGTGTGGCGGACGCTGTGCCTGAAGACGCTGTGGATGCAGCTCACTACGGCGTGGCGTCAGGGCGCTGTGCTGCGCGCGCGCGCCAGCGTCGGGCGGGGGTGTGGCTGCCCGGCTGCGGACGACCATCTTGGCCACCGGTGACAATACGCCTGCGGTTGTTCCGCTTCTGGGCGCCTCATGGCGCGCGAACTTGACCGGCGAGGGTAGCGTGGGCGCCAAGTGCGGCTGCGGGGAAAGGACCGTTGGTGATGGAATTGGCACGCGGACAGACCCGTTCAGTCGCAGCTCCCATTGCGCGCACAGAGATGCCACCCTGCCAGGCTCGACCAGCCCGGCCCCCGTATACGCGGCAGGGGACGGGCGCGCGTCGCTGTTGGCGACGCTGGCCAGTGGCAGCAAGGCCGGCTGCGGGGACCGGGCACCGTCGCCTGCGGCACGCGCGGGATGGATCCGGCCGACGGATGCCACCTGAGCAGTGGGGGGAAGGGCGGGATTGAACATGCGCGGGCCGGTAAGAGAGAGCCTGAAGACGCCGACGGTGCCATGCTTGCGTTCGTTCGGCTTTCAGAATCCGCGCATGACACGTGAGGCGAGGGCGGCCGAGGCGGGGCGGTGTGCGAGAATCAGCACCACCCACTTGTTTCCGGAACGCTCGATGCTCCGTGTTGCCCTTGCCACCCTCTTCGGCGCCCTCAGCCTGACTGCCTGTGCGCAGCAACCGTCCGCGCCTGCCCCCGGCAAGGCCGCCCGTCCCGCCACGGCTGCCGCTGCGCCTGCGCCTGCCGCCGGCAGTGCCGACGAACGCGTGCGCAACGCGCTGAAGCAGCTGGACCCGAAGTTCGCGCCGGATTACATAGGCGCCGCGCCGTTCCCGGGCTTCCGTGAAGTGCTGGTGGGGGGGCAGGTGCTGTACGTGTCCGACGACGGTCGCTACCTGATGCAGTCCCAGCCGTACGACATCCAGAACAAGGCACCGGTCAGCAGCGCCGGCCTGCTGGCCTACCGGCAGAAGTTGCTGGCGAAGGTGCCGCAGGCCGAACGCATCGTGTTCGCCGCGCCCAATGCCAAGTACACCGTCAGCGTGTTCACCGATATCGAGTGTGGGTACTGCCGCAAGCTGCACCAGGACATCGCCGAGCTCAACCGCAACGGCATCACCGTGGAATACCTCGCGTTCCCGCGCATGGGGCTGGGCAGCCAGGATTACACCGACATGATTTCGGTGTGGTGCGCGGCCGATCGCAAGCAGGCCCTCACCGCGGCCAAGACCGGCCAGCCGGTGGCGCCGAAAAACTGCACCAATCCGGTGGCCATGCAGTACACGCTGGGCCAGCAGATGGGCGTGAACGGTACCCCGGCGATCTTCGCCGCCGATGGCACCCAGCTGGGCGGCTACGTGCCGCCGGCACAGCTGAAGGCCGCGCTGGAGCGCATCACGGCCGGCGGCAGCCGCTGAAACCAGAACGCCCCGGCAGTGCCGGGGCGTTTTTTTGTGGGTAGAGCCGGGCTCTGCCCGGCTGAACGTTTGCAGTTGCGCGGTCATCGATCAGCGGGGCAGAGCCCCGCTCTACGTGGTTGGCGATCAGCGGGGCAGAGCCCCGCTCTACGGGTCAGTTCAACCCGTCACTGATGGCCTTGGTCAGGGTGCCCTGCGGGTCATCGCCGCTGAACTCCCAGAAGAACGCGCCGCCCAGTCCCTGGGCCTTCACGTAGCCCATCTTCTCGGTGACCATCGCCGGGGTATCCACGCTCCAGAAGGTGGTGCCGTTGGAGATCCACGTGGCCTTGGCGACGGTGTCGGTGTAGACCGGCCAGGTCAGGTTCTTGAGCACCTTCCAGTCTTCGATGCCGGCTTCATACGTTCCCGGTGCCGCGCCGCCGGCGCTCTTGTACAGCCCGTTGTTGCCACTGGCCACGCCGGTCCAGCCGCGCCCGTAGTAGCCGATGCCCAGGTTCAACTTGGACGCCGGCACGCCACGGCTCAGGAACGCCTCCATCGCATCGTTGCTGTTGTAGAGCTTCTGGTCGCCGGTGGACGGGTCGGCCGGGGAGTCGAACAGCGCCGAGTGGTGGTTGGTCTGCGGATCCCACGCACCGTGGAAGTCGTAGGTCATCACGTTGATGAAGTCCAGGTACGGGTGGTACGCCGCCGGGTCGGTCACGCGGATCTTGTCGATCCCCGCGCCCACCGCCACCGTCAGCAGCAGCCCGGGCCGCACCGCATCCAGCTGGCGGCGGAACTCGGCCAGCAGCGCGGTGTAGTTGGCGTTGTCGGCCGGGGTGCCGCAGCTCAGCCCGCACGCCACCGGGTATTCCCAGTCGATGTCGATGCCGTCGAACACGCCCGCCGCCGCGCCCACGCCACCGGCGCCGTCGGTCACCGGCAGGTTGCCCTTGATATAGGCATCCACGCACGAGGCCACGAAGGCCTGGCGGTTGGCCGGCTGCGCCGCGCTGGAGAAGCCGCGCGACCAGGTCCAGCCACCCAGCGAGATCAGCACCTTCACGTTCGGGTGCTTGGCCTTGAGCTGCTTGAGCTGGTTCCAATTGCCGCGCAACGGCTGGTCCCAGGTGTCGGCGCTGCCGCTGACGCTCTCGCCGGCACCGAAGGCCTTGGTGTAGTCGGCGAACGCATCCCCGCCGACGCCGGTGTTCGGGTCGGAGGCCTGGGTCACGCCCACTTCGCAGCGGTTGTTGCGCACGTTGCCGAAGGCGTAGTTGATGTGGGTCAGCTTGGCCGCCGAACCGCTGGTGTCGATGTTCTTGACCCGGTAGTTGCGCCCGTAGATGCCCCACTGGGTGAAGTAGCCGATCACCCGCTTGGTGCCGCCGCCCCCGCCGCCGGCCGCGGTGGTCACGCTGATCGAGCCGCTCTGCGCCGAGGCATTGCCGGCGTTGTCGCGGGCACGCACGGTGTAGCTGTAGGCCGTGCTGGCGGTGAGCCCGCCGTCGGTGTACTGGGTGGCGCTGGGTGAGCCGACCAGGCTGCCGTTGCGGTACACGTCGTAGCCGGCCACGCCGCTGCCGCCGCTGTTGTCGGTGGCCGCGCTCCAGGCCAGGTTGACCGTGGTGGCGGTTTTGGAGGGTGAGGCCAGGCCGCCGGGCACGCTGGGCGGGGTGGTGTCGTTGCTGGAGGCGGTGACGGTCACGCTGACCGTGGCCGAGGAAGTAACCGCGTTGTTGTTGTCGGTGGCCACCGCCTTGAAGGTGTGGCTGCCGGCCGATGCATTGGCCCAGGTCACGCTGTACGGCGCGCTGGTGTCGATGCCCAGCGAGGTACCGCCACGGAAGAACTCCACCTTGCTGACACTGCCGTCGCTGTCGGCGGCGTTGGCGCTGACGGTGATGCTGCTGCCGGCGGTGAAGCTGGCCCCGGCGGTGGGGGCGGTCAGGCTGACGGTGGGCGGCTGGTTGCTGCCGCTGCCGTCGCAGGCGCCCAGGTTGGTGTAGTAGGGCGCACCGGCCGGGTGGTCGGGCGGGGCATTCCAGATGTCCTGGTTGGCCCGGTACAGCACGCCCCCTTTCTGCAGGGTGGTACCGGAGAGGTAGATCACTGCGGCGTTCCATTCCGGCGCGCCGGTACAGTTGGCGGCCAGCGCCAGACTGGGCGTGGCGGCCGCCGCCAGGGCCAGGGCAAGCAGCCAGCGTTTGTGGCGGGCGGCCGGCTGGGGGGATATCGATGTCACCGCACTGCGCATCATCGGGTCAGGCATGGTCTTACTCCGATCTAGTGATGGGCGCGGGCCGCCGGGTGGGGCGGCCCGCGTGCAGCAGGTCCGAGCGCCGGGGAGAGGCCGGCAACAACAGTGGGGGCGGACGAGGGCCTGACCGGAAGGCAGGTCGGGCAGGCGAGGACAACGTTGTCATGCATTCGTCCGGCAATCCGTGAGCCAGCGCAAGGTTCGGCCGTGAAGACGGCGCGGCCGTGCCGACGGGCCGCCAAGCCGCGGCGGCCGACTTCGGTACAATGGTGGGCCCCGTTCCCAACCACGGTTCCCCGGACATGATGGTCCTCGAGGGCGCATCCGCCCTTTCGCCGTTCCGCCGCGAACGTCTTGAATCCCGCCTGCAGTCCCTGGCCGCCGATCTGCGCATCACCGGTGCCTGGCATGTCTACTTCATCCAGACCGAGGGCGATGCGGCCCCGGACCCGGCGATCCTGAGCCGGATCCTGGAAGCGCAGCCGGCACTGGCCGGGCAGGAAGCGGGGGCGGTGTCTCGCTTCGTGGTCCCGCGCCTGGGCACCTTGTCGCCGTGGTCGAGCAAGGCCACCGAACTGGTGCGCGGCGCCGGGCAGCCGATCCGCCGGGTGGAGCGTGGCCTGCGCATCGACCTGGCCGGGTGGCCGGCCGATGCCGCCGCCCAGGCGGCGGTGGCGCGCGCGCTGCACGACCCGATGACCCAGTCGGTGCTGGACCAGGCCGACCAGGCCCAGGCGCTGTTCAGCGCGCCGGCCCGGGGTGAGCTGGAACGCATCGCGCTGGAGGACCTGGAAGCGGCCAACCGCCGCCTCGGCCTGGCCATGGCCCAGGACGAGATCGACTACCTGCGCCAGCGCTTCGGCGAACTGGGCCGCAAGCCGTCGGACGTGGAACTGATGATGTTCGCGCAGGCCAATTCCGAGCACTGCCGCCACAAGATCTTCAACGCCAGCTGGACCATCGACGGCGCCGATCAGCCGCAGTCGCTGTTCCGCATGATCAAGAACACCCACCAGCAGACCCCGCAGCACACGTTGAGCGCCTACAGCGACAACGCCGCGGTGGTCGCTGGCCTGCCCGCATCGCGCTACCGCCCGGATCCAGCCAGTGGCCAGTACCGCAGCGAAGCGGTGGTCGATTCGGCGTTCTGCATCAAGGTGGAAACCCACAACCATCCCACCGCGATCGCCCCGTTCCCGGGCGCGTCGACCGGTGCCGGCGGTGAAATCCGCGACGAAGGCGCCACCGGCCGCGGCGGCAAGCCGAAGGCCGGCCTGACCGGTTTCTCGGTCTCGCACCTGCGCATCCCGACCCTGCCGCAGCCGTGGGAGGCGCCGCGCGCGCTGAACCCGCGCATGGCCCCGGCGCTGGACATCATGCTGGACGGCCCGCTGGGCGGCGCCGCCTTCAACAACGAGTTCGGCCGCCCCAACCTGCTGGGTTACTTCCGCAGCTTCGAGCTGCCCGAAGGGCAGGGCCTGACCCGCGCCTACGATAAGCCGATCATGCTCGCCGGCGGCCTGGGCGCCATCGACCAGAACCAGGTCGAGAAGCTGACCCTGCAGCCGGGCGATGCGGTGATCGTGCTGGGCGGCCCGGCCATGCTGATCGGCCTGGGCGGCGGTGCCGCCAGTTCGGTGGCCTCCGGTGAAAGTGCCGAAGACCTCGACTTTGCCAGCGTGCAGCGCGACAACCCGGAAATGGAGCGTCGCTGCCAGGAAGTGATCGACCGCTGCGTGGCGCTTGGCCTGGACAACCCGATCCGCTGGTTCCATGACGTCGGCGCCGGCGGCCTGTCCAACGCCATTCCCGAGCTGCTGCACGACTCCGGCGTGGGCGGTGTGATCGACCTGGGCAAGGTGCCCGCCGATGACCCGTCGTTGTCGCCGATGCAGTTGTGGTGCAACGAATCGCAGGAACGCTACGTGCTGGGCGTGCCGCAGGCGCGGCTGGCCGAGTTCGCCGCGATCTGCGCGCGCGAACGCTGCCCGTTCGCCGCCGTGGGCGTGGCCACCGCCGAGGAACGCCTGGTGGTGGCCTACGGCGCCACCGTGGACAACATCCCGGCCGATGCACCGATCGACCTGCCGATGGACGTGCTGTTCGGCAAGGCGCCGAAGATGCACCGCGACACCGCCCACCCGCCCGCACCGCGCTGGCCGGCGCTGAAGACCGCCGGGCTGGACCTGCATGAAGCGGGCCTGCGCGTGCTGGCGCACCCGTCGGTGGCGTCCAAGAACTTCCTGGTCACCATCGGCGACCGCAGTGTGGGCGGCTTGACCGCGCGCGAGCAGATGATCGGCCCGTGGCAGTTGCCGCTGGCCAACGTGGCCATCACCCTGGCCGGGTTCGACACCGTGGCCGGTGAAGCGATGGCCATCGGCGAGCGCACCCCGCTGGCCCTGCTCGATGCCGCCGCGTCGGCCCGCATGGCCGTGGGCGAGGCGATCACCAACCTGTGCGCCGCCCCGGTGGATGCACTGGAGACGGTGAAGCTGTCGGCCAACTGGATGGCCGCCGCCGGCCACAACGGCGAAGACGCGCTGCTGTACGACGCGGTGCGCGCGGTGGGCATGGAACTGTGCCCGCAGCTGGACCTGAGCATCCCGGTCGGCAAGGACTCGCTGTCGATGCAGGCGCAGTGGCACGCCGATGGCCAGGCGCACAAGTCGGTGTCGCCGGTATCGCTGGTGATCTCCGCGTTCGCCCCGGTGGCCGATGCCAACGCCCAGCTCACCCCGCTGCTGGACCGCGACACCGACAGCGAGCTGTGGCTGATCGGCCTGGGCGCCGGCAAGCAGCGCCTGGGCGGCTCCATCCTGGCCCAGGTGCATGCCGACCACAGCGACCTGCCCGCGTTTGCCGGCGCCGTGCCGGACCTGGACGATGCGCAGCGCCTGCGCGCGTTCTTTGAACTGATCCGCGATGCGCGCCAGGCCGGCCTGCTGCTGGCTTACCACGACCGCAGCGATGGCGGTGCCTTCGCCGCGCTCTGCGAAATGGCGTTCGCCTCGCGCCTGGGTCTGGACATCACCCTGGATGCCTGGGGCGATGATCCGTTCCGCAGCCTCTTCAATGAAGAGCTGGGTGCGGTGGTGCAGATCGCCAAGGAAGACCGCGCCGCGTTTGCCGACCTGGTCGAGCGCCACGCGCTGACCGAGTGCGCCCAACGCATCGCGCGCCCGACCACCGCGCCGGTGGTGCGGGTGTCGCTGCAGGGCGAGAGCCTGGTCGAGTGGCGCTGGGAAGCGCTGTTCGATGCCTGGTGGTCGGTGACCCACGCCATGCAGAAGCTGCGCGACAACCCCGACAACGCCGACCAGGAGCGTGCGGTCGCGCGCAACTTCAACGCGCCGGGCCTGAAGCCGAAGCTCACCTTCGATATCAATGAAGACGTGGCGATGCCGTTCATCAGCACCGGCGCGCGCCCGCGCGTGGCGGTGCTGCGCGAGCAGGGCGTCAACGGCCAGATTGAAATGGCGAACATCTTCGAACGTGCCGGCTTCACTTCGTTCGACGTGCACATGAGCGACCTGATCGAAGGGCGCGTTGCGCTGTCCGATTTCACCGGGCTGGTCGCCTGCGGCGGCTTCAGCTACGGCGACGTGCTCGGGGCCGGCCGCGGTTGGGCCACCTCGGTGCTGGAACGCAGCGCACTGCGCGATGCCTTCGCCGCGTTCTTCGCGCGCGACGACAGCTTCGCCCTGGGCGTGTGCAACGGCTGCCAGATGATGAGCCAGCTCAAGGACATCATCCCCGGTGCCGAGCACTGGCCGCAGTTCCGCCGCAACCGCAGCGAGCAGTTCGAAGCGCGCACCGCCCTGCTGGAAGTGGTGGAGTCGCCGTCGATCCTGCTGCGTGGCATGGCCGGCTCGCGCCTGCCGGTCGCGGTGGCGCATGGCGAAGGCCAGGCGGTGTTCGCCACGGCCGTGGACCAGGCGGCCGCACGCGTCTCGCTGCGTTACGTGGATGGCGATGGCAACGTGGCCACCCAGTACCCGCTCAACCCGAATGGTTCGCCGGACGGCATTACAGGCCTGACCACCAGCGACGGTCGCGTCACCATCATGATGCCGCACCCCGAACGCACGCCGCGCGCGCTCAACCTGAGCTGGCGTCCGAGCGAGTGGCAGGGCGATTCGCCGTGGTTGCGGATGTTCCGCAACGCACGCGTATGGTGTGGCTGATACTGCGCACGTCACTGTTGCTGAAGTGGTGAAAATCGCGTGAAGAAACCGCCGGCCCGTCCGGCGGTTTTCTTTTGTGTGGCGTGGAAAATGATCGGCAGCAATGAGTTACATCGCGTTACAACGTGAAAACGCGTTATAGCGATTACTCACATCAAACTAACGAAATCAGCATGTTTCGCGTCGGTTTTGTGACGCAGATCGCTGTCGGAAGTTTTTCTACGTCAAAGTCTTGACGTTGCTGAAACTGTACGTTAACACTGCATCCTCATTTCGAAAGCGTTCAGTTCTGCAGTAACCGCATGGATGGCGAGTCGGCTGTACGTCTGTAGCAAGCCATTCGGCGCAACGCAGTAAATCAAGCGAGTACACGCCCCCAGGGGACGTTGGACCACATGGTCCGGCGTTGGCGTCGCTTTGCCTAAAACCAGCCCACTCAGGAGTCGCATCGATGAATCGGATTTATCGCAAGGTCTGGAACAAAGCACTGGGGCAAATGGTTGTCGCCTCGGAATTGGCCACCGGCCAGTCTGCCGGCGTGGTCATCGACCAGCGACGATCCACCGACACGCGCGCCACGTCGGTGCTGTCGGCTGCCATCGCGTTGACACTCGGGTTGGGCATGGCTGGGCTGGCGCCGGCTGCCCTGGCGCAGTCGGTGGAAGTGGGCGGCAATGCCAACTGCGTTGTGCTCAACAGCAAGATCCTGGACAGCTGCGTGGTCGATGGCAGCGCCAGCGCCACCGGCAGCAACGCGGTGGCCATCGGCAGCAACAGCACCGCCTCGGCCAGCAACAGCGTTGCGCTCGGTGCAGGCTCCAAGGCCAACCGCGCCAACACGGTATCGGTGGGTGATGCGGGCAAGGAGCGCCAGGTCACCAACGTGGCTGCCGGTACCGCCGCTACTGATGCGGTGAACAAGGCCCAGCTGGACAAGGTTGCGGTTGCTGCCGAAGGCGCGACCCGCTATTTCAAGGCCGATGGTGTTGGCAACGACAGCGATGCGGCCACGATCGACGGTGACGGCGCGCTTGCCGCCGGTGCCGGTGCCACCGCCGAGGGCGACGGCGCCACCGCCGTGGGGCAGGGCAGCCAGGCGCTGGCCAATGCCACCACGGCCACCGGCAGCCAGGCCATTGCGGCCGGCCTGGGCGCCAGCGCCTTCGGCCAGAACACGCTGGCCTTCGGCGACGCCAGCACGGCAGTGGGGCAGAGCGCCGCTGCTTTCGGCCTCGGTGACGTCGCGCTCGGTGCACACGCACTGGCCGCCAGCGAGAACGGTGCAGCCACCGCGATTGGCGGCCTGGCCGAAGCCAGCGCCGACGGTGCCACCGCGATCGGCGGCGGCGCATTGGCCATCGGCGCGGGCAGCACCTCGCTCGGCCGTGGCGCGGGCAGTGCTGGCGAGGCCTCGGTGGCGGTCGGCGCGTTCAGCGTGGCCGTGGCCGATTTCAGCGCCGCGCTCGGGTCCAACTCCGCGGCCGTGGCCGTGGGCAGCGTGGCGCTGGGCGCCGGCTCCTACGCCGATCGCATCGACACCGTATCGGTGGGCAACGGCGAAACCGGCCTGCGCCGCCAGATCACCAACGTGGCCGATGGCAGCGAAGCCAACGATGCAGTGAACAAGTCCCAGCTGGATGCCGTGGGCGCCGTGGCGGCCACCACCAGCAAGTATTTCCAGGCCACCGGCAGTGACGACAGCGATGCTGGCGCCTATGCCGAGGGCGACAACGCCACCGCGATCGGTGAAGCGTCCAACGCACTCGGCAGTGGCGCTACCGCGCTCGGCAGTGGCGCCACCGCGGTGGCACAGAACGCCACGGCGGTGGGCTTCAATGCCGTGGCCACCGGCCAGAACAGCGCCGCCTTCGGCAACAACGCGCAGGCCAACGGCCCGGGCAGCGTGGCGGTCGGTGGCGCGGCGGTGGATGCCGATGGCAACCCGCTGATCACCAACGGCGGCGTGCCGGTCGATACCGGCGCCACCAGCGCTGGCGTCGGCGGTACCGCCGTGGGTGCCAGTGCGGAAGCGGCGGGCTTTGCCTCCTCGTCCTACGGTGTCGGCGCGTACGCCGGCGGCGCGCAGTCGTCGGCCTTCGGCGCGGTGTCCAACGCCATTGGTGACTACTCCACCGCCGTCGGCACGCAGAGCGTGGCCACCGGCAACAGCAGCACCGCCATCGGCGGGCCGGCCGACCTGCTGCCGGGTCTGGGCTTCTTCGTGCAGACCCAGGCCAGCGGTGAAGCGGCGACCGCCGTGGGCGCCGGCGCGATCGCCAGCGGCGATTACGCCACCGCCAACGGCACCCTGACCGAAGCGTCGGGCACCGAAGCCACCGCCGTGGGCTACTTCGCTTACGCACCGGGTGAAGGCGCTACCGCGCTGGGCGCGGAAACCTGGGCCAGCGGCGAACTCAGCACCGCAGTCGGTTTCTATGCCACCGCACGCGGCGCCAACAGCGTTGCGCTGGGGGCCAATTCCACCGCCACCCGCGCCAACACCGTCTCGGTCGGCGATGTCGGCAACGAACGTCAGATCACCCATGTGGCCGCCGGTACTGAGGCTACCGACGCGGTCAACAAGGCGCAGCTGGATGGCGTGGCCCAGGTGGCCAACGTCACCGCCAGCCGCTTCAAGGCAAATGGTTCCGATGACAGCGACGTGGGGGCGTTTGCCGAAGGCGACGGCGCGCTGGCCGCAGGCGAGGCCAGCAATGCGCTGGGCGCCGGTGCGGCCGCACTCGGCAACGGGGCCAACGCGCTGGGCGATGACACCGTGGCCGTGGGCCGCAACGTCAGCGCCAATGGCAACGGCAGTGTCGCCATCGGCGGCCTCGGCCAGGCCTATGACGAATTCAACCAGCCGCTGGTCGATGCCGACGGCAACGCCGTCAAGGTAGGCACCACCGCAGCGCAGGATGCGGTTGCGGTCGGCGCGGGCGCACTGGCCACCGGCGCCACCAGCAACGCGTTCGGCAGCGGCGCGCAGGCCACCGGCAGCAACAGCCTGGCGGCCGGCTACAAGGCGCGCGCCACCGGCGACTACAGCGTGGCGCAGGGCGACAACGCCTTCGCCAGCGGCGAGGAAACCACCGCCACCGGCGCCTACGCATGGGCCACCGAAGACGGTGCCACCGCGTTCGGTGCCAGTGCCTGGGCCACCGCGGCCAACGGCACCGCGGTGGGTCAGTCGGCGTGGGCCAGCGGCAGCGGCTCCACCTCGATCGGCTACAACAGCTGGGCGCGCGGCAGCAGCGCCACCGCGCTGGGTCGCGGTGCGTTCGGCTACGGCGACAACAGCGTCGCGGTCGGCTTCCAGGCGCTGGGCAACAGCATCAACACCATCGCCATCGGCACCAACGTGGTGGCCGGCGGTGAAAGCGCCATCGGCATCGGCGCCGGCAGCAACGCCAGTGCGTCCAATGCGGTGGCACTCGGCGCCGGTTCGGTCGCCGACCGTGCGTACACCGTATCGGTGGGCAGCAGCACCCGCCAGCGCCAGGTCACCAACGTCGCCGCCGGTACCCAGGGCACCGATGCGGTGAACCTGGACCAGCTCACCGACGCCACCGCGCAGTTCCAGGCCAGCGGTGACGGCGTGGCGGTAGCCGGGGGCGAGGAAAGCGTGGCCGCCGGTTCCAACGCGGCCACCGATGGCGACTACGCCACCGCCGTGGGCTCGGCCAGCTTCGCCGCTGGCAGCGGCGCCACCGCGCTGGGCAGCGGCGCGTTCGCATTGGCCGACAACGCCAGTGCGGTGGGCTTCAATGCACTGGCCAGCGGTGCCAACGCGATCGCCGTGGGCGCCAATGCGCAGGCCAGCGGCGAATACGCCACCGCCACGGGCGCCGAAAGCGAAGCTTCCGGCGAGCAGAGCACTGCCACCGGCGCGGCCAGCGTCGCGTCCGGTGCGGGCAGCTTTGCCGGCGGTGCGTTGTCCGACGCGGCCGGCGAAGAGTCGGTGGCGCTGGGCTACTACAGCAGCGCCAGTGGCCAGGGCGCGACCGCCGTGGGCGCCGAGAGCGTGGTCAGCGGCACCTTGTCGGCCGGCTACGGCTTCGGTGCCGAAGCCACCGCCGGTTACACCACCGCCATCGGCGGGCTGGCCGTGGCCAGTGCCTTCAACGCCACCGCATTGGGCAGCTTCGCCCAGGCCACCGGGTCCAACAGCGTCGCCGTGGGTGGTGATGCCGAGGCGTCCGGGGCGTACAGCACCGCCACCGGTCAGGGCAGCCTGGCCACCGGTACCAACAGCGTGGCCGTGGGCGGTTCGCTGTTCGGTCTGCTGGCCACCGAAGCGTCGGGCAACTACTCCACCGCCGTGGGCGGCGGGGCATGGTCGCCGGGCGTGAACAGCACCGCGCTCGGCAACGCGGCCACCTCCAGTGGTGAGAACAGCGTGGCCCTCGGTGCCGATTCCATCGCCGACCGCGACGACAGTGTGTCGGTCGGCAGTGCCGATGCGCAGCGCCAGATCACCAACGTCGCTGCCGGTACCGAAGGCACCGATGCGGTCAACCTCGACCAGTTGAACGCGGTGGCTGCCGCAGGCGAAGCCACCAGCAAGTACTTCCAGGCCAGTGGCAGCGACAACAGCGATGCCGGTGCGTACGTGGAAGGCGACGATGCCCTGGCCGCCGGTGAAGCGGCCAATGCGATCGGCGACGGTGCCACCGCACTGGGTGCCGGTGCCAATGCGCTGGCCGCCAGCGCCACGGCAGTGGGCACCAATGCGCTGGCCAGCGCCGACGGTGCCGCCGCACTGGGCAGCAACGCGCAGGCCACGGGCGAGAACAGCGTGGCGCTGGGCAGCAACGCCAGCGCCAGCGAGATCGGTGCCAGCGCAATTGGCGGTGGGGCCATTGCCAGCGGCGCCTATGCCACCGCCAACGGCTTCGAGTCGTCGGCCAGTGGCCAGCAGGCCACCGCGACCGGCTTCCGTAGCATCGCCTCGGACGCGGGCGCATCGGCCTTCGGCAGTTACAGCGAAGCCACCGGGCGCCTGTCCAACGCATTGGGCTACGGCGCGATCGCGTCCAACGCCCTGGCCACGGCCGTGGGTACGTCGGCCACGGCCTCGGGGACCAGTTCGGTGGCGCTGGGTGAATCCAGCGAAGCGACCGGCGATGAAAGCGTGGCCATCGGTGGCTCGACCTTCTTCGGCCTGCTGCCGGCCCGTGCCAGCGGCACCGGTGCGGCGGCGTTCGGGGCCGGTGCCTGGGCAACCGACGACTACGCCACCGCGATCGGCTGGAATTCGTGGGCCGATGCGGCCAACAGCACCGCGCTCGGCGCCAACGCCATTGCCGAAGGCGTCAACAGTGTCGCGCTGGGCGCCGGTTCGTCGGCCGAGCGTGACAACACGGTCTCGGTCGGCACGGCCACCGCGCAGCGGCAGATCACCAACGTGGCCGACGGTACCGAAGGCACCGATGCGGTCAACGTCAATCAGTTGAGCGCCGTGGCCGAGGTGGCCGAGCAGACCAACCGCCAGTTCAAGGCGTCCGGCAGCGGCAACGGCGATGACGTGGGGGCCTATGTCGATGGCGCCTACGCCACCGCCGCCGGTGAAGCCGCCAATGCGTACGGCACTGGCGCATCGGCCTACGGCAGCGGCGCGCTGGCCTCCGGTCGCAATGCGTCGGCGTCGGGCTTCAACGCCTCGGCCACCGCCGATTCGGCCACGGCCATCGGTGGCGCGCTGTACTACGAAGATGCCAACGGCAACGTGCTCCTGGACAAGGCCACCAGTGCCAGCGGCACCGGCGCCACCGCGCTCGGCGCCGGTGCGCAGGCCACCGGGGTGTTCAGCACCGCCAGCGGTGCCGGGTCCACCTCGGCCGGGTTGCAGTCGGCGGCATTCGGCTACAGCGCCGAAGCGGGCAGCGACTACAGCACCGCAGTGGGCGCGTTCAGCGCGGCCAGCGGGGTGCGGACCACCGCGCTCGGCTACGGCGCCGAGGCCAGCGGCGACTACGCCTCGGCACTGGGCTGGGGCAGCACCGCGTCCGGTGCCTACGCCAACGCCATCGGCTACGCCTCGCAGGCCAGCGGTGCCAACAGCGTCGCCGCCGGTTCCAATGCCTGGGCCACCGCGGCGCAGACCACCGCGGTTGGCCAGCTGGCGTGGGCCACCTCGGCCGGCTCCACCGCGATCGGCCAGGACAGCTACGCCTACAGCGGCATCAATGCCACAGCGGTGGGCAAGAGTTCTTCGGCCAGTGGCGCGGGCAGCGTCGCGCTGGGTGCCGGTGCACGCACCAGCGAAGCCAATGTGGTCTCGGTCGGTGGCGGCAACGGCACCACCGGTCCGGCCACGCGCCGCATCACCAACGTCGGTGCGGCGGTGAACGCCAACGACGCGGTGAACAAGGCCCAGCTGGACAGCGTGGCGGCGACCGCCGATGCCGTCGGCAAGCACTTCAAGGCCAGCGGCACCGGCGTTGCCACCGCCAGCGGCAGCGATGCACTCGCCGCCGGTTCGGGCGCTGCCGCCAGTGGCAACCGCAGCAGCGCGCTGGGTGCGGCATCGGTGGCCTCGGCCACGGGTGCCACGGCCATCGGTGCCGATGCATCGGCACGCGGTGACAACAGCACCGTGATCGGCCGCTCGGCCTCCACCAACGCCACTAACGGCGTGGCCATCGGCAACGGTGCCTTCGCCAGCAACGGCGCCGGCAGCATCGCCATCGGCGCGGGTGCCGGGGTATCCGGCGCCGGTTCGGTGGCACTGGGCGCAGGCGCACGTGCGGTCGAAGCCAACGTGGTTTCGGTGGGCGGTGGCAACGGCACCGACGGTCCGGCCACGCGCCGCATCGTCAACGTCGCCGCCGGCCGCATCGCCGCCGGTAGCACCGATGCAGTGACCGGTGGCCAGCTCAACACCACCAACCAGCGCGTGGGCGCTGTGGAAACCCGCGTGGGCGACATCGACGAGCGCATCGGCTCGGTGGAAACCGTGACCGCCAACGCGCTCAGCTACGACGACGCCAGCCGCGACAAGGTCACCTTGTCCGGCGTGCAGGGTACGGTGCTGGACAACGTCGGCAGCGGGTCGATCGCCTCCGGCAGCCGTCAGGCCATCAACGGTGGTCAGCTGTTCCAGTCGCTGTCCGATGCCGCCAGCTTCCTCGGCGGTGGTGCCAGCGTGGGCATGCAGGGCGTGTTCGTGGCCCCCAACTATGTGATCCAGGGGACGACGTACAACAACGTGGGTGATGCCTTGGGTGCGCTGGACCGCAAGGTCAGCGACCTCGACCAGCGGGTGGCCGGCAGCAGCACGGCACGCGCACGCAGCGCAGCGGCACCCTCGGCCGATGTGGCCAGTGCGTCGCTGGCCACGGCCGATGAGCGCGTGGCCACCGCCAGCGTGCAGGGCGCGCCGATGGCCGCCAGTGCGGGCAGCCCGCAGGTAGTCAACGCACCGGCCGCCGCCGCACCGACCGCGGTCAATGCGGTGGTCATGGGCGAGGGCGCCGTGGCCAGCGGGGCCTCGGCCACCGCGATCGGCCAGGGGGCCACCGCAACGGCGGCCAACTCGGTCGCGCTGGGCCAGGGCTCGGTTGCCGATCGTGCCGACACGGTGTCGGTCGGCAGCGTCGGCAACGAACGCCAGGTCGCCAACGTCGCCGCTGGTACGCAGGCCACCGATGCGGTCAACAAGGGTCAGCTGGACGGCGGCATCGCAACGGCCAACAGCTACACCGACCAGCGCTTCGGCGCGATGGCCGACAGCTTCGACATCTACAAGGGCGAAATCGATCAGCGCCTGCGCCATCAGGACCGTCGCATCGACCGCCAGGGCGCGATGAGCGCGGCGATGCTCAACATGGCCACCAGCGCCGCCGGCGTGCGCACCCAGAACCGGGTGGGCGTGGGCGTGGGCTACCAGGGCGGGGAGTCGGCGTTGTCGCTGGGCTACCAGCGTGCGCTCAGCGAACGCGCCACGGTGACCATCGGCGGTGCCTTCAGCAGCGATGACAGCTCGGTGGGCGTGGGTGCCGGCTTCGGCTGGTAAGCAGACGTGGCAAGGCGTGGCCTGGTTGGGCCACGCCGCAAGCAATGCAAGGCCTGAGGGGGCGGGTCACGGGAACCCTGGCCAGGGCCGGCCAGGGAACTCGCATGGAATGTTGGCCTGAACAGTCGTTTGATCATGACCTTGAAGAGGATTTCAACGTGACCAGTAAGCAGAACCTTCGCATCAACGTGCTGGCAGCCGCGCTGCTGTCGATCTCGGCCGGTTCGGCGTTCGCCGCCAGCCCGCGTACCGAGGAACCCAAGCGCCCGGCCACTGCCGCGCAGCAGAGCAGCAACGGCATCATCGTCAAGTACCGCGCCGGCAGCGCTGCTGCGTCGGACCGTTCGGCCAAGCTGGCCGTGGTCAACTCGGCGCTGTCGCGCGCGACGCTCAACGGTGGCACTGCGCGCGCTGGCGCGCTCAACCCGCAGGTGGTGCGCAAGCTCGGCGTGGGCGCCGACCTGATCCGCCTGCAGAGCCGCCTGGGCGATGCCGAACTGCAGAAGGTGCTGGCCGAACTGAAGGCCGACCCGACCGTGGAATATGCCGTGGTCAATGCGCGCATGCAGCGCGCCGACCTGCGCGCCAAGCCGACCGAAACCAAGCAGCTGGTGCCCAACGACCCGTACTACGCGCAGTACCAGTGGCACTTCGGCAACGCCACCGGCGGCATCAACGCGCCGTCGGCGTGGGACGTGTCGCAGGGCGAGGGCGTGGTGGTGGCGGTGATCGATACCGGCATCCTGCCCAACCATGAAGACTTCAGCGGCAACCTGCTGGAAGGCTACGACTTCATCAGCGACGCCGAAACCTCGCGCCGTCCGACCGACGCCCGCGTCCCGGGTGCGCTGGATTACGGCGACTGGGTGGAGAACGACAACGAGTGCTACACCGGCTCGCTCGCCGAAGACAGCTCCTGGCACGGCACCCACGTGGCCGGCACGGTCGCCGAAGCCACCAACAACGGCGTCGGCATGGCGGGCGTCGCGTACAAGGCCAAGGTGTTGCCGGTGCGCGTGCTTGGCAAGTGCGGCGGCAGCCTGGCCGACATCGCCGATGCCATCACCTGGGCCTCCGGCGGCACCGTGGCGGGCATTCCGGCCAACGCCAACCCGGCTGAAATCATCAACATGAGCCTGGGCGGCAGTGGCGCCTGCGACCCGGTCTACCAGGCCGCGATCAACGGTGCGGTGTCGCGTGGCACGCTGGTGGTGGTGGCCGCAGGCAACGCCGGCGGCAACGTCGCCAACGCGCGTCCGGCCAACTGCAACAATGTGGTTGCGGTGGGCGCCACGCGCATCACCGGCGGCATTACCTACTACTCCAACTACGGTGCGGCGGTGGATCTGTCGGCCCCGGGTGGCGGTGGCAGCGTCGATGGCAATCCGGGCGGCTACATCTGGCAGGCCATCTCCAGCAGCACCACCTCGCCGGAACTGGGCACCTCCGATTACGGCGGCAAGGGCGGCACCTCGATGTCGTCGCCGCACGTGGCGGCGGTGGCCGCCCTGGTACAGAGCGCACGCATCGCCAACAACCGCGACGCGTTCACCCCGGCCCAGCTGGAAACCCTGCTCAAGGAAACCGCGCGCAAGTTCCCGGTGACCATCCCGGCGGCCACCCCGATCGGCACCGGCATTGTCGACGCCAAGGCCGCGCTGGCCAAGGCGCTCGAGGAAGAGTGCACCGAGAACTGCGGTCCCACCGCGATCCCGCTGACCAACAAGGTCGCCGTGGGCGGCCTGAGCGGTGCCGGTGGCAGCGAAGTGCTGTACAGCTTCGACGCGCAGGCCGGCAAGGTGCTGAGCCTGCTCACCTACGGCGGCAGCGGCAACGTGTCGGTGTACGTCAGCCAGGGCAAGGAGCCGACCGCGACGGTGTTCGACGCCAAGTCGACCCGCCCGGGCAACAGTGAAACCGTGCGGTTCACCGCGCCGGTGGCGGGCACGTACTACATCAAGCTGGTCGGCGAGTCCGCGTTCAGCGGCGTCAGCGTCATCGCCAACCAGTAACGGGTGTGTGGTTGTTGGGGAGCCGGTCTTGTGACCGGCTCCCCATTTTTTTTGGGTGATCATCCGTCGGGTAGAGCCACCCCATGGGGGCTGCCGCGCTGATCGTGCACCACGCGCAGCCACCCACGGGGTGGCGCTACCCCCGTGTGGATGCGTTGTCTTTCCCTGGTCGTGTCTGTCGCCATTTACCCGGGCATACGGCGGTCCTGCGGGCTGCGTCGATTTCACATCGCACCGGCACGTAAAGCGACCCGCTGAACTGCTAAAGTCACACGGTCGCCAGGAGAGCTTCGTGAACGCGGTTGCCCACGATCCCACTGCAGAAACCACTGCGGAAACCCGCATCGTCGACGCCTTGCTGCGCAACGGGCGCCTGAAGGAAGGCGATCTGGCGCGCGCGCGTCCGCTGCACCGTGAGTCCGGCGGCAGCCTGCTGCAGTTGCTGGTGCGGCTGGGCCTGGTGTCCGAGCGCGACCACGCCCAGGCCAGCGCCGAGGTGCTGGGCCTGGCGCTGCTCGACGCACGTACTGTGCCGGAAGTGGCGCCCGAATCGCTGCTCGATGCACTGCCGTTGTCGCTGCGCTTCCTCAAGCAGTTCCACGTCTGTCCGCTGGCCCTGCACGATGGCGTGCTGGACCTGTGGCTCAGCGACCCGCAGGACCCCTATGCTGCCGATGCCGTGCGTCTGGCGATGGGCGTACCGGTGCGGCTGCATGTCGGGCTGCGCTCGGAAATCGATGACCTGATCGAGCGCTGGTACGGCCAGGGTCGCAGTGCGATGGGCGCGATCGTGGAAACCGCCGATGGCGAAGGCAGCGCGGTCGACGACATCGAACACCTGCGCGACCTTGCCTCCGAAGCGCCGGTCATCCGCCTGGTCAACCTGGTGATCCAGCGCGCCTTCGAACTGCGCGCCTCGGACATCCACATCGAACCGTTCGAAAACCGGCTCAAGGTGCGTTACCGCGTCGACGGCGTGCTGATCGAAGGCGAAAGCCCGCCGGCCAACCTCACCGCCGCGGTGATCAGCCGCGTCAAGATCATGGCCCGGCTCAACATCGCCGAACGTCGCCTGCCGCAGGACGGTCGCATCATGCTGCGCGTGCAGGGCAAGGAGCTGGACCTGCGCGTGAGCACGGTGCCCACCGCGCACGGCGAGAGCGTGGTGATGCGCCTGCTCGATCGCGATACCGTCGTCTTCGATTTCCACCGGCTCGGCTTCACCGATGCGTTCCTGCCCCAGTTCCGCAAGGTGCTCGAGCAGCCGCACGGCATCCTGCTGGTCACCGGCCCGACCGGCTCGGGCAAGACTACGACGCTGTATACCGCGCTCAGCCAGCTCAATACCGCCGACGTCAAGATCATCACCGTGGAAGACCCGGTGGAGTACCAGATCGAAGGCATCAACCAGATCCAGGCCAAGCCGCAGATCGGGCTCGACTTCGCCCACGCGCTGCGCAGCATCGTGCGTCAGGACCCGGACATCATCATGATCGGCGAAATGCGCGACCTGGAAACGGCACGCATCGCCATCCAGTCCGCACTCACCGGCCACCTGGTGCTGTCCACGCTGCACACCAACAACGCCGCCGGCGGCATCACCCGCCTGCTCGACATGGGCGTGGAAGATTACCTGCTCACCTCCACCATCAACGGCATCCTGGCCCAGCGCCTGGTACGCCGGCTCGAACCGCAGCACGCCGTGCGCTACCTCGCCTCGCCGGAGGAGATCGAGAAGTTCGGCCTGCGCCGCCTGCAGCCGCAGGGCGATATTTTCCTGTACCGCGCACAGCCCTCGGCGATCGCACCCACCGGCTACCTGGGCCGCACCACCATCATGGAATTCCTGGTGATGAACGACGAGCTGCGGCGTGCGGTGATGCGTCGCGCCGGCATGGGCGAGATCGAGCAGATCGCGCGCGCGGCCGGCATGCGCACGATGTACGAGGATGGCCTGGCCAAAGCGTTGCTGGGCCACACCACGCTGGAGGAAATCCTGCGCGTGACAGAGGAATCCTGATGCGCCTCCACCCCACCTGGCTGGCGGGCCGCTGAGCATGGCGCTGTACCGCTACAAGGCGCTCAATGCGCACGGCGAACTGTTCGACGGGCAGATGGAGGCCGCGAGCGAGGCCGACGTGGTCACCCGCCTGCAGGACCAGGGCCACCTGCCCATGGAAGCGCGCCTGGCCAGCGAGGGCGTGGCCACGGCCACCTCGTGGGCCGCGCTGCTGCGCCGCAAGCCGTTCGACGGTGCCGCGCTGGTGCAGTTTACCCAGCAGCTGTCCACTCTGCTGGGCGCCGGCCAGCCGTTGGACCGCGCGCTGACCATCCTGCTGGAACTGCCCGAGGATGAGCGCAGCCGCCGCGCCATCACCGACATCCGCGACGTGGTGCGCGGCGGTGCGCCGCTGTCCACCGCGCTGGAACGCCAGCATGGGCTGTTCTCGCGGCTGTACATCAACATGGTGCGTGCCGGCGAGGCCGGCGGCAGCCTGCACGACACGCTGCAACGCCTGTCGGAATACCTCGAACGCAGCGCCGAGCTCAAGGGCAGGGTGATCAACGCGTTGATCTACCCGGCGATCCTGCTGGCGGTGGTCGGCGGCGCGCTGCTGTTCCTGCTGGGCTACGTGGTGCCGCAGTTCGCGCTCATGTACGAAAGCCTGGACGTGGCCCTGCCGTGGTTCACCCAGTGGGTGCTGGCCGCCGGGCTGGTGGTGCGCGACGGCTGGCTGGCGATGATCGTGGTGCCGGCGCTGGCGTTGCTGGTGATCGAGCGCAAGCTGCGCCAGCCCGCGTTCCGCCTGGCGATGGACGGCTGGCTGCTGCAGCGCAAGGGCATCGGTCCGCTGCTGGGCAAGCTGGAAACCGCGCGGCTGGCACGTACCCTGGGCACTCTGCTGCGTAACGGCGTGCCATTGCTGGCCGGGCTGGGCATCGCACGCAACGTGCTGGGCAACCGCGCCCTGGCCGCCGACGTGGATGCGGCAAGCGACGACGTCAAGAACGGCAACGGCCTGTCGGTGTCGCTGGCACGCGGCAAACGCTTCCCGCGCCTTGCCCTGCAGATGATCCAGGTGGGCGAGGAATCGGGCGCACTGGACACCATGCTGCTCAAGACCGCCGACACCTTCGAGCAGGAAAGCGCACGCGCCATCGACCGCCTGCTGTCGGCGATGGTACCGGTGATCACCCTGGTGCTGGCGTCGGTGGTCGGACTGGTGATCGTCGCCGTGCTGGTGCCGCTGTATGACCTGACCAATGCCATCGGCTGACGATGGCCATTTCGCATTCCCCTGACCCCTGCAAGGAGCCTGCCGCATGCAACGCCGCCTGATCCGCTTCACCTCGCCGCGCCGCCAGGCCGGCATGAGCCTGTTGGAAATCATCATCGTGATCGTGCTGATCGGCGCGGTGCTGACGCTGGTGGGCAGCCGCGTGCTGGGCGGTGCCGATCGCGGCAAGGCCAACATCGCCAAATCGCAGGTCCAGACCGTGGCCGGCAAGGTCGAAAACTACCAGCTGGATACCGGCAAGCTGCCGGCCAAGCTTGACGACCTGGTCACCCAGCCCGGCGGCACCAGCGGCTGGCTGGGCCCGTATGCCAAGCCGGCCGAACTCAACGACCCGTGGGGCCACCCGCTGGAATACCGCGCCCCCGGCGAAGGCCAGCCGTTCGACCTGATCAGCCTGGGCAAGGACGGGAAAGTGGGCGGCAGCAGCTACGACGCCGACATCAAGTACGAGTAAGCCCGCTTGCCGGTCGTCGCCCTGCCATGCACGCGCTTGCCCCGCCGCCCGCCGCGTTCCCTGCGCCGGGTGTCCGGGCTGTCGTTGTTGGAAATGCTGCTGGTGGTGGCGCTGATCGCCATCATCGGGGCGGTGACCGCCACCGCGATGAACGGCGGCATCGACGGCATGCGGCTGCGCAACGCCGGCAAGGAACTGGCCAGCCAGCTGCGCTACACGCGCACCCAGGCCATCGCCACCGGTGAGCGCCAGCGCTTCCTGATCGACCCCCAGACACGCACCTGGCAGGCGGCCAACGGTCGCCACGGCAACGTGCCGCCCAGCCTGGACGTGCGCTTCCGCGGCGCGCGCGAAGTGGCCACCGCCACCGGGCAGGGGGCCATCGCGTTCTATCCCGACGGCGCTTCCAGCGGCGGCAGCATCGACCTGCAGGTGCGCGAAGCGGTCTGGCACATCGACGTGGGCTGGATCACCGGGGACGTGCGCTCGGGCCCACAGCGGGATCGTCCATGAAGCATCAGCGCGGCTATTCGTTGCTGGAGGTGATCGTGGCGTTCGCCGTGCTGGCGCTGGCGCTGACCCTGCTGCTGGGCAGCCTGTCCGGCGCCTCGCGGCAGATCAAGCAGGCGGACCTGCGCAGCCGCGCGGTGCTGCATGCGCAATCGCTGCTGGCGGTCACCGGTGTGGTCGAGCCGCTGCAGGACGGCGAGCGCAGTGGCGAATGGGAAGACGGCCGCTACCGCTGGACATTGGAGGTTGCGCCGTACCAGGAGCCGCGCACCGATGCGTTGCCAGTGGCCGACACCGTGGCCGGCCCCCGTCTGGCGCAGCTGACCCTGCAGGTGTCCTGGGGCGACACCGACGCCGATCGCATGCAATGGCGCAGCCTGCGCCTGCTGCCCGCCAGCCCGGGTACGCCACGATGAGCCGTGCGCACCGCGGCTTCACCCTGATCGAAGTGCTGCTGGCCACCGCGTTGCTGGTCGGCGGGCTGGCGCTGGCCTTCGCCACCGTGCGCTCGGCACTGGCGATCAGCCAGCGCGGCGAACAGATGGCCGCGCACAACGAGCGCATGCGCGCGGTGGAAGGCTTCCTGCGTCGGCGCCTGTCGATGGCCATGTTGACCGCCACCACGCCACCGGACCCCACCCGCGAACCGGAGTACTTCCTGGGCGAGCCGCAGCACATGGTGTTCGTGTCCGATCTGCCCGGCTACCTCGGCCGCGGTGGCCCTTACGTGCACGAACTGCAGGTGCGGGGCAGCGGCGACGCGCAGCGCCTGGACCTGGCGCTGACCCTGGTGCAGAACGGCGAGCGCATCGAGGAAACCCCGCCGCGCCCGCCCGAGGCGCTGGCTGATGCGCTGCGTGCAGTGAGCTTCCGCTACCGCGGCATCGACCCGCGCAACGGGCAGCTGGGGGACTGGCAGGACCGCTGGGAAGACACCCGCCGCCTGCCGAGCCTGGTCTCCATCAGTGTCACTCCGCGCCAGGGCCCGGCGTGGCCGCCGATGGTGGTGGCGTTGGCGCAGCAGCCACGCGGGGTACGGCCATGAGGCGCGCGCGCGGTGCCGCGCTGGTGCTGGTGCTCTGGCTGATCGCGCTGCTCACCGCGGTGGTTGGCGCGTTCGCGCTGAGTGCCCGCATCGAGCACATGCAGCAGCGCGTGATCAACGACGATGCCATCGGCCAGGAACATGCGCGTGCCGGGTTGGAGTACGCGCTGTACCGGCTGCAGCCCAGCGCGACCCGGCCGCCGTGGGTGGCCGACGGGCGGCGCTATCGCTGGGAGTTCGACCAGCGCCGCATCGACCTGCGCGTCGTCGACGAGAACGGCAAGATCAACCTGAACCTGGCCGACGCCACGTTGCTGCGTGCGTTCCTCGTGGCGATGGACGTTGCGCCCGAACGTGCCGGCCCGCTGGCGGGCGCGATCGTCGACTGGCGCGATGCCGACAGCCTCAAACAGCCCGGCGGCGGTGCCGAACGCCCCGACTACATTGCTGCCGGGCTGCCGTATGGCCCGCGCAACAACCGCTTCGAGACGCTGGGTGAGCTGCAGCGCGTGCTCGGCATGGACGCGACGTTGTATGAACAGCTGGAGCCGATGCTGACCCTGTACAGTCGGCAGTCGCGTCCGGACCCGCGTTTCGCGGCCGGTCCGGTGTTGACGGCATTGGGGCTGGATGCGCCGCGCCTGCTTGCCGAGCGCGAGCGGGCCCAAGCCGGTGAAGATGCAAAAGTGGGCGGTGCGGCGCTTGCCAGTGGCAGCGGCACCTATAGTATCGAGAGCCGCGCAACGGATGAGCGCGGCAAAGTGTCGGTTCTGCGGGGCGTGGTGCGGACGGGGACCGCAGGCACGCCGGGAACGACTTACACGGTCCTTCGATGGGAACAGGGAATGGCAGCACGATGACGGCATGGCGGGACACTCTGGTGCGGGCGCAGGGGCAGATGGCGCCGGGCGTGGTCAACGGCCTGCGCTGGTGGCGGCGTTCGTTGCTGGCGTGGCTGCCCGAGCGCTGGCAATGGGCGCTGGGCTGGTCACGGTCACGCCTGTTGCTGCAGCAGCAGGGCGAGCAGCTGCACGTGCTGCGCGATGGCGGATCGCACACCGAACAGGTGCTGGAATTGCCCTGGCCCCAGACCCCGGCTGCACTGGAACAGCGCCTGGACGCACGCCTGCGCACGTTGCCGCGGCATTGGCTGCTGCCGGCCACGGCCGCGCTGCGCCGTCCGCTGCGCCTGCCTGCGGCGGCCGCCAGCCGCCTGCGGGATGTGGTGGGGTTCGAGATCGACCGGCAGACCCCGTTTGAACCGGCGCAGGTCAGCTTCGATGTGCGCGAGCTGGGCGCGCTCGATGATGGCCAGCTGCAGGTGGAACTGGTGGTGATGCCGCGCCAGGCGCTGGAACAGTGGGCGCAGCAGGTGGGCCCGTGGGCGCAGGGGCTGGCCGGTGTGGATATTGCCGACGCCGCTGGCCAGCCGCTGGGGGTGAACCTGCTGCCGCTGGACCAGCGGCACGCCCAGCGCGATCCGATGCGCCGCTGGAACCTGCTGATGGGGCTGGCGGCGCTGGTGCTGCTGGCCCTGGCCGGCCAGCAGATCCTGGACAACCGCCAGGCCGCCGCCGATGCGCTGGGCGAGCAGGTCAACGCGGCGGCACGCGATGCACGCCAGGTTGCCGCCGAGCGCCAGCACCTGCAGACGCTGGTGGAAGGTGCGGCATTCCTCGAACAGAAGCGCATGGCCCATGCCAGTACCGTGGAGCTGTGGAACGAGCTGACCCGGCTGCTGCCCGATGGCACCTATCTGGAAAAGCTGTCGGTGGAAGGCGATTCCCTGCAGTTGATCGGGCTGAGCCGCGAGGCGTCGCAACTGGTGCCGCTGCTGCAGGACTCACCGCTGTGGCGCAAGGTGAACCTGACCGGCGTGCTGCAGGCCGATGGTGGGGCGGCAGGCCGCGACCGCTTCACCCTCACCGCCGAACTGCAGCCGTTGCCCGGTGCCACCCCCGCAGCGCCCGCCGCCGTCCCTGCCGCGGAGGGTGCCGATGGCAATGCCGACCACACGCCGTGACCGCTGGCTGGCGCTGGCGTTGCTGCTGGCGGTGATCGCGCTGGTCTACCTGGTGCTGGTGCATCCGTTGTTCACCCGGCCGCTGCTGGACATCAACGCCGATATCACCGACCTGCAGGAGCGCGATCAGCGCGTGCAGGCCCAGCTGCAGCAGCGCGGCGCGGTCGCGCGTGGTCTGCAGCAGGCACAGGCGGCCCTGGCGGGGCGGCCCGGTTTCCTGCGGGAAGCCACCGCAGAGTCGGCCGCCGCAGCGTTGTCCGCGCGCCTGCAGGATGCCGTGGCATCGGCCAGCCCGGGCAACCGCAGCTGCGCCATCAGCAACCGCTCGCCGCTGCAGGACACCAGTGCCGACGCGGTGTTCCCCAAAGTGGCCCTGCAGGTGCGGCTGCGCTGCGGCATTCCGGAAATGGCGGCCGTGCTGTACACGCTGGAAACCGGCAGCCCGCGCCTTTTCGTCAACAACCTCAACCTGCTCGCGCAGCGGTTCCAGCAGTCGCCGAATGAAACCGGCACCGGGCTGGACGTGTCCTTCGAACTGGTGGGGTACCTGCAGCCCGGCGGCGCGTCGGACCCGGGCGCGCCGGCGCCGACCGGTGCCGCGATGCCCGCCGACAGCACCGGCCTGACCCCGGCCGGACCCGTGCCCGCCGATGCCCAGGCAGCTGCCAACGCCCAGGCAGCCGCCAACGCCCAGACAGACGCCAACGCGGCGGCGTATGCAGCGCAGGCTGCCGAGGATGCGGCCGCGAGCGCGACCAGTGCCGCCGCTGCGGCTGCCGATGCCGTCGACGCTGCGGAGGCCGACCATGAAAATTGAGCTGACCTCCCTGCGCAGCTGGTGGCTGGCCACCGCGGTGGCGTGGGCCGCCGCGATCTGGATCGCCAGCCTGTTCGGGCTCGGCAGCCGCCTCCCGGCCGCCGCCGAAGGCGACCGCACCGCGTCTCCGCTGCCGGTGCTGCCCGCCGCCGCGCCGGAGCGCATTGCCACGGCCGACGCCTACGCCCAGATCGGCGCCCGTCCGTTGTTCGCCGAAGACCGCCGGCCACGCCCGTACCTGCTCGGCGGCAGCGAACCGGGGGCGTCCAGCGCGGTCAGCCTGACCGGCGTGCTGCTCACCTCTGAATTCAGCATGGCCATCCTCACCACCGACCAGAAGCAGTCGCTGCGCCTGCGCCTCAACGGCGAACCGGTCAACGGCTGGCAGCTGCTGGCACTGGAACCCCGCAGCGCCACGGTCAGTGGCCCCGGCGGTACCCAGGTGCTGGAACTGACTGTGTTCAACGGGCAGGGCGGCGAACCGCCCACGGTGCTGGGCAACCCGGTCAATGGTGCGGTGCCGCCGGCCGGCGCGGGGGTCATGCCGTTGCCGCCTCCGCCGCCCCCGGGCCAGGCGGCGCGACCGGTGCAGGTCGCCACCCCGTCCGCACCGGCACCGGCACCGCCGGCACCCGCCGCCCCCAGCACCCCGGCCCAAGGCCCCAGTGATGCACAGATGCAGGCCATCCGTGCGCGCATCCAGGCGCGCCGCCAGCAACTGCAGCAACAACAACAATCGCAGCGACCGCCCGCGGGCGGCTCCGGCCAGAACCCTTAGAGTGACAGCATGACACTGCGCCTTTTCTCACCGCGTCTCTTCTCCCTGTCCCTGCTTGCCAGCGTGCTGGTCGGCTGCGCCACGGTGCCCGCACCGGAAGTGCGCCGCAACGCCGTGCTCGGCAGCCACCAGGTGGTCGCCGGTGACGGGTCCCGCGACGGCGTGAATGCCGAACCGCTGGAAGCAACCGGCGCACCGCAGCCGGTGATCCGCCGTGGCACCGGCACCATGATCAACCGCAGCGCGGCCGCCGCGGCGGCACCGTCGTTGTCGCAGGCCGGCAACGGCACCGCCACCTTCAACTTCGAAGGCGAATCGGTGCACGCGGTGGTCAAGGCGATCCTGGGCGACATGCTCGGCCAGAACTACGTCATCGCCCCGGGCGTGCAGGGCACCGTTACCCTGGCCACGCCCAAGCCGGTGTCCTCGGCGCAGGCGCTGAACCTGCTGGAGATGGTGCTGGGCTGGAACAATGCCCGCATGGTCTACAGCGGGGGCCGCTACAACATCGTGGCGGCCGACCAGGCGCTGGCCGGCACCGTCGCACCCAGCACCGCCCCGGCGGCCAGTGCGCGCGGCTTCGAGGTGCGGGTGATCCCGCTGCAGTACATCTCGGCCACCGAAATGAAGAAGGTGCTCGAGCCGTACGCGCGCCCCAATGCCATCGTCAACGTCGACAGCGGCCGCAACGTCATCACCCTGGGCGGAACGCGGGCCGAGCTGGAAAACTACCTGCGCACGGTGGAAATCTTCGACGTCGACTGGCTGTCGGGCATGTCGGTGGGCGTGTTCCCGATCCAGACAGGCAAGGCCGAACAGGTCGCCGCCGACCTGGAGAAGGTCTTCGGCGAGGAAAGCAAGACGCCGAGCGCCGGCATGTTCCGCTTCCTGCCGCTGGAGAATGCCAATGCCGTGCTGGTGATCACTCCGCAGGCCCGCTATCTGGACCAGATCCAGCAGTGGCTGGAGCGCATCGACACCGCCGGTGGCAGTGCACGGTTGTTCTCCTACGAACTGCGCTACGTCAAGGCCAAGGACCTGGCCGAGCGCCTGGCCGAAGCCTTCGCCAACGAGAACAGCCGTGGCGGCCGCGGCAGCAGCGGCTCGCTCGCGCCGGGCGCCACCCAGATGGACCTGGGCGGCCGCGACAGCACCTCCAACACCACCGCCCTCAACACCGGGTCCGGCAGCGGCAGTGGCCGCGGCGGGCTGGGCGAAGGCACCATGAGCCTGCCGCAGCGGCAGAGCGGCAACGCCAGTTTCAGCCTGGAAGTGCAGGGCGACACCGTGGGCATCTCGGCGGTGGAAGAAACCAATACGCTGCTGGTGCGTTCCACCCCGCAGGCCTGGCGGTCGATCCGCGAGGTGATTGAAAAGCTGGACGTGATGCCGATGCAGGTGCACATCGAAGCGCAGGTGGCCGAAGTGTCGCTGACCGGCGACCTCAGCTACGGCGTCAACTGGTTCTTCGAACAGGCCGTGGCCACCGGCAAGACCGAAAGCGGCATCGACCTGCCCAGCGCGCTGGGGCGTTCGATCTGGGGCAGCATTTCCGGCGCGGTGGGCGATGGCGGGGTGGGCTGGACCTTCCTCGGCAAGAACGCGGCCGCGGTGGTGACGGCGCTGGACAAGGTCAGCAACCTGCGCCTGCTGCAGACCCCGTCGCTGTTCGTGCGCAACAACGCCGAAGCCACGCTCAACGTGGGCACCCAGATCCCGATCAACTCGGTGTCGGTCAATACCGGCACCGGGGGCGACAACACCTACAGCCAGGTCCAGTACCTGGACACCGGCGTGATCCTCAAGGTGCGCCCGCGCATCACCCGCGATGGCGTGGTGTTCCTGGACATCGTGCAGGAAGTCAGCTCGGCCGGTGCCATTCCAGCCGGCTGCGACCCGACCAAGACCACCTGCAACCCGCCGATCAACACGCGCAAGATTTCCACCGAAGCGGCCGTGCAGAGCGGGGACACCATCATGCTGGCGGGGTTGATCACCAACTCCGACGAAGATGGCTCCAACGGCGTCCCGGGTCTGAGCAAGATTCCGGTGCTGGGCGCCCTGTTCGGCAGGAAGACCCAGAACACCGGTCGTTCGGAAGTGATCGTGCTGCTGACCCCGACCATCGTCCGCAACGCGCAGGAATCGCGCAACCTCACCGACGAGTACAGCAACCGCTTCCGTGCCATGGAACCGTTCCCGAACCACCAGAAGCCGAACAACTGAGCTACGCTGCGGCCACGCGTGCCGCAGACAGGGGGACCGATGGGGACGATCGTGCTGCTGCCGATCGGGGTCGATGACACCGCCCTGGACCTGTGCCTGGGCGCACTGGACGCCGGCACGCCGGCCGACACCGCGGTATGGCTGGCCGACGACGGCCAGGCCGGCCCGCGCGTGCAGCCGGTGATCGAGCACTGGCTGGCCCACACCCGGCTGCGGGCCGAATACACCCGGCGCGCCCGCAGCATCGGCGAGGTGGCGCACCTGGATGAGATGTTGCGTGCCTGTGCGGGCGCCGACGTGGTGGTGCTGGCGCCCGATGCCATTCCTGCACCGTGCTGGCTGCAGCAGCTGGATGCCTGTTTCGCGCGCGATCCATCTATCGGCTCGGCCACGCCGTGGTGCAACGCCGGCGAAACCGCGGCCTGGCCACGGCTGGGCGAGATCGACCCGGTGCCGGCCGACCTCACCGCCATGGCCCAGGCCTGCGCCGGGTTGCCGCCAATGCATCCCGAACTGCCCTCGGCCGTCACCCACGCGGTGCTGCTGCGGGGCAATGCGCGGCGCAAGGCCGGTGGGCTGGACATGCACAGTTACGGCTCGTGGAATGCCGCGCTGGTCGACCTGAGCCTGCGCATGGCCGGGCTGGGCTGGCGCAATGCACTGTGCGAAACCGCCTTCGTGGCGCGTGCGGGCGAAGCCACGGCCTTCGAGGGCGACATGGATGCGCTGGGCACGCGCTGGCCGGGATGGCAGCCCCGCCTGGCTGCGTTCCTGATGGCCGACCCGCTGCGCAGCACCCGCCAAACGCTGCAGCAGCTGCACCGGCAGGCGATAATGCCGCGTTCGCAGGGCGACCTGTTTGCCCCGCCGCCTGCATCCCTTCCGGAGCCACCCGCTTGAGCATTGCCATCGCCGCGATCGTTGTCAGCTACCAGAGCGCGAGCACGCTGGATGCCTGTCTGGCCCGGCTGCGCGGGGCCGACGGCGTGGTCGAGATCCGGGTGGTCGACAACGGCTCCACCGATGCCACCCTGGATATCGTGCAACGCCACGCCACCGCGGATCCGCGCGTGCGTTTCATCGCCAACCCGGACAACCCCGGTTTCGCGGCCGCCAACAACCAGGGCGTGGCCGACAGTCGCGCACCGTGGCTGGCCTTCATCAACCCGGACCTGCTGGTAGAGCCGGGCACTCTGGCCGCGCTGTGCGAACGCGGCATGGCCATCGGCGACTGCCTGCTGGGCATCGAGCAGGTGGACGAGCAGGGCCAGCCCGACCCGGCCGTGCGCCGTCGCGACCCCGACTTCGGGGCCATGCTGCGCTCGCCGGGGCAGGGCGCCAGGCTGGCAATCCCGGTCGATCACAGCCTGCCGCTGCAACCGGTGCCGGCGTTGTCGGGGGCCTTGCTGCTGATGCCGCGCGCCCTGTTCGACCGCATCGGCGGCTGGGACGCCGGTTACCGGCTGCACGCCGAAGACCTCGACCTGTGCCGTCGCGTGCGCCAGGCCGGGGCGCTGGTGGCGATTGCAAACGACCTGCAGGCCGTACACGTGCGCGGGGTGTCCAGCCGCTCGCGTCCATTCTTCGTGGAATGGCACAAGCACCGTGGCCTGTGGCGCTACTTCCGCAAGTTCGAAGCCGGCCAGCGCAGCCTGCCGGTGCAGGGCGCGGTGTTCGCCGCGATCTGGGCCCACGCGGTGGTGCAGATTCCACGGTTGCTGCGCGCCCGGTAGGTACCCGCCGTTGGTGGGTACCTCCACGCGGGCGCATAATCGCCGCATGATCATCCAGTCCCTGCTCGACACCGACCTGTACAAATTCACCATGATGCAGGCGGTGCTGCATCAGCATCCCGGCGCCCAGGTCCAGTACCGGTTCAAGTGCCGCACGCCCGGCATCGACCTGGCCAGCTACATCGACCAGATCAACGAAGAGATCGACCACCTGTGCCAGCTTCGCTTCAGTGCCGAAGAGCTGGAGTACATGCGTGGGCTGCGCTTCGTCAAACCGGACTTCGCCGATTTCCTCGGCCTGTTCCACCTGGACCGCAAGTACATCCAGCTGCGACCGTCGGCCAGCGTGCCCGGCGAGATCGAACTGGACATCACCGGCCCCTGGCTGCACACCATCCTGTTTGAAGTTCCCTTGCTGGCCATCATCAACGAGGTCTGGTTCCGCAACACCACCACCGCCGATTTCGCCGAAGGCGAGCGCCGCCTGCAGGCCAAGACCGCACTGCTGCGCGACACCCCCGGCTTCGAGCTGTGCCGCATCGCCGACTACGGCAGCCGCCGCCGCTATTCGCGCCAATGGCATGCGCGCATGCTGCCGATGATGCGCGACGCGCTGGGGGCGCAGTTTGTCGGTACCAGCAACGTGCACTTCGCCCGCCTGTACGGCATGACCCCGCACGGCACCATGGCCCACGAGTACCTGCAGGCCTTCCAGGCGCTGGGGCCCCGGCTACGCGATTCGCAGGTGGCCGCGCTGGAATCGTGGGCGCGCGAGTACCGTGGCGATCTGGGCATCGCGTTGTCGGATGTGGTCGGGCTGGATGCGTTCCTGCGCGATTTCGACATGTACTTCTGCAAGCTGTTCGATGGCGTGCGCCACGATTCCGGCGATCCCTTCGCCTGGGGCGACCGCATGCTCGCGCACTTCAAGGACCGCCGCGTGGATCCGCGCAGCAAGGTGCTGGTCTTCAGCGATGGCTTGAACATCGAGAAGGTGATGCAGCTGTTCGACTACTTCCGTGGGCGCTGCCAGGTCGCGTTCGGCGTGGGCACGCACCTCACCAACGACCTGGGGCCGACCCCGCTCAACATCGTCATCAAGATGGTCCGCTGCAACGGCCAGCCGGTGGCCAAGCTCAGCGATTCACCGGGCAAGAGCATGTGCGACGACCCTGGCTACCTGGCCTACCTGCGCCAGGTATTCGAGCTGCCGCCGCTTCAGGGGTAGTCGATGCGCACCAGGTAGGCGCCGCGCAACGCCGCGCCACCTTCCATCCGGTAGCGGCTGGAGAACGACAAGGCGTCGGTGCTCAGTGCGCCGGCGGCCACCGTCAGTACATCAGTGCGCTGCCGCGCATCGCGCAGCGGCACCGTCGCGGCATTCTGCAGCGAGGTCACCGCCAGGCGCGCGCCCTGCGCGGCCAGCGGGCAGCCGCTGAAGGTGATTTCCTGGCGCTCGGCCCGCACCGCGGGCGCGCAGCCGGGGTCGACGATGCGTCCGCTGAAGCGCGCAATGCCACCGTCGGCCAGTGCCGGGGCACTGACGCACGACAACAGCACCGACATTACGAATAACAGGCCTCTCATGGCACGTTCTCTGGCTCTGGGTATCCCTGTTAACGACCGGCGTTGACGGGGCTGAAGCACGGACAGAAAGAACTGTGATGGGGCGCAAAGAAAAAGCGGCTTTCAGAAGCGGGAAAGGCGGAACACGCACCGAGTGTCGCGCAGGGGGCATGCGTGTCGCGTCAATATGCTGGCGTGGCGGATCAAAGTTTTGACGCCAAAGTGTGCTTTGCATCACATTTATAGTTACACTTGCGTCACGGTTACCCGGGTTGATGGGTAAACGAGACAGGTGTGACGCAAGGATGGGTCCCCCCGGGGAACGCCCCGCAGTGCTCCTTGCTCCTCCTCTACGCAGTTCCACATTCAGTAGGGTTAGGTAGAAGCAATGCGCAAAATGAATCTTTTCGCGGTCCTGCTGCTGGCAGCAGCTCCCGTAGCTGCCCACGCGGCCGATGGCACGATCAACTTCACCGGCAAGATCACCGACAAGACCTGCACGATCTCCACCCCGGGTGGCAAGGACTTCGCCGTCAACCTGCCGACCGTGTCCAAGAACACGCTGGCTGTGGCCGGTGCCGTTGCGGGCCGTACCCCGTTTGCCATCAACCTGACCAAGTGCAGCGCCGGCAACGTCGCCACGTACTTCGAGCCGGGTGCGACCGTTGACTTCAACAGTGGCCGCCTGAACAACCAGGCCGCTGCCAACGCCGCCGGCAACGTGCAGCTGCAGCTGCTGGGCGCCAACAACCAGTTCCTGCCGATCAAGGCTGCCGGTACCAACCAGGCCCAGGACAACTCGCAGTGGGTGACCGTTGCCGCCGACGGCAGTGCGAACCTGAACTACGCCGCCGAGTACTACGCCACGGCCGCCACCACGCCGGGCGAAGTCGCCAGCAGCGTCAAGTACACGATCATCTACAACTGATCATTGCCGTACTCCGCACGGGCCTGCGTTCGCGCCGGCCCGTGCGTCCTGGCCTTGGCCGCATCCCTCGAGCGTAGTTCTTCCGATGAAAGCCCTCTTTCCCCGGGCGCTGCTGCTGGCAGCGTCGACGCTACTGTTTTGCCAGGACGCCTCGGCCGGTGTGGTGGTCAACGGCACCCGGATCATCTATCCGGCGCAGGCGCGCGAAGTCACCGTGCAGGTGGACAACGTCGGCGACGCCCCGGCGCTGGTGCAGGCATGGATCGACAGCGGCGATGCCGACCAGACGGCCGATACCAGTGATGCACCGTTCGTGCTGACGCCGCCGATCAGCCGTGTGGAACCCGGCCGCAGCCAGGCGCTGCGCGTGATCTTTTCCGGAGCCGCGCTGCCGACTGACCAGGAATCGGTGTTCTGGATGAACGTGCTGGATGTACCGCCGTCGCCGCAGAACACCGACGGTGGCGAGCAGAACTACCTGCAGGTCGCGTTTCGCTCGCGCCTGAAACTTTTTTACCGCCCGCAGGGCCTGCGGGGCGTCGCCAATGACGCACCGACAACCCTGCGCTGGACCCGTGACGGCGATCGCCTGCGCGTGGAAAACCCCAGTCCCTTCCACGTGACGCTGGCCGAGGTGCATGCCGTGACCGGCAGCAGCCAACGCACCGTGGAAGCGCAGGGAAAGATGGTCGGACCCCGGCAGAGCCTCGAGTTTTCGGCGCCGGGTGTGATCGAACAGGTCCGCTTCATCACCATCAACGACTACGGCGGTCGCGTCGAACACACGGTCGGCCTGGGTAGCACCGGGGGCTGAGCGCACCGCAGGGACCACGGGCCATCGATGGCCGCCACCGCCGCCGTGCGGCGAACTGAAGGAATGTCAGTGTGATCGGAAACAGATTGACATTGTCGATCCATCAGGCGCTTTGCCTGCTGGTCGCCGGCGTGGCCTGCCCAGGATGGGCGGCGGCCGCGTCTGACACGCCCGGCCAGCCCCCAGTGGCGGCGCAGCACGCCCCCGGGCAGGCGCAGGCGCCCGAGCAGGCGCAGTTCAATTCGAGCTTCCTGTCCGGGCAGGCCCGCCAGGTCGACCTGGGGGCGTTCACCAACGGCAACCCGATGGTGGCCGGGAGCTACCGCGTCGATGTGTACATCAACGGCGCCTGGCAGGGCCGGCGCGACCTGCAGTTCAAGGCCGGTGCCGACGGACGCGTGGATGCCTGCATGGACCTGCCCCTGCTCGAAGAGCTGGGCGTGGACAGTGCCGCGGTGATCGCCCAGCAACGCGCAGGCGCGGCAACCGACAGCGCCGCCTGCCTGCCCGTGCAGCAGCAGATGGCCGGTGCGTACGGCACCTTCGACAGTGGCAACCTGCGGTACGACCTGAGCATTCCGCAGGCGTTCCTGCGCCGCGAGGCGCGGGGCTACGTGAATCCGCAGCTGTGGGATCGCGGCATCACCGCCGGCTTTGTCGGCTACAGCTTCAACACCATCGACAGCGACAGCCGCGTCGAAGGCGGCACGCGCAACCGCAGTGCCTACCTGGGCCTCAACGCAGGCGTGAACGTGGGGGGCTGGCAGTTCCGCCACGATTCCAACCTGACCTGGAGCGAAGGCGACGGCCGCCACTGGCAGAGCATCGCCACCTACGCACAACGCGGCATTCCGCAGGTGCGCGGCCTGTTGACCCTGGGCGAGGCGTACACCAGCGGCGAACTGTTTGATTCCATCGGTTATCGCGGTGCCAGCCTGGCCAGCGACGACCGCATGCTGCCCGACTCGCTGCGCGGCTACGCGCCGGTGGTGCGCGGCATCGCCGAAACCAACGCGCGCGTCGAAGTGCGGCAGAACCAGCAGTTGATCTACTCGGCCTCCGTCGCGCCGGGCAGCTTCGTCATCGACGACCTTTACCCCACCGGCTACGGCGGCGACCTGGACGTGAGCGTGGTGGAGGCCGATGGTCGGCGCCGTGACTTCAAGGTGCCGTTCGGCTCGGTGCCGCAGATGCTGCGCCAGGGCGTATCGCGGTACGCGATCACCGCCGGCCAGGTACGCAACGACCTGCTGCGCGACGCGCCGTGGCTGCTGCAGGGCACCTACCAGCGCGGTATCGGCAACCAGCTCACCCTCTACGGCGGCAGTGCGCTGAGCGAGGGCTACCTGTCGATGCTGTATGGCATCGGCCTTTCCACGCCGGTGGGCGCGTTCGCCGCGGACGTCACCCACGCACGCACTGCTTTCGCGCATGCCGGCGACAGTACCGGCGCCAGTGTGCGGTTGAGCTACAGCAACATGATCGGCGAGACGGGGACCAACCTCACGCTGGCCGCCTACCGCTATTCCACCGAAGGCTTCTACAGCCTGCAGGACGCGCTGTATGCCCGCGATGCCGATGATCGCGGCGTCGATCCGACCACGCGCGGCCGCCAGCGCAGCCAGTTCCAGCTCACCCTGAACCAGCCGCTGGGGCGGCGCTGGGGCGCGCTGTATGTCACCGGTTCGGTGCGCGACTTCTACGACCGCCCGGGTACCGCCAAGCAGTACCAGGTGGGCTACAACAACGCCTGGCGCGCGATGAACTATGGTTTCTCCGCGCTGCGCACCGAAGAAGGCACGCTCGGCCGTGCCGATACCCAGTACCTGCTGTCGATGAGTGTTCCGCTTGGTCGTGGCACCCGCCCGATGTCGTTCAGTGCCGACCTCGGCGCGCGTGAGCACGGTGGCTACGACAACAGCCGCGTCGGGATCACCGGTGCCGTGGGCGCGGACAACAACATCAGCTACGGCGTGGCGCTGTCCGATACCCGCGACGGTGGCACCACCGCGTTGGGCAACGCCGAGTACCGCAGCCGTTACACCGCCCTGAACGCAACCTACGGGCATGCGCGCGATTTCCGCCAGGCCTCGTTCGGCGCCAACGGCAGCCTGGTCGTGCATGCCGGCGGTGTCACCCTCACCCCGCAGCGCGGCGACACCATGGTGCTGGTGGAAGCGCCCGGCGCGCGCGATGCACGCGTGGCCAATGCGCCCGGCCTGCGCATCGACGGACGCGGCTATGCCGTGGTGCCGTACGTATCGCCGTACCGGCTCAACACGGTCACCCTGGATCCGGAAGGCATGTCGCATGACGTCGAGCTGGAAAGCAGCAGCCAGTCGGTGGCCCCGTTCGCCGGTGCGATCAGTTACCTGCGCTTCGATACCCGCAAGGGCAGGGCGCTGCTGATCCAGGTGCGCAACGGCGATGGGCGCGTGCTGCCCTTCGGCGCGCAGGTCAAGGACGCGCAGGGCCAACCGGTGGGCATGGTCGGCCAGGGCGGCCGCCTGTACGTGCGCAGCGAGCTCGACCAGGGTCAGCTGCAGGTGGCTTGGGGCGCCGGCACGGGCCAGCAATGCACGCTCCACTACCAGGTGCCGGCCGACGCCGATGCCGCGACGACCGGATTCATTTCGCTGGAGGCCGCATGCCGATGATCGTTTCCCGTGGCCGCAGGGTGTTGCCTGCCGTCGTCGTGCTGGGTGGGCTGCTGGTGGCCCAGCAGGCCATCGCCTCGTGCAGCCTTTCGTCCGCCAGCTTCGTCGCCCAGGACGTGCAGATGGACATGGGGCAGATCGTGATCCTGCCCGGCACGCCGGTGGGGGGCGTGATCAAGCAGCTCAGCGTGCCGATCAACGGGCGCGACAGTGTCGCCCGCTGCGACCGGTTCGGCGGGCGCTCGGTCGGCGAGTACGTCAACGCGGCGCAGCGCCGCGCGGTGCCGGGCTTTGCCGATGTCTACGAAACCGGCGTGGCCGGCGTGGGCATCCGCCTGTACCGCGATTCCGGCACCATCCAGACCTACTACCCGCATTCGATCACCTTCGCCGGCAACGCCACCATCAGCCTGACCGGCGGCATGTTCCGCATCGAACTGATCAAGACCGCGGCGCAGACCGGTTCCGGCACGATCGCGCCGAACGGCCGCTTCAGCACGTATTACTTCGACGGCAACGGATCCGGCCGTCCCGTGCTGACCTCGACGTTCAAGGGGTCGGGCACCACCGTGGTCAGCCCCACCTGCGAAGTGCAGGCCGGCAGCCGCAACATTCCGGTCGACTTCGGCAGCGTGCCCAACACCGCCTTCACCGGGGTGGGCTCGCGGGCCGTCAACCGCGACTTCGAGATCCGCCTGGACTGCCAGGGCAGCAATCTGGCCCAGTACCAGAGCAAGGTGGGGATTCGCCTGGACGCCGACCCGGACAGTGCCAACCTGCCCGGCGTGCTCAAGCTCAGCGCGGTGGCCAACAGTGCCAGCCGGATCGGCATTGAAGTGGTGCGCCGCGATGGCAGCAGCGAGCGCGAGGTGCGCTTCGGCCAGAGCATCACCCTCGGGTCCACCACGCCCGGCAGCAGCACCTTGACCCTGCCCCTGCGCGCCCGCTACGTGCAGACGCTGGCCGGTACCGTGGGCGCAGGCGTGGCCAACGGGCAGGCCACCTTCACCCTCCAGTACGACTGACCCGGCCGCTGACGGCGCGGCGTGCTTACTCCAGCGCGTAGCGCAGCACGAACAGGCCGGCCACCAGCCACACCGCCGGGTGCACCTCGCGCCAGCGCCCGGTGCCGGCCTTGAGCACCGCATAGGCGATGAAGCCGAAGGCCAGGCCGTTGGCAATGGAATAGGTGAACGGCATCGCCAGCGCACACAACGCGGCCGGCACCGATTCGGTCAGGTCGCTCCAGTCCACGTCCACCAGCTCGCGCAGCATCAGCCCGGCCACGAACAGCAGGGCAGGGGCGGTGGCGTACCCGGGCACCATCGCCGCCAGCGGCGAGAACAGCAGCGCGGCCAGGAACAGGGCCGCCACCACCAGCGCGGTCAGGCCGGTGCGGCCACCGGCCTGCACACCAGACGCGCTTTCGGCAAACGCGGTGGTGCTGCTGGTGCCCAGCAACGAGCCGGCGACGATGGCGGTGCTGTCGGCCAGCAGCGCACGGCCGAAGCGCTTCTGCGCGCCGGGCAGTTCAAGCAGGCCCGCACGCCCCACTACGCCGTACAGCGTGCCGGTGGCATCGAACACTTCCACCAGCACGAACACCAGCACCACCTGCAGCAGCACCGCGATCGGCGCGCCGCCGTTGTGGTGCAGCAGCCCGGGCAGGTCCAGCTGCAGGAAGGTGGGGGCCAGGCTGGGCGGCAGCGAGATCAGGCCGTGGAACTGCACGTCACCAAGCAGCCATGCCGCCCCGGTCACCGCCAGGATGCCGATCAGGATCGCGCCGCGCACCTTGCGTGCTTCCAGGATCGCGATCAGCAGGAAGCCGGCCAGCGCCAGCAGCGGCGGTGCGGTATTGAGCGGGCCCAGCGCCACAAGGGTGTCGGTGTTGGCGATGATCACGCCGGATTTCTGCAGCGCGATGATGGCCAGGAACAGGCCGATACCGGCCACGATCGACGCGCGCAGCGACGGCGGAATGCCGGCCACCAGCCAGGCACGCACGCCGGTCAGCGACAGCGCCAGGAACACCAGCCCGGAAATGAACACCGCCGCCAGCGCCTGCTGCCAGGGCAGGCCGGCGGCGCCGACCACGGTGAAGGCGAAGAAGGCGTTCAGACCCATGCCCGGCGCCATGCCGACCGGGAAATTGGCCGCGAACGCCATCACCAGCGACCCCAGTGCCGCGGCGAGGCAGGTGGCCACGAACACCGCGCCCGGGTCCATGCCGGTAGTGGCCAGGATGTCGGGGTTGACGAAGACGATGTAGGACATCGTCAGGAAGGTGGTCAGCCCGGCCAGCAGTTCGGTGCGCACGGTGGTGCCGTGCTGCTGGAGCTGGAACAGGCGCTCGGGGAGGGACATGGTGGAATCTCGTGACGATGTGGTGCCGCGACCAACGGTCGTGGACCTACCGGAATGCAGAACGGCTGCGCGGTGCGCGCCTGTGTCATGACCAACGGTCATGACCTACCCAAATGCAAACGGCCGCGCAGAGCGCGGCCGTTTTTCCTTTCTTACTTCAGCGCCTTGAAGCGCAGGCGCTTCGGCGCGGCGTCGTCGCCCATGCGACGGCGCTTGTCTTCTTCGTACTCGCGGTAGTTGCCCTGGAAGAACTCCACATGCGAGTCGCCTTCGAACGCCAGGATGTGGGTCGCGATGCGATCCAGGAACCAGCGGTCATGCGAGATGACGAAGGTGTTGCCCGGGAACTCCAGCAGCGCATCTTCCAGCGCACGCAGGGTTTCGATGTCCAGATCGTTGGACGGTTCATCGAGCAGCAGCACGTTGCCACCCTGCAGCAGGGTCTTGGCCATGTGCAGGCGGCCACGCTCACCACCGGACAGCGACCCCACCAGCTTCTGCTGGTCCTGGCCCTTGAAGTTGAAGCGGCCGATGTAGGCGCGCGACTGGATCTCCACGCCGTTGATGTTGAGGATGTCCAGGCCGCCGGCGATTTCCTGGAAGACGTTGTGGTTGCCTTCCAGCGCGTCGCGGCTCTGGTCCACGTAGGACAGCTTGACCGTCGGGCCGACCACGATCTCGCCCGTATCGGGCTTTTCCTGGCCGGTGATCATCTTGAACAGGGTCGACTTACCGGCACCGTTGGGGCCGATGATGCCCACGATCGCGCCACCGGGCACCAGGAAGTTCAGGTCGTCGAACAGCAGGCGGTCGCCGAACTTCTTGGAGACGTTCTTGAACTCCATCACCGCATTGCCCAGGCGCTCGCCCGGCGGAATGAAGATTTCGTTGGTCTCGTTGCGCTTCTGGTAATCCACCGACTGCAGTTCTTCCAGGCGGGCCAGACGCGCCTTGCCCTTGGTACGGCCGCCCTTGGCGTTCTGCCGGGACCACTCCAGTTCCTTCTGGATCGCCTTCTGGCGGGACTTTTCCTGGTTGTCTTCCTGACGCAGGCGATCGTCCTTCTGGGTCAGCCAGTCGGTGTAGTTGCCCTTCCACGGAATGCCGCGGCCGCGATCCAGTTCCAGGATCCACTCGGCGGCGTTGTCCAGGAAGTAGCGGTCATGGGTAACGGCCACCACGGTCCCGGTGTAGCGCGCCAGGAACTGTTCCAGCCATTCCACGGACTCGGCGTCCAGGTGGTTGGTCGGTTCGTCGAGCAGCAGCATGTCCGGCTTCTGCAGCAGCAGGCGGCACAGCGCCACGCGGCGCTTTTCACCACCGGACAGGGTGCCCACAATGGCCTCCCACGGCGGCAGGCGCAGCGCATCGGCGGCCACGTCTAGCTGGTTTTCCAGGGTGTGCGCGTCGCCGGCGGCCAGGATCGCCTCCAGGCGCTCCTGTTCCTTGGCCAGCTTGTCGAAGTCGGCGCCTTCCTCGGCATAGGCCAGGTACACCGCGTCCAGCGCGGCCTGGGCCTGCAGCACTTCGCCCACGCCTTCCTCGACCGACTCGCGCACGGTCTTGGTCGGGTCCAGCTCCGGTTCCTGGGCCAGGTAGCCGACCTTGATGCCGGCCTGCGGGCGGGCTTCGCCCTCGAAGTCGGTATCCACGCCGGCCATGATCTTGAGCACCGTCGACTTGCCGGAGCCGTTCAGGCCCAGCAGGCCGATCTTGGCACCCGGGAAGAACGACAGCGAGATGTCCTTGATGATCTGCCGCTTGGGCGGGACCACCTTGCTGACGCGGTTCATGGTGTAGATGTATTGCGAGGACATGAGGTCTCCGAAGGCGCAACCCTGCGCCCGTTCCAGGCGGAACAGGAACAGATGAATAAAGGGGTACCCCCGATTATAGCCGGAAGCGATGACAGACGCCGGTCTGCCCACGGGCCGGGGCTTGCCGGGGCCTGAATGGGCCGTCAAAGCCGTTGAGATGGAAACCGTTTCCAGCCGGAAACCGTTCAGATGCCGTCCGCATGATGGAGCCATCAACCCACCAAGCGAGGCCAATCATGCGCATGAATCGATTTGTGGTCGGGGCCGTTGCCTCGCTGCTGGCCTTGGGCACGGTGGCACCGGCCTTCGCCGACAACGACCATCGCGGGCGTGGGCACGACCGCCATGACGACCGCCATGACCGTCGCCACGACCGGCATGATCGCCGCGACTGGCGCGACGACCGCCGCGAGGCCCGCCACGACCGTCGCTACTACGACAACCGCGGCTATTACCGCCCGGCACCGCCGCCGCGCGTGGTCTATCGCCCGGCCCCGGGCTACGGCTCCTACGGCTGGGCGCGCGGCCACCGTTACCGTGAGTATTACGGCGGCCCGGTGTACGTGGTCAACGATTACAGCCGCTACTCGGTGCGCCGCCCGCCGCGTGACCACCACTGGATCCGCGACGACCGCGGCAACCTGCTGCTGGTCGCCATCGCCACCGGCATCATTGCCGACTACGTGATCAACAACCGGTAAGCCCGGCGGCAGGCAGGCTGCCCGGCCTGGACGGCGCCCTTCGGGGCGCCGTTCTGCGTTCCGGGGGGCGCACGCCTGGATTGGTCACCCCGCGCCGCGGGGACTACAATCCAGAGCTCGCGCTGTACCCCCTCTGCCTGCCTGGAGTAACCGATGTTCCCGCGTGACGTCCGCATCGAAACCTACGATCCCGAACTGGCCAAGGCCATCGCCGCCGAAACCCAGCGCCAGGAAGACCACGTCGAGCTGATCGCCAGCGAGAACTACACCAGCCCGGCGGTGATGGAAGCCCAGGGCAGCCAGCTGACCAACAAGTACGCCGAAGGCTACCCGGGCAAGCGCTACTACGGTGGCTGCGAATACGTGGACATCGCCGAACAGCTGGCCATCGACCGCCTCAAGCAGCTGTTCGATGCCGACTACGCCAACGTGCAGCCGCACAGCGGTTCGCAGGCCAACCAGGCCGTGTACTTCGCGCTGCTGCAGCCGGGCGACACCATCCTGGGCATGAGCCTGGCCCATGGCGGCCACCTGACCCACGGCGCCAAGGTCAACGCATCGGGCAAGCTGTTCAATGCGGTGCAGTACGGCGTGGACGAAGCCGGCCTGATCGACTATGACGAAGTGGAACGCCTGGCCGTCGAGCACAAGCCGAAGATGGTCGTCGCCGGGTTCTCGGCGTATTCGCAGGTGGTGGACTGGGCGCGCTTCCGCGCCATCGCCGACAAGGTCGGTGCCTACCTGTTCGTGGACATGGCGCACGTGGCCGGCCTGGTCGCCGCCGGCGTCTACCCGAGCCCGCTGCCGCACGCCCACGTGGTCACCTCGACCACCCACAAGACCCTGCGCGGCCCGCGCGGCGGCATCATCATCGCCAAGGGCGCTGACGAAGACCTGGTCAAGAAGCTGCAGTCGATCGTGTTCCCGGGCATCCAGGGCGGTCCGCTGATGCACGTCATCGCCGGCAAGGCCGTGGCCTTCAAGGAAGCGCTGGAACCGGCCTTCAAGACCTACCAGCAGCAAGTGGTCAAGAACGCCCAGGCGATGGCCAACACGCTCATCGCGCGCGGCTACAAGATCGTCTCCGGCGGTACCCAGAACCACCTGATGCTGGTCGACATGATCGGCAAGGATGTGTCGGGCAAGGACGCCGAAGCCGCGCTCGGCAAGGCCCACATCACCGTCAACAAGAACTCGGTCCCCAACGACCCGCGTTCGCCGTTCGTGACCTCCGGCCTGCGCCTGGGTACCCCGGCCGTCACCACCCGTGGTTACCTGGAGCAGGACTGCGTGGACCTGGCCAACTGGATCGCCGACGTGCTCGACGCCCCGGCTGACGAGGCCGTGATCGCCCGCGTGCGCGAGGCGGTGAGCGCCCAGTGCGCGAAGTACCCGGTCTACGGCTGAGGATGGACGACCGCCGCCAGCGTCGTCGATACGCGCTGGTGGCGGGCGTGCTGGGCATTCCCGGTGCCGTCTGTGGCGGGGCCGGTGCAACGCTGATGCTCGGTGGGGCCTGGGAGGGCGCATTCTGGCCGGCGCTGGTGGGACTGATCTGCTGGCTGGCCCTGATCGCCTGGGTCGTGCTGAGCTGGCGCTACCTGCGGCACGGCCGCCAGGGTCTGCGCGCGGGTCGCTGGCCCGTCCTGGACCGGGTGCTGTGGGGGCTGCTGACCCTGGGCCTGGTGGCTGCCGGCTGCGTGCTGGCCGTGTCGGGCCTGATGATGCTCGGGGCCCTGATGCAGCTGCAGCTGTTCATGCTCGGCGGCGCGGCGATGCTGTTGTTGTTCGGCCCGGCGCTGCTGTGGCCGGGGTTCCTGCTGGTTTCCCACCGGCACGCCCCTTCGGAGTGACCGGGCCTGGCCGGCGCCGGGGTCTCTCCCTTGGTTCGGCCGGTTGTTCCTGGTTCCCCCGCGCAGCTGCTCCGGCGGCATGCGCGGCAAAGGCCTGTGCGTGGCAAGGTTGACCCCGGTCCACATGTCGCCGCGCAGGGTGATTGCTTCTCGCCTGGACACCTTCATGGACGACACCACGCAACGCCGTTTGTACTTCATCCAGGCCCTGGTGCTGGGCATCCCGGCCGTGGCCGCCGGCGGCACGCTGGCCGTGATCGCGGTGATGGTGTTCTTCTCGCGTAACAACTACGTGAGTGGACTGCAATCGGTCACGCTGCTGGCGTGGGGCCTGTCGGGCATCGTCGGTCTGCTGGCCTGGGCATGGCTGAGCATCGTCTACCTGCGCGGCGGGCGCGACGGCCTGCGCCGCACCGGCCCGCTGGGATGGATCGGCATGGCAGTCGGCAGCCTGGGGGCGCTGGTCGTGGTGGTCTTCGTGGCCCGGCTGGTCCTGCAAGGGGGCTGGGCGCCGCTGGGCTACCTGGCGGCCGGGCCGCTGCTGCTGATCCCGAGCGCCCAGTTAGTGTGGTTGCGGTGGGCGCGCGGTGCTGAGCACGGCGCCACGTAACGTTGCTATTTGTGTGGACAGGTCTTCTCAGGTACCGTTGCGACGCTGCCGTGACCACGGCATGACGTTTTCCTGATGCAAGGCGTTCCATGTACTGTCCGTTCTGCCAGCATGCCGATACCCGTGTGATCGACTCGCGCGTCTCTGAAGACGGGGCGACGATCCGGCGTCGGCGTGAGTGCGAGGCCTGCAACGAACGCTTCAGCACGTTGGAAACCATCGAGTTGAAACTGCCGGCGATCGTCAAGAGTGACGGCAGCCGCGAAGCCTTCGACGCGCGCAAGGTGCGCAGCGGCTTCGATCGCGCGCTGCAGAAGCGCCCGGTGCCCGAAGACGAGATCGAACTGGCGGTGCGTGCGGTGATGCAGCAGGCACGCGTCTGCGGCGAACGCGAAATCCCCTCCATCAAGATCGGCGAGTTCGTGATGAATGAACTGCGCAAGCTCGACCATGTGGGCTATGTGCGCTTCGCCTCGGTGTACCGCAGCTTCGGCGACGTGGCAGATTTCCGCGAGGAAATCGAAAAACTCGAACGCGACCTGCCGGCCAGCACCGAGCAACTGCAGCTGCTGGGCGGTGTGATTCCGCTGGACAAGAAAAAGAAGGGCTGATGCCGGCCGCCTCGCGGCGACCCCGGCTGGGCTACCATCGGCGCTGCACGCCTGCCGCCGACTGATCATTGCCATGACTGCTGAATTTTCCGCGCTCGACCACCTGCACATGGCCCAGGCGCTGCGCCTGGCCGAACGGGCGGCGTACACCGCGCGGCCCAATCCCATGGTGGGCTGTGTGATCGCCCACGGCAGCGAGGTGGTAGGGCAGGGTTGGCACCAGCGCACCGGTGGCCCGCACGCCGAAGTCTTTGCGCTGCGCGAGGCCGGCGACCGCGCGCGGGGTGCCACTGCCTACGTCACCCTGGAACCTTGCGCGCACCACGGTCGCACGCCGCCCTGCGCGTCGGCGCTGATCGAAGCAGGCATCACCCGCGTGGTGGCGGCGATGCGCGACCCGTTTCCGAAGGTCGATGGCGGTGGCTTCGTGCTGCTACGCGCAGCCGGTATCGAGGTTGCCGAAGGACTCATGGCCGCGCACGCGCGCGAACTCAACCGTGGGTTCCTGTCGCGCATCGAGCGCGGCCGACCGTGGCTGCGGGTCAAGCTGGCCGCCAGCCTGGATGGCCGCACTGCGATGGCCGACGGCACATCGAAGTGGATTACCGGTGCGGCTGCGCGCGAGGACGTGCAGCACTGGCGTGCGCGTGCGGGTGCGATCCTGACCGGTGCCGACACCGTGCTGACCGACGACCCGATGTTGACCGTGCGCCTGGCCGACACCGACGTGCTGCCGCCGCTGCGCGTGGTGCTTGATTCACGCCTGCGCTCGCTGGAATGCGCGCGCGTGCGCGAAGGCGGGGCGCCCACGCTGTACCTGCACGATGCCGCGGTGAGTGCGCCGGATGCAGCCGATGCGGCCTTTGCCAGCGTGGCCTGTCGCGAGGGCCGCCTGGACCTGGATGAGGTGCTGGCACTGCTCGCCGAACGCGGCGTCAACGAAGTGCACACCGAAGCCGGTGCAACGCTGGCCGGTGCGTTGCTGGCCGGCGGTTGGGTCGATGAGCTGCTGCTCTACCAGGCGCCCACGTTGCTGGGCGAACACGGGTTGCCGCTGCTGTCCGGGCTGGGTATCCATGCCATGGACCAGCAGCGTCGGATGCGCGTGGTGGACCAGCGCCAGGTGGGCGAGGACCTGCGGCTGCTGCTGCGGCCCTGATCCGGGGATCAGGGCCCGGCGTCCACCTCAACGGCAGGCGTCGGTCCACATCATTTCGGCGATCGGGCGCAGCGCCTTGCACTCCTGCACCATGGCCTCCACCGATTGGATCTGGGCCTTGTCCTTCAACTCTTCCGCCATCGCGTCCACGCCATTGAGCTGTTCCGGCGCGATCTTCGCCACGCACTGGCGGTGCTGCTGCAACAACAGATCGCAGCTGGCCACGCCGGTCACCGTCGGCGCGTCCTTCGCGGCGGCGTCCTGCTGCCACGCATCGAACGGCAGCAGCGCCTCCACCACCGGCGCCACCAGCGCGTCCAGGTTGCCGCTGTACCAATAGCCGTTGTCCTTGCCCGGGTACAGATCCACGCTGCCGCGTACCTCACGGCGCGGACCGGTGCTGAGTGCGGCGACGTAGGCGTCGGTGAAGCGCTTCAACCCGGCCGGGGTGTTGTCGGCCACGCTGGCGTCGAACAGCGGGCGCAGGCCATCCAGTGCGGTTACCTGGCAGGTGAAGTCGACCGCGGCGACCTTCGCACCGTCCACAGCGTCGTTGTCGCGCAGGGTACTGCCCTGCGCGCGGCACCGGGTCTTGCCCAGGTTGGCCGTCACCACGGCGGGCATCGCCTCGATACGCGCGTTATCGCTGCCTGCTGCCGCAAGCAGGCCCTGCAGTGGCGCGGCGAGCGCACCGGCGAAGGCGCCCTTGTTGAATTCAAGCGAGTCCTGGCCATCGAAGGCCGGGCGCAGCGCGTCGTTGAGCGTGCGCGCCGCCGCGGCGTCGTCTTCCAGCATCACCCGTGCGTACAGGTCGAAGGTCTGTTCCGGTGTCAGCGGCGTCGGTGCGGCGGCAGCGGCCAGCAGCGGCATGCACAGCAACAGCGAGGTGGCCAGTACGTGGGGGGTTTTCATGGTGGTCAGCGTCCAATGCAGGGCGCGGAAGCCTAGCGCATTTCACCCCTGCATCGATGGCGCGCCGAAGAAGAACAAGAGAGACTCTCCTCCCATCTGAGGGGCGGCGTCTTGTTGCGAGGGCCGTCGCAGAGTGAGCACGACCCTATGCCCGTGGCCGGGTGTGCATGCGCCGTTTGAGTCGGCTTGCGGTACAAGCGGGGCGAGGTGCATCTGACTTCCGTTGGTGGGTCGGGTGCTGGGGTCCCCTGCCCTTGGAGGCGAAATAAAGGAGGAGGGGGCGGCCGCAGGCCGACGCCGGGGGACATTCGCCGGAAAGGGCAGGGGACCCCAGCGCCCGACCCACCAACAGCCGCGTCTGAAAAGGGCCAAGCACGCTTCTGCTTGCCCCGCCTATGTGCGAAGAACCAAAAAAAACGGGCCCCTTTCGGGACCCGTTCGATCACAGCGCAGCGGCGAACCGCCGCAGCCCGATCAGAAACTCGCGCGGACGCCCACCGAATACTGGGTGACTTCGTCGTACGCCTGCACTTCGCCCACCAGACCCCAGGTCGGGGTGAAGTTGACCTGGCCACCGAGGGTGCCGGTCCAGGTGCCGTCCATGTCGCTGCCGTCGATGTAGCCGGCCTTCAACCAGGCTTCGGTACGCGGCGAGGGCTTGCCACGCACGCCCAGGGTGGCGCGGGCGGCGTTGGTGTGTTCCTTGAAGCGCTCGGTGTCGAAGCCGTCGGCTTCGTACTTGGCTTCATTGTTGATGCGCAGCCAGGCGATGTCGGTGGTGAAGTCGACGCGGTCGCTCATCGGCATGTGGTAGCCGATGCCCAGCTCCGGCTGCTTCAGCTCCTGCTTGACGCGCACGTCATAGGCGCCCAGATCGTAGGTGTTGGTCTTGGACACGGTGCTGTAGGCACCGAAGACGTGCACCTGTTCGGCAATGGCGAACGAACCACGGATGTAACCGCCGTCCAGCTTCGGCTTGGAGGGGGCGCCGTTGCGGTCCAGCTGCAGCTGGGTCCAGCCACCTTCCACGTAGGTGTAGCTCAGGCCTTCGGCCGCGACGGCGGAAAGCGGGGCGGCGGCCAGCAGGGCGGCGGCCAGGAGAATCTTGCGCATGCAGGTTCCTTGGTGGGTGTTGAGGTCCATTTCAGCCGGCCCTTCACTGGGCGGCAGGAGCGGCGATCACTGCCGCGCGAGCGGATTTTAACCAGAATTTCACAAAAAGCGAGCAGTCAGCTTGCCCTGTTACAATGGCCCGGCCGGTTCGCCGGTACACAAACGTCTTCAGGGCGGGGTGCGATTCCCCACCGGCGGTAGGTGCGCAAGCACGAGCCCGCGAGCGCTTCCGGCCCCCTGTCGGAAGGTCAGCAGATCCGGTCCGATGCCGGAGCCGACGGTATAGTCCGGATGAAAGAAGACGGTGCAACCGGGCCCTGGGCTCGGTGTGCGCCTATATGCCTTGCGGCGTTTTTCGCTCACTTTTCGCGGAGAACGTTCCTTGTTTACTGGAATCATCGAAGGCGTCGGCCGTCTGGCCGCACGCGACACCCTCGGCGGCGACGTACGCTTTACCTTCCACGTAGGCACCCTGCCGTTCGACAACGTGCAGATGGGCGAGAGCATCGCCATCAATGGTGTCTGTCTGACTGTCATCGCCCACGACGCCACGTCCTTCCAGGCCGACGCGTCCACCGAGACCCTGGGCCTGACCACGCTGGGCCAGCTGGCCGACGGCGCGGTGATCAACCTCGAACGCGCCATGCGCCCGACCGACCGGCTCGGCGGCCACCTGGTCAGCGGCCATGTCGACGGCCTGGGCCAGGTGCTGTCCATCCATGACGACGCCCGCGCCCAGCGCTGGCGCTTCGCCGCACCGGCTGCGCTGCTGCGCTACATCGCAAAGAAGGGTTCGATCTGCGTCGACGGCGTCAGCCTGACCGTCAACGAAGTGGACGAGCAGGGCTTCGAGGTCGCGCTGATCCCGCATACCGTGGCCAATACTGCCTTCGCCGCCACCGGCGTGGGCAGCGCGGTCAACCTGGAAATCGATCTGGTGGCCCGCTATGTGGAACGGTTGATCAGCGTGCCGGCCACCGGTGCGCATCCACAAGGAGATGCGGCATGAACTTCGCCCCCATTCCGGACATCCTGGAAGACATCCGCCTTGGCCGCATGGTGGTCATCGTCGATGACGAAGACCGCGAGAACGAAGGCGACCTGATCATGGCCGCCGAGCTGGTCAAGCCGTCGGACATCAACTTCATGGTCACCCACGGCCGTGGCCTGGTGTGCCTGCCGCTCACCCGCGAGCGCGCCGCCGACCTGGGCCTGGCACCAATGGTCCAGGCCAACACCGCGCAGTTCCAGACCAACTTCACGGTCAGCATCGAGGCGGCCGAGGGCGTCACCACCGGCATCTCGGCCTACGACCGCGCGCACACCATCCGCACGGCGGTGAAGCCGGATGCCAAGCCGGCCGACCTGCACCAGCCGGGCCACATCTTCCCGCTGATCGCCCAGCCGGGCGGCGTGCTCACCCGCGCCGGGCATACCGAAGCGGGCGTGGACCTGGCCATGCTGGCCGGGCTGGAGCCGGCCGGCGTGCTGGTGGAGATCCTCAACCCCGACGGCAGCATGGCGCGCCGCCCGGAGCTGGAGGTGTTCGCCCGTGAGCACGGCCTGAAGATGGGCTCGATCGCCGACCTGATCGCCTACCGCCTGGCCACCGAGAAGACGGTCGAGCGCGTGGACGAGCGTGAGATCGACACCGAGTTCGGCCCCTTCAAGCTGGTCACCTACCGCGACCGTATCGCCCACGACCTGCATTTCGCCCTGGTCCGCGGCACCCCGGACACCGAGCCCACCCTGGTCCGTGTGCAGGTGGAAAACCCGCTGGCCGACCTGCTGCACTGGCGCCGCGACGACTTCGGCGTGGCCTCCACCGACGCCCTGCGGGCCATCGCCGCCGCCGAGCGTGGCGTGATGGTGGTGTTGTCGGCCCCGCGCGACACCAACAGCCTGCTGGCCCGCCTGCGCCAGCAGCCGGCCCCGGTGACCCCGGGCAAGGACAAGGATGTGGGCCAGTGGCGCCGCAACGGCGCCGGTGCGCAGATCCTGTCCGACCTCGGCCTGGGCAAGCTGCGCGTGCTGGGCACCCCCCGCCGCCAGATTGGCCTGGCCGGGTACGGCCTGGAAGTAGTGGAAACGGTCACCCCCTGACCGCTCGGCCGTAGAGCCGGGCTCTGCCCGGCTGGCCCCATTCCGTAGAGCCGGGCTCTGCCCGGCTGCTTTCGGCGCACGGCCAGCAACGCAGCCGGGCAGAGCCCGGCGCTACGCGGCCATGGCCGCCGGCCCGTGTCCGGCGTAACCGGCCCGCCCGCGTTAAACTAGTCAACCTTTTGGACCCCACGCCGAACATGAGCCACTACGAAGGCGACCTCCGTACTCCGGAAAAGGCCCGTTTTGCCATCCTTGCCAGCCGCTGGAATGCCCGCATCACCGACGTCCTGGTCGCTGGCGCGCGGCAGAGCCTGGCCGGCAACGGCATCGACGAAGCTGCCATCGACGTGATCCGCGTGCCCGGCGCATGGGAACTGCCGCTGGTGGCCGCCCGCCTGGCCGCCGCGCATGAACATGCCGCGATCATCGCCCTGGGCTGTGTGATCCGCGGCGACACCCGCCACTACGAGCACGTGGCCGATGGCTGTGCCGAAGGCCTGATGCGCGTGCAGCTGGATTTCGGCGTGCCGGTGCTCAATGGCGTGCTCGCCGTGGAACGCGCCGAGGATGCCGAGGCCCGCGCCGGTGGCAGCCATGGCAACAAGGGTGAGGAAGCCGCACTGACGGCGTTGGAAATGGTCAATCTTCTGGAGCAGTTGCCGTGAACAAGTCGAACCCGGGCAAGCCCTCCGGTAAACCCGTCCGCCGTGATGGCATCGACCCCGTGCTGCGCTCGCGCGCGCGCCGTCGGGCCTTGCAGGCGATCTATGCGTGGCAGATTTCCGGTGGCAACGCGCAGACCGTGATTGCCCAGTTCGCGCACGAGCAGGCGCGTGAAATCGCCGACCTGGCCTATTTTGAAGCGCTGATCCACGGCGTGCTCGACAACCGCAAGGACCTGGACGAGGCGCTGACCCCGTACCTGGACCGCAGCATCGACGAAGTGGATGCCATCGAACGCGCCGCGCTGCGCGTGGCCGCCTTTGAAATGCGCTACCGCCTGGACGTGCCGTACCGCGTGGTGATCAACGAAGCCATCGAGTCGGCCAAGCGCTTCGGCTCCGAGCATGGCCACACCTACGTCAACGGCGTGCTGGATCGTGCCGCCGTGGAATGGCGTAAGGTCGAATCGGGTCACTGACCCGCTGCGTCCCGCATCGTTCATTGAACGACGCGGGAACCTGCTTCGGTAGAGTCGACTGTCAGTCGACTGCTTTTCGATCAGCAGTCGTGGTGCCGGAGGGGAGAGCAGTCGACTGACAGTCGACTCTACCCCTCAGCCGGTTCCACCTGGTCGGCATCCGCGCCCGCCGCCCATCCATGCAACCCGCGGGAGCACCCCATGTCCCTGGCCGAATTCACCCTCATCGACCGTATCCGCGCCCGCACCGTCGAGCGCGATGACATCGTGCTCGGCATCGGCGATGACGCTGCACTGCTGCAGCCGCGCCCGAACGAACAGCTTGTGGTCACCGCCGACACGCTCAACAGCGGCGTGCATTTCCCGGCCGAAACCCCGGCGTTCGACATCGGCTGGAAGACGCTGGCCGTCAACCTGTCCGACCTCGCCGCGATGGGCGCGCGCCCGGCGTGGTGCACGCTGGCGCTGTCACTGCCCGAGGCCAGCGAAGACTGGATCGAGGCCTTCGCCGATGGTTTCTTCGCACTGGCCGACCAGCACGACATCGCCCTTATTGGTGGCGACACTACGCGTGGCCCGCTGTCGCTGTCGGTCACCGCGATGGGGCAGGTGTCACGTGGCCAAGCGCTGCGTCGTGATCGCGCACAGATTGGCGATGACATCTGGGTCAGCGGCACCCTCGGCGATGCCGCCGGTGCGCTGCGGCTGTGGCAGCAGGGCGCGTTGAACGTCACCGCTGCCACGCTGCTGGCCGACTACGAAACCCTGCGCCTGCGCCTGCTGCGTCCCACCCCGCGCGTCACCCTCGGCCTGCGCCTGCGTGCATTCGCGCATGCGGCCGTGGATATCTCCGATGGGTTGCTGGCCGACCTTGGCCACATCGCGGCACGCAGCGGCGTGCGCGCCGAAGTCGATGCCGACGCGTTGCCGGTGTCGGCGGCGCTGCGCGACCTGCTGGGCCGCGATGCTGCCCGTGAGTGCGCGTTGCGCGGCGGCGACGATTACGAACTGTGCTTCACCGCCGCCGCCGACCAGCGCGATGCGCTGCACTTCGTTGCCGAATCGCTGGATCTGCCGATCACCCGCATCGGCCGCATCATGGAAGGGCAGGGCGTGCACACCGAAGGCCACGACGGCCCGAGCGGGTACGAGCACTTCGCCGGCTGAGCGCGCGGAGTCATGCCTGCTGCTGCGCGGCAACCTGGCGTTCGATGCTTGCCGCAATCAACGCGACAGCCTCAATGACTGTCGCCTTCGACATCGCATCTGTCTCACCCGTACTGCGCAGGGCCTGCTCGGCCTGTTGGCAGCTGCGCGCCGCCCGGGTTTCTCCCAGGAATGCCAACGCGCCGGCAAAGCTGTGCAGCAGATCGATCATGGCCGGTGCATCGCCGCTGTCCAGCGCTTGGGTCAGTGTCGTGTAATCACGATGCGCGGTCTCCAGGAACGCCTCGCGCATCTGCCGCTGAACCGCCTCGCTCACCACCGGAGGTAACGGTGGCCGGGCCGAGCGATCGAGGTCGAGTCCATGCAACGCGGCCTCCAGCGACGGCAGGTCGAGCGGCTTCAGCAGCAGCGTGGACATGCCCGCCTCGCGTACGCGCTGCCCGTCCTCGGGCATTGCATTGGCGGTGAGCGCCACGATGGGAATGGAAGGGTTGTCCGCACGCAGCTTCCGGGCAAGCCCGTATCCGTCCAGGCCCGGCATGTTCAGATCGGTCAATACGATGTCGAACCGACCCTCGCGCCAGCGCTGCCACGCCTCATCGCCGTCGGCCGCGAGGGTGACCTGCCAACCGAGTGCGTGCAGCTGCCCCAGCGTCACGTCACGGCTGATCACGCTGTCATCCACCAGCAATGCGTGACCGCGCGAGGCATGCATGTGCTCGACAGGCGCCGGCCGTGGCGGCGCGTCTGCCACGGTCGTGGTCCGGCGTGCCGGAATGTCCAGGTGGAAAATGCTGCCGGTCCCCGGCGTGCTGCGTACGCCGAGGGTCCCGCCCAGCAGTTCGGCAAAGCGCTGGCACAAGGCCAGCCCCAGGCCGCTGCCGCCGTGCTGCCGTGCCGAGCCGGCACCGACCTGCACGAACGGCTTGAACAGCTTGTCCTGCGCCTCGGCATCGATGCCCGGGCCCGTATCGCGCACCTCCACGTGCAGCCATTCCCTGCCATCAGGCCGCACCGAGGCATCAACGCTGACCGCCACCATTCCCGATGCCGTGAACTTCACCGCGTTGCCCACCAGGTTGTTGATCACCTGCGCCAAGCGGCCTGCGTCGGTCACGTAGGCCGGTCCCAGCGCCTCGCCCGTGTGCAGCTCCAGGCGCAGCCCCTTCGCGTTGGCCTGTGGTTCGAACAGTGTCGCCGTCTGCTGCAGCAGCGCACGCGGATCGAAAGGCGCCTGCTCCAGCGTCATCAGCCCCGCTTCGATGCGGGAGAGGTCCAGGGTGTCGTTCACCAGCCCCTGCAGCACATCGGCCGCGCTGCGCGCACGCGTGACATGCGTGTGCAATGCCGCCGGCATGGTCTGGTGCGCAAGCAGTTCAAGATGGCCGAGCACGCCGCTCAAGGGGGTGCGGATTTCATGGCTGATCATCGCCACGAAGGCGGTCTTGGCCTGGTCCGCAGCCTCGGCATCGTGCTGGGCCTGTTCGGCATGCCGCCGTGCATCCAGCAGCCGCTGCTGGGTTTCCTTCTGTGCGGTCACATCGGTCACCGCGCAGACCCAGATCGCCCGCCGCTGATAGCGCGAGGCGGCCACGATGGGCTGCAGGTAGCGCGCGGGACCCTGCTCGTCCGAGGAGGGTACCGCGAACAGCTGGCCGTGTACCTGGCCGTCAACGCGTTGCACCAGGCGGCCGACCAGCACGTCCATCAGGTTGCCGGCGGTGTCGCCAATCAGCTGCTCCAGTGCCTGGTTGTGCAGGATCACCTGCCCGCTCTGCTGGTCGAGCAGGCACAGGCCCACCGGCGACGTTTCGATCAGTGTGCGGCTCAGTGCTTCGCTTTCATGGACCCGTGCGGCTTCCTCCAGTGCCGGCCGCAGTACCCGCCGGTCCACCAGCAGCAACAGCGTCCACAGCGCGGCCAGCAACGCTGCCAGGGCCAGCCCACCGCCGAGCAGATAGATCCGCTGCGCCGCCCAGATGTCGCTCCAGCGGTAGAGCCGCAGCAGCGTCCAGTCGATGCCATGCAATGGCGTGGACACCACGAAGGCACGGCCGTCAGGCAGTGCCAGCATCGTAGGCCGGGGCGATGGCACGGCGCGCAGCGCAGGTCCGGAAATCGCAGCGTCCACCGCGCTGCGCAGAACATCGTTCTGCTGGCGGTCCAACACCACCCAAGTGCCCGGGCTGGCCTCCTCCAACCGCTCGCGCAGGCCTTGAAGAGGTTCAAACGTCAGCCGGTTGATGAAGGGGGTACCGTTGCTGCGCAGGCGCATCTGGGTCACCAGTGCATCCTCGCCGGTGAAAGGATTGCGGCCGAAGTAGGCGCGCAGCCGGCCGCTGGCCAGTTGAAGCTCGGAGTCCGCCCCCGCCGCCCGCCAGCCCGCATCGGCGGTCTGCGCCAGCGCGGCCAGCGCCTGTTCACGGGTCTGCACTTTCATGAGCTGTAGCAGCTGCGCTTCATCATGCAGCCCGGCAATCGCGAACAGGCGCCCTTCCGGTTCGAAAGCGAAGGAGATCAAGGAGGTGGGCGAATCCTGCGCCGCTACGGTTGCGGCCATGTACGCCGAATAGGTCTGCACCATGCCCAGGTACGCCGCCTCCGCCTGGTGCGGAAGACGACCCCGGCGCGGGGCCAGCGCCAGCCAGGGTACCGACAGCGCGCCAGGCGCCATGACGCCTGCGGCGCCCTCCTGTGCCGAAAAGCGCTCACTGATGGACATCCCGCCAGCCACCAGCGCGGGCTGCTGGGTCGCCCACAACGTGGCGTTCGTGTTCAAGCTGGCCACGTAGGCCCGCCTGCGCTCGCCGATGTAGCGATCCACCGTCTGCTGGCCGCGCCGCAGGGCCTCGCGCTCGTTGAGATGCACGGTTTCCAGCCGCAGCCACAGCGCCGCGCTGCCTGCAGCCAGAAGCAGCAGGGTCAGGATGGCGCCGCCACCGAACAGCAGTCGGCGCTGCAGTCGTTGCAGAGTTGCAAGCACGGAGCGCGAGGATGGCGCCATGGGGCGGCCTGCTGATCGATGCCAGGCCACAGAGTGCAGGGCGCAGCGCACACGTGCAAGCACCCGCCCACGCAGCCAGCCACCGACGGGTGTCTGCCTTGGCTCCCGCAGCGGTTGCGTGGGTTGCGCAGCAGCTGCTGCTGCATGCGTAGCGCGCTACCGTCTGCAACTAATTGCATGGTTTCCTTTGAACGAATTTTCTAGAGTGGGCGGCCCTTCTCACGCTGGAACGTGGTCATGTCTGGTCCTGGAACCGTTGGTGTCGCCGTGTCGCCTCAGATAGCGAGGTATCAGGCCGCCATCGAAAAGCGCAACGCCTTTGATCAGCGTGCCGGCGCGGCCGAGCAGGCATTCAGTACGTCGCTTCATCAGATCCGCAACACCTGCGACAGTTACATTGACAGAATCGACCGCTGCCCAGCAAAAGAGCGTGTCAGGGATCTCGGCCCCTATCTGAAGCAGGTCCGCAGCCTGAAACCCGGCGAGCTGCGCCTGACCCCGGACGGTCGCATCAAGCCGCTGAAGAGTACAAGCAGTGTCAAGAATTTCTTCGGTATCGGTCGCAGCGACCGCCAAGCGCAAAGCGAAGCGCTCAAAGAAATGTTTGGCATGAAGAGCGCGCAGCAGTCAGACCTGAAGACAGCACTGGTCAGTACCACGGCGCGGGACAGGTGGATGAGCGCGACGCAGCAACTCGTCGATGCGCAGCACGCGAACAAGGTAGCCGCGTCAGTTCTTGAACGGCATGGCATCGCCATTCCTTTCGAGCCATCCGAAGGCAGGCACGCCATCGTGACGATGAAGCGCGACGCGGGAACTGCGATCGACGACGCGAAGCAGACGCATCGCAGAGACACCGTGATCCAGCGTTCGGTGATCACCAAAGAAGTCCGTGAGGCGTACATGGCGTTGGGTCCGGAGGCACCGGCGGCCATCGAGGCGCTCAGGCCTCCCCGCGCCGACCTGCCGGATGCGAAGGAGCGTCAGGGCCTGTTGCTGTTCTGGCAAACCAGCGTCGGTGCAGCGTTCATCAATGGGCATGCCCGCCACCTGAGCGACACGCGGGTGGGTGCGCCCGGCGTATTGAGCAGGCGCGTCATCGCCGAGGCCAGGAACGCGCTGGGAAAGGCAAACAGCGACCGTGCTGTCGTCCTGGACGCGAAGGATAGAGGGCCCGCTTTCACGAAGGCCGTGGCGTATCTCCAGCGGCTGGGCAATGACTCCGGCAAGATCGTGGCCGGAATGAAGGCCGCGGTGACGGAGAGGCCGAAATGCAAGGTGCAGACGCTGTACCGGGGAACGCGCATGGAGCTGAGCGATGTCCAGGCGCTGAGGGAGCGCCTGTCGACGGGGCAGAGCTGGCCAGCACCCCAGTTCATGTCGTTTTCCACGTCGGAAAGCGAGGCGCGTACGTTCTATAAAAACAGCGACGAGGGTGTGCCGGTGCTGATCACCGCGGAATGGCCGGGCGCGAGAGACGTCAAGGGGCTCACGGAGCTGGAGTATCTCCTGGTTCCAGGCGCGAAGCTGAAAAAGCTCGGCGAGAGTTTTTTCACGTTCAAAAGCCGGGCATTCGGACGTGATGTGCACCATTTCCATCTAATTGGCGCATAGTCCGGAAAGTACCGCCGCAGGGCGCCCATCGTCGATGTACGTGCTTTTGCAGATTCCGCTCATGCGCGTGCAGCCACCTTGCTCTTGCGGCCGCAGGTGATACGGTGGTCGCACTCCCTCATGTGCTTGTCTCACCGTCGTGGTCGTGCATCGCCGGTGACCGGCAGGCGAGGGCCCATGGAAGATGAGGAGAGGCTTGGATGTCCCGTATCGATGCCGGGTTCCCGTTACCGTCGCGACCGCGGGCCGAGGATCGCGCCGCCGGTGTTACCGAGACCACCGGGGTCGCCGCCGGCATCGAGCAGCTGAGCAACGCCAAGAGCGGGTTGCAACCCGGCGCGCCTCGCAGGCGGGCGCGCGTCGTGCCCATGCCTCATCCCGGACCCGTACTCGCCGATGTGATCAGCGCGTCGCTGCTTGCCGTCGGCGTGGCCGTCACCACGTTGCCGCGGCAGGGGCGCACGGCCCGCCTACCGCGTAAACGTGCGCAGGATCCTGGCCCTGGCGACTGACAGTTCGTCGTGCCGCGCCGAAAAAATTGCAACTAGTTTCATAGTCACGGCGGCTTCACGCGATCACGCTATGTCGCATGAAACTGGAGCCCCTGTCCCCTCTCTCGGCACCGCCCGAACAGGTCGAACGCATCGCGCGTGACCACGGTGCGCTGCTGTGGACGGATGGGCGGGCGCCGGTGCTGCTGGCCGCGCGGCGCTGGGTGCTGCCACTGCCTGCCATCGACCTGCGTCCCGGCACCGCACTGCTGGCACTGACCGCAAACACAGCGCTGGATGCACGCAGCGCGGCGCTCGAACGCAGGCCTGTCCCCGACGTATTGCCACGGATGCTGGCCTTCCACGACCACGCACTGGGCATCCAGCGCCCGCAGCCGGAAGACCTTCGCCGGCCGGCCCTGTTGGTGGTGCCGCAGGTGTCGTGGGATGAACAGAGCTGCCGCAGCTGGCTCGTCCAGGCGCTCATCGCCGACCACGCCGACTTCAACCGGTGCACCTTGCTCTGGGCACGCAGCGAGAGCTATCAGGTCGTGCGCTTCGTGCTGTCCCATGCCGAGCTCTCCGTACAGGCGCTTGCCGCGCGCTACGGCTTGTCCTGCGCGCAGTTCCGTCGTCTCTGCCTGCGGGCGTTCGGTCGGCCGCTGAAGGAACAGTTGCGCCTGATCCGGGCCACGCGGGCGCTGCAGTTGCATGCCGATACCGGTATCAGCTTCACCCAGGTGGCCACTGAAACCGGCTTCTCCTCGCCTTCGCACTTTTGCTGCGAAATCAAATCGCTGCTGGGCAGGTCGCCGCGCGATATTTTTGGACGCTCCCGACGCTCGTGAAACGTATTCCTTTGATCCTGCTGGCCCTGGTGCTGGCGTCCGTTGCGCTGCCCTGGAGCGCTGTTGCCCAGCAGAGCGATGACACCCCACTTGAGGGCACCGCCATCACCCGGCGCGGCGCGCCTGCCGATGGCAGCCGTTTCGTTGCCCGTGGCGACGGCGTGTCGGCACTGCTCAATGCGCTGGCCGCGCAGATGGACCTGCCGGTCGTGGTCAGCAGCAAGGCGCAGAAGAAGCGGGTGGAGGGCACCTTTGGCCTGGGCGATCCGCGTGCGGTGCTCAACCAGCTCACCCGCGATCTGGGCCTGATCTGGTACAGCGACGCACAGACGCTGTATGTCTACGACGCCAGCGAAACCCGCAACGCGGTCGGTCATCTGCAGTACGCCTCGATTGCGGTCCTGAACGACTTCCTGCGACGCACCCGGCTGGCCGACCGCCGCTATCCGGTGCGCGGCAACGGTGCCGAAGGCACCTTCTATCTCACCGGGCCGCCGGTCTATGTGGAGATCGTGCTCAACGCGGCGCGCTACCTCGACGAGCTGTATCGCGACGCGGATGCCAAAGCCGAGCACGTGGAGGTGATCCCGCTGCACAACAGCTTCGTGGAAGGACGCCGCTATGGCATGCGCGACTGGCAGACCACGCTGCCCGGCATGGCCCGCATCCTGGCAACCATGCTGGGCGATGCGGGCGCATCCATCGTGGTGCGCCAGCCCGAGCCAGTGTCCGTGCACGGTGATGCCGGCGTGTCGGCGCCCACCGCGTTGCCGACGCGTTCGCCAGCCGCACAGCCGCCGGATCGCCCGAGCGGCTCGGCGGCGCCACAGACCATCGTTATCGCCTATCCGGAAACCAACAGCCTGCTGGTACGCGGCACCCTGTCCGGTATCCAGCAGGTCAAGCGGCTGGTAGCCGAACTGGACCTGCCGCGCCGCCAGGTTGAACTGTCGCTGTGGATCATCGACATCCAGAAGAAGGAGCTTGATGCACTGGGCGTCAACTGGAAGGGCGACGTGGGCGTGGCCGGCCGCCTGGGCATCAGCTTCAACCTCAATGGGGCCAGCAGCACCCTGGATGGCCAGCGCTTCCTGGCCTCGATCATGGCGCTCTCCGAACGGGGCAGCGCCAGTATCGTCTCGCGTCCGGTGCTGCTCACCCAGGAAAACGTGCTGGCCCACTTCGACAGCAACAGCACCTTCTACGCACGGCTGGAAGCCGAGCGCGCCGCATCGCTGGAAGCGGTCACCTACGGCACGCTGGTCAGCGTGCTGCCGCGCGTGTCCGAGGCCGGTGAAGTGGAAATGCAACTGAAGATCGAGGACGGCACCGACAGTGGCAGCAACGTCGAGGGCCTGCCGATCATCACCCGTACCTCCATCGATACGGTCGCGCGGGTGCCGCATGCGCTGAGCCTGCTGGTGGGGGGCTACACGCGCCAGGAATCCAGCCGGACACGGCAGGCCGTGCCGGGGTTGGGGCGCATTCCCTTCATCGGCGGGGCGTTCCGCAACCGCGATACCCGCGAGCAGGAACAGGTACGCGTCTTCCTCATCCAGCCCCGCGTGCTGACCGGCACCAGCACCGACGTGGATATCTACGCCCCCGCCCAGGGCAGCACGCTGGGCGATCAGTACCAGCAGCTGCGCGAGCGCATGACCGGGGATGCCGATGGCCGTCATTAACACCCACATCGCCCGCCCGCTGCCGGTCGTACCGCGTCCTGCGGCGCCGCCCAAGGGCGCTGATCCAGCCGCCGAGGAGCGCGAGGCCGACCGTTCGCGCGGCCCTGCGCTGCGCAAAAGCGGCCTGATGCAGATGCTGGACATGCACGACGACCTGGCTGGCCTGGTCTCCAGCATGCGCCGCACACGTTCGACCGACGCCGGCGTCGACGATATCCGCGGCCAGGCGTGGCTGGATCACGTGCTCGACGAGCAGGGGCCGCAGAAGCTCGACCAGATCCGCCAGCAGCTGCGCGAGGCCGGTACACCGGACCTGGCCACGCTACGCGCGCTGCTGGCCACCGCCTTTCCCGACCCCAGCGATCTGCTGGCCATCGTGCGCACGCTGTTGGCCGAGGCCGAGATGGAAGAGCTGCGCCGGACGCTGGCGGAACTGCACGCCGAACTATCCGGCGATGACGCCGCGCGCAGTACCCGTGGCGGGCTCAACGTCGCGCTCAAGGCACGGCTGCAGGCACCACGACTGCGCGCCACTGCCCGCCAGTTGCGCCGCTCCTACCAGGATTTCCTGGGCGGCGGCGACCCGATCGATACCTATGAACTGTGGATCGACCTCTACGGTTTCGAGCGCCGTGGCAGCGTGCTGGACTTCATCGAGCAGGCGCTGGCGGCGGACATGTACGCGCTCGATCCCAGCTGCTCGCGGCTGGAGTTCGGTCGCCTGCTGCAGGTCGTACGCCAGCTCACCACGCTGCGCTCGGCCGACCACCTGCTGCACCAGCATTGCTGGCATGCCGAGTTGATGGCCCGGCTGGGCGTGGGCCAGCGTCAGCTGCTGGGTGCACTGCTGCGCATGGTGCGCGTTGGCGGCGGCCTGGCCGAGCTGTTCCAGGGCCTGCTGGCCGGCGTTGCCTACGCCATGTCCGTGGAAGAAAAGGCGCGCCTGCTGCAGGGCATGCGCCGCTTCCTGAAGGCGCTGCCCCACGGGCTGTGGGCCGACATCGGCCTGCAGCTGCAGGCGCTGGATGAGGTGGAGGCACTGCTCGATCTGGCGCTTGCCCGCGAGCGCATGCAGCGTGGCCACATGCATCGGGTGGAGGCGTGATGAACGCACTGTCGCCGTCCTCCACCGGACTGGGCCAGGTGGCCCGCACCCTGCTGCGCCCGGAGCTGGCCCTGGTGGTGCTCATGGCCGTGGTCATCGGCATGCTGATCGTGCCGTTGCCTACCTTGCTGGTGGATCTGCTGATCGGCGTGAACCTGATGATCGCCATCGTGATCTTCCTCAGTTCGTTCTACGTCGAACGCATCCTCAACTTCTCCACGTTTCCCTCGGTGCTGCTGTTCACCACCATCATGCGGCTGGCGCTGTCGGTCAGTACCAGCCGCCTGATCCTGGTCGATGCGGACGCCGGCCACATCGTGTCGGCGTTCGGCGAGTTCGTGGTGGCCGACAACCTGGTGGTGGGGTTTGTCATCTTCGCCATCGTCACGGTCGTGCAGTTCATCGTCATCACCAAGGGGTCCGAGCGCATCGGCGAAGTCGTTGCCCGCTTCTCGCTCGATGGCATGCCCGGCAAGCAGATGGGCATCGATGCCGACCTGCGCGCGGAATCCATCACGGCCGATCAGGCGCAGAAGCGCCGCCGCGAGGTCGAGAAGGAGAGCCAGTTGTATGGCTCTTACGACGGCGCGATGAAGTTCGTCAAAGGCGATGCGATTGCCGGCATCGTCATCGTCTTCGTCAACCTGTTCGGCGGCATCGCCGTGGGCATGCTGCAGCATGGCATGGCGTTCTCCGAGGCGTTGCAGGTGTTCACCCTGCTGACCATCGGCGACGGCCTGGTCGCACAGATTCCCGCGCTGCTCATCTGCATCAGCGCAGGGTTCGTGGTGACCCGGGTCAGTGGCGACGACGGCAACCTGGGCGAAGGCATCATTCGCGAACTGTTCAGCAGTCAGAAGGTGCTGGTGATCTCCAGCGTGCTGGTGCTGCTGCTGGGCATGTTGCCGGGCTTTCCGCTGCTGGTGTTTGCGTTGATCGCCGCCGGCCTGCTCGGGCTGTCGCTGTGGCGCTCGCGCAGTGAATCGGTGGCAGCCAGCGATGGCAGCACACCGCAGGGTACTGCCTCGGCGGAGACCGGCAAGCAGGTGGACAGTGACGGCAAGCCGGTCAACGAGACCGTGCCGCTGCTGTTGCTGGTGCCGCCGGCACATCATCGGGCGTGGGTGGCGCAGGGTATCGAGGGCCAGCTGCGCGATCAGCTGCATCTGCGCGCCGGCATGCGCCTGCCGCACCTTGTAATGCGTGAGAGCGCCGACGCCACACACCAGGTCGTGGTGATGATCAACGAGATCGTCGCCACCCGCGATGACATCGTCCTGGATCACGTTCGCGTACTGGCCGACAGCGATGAGCTGGCCGTGCTGGACAAAGGCATCGCCCTGGGTGGCACCACCGGCCCCGCACGACGCTGGCTGCCCGGTGACATGCAGGGGCAACTGCAGGCCATGGGCCTGCGCAGCGAGTCCGACCGGCAGGTCCTGCAGGCGCTGGTGCATGAGGCATTGATGCGGAACATCAACGAGGTCTTCGGCATCCAGGAGACCAAGCAGCTGCTGGACGACACCGAAAAGCGCTTCCCGGAGCTTCTCAAAGAAGTGCATCGCCATGTCCCGGTGCAGCGCGTGGCTGAAGTGCTGCAACGCCTGCAGCGCGAGGGGGTGTCCATCCGCAACATGCGCATCATCCTGGAAGTGCTGGCCCAGTGGGGTCAGCGCGAGAAGGACGTGATCCTGCTGGTGGAACACGTGCGTGGCGGGCTGGCGCGCTACATCTCCAACCAGCATGCGCGCGATGGCCGCATCGGTGCGGTGCTGTTTGCGCCTGCCACCGAGGAAACCGTTCGCGCCGGCATTCGCCAGAGCCAGGGCGCGGCGTTCCTCAACCTGGAGCCGGCCACCGCCGACCAGTTGCTGGACCGCATCCACGTGACCTTCGACGCGCTCGCGGCTACCCGGCCGGACGTGGTGCTGCTGGTCGCCCCGGACGTGCGCCGCTTCGTCAAGCGCTTCATCGAGAACCGCCTGCCGACGCTGGTCGTGCTGTCGTTCTCCGAGATCTCCGATACCGTCAACCTTGATGTGGTGAAATCCCTGTGACCCTGAAAGAAACCCTGATTGCCGCGCTGGAAACCCTCGGCGCCGATGCTGCCCGCTTCCAGTTCGATGACCACTCGACCATCGCCATGGCGTTCAACGACGTGGGCGAGATCTTCCTGGACCCACAGCCCAATGAACGCGTCTGGCTCTGGGGCATGATGGAGCCGGCCAGTCCGGACGTGCGCCATGCGCTGGCCGCGCCGCTGCTGGAAGAGATCCTGCGGCCGGTGGAGCATTGGGAATCCGGTGCCCTGACCGTGTGCGACAACGGCCGCGTCGGTGGCTTGCTGCACCCGGACTGCGTGGCCGATCCGGAGCAGTTGGCCGCGGCGCTGCAGGACTTCCACCAGTGCCTGGCGCGCGTGCAGAGCATCAAGTGAGCGCGCGGCGGTCTCCCTGGCGCGTCGCCGCGCATCCCACGGCCATCGCCGGTTCAGTGCTGCGCGTGCCGTTGGCCGAGGTGGCCATCGGCGAACGCTGCAGCCTGCAGGCCAGTGCGGCCGACGACACCTGCATTGGCGAGGGCGTGGTGATCGCGCTTGACCATGGCATGGCGTCCATCGGTCTGCTGCAGGACAGTGCGGGTCTGTCGCTGCACTGCGTGGTTGCCGCCAGCGGTGCACCGCCCTCCATCGCGGCCTCCACCGCGCTGCTGGGCGCGGTCCTGGATGGCGCAGGCCGTGAGGTCGATCGCCTGGCGCCGGCTGTTGCCGGCCCCACCGTCACCCGGTCACTGGCCGGACACGGTACCGATTACCGTCGGCGGCGACCGGTCGACACCGTGCTGGCCACCGGCGTCCGCGCCATCGATGCGCTGCTGACCTGTGGTGAAGGCCAGCGGATCGGCATCTTCGCCGGCGCGGGCGCGGGCAAGACCACGCTGGCCGAGATGCTGCTGGACAATACCGACGTCGATATCGCCATCGTTGCCCTGGTAGGTGAGCGCGGCCGCGAAGTGGCCACGCTGGTGGACCGCTTGCGCGCGTCTCCGCGCGCCGGGCGATGCATCGTCGTGCAGGCCACATCCGACACCGCGCCGGCAGTTCGTTGCAATGCGGCACTGTTGGCCGCCACCCTGGCCGAGCATTTCCGCGATGAAGGCCGGCGCGTGCTGCTGGTCGTCGATTCGATCACCCGCTACGCCCGGGCGCTGCGCGAACTGGCGTTGGGGGCAGGCGAGCTGCCGGCCCGGCGCGGGTATCCGGCATCGGTGTTCGAGGCCTTGCCGCGCCTGCTGGAGCGTGCAGGGCAGGGCGAACACGGCAGCATCACCGCCTTCCACACCGTGCTGCTGGAGGACGAGCAGGACGCCGACCCGGTGGGCGAGGAAGTCAAATCGCTGCTCGACGGTCACCTGTACCTGTCCAGCCGGCTGGCCGGTCGCGGCCACTTTCCGGCGCTGGACGTGCTGCGCAGTGGCAGCCGGCTGTTTACCCAGCTGGCCGACCCGGCGCAGCAGTCCAATGCGGCACAGGTGCGCGCGTTGCTCGGCACGCTGGATGAGCTGCAGTTGATGCGCGAGCTGGGCGAATACAAGCCGGGGGTGAGCCCGCACTACGACAGGGCCGTGGCCATTGAACCGGCGCTCGATGCGTTCCTGCGGCAAGCGCCACAGGAGGTGAGTACGTTGCCCCGCACCCGGGAGGCACTGCATGCGCTCGTCCACTGACCGCAACGCATCCCGCCTGCTCGAACTGAAGGTCGCGCAGGTCCGCATGGCCCGCGCGGCCGCCATCGAGCAGGAGCGGCAGGGCGCGCACCGCCGCCGCCAGGCCGATGCCCTGCGCCGGCAGGCGCTTGAGACCGTGGAGCGGGCCATCCCGCTACCGGAGCAGGGCCTGACACGCACCACGCTGTACGACCGCCTGCGCACCCTGGCCGTCGCCCGCGCCCATGCCTTGGAACTGCAGCAGACCGCCGGCGAGCTGGAGGGCGAGGCGAGTGCCTACACCGAGCAGGCGCAGGACCTGACGCGTCAGGCGCGGGACCACCAGCGCAAGCAATCGAAACTCGAACACTGGCAGCAGCGCGAGCGTCAGGCCCAGGCCCGGCAACGCCAGCAACGCCAGTACCAGCACCAACTTGAGGATGTGTCATGTCGACCCCGACATCCGCAGTGACCGCGCCGGCCCCGGTGCCCGCGCTGTTCACTGGCGCAAAGACCAGTACGTCGCTGCGCGACCGCCTGGCGGCGCAGACGCTTGCAGATGGGCGCCGCCCCACCGACGCGGCACGCCCCTGCGCAGACGACGGTCGTCCCCCGCTCGCAGCGCCGCCGCACCTCGCCGACACCCCGGTGGCAGCGCACGCCGGCCTGCCAGACGAGCGCCCCGTCAACGCCGCGTCAGGCGATGAGAACGAGCATGAGGCAATTGCAGATGGGCAACGCCCCACCGATGCGGCACGCCCCTGTGCCGACGACGGTCGTCCCCCGCTCGCCGCGCCGCCGCACCTCGCCGACACCCCGATGGCAGCGCACGTCGGCCCGCCAGACGAGCGCCCCGTCAACGCCGCGTCAGGCGATGAGAACGAGCACGAGGCAATGGGCCAAGCGCTGTTCTGTGCACTTTCGGTTCTTCCGACCCCGACACCGCCGAGGCAGTCGGCACCGCTCGGGCGGGTCGGGCTGGTGAACGCTGCCACGGCATCTCCCGATCGGCCGCATCCGGTACCCAACGCTGTCCATGACACGGTCACCGAGCGTTCGCCCGTGCTGCAGGCGGCCATGCGCAGGCCGTCAAGGTCGACCGTGTCGTGGTTGCCATCGGTAGTGGCCGAGCCGATGGCGCACCGCGGCGGTGCCGATGCCGGCCTGCGCGGCAGCCACCGCGTCGTTGCCACCGTGTCGAGCATTCCGACGCCGCACGTGCATGGGGCCGAGGTGGCGCACGTGGCACCGATGAGCGCATTGCACGGCCAGGTTGCGTGTGCGATTGCCCGCGCCGAGCCAATGCCCGCTTCGGTGCCAGCGGCACCTGTCACAACAACCGCTGTGCCAGTGGCACCTGTCACAACGACGGCTGTGCCAGCGGCACTCGACACACCAACGCCTGTGCCAGCGGCACCCGCCACGGCAAAGCCCGCAGCGCAGGCCGCAACGCTTCCCCCTGGGCCCGCGCATCCGGGCGGACCCGCAGCGGCCGCCGGCCGACCGCCTGCGCCGCGTCGCTTCGAGCCCGCTGACGTGCAGCCGTATACGGCATCCCATCGGGCAGCGGCGTCCACGCGTACAACGGCCCCGGCAGCGACGGCGCAGCAGCACAACGAACAGACGACCGCACGGACCACCGAGCGCGCCTTGCCGGCCGCCGCGGTGGATACCAGCACGCGCATCACCGTGCCGTTCACCAGTTACGGTCCCGGTCACCAGGTGACCGCGCAATGGGGCGGCGGCACAGTGGGCCTGCGCCTGCACAGCAGCAGCGAACGCAGTCATCGCGCCGTGGTGGTCGCCGTCGAGCAGAGCGGCGTGCCGGGTCACGAGGGCCTGCAGGTGGAGGCTACCCGGAGCATGGACGATGACACTCCGTCGCCGCGGCGGCAGCACCTTCTGCCGCATGAGGAAGAGGCATGAGCAACCCGTTCCCCCTCTTGCGGCGGCTCTGCCCCGAGCGGCTGCGGGTGCAGCGGCAGTACCAGTGGCTGCGCCGCCAGCGCGTGGACGCGCGCCTGCAGCCCTTGCCGGGCCTGCCATGCCTGCGCTTCCAGCTGCAGGGCGCCAGTGGGTCGCTCGCCTGCCGGGTGCAGGCGCACGACTGGGCGGCCCATCACCTGCCGGGGTTGCAGGGGCTGGACTGGTCGCAGATGGACCATGCGCAGCTGTCCGGCCTGTGCGAGATGCCGACGCCGGTGCCGTGGGACATCCCCGCGCTGGAGTACCACGACGCTCGTTTTCTTGGGCTGGTCACGGCCCCTGACGATGCGCCGGCCCACCCGCAGGTGCAGAGCTGGCTGGGTCCGGCCTGGATCGAGCAGATCGATGGGCAGTGGCACGAGCACGGTGCGGCCATCGAAGTGACCGGCTTCGAACGCCTGCCCATCGCGCTGCGCATCGGCCGCATCCAGAGCAGCCCGCGACGGCTGCGACGCCTGCGCCAGGGCGACATTCTGCTGCTGCCCCACGCCCATCCCCAGGCATGGCGGGCCGACCGCTGCCTGTTCGACTTCCTCCTCCAATCGGACACCCTGCTTGTGACCACCCTGCATCCCACCGAGGCCGACCAGCCGCATCACGCCCATGAGACGGCCGAGTCGCTCCCGTATCCCCGCCTGGACCTGTCCAGCCTGCCGTTGACCCTGGAAGTGGTACTGGCCACGGTGCAGATGAGCCTGGCCGAACTGGCCGATCTGTGCGAAGGCACCACCCTGCCGTTGCCCGACCAGGCCCACTGCCAGGTGCGCATCGAACACAACGGCCACTGCGTGGCCCGCGGCGAACTGGTGCAGGTGGGGACTACCCTCGGTGTGCAGCTGGCGCAGACGCCGCAACTGAAATGAACGTGGTCACCGTCAACAACGACGTCTCGCTGATCGTCGTCCTCGCGCTGGCCTCGGTACTGCCGTTCCTGATCGCGGTGGGCACCTGCTACATCAAGTTCACCGTGGTGTTCACCCTCATCCGCAACGCGCTGGGCCTGCAGCAGGTGCCGTCCAACATGGTCATCAACGCCCTGGCGTTGATCCTGGCGTTCTACGTCATGCACCCGATCATCAACGGTATCTACAGCGCCTACCTCGAACTGCCCGAACCGTTGACCACCGTGCAGTCGGTGGTGGCTTTCCTGGACGCCAGCCTGGGCGACTACAAGGTGTACCTGGCCCGGCACGCCGATCCCGAGCTGCTGCGCTTCTTTGAACGCGCACAGGTCATCGACGGCGCCGACGTGCCGCCGCCGGGGGCGCTGGCCGAAGACCGGTCGCTGTTCGCGCTGCTGCCCGCCTACGCCCTGAGCGAGCTCAAGGACGCCTTCCTGATGGGCTTCTACCTGTACCTGCCATTCGTGGTGGTGGACCTGATCGTGTCGGCCATCCTGCTCGCACTGGGCATGATGATGATGAGCCCGGTGACCATCTCCGCGCCCATCAAGCTGATCCTGTTCGTGGTGATGGATGGCTGGGCGCTGCTGTCGCAGGGCCTGGTGATGCAGTACCTGGATGTGCCCGTACCGCTATGAACGAGATCATCAACATCGGCAACAAGACGCTCTGGCTGGTCCTGATGCTGTCGGCAGCGCCTGTGCTCGTGGCCACCCTGGTCGGCCTGCTGGTAGGTCTGTTCCAGACGGTCACCCAGCTGCAGGAGCAGACCCTGCCGTTCGGTGTGAAGATGCTGGCGGTGGTGCTGACCGTGCTCGCACTGATGGGCTGGTACGCGCAGACGTTGTTGAACTTCGCGCAACTGGTGCTGGCCAGCGCGCTGGCGGTCTGACATGTCAGTTACGCTGACACCGCTGGATGCCGCCCTCATCAACGCGCTTGGCGACCACGCAGTGCCGGCCGCGCTGGGCATCGCCCGCCTGTTGCCGTGCATTGCCTGGCTGCCCTATCTGGGGGCCGGTGCGCTGCCATCGCGCACCGTCCGGGTGCTGCTGGTGCTGGTGGTGCTGGTGGGCATGTGGCCGGTCACGGCCGACCTGCAACGACCGCAGGGACTGCCGGCGCTCGCGCTGGCGGCGATGACCGAGGCCATCATCGGCACCGTGCTGGGGTTGATGCTGGCGCTGCCTTACCACGCCTTCCACGCCGTCGGTTCGATCATCGACACCCAACGCGGCGCGGGTGTCGGCGCGCTGCTCGACCCGCTCACCGGCGTGGAGGCCACCGAAACGGCGAACCTGCTGCAGACGTTCAGCGCAGTGGTGTTCCTGGTGGCCGGTGGCCTGGTGCCATTGATGGAAGCCATCCACGGCAGCTACACGCTGGTGCCCATGGGCGGCGCGTTCCTGCCGGACCTGCCCAGCCTGCACGGCTTCATGGACATCGTGTTCTCCGCGGCCGCGCGCATGGCCGCACCGGTGCTGGTGCTGCTGTTCCTGGTGGAAGTGGTGCTGGGCGTGTTGTCGCGCTTTGCCCAGCAGCTCAACGCGTTCTCGGTGTCGCTCGCGCTGAAATCGTTTCTGGCGCTGCTGGCGATGCTGTTCTACTTCATGCAGGTGATGGCCGACCAGGTGCCGGCGCTGTGGCGCCTGCACCCCCCGCTGCGCGCGCTGCTGCCCGGGATGCCCGCATGAGCAGCGGTGCCAGCGAGAAAACCGAAAAACCCACACCCAAGCGCCTGCAGAAGGAAGCGCAGAAGGGCAAAAGCTACAACAGCCGCGACCTGCTCGCGGCGGCCGTGTTGTGGGCCGGCGGCCTGGCCATGGCCACCGTCACCGGCCTGCAGTCGGTACGTGCGCTGTACACCGACCTGGTGGGCGGCCAGTTCAGTGTTCCACCGGCAGCGGCGGCCGTGGCCGCGCTCAAGGCATTTGCGTGGTCGGTGGTGCCGGTCCTGGCCGCCACCGTGGTCGCCAGCGCGGTGGTCTCGCTGCTCATGAGCCGGGGCATCATCGCCAGCGAAGCCATCCGGCTCGATCTGAACCGGGTCAACCCGGTCAATGGCTTCAAGAACCTGTTCTCGTTGAAGGTGCTCAAGGACCTGGGCAGGGCGGTGCTCTACCTGCTGTGCGCCGGCCTGTTCTGCTGGCTGGCCTTCACCCTGTGGGCGCCGGACGTGTTCGGCATCGTCCACGCCACCGATGCCCAGTTGGCCGCTGCCTGGGGCAAGCTGGCCAGCGCGGTGGGGGCGGGCCTGCTGTTGGCCCTCGCGCCGGTGTACCTGCTGGTGGGCTGGCTGGACCATCTGCTGCACATCCGCGAATTGAAGATGGAAAAGCACGAGGTCAAGCGCGAGCGCAAGGACAACGAAATCAGCGAGCAGGTCAAGCACCGGCGCCGCGAAATCAGCGACGAACTGTCTGCGCAGGTGCAGGCGGATACGGCCGGTTCAACCGTGGTGCTGGCCAACCCTACCCATATCGCCATCGGCATCTTCCTGATGGATGACGACATGCCCATGCCGTTCGTGTCGGTGCGCGAGAAGGGGGCACGCGCCCGCAAGGTGATCGCCCTGGCCGAGCGCAGCGGCGTGCCGGTGGTGCGCGATATCCGCCTGGCCCGTGCCGTGTTCGCCAAGAGCCGCCGCTACCGCTTCGTGCATGACGATGACATCGACGGCGTGATGCAGGTCGTGCGCTGGCTGCGCGACGTCGAGCGCGCTGCCCAACCGGTGGATACCGATACCCGCGACGACGGTGATACGCCGCCGACGCTGCAGTGAACCCTTCTTTTCCCCGCCACAGGTGATCCCCATGAATGAAACCCCCACCGGCCAGAGCGCCGACCAGGACAGCGCCGAACAGACCCGGCTGATCCTCGATGGCCTGCGCAATGGCGCCACCCTCAAAGACCTCAAGGGCATCAGCGGCGACATGCTGGAAGGCGTCTACGCGCTGGCCTACGACTTCTTCCGCAACGGCCAGTTGGACGATGCCGAACACTTCTTCCGCTTCCTGTCGCTGTATGACTTCTACAACGCCGATTACGCGATGGGCCTGGCCGCGGTGCTGCAGATGAAAAAGCAGTACGACAAGGCCATCTCCCACTACGCCTTGGCGCAGATGCTCGATACCCGCTCGGACAAGCCGATGTTCCACATGGCCCAATGCCACCTGGCACTGGGCAAGCTGACGCTGGCGCAGGAGTGCTTTGAAGGGGTGGCCAAGCGTGCCGGCGGCAGTGAGCTGGGCGTGCGCGCGCAGGCCTATATCGACGCCATCGGCGCAGCAGATGACGACACGCCCGGCGACACCGACGTACCCCCGTCACAGGCGTGATGGTGCGGCAGCCGCGCCTCGGCCCGCGCCGGATGCGCAGAACTTGAAAGCGCCGCACCGGCGCGGCGGGGAAGATGGCGGCACAGGATGCGCTGCCCCGGCCAGTACGCCGGGCGGCGCGCTTCTTTCCCTCCGCAGACAGGCACGATGCCATGACGACCATTTCTCCCAGCCTACCGCTTGCGTTGCGCCCCGGCAGCCACGGCCAGGCCGCCCGCGCCGCCCAGGGTTTCGGCGCCGCCGACCTTGGCGCGATCGAACGGGTCCAGGCGCGGTTCGTGCAACTGGTGGACAAGCTGCAGGCGCAGGGCCACACCGGGCCCCGCGCCGCCACCACCCACAACAACGGCGCACCGGAACTGCGTGCGCCTGACCCGCAGCGGCTGGGCCGTGCCTTCGAGGCCGCCGGCCTGCCGAAGGCATCCGAGCGCCTGTCGCCGCAAGCGGCATTGCTGGCCCTGGTGGGCACCCTGGGCAAAATGCTCGGTGCCAGCTCGCTGGCCAATCTGGTGGCCGCCAGCAAGGCGCGCGCCGAGGCGCTGGTCAGCCGCAGTGCCCAGGCCCAACAACTGGCCGCCGCGCTGGATGCGGCCCTGGCTGCCGAAGCCGCCGCAGCGGATGTGGCTGATGCCGCCGGCGCCGACGCGGCGCAGGCCCAGGCCGCCGCCGAGGCCGCCCGGGCCGAGGTGGATCGGTTGCAGCAGGCGCTGGAAGGCCTGGATCCGGCCGACCCGGACTACGAAACCCTGCGTGCCGCACTGGAAACCGACCTGGCCGGTGCACGGCAGGCAGCCACCACCGCCGCGCAGGGCGCCGAGCAGGCGGGTGCCCGGCTTGCCGCGGCCAGCGAACAGTACCTGGCGGCCGTGGACGTCTCCAACAAGGTGCGTGCGCAGGTGGACGCGTTCAACCGCGAGGACCCCACCGGTCTGCGCCCGCCCGAGGTGGACCTGGGCAGCCGCAGTGCGCGCATGCAGGCGTTGATCGGCCTGCTCAGCCAGATCATGTCCGACGCATCGCTGGAGAAACTCAAGACCGACAGCGAAGCCACGATCAAACGGCTGGAAGCCTCGCAGAAGGAACAGCTGAAGCTCGCCGAGGAACAGGAGGCCGAACTGGAGCGTGCCCGCGAGGCCGAGAGCAAGTCCGGCTGCTTCGGCAAGGTGTTCGGCTGGGTCAGCAAGGCCCTGGCAGTGGTGGGCAGCATCGCTGCCATCGCCGTGGGCACGCTGACCGCCAATCCGCTGCTGGTGGTGGCCGGCACGGTCGGGTTGATCATGACCGTGGACAGCATCCAGGCCGAATTCACTGGATTCTCGGTGATGGGCAAGGTCACCGATGCCATCGGCAAGGCGGTCACCGAAGCACTGGTGGCCTTCGGCGTGGACCGCGCCATCGCCGAGCAGATCGGCGCCGTCGTCGCCGTCATCGTCATCATGGTGGCCATCATTGCCGCCACCATCGCAGCCGGCAACTTCAGCGGTGCGGCCACCGAAGCGGGCAAGATCGCCGCCCTGGTCAAGCAGGCCGTGGAAGTGGTGCAGACGCTGGCGCAGCTGGCCTCGGTCGCCTCGTCGGTGGCCACCGGCGTGGGCAACTTCATCGTTGCCGGCATCCAGGTCGACATTGCCAAGCTGCTTGAGCAGCTGGAGAAGTACCTGTTCGGCGACGACGTCATCCGCAGCCTGCTGCAGATGGTGCAGGACGCTGTCGCACAGCTCAGCCGCACCGGGCTGGACCTGATGACCCAGGCCAGCGACATCCTGGCCGAGGAAGCCTCTGCCTCCCGCGCCATCCTGGCCCATATCCGCACCTCGGCCTGAGCCGCTTACGCATTTCCTGGGGCGACGCGCTCCCTTCGCAAGGAACACTCTGATGACTATCTCAATCTTCACCTCCTCCCTTCCCGCACAGCTGCGCACCACCACCGACACGGCGCGTTCCCTGCAAGGGGCAAAAGCGATCGACGCCAGCGCGATGGACAAGATCGCCAGCGAGCTGCTGGCCCAGATGGCGGTTGCCGGTGCGGCACTCGGCGCCGTGCTTGGCACGCTGCGGCTTCCCACGCGCGAGGCCCTTTCCGCAGGCGAGGCGCGCAAAGTGATCGATGGCCTGCCTGCGGGCAGCCTGATCGGACCGATCAGCGCGCAGCGGCAGCAGTTGATGGAGCGTGCCGCCACGCTGACCGAAACCGGCGTGCGTCAGGCCATTGCCAACGGGGCCAACGAGTCACCGGAACGCCTGAAGGCCGGTACTGAACACGCCATGCTCAAGACGCTGGCCGAGGCAAAGAATGAAGCGGAAGCCAATGGCCATTTCCGCGCCGCATTCGAAAGCATCGCCAGCGGTACACACAGGATTGCCGTGCCCGATTCGGGCGCATTGGAAGCCCTGCGCGACAGTGGCCTGCTGGAGGACAGCGCTGTGCTCTCCTCCCAGCTGGACGCACTGATTGCCATGCACCCGGACGAACGCGTCGAGAAGAGTCGCACCGATGCCGTGTTCGCGATGATGGTGCTGCTGATGACCCTGCTCATGGCACTGTCGGAGACCGACCGCAAGCAGGGCGCGGCCTCGCTGATCAAGGCCGAGGCGTTCGTCAAGGCTGCCGGTGAACGACTGGTGGCCAGTGCAGAGGAGCACAAGAAGGGGGCGGCAATCGCGTTGGGCACCACGGTGGCCATCGCCGGCGCCGGCCTCGGCGTGATGGCGTATGGAACCTCCAAGAACGTCAAGAGCATTGATCGCAACGAGCTTAACGCGGTCGGCCACAGCCAGAAGGCCAACAAGCAGGCGCTCGATCTGGCCAGCGGTGAGGCCAAGGCTGGTGGCGGCGCCATGAGCGCCGGTCAGAAGGGTGTGCTGACTGGCGGTGGCAGCCGCACCGCCGCAGCCACCAACCATGCTCAGCACGCCCGGAACACCGCGCAGAACTCGATGCCGATCGCGGCGGGCCAGTCGACAACTCAAATGGGCAACGCCGCAGGCAATGTGGCCCAGGCCGATGGCGATGCCAAGGCGGCCGAGGAAAGCCGCATCAAGGAGAACCTCACCCAGGCTGCCGAAGTCAGCCGCAAAACGTCCGAGAATCAGCAGCAGGAGGCAGTCAAGGCGCGCGAATCCACCGACGAGGTCCGCCGCCAGCTGGCCGCGCTTGGCGATACCCAGGCCGCTACCCGCGACGCCATTACCCGCAACATCGGCGCCTGATCCCCTGCCTTTTCATTCCGTGCCGCCCGGCGTCCCCGCCGGCGGTACGCAAAGACCGTGAGTTCCCATGATCCTACCCACCGCGTTCACCCCCTTGCGCACGACAGGCCAGCCGCCGGCACCGTCGCCGGCTGCCAGCGCCGGCCTGCAGGAGCAGCGCATCGCGCGCCCGTCGCTCGACCGCGCCGGCTTGATCGAGACAGGTGCCCGGCTGCATGCCGAGCAGGGTCGGCGCGCTGGCCTGCGCCTGCAGTTGCAGCAGGCTGCGCAGCTACAGCGGCAGGTCCAGGCGCTGCTGGAGGAGGGCGAACACGTCGCGCCCCCCGCGCAGGCGCAGGACGGCGCTGCCTATGCGGAGGACACCAAGAACACGCGTGAGTGGCGCGCACGTGCGGCCATGGCATTGACCGCCAAGGCCCAAGCGGCCGGTCTGCTGACCGGCGCGCAGGCGTCCTCGTCAACCGACGACACCGGCGCCGTGCTGTCTGCCCTGCAGGCGAACCTGGCACAGGCCGAGCGCGGCCTGCGCCATGCCTGGGCGCAGAACGAGGCCACGGGCTTGTTTGTGCTGCCCGGCGAAGACGGCGACCTGGCCGTGCTGGATCGCTGCACCCTGCAGTGGGCCGACATGGCGCGTCGCGATACGCTCATTGCCGACATGCGGGTCGCGCTGGATTCCGTCCTTGGCGCACACGCCAACGTGGACCCAACCCAGGCCGCGCAGATCAGGCAGGCGATCGCCGACGCCGGGCGCAGCCAGCTGATGGTCAGCGTGCAGGCGCTGGCAGACGATCCGGGCATCGACGCCACGGTGAAGGCCAGCCTTGCCGTGCAGCTGCAGCCACTGTTCGCCCACCACGAGGCGGCGGCCGATGCGGCCGCGCAGGACCACGGCTCGCACTACGACTTCTTCGACGAGCTGTTCAAATTGCTGGAAGGGCTGCAGGGCGACTGGCTGGACCGCAACCAGGAGATTCTGGAAAGGTACATCGCCTTCTTCGAGAAGCTGACCGAAGTGATGGCGCTGTTTGCTTCCGCCTTCAACGGGTTCCAGAACGATGGCACCCAGAACATGAACTTCGACAGGCTTTGGGTTGCACTGGAGGACTTGAAGAACAGCGACGCCATGAACCTGGGGGGCAGCTTCGCCACCGAAGCAGAGGCGCAGGAGCATCTGAAAAAGCTGGGTCTGGAAGGCGTCACCGTGGTCCGCGACGGGAACGGCTACCAGCTGAGAATGGACACCTCCACGATCAGCAACCTGCAGGGAACGCTGTCGCTCAAGAATGGTCGCCCGCCGAATCCGCGGCCCGGTGAACCCGGCTATGACACGGGGGGGCGAAACGTATTCCTCACGCCGGCCAAAGTGAATGCCATCACGTCGGCCAAGGACGCCCTGATGGAGCGTTTCAATCACATCAGTAAGGTGATGACCGAAAACTATCAGCGCACGCTGCAGCTGTGGGATACCTTGGTGAAGACCCTCAGCGGCACCATCGATGCGATCACCGAAGCCGATCGCGTCTTCGTCAGCAACTTGACGTGATCACGATCTTGCCCTTCTTCGATCAGGAATGACCTCGATGCCTAACCCAAGCGTCAGTGCGACGTCCCACATGCTTCCGCCGCGTTCATACCAGCCGCCGGTGCAACGAGAATGCCTGCCCGTCGACAGTCTCAAAAATGGGTCGCTGCCAACGTCCACGCGCACCTCAGCCTCAACCTCCACCTCCGCGTCCCAGCAGTCACGCGGACCGATGGCGCAGTCTGCTGCCGGTAAACAGCTATCCATGATCGGCAATGCGGGCAGCAAGACCTTGGAGATGTGGGACACGTTCCACAGTACCAACGCGTCGGTGGCGGAAAACCTGGTGGTGCAGAACGCAGCATCTGGCAGAAGCTCCCCAATCGATGCCAGCCATATATTCGGCAAGGAGCGGATCAACGCCTCGCTCGACCATCGCGCGCTGGCCACCCAAAACGTGCTTGCCAACCTCAACGGTGTGCAGGTAAACGGTGCGATCGTCCAGGAGATCATCCATGGGGATCACGACGCCATGGGGCGCGAGGCGGTGGTCAGCGCCTGCGTGCAGTTGGCGGTCACCGACGTGGACCGGTTCGGTATCGAGCACGCCGGGCTGGCGCCCCTGCCGCATGTGCCGACAGCCGAGGTTGAGGCATTGACCAAGGCCCTCTCCACCTACATTGAGACCGTAGTCAAGGAGGGCGTGAGCAGGAAAGGCAACAACTGGACCGACTGCGCGCGCAACAGCCTGACCACGGACGCGCGCCGGGCCGCACTGGATGCGCTGCGCAACGCTGCTGGCAAGCTGTCAGCCGCGGTTGACCTGACCTCCACCACCCCGGCCAACAAGACCATGGGCCGTCTGGCGCAACTGATGATGCCCGGGCTGGATCATATTGCCTGCCAGAAGCAGGGCATCTGCCTGAGCGAGGCGGTGCAGCCTGGCGCGCTGGAAAACTTCATCAACGCCAAGGCCGGTGCTGCCTGGACCACGGTGATGAATCAATGGCAAGCGGCCGACACGGTCGGCCTGTTCACCTTCGCGGGCAAGCTGCTGCATCTGCTGGACGAGGCGGAGCGCGGCACGCCGGCAGCACCCACGCCGCGCACGCCTGCCGCAGACACGCCGCCGCCGGCACGGGATCGCCGCATGTCCGAGCCGATGGCAGGGCCGGTGTTCAACAACAGCAACCGCATGGGCGATATGCACACCACCGTGAACGCCCCCGACCTGAGCTGGATACCGGCGCTGATGCAGCCGATGCACGAGTTCAACAAGGAAGTGCTGCCCCAGGTGCTGCAGCTGTTGCGGGAGCAGGGTGTTGGCAGGCCGGGTCCAGATGGAAAGCCGGGCCCCGACGGCAATCAAGGTCCGGATGGCAATCGAGGGCCGGACGGCAATCAAGGTCCGGATGGCAATCGAGGTCCGGACGGCAATCAAGGTCCGGATGGCAATCGAGGTCCGGACGGCAATCAAGGTCCGGATGGCAATCGAGGTCCGGATGGTAATCGGGGTCCGGATGGTAATCAGGGTCCGGATGGTAATCGGGGTCCGGATGGTAATCAGGGTCCGGATGGTAATCGGGGTCCGGATGGTAATCAGGGTCCGGATGGTAACCAAGGCCCAGATGGAAGGCCGATCGTCCATGACGTGGTCAAAACAATCCGGATGCCGGAACCGATGAACCCACCCGTAGCCCGGGTCTTCATTCAGCCCACCAAGTCGGACAAGAAGTGGTTGCCCACCTTCCTGGGTGCGCCCAATCCGGGCTTGCGCCATGGCAACGTTTTCCAAGGTGGCTCGCAATACTTGATGAACTACACAGCATTGCGCCACAACAACCAGAGCAGGACGGTGCAGGTGGCAGTGAAGGGAGGAGCCGTACGTGAAGTGGATACGGTCCGAAGTGACCTGGATACCCCTGAGGTCGTTCCTGCGATATCGGCGGCGCGGATCCGCCAAGACGTGAATCACCGCGGCAAAGCCAGCGAAATTCTGCGCGTGACGGTGCAGCCGGAGACCGTGAAGCAGGCCGCCGAGGAGAGGGCGGCAGCGGCTCGGCAGCGGCGTGCAGCGACGCCGGATCCGGGCCTGCTTGACACCGATCAGCCATGGGTCTCAGCCCGCGGGACCACCGTCTGACGCTGGTATCCCATTTCAACACTCCGGTTTGCGCTTCGGCTACACGCTTCCAATAGGCTGCCCAGCCAAGGCTGGGCGCACGCCACCCATACGAACTCCCATCACCATGCCAGTCCCCACCTGCATCTGTACTTCCCTTGGCCTACCAGCAGTCAGCCGCTTCGTTGGCGCGGCCGCCAGAGCGTCCCACGCGCCGGACACCCGCGCCGGTATCGCGCTCACCGCCCTGCGCAACGCACCGGGCGAACACGTCAACGACCTCATCCGCCGAAGTGGTGAATTCGTGCGCCTGTCCGAGCTTCACCAGGCGTGTCGCCATCTGTCTGCATCGGCGGCGTTGCGGATGACCGAAACCGGTGAGATCCGCAAGGCCTCGCCCGGCGTCTTCAGCCGCATTGCGCACACCAAGCCGAAGACCCACTACGCGGCACAGGTCACGTTGCTCTCCGAAGAGGTCAACAGCATCACCAATGGCTCGCTCAGCGCCGTGCGCGGCTGCCACCTGGCCCAGTTTGCAGAGTCCGCTGCGCGCAGGCTGGAGTCGGTGACTCGCACTGCATTCCCCAGCTTCTATCAGGCGGTAGCCGCCAACACCCCGTCAGGCGCACCGGTGGCCGACGCCATCATCGATGTGCTCGTTGCGGTAAATGCCAACGCGCCTGATGGCCTCCATCGGATCGAAAAGATGATCTGATCCGCGCACACGGCACCTGTTTTACAAGTTGTTGCATGGTGGGTGCCGCGGCAATCACGCACCATGGCGCCCGGCCCGCCCGCCGCGTCATTGCAGGCGTCACGCGGGCCGGCCCATCGCCCCTGGATGTACATGACCGTCGTACCCCCCCTGTCGATTGCTACGCTTGTCGCTCACGCCAGTGGGCGCTGCCCACTGCACGTTGCCGCCGGTGACCGGCTGGTCGAAGACCTGCGCCTGGACTCGATGGACGTGGCCGGTCTCTTCATCGACATCGAGAATGTGCACGGCGTCATCCTGGCGCCGGAGGTGGTACGGTCCATCCGCACTGTCGCCGATCTGGACGCCGCCGTGATCGCACAGGGGCGCCGGCAGCCATGATCCGCGTCACCCTATGCGCGCTGCTGCTGGCATTTACCTCCCCGGCCAACGCGGCCATCCATGCCAGGCTTGGTGCGGATGGCCACGTCCACGTCAGTGAGACGCCTGCGCCGGGCACGCAGCCGTTCAATCCACTGCAACCGCGCCCATCGCGTCCCAGGGTGCAGACGCGCACGGCTGCGGCACCCACGCCACCGCGCGGCAGCGCATGGGCACACCCGCTGATTGATGCGGCCGGGCAACAGGCGGGGGTGGACGCGGCGCTGCTGCATGCCGTGGTACAGGTGGAATCGGCCTACAACCCGCGCGCAGTGTCACGCGCGGGCGCGGCTGGCCTGATGCAGTTGATGCCGGCCACCGCCAAACGCTTCGGTGTGCGTGATCGCTTCGATGCCGCGCAGAACCTCAGCGGCGGCGCAGCCTATCTGGCGTGGCTCATCAAACAGTTCGACGGTGACCTGGAGCTGGTGCTGGCCGCCTACAACGCCGGCGAAGGCGCGGTGCGCCGGCATGGCAACACCGTTCCCCCCTATGCCGAAACCCGTGCGTACGTACGCCGCGTGCTTGCGCTGTACGCGCGTTGAGCACGTGATGCCCTCCCTTTCTTCCCTTTTGATTCCTGGTCCAGCCTTGCCATGTCCTACCAGCTGAAGCTTCTCTCCGGCACGCTGAACGGCGTGGAATACACGTTGAACCGCGGCGACACCGTGTTCCATATCGGCGCCCGTCAGGATCTGCTGGATGGCCGCGCCGCACAGTTGCTGCAGGGGGCAGAGAATGCGTATTTCCTGCCCGAAGACCTGCCGCCCGCCGCCTTCCTGGTGCAGTGTCCGGCCACTGCCGACGCCACCACCGGGCTGCAGCTGGGCGAGCGCGAGGCCGCCGACCAGCCCTGGCAGTATCGGCCCCTGTCAGCGCAGACCGTGGTTCAGTGCTGCGGGGTGTACTTCGCGGTGCGCACCACGGCCGAGCCCTGGGTGCCGGAGGTGCTTGCCTTCGTGCCCCCGCACCAGGCCGTGGCCGCGCTGGTACCTGGCCGGCGCCCGGCCGCCGACGCCGCGCCGCCCCGCGCGCCTGGTCGCGGCGGCGTTCTTCGCTGGGCGGCGCTGGCGGTTGTAGTGGTGGCCGTGGCGTCGGCATGGTTCTACTGGCAGTACACGCCACAGGTCCGTGTGAATGGTCTGGCGACGGTGCTGCGCAACGCACCGGGCGACTACCAGATCGTGGCCGGCACCGACGGCAAGCTGTATGCCTTCACCGACGACCGCGACGGCGCGGCGTGGGGCGAGTGCGCCAGCCGTCGCCTGCAGCGCAGCGATGACATCTACCTGCTGCGCCGCCAGGAGGCCGAGCGGCTGGAGCAGGGCCTGCTGCAGGCCGGGCTGCCGGTGGTGATCGTCCGCCTGGAGCAGCCCGCCCAGCCACACATCGTGTTGCTGGGGCCGATCACTCCCGTGCAGCGTGAGCAGGCCCAAGCCTTCATCCGTGGCCATGCGGCCTATGCCAGCGGCCCGGTGCAGGTGAGCACCACCAGCGATGCCACGCTGGTGGCACTGGCCCAGGCGCAGTTGCGCGGTCTGGGCATCAGCAGCCGCGCCGAGCCCTATGGCACCCGGGTGAGCGTCATCAACGATGTCTTCCTCGACGACGCCAGCCTCAATGCCATGGCCGGCATGGCCGGGCACTTCCACCGTGAATGGGGCCAGCGCCGCATCACGGTCCACCTGCAACTGTGGGACGACCTGCTGCAGGGTCGCTCCTATCGCTATTCACCGGGCCAGCTGATGTCAGTGGGCGAAGGCCGGTGGACTTACGCACGTGCCACCCATGGCGCGGCCCCTGCAGCTCCCTGACTTTCCTGGAGACGTACTTCGATGAGCACCTTTGTAACCAACAACACCGGCTCCACCATCAACGCCCATGGCGATTTCGGCGATCCGGGCCTGCCCGGCGGCAGCGCCGCCAAATGGGGCGGCTGGATGAGCGAGCACGCCAAGGCGTTCGATACGGGTGTGAGCGACCTGAAGGCCAAGCTGGACGATGCCTTCTCCGAACTGAAGAAGGACCCGGGCAATCCCATCCTGCTGGGCGCCTATCAGAGCGCGCTGTCCGAATACAACATGTACCGCATGCTGCAGTCCAACTCGACCAAGAGCCTGACCGACCAGAGCAAGTCGGTCATCCGCAACCTGGCGTGAACCCCACCCGCCGTTGGCGCAGGGCCGCGGCGGGTCTTTCAAGGAAATCACCGTGATATCCATTACTACCATCGACACGGCTGTTTCCAGTGGCGCCGCCGACGGCGCGCTGGTGCCCCTGTCGGACCGTTTCAACGAGGCTTTTGCGCGTTACTACGTCCAGGCCGGTCATGAACGCGACGGCATCCTGGCCGCCGCCAACGACCCGATGGTGGCGGCCGATCCGCAGCAGCTGTACCAGTTGCAGCTTCGCCAGGAGGCCTACACCAAGCAGGTCACGCTCACCTCCGCCCTGGTCGGCCATGCCACCAAGGGCATCGAAACCCTGGTCAAGAGCTGACCGATGATGCCGCTTCGATCATCCCGGCCGCTGCTGCTGGCCATGTTGTGTCTGCTGCTGGTGGCCTGCACACGCACACCGCTGCTGCAGGGGCTCGATGAGCGCCAGGCCAACGAGGTGGTGGCCGTGCTGTTGCGCCATAACATCAGCGCGGACAAACATCTCAACGGCAAGGCCGGTTTCAGCGTGACTGTGGGCCAGGGCGATCTGGCCGAGGCGATCGACCTGGTGCAGGCGCACAACCTGCCTTCGGCGCCGCGCACGCAGATCGCCAGCCAGTTCCCGTCCGATGCGATGGTCAGCACGCCATTGGGCGAGCGGGCCCGGCTGCTGTCGGCCATCGAACAGCGCCTGGAGGAATCGCTGGCCACCCTCGACGGTGTGCACACCGCGCGCGTTCATGTGAGCTACGACGCCGGCCCGGTGGAGGGCAGCCTGCAGCAGCGCAAGCCGCCGGCCATGCACGTGGCGGCGCTGCTGGTGCACGTGCCGGGCGCCGACGAGCAGGCGCTGCTGCAATCGGTCAAGCGCTTCCTGCGCAACGCCTTCGTGGATGTGGCCTACGACAATGTGTCGGTGGTTCTTACCCCGGCACAGGCCACCCGCACGCTGGCGGTAACGCCTGCCGAACACTACGCCGGCCCATGGCGGTCGCTGCTGCTGCCGCTGGCGCTGCTTGCGCTGCTGGGCGGCGCGGTGTGGTTGCTCCGCCGCAGCGGACGCACCCTGTCGCAGGGGCTGGCTGCCCTGCGCGGTCGCCTGCGCCCTCGCGAGCGAGCTGCCGATGCCCGCACGTCCTGACCTGCTGCGGGTGCTGCATGACCCGCTGCAGTACTACGCCCCCTGGCACCAGGCCGGTGCGAAGCTGCAGCCGGCGCAGCGCAGCGCTCTCAACGCCGTGCTGATACAGCGCTTCGCGCTGCCGGCCTACCAGCGGCCGCCCCCCCACCAGCAGTTGCTGACCGAGCGCCTGGTCGCGGGCTGGTCGCGGCTGCCCGGTGCGGCCTACCTGGTGGCCTGTGCCAAGCATCGCCATCGGCTGATGGGCAGCCGCGCGTTCGTCGGGTTGCCGCGGCCGGTGCACGCCTTTCTCCGGTTGCCTTTCGCCACCTGTGGCCCGACCGCGGTCGACGTGGAGGATGCCGACAGCCTGCGCGCCTGGGGCGCGGCCTACCTGCTGGCAGGGCTGCAGGAGCAGATGCCGCCTTGGCTGCGGGCGCGCGCCCAGCTGTGCCTGGCCGGCCCGGCACAGCCGGCGCCAGCGCGTGGCAGCGCCGAGTTTGCCGGGCCTTTCGACATCACCTGTTTCTGGAGTGCGTGGAACCATGCTGCGAACGTATCCTGAGGACCTGCTCGACTACGCCGTGGACGGTGTTGTGCAGGCGGTCAGCGTCGGCCAGGCGGCCGATCATCGTCGATTGCTGGCCGCCGCACGCGCGCGCGCGCAGCAGGACCGGAAGCACGTGCAGGCACAGGCGCAGGCACTGCGCGCAGACGCCCTGGCGGCCGGCTACCAGCAGGGCATGCTGCAGGCGATCACCCAGCTGCTGCCGCTGATCGAGGCGCTGCAGTGCGAGCAGCAGCGCCTGATCGACGCCGTGCGCCAGCAGCTGCACGCGCGGCTGCAGGCCATGACGGTGGATCCGGACGTGCTGGTACCGCAGTGGTCTGCCGCCTGCGAACGCTGGGTGGCGGGTATCGCCAACGCGGCGGTGCTGCACGTGCCCGAGGACCAGCCCGCGTTGCTGCAGGCCCTGACCACGGCGCTGGCCGAGACCCACGTCACCGTGCAACCCGCGCCGCGACAGACCCCGGCCCTGCATGTGGGCGAGCTGGTCTACAGCCTGGACATGCAGACCCCGTTGAAGGACACCGTGGAACAGACGCTGCAGCGCCAGTTGCCGCACCTGCAGCCACGCCTTGCCGCCCTGGCCAACGCGTACTGCGATGCGCTGCAGGCCAGCCTGGCCCATACCCACCATCGTCGCCGCTTTGCGGCATTGGACACCCCGCATGACCATTGATCCAACCCCACGCGCAGACAGTCTGCTACCCGCAGTGCCCGCCGTCGGCACCGTGGTCCCCCTGCACCAGCGCATGCAGGAACAGGCGCAGCACGCTGAAGAGAGTGAACCGGTGCCCTTGCCCGAGCCGGGTCCGGAGCCGCACCCCATGCCCGTTCCCGTGGAAGACCCGGTGCGCGTGTGGGCGCAGCGGATCTTCATGGAAACGATGCTCTATGGAGAAGAAGAAGAGAACGGCATTCCGCCGTTGTCGATCGAACTCTGAGGCGCGTGCGGGCCGTCCGATGACGGCCCGGGCTCAGGGGGTAACCGCGGCCTGCTGCTCGCGCGGTGTGCCGTAGTCATCCAGCCACTGGAACGTCACCTGCGTGGGCGTCGTGGCACCGGCCGGCAGGGGCAGCGCCACCTGCGCACCTGGCGCGATCATGTCCACGTCCAGCGTGCGGCCATCGGCCAGGGTCAGCGTGCTCAGGGTTACGTGGTAAGCGCTGGGATTGCGCACCTGCAGCGCACCGCCGGTGGCTGTCCACTGCAACGCCGCTGCCGCATCGCGCGCGGCACCGGGCAGCCCGGCGGGGCGATAGAACAGCTTGATGCGCGTGCGCACCGCAAACTGCAGCAGGTTCTTGCCGGCCGCATCACTGGGCTTGGGCGGAATATCCAACAGGTTGAAATAGAACAGCGACTCGCGGTCGCCCGGCAGCGGCGCCTCGGACGGGCGCGGTGCGTAGGTGATGCGATACGCCTGGCCCTGCTTGGGTTGCAACAGACGCGGCTCGGCCGGGGTCAGCCGGAATGGCACCACCACATGCTCGGGGCGGGCGCGGCTGTCGCCATCGTCGATCCACACCTGGGTCATGGCCACCGCGTCGCCACTGTTGGTGGCTTTCACCGTGGTGTCGCGGCCTTGGCTGGCGTCGTGGATCACGCGCGTGCCCTGGAGGGTGACGGCCGCCGAAGCGGGTGCGGCGCACAGCGTCGCGGCCAGCGCGAGCGCCAACGGCGACGCCCATGTCGATGCACGGGAAGTCATGGAACACCTCTGGAAGAATAGGTGGGCCGCGGCAGTGCGCCGCGGCCTGCGCGGAAGGTACTTACTTGTAGAGCACCACGAAATCGCCGGATGCATTGGCGGTGCCGGCCTGGGCGTTCTTGCCCGGCGAGGCGTACCACGCGCTGTAGTCCAGCTGGCCGCTGCCGCCGGCAGCGATGGTCACCCACACGGTGGGATCTTCACCGATCTTCTGCTGGTTACCGGCGGCGTCGTACAGGGCCACGCCCACGTTGCTGGCGGTGGAGGTGGCAGTCAGCGCCAAGTTGCCGGTGCTGCCATCGGGGGTGCCGCCGAAGCGCACCCCCACGTCCTGCGCCGAGCCCGAACCGGTGCAGTCCAGTGCGATGGCGAAGTTCTTCTGGCCGGCGCGCACGTCGGCATTGACCGAGGCCAGGTCGACCTTGCCCATCGGCACGGTGATGGCACCGCCGGTGGACTGCACGGCGCAGGTGGAGTTGAGCAGCTCACCGGTGATTTCCAGCTTTTCGGCAAACGCCGACGGGGCGGCAGCGGTGAGCAGGGCGAGGGACAGCAGGCGGATCTTGGTGGTCATGGTGGGTTCCCGGAAGTTGTGACAGGACAGTGCCCGGCGCAATCGGCACGGACAGTGGCGCCAGTTTGCGGAGGCGATAACGTAGGGGGAATGCAATAACTTGCAAATCAGGCAGGTCTTGTCGTGTTTGCAACTAGTTGCATGGGAGAAGCCGGGCGCGCTGCGTAGACTGCGCACCCGTGACCTGCTTATGGAGGAATCGCCATGCGATGCCTGATCCCCCCGCGCCGACGTGTCGCCATCGTCCTCAGCGCCGTCGCTGCGGTGGCGCTGGGCGTGGGCAGCGCCAACGCGTGCACACGCCTTGACTTGACTGACAAGGATGACGAAATCGTCAGGAACATGCCCAACCTGGACCGGCCCGACACGCACTACGCAGGCACGGGCGGGACACGGCCGGACACCTACGAATGCCCGCCCGGGCAGACGGCCTTCCTGATCAACATGCACCTTGCCGGGCTCACCTACGAGCGTGATATCGCCTACGCGGGCATGATGGTTCCGGCCTACAGCTTGGGGCCGCGTTCGCCGTTGGTGATTTTCCTGCATGGCGTGCGACAGACAGGAGCAGGTGTCGATGTGTCCGTCATTCCCATCCGCAACGGTCAGCTGAACCGCAACCCTGGCGTGGTCCTGGCGTCAACGTCGGGGATGGAGCACTACGTGCAGATGCGGGTGTTCTTCCGCGGTGGGGCGATGGAAAGCGTGCCACGCACCTTTCTGGGCACCGTGGAACTCTGGCCGGAGGGCAGTGCCGCCAATCCGTTCCGCCACTCCTTCACGCTGGAGTTGACCATTCCCCCGGTCACCTGCACCCTCGCCAATGCCACCCACACGCTCGACGATGTAGTGGCCAATGACCTGGCCGTGGCCGACAGCACCGCCAAGCCGTCCACCTTCGATGTGGCCATGAACTGCTCGATGGCCAATGTGGATGTCACCCTTACCCTGACCGACGCCAACCAGCCGGGCAATACCGGCAGCGATCTGGCACCCGGCGCGGGTTCCACCGCTGGCGGCGTGCAGGTGCAGCTACTGCGTGGCGGCCTGCCGCTGCAGCTGGGCCAGGCGTGGTCGTACGGGTTTTCCGCCAAGGGCCAGCAGGCCATTCCGTTCCAGGCGCGCTACCACCGCACGGCCGGCCCGCTGGTAACTGGCGTGATCACCGGCGAAGCGGTGCTCGTCGCCGACTACAGATAACCGCCCTGCATGGGCGGCGCGTTGCTGAAGCGCAACTAACCCGCAATGCAGACATCGCAGTGCTGCACTGCAATCTGCAAGTTATTGCATGGGGTGTAGTTCCATTCGTTCCTACCATGCTCACCCCTCTCCTATCAATCGTCCCCCCCACGGCGATTGCACGCATCGTGTCCCCCACTTCAGCCCACGCCAACGTCGCAACGTCCGCGCTCTCCCGAGGCATCACCACCGCGTTGATGCTCTCCCTCGGCGCATTCGCCCGCGCGGCGCCCACGCCAGCGGTCGAGTTCAGTGAAGGTTTCCTGATCGGCGGTGACGCCATCGACATGCGCCGCTACGCCAACGGCAACCCGCTGCCGCCAGGCGACTACGCGGTGGACGTGAAGGTCAACGGGGTATACCAGTCCAGCCGCGATATCCGCTTCCGGGCCTCGGCAGACCCGCATATCGCCACCCCGTGTCTGCCCGCCGAGCTGATCGGCACGCTGCCGTTGAAGGCGGCGCTGATGGAGGCCGTGGAGGCGGAGGGCGCAGCCTGCGTGGACCTGCCCGCGATGATCGAGGGCGCCACGGTCACCTTCGACAGCGGCGCGCTGGAGCTGGACATCGGCCTGCCGCAGGCGGCCTTGGCCAGCGTGGCGCGCGGCTACGTGGCACCGGCACAACGCGACGATGGCATCACCGCCGCCTTCATCGACTACAGCGCCAACCACCAGCGCGGCCAAGGCCGCGACAGCAGCTACCTGGGGCTGCGTACCGGCATCAACATCGGCCCGTGGCGCTTGCGGCACCGCGCCTCGTTCACCAGCGGCAGCCAGGGCACCCATCACGAAGTGATCAGCAGCCACGTGCAGCGCGACATTGCCGCGTGGAACAGCCAGCTGCTGCTGGGCCAGGGCAACACCGGCGGCGAGCTGTTCGAGAGCGTGGCCTTTACCGGCGTGCGACTGGCCAGCGACGAGCGCATGCTACCCGACTCGCTGCGCGGCTATGCGCCGGTGGTGCGTGGCATCGCCGAGGGTAATGCGGTGGTCGCGATCCGCCAGAACGGCAACCTCATCCACGAGAGCAACGTGGCGCCTGGGCCGTTCGCGATCGAGGACCTGTACCCGACCAACTTCGGCGGCGACCTGGACGTGACCGTCACCGAGCCCGATGGCCGCGTGCAGCGCTTCACCGTGAACTTCTCGGCGGTGCCGCAGGCGCTGCGCGCCGGGGCCTCGCGGTTTGCGTTCACCGCCGGCGCGGTGCGCGACAGCAGCGGCCGGCTCGACCCGGTGCGCTTCGGCGAGGCCACCTATGTGCGCGGCCTGAGCAACCGGCTCACCGTGCTGGGCGGCGCCCAGCTGGGGCAGGACTACCAGGCCGTGCTGGCCGGTGCGGCGATCAACACCGCCGTAGGCGCATTCGGCGCAGACATCACCCATTCGCAGGCGCGCCTGCAGGATCGCGACCGTGTCACCGGCAACAGCTTGCGGCTCAACTACCAGCGCTACGTGGCCAGCACCGGCACCAATGTCGGCCTGGCCGCCTACCGCTACAGCACGCGCGGCTACCTCAGCCTGGGCGATGTGGCGCGCGCCCGCAGCGACGGCTGGGGCTACACGCACCGCGCCCGCCAGCGCTACCAGCTCAACTTCTCCCAGCGCGTGGGCGAACGCAGCAATCTGTACCTCAGCGGCGGCCACGTGGCCTACTGGGACAGCACGCGCGGCCAGAACGATGTGCAGGTGGGGTTCCAGAGCAGCTTCCGGCGCGCCAACTACGGGCTGTCCGCGCTGCGCTACCGCACCGGCGATGGCCGCCAGGACACCCGCTACGCCTTCACCCTGAGCGTGCCGCTGGGGCGCAGCAGCAATGCACCGCGCGCCAGCACCCAGCTCAGCCAGAGCCACCGCGGGCAACAGCTGCAGGCCGGCCTGAGCGGCAGCGTGGGCGAGCAGCGTGCGCTGAGCTACAGCCTGTCGGCCAGCCAGGGCGACGACGGTGCGCGCAGCAGTAACGCCTATGCGGCCTGGCAGGGCAGCCAGCTCAACGCCAACCTGGGCTACAGCCGCGCGGGCAACTACCGCAGCGTCACCGCTGGTGCCTCGGGCAGCGTGGTGCTGCATGGCGGCGGCATCAACTTCGGTCCGCCGGTGGGCGAGGGCTTCGCGCTGGTACAGGCGCCCGGCGCACAGGGCGCGCGCGTAGGCAGTGGCGCGGCCATCAAGGTGGCCGGCAACGGCTACGCGCTGCTGCCGCATATCAGCCCCTACCGCTGGAACAGCATCGACCTGGACCCCAGCGGCCTGCCGCTGGAGGTGGAGCTGCTGCGCACCTCGCAGCGTGTGGCGCCCACCGCCGGTGGCATCGTGCGTGTGCCGTTCGAGGTGCGCCGCGAGCGCACCCTGTTCATCGATGCCACCGACGCACTCGGCCAGCCGCTGCCGTTTGCCGCGGTGGTGCAGACCGAGGACGGCACACCCGCCGGCGCGGTCGGGCAGGGCGGTGTCATCCAGCTGCGCGGCGCGCAGGACAGTGGCAGTTTGATCGTCGACCCCGATGGCAAGCGACGCTGCCGCATCGATTACCGCATGCCCGATGCGCCTGACGCCTACGGGCTGTCGTGGAGCCAGGCCGTGTGCGTGCCGCAGCCGCTGCCGCCGGTAATCGCGCCGATGCCAACGGGCAATCGCGCCCCCTGATTGTGTTTTCCCGTTCGATTCCCCCTCAAGGAGTTCCCCATGTCGCGATCCTTTCTGCTGCTGGCCGCAACCGCCACGATGTGCCTGGCCGTATCCACGGCCTCGGCCGCTACCCTGACCATCTCCGGGCGCGTGCTGCCGGGCACCTGCACCCTCACTGCGCCAGTCATCGCGCTGGACCCGGTCAAGGCCGATGAGATGGCCCAGGGCGACAACAAGCTCAAGGCCGGCACGTTGAACTTCACCGGTTGCGTGGGCGTCACCAAGGCCACCCTGTCCTTTGCCGGTACCGCCGCCGACGGCGATGCCGAGCGCTGGAAGAACACCGCCACCGCCGACGCCGCCGTGGGGGTGTCGGTGGCCTTGCTGAAAGGCGCCACCGGCACCGACTACATCAAGAACGGGGATGCCGATATCGAGGTGGTGGTCAGCGGTGCGACCGCTAGCTACCCGCTGCGCGCGGGCTACTACCTGCCGGCGGTGGCCGGGGTGAACGCCGGTGCGGTGCAGACGGAAATCGTGGTGACGGCAGATTACGAGTGACGAAAGATGCGCCTCCGTCGATCAGGTACGCGCCCCTTGCAGCGCGCACGCGGTGGAAGGCCGTGCGCCTGCGCATCGGCATGGGTAGGTGCGCAGGTGGGGATGCGCGTGCGCGTGCGTTGGTGAGCGACCGTAGCGCCGCGTCCAGCTCGACGAGCTGTTCGCGGCGCGAGTGCGGCCACGCGCCAAAACGATAGAGCCAGGCATGGCCTGGCTCTATCCGAGTAGAAGGACGGCGCCGAACAACGTCGGCGCCGCTTCATGCACAATCACCAGCGGTAGGACAGGCTCACGTTCGCAGTGGCCTCGCGATACCCATGGTCAGCGCGCATCACACCCAGCCCACCCCAGGCACTCAGCCCCGAGCGGTAATCGATGCGTGCACCGGCATTAAGCTCATAGCGGTTCTTCGGCACGCTGGCCTTCATCACGTCTTCGTCGAAGGCCAGTCCGTTGCTGGCGCCATCGCGATACCAGTTGGCCACCAGATACGGGCTGACCGAGGCACCGACCGTGCTGTTGCCTTCGCCCTGCAGACGCAGGCCCGCGCGACCGGACAGACCGCTGTCAGCCAGGCTGCGCACCACCGTGCCGTTGGCTTCCTGGTGACGGTCGATGTTGGCGTCGGTGTAGACCAGCTGCAGTTCCGGCTGCAGGCTCAGCGCGGTGCTGCCGATGGCACCGATACCGATGCGGTAACCGGCCTCCAGCGAGGACTGCCAGATGTCCGAGTCGTAGCGTTCTTCGGCCAGGCCCTCGCCCTGCACCCGGTTGCGGAACTGGCCGCGCTGCACGCTGGCGTCCAGGTACAGCGCATCACTGACCCAGTTGCCGTACACGCCCAGCGCACCGCCTTCCACCTTGCCGCGTGCGCTGTAGCCGGTCAGCAGCGAGCGCGAGGTGGCGCTGGACTGGCCAGCGGTCAACATCACGCCCAGGCGGCCACGGCCGTCGTCAAACACGCCCATGTCGGCGCCCAACTGCAACCGCGAGCGGTCCACGCGCGGGTCCAGCTGGTCTTCCACGGCAGCCAGCTTGCTTTGGGTGCCATCCACGCGCGCCCAGCCACGCACGCCCTCATGGGCCGTGCTGCCGCCCTGGCGGTCGCGCCAGCCATGACGCAGTAGCTGGTCCAGCGCGAACTGGTTGGCCAGGTAGGCGCCGGTTTCCGGGCGCAGCACCGGAATGGGAATGATCGGATCCACCGGATCCACCGGATCCACCGGATCGACAATCGGCTGACACTGCGGCAGGCTGGGGTCGGCCACGCACGGGTCTGGCGCGGTGGCCAGCTGCGAACGCAGGTACCAGCCGCCGTCGGTCGCATCCTTGAACAGGAAGTACTCGTACTGCCCGCCCACCGCGCGGCCCTGCAGATCGAACTGCGCATTGGACGCGCCGCCGATGCGGATCAGCTCGATGCCCTTGCTGGTCTGCGCACCGGCACCGCCCGCGTTGGTCACGCGCACGTTGGCCTGGCCGTTGGCATCGCCGCTGATGATGAGCCTGTCGGTGGCCGAACTGTCATCGCCCAGCGCGGTGTTGAAGCCCAGCGTGCCACCGTTGCCGCTGAAGGTATCCACATTGAGCGTGTTGAAGGTGCTGCCATCGCCCAGCGCCACGGTGCCGCCAGCGCCCAGGGTGAGATGGCCGATGGTGCTGTCGCCGGTCATCTGCCAGGTGGCGTCGCTGTCGATGCTGGCGGTGGTGACGTTGGCGAAACGGCCGTCGATCTGCGCCTTGTTGCGAAGCACTACGTCCAGGCTGCCGGTAACGCGGTCGGTGTCGAAGGTGATATCGCCGGCAAGGCGTGCGTCATCCACCGTGAAGTGGACCTCGGCTTCGCCCGTTGCACTGCCATCGGGGCGCACCAGCAACAGATGGCCATCGCCGCCGGAGAGCTGGGAGCCGTTGGCGACGGTGATGTCGTAGCGCACCGACCTGCGCGGTGCTATCCAGATGGCGGCCCCACTGTCCGAGACGACCTGTGCGTTGTCCACGCGCAGGGTGATGGGCTGCCCGAGTACGGACGGGATGGTTCCGCCCAACAGTAGTACGCCCGAATTCGCGCCTTCCACCCGGGTGCCATTCTGCAGGATGGCGGTGCCCTGCTGCAGGCGCACTGCGTGGCCGTTGCTGAGCATGGCCGCGCCCGGTGATACTTCGGCGCGTACGAACGAAGAGTCGACGATGACGGTGCTGTTGGCATCGGGTCGGCTGGGGGACTTGTCGAGGTAGATGCCGACGCTGAACCTGGCGTTGGCCCCCACCGAGCGCAGGGTGCTTCCCGTGATGCGCGCGCTGGAATGATCGCTGACCACCACATTGCCGTCATGAAGCGTGCTGTTGGTCATATCCAGCGTTGAACTGCCCCGCAGCACGATGCTGGCATCCCTGCCATCGACGGGCGCTTGTACATGGCCGTTGTTCAGCGTTACCTGGGAGTCCGTGCTGCTAATTGTCTCCGTACGACCGCCGTCCACACTCAGGCGTGAGCCGTTGATCAGGTTCCAGGCTTCGGCGGTGCTGCCTTCACGCACGGTGGCCGATTGGCCATCAAGGTCACGGGACAGCACAGATGTTGCGGGAAGAGCCGCCAGGGCCAACAGCAGGCACTGGGTGAGGGGGCGCATGAGGAAGCACTGGGGACGTGCAGAATGACGGCGCATGGATCACTCCTGATCGGACCAATGTGTCTGGTATGGACAGCCGCGTCATGGGCCGTCACTCCTCTCTTCCGGGGAGCTTGGCCTGTCGGCGATGCGATGCCAGAGACGCCCGGGCATGTCCATTTCGACTCAAATTGTTCCGGCTCAAGGAGCGGGGGGCCATGCAATATGTTGCAAAGCGTCGTGATCGGCTTCCTGCTTTGCTTGAGGGTTCAGCGTACGACGGCGCCGTCGCTGGTGGCCAGGTTCAACCGCTGGGTAGGCTGCAGTGACTGGATGAAGCCCTCATCGTGGGAAATCACCACCAGGGTGCCCGGGTAGGCGTGCAGGACCTGCAGCAGATGGGCACGAAGGCTCATGTCCAGGTTGTTGGTGGGTTCGTCCAGTATCAGCAGGGTGGGCGGGTGGGCCGCCATCAGGGCCATCGCCAGGCGTGCGCGTTCGCCCCCTGACAGCTGGCCGATGGTCGTCTGCGCCGGAGCCTCGCCACGGAACAGGAAGTCGGCCAGATGCAGGCGGCATTCGGAGGGGGTCCATTGGGGTTGGCATGCGGCCATCGCCTGCACCGGCGTCAGCGCGCCCGGCAGTGCGTCGTAGTGCTGGTCGATCAGCGCGACCTGCTCCGCCGCCGGCAGCAGCCAGTCGCCCTCACGCTGGACATCGGTGGCACCCTGCAATGCGCGGGCGAAGGTGGATTTGCCGCTGCCATTGTCGCCGGTCACCAGCAGGCAGTCGCCCACCTCCAGGCGCACCTGCAGCTGCTGCACGATCAGCGGTGCATCGTAGCCGCAGGCGCCATCGGTCACCTGTACCACCACGCCCTCCCGGCGCCAGCCCGCGGGAAGCTGGAAGCGCGGCTCGATGACCTCGTCGCGCTGCAGCTGCCGGCGGCGCTCGGCAATGTCCTCCTGTACCTCACGGATCTGCTGGCGTTTCTGTCCGGCGGTGGTGTTGCCGCGTTCCAGTTTGGTGGCCGAACGCACCGTGCCCCATTTGCGCTGCTCCACCTTCACTGCGCCACGCTTGCGTGAGGAGGCGGCGCGCTCCTGTTCGCGCATCAGTGCGTCATGCGCCTGCGACTGTGCGCGGTCGAGATCGCGCGCGGTGCGATCCAGCGCGTCGCGCCGGCGCTGCAGTTCCACCTGATGGTCGTGGTAACGGCCCTGGAAGACCTCGATGTGCTGGTTGTGGATATGCCAGAGCGTGTCGCACAGCGCATCGATCAACGCGGTGTCATGTGAGGCGATCAGCAGGGTGCCGTGGTACTGGCGCAGCCGGGCCAGCAGCGAGCGCCGCGCACTGCGGTCCAGATGGTTGCTGGGCTCGTCCAGCAGCAGCACGTCCGGTGCTGAATCCAGCGCACGCGCCAGAGCATGGCGCATCTGTTCGCCGCCGCTGCGCGCCGATCCGTCCAGCACGTGTTGCGGTACATAGGCAACCGATGCATCGTCGCGCCAGCGGATCTCGCCTGCGCTGGGCATGACCTGTCCAGCCAGCATACGCAGCAGGCTGCTCTTGCCGGTGCCGTTGTTGCCGATCAGGGCGACGCGCGCGCCGGCAGGCAGGCGCAGGTCCACGCCGCTGAAAAGCGGGCGGCCGTTGAAATGAAGCTCTATATCTTCCAGTCGCAACATGGTGCTTGATCTCCAGCGAGCAGGTCGTTGTCGTTGACGGCCTGATCCTTCGCTACAGCGTGTAGTGGTGCAGTTTTCGATACGGCTCTGGTCAGGACTTCAGGGCCCGAGCCAGTGGCGCAACCCGATCCATGAATTCCCTGGCGCAACTTCGAATCTGGTAGCTGCCGAGCAAACCACGACCGTCAGCCAAAGTCACTGCAACAACTTGCAATAGCACTATGGCCGAACCAGCCCCCGGCGAGGCTGGTGCAGGGCCCCGGTGAAATATCAGCCAGGCGGAAGCACCTTGCCCGGGTTGAGGATGGCATCCGGGTCCAGCGCGTGCTTGATCGCCCGCATCGCCGCCAGTGTTGCCGGTGAGAATGCCTGGGCCATGAAATCGCGCTTGGCCAGCCCAATGCCGTGTTCACCGGACAGCGTGCCGCCCAGCGACAGCGTCAGTTCGAAGATCTTCGGCAGCGCGGCATGCGCGCGTGCGTTTTCGTCGGCATCGTCCGGGTGGTAGAGGATGTTGACGTGCAGATTGCCGTTGCCGGCATGGCCGAAGGTGACGATGGTCAGCGCGTACTCGTGCGCCAGTGCCTGCACGCCTGCCACCAGCTCCGGAATGCGCGACACCGGTACCACCACGTCTTCGTTGATCTTGCCGGGCGCGACGGTGCGCAGTGCGGGTGACAGTGCCTTGCGTGCGGCCCACAGCTGGTCGCGCGCGCGGCCTTCCATCGCCACGTCCAGTTCGATCATGCCGTCGCCTTCAGCGGCGGTGGCCAGCGCCTGCAGCAGGTAGGGCAGGGTGTCGTGGTCGCCGTCGGCTTCCACCAGCAGCATCGCGCCGGCCTCGGGGACGTCGGCGCCGTTACGGCGCAGCAGCTCCAGGCTGCGTGCATCCATGAATTCCAATCGGGTGGGCACCACCGGCTGCGCCATCAGGCGCGATACCGCCGCAGCGGCCGCATCGGCGTCGCGGTACAGCACGCGCAGCCCGGCCTGGGCGACCGGCAGCGGGGTGAGTTTGAGGGTGGCTTCCACGATCAGCGCCAGCGTGCCTTCGCTGCCTACCAGCAGGTGGGTGAGGTCGTAGCCGGTGGCGTCCTTGGTATAGGCGCCACCACAGTGGATGAGTTCGCCTGCGCCGGTTACCGCCACCAGCCCGAGCACGTTGTCGCGGCTGGTGCCGTACTTCACCGCGCGCGGGCCACCGGCATTGCAGGCCAGGTTGCCGCCGATGCTGCAGATGTCCGCGCTGGACGGGTCCGGTGCCCAGAACAGGCCATGCGGGGCCAGCGCGTGCTGCAGGTCGCCGTTGAGCACGCCCGGCTCGACCACCGCGCAGCGGTTGCCGGGCTGGATGTCGAGGATGCGCGTCATGCGCGCGAACGAGAGCACGATGCTGCCGTTGACCGGCACCGCCGCGCCGGTGGTGCCGGTGCCGGCGCCGCGCGCGACCAGCGCGATGCGATGGGCGCGGCAGGCGCGGACCAGCGCCGCCACCTGTTCGCGGTCACGCGGGAAGGCCACGCCGAGCGGCCGCTGGCTGCGCCACGAGTTGTCCTGTGCGGCGGCGGCCAGCGCGGCATCATCGGTGCGCCAGCCGTCCTCGCCCAGGAGCGCATGCACGGTGGAAACAAAGGCGGCGGGCAGGGCGAGGGTCATTGCGGGGTCCGGGTATCAACAGGGGCGCGTTGGATCAGCCTCCAGCCGATCACGGCGGCGGCCAGCGGCAACCACACCCAACGCAGTTCGGAAACAACGGTGGCCAGTCCACGCGGGCTGAAGAACTGCCCGGCGAACGGCGACACGCGGATCGGGCGCCACGGCGCGAACAGACGCTCGCCGCTCCATGGCCACCACAGGGCAACGCCCAGGCCGCCGGAGGTCAGCGCGTCCAGCAGCGGGTGCGACAGCGCGCTGATGCCGACGAACGCGGCGGCCTGCACCGCACTGGCGCGCAGGCGTGTGTGCAGCGCGGCAGCGAGCACGGCCAGCACCGCGGCGAACACGATCGAATGACTGGCCCCGCGGTGACCGAAGCTGTCGGCGTAGGGAATGTGCAGTGCGAAGGCCAGCACATCGGCATCGGGCAGCATCGCCGCGACCACGCCAGCGGTCAGCAATGGCGCAGCGATGCGCCCGCGATCGGACGCACACCACAGCGCCAGCGGAATCGCCGCATGGGTAAACACACTAGGCATGCGCCACGCCCCCGGCCGCTGACCGGCGCAAGGCCGTGCCGGCATTACCCACATGCCACCACCCCGTAGAGCCGGGCTCTGCCCGGCTGCACGCCATCCCGGAATCACGTACATCCGACCGATCCATCAGCAATCCTCCAGCCGGAATGCATCGCGCAGCCAGTTCAGTTGCGGCGGTTCCCCCCAGGCATCGATCACATCGAACCGGCACGGCCGGGTGGCCAGAGCCGGGTGGGACGACAGAAACAGTTGCGCGGCCAGCGCCAGCTTGCGCCGCTTGCGCAGGTCCACCGATGCCGCGCCGCCGCCAAATCCGGCACTGGCCCGGTACCGCACCTCCACGAAGACGGTGGTGTCGCCGTCGCGCATGACCAGGTCCAGTTCACCGCCGCGATAACGCGCGTTGGCGCTGATCGGCTGCAACCCGGCGTTGCACAGGTACGCCTGCGCGGCCGCTTCCACCGCCGCGCCACGCTGTGCCCGCGCGGTCGGCATGTCGCTTAGTTGGCGCTGGCGATCGGCATCGGCCGGCCACCGCTGAAGGTCGACCACGCCGGCACGCGCAGCACATTGCCATTGCTGTCCAGGAACAGCGTGCCGGTGGCGCCGGGCAGGCCGCCTTCGTTGGCCATCTTGTCCAGGTACGCACTGATCTTCCACGCATCGAAACCAAACGCGAACAGGCGGCCGGAGGCGCCGCGCGCGCTGGGCAGGATCTGCCCGGCGGTGCTGGCCGACGGCAGGCCCGGCACGCCGCGCACGTTCCATGCTTCGTTGGGGTACACGATGCCATCCAGCGCCATGTCTTCTTCGGCCTTGCCGGCACCCACGGTGAGCTGCGAGGTGCCGACGCGGGTGGCGCCACCGGCACCGGCCAGCGCCAGCTGCGGGGCCAGTGCGCGCGCCTGCGGCGCCTTCACCGCCAGCAGCACGCCGTCGACGGCACCGGCTGCGCGGATCTGCGCATCGATGTTGCCCACGGTTTCGCCCACGCCGATGCTGGCCACCACCTGGCCGCCGCGCTGGGCAAAGCGCTCGCGGAACGCGGCGGCGGCACGGCGGCCGTTGTCGTCATTGCTGTGCACCACCAGCACCTTGCTGCGCTCGCGCCCCCGCAGGTATTCGGCGGCGATGATGCCGTCGTCTTCCGGGGCCAGCGAGAAGCCGGCGCTGCCGGCCGGCGGGCTGCTCTTGCCGCGGTTCAGCGCCAGCACCGGCACCGGCAGCTGGGCGCGGCCGAACACGGCGTCCACTTCGTCGCGGCCGAGCGGGCCGACCACGAAATCGACGCCGGCATTGACCGCCTTGTCGTACGCGGCGACGGCACCGGCGGCGGTGCCGGCGGTGTCGATGAACTGGATGTCCGGGCGGCGGCGGGTTTCACCGTAGTAGCCACTGAGCAGGCCATCGCGCACCGGCTGCGCGGCCGTGGCCAGGCGACCGCTGAGCGGCAGCAGCACGGCCATCTTCACCGGCGGGCGATAGCCATCGCTCATGGCCGGCGGGCGCTTGCTGGTGTCGAACTGCACCGCCTGTTCGCGATCGAACGGACGCGGCAGCGGCAGGCCGCGCGCGATCAGGGCGCGGCCGGCGAAGTTGTACAGCGGCTCGTTGGCCGGCAGCGCGGCGGCGCGGGCGCGCAGGGTGGCATCGTCGAGCGTGCCGAGCAGGCCGGCGATGGCCTGCTGGTTCTCGATGCGGGCCTGGCCGGTGAGCGCGGCGTGCGCGCGGGCGCGTTCCTGTGCGGCTCCGATGATGTCGCCGGTGGCCTGCAGCGCGTTGGCACGGGCCAGCTGCCAGCGGGTGCGTAGTGGCGGGGCGATGGTGTCCGACGATTCCTTGAGCAGGGCCAGCGCCTGCGCCGGCTGCTTGTCGGCCAGGGCCAGTTCGGCACTGGTGAGGTGGTAGCGCTGCAGGCTGGCGCCGTTGAGCTGGCGCGGGGTGATCTGGGCCAGCAGGCTGCGCGCGCGGACGTTGTCGCCGGCTTCGTGCCAGGCAAACGCGGCATCGGCCAGTGCACCGGCACGCGCGGCGCCCTTGAGCGTGTTGGCCAGCGCTTCCAGCTGCACGGCCGCATCGCGTGGCTTGCCTTGATCGATCAATGCCAGCGCCTGGGCCTGGGCCGGCGATTCGGGCGCGCTGGTCAGGCTCGTCGTGGCGCAGCCGGCAAGCAGCAGCAGCGACAACGACAGGGCGGAGATCCGTGCGACGGGCTTGTTCATGATCAGGTCCATTCGATGGGGGCAGCGGCCAGGGCCGGGGAACGGTACGATTCTACCCTTGACCCATGAGTGACGTTGCGATGAGTGCTGTCCCCACGCTGTATGTCGTTGCCACCCCGATCGGCAACCTGGCCGATCTGACCCCGCGGGCACAGGACGTGCTGCGTTCGGTGGCGGCGATCTGCGCCGAGGACACCCGCCGCAGCGGCCAGTTGCTGGCCCACTTCGGCATCCAGCAGCCGCTGGTCGCGCTGCACGACCACAATGAAGAGGCCATGGCGCAGCGCATCGTGGCGCGGCTGCAGGCCGGCGAGTCACTGGCGCTGGTGAGCGATGCCGGCACTCCGCTGGTCAGCGACCCGGGCTACCGGCTGGTGCGCGCCGCCCGCGAGGCGGGCATCCGGGTGAGCCCGGTGCCGGGCGCCTGCGCTGCCATTGCCGCATTGAGTGTGGCCGGCCTGCCCAGCGACCGCTTCACCTTCGAAGGCTTCCTGCCGGCCAAGGGCGCGGGCCGCCGCGAGCGCCTGCAGGGCCTGGCCGCCGAAACCCGCACGCTGGTGTTCTACGAATCCTCGCACCGCATCACCGAATCGCTGGCCGACATGGCCGCCACCTTCGGCGCCGAGCGCCCGGCGGTGCTGGCGCGCGAGCTGACCAAGCTGTTTGAAACCGTGCTCGACGGCACCCTGGGCTCGCTGCTGCAGCAGGTGGAAGCCGACGACAACCAGCGCAAGGGCGAGTTCGTGGTGATGGTCCAGGGCGCCGCCGACGACGATCAGGCCCAGCTGGCCGCCGGCCGCCGCATGTACGCCAAGCTCAGCGAACACCTCCCGCCCTCCACGGCAGCCAAGCTGGCCGCCGAACTGACCGGCGCCCCCAGAAAGGCGTTGTACGGCGGCTGAGGGGGGAAGTGCAGGGGCGCGCAGGGATCCTGCGGGCCCGCGCGATGGCGCAGGTGTCGGCCGTCGTAGTGCCGGGCTCTGCCCGGCATCGCGCGAAGCGCGCCGCGCAGTTCACAGCAGCCGGGCAGAGCCCGGCTCTACGGCGTGATGTCACGTAGCCCCCTTTAGTAAAGGGCGCGCGGCGACAGCCGCGGGGAATTGGACGCTGGTGGCCCGGGGCCCAAGGTTTGCGCTGCAAACCTTGGAGCTTTTTTCGTCATAAAAAAAGCGGCGGAGCCGGCCGATAAGCCGGGTTTTGTCGTGGACAGTCATTCCTCTAGGCGCTACGTCACCGCAGCGCTCAAGCAACCTACCCGGACCCGACGCGGGCCACGCCATTAGGTCCCTATTTGGTCTTGCTCCAGGTGGGGTTTGCCGTGCCGGTCTGTTGCCAGACTCGCGGTGCGCTCTTACCGCACCATTTCACCCTTACCGGCTTCCCGAAGGAAACGTAGGCGGTATCTTTCTGTTGCACTTTCCGTCGGCTTGCGCCGCCCAGGCGTTACCTGGCACCTTGCCCTATGGAGCCCGGACTTTCCTCGGCATCCGCAAGGGATGACGCGACTGTCTGGCCGACTCCGCCGCGCGCATTGTCCCACATCCCGGCATGCGCAGGGCGCGCGATCACCCCGGTGTTCGATACTGTCCGGCCGAGATGAACTGCGCGAAGCGCTCGCACCACACCACCACGGTGGTGAATTCCTCGACATCCACGCCCGGTGGCACATCGACCAGGAACCGGTTGAAGGTCTTCACCTCGCCGATCCGCACCGCATCGGCCTTGATCCGTTCAAAGCCGGCCTTGGTGTCGACGAACTCGCGGGTCAGATACACCTTGTAGTCCGGCCCCGGGGCGATCTTGCCGGTGAACGCGACCTGGGTGGCGCTCACGCTCAGTGCGCCGTCGGCCCAGTGCAGCGCGTCGCTGCCTTTCTGGTTGCGGTGGAAGGTGGCGTGGTAGCGGGCCTGCTCCATCGCGGCCTGGACCTGTTGCACCGGCGGATCGTCGGGGGCGGTCAGGATCGGCAGGAAGTACACGCCCAGGCCGAAGCCCACGCCAAGGACCAGCAGATGGCTGGCCAAAAGAAAGAGGATGCGTCGCATACAGGTCTCGGTTCCGAAGAGGGCGCGGCGAAGGTGCCGCCCGCTTCATCCTCGTCTTGGAGGGGGAGGGGTCAAGCCCACGGCCGATGCCGGTGCCGGTCATGGCCGACGCTCGCCCGGGCCAGCCCGGCGTCATGGCCAGAAATCCGTTGCAGCGCAACGCGTTAAACTTCGGTGAACACCTTCAATCGCGGCTGAAGTGCCCCGTCGCACACCGGCGAAAACGCGCTGGTCGCGTCATGTCCCCGCAGCCGTCGGCGTAACCGCCAGCCGGGTCTCGCCGATGCAGCTGCCGTCCGGCCCGAACCGGCGCTCGTGGATGAAGCCCTGGCCGTCGGCATCCAGCGCGATGATTGTGCTGGCGCGGGTGCCGTACTCGGGGCTGCGGATGAATGCCGCGCTCAGCCAGCGCTCGCGTTCCAGGCCGATGCCGGTGTCGGGCAGGGCGCCGTCATCGGCGCGGGTTTCATCGGCCAGCGCCGCCCACAGCGGGGCCAGGTCGTCACTGCCGCTGGCGATCCAGCCCTGCAGGGTGGCGTTCAAGCGCTCCGTCTTGGGCCAGGGCGCATCCAGCGGCCCATTGGACATGCCGTGTACGCCGGGTGCCAACGCCTGCCGGCCCGCCGGGTGGTTGCCCAGGAACTGGCAGCTGTGGCGGTCGGCCAGCAGCAGGTTGAACGGGGCGAAGTCGGCGGCGCGGGCGGCCAGCCCATCGGCGAAGCGGGCGGCCGGGGCGGTGTCACGCAGGTAGTCGGCCACCAGGGCGCCGCGGGAGGGGCCGGTCTGGCGGGCCAGCGGGTCGCGCACGTTGGTCACCACCGCCATGCGGCCGCCGGCCCCGACGCCGGCCCAGGTGCCGCCCGAGCGCAGGTCGCGTCCGGCCAGCAGCCCGTGGTCGGGCGCCGGCCAGGCCGCCAGCGCGGCGGTGGGGCGGGCGTGGAACTCGTCGCGGTTGCCGGCCATCAGCAGCTGCCAGCGGGGGTGGGTTTTCCAGGCAAGGGCAAGCAGGCACATGGCCGACATTGTGCCGGGTTTGCGCAAGGCCCGGCCAATGGCGACGGGCCTTCGCATGAATACGCGCCTATGTTTCACGCCCTCTACACAGGCCTGAACTTCGCCCCAATCTCAAAAAATGAGACGAAACAGCAACTTGTGGATAAGCCTTGAACAAGTCTCTAAACATTGCTGCAAGCCCTTGATGTTCAAAGTGATTTCCCGCTCGCAAAGTTGTTGACAACCCAATCGGCACTGCTAAGGTGGGCAACAGAGGCAAAACCGGGTTTTTTGTGGTTTTTCGTGGTTCAATGTTTCATCCGGGCGAAGGAAAGGTGCACGCGTCGTGTTTCAGGGCGAGACGGCCATCACGGTTGACGATAAAGGACGCATGGCGGTTCCCACCGCGCATCGTGACCTTGTCGCGCGTGTGAGCAACAACCGCCTGGTCCTGACCTACAACCCCTTCGAGTCCGGCTGCCTGTGGCTGTATGCCGAAACCGAGTGGGAACGGGTCCGCGACGACGTCATGGCCAAACCCAACACACAGCGCGTCGTGCGTCTGCTGCAACAGAAGCTGGTCGGCTCGGCCGCGCATCTGGAGCTGGACGGCAACGGCCGCATCAGTATTCCTGCCAGCCACCGCGGTGCCGTTGGCATTGAAAAGAAGGCGGTTCTGCTCGGCATGGGCGACAAATTCGAATTGTGGAGCGAGCAGGCACATCGCGCGTTGATCCAGCAGACGTTGTCTGACGGGGATCTGGGCGATGGGTTGCTCGACCTGAAGTTGTGAGCCGGGGTGCCCGGATGCGCGGAGCAGCGCAGACCGGTCACCTTCCGGTGTCGCAGTCGCCGGCGGGGCACCTGCCGGTTCTGTACACACAGGTCCTGGACGGCCTGAGGGTGATCGAAAACGGTACGTATCTCGATGGCACGTTTGGTCGTGGCGGTCACGCCCGCGGCGTGCTCGCGCAACTCGGTCCCGGAGGCCGGCTGCTGGTCATGGACAAGGATCCTGAAGCGATTGCGGTAGCCGAGCGCGATTTCGCGCCGGACCCGCGCGTCTCGATCTTCCGGGGCAGCTTCGCCGACCTGCTGCACTGGGACGCCACCGCCGACGGCCTAGACGGGGTGCTGTTCGACCTGGGCGTGTCCTCGCCTCAGCTGGACGTGGCCGAGCGTGGTTTCAGCTTTGGCAAGGACGGCCCGCTGGACATGCGCATGGACCCGGACAGCGGCGAAAGCGCGGCGCAGTGGCTCAACCGTGTTGAAGAACGCGAGCTGATGGACGTGCTGTGGACCTACGGCGAAGAGCGCCAGGGCCGCCGCATCGCCAAGGCCATCGTGGCCCGCCGCGACAAGCAGCCCTTCACCCGCACCGCCGAGTTGGCGGAGTTGATCGCCTCGGTGATGCCGCGTGGCAAGGACAAGATCCACCCCGCCACGCGCAGCTTCCAGGCCATTCGCATCCACATCAACCGCGAACTGGCCGACCTTGAAGCCGGCCTGGACGCGGCGATGGCGCGCCTCAAGCCCGGTGGAAGGCTGGCGGTGATCAGCTTCCATTCGCTGGAAGACCGCATCGTCAAGCAGTTCATGAACCGCCACGCCAAGGCCCCGCCGAGCAATCGCCGGCTGCCCGAGCTGGCCGCGTTCGTGCCGACTCTGGATCTGCATGGCGGCGCCATCAAGGCCGAGGACGACGAGCTGGCGGTCAACCCGCGCTCGCGCAGCGCCGTGCTGCGCGTGGCCGAAAAACGCGAGGTGGCCGGGTGAGTCGCCTCCTGCTCATCGTGCTGCTGGCCTGCACCGTCGCCTCGGCGATCGGGGTGGTGTTCATGCGCCACCGCCACCGCCAGACCTTCATCGAGCTGTCCAAGGCCGAGCGCGCGCGCGACGAGATCAACATTGAATTCGGCCGCCTGCAGCTGGAGCAGGCGACCCTGGCCGAGGCGACCCGGGTTGACCGGGTGGCCCGCGAGAAGCTGGGCATGAAGTTCCCGGAAGCGGCCGACGTGGTGGTGATCCGGCCATGAACAAGTCCGGTCGCAACCGCACCCGCAACAGTTTCAACCTGCGCCAGCGCCTGAAGTGGGTGGGTCTGGCGCTTGGGCTGTGCTCGGTGTCGCTGGTGGGCCGTGCGGCTTACGTGCAGATCATCAACAGCGATTTCTACCAGCGCCAGGGCGAAGCGCGGTACCTGCGCGAACTGCCGATCAACACCTCGCGCGGCATGATCACCGACCGCAACGGCGAGCCGGTGGCGGTGTCCACCCCGGTCGCCTCGATCTGGGTCAACCCGCAGGAACTGCTGCGCGCCCCGGACCGCATCCCCGAGCTGGCCACCGCGCTGGGCATGCCGCTGGACGAGCTGACCTCCAAGCTCTCGCAGAAGGCCGACAAGGAATTCATGTACCTGCGCCGCCGGATCAATCCGGACGACGCGGAAAAGGTGGTGGCGCTGAAGATCCCGGGCGTGGCCTCGCAGCGCGAGTTCCGCCGCTTCTACCCGCAGGGCGAGGCGATGGCGCACGTGCTGGGCTTCACCAACATCGACGACCGCGGCCAGGAAGGGCTGGAGCTGGCCTTCGACGAATGGCTGCGCGGCAAGGCCGGCGCCAAGCGGGTGATCCGCAACCGCAAGGGCGACACGGTGGAGAGCGACCTGCTGCGCGCCGCCGAGCCGGGAAAGGACCTCACCCTCAGCATCGACCGCCGCATCCAGTTCCTGGCTTTCAAGGAGCTGCGCAACGCGCTGATCGCCAACAAGGCGGCCGGCGGCTCGATGGTGATCATGGACGTGGCCACCGGCGAAGTGCTGGCCATGGTCAACCTGCCCACCTACAACCCCAATTCGGTCGGCGGCGCCGCCCCGGACACCCGCCGCAACCGCGCGGTGACCGACCTGGTCGAGCCGGGCTCGACCATGAAGCCGTTGACCATCGCCTCGGCGCTGCAGTCCGGGGTGGTCACCAAGGACACCACGGTGGACACCAACCCGGGCTACATGGCCGTGGGCCGGTTCACCATCAAGGACGTGCCGCGCAACAACGGCGTGCTCAACGTCACCGGCGTGATCACCCGCAGCTCGAACATCGGCGCGGCCAAGATCGCCGCCAAGATGCCCGACCAGGTGTTCTACGACCACGTCCACAGCTTCGGCTACGGCGTGTCCCCGCACAGCGGTTTTCCCGGTGAATCGGCCGGCGTGCTGCCGCGTCCGGCGCGCTGGAGCGGGTCGTCCAAGACCACCATGTCCTACGGCTACGGCCTGAACGTCACCCCGCTGCAGATCGCCACCGCCTATTCGGCGCTGGGCAACGGCGGCAAGTTGATCGCACCGACCTTCGTCAAGGGCCAGCGCAACGAAGGCAAGCAGATCATCGACGAGAACATCGCCAGGCAGGTGGTGGCGATGATGGAAACCGTGGTCACCCAGGGCGGCGCCAAGCAGGCCGCGGTGCTGGGTTACCACGTGGCCGGCAAGACCGGTACCGCACGCAAGGCCGGCCCCGGCGGCTACGAGCGCGGTCATTACAACGCGCTGTTCGCCGGCGTGGTGCCGGCGACCAACCCGCGCTTTGCCACGGTGATCGTGATCAACGACCCGCAGGCCGGCAAGTACTACGGCGGTCTGGTGTCGGCGCCGGTGTTCCACAACGTGATGGAAGGCGCGCTGCGCCTGATGGACGTGCCGCCGGACGACATCGAGTCGTGGCTGGCGGCACAGCAGTCCGGAAAGCTGGGGCATACCGCCTCGTCGTTGCCGGTGCCGCCGCCGGAAACGGTGATCGCCCCGGATGCCGCCGCCGAATTCGATGCCGCGCTGCCCAGCGCGCACGCCACGGTGCCGCCCGCGCAGGGAGGCACCCAATGAGCCAGACGATGTTGCTTTCGCAGTTGATTCCCGATGTGGTGCTGAGCCACGACCCGTCCATCACCGGCCTGGTGCTGGACAGCCGCGCCGTGCGCCCGGGCAATGCCTTCGTGGCGATCGCCGGCTTCGGCGCGCATGGCCTGGGCTTCGTCGACCAGGCGCTGGCCAACGGCGCCGACGCGATCCTGTTCGAGCCGCCGGCGCCGGCCGAGCTGCCGGCCCCGGCCGACGCCATTGCCGTGCCCGGCCTGCGTACGCGCATGGGCGCGATGGCCGACCAGTTCCACGGCCATCCATCGCGCGCGATGACGATGGTGGGCGTGACCGGCACCAACGGCAAAACGTCCACCGTGCAGCTGCTGGCCCAGGCCTGGCACCTGCTCGGCACCGCCAGTGGCAGTATCGGCACCTTGGGCGTAGGTCTGTATGGCCACGTGGTGCCGACCGGCTTCACCACGCCGCTGGTGCTGCAGATGCATGAAGTGCTGGCGCAGCTGCGCGACGACGGCGCGCGCGCGGTGGCAATGGAAGTCAGCTCGCACGCGCTGGACCAGGGCCGCGTGGATGCCGTGCACTACGACGTGGCGGTGTTCACCAACCTCACCCGCGATCATCTCGATTACCACGGCGACATGGCGCAGTACGGCGCGGCCAAGGCCAAGCTGTTCCACCGCGACGGCCTCAAGGCCGCCGTGGTGAACCTGGACGACAGCTTCGGCAGCGAACTGCTTCGCACCGTCGATGCCAGCGTGCGCCAGATCGGGCTGAGCTCGCGCGGCGCGCAGCAGGCTACGCTGCGCGCCGATTCGCTGAAGCTGGACGGCCGCGGCATCGCCTTCGACCTGGTGGTGGAGGGCGCGCGCCATCCGGTGCAGTCGCCGCTGCTGGGCCGCTTCAACGTGGACAACCTGCTGGCCGTGGCCGGCGCGCTGTATGCGCTGGACCATGCACCGGCCGCTATCGCCGCGCTGCTGTCGCAGCTGCAGCCCATTGCCGGGCGCATGAACCGGCTCGGCGGCGAGCACGGCCTGCCCACCGTAGTGGTCGACTACGCCCACACCCCCGACGCGCTGGAACAGGCGCTGGCCAGCCTGCACGACCACCTGGCCGGGCGCCTGGTCTGCGTGTTCGGCTGCGGCGGCGAGCGCGATACCGGCAAGCGGCCGCAGATGGCCGCCATCGCCGAGCGCGGCGCCAACGTGGTGATCGTCACCGACGACAACCCGCGCGGCGAAGACGGCGACGTGATCGTGGCCGACATCGTGGCCGGGCTGGCCAACCCCGCCGCCGCCATCGTGCAGCGCGACCGCGCCGCCGCCATCGCCACGGCGATCGGCCTGGCCGGTGCCGGCGACATCGTGCTGATTGCCGGCAAGGGCCACGAGCCCTACCAGGAAGTGAACGGCGTCAAGCATGCCTTCGACGACACCGTGGTGGCTGCCGGCGTGCTGGCTTCGCTGCAGGAGGTTGCCCCATGAAGCGCACCCCGCTGTCGCTGATCGCGCATTGGGCCGGTGGCGAGATCCATGGCGAGGACACCGCCATCGACGCCATCAGCAAGGATACCCGCACGCTTGCCCCGGGCAGCCTGTACGTGGCGCTGCGTGGCGACCGTTTCGACGGCCACGATTTCGCCGCCGATGCCGTCGCGCGCGGTGCCTCGGCGATGCTGGTCGAGCGCCTGCTCGACGTGGCGCTGCCGCAGATCCTGGTGGCCGACACCCAGCACGCGCTGGGCCGCATTGCCCATGGCATGCAGCGCGACCGCGCCGCCGGTGTGTTCGCCATCACCGGCAGCAACGGCAAGACCAGCGTCAAGACGCTGCTGCTGGCGATTTTGCAGCAGGTGGCACGTGAAGACCGCAAGGTGGTGTACGCCAACCCGGGCAATCTCAACAACGAGATCGGCCTGCCGCTGGCGGTGCTGGATGCCCCCGAAGACGCCGATTTCGCCGTCTACGAGATGGGCGCCGGCAAGCCGGGCGACATCGCCTACCTGACCGATATCGTGCGCCCGCGCTACGCACTGGTGAACAACATCGCCCCGGCCCACCTGGAGCGGATGGGCAGCCTGCAGGGCGTGGCCACCACCAAGGGCGCGATCTACGCGGCGCTGCCGGCCGATGGGGTGGCGGTGATCAACGCCGACGACGCCTTCGGCATCTGGTTCGAACAGCACATCGTGGGCCAGCCGCCGCGCTGCCGCGTGCTGCGCTACGGCCTGGACCACAGCGCCGACGTGAGTGCGTTGGCCATCCGACCGAGCGCCACCGGGAGCCAGTTCCTGCTCACCAGCCCGACCGGGAACGTGGAAATCGCGCTGGCCCTGCCGGGTCGCCACAACATCAGCAACGCACTTGCCGCCGCCTCGCTGGCGCTGGCCGCCGGCATCGGCCTGGACCAGATCGCGCAGGGCCTGGCCCGTGCCGAACCGGTTCCGGGCCGCCAGGTCGCGCACCAGCTGCCCAACGGCGCGGTGCTGATCGATGACAGCTACAACGCCAACCCCGGCTCGCTGGCTGCGGCGATCGACGCGCTGGCCGGCGGCAAGGACGAAGGCTGGCTGGTGCTGGGCGACATGCGCGAACTGGGCCCGGACGGCCAGGCGCTGCATGCCCAGGCCGGTCGCCGCGCACGCGATGCCGGGATCAAGCGCCTGTACACGCTGGGGCCGCTGAGCGCCGCCGCATCGAGCGCCTTCGGCGACGGCGGCCGGCACTTCCAGGATCACGACACGCTGGCCGCCGCGCTTGCCTCTGAACTGCATGCTGGCGTGCGCTGCCTGGTCAAGGGCTCGCGCGGCAGCGCCATGGACAAAATTGTGAAAGCGCTGCTGGCGCGAGGAGAGGAAACCCCCCATGTTGCTTGAACTGGCCCGATGGTTGCAGCAATTGGAGAGCCTGTTCGGGCTGTTCGGCTATCTGACGCTGCGCGGCATTCTTGCCGCGCTGACCGCGCTGTTCCTGTCGCTGTGGCTGGGCCCGGCGATGATCCGCAAGCTGGCCCAGTTCAAGGGCGGCCAGCCGATCCGCACCGACGGTCCGCAGACCCACTTCTCCAAGGCTGGCACGCCGACCATGGGCGGCTCGCTGATCCTGCTCACCATCACCCTGTCGGTGCTGTTGTGGGCCGACCTGCGCAACCGCTACGTGTGGGTGGTGCTGGCGGTGATGCTGTGCTTCGGCGCCATCGGCTGGTACGACGACTGGATCAAGATCGTGCGGCGCGACCCGAACGGCCTGAAGTCGCGCTGGAAGTACCTGCTGCAGTCGATTTTCGGCCTGGCCGCCGGTCTGTTCCTGTTCTACACCGCCGACGTACCCGCCGCGCTGACCTTCTACATCCCGATGTTCAAGTCGGTGGCGTTGCCGCTGGCCGGCATCAGCTTCGTGGCCATCGCCTACTTCTGGATCGTCGGCTTCTCCAACGCGGTCAACCTGACCGACGGTCTGGATGGTCTGGCGATCATGCCGACCGTGCTGGTGGCCTGCGCGCTGGGCGTGTTCGCCTATGCCTCGGGCAACGTGGTCTTCTCCAACTACCTGCAGATCCCGCAGATTCCCGGGGCCGGTGAACTGGTCATCATCTGCGCGGCCATTGCCGGTGCCGGCCTGGGCTTCCTGTGGTTCAACACCTACCCGGCCATGGTGTTCATGGGCGACATCGGCGCGCTGGCGCTGGGTGCGGTGCTGGGCACCATCGCGGTGATCACCCGCCAGGAGCTGGTGCTGGTGATCATGGGCGGCGTATTCGTGATCGAAACGCTGTCGGTGATGATCCAGGTCGCCTCGTTCAAGCTGACCGGCAAGCGCGTGTTCAAGATGGCGCCCATCCACCACCACTTCGAACTTAAGGGCTGGCCGGAGCCGCGCGTGATCGTGCGCTTCTGGATCATCTCGGTGGTGCTGGTACTGATCGGCCTGGCCACGTTGAAGGTCCGCTGATGAACGACCTGTCGCGCCAGGCAACCCGCCTTGAAGCCATCGGAGGCCACTTCGACAAGTGGCTGCTGGGCGCGATCATCGCGCTCACCGGGCTGGGCGTGGTGATGGTCGCGTCGAGCTCGATCGCCTTGATGAGCAGTCCGTTCTACTACCTCAACCGCCATCTGATCTTCCTGGCCATCGGCATCGTGCTGGCGGGCATCGCCATGCGCACCGAGCTCAAGAGCATCGAGCAGTACAACCAGGTGCTGCTGCTGGGCTGCTTCGCGCTGCTGGTGGTGGTGTTCGTTCCCGGCCTGGGCAGCAGCGTCAATGGCGCCCGGCGCTGGATCAACCTGGGCATCTCCAAGTTCCAGACCGTCGAAGCGGTGAAAGTGCTCTATATCGTGTGGCTGTCCAGCTACCTGGTGCGCTTCCGCGACGAGGTCAACGCCACCTGGCCGGCGATGCTCAAGCCGCTCGGCGTGGCCGGTGCGCTGGTGGTGCTGTTGCTGCTGCAGCCCGACTTCGGGTCGTCCACGCTGCTGCTGGCCATCACCGCCGGCATGTTGGTGCTGGGCGGCGTCAACATGCCGCGCATGTCGATGCCGGTGATCATCGGCATGGTCGGCATGAGCGCACTGGCGATCATCGAACCCTACCGCATGCGCCGCATCACCTCCTTCCTGGACCCGTGGGCCGACCAGCAGGGCGACGGCTACCAGCTGTCCAACGCGCTGATGGCCGTGGGCCGCGGCGAGTGGACCGGCGTGGGCCTGGGCAACTCGGTGCAGAAGCTGTATTACCTGCCCGAAGCGCATACCGACTTCATCTTCTCGGTCACCGCCGAGGAGCTGGGCTTCATCGGCACCTGCCTGATCATCGCGCTGTACGCACTGCTGGTGGGTCGCACCTTCTGGCTGGGCATGCGCTGCGTCGAAATGAAGCGCCACTTCTCCGGCTACATCGCCTTCGGCATCGGCCTGTGGATCAGCATGCAGAGCTTCGTCTCGATCGGGGTCAACCTGGGCATCCTGCCGACCAAGGGCCTGACCCTGCCGCTGATTTCCTCCGGCGGGTCCAGCGTGCTGATGACCTGCGTGGCGATGGGGCTGCTGCTGCGCGTGTCCTACGAACTGGATCGCGCCGAGCGCCGCCAGGCGGTGCGCATGGGCGCGGCCGAAGGCGACGAGCCGATGGATGCCGAGCCGGGCAGGGGCGCCAGTGCCTCGTCCGTGGCCGCCGCCATGCAGGACACCAAGGCCCATGACGGCAGCCCGCGTGATGGCCTGCCACGTGACAGCGCCTCGCGTGGCACCAGCCGCATGCAGCAACGCATCGAACCGACCCTGGGGAGGATGGGATGAACACTCAACCCGCTTCCTCCGAGCGCCCGGTGATGATCATGGCCGGCGGTACCGGTGGCCACATCTTCCCGGGCCTGGCCGTGGCCAAGGTGCTGCGTGCGCGCGGCATTCCGGTGACCTGGCTGGGCAGCGACGGCGGCATGGAAACGCGCCTGGTGCCGCAGCACGACATCCACATCGACACGCTGGCCATCAGCGGCCTGCGCGGCAAGGGCAAGCTGGCCCTGCTCGGCGCGCCGGGCCGCCTGCTGCGCGCGGTGCGCGCGGCCGGCTTCCTGATCCGCGACCGCCAGCCGCGTGCCGTGGTGTCCTTTGGCGGCTTCGCGTCCGGCCCCGGTGGCCTGGCCGCGCGCCTGCACGGATTGCCCCTGCTGGTGCACGAACAGAACCGCGCGCCGGGCCTGACCAACCGCGTGCTGTCGCGCTTCGCGCGGCGCGTGCTGACCGGCTTCCCGGGCAGCTTCGCCCAGCGCGAAGAAGCCGTGGGCAACCCGGTCCGCGCCGAGATCGCCGCGATCGCGCCGCCCGACGTGCGCCTGGCCAACCGTCAGGGGCCGCTGCGCCTGCTGGTGCTCGGCGGCAGCCAGGGCGCACGCGTGCTCAACAACGCCGTGCCGAAGGCGCTGGCCGCACTGGGCAGCGCTGTCGCCGTCGACGTGCGCCACCAGAGCGGCGAAAAGCTGCATGCCGAAGCCGTCAGCGCTTACCAGGCCGCCGGTGTCACCGCGCGCGTGGATGCGTTCATCGCCGACATGGCCGAGGCATTCGCCTGGGCCGACCTGGTGGTGTGCCGTGCCGGCGCTTCGACCCTGGCCGAGCTGTGCGCGGTGGGCGTGGGCAGCGTGCTGGTACCCTTCGCCGCCGCCGTGGATGACCACCAGACCCGCAACGCGGAGTACCTGGTCGACCGTGGCGCGGCCGTGTTGCTGAAGCAGGATGAAACGCTGGCCACGCACCTGGAAGGCGTGCTGCGCGATTTGTCCGAAAATTCCGCCCGTCGCATGCAGATGGCCAACGCCGCGCGTGCCCTGGCCAAGGTCGATGCCGCAGAGCGCATCGCCGACATCATCCTCGAGGAATCCAAATGAAGACCGCCACGCGCCATCGCGCCTGCCCGACGCGGGGCCGCGCATGATCCGCCGCCTGCACGATACCAACGACCTGGTGCGCGCGTTCCCGCGCGTGCACTTCGTCGGCATCGGCGGCACCGGCATGAGTGGCATCGCCGAAGTGATGCTGACCCTGGGCTATGAAGTGTCCGGCTCGGACAACGCCGACAACACCGCCACCCGCCGCCTGGCCAGCCTGGGCGCGCGCGTGATGCGCGGCCATTCGGCCGCCAACGTGCTGGGCACCGATTGCGTGGTGGTGTCCAGCGCGATCCGCGACGACAACCCCGAGCTGATGGAAGCGCGCAGCCAGCGCATTCCGATCATGCCGCGCGCGGCGATGCTGGCCGAGCTGATGCGCTTCCGACGCGGCATCGCCGTGGCCGGCACGCACGGCAAGACCACCACCACCAGCCTGACCGCAGCGGTGCTGAGCGAAGGCGGGCTGGACCCGACCTTCGTGATCGGCGGCCAGCTGCTGGCCGCCGGTGCCAACGCCAAGCTCGGCAGCGGGCAGTGGCTGGTGGCCGAAGCCGACGAAAGTGATGGCAGCTTCCTGCGCCTGAACCCGCTGGTCTCGGTGATCACCAACATCGATTCGGACCACCTGGAAAACTACGGCAACGATTTCGCCCGGGTCCAGGCCGCCTTCGCCGAATTCCTGCAGCGCCTGCCGTTCTACGGCCTGGCCGTGCTGTGCATCGATGACCCGGAAGTGGCGGCGCTGGCCGCGCAGACCCCGCGTCACGTGATGAGCTACGGCATGAGCAGCAATGCCGACGTGCGCGCCGAGGACGTGGTCCAGGACGGCCCGCGCATGCGCTTCACCCTGCGCCTGCCGGAAGGCAGTAGCTACCCGGTCACGCTGGCCCTGCCGGGTGCGCACAACGTGCTCAACGCGCTGGCCGCCGCCGCCGTGGGCTGGCAGCTGGGCGTCGCCCCGGAGGCCATCGCCCGCGCGCTGGAGAGCTTTGCCGGCATCGGCCGCCGCTTCAACGATCTTGGCATCATCACCACCCACACCGGTGCGCGGGTACGCCTGATCGACGACTACGGTCACCACCCGCGCGAGCTGGCCGCGGTGTTCGCGGCTGCCCGTGGCGGCTGGCCGGACCAGCGTCTGGTGGTGGCCTTCCAGCCGCACCGCTACAGCCGCACCCGCGACCAGTTCGATGCCTTCGCCGCGGTGCTGTCCGAAGTGGATGCGCTGGTACTGAGCGAGGTCTACCCGGCCGGCGAAGCGCCGATTCCGGGGGCCGACTCGCGTTCGCTGGCGCGCGCCATCCGTGCGCGCGGCCGCAGCGAGCCGGTCGTGGTGGGTCATACCGCCGAACTGTCGCACGTGCTGCCCGACGTGCTGCAGGACGGCGACCTGCTGTTGCTGATGGGCGCCGGCGATATCGGCCACGTTGCCCAGCTGATCGCAACCGAAGGCTTCACGGAGACCCCGGCAGCATGAACCCGATCTTCTTCCCGTCGCTGCGCGTCACCGACCCAGCCGTGTTCGGCCGCGTCGCGGTGCTGCTGGGCGGCACCTCCAGCGAACGCGAGGTGTCGCTGGATTCGGGCCGCAACGTGATCGCCGCGCTGCGCGCGCGCGGCGTCGACGCGGTGGCCGTGGATGGCATCCCGGCGCTGGCGCTGGCGCTGGTCGAAAAGCGTTTCGACCGCGTGTTCAACATCCTGCACGGTCATAACGGCGGCGGTGAGGACGGCATCGTGCAGGGGCTGATGGACGCCTTCGGCGTGCCGTACACCGGCTCCAAGGTGCTCGGCTCTGCGCTGAGCATGGACAAGATCCGCACCAAGCAGGTGTGGCTGTCGCTGGGCCTGCCCACGCCGCGCTACGTCAAACTGGTGGAGGGCGTGGAAGTGCACGCCGCCGCCGCCGAGCTGGGCCTGCCGGTGGTGGTCAAGCCGGCCAACGAAGGCTCCAGCGTGGGCATCAGCCGGGTCAGCGATGACGCCGGCCTGGACGACGCCGTGGCCCTGGCCGCGCGCTACGACGGCCAGCTGCTGATGGAACAGATGGTGGTGGGCGACGAGCTCACCGTGGCGATCCTGGGCGACCAGGCGCTGCCGTCGATCCGCATCGTGCCCAAGGGCCAGTGGTACGACTACAACGCCAAGTACATCGCCGAGGACACCCAATACCTGTGCCCCGGCCTGGAGGGCGATGACGAGGCCGAGATCCGCCGCATCGCGCTGGCTGCCTTCCAGGCCGCCGGCTGCCACGGCTGGGGTCGGGTGGACGTCATGCGCGACCGCGACAGTGGCCGCTTCTACCTGCTGGAAGTGAACACCGCGCCGGGCATGACCAGCCATTCGCTGGTGCCCAAGGCCGCCGCGCAGGCCGGTATCGGCTTCGAGGAGCTGGTCTGGCGTGTGCTGGAACAGACCCTGCCAGCCAACCTGCAGGATCTGGACAGGGAGCGTGCCCACGCATGAACGCGGTGCTGCGCATCTTCGTCTGGTTGCTGGCCCTGTCGGTCGTAGCGCTGCCCGTGGTGGCCGTGCTCAACGGCTGGGTCGGTGCCGAACGCTGGCCGTTGGCCAAGCTGCGCGTGCACGCCGAGTTCAAGCGGGTGCCGGCCGAACAGCTGCAGCAGGTGGTGCTGCCGTACGCCAAGGCCGGGTTCTTCGCGGTCAAGCTGCAGGATGCGCAGGACGCCATTGAGCAGCTGCCGTGGGTGGAAAGCGCGCAGGTGCGCAAGCAGTGGCCCGACGTGCTGGAGATCCGCTTGGTCGAGCACAAGCCGTTCGCGCGCTGGGGCAACGACCGCCTGCTGTCCGAGCAGGGCAAGCTGTTTGCCACGCCCAAGAAGCTGCAGGACCTGGCACTGCCCGACCTGGATGGCCCGGACAGCCAGACCGAGGAAGTGGTGGCGCTCTACAACGATGCCCGGGCGCTGTTCGCGCCGGCCGGGGTGGACGTCAAGCGGGTCAGCATGGACGCACGTGGCAGCTGGTCGCTGCTGCTCAGCAATGGCACCGAAGTGGTGGTGGGCCGCGATGACGCACGTTCGCGCCTGCAGCGTTTCGTGCGCGTGCTGCCGCAGCTGAGCAACCAGGCGGCGCCGATCGAACGCGCCGACCTCCGATATACCAATGGTTTCACGCTGAGCTGGGGTACCCCGGCCGCAACCGCGCCAAAGCCGGCGCAGGACAGGACATGAATCGCAAGGGTGACAAATCACTGATCGTTGGCCTGGATATCGGCACCTCCAAGGTGGTGGCGCTGGTCGGCGAATATTCGCCGGGCAATCCGATCGAGGTCATCGGCATCGGCTCGCACGAATCGCGCGGGCTCAAGCGCGGCGTGGTGGTGGACATCGAATCCACGGTGCAGTCCATCCAGCGCGCGGTGGAAGAGGCCGAGCTGATGGCCGGCTGCGAGATCCGCTCGGTGTATGCCTCTATCTCGGGCAACCACGTGCAGTGCAAGAACTCCCCCGGCATCGTGCCGATCCGCGACGGTGAAGTGACCTGGGGTGACCTGGACCGGGTACTCGACGCGGCCAAGGCGGTGGCGATCCCGGCCGACCAGAAGATCCTGCATGCGATCCCGCGCGAGTACGTGCTGGACGATTCGCAGGAAGGCATCCGCAACCCGGTCGGCATGACCGGCGTGCGCCTGGAGGTGCATGCGCACCTGGTGGTGTGCGCACAGTCGGCCGCGGCCAACATCAGCAAGTGCGTGCAGCGCTGCGGCCTGCAGGTGGACGACCTGGTGCTGTCCTCGCTGGCCTCCAGCGTGGCCGTGCTGACCGCCGACGAGCGCGAGCTGGGCGTGGTGCTGGTCGACATGGGCGCCGGCACCACCGACCTGGCCGTATTCGTGCAGGGCGCGATCTGCCACACCGCCTCGCTGCCGATCGCCGGTGACCACGTCACCAACGACATCGCGCACATGCTGCGCACGCCGACCCCGGAAGCGGAGCAGATCAAGGTGCGTTACGCCTGCGCGCTGGCCCAGCTGGCCACCGCCGAGGAGAGCATCCAGGTACCCAGCGTCGGCGATCGTCCGCCGCGCCGGATGCCGCGCCATGCGCTGGCCCAGGCAGTGCAGGGCCGTTACGAAGAAATTTTCGAGATGGTGCAGGCCGAACTGCGTCGCTCCGGTTTCGAGGAACTGGTGCGCGCCGGCATGGTGCTCACCGGCGGTGCCTCGAAGATGGAAGGCGTGGTCGAACTGGCCGAGGAAATGCTGCAGATGCCGGTACGCGTGGGCATTCCGCAGCACGTCACCGGCCTGGGCGAAGTGGTCGGCAACCCGGTGCACGCCACCGGCGTTGGCCTGCTGCTGATGGGCAGCCAGATCGAACACCCGCGCCGTCCGTCGCTGCCCACCGGCCGCGCGGGCAGCATGTTCAAAAAGCTCAAGACCTGGTTCCGCGGCGAATTCTGACGCGGCCCGCGGTAGAGCCGACCGTTGGTCGGCTGCATCACCTGCACCACCACCACCCCCGGCACCACTGCAACGCAACGCACCACCGCAACACCGCACCACCGGCAACACACAACCCACACAGCCGCAACGGCAACATGACGCGCGAAAGGCAGGAGGCCTGACCGCCCATGCCACCGAAAGCGGATACAACGAGGACACGGACATGGCGCATTTCGAACTGATTGAAAAGATGGCACCCAATGCGGTGATCAAGGTGATCGGCGTGGGCGGCGGCGGCGGTAACGCCGTGGCGCACATGGTCAGCACCAGTGTGGACGGCGTGGAGTTCATCACCGCCAACACCGACTCGCAGGCCATCAAGAATTGCGGTGCCAAGCTGCAGCTGCAGCTGGGTACCAACGTCACCAAGGGCCTGGGCGCAGGCGCGAACCCGGAAGTCGGCCGCCAGGCCGCGCTGGAAGATCGTGAGCGCATCATGGACGCGCTGCAGGGCGCGGACATGGTGTTCATCACCGCCGGCATGGGCGGCGGCACCGGCACCGGCGCCGCACCGGTGGTGGCACAGCTGGCCAAGGAGATGGGCATCCTGACCGTCGCCGTGGTCACCAAGCCGTTCCCGTTCGAAGGCCGTCGCCGCATGCAGGTGGCGCTGAAGGGCATCGAGGAGCTGAGCCAGCATTGCGACTCGCTGATCACCATCCCGAACGAAAAGCTGATCACCGTGCTGGGCCGCAACGCCACCATGATCCAGGCCTTCCGTGCCGCCAACGACGTCCTCCAGGGCGCCGTGCAGGGCATCGCCGACCTGATCGTGCGTCCGGGGCTGATCAACGTCGACTTCGCCGACGTGCGCACCGTCATGTCCGAAATGGGCCTGGCGATGATGGGCACCGGCACCGCCCGCGGCGATGACCGCGCCCAGGCTGCGGCCGAAGCGGCCATCCAGAACCCGCTGCTGGACGATGTGAACCTGGCCGGTGCCAACGGCATCCTGGTCAACATCACCGCCGGCGCCGACTTCACCATGGCCGAGTTCGACGAGATCGGCCGCACCATCGATGGCTTCGCGTCCGAAGATGCCACCGTGGTGGTCGGTACCGTGCTGGATCCGGACATGCAGGACGAAGTCCGCGTGACTGTGGTGGCCACCGGCCTGAACCGCGTCGTGGCCTCCAAGACCCAGCGTCCGGGCGAGCGCGCGCCGATCAAGCTGGTCCGCAACGCCACCACCGGCCAGCCGGAGTTCGGCGAGTTCGACACCGGCGGCGATGCGGTCTCCAAGGCCGTCGGCGGGATGGGCATGGGCATGGGCCTGCGTCGTCCGAGCGCCGATACCCCGGCGTCGTCGGCCCCGTCGTCGTCCGGCCCGGCGGCTGCTGAACTGCCCAACGATTACCTGGACATCCCGGCGTTCCTGCGCCGCCAGGCGGACTGAGGATTGCATGCCGGGGTCTTGTCCTCCCCGGTAAGCGCCTCCATGTCCCTTGCTGCCGGGCCCGGAGTGGCCCGGCAGTCTGCCGCCCGTCTTTCGATTCAGAAAGGGGTGGTGGTACTGCGTGTTATTCTTGTTTGTCACCGCCGCGCTGACTGCGCGCTCTCCCGGTCCTGCTCCCCATGATTCCGCAACGCACCCTCAAGAACACGATCCGCGCCACCGGCGTTGGCCTGCACAGCGGTGACAAGGTCTACATGACCCTGCGCCCGGCCCCGGTCAACCATGGCATCGTGTTCCGTCGGGTCGATCTGGAGCCGGTGGTGGAAGTGCCCGCGCGCGCGGACCTGGTCACCGAAGTCACCCTGTGCACCGGGCTGACCTACCACGAGGCCAAGATCCAGACCGTCGAACACCTGATGTCGGCCCTGGCCGGCCTGGGCGTGGACAACATCATCGTGGAGCTGTCCTCGGCCGAACTGCCGATCATGGACGGGTCCTCCGGGCCGTTCGTGTTCCTGCTGCAATCGGCGGGCATCGCCGAGCAGGACGCCCCCAAGCGCTTCATCCGCATTCTCAAGACGGTGGAAGTGACCGAAGGCGACAAGGTCGCCCGCTTCGAGCCCTACGAGGGCTACAAGCTCGGTTTCACCATCCAGTTCGATCACCCGATGATCCCGGCCAAGCAGTCGCGCGCCGAGATCGAGTTCTCCACGGCCGCCTACACCAAGGAAATCTCCCGCGCGCGCACCTTCGGGTTCATGCGTGACCTGGAGTACATGCGCGAGCGCAACCTGGGGCTGGGCGGCTCGATGGACAACGCCATCGTGCTCGACGAATTCCGCGTGCTCAACGACGACGGCCTGCGCTACGCCGACGAGTTCGTGCGCCACAAGATCCTCGACGCCATCGGCGACCTGTATCTGGCCGGCGGCCAGGTGCTGGGCGCCTATGAAGGCTTCAAGTCCGGGCATGCGCTCAACAACAAGCTGGTGCGCGCGCTGATGGCCGACGCTACGGCGTGGGAGTGGGTGAGCTATGACGCCGCTGCTGCTACGGCGCCGGTGGTTTATGGGGCGCCGGCGTACGCCTGAGGTCGCCACCCGGCCGAAGTAGCCACCCATGGGGCGGCTCTACCACCCGGCGGGATATCGCATTGATTTTATTGGAAAACGAACGGCGCCTTGGGCGCCGTTTCGCGTTTTCGGGGTATAGGCGGGGTGATCTTGACGTCAATGAACCGTGGACGTGCACAGGTCACGGAATTGTGAACCTGATCGAGGTTCTTGCTGAATTTAACGCAATTTTAATAAAAGACTAACGACTGGGCGGCGTTCCGCGGCTACGATGCTGGCCGGTTCCCTGACAAGTTCACGTGCTCGTGACGCGTCGGGGAAGGGGACGGATGCCCCGATGCCTTCAGGACTTGGTGAAATCCATGTCCTTCAGGCAGGCCAACGCGTCGCGTAGCCCTTTGTGCGTGGCGGCTGAAACTGCGTGGGGGCCATTCCGGTTGTCGATCGCTGGGGAGCGTGGAGGAGGGGCAGCCGCAGTTTTGACGGTCACCTTGGTGACCTTCAGCCCGATGGACCGGGCCGCGTCGATCAACTGTGCTTCGGCAAGCCTCAGCTTGGCGTGCCACACAGGGGAGTCGACGAGAAAAACGAGGTGCTCGCCGCTTACATTCGCCAGCCGGCAACGGGTGGCCAGTGCAGGCGGTAAATGGGGGCGCAATTGACGGTCCAGTGCGTCCAGCCACAAGGCTCGGCGCAGCGGGTTACCGGCTTTGTCCGCCATCACCGCATCCAACGCCGGCTTCGGCGTGGATGGGGATCGCGCACTGGATTTCGGCTCAGACATGAAAACTCACTGATGGCATTCAAAAAGATCGTAATCAAAACGCGTGAAGGAAAGGCCAAGACGCCCCTGGCGCGTTTGCGTTTCTACTTCGAAGATTCCCCCCGGGCCCTGCTGGGCAGCGTGCTGGGGGTTGGCTGCCTGATCGGCTTCGGTGCCGGCATCGGCGGCAGCATGTTCAATGATTCCCGGCTCCACGCCAAGGTCGCCCAGCAGGAACGCGAGCTGGCGCAGGCCCAGAAGGACGCCCAGACCCAGGTGAACGCGCTGGCAGCGCGGATGGGTGAACTGCAGGCGCAGGCCACCCGTCTCAACGCCCTGGGCGAACGACTGACCCAGATGGGCAAGCTGGAAGACGGCGAATTCGACTTCAACGAGACCCCCGGCCTCGGTGAAGGCGAGCCCGGCCCGACCCAGGACATCCCGGTCAGCGCGGTCAACGCCGACTTACAGGTGCTGGAGCAGCGCTTTGCTGCTTCAGGCCGCCAGTTGTCGGTGATGGAGTCGCTGATGTTCGACCACCAGCTCGAACAGAACGCGGTGCCCGGCCGCATGCCGATCCGCAACACCTATATCACCTCCAACTTCGGCACCCGCAGCGATCCGTTCGGTCGCGGTGCGGCCACCCACAAGGGCATGGACTTCCACGCCAAGGTCGGTGACCCGGTGATGTCGGTGGCCGACGGCGTGGTCAGCTTCGCCGGCGTGAAGGGCGGGTACGGCAACGTGGTCGACGTGGACCACGGCAACGGCTATGTCACCCGCTACGCGCACAACTCGCGCCTGGTGGTGAAGCCGGGCGACCTGGTGCGGGCCGGCCAGGAAGTGGCCAAGGCCGGCTCCACCGGCCGTTCCACCGGTGCCCACGTGCACTTCGAGGTGTGGGAACGTGGCCAGGTGGTCAACCCGCGCAAGTTCCTCGGTGACGGCGGCAATACCCCGGTCGGGCGCGTCTCGCGCGGCTGATCGCGTCGGGTAGTGCCGGCCGCTGGCCGGCACGCCTGCAGGGTCGCCGAATGCGGTATCCGGCCAGCGGCCGGCACTACCTCCACGGGGTTGAAACGCCAGGCCCCCGACCCAAGCTACAATGGGTATTGCCATAGACAGGGCGCAGTGCGCCCTGTTTCGTTTGCGGCCGACGCATCCCCCGGGGAGGGCGTGGCCGTTGGGGCGTCTCATTCCAACCGGTTCCTTCAATGATCAACAGCCTGCTTACCCGCGTCTTCGGCAGTCGTAATGAACGACAGCTGCGCCAGCTCAACCGCATCGTCGCCAAGGTCAATGCGTTGGAGCCGGAAATCGAAAAGCTCTCCGACGAGCAGCTCAAGGCCAAGACCCCGGAGTTCAAGCAGCGCATTGCTGACGGTGAAGCCCTGGACAAGGTGCTCCCGGAAGCGTTCGCGGTCTGCCGCGAAGCCAGCCGCCGCGTGCTGGGCATGCGCCACTACGACGTCCAGCTGATCGGCGGCATGGTGCTGCACCTGGGCAAGATCGCTGAAATGCGCACCGGTGAAGGCAAGACCCTGGTCGCCACGCTGCCGGTGTATCTGAACGCCCTGGAAGGCAAGGGCGTCCACGTGGTCACCGTGAACGACTACCTGGCCCGCCGCGACTCGGCGCAGATGGGCAAGCTGTACAACTGGCTGGGCCTGAGCGTGGGCGTGGTCTACCCGGGCATGCCGCACGGCGACAAGCGCGAGGCCTATGCCAGCGACATCACCTACGGCACCAACAACGAATTCGGTTTCGACTACCTGCGCGACAACATGGCGCTGTCGCGCGCGGACCGCTACCAGCGCGGCCTGCACTACGCCATCGTCGACGAAGTCGACTCGATCCTGATCGACGAAGCGCGTACCCCGCTGATCATCTCCGGCCCGGCCGACGATTCCCCGGAGCTGTACATCCGCGTCAACCGCGTGGTCCCGGGCCTGATCAAGCAGGACGCCGAAGACGGCGAAGGCGATTTCTGGGTCGACGAGAAGGGCAAGCAGGTGCACCTGTCCGAAGCGGGCATGGAGCACGCCGAGGCGCTGCTGGTGGAAGCGGGCATCCTCAATGCCGAAACCGAAGGCCTGTACGCCGCGCAGAACCTGACCGTGGTGCATCACCTCAATGCCGCCCTGCGCGCGCATGCCATCTACCAGCGCGACGTGGATTACATCGTGCGCGACGGTGAAGTGGTGATCGTCGACGAATTCACCGGCCGCACCCTGGCCGGCCGTCGCTGGTCCGACGGCCTGCACCAGGCGGTGGAAGCGAAGGAAGGCGTGCCGGTCCAGCGCGAGTACCAGACCCTGGCCAGCATCACCTTCCAGAACCTGTTCCGCATGTACAAGAAGCTGTCCGGCATGACCGGTACGGCCGATACGGAAGCCTACGAATTCCAGAGCATCTACAACCTGGAAGTGGTGGTGATCCCGACCAACCGCCCGACCATCCGCAAGGACGGGTCGGACCAGGTGTTCCTCAACCGCACCGGCAAATTCAACGCCGTGCTGGCCGACATCCAGGAATGCAACAAGCGCGGCCAGCCGGTGCTGGTGGGTACCACGTCGATCGAAACCTCGGAGATGCTGTCCGAGCACCTGCGCAAGGCCGGCGTGCACCACGAAGTGCTCAACGCCAAGCAGCATGACCGCGAAGCGACCATCATCGCCAACGCCGGCATGCCCGGTGCAGTGACCATCGCCACCAACATGGCCGGTCGCGGTACCGACATCGTGCTCGGCGGGTCGCTGGAAGCGCAGCTGCACGAGCTGGGCGAAGAGGCTACCGACGAACAGCGCGCCCAGGTCAAGGCCGAGTGGCAGAAGCGCCATGACGCGGTCAAGGCCGCCGGCGGCCTGCACATCGTGGGCACCGAACGCCACGAATCGCGCCGTATCGACAACCAGCTGCGTGGCCGTTCCGGTCGCCAGGGTGACCCGGGTTCGTCCCGCTTCTACCTGTCGCTGGAAGACAACCTGATGCGCATCTTCGCCTCGGACTGGGTCCAGAAGGCGATGCGCATGATGGGCATGAAGGAAGACGACGTCATCGAAGACCGCCTGGTCAGCCGCCAGATCGAAAAGGCGCAGCGCAAGGTGGAAGCGCACAACTTCGACATCCGCAAGAACCTGCTCGACTTCGACGACGTCAACAACGACCAGCGCAAGGTGATCTACGCCCAGCGCGACGAGCTGCTGGACGCCGAGTCGGTGAAGGACAACGTGGACGGCATCCGTGGCGACGTGATCTACGACATCGTGGCCCGTTTCGTGCCGCCGAACTCGATCGATGAGCAGTGGGACCTGCCGGGCCTGGAAGCCACCCTGGCCGCCGACCTGGGCGTGCAGATGGACGTGGTGGGGCTGGTCAAGCAGCACGAAGAACTGGATGCCGAGGCCATCGCGGAGAAGGTCCAGGCGCGCATTGACGCGCACTTCGCCGAGAAGGAAACCGGCGTGGGCGAAGACACCATGCGCGCACTTGAAAAGCACGTGATGCTGACCGTGCTCGACCAGAGCTGGAAGGAGCACCTGGCGCGCATGGATTACCTGCGCCAGGGCATCTACCTGCGCGGTTACGCGCAGAAGCAGCCCAAGCAGGAATACAAGAAGGAAGCCTTCGAGCTGTTCTCGGAAATGCTCGAGAACGTCAAGCGCGAAGTGGTGACCCTGCTGGCGCGTGTGCGCATCCGCAGCGAAGAAGAAGTGGAAGCGCTGGAGCAGGCCGAACGCCAGCAGGCGCAGGCGCGCCTGATGCAGTCGCAGTTCCAGCACCAGGATGCCGGCGGCTACAGCGCCGACGAAGAGGCTGCGCAGGTGGAAGCGGCGCAGAACGGCGTGGCCCAGGTGGGCCGTGACGAGCCCAAGGTGGGCCGCAACGATCCGTGCCCCTGCGGCAGTGGCAAGAAGTACAAGCACTGCCACGGTCAGCTGACCTGACCCCAGGACGCCCCGCCAAGTGCGGGGCGTCTGCTATCTGGGGGTAGAGCCACGCCATGCGTGGCTGCACCCCGGCCCGGCACCGGCCGATGCTTTTTCGGGATTGCGCCAGCACCGCGCTATTGGGCATGCTCCCCCCATGCCATCCCCCAAACGATCGATCCACGTCGTGGCCGGCGTCATCACCGACGCCCGCGGCCGCATCCTGCTCAACCGCCGTACCGAAGACCGCGACATGGGCGGCCTCTGGGAGTTTCCCGGCGGCAAGCGCGAGCCCGGCGAAAGCTCCGAGCAGGCGCTGGTGCGCGAACTGCGCGAGGAACTGGGGATCGAAGCGGAGGTGGGCGAGTGGATCATGGACGTGCCGCAGATCTACCCCGACAAGCGGCTGCGCCTGGAAGTCCGCCGGATCAGCAGCTGGAAGGGCAGCCCCCGCGGGCGTGAGGGCCAGGCCATCACCTGGGTCACGCCGGACAAGTTGTCGCGCTATTCGATGCCGCCGGCCGACCTGCCGGTGGTGGCCGCGCTACGCCAGCCCGACCGCTACCTGATCACCCCCGAGCCCGAGGCCGACCACGCCCAGGCCCACCACGACTGGCACCAGCGCCTGGCCCAGGCACTGGCCGCAGGGGTCAGCCGGATCCAGTTGCGCACCCCCGCCAGCCCGGCGCGGGTGGCGCTGGCCGAACAGGCCATCCAGACGCACCGTGGCCGCGTGCAGTGGCTGCTCAACCGCGACATCGCGCTGGCCCAGCGGCTGGGCGTGGGTGTGCACCTGGGCAGCGAACAGCTGCTGCAGCTGGATGCCCGCCCGCTGCCGGCCGACCAGCTGGTGGCCGCCTCCTGCCACGACCTGGAGCAGCTGCAGGCCGCGCAACGACTGGGTTGCGACTTCGCCGTGCTCGGCCCGGTCCAGCCCAGCGCCAGCCATCCCGGCGGCACGCCGCTGGGCTGGGAAGCCTTCGAAGCCCTGCGCGAGCAGGTATCGCTGCCGCTGTATGCGCTGGGTGGCCTGCACCCGGACGACATCGAACAGGCCCGCCGCCACGGAGCCCAAGGCATCGCCGCGATCCGCGCGCTCTGGCCCACCTGATCCGTAGTGCCGGGCTCTGCCCGGCAACTCATGCCGCCTGGCCGCTTTGCCCGGCAATTCATGCCACCGGGCCGCCATGCCTGGCGATTCCCTCTGCCGGGCAGAGTCCGGCGCTACAGCGTGATCCAAAAACACCCGTACTGCCGCCGCAGCCCGAACACCGTGCGCGCCGGCGTCGCCGTGCTGCCCAGCGTCTGCTCCAGCCGCAGCCCCACCGGACGCGGCCGGCGCGGCGCCACCTCCGCCAGCGGCTGCCCATCGCTGCCCAGCACCGGCGCGGCGTCAGTCGCCAGCCGCGGCTCCTCATCGCTGGCCGGATACACCGGCGCGATATCCACCAGCGGCCGCTGCACCACCGATTCCAGCCGGCCGATGATCTGGTTGGCAGTGGCGTTGGAGACGTTGTTCCACAGATAGATGGACGACAGCCGGTTCACGTCCTGCTGGCTGACCGCGTCGCGGATCTGCCCGGTCAACTCGCTGAGCCGACGCGCGCACCCGGCGCGGTAGATGCCGGTGTTGCCCACGGTGGGCGTGCGTGCCGGCATCCGCTCGGTGGCGCCAAGCGCATCGCAGCGGCGGTCGGTGAAGACGGTCTGGCCCTGCGCGTTGGTACACCGGTTCACGCGCTGCGCCTGCGCCGATGCCGGGGCAGGCAGGCACAGCGCGCACAGCAGGAGCGGCAGAAGCAGTTTCATCGCAGCAGAGTAGCCGCGCCGGCGTTATCTGCAAGCGATTTGCGCGGGTGTCAGCCCTTGAGCAGCTTCAACACCTGGGTGGTCGGCTTGGCCAGATTGAGGGTGTAGAAATGCAGCCCCGGCGCGCCGCCGGCCACCAGCCGTTCGCACAGCCCGGCAACCACTTCCGCACCGAATGCGCGCACCGATTCGGCATCGTCGCCGTAGGCCTGCATCTTCTTGCCGATCCAGCGCGGGATCTCCGCGCCGCACTGCTCGGAGAAGCGGCGCAGCTGGCTGAAGTTGGAGATCGGCATGATGCCCGGCACGATCGGCACGGTCACCCCGAGCGCGCGCACTGCATCGACGAAATGGAAATACGCATCGGCGTTGAAGAAGTACTGGGTGATCGCGGCATCGGCGCCGGCGTCGATCTTGGTCTTGAAGTGCTTCAGGTCCAGCAGCGCATCGTTGGCCTGCGGATGCGTCTCCGGGTAGGCACCCACTTCGATGCGGAACGCATCGCCGTGCTCGGCGCGGATGAAGCTGATCAGGTCCGACGCATAGCGCAGGTCGCCGGGGTGGCCCATGCCCGAGGGCAGGTCGCCGCGCAGGGCGACGATGCGGCGGCACCCGATGGCGCGGTACAGCTTGAGCAGTTCGCGGATTTCCTCGCGGCTGCCGCCCACGCAGGACAGGTGCGGCGCCGCCTCGAACCCGTGGTGCTGCTTGAGATGGCGCACGGTTTCGGAGGTGTAGCTGAGGGTCGAACCGCCGGCCCCGAACGTACACGACACATACTCCGGCGCGAACGCTTTCAGCTTGGCCGCCGTGCGATCAAGCTGGGCGCGCTGGTCATCGGTCTTGGGCGGGTAGAACTCGAAGCTGATGGCGGTCATGGGCGGCGGCGGCAGCGGGTGTGTGGCCATCATATCGCTTCATCGCGATGAATGTAAAAGAGTGCTGCCGTGACCTGCACGCGATGTCGATTACAGTGCCTGTCCAGAGAGGGAGGAGTGAAGATGGACATCCTGATCACCGGCGGCACGGGTTTCATCGGTCGCCCCCTGTGCGAGCAGCTGCTGGAACGGGGGCACCGGGTCAGCGTGCTGACCCGCTCCCCCGGCCGCACCCCGCCGCCGGGCGTGCAGTACGTGGGGCAGCTGGACGATGTGGGACCGGTGCAGGCGGTGGTGAACCTGGCCGGCGAGCCGCTGACCGAGGGCCGTTGGACCGACGCTCGCAAGCAGGCCTTCCACACCTCGCGGATCGGCACCACGCGCGCGCTGCTGGCGTGGATGCAGGCATTGCCGACGCCGCCGCAGGTGCTGGTATCCGGTTCGGCGATTGGCTACTACGGGCCGGGGGATGCCACCCCGCTGGACGAGGCCGCCTCGCCCGGCCATGACTTCGCCGCGATGCTGTGCCGGCAATGGGAGGCCGAGGCGTTCAGGGCCGACGCGCTGGGCATACGCACCTGCGTGGTGCGCACCGGCATCGTGCTCGATCGCGACGGCGGCGCGCTGGCGCGGATGCTGCCGCCGTTCCGGCTGGGGCTGGGCGGTCCGATGGGCGATGGCGACCAATGGATGAGCTGGATCCATCGTGCCGACCTGGTCGGGCTGATCCTGTGGCTGCTGAGCAACGACACCGCCCGCGGCGCCTACAACGGCACGGCACCGGCGGCGGTGACCAATGCCGAATTCGCGCGCACCCTGGCCAAGGTGCTGGGCCGGCCTGCGCTGCTGACCACGCCCGCCTTCGCGCTGAAGCTGGCGTTCGGGGAAATGGCCGGGCTGCTGCTCACCGGGCAGAACGTGGTGCCGGCGCGCGCGTTGGAGGATGGTTACGTGTTCAAGCACCCAAGGTTGGAACAGGCGCTGGAGGCGATCCTGGGCTGATGGCGTGGACGGTCGCCGGACCGACGTCAGCCGGCCACCGATGGGGCCACGCCGCGCAGGCCCGCGCAGACGCCGGTGTCGCTACGCTCGATCCGCAGGCGCAGCCCGTGGTGGTCACACAGCCGGCGCATGATCTCCAGGCCAAGCCCGCTGCCCGGGCTGTGTTCACCCTTGTCGAACGGGCGCGGCTGCGGCCATTGCTGCAACGTTGCACCATCGTCCGAACTGTTGAGCACCTGTAACTCGCCGTGTTCCATGTGAATGCGCACGCGGCCGCGCTGGGTATGGGCGAATGCATTGCCGACCAGGTTGGCCAGCACCATGCGCAGCGGCGCTTCCGGTGCCAGCAGGGTGGCATCGTCGGCCAGCGCCAGTTCCACCGCCACCGCGCGCGTCTCCAGCAACGGCGCCTGTTCGACAATGATCCGCTCCAGCAGCGGCACCAGCTTCACCGGCGCGACGGGCTGCGTGTCGCTGTCCTCGCGCGCCAGGGCGAGCAGGGCGGCCACAGCCTGCTGCAGCTGCAACGCCGACAGCCGGATGTGCTGCACATGCTGGCGCCCGCGTTCCGACAACCCGGTCTCGCCCAGCAGCTGGCCCGCCGCGCTGGAAATCACCGCCAGCGGCGTGCGCAGTTCATGGCTGGCATCGCGGGTAAAGGCGTGTTCGCGGGCCACGAATGCGGACACGCGCTGCGACAGTCGATCCAACGCGCGCGCCAGCACGCCGATCTCGTCATCGGCGAACTCCGACGCCAGCGCGCTGCCGCCCTGCGGCTGCACCGGCAAGGTTTCCACCCGGTGCACCAGCCGATACAGCGGGCGCGTGCCACGGCGCGCCAGCCATACCCCCAGCCAGATCGCCAGCAGCACCATCACCAAGGCGGTGCAGGCCAGCACCATCACCACCCGGTCGCGGATGGGGCGCACCACCAGTTGCCGGCTGACCTCGGCGACCAGCCAGGCCGGCGCGGCCGGTGCAGGCGGCTGCAGCTGGCGCACGTGGTAGTGCCGACCCTCGCGGCCACTGAACTCCGACCGCCAGGGCTCCTGCGCGAAGCCCGGCTTCAGGTCGGCCGGGAACCGCGCCGGATCGCGGTACAGCACGATGCCGGTATCGGCCGGTGCCTGCCAATCGCCGCGGGCCGCATGGCTGGCCAACTGCGCGGCAGCTTCGCGCGCCAGTTGCGCCTCGAACACGCTGTCTTCCACCGCGTACATGAAGACCACCGCGTACAGCCCGAACACCGACGCCACCAGCACGGTGAAGGCAGTGAACGCCAGTACCAGGTGTCGGCGCAGCCGCCGTACCGGCCGCCTCACGGCGTTGCCTCCAGGCGGAAGCCAACCCCGTGGACGGTGCGCAGCATCTCGCCCTGGAAGGGGCGGTCCAGGGCCTGCCGCAGCAGGTACAGGTGCGACCGCAGGGGATCCGACGGCGGTGCTTCATCGCCCCAAAGGCGCTGGATCAGTTCACTGCGGGTCACGGTGCGCGGCCATGCATCGGCCAGTGCCAGCAGGATGCGTTGCGGCAGCGATTGCGGCTGCAGGTGCAGCGCCACGCCATCGCGCCATGCGGCCCCATCGCGACGATCGACGCTGAGCGGACCGATCCGCAGCAGGTGCGGCTGGCCGATATGGTGCCGCCGCGCCAGCGCCAGGCAACGGGCCAGCAGCTCGGCATCGTCGAAGGGTTTGACCAGGTAGTCGTCGGCGCCGCTGGCGAAGCCCTGCAGCTTGTCATCCAGGGCGTCGCGTGCAGTCAGCATCAGCACCGGCACGTGGCGGTCGCTGCCGGCCCGCAGCCGCTGGCACACGCCGATGCCGTCCAGCCCGGGCAGGCCCAGGTCGAGCAGCAGCACGTCCGGTGGCGCGGTCAGCGCCATGCGCAGGCCGGTGCGGCCATCGGCGGCGAAGTCTACCTGGTGGCCCTGCGCCTGCAGCATGTGCATGATCGCCGAGGCCAGCGGCAGGTTGTCTTCGATCAACAGCAGGCGCAGGCGCTCGGCATCCATGGTCAGGGCTGCATGCGGGCAAGAAGGGCCTTAGCTTGTTCCAGCGTGGGCTGCTTTTCCAGCACGGCCTGGAGCTGGCTGCGTGCCTGGTCGGTACGACCCAGCCGCCAATGCGCTTCGGCGATACCGACATCCAGCTGCGCCTCGTCCATGTACGGGCGGGCCAGCTGCATGATCGACAACGCATCGGCAATGGCGGCCGGGTCTTGCGCGGCCTGCAGCTGGTAGTAGCCGAGGATGCCGATCAGCTCGACATGCAGCGTGTCGCGCTGCTGCGCAAGCTCGGTGGCCACGCGTGGGTCGCCGCGCAGGTGCCGCTCCACCAGCGCCATGCTGCGCTCGTCGCGCCACGGTGTACGCGCCACCGGCACGCGACCGCTGGCACGCACGAAGGCATCGGCCAGCGCGGCCGTGGAGTAGGGGTTCTGGCCGGTCACCAGGCGTCCATCCACCACCACCTTGGGCATCATCAACGGGGCCTCCTGCCAGCGCGCGCCGCGTGCACGCAGTGCCGGTTCGAGCTGGAAGGCGAACGTGGCGGCCCAGCGCTTGCCGAACAGCGCTTCTTCCTCTTCGGTGAACCCGGTCATCGCCCGCCCGTCCACCAGCCGGCTGCCGTCGCCGAGCCGCACCTCGGCCAGCGCGGCCGGACCGTGGCAGACCGCGCCGACCACTCCCCCGTTGTCCCAGATCCGACCGATCACCTGCTGCAGGGCGGTATCGCCGGGCAGGTCGAACATCGCGCCCTTGCCGCCGATCACCAGCACGCCGGCGTACGCCTGCGGCTGCAGCGCGGCGGTAGGCAGGGTGGCGCCGAGCTTCGCCACCGCCTGCGGATCGGCCAGCAGTGCGGCATTGAAGGCCTCGGCGGGGTTGTACTTGTCGGCCTGCACCGCGCCGCCGGCCGGGCTGGCCACGTCGATCTCGAAGCCGTTCTGGCGGAGGATCAACCAAGCCTGCGCGAACTCGTCCATCTCGAACCCGGGGCGGGTTTTGCCTTGGTCACGTCCTTCACCGCTGACCACCAGCAGTACGCGCGCAGGGGTGGGGTTGGGGGCCGTCGACGCGTTGCCAGCCAGGGGCAGTGTGGCCGCAAGTACCAGCAGCCAGCGTGGGAAATTCAGGGTCATGGTGCGCGCTCCTTCAAGGGGTGGGCGCAGTCTGGGCAGGCGATGTGAAACGGATTTCAAATGCCGGGGCGGTTACCCTGTGCACCTGTTTTCCCGCTGCGTGCCCCATGTCCATCGTCCTCACCGACTTCGCCCGTCCCCGCCTGTTCCCGCGCGTCCCACGCGGCAACACCATCCAGGACTGCACCGCCGAACAGTTCCAGGCGCACCTCAATGCGCACGCGCCGTTCAAGGTGCTCAACGGCTACGCGCCGTTCTGCAAGCTGTTCGTGTACGAGAACTGGACCAGCACGCGCTGTCTGACCGTGCCGATCACCGACGCCAACCGCCACCAGCTGCACAGCGCGTACGAAGCGCGCAACCGCAACGAACTGCCGGTGCTGGTGCGCTGGTTCGAAGGCGTGGAATCGCCGCGCGCGAACTACCTGGTGGTGATCCTCTACAGCGCCGAACAGCTGGCCAAGGAAGGCTCGCCGATCGACGCCGACTGGGGCATCGTCGGCTGCATCTACACCGCCGAGCCGGACGAAGTGCCGATGGCGCCGATCACCATGATGCGCAACGCGTTGGGCGTGGACGAGGGCGGATCGGGCGTGCCGCTGGACCGCGAGGCGTACCAGCGCGCGGTGGCGTTCTGGGAGAGCAACGCCAACTGGCGGCCATGATCGCATGATCGGGTAAAGCCACGCCATGCGTGGCTGCGCCATGCGTGGCTGCGCCGTGTTCGGCCTTGCGGCAGCCACGCATGGCGTGGCTCTACCCCGTAGACAGGATCAGCCTTGCGGCAGCGCACTCCACTCCCACCACGGCGCGTGATACTCGCGGTCGGTGCAGCGCCATCCGCGCCCGCAGACGGTGCAGGTGGCGTCCTGCGTACCGCCCCAGCCACCTTCGGCGACGCCGGTGGCGATGGGCACCACATGGCCGCTGGCGATCTCGCGCCCGGGCTCGTAATGCATCCAGTGCGGATACAGCTGGCACAGGCAGCCGTCGTGGTCACGCCAGTGGCGCAGCTTGCGCAGCACGAAGTCCAGTGCGTAGTGCTCGCGGATCCACTGCGGGTCGGTGTTGTAGCGTGCGCGGGCCGCCTCCACGTACGGCAACTGCAACGCCAGGTCATCCAGCAAAGCCGCGTCGCGGGTGAGGGCGATGGTGGCGGCTGCGGTGCGCAGCAGGCCGTAGTCGCCACTGCCCAGCGCCCGCAGCAGGGCGGTGGCGGGGCGGCCTTCCTGCAGCGGCGGCAGGGGCGTGCCGAACAGGCGCTCGAACAGGCTGCCGATCATCGCGACTTACCGATCGGCGCATACGCACCGCCGGTGAGCTGCAGCAGGTCGGCCGGTGCCAGCGCCACTTCCAGCCCGCGCCGCCCGGCACTCACGTGCACCGCCGGCAGCGCCTGTGCGCTGGCATCCAGGAAGGTGCGGTGCCGCTTCTTCTGTCCCAGCGGACTGATGCCGCCGACCAGGTAGCCGGTGGCGCGCTGCGCCTGTTCCACGTCGGCCATCTCGCACTTCTTGCAGCCCGCGGCCTCAGCCAGCGCCTTCAGGTCGAGCGTCCCGCTGACCGGCACGATCGCCACCAGCAGGTCGTGCTTCTCGGTGCTGGCCAGCAGGGTCTTGAACACCTGCGCCGGGTCCAGCCCGAGCTGCTGCACGGCTTCGCCACCGTAGGAAGCGGCATCGGGATCGTGGGGGTAGGACAGCACGCTGTGGGCGATGCCGTGCTTCTTGAGCAGGTTGATGGCCGGGGTCATGGACGCATCGTAGCGTGGTGCGTGGGGTGGCGGCTTGACCGAGGCGACTGCGGGCCTGCCTTGACCTGGTGCGCGCGGCCAATCAGCATCTGGGCGCTTGATGAAACAGTCGCAAGGATGCGCCGTGCCCCACCGCAAACCGTTCCCGCCCTTCGTCCGCGTCGCCCTGCCCGAGTTGCTGCGTGCGCAGCTCTGGCAGTCGCTGCGCAGTCGCGTGCCGCACCTGCTGGGCCACCTGTTGGTGGTGTCGATGATGCTGGGGTTCGCGGCGCTCACCTCGTGGATGGCATGGACGGAGCCAAGGCGATGGTCGGGCCTCACCTGGCTGTGCGGGGGATTGGCGCTGGTCGCCATCCTGGTCGCGTTCGTGATGGCGCGCTACATGGGCAGGAAGGTCGCGCCCCTGGTGGTCGCGCTCTGGCGCGGCGAGGCCTGGGGCATGGCGTGCCCGGGGGCCGCGCTTGGCCCCGTCTGGAATCCCAGGGAAGGCTGCAGCATCGCGCTGGAGGGTGTCGCCTTGGCGTCACCGCTGGTGATGGTGTTGCCGGCCCGGTTCCGCCGCTTGGACGACACCTTCGTGACTGCGCTGGTGATGTACCCCCGCGCGACGCCGCTGCAGGTGTACGTGGAACGCGGTACGCCGGATGTTCTGCTGGGCATTCAGCACCTCGATGAGTCCGCGCCTTCGATTCAGCGCACCCCGTTGCAACACTGGCCGCTGCCGGTGGTGGCGTTCACCACCGGGCAGATTGTCGGCGCGGTCGTTTCGGGCAGTCTGGCGTTCACGGCCATCGTCGCGCTGACCGTGGTGTTGCGCGGCTCGGATGCCAGCGCGTTGTTCTTCGCCGTGCTCGGTGCTGTGGGCGCGGGCTGGGCTGTCTTCCGGGTATGGCGCCCGGTCGCCATGGCATGCATGCATCGCGGTGCACGTCCTGAACTGCACATCGTGGAAGGGCGTGCGCAGGGCATGATCGAAATCGTGCAGCTGTGGACCCAATCGCGTGCGCACGTGCATGTGCGCCACGAGCGCTGGCTACTGCTTGGTAATCACTGGCACCTGCTGGACACTGCACTTACCCCGGCGCCGGCGCCGGATGCACTGCCCCCGTTTCCGCCGACGCTGGACAGGGTGCGCCTTGAGTATGCGCAGTGGGGTCGTGAGCGCCAGCTGGCGCGGGCCATCGACGACCAGGGGCGCTGGATCGGCGGCGCGCTGCGACCGCCACAGGGCTGAGCGGAAACAAAAACGGGCGCCTCGCGGCGCCCGTTTCATTTCAACGCAACAGGATCGGCAGGCCGATCAGTAGCGGTAATGATCCGGCTTGAACGGACCTTCCACCGGCACGCCGATGTAGTCGGCCTGTTCCTGGGTGAGGGTGGTCAGCTTCACGCCGATCTTCTCCAGGTGCAGGCGGGCCACTTCTTCGTCCAGGTGCTTGGGCAGCAGGTACACCTTCTTCTCGTAGCTGTCCTTGTTGGCCCACAGGTCGATCTGGGCCAGGGTCTGGTTGGCGAACGAGTTGGACATCACGAAGCTCGGGTGGCCGGTGGCGCAGCCCAGGTTGACCAGGCGGCCTTCGGCCAGCAGGAAGATCGCATTGCCGTTGGGGAAGATGTACTTGTCCACCTGCGGCTTGATGTTCACGTGCTGCACGCCCGGGAAGCCCACCAGCGCATCGACCTGGATCTCGTTGTCGAAGTGGCCGATGTTGCAGACGATGGCCTGGTCCTTCATCGCGCTCAGGTGCTCGATGCGGATGATGTCCTTGTTGCCGGTGGTGGTGACGTACAGGTCCGCACGGCCCAGGGTGGATTCGATGGTGTTGACCTCGAAGCCTTCCATCGCCGCCTGCAGGGCGCAGATCGGGTCGATCTCGGTGACCACCACGCGCGCGCCGTAGGCACGCAGCGACGCGGCGCAGCCCTTGCCCACGTCGCCGTAGCCGCATACCACGGCGACCTTGCCGGCCAGCATCACGTCCATCGCGCGCTTCAGGCCGTCGGCCAGCGACTCGCGGCAGCCGTACAGGTTGTCGAACTTGCTCTTGGTGACCGAGTCGTTGACGTTGATCGCCGGGATCAGCAGGGTGCCGGCCTGGGCCAGCTGGTACAGGCGGTGCACGCCGGTGGTGGTCTCTTCGGAGACGCCCTTCCAGTCCTTGACCACGCGGGCCCAGTAGCCCGGACGCTCCTTGGCCACGCGCTTGAGCAGGTCCTTGATGACCTGTTCTTCGTGCGAGGCGGCCTTTTCGTTGACCCAGTCGCTGCCGTTTTCGAGCTCATAGCCCTTGTGGATCAGCAGGGTCACGTCGCCGCCGTCGTCCACCACCAGCTCCGGGCCGGTCAGGGTGCCGTCGGGCAGGGTGAAGGTCAGCGCGTCCAGCGTGCAGTCCCAGTATTCCTCCAGCGACTCGCCCTTCCAGGCGAACACCGGGGTGCCGGACTTGGCGATGGCAGCGGCGGCGTGGTCCTGGGTCGAGAAGATGTTGCAGGACGCCCAGCGTACGTCGGCGCCGATGTCCTTCAGGGTCTCGATCAGTACCGCGGTCTGGATGGTCATGTGCAGCGAGCCGGTCACGCGCACGCCCTTCAGCGGCAGGGTGGCGGCGTGCTTGCGGCGGATCGACATCAGGCCCGGCATTTCATGCTCGGCGATGTCCAGTTCCTTGCGACCCCAGTCGGCAAGGGTGATATCGGCAACCTTGTAATCACCTTCGGTGGAGAAGGTCTTGGCAACAGCATTCATTCGTAAGCTCCGGTAGTGACGCGCCATGCTCGTCAGACGCGATGTCGGCACTCCGACACCCGCATGACAACAAGACTCGTAATCGCCGGGCGCCGTTGGAACAAACCTGGCCACCGAGCCTGGCCGGCCGGACAGGGTCCGGAACGGTCGCAGCGCCCCTCGGTGGAGGGCCGCCCATTATATCGCGGCAGGGTGCGTTGGCATGAATCGGCGGCGGCCCCCAACCATCGGCAGGGGGGCGAACGGCGCCCGGCTGTTAAGGTCCAAGGTTTGTATCAGCACAGGGATCGAACATGACACGCAATGATCGTCGGCGCCGCGCGCGCTGGGGCGGCCTGGTGATGGGGATGGCGTTGCTGGCGGTGGCCCCGCTGGCGTTGGCCGCCCCGGCAGGCAAGACCTCCGCCCCGCCGGTGGCCAGCGCCAAGGGCGAGCAGGGCTATGCGCTGCCCTCGGCCGCGCTGCAGGCGGTGGTGGATGCGCCGCGTGCGCCCACGTTGAGCCTGTCCCCGCGCCGCGACATCGCCGCGATGCTGCAGACCCCGTCGCTGCCGTCCATCGCCGAGGTGGCCCAGCCCGAGCTGAAACTGGCCGGCCTGCGCATCAACCCGGCCACGCATGCCGCCAGCCGTTTCAGCTTCGGCAACAAGCTGTGGCTGCTGAACGTGGCCGACGGCAAGGAGCGCCAGATCACCGGCCTGCCGCAGCCGCTGTCGATCGCCGGCATGGCGTGGTCGCCGGACCAGCAGTACCTGGCCTTCAACCAGGTGCATGCGGCCAGCGGCGCCAACGAGCTGTGGATTGTCGATATCGCCGCCGGGTCGGCGCGGCGCCTGCTGTCGGATCTGAACACCGTGCTGGGCGATGGCTACACCTGGCTGCCCGACAGCCGCGGCCTGGTGGTGACCCAGCAGCTCAAGGGCCAGGGCCCGGCCCCGGCGGCCGGTGGCGTGCCGGCCGGTCCTGCGATCCAGCAGACCGAGGCTGATGCCGGCGTCCGTGCGATCCGCACCTACCAGGACCTGCTCAAGAACGAAGCCGATGCGCGCCTGTTCGATTACTACGCCAGCGCGCAGCCGGTGCGGGTCACGCTCAACGGCGTGACCACGCCGCTGTCCACCGCCGGCGTCTACCTGGATCTGGACGTGTCGCCGGACGGCCGCTTCCTGCTGGCCGAGCGCGTGCTGCGCCCGTATTCCTACCTGGTGCCGGCCGACGACTTCCCACGCCGCATCGAAGTGCTGTCGGCCTTGGACGGCACGCTGCAGCACACCGTCAGCACGCTGCCGCTGGTGGAAGGTCTGCCGACCGGCAATGACGCAGTCCCCACCGGCGTGCGCAGCATCAGCTGGCGCGCCGATGCGCCGGCGACGCTGGTGTGGGCTGAAGCGCAGGACGGGGGCGACCCCAACCGCGCGGCCAAGGTGCGCGATGCGGTGCTGATGCAGGCCGCCCCGTTCGATACGCCCCCGGTCACGCTGGCCCAGCTGGGCAGCCGCTATGCCGGCATCCAGTGGGGGCGTGGCGACCTCGCACTGCTCAACGAGTCGTGGTGGAAAAGCCGCGAAGTGAAGCAGTGGCGCATCGCTCCGGACCAGGCCGAACAGGCGCCGCAGCTGCTGTCGTCGCGGTCCTCGCAGGACCGCTACAACGATCCGGGCCGGCCGGGCCTGGTGCGCGACGTCAACGGGCGTGCGCGCCTGCAGATCACCGCCGATGGCCGCAGCATCTTCCTGTACGGCCAGGGTGCCTCGCCGGAAGGCGACCGCCCGTTCGTCGATCGCTTCGACCTGGACAGCAAGCAAGCCACCCGCCTGTTCCATTCGCAGGCGCCGGGCTACGCCGCGCCGGTGGCGCTGCTCGACCAGGAGGGCACCTCGCTGCTGATCACCCGCGAGACGCCTGATGAGCCCACCAACGTGTACGTGCAGTCGCTGGCCGACGCCAACGCCGCCCCGCGCGCGCTGACCCACTTCGCCCACCCGCTGCCGCAGCTGCGTGGGGTGAGCAAGGAGCAGATCCGCTACAAGCGCAACGACGGTGTCGACCTGACTGCCACGCTGATGCTGCCGCCGGGCTACAACCCGAAGAAGGACGGCCCGCTGCCGCTGCTGATGTGGGCCTACCCGGGCGAGTACAAGACCGCCGCCGCCGCCAGCCAGGTGACCGATTCGCCGTACCGCTTCAACGCGATCAGCTACTGGGGCCCGCAGGCGTTCCTGGCCAAGGGCTACGCGGTACTGGTGAGCCCATCGATGCCGATCATTGGCGAGGGTGACAAGGAACCCAACGACACCTACCTGCCGCAGCTGATCGCCAATGCCGAAGCGGCGGTGGACGAAGTGGTGCGGCGGGGCGTGACCGATCGCGACCACATCGCCATCGGCGGGCACTCCTACGGCGCGTTCATGACCGCCAACCTGCTCGCGCACACGCGCCTGTTCAAGGCCGGCATCGCCCGCAGTGGCGCGTACAACCGCACGCTGACCCCGTTCGGCTTCCAGGCCGAGGAGCGCAACTACTGGCAGGCCCAGGACGTGTACCAGAAGATGTCGCCGTTCAACTACGCCGACAAGATCAAGGACCCGATCCTCTTCATCCACGGCGTGGACGACAACAACTCCGGCACCTTCCCGATCCAGAGCGAGCGCATGTTCGCCGCGGTCAAGGGCCTGGGCGGGACGGCGCGGCTGGTGATGCTGCCCAACGAATCGCATGCGTACCGCGCACGCGAGTCGATCATGACCATGCTGGCCGAAAGCGAGCGCTGGCTGGAGCAGACCGTCGGCCCGGGCTCGCCGATCAAGAAGAAGCGCTGAAGCACCCGCAGGTACCGGCCGGTGGCCGGTACCTGAAAGGACCGGCACCCACCGGCCGCGGGCCGGCACTACCAGATGTAACTATTTGCGCGACGCAGCATTGACCTCGTTGTGGGTTAGGCTTGGGTGGATTCCGTTCCCGAGGCCAGTGCGTCGCAGATGAACGAGTACCGCAGCAGCATCGTCTTTGCCACTCCCGATATTCCCCTGCGCGACGACGTACGCCGACTTGGCGCACTGGTCGGCGACCTGCTTGCCGAGCAGGTGTCCACGCAGTTCTTCGATGACGTGGAACAGGTGCGCACGCGCGCCATCGCCCGCCGCGAAAGCGACGCCCCGCTGTCCGACCTCAACGACGCGCTCACCGGCCTGCCGCCCGAGCGCGCCGAAGCGATGGTGCGTGCGTTCAGCACCTACTTCCAGGTGGTCAACATCGCCGAGCGCGTGCATCGCATCCGCCGTCGCCGCGACTACCAGCGGGCCGGCACCGCCGCGCCGCAGCCCGATGGCCTGCAGGATGCGCTGCTCAACCTCAAGGCGCAGGGCGTGACCCTGACCGAGCTGGCGCAGTGGCTGCCACGCATCGACATCGAGCCGGTATTCACCGCGCACCCGACCGAAGCGGTACGCCGCGCGCTGCTGGAAAAAGAGCAGTTGATGGTCGCCAGCCTGGTCGACAACCTCGACGGCCAACGCACGCCCGGTGAAGCCGCCGCCGACGCCGCGCGCTTCCGCATGGCGCTCACCGCCTCCTGGCAGACCACCGATTCCTCGCCGGTGCGGCCCACCGTGGACGACGAGCGCGAGCACGTCGGCTTCTACCTGGTGCAGGTGCTGTACCGGGTGATCCCGGTGCTGTACGAATCGCTGCAGCAGGCGCTGCTGGATACCTATGGCGAAGACCTGCCGCTGCCGCGCCTGCTGCGCTTCGGCACGTGGGTGGGCGGGGACATGGACGGCAACCCCAACGTCGACGCCGGCACCATCCGGCACACGCTGGATGCGCAGCGCCAGGCGGTCCTGGGCCGCTACCAGAAAGACCTGCTGCAGCTGGCCAGCCTGCTCAGCCAGTCCACCGAGCGGATCTCGGTGAGTGACGCGCTGCAGGCGCGCGTGGCGCACTACGAACAGCTGTTGCCCCAGGTGAAGTCACGGCCACGCCATGCCGACATGCCGTACCGCCTGCTCAACGACCGCATGCGCGCGCGCGTGCAGGCCACGCTGGACGATGCAGACGGCGCCTATGCGTCGCCGGGCGAACTCGAGCACGACATCCAGTTGATCCTGGACAGCCTGCACGCCAACAAGGGCGACCATGCCGGCGGCTTCGCGGTGCGCCGCCTGCTGTGGCGCGTGCGCACCTTCGGCTTCCACCTGGCGCGGCTGGACGTACGGCAGGAGTCGAGCGTGCACGGCCGCGCACTGGCCAGCGTGCTCGATGGCCAGGAGGCCTGGGATGCGGCCGATGCGGTCACCCGCGCAGCCCGGTTGGCCCCGTTCGCCAGTGGCGAACAGGCCTTGCCGCCGAGCACCGAGGAGGGCGGTCAACGCCTGGACGCGGTGTTCGCTGCGCTGGCCGATGCACGCCGTCGCCACGGGGCCGACGCACTGGGCAGCTACATCATCTCGATGGCGCATGATCGCAGCGACGTGCTTGCGGTGCTCGCGCTGGCGCGCCGGGGTGGGCTGGTCGACGACGCCGGCGCGGTGCCGCTGGACATCGCCCCGCTGTTTGAAACGGTGGACGATCTCAGGCGCGGCACCGATACCCTGCGCGACCTGCTGGCCGACCCGGTTTACCGCACCCACCTGGCCGCGCGCGGTGATGTGCAGATGGTGATGCTGGGCTATTCGGACAGTGGCAAGGACGGCGGCATCGCCGCCTCGCGCTGGGGCCTGCAGCGGGCACAGGTGGAACTGTTGGAGGTGGCCGCCGAGAACGCCATCCGCCTGACCTTCTTCCATGGCCGTGGCGGGTCGATCAGCCGCGGTGGCGGCAAGACCACCCATGCGGTGGATGCCTCGCCACGGGGCAGCATCGACGGCCGCCTGCGCGTGACCGAGCAGGGCGAAGTGATCCACCGCAAGTACGGCATCCGCGCACTGGCACTGCGCTCGCTGGAACAGTCCACCGGGGCGGTGCTGCGGTCCAGCCTGCGCCCGCGTGCGGCCGAACCGCGCGAGGAGCAGTGGCGCCCGGTGATGGATCGGGTGGCGCAGAAAAGCGCCGAGGCCTACCGGGCCTTCGTGGGCCAGAAGGACTTCATGCAGTACTTCCGCCATGCCACGCCGATCGACGTGATCGAGCGGATGACGCTGGGCTCGCGTCCGTCGCGGCGGCTGGGCGAGGATGCCGCGTTGTCCAACCTGCGCGCCATTCCGTGGGTGTTCGCCTGGAGCCAGGCGCGCGCAGTGATTCCCGGCTGGTATGGCGTGGGCAGCGGCCTGCAGGCCGCGATCGAGGCCGGCCACGCGGACACACTGAAGGAGATGGCGCGCGACTGGCCGTTCTTCAGCACCTTCCTGGACGACATCGCGATGGTGCTGAGCAAGGGCGACATCACCATTGCCGAGCAGTTCTCGCAGTTGTCCGGTCCGTTGCACGCCACGTTCTTCCCGCAGATCCAGCGCGAGCTGGAGCTCACCGCGCAGCAGATCCTGGTGCTGACCGGACAGGACGAACTGCTGCAGCACGACCAGCGGCTGGCGTTGTCGATCCGCCTGCGCAACCCCTACATCGACCCGATCAGCGTGCTGCAGGTGGACCTGCTGCGCCGCTGGCGTGCCAGCGGTGGCGAGGACGACGATGTGCTGCGCGCCCTGGTGGCGTGCGTGAACGGGGTATCGCAGGGCGTGCAGAACACCGGCTGAGGGTGGGCCATGCGTACCGACCAACGGTCGGTGCCTACCGGGAATTCCATCGGCAAACGCGGCGGGCGACGACCGTTGGTCATGACCCGCAATGCCCGACCCCGGTAGGCCATGACCGTTGGTCATGGCCCGCAATGCCCGGCGACGAAGGTGCCCCCATACCGACCAACAGCCGTTACCCGTCGTCGTTATTCCGGCGACGGCGGGTTGGACGCCAGCAACTCCAGATGACGCTGTTCCATCTCTTCGCGCAGCTGCCGACGGATCAGCGCGGCGGCGTGGCGGCGGCGTTCGTCGCTGGTCTCCAGCTGCAGCGGCGGCACCGCGGTGGGTTTGCCGTCCTCGTCCACCGCGACCATGGTGAAGAAGCAGCTGTTGGCGTGGCGCACGCTGCGCTTGAGGATGTCCTCGGCCACCACCTTGACCCCGATCTCCATTGACGAGGTGCCGGTGTAGTTGACCGAGGCCAGGAAGGTGACCAGCTCGCCGACCGCGATCGGCTGGCGGAACATCACCTGGTCCACCGACAGGGTGACCACATAGCGGCCGGCATACCGGCTGGCACAGGCATAGGCGACCTGGTCGAGCAGCCGCAGGATCGCGCCGCCGTGCACCTTGCCGGAGAAATTGGCCATCTCCGGCGACATCAGCACGGTCATGGACAGCTGGTTGGATTTGAATTCGGGCATGGCGGCAGTGTAGCGCCGGTTGCCCGCCCGGTAGAGCCGACCGTTGGTCGACTGGGCGGGCCGCCGAAACGACGACGGGCCGCTTTGGCGGCCGCGCCGCGATGGCATGGATGCGCCGGGGTGATGAACGCATCGCCATGCGCCTGCGTTTTTGCCGCCCAAACGACGACGGGCCGCTTTCGCGGCCGCGCCGCGATGACATGGATGCGCCGGGGTGATGAACGCATCGCCATGCGCCTGCGTTTTTGCCGCCCAAACGACGACGGGCCGCTTTCGCGGCCCGTCGTTTTCATCTCGATCAAAGGCAGCCGACCAACGGTCGGCTCTACCGATTGATTATTTCAGCTTCGCATCCGCACGCAGGGCGGCGGCGCGGTCGGTCTTCTCCCAGGAGAAGGCCGTGGCGTTGACGGTTTCGCCCTCGCCGTTGAGGTAGCTGAAGTCCTTCGGCTTGCGGCCGAAGTGACCGTAGGCGGCGGTCTGCTGGTACATCGGGTGGATCAGGTCCAGCATCTTGATGATGCCGTACGGGCGCAGGTCGAAGTGCTTGCGGATCAGCTTTTCGATCTTGTCATCGCTGATCTTGCCGGTGCCGAAGGTGGTGACCGAGATCGAGGTCGGCTCGGCCACGCCGATGGCGTAGGAGACCTGCACTTCGCAACGGTCGGCCAGGCCGGCAGCCACGACGTTCTTGGCGACGTAGCGGGCAGCGTAAGCGGCCGAACGGTCGACCTTGGACGGATCCTTGCCCGAGAACGCACCACCACCGTGACGGGCCCAGCCGCCGTAGGTGTCCACGATGATCTTGCGGCCGGTCAGGCCGCAGTCGCCCACCGGGCCACCGATCTCGAACTTGCCGGTCGGGTTGATGTGGAACTTGGTGCCCTTGTGCAGCCACTTGGCCGGCAGCACCGGCTTGATGATCTCTTCGCGGACGGCCTCGATGAGGTCCTTCTGCTTCACGCCCGGGGCATGCTGGGTGGACAGCACCACCGCGTCGATGGCCGAGACCACGCCGTTTTCATAGCGCAGGGTGACCTGGCTCTTGGCATCCGGGCGCAGCCAGGACAGCGGCGAGTTCTTCTTCTTGCGGATCTTGGCCTGCTGCTCGACCAGACGGTGCGACAGGTGGATCGCGGCCGGCATGTAGCTGTCGGTCTCGTTGGTGGCGTAGCCGAACATCAGGCCCTGGTCGCCAGCGCCCATTTCTTCGGGCTTCTTGCGGTCAACGCCCTGGGCGATGTGCGGGGACTGCTTGCCGATCAGGTTCAGCACGCCGCAGGTGGCGCCGTCGAAGCCGACGTCGGAGCTGTCATAGCCGATGTCCACGATGACCTTGCGGGTCAGCGCTTCCAGGTCGATCCAGGCGCTGGTGGTGATTTCACCGGCCACGATGGCGACGCCGGTCTTGACCATGGTCTCGCAGGCGACACGGGCGCGCTGGTCCTGGGTGAGGATCGCGTCCAGCACCGCATCGGAGATCTGGTCGGCAACCTTGTCCGGATGGCCTTCGGAGACCGATTCGGAGGTGAAGAGGTAGCTGGACATCAGGCTTAATATCCTTTGATTCGGATGGAAAGATGGGCGCGAATGATACACGGCATGTCGCCCGGTTGCATTGTGCGCCACGGGGAGTTGCCGGTGGTTAAGCCCGCGTGCCCGGCCAAGCGGCCGCCAGGACGCGATTGGGCCCCAGCGTCGCGGCCCAGTGTTCCACCAGCGTGACAGCCAGGAAGCCGCCACGCCGCCCTTCACACCCTATACCATCGGCCGATGGACTCCCTAAGCCAGATCGTACTGGGCGGCGCCGTTGCTGCCGCCATCGCCCCCGCCGGCCACCGTCGCGCCGCCCTGTTGGCCGGTGCCGCGCTGGGCACGCTGCCGGACCTGGACGCCCTGGTGCTGGCCTTCACCACCGCCGACCCGGTCGCATTGATGACCGAGCACCGCAGCGCCAGCCATTCACTGCTGGTGCTGCCGTGGGTGGCCGCGCTGATCTGGTGGCTGTTCAAGCGCTTCGGCCACGGGCGGGTCGCGCAGGCACCGACGCGCTGGTTCTGGGCGATCCTGCTGGCGCTGGTGACCCACCCGCTGCTGGATGCCTTCACCGTGTACGGCACCCAGCTGTGGTGGCCGTTCACCCCTGCGCCGACCATGTGGTCCAGTGTCTTCATCATCGACCCGCTGTACACCGTGTGGCTGCTGATCGGCTGCGTGGTGGCCTGGTTCGCCCGTGCCCGCCCGGTGGCGCAGAAGGCGCTGGTGGCCGGGCTGGTGCTCAGCTGCGGCTACCTGGGCTGGTCGCTGCTGGCCAAGCACAACGTCGAGCGGCAGGCCGACCGCGCGCTGGCGGCGATGGGACTGGGCGACGCACCCCGCTTCTCGGTGGCCACCCCGTTCAACACGCTGCTCTGGCAGGTGGTGGCGATGACCCCGAGCGGCTACGTGATCGGCGAGCGCTCGCTGGTGGCCGACGAGGGCCCGATGCATTTCCAGGGCTATCCCTCCAACGTGCAGGCGCTGCGCCAGGCCGAGGCGGCGGGCATTCCGGCGGTGCGGCGGCTGCAGTGGTTCAACCGCGGCTTCATGCGCGCCCAGGTGGTGGATGGCCAGCTGCAGTTGAGTGACCTGCGCATGGGCCTGGAGCCGGATTACACCTTTACCTTCGCGGTGGCGCGTGTCCAGGGTGGGCAGTGGAGCGCCATCACGCCCGAGCAGTTGCGCCCGGCCTACGAAGGCGAACAGGGCAGGGCGAGGGTGAAGCAGCGGTTCGCGCAGATGTGGGCGCGGATCTGGCAGACGCCGCATGACCAGGCGGCCGCAGCAGACAGCGCAGCGGCCAGGGCCGTGCGCTGATCCGGCTGCGGCCCGGCGTTAGCGCGGTCGGGCCAACGGCGGCGCTGCCCGGTTGACCTGGATGGAGCGGTGCAGAACCTGGCGCGGTACATTGGCAATGTCGAAACCGGTGAAGGCCAACAGGAACTGCAGCCCGGAAATCAGGGCCACCATGACGATCATGATGGTGCCTACCGGGGTGGTGACATCGGCGGATGCCGAGGCGATCCAGTGGTACAGGCCGAAGAGGCTGCCGAACGCGAGCAGGCCCAGGCCGGCAATCAGCTCCAGTGACGCGATGGACAGGTCACGCAGGAAGTAGTTGTAGCCGATGCGCTTGAGCGTATTGCGCACATGCTTGAAGGCAAATTCCCCGAGGATGCGGCTGACGCGCAGGTTGCTGGTCTCATCGGCGTAGCGCGCGTCCATGGCGACGTCCTGGACGACGGCGCGGATGGTGTTGAGCCGGAACAGCATGTCGGTTTCGAAGAAGTAGCGATCGCTGACCGCATCCAGGCGCAGATGGCTGGCGACGCGGGCATGGATGGCGGTATAGCCGTTGGTGGGGTCGAACACCTGCCAGTAGCCGGACGAGGCCTTGGTCATGAACGACAGCATCAGGTTGCCCACCCGCCGCAGCAGGGGCATGCGCCGGATATGGCTGAGGTTCCAGAAACGGTTGCCCTTGGTGTAGTCGGCGGTGCCGTCGGCAATGGGTGCCACGAAGTCCATCAGCAGCGCCGGATCCATCTGACCGTCGCCGTCGACCTTGACCAAAATGTCCATTCCGTCGGCGATGGCGGCCCGGTAGCCGGTCTTGATCGCGCCGCCGACACCGCGGTTGTGCGGATGGAACAGCACGGTGACGCGCGGGTCGGTGCTGCTGGCTTGGATCAACGCGCCACTGCCATCGGGGCACGCATCGTCCACGCAGTAGATGGCGGCCACGGCGTCGTCGATTGCCGCCAGCACGTCCATGACATGGCGGGTGACCTTGTAGCAGGGGATGACGACAGCGATCTTCACGGCGCATCCCCGACGGGCAATGGCGCCGGCGCGCAGTCGGCCGGCACCTTCCGGCTGCAGGGTTCGGCCAGCATTGCCGCGGCGGGCACTTCCACCAGATCGGCGTACATCGACCGTGGCTCGACCACATCACTGACCATCACATGGTGGTAGCGGTTGAACGTGGTGTTGAACGCCTCTTCGGACATCGACGGGAAGCGCTGGCGGAAGTAGGCCAGCTGCGGGAAGTACAGGGTGTGGTTGACCGCCGGGATGCCGATGCCGGAGAACATGGCCCCGTAACGCCCTTCCACGACCAGCGAACCGTCCGGTGCCAGCTGCCCCCCGCGTGCCTGCATGGACTCGAGCACCGCATCGCGGTCCATGGCGAAGATCGGCTGTGCCGACTGCACCGGGTTGAACAGGCCGTTGATCAGCACGTTGCACAGCATGGCGACCGCCAGCACCAGCGCCGCCGGGTGCGCGGCCAGCCGCGGCCGCCGGGCGGCCAGGGCCAGCACGCCCACACACAGCAGCGGCCAGGCATCGGCGGTGGTGTGCAGCCGGCTGAAGCTGCCTTCCCCGAACGCAAGCTTGGCCAGGCTGCCGACCACCAGCAGTGCGGCCAGCAGCAGCAGGCGGCCGCGGCTCAGGCGCGTGCCGCCCTGCACCAGCACAACCGCGCAGCCGATGTTCAAGAGCAGGCCGAACGCCAGCACGGCGCGGCTGGGCGGCACCATGGACAGGCCGGTCAGCTTGCCCACGGCCAGCGGCACCGGCAGGAAGACCCAGCAGGCGATGAGCAGCGTGCCACCTACCAGCACCGCCAGCGACAGGCGGTTGGCGCGGACCCAGTGCATCACCTTGGTCCAGTCGGCCAGCACCGCGGTGAACAGCGGCAACAGGCTGCCGAGCACGGCGATTTCGCACGCGTTGGAATAGTTGAAGGCCGGCAGCGGATAGAAGCCGCGGGTCATCAGGTTGGGGAAGAAGTGGGCCATCAGCGTGATCCAGCTGACGCCACCGCCCGCGCTTTCGCGGTGCCCGGGGTAGACGGTGTTGCGGATCACCTCGATCGCGTCGTGGAAGTAGCCGACGAACACCGCAAGGGCCAGTGCACCGGCCAGCGCGGCATCGAACAGGCGTGGCAGGGTCAGTGCATCGCGGCGGAACGCCAGCACCAGTACGGCCATGGTCAGCAGGGCAGAAATGATGAAGGGCGGGTAGGCGATGGCCAGCAGCCACACCACCAGCGCGTAGGCGCTGGCCAGGATACGCGGCCAGCGGTTGTCGATGCGCAGCCAGGCCACGGCCGCCCACGGTGCCAGCGCGAAGGCGCCGGCATTGCTGGTCCACCAGACCTGCACATAGGGCGAGAAATACAGCGTGAGCGCGATCAGCACCGCGGCCAGGGGCGGCAGCCGCAGCTGGCGCAGGAACAGGGCCCAGCCGCACAGGAAGGCCATCGACATGAACATGAAGAAGAAGGAATAGGCGTTGGCCGGTGGCAGCACGAAGAATGCCCAGTGGTAGGGTTTGAACGGCAGTCCCCAGTCCAGCAGCGGCAACGCCTGGAACGAGCGCAGGGTCTCGTGGTACGGCGAAAACGCGTTGGTCGGACCGAAGTCGTTGGCCACGGCGATCTGCACGTAAGGCGTGTAGACCATCCATTCGTCCATGCGGATGCCGCGCGCCCTGCCCAGCAGCGGCTCGATCGGTGCCAGCCCCAGGTACTCGCTGGCCATCGCGTAGGACGAGGGCGTCAGGGCAAAGACCACATAGAGCACGCACAGCGCCGCGATGACCGCCATGCAGACACGCGCCTGGCGCGGATCGAGCCCGCTCAACAGGCCGGTGTCATGGGCGGGCTGTGGCAGCCGGACATGTCCGGCCAACGCGCGTTTTTTCATGTGGCTTCCCTTCGGGCGCAGAACTCGGTGCACCGCGACTGCAGTAGCAGCACGGTGAGGATCTGGCGCGCGCCTTCCTGGGCACCAACCTGAGGCTGATTCTAACCGGTTGGCTCAAACAGATAGCAGAAGGGAGTCACGTAGCGGTGGGTCAGTAAACGGTGGCGCGTGCCTGCACGAACGAGAAAAAGAACACGGCGTTGGGGTCGTTCTGGACCAGGCTGAATTCCCGGCGCATGCCGTCCACGGTGTCGCGATCGACCAGCCCGGCCTCCAGCAGCGGGTCGGCCGCCGACAGCAGCAGCTGTTCCCAGAACGCGATCATGGTCTTGCGCCGGGCCGGCTCGCGGTTGTCCAGGTGGATGGTCTTGATCTCGGTGTGCACGTCGCGGAAGCCACCGGCCAGCAGCAGGTTGCCGAGCTTGGCGCCCACGAACGGGTCGCCGCCGTGGTCGTACTGGAAATCATTGAAGGCCATCCAGTAGCGCCAGATGTGCGGCGAGTACGGGTCGAGCAGGAACGAGGCGTTCATCACTTCGGTGATGTACACCGGCGAGCCCGGGGCGAGCACGCGGCGCACCTCGCTGAGCACGCGCGCCGGTGACGGCACGTGTTCAAGCACCCAGCACAGGAACGCCGAATCGAACTGGCGCGCGCCGAACGGCAGGTCGCCGGCATCGGCCTGCTGCAGGGTGTAGCGCTCGCTGCACCAGGGCGTCTTTTCCAGGTTGGCGCGCGCGGTGTCCAGCTGCGCCTGGCTCAGGTCCACCCCGGTGACGTGCAGGTCGGGAAAACGGCGCAGCAGGATCTCGGTCTGCGCGCCGACGCCGCTGCCTACTTCCAGCAGGCGCTGGGCATTGCTGTAGTCGATGCCGCTGAAGATGCTCGATTCGAACAGACGGGCCTGGGTGACCAGGCGGTGCTGCTCGGTATCGGAGAAACCGTGCAGGTAGGTGGGGGCGGTGATCGGCGGGGTCATGGGAGCGGGGTCACATAGCGTCGAGCGTGGCTCGGCGGATCAGGGGGCAATGGCGCAGCGCGCCTCGGCGCTGGCCTCGGCATGCGGCAGGCCGGCGGCAAGCGCATTGAAATAGTCGGTGGTCAGCGCGATCTGGCTGGCGGCGTCGTCGGCGCGGTTGACCACCGCGCGGAAGGCGGCGTTCTCCGGCCGGTCCTTGGCGTACCAGCCCAAGTGCTTGCGCGCGATGCGCACACCCTGCGCTTCGCCGTAGAAGTCGTGCAGCGCGTGCAGGTGGCCCAGCAGTATGTCGCGCACCTCGTCCAGCGAGGGCGGGGCGAGCAGTTCACCGGTGGCCAGGTAATGCGCCACTTCACGGAAGATCCAGGGCCGACCCTGCGCGGCCCGGCCGATCATCACCGCGTCCACGCCGGTCACGGCCAGCACGTGGGCCGCCTTCTGCGGCGAATCGATATCGCCATTGGCCAGCACCGGAATGCGCAGCGCGGCCTTGATCGCGGCGATGGTCTCGTACTCGGCCTGGCCGGTGTAGTGCTGGTCGCGGGTGCGGCCATGCACTGCCAGCGCGGCAATGCCGCTGTCCTCGGCGATATGGGCGATGCGTGGGCCGTTGCGGTGGTCGCAGTCCCAGCCCGTGCGGATCTTCAGCGTCACCGGCACGTCCACCGCCTGCACCACGGCAGTAAGGATGCGTGCCACCAGATCCTCGTCGCGCATCAGCGCCGAACCGGCCCACGCGTTGCAGACCTTCTTGGCCGGGCAGCCCATGTTGATGTCGATGATCTGCGCGCCGTGGTCCACGTTGTAGCGCGCGGCCTCGGCCAGCTGCTGCGGCTCCGTGCCGGCGATCTGCACGCTGATCGGATCCGGCTCGCCGGCATGGTCCATGCGATGGAGCGACTTGCGGGTGGTCCAGAAGCGCGGATCGGAGATGGTCATCTCCGAGGCGGCCAAGCCCGCGCCCAGCCGTTTGCACAGCAGGCGGAAGGGTTTGTCGGTGACACCGGCCATCGGTGCCAGCACCACGTTGGGCTGGATGTTGTAGGGGCCAATCTGCATGCGCGCATTGTAGAACGCCCCGGCCGTGCCGGCCGCGCGCGGGGGCTGCCTGTTCAGGCCGATCGGGAAGGGCCTGATGCGCTCCGGTCATGAGCACATGCTTGACGATTGCTTCCGTCGCCCCCAATGGCGGCTGATGCTGGTCAGTTGGCTGGTGCGGCGCCGGCGGTGGTCAGGGCGCCGGACCACACGCGTAGGCCAACACGGCCAGATGCCGCTGCGGGTCGAGCCCGAGCAGGGCCAGTACGGCGGCATCGTCGAAGGAGCCGATCGCGCAGCCGGCGGCGTTCATCCCGGCCACTTGCTGCCCGAGTGCGCCCAGCCAGACCCCGGCCTCGATCAATACGAAGCGGCCACCGCGCTCGCCGTACTTGGCCAGCGTGCCGGCCGGCTCGGCGATCAGGAACAGCACGGCCGCCGGGCGTTCGGGCCAATCCACGCCGAGCAGCCCGGACAGCGCCGGCCATGCGGGGCAGGGCCCCACAGGCACCAGCGCATGCCCGATCGGGTCGTACCAATGGATGCCCGGCTCTGCGGCAATCGTATCGTCGGCGCCGTACAGCGCGGCATAGGCCTGGATCGGATACTTGGCCCCACCGGACGGCAGGCGCCGGGTGTCACTGTCGCCGGGTCGGGCCCGCAGCGGGGCGAGCACGCGGCCCAGCTCCTGCGCGCCCCAGCGGGCCACACCGAAGCGGCGGCCACTGTGGCGTTGCGCCAGCGCATCGCCGGGCTGCACCGGGTCGGGCAGGGCGATGCCGGCGGCGGCATGCACCGGTCGGGGCGGCGGGGCGATGCGCGCGGCATCGTCGGCGATGCGCGCGCGCATCATCTCCGCACGTGCGGGGTTGAGTTCGCCGTTGTGCCAGAACAGGTGGAAGGCGGGGGCATCGTGCCAGGGAGACGGTGGTGAGGGCATGGGGTGGCCTGCTTCAGCCCAAGGGATGCGGGAAGGGGTTGGGCGCTTCGCCGCCGTGCGGCACGCCGGGATAGCGCCACGCCACGTCGCGGCAACGCCCCCCCAGGAACGGTGCACGCTCGTCGGCATGCAGGCCGCTGAGCTGCGGCGACAGCACCCGCATCACCCGCACGCCGGCTGCGGCTACGTCAGTGGTGGTCAACTCGCGGTAGTACAACGCGATCCCGGCCTGGCCGAGACGTCGCCGCAGCAGATCCAGCTCGTCACCGGCGCGCAGCGCCGGCGGGCGCAACGCAGCCACCGTCGGCGACACCTGCAACGGGCTGTCATGCGTGCGCTTCAGCAGGGGCACGCTCGCCCACAGGTCCGGACGCAGGGTATAGAACGCGGCATGTTCGTCGAAGCTGCGCAGCGCGGCAGGCTCGCGCGGCAGCCGCGCGCTGTCATGTCGACACAGATGGGCGGCGAAGGTCAGCGCCTGCTGCCACTCCAGCAGCGCTTTGTGCAGCGCTTCGGCCGGGTCGGCGCGGCAGGCGATGCCCAGGACATGGCGGGGGCGGCCTTCAAACGGCATGCCACCGGCCACGGCGATCACCGGGTGCGGGTTCCAATGCTGGGTCAGGTCGAAGGCCTGCAGCTGGCCCCCGTGCTTGCTGGCATGCGCGTGCCAGGACGCCGGCAGGGCGATGCGGCGGCCCGCCACGCCATTGATCCACGTCACCGCCAGTGCGTCGCGTTCCAGCAGCTCCTGGGCAGCACGCAGCAGCGCCAGCCACTGGCCATCGCGGCCATCCCGCCAGGCGGCCAGCCCGCTGGAGGTCGACGGCAGCCGTGCCTGCCCGTGCCGAGGGCCTAGCCCGACCAGCTCCTGCGGGACCCACGTCACCTGGTTGTCGTCCAGGGAATACACGGCCGCGAACAGATCCTCGTCGTGCTCGGGCATCGGCCACGGGAAGCCCGGGGTTGCGCGCTGACCTGCCGAAAACAAGGCGAACGCCGACTCGTCCAGGCGTTGCGACGGCGTCAACGTATCCCGGCGGCGTACCGCCAGCGTGACCTGTGCCGCGGCCAGCCGCTCCAGCGCCTCGGCAACGGCTCCATCGGCGGCGGCAGCGGCATCCAGGCCGACGGCGCCGGACACGCTCTGCCAGGGATTGGCCGGGTCGGCCGGGGTGGCGGCGTTGTGCACCCGGCGTCCCCCGAACAGCGGGCCGGTGGCATCGCAGGCATGGGCGTCGATCGGCTGCGCCGGACGTACCACCCCGCAGCGCGCACGGGCCGCGCCGTGCAGCAGGTGCGAGGACAGCGTGGGCGGGAGGGGCGCGGCCGCCATCACGCGGCGCGGTTCACTTCAGCACACCCAGCCAGAGCATCATCTCCGCGGCGGCAGCGACGAACGTGCCCAGCAGCAGGCCGATGCCGACGCCGATGCCGCTGCCGAGCGAACGCCCTGACCGCTCGTAGACGGTGGCGTAGATGCCAACGATCACCGCAACGGCGACAAACAGGCCGAATATCACGTTGGCAGCGCCCATGACGCCGCCGGCGATCACGGCCAACGGCACCGCGAACGCACCCAGCAGCTTGCGTTTGGTTCGGCTCATCGGAACCGGGGCAGGCGGCATGGCGTGGCCAGCGTCCGGGGCGACGACCGGTTCCGGCGGCGGCGCATCCGGCCAGAGCGTCGGCTGGTCCGGAAGGCCGGTATTGCTGGCGCCGGTATCATCGCTGGCCGGGGTGTCGCGGCCGGTCGTTGCGATGGGTCCCAGCGAGCCGAGTACCACCGCCGACAGCGCCGAGGCGCCGATCAGGGTGACGATGCAGGAACTGCATGTGGTCGATGTCGAACCGCCACCGGCGGCGGCAAGGTCCTGGCGCGACGCGCTTGCATCGAACTGGTTGGGCAGACGGTACATACGGTCACTCCGTTGACGAATGAGGAAACGCCCGACACGTGCGTACGATCATACCGGTCGCCCGGTGCGCCACGGTAACGACAGGGGTTCGGCCGGCCAGGTCGCACCGCCCTGGCAGGCGGGGCACCACGGCAGTCGCAGCACCCGGTCGCGCTCGCCGTGCAGGCGATGCAGGTCGAGCCAGACACTGCGTTCGAGATAGCCCAGCAAGAGGGCTGGCTGATCCAGCAATGGCGCGACCAGCGCCGCGATGCGCGCCGGCTGCGCTGCGACCGCCGGCATCGTCGGCACGACCGCTTCGCCCCAGCGGCGCAGCACCCGGTTGCCCAGGCAATACACGCAGGCGGTCTGGCCGGGCACTACATAGGGCCCAAGCGCCAGTGTGTGGTGATAGCTGATGTCCACCAGCAGATGCGGTTGTGCCGGCATCTGCGCGCGGTAGCGGTCCAAGGCCTGTTCCCAGCCGAGGCCATGCCGGACCAGCACCCGCAGGTCGGCCTCGGCGTGGGCATCGACGCGCTGCAGATCCGCGCTGGCATGCTGGTCGAAGGCCTCGGCCAAGCCGGGCAGGGGCGTACCGAGCCAATCGAGCGCATAGCGCCTTGCCTTGCGCGCGGCATGCAACGGCACCAGCACGCCCAGGCGCATCAACTGGCGGGTCGCCGGGCCGCACTCGGCGTCGTCCTGCACGGACGCCAAGGTGTCGTTCTCCCAGTGCGCGAGGATGCGTTCGACGACGCTTGGCGTATCGGCCTCATCCACCACGTACACCTCATCGGCGCCACCGGAGACCAGCAGCAGCCGGCGCTGCGCATGGGTCTGCGAAAACAGGGCCCAGGCCGGATTGCGCGTCCAGCGCGGTGCGTCGACGTGCGCGCCTGCCTGTTCCTGACTGCCTGCTGCTGCCACTGCGTACAGTCCCTGTATTGGCCAAAGCACAAGAATAGCGGCAAACAGGCGTTCCACGTTCTGCTACGGTGCGCGCATGTCCCTACCGCCCGTTGCCACCACTTCGGTTCCCCAGCCGCCCTGGCGCGAGGCGATGCTGTGGATGCTGCTGCTCGGCGCAATGTTCATCCATGGCTACAGCTGGACCAACCACTGGGCCGCCAGCCAGGCGCATACCTACAGCCTGCACGGGCCTTGGGATGATGCGATCCCGTTCTGGGCGTGGACGATCTGGCCCTACCTGGCGCTGAATCTGCTGTACCCGCTGACGTTCTTCATTTTCCCGACCCGTTCGGCCCTGCGCCGCCATGCGCTGGCCATCGCCCTGGTGCAGGCGGCCTGCATGCTCGCCTTCGTGTGCTGGCCGACCGGCAACGTGCGTGCCATGCCGCAGCCGGATGGCGCGAGCGGGCTGTTGTTCGCACAGCTGCGGGCCTTCGAGGCGCCGTTCAACATGGCGCCGTCGCTGCATGCCGCGGTGCTGCTACTGGTGTGGCAGGCGTGGCGGCGCTGGTTGCAGGCCGACGCGGCGCCCCTGCGTTGGCTGTGGCACGGCGCCTGTGGCCTGATCCTGGTCTCGACCGTGACCACCTGGCAGCACGATCTGCTGGACGTGCTTGCCGGACTGGTGCTTGGGGCGCTGGCGCTGTGGATCACGCGGGCCCCAGTTTTGCGGTAGGCATCGTGCATTCACCGCTCCACGATGAGTACCTGTCGCCTCTCGCGTATGGCCGGTGCAGGCGCCGTTTGGTTCGGCGGGCGTCTCCGATCGGGCCGGTCGCGAGCGTGAGGGCCCCGTAGCCGCCGGTAGGCCCCTGGTGCAAATGTCCCCCGGCCGCAGGGCGGCCTCCTCCTTTATTTTGCCCAGGAGCCTACCGGCGGCTACGGGGCCCAGCGACCGACCCACCAACAACCGCGCCTGCAAAGGGTCAACGCAGGCTTAAAAAAAAGGCCAGCGCGAACGCTGGCCTTGGTACACGTCAACGGTGACGCTTACTTGGTTTCGGCATCACCCGGGGTGAAGTGCGGCATCGCCACGGCGGCGCCTTCCTTCTCGGTGGAGCGGCCGGCGAACTGGTTGGCAAACCGCACGTGGCGGATGAAGGCCGCGTCCGGGTCCTGCGCGATCGAGGCACACAGGGCGCCGTTGAACGCATCGCCGGCACCGGTGGTGTCCAGTACCTGCACCTGCTCGGCGCCCACCCGATAGTACGGCTGGGTATCGCCGCGCGGATTGTCTTCGGCGTGGGACACGAACACGCCCACCGAGCCCAGCGTCACCACCACGGTGCCGGTGCCGGTGAGCTTGCGGCACAGCGCATGCAGGCTGGCACCGTCGAGCGCGGCCACGTCGTTGGCATCCACACGCTCGCCCACATGGCGGCCGAGCAGGGCGGCGAACTCGGTCTCGTTGGGGGTTAGCACGTCGGCCAGCTTGAGCAGGCCGATGCTGGACGGTGCGTCGGCCGGGGCCGCGTTGAGCACGGTGGTGACACCGGCCTCACGGGCCAGCGCCAGCGCCGCTTCAATGGTTTCCACCGGCGATTCCAGCTGGGCCAGTACCACCTTCGCGTCGCCCAGCAGATCGCGCTGGGCCTGCACGAAGCCCACGCTCAGCGCGGCATTGGCGCCCGGGCCGATCACGATGGTGTTGCGGCCGCGGGCGTCCACATAGATGCCACCGGTGCCGGTGGGCTCGGTGCTGGCCTCGGCGGTCAGCGCGAACCCGTCCTGGGCGGCCAGGCCGCGTGCCATCGCACCGCCGGCATCGTCGCCCAGCGCGCACAGGAAGGTGGTGGCGGCGCCAGCACGGCACGCGGCCACGGCCTGATTGAAGCCCTTGCCGCCGGGACCGGTGCTGTAGCGCCCGGCGATGGTTGCGCCCGGGGCCGGGAGCGACTCGCAACGCCAGACATGATCCACGTTGAAGGAACCGACGACGACGACTTTGCTACTCATAAAGACTGTTTCTCAAAGAACGGATATCAACTGAAATGCGTCAGCACGCCGGCAATGGTCGCCGTCATGAAGGTGGCGATGGTGCCGCCCAGCACCGCACGCAGGCCGAACTTGGCCAGGTCGTGGCGGCGTTCCGGGGCCAGCCCACCAATACCACCGATCTGGATGGCGATCGAGCTGAAGTTGGCAAAACCGCACAGCGCGTAAGTCGCGATCAGGCGACCTTCGTCGGACAGGCTCATGCCCGGCACCTGGCCGTTCACGATCTTGGACAACTCGGTGTAGGCGACGAACTCGTTGATCACCACCTTCTGGCCGATCAGCGACCCGACCGTGGTGGCATCCACCCACGGCGTACCGATTACCCAGGCAATCGGGGCCAGCAGGTAGCCGAAGATGGTCGACAGGTCGGTCGGCTTGCCGATCGCGGCCGCCAGGCCGGTATATTCGCCAAACCAGGTCAGCGGCGCGTTGAGCAGGGCGATCAGGGCGATGAAGGCCAGCAGCATGGCGCCGATGTTCAGCGCCAGCTTCAGGCCATCGCCCGCGCCGGCCGCGGCCGCATCGATGATGTTGCTGGAGGTCTTCTCCACTTCCATCTTGACCGTGCCGCGGGTCAGCGGGGTACCGGTTTCCGGAATCAGGAGCTTGGCCACCACCAGCGTTGCCGGGGCCGCCATGATGCTTGCTGCCAGCAGGTGCTTGGCATAGAAGGCCTGCTGCACCGGATCACCGCCGCCCAGCATGCCCACGTAGGCGGCCAGCACGCCGCCGGCGATGTGGGCCATGCCGCCGATCATCATGGTCAGCAACTCGGACTGGGTCATCCTGGCGATGTACGGGCGCACCGTCAGCGGGGCTTCGGTCTGGCCAATGAACACGCTGGCGCAGACGCTGGTGGTTTCCGCACCGGACACGCGCATCACCTTGGTGATCGACCACGCCATCACCCGCACGATCGCCTGCATGATGTTGAGGTGGTACATCACCCCCATCAGCGCCGAGAAGAAGATGATGGTCGGCAGCACCTGGAAGGCGAAGATGAACCCGTAGTTGGAGGTGTCCATCAGGGAGCCGAAGATGAAGCTGGAGCCTTCGTTGACGAAGCTCAGCACCTTCACGAACCCTTGGCCCAGCGCATCGAACACGTCCCGACCGCCCGGCACCAGAATCACCAGCGCCGCAAAGGCGATCTGCAGGGTGATGCCGGTGGCGACCAGCTTCCAGTCCACCGCACGCTTGTTGTTGGAAAACAGCCAGGTGATGCCGATCAGCACCGCCAACCCGAACAGGCCGAAGCCGATCCTGCCCAAACCTTCGACCATGAGACTTCCCTTTGGGGGTGCCGCGAAAAACGGGAAGCCTATAGCGGCGGCAGGGGCGGGGCAAGGAAAAGCGGCGTCCGCGGGTCGATCGGCCGTGATCGGGCAAGCATCGGCAAGGGGTTGCGGGCGGCGGGCGGCTACACTGGCCGGCACCGTTCCGGCCCGGTTGCGGGCCTGCAGCAGAGGACAATCCCATGCAATACCGACGTCTTGGATCCACCGGCCTGAAGGTGTCGGCCCTGTCCTTCGGGGCCTGGGTCACCTTTGGCGACCAGATCGGCCGCGACGAGGCCCGCAACCTGGTCGCCAGCGCCTGGGATCACGGGGTCACCTTCTTCGACAATGCCGAGGGCTATGCGCGCGGGCGCGCCGAGCAGGTGATGGGCGATGTGATCGCCGACCTGCGCCTGCCGCGCGATGGCTTCTGCGTGTCCAGCAAGGTGTTCTTCGGCGCCGTGGACGACCCGCGCCCGACCCAGCACGGGCTGTCGCGCAAGCACGTGACCGACGCCTGCCATGCCGCGCTCAAGCGGCTGCGGGTGGACTACCTGGACCTGTATTACTGCCACCGCCCGGACCCGGACACCCCCATTGCCGAGACCGTGCTGGCCATGGACACCCTGATCCGCCAGGGCAAGGTGCTGTACTGGGGCACCTCGGAGTGGTCGGCGGCCCAGCTGCAGGAGGCCGTGGCCGTGGCGCGCGCGCAGCACCTGCACCTGCCGTCGATGGAGCAGCCGCAGTACAACCTGCTGCACCGCGAGCGGGTGGAACAGGAGTACGCCCCGCTGTACGCCGACCCGGGCCTGGGCACCACGATCTGGTCGCCACTGGCCTCGGGCCTGCTGACCGGCAAGTACAACGATGGCGTGGACACGCAGTCGCGGCTGGGCCAGGAACAACTGGGCTGGCTCAAGGACATGGTGCTGGACCCGGCCGGCAACCGGCTCGACAAGGTCCGCCGCTACACCGCGCTGGCCGCCGGTCTTGGCCTGTCCCCGGCGCAGCTGGCCATCGCCTGGTGCCTGCGCAACCCGAACGTGTCCAGCGTGATCCTCGGCGCGAGCCGGGTCAGCCAGCTGGAAGAGAACCTGGGCGCGCTGGACCTGCTGGCGCAGGTGGATGAGGCCACCTGGCAGCAGGTGGAGGCGATCTTCGCCTGATGCGCATCCCGGCGCAGCAAGCGTAGAGCCGGGCTCTACCCGGCTGAAACCAGCCCCCGTAGAGCCGGGCTCTGCCCGGCTGATCGACGCCGATCAACGCGATAAACCCGGACATCCCGGTGGCCCAGCCGAGCAACACTCGGCTCTACCGGGCGGCTGATTTACGCCAGTCGATTGATTGCGTCAATCGTAAATAGAAAATCAATCATCAATGCCATCAATCAAAGTGAGAATGGTTGTTGATTGTCAACTGAGAATCATTATCATTTGACTAGTCCCTCGCACGAGTCCAGACGAATGAACACTCAAGCTGCTGTACTGCTGCGCCCCGAAACGCTGACCCTCCGCGACCGTCCGGTGCGCGTGGTCCCGCCCGAAGAAGTGATCGACAGCGAAGCCCTGCTCAAGGGTCGCCGCGAAATCCTGATCCAGCACGGCGACCGCTTCTACCGCCTGCGCCATACCAGCAACGACAAGCTGATCCTGACCAAATAGAGCCGGGTAGAGCCGACCGTTGGTCGGCTGTTTACCGCCAGGCAGCCCGGCTGCACCGCTACCCGTCCACGCACGACCCATCGGGTCCGCCCCTCCCCCGGACCCGGCGGGCCGGTCGTGCACTACCGCTCTCTCCCCCTCGATTCTTCGTCAGCGGCTTGGGTCGCTGGCGTCGGTCGGGGGTCTCCTTCCGCGTCCCGCCCATCATCAGCCTCCCATGAAGAACCGTCCGACTGCCCTGAGCGCCGCCTTGTGGCTGGCCTTGCCGATGGCCGCCCATGCGGCGGCTGATGCCGCCCCCGACGCGCACCAGTTCGATCCCGTGCAGGTCACCGCCACGCGCACCGCACGCGCGCTGAGCGACGTGCCTGCCACCGTCGATGTGATCGACCGCGAGCAGCTGGACAACCACCTGGTGCGTGACCTCAAGGACCTGGTGCGCTACGAGCCGGGCCTGTCGGTGACCAGCAGCCCGGCGCGGTTCGGCCTGGGCGGCATCCGCATCCGGGGCCTGGACGGCAACCGCGTGCTGATCCAGACCGACGGCATCGCCATGCCCAAGGCCTTCGCGATCGGCAGCTTCTCCGACGCCAACCGCAACTTCACCGACCTGGAAACGCTCAAGCGCGTGGAAATCGTGCGCGGGCCCGCCAGCGCGCTGTACGGCTCGGACGCGCTTGGCGGCGTGGTCGCCTTCGTCACCAAGGACCCGACCGACTATCTCAAGGACGGCAGGAACAGCTACGTCGGCCTGAAGTTCGGGTACGACGGGCAGTGGGACGGTCTGCTGGGCAGCGTCACCACCGCCTTCGGCGGCGACCGCTGGAGCGGCATGGTCAACGTCAACCACCGCCAGGGCCAGGAAACCCGGAGCATGGGCGACCGGCGCAGCAACGACAGCACCCGCACTGCGGCCAATCCGCAGGACCGCGACGGTCGCAGCGTGCTGGGCAAGCTGGTGTTTGCGCCCAGCCAAGACCAGCGCTTCAAGCTGACCGTGGAAGGCAACGAAGACAGCGTGGATACCAACGTGCTGTCGTCGGTGGCGCCGCCCGCGCCTGTGGTCGCCGCCGCGACCACCACCGCGATGAAGGCCCGCGACCACCAGACCCGCGCCCGCGTGTCGTTCGGCCACGAGATGGACGACGTGGGCCAGGGCTTTGCCGATGACCTGTCCTGGCAGGTGTACCGGCAGGACAGCGAAACCACCCAGCGCACCTATGAAAACCGCGGCAGCGGTGACAATGCCAGCCGGCGCGAGCGCGAGTTCAACTTCGACCAGCGCGTGTATGGCCTGCAGGCGGTGTTCCACAAGGCCCTGCAGACCGGGTCGGTCGACCACGCGCTCACCTACGGCCTGGAAGGTACCTGGACGGACACCCATCAGAAGCGCGACGGGTTCCAGGTCAACGCCAGGGGCCAGGTCAACACCACGATCCTGCCCGACACCTTCCCGGTGCGCGACTTCCCGATCAGCAAGACCACCGAGCTGGGTCTGTACGTGCAGGATGAAATGCGCTTCGCCGACGGCCGCCTGTCGCTGGTGCCCGGCGTGCGCGTGGACCATTACGAACTGCGCCCGGAAACCGATGGCATCTTCGCCACCGACAACCCGGGCGTGGCCGTGTCCGACCTCACCAAGACCAGCGTGTCGCCGAAGCTGGGCCTGGTCTGGCGCTTCGCCGAGCAATGGTCGCTGTTTGCCGGGTACGCGCATGGCTTCCGCTCGCCGCCGTTCAATGACGTCAACTTGGGCTTCACCAACGTGCAGTTCGGCTACACGGCCATTCCCAACCCGGACCTCAAGCCGGAAACCAGCGATGGCCTGGAACTGGGCGTGCGCTTCATCGGCGCGGCCACGTATGCCAGCGTCAGCGGCTACTACAACCGCTACAAGGACTTCATCGAGTCGCAGGGCTTTGTCGGGTTCAACAACCAGGGCCTGCAGGTGTTCCAGTCGCGCAACGTGGCCGATGCGGACATCTACGGCGCCGAGCTGAAGGCCGGGGTCGAGTTCGGCAAGCTCAGCAGCGCGCTGGAGGGATGGTCGTTGAACGGTTCGGTGGCGTGGGCACACGGCCAGAACAAGACCGAAGACGTGCCGTTGTCGACCATCGATCCGCTGCGCGGCACCGTCGGCCTGGCCTTCGACCGCGACCGCTGGGGCGTGGAACTGGTGGGCACCTTCGCCCGGCGCAAGGACCGCCTGCCGCCGGCGGCCGCGGCCAACACCACGCCCTTCGCCCCGGCCGGCTACGGCGTGCTGGACCTGATGGCGCACTGGGACTTCGCGCCAGGCGCGAAGATCAACGTCGGGGTGTTCAACCTCGGCGACCGCCGCTACATCGACTATTCCGGGATCACCTCGTCGCTGGTCTCCACCAGCAGCGTGGCTGATCGTTTCACCAACCCTGGCCGCACCGTGTCGGCCAGCCTAGCCGTGAGCTGGTAGCCGCCATGAGCCGAGCCCTGTCTGCCGTACGTTCCTTCGCCGGTGCCCGCAGTACGGCACCGTTGCCATCGCCCGCGCAGCTGGTGGCGTTGGGCACCGTGCTGTGCCTGTACCGGCCCGACAGCAGCGAGCTGGGCGGCTGGAAACATGCGGTGTCGGCCCATGCCTGCCAGGGCATGGACAGCGAGGGCATCCGCGAAAGCCTGTGTTTTGCCGACGCACGCGGACGCTGCTGCTGGCGCCTGTACCTGCTGCCCGACAGCGACTTCCTGGCCTGGGACCGGCTGGTGACGGCCTTCCCGGCACGCCCGGAGCCGGTCAACGATGGCGGCGTGGCCGAGCGCCTGTGGCGCCGGCTGGCCACGCGCCTGGGCGGTGAACCGTGGCGGATGTGCGCGCTGCGCCTGCATGCCAACGACGGCCAGGGGCTGTCGGCCAGCCTGGCCTCGTTGTCGGCCCTGGGGGCGACAGCAGCGCGACGGATTGCACGGGTGGAAGGCGCCGACGGTGAACTGTGGGTCGACGACTGCTGCTGCGCCACGGCGGCGCGCCAGGCGCTGGCCCCCCTTGACCGCAGTGCGCCGCCGCTGGTGCGGCTGTAACCAACACGATGCGATGCAAGCCAACCTTGAAGGAACTCCTTGGATGAAACACCAGATAGCCAGTGCGTGCCTGCTGCTTGCCGGCAGCGGTATGGTCCACGCCCAGCCCTCGAACCTGCAGCGCGACCACGACAGCATCGTGGCGATGAAGGGTGAATACGTGGTCGACTTCGCCTTCGACGAGACGGTGCTGCTGAAGCCGGGTTACGAGCGCGCGCCGGCCGTGCGCAGCGGCGGCAACGAGGTGGTAATCGTGGTGGAGGACAGCCCGACGCGGGTGGTCCTGCAGCACCTGCTGGTGGATCCCAAGAGCGGCCATGTGACCAAGCACTGGCGGCAGGATTGGGTGTACGAAGCACCGCACCGGTTCGAGTTCAGTGCGGACCAGACCTGGCAAGTGCGCACCATTCCGGCCGCGGTCAATGCCGGTGCCTGGACCCAGTGCGTGTACGAAGTGAGCGATGCGCCGCGCTACTGCGGCACGGGCACCTGGGCCTACGACAACGGGGTGGCGACGTGGACCAGCGACCTGAGCTGGCGCCCGCTGCCGCGTCGTGAATACACCCGGCGCAGCGACTACAACGCGCTGGCGGTGGTCAACCGGCACACGCTGACGCCGAGCGGATGGACGCACGAGCAGTTCAACACCAAGATCCTGCGCAACGCCGACGGCAGCCAGCAGGAGATCGCGCGCGAGTTCGGCTTCAACGACTACACCAAAACCACCGAGGTCGACTTCAAACCGGCCTACGACTACTGGACCGCCACCGCCGGGTTCTGGGCCAAGGTGCGCCAGCGCTGGGACGGGTTCCTGGGGCAGGCCCCGGGCGTACACCTGAAGACGAAGCTGGACGGCATGGCGATGATCATCCCGCTGTTCACCCAGGCCCAGGACCTGCAGGACGGCAAGAAAGTGAAGGACGCGCAGATCGACGCGGTGTTCAAGCAATGGGTGGAAAAGGCACCGGCCGAGGCCGCCCGCTGAGCCCCCATGCCCTTTCCGGCGACTGTCCTCCGGCGTCGGCCTGCGGCCGCCACCTCCTCCTTTATTTCGCCTCCAAGGGCATGGGGGCCCTCACGCTCGCGACCGGTCCGATCGGAGACGCCAGCCGCGGCGCCTGCACACTCGGCGACCCGCGTCCCGTTGTGCTCACTCCGCGATGGCCATTGCACCAAGACGCTTCCCTCAGATGGGAGAAGAACCAAAAAAGAAGCGCCCGATGGGCGCTTTTTTTTCTGGAGTGCTGTCGGCCAACCCCGGTAGAGCCACGCCATGCGTGACGGCGCCTCAACGTCAACCGACCCACGGACGGTCGCGACGCGGCCTGAGCGCCGCGCCGGCCTCACACCTCGCGCAGCGCCAGCGCGGGCGGGGTGTGCAGGATCCGCCGCGTGCCCCACCAGCCGGCCAGCATGCTCAGGGCCACCCCGATCGCACCGCCGGCCAGCAGCGGTCCCCACGGCGGGCTCAGGGTCAGTTCGAACACCTGGCGCGCCACCACGCTGCCCAGCAGCGCGGCCGCACCCACTGCCAGCAGTGCCGACAACAGCCCCAGCGCGCCGAACTCCACCAGCACCGCCCCACGCAGCTGCGTGCGCGTGGCCCCCAGCGTGCGCAACACCGCGCTGTCGTAACGGCGCTCGCCGGCCGTGGCCTGCAGCGCGGCCAGCAGCACCAGCAGCCCGGCCAGCAGGCTGAAGCCCATCACCAGCTGCACCGCCTGGGTCACCCGGTCCACCACCTCGCGCACCCGTTGCAGGATGCCGTCGATGTCCAGCAGCGAGATGTTCGGGTAGTCGCGGGTCAGCGCGGCCAGCTGCGTGGCCTGCGCACGCGGCAGGTGGAAGGCGGTGATCAGGTTGTAGGGCGCATCGCCCACTGCGCCTTCGTTGAGCAGCAGGAAGAAGTTGACCCGGAACGAATCCCAGTCGGCCTTGCGGATGCTGGTCACGGTGAAGCTGCGTTGCTGCTCGCCCATCTGCAGGGTCACCGTGTCGCCCAGCTTCATCCCGTAGCGCTCGGCCCAGCCCTGTTCGATGGAGGCCTCCGCCGCCGTGCTGCCCACGGCCCAATAGCGACCACTCAACAGCGTGTTGGCCGGCGGGAAATCATGCCGCCAGGAGAAGTTGACCGGGCGGTTGGCATCGTCGTCGTCGTTGCTGTTGTCCTGCCGTTCCTGCCGCTGCGGCGGCCGGTCGTTGACCGCCAGCAGGCGCCCGGTACTGAACGGTTCGATCCCCGGCGCGGCCACGCCCAGCCCCTGCAGGGTGCTCAGCACGGCGCCGCGCTGCTCGGGCTGGATGTTCATCAGGAAGTAGTTGGGCGTGTCCACCGGCAGGCGGTCGCGCCACTGCGCCAGCAGCCCCGGCCCGATCACCGACAGCAGCAACAGCGCGCACAGCGACAGTGACAGCCCCACCAGCTGCAGCACCGCCAGACCCCGGCGGCGGGTGAGGGCAGCCAGGCCCAGCTTCCAGCGACCGCGCAGGCGCGGCTGCAGGCCACGCACCAACCACAGCAGAAACGCGCCCAGCGCGCCGGCCAGGGCCGCCAGTGCCGCCAGGCCGCCGAGTACCCAGGCCGCCAGTTTCACATCGCCGGTGGCCTGTACGGTCAGCGCCACCGTGGCGGCCAGCGCGGCCAGGTAGACCAGCAGCGAGCTCGGCGGCAGGGCGGCAAAGCTGCGGTTGAGCACGCGCATCGGCGGCACCCGGCGCAGCCGCAGCAGCGGTGGCAGGCCGAAGCCGAGCAGCAGCACCAGGCCGATGCCCGCGCCACTCAGCGCCGGGGTGGCCTGCGGCAGCGGCAAGCGGTTGGGGATCAACCCGCCCAGCGCCTGCACCAGCCCGGCCTGCGCGGCCATGCCCAGGCCGATCCCGACCAGGCATGCCGGCACCGCCAGCATCACCAGCTGCAGCGCCATGGCGCTGAGGATGTCGCGCTGGCGGGCGCCCAGGCAGCGCAGGATGGCCACCTGGTCGATCCGGCGCAGTGCAAAGCGGTTGGCCGCCAGCGCGGTAGCCACGCCGGCCAGCAGCACCGCCAGCAGCGCGGCCAGTGACAGGAAGCGGCCGGCCAGGTCGAACGCCCCGCGCACGCCGCGCTGGGTGTCGGCGATGCCGACGATGCGGTAGCCCTTGGCCTGTGGTGCCAGCCACGCGCGGAAATCGGCAATCGCCTCCGGCGCGCCGGCGAACATCATCCGGTACGAGGCGCGGCTGCCGGGGCCGAGCAGGCCGGCCGCGTCGACGTCGGCGCGGTTGACCAGCAACGGCGGGGAGAGCTGCATCAGCTCGCCGGAGGTATCCGGTTCGGCCTGCAGCACGCGGGTGACGGTGAGGCTGCCCGCGCCGAACTCCAGCGCGTCGCCCACCTTCAGGCCCAGCGCCTGCATCAACCGCGGATCGGCGTAGGCCTGCCCGGCGGGCGGCGCGCCGGCCGGTTCGGACGTGCTGCCCTGCAGGCCGCGGCTGACCAGCAGCTGCCCGCGCAGCGGATAGCCTTCGCTGACCGCCTTGATGTTGGCCATCTGGCTGGCCTCGCCATGGAACAGCACGGTGGGGAAGCTGACCATGCGGGTGCTGGCCAACCCGCGTTCGCGCGCGGCATCGGCGAAGGCCTGGGGGATGTCGTCGCGGGCGTTCAGGCCCAGGTCGCCGCCCAGCATTTCCGCCGCGCTGCCGGTCAGCGCGAGCGTGACCCGGTTGACCAGCGTACCCACTGCGGTCATCACCGCCACGCCGAGCACCAGCGCAGCGAAGACGGTGAGCAGGTCTCCGGCAAGGAATTCGCGGCGCAGGGCGCGCGCGGCATGTTTGACCACGTTCATGCGGATACGCCGGCCGCGTTGTCCACCAGGCGCCCGCCATCGAGCCGGTAGATGCGCTGGCAGCGCTGGGCCAGGCGCAGGTCATGGGTGACCAGCACCAGGGTGGTGTCGCTGGTGGCATTGAGGGCGAACAGCAGGTCGCTGATCTGCTGGCCGGTGGCCTGGTCCAGGCTGCCGGTGGGCTCATCGGCAAAAAGGATGCGCGGCCTGGCCACGAATGCCCGGGCCAGCGCCACGCGCTGCTGCTCGCCGCCGGACAGCTGGCGCGGATAGTGGCGGGCGCGATGGGTCAGGCCCACCTGCGCCAGGACCTCGCGCACCCGCGCAGGATCTTCGCGCCCGGCCAGCTCCAGCGGCAGTGCGATGTTTTCTTCGGCGGTCAGCGCCGGCAGCAGGTGGAAGCTCTGGAACACAAAGCCCACTTCGCGGGCGCGCAACTGCGCGCGGTCTTCCTCGTCCAGGGCATTGAGGTCCGACCCGGCCAGCGTGACCCGCCCGCGGCTGGGCAGGTCCAGCCCAGCCAGCAGGCCGAGCAGGGTGGTCTTGCCGGAACCTGAAGCGCCGACGATGGCGATGCTCTCGCCTTCATGGACGGTCATGCCAATGTTGTCCAGTATGTGGACTTCACCCTCCGGGCCACGCGCGGATTTGCCCACGTCGTGGGCGGCGATGGCGACGGACGCGCTGCGGGGGGACAGGCTGTCGATGAGGATTCTCCAATGTACCGAGCGATGTGGAAGGGCCGCACGGCCCTGATGGTCTGGATGCTGGCAGCATTGCTGCTGGCGCCGTTGCTGGCGTGTGCCAAAGGTGCCGCCCCCGCCAACGCGGTGCTGGTGGTCGGTGACAGCCTCAGTGCTGCCCACAATATCCCGGCCGAATCCGGCTGGGTGAACCTGCTTCAGCAGCGGGTCAAACAACAGGTGAAGCCGGCCCCGGCGATCATCAACGCCAGCATCAGCGGCGAGACCACCGCCGGCGCGCTCACCCGTCTGCCGGGCCTGCTGACCAAGCACCGCCCGGCGGTGGTGGTGATCGAGCTCGGTGGCAATGACGCGCTGCGCGGGCTGACCCCGGTACAGCTGCGCGGCAACCTGGAAAAGATGATCGTAGCCAGCCAGACCGCCGGCGCGAAGGTGCTGCTGCTGGGCATCGACGTGCCGCCCAACTACGGCCCGGCCTACCGCCAGCGGCTCAAGGACGTGTACGCCGGGCTGGCCAGCCAGTACAAGGTGCCGCTGCTGCCGTTCCTGCTGGACGGGGTGGCGCTGCAGCCCGGGTTGATGCAGGCCGACGGCCTGCACCCCACCGCGAAGGCCCAGCCCCGGGTGCTGGACAACGTCTGGCCGCACCTCAAACCCCTGCTGTGACAAGGCGTCATTCCCTGGCGTGAGCGGCTTCACGCCACCTCCACCGCCGATGCGGCATGTTTCACAAAGCTGAAGAAAGAGGGAATCCCATGCGTCAGACAAAGGAGACCTCCGGCCTGGTGCTGGTGGTCGAGGACAACCGCAATATTTCCGAGATGATCGGTGAGTATCTGGAAGGCCGCGGGTTCGAAGTCGACTATGCCCAGGACGGGCTGGACGGCTATCGCCTTGCAGCGGAGAACAGTTATGACGTGGTGGTGCTGGACCTGATGCTGCCGCGCCTGGACGGTATTGAAGTCTGCCGCCGGCTGCGCAACGACGCCCGCAAGTCGACCCCGGTGCTGATGCTGACCGCGCGCGACACGCTGGACGACAAGCTGACCGGGTTGGGCTTCGGCGCCGACGATTACCTGACCAAGCCGTTCGCGATCCAGGAACTGGAAGCGCGCCTGCGTGCCCTGATCCGTCGCGAACGTCGCCAGGTGGGCTCGGAAGTGCTCAAGGTGGCCGACCTGGTGCTGGACCCGGTGAGCATGCGGGCCACCCGTGCCGGCACCGAGCTGCAGCTGTCGCCGATCGGCCTGCGCCTGTTGACGATCCTCATGCGCGAATCGCCGCGTGTGGTGACCCGCCAGGAAATCGAGCGCGAGATCTGGGGCAATGGCCTGCCGGACTCGGACACCCTGCGCAGCCATCTGTACAACCTGCGCAAGATCATCGACAAGCCGTTCGACCGTCCGTTGCTGCATACCGTGCAGAGCGCCGGTTACCGCATCGCCGACATCGCCCAGCCGATGAGCTGATGCCCATCGCAGTGGCTGGCGCATGACCGCAGGGGCCGTGACCGGCCCCCTATCGAGACAACGACCCGCGCGTTTGCGGGTCGCTGTCGTTTCTTGCACGACGGAATCACGACGCGCTTCCCTATAATCGCGTCGAACCGCCCTGGACCCCGTAATGCCGCACGGTCTGCCGCGCAAGATACGCATCGTCTTCATTCTCCAAGCCGTGCTGGCCAGCCTGGGCATCCTGCTGGGTGCGTGGCTGGTATCGCTGGTGATCAAGCACAGCCTGGTCAGCAGCGCGCTGAAGGAAGAGGCGGCCTACTATTGGCAGCTCTACGACGCCTCGCCGATGCAGCCGCCGCCGAACACGCAGAACATCCGCGGCTACCTGCTGGAGACCGGGCGTTCGCCCTTGAGCCTGCCGGCCAACCTCCGCGCGCTGCCGCCGGGGTTCCACGAACTGAAGGCCGACGATCAGCTGGTGCTGGTGGACGTGCGCCCGGAAGGGCGGCTGTACCTGGTGTTCCTGCGCTCGCGTGCGGAGATGCTGGCCTTCTGGTTCGGGATCGTGCCGGTGCTGCTGACGTTGCTGGCGGTGTACGGCGCGTCGTGGGTGACCTACCGGGCCTCCAAGCGGCTGGTGTCGCCGGTGAACTGGCTGGCGCGGCGCGTGTCGCGCTGGGATCCGGGCCACCCGGAAGCGGCGGATCTGGCGCCGGACAAGTTGCCGGCGGACATGCAGGGCGAAACGCGCCAGCTGGCCGCGGCCCTGCATTCGCTGGCCACGCGGGTCACCGCGCACGTGGCACGCGAGCGCAACTTCACCCGGGATGCCAGCCATGAGCTGCGCACGCCGTTGACGGTGATCCGGGTGGCCAGTGATATCGCGCTGGGCGACCAGGAGCTGACGCCGCGCCTGCGCCGCGGGCTCAACCGCATCCAGCGCGCGGGCCGCGACATGGAGGCGGTGATCGACGCCTTCCTGATCCTGGCCCGCGAGGCGGACGTGGAGCCGCAGGTGGAACTGTTCGACGTCAACGAGATCGTGCGCTACGAGGTGGACAACGCGCGCGAGCTGATGGTGGGACGACCGGTGGAGATTTTCCTGCACAGTGCCGGCCCGGTGCAGTTGCACGCGCCGCCGCGGGTGCTGCAGGTGGTGGTGAGCAATCTGTTGCGCAACGCCTGCAGTTACACCGACGAGGGGCGCATCGATGTGGATGTGCTGGACGATCGGGTGGTGGTGCGCGATACCGGGATCGGGATGTCGGCCGAGGCGTTGGGGCGGGCGTTCGAGCCGTTCTACCGGGCCGAGCCGACGCGGCCGCAAGGCACGGGGCTGGGGCTGTCGATCGTGCGCCGGTTGTGCGACCGGTTCGGGTGGAAGGTGACGCTGGACAGCCAGCCGGGGCAGGGTACGCAGGCGGCGGTGTTGTACCGGTAGGTGTTTGGGGTGCGACCTTTTACGTTTGCGGCAACAGCAACAGCAACAGCATTGCGTTTGTGATTCCAGCTGTTGGGTCGGCGAGGGTGGGTTTGCAGGACACGCTGCAAGTACATCCCTGTAAGCTCCGTCGCCGCATCCATGCGGCTCAGGGTCCTGCAAACCCACCCTCGCCGACCCTCGACAGTGGGTCGGTGCGCATGGGGAGGGCAGGAGCAACCGAGCATGGCTCGGCTTTACCGGTGTTGTTCCGGTGGCATCTTTTTCGCGTGTTGATCATTGCCGCGCCGCGCGCGGCCAGCGGACCAACGGTCCGCTCTACCGGTCCAGGCAGCGAACCAACGACGGGTGTGTTTCCGGATGGCTCCCCACAAACGCGTTTCGCGGATCGTTTCCGACAACGCACACCCGCCGTGGTAGGTGCCGACCGTTGGTCGGCACGCTCTTCCTCTTTTCTCCAACGCGCCGACCTACTGTCGCGGGTCGGGGTGGGTGAGATGGCGGGACCGTTGGGCGCCATGGATGGCGCTCACGAGCCTCCATGGATGGATTTACGGCGTGTCCCGCCATCTCACCCACCCCGGCCAGCCCTCAGCGAACCGGATTCAGCCGTTGCTTCACTCGCACGACACCTTCGGCGCCAACGCCGCCCGCCAGATCGCATACCCGTCCGGCGTCATGTGCAGCATGTCCTCGCGGAACAGCGCCGCGCGCGGCTGCCCATCGCTGCCCAGCATCGGCGTGTAGATGTCCGTGTAGCCCGTGTTCGGCAGCTTGGCCAGCGCCGCCTTGATCATCGCGTTGGCCTCGATGATCGCCGGCAGCAGGTTCGCGCGCGACGGGCTCGGCTTGATCGAGATGTACTCCACCGTCGTCTTCGGCAGATCACGGTGCACCCGCTGCACGAAGGCCAGCACATCGTCGCGCACCTGCACCGCGCTGCGGCCGCTGTTGAGGTCGTTGTCGCCGGCGTAGAAGAACACCTTGCACGGCGCGTACGGCACCACCACCTGTCCGGCGTACCACGTACTGTCGCGCACTTCCGAGCCACCGAAACCGCGGTTGAATACCGGCTGGCCCGGGAAATCGGCGGCCAGGGTGTCCCACATCCGGATCGAACTGCTGCCGATGAACTCGATGCCCCCGCGCGGCGGCGGGGTGGTGGCGTCGGCCTTGGCGAAATCGGCCATGTCCTGGGCCCAGGCCACGTTGGAGACCTGCGCCGGCACCTGCGGCGGCTTGGCCGGGGACAGGGCGAACGCGGGCAGGGCGGCGCCAAGCGCCAGGGCGAGCAACAGGGGGCGGGTGCAGCGGTGACGCATCGGCAGACTCCTCGGCATGGCGCCCCATCGAGCGCCCGGTTCGGTTGAAACCCCATCATAGAAGCTGGGGGCCGGCGCCGCTTTACCCGCCGTGGCGGGGGCTGTGCGCCACGCGTTGCCGACGCCGGGCCGGTCACTAGCACGGCCTGACCCCGGCCGCCTCCGAGGAAGGTGCGACAGGCTTGTGGCAAAATGACGGATTGCCTGCCCATTCAGCCCTGCCCATGACCCCTTGCTGCGTGCTGTTCCCCGCGTCCCGGCCCGCCCTGCGTGATGGAGCGTGCCCCCGTGGCTGACGAAATCGGGCACATGCCGCGCGGCCCCCGGCGCATCTTCAAGGCGGCGGTGTGGTCCTGGCAGGGCCTGCGGGCGGCCTGGCTGCACGAGTCCTCGTTCCGCCTGGAGGTCTACCTGCTGGTGGTGCTGGCGCCGCTGGCGCTGTGGCTGGGCCAGACCCCGGTGGAGCGTGCGCTGATGATCGGCTCGATGCTGCTGGTGTTGTCCATGGAACTGGCCAACTCGGCCATCGAAGCGGTGATCGAGCGCTACGGCGCCGAATTCCACGAACTGGCCGGACGCGCCAAGGACATGGGCTCGGCGGCCGTGTTCGTGCTGATGATGAACGTACTGCTGTGCTGGGGCCTGGTCCTGCTGCCCCGCTTTTTCTGAGCTGCCCCCACGGCGCATCCCCCCTTGTAAGGATCCATGTCCATGTTTCTTGAGCTGCTGTCCGACCCCAACGTATGGTTGACCCTGTTCACGCTGAGCGCGCTGGAAATCGTGCTCGGCATCGACAACCTGGTCTTCATCTCCATCGCCGTGAGCAAGCTGCCCGAAGCGCGCCGCCCGTTCGCGCGCAAGCTGGGCATCGCGGTGGCCTGCATCACCCGCATTGCGCTGCTGGTGTCGCTGGCCTACCTGGCACACATGGAAGCCAACCTGTTCACCGTAGCCGGTATTGGCATCTCCATCCGCGACCTGGTGCTGATCCTCGGCGGCCTGTTCCTGATCATCAAGGGCGGCATGGAAATCCGCGAGCTGATCACCGGCGGCGAAGACGAAGACCCCACCACCACCAAGGCCTCGGCCGTGTTCGGCATGGTCATCGCGCAGATCGCGGTGATCGACATCGTGTTCTCGCTGGACTCGGTGATCACCGCCGTCGGCATCGCCGACCACGTGCCGGTGATGGTGGCCGCGATCCTGCTGTCGGTGGCGGTCATGCTGCTGGCGGCCAACCCGCTGGGCCGCTTCATCGATGCCAACCCGACCGTGAAGATGCTGGCCCTGGCCTTCATCCTGCTGATCGGTGCGGTGCTGATCCTGGACGGTCTGGGCGTGCACGTGCCCAAGCCCTACATCTACGCGGCGATGGGCTTCTCGGTGCTGGTGGAGTGGCTGAACCTGCTGATGCGCCGCCGCGCCGTGGCACACAACGTGCCGGGCGCCGGTAACTGGTAACAGGGGGCCGACTACAGGTCGGCAGGTGGGGCGCCCGGCAAAGCCGCCGGCCCCCACATCCGGTTGACCGCAAACGTGGCATGCTCCGGGTCCCGTCCATCGAAATCCGGAGCCGGCCATGCGATCGTTCTCCCGCCTGTTGTTGCTGGCCATGCTGGCCGCCCTGTTGTCCGGTTGCGGCTACAACGCCATCCAGCAGAAGGATGAGCAGGTCAAGGCCGGTTGGGCCGAGGTGCTCAACCAGTACAAGCGCCGTGCCGACCTGATTCCCAATCTGGTGCAGACCGTGGAAGGCTATGCCAACCAGGAACGCCAGGTGCTGACCGACGTGACCAACGCGCGTTCGCGGGTGGGCCAGATCAACGTCAACGCCGACGATGCCGAGTCGCTCAAGCAGTTCCAGCAGGCCCAGGGCGAACTGAGCGGCGCGCTGTCGCGGCTGCTGGTGGTCACCGAAAACTATCCGAACCTCAAGTCCGACCAGGGCTTCCGCGACCTGCAGGCGCAGCTGGAAGGCACCGAGAACCGGATCACGGTGGCGCGTGGCCGCTACATCCAGATGGTGCAGGACTACAACACCTTCCTGCGCCAGTTCCCGCAGCTGATCACCGCCAAGATCTTCGGCTACCAGGTCAAGCCGAACTTCACCGTGGACAACGAAGCGCAGATCTCGCAGCCGCCGGCGGTCAAGTTCGGTTCGCAGGCCCCGGCCCCCGCGCCGCAGCCGCAGCCGCAGCCGCAGCAGGCCCCGGCGCAGTAACCCGATGAACCTCCTTCGCCTGCTGCGCGGCCTGGTACTGGCGGGGCTCTGCCTGGCCGGGCCGGCGCTTGCCCAGGCCGACGTGGTGATCCCGCCGCTGTCCTCGCCGGTGGTCGATACCACCGGCACCCTGGATGCCGCCCAGGTCCAGGCGCTGCAGTCGCAGGCGTTGGCCCTGCAGCAGCGCAAAGGCAGCCAACTGCAGATCCTGATGGTGCCCAGCACCGCGCCCGAATCGATCGAGCAGTACACCCAGCGGGTGTTCGAGCAGTGGCAGATCGGCCGCAAGGGCGTGGACGACGGCGTGCTGCTGGTGGTGGCCAAGGATGACCGCCGCGTCCGCATCGAACCCGGTTACGGACTGGAAGGGGCGATCCCCGACGCCATCGCCAACCGCGTCATCCAGGAATACCTGGCCCCGCGCTTCCGCGCCAACGACTACGCCGGCGGCCTGGCCGATGCCAGCGCCGCGCTGATCAAACTGATCGACGGCGAGGACCTGCCGGCGCCGGTCAGTACCCACCGCGCCAGCCCCAATCCTGACGGCGGCGGCTGGACCTTCGCGCTGGTGATCGGCTTCTTCGTTGGCAGCGTCCTGCGCGCCATCCTCGGCTGGCTGCCGCGCCCGGTGCGGGCGCTGCTGGGCGGCGGCGGCGCGGCGGTGGTCGCCTTCCTGTTCACCTCGTTGTGGCTGGCCAGCGGCCTGGCCGGGCTGATCGGTCTGATCGTCGGCCTGTCGTCCGGCCGGGCCGGTGCGTTCGCGCGCGGCGGTGGCTGGGGCGGCGGTGGCGGCTGGGGCGGAGGCGGATTCGGTGGGGGCGGTGGCTTCGGCGGCGGTGGAGGCGGCTGGGGCGGCGGCGGTGGACGTTCAGGGGGCGGTGGCGCCTCGGGAGGCTGGTGATGCGCTGGCTTCGGCACATGTTTTCCCCCTCGGTGCGGCGCGCGTTCCCGCCCGGACGCCTGCAGGCGATCACCGACGCGATCACCGCCGGCGAGCGCCGGCACGGTGGTCAGGTGATGTTCGCGGTGGAGGCGGACCTGCCACTGCTGGCGCTGTGGCAGCGGGTCAGCCCCCGCCAGCGCGCCGAGCATGCCTTCGCGCAGCTGCGCACCTGGGATACCGAACACAACAACGGCGTGCTGGTGTACCTGCTGCTGGCCGACCACGCCATCGAGCTGGTCGCCGACCGCGGCCTGCGCGGCAAGGTGGGCGAGGCGCAATGGGCGGCCATCTGCGCCCACATGCAGCAGCGCCTGCGCGACGGTGCGTTGCAGGACGCGGTACTGCTGGCCATCGGGGAAGTATCGGACCTGCTGGCCGGGCACTATCCGCCGGTTCCGGGGTCACAGGATGACGGCCTGCCGAACACGCCGCAGATTCTGGGCTGAAGCCCGGCAGTCGCGCGATCGGCGCCGCCGCGAGGCCGCTCCCGGGCGGCGCTAGAATATCTGCATCCCTGCAAGGCGTCCTTCATGATCTATTTCCACGACATCGACCCCATCGCCATCTCGCTTGGGCCGGTCAAAGTGCATTGGTACGGCATCATGTACCTGCTCGGCTTCACCGCCGCCTGGTGGCTGGGGCGCAAGCGGATCGCCGCCGGGCGCCTCCCGGGGGTGAATGCCGATGGATTTTCCGACCTGCTGTTCTACGCCATGCTCGGCGTGGTGGTGGGCGGGCGCGTAGGCTACATGCTGTTCTATGCGCTGGGCGATTTCCTGCACAACCCGCTGCTGCTGTTCAAGGTATGGGATGGCGGCATGAGCTTCCACGGCGGCCTGCTGGGCGTGCTGTTCGCCGCGTGGTGGTGGTCGCGCAAGCACCGCCTGCACCTGTTCGACACCCTGGATTTCGTGGCCCCGCTGGTTCCGTTGGGCCTGGGCTTCGGCCGCGTCGGCAACTTCATCGGTGCCGAACTGTGGGGCAAGTACACCGGCGGCACCTGGGGCGTGGTGTTTCCCAGTGGCCTGCCGGCGCCGTTGAACGGGCTGGACCTGGCCACGTTGAAGGAGCAGTTCGCCACCGGCGCGCTCAACCCCTACGCCCGCCATCCCTCGCAGCTGTATGAAGCGCTGCTGGAAGGCCTGGTGATGTTCCTGGTGCTGTGGGCGGTGTCGGCCACGCCGCGCCATCGCTACGTGATCGCCGGCCTGTTCGCGCTGTTGTACGGCATCTTCCGCTTCGCCGTGGAGTTCGTACGCATGCCCGACAATGGCGTGTACGTCGCCTTCGGCTGGCTGACCAAGGGCCAGATCCTGTGCGTGCCGCTGATCGCCTTCGGCCTGGTGCTGCTGGCCCTGTCGCGCCGCGCCCCGGTGCTGCAGCCGCAGCTGCCGGTGCAGACCGCGGGGGCCAAGGCATGAAGCCCTACCTGGACCTGCTGCAGCACGTGCTGGAGAACGGCACCGAAAAGTCGGACCGCACCGGCACCGGCACGCGCAGCGTGTTCGGCTGGCAGATGCGCTTCAACCTGGGCGACGGCTTTCCGCTGGTCACCACCAAGAAGCTGCACCTGCGGTCGATCATCCATGAGCTGCTGTGGTTCCTGAAGGGCGACACCAACATCGGCTACCTCACCGACAACCAGGTGCGCATCTGGGACGAGTGGGCCGATGCCAACGGCGACCTCGGCCCGATCTACGGCAAGCAGTGGCGCAGCTGGGCCACCGCCGATGGCGGCAGCATCGACCAGATGCAGTGGCTGGTGGAGGAGATCAAACGCAATCCCGATTCGCGGCGGCTGGTGGTCAGCGCCTGGAACGTGGGCGAGCTGTCGCAGATGGCGTTGATGCCCTGCCACAACCTGTTCCAGTTCTACGTGGTGGACGGCAAGCTCAGCTGCCAGTTGTACCAGCGCAGCGGCGACATCTTCCTGGGCGTGCCGTTCAACATCGCCAGCTACGCGCTGCTCACCCATATGGTGGCGCAGGCCACCGGGCTGGGCGTGGGCGACTTCGTGCATACCCTGGGCGACGCGCACCTGTATTCCAACCACGTCGACCAGGCGCGCGAGCAGCTGTCGCGCACGCCCCGCGCGCTGCCGCAGCTGTGGTTGAACCCGGCGGTCACCGACCTGTTCGGCTTCCAGTTCGATGACATCCGCATCGACGGCTACGATCCCCACCCGGCGATCAAGGCGCCGGTCGCGGTATGACGGCGATCCGGCTGTCGCTGATCGCCGCGCTGGACCGCAGCCACGGCATCGGCCACGACAACCAGCTGCCGTGGCAGCTGCCCGATGACCTCAAGCGCTTCAAGGCGTTGACTTTGGGCAAGCCGATCCTGATGGGGCGCAAGACCGCGCAGTCGCTCGGTCGCGCGCTGCCGGGCCGCCCCAACCTGGTGCTCACCCGCAGCGGCCAGGTGCCGTTCGAGGGCATGCAGGCGGTGGCCTCGGTAGACGACGCGCTGGCCTTCGCCGCGGCCAGCGGTGCCGATGAGCTGTGCGTGATCGGCGGAGGCGAGGTGTATCGCCTGACGCTGGCCCAGGCCACCGACCTGCACCTGACCTGGGTGGACACCACGGTGGCCGCCGACACCCACTTCCCGCCGGTAGACCCGGCGCTGTGGGTGGAAGTGGCACGCGAGCACCACCCGGCCGACGCACGGCATTCGGCCGCGTTCGACTTCGTGGATTACATACGACGCCCGTAGAGCCGGGTTCTACCCGGCTTGTATCAGCAGCCCGCAAGGCAGCATCGTAGAGCCGGGCTCTGCCCGGCTGGCATCAGCAGCGCGCAAGGCAGCATCGTAGAGCCGGGTTCTACCCGGCTGGCATCAGCAGCGCGCAAGGCAGCATCGTAGAGCCGGGCTCTGCCCGGCTGGTATCAGCAGCGCGCAAGGCAGCATCGTAGAGCCGGGCTCTGCCCGGCGCCAGCGAGGTGTCGATGCTTGCCCGGCCGGCGCCTTCGCGCTGCAGGAACACGAAGCTGGCGGTATGCGCATGGCGCTGCACCCACAGCATCTTGCGCGTGCGTTGGAACCCGGTGGGCACCAGCAGCGCGTCGAACGCGGCCTGCATGCTCGCCAATGACGCCGTGGGGGTGATGGAAGCCTGTTCGGGCACGGGCGCGTCCTTGCGGTGGCCAGCGCTCAGGCTGGCGGCCGGTAATGGCCGATGAGGGTGTGGGCGAACAGCAGGTCTTCTTCCTGCGTGCCGCGCGCGATGTTGTGCAGGATCAGTGGGGTGCCGTCGCTGCGTCGTCGGTCGGAGACGATACCTACGTGCAGAAGCCCGCTGCCCTTGAGCTTCCAGGCCACGATGTCCCCGGCGGCAAAGTCGGCCGCCTGGCGCGACGCCGGTTGCTGCCAGCCCTGGCGCTCGAACCAGCGCATCAGGTTGGGCACGCGGCGATGGTCGATGTTGCGGTCCGGCCGCGACAGCCCCCACAGCGCCGGGTAGGCGCTGAAGGCGCGGCGCATGTCCTCGTGGATACGTTGCTGCAGATCCACGCCCTGTGTGCGCAGGGCGCGCACGATCACATCGGTGCACACGCCGCCGTCGATGGGGACGTCGCCACCGGGATATCCCAGGACGGCATAGGCCGGGTCGTAGCGCACGGTCTGCCCGATCTGGCTACGCGCAGCGGCCACCAGCGGCGGCGAGGGCAGCGTCGGTGGCCGTGCGGCGGGGGCGGGCGTGGCGACCGGCGCGCCGGTGTCGCCAGCCGCTGGCGTCGGGCTGCGCTGGCAGGCGATACCGGCCACGGCCAGCAGTCCTGCCAGACCCACCCGCAGCCACCGACCCGTGCCAATCATGCCGGGGTCGGGGTGCTTCCGCCGGTGTCGCCGGCCGGTTCGGGGTTGCGGCGCGGAGACGATGGACCACGCGGACCGCGTTCGCGACGCTGGCCCTGCGGCTGCCGCGGCGGGCGGCCGTTGCCCTGCGTCTCGCCATCGCCGGCCGGACGCCGTGCCGGCGGACGCGGCGGCGACACGGGCCGGGGCACGTCGCGCCCCGGCACCTGCACCACGCGCAGTTCCTCGGTATCCAGCTGCAGCGCGGTGAGCTTGCCGCCCCACACCGCGCCGGTGTCGATGGCATGCACGCCCTGGGTGATGGTCAGGCCCAGCGCGGACCAGTGCCCGCACACGATCTTCAGGTCACGCTCGGCGCGGCCCGGCACTTCGAACCACGGGTACAAGCCCTGTTCCTGCGTCCCCGGCGTGCCCTTGTCCTCGATCCCGATGCGGCCACGCGGCGTGCAGTAACGCATGCGTGTGAACAGGTTGATGATCGCGCGCGAGCGATCGTACCCGGCCAGGCCGGGCGACCAGCTGGGCTTGTCGCCGTACATGTTGCGGAACAGCTTGCGGTAGCCGCTGCCGTGCAGCTGCACCTCCACTTCGCGGGCATGCTTCTCGGCCAGCTGGGTGGTCCATTTCGGGGCCAGCCCGGCGTGGATCATCATCCAGCCCAGTTCGCGGTCCACGTGCGCCAGCTTCTGCAGGCGCAGCCAGTCCAGCAGCACGTCGCGGTCGTTGGCCTGCACGATACGCAGCAGGTCCGGGTTGACCTTGCGCTGCTCTTCCTCGGTGCGGGCACCCACGGCCAGCAGACTCAGGTCATGGTTGCCCAGCACCACCACGCTGCTGTCGCGCAGCGAATGGACCAGGCGCAGGGTTTCCAGCGACTGCCCGCCGCGGTTGACCAGGTCCCCGCAGAACCACAGGGTATCCACTGCCGGGTCGAAGCGGATCTTCTCCAGCAACCGCTGGGTGACGTCGTAGCAGCCCTGCAGGTCGCCGATGGCCCATACACTCATGCGCGCGCCTCCATCAGTGCAGTGTGCGTGGAACGGTCAACACGAACGGCGCGATGGCGGCGGCGAACTCGGTGCCATCGTCGGCCACCATGTCGTAATGCCCCTGCATCGTGCCGTGTTCAGTTTCCAGCATGACACCGGAGGTGTAACGGAAGTCTTCACCCGGGCGCAGCCGCGGCTGCTCGCCGATCACCCCGTCGCCATCCACGTGCTCGATGCGGCCGTTGGCATCGGTGATGCGCCAGTGGCGTGCCACCAGGCGGGCGGCCACGCGGCCATGGTTGTGGATGCGGATCGTATAGGCGAACGCGTAGCGCCCGTCCTCCGGCGTGGACTGGTCGTCGAGGAAGCGCGGAGCGACCTCGACCGAGATCGCATAGTGTGCAGCGTCGTTCATGCAGGCAGTTTAGAGAATGTCGTGCAGTTTGAGGTGAGCGCGCCATGGAATGGCGCGCTCCTTCAGGGATTTCAAGCGGTTCTGCGTGCCTGCGTCCAACGCAGGCCGGGGCGATCAGCCTTGCGGGGCGTCGTCGCCTGCCACCTGCGGAACGTTGGCCAGGGCGATGAACTGCGCCACGTCCAGCTGCTCGGCACGGGCATCGCTGCGCACGCCGGCGGCCTCGAACTGTTCGGGCGTGACCACCCCGTTCAAGGCGTTGCGCAGGGTCTTGCGGCGCTGCCCGAAGGCGGCCCGGACCACATCGGCGAAGCGCTTGCGGTCAATGATGCCGACCGTGTCCGGATCACGCGGCACCAGCCGCACCACGGCCGAGTCCACCTTCGGCGGCGGCCGGAAGGCGCCCGGCGGCACCACGAACAGCGCGGTGACCTTGCACCACGCCTGCAGCATCACGCTCAAGCGGCCGTAGACCTTGCTGCCCGGGCCGGCGGCCATGCGGTCCACCACTTCCTTCTGCAGCATGAAGTGCATGTCGCGGATCACGCCGGCGTGCTCCATGGCGTGGAACAGGATCGGCGAGGAGATGTTGTAGGGCAGGTTGCCCACCAGCCGGATCTGGCCGTCGCCGGCGAGCTCGGTGAAGTTCACCTGGAGCACGTCGCGGTGCACGATGGTCAGCTCGCCCAGCGGTTCAGCGGCGGCGGTCAGCGGCGCGATCAGGTCGCGATCGAACTCGATCACGGTCAGGCGCGGATGGCGGCGCAGCAGCGGCAGGGTGATGGCACCCTGGCCCGGGCCGATCTCGACCAGGCGGTCGTCGTCTTTCGGGTTGACCGCCAGCACGATCTTGTCGATGTAGCTGCGATCGGCCAGGAAGTGCTGGCCCAGCTGCTTTTTGGGCGGCGCGGTGAACCCGCCGGCCGAGGAGGAATACGAGGAAGTCATGGCACCATCTTACGTTGCCGCGCCAGCCGGGCACACAGCGCGGTGGCAGCGAGGAGGCTGGAAGGGTCGGCGATGCCCCGGCCGGCCATGTCCAGCGCGGTGCCGTGGTCGACGGCCACCCGCGGGTAGGGCAGGCCCAGGGTGATGTTGACGGCCTGTTCGAAGCCGCTGTACTTGAGCACCGGCAGGCCCTGGTCGTGGTACATCGCCAGCACGGCATCGAAGCCGGCCAGCTTGGCCGGCAGGAACGCGGTGTCGGCCGGCAGCGGCCCGATCAGGTCCAAACCCTGGTCGCGCAGGCGCTGCAGCAGGGGAATGATCAGGTCCAGCTCTTCACGCCCCAGGTGGCCGTCTTCCCCCGCATGCGGGTTCAGGCCAAGCACCGCGATGCGCGGCGCGACGATGCCGAAGTCGCGCTGCATGGCGGCGTGTACGGTGTGCAAGGTGCGCGCCAGGCCCTCGGCGGTGATGGCATCGGCCACCGCGCGCAGCGGCAAGTGGGTGGTGGCCAGCGCCACGCGCACGATATCGTTGGCGAGCATCATCACCACCTCCACGCCGGCCTGGTCGGCCAGCAGTTCGGTGGTGCCGCTGTAGGAGATGCCGCCCTGGTTGATCACCGCCTTGTGCACCGGGCCGGTCACCACGCCGTCCAGTTCACCGGCCAGGCAGGCCTGGCCGGCCTGCAGCAGCGCGCCGATCACCGCCCCGGCATTGGCCGGATCGGCGTGGCCGAAGCGTGAGGGGACGGCGTTGCGCACCGCGCGCACGCGCAGATCGCCCGGCTGGCGGGGAACAGCATCTTCAGGCAGGAGCTGCAGGGGCAGCGACAGCGCCGCCGCAGCGGCGTGCAGGGTGTCCGGGTCGGCGAAGGCCAGCAGCCGGCACTCGGTGCGCGGCTGCTGGGCAAGGCGGATGCAGAGTTCCGGACCGATCCCGGCGGGCTCGCCCGGTACCAGAGCGAGCTGCGGGATCATCGGGGTATCCTCAGGACTGCGGCGGCGTGGTGGTGGTAGTGCCGGTGGCGTCCGCGCCGGTACGCAGGTTGACGTAGGCTTCGCCACGCAGTTCCTGCAGATAGCGGTTGTACTCTTCTTCCAGCTTGCGGCGACCGATGGTCTCGCGGATCTGGGCACGCTGGTTGTCGGTGGTGGCATCGGTCTGGCGCGTGGCAACGCGCTGCACGATGTGCCAGCCGGCATCGGTGCGGAAGGCCGGGCTCACGCCGCCGTCTTCCACGCCCGCCACCTGCTTGCCGAAGTCCGGGCCGAAGGCATCGGCCGGGAACCAGCCCAGATCGCCGCCCTGGCCCTTGCTGTTGTTGTCCTCCGACGCTTCCTTGGCCACGGCCTGGAAATCGGCGCCGCCGGCAATCCGCGCGCGCAGCGTTTCGATCTTGGCCTTGGCCGCGGCATTGTCCTGCTGGTCGGTGACGCGCACCAGGATATGGCGGGCATGGTATTCGGTGATGGTCTGGCCGCTGGCGGCGGCGCTGGCATCGCGCACTTCCACCAGCTTGAGCAGCTGGAAGCCGCTCGGGCCGCGGATCGGGCCGACCACGTCGCCGGCCTTCATCTGCGCCATCATCTGCGCGAACGCATTGGGGATTTCATCCAGCGAACGCCAGCCCAGGTCGCCGCCTTCCAGCGCGTTGGGGCTGTCGGAATAGCGGACGGCAGCGGCGTTGAAGTCCAGTTCGCCCTTGTCCAGCAGCGCCTTGACGCCATCGGCCTTCTTCTGGCCGGTGGCGATCTGGTCAGCGGTGGCGGCTTCCGGCAGGCCGATCAGGATGTGCGCCAGATGGTACTGGGTGCCCACCGAGGCCTGCTGCTTCAGCGCGGCATCCACTTCACCCTCGCTGACGCTGATGCGGCTCTGCGCGAAACTCTGGCGGAGGCGCTGCACGGTGATTTCATCGCGGACCGAGTTGCGGAAATCGTTGAAGTCGATGCCGTCACGGGCCAGGCGCTGGCGCAGGGCGTCCAGGTTGGAGCCGTTCTGCTGGGCGATCGCGTTCAGGGCCTGGTTGAGTTCCTGGTCGCCGATCTTGATCCCGCTGCTCTGGGCGCGCGCCACCTGCAGCTTGACCAGCACCAGGCGTTCGAGCACCTGCCGGCTCAGCACGTCTTCCGGCGGCAGCTGGTTCTCACGACCGGCGTACTGCGCCTTGATGTTCTGGATCGCACGGTCCAGTTCGCTCTGCAGCACCACGTCTTCATCGACGATGGCGGCAATGCGGTCCAGCGGCTGGCTCTGCTGGGCCAGCACCTGCAGCGGTGCTGAGACGGTGGTCACCGCCAGCAGGGAAGCGAGTAGAACGGGAAGGGTCTTGGTCATGGGATCTGATTCGGATCGTAGTCGTCGCGGTCGGCCCCGGTGTTGCTGGGCGGCACGAGATAGAGGTCGTCTCGGTAGTACCCGAGAATAGCACGGCGCAAGGTGCGGTCCGTGTTCTGGCCGATGGAGCTCAGGCCCTTGAGCACGAACTCGATCTGGAAGGAGTTGTTCAGCTCGCCCTCGCGGTTGCGCACATAGCGGCGGGCGATGGCGCGAACCGCCAGGCAGCAGCTGTCCCACTGCACGCCACCGATGATCTCCAGCGGCTTCTTGTCTTCCAGGGAGTAGTAGTAGCGCCCCACCAGGCTCCAGCGCGGGCTGATCGGGTACAGGAACGACAGGTCGACCTGTTCAAGCAGCGTGCGTTCTTCCTTGGTCGCGGTGACCGGCGCTGCCGCGTTGATGCGGTAGCGGTAGGTCAGGTTGACGACGCCATCGTTGGACATCAGATACCGCGCCCGCAGGCTGGCCAGGTCCTCCCGCTTGTACTTGGGATCCCACTGGTAGGTGGCGCCCAGCGTCCAGCGGTCGTTGACGGCGTAATTGGCATCGGCGATCCACGCCGACTTGCCCTGCTCGACCTGGGACTGCTGGCCCGGCAGGGTGACCCGCGAATCATCGAAGTACAGGATCTGGCCGATGCTGCCGGAGAAGCGCTCGCGACCGGTGGTCTGGTCGATGAACCGGGTGCTCAGCGCCATCGTCAGCTGGTTGGCATCGTTCTGGCGGTCGGCGCCGGTATAGCGCGAGTCGCGGAACAGTTGGCCCCAGCTGAAGGTGAAGTCGCGGGTATCGAAGATCGGCAGTTCGCTCTGGTCGCGGTACGGCGTGCGCAGGTAGAACAGGCGCGGCTCCAGGGTGTGCAGGAACGACTTGCCGCCGATGGTGGTCTCGCGGTCGAAGAACATGCCCGCGTCGAGGCTGGCCACCGGCAGGCTGCGACTGGGCGAGGTGTTGCCGCGCAGCTGGTCCGGGGTAGCCGTATTCGGGTCGATGCCCGCGTCGGAAAGCGCCTGACGGCGTACCTGGTCGGCCAGGCCCTGGTCCAGCTGATAGCCGGTGTAGCGGTAGGCCAGTGTGGGCGTCACATACCAGGACGGGCCGCTGAACGGCAGCGACACGTATGGTTTGATGTCCAAGCGCGAGCCGTTGAACTGCTGCACCACCTGGCCGGTACGCTCGTACTCCTGCTCAGGGCCGAACTTGACGTTGATGTCGTCGTGGGTGAAACGCACCGCTTCCGCGTATACGCCGGTTTCCAGCCACGGCAACACCGGCTTGTCCCAGTTGAAGAACGCACGTGGCTGGCGCGCATACGGCAGCGAGCTTTCGGTCAGGGTGTAGTCGGTGAGCTGCCAGTAATCGGCCATCAGGCCGCCGGTCCAGTTCTCGCCGGTGCCGTAGATGCCCACCTGGCTCTGCAGGTTGGATGCGGTCACGCCCAGCAGTTTGCTGGAGAAATCTTCGGTATACCGCTCGTCGCTGACCCAGGCGATATTCGCGCGCGCCTGCCAGTTGGCGTTGAGGTTGTGATAACCCTCGAACTCGACCCGGCCGCGATCCTTGTCGCGCAGCTTGTCGTTGGGCAGGTAGGCGGTCAGCAGCGTGCCGCGCCCGCCGTCGTACAGATAGCGGAACTCGTTGTCGAGCATGAACCCGCGCTTGCTCATGTAGCGCGGGGTCAGGGTGTCGTCGTAGTTCGGCGCCAGGTTGAAGTAGATCGGCTGGGCGTAATCGAAGCCGTTGCGCCCGGACAGGCCCAGCTGCGGGTACAGCAGGCCGGTCTGGCGACGGTCGTCGATCGGGAACTTGAAGTAAGGTGCCCACAGCACCGGCACCTTGCCGATCCGCAGCACGGCGTTGCGCGCGGTGCCGAAGCCCTCGTCGTTGTCCACTTCGATCTGCGGTGCCGACAGCTTCCAGACCGGCTGGGACGGGTCGCAGGTGGTGTAGGTGGAGCGGTGCATCTGCCCGACCGCACCCTGCAGGTCCACCGATTCGGCGCCACCGTTGCCACGGCGATCCACCAGCTGGTACTGGATGTCGCTGATCTTGTGGGTGTCCGCTTCCTGGTTGCCTTCGGCGCGCTTGGCCACCATCCGGATCGAGGAGTCCTGGTAGCGGACGTTGCCCTCGGCGATGTAGTTGCCGCTTTCGGTGTCGAAGCTCAGGTGGTCGGTGCCCAGGAACTGGTCGCCGCGCTTGAGCGCGACGTTGCCCTGGTACTGCGGCACCGTAGACGTGCCAAACAGCTGGTCGCCCTCGATGTCGGTGTCCTGCTGGTCGCGCGTGGCGGCCGCGGCCTTGTCGGCTTTGGGCGCATCGTCGAACACGGGCAGCACGTCAGTGGCCGGGCACAGGCCCCAGTTCACCGGTTTGTCGTCGGCCATGGCCGGCAGGCAGATGGCGATGCTCAGGGGGAGAGGCAGCAGGCGGAGGGCTCGGCGCACGCGGGAGTCGGATTCGGGGGAAAACGGATCGTAGCTTGCCCCATCCCTTGCATAGGGGCAATGAAGGCCTTGCCCGGCCAAGGGTTCAGGTTCATGCGCGGGCTCGACCCGCGCAGGTGCTCAGCGCAGCTGGCCGACGTGGGCCACGCTGCATTCGGCCAAGGCCTGCAGGTCGTATCCGCCCTCCAGCATGGACACCACCCGGCCACCGCCATGACGCCGGGCCAGCCCGCGCAGCTCGGCGGTGATCCAAGCGAAATCGTCGGTCTCCAGCATCAGGTCGGCCTGCGGATCGCGCAGATGCGCATCGAAACCGGCCGAGATCAGCAGCAGCTGCGGGCGGAAATCGTCGATGGCCGGCAGCATTTCATCGGCCCAGGTGTTGCGGAAGCGGAACCCGCCGCTGCCCGGGGGCAGCAGGATGTTCATCAGGTTGCCGGCACCACGGTCGCGACGCAGCCCCGAGTTGGGAAACAGGCCGGCCTGATGAGTGCTGTAGTAGGCCACGCCGGGGTCGGCGATGAAGATGTCCTGGGTGCCGTTGCCGTGGTGCACGTCGAAATCGACGATGGCGATGCGTTCCAGGCCGTAGCGGTCGCGCGCATAGGCGGCGGCCACGGCGATGTTGTTGAGCAGACAGAACCCCATCGCCGTGCTGGCCGTGGCGTGGTGGCCGGGTGGGCGCACCGCGCAGAACGCGACCGGGTCATCGCCCAGCATCACCGCGTCCACGGCGGCCACGCCGGCGCCGGCGGCATGCAGGGCCGCGCTGGCCGAGCCGGGCGAGGTCAGGGTGTCCATGTCGATCTGGCGCAGCGGCTCGGTCTGGGCCTTGAGCACCAGGTCGATCAGCTCGCTGTCGTGCACGCGGGCCAGCTCGCCGAGCTTGGCCGGCGGCGCCTGGCGCCAGTCCAGCTGGTCGGGGAAGGCGGCGAGCAGGGCATCGAGCACCACCTGCAGGCGCTGCGGGGATTCGGGGTGGCCGCGGCCGGGATCGTGTTGCAGACAGGCAGGGTGGGTAAAAACCAGCATGCGGGCAGGGGTTCCGGTGGGGCGGCGGGAGGGCTCAGGCGTGGCGGCGTTCGTGGCGCCACACCACTTCGCCGTGCCCGTCGGCGCGGGCCAGCACCCGGGCCAGCACGAACAACAGGTCGGAAAGGCGGTTGAGGTAGCCGATGGCTTCGGCGCGCACCGGCTCCAGCCGCGCCAGGGTCACCGTTTCGCGCTCGGCCCGGCGCACGATGGTGCGGGCCAGGTGGCAGCGTGCGGCCGCCTCGCCGCCGGCGGGCAGGATGAACTCCTTCAGGGCGGGCAGGTCGGCGTTGTACTGGTCGAGCTGGCGCTCCAGGGCGTCGATGTCGGCCGCCTGGATGGCCGCGTGGCCGGGAATGCACAGCTCCCCGCCCAGGTCGAACAGCTGGTGCTGCACGGTGGTCAGCAGCGCCCGTACCTCGTCGGGCAGGGCGACTGCAAGCAGCACGCCCAGCGCCGAATTGGCCTCGTCGACGGTGCCGTAGGCGTTGACCCGCTGGGCATCCTTGGGCACCCGGCTGCCATCGCCGAGCCCGGTGCTGCCGTCATCGCCGGTGCGGGTGTAGATGCGTGAAAGCCGGTTGCCCATGCGTGCCGATCGCTCAGCGCAGGACGTCGTGGCGCGCCTGCAGCAGCTTGCCGACCTGTTCCGTGGTCAGCTGCAGGGCGGCGGCCAGGCCGACATAGATCGCGGCGGTACGCAGGTAGGGCACAAACCAGTCGGCGTAGTTCTTCAGCCAACCGGCGGCGGTCGGTTCGGCCACCATGTCGCTGCTCCAGTAGAACCCGCCCTGCGCGAACAGGTGGCAGACCGCCACCGCGGCCACCAGCAGCAGGGCCGCCTTGCCCAGCGTGAGCCACTGGGCGCCGTGGTATCCCTGGCGCAGCAGCAGGCCGCCGGCCCACATGGAAAAGTACGCCGGCAGCAGCATCCAGGTGCCGGGCGAGACGCAGTAATGCTGCAGGTACTGCTGGCCGCTGCTGCGGATCACCAGAATGTCGATCACGATGGCCAGCGCCATCAGCAGCGGGAACGCCCAGCGGGTCCAGCTGCGCAGGTAGAACCCGCCGATGAAGAACACGGCCCAGGAGGCATCCGGGATCGCCATGAAGTGATTGACCCGGGTGGCGGCCATCAGCAGTACGAGCACGGACAGGACGAAGGCGCGTTGGGCGGTGGTGGACATGGCAGCCACGGGAAAGGGTCAGGCATTCATTCTAGCGCCTGCTGCGGCAGGCCGCCGCACGCGCCGGGAACGGCCCAGCGCTTATCATGGCGGCATGAGTGAACGACATGACGTAGTGATCGTGGGCGGCGGGCTGGTCGGTGCCAGCCTGGCCATTGCACTGGACCGCGCCGGGCGCGACGTCGGGCTGGTGGAAGCCACCCCGGCTGGCACCCTGCCGACGGTATTCGACCAGCGCAACCTCAGCTTCGCCGCCGCCACGGTCAACGCGCTCACCGCGTTGGGCGTGATGCAGCGCCTGGGCACCGCGCCCGGTGCGATCACCCGCATCCATGTCAGCCGCGCCGGCGATTTCGGCCGGGTGCAGATGGACGCCGCGCAGTACCAGCGGCCGTGGTTTGGCCAGGTGGTGGTGGCGCGTGAGTTCGGCACCGCGCTGGAAACCTGCCTGCAGGGGCTGTCGCACCTTACCCGTTACCGCCCGGCACGCTTCGTGCGGCTGGGCGCCACCGTCGACGGGTACCGCCAGGTGTTCATTGCCGACGACAGCGGCGAGCGCTGCCTGCTGGCACGGCTTGTGGTGGGCGCCGACGGCACCCGCAGCGGCGTGCGCGAGGCGCTGGGCATCGACGTGGACGAGCACGATTTCGAACAGACCCTGTTCGTGTCGCGGGTGCGTGGCGCGCGTGCGCCGGACGGGACGGCCTATGAGCGCTTCACCGACACCGGCCCCACCGCGCTGTTGCCGCGCGGCGATCGCCACTTTGGCGCGGTGCACTGTGTGGCCCGTGACCAGGCCGCGGCGGTCCAGACGCTGGACGATGCGGCCTGGCTGCAGCGCCTGCAGGGCGCGATCGGCTGGCGCGCCGGGCGGCTGCTGGAAAGCGGCCCGCGCAGCGCCTACCCGCTGATCCAGGTGCTGGCTCAGGCGTTGGTGGGCGAGCGTGCGGTGCTGCTGGGCAATGCCGCGCAAACCATCCATCCGTTGGGCGCACAGGGCTTCAACCTGGGCCTGCGCGACGCGCTGACCCTGGCCGAACTGGTGGCCGACGCGCAGGACCCGGGCAGCGACGCGCTGCTGCAGGCGCATGTGGCGCGCCGCGCCGAAGACCGCGCGCAGACCATCGCCTTCTCCGGCGGGCTGGCCCGCCTGACCAGCAATCCGGCGCCGTTGATGCGGCCGCTGCGCAGCCTGGGGCTGCTGGCCGCGCAGGCCACCCCGATGCAGTCGATGCTGGTGGGCGGGGCGATGGGCTTCCGTGGCGAAGTACCGGCGCTGTGCCGCGGAGCGGGCGCATGAGCCGGCGCGCGCGCGATGTGATCGTGGTGGGCGGCGGCGTGGTCGGCGCGGCCTGTGCGCTGGCGCTGGCCGACACGGGGCTGCAGGTCACCTTGGTGGAAGGCCGCGAGCCGCCGCCGTGGCAGCCGCAACAGCCGGACCTGCGCGTGTACGCGTTTGCGCCGGACAACGCGGCCCTGCTGGCCGCGCTCGGGGTATGGCCGGCCGTCACCGCGGCGCGTGCCTGTGCCTACCGGCGCATGCGCGTATGGGACGCCGGCGGCGGCGATGAACTGCGGTTCGATGCCGACCACCTGGGTCGCGAACAGCTGGGCTGGATCGTGGAGAACGACCTGCTGGTGGACCGCCTGTGGGCGGCGCTGCCGGCGGCCGGCGTGCAGGTGTGCTGCCCGGCGCGGGTGGAAGCGCTGGAGCAGGACGCCGACGGCGTGCGGCTGCGGCTGGAGGATGGCCGCCGGCTGGAAGCATCCTTGGCCATTGCCGCCGACGGGGCCGAATCGACCTTGCGCCGCCTGGCCGGGCTGGAGGTCAGCCGCCAGGACTATGGCCAGCGTGGCGTGGTCGCTTACGTGGACAGCGAAAACGACAACGAAGCCACCGCGTGGCAGCGCTTCCTGGTGACCGGGCCGCTGGCGGTGCTGCCGATCGGGGCCCGCCGCAGCTCGATTGTCTGGACCCTGCCCGATGCCGAGGCCGAGCGGGTCCTGGCGCTGGACGAGGCCGCCTTCGGGCGCGAGCTGACCCAGGCGTTTGCGGGGCGGCTGGGAGCGATGACGCTGGCATCGCGACGGGCGGCCTTCCCGCTGCGCCGCCAGCTGGCCACCGGCTACGTGGCCGGGCGCGTGCTGGCCTTGGGCGATGCGGCGCACGTGGTGCACCCGCTGGCAGGGCAGGGCGTCAACCTGGGCCTGCGCGACGTGGCCGCGCTGCGCACACTGGTCCTGCAGGCGCAGCAGCGCCGCCAGGACTGGATGTCACCGCACCGGCTGCAGCGCTGGGCGCGCGAGCGGCGCAGCGAGAACACCGTGGCTGCCTACAGTTTCGATGCGATCAACACCGTGTTCTCCAACGACGAGCTGCACCTCACCCTGGCCCGCGGCCGGGTATTGGGCTGTGCCGGCAAGCTGCCGCCGCTGGTGTCGATGTTCTGGAAGCGCGCCGCCGGCGTGTGAGACCGCGCAGCCGGGCAGAGCCCGGCTCTACGTGGCGGTGGCGATGCGTTGGGCCGTGCGCAGCCGGGCAGAGCCCGGCTCTACGTGGCGGTGGCGCGGCTGCCTCAGTCGGTCAGCCAGCCGGCCAGGTCGGTGCGGTCCAGCTTGCCGCGCCGCTTCACATCCAGGGCGCCGAACTCATCGGCCAACGCCGGGTTGGCCTGCGCCTCGGCGCGGCTGATGAAGCCATCGCCATCGGTGTCCAGCGTCGCGAACGCGAACCGGTACTGGCCCACCACGCTTACCGGCTGCACCGAGCGCACCGTCACCGCTGCCTCGCCCGCCGGGGCGGCCAAGGTCACCTGATGAGTCACCCGGCCCTCGGACAACGACTGCGTGCGTACGCTGGCGGGGACCTCGCGCAGCGGTTCACTGATCGCTGGCGACGGCGTGTATGCCTGCGCCAAAGCGAGCGAAGGCAGCAGGCACAACAGCAGCAACAGGGTGGGGCGAGTTCGCATGCAGACTCCGTGGGTTACGTGGGCGGGAAGAGCCGGGCCATGCCCGGCGGTACCGCGTTGATCAGCGCAGCGGCGAGGCCAGCACCGTGATTTCCTCACGGTCGTGGTACAGCTGCTTGGCCCGCACCACCAGCGGCTTGCCCGCCTGTTCCTGGAACAGGTCCAGGCACAGGCGGGTCTCGTCCCAGCGCTTCTTCATCGGCAGCTTGAGGTTGAAGATCGCATGCTTGCACCAGCCCTCGCGGAACCAGGTGGCCATGCGCTCGGCCACCCGGCGCGGCTGTTCCACCATGTCGCAGACCATCCAGTCGAGCGGTGTTTCCGGCTGCCAGTGGAAGCCATCGGCGCGCAGGTGTTCCACCAGCCCGGTCTCCAGCACGTGCTCGCGCAGCGGGCCGTTGTCCACGCTGATCACCTTGACGTGCTGGCGGGTCAACACCCACGTCCAGCCGCCGGGCGCGGCGCCCAGGTCGGCCGCGCGCATGCCCGGCTTGACCAGCTGTTCGCGTTCTTCCGGGGTGAGCAGGGTGAGCAGGGCTTCGTCCAGCTTCAACGCCGACCGCGACGGGGCATCGGGCAGCAGCTTCAGGCGCGGAATGCCCAGCGCCCACGGCGCGCTGTCGCGGGTGTCGCTGACGCAGACGAACGCATGGCGGCCATCGACGAACACGACGTGCACGCGCGGCAGCGCGGTGTTGGCCTTGTCGGTGAGCAGGCCGGCCTTGCGCAACGCCGGACGCAGCGCATTGCCGAACGCGCGGGCCAGGCCGGCCAGCGGCTTGCCTTCGTCCGAGTCGGGGTGTTCCACCCACATGTCGCCGAAGCGCTGCTGCCCCTGCAGGGCGGCGATGATCGGGGTGATGCGGTCGCTGGGGTCCAGCTCACGCAGTTCGGCCAGCACCACCAGCTTCTGGCGCGCGAAGATCAGCGACCGCCACGGCAGCGCCTTGGACAGCGCGGCGCCTTCGTCGGTGGCGAACAGCACGTAGCCGTCATTGCGCTGGGTGCGCGCGTAGCCGGCGATGCCGGCATAGGCGGCGCGCTCGGACAGTTCACCGGCCAGTTCCGGCTCGAATCCCTGGCGGCACAGACACAGCAGGCCGCTCATCGCAGCGCGCCCGAGGCGCAGCGGTCAGTAATGCGCACCGTTGATCTCCCCATACTGGCGCAGCACGGCGCGCGCGGCGTCGCGTTCAATGTCGCGCACCACCTCGATGCCGCGCTTGTTGAGTTCACCGACCCAGTCGGCCGGCAGCGGGCCTTCATCGAACGCCGTGAGTTCTTCCACGTCCTGCGCACTGGCCCCGATCAGCAGCCGGTCGATGCCGGCCCAGATGGTGGCGCCGTAGCACTGGCAGCACGGCTGCGACGAGGTGGCCAGGGTGATCGGGCTCAGCACGTCGTTCAGCCGCGGGGTCTGCAGGCGCTGCTGGGCCAGCATGTAGGCCATGTTCTCGGCATGGGCCAGCGAGGTGCTGTGCGGCACCACGCGGTTGACGCCGGCGGCGATGACGCGATGGTCCGGGCCGAACACCACCGCGCCGAACGGGCCGCCGGTTTCCGCCTCGACATTCAGGCGCGACAGCTCGATCGCCAGGGCGACCTTGGCGGCATCGTCGGGATACACACGGGCCAGGTCGATCTGGTCGTGGATCCAGGCGGGCAGGGTGAGGTGGACTTGCGCGTACAGCATCGGGGCGTGGGCCTCTTCAAATATGGAGCAGCGGCAGTGTATCGGGCCGCGCGTAGGGATGCCGTGTCCGCGCTGAACGCGGCCACGGTGCTGGGGGCGCAGGGGATGCGCCGCTGGCGTGGGGAGTGGCGACGCGGCACCGCGGGTGCGGGGCCGCGCAGCAGGAGTGGCCGGTGCCTGGCACCGGCCGACAGGCTTACGCCGACCAGGTATCGCGCAGGGTCACGCTGCGGTTGAACACCGGCGTGGTGGCGGTATGGTCGCGACGGTCGGCGACGAAGTAGCCGGTGCGCTCGAACTGGAACGACTGCTCCGGCGCGGCGGTGGCGGCGGCCGGCTCGACATAGCCGGTGACGGTGCGGCGCGAGTCGGGGTTGAGGTAATCGCGGTAGGTCTTGCCGTCGGTTTCGTCGTCCGGATTGGGCACCGAGAACAGGCGGTCGTACAGGCGGATTTCGGCCGGCACCGCGTGCACCGCGCTGACCCAGTGGATGGTGCCCTTGACCTTGCGGTTGGCGCCTTCCATGCCCGGGCGCGATTCCGGGTCCAGCCAGCCGCGCAGTTCGGTGACGGTGCCGTCGGCGTCCTTGACCACCTCATCGCAGCGGAAGATGCCGGCGCCGCGCAGGCGCACTTCGCCGCCCGGCACCAGGCGCTTCCAGCCCTTGGGCGGAATCTCGGCGAAGTCCTCGCGCTCGATCCACAGTTCGCGGGCGAAGGGCACCTCGCGGGTACCGAAGGCCTCGTCCTTGGGATGGTTGGAGAAGGTCAGCGTTTCGGCGTGGCCCTCCGGCAGGTTGGTCAGCACCAGCTTGACCGGGTCGACCACGGCCATGCGGCGCGGCGCGGCGCTGTCGAGGTCTTCGCGCAGCGCGCCTTCGAGCACGCTGAAGTCGATCAGCGAATTCTGCTTGCTGATGCCCACGCGCTCGACGAACAGGCGCATCGCCGCCGGGGTGTAGCCGCGGCGGCGCAGGCCCTGCAGGGTCGGCATGCGCGGGTCTTCCCAGCCGTCCACCAGCTGTTCGGTGACCAGCGCCATCAGCTTGCGCTTGCTCATCACCGTGTAGTTGATGTTCAACCGCGAGAACTCGATCTGGCGCGGCTTGGCGGCTTCACGCGGCAGGCCGCGCTCGACCAGCGGCGCGGTCAGCGCGTCGTCGTGGGCGAAGTCGACGTTGTCCACGCACCAGTCATACAGCGGGCGGTGGTCTTCGAATTCCAGCGTGCACAGCGAGTGGGTGATGCCTTCCAGCGAATCGCCCAGCGCGTGCGCGAAGTCGTACATCGGGTAGATCGGCCAGGCGTTGCCGGTGTTCTGGTGTTCGACGTGCTTGATGCGGTACAGCGCCGGGTCGCGCAGGTTGATGTTGCCGCTGGCCATGTCGATCTTGGCGCGCACGGTGCGTGCACCGTCCGGGAACTCGCCGGCGCGCATGCGCGCAAACAGGTCCAGGTTTTCCTCGACGCTGCGCTCGCGGTACGGCGACGGGCGGCCCGGCTCGGTCAGGGTGCCGCGGTAGGCGCGCACTTCCTCGGCCGACAGGTCGCACACATACGCCTTGCCGTCGCGGATCAGCTTCTGCGCAGCCAGGTAATAGGCGTCGAAGTAGTCCGAGGCGTGGCGCAGCTCGTTCCACTCAAAGCCCAGCCAGCGCACGTCGTCCTGGATGGCGGCCACGTACTCGGGGTCTTCCTTGGCCGGGTTGGTGTCGTCGAAACGCAGGTTGCACACGCCGCCGAACTCGCCGGAAAGGCCGAAGTTCAGGCAGATCGACTTGGCATGGCCGATGTGCAGGTAGCCGTTGGGCTCGGGCGGGAAGCGGGTCTTGATCGCGGCATGCTTGCCCGCGGCCAGGTCCTCACGGACGATCTGACGGATGAAATCCCGCTTTTCGTGGGCTTCCGGAAGGGCGTCGGTGGGGGCGGCAGTAGGCTCGGACATGGTGCGCGGTCGCAGTCTGAAAGGCAGAAAGACCAACAGTTTAGCCTGTCGTAAGGCGACAGGCTAAACGGGTAGGTGCCGACCGTTGGTCGGCACGCCTTCAGCCCCCGGGGGTATGCTGGGGCCACACCCGCCGGAGCCCGCCCATGCACGTGATCTACCAGGCCGATAACCTGTTTGACGCCCATCTGGTCAAGCACGCGCTGGAGGATGCGGGCATTCCCGCGTTCGTGTTCGGTGAGTCGCTGCTGGGCGGGATGGGCGAGCTGCCGCTGTTCGGGGTGCTGCGCGTGTGCGTGCCCGACCTGGCCCGGCCGGAGGCCGAAGGCATCGTGGCCGGGCTCGACTTGGGTGGCGCCCCGGACGACCCCATATTCGACGGTGACGAAAGCGCCGGCCTGTTGCCGGCCTAGGAGACCGCCATGTTGGGAATTGCCAAGGGCCTGTTGGGCATCGGCGCGTTCAAGCAGCGCCTGCCGCGCCCGGACGAGGCGCTGCCGGGCCGGGACCACCCGCTGCCGCTGCACAACCAGCATTACGTCAACAGCCACCCGCTCAAGGACGGTTTCGCCGGCCTGCAGCGTATCCGCGTGGCGATGGGCTGCTTCTGGGGCGCCGAGCGCAAGTTCTGGACGCTGCCGGGCGTGTATTCCACCTCGGTGGGCTATGCCGGCGGTTCCACCCCGAACCCGACCTACGAAGAGGTCTGTTCCGGTATGACCGGGCACACCGAGATCGTGGAGGTGGTATTCGACCCGGCCATCATTTCGCTGGGCCAGGTGCTGCAGGTGTTCTGGGAGAACCATGACCCCACCCAGGGCATGCGCCAGGGCAACGACACCGGTACCCAGTACCGCTCGGCCATCCATGCCACCAGCCAGGCCCAGTTCGACGCGGCCATCGCCAGCCGCGACGCCTACCAGCAGCGTCTGGACGAGGCCGGCCTGGGCGCGATCACCACCGAGATCGAGTTTCCGGCCCCGGCGTACTACTACGCCGAGGACTATCACCAGCAGTACCTGGCCAAGAACCCGAACGGGTACTGCGGTATCGGTGGCACGGGGGTGAGTTGCCCGATCGGTGTGGATGCCTGAGCGATGCGGTAGAGCCGACCGTTGGTCGGCTGCTCCCACGTCACTGCAACGGCAGCCGACCAACGGTCGGCTCTACCCCGGTTGTTGAGGGTTGAGACACCAAAAGGCCCCGCATTGCGGGGCCTTTTGGCGTCCAGGACCCGGCGGGCTTACAGCCGCTCGCGGATGGTCTGGCGAAGGGCTTCGAGGTCCTTGGCGAAAGCGTCGATACCGGTGGCCAGCTTCTCGGTGGCCATCGGGTCGGCGGCCAGGTCGGCCGCAAAGCGTGCTTCGTCGATCGCCGCCGCCTGCACCGGCTCGGCCGCACCGGCCACCAGCTTGCGCGGCAACGCGCCGTGCTCGGCGTCCAGCTTCTCCAGCAGGTCCGGCGAAATGGTCAGCCGATCGCAGCCGGCCAGCGCCTCGATCTGGGCGGTCGAACGGAACGACGCGCCCATCACCACCGTCGGCGAACCGCGGCGCTTGAACTCGGCGTACACGCCGCGCACGAACACCACGCCCGGGTCGGCATCAATGTCGGCCGGGGCCTGGCCGTTGGCCACGTACCAGTCCAGGATGCGACCGACGAACGGCGAAATCAGGAACGCGCCGGCTTCGCTGCAGGCCAGCGCCTGGGTCGGGTTGAAGATCAGCGTCAGGTTGCAGTCGATGCCCTCGGCCTGCAGCACGCGCGCTGCCTCCACGCCCGCCCACGTCGCGGCGATCTTGATCAGCACCTTGCTGCGCGGCACGCCGGCCGCCTCGTACATCGCAATGAACTGGCGCGCCTTGGCCACCGTCGCGGCGGTGTCGTGGGCCTGGTCGGCGTCCACCTCGGTGGACACCCGGCCCGGCACCAGCGAGCTCAGCAGCGTGCCCACGCCCACCGTCAGGCGGTCGGCCACGGCGTGCACGATGGTCTCGCGTTCGCCGGCCTGCTCGCGGCCCCAGGCCAGTTCGCGCTCGATCAGGTCCGCATACACCGGCAGGTCCAGCGCCTTCTTCACCAGGGTCGGGTTGGTCGTGCAGTCGACCGGCTTCAGGCGCTTGATCGCCTCATAGTCGCCGGTATCGGCTACCACGACGGACAGATCACGGAGCTGGCTGAGCTTGGACGGAGAAACGGTGTTCATTGCGACTCCTGGTACGAAAACGGGAACCTGCGCGGCGGCAGGAAGGTCAGGCGTGGGGCTGGTTGTGGACGGCGGTCACGCGCAGGCGCAGCTTGCGGCCACCCGGGGCGTCCCAATCCATGGTCTGGCCGACCGACAGGCCCAGCAGGGCGGTACCCACCGGCGCAAGGATGGACACCTTGCCCTGTTCAACATCGGCTTCGCGCGGATAGACCAGCGTCAGCACGTGCTTTTCGTTCTGCAGCTCATCTTCGCATTCCACGCGCGAATGCATCATGACGGTGCCGTCGGGAATCTGGTCCGGCGCCACCACCGTGGCACGGTTGAGCTCCTTGGCCAGCGCCACGGCGGCCGGGGTCTGGCTGACGGCGGGGGATTCAAGCATGGCGTCCAGACGATCCATGTCGTGGCTGGAAACGATGATCGACGGGGGAAGTCCGCTGGAAGTGGACATGTAAAGCTCCTTGCGAGTAATGATGGCCCATGCAAAAGGCGGCGCCTGCTGGCGCCGCCTGGGTTCTATTGTGCTGCCTATCGAAGACGGATGCGACCCGTGCGGTGCAGGGGCCGATGCAGCCGGTTCATCCGGCTTGTCAGGCGTTGCCGCGCGCTGTCAGGGGCACGCCGGAATCGGTGTTGTCCAAGGTGAACAGTTCCTGCGGCAGGCGTTTGAACTGCTGCGCCAGCTGCTGCAGGAAGCCGGTCATGGCCGAACTGCGCCGCCATGCCATCGCGATGCGGCGGCTGGGCCGGTCGTCGCCCTGGAAATCGAGCAGGCGGATGTTTTCCGAACGCGGGACCGGCGGCTTCACCGACAGGGTCGGCAACAGCGTGATGCCCACGTCGGCCGCAACCATCTGGCGCAGCGTCTCCAGGCTGGTGGCGCGGAACTCGGACTTCTCATTGGCGCCGAACAGCCGGCACACCGCCAGCGCCTGGTCGCGCAGGCAGTGCCCGTCTTCCAGCAGCAGCAGCTTCTGGGTGGACAGCTCCTGCACATCCAGGTGCTGCCGGCGGGCCAGCGGGTGCTGCCCGGAGACGGCCAGCAGGAACGGTTCTTCGAACAGGAATTCGGCGTGCAGCTGGTCGTCGTCCAGCGGCAGCGCCAGCAACGCGGCATCCAGCTTGCCTTCGCGCAGCCGCGCCAGCAGCTCGTCGCTCTTTTCTTCCACCAGCAGCAGTTCCAGCTGCGGGAAGCGTTCGCGGATGTTGGGAATCACATGCGGCAGCAGGTACGGCCCCAGCGTGGGGAAAATGCCCAGCCGTACCGTCCCGGCTTCGGGATCGCGGCTGCGTCGTGCGGCTTCCTTCAACTGCTCGACCTCGGCCACGATGGTGCGCGCACGCGCCGCCGCTTCCACCCCGGCGGGAGTCAGCATCACTTTGCGTGGAGCACGCTCGACCAGGGGCAGGCCCAGTTCGTCCTCCAGCTTGCGGATCTGGGTGGACAGGGTGGGCTGGCTGACGAAGCACGCCGCCGCGGCGCGGCCGAAGTGCCGGTGGTCGGCCAGCGCCACCAGGTATTTCAGATCACGTAGGTTCATTTCCTTGGACCTCTAAGCGGTAATGGACCGGGTGACGGCGTGGCTTACCCAGCAGGTGGGTCCCGGCGAACCGGGACCCGGACGTTTCAGGCAGCTTCGGCGACAGCGCCGCTGCTCTTGGGAACGGATGTACGAATCAGGTGATCAAAAGCACTCAGTGCGGCGGTCGAACCGGCGCCCATCGCGATGATGATCTGCTTGTACGGAACGGTAGTGCAATCGCCTGCCGCGAACACGCCGGGCACGCTGGTCTGGCCACGGTCGTCGATCACGATCTCGCCACGCGGCGACAACGCCACCGAGCCCTTCAACCACTCGGTGTTGGGCAGCAACCCGATCTGCACGAAGATGCCTTCGAGTTCGATCCGGTGCGCATCGCCACCCACGCGGTCCTTGTAGACCAGCCCGGTCACCTTCTGGCCATCGCCCAGCACTTCCTGGGTGAGGGCGCTGGTGATGATGGTGACGTTGCCCAGGCTGCGCAGCTTCTTCTGCAACACTTCATCGGCCCGGAGTTTGTCATCAAATTCCAGAAGGGTCACATGCGACACCAGGCCGGCCAGGTCGATCGCCGCTTCCACGCCGGAGTTGCCGCCGCCCACCACCGCCACGCGCTTGCCCTTGAACAGTGGGCCATCGCAGTGCGGGCAGTACGCCACGCCCTTGTTGCGGTACTGGTCTTCGCCGGGCACGTTCATCTGGCGCCAGCGCGCACCGGTGGACAGGATCACCGTGCGCGACTTCAACACCGCGCCGTTCTCCAGCGTGATCCCCACCAGGCCGTCATCGCCGGCCGGGGTCAGCGCCGTGCCGCGCTGCAGGTTCATGATGTCCACCTCGTACTCGCGCACGTGCTGTTCCAGCGCCGTGGCCAGCTTCGGACCCTCGGTTTCCTTGACCGAAATGAAGTTCTCGATCGCCATGGTGTCCAGCACCTGGCCGCCGAAACGCTCCGCCGCCACGCCGGTACGGATGCCCTTGCGCGCGGCATAGATCGCCGCAGCGGCACCGGCCGGACCACCGCCGATCACCAGCACGTCGAAGGGTGCTTTGGCGGCGATCTTCTCGGCGTCGCGTTTGGCCGAACCGGTGTCCAGCTTGGCCACGATCTGCTCCAGGGTCATGCGGCCCTGGTCGAACATCTCCCCGTTGAGGTACACGGTGGGCACCGACATGATCTGGCGCGCCTCGACCTCGGCCGGGAACAGGCCGCCGTCGATCGCCACGTGCTGGATGCGCGGGTTGAGCACCGCGGCAAGGTTCAGTGCCTGCACCACGTCCGGGCAGTTCTGGCAGGACAGCGAGAAATAGGTTTCGAACTTGAGTTCGCCTTCCAGCCCCTGCACCTGCTCGATCAGCTCGGCGGTGGCCTTGGACGGGTGACCGCCCACCTGCAGCAGTGCCAGCACCAGCGAGGTGAACTCGTGGCCCATCGGCAGCCCGGCGAATGCCAGGTGGATGTCCTGGCCCGGCGTGGTCAGCGCGAACGACGGGGTGCGCTCGCTGCTGTCGCGGCGCACCTCCAGGGTGATGTGCGCCGACAGCGCAACCAGCGTGTTCAGCAGCTCCAGCATTTCCTGCGACTTGGCGCCGTCATCCACGTGCGCCGTGATCTGGATCGGACGGGTGACACGTTCCAGGTAGGTCTTCAGCTGGGACTGGAGGTTGGCATCCAACATCGAAAAACTCCTTGATTCAGGCAAGCAGACGGCGTCGACGAACCCCGTGGGTGCATCTGCGCGACATGGGGGTGAACCCAAACCGGCGCGTGGGGCACCGGCTTGGGTTCACCCCCATTCCCGTCGAAACGGGAATGGGGATGGGAAACGGCTTAGATCTTGCCGACCAGGTCCAGCGACGGGGTCAGGGTCTTTTCGCCTTCCTTCCACTTGGCCGGGCACACCTGGTTCGGGTTGGCGGCGGTGAACTGGGCAGCCTTCAGCTTGCGCAGGGTCTCGGAGACGTCACGGGCGATCTCGTTGGAGTGGATCTCCAGGGTCTTGATCACGCCTTCCGGGTTGATGATGAAGGTGCCGCGCAGGGCCAGGCCTTCTTCTTCGATGTGCACGCCGAAGGCGCGGGTCAGCTGGTGGGTCGGGTCGCCGACCAGCGGGAACTGGGCCTTGCCGACGGCCGGCGAGGTTTCGTGCCACACCTTGTGCGAGAAGTGGGTGTCGGTGGTGACGATGTACACCTCGGCACCGGCCTTCTGGAACTCGGCGTAATGGTCGGCGGCGTCTTCAATCTCGGTCGGGCAGTTGAAGGTGAACGCGGCCGGCATGAAGATCAGCACGGACCACTGGCCCTTCAGGGTGCTGTCGGAAACCTTGATGAACTCGCCATTCTGGTAGGCATTGGCTTCGAACGGCTTGATCTGCGTATTGATGAGCGACATTGATGTTCCTCTTGGTGAAGGGGGTGGGTGAAGCGACCAACACAGGTTAGCGGCTCCTTTCCCATAAGGACAATCCATTGATTGCATCTATGCGATAGCCATAGTCTATCAATAGGGGCTGATCGTGCGATGAATGTCAGGCCCTGTTTCGCCCGAAAGCGTTGCAGCACAATGACATCCGGGCTGAATGCGGTAATCGGAGCAATAGCTGCTTCTTATTCCTGCTGGGGGATGGCTGAACGAAACCAACGCGCGCACGCGGCGGTGGCATCGGATTGGCGATAGAGCTAGTCAACCAACGTTGGTTCGGTGATTGCGGCAATCAATGCCTCGCTTGGGCCAGCCCCCGTCCTTTCGCCTGCCTGGGCCCCCAGCCCGGTGCACTACACTGCGCCCCCGCCACCTGCCCGACCTGTCCGATGACCGCCGCCCCCCGTGACCTGCGCCAGCTGCTTGCCGATGCCGCCACGGCCCTGCCCGGGGTGGAGGGCCGGCACGAGGCCGAGCTGTTGCTGCTGCATGTGCTGGACAAGCCGCGCAGCTGGCTGTTCGCGCACGCCACCGACCCGGTGGCCGACGCCGACATGGCGGCATTCCAGGCGCTGCTGGCCCGCCGCGTGGCCGGCGAACCGGTGGCCTACCTGCTGGGCCATCGCGGATTCTGGACGCTGGACCTGGCGGTCAGCCCGGCCACCCTGATCCCGCGCCCGGAAACCGAGCTGCTGGTGGAGCTGGCGCTGGCCCGCATGCCGGCCGACACCCCGCTGGCGGTGGCCGACCTGGGCACCGGCAGCGGGGCGATCGCGCTGGCGCTGGCCAGCGAACGCCCGCAGGCCGCAGTGACCGCCACCGATCTCAGCGCCGCCGCGCTGGACGTGGCGCGTGGCAATGCGGCGCGCAACGGGCTGGCGCGCGTGCGGTTCGTGCAGGGCGCGTGGTTTGAACCGTTGCAGGGCGAACGCTTCGATCTGATTGCGAGCAACCCGCCGTACATCGCCAGCCATGACCCGCACCTGCAGCAGGGCGACCTGCGCCACGAGCCGGCCACGGCGCTGGCCTCGGGCATCGACGGCCTGGACGACATCCGCCACATCGTCGCCGCTGCCGGCGCGCACCTGCTGCCCGGTGGCTGGCTGCTGATTGAGCATGGCTGGGACCAGGGCGCGGCAATCCGCGCGCTGTTCGAACAGGCCGGCTTCGCGCAGGTGCACACCGAGCGCGACCTGGAACAGCGCGACCGGGTGACGCGCGGCTGTCTGCCGGGTATGCGCTGACGCTGCCTGAAACATCGCGCGGGTAGAATGGCGTTCCACTTGAAAGGAAGCGCCATGACCACTGCCAGCCCCTCTGTTTCCCACGCGCAGCTGCAGTCCCACGAATTCCTCGCCGACATGGTCGAGGACGCGTACTTCCCGCCGGCGCTGGTGGCCCAGGGCCAGCAGATCCTGCTGCGCCTGTGCGAACGCATCGAACGCGAACGCCCGGCCGACGCCGCCGCGCTGATGGCGCTCACCCATGCCGCCACGCTGGAATTCAACGTGTTGGGCGAAGCGTTCGAAGCGCAGGACAGCGAGCTGGAAACCGCTGCCCGCGAGAACATCGGCGCCGATTTCGAGCTGATCGCGCGCAGCTACGGATTCGATGTGGATGTTGATGATCTGACCAGCCCGCGCGAGTGGTGAACCCGCTCGCCCGCGCCTGTGCCCAACAACGGAGTTCTGTCATGCGTACGCTGTATCCCGCCCTCACCCCTTACGACGTCGGCACGCTGAAGGTCGACGATCGCCACACGCTGTATTTCGAGCAGTGCGGCAACCCCGACGGCAAGCCGGTGGTGATGCTGCACGGTGGCCCCGGTGGCGGGTGCAGCGAGAAAATGCGCCAGTTCCACGACCCGGCCAAGTACCGCATCAACCTGTTCGACCAGCGCGGTGCCGGGCGTTCCACCCCGCATGCCGACCTGGTGGACAACACCACCTGGGACCTGGTGGCCGACATCGAAAAACTGCGCGAGCACCTGAAGGTGGAGCGCTGGCAGGTGTTCGGCGGCAGCTGGGGTTCGACCCTGGCCTTGGCGTACGCGGAAACCCACCCGCAGCGGGTGACCGAACTGGTGCTGCGCGGCATCTTCATGCTGCGCCGCTGGGAACTGGAATGGTTCTACCAGGAAGGCGCCAACCGCCTGTTCCCGGATGCGTGGGAGCACTACCTCACGCCGATCCCGGAAGTGGAACGCCACGACCTGATCTCGGCCTTCCACCGCCGCCTCACCAGCGATGACGAAGCCACCCGCCTGGCGGCGGCCAAGGCGTGGAGCGTGTGGGAAGGCGCGACCAGTTTCCTGCACGTGGACGACGAGTTCGTGAACAGCCACCAGGACCCGCAGTTCGCGCTGGCCTTCGCGCGCATCGAGAACCACTACTTCGTCAACGGTGGTTTCTTCGAGGTGGAAGAGCAGCTGCTGCGTGACGTGCACCGCATCGCCGACATTCCCGGCGTGATCGTGCACGGCCGCTACGACGTGGTGTGCCCGTTGCAGAACGCGTGGGAACTGCACAAGGCGTGGCCGAAATCGACGCTGGAAATCAGCCCGGCGTCGGGCCATTCGGCGTTCGAGGCGGAAAACGTGGACGCCCTGGTGCGCGCCACGGATCGCTTCGCCGGTTGAATCGATGCGAGGTGCCGACCCACGGTCGGCACCTACCAGTTGCCGGCCAACAACGCGTCGGCCAGTACCTTCATCTTCGGTGAGGCCTGCCGCGACGGCGGGTACACCAGCGACAGCGCCCGGCTGCGGCCTTCGAACGGCTGCAGTACGCGTTGCAGCCGCCCCGCGGCGAGCGCGTCGGCCACCGCGAAATCCATCACCTGCACGATGCCCACCCCGGCCAGTGCGCCTTCCACCAGCGGGTCGCCGCTGTCGAACACCATCCGCGCCAGTGGGGTGAACTCACGCAGCCGGTCGTCCTCGCGGAACTGCCAGTCCACCAGCCGCCCGCTGCGCAGGTTGCGCACCGCCAGGCAGGTGTGATCCTGCAGGGCATCCACCGTGGCCGGTTGCCCGTGCTGAGCGATGTAGGCCGGGGAGGCGACCGTGACCCAATGCAACGGCCGCAAAGGGCGGGCCACCATGCGCACGTCGCTGATCGGCCCGGTACGCAGGGCGGCGTCGAAGCCTTCCTCGACCAGATCCACCAACCGGTCGTTGAGCACCAGCTCGAACTGCAGCTGCGGGTGCGTCGCCATCAACTGCCCGGCCAGCGGCACCAGTACCTTGCGCCCGAACATCGATGGCGCGGTCAGTTTCAACACACCCGAGGGCGTGGAGGGGCGGTCGCCCAGCCGGCGCTCGGCTTCCTCCAGCCCGCTCAGCAGCGGCGCGCAGTGCTCGACGAACTGGCGGCCATCCGGGGTGAGGCTGACATTGCGGGTGTTGCGTTGGAGCAGGCGCACGCCCAGCGTGCCTTCCAGCCGGCTGATCGCCCGCGACAGCCCCGACTGGCTGATGCCCAGCTGGCCGGCGGCCAGGGTGAAACTGCGTGCTTCGGCAACCTGCACCAGCATGCGCACGGCATTGAGATCCATGGCGGCGTCCGATTGATGCGAAAATGCATGACAGAAATCGAAGTATCCGGGTTTCTTTGTTTGGCGTCATCAATGAGACTGCCCGCCTTCCCCACGCACCGACCGGCATGACCCACTCCGCGCATTCCTTCCCGCCCCGGCTGGCGTTGACCCTGTTGGCCATGGCCCAGCTGATCATCGCGCTGGACGCCACCATCATCTTCGTCGCCCTGCATGAGATGGGCGTGCAGCTGCAGATCAACGCGCAGCAGCTGCAGTGGATCGTCAGCGGCTACACCGTGGCGTTCGGCGGCTGCCTGCTGCTGGGGGGGCGCGCGGCCGACCTGCTCGGTCGGCGCCGCATCTACCGGCTGGGCATGGGCCTGTTCGCGCTGGCCTCGCTGGTGGGCGGTTTCAGCACCAGCGCCTGGCTGCTGATCGCCGCGCGCGCGGTACAGGGCATCGGCGCGGCGTTGCTGTTCCCGGCCACGCTGGCGCTGATCAACACGCTGTACGCCGAAGGGGCGCCGCGCAACCGCGCGCTGGCGATCTGGTCGATGGCCAGCGCCGGCGGGCTGGCGCTGGGCACGCTGTTGGGCGGGGTGCTGACCCAGAGCTTCGGCTGGTCGTCGGTGCTGCTGGTGATCGTGCCCTTCGCCAGCGCCTGCGCACTGCTGGGCGGCTGGTGGCTGCCGCGCGACCCCGCGCCGCAGGCCGGGCGCTCGTTCGACCTGGCCGGCTGCTTCACCGTCACCCTCGGTGGCAGCCTGCTGGTCACTACCCTGGTGCAGGGCCCGGAGTGGGGCTGGCTGGCACCGCGCACGCTCGGCTGCCTGGTGCTCTCGGCGCTGCTGCTGGCCGCCTTCGTGCAGATCGAGCAGCGCAGCCGCGACCCGCTGATGCAGTTCTCGCTGCTGCGACTGCGCAGCCTGCGTGCGGCGATGCTGCTGACGTTGTTGTTCATGAGCAGCTTCGGCGTGCAGTACTACTTCCTGGCGCTGTATTTCCAGGACGGCTACGGCTGGAGCGCGCTGCAGGCCGGTCTGGCGTTCCTGCCGCCGACGCTGGTGTGCACCTTCGGCATCAAGATCACCGAACGCATGCTCACCCGGCGCTCGCCGCGGCAGGTGCTGGCGCTGGGCATGGCCGCCGGTGCGGTCGGCATCACCGCGGTGGCGGTGGCGCTGCCGTACGGGGCCACGTACTGGGCGCTGCTGCCGGGCATCGTGGTGCTGAGCGTCGGCCAGGGCATGACCTGGACGGCGATGTGGATCGTGGCCGGGCAGGGCGTGCCGGCCGCGCAGCAGGGCGTGGCGTCGGGCATGGCCGCCACCGCGCAACAGATCGGCGGCGCGTTGGGCCTGGCGGTACTGGTCATGCTGGCCAACGCCGGGCGTGGTGTCGCGGCTGCAGGTACCAGCCCCGAAGCGCTGCATGGCCTGGTCAACGCGCAGTACGGCGCGGCGGTGTTCGCGCTGCTCGGGGTAGGCGTGGCGGTGTGGTTGCGACCGCAGCCGGACGACGCGGCGCTGCCAGCGGCCTGCGCCACCGAACGGTAGGCGCCGACCGTTGGTCGGTGCGTTGGTTGCCTCTACCATCGCTGTTTGCCCGGACGCCCCGCCATGACCGCGTTGCTTACCCTCACCCAGGCCCTGGAAGCCATCGCTGCGTGCAGCGACGATGGCCAGGTGTGGGAGCGCCATGCCTGGGTCCATGCAAGCGACGGCGATGCGCGCCAGGCCCGCTTCTGGCTGGCCGGCCACGATGCCGCGGACGCGGAGGATGCCGAGGGCGTGCATCCGTTCGCGGCCGCGCACGGTCTGCGCCACTACCTGGAGGGCGCCACCTTCGCCGACGTGCTCAGCGTGCAGAAACGGCAGCAGCCGTTCTCGACCGTGGACGACTACGCACGCGCGCTGGACCATTACAGCGAAGAGGATGCGTTCCTGGAACGCCCGGGATTGTCGATGGCCTACGGCGATGCGCCGCAGGAGGAGCTGGCCCGCGCGCGCACCGAAAGGCTGTCGCCCGGGTTGTATGCCGCCTTCGACCTGGTGTTGGAAACGGTTGAGCCGGCGCAGCGCAAAGCGGCGGCCAGCCTGGTGGCCGAGATAAAGGCGCTATCGGTGGGCGAGGCGCTGGCGCAGGTACGTGCACTGCCGCTGGCAGTGGCCTGCAACATCGATCGCGCGGCAAGCGCCGCACTGCAGGCGCGCTTCGCGGCGATCGGACTGCCGCTGCAGGTCACCGGCTACCGCTCGTTCCCATGGCAACCCATCGGGTAGAGCCGACCGTTGGTCGGCTGCGGTACCCGAACGATCGCTACCCCGCCCGGTAGAGCCGACCGTTGGTCGGCTCCACGCACGGCCACCCCGTTCAACCGAACCGCGGCGCCAAAGCCTGCAACAGCCGCGCCAGCCGCCGTGCCCAGGCCTGCTGCCCGGCGGTGTCGGCAATCAGGTCCTGGCGGATTTCCAGTTCCACGTGCGCAAGCCCACGCGCTTCGGCGTGCACCGGGATCGCGTAGTCGGTGGCGTCGCTGACCGCATAGGGCTGGTTGTCGCCCACCACCAGGTCGCCCTCGGCCTGCAGGGCGTGCATCAATGCATGCGCAAAGCGCGCATCGCGCTGGTACAGCACGCCGGCATGCCATGGGCGCGCCACGCCCTGCATGGACGGGGTGAAACTGTGCATGGCAATCAGCACGGTGGGCGTGCCGGCCGCGGCGCGGGCGTCCAGTTCGGCGGCAATGCGGCCGTGATACGGCGCGAAGATGGACTGCACGCGGGCGTCCTGTGCTGCGTCATCCAGCCCCTGGTTGCCTGGCACCACGGTGCCGTCGCTGAGCGGCGCGAACCGCCCCGGCGCACCCGACGGGCGATTGCAGTCGATCACCAGCCGCGAGTAGGTCTGAGTGATCGCCCAGGCGTCCAGCAGGCGCGCCAGCTCCACCGTGACCCCGGCAATGCCGATGTCCCAGCCGATGTGGCGATCCAGTTCGGACGCCGGCAGGCCCAGGTTGCCCAGTGCCGCCGGCACCTGCTGGCCGGCATGGTCGGCGATCAGCAGGAACGGCGAGCGTCCCTGGGCCTGATGCACGGTGAACGGTGCCGGGTCGGACGGTCCGAGCAGTGCGGCCGATGTGATCGGGGCAAAGGAATCAGCCACGCGGGGTGCCGTCCAGATGGTGCTCGATCATCCACAGCCCGGCCCACAGCTTGGCGTCCAGTTCATAGCCCTGGCCGATCTTCTCCACCAACCAGGCGGCAGCGCGTGCGCGCGGCACTTCGTGCACGGTGATGTTCTCGCTGGCATCGCCACCGCCATCGCCCACCTTGCGCAGCCCGGTGGCACGCACGAACGCGATTTTCTCGCTGCTCGCGCCCGACGAGGTCGGGCCGATCATCAGCACTTCAGCGTGCTCGGCCGTCCAGCCGGTTTCTTCTTCCAGTTCGCGCACCGCCGACACTTCGATCGACTCGCCGGCATCGATATCGCCCACCAGCCCGGCCGGCATTTCGATGGTGTTGGCCTGCAGCGGCACCCGGAACTGCTCGACGAACAACACGTTGTCCTCCGGGGTGACCGCGATGATGATCGCGGCCAGGCCGCCGGCATGGGTACGCTCGCTGTATTCCCACGTGCCGCGCACGACCATGCGCTGGTATTTGCCTTCGTAGACGACCTTGGGGGCTTGCGTATTGGGGCTCATGCGAACTCGCTGGCAATGGAAGGGGAATCGGGCAGGCCGGCGGCGCTGAACAGCCGGCGCCGGGTCAACGGACCGAACCGCAGCGCATCGCACAGGCCCTGCAGCATCTGCGGGTCGGCGCTGCCCCGGCGGAAATCGGCATCGGCGCAGTCCAGTGGCGCGTCCAGCGCGATGGTGGTCAGCTGCCGCCACAGCAGCGCGTGCTCGCGCTGTTCGCGCAGCCGCACCGCCATCTGCGCCGCGCCGCGCAGGCGCAGGAAGGGCACTTCGTCCAAGCGCTCGTACAGCACGTCCAGGCTGCCGAAGTGGGCCAGCAGTACTGCGGCCGACTTGGCGCCTACCCCGGTGACACCGGGGATGTTGTCCACCGCGTCGCCACACAGCGCCAGGTAGTCGGCGATCTGGTGCGCGTGCACGCCGTGGCGCGCCTTCACCCCCGCCATGCCCCAGCGCTGGTTGCGGGCGTAGTCCCACTGTTCGTCGTGTTCGTACAGCAGCTGCGACAGGTCCTTGTCGGCGGAGATGATCACCCCGCGCATGCCGGCGTCGCGGCGTGCGTGCAGGGCGCTGCCGATCAGGTCATCGGCCTCGTACTCGTGGTGGGCCAGCACTGCCAGCCCCAGTGCCATGCACAGGGCTTTGCAGTGGGCGAACTGGCGACGCAGCGCATCCGGGGCCGGATCACGGTTGGCCTTGTAAGCGGCGTACAGCCGGTGGCGGAAGCAGCTGTCCAGGGCCTCGTCGAAGGCAATGGCGATATGCCGCGGGCGCTCGCGCTCGATCAGGTCCAGCAGGAAGCGGGCGAACCCGTGCACCGCGTTGGTCGGCCAGCCCTGCTGGTCCTGGAACTCATCGGGCATCGAATGCCACGCGCGGAACACGTACAGGCTGGCATCGACCAGGTACAGCGGCGGACGCGGGGCGAGGGGCGCGGCAGACAACGGGTCCATCTCAGCCCACCCAGTCCTGCAGCAGCGCGGCGGGGTCGGGGCGGTCGCGCTCGGGTGCCGGCGTCTTCGGAGTGCCGATGTGGATGAACCCGGCGATGCGCTCGCCCTCGGCCAGGCCCAGGTGGGCATGCACGGCGGGGTCGAAGGCCATCCAGGCGGTCAGCCACTGCGCGCCGTAGCCCAGCGCCTGCGCTGCCTGCAGCAGGGCAAAGCAGACGCAGCCGGCGGTCATCAGCTGTTCCTGTTCGGGCACCTTGGGGCTGGGGCGCGGGCTGGCCACCACGGTGATGATCACCGGCGCATGCGAGAACCGCTGGCGGTCCTTGTCCAGCTGGGCCTGCGCCACCTGAGGGTCACGCTGCTGGCTGCGCTCGGCCAGGAACGCGCCCAGACTGTGACGTGCATCGCCGGCGATGCGCAGGAAGCGGTACGGCACCAGCTTGCCGTGGTCGGGCACGCGCACCGCCGATGCCAGCATCCGCAACAGGGTGTCCGGGTCCGGCCCGGGCTCGCCAAGCTGCTTGGCGGGTACCGAGCGGCGGGCGTCCAGGGCTTGCAGCGCAGGGGATTCGGACATGTTCACTCGATCAGGTTTCACGGTGCGCCCAGTATAGTCGCGGCAGTTTGTGACGCGCCCAGCGGCGATCTCCGATCGATTTGCGACAAAGCGTGATGAACATCACCTAATCAATGGCATTGCTTCACGTGGCTGTACTCGCTTCCCGCCGACGCTGGTCGTACGATACAAGGCCTGCCGGTACCCCGGTCGTGAGGTTCAAAGTGCGGACTGTTTCACTGTCCCTGACCGGTGGGGCGACCTACCATCCGGACGCGGGTGCCTGGGGGGCACCGGTATCTGTTGTTTCCATGCTGCATTCTGTGCCTGCGAAGGTGGGGAGCCTTTTCGCATGATCGCCACGCCCACTCCATTGGGGCAGCCGGGTCGTCACCCGGCACTGTTGAAGCTTGCCCGCGAGGCAGCGCTACCGGCGCTGACCGAGTCGTTCGCGACCGTGCTGGCCCGCTTTGACGACGTTCTGTTCGACCGTGCCGGCACCGCCGGCGCGTCGCAACTGCTGTTCCTGGATGGCATGCGTGAACTGCGCCGCCGTCGCGAGGAGATCGTGGCCGGCTTCCGTAACCACCTGGCCCAGGCCTGGGACGCGCTGGAGCGCGGTGAGCCGGTTTCGGCCGAGGCCACGCTGGCCGGCCAGATCGAAGACGGCCTGAGCCTGGTGCCCGAGCATGTGCTGGAGTCGCGGCTGGCGGTGCGCAACTTCGCCACCGTGCTGCTGCGCGACTGGAAGCCGGTGCTGGCGCGGCTGGACCGCCGCCTGGGCTGGATCGCCGGCGGGCTGGAACTGAACGCCGACAGCAACCCGATCAGCCCCGAGCACATCGGCGTGGCCATCCATGAAGCCTTTGCCGACTGTGAACTGGCCCCGGAAGTGCGGCTGGTGCTGATCAAGCTGTGCGAGCGCGACCTGCATGCGCCGATCGGCAAGCGTTACGAGGCGCTGGACGAGCAGCTTGCTGCCGCCGGCGTGATGCCGCAGATGGCTGCGCCGCGGCGCCCGGCGCCACGGCCGCCAAGCCCGCGGCACGAGCTGGACGCGCTGGTCGATGCGCTGGACCAGGATGGCCAGATCGGCAACGACGATGCCGCCGCGCCGGCGTGGGCCCGGCGGTTCGCCGACCGCTGGGCCGAAAGCCGCGGACGGATGCAGTCGGCCGGCGCCAGCCAGGCTGCCGGCGAATCGGGCGATACCCTCAGTGGCAACCAGGGCATGCTGCTGGAAGCGCTGCACGAGCTGCTGCAGCAGACCCGGCACGTACGCGAAGACGCGACCTCCGCAGCCAGCGTGGCCGTCGGCCAGCAGCGTCCGCTGAGCCAGCGCGAGATGATGTCGGTGCTGTCGCTGCTGCAGGCCACGCCCAGTGCCACCCTGCGCGCGGCGATCGGCGAAGATGGCGAATCGCTGGCGCAGCGCCTCAAGAGTGAAGTGCTGTCGGGCGCCACGCGCCTGGGCGTGGATCCGTCGCAGGCGCGGCTGGACCCGCAGGACGAAGATGCGATCGACCTGGTGGGCATGCTGTTTGACGTGATGCTCGATGAGCGCGACCTGGAAGGCCGCTCGCGCGAGCTGATCGGCAGGCTGGTAGTGCCCTTCGTCAAGGTCGCCATGCTCGACCGCCGCATGTTCGTGCAGAAGACCCACCCCGCGCGCAAGCTGCTCAACTCGCTGGCCGAGGCCTGCGAAGGCAACACTGGCGAGAGCCAGGCCGAGCGCGTGCTGATGGGCAAGGTCGAGGAGATCATCGAACGGCTGGTGGCCGAGTTCAACGAGAACCTGGCGATCTTCCTGACCCTGGAAGAAGAATTCCGCGATTTCCTGGCCCAGCACCGGCGCCGTATCGAAATCGCCGAGCGCCGCGCCGCTGAAACCCAGCGCGGCCAGGAAAAGCTGGAAATGGCACGCAGCCGCTCGGCCGCCGAGCTGGACCGGCGCATTGCCGATGCCACCCTGCCGCAGGCCATCGGCGAGTTCCTGCGCCAGCCCTGGCAGCACCACCTCACCCTGACCGTGCTGCGCGAAGGCGAGGACGGGGCGTCGGTGGGCGAGGCGCTGGCCCTGGCCGACGGCATCCTGGAAGAAGTGGCCGAGGCGCGCCGGCAGATCGTCGGCAAGCCGTGGCTGCAGGCCTGGCACCCGGCATTGCGCAAGGTGTTTGCCAGCGTGGGCGTGCACGCCGACGCCGCCACCGGGGCGATCGACGCCCTGCACGACACGCTGCAGGCCATCGCCGAATCGCGCCCGGAGCTGGAACGCGCGCTGCCCGAACTGCCCCAGGTGGCGCTGCCCACCCCGCCCGTGCAGGAAAGCGCGCCGGTGGAACTGGGCGGCAAGGTCGACGTGACCGATTTCGACAATGCCGACGCCGACCGCTTCCGCGGCCTGGAAATTGGCAGCTGGCTGGATTTCGTCGACAAGGACGGCAAGGTGCAGGCCGGCAAGCTGTCCTGGGTGAGCCCGATTTCCTCGCGGCTGCTGTTCGTCAACCGCCGTGGCGTGCGCTTCTGCGTGGCTTCGCCGGAAGAACTGGCGGTGATGGTGCGGCTGGGTCGTCTGCGCGCGCACATCGACGATGGTGCCTTCGACAGCGCCATGCAGGGCGTGATCGACCGGCTGGACAACAAGAACGCCACCGTCCATTGAGGCAAGGCCGGGTTCTGCCCGGCCCCCTGCGTCCCACCGGCGCATGGTTTCTACTCAAACCGAACCGGTAGGTTACGATCCCCCCACACTCTGCTGATCGTCGGGGACACGCATGGCTGTCGAGGTGGTGGTGGTAACCGAACGCGCGCCAGGGGAACGGCGCGTGGCGATGACGCCGGAAACGGCACGCAAGCTGGCCGCGCTGGGCGCGACCGTGTGGTTCGAACCCGGGGCCGGCCAGGCCGCCGGTTTTCCCGACCAGGCATACATCGACGTCGGCGCGCAGCCGGCCGACGACACGCGGCTGGGCACGGCCGACATCGTGCTGTGCGTGCAGCCCCCGGACAACGCGCGGTTGGGCCAGCTCAAACCCGGCGCGAGCCTGGTCGGCATGCTGCACCCGCAGGCCGATGCCGAACGCGCCGGCCTGATCCAGTCGCGCGGGCTGCAGGCCTTCCCGCTGGAGCGCCTGCCGCGCACCACCCGCGCGCAGTCGATGGACGTGCTGAGTTCGCAGGCCGGCATGGCCGGTTACAAGGCCACGTTGATCGCTGCGCAGCTGGCACCGCGTTTCTTCCCGATGTTGACCACCGCCGCCGGCACCATCCGCCCGTCGCGGGTGCTGGTGGTGGGCGCCGGCGTGGCCGGGCTGCAGGCCATCGCCACCGCGCGCCGGCTGGGGGCGCAGGTGGAAGGCTTCGATGTGCGCCCGGAAACCCGCGAGCAGATCGAATCGCTGGGCGGCAAGTTCCTGGACCTGGGCGTCAGCGCCGTGGGCGAGGGCGGCTATGCGCGGCCGCTGACCGACGAAGAACGTGCCGAGCAGCAGCGCCGGCTGGGCGAGCACCTGCGCCTGGTGGACGTGGTGATCTGCACCGCGGCCGTGCCCGGGCGCCCGGCGCCGAAGATCGTCAGTACCGCGATGGTGCAGGGCATGAAGCCGGGCAGCGTGATCGTGGACCTGGCCGCCGAGACTGGCGGCAACTGCGAGGCCACCCGCCCGGGTGAAACCATCGCGCTGGGCGGGGTCACCGTGGACGGCCCGCTCGACCTGGCCAGCCGCGGCGCGGTGCACGCCAGCGAGATGTACGCGCGCAACCTGTACAACTTCGTCGCGCTGTTCCTCAAGGACGGGGCAATCCAGTTCGACTGGGATGACGAACTGCTGGCGAAAACCCGCTGGGTGGCCGCCGGGTGATCCAGCCAGCCACCCCATGGGTGGCTGCACACCACAGGCACCCGCGCCATTCCCGCACCCACGCGGTTCCCACCGGGGTAGAGCCACCCCATGGGTGGCCGCACACCCCACGGCATCACCGTTTCGGCGGCGGCATAGCCTTCACCGGGTTGGCCTTCAACCAGTCCTGGCGCTGCTCCGGGGTCATCTTCGACCAGCGCTCACGCAGCGCATCGCGCTGCGCCGGACTCAATTCGCGCATCTGCGCGAACAGCGCGCGGGCCTGCTCGCGCTGCTCCGGGCTCATGTTTTCGAACCGATGGCGCCCGCGCCGGGCCAGCTCGCGTTGTTCCGGGGTCATGCCCTGCCAGCGCTGGCCGTGCTCCAGCATGCGCTCGCGCTGCGGTGGCGGGGCGTCGTTCCAGCGGTCGCGCACGGGCGCGATCAGCGCCTCGCGCTGCTGCGGGGTCAGCCGATCCCACTCCGGCAGGGGCGGGGTCTGCGTCCCGCTGGCCGCGCTCGTCGACAGCAGCGCCAAGGCCAGGATCAGTCGCGGTGTCATGTTCACTCCATTGCCAAGTCGGTCGTGCCCAGCCATACGTACAGGTCGGGATTTTCGTCGAGCACATCGCTGCTGTCATCCACTGCCGAGGCCACCGTGGGCGTGGCCGGGGCGCTGGGTGGGTTGGCGGTGAAACTGTAGCCCAGCGCCAGCGCGGCCACCGCCGAGCAGGCAGTGGCCATCCACCAGCCATGCGCGCGGCTGCGGCGTGGCGCGGCCGCGTGGCGGGCATTGCGCAGCCGCGCCAGGGTGGCCGGCGACACCTGCTGCAGGGCCTGTGCGTGTAGGGCGTGCAGGGCGGCGTCATCGTGCAGGGGCGGGGTAACGGGGCGGCTCACAGGGCGATCTCCAGGTGCTGCTGCAGCGCCTGCCGGGCGCGCGAAAGATGGGTTTTGACCGCGCCTTCGCTGCAGCCCATGGCCGCTGCGGTGGTGGCGCCGTCCAGTTGCTGCAGCACGCGCAGTGTGAAGGCCTCGCGCTGGCGTGCGGGGAGTTCGCGCAGTGCCCGCACCAGCTGCGCGTACTGTTCGCGCTGCTCATGCGCCTGTGCCGGGCCGGGGGCGTGGTCGGCCCAGTCGATGTCGTGCTCGCTGCCGGCCTCGTCGCTGCTGCGCCAGAAGCGCAGCCGGAAGCCGCGCCGGCGCTGCAGGTCAACCACCCGGCGGCGCAGGATGCTCCAGAACAGCGGCGCCCACTCGGCGGCCGGTTTGTCGCGGTAGGACAGCATCCGCAGCATGCTGTCCTGCACCGCATCCAGCGCATCGTCGCGCTGGCGCAGGCCGGCCTCGGCGAAGCGGAACGCGCGCGGCCCGATGCCCGCCAGGAACGCGTCCAGTGACACCGGCAGGGCGGCGTCGGCCTCGGTGGTCAGCGGTTGCAGGGTGGGGCTCACCAGCACAGGGTAGCGCTCGCGCAGGGGGGTACCTGTGACAACGCACCGGGGCGGCATCGGTTGACCGGCCTGCAGAACGGTTCAGCGCATGGTTATGATGGGGGGACGGGATCACCGCCTGGGAGAGACACTGCAATGAGCGACGGGTTCGTGGCGTTGTACATCTTCATGCTGGCCGCGATCGCCGGCCACGTGATCATTTCACGGGTGCCGGTGATCCTGCATACCCCTTTGATGTCCGGCTCCAACTTCATCCACGGCATCGTGCTGATCGGCGCGATGGTGGTGCTGGGCCACGCGCAGACGCCGCTGGAGAAGATCATCGGCTTCATCGCGGTGGTGCTGGGCGCCGGTAATGCCGCCGGTGGCTACGTGGTCACCGAGCGCATGCTGGACATGTTCAAGCCCAGCGCCAAGCGCGACGCCGGGGAGAAGGCACCTTGAACGTGAGCACCGCGCAACTGCTGCAATGGCTGGTGCAGGTGAGCTACCTGGTGGCCGCCACCCTGTTCCTGCTGGGCCTGCAGCGCATGGCCTCGCCGATGACCGCGCGCAGCGGCATCCGCTGGGCCGGGCTGGGCATGCTGATCGCCACGGTGGCCACTTTCTTCCTGCCCGACCTGCACAACATTCCGCTGATCCTGGCGGCCGTGACGATCGGCACCGGCGTGGCCTGGTGGTCGGCCAAGCGTGTGGCGATCACCGACATGCCGCAGATGGTGGCCCTCTACAACGGCATGGGTGGTGGCTCGGCCGCGGCGATCGGCGCGGTGGAACTGCTGCGCTTCTCGTTCCTGGCCAACCGCGATACCACCCATTGGAGTGAACAGGCGCTGGCCGACCTGGCCGCGCGGCAGCCGTCGGCCACCGTGCTGGCGCTGGCCATCATCGGTTCGGCGATTGGTGCGGTGTCGCTGTCCGGCTCGATCATCGCCTGGGCCAAGCTGGACGGCCGACTCGACCGGCGCGTCACTTTCCCCGGGCAGCAGGCGTTCAACCTGCTGGTCGCGCTGGCGATGGTGGTGCTGGGCGCATGGGCGGCCATCAGCCTGAGCCCGGTGGCCATCATCAGCTTCTTCGTGGTCGCACTCGCACTGGGCGTGCTGATGACGCTGCCGATCGGCGGCGCCGACATGCCGGTGGTGATCTCGCTGTACAACGCGTTCACCGGCCTGGCCGTGGCATTTGAAGGCTACGTGCTGGGCAACGAGGCGCTGATCATCGCCGGCATGATGGTCGGCGCGGCCGGCATCCTGCTGACCCGCCTGATGGCCAAGGCGATGAACCGGCCGATCAGCGGGGTGCTGTTCTCCAACTTCGGCGGCGGCGGCGTGGCGCAGGAAATCAGCGGCGCGCAGAAGCCGATCGAGGCCAGCGACGTGGCGGCCATGCTCGCCTTCGCCGAGCGCGTGGTGATCGTGCCCGGCTACGGCATGGCCGTGGCCCAGGCGCAGCACAAGGTGTGGGAGCTGGCCCAGCGCCTGATCGACCGCGGCATCAAGGTGAAGTTCGCCATCCACCCGGTTGCCGGGCGCATGCCGGGCCACATGAACGTGCTGCTGGCCGAAGCGGGCGTGCCTTACGACCTGATCGCCGACATGGACGACATCAACCCCGAGTTCCCCAACACCGACGTGGGGCTGGTGATCGGCGCCAACGACGTGGTCAACCCGGTGGCGCGCACCGACCCGGCCAGCCCGATCTACGGCATGCCGATCCTGGACGTGGTCAACGCGCGCAACGTGGTGGTGATCAAGCGCGGCAAGGGCACTGGCTTTGCCGGCATCGAAAATGCCCTGTTCTACGCCGACAACGCCCGCATGCTGTACGGCGATGGCGCCGGCGCGGCAAGCGCGCTGGTCAGCGAATTGAAGGCGCTCGACGGCGGGCATTGAACAGAACGGTAGGGCCGGCCGCGGGCCGGCTCCCCGCGATGCGTGAATTCCAATGCGTTTGCGGGGCGTCATGAAGAGCCGGCCAGCGGCCGGCACTACCGTCGGCGCGCAGGGCGGTTACTTCGCCACCCACCACCCGATCACCAGCGCCACGCCCAGCCACAGCCATTCGGCGGCGCCGTTGGCCAGGCCGATCAGCGTCCAGGCCATGAATGGGCCCATCCGCAACGATGAATCCCACGGATTGAGGCCCATCGAGCCGCCCAGGTAGGCCGAGGCGATGCCCCAGTTGGCGGCCAGCGCAACCAGCAGGGTCGCCAGCAGGGTCACCACCACCCGGGCCGGGCCGGCGCGGAAGGTGCCCAGGCGCAGCATGAACGCGATGTCCAGCGCCGCCAGCACCGCCATCCAGCCGGCCTGACGGCCGCTGAGCAGGGCAATGAACAACCAGGCCAACATGGCCGTGACGACACCAAGCAGCAACATCGGGGGCCAGAGCCAATGGCGGCTCCGGGCAGGCACGGACGTGGGCGACATGCAATCTTCCTGTGAGTGCCCACAGGATACCGGCTTGCGGGGTGACCGGCGCGTGGGCGGCCGCTGGGCTAAAATGGTCGCCTTGCGGGAATTGGCCGCGACCCCCATATCGATCCACATGTATTCCCGTAGCAGTGAACCTGTCCACTTCGAACGCGACTGCGAGGCCGTCATGGTCCCGCAGGGCGAAACGGTCACGCTGCCCGCTGGCAGCTATGGCTACATCACCCAGGCACTGGGTGGCAGCTATACCGTCTTCGTCGAAGGCAATCTGTTCCGCATCGCCGGCAAGGATGGCGACGCCATCGGAAAGGAACCGGCGCCGGCGCTGGAGCTGCCTGACAACGCCTCCGATGACGAAGTCGAAAAACTGGTGTGGCAGCAGCTGCGCACCTGCTTCGATCCCGAAATTCCGTTCAACATCGTTGACCTGGGCCTGGTCTATGAGGTCGACCTCAAGCACCTGGACGACGGCCGGCGCGAGATCGACGTCACCATGACCCTGACCGCGCCCGGCTGCGGCATGGGCGATATCCTGGTCGATGACGTGCGCAGCAAGCTGGAGATGATTCCGACGGTGGCCCAGGCCGACGTCGAGCTGGTCTTCGACCCGCCGTGGGGCCGCCACATGATGTCCGAGGCCGCCCGGCTCGAAACCGGCATGTTGTAACCGCCCACCGCCAGCAGGCGTCGCGGCGTTCCCCGTAACCAGAACAGGAAATATCCGGTGTCCCAGTCTTCCGTGAGCTTCAACACCACCCGTTCCGCCACCCCGCGCAGCAGCGAGGAGCGCGAGCGCATCCTGGCCGCCCCCGGTTTTGGTCTGCATTTCACCGACCACATGGTGGAAGTGCGGTGGGACAAGGACACCGGCTGGCACAACGCGAGCGTGCGTCCGTACGGCCCGCTGCAGCTGGACCCGGCCGCGGCGGTGCTGCATTACGGCCAGGAGATCTTCGAAGGCATCAAGGCCTACCGCCACGCCGACGGCTCGATCTGGACCTTCCGCCCGGATGCCAACGGCCGCCGCCTGCAGCGCTCGGCGCAGCGCCTGGCGCTGCCGGAACTGCCGGTGGACATCTTCGTCGAATCGCTCAAGCAGCTGATCGCCGTGGACGCCAGCTGGGTGCCGTCGGCTGACGAATCCAGCCTGTATTTCCGTCCGTTCATGATCGGCGATGAAGCCTTCCTCGGCGTGCGCGGCGCGCACAAGGCCGGCTACTACGTGATCGCCAGCCCGGCCGGCCCGTACTTCGCCAAGGGCGTGGCCCCGGTGTCGATCTGGCTGTCCACCGAGTACGCACGTGCGGCCAAGGGCGGCACCGGTGCGGCCAAGTGCGGTGGCAACTACGCCGCCTCGCTGCTGCCGCAGCAGAAGGCGCAGGCCCAGGGGTGCTCGCAGGTGCTGTTCCTGGATCCGGTCGAGGGCAAGTACCTGGAAGAACTGGGCGGCATGAACGTGTTCCTGGTTTACAAGGACGGCACCCTGGTGACCCCGGCGCTGTCGGGCAGCATCCTGGAAGGCATCACCCGCGAGAGCATCCTGCAGCTGGCCCGCGACCGTGGCATGAAGGTCGAAGAGCGCAAGGTCACCATCGACGAGTGGAAGCAGGGCGTGGCTTCCGGCGAGATCGCCGAAGTGTTCGCCTGCGGTACCGCGGCGGTGGTCACCCCGATCGGCCAGCTCAAGGGCGAGGGCTTCTCGGTGGGCGACATCAACGCGCCGGCCGGTGAAGTGACCATGTCGCTGCGCAAGGAGCTGACCGACATCCAGTACGGTCGCCTGCCGGACCGCCACGGTTGGCTGGTGCGTCTGGACGCGTAAGCGCCCAGCACCGGATGACCCCTGAAAACCCGCCTGGCAACAGGCGGGTTTTTTCATGGCGGTCGTGCAGGCCTCCGCATGCGCAGGCGGATTGTCCAGCGGTGGCAGCACGGCGCAGGCCCCGGTGCGCAAGGCGTGTCTGCATTTTTCCGAGGCAGACAGCCGAAACAGACATTCGATGTCGCAATGTGACCGGTCGGAAGGCGCCAAGTTCCTTCACTTTCACAAACCTTCGACACGAAAAGTCTCAGATCCGACATTTCATGTCGCTGAAGTGCGGCTGAAACATTGTTGAACCCGCAGGGACCCACTAGGTTCGCGATGGGCGGTTTGATTTCAGGGGAACCGATCCAGCAACCGGTCTTGATCCGCGCCATCGCGTTCAACAGCCCCCGGGTCGGGACTGGAAATTCAGCCGCGTTCGCGGCATCCACAGTCTGAAAGGGAAATCCGATGTCTCATGATTCGCAACCCCGTTTGCGTCAGCGTGCATTGGTTGTACTCGGCGCGTCCGTCCTGTCCACCCTGCTGCTGGCCGCCCCGGCATTCGCCGGCGATGTGCAGCTCAGCGGCTTGTCGTCGGCACCGACGCACCAGCGTTTCATCGTCAAATACAAGGATGGCGCCAATCTGGTCGCCACCCCGACCGCACTGGCCAGTTCGTTGAAGGCGGCGGCCTCTGCCGTACCGGCTGCGCAGGGTCGCGCGCTGGGCCTGCAGAAGCTGCGCCAGCTGGCCATCGGCCCGACCGTGGTCAAGGCCGATCGCCCGCTGGATGCGGCCGAATCGGAACTGCTGATGCGCCGCCTGGCGGCCGACCCGAACGTGGAATACGTCGAAGTCGATCAGCTGATGCACGCCACCCTGGTCCCCAATGATGCGCGCCTGTCCGAGCAGTGGGGCTTCGGCACCAGCAACGCCTCGATCAACGTGCGCCCGGCATGGGACAAGGCCACCGGCACCGGCGTGGTGGTGGCGGTGATCGACACCGGCATCACCAACCATCCGGACCTCAACGCCAACATCCTGCCCGGCTATGACTTCATCAGCGACGCGGCGATGGCGCGCGATGGCGGCGGGCGTGACAACAACCCGAACGATGAAGGCGACTGGTACGCCGCCAACGAATGCGGCTCGGGCATTCCGGCGTCGAACTCGAGCTGGCACGGTACCCACGTGGCCGGGACCATCGCGGCGGTGACCAACAACAGCACCGGCGTGGCCGGTACGGCATTCAACGCGAAGGTGGTGCCGGTGCGCGTGCTCGGCAAGTGCGGTGGTTATACCTCCGACATCGCCGATGCGATCGTGTGGGCCTCCGGCGGTACCGTCAGCGGCGTGCCGGCCAATGCCAATCCGGCCGAAGTGATCAACATGTCGCTGGGCGGCGGTGGCACCTGTTCGACGACCTACCAGAACGCGATCAACGGTGCGGTGTCGCGCGGCACCACGGTGGTGGTGGCGGCGGGCAACAGCAACACCAACGTGTCGTCGTCGGTGCCGGCCAACTGCGCCAACGTGATCGCCGTGGCAGCCACGACGTCGGCCGGCGCGCGCGCGAGCTTCTCCAACTACGGTGCGGGCATCGACATTTCGGCCCCGGGCCAGGCGATCCTGTCCACGCTCAACAGCGGTACGACGGTGCCGGGCACGGCGTCCTACGCGTCCTACAACGGGACGTCGATGGCGGCGCCGCACGTCGCCGGCGTGGTGGCGCTGGTGCAGTCGGTGGCACCGACGGCGTTGACGCCGGCGGCGATCGAGACGTTGCTGAAGAACACGGCGCGTGCATTGCCGGGTGCGTGCAGCGGCGGGTGCGGCGCGGGCATCGTGGACGCCGATGCGGCGGTCACGGCGGCGCTGGGCGGGACCAATCCGAACCCGGGTACGGGCACGGTGCTGCAGAACAATGTGCCGGTCACCGGTCTGGGGGCGGCCAGCGGGGCATCGCTGTCCTATACGGTGGTGGTGCCGTCGGGCCGTTCGCAGCTGAAGGTGAGCATCGCCGGTGGCAGCGGTGATGCGGACCTGTACGTGCGTTCGGGCAGCGCGCCGACTGACACTGTGTACAACTGCCGTCCGTATCTGAGCGGCAACAACGAGACCTGCACGATCACTTCACCGGCGGCCGGTACCTGGCACGTGCGGGTGAAGGGCTATTCGACCTTCTCCGGGGTCACCCTGACCGCGCAGTACTGAGCCCACATCCCTCTCCAATGGGCACGCCCCGACTTCGGTCGGGGCGTTTTTTTTTGGGGGGGATTTTTTTTTAGAAGCTGAAAGCCGGAGCCGGAGCCGGAGCCGGAGCCAGAGCCAGAGCCGAAGCAGGATCAACGGCCGGGCGTTTGTGCCTGCGCTGGCTTGGCCGGGTACGGGTGGGTTGGCGGGACACGCCGCAAGTACGTCCGTGTAGGCTCGTGAGCGCCATCCATGGCGCCCAACGGTCCCGCCAACCCACCCGTACCCACCCCCGAAAATTTGCTGGTGCGCAACGAACAGCCGAAAGCAGAGCAGCGAAGCAGCCGACCAACGGTCGGCTCTACGGGGTTGGTCTTCGATGGGCACCGGCCAACTGTCTGGGGTGGGGGTGTGTGGGGGCGCGGGGCCGTTGCGCCGCATGGATGCGGCGCACGAGCCTACACGGATGTACTTGCGGCGTGCCCCGCGAACCCGCACACCCCCGCCCGGCCCGGAACGCAGGCGGTGTCGCTTTGGACGTGGCTCCAGACGTGGTTTTGGAAGTAGCTTTGGCCCCGGCTTCTGCCGGCAGCCGCCAAAAAACCTTCCCCCCTCCGATCAGGCTTCTTCGAACCGGTTCGCTGCCACGTTCTTGCGCACGTGCTCCGGGTTCCAGATGCGGCCGTTCATGGCGATGTACACGCCGCTGGCCAGCGACTGCACCGCGCCGATCGCGCAGCCGATGTTGAACTCCGCGTCCGAGCCGCGGAAACGGGCTGGGCTCAGTGCGCCGGTCATCACGATCGTCTTGTCGGCGATGCTCCGCAGCACCTGGCCGGTCTGCACCATCGAATCGGTGCCGTGCGTCACCAGCACGTGGCGCGTCGGCTGCGCGGCGATGGTCGCGCGGATCAGCTCGCGGTCCTCGTCGGTGATGTGCAGCGAATCCTTGCGCAGGATCGGAATCACATTGAAACGGAACGTCACGCCCAGCTCGCGCAGGATCATCCCGATCTGCGGATCGCCGATCTGGTAGTCCGACTTGTCGTCGAAGTAGATCTTGTCGATCGTGCCACCGGTGGTGATGATCAGTAGTTCGTCCATTGCAGGCTTCCTGGATAGCGGTCAGAACCGTGCGGGCAGCCCGCGCCGGGATGCAGATGATACGACCGCCAGCGCCGCCCCGCAGCCGCGGGCCGCCAACCGGTCAGCGCTTCCCGAAGCGGCGGCGCAGCCCCGGACCACTGCCCACCCCGATCACCGCCAGCGCCAGCAGCAGCTCCGCCCATGCCCAGCCGGCCGTTTCCGGGTGGCTCCAGGCGCTCATCACCCCGTGGCTGAACCAGAACAGCGCCAGCACCCCGGCCCAGAAGGCCGCCTTGCCGCGCCGCAGCCACACCCCCAGCGCCAGCAGCAGCGGCGGCAGGGTAAACACCAGCTGCGTGGCCAGCCAATGCCGGTCCTGCGCGAACCACAGCGCATACACCGCCGCCAGCGCCACCAGTAGCAGGGCCAGGATCGCGTCCTGCGCGCGGCCGTTCATGCCAGCCGCCGCGCGATGTCGGCCACGCGCCGGCCCAGCGCGCGTGCCAGGATCGCCTCATCTTCGCTCGGTACCGGATTGTCGTCGGCCCCGGCCACGTGGCTGGCCCCGTAGGGCGTGCCACCGGTGGTCGTATGGCTCAGCGCCGGCTCGGTGAAGGGAATGCCGACAATCAGACAACCGTGGTGCAGCAGCGGCACCTGCATCGACAGCAGGGTCGATTCCTGGCCACCATGCAACGAGGCCGTCGAGGTGAACACCGCCGCCGGCTTGCCAGCCAGGGTGCCATTGACCCATTCGGCACCCAGCCCATCCAGGAAGTGCTTCACCGGCGCGGCCATGTTGCCGAAACGGGTCGGGCTGCCCAGTATCAGGCCGTCGCACTCGGCCAGATCACCGATGTCCACATAGGGCGCGCCATCTTCGGGCACCGGCGGGCGGGCAGTCTGCGTCACCGCCGCCACTGGCGGCACCGTGCGCAGCCGCGCGCTCATGCCCGGCACCTCGCCGATGCCCCGCGCGATCTGGCGGGCCAGCCGGGCCACCGAACCACCGCGGCTGTAGTAGAGCACCAGTATTTCCGCCATCGCGCGTCATCTCATCCGGACCAGCGGCCAGTATGGCGATGCGATGCAGTCCCGCACACCCCTCTTCGGGTACCCTTGCGCCGATGGAACCCCTCGACACCGTGAACCTCTGGATGGAGCGCGTGCGCGATCGCAAGCGTGCCGCCAGCTTCGGCCGCTTCCTGTGGCGGCGCTTCCTGGACGACCGCCTGTTCCAGGCCGCGGCCTCGCTGGCCTACACCACCGTGTTCGCGCTGGTGCCGCTGGCCATCGTGGTGTTCGGCGTCCTGTCGGCGTTCCCGGTGTTCGACCGCTGGAGCGACCAGCTCAGCGACTACGTGTTCTCCAACTTCGTGCCCAACGCCGCGCGCGCCGCCGAAGGCTACCTGCGCCAGTTCTCGGCCAGTGCCGGCCAGCTCACCGCCGCCGGTTTCATCGCGCTGGTGGTGTCGCTGCTGATCACCCTCAACAGCGTGGAAGAAACCTTCAACCAGATCTGGCGCGTGGGCTCCACCCGGCCCAAGTTGACCCGCTTCCTGGTCTACTGGACCGTGCTGACCCTCGGCGCGATGCTGGCCGCCGCCTCGCTGGCGGTATCGGCGCGGGTGTTCGCGCTGCCCCTGTTCGGCACCAGCGAAGGCCGCTGGCTGGCCAATTTCTCGCTGACCGTGGCTCCGATTCTGATCGAGTTCGTCTGCATCACGCTGGTCTACCGCGTGGTGCCGCACCACACGGTGAAGTGGCGGCACGCCATTCCCGGCGCGATCCTGGCCGCGGTGATGCTGGAACTGGTGAAGTGGGGCATGGGCGCCTATCTGGGCAGCTTCCAGTCCTACCAGAAGCTCTATGGCACGGTCGCCTTCGTGCCGATCCTGCTGCTGTGGATCTACCTGTGCTGGGTGTCGGTGCTGCTCGGAGCCTCGCTCGCGTCCTCGGTCGCTGCCTTCCGCTACCAGCCGGCCGAGCTGCGCCTGCCCACCGGCTATGAGATTTACGGCCTGCTGCGCCTGATCGGGCGGTTCCAGCAGGCCCGTGCCGAAGGCCACAGCCTGGATGATGACGAGATCCTGCGGCTGGAGCCCATGCTCACCGACTCGCTGTTGCAGACCATGCTCTGCGACCTGGAGGCCATCCGTGTGGTGCGGCGCGATGAGCGCGGCGAATGGCTGCTGGCGCGCGACCTGGACAAGCTGACCTTGGCCGATCTGTACGAGACCACGCAGATGCGCATCCCGGTGCGCGAAGCCTACCTGCCGTACCGCGACGACAGCCTGGGCCAGGCCTCGGTACTGGCGTTGGATGCCCTGCGCCTGCCGTTGCGCGAACTGCTCAAGCGCCGCGTCAGCGATATCTACTCGACTCCCGGAGATACACCATGACCGCCAAGCCCCTGCTGCTGGCCGTGGGCCTGCTGGCCCTGGCTGCCTGCAACAAGCCCAACGCCCAGCCCGACGCCACCGCATCCGCGCCGACCGCGCCGACCGCGCCACCGGCCGCCGTCGCAGAACCGGCCGCGCCAGCGGCCACCGAGGTTGCGCCGACCGATCGCAAGACCGTCGAACGTCCCACCCTGACGTTGCCGGCATTGGACGGCAGCACCTACGACCTGGCCGCACATCGCGGCAAGTGGGTAGTGGTCAATTTCTGGGCCACCTGGTGTGCACCGTGCCGCAAGGAGATGCCGGAGCTGTCGGCGCTGCACGCGATGCGCAGCGAGATCGAGGTGGTCGGCCTGGCGTACGAGGACATCGAGCCGGCCGAGATGAAGGCATTCCTTGAAAAGCGCCCGGTAACCTATCCGATTGTCATCGTGGACACCTACAACCCGCCCGAGGATTTCGCCATTCCGCGCGGCCTGCCGCTGACCTACCTGATCGCGCCGGACGGCAAGGTCGCCAAGGAGTTCCTCGGCCCGGTCACTGCACACGACATCGAGTCGCGCATCAAGGAAGGCTGAATCGTAGAGCCGGGCTCTGCCCGGCTGCTTTACCAAAGGCGATGTATCTGCGGGTGGCGTCTGCGGCGCTTCCACCGTGCTGCGCGCTGCAGCCGGGCAGAGCCCGGCTCTACCCCCTCGGGTTCTGTTCCACGAAGCCGATGCACCGCGGCAGGCGTCTGCAGCCTTACGGAATCTCGAACGCGTCGATCGGCGGCAGCACCCCGAACTGCTCCTTGTGCAGCTTGCCCTTCAACGGCGGCAACGCCAGTTCCGGTTCGTCCACGCGGGTGTCGGGCAGGCGGTCGAGCAGATTGCGGATCAGCGCCAGCCGACCGCGCTTCTGGTCGTTGAAGTCCACCAGCGTCCACGGCGCCTCGTCACGGTGGGTCGCGCGCAGCATCGCTTCGCGCGCGTCGGTGTAGGCGCTGTACTTGCTGCGTGACTCCAGGTCCACCGGCGACAGCTTCCAGCCCTTGAGCGGGTTCAGGTGGCGCTCGGCAAACCGCTTTTCCTGCTGCGCCTGGTCCACGCCCAGCCAGTACTTGAACAGCAGGATGCCGTCGTCCACCAGCAGCTTCTCGATCACCGGCGCCTGGGCCAGGAACGCGTGGTACTCCGGTTCGCTGCAGTAGCCCATCACGTGTTCAACCCCGGCGCGGTTGTACCAGCTTCGGTCCATCAGCACGATCTCGCCGCCGGCCGGCAGGTGCGCGAGATAGCGCTGGAAATACCACTGCGTGCTTTCGCGGTCGGTCGGCTTGGGCAGCGCCACCACCTTGCATTGGCGCGGATTGAGGTGCTCGGCGATGGCCTGGATCGCACCGCCCTTGCCGGCGGTATCGCGGCCTTCGAACAGCACCAGTACGCGTTGGCCGGTGTGCTGCACCCAGCGCGCCATCGCGATCAGCTCCAGCTGCATGGGTTCCAGCAGGGCCTCGTACTCCTTGCGCTTGAGCTTGCCCATCCACGTGCCTCGGTCATCGTTGGGAACCCCGAGCCTAGCGCAGCGAAGGTTCAGCCGTTGTCGGCGTCGTCGGGCAGCGCACGCGGCCGGTGCACGAGGAGGTCGCCCGGCATCAGCACCACCGGTTCGCCGGCCATCTGCAGCGGGCCCTTCGCCATCGGCGCGCCCTCATCGTTGCATTCGAACACGGCAAACGACCCGAACGCATCGGCCGGCCAGGGAAGCACCGTGGCCACGGCACGACCGTCGATCGCATGCTGTGTGCACCACTGCAGGCGGGCGATGGCCAGGTCGAGCTCGGCCTTCCACGCCAACGCGGCAGGGTCGCCAGCTGTGTCGCGCAGCACCGCGACCGCCTGCGCGCGCTGTTCTTCCAGCAACGACAGCACGCGTGGCGATCCCGCGCCGGATGTCACGCCGCGCCCTGCCAACCGCGTTCGCGCGCCAAGTCTTCCACCACCGCGCTGAAATCACGGGCGAACCCGGCCATGTCGAACAGGCCGCTGTCACCGCGGCGCTGCGCCAGTTCGGCGCGCAAGGCCTGCAGTGCCTGTGCGTCGTTGCCCAACGCAATGGCGGTGGCCACGAAGGCGCGATCGTCGGCCACGTTCATGCGCGCCAGCCCCAGGTGATGGTTGAGGCTGCCGGCCACGCGCGAGGCGAACGTCGCGCCGGGGCAGGTCAGCACCGGGCAGCCGGCCCACAGGGCATCGGAGGCGGTGGTGTGTGCGTTGTAGGGGTGGGTGTCCAGGAACAGGTCGGCGTGCTGGTAGCGCGCGAGGTACGCCGGGTGCGGCAGCTTGTGCATGAACACCAGCCGTGCCGGATCCAGCTGCGCCTGGCGCGCCGCGCTGCGCAGCCGCGCATCGGCGTTGCCCGGGCCGGACAGCAGCCACAGCACGCTGCCGGGCACCCCATGCAGCACCGCGAACAGGCGCTGCACGCTGCGCGGATTGAGCTTGTAGCTGTTGTTGAAGCAGCACAGCACCACGCCCTGTGCCGGCAGTCCGCAGTCCTCGCGCGACGGCGGCGCGGCGAGCACGCGGGTGGTGTCCGACGGTTGGAACGCCCGTGGCAGGTACCGCACCTGCTCACTGAATCCGGCGACCAGCGACGCGGGCAGCACGAACGCGTCGGCCAGCACGTGGTCGATCCAGTCCGCGCCGGAGGTACCCGGATAGGCCAGCCAGTTCACCTGCACCGGGGCAGGGCGCATCGCCAGCACCTGCGGGGTACCGCCGCCGCCCCAGCCGCGCAGGTCGAACAGCACGTCGATGGCGGTGTCCCGGATGCGCGCGGCGACCTGCGGGTGCGGCAGCGCGCCCACCTCGTGCACCTGCGTGGCGGCCGCCTGCAGGCGTGCCCGCAGGGGGCTGCCATCGCTGGCGGTCAGCGCGAACAGGTGCAGGTCCAGGCGGCCGGCGGCGGCCAGCTGTTCCAGCAGCGCCACGATCAGCAGCCCGGTGGGATGCGCGCCGAAGCCGTTGGACAGAAAGCCCACGCGCAGGCGGCCCTGGCGGCGCACGGTGGTGGCGGGCAACGGCCGCACGCTGGCGCTGATGACCGCGGCGCGTTGCCGCGCACAGGCCAGTTGTTCGGCGGCACTGCCGTCTTCGCTCAGGAACGCAAACGGCTCCACTGCGGCCTGGCCCTGCGCGACGGCCTGGCGCACCTGTGCCGACAGGCGCTCGATGTTGCGCCAGTCGCACAGCCGACGCTGCCAGTTGAGCAGTTGCGCGGTGATGTAGGGTTCGCCCGGCAGTAGCGTGTGCGCATGCCGGTATGCATCGGCAGCGGCCTCCGGCTGGCCGGCATCCTCCAGCGCGTGGCCGAGCCACAGCGCGATGCCGGGGTGTTGCGGCGCGCGGTCGGACGCCTGGCGCAGCAGCGCGGCCGCCTCGGCGTGGCGTGCCTGCATCCAGCGCGCACGACCGAGCCGGGCCAACGCTTCGGGGTGATGGTCGCGCAACTGCAGTGCACGCGTGGCGGCGTGCTCGCCGGCCGGAACATCGCCGGCCTCCAGTTCGGCATCGGCCAGCATGACCCAGGCGATGAAATCGGCCGGCTGGTGTTGCACCGCCAGGCGCAGCTGCTGCCGGTCCGCCTCCATCCTCAGGTACCCGCCGCCAGCTGCGCCAGCTCGTCGGCCTGGTGCTCGTGGATCAGCCGTTCCACCAGGGTGTCCAGCTCGCCGGCGATGATGTTGGGCAGGTCGTACAGGGTCAGCCCTTCCACGCGGTGGTCGGTGATGCGCCCCTGCGGGAAGCTGTAGGTGCGGATGCGCTGGCTGCGGTCGCCGCTGCCCACCTGCAGCCGGCGGCTCTCGGCCGTGGCTGCGGCCTGCTTGTTGCGTTCGGCATCCAGCAGCTGGGCCTTCAGGCGCTTCATCGCCTTGTCGCGGTTGGCGTGCTGGCTGCGTTCGGTCTGGCATTCCACCACTACGCCGGACGGCACGTGGGTGATGCGGATCGCCGATTCGGTCTTGTTGACGTGCTGCCCGCCGGCGCCGGAGGAGCGGAAGGTATCCACGCGCAGGTCGGCCGGGTTGATTACCACGTCATCCACTTCGTCCGCTTCGGGAATGATCGCCACCGTCGCCGCCGAGGTGTGGATGCGGCCCTGCGACTCGGTGGCCGGCACGCGCTGCACGCGGTGCGTGCCGGACTCGAACTTCAGCTTGGAATAGGCCCCGCGGCCGACCACGCGGGCCACGATTTCCTTGTAGCCACCGTGTTCACCGGGGCTGTCCGACTCGATCTCCACCTTCCAGCCCTGGCGCTCGGCGTAGCGGGCGTACATGCGGAACAGGTCGCCGGCGAAGATCGCGGCCTCATCGCCCCCGGTACCGGCCCGCACTTCCAGGAACAGGTTGCCGTCGTCGCGCGGGTCGCGCGGCACCAGCAGCAGCGCCAGTTCCTGGTCCAGCTGCTGCAGCCGCTGCTGGGCGGCGGTGATTTCCTCTTCGGCCAGCTCGCGCAGGTCCGGGTCGCCGCGCATGGCTTCGGCCGCAGCCAGGTCGGCCAGCGCACGGGCCTCGTCGGCCAGGGCCGTGGCAATCGGCTGCAGCTGCGCGAACTCGCGCGAGAACGCGCGGAAACGGTCGTTGTCGTTCACCACGGCCGGGTCGGCAAGCAGGCGTTCCAGTTCTTCGCGGCGTTCGGCCAGCGCTTCCAGCTTACGGCGCAGGGTCGGCGTCATCAGTCTTCACAGCAGGATGTTGGTAGCCCGGCTTGGCCGGGAACAGGCGCTCGGCGGCGCGGGTCAGCTCAGTATCGCCGCTCAGCGCAGCCGCGCGCAGCGCGGCGGTGGGCGGGTGCAACAGGCGGTTGGTCAGGCCGTGGGCCAGCAGTTCCAGCACTTCGTCCGGTGATTTGCCGTGGGCCAGCTGCTGGCGGGCCTTGTCCAGCATTTCCACGCGGGTCGCTTCGCCGTACGCGCGCAGTTGCCGCAGGGGTGCCTGGTGGGCGCTGGCCTGCAGGGTTTCGACGAAGCGGGCCACCTGCAGCTCGATGATCGCCTCGGCTTCGGCAGCGGCCTCGCGGCGGCTGCGACGGTTGTCTTCGACCGCCCGCTCCAGATCGTCCACGGTGTACAGGAAGGCATCGGGCAGTTCGCCCACGCCCGCCTCGATATCGCGCGGCACGGCCAGGTCGAACAGCAGCATCGGCTTGTGCTTGCGGGTCTTCAGTGCGGCGGCCACATGCGCGCGGGCGATCACCGGCTCGCGGGCGGCGGTGGCCGAAAACACCACGTCGGCCTCGCCCAGGTGGCGCTCCAGCTCGGTCAGCGGCAGTGCCACGCCGCCATGGCGGCTGGCCAGTTCCTGGGCATGGGCCAGCGTGCGGTTGGCCACCAGCAGGCGGCGCACCTTGCCTTCGCTCAGGTGCCGGGCGGCCAGTTCGATGGTCTCGCCAGCGCCCACCAGCAGCACCGTGGAGTCTTCCAGCCGCGCGAACGAGTTCTGCGCCAGGCGCACCGCGGTGGAGGCCACCGAGATCGGGTTGGCACCCACGCGGGTATCGGTACGCGCGCGTTTGGCCACCGAGAAGGTCTGCTGGAACAGCCGGTCCAGGCGCTGGCCCAGCAGGCCGTGGTCACGCGCGATGGCCCAGGCGTCCTTGACCTGGCCCAGGATCTGCGGCTCGCCCAGCACCATCGAGTCCAGCCCGGTGGCCACCCGGAACAGGTGGCGCACCGCATCGGCGTCGGCGTGCTGGTACAGGTAGCCGTGCAGCTTCCCGGCGTGGGATTCCAGCCACTGCGCCAGTGCCTCACCCGATTCGGCCACCGCATACAGCTCGGTGCGGTTGCAGGTGGACAGCAGCACGGCTTCGGCCACCTGCGGGGTATCGCGCAGCGACGCCAATGCCTGGGGCAGGGCGTCGCCGCCAAAGGACGCGCGTTCGCGCAGTTCCACTGGCGCGGTCTGGTGATTCAGTCCGAGCACCCACAGGGTCATTGTTCAGTTGCTTGCGATAAGCTGCTGGCCATTCAAGTCGTCATTTTAAGGCCAGAAGCCCCCGATGCCCGCATTGATTCGCATCTCCAGCGTTCTGTTGCTGTCCTTGTCCGTCGCCAACGCCCTGGCAGCGCCGGCGCCGGCGCCCGTGGCAGCCCCCGCAGCCAAGGCCACCCCGGCCCCGACCGCGCCGTTGACCCCGGTCATGGCCGGTGAGTTCGCCCTGCAGGCCGGCAAGCTTGGCGATGCCGCGCGCTGGTACCTGGAAGCGGCCGAGGCCGGCACCGACGACGCCGGGCTGGCCGAGCGCGCCACCCGCATCTCCATGCTGGCCGACGACGACAAGCGCGCCGCCCGGGCGCTGGCGCTGTGGGAGGCGCGTGCCCCGCGCAGCCTGGCCATGCGCAGCGCCGCCGCTGCGTTGGACATGCGCCAGGCCGACATCGCCGGCGCGCGCATCGAACTGGGGGCGCTGCTGAAGGACCCGGACCCGCGCGGCTGGAAGTTCGCCATTGCCGCCTTGATCGGCGGCGGGCGCGACCCGGCCGTGCCGGCCCAGGTGCTGGGCGGGCTGGTGGACGACAACGCGATTCCCGATCAACTGGAGGTCTGGCAGGAGCTGGGCCGCCTGGCCATGCGCATGGAGCGCCCGGACCTGGCCAAGCGGATGGTCGACGAAGTCGTGCGGCGCTTCCCCAACGAACCCCGCGTGGCGCTGTTGAATGCCAGCCAGCTGGCCCAGGCCGGCAAGCAGGACGAGGCGATGGCGCTGCTGCGCGGCGTCGAGCCCAAGAGCCGCCAGGACCCGGACCTGCGCAACGCGCTGGCGATCGCCTACGACACCATGGGCGACCCGCGCGCGGCGGCCCGTGTGCTGGCGGTGGGGCCGCAGGACGTCCAGACCTGGGGCATGCGTGCCTCGCTGCTGGCCAAGCAGAAGGACGATGCGGCCCTGCTGCTCCTTTATAAGGAGCTGTCGGCCAAGGCGGCCAAGCCCGACCCGGCCCAGCGCCTGCTGCTGGGCAAGATCGCCGAGTACCTCAAGCGCCCGGCCGAAGCAGTGGACTGGTACCACAGCGTGCCGGGGGGCGAGGAACTGGCCGAAGCGCGCCTGCGCGCGGCCAATGCCCAGTACGACGCGGGCCGCCCGGACAAGGCCTTCGCCGAAGTGCATGCGATCCAGTCCGACGCCACCGTCGATGACGAGGCCCGCCGCGACGCCTACCTGCTGGAGGCCGAGCTGCGCCAGCGCGGCAACGACCTGCCCGGCGAGCTGGATGCCCTGGCCCGTGGTCTGGCGGCCTACCCCGACGAGAACGCGCTGCTGTACGCCCGCGCCCTGGCCTGGGAGCGCCGCGACGACGTGCCGCGCGCCGAAGCCGACCTGCGCAAGATTTTGGTCACCGACCCGGAGAACGTGGCCGCGCTCAATGCGCTGGGCTACACCCTGGCCGACCGCACCCAGCGCTACCAGGAAGCACTGGAGCTGATCGACCGCGCCCGCGTCGCCGAGCCGGACAACGCCGCCATCGTCGACAGCTACGGCTGGGTGCTGTATCGCCTGGGCCGCAACGAAGAAGCCCTGGTGCAGCTGCGCCGCGCCTGGACCCTGAGCAAGGACGCCGAGGTTGCCGCGCACGTCGGCGAAGTGCTGTGGGTGCTGGGCCGCAAGGACGAGGCACGGCGTTTCCTCGACGAGGCACGCAAACTGGACCCTGACAACCGCGCCCTGCAGCGCGTGATCGAGAAATACGGCGTATGACGTTGAACCTGTTCAAGGCCGGCGCCGCGCTGGCGATGGCCGCATCGTTGTCGGCCTGCGTGTCGCTGGACGAGCGCAAGGCCCCGGCCGCGCCCACCGTGGTGACCACCGTGTCAGCCGAGGCCGAGCACGCCGAAGTGGCCCGCGTGGCTGCCGTGCGTGCGCAGCCGCAGTGGAGCTTCCAGGGCCGCGTGGCGGTCAACAAGGGGCGCAATGGCGGCAACGGGCGCATCGACTGGCAGCAGGATGCGCGCCGCTACGTGGTGGAACTGAGCGCGCCGGTCACCCGCCAGAGCTGGAAGCTGACCGGCGACAGCCACCACGAAGGCGGGCGCCTGGAAGGCCTGGAGGGCGGGCCGCGCGAAGGCGAGGACGCCCAGCAGGTGCTGCTGGAGGCCACCGGCTGGGACATTCCGGTCAACCAGCTGCCCGACTGGGTACGTGGCCTGGTGGCCGATGACACCGGCGCCGCCGAGCACGTCGAGCGTGACGGCGACGGTCGGCCGCGCCGGGTCGAGCAGATGGGCTGGCAGATCCAGTACCTGGACTGGTACCCGGCCGAAGGCGACCGCCCGGTGCTGCCCCGGCGGATCGAAGCGACCAGCGGGGACGCCAAAGTGCGCGTGCTGGTCGACAGCTGGACGCTCGGCCGCCCATGAGTGCCCCGGACCTGAACGCGGGCTGGTCGCACTGGCCGGCCCCGGCCAAGCTCAATCTGTTCCTGAACATCACTGGCCGCCGACCCGATGGCTACCACCAGCTGCAGACCGTGTTCGTGCTGCTTGATTGGGGCGACCGGATCCGGCTGCGGGTACGTGAGGACGGTCAGGTGCGCCGCGACGGGCCTTCGCTGGCGGGCGTGGCAGAGGCGGATGATCTCGCTGTACGTGCAGTGCTGCTGCTTAAACGTGCCGCCAATGTCGCCCAAGGTGCGGACATCGGCGTGGAAAAGCACATTCCGGCCGGCGGCGGGTTCGGCGGCGGCTCCTCCGACGCGGCCACCGTATTGGTGGGCTTGAACCGTCTATGGAACGCCGGCCTGGACGTCGATGCGCTGGCCGCGTTGGGGTTGCAGCTGGGCGCGGATGTGCCGGTTTTCGTGCGGGGGCACAACGCCTGGGCCGACGGCGTCGGCGAGCAGCTCACCCCGATCACCCGCGCGCCGGCCTGGTATGTCATCGCCGATCCGGGCGTGCATGCGCCGACCGCCGGACTTTTTGCAGATCCGCATTTGACGCGCGACGCCCCAGTGGCGAAAATAGCGGACTTCGCTTCCGGGTCTTTGCTCGGGAATGCGTTCGAGCCGGTACTGCGCCGTCGCGAGCCTGCCGTAGAGGCAGCGTTTGCAGCGTTGAGCAGGATCGGCCGGGCACGACTCACCGGGTCGGGAAGCGGTTGTTTCGTCGAGTTCGCCACGCGCGCTGCTGCAGAGCAGGGCCTGGCGCAGTTGCCGGAAGGACTGCGGGCATGGGTGGCTGCGGGCGTGGAGCGCTCGCCACTGCTTGATGTACTCGAGCGTTATTGATTTTGATGCAGGGGCGTCGCCAAGAGGCCCAAGGCACCAGGTTTTGATCCTGGCATTCGGAGGTTCGAATCCTCCCGCCCCTGCCACTTGCGGATGTCAGCCGCGTTCCCATGCGCATATCTGCGCGGGCACGGCCGATGATCCGCGGTGTTGTCACCGCAGACACTCCAGGGTGCCGGCGGCCGAGTTCTCCAATCGCTCCCGCCCGAGACCGTCATGATGCAAGATCACCCCAACCTGCTGGTATTTTCCGGCAACGCCAACAAGCGCCTTGCGCAGAGCATCTGCAAGGAACTGGGGGTGCGACCGGGCAAGGCGTTGGTGTCGCGCTTCTCCGATGGTGAAGTCCAGGTCGAGATCGAGGAAAACGTCCGCAAGCAGGACGTGTTCGTGATCCAGCCGACCTGCGCGCCCAGCGCGGAGAACCTGATGGAGCTGCTGGTGCTGATCGATGCGCTCAAGCGCGCCTCGGTCAACAGCGTGACCGCAGTGGTGCCGTACTTCGGCTACTCGCGCCAGGATCGCCGCATGCGCTCCTCGCGCGTGCCGATCACCGCCAAGGTGGCCGCCAAGATGTTCAGCGCCGTGGGCGCCGACCGGGTGCTGACGGTGGACCTGCATGCCGACCAGATCCAGGGCTTCTTCGACATGCCGGTCGACAATGTGTATGCCTCGCCGCTGCTGCTCGCCGATATCTGGCGCGCCTACGGCACCGAAAACCTGATCGTGGTGTCTCCGGACGTGGGCGGCGTGGTGCGCGCACGTGCGGTGGCCAAGCGTCTGGACGATGCGGACCTGGCGATCATCGACAAGCGCCGCCCGCGCGCCAACGTCTCCACCGTGATGAACATCATCGGTGACGTCGAAGGCAAGACCTGCGTGATGGTCGATGACATCGTCGATACCGCCGGCACCCTGTGTGCGGCTGCCGCGGCGCTGAAGGCGCGCGGCGCCCTCAAGGTGGCCGCGTACTGCACCCACGCCGTGCTCTCGGGCCCGGCAGTGGACAACATCAACAACTCCCAGCTCGACGAGCTGGTGGTGACCGACACCATCCCGCTGCGTGAAGAGGCGCGGGTGTGCAGCAAGATCCGCCAGCTCAGCGTGGCGGAGATGCTGGCCGAAACGATGCGTCGCATCGCCTTCGGCGAGTCGGTCAGCTCGCTGTACGTGGACTGATTTTTTTTCCGCCCGCCAGCAACGGTGGGCGGGCCCCGGGTACGTCTGGTCGCGGACGTGCCCTCAATCGCCAAGCCAACCGGCAAGGCACCAACTGGTAGTCAATACAATGTCCAAGACCCATGAAATCAAGGTCACCGCTCGTGACGTGCAGGGCAAGGGTGCGAGCCGCCGCCTGCGTCACGCCGGCGTGATCCCGGCCGTCGTGTACGGCGGCGACGCCGCTCCGATCAACATCAACCTGGACCACAACGCCACCTGGCTGGCCCAGCAGAACGAGTGGTTCTACTCGTCGATCCTGGACCTGAACCTGGATGGCAAGATCACCAAGGTCCTGCTGCGTGACATGCAGCGCCACCCGTTCAAGCAGCTGATCATCCACCTGGATTTCCTGCGCGTGAACGAGAACGAAGCGCTGACCGCCAGCGTCCCGCTGCACTTCGTCAACGAAGACACCTCGCCGGCTGGCAAGGCTGCCGACGTCGTGGTCACCCACGAACTGAAGGAAGTGACCGTCACCTGCCTGCCGAAGGACCTGCCGGAATCGATCGACGTCGACCTGGCCGACCTGAAGGCTGGCGACGTGATCTACCTGTCGGACATCAAGCTGCCGAAGGGCGTCGAGATCCCGGCCCTGGCCCAGGGCAAGGACCATGACGACGCGATCGTCACCGCCAAGCTCGGCAAGGAAGAAGCTGCCGACGAAGCGCCGGCTGCAGAGTAAGTGATTGCGGCGCCTGTCCTTCGGGGCAGGCGCCGTTTCTGTATGTGCCGGCACAGTGCCGGTACCGACGAAAGAAGAGTGATGACAGGATTGCGATTGATCGTTGGTCTGGGCAACCCCGGACCCGAGCACGCCCAGACCCGGCACAATGCCGGGTTTCGTTTCATTGACGCCCTGGTTGAACAGGCCGGCGCGCGCTGGAGCGTGGACAGCAAGCTGTTCGGCGAGACCGCCAAGGTCGACATCGCCGGGCAATCGGTGTGGCTGCTCAAGCCCGCCACCTTCATGAACCTCAGTGGCAAATCGGTCACCGCCGCGCAGCGCTTCTGGAAGATCGAACCGGAAGAAACGCTACTGGCGCATGATGAGCTGGACCTGCCGCCCGGCGTGGCCCGGCTCAAGTTCGACGGCGGCCATGGCGGCCAGAACGGCCTGCGCGACACCATCCGCCTGCTCGGCCACGGCAAGTTCCACCGCCTGCGCATCGGCATCGGCCATCCCGGCCACAAGGACCGCGTGGTCCCGTGGGTGTTGGGGCGCGCGAGCAAGGACGACGATGTGCTGATCGGCCATGCCGTCAACGATGCGATCGACGTCCTGCCGCTGGCAGTGAAGGGCGATTTCAGCGAAGCGATGAAGCGGCTGCACACCCCCAAGTAGGTACCGACCGTTGGTCGGTACGGAGAATGATTGGTAAAACGGCGAACACACCGCGCCTTTTTCCCAATCACGTTCACCCCAGAGGTTGTCAAAGATGGGTATCAAATGCGGCATCGTCGGCCTGCCCAACGTCGGCAAATCGACCCTGTTCAATGCGTTGACCAAGGCTGGCATCGCCGCGGCCAACTTCCCGTTCTGCACGATCGAGCCGAACGTCGGCATCGTGCCGGTACCGGATCCGCGCCTGAACGAGCTGGCTGCGATCATCAACCCGCAGAAGGTCATTCCGACCGCGGTGGAGTTCGTCGACATCGCCGGCCTGGTGGCCGGTGCCGCCAGTGGTGAAGGCCTGGGCAACAAGTTCCTGGCGCACATCCGCGAAGTGGATGCGATCACCCACGTGGTGCGTTGCTTCGAAAACGCCGACGTCATCCACGTCAACAACAAGGTCGACCCGCTGTCGGACATCGACACCATCGACACCGAGCTGGCCCTGGCCGACCTGGACAGCGTCGAGAAGGCGCTGAACCGCGCCGAGCGCGCCGCCAAGGGGGGCGACAAGGACGCGGCGGCACGCAAGCCGGTGCTGGCCAAGCTGCAGGCCGCGCTGGCCGACGGCAAGGCCGGCCGTTCGGCGGGCCTGGACGAGGAAGAAAAGGCGTTGGTCCGCGACCTGTTCCTGCTCACGCTCAAGCCGGTGATGTACATCGCCAACGTGCTGGAAGACGGCTTCGAGAACAACCCGCACCTGGACGCCGTGCGCGCCCGCGCCGCCACCGAAGGCGCGCAGGTGGTGCCGGTGTCGGCCGCGATCGAAGAAGAGCTGTCGCAGCTGGACGACGAGGACCGCGACACCTTCCTGGCCGATCTGGGCCTGTCCGAGCCGGGCTTGAACCGCGTGATCTACGCCGCCTACCAGCTGCTGGGCCTGCAGACCTACTTCACCGCCGGTGTGAAGGAAGTCCGCGCCTGGACCGTTCGCAAGGGCGCCACCGCCCCGCAGGCCGCCGCGGTGATCCACACCGACTTCGAGAAGGGCTTCATCCGCGCTGAAACCATCGCCTATGACGACTTCATCAAGTACAAGGGCGAAGCCGGCGCCAAGGAAGCCGGGCGCCTTCGCCTGGAAGGCAAGGAATACCGTGTCCAGGAAGGTGACATCCTGCACTTCCGCTTCAACGTCTGAGCGCATCGCACGTTGAGGTCGGTACAAGAGAGGCCCCGCAGCGCGGGGCCTTTTCTTTGTCCGCGCATACCACCTCGCCGAAGCACCCCGTACCCGCGCTCAATCGGTAACGATCTCCTCCGCGGCCAGCCGGCCCAGCCAAGGCGCCAGCATGACGCCCGGGTGCGCGATGAGAGCGTAGAGACCGTCAATGCCCGGCATGAAACCCCGGATCGGCATGCCCGCGGCAGTCAGTGGCCGTTGAGCGGCCCTCATCGAGCGCACTACCAGCCCGGCAGGGGCAGTGAGCAGGGCCTGCGTATCGGCCATGCACTGACGGGCCAGGCGATCCAGTCCGTCATCGCCATCGACGGGCATGTCGGCCGCAACCAGCAGTCCACCGCCGAGACGCGGCCGGACTTCGTGGTCTGCGGCACACAGCAGGTGATGGAGACGCCCGGGCAATGCGTCGAACGCCAGCAATACGGCAGGCGCCTCATGCACGGGCAGGTGGATATCCAGGCGTGCCGCCAGGGGCACGGCGCTGGCGGCATTGGCAAGCACCACGGCGTCCACGGCATGCACCCCGTCCGTTGTCACCACTCCGGTGACCCGGCCGTTGCGGGTTTCGATGGCCGACACCTCCTGATTGAAGGCTACGCGCGCGCCGGATGCCCGTGCACCGGACAGCAGCTGCGCGGTCAGCAGGGCGGGTTCGAGGGCGACATCCCCGGGCACCCATGCGGCCAGTGCCGGCGCCTTCAGATACGGCTCCAACGTCCTGATGCGTGCGTGATCGAGCAGCTCGATACCGATACCGGCCTCTCGCTGCTGGGCTACAAACGCGTCGGTTTCAGCGTCTGTACCGGCCCATACGAGCGCACCGCGCGCTGCGATCGGTAATGGCCCCAGCGCTTTCGTCAGCCGAGCGAATTCTGGCAAGGCGTCGCGGATCATCGCAAAACGCGACGGTGAGTCGCCCGGCAGCATGCTGCCCGTACCGACCCAGCCGTACGAGCTGCCGGTCGCTCCGCTCGACGCAGTGGCGCTGCGCTCCAGCACCGTGACGGCTGCACCCGCGCGCGTCAGGTGCCACGCTACAGAGGCGCCGATGATGCCGGCACCGACAACGGCGATGCGGGGATTGCCTTTGCGCACGCGGTGCTCTCCATTGATAAGGGGGAACGCAGCATAGTCGGGATGGGTAGCCACTCTGCGACAGGTTGGCCGCTGGCAAGCACGTGGTGGTGATTATTTAATCACGCCCGGAAACCCTTGCCGCAGGTGCTTCCGACCCACTTGTCCACAACAAACACCCACCGCTCTCCACGCCCCATGTGGAAAACCCCGACCCCGGTAGTGCCGGCCGCTGGCCGGCAACCCGCACACCCACCCCGCAAGCCACGTGGACAATTTCTGACCACTACTGGAAACCCTTGCAGCGTATCGCTCGCACCGGGTTGTCCACAGCAAACCCCCATCGCTCTCCACGTACGATGTGGAAAACTCCACATACGCGTGGACAAAAAATCACCACGTCCCGAAAACCTTGCGGTGGTTGGCTTGCACCTACTTGTCCACACCAAACCCCCACGCCTCTCCACGTCGGGTGTGGAGAACCGTGCAGGACGTATTCGGAATGGCGAGGAGCCGGCCAGCGGCCGGCACTACCTGCTTGGCTCTCTGCATGGCCACCGGCCAATTGTCTGGGGCGGGTGCGGGTGGGTTGGCGGGACCCTCCACCGCATGGATGCGGTGGCGGAGCCTACACGGACGTACTCGCGGCGTGTCCCGCCAACCCACCCGCACCTGCCCCGCGCAGGCGCCAGCACACCGTGATGGCTTGTGCGTTGTCGCGTGGGAAGTGCATCGCCCAAAAAAAGACGGAGGCACTGCCTCCGTCTTTTCGCCCGCATCCACTGCAACCGCGCCGCTTACAGCGCCGTGCCGCCGAACTTGTGCGTGTACTGCAGATTGATCGTACGGCCCACGGTATCGAACCACGACACGTCGTAGTACGGGTAGGACGTATAGGTCGCGTCCTTCGGCGGCATCTTGTTGCCTACGTTCACCACCGACAGCGACAGGCGCGAATGGTCGTCCACGCGGTACTGCACCGACACGTTGTAGCGGTACGTGGCCCCGATCCACGGACTGTCGCCGCTCTCCGGATCGAAGCTCTGGTCATAGCTGTCGTAGGTCGGCAGCTTGCCCAGCCGCGACCCGTACAGCGTGGCCGACCACGCATCGTTCTCCCAGGTGATGCTGGCGCTGGTCTTGGTGCGCGGAATGTCGAACCCGCTGTTCACCGCGAACTTGTCCTCCACCACATCGCCGTCGAACTGCTGGAAATCGTGCGTCTTCACCCAGGTGTGATTGCCGCTCAGGATGAAATCGCCGATCCCGGTGGTCAGCCGGTAACGCACGCCCACGTCGATGCCCTGCGTGGTCTCGCGCGCGATGTTGACCGGGTTGACGTGCACTCCGTACAGGCGGCCGTCGCTGGTGCGGGTGACGCGGCTGATCGCATCGACACAGGTCGGCGAGTTCGCATCGGCATTCCCCAGGCGGCAGGCCGCTTCATCACGCAGGATGGTGCCCACGTCCATGTCCTTCACCTGGTCGCGCATGTCGATGTCGAACCAGTCCACCGACAGGTCCAGGCCCACCGCCGGCGACCACACGAAGCCGGCGCTCCACGACGTGCTGGTCTCCGGATCCAGCTGGCGGTTGCCTCCGCGCGTGCGGATCAGGTTCTCTTCGTAGTCCGAGCAGTCATCCGCGCCGTCCAGCTGGCAGGCGTAGTAGTCGTTGTTGCTGGTTTCATCGTTGCCCGGGCCGGCGTACACGTAGTGCAGGTCCGGCGCGCGGAACGCGGTGCCGTACGAGCCGCGCACCAGCAGGCTGTCGATCGGGCGCCACTCGATGCCGCCGCTCCAGGTTGCCTTGCCGATGCTGTTGCCCGAGTAGCGGTACTGGTCGTAGCGGCCGGCCACGCTTACGTTGAGCGTGTCGTGCAGCGGCAGGCGCAGCTCGGCCGCAGTGGCCCAGCGGTTGCGGCTGCCATGGCCATCCGAGTCCTTCCAGCTGTAGTAGTAGTACCCGGTCGCCAGCGGATCGGGGTTGAGCGCGTAGGACTGGTTGCCGAACTCGGCGGTGGCGGCGAACCCGGCCTTGCCGCCCGGCAGTTCGAACAGCTCGCCGTTGGTCAGGGTCAGCGCGGCCGTATCGGTGCGCGACTTCGGCGTATAGGTTGTCTTCGCGGCGATCGAATCGTACTCGGCGCGGCTCAGCGGCCGGTAAAGGCGCGCCGGATCGGCGTCGAACACCGGGAACACGTTGTCGTCGTCATCGGTGTACTCGCCCAGCTGCTCGCCCAGGAACAACGCATTGGCCTTGGACGCGATGATCTGCGGCCAGCGGATCGAGGACTGGTACTGCGAATGGCTCAGCGACGCTTCGTAGTCCCAGTTCGGGCCCAGGCTGCCCTTGAAGCCGGTGGTCACGCTGAAGGTCTTCTGGGTGCTGCGGATCATCCCGTTGCGCAGCCCGCCCATTTCCTCGGGCGAGAACTGGCGCTGCCAGAACTCCACCTGGTCGGTGGCCTGGTTGTAGAAATAGCCGTCTTCGTTGCCGTCGGCGGCCATCCGTCCCCACTGGGTCACGTCGCGCATCAGCGCGATGTCGTGGTAGCCCATCTGCACGTCGGCAAACCAGTTGGTGCCATTGTCGAAGGCATGGTTGAGCGAGGCGTAGCCATTCACGCCGCGGCGCTTGCTCAGGATCGTGCCGTAGCCGATGGAGCGGTCGCTGCCGCAGTAGAAGCCGTAGCGGGAACGCTCGGCATACTGGGTGCTGCCGCGGTTCTGCCCGGCCAGCGCATCGCAGGTCGCCTTGCCCGGGTCCAGGTAATCGTCGTTGTAGTCGGTGCGCAGGTAGGCGCGGCGCGCGGCGCGGGCGCTCTCGGTGGGCGCGTCCAGGGTGGAATCCTGCTGGCTGCGCTCATAGGCCCAGAGCGGCGTCTGCGACTGCAGTTCCAGGCTGTACACCGCACTGAAGCGGCCGGCATCGAAGCCGCTGGCCAGGCTGATGTCGAACGAATCGGCGCCGCCTTCGGTGGCCGTGCCCATGCGCACGTCTACCGTGGTGCCATCCACGTGCTTCTTGAGGATGAAGTTGACGACGCCGGCGATCGCATCCGACCCGTAGATCGCCGAGGCGCTGCCGGTCAGCACTTCGATCCGCTCGATCATCCCGATCGGAATGTTGGACACGTCGGTGAAGTTGCTGCGGCCCTGGAACGGCATCGGGAAGTCGGCGATGCGGCGGCCATTGACCAGCACCAGGGTGTGGTTCGGGCCCAGCCCGCGCAGATCGACCTGCTGCGCACCCGGCGAGAAGTCCGCGCCGCTGGAGGACTGCTGGCTCTGGGTTTCACCGCCGTTCTGGGACATCGACCGAAGCACGTCCGGCACGCTGGTGAAGCCGCTGGCCTGGATCTGCTCGGCAGTGATCACCGTGACCGGGGCGGGGCCCTCGACCTGGGCGCGCGGAATCCGCGAACCGGTGACCTGCACCGTGTCCAGCTGCTGCACCCCGGACGCGGCCGGCGCCTGGGCGCCTGCGGTTGCGGCCACACCCATCAACGCCAGCTGGATCGACCACGCCATCGCCTGTTTACGCATGAGAATTCTCGAGAAGAAAGTGTCGGCCTCCAGGGAGACCTGTCCCCCATTCACATTTCGCGAATGGACGGCGCGCATTTAACGCCTTTTTTACGGGCTTGACCACTACCGATTTCTCTGGCAAAGAGTGAAAGCGCTTACACCCGGTTTTTGTTCAGGGAGATCAACGTGCACAAGGCTTTCCGCCCGTTCGCGCCGATGCTCTGGCTGCTGCTCGGCCTGGCCCTGCCCAGCCACGCGCAGTCCGTCCTGGACACCGGCTACCGCTACTACGAGGTGGGTGATCTCGACGCCGCCCCGGCCCTCCGCACCGAACCGGCGATGATGTTGATGGGCGGGGGCGAGTGGGTTCCCGAGGCCTTCCAGTGGTGGCTGCAGCGCGCGGGGCACGGCCGCGTGGTGATCCTGCGCGCCTCCGGTGCCGACGAGCTGCAGCAGCGCCTGTACCGCGATATCGGCGGTGCCGCCTCGGTGCAGACCCTGGTCTTCGACAGCCGCCGGGGCGCCGACGACCCGGCCGTACTGCGGGTCGTGGCGGCCGCCGATGCGATCTTCATCGCCGGCGGCGACCAGTCCCGTTACATCCGCTTCTGGAAGGGCACCGCGCTCAACGAAGCGCTCAATGCGCACGTCCGTGCCGGCCGGCCGATCGCCGGCACCAGTGCCGGCCTGGCCATCCTGGGCGGCTACAGCTACGGCGCGATGGACGGCGGCAGCATCACCTCGGCCACTGCGCTGCGCGATCCGATGGGGGGCGAAGTCACCCTGGACAGCGACTTCCTGACCATGCCGTACCTGTCCAACGTGGTGACCGACACCCATTTCGGCAAGCGCGACCGCCTCGGCCGGTTGATCGTGTTCGTGGCCCGGGCGGCGCAGCAGGCCGGGCGCGAGGACATGGTGGGCATCGGCGTGGACGAGGACACCGCCCTGTGCGTGGAAGCCGATGGGCGCGGCCGCGTGCTCAGCAGGAACGGCGGCTACGCCTGGCTGGTGATGCCGCGGCACACCGCCGACCGCCTGCGCGATGGCGAGCCGCTGGAATTCCACGCCATCCCGGTCACGGGGGTGGGAAGCGGCAGCCTGCTGCACCTGGACGGGTTCCGCGTGGACGATGCGGCCTTCCAGGTCACTGCCGATATCCGCGACGGCGGTCTGGAGCTGCGGTAGCCCGCGACTGCGGGTCGTGGGATGACGGGCCCACGCGCGCCGCCAGGGCAGGGTATGGGCCTACCCGCACCGCGCATCTGCGGCCATGATGGGGCTCCCAACCTGCCGGTGCCGTCCATGTCCCGTCCAACCGCGTTGCTGCTGTCGCTGTGCCTGTCGATCCCGCTGGTGGCCACGGCTGCCGCGCCGGTATTGGTCATCCATGGTGGCGCCGGCGTGGAGCGCAGGGACCTGACGCCGGCCGAAGAAAAGGCCGCACGTGCCGCGTTGCGCCAGGCGCTGCTCAGCGGCCACCACGCGCTGGCGGCCGGCAAGCCCGCACTGGAGGCAGTGACCGCGGCGATCTCCGTGCTCGAAGACGATCCCACCTTCAATGCCGGCAAGGGCGCGGTATTCACCCACGACGGCCGCAACGAGCTGGACGCATCGCTGATGGACGGCGCCTCCCTGAAAGCCGGCGCGGTGGCCGGCGTGCAGCGGGTGCGCAACCCGATCCTGCTGGCCGAAGCAGTGATGCAGCACTCCGCGCACGTAATGATGGTGGGGCAGGGGGCGGAAACCTTCGCCGCCAGCCAGGGCATCGCGCTGGTCGATCCGACCTACTTCCGCACTGAAAAGCGCTGGCAACAACTGCAGAAGGCGCTCCGGGAAGAGGCCAGCGGACAGGCGCACGCAGACCTGGAAACCGCACGCCACTTCGGCACGGTCGGCGCGGTGGCACTGGATGCGCAGGGCCATCTTGCCGCGGGCACCTCGACCGGCGGCATGACCAACAAGCGCTACGGTCGCGTGGGCGATTCGCCGATCATCGGCGCGGGCACCTATGCCAATGCCACCTGTGCGGTGTCGGGCACCGGCTGGGGCGAGTACTACATCCGCACGGCGGCCGCGCACGACATCTGCGCGCGCATGCAGTACCTCAAGCAGGGGCCGGTGGAAGCGGGGCGCGCGGTGATCAACGATCGCATTCCCGCGCTCGGGGGCGACGGCGGTGCGATCGTGCTCGCCGCAGACGGTCGCGTCGCCGCGCCGTTCAACACGCAGGGCATGTACCGGGGCTGGATCGGCGCCGATGGCGTGCCGCACGTGGCCATCTTTGCCGACGAACCGCTGCCGCTGCCGGGGCAATAGCCCGTTACGCCAGGGCTTTTTGCACTTCGTGTGAAAAAGTTGAAAAAGAGTGTTGACAGAACCCCCGTTAATCTCCAAAATTCACGGCTCTTCCACCCCACACCGAAAACGCTTCGGCGCCACGGGACAGGGTGGTAAGGAGGGATACCCAAGCGGCCAACGGGGGCAGACTGTAAATCTGCTGGCTTACGCCTTCGGTGGTTCGAATCCACCTCCCTCCACCAGTTTCATGTTGTGGCAAAGGCTTCCGATGCGGGAGTAGTTCAATGGTAGAACCTCAGCCTTCCAAGCTGATGGTGCGGGTTCGATCCCCGTCTCCCGCTCCATTGAATGAGTTTGAATCTAATCAAATTCGTGCCATAATACAAAACTCGCTCACGTAGCTCAGTCGGTAGAGCACCTCCTTGGTAAGGAGGAGGTCGAAGGTTCGATTCCTTTCGTGAGCACCATCTAAGTGCCACCATTCAGACGATTTCGAGATAAGCAGCCATGGCCAAGGGTAAGTTCGAGCGCACCAAGCCGCACGTCAACGTCGGCACCATCGGTCACGTCGACCACGGCAAGACCACGCTGACCGCCGCACTGACCAAGATCGGTGCCGAGCGCTTCGGTGGCGAGTTCAAGGATTACTCCTCGATCGACGCCGCGCCGGAAGAAAAGGCTCGTGGCATCACGATCTCGACCGCGCACGTCGAATACGAATCCACCGAGCGTCATTACGCGCACGTGGATTGCCCGGGCCATGCTGACTACGTCAAGAACATGATCACCGGTGCCGCCCAGATGGACGGCGCGATCCTGGTCTGCTCGGCTGCTGACGGCCCGATGCCGCAGACCCGCGAGCACATCCTGTTGTCGCGTCAGGTCGGCGTGCCGTACATCGTCGTCTTCCTGAACAAGGCAGACATGGTCGATGACGCCGAGCTGCTGGAACTGGTCGAAATGGAAGTCCGCGAGCTGCTGAGCAAGTACGACTTCCCGGGCGACGACACCCCGATCATCGCGGGTTCGGCCCGCCTGGCGCTGGAAGGCGACCAGAGCGACATCGGCGTGCCGGCCGTGATCAAGCTGGTCGAAGCTCTCGACAGCTGGATCCCGACCCCGGAGCGTGACATCGACAAGCCGTTCCTGATGCCGGTGGAAGACGTGTTCTCGATCTCGGGCCGCGGCACCGTGGTGACCGGTCGTATCGAGCGCGGCGTGATCAAGGTCGGCGAAGAAATCGAAATCGTCGGTATCCGTCCGGTCCAGAAGACCACCGTCACCGGCGTGGAAATGTTCCGCAAGCTGCTGGATCAGGGTCAGGCAGGTGACAACGCCGGTCTGCTGCTGCGCGGCACCAAGCGTGACGACGTCGAGCGTGGCCAGGTGCTGGCCAAGCCGGGTTCGATCAAGCCGCACACCCAGTTCGACGCCGAAGTGTACGTGCTGTCCAAGGATGAGGGTGGTCGTCATACCCCGTTCTTCAAGGGCTACCGTCCGCAGTTCTACTTCCGTACCACCGACATCACCGGCGCTTGCGAACTGCCGGAAGGTGTGGAAATGGTGATGCCGGGCGACAACGTGAAGATGGTTGTCACCCTGATCAACCCGGTCGCCATGGACGAAGGTCTGCGCTTCGCGATTCGCGAAGGCGGCCGTACCGTCGGCGCCGGCGTGGTCTCCAAGATCATCGCGTAATTTCGTAATACCGGCGGTTGCATAGCTCCGCCGGTCTCGCGAATGGCGGGCCGGGAACCTCGGTCCGCCTTCGCCGTCTAAGGGAAGGCAGTTTTTCAGTACGCCAGTAGCTCAATTGGCAGAGCAGCGGTCTCCAAAACCGCAGGTTGGGGGTTCGAGTCCCTCCTGGCGTGCCACTTCTCCCTTCCAGCGGCCATGCCGCCTTAGCAGCCAGAGCCGGATGAACAGCAAGATCGAGCATTCCAAAGACAACGCCTCCACTGGAGGTGACATCGTCAAGTACGCCGCCGCAACCCTCCTGGTGCTGGCGGGTCTTTTTGCTTGGTACTGGTTCGGCACCCCTGAGCATGCGTCCCAGAGTGCATGGGCCGGTCCGCTTCGCGGTCTGGCCGTTGTCGTTGGCTTGGTGGCCGGCGTTGGCGTGTTCCTGATGACCGGCAAAGGTCGCGACACGCGTGAATTCCTTTCCGAATCGCGTTTCGAACTGCGCAAGGTAGTCTGGCCGACCCGCCAGGAAGCCATCCGCATGACCTGGGTGGTGATCGTTGTTGTGATCATCCTCAGCTTGCTGCTGGGCGGATTTGATTTCCTGATTCAGAAAGCGACCCAGTGGTTCCTGGGTCGATAAGGAGAAACCAGTGAAGCGTTGGTACGTCGTTCACGCCTATTCGGGCTTCGAAAAGTCGGTTGCGCAGGCTCTGCGCGATCGCATCGTGCGTGACGAGATGCAGGAGCGCTTCGGTGATGTCCTGGTCCCGACCGAGGAAGTGGTCGAAATGCGTTCCGGCCAGAAGCGCCGTTCCGAGCGCAAGTTCTTCCCGGGTTACGTGCTGGTCCAGATCGAGACCCACGAAGAAAACGGTATTCCGCGCATCGACAACGAAAGCTGGCACCTGGTGAAGGATACGTCCAAGGTGATGGGCTTCATTGGCGGTACCGCTGACCGTCCGCTGCCGATCCGTGACGAAGAAGCTGCTGCCATCCTGGACCGCGTTCAGGAAGGTGTGGAAAAGCCGCGTCCGAAGGTGCTGTTCGAGCCGGGCCAGATGGTCCGCGTCACCGAAGGCCCGTTCAACGACTTCAACGGCGTGGTCGAGGAAGTCAACTACGAGAAGAGCCGTCTGCGCGTCTCGGTGTTGATTTTCGGTCGTGCCACCCCGGTCGAGCTCGAGTTCGGCCAGGTCGAAAAGGCCGTCTGACCCCACGTGGCGCCGGGCTCTGCCCGGCGTTGCCGCGAAGCGGGGCAGGGCTCCGCTCTGCCGCATTCAGACAGGCGGGCCAAAACCTGATATAGTGCGCGGCTTCCTGCCAGGAAGCTGGCAAAAGCAAGGGCCGCCGCGAGGTGGCCTTCTGCGTGAATTCAAAACGCGATGCCGGGACGCGTGATTCCCGGTCCGATGGGGAGCCTGTTGTCGTAAGGCGCTAGCACCCGGAGAGCATACTCATGGCAAAGAAAGTTGTCGGTTATATCAAGCTGCAGGTGAAGGCCGGTCAGGCCAACCCCTCGCCGCCGGTCGGTCCTGCGCTGGGTCAGCGTGGCCTGAACATCATGGAATTCTGCAAGGCCTTCAATGCCGCCACGCAGAAGCTGGAGCCGGGTCTGCCGGTGCCGGTCATCATCACGGCCTATTCGGACCGTACCTTCACCTTCATCACCAAGAGCACCCCGGCCGCCGTGCTGCTCAAGAAGGCTGCTGGCATCTCCTCGGGCTCCAAGCGCCCGAACACCGAAAAGGTGGGCAAGGTGACCCGTAAGCAGCTGGAAGAAATCGCCAAGACCAAGGAAGCCGACCTGACGGCCGCCGACCTGGACGCCGCGGTGCGCACGATTGCCGGTTCTGCCCGTTCCATGGGCCTCGTGGTGGAGGGTTAAGAAGATGGCACAGACCAAGCGTGAGAAGGCCATCAAGGCCGCCGTCGTCCCGGGTAAGGCATATGCCTTCGAGGACGCGATCAAGATCCTGAAGACCGCTACCAAGGCCAAGTTCGTCGAGTCCTTCGACGTTGCTGTGCGCCTGGGCGTGGACGCCAAGAAGTCCGACCAGCAGGTGCGCGGTTCCACCGTGCTGCCGTCCGGTACCGGCAAGAGCGTGCGCGTTGCCGTCTTCGCACCGGCCGGTGCCAAGGCTGACGAAGCCCTGGCCGCTGGCGCCGAAGCCGTTGGCATGGAAGACCTGGCCGAGAAGATGCAGGCCGGCGATCTGAACTACGACGTCGTCATCGCCACCCCGGACGCCATGCGCGTCGTGGGTAAGCTGGGCACCGTGCTCGGCCCGCGCGGCCTGATGCCGAACCCGAAGGTCGGCACCGTGTCGGCCAACCCGGGCGAAGCCGTCAAGAATGCCAAGTCGGGTCAGGTGCGTTACCGCACCGACAAGGCCGGCATCATCCACTGCACCATCGGCAAGGCCGACTTCGCTGAAGAAGCGTTGAAGCTGAACCTGCAGGCGCTGCTGCTGGACCTGATCAAGGCCAAGCCGGCCACCTCGAAGGGCACCTACCTGCAGAAGGTATCGGTCAGCTCGACGATGGGCCCGGGCGTCACCGTCGACACCTCGTCGCTGACCCTGAAGTAAGTGTTTCAAGCGGGAGCTGGGCACATGTCCGGCTCCCGCGATATTTGAAGGCAATCGACGTGGGGTCCGCCCTGCAACGATAGCCGTCAAAGACCGCAGGCGCGGTCAGTACATACCGGCGACGGGCAGGGATGCTCGCATTGGCAGGGAGTCGCCGCCGGCGCAGTACCGACCGCTTAATCGATTCCCCCGGGAATCACCCTGCGTAGATGGTGCCCTTCTGGAGTTTTTCTGGTTTACGCACGTCTGGGTCTCCCAGGTTGGCCATCCAGGTCTAGAACGGCCCACCCTTGGAACATCAACCCGATGTTCCCGGCGTCCAGGACGGATGCCGCCCAGGACCGCACACGGCAGGAGCCGTAAGCGGAGTTCAATTGGAGGAGTGCAATGGCTCTCAATCTGTCCCAGAAGCAAGAAGTAGTCGCGGAGCTGGCAGAAGTCGCCGCCAAGGCTCACTCCTTGATCGCAGCCGAATACGCTGGCACCACGGTCTCCCAGATGACCGCGATGCGCAAGCAGGCACGCGAAACCGGCGTTTTCTTGAAAGTTGTCAAGAACACGCTGGCGGCACGTGCAGTGGAAGGTACCGAATACGCGTGCGCCAAAGACGCACTCGTCGGTCCGCTGCTGTACGCGTTCTCGCTCGAGGAGCCCGGCGCAGCCGGTCGCCTGATCAAGGATTTTGCCAAGACCAACGACAAGCTGCAGGCAAAGGTCGTGGCCATCGGCGGGGAACTGTTCCCGGCTGGCCATGTTGACGTGCTGGCCTCGCTGCCGACCCGTGATCAGGCCCTGGCCATGCTGGCCCGCGTCCTGACCGAGCCGGTCACGATGTTCGCCCGCGCCATCAAGGCCATCGGCGACAAGCAGGGTGGTGGCGAAGAAGCCGCTGCCGATGCTGCCGAACCGGCTGCCGAGACCGCCTGAGTCGACGTTTCCGTGGTTCCTGACGGAACCTCAACCCAGAAAATTATCCAAAGGTAATCAAAATGTCCCTTACCAACGAACAGATCGTCGACGCAATCGCCGAGAAGTCCCTGATGGAAGTGATGGAGCTGGTCAAGGCCATCGAAGAGAAGTTCGGCGTCTCCGCCGCTGCTCCGGTCGCCGCGGCTGCCGCTGCTGGCCCGGCTGCTGCCGTGGAAGAGCAGACCGAATTCGACGTCATCCTGAAGTCGGCCGGCGAGAAGAAGGTCGAAGTGATTAAGGCTGTCCGCGCCATCACCGGCCTGGGCCTGAAGGAAGCCAAGGACCTGGCTGAAGCCGGCGGCATGATCAAGGAAGGCGCTTCGAAGGACGACGCTGCCAAGTTCAAGAAGGACCTGGAAGCTGCTGGCGCGACTGTCGAAGTCAAGTAAGCAGTTCCTTGCCTCGCCATCGAATCACGGCGATGCAGCCAAGGCTGGGGGCGTAAGCCCCCGGCCTTTGGTCGTTGTTGCGACAACCGCTGGTAGAGCCGACCGTTGGTCGGCTGATCCTCAGTGGTAGAGCCGACCGTTGGTCGGCTGATCCTCAGCGGTAAAGCCGACGGTCAGTCGGCTGCCACACCTTTCCGGCCGCAGGCCGGCGAGTTGGCAGTTGGAAGTAGCGGGAGAAGGCGTGCTGGTGCCGGCAATACCAGCGACTTCCAACTGACAATTTTCATGTTCCCTTCGGGCCGCGCCTGTACGGCGGCCCGCACAGCCAAGGTGAGACCCCATGACGTCATATTCGTTCACCGAAAAGAAGCGTATCCGCAAGGATTTCGGCAAGCAGCGCTCGATCCTCGAAGTGCCGTTCCTGCTTGCCATCCAGGTGGATTCCTATCGCGAATTCCTGCAGGAAAACATTGATCCGGCCAAGCGCCGTGATCTGGGCCTGCACGCCGCGCTGAAGTCGGTCTTCCCGATCGCCAGCTACAGCGGCAACGCTGCCCTGGAATACGTCGGCTACAAGCTTGGCGACCCGGTCTTCGACGAGCGCGAATGCCGCCAGCGTGGCATGAGCTACGGCGCGCCGCTGCGCGTGACCGTGCGCCTGGTGATCTACGACCGCGAGTCGTCGACCAAGGCCATCAAGTACGTGAAGGAGCAGGAGGTCTACCTCGGCGAAATCCCGCTGATGACCGACAACGGCACCTTCATCGTCAACGGTACCGAGCGCGTCATCGTGTCGCAGCTGCACCGTTCGCCGGGCGTGTTCTTCGACCACGACCGTGGCAAGACCCACAGCTCGGGCAAGCTGCTGTACAGCGCCCGCATCATTCCGTACCGCGGCTCCTGGCTGGACTTCGAGTTCGACCCGAAGGACGCGCTGTTCACCCGTATCGATCGTCGCCGCAAGCTGCCGGTGTCGATCCTGCTGCGTGCGCTGGGCTACAGCAACGAAGAAATGCTGGCCGAGTTCTTCGAGATCAACACCTTCCACATCAACCCCGATGAAGGTGTGCAGCTCGAACTGGTCTCCGAGCGCCTGCGCGGCGAGACCCTGAACTTCGACCTGGCCGACGGCGACAAGGTCATCGTCGAAGCCGGCAAGCGCATCACCGCGCGCCACGTCAAGCAGCTGGAAGCCTCGGGCATCGCCGCCCTGGCCGTGCCGGACGATTACATCGTCGGCCGCATCCTGTCGCACGACGTGGTGGACGCCAACACCGGTGAACTGCTGGCCCAGGCCAACGACGAAATCACCGACGAACAGCTGCAGGCCTTCCGCAAGGCCGGCGTCGACGCCGTGGGCACCCTGTGGGTGAACGACCTGGATCGTGGCCCGTACCTGTCCAACACCCTGCGCATCGATCCGACCAAGACCCAGCTGGAAGCCCTGGTCGAAATCTACCGCATGATGCGTCCGGGCGAGCCGCCGACCAAGGATGCCGCGCAGAACCTGTTCCACAACCTGTTCTTCACCTTCGAGCGTTACGACCTGTCCACGGTCGGCCGCATGAAGTTCAACCGCCGTGTCGGCCGCAAGGCTGTCACCGGCGAAGCCGTGCTGTACGACCGCAAGTACTTCGGTGAGCGCAACGACGAAGAGTCCAAGCGCCTGGTCGCCGAGCACGCCGACACCTCCGACATCCTGGACGTGATCAAGGTCCTGACCGAGATCCGCAATGGTCGCGGCGTGGTCGATGACATCGATCACCTGGGCAACCGTCGCGTGCGTTCGGTCGGTGAAATGGCCGAGAACGTGTTCCGCGTGGGCCTGGTCCGCGTCGAGCGCGCGGTCAAGGAACGCCTGTCGATGGCCGAATCCGAAGGCCTGACCCCGCAGGAACTGATCAACGCCAAGCCGGTCGCCGCTGCCATCAAGGAGTTCTTCGGCTCCTCGCAGCTGTCCCAGTTCATGGATCAGAACAACCCGCTGTCGGAAGTGACGCACAAGCGTCGCGTCTCGGCCCTGGGCCCGGGCGGTCTGACCCGTGAACGCGCCGGCTTCGAAGTGCGCGACGTCCATCCGACCCATTACGGCCGCGTCTGCACCATCGAAACGCCGGAAGGCCCGAACATCGGCCTGATCAACTCGCTGGCCGTGTATGCCCGCACCAACCAGTATGGCTTCCTGGAAACCCCGTACCGCAAGGTTGCTGACGGCAAGGTCTCCGACGAGATCGAATTCCTGTCGGCCATCGAAGAAAACGAGTACGTCATCGCCCAGGCCAACGCCCTGACCGATGCCAAGAGCATGCTCACCGAGCAGTTCGTGCCGTGCCGTTTCCAGGGTGAGTCGCTGCTGAAGCCGCCGGCGGAAGTCCACTTCATGGACGTATCGCCGATGCAGACCGTGTCGATCGCTGCCGCGCTGGTTCCGTTCCTGGAGCACGATGACGCAAACCGTGCACTGATGGGCGCCAACATGCAGCGCCAGGCCGTGCCGACCCTGCGTGCGCAGAAGCCGCTGGTGGGTACCGGTATCGAACGCGCCGTGGCCCGTGACTCGGGTGTGACCGTGAATGCCCGTCGTGGTGGCGAGATCGTGCAGATCGACGCCGGCCGCATCGTGGTCAAGGTCAACGAAGTGGAGATCACCGACGCGACCGACGCCGGCGTGGATATCTACAACCTGATCAAGTACACCCGCTCCAACCAGAACACCTGCATCAACCAGCGTCCGCTGGTGGAAGTGGGCAACGTGGTGGCGCGTGGCGACGTGCTGGCTGACGGTCCGTCCACCGACATCGGCGAACTGGCCCTGGGCCAGAACATGCTGATCGCCTTCATGCCGTGGAACGGCTACAACTTCGAAGACTCCATCCTGCTCTCCGAGCGCGTGGTGGAAGAGGATCGTTACACCACGATCCACATCGAAGAACTGACCTGCGTTGCGCGTGACACCAAGCTGGGGCCGGAGGAAATTTCCGCCGACATCCCGAACGTGTCCGAGCAGGCGCTGAACCGTCTGGACGAGTCGGGCGTGGTGTACATCGGCGCCGAAGTGCGTGCCGGCGACATCATGGTCGGCAAGGTCACCCCGAAGGGCGAAAGCCAGCTGACCCCGGAAGAGAAGCTGCTCCGCGCGATCTTCGGCGAGAAGGCCTCGGACGTGAAGGACAGCTCGCTGCGCGTGCCGCCGGGCATGGACGGCACCGTCATCGACGTGCAGGTCTTCACCCGCGACGGCATCGAGAAGGACAAGCGCGCCCGTCAGATCGAAGAGTCTGAAATCAAGCGCGTCAAGAAGGACTTCGACGACCAGTTCCGCATCCTGGAAGGCGCCATCTACGCCCGTCTGCGTTCGCAGATCGTGGGCAAGGTGGTCAACGGTGGTGCCAACCTGAAGAAGGGCGACACCGTCACCGACGCGTACCTGGACGGCCTGAAGAAGGCTGACTGGTTCGCGCTGCGCATGAAGGACGACGACGCTTCCGAAGCCATCGAACGCGCCCAGAAGCAGATCCAGGCGCACGAGAAGGAATTCGAGCGTCGCTTCGCCGACAAGCGCGGCAAGATCACCGCCGGTGACGACCTCGCCCCGGGCGTGCTGAAGATGGTCAAGGTGTTCCTGGCCGTGAAGCGTCGCATCCAGCCGGGTGACAAGATGGCCGGCCGCCACGGCAACAAGGGTGTGGTCTCCAACGTGGTGCCGGTCGAGGACATGCCGTACATGGCCTCGGGCGAAACCGTGGACATCGTGCTGAACCCGCTGGGCGTGCCGTCGCGTATGAACATCGGCCAGATTCTGGAAGTGCATCTGGGCTGGGCCGCCAAGGGCCTGGGTCGCAAGATCCAGGGCATGCTGGAAGCCCAGGCCGCGATCAACGACCTGCGCAAGTTCCTGGACGACGTCTACAACCACGACAAGACCCAGCACGCCAACCACGTCGACCTGACCCAGTTCAGCGACGAGGAGCTGCTGCGCCTGGCCGCCAACCTGACCGACGGCGTGCCGATGGCTACTCCGGTGTTCGACGGTGCCACCGAAGCCGAGATCAAGCACATGCTTGCCCTGGCCGACCTGCCGCTGAGCGGCCAGACCCAGCTGTATGACGGCCGCACCGGTGAGGCGTTCGATCGCCACACCACCGTGGGCTACATGCACTACCTGAAGCTGAACCACCTGGTCGACGACAAGATGCACGCCCGTTCGACCGGCCCGTACTCGCTCGTTACCCAGCAGCCGCTGGGCGGCAAGGCGCAGTTCGGTGGCCAGCGCTTCGGTGAAATGGAAGTCTGGGCGCTGGAAGCCTACGGCGCGGCCTACACCCTGCAGGAAATGCTGACGGTGAAGTCCGATGACGTGCAGGGCCGCAACCAGATGTACAAGAACATCGTCGACGGTGAGCACGAGATGGTCGCGGGCATGCCGGAATCCTTCAACGTTCTCGTGAAGGAAATCCGCTCGCTGGCCATCAACATGGAACTGGAAGACAACTGATGGCGCAGGCGCGGCTGCCCCGGCAGCCGCGCCACCCGTTCGTTCGCTGACAGCCCATCGACAAGATTTCCTCCTTTCGGAGAAACACCATGAAAGACTTGCTGAACCTCTTCAACCAGCAGCGCCAGACGCTGGACTTCGACGCGATCAAGATCGCGCTGGCCTCGCCGGACCTGATCCGTTCGTGGTCCTTCGGCGAAGTGAAGAAGCCGGAAACCATCAACTACCGCACCTTCAAGCCGGAGCGTGACGGCCTGTTCTGCGCCGCCATCTTCGGGCCGGTCAAGGACTACGAGTGCCTGTGCGGCAAGTACAAGCGCATGAAGCACCGCGGCGTGGTCTGCGAAAAGTGCGGCACCGAAGTCACCCTGGCCAAGGTGCGCCGCGAGCGCATGGGCCACATCGACCTGGCCTCGCCGGTCGCGCACATCTGGTTCCTCAAGTCGCTGCCGTCGCGCATCGGCCTGATGCTGGACATGACCCTGCGTGACATCGAGCGCGTGCTGTACTTCGAAGCCTACGTGGTGACCGAGCCGGGCCTGACCGCCCTGGAGCGCCGCCAGCTGCTGACCGAAGAGCAGTACCTGCAGGCACGCCAGGAGCACGGCGACGACTTCGACGCCGCCATGGGCGCCGAGGCCGTGTACGAGCTGCTGCGCACCATCGACCTGCAGTCGGAAATGACCCGCCTGCGCGAGGAAATCTCCAGCACCGGTTCGGAAACCAAGCTCAAGCGCCTCACCAAGCGCATCAAGCTGGTCGAAGCCTTCCTCGAGTCGGGCAACCGTCCGGAGTGGATGGTCATGACCGTGCTGCCGGTGCTGCCGCCGGACCTGCGTCCGCTGGTGCCGCTGGACGGTGGCCGCTTCGCGACCTCCGACCTGAACGACCTGTACCGCCGCGTCATCAACCGCAACAATCGCCTGCGCCGCCTGCTCGAGCTGAACGCGCCGGACATCATCGTGCGCAATGAAAAGCGCATGCTGCAGGAATCGGTCGATGCGCTGCTGGACAACGGCCGTCGCGGCCGTGCCATCACCGGCACCAACAAGCGCCCGCTGAAGTCGCTGGCCGACATGATCAAGGGCAAGCAGGGTCGCTTCCGTCAGAACCTGCTGGGCAAGCGCGTCGACTACTCGGGCCGTTCGGTCATCGTGGTCGGTCCGTACCTGCGCCTGCACCAGTGCGGCCTGCCGAAGAAGATGGCGCTTGAGCTGTTCAAGCCGTTCGTATTCGCCAAGCTGCAGCGTCGTGGCCTGGCCACCACCATCAAGGCCGCCAAGAAGCTGGTCGAGCGCGAAGAAGCCGAAGTCTGGGACATCCTGGAAGAGGTCATCCGCGAACATCCGGTGATGCTGAACCGTGCGCCGACCCTGCACCGTCTGGGCATCCAGGCGTTCGAGCCGGTGCTGATCGAAGGCAAGGCCATCCAGCTGCACCCGCTGGTCTGCACCGCGTTCAACGCCGACTTCGACGGTGACCAGATGGCCGTCCACGTACCGCTCTCGCTGGAAGCCCAGCTGGAAGCGCGTGCGCTGATGATGTCCACCAACAACATCCTGTCGCCGGCCAACGGCGAGCCGATCATCGTGCCGTCGCAGGACGTCGTGCTGGGTCTGTACTACATGACCCGCTCGCTGGAAAACAAGAAGGGCGAGGGCATGGCCTTCGCCAACATCGCCGAAGTCAAGCGCGCCTACGACAACCGCGTGGTGGAACTGCACGCACGCGTGAAGGTCCGCATCACCGAAGTGGTGACCGACGAAGACGGCAACAAGCAGAACAAGACCTCGATCGTGGACACCACGATCGGTCGCGCCCTGCTGGCTGAAATCCTGCCGGAAGGCCTGCCGTTCGCGCTGGCCAACACCGAGCTGACCAAGAAGAACATCAGCCGCCTGATCAACTCCAGCTACCGCCAGCTGGGTCTGAAGGACACGGTCGTGTTCGCCGACAAGCTGATGTACACCGGCTTCGCTTACGCGACCCGCGCCGGCGTCTCCATCGGCATCGACGACATGCTGATCCCGGACGAGAAGAAGGGCATCCTCACCGAGGCCGAAGCCGAAGTGCTGGAAATCCAGGAGCAGTACCAGTCGGGCCTGGTCACCGCCGGCGAGCGCTACAACAAGGTGGTCGACATCTGGTCGCGCACCAATGAGCGCATCGCCAAGGCGATGATGGACACCATCGGTACCGAGAAGGTCATCAATGCCAAGGGCGAGACCATCGACCAGAAGTCGATGAACTCCCTGTACATCATGGCCGACTCCGGTGCGCGTGGTTCCCAGGCACAGATCCGCCAGCTGGCCGGTATGCGTGGCCTGATGGCGCGTCCGGATGGCTCGATCATCGAAACGCCCATCAAGGCGAACTTCCGTGAAGGCCTGAACGTACAGGAATACTTCAACTCCACCCACGGTGCCCGTAAGGGTCTGGCCGATACCGCGCTGAAGACCGCCAACTCGGGTTACCTGACCCGTCGTCTGGTGGACGTCGCGCAGGACGTGGTCATCACCGAAGTGGATTGCGGTACCACCGAAGGCCTGACCATGACCCCGATCGTGGAAGGCGGCGACGTCGTGGAGCCGTTGAAGGACCGCGTGCTGGGTCGTGTCGTGGCCGAGGACGTGTTCCTGCCGGGCAACGACGAAGATCCGATCGTGACCCGCAACACGCTGCTGGACGAAGCGTGGGTGGCCAAGCTTGAAGATGCCAGCGTGCAGTCGGTGAAGGTCCGTTCGACCATCTCCTGCGCCTCGGCCTTCGGCGTGTGCGCCCATTGCTACGGCCGCGATCTGGCCCGTGGCCACATCGTCAACATCGGCGAAGCGGTCGGCGTCATCGCCGCCCAGTCGATCGGTGAGCCGGGTACCCAGCTGACCATGCGTACGTTCCACATCGGTGGTGCGGCATCGCGTGCGGCTGCCGTGGACAACATCACCGTCAAGACCACCGGTTCGGTCAAGTTCAACAACCTCAAGTCGGTGGCGCATGCCAGCGGTTCGCTGGTGGCGGTCTCGCGCTCGGGTGAAATCTCGGTGCTCGACGCCCACGGCCGTGAGCGTGAGCGCTACAAGCTGCCCTACGGTGCCACCATCACCTCCAAGGACGCCGACTCGGTCAAGGCTGGCCAGACCGTGGCGAACTGGGATCCGCATAACCACCCGATCGTGTCCGAAGTGGCCGGTTTCATCCGCTTCATCGACTTCATCGACGGCGTGACCGTCATCGAGAAGACCGACGAACTGACCGGCCTGGCGTCGCGTGAAATCACCGACCCGAAGCGTCGTGGCTCGCAGGCCAAGGACCTCCGTCCGATCGTGCGTATCGTGGATGCCAAGGGCAATGACCTGACCATCCCGAACACCGATCTGCCGGCCCAGTACCTGCTGCCGCCGCGCTCCATCGTCAACCTGCAGGACGGCGCCGCCGTCGGCGTGGGTGACGTGGTCGCCAAGATCCCGCAGGAAGCGTCCAAGACCCGTGACATCACCGGTGGTCTGCCGCGCGTGGCCGACTTGTTCGAAGCGCGCAAGCCGAAGGATCCGGCGATCCTGGCCGAGCGTTCGGGCATCATCAGCTTCGGTAAGGACACCAAGGGCAAGCAGCGCCTGATCATCAAGGACACCGATGGTTCGGAACACGAAGAGCTGATCCCGAAGTACCGTCAGGTGATCGTGTTCGAAGGCGAACACGTGACCAAGGGCGAAACCATCGTGGACGGCGAGCCGAGCCCGCAGGACATCCTGCGTCTGCTGGGTGTCGAGCCGCTGGCGGCCTACCTGGTCAAGGAAATCCAGGACGTGTACCGCCTGCAGGGCGTGAAGATCAACGACAAGCACATTGAAGTGATCACCCGCCAGATGCTGCGCAAGGTCGAAATCACCGACCAGGGCAGCAGCAAGTTCCTGAATGGCGAGCAGGCCGAGCGCCAGCGCGTCATCGAGGAAAATGCACGCCTGACCGCCCGCAACGAGCTGATCGCCCGTTTCGACCCGGTCCTGCTGGGTATCACCAAGGCATCGCTGGCCACCGAATCGTTCATCTCGGCGGCCTCCTTCCAGGAAACCACCCGCGTGTTGACCGAGGCGGCCGTCCGCGGCACCAAGGACAACCTGCGCGGCCTGAAGGAAAACGTCATCGTCGGCCGCCTGATCCCGGCCGGTACCGGTCTGTCGTACCACGCCAACCGCCGCCGCAACGCGAGCGGGCTGACCGATTCGGAAATGCAGACCCTGGCCGGCACCCCGGTCGTGGCGGCACCGGTCGTCGCGTCCGCTCCGGAAGTGGCGGTCGAGTCGACCGACACCGAGCAGGCGGAAGACTGATTGACAGGTCCGGCCCTGGCCGGACCGAAGGGTAGGGCCCGGCCATTGGCCGGGCCAGACCGCTCGGACGCCGCCGGCCACTGGTCGGATGGCTGCCGATGAGGTAGGATGCCGGCCCGGTCTGTCAAAGGACCGGGTTGACAACCTGAACGGGGGGCATGGAGAAGGCTCCCCTGTAACGGCCCGGGATCAGGGCTGGCTTGGCGCGTGCGCATTTGACTGCGTTTTCGCCAGGTTGCTACAATCGTCTGTCTCAGCAGGCCGGTTTCTTGCCTGCTCGCACATATCCGCATTCATGGCCGGTTTTTTCACTGGCCTCTCTCAGAAGAACATACTGATGGCGACGATCAATCAGCTTGTCCGCAAGCCGCGGCAGGCAACCACTTATAAGAGTGCCTCCCCGGCCCTCGATAAGTGCCCCCAGCGCCGTGGCGTCTGCACGCGCGTGTACACCACCACTCCGAAGAAGCCGAACTCGGCGCTTCGCAAGGTTGCCAAGGTTCGCCTGACCAACCAGGAAGAAGTGATTAGCTACATCGGCGGCGAAGGCCACAACCTGCAGGAGCACTCCGTGGTCCTGATCCGTGGCGGTCGCGTCAAGGATCTGCCGGGTGTGCGTTACCACACCGTGCGTGGCTCGCTGGACGCCTCCGGCGTTGCCAAGCGTCGCCAGGGCCGTTCCAAGTACGGCGCCAAGCGTCCGAAGAGCTAAGGGAAAGTACACATGTCTCGTAAAGGTAATACGCCGCAGCGCTCTGTCCTGCCGGATCCGAAGCACGGAAGTGAAACCATCGCACGCTTCATCAATATGGTGATGCTGAGCGGCAAGAAGTCGGTCGCTGAAAAGATCGTCTACGGTGCCATGGACGTGATCGGCGAAAAGAACCCGAACTCCGTCGAGCTGGTGCAGAAGGCTCTGGACAACGTGGCTCCGTCGGTCGAAGTCAAGTCCCGCCGCGTCGGTGGTGCCACCTACCAGGTGCCCGTCGAAGTGCGTTCGTCGCGCAAGATGGCCCTGGCCATGCGTTGGCTGATCGACTCGGCGCGTAAGCGTGGTGAAAACACCATGCCGAAGAAGCTGGCTGCCGAACTGCTGGACGCCTCGGAGAACCGTGGCGGCGCCATCAAGAAGCGCGAAGAAACCCACCGCATGGCCGAAGCCAACAAGGCATTCGCCCACTACCGCTGGTGAGTTTGACGGCCTTGCAAAACAGGCAGAGCGGTACTACGTATTAGTGCCGCTTCGCGGCACCTGGGGTGCCGCGCCAATCCGAAGGCCGCCGAAAGGCGGCGTTCGGCCATCCGAATTCCAAGAAATTGAGAGGCTCCCGTGGCCCGCACCACTCCCATCGAGCGTTACCGTAACTTCGGCATCATGGCTCACATCGATGCCGGCAAGACCACCACGTCCGAGCGCATCCTGTTCTACACCGGCAAGAGCCACAAGATCGGTGAAGTGCACGACGGCGCTGCCACCATGGACTGGATGGAGCAGGAGCAGGAGCGTGGCATCACGATCCAGTCCGCTGCGACCACCGCGTTCTGGAAGGGCATGGACAAGTCCCTGCCGGAGCATCGCTTCAACATCATCGACACCCCCGGACACGTCGACTTCACCATCGAAGTAGAGCGCTCGCTGCGCGTGCTCGACGGTGCTGTGTTCGTGCTGTGCGCCGTCGGTGGCGTGCAGCCGCAGTCCGAAACCGTGTGGCGCCAGGCCAACCGGTACAAGGTGCCGCGCATTGCCTTCGTCAATAAGATGGACCGCACCGGTGCCAACTTCACCAAGGTCGTTGGCCAGCTGAAGGCCAAGCTGGGCGCCGTCGCCGTGCCGATGCAGCTGCCGATCGGCGCTGAAGAAGGCTTCAAGGGCGTGGTCGACCTGATCAAGATGAAGGCCATCCACTGGGATGAAGCCTCGCAGGGCATGAAGTTCGAGTACCTGGAGATCCCGGCCGACATGCAGGCGGAGGCCGACGAGGCCCGCACCTACATGATCGAAGCCGCGGCTGAAGCCAGCGAAGAGCTGATGGAAAAGTACCTGGGCGGCGAAGAGCTGACCGAGGCCGAAATCGTCGAGGCCCTGCGCGTGCGCACCCTGGCCACCGACATCGTGCCGATGTACTGCGGTTCTGCGTTCAAGAACAAGGGCGTGCAGGCCATGCTGGACGGCGTGGTGCAGCTGCTGCCGTCGCCGATCGACGTGCCGGACGTGACCGGTACCGACGTCGACGATGAAACCGTTGCGCTGAGCCGCAAGTCCGACGACAAGGCCCCGTTCTCGGCCCTGGCGTTCAAGATCATCACCGACCCGTTCGTGGGCGCGCTGACCTTCTTCCGTGTCTATTCGGGCACGCTGAACGCTGGCGACCAGCTGCTGAACTCGGTGAAGGGCAAGAAGGAGCGCATCGGCCGCATCCTGCAGATGCACTCCAACGATCGTGAAGAAATCAAGGAAGTGCTGGCCGGTGACATCGCCGCGGCCGTGGGCCTGAAGGACACGACCACCGGTGACACCCTGTGCTCGCAGGACCACCCGATCATCCTGGAGCGCATGGTGTTCCCGGAGCCGGTCATCTCGATGGCCGTCGAACCGAAGACCAAGTCCGACCAGGAAAAGATGGGTCTGGCGCTGGGCCGTCTGGCTCAGGAAGATCCGTCGTTCCGCGTCAAGACCGACGAAGAATCCGGCCAGACCATCATCTCCGGCATGGGCGAGCTGCACCTGGACATCATCGTTGACCGCATGAAGCGCGAGTTCAACGTTGAAGCCAACGTCGGCAAGCCGCAGGTTGCGTACCGCGAAACCATCCAGCTGGCCGATGTCAAGTCGGACTACAAGCACGCCAAGCAGTCCGGTGGTAAGGGTCAGTACGGTCACGTCGTGATCGAGCTGTCGCCGATCACCGCTGAAGACCGTGCCGATCCGAAGATCGGGCCGCTGATCAAGGACGACTTCCTGTTCATCAACGACATCACCGGTGGCGTGATTCCGAAGGAATTCATCCCGTCGATCGAAAAGGGCCTGCGCGAAACCATCACCAGCGGTCCGCTGGCGGGCTTCCCGGTCGTGGACGTCAAGGTGAAGCTGGTGTTCGGCTCGTACCATGACGTCGACTCCTCGGAAATGGCGTTCAAGCTCGCGTCCTCGATGGCCTTCAAGCAGGGCTTCCAGAAGGCCAAGCCGGTCCTGCTGGAGCCGATCATGAAGGTCGAGATCGTGACCCCGAGCGACTATCAGGGTGACGTGATGGGCGACGTGAGCCGTCGTCGCGGCATGCTGCAGGGTTCGAGCGTGACCGGTGACGGTTCGGCCGAGATCATCAACGCGATGATCCCGCTGGGTGAAATGTTTGGTTACGCCACCTCGCTGCGTTCGCAGACCCAGGGTCGCGCGACGTTCACGATGGAATTCGACCATTACGAGCCGGCTCCGTCGAACATCGCTGAAACCGTGATCAAGAAGTCCTGAGCGTAAGCTCAGGTCTCAATCTCTTTCTTTCTGACATTCAAGGGTTACAACAATGGCAAAGGGTAAGTTCGAGCGCACCAAGCCGCACGTCAACGTCGGCACCATCGGTCACGTCGATCACGGCAAGACCACGCTGACCGCTGCACTGACCAAGATCGGTGCCGAGCGCTTCGGTGGCGAGTTCAAGGATTACTCCGCGATCGACGCCGCGCCGGAAGAAAAGGCACGTGGCATCACGATCTCGACCGCGCACGTCGAGTACGAATCCACCGAGCGTCATTACGCCCACGTGGACTGCCCGGGCCATGCTGACTACGTCAAGAACATGATCACCGGTGCCGCCCAGATGGACGGCGCGATTCTGGTCTGCTCCGCTGCTGACGGCCCGATGCCGCAGACCCGCGAGCACATCCTGCTGTCGCGCCAGGTCGGCGTGCCGTACATCGTCGTGTTCCTGAACAAGGCCGACATGGTGGACGATGCCGAGCTGCTGGAACTGGTCGAAATGGAAGTCCGCGAGCTGCTGAGCAAGTACGACTTCCCGGGCGACGACACCCCGATCATCGCGGGTTCGGCCCGTCTGGCGCTGGAAGGCGACCAGAGCGATATCGGCGTGCCGGCCGTGATCAAGCTGGTCGAAGCTCTCGACAGCTGGATCCCGACCCCGGAGCGTGACATCGACAAGCCGTTCCTGATGCCGGTGGAAGACGTGTTCTCGATCTCGGGCCGCGGCACCGTGGTGACCGGTCGTATCGAGCGCGGCGTGATCAAGGTCGGCGAAGAAATCGAAATCGTCGGTATCCGTCCGGTCCAGAAGACCACCGTCACCGGCGTGGAAATGTTCCGCAAGCTGCTCGACCAGGGTCAGGCAGGCGACAACGCCGGTCTGCTGCTGCGCGGCACCAAGCGTGACGACGTCGAGCGTGGCCAGGTGCTGGCCAAGCCGGGTTCGATCAAGCCGCACACCCAGTTCGACGCCGAAGTGTACGTGCTGTCGAAGGACGAGGGCGGCCGTCACACCCCGTTCTTCAAGGGCTACCGTCCGCAGTTCTACTTCCGTACCACCGACATCACCGGCGCTTGCGAACTGCCGGAAGGTGTGGAAATGGTGATGCCGGGCGACAACGTGAAGATGGTTGTCACCCTGATCAACCCGGTCGCCATGGACGAAGGTCTGCGCTTCGCGATTCGCGAAGGCGGCCGTACCGTCGGTGCCGGCGTGGTCTCCAAGATCCTGGCGTAATCTGCTAGAATCTTCGCCCCGATGTTGCCTGGGTAGGGCATCGGGGCGGAACTAAATGGGAAAAGAGGCGCAGGACGCACCTCGTGTTCCCCGGACCAGGAAGGGTCGCGCCATTCAGGCAGTGTCAACAGGTCCCCTGTTGACCGCCGCGTTGTATGCGCGCTATACTTTTTGTCTGGGCAGATCGGGAGACCGGTCTGCCTCGATTTTTGAGGTCTACGGAAAGATCTTGTCGCCGCACGGGAATGTGCGGCGTCTGCATTCAGGATATTCATGGGACAAGGCAACCCAGAGGCCTTGTCCGTCGCTCTTTTAACGAAGGAACCCACCGTCATGGCGGACCAAAAGATCCGGATTCGGCTGAAGGCGTTCGATCATCGTTTGATCGACCGTTCGGCCAGCGAGATCGTAGAAACGGCAAAGCGGACCGGCGCGCAAGTGCGTGGCCCGATCCCCCTGCCGACCAAGATCGAGCGTTACACCATTCTCGTTTCCCCGCACGTCGACAAGGACGCGCGTGACCAGTACGAGACCCGCACGCACAAGCGCGTGCTCGATATCGTTGACCCGAACGACAAGACCGTGGACGCGCTGATGAAGCTCGAACTGGCTGCCGGCGTCGACGTTCAGATCAAGCTGACCTGAGGACTACGACCATGACGAAGAAATATTCGTTGGGCTTCGTGGGCCGCAAGGCTGGCATGAGCCGCGTGTTCACCGAAGATGGCCAGGCCATCCCGGTAACCCTGATTGAAGCTACCCCCAACCGCATCGCGCAGATCAAGACCGTCGAATCCGACGGCTACAGCGCCGTGCAGGTGACCGTCGGCGCGCGTCGCGCTGCCCTGGTCAACAAGCCGGAAGCCGGTCACTTCGCCAAGGCGAAGGTCGACGCGGGCCGTGGCCTGTGGGAATTCCGCGTTGAAGACGCCCAGCTCGGCGATTTCGCCGTCGGTGGCGAAGTCAAGGCGGACATCTTTGAAGTCGGCCAGATCGTCGACGTCCAGGGTGTCACCAAGGGTAAGGGCTTCCAGGGCACCATCAAGCGCTACAACTTCCGTATGGGTGACGCTACCCACGGCAACTCGCTGTCGCATCGCGCGCCGGGTTCGCTGGGTCAGCGCCAGACGCCAGGTCGCGTGTTCCCGGGCAAGAAGATGTCCGGTCACATGGGCTCGGTGCAGCAGAGCACCCAGAACCTGGAAGTTGTCAAGGTCGACGTCGAGCGCGGTCTGATCGCGGTTCGCGGCGCCGTTCCTGGCGCGGCGGGTGGCGACGTGATCGTCCGTCCGGCGAGCAAGGCATAAGGAGAGATGACGATGGAACTCGTTATCACGGGTAGCAATAACAAGGTCTCGGTCTCCGACGCCGTGTTCGGTCGCGATTTCAGCGAAGATCTGGTTCACCAGGTCGTTGTCGCCTATCGCAACGCCGGCCGCGCCGGCACCAAGGCACAGAAGACTCGCTCTGAAGTGGCTGGTACCACCAAGAAGTCGAAGAAGCAGAAGGGCGGCGGCGCGCGTCATGGCGCACTGACGGCTCCGATCTTCGTCGGCGGCGGTGTCACCTTCGCGGCCAAGCCGCGCAGCTTCGAGCAGAAGGTCAACCGCAAGCAGTACCGTGCAGCCATGTGCGCGATCCTGTCCGAGCTGAACCGTCAGGGCCGTCTGACCATCGTGGAGTCCTTCGATGTCGAAGCGACCAACACGAAGGCTCTGATCGCCAAGCTGGCCGGCCTGGAAGTGGGCAAGCGTCCGCTGATCGTCACCGAAGATGCTTCCGAGCACCTGTACCTGTCGGCGCGCAACATTCCCTACGTGGAAGTGCGTGACGTGCAGGGCCTGGACCCGGTGTCGCTGGTCGGTGCCGACACGGTCGTCATCACCGCTGACGCGGTCAAGAAGGTCGAGGAGTGGCTGGCATGAGCGCCAACGAGAAAATCTTCAGCGTTCTTCGCGCTCCGCGAGTCTCCGAAAAGACCGCGCGCCTGCAGGAACATTCCAACCAGTATGTCTTTGAAGTGTCGAACGAAGCGACCAAGGCCGATGTGAAGGCCGCGGTTGAGCAGCTGTTCGATGTCAAGGTCGAGTCGGTCAACGTGCTGAACGTGAAGGGCAAGAACAAGTCCTTCCGTAACCGCACCGGCCGTCGCGGCGATTGGCGCAAGGCATACGTGCGTCTCGCCGATGGCCAGTCCATCGATGTAACGGCCAAGGCCTGAGGTCCATCCCATGCCATTGATGAAATTCAAGCCCACTTCCCCCGGCCGCCGTTCGGCCGTGCGCGTGGTTACGCCCGATCTGCACAAGGGCGCACCGCACGCAGCGTTGCTGGAGCCGCAGAGCAAGTCCGGTGGTCGTAACCACCACGGCCGCATCACCACCCGTCACGTTGGTGGTGGCCACAAGCAGCACTACCGTGTCATCGACTTCAAGCGCAACAAGGAAGGCATTCCGGCGCGCGTGGAACGCATCGAATACGATCCGAACCGCACCGCCCATATCGCCCTGCTGTGCTACGTCGACGGCGAACGCCGCTACATCATCGCACCGAAGGGCCTGAAGGCCGGTGACCAGGTGATCGCGGGTTCGGATGCGCCGATCAAGACCGGTAACACGCTGCCGCTGCGCAACATCCCGGTCGGTACCACTGTCCACGGCATCGAACTGAAGCCGGGCAAGGGTGCTCAGATCGCGCGTGCCGCCGGCGCCGCCGTGCAGCTCGTCGCTCGTGAAGGTATCTACGCCACCCTGCGCCTGCGCTCGGGTGAAATGCGTAAGGTGCCGGTCGAGTGCCGCGCCACCATCGGTGAAGTCGGTAACGACGAACACAACCTGGAAAAGCTGGGCAAGGCTGGCGCCAAGCGCTGGCGCGGTGTCCGCCCGACCGTTCGTGGTGCTGCCATGAACCCGGTTGACCATCCGCACGGTGGTGGTGAGGCGAAGGCCGGCCAGGGTAATCCGCATCCGGTCACCCCGTGGGGTGTTCCGACCAAGGGTTACAAGACGCGCAAGAACAAGCGCACCCAGCAATTCATCGTCCGCGATCGTAGGGGCTAATCGACCATGGCACGTTCACTCAAGAAGGGCCCGTTCGTCGATCACCACCTCGTCAAGAAGGTGGAGGCCGCTGCGGGTAGCAAGAAGCCGATCAAGACCTGGTCGCGCCGTTCGATGATCCTGCCGGAAATGGTAGGCATCACCATCGCCGTTCATAACGGCAAGAACCACGTTCCGGTGCTCGTCAACGAGAACATGGTCGGCCACAAGCTCGGCGAATTTGCCATCACCCGGACCTTCAAGGGTCACGGTGGTGACAAGAAGTCGGGCAAGTAAGGAGAGATGACAATGGAAGCGAAAGCAATCCTGCGCTCCGCGCGCATCTCTGCGCAGAAAGCCCGCCTGGTCGCTGACCAGGTGCGCGGCCTGCCGGCCGAGCGTGCGGTCAACCTGCTGAAGTTTTCGGACAAGAAGGCTGCCCACCTGATCAAGAAGGTGGTGGAGTCGGCTATCGCAAATGCCGAAAACAACCAGGGCGCCGACGTCGACGAGCTGAAGGTTCAGACCATCATGGTAGATGAAGGTCCGACCCTGAAGCGTTTCATGGCGCGGGCGAAAGGCCGCGGCACCCGCATCCTCAAGCGCACCAGCCACATCACTGTGGTTGTGGGCGCCGGCAAGTAAGCGGAAAGGAAAACACCATGGGTCATAAAGTTCATCCGATTGGTATCCGCCTCGGTATTTCCAAGGACTGGAACTCCAAGTGGTACGCCAACAAGGGCGAGTTCGCTGGTTACCTGGCGGCCGACCTGAAGGTGCGGGAAATGCTGCGCAAGAAGCTTGCGCAGGCCGGCATCAGCAAGATCCTTATCGAGCGTCCGGCAAAGACCGCTCGCGTGACGATCCACACCGCCCGTCCGGGCGTGGTGATCGGCAAGCGCGGTGAGGACATCGAAAAGCTGCGTAAGGAAGTGAGCGAGATGATGGGCGTTCCGGCGCACATCAACGTCACCGAAGTGCGCAAGCCCGAGCTGGACGCACAGCTGGTTGCCGAGTCGATCGCGCAGCAGCTGGAGCGTCGCATCATGTTCCGCCGCGCCATGAAGCGCTCGGTCGGCAACGCGATGCGCCTGGGTGCCCTGGGCATCAAGGTCAACGTCGGTGGCCGCCTCAACGGTGCAGAAATCGCCCGTTCGGAGTGGTACCGCGAAGGCCGCGTGCCGCTGCACACGCTGCGTGCCGACATCGACTATGGCTTCGCTGAAGCCAAGACGACCTACGGCATCATCGGCATCAAGGTCTGGATCTACAAGGGCGAGGTTTTCGATTTCTCCCAGGTTGGCCAGGAAAAGCAGGACGATTCCCCGCGCAACGATCGTAACGATCGCGGCGACCGCGGTGACCGTCAGCGCCCGGCTCGTGAAGCGAGGTAACGGCAATGTTGCAACCCAAGCGAACCAAATACCGCAAGGTACACAAGGGCCGTAACGATGGCCTGAGCTGGAGCGCCAACGCTGTCAGCTTCGGCGAATACGGCCTGAAGGCAACCGCTCATGGTCAGCTGACCGCGCGTCAGATCGAAGCGGCTCGCCGCTCGATCAGCCGCTACGTCAAGCGCGGCGGCAAGATGTGGATCCGAGTGTTCCCCGACAAGCCGATCACCAAGAAGCCCATCGAAGTTCGAATGGGTTCTGGTAAGGGCAACGTGGAGTACTGGGTAGCCCAGATCCAGCCCGGCCGCATGATCTATGAAATTGAAGGTGTGGATGAAAGCGTGGCTCGCGAGGCGTTCCGCCTGGCAGCTGCCAAGCTCTCCGTGACCACCACCTTCGTGACCCGGACGGTGATGTAATGGATATCAAACAACTTCGCGAAAAGTCGGCTGACGATCTGAAGGCCCACCTGACCGACCTGCGTAAGGAGCAGTTCTCGCTCCGTATGCAGCAGGTTACTGGCCAGCTGCCGAAGACTCACGAAACCCGCCGGGTCCGCCGCGAGATTGCTCGCGTCAAGACCCTGCTCGGCAGCACCAAGTAAGGATGGCCGCGATGAGCGACAATACTGAAAACAAAGCGCTGCGCACGGTCGAAGGCCGTGTCGTCAGCAACAAGATGGACAAGACGGTCACCGTGTTGGTGGAACGCCTGGTCAAGCACGCCCTGTACGGCAAGTACATCAAGCGTTCGACCAAGCTGCACGCCCACGACGCCGACAATGCCTGCAACGAAGGCGATGTCGTCCGCGTGACCGAGATTGCTCCGATGTCCAAGACCAAGAACTGGCGCGTGGTGGAAGTCATCACGCGTGCGGCTGAATAAGGAGATCTGAATCATGATCCAGATGCAGAGCTACCTCGAGGTCGCGGACAATTCCGGTGCCAAGGAAGTGATGTGCATCAAGGTGCTGGGCGGCTCCAAGCGTCGCTACGCCCACATCGGTGACATCATCAAGGTCACCGTGAAGGATGCGATCCCGCGCGGCAAGGTCAAGAAGGGTGAAGTGTTCGACGCCGTCGTGGTGCGTACCCGCAAGGGTGTGCGTCGCGCCGACGGTTCGCTGATCCGTTTCGACGCCAACGCCGCGGTCCTGCTCAACAACAAGCAAGAGCCGATCGGCACCCGCATCTTCGGACCGGTGACGCGTGAACTTCGTACCGAGAAGTTCATGAAGATCGTCTCGCTCGCTCCCGAAGTGCTGTGAGCGACAGGAGATAATCATGGCTAACCGTATCAAGAAGGGCGACCAGGTCGTCGTCAACACCGGCAAGGACAAGGGCAAGCAGGGCGAAGTCGTCCGCGTCGACGGCGATCGTGTGATCGTCGCCAACGTGAACATCGTCAAGCGCCACACCAAGCCGAACCCGCAGGCAGGCGTTGCCGGCGGCGTGGTCGAGCGTGAAGCGTCGATCCATATCTCCAACGTGAATGTGCTGAACCCGGCTTCGGGCAAGGGCGAACGCGTTGGTTTCAAGGTGCTGGAGGATGGACGCAAACTGCGTGTGTTCCGCTCCAGCGGTGAGGCGCTCGACGCCTGAGGATGCGCTGATGAATACCCGTCTCGAAAAGTTCTACAAGGAAGAAGTGGTGCCGGCGCTGATGAAGCAGTTCGGCTACACCAATCCGATGCAGGTTCCGAAGCTGGTCAAGGTCACCCTGAACATGGGTGTCGGCGAAGCAGCCACGAACAAGAAGATCCTGGAAAATGCCGTCGCCGACATGGCCAAGGTCTCCGGCCAGAAGCCGATCGTGACCAAGTCCCGCGTCTCGGTGGCTTCGTTCAAGATCCGCGATGGTTGGCCGATCGGCTGCAAGACCACGCTGCGTCGTGAAAAGATGTATGAGTTCCTGGACCGCCTGATCAACATCTCGCTGCCGCGCGTGCGCGACTTCCGTGGTGTCTCGGGTCGTTCCTTCGACGGTCGCGGCAACTTCAACATGGGTGTGAAGGAACAGATCATCTTCCCGGAAATCGACTTCGACGCTGTCGACGCGATCCGCGGCATGGATATCGCCATCACCACCACCGCCAAGACCGACGCGGAAGCGAAGGCGCTGCTCGCAGCGTTCAAGTTCCCGTTCCGTAACTGATACGTCGAGGAAACTGAAATGGCAAAGACCTCCATGGTCAACCGCGATCTGAAGCGCGCCAAGCTGGCCGTCAAGTTCGCTGGCAAGCGTGAAGAGCTGAAGAAGATCATCTCCAGCCCGACCGCTTCCTACGCCGACAAGGCCGACGCTGTCGTGAAGTTGCAGAAGCTGCCGCGCGATTCGTCGCCGAGCCGCCACCGCAACCGCTGCGAACTGTCCGGCCGCCCGCGTGGCGTCTACAGCAAGTTCGGCCTCGGCCGCAACAAGCTGCGCGAAGCCACCATGCGTGGCGACGTGCCGGGCCTGCGCAAGGCCAGCTGGTAAGGGATTCGTCCCGGAACCTGCCCCGCATCCCCTGGGTGTGGGGCAGGGGGGGGCGACCGGTTGTTCAGGTTTGTTCCCAATTAAGGAGTCCGACGCAAGTCGGGCTCTTTTTGCCGTATACTTCCGCGTCTTGCTCCGTCACCGGGGCTGGCGCAGAGCGGACCGTTGGCCCGCTGAACAGGTAACAAGGGTTCTGGCCCATCCCAGGAACACAGCAAGATTTTCGCGAAAGCGGATATCGGTGCACTCAAAGGTATCGACTATGAGCATGACTGATCCCATCGCCGACCTGCTGGTACGCATCAAGAATGCGGCCGCGGTAGGCAAGCAGACGGTGAAGGCACCGTCCTCCAAGATCAAGGTTGCAATCGCAGAAGTGTTGAAGGCCGAAGGCTACATCACCGACCTGCGCGTGACCAAGATCGAGAACAACAAGGCCGAGCTTGAAATCGTCCTGAAGTATTTCGAAGGCAAGCCGGTCATCGAGACCCTGAAGCGCTTCTCGCGTTCGGGCCTGCGCCAGTACCGTGGCAAGTCTGAGCTGCCGAAGGTCCTCAACGGCCTGGGCATCTCCATCATCTCCACCTCCAAGGGCATCATGACTGATGCGCAGGCGCGCCAGTTGGGCGTCGGCGGCGAAGTCCTGTGCTTCGTGGCCTAAGGCGAGAAGGAACCAACTATGTCCCGCGTAGCCAAGAAGCCGGTCAACCTGCCCAAGGGCGTTGAACTGAACATCCAGCCGGAATCCGTCAGCGTGAAGGGCCCCAAGGGCACCCTGTCGCTGCCCAAGGTTGCTGGCGTTGAAATCACCGTCGACAACGGCGTGGCCACCCTGGCCGCCAACGACGAGAGCCTGATCGCACTGACCGGTACCGTGCGCGCCATCCTGGCCAACATGGTCAAGGGCGTCACCGACGGTTTCGAGCGCAAGCTCGAGCTGGTCGGCGTGGGTTACCGCGCCGCGATGCAGGGCAAGGACCTGAGCCTGTCCCTCGGTTTCTCGCACCCGATCGTGTTCGTGGCCCCGGAAGGCATCACCATCACCACCCCGACCCAGACCGAAGTGCTGGTCCAGGGCGCTGACAAGCAGCAGGTCGGTGAAGTGGCTGCCAAGATCCGTGGCTACCGTCCGCCGGAGCCCTACAAGGGCAAGGGTGTGAAGTACGCCGGCGAAGTCATCATTCGTAAGGAAGCCAAGAAGGCCTAATCAGGCGCGGGAACTTCCACGGGAACCCGGCGGTCAATCGCTGGGTTCCTCAAAGCAAAAGCCCGCTTCACTTCAGCTTTCAAGGAACTCAAATCATGAGCATCAACAAGAACATCGCCCGCCTGCGTCGCGCCAAGTCGACCCGTGCACACATCCGCGTTCTCGGCGTGCCGCGTCTGTCGGTGCTGCGCACCGGTCAGCACCTGTACGCCCAGGTCTTCACCGCCGATGGCTCCAAGGTGCTGGCGGCTGCCAACACCACCCAGGCCGACGTCAAGGAAGGCCTGAAGAACGGCAAGAACAGCGACGCCGCCGCCAAGGTGGGCAAGCTGGTCGCCGAGCGCGCCAAGGCTGCGGGCATCGAGAAGGTCGCTTTCGACCGCTCGGGCTACCGCTACCACGGCCGCATCAAGGCACTGGCCGACGCAGCCCGCGAAGGCGGCCTGCAGTTCTAAGGGATTCGGGGGCAGGGCACAGCCCTGCCTTCACCTGCCTGCCGGCGCGGGTTGCGCCGGGCGACGTCCTTCTTCTGCAGGGGCGAACGATTCACCGCACCACTTCACAGCTATAAGCGGCCTCGAGCCGTACATACTCAATCAATCAAGGAATCAACATGGCAGAAGAACGTCAGCAGCGGGGTCGCGATCGCGACCGTAACCGCGAAGAGAAAGTCGACGACGGCATGATCGAAAAGCTGGTCGCGGTCAACCGCGTCAGCAAGACCGTCAAGGGTGGTCGTCAGTTCACCTTCACCGCACTGACCGTGGTCGGTGACGGCGCAGGCAAGGTCGGTTTCGGCTACGGCAAGGCACGCGAAGTGCCGGTCGCCATCCAGAAGTCGATGGAGCAGGCCCGCAAGAACCTGGCCGACGTCGATCTGAACAACGGTACCCTGTGGCACCCGGTGAAGTCCGGCCACGGCGCAGCCCGCGTGTTCATGATGCCGGCCTCCGAAGGTACCGGTGTGATTGCCGGTGGTGCCATGCGCGCCGTGCTGGAAGCCGTTGGCGTCAAGAACGTGCTGGCCAAGGCCGTTGGTTCGCGCAACCCGATCAACCTGGTTCGCGCCACGTTGAAGGGTCTGAGCGAAATGCAGTCGCCGGCCCGCATCGCGGCCAAGCGCGGCAAGAAGGTGGAGGATCTCAACCATGGCTAATGACACCACCAAGACCGTCAAGGTTCGTCTGGTTCGCGGCCTGCGTGGTGCCCAGGCGCGTCATCGCCTGTCGGTGCGTGCGCTGGGTCTGGGCAAGCTCAACGATGTTCGTGAACTGAAGGACAGCCCGCAGGTTCGCGGCCTGATCAACAAGGTCCACTACCTCGTCAAGGTTGAGGAATAATCCAATGACCATGCATCTGAATGAATTGAGCCCGGCACCGGGCGCTCGCAAAGAGCGTACCCGCGTCGGTCGTGGTATCGGCTCCGGCCTGGGCAAGACCTGCGGCCGCGGCCACAAGGGTTCGTTCGCCCGCAAGGGTGGCGGCAAGATCAAGGCGGGCTTCGAAGGCGGCCAGACCCCCATGCAGCGTCGTCTGCCGAAGGTCGGTTTCCGTTCCAAGATTGCCAAGGACACCGCTGAAGTCCTGTCCTACCAGCTGGAACGCCTGGAAGCCGGCGAGATCGACTTTGCCGCGCTGCGCGCTGCCAAGCTGGTCCCGAGCTCCGCAAAGCGTGCCAAGATTGTCATGAAGGGCGACGTCACCAAGGCGTTCACCCTGAAGGGCGTCGCTGCAACGGCCAGTGCCAAGGCCGCGATCGAAGCTGCCGGCGGCAGCGTACAGGAGTAAGACATGGCGCAAGCTGGCATTGGTAACCTCGGCGGCGGGCTCGGCAAGTTCACGGAACTTCGCCAGCGTCTGCTGTTCGTCATCGGGGCATTGATCGTCTATCGCATCGGCTGTTATGTGCCGGTGCCGGGCGTGAATCCCGATGCCATGCTTGCGCTCATGCAGGCGCAGGGCGGCGGCATCGTGGACATGTTCAACATGTTCTCGGGCGGCGCCCTGCACCGTTTCAGCATTTTTGCGCTGAACGTGATGCCGTACATCTCGGCGTCCATCGTGATGCAGCTGGCGGTCCATATCTTCCCGGCATTGAAGGCAATGCAGAAGGAAGGTGAGTCGGGCCGTCGCAAGATCACCCAATATTCCCGCATCGGGGCCGTGTTGCTGGCCGTGGTGCAGGGCGGCAGCATCGCGCTGGCGCTGCAGAACCAGCTGTCGCCGAGCGGCGCGCCGGTTGTGTACGCCCCGGGCATGGGCTTCGTGCTCACCGCCATCGTTGCGCTGACCGCCGGTACGATCTTCCTGATGTGGGTTGGCGAGCAGGTCACCGAGCGTGGCATCGGCAACGGCGTCTCGCTGATCATCTTCGCCGGCATCGTGGCCGGTCTGCCGGGCGCGGTCATCCACACCGTGGAAGCCTACCGTGACGGCAACATGAGCTTCATCGCGCTGCTGCTGATCGTGCTGGTGGTGCTGGCCTTCACCTACTTCGTGGTGTTCGTCGAGCGTGGCCAGCGTCGGATCACGGTGAACTACGCGCGCCGCCAGGGCGGTCGCAACGCGTACATGAACCAGACTTCGTTCCTGCCGTTGAAGCTGAACATGGCGGGCGTGATCCCGGCCATCTTCGCCTCGTCGATCCTGGCGTTCCCCACCACCCTGGCCATGTGGTCCGGCCAGGCCAGTTCGGCCACCTGGCTGCAGAAGGTCGCCAACGCGCTGGGTCCGGGCGAGCCGCTGCACATGATCGTCTTCGCCGCGCTGATCACCGGTTTCGCGTTCTTCTATACCGCGCTGGTGTTCAACTCGCAGGAAACCGCGGACAACCTGAAGAAGTCGGGCGCCTTGATTCCGGGCATCCGTCCGGGCAAGGCGACGGCCGACTATGTCGACGCCGTGCTGACCCGCCTGACCGCCGCCGGTTCGCTGTACCTGGTGATCGTCTGCCTGCTGCCGGAAATCATGCGCACCCAGCTGGGCGCGTCGTTCTACTTCGGTGGCACCTCGCTGCTGATCGTGGTGGTGGTGGTGATGGACTTCATTGCGCAGATCCAGGCGCACCTGATGTCGCACCAGTACGAGAGCCTGCTGAAAAAGGCCAACCTGAAGGGCGGCAATCGCGGCGGTTTTGCCCGCGGCTGATAAGCCTGTTACACTTTCGTCTTCCTGACGTGATGGTCCTCCGCTTCGCGGACCTGGCCACACAAACGAAGGGCGGCCCCCGCAGCGGTTCCGGGTGGGGGTGAGATCGGGTGGTCCCGCGCGGGAGTAGCGCGGGCGTCACCGGGAAGGGCATCAAGGTGCCATTTCCTGGGGTCAACCTGATCCGGCGCCGGAGCCTGGGCACACTCCCTGGGCCAAGTTCGTGAAACCTTGTGTTTCACGGGCTTCCAAGTAAACCGGAACCTTGTTAGTATCGCTAGTTCACTTTTTTGATCCATCCTGCCGGATTGGCGCGCCCCATGGTGCGCTGTCGGCCATCACTCAGCTGGAGAACCGCGTCATGGCGCGTATTGCAGGCGTCAACCTGCCAGCCCAGAAGCACGTCTGGGTCGGGTTGCAAAGCATTTACGGCATCGGCCGTACCCGTTCGAAGAAGGTCTGCGACGCCGCAGGCGTTACCTCGACCACCAAGATCCGCGATCTGTCGGAGCCGGAAATCGAGCGTCTGCGCTCGGAAGTGGCCAAGTACATCGTGGAAGGCGATCTGCGCCGTGAAATCGGTATCGCGATCAAGCGCCTGATGGATCTGGGCTGCTACCGCGGTCTGCGTCACCGTCGCGGTCTTCCGCTGCGTGGCCAGCGCACCCGTACCAACGCCCGCACCCGCAAGGGCCCGCGCAAGGCGATCAGGAAGTAAGGGACCTAAGAAATGGCTAAGCCCGTCGCTAAGACCAAGAAGAAGATCAAGCGCGTCGTCACTGACGGCGTCGCCCACGTCCACGCTTCTTTCAACAACACCATCGTGACCATCACCGACCGTCAGGGCAACGCTCTTTCGTGGGCGACCTCCGGTGGCGCTGGCTTCCGCGGTTCGCGCAAGTCCACCCCGTTCGCTGCCCAGGTGGCTGCCGAGAAGGCCGGCCGTGCCGCGCTCGACTACGGCGTCAAGTCCCTGGAAGTCCGCATCAAGGGCCCGGGTCCGGGTCGTGAGTCGGCCGTGCGCTCGCTGAACAATGTGGGCTACAAGATCACCAACATCATCGACGTGACGCCAATCCCGCACAACGGGTGCCGTCCGCCGAAGAAGCGTCGCGTCTAAAGGAGCGATAAGAAATGGCTCGTTATATCGGTCCTACCTGTAAGCTCGCCCGCCGCGAAGGCGCCGACCTTTCCCTCAAGAGCCCGGCGCGTGCGCTGGACTCCAAGTGCAAGCTGGAGCAGAAGCCCGGCCAGCACGGCGCCACTGCCCGTAAGGGCAAGCTGTCCGACTACGCTACCCAGCTGCGCGAAAAGCAGAAGGTCAAGCGTATCTACGGTCTGCTGGAGCGTCAGTTCCGCAACTACTACAAGAAGGCCTCGACCAAGAAGGGCAACACCGGCGAGAACCTCCTGCAGCTGCTGGAAACCCGCCTGGACAACGTTGTCTACCGCATGGGCTTCGCTGTGACCCGTCCGGCTGCCCGTCAGCTGGTCTCGCACCGCGGTGTCACCGTGAACGGCAAGTCGGTCAACCTGGCTTCTTACCAGGTCAAGGCTGGCGACGCTGTTGCGCTGTCCGAGAAGGCTGCCAAGCAGCTGCGCGTTCAGGAAGCCCTGACCGTGTCGGCCACGCACGACCTGCGTCCGTCGTGGGTTGAAGTGGATTCCGGCAAGTTCGCCGGCATCTTCAAGGCGGTTCCGGATCGTGCGGACCTGCCTGCGGATATCAACGAAGCGCTGATCGTCGAGTTGTATTCGAAGTAATTCACATTGGAGAATCCCCGGCGACGGCCGGGGATTCACTAGGAGAACCCGCAACATGACGGTTACCGCCAACCAGGTTCTGCGTCCTCGCGGTCCGCAGATCGAACGCCTTACCGACACCCGCGCCAAGGTCGTTATCGAACCCTTGGAGCGTGGTTACGGGCATACGCTGGGCAATGCCCTGCGTCGCGTGCTGCTGTCGTCCATCCCGGGCTTCGCCATCACGGAAGTTGAGATCGACGGCGTGCTGCACGAGTACACCACTCTTGAAGGCTTGCAGGAGGACGTGCTTGAAGTCCTGCTCAACCTGAAGGACGTGGCGATCCGTATGCATACCGGTGACAACGCAACCGTGTCGCTGTCCAAGCAGGGTCCGGGTGTCGTGTCTGCTGCCGATATCAAGGTCGATCACAACGTCGAGATCCTCAACAACGACCATATCATTTGCCACCTGACCAAGGACACGGCAATCAATATGCGTTTGAAGGTCGAGCGTGGTTTCGGCTACCAGCCGGCGGCCGCGCGTCGTCGTCCGGATGAAGAAACCCGTGCCATCGGTCGTCTGGTCCTGGACGCCTCGTTCTCGCCGGTCCGTCGCGTCGCCTATTCGGTGGAAGCGGCCCGCGTCGAACAGCGTACCGATCTGGACAAGCTGGTGCTGGACATCGAAACCAACGGCACGATCGATGCCGAGGAAGCCGTGCGCACTGCCGCGGACATCCTCAGCGATCAGCTGTCGGTCTTCGGTGACTTCACCCACCGCGACCGCGGTGCTGCCAAGCCGGCCAACAACGGCGTGGATCCGGTGCTGCTGCGCCCGATCGACGATCTGGAATTGACCGTTCGCTCGGCCAACTGCCTGAAGGCAGAGAGCATTTACTACATCGGCGATCTGATCCAGAAGACCGAAGTGGAACTGCTCAAGACCCCGAACCTCGGCAAGAAGTCGCTGACCGAGATCAAGGAAGTCCTCGCACAGCGCGGTCTTTCGCTCGGCATGAAGCTGGAGAACTGGCCGCCGGCCGGTGTCGCCCAGCACGGCATGCTCGGCTGATCCAGCGCTACGCAAGATGCTTGACCCCGCACCTTCGGGTGCGGGGGCTTTACCCGCAGTACCTCGCATCGACAGGCCCATAGCCTGCGGTGACGGTCGGCCAGGAGGGCCGGCATCGGACCAACCGCAGTCCAAGCAGCAACGCCAGGATGGCGACAGCGATACCCAACCGATCCAACATTCAATCAAGGAATCACGTCCATGCGTCACATGAAGTCCGGCCGCAAGTTCAACCGCACCAGCGCCCACCGCGAAGCTATGTTCAAGAACATGGCTGCCTCGCTGTTCAAGCACGAGCTGATCAAGACCACGCTGCCGAAGGCCAAGGAACTGCGCCGCGTCGCCGAGCCGCTGATCACCCTGGCCAAGGTCGATTCTGTCGCCAACCGTCGTCTGGCCTTCGCCCGTCTGCGTGACAACGAAGCCGTGGGCAACCTGTTCACCATCCTGGGCCCGCGCTACGCGACCCGTCCGGGTGGCTACCTGCGTCTGCTGAAGTGCGGCTTCCGCGCTGGCGACAACGCTCCGATGGCCTACGTCGAACTGGTCGACCGTCCGGCTGCCGTGGCTGAAGCCGTCGAAGAATAATCGACGCGCAACACCCGTAATTCGGTGAAGAACCCGGCCTTGTGCCGGGTTTTTCCGTTTGTGGGGTAGGGGTTTGTTGGTGTGTTGATCTACGGCAACGGCAACGGCAACGGCCAGGCGCGTCGCGTACTACGGAGGGGCGCTGGTGTGGGTGGGTGTACGGGACACGCCGCAAGTCCCGCTCCGCGGCCCAGCCCAGCCGCTGGCGGCTGTGCGTTCGGACGCATGCGAGGCAATGCCTCGCAAGCAATGCGTCCTCACCCATGTAGGCTCCGTCGCGCCATCCATGGCGCTCAGGGTCCCGTAGACCCACCCACACCAGCGCCTGGACAGTCGGTCGGTGCGCATGGGAAGGGCCGAGCCATGCACCTCAACCCCAGCGCGCGTTTGCGCCAGCGGACGTGCAGCCAATCACGTTGCTCGATAGCTTGTTGTTCAATTGCCTGCGGCACCAGCGAACTGTCAGGCGGCGGTACGGGTGGGTTGGCGGGACCCTGAGCCGCATGGGTCCGACGCATGCGTCGGACGGGCTGGGCAGGACGCCCAGCCCCGGCCTTGCCGAGCGCGCAGGATTGCGCACTCGCGCAAGCGGCGACGGAGCCTCCAGGGACGGATTCACGGTGTGTCCCGCCAATCCACCCGTACCGACGCCCCTTCCGGGGCAAGGAGTCAAAGGCATTCGCTCTTGCTGTCGGGTCACAGCCAAGATCTCAAACGTCAACAGAACACGCTGTCTGGTCCAGCGGGCCGATAGCCGGTAGGTCGGCAGGGGCCGGGGCCTGCGGCGCCCTGTTAATCTTGGCGCCTTGCACGTTCATGAGTGTTGCCAATGAATCCACTGCGCTGGAATTACCGCGCCCAGTTCCTGCTGGGGTTCCTGATCTGCGCCGGGCTGCTCGCCTATGCGATCTTCCTGCAGCTGAAGATCGGACTCGAGCCGTGCCCGTTGTGCATCTTCCAGCGCCTGGCGTTCGCCGCGCTCGGCCTGCTGTTCCTGATTGGCGCCCTGCATGGGCCGCGCGAGCGTGCCGGCCGTGGCACCTATGGCGTGCTGGCCTTCATCGCCGCGGCCGTCGGGATGGGCATTGCCGGCCGTCACGTCTACGTGCAGCTGCTGCCCAAGGATATGGGGTCGAGCTGCGGCCCGCCGCTGGCCTTCCTCAGCGAAACCATGGGCCCGCTCGAAGTGCTCCGTACCGTGCTGACCGGCACCGGCGATTGCGGCAACATCGACTGGCGTTTCCTCGGCCTCACCATGCCCATGTGGAGCCTGGTGTGGTTCGTGCTGCTGGCCGGTTGGGCGCTGTACGCCTCGTTCCGCAAGCGCCGCGCCTGATCCTGCGCCTCCGGGCCCGCCGGCGTATGGCCGGCGGACCGGATAGCCATTTAGAAGTCCTGCTGCAGGCTCAGGTAGGCGCCACGGCGCGGGCCCCACTGCGGGGCGAACACCCCGATGCCGCCGCCGTCGCGCAGCTGGTAACTGCGATCCAGTGCGTTGACCAGCGCCAGCTGGGCGTGCAGCGGGTGCCCGCTGTCGGCGTTGAAGTCGTGCGCCGCGCTCAGGTTCACCTGCAGGTAGGACGGCAGCTCGCCGCCGTTGGGCACGCCCTCGATATCCGAGCGCAGCCCACTGCCGAACACATAGTTGGCGCCCACCCGGTTGTGGCCAGCGAAGGCGTAGCTCAGCCCGCCCGATGACGTCAGCTTCTGGTCGTGGTCCAGGTGGATCCAGTTGTCCTGCACGTAGGCCAGCGCCTCCGGGTCCAGGTTGTACTGGCCGGTGAGCACGTGCTTGCCCATCGCCTTGTTGTAGGCCGCATTGACGTAGGCACTCAGCGGGCCCCGGCTGTAGTCCGCACTGAACTCCACCCCGTGGATGTGGCCGCGGCGGTAGTTGAAGGTCGAGTAGATGTAGGCCGCGCCGAACTGGCCTTCGTCCTGCAGGCGATCGACCTTGCGGTCGTAGGCGTCCAGTCCCAGCGTGAGATGCTCGCCGACCTGCTGGGAGATGCCCACGTCGTAGTAGTCGCTGCGCTCGGACAGCGGCGTGGTGCTGCCGATGGCCGGCTGCGCATTGGTGGTGCCGTCGTACAGCGCGATGTCGCTGCCGGCCACCAGCTCGCTGGCCGGGGGCGTGAAGTAGCGCGAGTAGCCCGCGTGCACGGTAGTGCTGTCGGTGGCGTTCCAGACCACGCCCAGGCGCGGGCTGAGCTGGCCTTCGGTGCCGCCGAAGGCCCGGTACCGGTCGCCACGCAGGCCGTAGTTGAGCGTCCAGTCGGTGCCGATGCGCCACTCGTCCTGCACGTACAGCGCCGTGGCGCTGGCGTGGAAGGCGCTGGCGTCGGGGATCACCCGCGGCGTGGTGCTGGCCTGGTTGCCGTCCGCGTCGACCGGGAACACCCAGGCGGTACTGCCCGCCCGTGCACGCTCGCTGTTGGCGTACAGGCCGTAACGCAGGGTGTGGTTGTCGCCCAGCGGGGTGGAGAAGTCGGCCTGCACTGTACTGGCGCGGTTGCTGCGCTGTACCTGCGAGGCCACCCCGCTGAAGACCAGGTCGCCGGCCACGTCCGGGTTGAACGCCAGGTCACTGTACCGCTGCCCCGCCGAGACCTGGTAGGCGGTGTCGCCCAGCGTGCCCTGCAGCGCCAGCATGCCGAAGCGGGTGGTCTCGCGCTGGGTCTCGTCCAGCTGCGCCGAGTCCTGCCCGGCGGTATCCAGATAGCCGAACTGCGGCGCCTGGCCGGGGTTGGTGGGGATCTGGAAGCGGTTGTTGGCGAACCCGGCGAACAGGCTCAGCCGGGTGCTGTCGTTGACTAGGTAGGTGAGGTCGGCGAACGCCTTGCCCTGGTGGGTGTCGTCATGATCGGGCCGGCGCGACGCAGTCGGGTTTTCCAGGCCCACCTGGTTCTGGTTGTAGTTGCCGGTCAGGTACCAGCTCCAGCGGCCCTGGCTGCCCCACCAGGAGGCGTTGGGGTTGAGCGTACCGAACGACCCGGTGGTGAGGCCGGCGCTGCCGCCATTGCCCAGCGCGGCGCCGCTGCGGGTGGTGATGTCCACCACGGCGGCGGTGCGCTCGCCGAACTGGGCCGGCAGCGCGCCATCCATCAGGCGGATGCTCTTGATCGTGCGCGCGTCCAGGGTCTGGCCGAAGCCGGAGATCGATTCGGGCAGCAGGACCCCGTTGAGGCGGTACTGCAGGTTGGCGTGGTCACCCCGCACGTGGACCCCGCCGTAGCTGTCCTGGACCACGCCAGGGGCCTGCAGCAGCACCTGGCTGAGCGGGGCGGAGGCACCCAGCGGCTGCTTCTGGATGTCCTCGGCGGTGATCTGGTACTGGCTGCTGCCGATGTCCGGCGACAGCGTATTGCGGGCCTGGTCGAGCTGGGCACTGACGGTCACCGTATCCAGGTCGGTGACCGCGGGCGTGGCGGGGGCGTCGGCCAGGGCGGGCAGGCTGGTGGCGGCAAGGGCGAAGGCAATGGCGGCGGTGAGCGCAGAGGGCTTCATGGGCGGGCGTTGGCTGGGCAGGGAAGGGGGTGCCGGCCTGGCAGTGTTACTCCGTAACAAATCATGCGCCTGTCCGCTGGCCCATGGGCATGCCGTTCGTGGCCGATCGCGCGGGCCGTTTTCCGGCGTTCAGCTGCCGCCACCGGGCGCGTGCCGCTTTGCGTGGGCGGCGCGCTCTGCGACCATGGCCGGTCCCCACCCCCTCCCGGAAGTCCGTGATGAGCCCGTCCGCCCCGCCCGTAGCCGATCCTGTCGCGACCGATGTCGATACCGCCTGGTCGCCGGAAAGCTGGCGCGGCAAGCCCGCGCTGCAGATGCCGACCTATCCCGACCCGCTGGCACTGGACGCGTCCCTGCACGAGCTCAAGCGGCTGCCGCCGCTGGTCACCTCCTGGGAAATCCTGGCGCTCAAGCAGCAGCTGGCCGATGCGCAGGAGGGCAAGCGCTTCCTGCTGCAGGGCGGCGACTGCGCCGAGAACTTCAGCGACTGCGAGTCCACCACCATTTCCAACCGGCTCAAGGTGCTGCTGCAGATGAGCCTGGTGATGGTGCACGGCATGCGCAAGCCGGTGATCCGGGTGGGCCGCTTCGCCGGCCAGTACGCCAAGCCGCGCTCGGCCGATACCGAAACCCGCGACGGCGTGACCCTGCCCAGCTACCGCGGCGATGTGATCAACGCGCCGGAGTTCACCGAAGCGGCGCGCCTGCCCGATCCGCGCCGGATGCTGCAGGCGCATGCGCATTCGGCGATGACCATGAACTTCGTGCGGGCGCTGATCGACGGCGGCTTCGCCGACCTGCACCACCCCGAATACTGGAACCTGGACTGGGTGCAGCATTCGCCGCTTGCCGCCGACTACCAGAAGATGGTCGCGTCGATCGGCGACGCGGTGCACTTCATGGAGACGCTGGCCGGCGCGCGCGTGCACAACCTCAACCGGATCGATTTCTACACCTCGCACGAAGCGCTGCTGCTGCCCTACGAGCAGGCGCTGACCCGCCAGGTGCCGCGCCAGCAGGGCTGGTTGAACCTGAGCACGCACTATCCGTGGATCGGCATGCGCACCGCCGCGCTCGATGGTGCGCACGTGGAATACCTGCGCGGCGTGCGCAATCCGATTGCAATCAAGGTGGGCCCGTCGGTGCAGCCGGACCAGCTGCTGCGCCTGATCGACGTGCTCAACCCCGATGACGAACCCGGCCGCCTGAGCTTCATCCACCGCATGGGCGCGGCGCATATCGCCGAGAAGCTGCCGCCGCTGCTGGAGGCGGTCAAGCGCGACGGGCGCCGCGTGCTGTGGGTGTGCGATGCGATGCACGGCAACACCGAAAGCACCAGCAACGGCTACAAGACCCGTCGCTTCGACAACGTGCGGGGTGAAGTGGAGCTGTCCTTCGACCTGCATGCGGCCGCTGGCACCCGCCTGGGCGGCGTGCATCTTGAACTGACCGGTGAAGACGTCACCGAGTGCACCGGCGGCGCGCGCGAGCTGACCGAGCGCGACCTGGAGCGCGCCTACCGTTCGTCGGTGGATCCGCGCCTGAACTACGACCAGTCACTGGAGATCGCCATGGCGATCGTGCGCAAGCAGCAGCATTACGGCGCCTGACGCAGCGGACGCCGTCCACGTGCGGCTTACATCCGGCTGACATGCCGGTCATGGCCACGCTGGCATCCTGCGGTCTTCCGTTGAAGACCGCAGGAGCGTGCAGTGACAGTGGACGGGCAACAGGCGGGGTTGTATCTGTGGCCGATCGGCATCGCGCTGGCGGTGGGTTTCACGGGCTGGTGGCTGCTGATGGCGCTGACCCGCCGCCTCAAGGGGCGTGACTACCGACGTGCGCGCATTGCACGGGTGATCAGCCGCCCGCTGGCGTTCGCGCTGCCGTTGCTGCTGCTCGTCCCCGCGCTGGAGGCCACGCCGCTGCAGGGGCGCTGGCTGGACGGCTCGCTGCGCATGCTGCACATCGGGCTGACCGCCTGCTTCATCTGGTTGCTGGTGCGCGCGGTGGCCGCCGGCGAGCAGGCGATCCTGCGCGACCACCCGATGGAGGTGGCCGACAACCTCGAGGCGCGCCGCGTGCAGACCCAGACCCGGGTGCTGAGCCGGGTGCTGATGGGCGCGATCATCCTGGTCGGCGTGTCGCTGATCCTGCTCACCTTCCCGATGGTGCGCCAGATCGGGACTGCGTTGCTGGCTTCGGCCGGCATCATCGGCCTGGTCGCGGGTATCGCCGCCAAGCCGGTGTTCGGCAACCTGATCGCCGGCCTGCAGATCGCCTTGACCCAGCCGATCCGGCTGGACGACGTGGTGATCGTGGAGGGCGAGTGGGGCCGGGTCGAGGAGATCGGCAGCAGCTACGTGGTGGTGCGCATCTGGGATGAGCGGCGGATGGTGGTGCCGCTGACATGGTTCATCGAAAACCCATTCCAGAACTGGACCCGGCGCAGCGCCGACCTGCTGGGCACCGCGTTCCTGTGGCTGGACTACCGGGCGCCGATCGCGGCGATCCGCGCCGAGCTGGAGCGTATCTGCAAGGGCGAAGCGCTGTGGGATGGCCGGGTGTGCGTGACCCAGGTGACCGAGACCACCGACCACACGCTGCAGGTGCGCCTGCTGGTCAGCGCGCGCAACTCCGGCGACGCCTTCGACCTGCGCTGCATCGTGCGCGAGCGGATGCTGGATTTCCTGGCCCGCGAACATCCGCAGGCGCTGCCGCGCACGCGTGCCGAACTGTTGCAGCAGCCGGATCCCGGTCTACGTGGCCCACGCTCCCAGCCGGCCGACGATGTGCGCTCGCCGGGTGCCGAGGATGGCGCGCCGGCGATCCAGCCGGAACCGTAGCGGGCGTGGTTGGTCGATGCCTCGTCGCCCGGCCAACGGTCGGGCGCTACCGGGGTGTAGCCAGGCGCACGGGTGATGGATCGGTGGCGCGAACGTGCCGAGGTCCGGTTGGTACCGACCGTTGGTCGGTACGCCCCCTCAGGGCGGGCTGATGTGCGGCAGCAGGCTGTTGGTCTGGAACCGCGGCGGGCGCCGGGCGCGGGTGCGCTGCTCGTAGGCGTAGGCCAGTTCGATCAGACGGGGCTCGCTCCAGGCCGTGCCCATGAATAGCAGGCCCAGCGGCAGGCCGTCCACGTGCGCCATCGGCACGCTCAGGCTGGGGTAGCCGGCTACCGCGGCGGCGCTGTAGCTCTCGCCCGGGAAATCATCGCCCGCGCCGGCGCGGATCGGCCAGGCGACGCCGGTGGTGGGGGCGATCAGTGCGTCCAGCTGCTGCGCGCGCAGCGCGGCGTCGATGCCGTCCGGTCCGGCCAGGCGCCGTGCCTGACTGCGCGCGGCGATGTAGGTCGCATCGCCCAGCCCGCCTACCGCGGCCGCCTCGTCCATCAGGTCCTGGCCGAACGGCAGCAGCTCCTTGTCGGCGTGCTCACGGTTCCAGGCGATCACCTGGTCCAGGCTGCGCACCGGCGCGTTGTGGCGGGTCAGGTAGCGCTGCAGGCCGGCCTTGAACTCATGCAGCAGCACGATGCGCTCGGCCTCCTGCCACTGGCCCTGGGTGGGCAGCTGGACCGGCACCACCACGGCACCGGCCTCGCGCAGCACGCCGATCGCGTGCTGCAGCGCCGGGGCGATTCCCGGCCGCTGGTCCAGCGGGCCCTGCAGCACGCCGATGCGCGCGCCGCGCAGGCTGTCGGCGTTCAATCGGGCGGTGTAGTCGTACACCGCCCGCCCGGGCATGGTCGCGGTCGCCGGGTCGGCGTCGTCGCGGCCGGCCATGGCGGTCAGCAGGGCCGCGGCGTCGGCGACGCTGCGCGTCATCGGCCCGGCGGTGTCCTGGCTGAAGGAGATCGGGATGATGCCCTCACGGCTGATCAGCCCGACGGTGGGCTTGAGGCCGACCACACCGTTGATTGCCGCCGGGCAGACGATGCTGCCGTCGGTTTCGGTGCCCACGGCGGCGGCCGCCAGGTTGGCCGCCACCGCCACCGCGCTGCCGCTGCTGGAGCCGCACGGGTTGTGGCTGAGCCGGTAGGGGTTGCGGGTCTGGCCGCCGCGCGCGCTCCAGCCGGAAATGGACTGGCTGGAGCGGAAATTGGCCCACTCGCTGAGGTTGGTCTTGCCCAGCACCACCGCGCCGGCCGCGCGCAGGCGGGTGACCAGGAACGCGTCGTCGGGGCGGAATTTCGCCAGCGCCAGCGAGCCGGCGCTGTTGCTCATCGGGCGCGCGCCGATGTTGTCCTTGAGCAGCACGGGGATGCCGTGCAGCGGACCGCGCAGTTGCCCACGCCGACGTTCGGCATCCAGGGCGGCGGCGTCCTTGAGGGCGTCGGGATTGAGTTCGATCACCGCGTGGAGGCGCGGGCCGGCGCGGTCAAGGCGGGCGATCCGTTCCAGGTAAGCGCGGGTCAGGGTAACGCTGTCCAGGGCACCGGCGGTCATCTGCGCCTGCAGATCGGCGATGTCGGTCTCGGCGTAGGCGAAGGGGATGTCGGGGGGCGGCACCGCAGGGGCGGCGTGCGCTTCGCTGGCATGGACCGGGGCGGGCGCAGGCGCGCAGCCGCACAGCGACACGAGCATCACTATCGATGTCAGCGGCAGACGCATCAGGGTGTCCCGGAAACCGGCGCTCAGGCTAACCAGCCGATGCCACGCGTTGCAACTCAGTGCAGGGCGGTCGGCCTGGGATGACGCTTGCGGATATCGCGGGCGAGCACGCCGACCACGATCAGGTTGATCACCAGCACCGACCACGAGGCCCAGCCAGGGTGACGGATGATGGCGTAGATATCGAACGGCAGGTAGATGCCGGCAGTGACGCAGCCCAGCCAGGAGGCCCAGGCCTTGGCGCGCCAGAGGCCCCAGGCCTCGAAAAGATGCAGCACCCCGTAGGCCAGCATGGCCACCGCGGCCAGGTGCACCGCATCGGGATTGATCATGTTGAGCAGCGAGGGCAGGGTGCCGTGATCCGGGTCCAGACTGAAGCGCCGGATCAGGGCATTGACCGCGTCGCGCAGTGGCTGCGGGCCGAGTACTTCCAGCCCGGTTGCCGCCAACAGCGCCAGGACCGCCTTGCTGGCTTCCAGCAAGGCGATCAGGTGCAACCCCGGATGCTTGTGAGGATCCGGGTTGTAGGGCTTGTCGGTCACGACAGGGTCCTATCAGCCGCCGCGCGATGCCTTCTTGCGGTCGCTTTCGGTCAGGCCCTTCTTGCGCAGGCGGATTTCCTTCGGGGTGATCTCGACCAGCTCGTCGTCTTCGATGAAGTCCAGAGCCTGTTCCAGCGAGTACTTGATCGCCGGGGTCAGCTGGATCGCATCGTCCTTGCCCGAAGCGCGCATGTTGGTCAGCGGCTTGGTCTTGATGGCGTTGACGGTCAGGTCGTTGTCCTTGGAGTGGATGCCGACCAGCTGGCCTTCATACACGTTGTCGCCTTCAGCAGCGAACAGCTTGCCGCGTTCCTGCAGCGGCCCCAGGGAGTACGCCGGGGTGGCACCCGGGGCATTGGCGATCATCACGCCGTTCTGGCGCTTGGCGATGGCGCCCTGTTCCTTCGGACCGTAATGGTCGAACACGTGGAACAGCAGGCCCGAACCCTGGGTCAGGGTCTTGAACTCGTTCTGGAAACCGATCAGGCCACGGGCCGGGATCTGGTATTCCAGGCGCACGCGGCCCTTGCCGTCCGGCTCCATGTTCTTCAGCTGGCCCTTGCGGGTGCCTAGCTTTTCCATCACGCCGCCCTGGTGCTGTTCTTCGATGTCCACCACCAGCTGCTCGATCGGCTCCATGGCCTGGCCGTCGATGTGCTTGATGATCACTTCCGGGCGCGACACGGCCAGCTCGTAGCCTTCACGACGCATGTTTTCGATCAGCACCGACAGGTGCAGTTCGCCACGGCCGGAGACCAGGAACTTGTCGGCGTCTTCCAGCTGTTCGACCTTCAGGGCCACGTTGTGGACCTGCTCGCGGTCCAGACGGTCCTTGATCTGGCGGCTGGTCAGGAACTTGCCACCGGACAGGTCCTTGTTGCCGGCGAACGGCGAGTTGTTGACCTGGAAGGTCATCGAGATGGTCGGCTCGTCGACGGTCAGGGCCGGCAGCGCTTCCGGGGTGTCCGGGTGGCACAGGGTGTCGGAGATGGTCAGCTCGGCGATGCCGGAGATGGCCACGATGTCACCGGCTTCGGCGGTGTCCTGCTCGATGCGCTCCAGGCCCAGGAAGCCCAGCACCTGCGCGACCTTGCCGTTGCGCTTCTTGCCTTCACGGTCGATCACCGCGACCTGCATGTTCTTCTTCAGGGTGCCGCGCTGGATGCGGCCGATGCCGATCACGCCCACGAAATTGTTGTAGTCCAGCTGGCTGATGCGCATCTGGAACGGGCCATCCGGGTCCACTTCCGGCTTCGGCGCGTGCTGCATGATCGCTTCGTACAGCGGGGTCATGTCGCCGTCGCGCACGGTGTCTTCCAGGCCGGCGTAGCCGTTCAGGGCCGAGGCGTAGACGATCGGGAAGTCGAGCTGTTCATTGGTGGCGCCGAGCTTGTCGAACAGGTCGAAGACCTGGTCGATCACCCAATCCGGACGCGAGCCCGGGCGGTCGACCTTGTTGACCACGACGATCGGCTTGAAGCCCATCGCGAAGGCCTTCTGGGTGACGAAGCGGGTCTGCGGCATCGGGCCGTCCATCGCGTCGACGAGGATCAGCACGGTGTCCACCATGGACAGCACGCGCTCCACTTCGCCGCCGAAGTCGGCGTGTCCCGGGGTGTCGACGATGTTGATCCGGTTCTTGATACCGGTCTTCTTGTCTTCCCAGGTGATGGCCGTGTTCTTGGCCAGGATGGTGATGCCGCGTTCCTTTTCCTGGTCATTGCTGTCCATCACGCGCTCGGCGAGCACGGTGCGCTCGGAGAGGGTGCCGGACTGCTTGAGCAGCTGGTCGACGAGGGTGGTCTTACCGTGGTCGACGTGGGCGACGATGGCGATGTTGCGAAGATTTTCGATAGACATGCGAAAGGGGGCCAGTCGGCGCCGGATTTGGAAAAAGAAGTCCAACATTATACGGCCAAGATGACCAATCGCGAAAAGTGCCTCGTAAGCCTTGCCGGACGGGCATTCAGGTAGTGCCGGCCGCTGGCCGGCAACCCCAGAACCCCGGCGGGTTTTGCCTGGCTGCCGCCCGTGGCCGGCACTACCCCCATCCCTGAGGCATTCAGCAAAGCCTTTCCGTGCCGGCGCGGAGGTGCCTGGGCGCGTGGCGACGCGTTTGTCCAACAGGCGCCCGTTGGTCAGGGGGCGCGGTGTATCCTATGGAGCTAACGACAAACCCCCGTACCCCAAGGATTTGCATGTCCCTCATCGCCACTTTCGACACCACCCAGGGCCCGATCAAGGTCGAGCTGTTCGCCGACAAGGCCCCGCTGACGGTTGCCAACTTCGTCAACCTGGTCAAGCGCGGCTTCTATGACGGCCTGGTCTTCCACCGCGTGATCCCGGACTTCATGATCCAGGGCGGCTGCCCGAAGGGTCAGGGCACCGGCGGCCCGGGCTACAAGTTCGAAGACGAGAAGAACGGCGTGCGCCATCAGGTGGGCTCGCTGTCGATGGCCAATGCCGGTCCGAACACTAACGGCAGCCAGTTCTTCATCACCCACATCAAGACCGACTGGCTGGACGGCAAGCACACCGTGTTCGGCCAGGTCCTGGACGGCCAGGCCATCGTTGACTCGGTCAAGCAGGGCGACGTGATCCATTCGATCACCTTGGAAGGCGACACCGACGCCGTGCTGGCCGCCCAGGCCGAGCGCGTGGCCGAGTGGAACAAGCTGATCCCGGCCTGATCCCGAAAAACACGAACGGCCCCCTGCAAAGGGGGCCGTTTCTACGTTCCGGCCGCCCCGCCAGGCCCGTCCCCGCCCGCGCGGCCATCTCCCACACAGCTACTTAGCCGGCCAGCGGCCGGCACTACAGCTTCTTAGCAGAGGAAATCCCCATGAAAGCACCTGTTCGTGTTGCCGTGACCGGCGCCGCCGGCCAGATCGGCTACGCCCTGCTGTTCCGCATCGCCTCCGGCGAAATGTTGGGCAAGGACCAGCCGGTCATCCTGCAGCTGCTCGAGCTGCCGGTGGACAAGGCCCAGGCCGCGCTGCGCGGCGTGATGATGGAACTGGAAGACTGCGCGTTCCCGCTGCTGGCCGGCATGGTCGGCACCGATGACGCCGAAGTGGCCTTCAAGGATGCCGACATCGCCCTGCTGGTCGGCGCGCGTCCGCGCGGCCCGGGCATGGAGCGCAAGGATCTGCTGCTGGAAAACGCCAAGATCTTCACCGCGCAGGGCGCGGCGCTGAACAAGGTCGCCAGCCGCAACGTAAAGGTGCTGGTGGTCGGCAACCCGGCGAACACCAACGCCTACATCGCCATGAAGTCGGCGCCGGACCTGAACCCGCGCAACTTCACCGCCATGCTGCGCCTGGACCACAACCGCGCGCTGAGCCAGCTGTCGTCCAAGCTGGGCAAGTCGGTCGGTGGCATCGAGAAGCTGGTCGTGTGGGGCAACCACAGCCCGACCATGTACCCGGACTACCGTTTCGCCACCGCCGATGGTGCGTCGGTTGCCGATGCGATCAACGACCAGGAATGGAACGCCGGCACCTTCATCCCGACCGTGGGCAAGCGCGGCGCGGCGATCATCGAAGCCCGTGGCTCCTCCTCGGCCGCCTCGGCCGCCAATGCCGCCATCGACCACGTGCGCGACTGGGTGCTGGGCAGCAACGGCAAGTGGGTGACCATGGGCGTGCCGTCCGACGGTTCCTACGGCATCCCGGAAGGCGTGATCTTCGGCTTTGCGGTGACCACCGAAAACGGTGAGTACACCCTGGTCAAGGACCTGCCGGTGGACGACTTCAGCCAGAAGTACATCGACAAGACCCTGGCCGAGCTGGAAGAAGAGCGCAGCGGCGTGGCCCACCTGCTGGGTTGATCGACCCGAGGCGACCTGCCGGCCCTGTGCCGGTACCCGTCGCCCGCAGGTAGGTACCGACCGTGGGTCGGTATGCTGTTGAAAAACGCCGGGCATTGCCCGGCGTTTTTCGTTTCGCATCGTGCTGCCTCATCCCGCGCGGAGCCGCGCGGCGTCCTTCGCTGGGGGGAGGCCGAACACCCGCGCGTAGTCGCGACTGAACTGCGATGGGCTCTCATAGCCAACACTGAAACCGGCGTTGGCGGCATCCAGTGCGTCGCTGACCATCAACCGCCGCGCTTCCTGCAGGCGCAACCGGGTGCGGTACTCCAGCGGACTCATCGTGGTGATGGCCTTGAAGTGCTGATGGAAACTGGAGCGGCCCATGCCGGCGCGTTCGGCCGCCTGCTCGATACGGCACGCTTCCCGGAAGTGCGTCTTGATCCACACGATGGCGCGCGCGATCTGGTTGAGCCGGCTGTCGGCCCGGGCCATGTGCCGGAGCAGGCTGCCGCTGGGCCCCTGCAGGAGCCGGTAGAGCATCTCGCGCAGGGTCAGCGGGGCAAGGGCGTCGATGTCGCCAGGGGTGTCCAGCAGGCGTAACAGGCGTATCGCCGCGCCCAGCAGTTCGTCACTGGTGCGGTTCAAGGCCAGTCCGGTGGCGGGCGCCCGCCCCACCGGCGTGGGGTGGCGCAGCGCCAGCTCGGACAGCATCTGCATGTCCAGATCCAGTTGCAGGCACAGGTAGGGCGCCTCCGCGCTGGCGGCCACCACCGACCCCATGACCGGCAGCTCGACCGAGGCGATCAGATAATGCTCGGGGTCATAGCGGTAGGCCGTGGTGCCGACGCTGGCCTGTTTGATGCCCTGGCCGACCAGGCACAGCGTGGGTTCGTAGATCACCGGCATCGGCAGCGTGGGTGCCGACGCACGGATCAGGGTAACCCCCGGAAGCGCGCTCTCATGGGAGCCGTCCACCCCGGTGTGGCGTTCCAGCAGTGCAATGAACGTGCTCAGTTGGTCCATGTGTCGATGGTAGCGCGACCGTCCGGGCCGGTTTGCGGCCCTGGAGGATCGGGCAAGCATCGCGCACAAGCGGGCTACCGGCGTCAGGTGCGGGGGGCGGGAAGATACATGCCGCATTCCCGCCTCCAAAGGACACCCCAAACCATGAACGCTCCCCAGGCACTGGACCACTATCGTCTGCTCGGCCGCTCCGGGCTGCGCGTATCGCCGCTCTCGTTGGGCACCATGACCTTTGGCTCGGACTGGGGCTGGGGCGCCGACGACGCCGAGTCCGCACGGATCTTCGACACCTATGTCGAGCGTGGCGGCAACTTCATCGACACCGCGGTGAACTACACCAACGGCGCCGCCGAGCGGATCCTCGGCGGGCTGCTCCGGCAGAAGCGCGAGCGCGTCGTGCTGGCGACCAAGTTCACCATGTCGCGTGACCCGGGCAACCCCAATGCCGGCGGCAACCATCGCCTCAACCTGGTGCGTTCGGTGGAAACCAGCCTGCGCCAATTGGCGACCGACCGGATCGACCTGCTGTACCTGCACGCCTGGGACTTCACCACCGCGGTGGAGGAGGTGATGCGTGCGCTGGACGACCTGGTGCGCGCTGGCAAGGTGCTCTATCTGGGCATCTGCAACACGCCAGCCTGGCGCGTGGCACAGATGCAGACACTGGCCGACCTGCGCGGCTGGTCGCCCCTGGTGGCGCTGCAGATCGAGTACAGCCTGCTCGAGCGCACGGTCGAGCACGAACTGATGCCGATGGCGGCCGCACTGGGCCTGGGCGTGCTGCCCTGGTCGCCGCTGGGCGGCGGCATCCTGACCGGCAAGTACACCCGTGCCGATCTGGTCGAAGACAACGCCGCCGATGTCTCGCCCACGCGCAAGGGCGTGATCGCGTCGACCGGGCACCTCAACGGGCGCGCGCTGGATATCGCCGCGGTGGTCGGCGAGGTTGCCGCCGAACTCGGCGTCAGCCGTTCGCAGGTGGCGCTGGCCTGGACCCTGCACAATCCGGCCGTGGTGTCGCCGGTCATGGGCGCGCGTACGCTGGCCCAGGCCGAGGACAACATCGGCGCGCTGGCGGTGGTGCTCGGCCAGGATCACCTGCAGCGGCTGGAGGACGCCAGCGCACCGGCGCCGATCTTCCCGGCACGCTTCATGTCCCGGCCGATGGCGCGACAACTGGTCACCGGTGGTGCGCATATCCGGGGGCGGCAATGATCGTGGGCGCAACGACGTGGATCCTGCTCCTGCTGGCACTGGCCTTGCCCTTGAGCGCCGCCGGCACGCCGTCTGAAAACAACCCCGCGACGGTCAGTGAGCACAATCGTCGCCTGGTCAGCGATGCGTTCGAACGCTGGAGCGCCGGCCAGGACGGCTTTTTCACGCAGGTGCTGGACCCGGCGGTGGTCTGGACCATCGCCGGCTCTGGCCCCAGTGCAGGGCGCTTTGAAGGGCGCGATGCGTTCGAGCAGCGCGCGGTGCGCCCGTTCATCGCCTGCCTGTTGGCGCCGGTGCGGCCCGTATCCCACCAGGTCTGGGCGGACGGCAACCACGTCATCGTGCACTGGCATGGCCAGGCCACCGCTGTCGACGGGCTGCCTTACCGCAACGACTATGCGTGGATCATGCGCATGCAGCACGGCCGTGCGGTGGATGTGGTCGCCTTCCTCGATCTGGTGCCATACGACGCGGTGCTGAAGCGCCTGGGGCCGGACTGCACCAGGGGTCTGCCCGCGCCGGCCGATCGCCCCCGTCGTCTGTAGCGAACGCGGGCACGGCGCGTACCATGGCCGGTACACGCCGTGCCTACGACCAAGGTCGGGCGGCCCGGCCGACACCATCGGACTATGCTCGATCCCATGATTCTGTCTGGGAGGGCTGTCATGCGTTACGAAGCGATGTACCGGCGTTCGGTGGATGAACCCGAGGCGTTCTGGGCCGAAGAGGCCCAGCGCATCTACTGGCATAAAGCGCCGGAACAGATCCTCGACTACAGCAACCCGCCGTTCCGGCGCTGGTTCGTCGGCGGCGAAACCAACCTCTGCTACAACGCCGTGGACCGGCACCTGGTCGACCGCCCGGAGCAGCTGGCACTGGTGGCCATCTCCACCGAAACCGACATCACCCGCGAGATCACCTATCGCGAGCTCTATCGCGAGGTGAACGCGTTCGCCGCCGTGCTGCAGCGCCTGGACGTGGGCCGTGGCGACCGCGTGGTGATCTACATGCCCAACATGGCCGAGGCGGTGTTTGCGATGCTGGCGTGCGCGCGCATCGGGGCAATCCACTCGGTCGTGTTCGGCGGCTTTGCCGCGCACAACCTGGCGCTGCGCATCGACGATGCCGAACCCAAGCTGCTGATCGCCGCCGATGCCGGCAAGCGCGGTGGCAAGGTGATTCCGTACAAGGCAATGGTGGATGCGGCCTGTGCCGAAGCCACTTCGCCGCCGCCGCATGTGCTGATCGTCTCGCGCGGGCTGGACCCGGCCGAACCGAAGGTGCCCGGTCGCGACGTCGACTACGCCACGCTGCGCGCCGAGGTGGGTGACCAGGACGTGCCGGTGGTCTGGCTGGAATCCAGCGAGCCCAGCTACCTGCTGTACACCTCCGGCACCACCGGCAAGCCCAAGGGCGTGCAGCGCGACGTGGGCGGTTACGCGGTGGCGATGGCGCAGTCGATGCAGACCGTGTTCGACTGCAAGCCGGGCCAGGTGATGTTCTCCACCTCCGACGTGGGCTGGGCGGTGGGCCATTCCTACAACGTGTACGGCCCGCTGATCGGCGGCTGCACTTCGCTGCTCTACGAAGGCCTGCCGACCAACCCCGACCCGGGGATCTGGTGGGCGTTGTGCGAGCAGTACAACGTGCGCACGTTGTTCTCCTCGCCCACCGCCATACGCGTGCTGAAGAAGCACGACACCGACTTCATCACGCGCCACGACCTGGACGCGCTCAAGTACGTGTTCCTGGCCGGTGAGCCGCTTGACGAACCCACGGCGCACTGGATCAACGACGCGTTGGGCAAGCCGATCATCGACAACTACTGGCAGACCGAAACCGGCTGGCCGGCACTGACGTTGTTGCCCGGGGTGGACATGAAACCGGTTCGTTTCGGCTCGCCCGGGTTCCCCAACCTTGGCTACAAGATGAAGGTCATCGACGAGAACACCGGGGAAGAAGTGGCGCCCGGGCAGAAGGGCGTGCTGGTGATGACCCCGCCGTTGCCGCCGGGGTGCATGAGCACCGTGTGGAAGGACGACGACCGGTTCCTGCAGAGCTATTTCAGCCACTTCAAGGAGCTGCTGTACAGCTCGCTGGACTGGGCGATCCGCGACGCCGACGGCTACACCTTCATCCTCGGCCGCACCGACGATGTGATCAACGTGGCCGGGCACCGGCTGGGCACGCGCGAGATCGAAGAGTGCATCTCCGGCCACCCGCTGGTGGCCGAGGCGGCGGTGATCGGGGTCAAGGACGAGCTCAAGGGCCAGGTGCCGCTGGTGTTTGTCACCCTGCGCCAGGCAGTGGACGGCGATGGCAGCACGGTGATCACCGAGATGATGCAGCGGGTGACCCACTCGCTCGGCGCACTGGCGCGGCCGGCGCACATCCATATCGTCAATGCGCTGCCCAAGACCCGCTCGGGCAAGCTGCTGCGGCGCTCGCTGCAGGCGCTGGCCGAAGAGCGTGATCCGGGGGACCTGTCCACGCTGGACGATCCGGCCGCATTGGATGAGATCCGGCGCGCGCTGGGGCACTGACGCGCACCGTTCGCGTCGCATGGGACAAACGCGCAGGCGCGGCCCCGGAAGGGGCTGCCTCGGTGCGGATCCCCATGGAGGACGGCATGGCGATGGAACACAGGATGCGGGTAAGCAAAGCGCTGGTGACGGCGATCGGCTGGTGCTGCCTGCTGGGCTACGCGACCTATCTGATCGCCGATGCCTGGGGGATTCCCGGCCGCTGAACATCCTCCAGGTGATCGCGGTGCCGGTCCTGCTGCTGGTGGTCATCCGTGCCATCCGCCGCTACCTGCAGTTCCGCGCGGACGCCTGACCGGCGCGTGTTGCAGCGCATTATCGGTGTCGGCCAGCCTCGGGTAAGCTCCGGACGTGACCGCTGCAGGCTCCAGTGCCTGGCGTCGCGCGCTGGGGACACGGCGCGCGGGGGCGCGGGCGTGGCGTTGCGCCTGCAACGGTCGCAAGGGGGCGCACGTGCACCGGCCAACGGCCGGAGGGCGGGCGTGGCACTGCAGCACGCAACAGGGGGAAGTACATGGCCTACATCCATGGCAAGACGGCCGCGGGCCGCCAGGAAATCGAAGACCGTGCACGTCGGCTGCCGCCGGCGTTGCGCTCCATTCTGCTGATGGTCGATGGTCAGCGCGATGACGATGCGTTGACCGCCTTGTTGCCGGGCCTGCGCGCGCCGGACGACGCGCTCGCGCAGCTGGCGCAGATGGGACTGATCGAGGTTGTCGGCGGTGCCGTCGCACCGCCCGCCGCGCGCGCGCTCACCGCCGGGCGCGAGCAGGACCCGGACCTTTACAAGCGCCTGTACGACTGGATGAGCGAATCGGTGCGCCGCCATCTGGGCCTGAAGGGCTATTTCATGCAGCTCAAGATCGAGCGCTGCACCGATGCGGCAGGGCTGGAAAAACTGTGGCCGGACATGGCCGCCGCTGTCGCCAAGGCCAAGAGCCCGGCGTTGGCCAGCCGCTGGTTGAGCGACACCCATGCAGTGCTCGACGCATCGACGCAGCCGCAGCCCGACGCGAGCGCCGAGCCCGTGCCTGGCTGAATCGCCAGCGCCTGCCAGGGTGGTCGTTGCCGCGCGGGGGCGTTACCTTGCCCGGCTACACCTGCAGGAGCACCGCGATGGACCCCACGCACGATGACCACGGCACCCCCGGCTGGGATGCCATCAATGCGGCCCTGGCCGCGTTGTACCCGGGGCAGGAACCCAAACACTTCGGCACGGCGCTGCCGTACACCCTGGGCGGCAATGACCCGCTCGACGGGATCAGCGTGTACTGGGCCGAATCGCCCCGCCCGTACTGGCATTACGTCACCTATGGCTTCTCCGAGCTGTACGACAAGCAGAGCGACGACGCAGCCGACAGCGGCTACGGCTTCGAGCTGACCTTCCGCCTGGCCGCCGCGCCGGGGCAGGGCGCGGACGACGCGCCGCCGGTGTGGCCGATGAACCTGCTGCAGAACCTGGCGCGCTATGTCTTCAGCAGCGGCAATGTGTTCGAGGCCGGCCACCACCTGGACGCCAACGGTCCGATCGCGCTGGACACCGACACCGTGCTGCGCCACCTGGCGCTGGTGGAGGATCCGCAGCTGCCGCCGCGCGACACCGCCAACGGCCGCGTGCGCTTCCTGCAGGTGGTCGGGCTGGCCGATGAGGAAATGGCGGCGGTGCGCCGCTGGTCCACCCAGGGCGTGCTGGATGCGCTGTTGCCGGCCATGCCGCTGTGGATCACCGACCTGCAGCGCGGTTCGCTGCTGGCCGATCCGGCCCTGGCCGCGCAGGTCGAGGCGGGCAGTGCCCGCGACGGCTCCGCCACCGGCCTGCTGTTCCTGGAAACGCTGGACTGGGAGGCCCAAGGCGACAGCGTGGAGCTGGTGCTGGGCGCCGGCCAGGTGCCGGGCGTGCTCGAACTGCTGCCGCTGCGGTTGGACCACGGCCACGCGCTGACCTTGCTCAACGCGCAGCGCAGCTGGCGCTTCGAGCCCGGCGAGGTGGACCAGCTGGAGATCGAGACGGACACCGCGCGCTGCGTGCTCAGCCCGGCCACCCTGCGTGCCTTGCAGGACCACCTGCAGGCCCAGCGGGGCGTCTACCCGCTGCCCGGCGGACGCCTGCGGATCCGGGTGGAGCCCACCCAGCTGCGCGACGCACAGGGCAATGTCGTGCGCACCGTCGGGTAACCCGGTAGAGCCACCCCAGGGTGACCGCAAAAGAAAAACGCCCGGCAGTGCCGGGCGCTTTACTTATATATATGCCGCGTTGAACGACTCAGCTCAGGCCTTCGGCCTTCAGCGTGGCCTGCACGCCAGCATCGGCGTCCATGCGGGTCTTGTACGCGGCGATGTTGTCCAGGCCGCCCAGGTCGATCTTGGCACCGGCCGCCCAGCGCAGGGTGATGTAGAAATACGGGTCGGCGAAGCTGCGGAAGCCGGCCAGCCACGGGCGGTCGGCGAGCTGCTTGTCGGCGCGTTCGAACAGGCCGCGCAGGCGCTTGCGTGCGGTGGCACGGAGCGCTTCGTGCTGGGTCTCGTCTTCGATGAAATTGCCCGGCCCGAACAGCGGCTTGAACGCCGGGTGCAGGTCCGAGTTGACGAAGGACAGCCACCGGGTCGCTTCGGCGCGCTGCTGGGCGCTGCCGTCACCGGCCAGGCCGGCCTGCGGGTAGGTGTCGGCGATGTAGCCCATGATCGCCGCGTTCTGGGTCAGGATGAAATCGCCATCGACCACCGCAGGCACCGAACCGGCCGGGTTGATCTTCAGGAATGCCGGCGCCTTCAGCGTGTCCTTGTCGAGCAGTTCCACCTCGAACGGCTGGCCGGTCCACTGCAGGGCGATGTGGTCGGCGGTGGAGCAGGCACCGGGCTTGCTGTACAGCTTCATGGGAACTCCGTTGACGGATGGGTGGAAGGTCAGCTGCCCACTATTCCAGAGCAGGCCCCGCATCCTCAACGGTATGGCCGTAACAGACCGTTACGACGTGCGCGGCTTGAGTTTCTGCACGCGATAGAACGTGTGGTCACCGATGGTGGCCACCTGGTAGGCATTGCGCCAGCTCGGGTTGGCAATCGACAAGGCGGCGAAGTGGCTTGCGCCGGGCACGATCTCCTTGCGTTCACCCACCGGCAGGGCCCAATTGCGCTCGGCATCGAAGGCCACCGTCATCGCTTCCTGCCAGGCGTCTGCATTGCCCAGCTGGGTGCCAGGGGCCACGATGGTCGGCGCGAACTGCTTGCGCGCGGTCACCACCTTGCACATCGAGTCGCCCCACAGCCCGCTGTCCAGACGACGCAGGGCCACCTCGGCGACGGCTTGCTGGCCGCGCAGGGTCTGGTCACGCGCTTCGAGGTAGACGGTCGTGCTCAGGCACAACGAATCGGCGGCCGGCTGCGGCAACAACTGCGACAGCCAGAGAATCCAGGCCAGTTTCATAAATCTCCTTGCTCCGTGTAGGCCGCACCTGGCTGGTCCATCCGATCATGCGGACGGGGCGGGGGTACGACTTGGCGTCATGGGGAGGCGACCATCGGGGTCGCCCGGGGGCGGACCCGAACAGGACGTGGGGTCCGCGCGCTCACTCGAACTGGGTGGTGAGCGGGAAAGTTGGCGCACGATAGGGGGCCATTTCCCAATGCATCCTGAACCCGAAAGCTTGACATTCAGGTTCGGGGCGCGGGCCGGAATGGGCTTCCGGACCCGTATTCAGGTCGCCAGCGACCGGTTTCAGAGCTGCGCGGCGAGGTGGCTGCCTTGGTGGATCGCGCGCTTTGCATCCAGTTCGGCGGCCACGTCCGCGCCCCCGATCAGGTGCGCGTTGATCCCGGCCGCCTGCAGCGCGGCGTGCAGATCGCGGCGCGGTTCCTGGCCGGCGCAGACCACCACGTGATCCACCGGCAGGGTCTGTTCCTGGCCCTCGATGCGCACGCGCAGGCCCGCATCGTCCACGCCCAGGTACTCCACGCCGCCCAGCATCGTCACGCCCTTGGCCTTGAGCGTGGCGCGGTGGATCCAGCCGGTGGTCTTGCCCAGGCGCGCGCCGGGCTTGCCCGGGCTGCGCTGCAGCAGCCAGACCTTGCGCGCCGGTGCTTCGGGCGCGGGCTTGGCGAGCGCACCGCGGGCTTCAAAACTGGGGTCCACACCCCATTCGGCCATCCAGCGGGCGGGATCGAGCGCGCTGGAGGGGCCGTCATGGACCAGGAACTCGCCCACGTCGAAGCCGATGCCGCCGGCGCCGATGATGGCGACCTGCGCCCCGGCCTGGACCCGGCCCAGCAGCACGTCCAGATAGTTGACCACCTTGGGGTGGTCGGCACCGGGGAAGTCGACCCGACGCGGGGTGATGCCGGTGGCCACCACGACCTCGTCAAAGCCGGCCAGCGTGGCGACATCGGCCACGGTGTCCAGCTTCACCTCGACCCGGGTCTGCTCCAGCTTGTGGCGGAAGTAGCGCAGGGTCTCGTGGAATTCTTCCTTGCCCGGAATGCGCTTGGCCACGTTGAACTGGCCGCCGATCTCGCTGCCGGCGTCGAACAGGGTCACCTGGTGGCCGCGTTCGGCGGCGACCGTGGCGCAGGCCAGCCCGGCCGGACCCGCGCCGACCACGGCCACGCGCCTGGGGGCGGTGACCGGGCGGTACACCAGTTCGGTTTCGTGCACGGCGCGCGGGTTGACCAGGCAGCTGGCGGTCTTGTTCTCGAACACGTGGTCCAGGCAGGCCTGGTTGCAGGCAATGCAGGTATTGATCGCTTCGGGGCGACCGGCGCGGGCCTTGTTGGCCCATTCCGGGTCGGCCAGCAGCGGCCGCGCCAGCGACACCATGTCCGCGCCGCCGCTGGCCAGGATGCGCTCGGCCACGTCGGGCATGTTGATGCGGTTGGTGGCGATCACCGGCAGCTGCACATGCGGCTTGAGCTTGGCGGTGACTCCGGCGAAGGCCGCGCGCGGCACCGAGGTGGCGATGGTGGGGATGCGCGCCTCGTGCCAGCCGATGCCGGCGTTGATCAAGGTCGCGCCGGCCGCCTCGATCGCCTTGGCCTGCTGCACGATTTCATCCCAGTTGCTGCCGCCGTCGACCAGGTCCACCAGCGACAGCCGGTAGATGATGATGAAGTCCGGGCCGCAGGCCTCGCGGATGCGGCGCACGATTTCAACCGCAAAGCGCATGCGCTGGGCCGCGTCGCCGCCCCAGCGGTCGGTGCGCGTGTTGGTGCGCGGGGCAATGAACTCGTTGATCAGATAGCCTTCCGAGCCCATCACTTCAACGCCGTCGTAGCCAGCCTCGCGCGCCAGCCGCGCACTGCGCGCGTAATCGGCGATGTGGCGCTCAACGCCACCGGCGCTCAGCGCGCGCGGGGTGAACGGATTGATCGGCGCTTTCAGCTTGCTGGGGGCCACCGACAGGGGGTGGTAGGCATAGCGCCCGGCATGCAGCAGCTGCAGGCAGATCTTGCCGCCGTTGTCGTGCACCGCGGCGGTCACCTGGCGGTGCGGGCGGACCTCCCACGGCCAGGACAGCTTGCCGCCGAACGGCTTGAGCCAGCCGACCAAGTTCGGTGCGAAGCCGCCGGTCACGATCAGGCCGACCCCGCCGGCCGCGCGCTCGGCGAAATAGGCGGCCAGGCGCGGGAAATCGCGCGCGCGGTCCTCCAGGCCGGTGTGCATGGAACCCATCAGGACGCGGTTGCGCAGCTGGGTGAAGCCCAGGTCCAGCGGGGCGAACAGATGGGGGTAGGCGGGGGATTCGGCGGCTGGCGACATGTCGATACGCTTGCGTACGGAAGCGCGCAGGGTGCCGTGAAAGGGTCTTGCGCGCAAGGCCCTTTCACGGCGCCCTGCGCGCTTCGCTCCAAGGTTCGCTGCGCGAACCTTGGACCCTGATGCATGCCTCCTCTACCCCCGCCTATCGGCGCGCCCCTTCAACAGAAGGGGCTTTTCTCCGGAGGGGCGCGCGCGCTGCATGGGGTAGGTGCCGACCGTTGGTCGGCACGGCTGTGGTCGCGGCTTACGGTGCCGCGACGGTGGCGGGGGCGGGCTTGCGGATGCCGAACAGCGGCAGCGTGACGCCGCAGAGTGGGCCGATCAGCAGCGCGAAGGCGAGGGTGCCCACGCCGACGTTGCCGCCCAGCCACCAGCCGATCAGCAGGACGGTGCCCTCGATGAGGCTGCGGACGACCCAGATCGGCCAGCCGGTGCGGGCATGCAGGCCGGTCATCAGGCCGTCGCGCGGGCCCGGGCCGAAACGTGCGCCGATGTACAGGCCGGTGGCCACGGCCACCATCAGCAGGCCACAGATGAACAGCGGGACCTGCCACGCCAGCCCGTGCACCTCCGGCAGCAGCCACAGGCCGAACTGCGCGCTCGGGCCGATCAGCATGACGTTGAGTACCGTGCCCAGCCCCGGCTTCTGCCGGATCGGCCACCACAGCAACAGCACCAGCGCGCCGATCACGTTGGTGGCCACGCCGAACGACAGCGGCGTCTGCAACGCGATGCCCTGCGACAGCACATCCCACGGCGCCACCCCGATCGCGGCACGGATCATCACCGCCGCGCCCATGCCGTACAGGAACAGGCCAAGCAGCAGTTGCAACAGGCGCAGGGGAAGTGAAGTGGGCATGGCATGTGTCACCGGAGGGGCCCTTGACTGTAGGTTGTGCCCGCCACGCCGGACAGATACAGATACACGCCAATATCCGCCGACACCTGCGCCGCCGGCGCAGGCATCTACCAGCCGGCCAGCACCAGCTTGCCGACCGTGCCACCGCTTTCCAGTTGCCGGTGGGCCTCGCGCAGGTTGGCGGCGTTGATCAGGCCAAGGTGCGTACTGCGTGTGCTGCGCAGTTCGCCCGCATCGACCAGGCTTGCAACGCGGTTCAGGATGCGATGCTGTTCGATCATGTCCGCGGTGCGGAACTTCACGCGCGCAAACATGAATTCCCAGTGGATGCCGATGCACTTGGCTTTATAGGGATCGCCGATGCGCAAGGCGTCGCGCGGTTCGACAATCAGGCCGACATGGCCTTGGGGCGCCAGCAGTTCGCCCAACACGTCCCAGTAGCGGTCGGTGTCGGCCAGGTTGAGCGCCACCTGCACCTGCGCGATGCCCAGTGCCTGCAGCTGCGGTGGCAACGGCTGATGGTGGTCGACCACGTGGTGGGCGCCCATCTGCAGGCACCACTGCACCGACGCGGTGCGCGACGCCGTGGCGACCACGGTGAAGCCGGCATGCCGGGCCAGCTGGATCGCCATCGAACCCACGCCGCCGGCACCGCCGATGACCAACAACACCTGGCCGGCATGGCGACGGTCATCAAACTGCAATGGCATGCGCTGGAACAGCAGTTCCCACGCAGTCAGCGTGGTCAGCGGCAGCGCTGCGGCGTCGGCGAAATCCAGCGTGGTCGGCTTGCGTCCGACCAGTCGCTCATCCACCAGGTGCCACTGCGCGTTGCTGCCGGTACGTGTCACATCGCCGGCGTAATACACCTCGTCGCCGGGCGCGAAAGCCACTACGTCCGGGCCAACGGCTTCGACGGTTCCGGCGGCGTCGTAGCCAAGAATGCGCGGGGGATCTTCGCGTTCCGGACGCGGCGCGCGCTGTTTGGTATCCACGGGATTGACGGAAACGGCCTGTATTCGCACCCGTAGATCCGAACCAAAGGGCGGACCGGGGTCGGGCAGCGTCAGATCAAGCAGTGCGGCGGGGTCGTCGATCGGCAGGTACTGGCGCAAACCCACGGCTTTCATGGCAGCTCCGGTGCAGGACGTTCCTCATCATACGTCCGCCAACAAAGCTGTTCTTGCGCTGAATCAAGGCAGGTGCGGATTTTTCACGGAATACTGCGATGGTGCAGTCCAAGGATAGCAAAATCGGGTCGGACCCCTTGCCATTGCTGGGTCTTGCGCAATTTCATCAACCTGTATAGGGTGCCACCAGCTGGGCCGGTAGAGGTCTGGCGGTCGTCTTCACATGTTACGTGACTGTTAACATCACCTTCACCCTCCTGAGCATAATGTTCGCTGCGGTGGCGTGCTGAATCGGCAGTCTGAAAACGACGCAGGTGCTGGCCCATGCCTCTACCGGTTTCATACCCCCGAAATAGGAGCTGTACTCAATGAACAAGAAGATCCTCACTGCCGCGCTGCTGGGCGGTCTGGCTTTCGCCCAGGCTGCTTCGGCGCAGGATTTTGACGACCGCTGGTACCTGACCGGTTCGGCCGGCTTCAACTTCCAGGATAACGACCGTCTGACCAACGACGCTCCGTTCGTGACCCTGGGCCTCGGTAAGTTCATCAGCCCCAACTGGTCGCTGGACGGCGAGCTGAACTACCAGAACCCGAACTTCGATGCCAACCAGGATCTGAACTGGAGCCAGTACGGCGTGTCGGTCGACATGCGTCGCCACTTCATCTCTGAAGGCCGTGGCTGGAACCCGTACCTGCTGATGGGTCTGGGCTACCAGAAGTCGGAAGAAGAGTACGCCGCCAACAGCCTGAATGGTCCGCGTGAGCGCAAGGACGGCAACTTCGCCGCCAAGCTCGGCGTCGGCCTGCAGACCACCTTCGAAAAGCGCGTTGCTGTCCGCGCCGAAGTGGCCTACCGCGCTGACTTCGACGACCAGAGCATCGCCGCTCCGTCGGAAGACTGGTTCGGCGACGTGCTGGCTTCGGTCGGCGTCGTGATCCCGCTCGGCCCGGCTCCGACCGCCGCTGTGGTTGCCCCGGCTCCGGTTGCTCCGAGCTGCGCCGACCTGGATGACGACGGTGACGGCGTCAACAATTGCGACGACAAGTGCCCGGATTCGCAGCCGGGTCAGACCATCGGTCCGGACGGTTGCCCGGTCCCGGTCTCGATCGATCTGAAGGGTGTGAACTTCGACTTCGACAAGGCGACCCTGCGTCCGGACGCCGTGGCGATCCTGAGCGAAGCCACCGAGATCCTGAAGCGTTACCCGGATCTGCGCGTTGAAGTTGCCGGTCACACCGACTCGAAGGGTACCGACGCTTACAACCAGAAGCTGTCGGAGCGTCGCGCCACCACCGTGTATGACTACCTGACCAAGAACGGCGTGTCCGCTTCGCGTCTGGTGGGCCCGATCGGCTACGGCGAGAGCCGTCCGATTGCGCCGAACACCAACCCGGATGGCTCGGACAACCCGGAAGGTCGTGCAAAGAACCGTCGTACCGAGCTGAACGTCCAGAACTAATCCTTCTGGTAGTACAGTTTCAGAAGAGGGCCCGGCATTGCCGGGCCCTTTTTTTGCTTTTTTTAGGTCAAAAGCCAAAAGCCAAAAGCCAAAGCCAGAAAGCGGTCGTTGCCGTCTGCTTCCAGGCTGGGCGGGGGTGTGTGGGTTCGCGGGACACGCCGCAAGTACGTCCGTGTAGGCTCCGTCGCGCCATCCATGGCGCTCAGGGTCCCGCGAACCCACACACCCCCTCCCTCGACAGTGGGCCGGTGGCCAATGAAGAGCGAGGAGCGAAAGCTGGGCGCCGTGTTTCGCTTTTCCTGTGAGCACCTGTCAGGTGTCGGGGGGGCTGGTAGGGGTGGGATTGCGGGGCCCTGAGCCGCATGGGTCCGACGCATGCGTCGGACGGGCTGGGCAGGACGCCCAGCCCCGGCCTTGCCGAGTGCGCAGGATTGCGCACTCGCGAAAGCGGCGACGGAGCCTCCAGGGATGGATGCACGGCGTGTCCCGCAACCCCACCCCTATCGGCCCAGCTCGGCACAGGGGGACATGGAGACCTCGCACTTGATCGTTGGCTTGTTGCTCTTGATCAAGAAATCAACAATAAATCCAACAAGTTGCCGTATTCATTGAATGTGGGATCTTGAAAGCCGTTGTGGCGCTGTTAAACTCGCCGCGTCACCCCTTTTCCCTGGATGCATCCCATGCTGCGTATCGCACTGGCCGCCGTGCTCGGCCTGGCCTTGGTTCCCACCGCCTACGCAGCCGTGGATTGCTCGGCGCATGCCATCAGCGCCTCGCCGCTGCCGCTGCCGGCCACCGCAATCGCCCCGGTCGCTGAAGAGCTTTACATCCGTAATGTGCAGCTGGGCATGCCCGCCGGCGTGCTCACTTCCAACTTCGACCAGCAGCAGTCGCTTGATCGCGTCCTGCAGCGCCTGCGCATCGATGGCTGCCAGAACATCGCCAAGGCCATGCCCGGCGCACCGGCGATCAAGGCCAACGACCCGGCTGCCTACAAGCCGGCCACCGAGTTTGACAATACGCCGTGGCGCTTTGACATGAGCCAGAACGGCAAGCGCATGACCGCCGAAGAATTCGATGCCTGGATGAAGGCCCGTGGCGTGCGCGTGGTCAAGGCGCGTCCGGTTCCCGCTGCAGCCCCGGCCGCGGCCGAAGCACCGGCTGACGCCAAGCCGGGCGAGAAGAAGTAAGCCGCCCTGCGCGGAGCACGATGAGCACACGCCGGCCCCCTGCCGCGCCTGCCTCTCGACCACGCCGCCCCGAGCGGCGTGCGTCACCGGTAACACGTCCGCGCAGCGACGATGCACCGCGCCATGGCCTGGCGCGCGTGCTCTCCAAGGCCGGGCTGTGTTCGCGCACCGAAGCGGCGCGCTGGATCCAGGCAGGCCGCGTCACCGTTGATGGCCGCGTCATCAACAACCCTGAATTTCCCATCATCGACGGTCGCCACCACGTGCGCGTCGATGGCCAGCCGCTGGATGCACCACGCCGCATCCACCTGATGCTCAACAAACCGCGCGGCCTGGTCACCACCGCCCAGGACGAGCAGGGCCGTGACACCGTCTACCGCTGTTTCGATGGTGCCGGCCTGCCGTGGATCGCGCCGGTCGGGCGCCTGGACAAAGCCAGCGAAGGCCTGCTGTTGTTCAGCAATGACCCGCAATGGGCCGCGCGCCTGACCGACCCCGCCACCGGCCCGGACAAGACCTACCACGTCCAGATCGACGCCATTCCCGATGCTGCGCAGCTGCAGGCGTTGTGCACCGGGGTGGAGGACGAAGGCGAGCATCTGCGCGCGCGCCGCGCCACCCTGCTGCGCAGTGGCGACAAGACCGCCTGGCTGGAAGTGGTGCTGGAAGAGGGCCGCAACCGGCATATCCGCCGCCTGCTGGCCGCGTTGGACATCAACGTGCTGCGCCTGGTGCGCGTGGCCATCGGGCAACTGCCGATGGGTGCGCTGGGCAAGGGCACTTGGCGCGAACTGAGCGCGCACGACCTGGACCTGCTGTATGCCGCGGCCGACGGTGCCGTGGCCCCGCCGTGACTTCCTGGCCTGCCCGTGCGTGGCAGGCCAACCGAACCGGGCAATGGATGGCCTTGTACCCGACGTTCCATTCACTCCCGGGAGATTCCCCCATGCACGCCCAACGCCTCAACTTTTCCCTGTTCCGCGGCGCCTGCCTGCTGGCATCGGCCGCACTGCTGGCTGCCTGCGGCGGACACAAGCAGGCCGCCAAGGCGGACGCGCCGGCGGCTGACAAGGTGGTGGAAGTCGTCACGCCTGAGCTGGACGGCCGCGGCAGCTACCGCTTCATGATGAGCGACGGCGACAAGAAGATGTCTGCCGACGAGTTCGACGCCTGGATGAAGGCCAACGGCATCCGCGTGGCCAAGGGCAACGGCCAGGACCGCCCGGTCGCCGCCCCGGTGGTGGTGGCCAGCAAGGAACAGGCCAAGGACAAGAAGAAAAAGAAGAAGTAACCCGCGCGGGGCGGATGCCCATGCCCCGCAACGGCCGGGTCCACCCCGTTCATGCGCGCGCAACGCCGGTAGAGCCGACCGTTGGTCGGCTGGGGCACGCCCGCGTGCCCCTTGGCAGACGTTCATGACCCACACCGCCGGTAGAGCCGACCGTTGGTCGGCTGGGCACGCAGGCGTGCCCCTGTGTCGGATGTTCTTGACGCTCACGAAGGGCAGCCGACCAACGGTCGGCTCTACCCCGGTTACGCGCTTGTGTCGGATGGTCATCGGTCGGGTCCACCCCGATCATGCGCGCGTGTCGGATGTCCATGACCCGCAATGGTCGTATCCACCCCGGTCATGCGCGTGTCCCATGTTCATGACCCACAATGCCGGTAGAGCCGACCGTTGGTCGGCTAAGGCACTCAGCCCTTGATCACGCCCAGCTCCACACCAATGCGGGTGAACGCATCGATCGCGCGGTCCAGGTGCGCACGCGTGTGCGCGGCGCTGATCTGCGTGCGGATGCGTGCCTGGCCCTTGGGCACCACCGGGAAGAAGAAGCCGATCGCGTAAATGCCTTCTTCCAGCAGGCGCTCGGCGAACTTCTGCGCCAGCGGCGCGTCGTACAGCATCACCGGGCTGATCGGGTGCACGCCCGGCTTCACGTCGAAACCGGCCGCGGTCATCTTCTCGCGGAAGTAGGCGGTGTTCTCGGCCAGCGTGCTGCGCAGGTCGTCGGCGGCGGCCAGCATCTCGAACGCCTTGATGCCGGCGGCCACCACGTGCGGCGGCAGCGAGTTGGAGAACAGGTACGGGCGCGAACGCTGGCGCAGCAGTTCGACCACTTCGCTGCTGGCGCAGGTGAAGCCACCCAGCGCGCCGCCCATCGCCTTGCCCAGGGTGCCGGTGATGATGTCGATCTTCTCCAGCACGCCCTTGACCTCGGCCGAGCCGCGGCCGGTAGCGCCCAGGAAGCCGGTGGCATGGCATTCGTCGATGTGCACCAGCGCGTTGTACTTCTTCGCCAGCGCGGTGATCTCGTCCAGCGGGGCAATGAAGCCGTCCATCGAGAACACGCCATCGGTGGTGATCAGCTTGGTCTTGCAGCCGGCAGCATCGGCGGCCTGCAGCTGGGCTTCCAGGTCGGCCATGTCGCAGTTGGCGTAGCGGAAGCGCTTGGCCTTGCACAGGCGCACGCCGTCGATGATCGAGGCGTGGTTGAGCGCGTCGGAGATGATGGCGTCGTTCTCGCCCAGCAGCGGCTCGAACAGGCCGCCGTTGGCATCGAAGCAGGCCGCGTACAGGATCGTGTCCTGCTTGCCGAAGAAGGCGGCGATCTGCTGTTCCAGCTGCTTGTGCAGGTCCTGGGTGCCGCAGATGAAGCGCACCGAGGCCATGCCGAAGCCGTGGCTGTCCAGCGCGTCCTTGGCCGCCTGGATCAGGTCGGGGTGGTCGGCCAGGCCCAGGTAGTTGTTGGCGCAGAAGTTCAGCACCGTGCGGCCGTCGTCCAGGGTGATCTCGGCCGACTGCGGGCTGGTGATGATGCGTTCGGACTTGAACAGGCCCTGGGCGCGGATCGCCTCCAGTTCTTCAACGTAGTGCTGGGTCAGCGGGGCGGAGGTGGCGTCGCTCATGGCAGGCAGTCTTCGGCACGGGAAAACCGGGATTTTACCTGTCGGCGCCGGGCAGGGGGGGGCGCTGGCGGTGGCTCGGCGGGCCGGGTGCGGTCGGAACGGTTGCACACGTGATTGTTGCATCGCAATATCAATCGGGTTAAAAAACCGTAAACCCCGCTGCACCGCCCACCCCACGTCCCGGAGAGACCCCGCATGAACCACGCCACGCGCTGTACCGCCGCCGCTGTGCTCTGCGCCGCCCTGCTTGCCCCGTTTGCCGCCAGTGCCCAGGACGAGGCCGAATCGCCGTTCAGCTGGAACGTCACCGCCGTGTCCGACTATGTGTTCCGTGGCGTGTCCCAGACCGATGAAGACCCAACCCTGCAGGCCGGCTTCACCTACACCTCGCCGGTGGGCCTGTACGCGGGTGTGTGGGGGTCGGGCGTGGACTTCGGGCCGGGCGACCCGAGCACGGAGATCGACTACTTGATCGGCTACGGGGTGGATGTCACCGACGGGGTCAATTTCGACGTGCTGCTCAATCGCTATACCTATCCGGGCGCCAGCGAGCTGAACTACAACGAGCTGATCACCACCACCACCTTCGCCGAGCAGTACAAGCTGACGGTGGCCTACACCGACGATCTGTCCGGGTCCGATACCAAGAGCTGGTATTACGCGGTGGGCGGCGAGTGGGGCCTGCCCAATGACTTCACCCTGAGCGCGAACGTGGGCCGTACCTCGCTGGAAACCGATTTCGGCAAGGACTACACCGACTTCAACGTCGGCGTGAGCCGCCAGTTCGGCCTGTTCAACCTGGGCCTGGGGTACCACGGTACCGATGGCGCCGGTCGCGACAACAACGGCAAGCTGGCCGACAACCGCGTGGTGTTCACCGTGGCCGTGGGCAAATGACCTGACGCTGCGATGGGCATGAAAAAGGCGCCGAAAGGCGCCTTTTTCGTTAGCCGGGTGCGTACCGACCAACGGTCGGTACCTACCTGGTAGGTCACGACCGTTGGTCGTGACACCGCCCGGCGCGCCAACGGCGCGCTGCCTCAATTCCAGCTCAGCACGACCTTGCCGGCCTTGCCCTGTTCCATCAGGTCGAAGCCCTTCTGGAAGTCGTCGATCGGCAACTGGTGGGTGAGCACCTTGCCGAGCGGGAAACCGGACAGCACCAGCTGGGTCATCTTGTACCAGGTCTCGTACATCTTGCGGCCGTAGATGCCCTGCACGGTCAGGCCCTTGAAGATGATCTTGTCCCAGTCGCAGCCGGCGCCCTTGGGCATGATGCCGAGCATGGCGATTTTGCCGCCGTGGTACATGCAGTCGAGCATGTCGTTGAAGGCGCGCGGGTTGCCGCTCATTTCCAGGCCAACGTCGAAGCCCTCCATGTGCAGGTCCTTCATGACGTCCTTCAGCGAGGTGTTGGACACGTTGACCACGCGGGTGGCGCCCATGTCCGCGGCCAGCTTGAGGCGGAAGTCGTTGACGTCGGTGACCACCACGTTGCGCGCGCCGATGTGCTTGCAGATGCCGGCGGCGATGATGCCGATCGGGCCGGCGCCGGTGATGAGCACGTCTTCGCCGATGACGTTGAACTCCAGCGCGCAGTGCGCGGCGTTGCCGTACGGGTCGAAGAAGGCGGCCAGCTCGGACGGGATCTGGTCGGGGATGGGCCACAAGTTGCTGGCCGGCATCACCATGTATTCGGCGAAGGCGCCGTTGACGTTGACGCCGATGCCGACGGTGTTGGGGCACAGGTGCGGGCGGCCGCCCCGGCAGTTGCGGCAGTGGCCGCAGACGATGTGGCCTTCGGCCGAGACGCGCTGGCCGAGCTCATAACCGGTGACGCCGGGGCCGATCTCGGCGATGCGGCCGACGAATTCGTGGCCGATGGTCAGGCCGGGCTTGATGGTGCGCTGGCTCCATTCGTCCCACAGGTAGATGTGCAGGTCGGTACCGCAGATGGCGGTCTTTTCCAGCTTGATCAGGACCTCGTTCGGGCCCGGGGTGGGGACCGGAACCTCTTCCAGCCAGATGCCCTTGGCGGCTTCACGCTTGACCAGGGCCTTCATTGTTTGCTGCGCCATCGGGGTGGAACTCGTCTGGGGGAAAACGCGGATTATAGGGCCGCGGGCGGTTTTCCCATGCTGCATTGCGGGTGGTTTAGCGGGGCGGCAGCGCCTGCTTCTGGCGAGCGAGGTGCCGGTCAGGCCGGTGCAGGACACGCCGTAAACCCGTCCCTGGGGGCTCGTGGTCCGCATCCATGCGGCCCAACGGTCCTGCACCGGCCTGCCCGCCACCTCCAGCCGGCTGCCCGTGCCCGCGGGGACGTAGAGCCGGGCTCTGCCCGGCTGGCATCCCCGGCTGGCATCTGCCGGCGGGCAACCCATGACTTCCGGGCTTCGGGCCGGGGCAGGGGGCTGGGCTACACTCGGCGGTTCTTTCACCAGGGGCTGCTCAATGCGCTCGAACCTGCTCGCTTTCTCCGTCGTCGCCAGCCTTGGGCTGGTCCAGGTCGCCCATGCCGCTGAAGGCATGTGGGTGCCGCAGCAGCTGCCGGAGATTGCCGGGCCGCTCAAGCAGGCCGGCCTGAAGCTGTCGGCCGAGCAGATCTCCAACCTCACCGGCGATCCGATGGGCGCGGTGGTGGCGTTGGGCGGCTGCACGGCAAGCTTCGTGTCCCCGCAGGGTCTGGTGGTGACCAACCACCATTGCGCGTACGGCGCGATCCAGTTGAACTCGACCGCCGAGAAGAACCTGATCAAGGACGGCTTCAACGCGCCGACCCTGAAGGATGAACTGAGCGCCGGCCCGAATGCGCGCGTGTTCGTGCTCGACCAGATCACCGACGTGACCGCGCAGGCCAAGGCCGCGATCGCCGCCGCCGGCAAGGACCCGCTGGCTCGCACCCGCGCGCTGGATGCCTTCGACAAGGCCCAGACCGCCGCCTGCGAAGCCGATGCCGGTTTCCGCTGCCGTCTCTTCAGCTTCTCCGGTGGCAACACCTACCGCCTGTTCCGCAACATGGAAATCAAGGACGTGCGCCTGGTCTATGCGCCCCCGGGCAGCGTGGGCAAGTTCGGCGGCGACGTCGACAACTGGATGTGGCCGCGCCACACCGGCGATTTCTCCTTCTACCGCGCCTACGTGGGCAAGGACGGCAAGCCGGCGGCTTTCGCGGCCGACAACGTGCCGTACCAGCCGAAGCACTTCCTGAAATTCGCCGACCAGCCGCTGGGGGCCGACGACTTCGTGATGGTGGCCGGCTACCCGGGCCGTACCAACCGCTATGCGCTGGCCGGTGAGTTCAACGAAACCGCAGGCTGGACCTACCCGACCATCGCCCAGCACTACGCTGCGGTGCTGAAGATGATCGACGAGGCCGGTAAGGCCGACGCCGACATCAAGGTGAAGTACGCCGCCACCGCAGCCAGCATGAACAACGTGGCCAAGAACTACGTCGGCCAGCTGGAAGGCTTCAAGCGCATCGACGCGGCCGGCCAGAAGAAGGCTGAAGAAGCGGCCGTGCTGGCCTGGCTGAAGCAGCAGGGCGCGGCAGGCAAGCCGGCACTGGCCGCGCACGCGCAGCTGATCAAGCACCTGGATACCAGCAAGGCCACGCGCGAGCGCGACCTGTTCGTCAGCCAGTTCAACAGCACCTCGGCGGTGGGCGCGGCGTTGTCGCTGTACCGCCTGTCGATCGAGCGCGCCAAGCCCGACGCCGAGCGCGAAGCGGGCTTCCAGGAGCGCGACCTGACCACCATCGAAGGCGGCCTGAAGCAGATGGATCGCCGTTACGTGGCGAAGATGGACCAGCAGCTGCAGACGTACTGGCTGGACCAGTACGTCGCCCTGCCGGCCGATCAGCGCAGCAATGAGGTGCTCAACACGTGGCTGGCCGGCAGTGATGCCGCTGCGGTGAAGGGGCTGGTGGCCAGGCTGGGCGGCACCGAACTGGGCAGCCTGGACAAGCGCCTGACCTGGTTTAAGGCCGACCGCGCCGCCTTCGAGGCCAGCACCGATCCGGCCATCCAGTACGCCGTGGCGGCGATGCCGGCGCTGCTCAAGCAGGAAGAGCAGAAGAAGATCCGCGAAGGCGAATCGCTGACCGCCCGCCCGCTGTACCTGCAGGCCGTGGCCGACTACAAGAAGAGCAAGGGCGGCTTCGTCTACCCCGATGCCAACCTGTCGCTGCGCATCACCTTCGGCAACGTCATGGGCTATGGCAAGGACGGTGTGAACTACACCCCGTTCACCACCCTGGAAGGCGTGGCCGCCAAGGAAACCGGCGTGGATCCGTTCGATTCGCCCAAGGCGCTGCTGGAGGCGGTCAAGGCCAAGCGCTACGGCGGCCTGGAAGACAAGCGGATCGGCTCGGTGCCGGTGAACTTCCTGTCCAACCTGGACATCACCGGCGGCAACTCCGGTTCGCCGGTGCTGGATGCACACGGCAAGCTGGTGGGCCTGGCGTTCGACGGCAACTGGGAGTCGGTCAGCTCCAACTGGGTATTCGACCCGGTGATGACCCGCATGATCGCGGTGGACAGCCGCTACATGCAGTGGATCATGCAGGAAGTGGCGCCCGCGCCGCAGCTGCTGAAAGAGCTGAACCTGGCCAAGTGACCCTCACAACCCCGCGGCGAAAGCCGCGGGGTTTTTCGTTGGGCAGATGTCGACCGTGGGGCGGCAGGCGGTCGCTGCAGGACCCGCGGCCCGGGCCGACCAACGGTCGGCATCTACCGGGTATCATGCGGTGCTCGCGGTCATTCACATCACGTGAACGATTGCGACAGCATTCCTCCCCCCAAGGACTCCCAGTACGCATGCGCATCCTGCTTGCCCGCCACGGTGAAACGCCGTGGAATGCCGAAGGCCGTTACCAGGGCCAGATCGATATCCCGTTGTCGCCGATCGGCGAAGCCCAAGCCCAGGCCCTCGGGGAGCGCCTGAAGTCGGTGGACATCACCCGTGCGGTAGCATCGCCGCTGTCGCGTGCACAGCGCACCGCGCAACTTGCGCTGGGCGCCGAGCGTGCGTCGATGCTGCTGACCGAACCGGAGCTGCAGGAGATCGCGCACGGTGAGTGGGAAGGCCTGCTGGCCAGTGAAATCCATGAAAAAGACCCGTCGCGCCTGCAGGCCTGGCGCGACGAGCCCGACACCGTGCTGATGCCCGGTGGCGAATCGCTGCGCCTGGTGCTGGAGCGCAGCTGGCGCGGCCTGGCGCGTGCCGCCGAAGGCCTGGGCGAGCACGACACCCTGCTGGTGGTCGCCCACGACGCGGTGAACCGGGTCATCCTGTGCCGCATCCTCGGCCTGCCGCTGTCGCGCCTGTGGACCTTCCGCCAGGCCCCGACCACGCTGAACCTGCTCGAAGGTGCCGACCTGGACCAGCTCGAACTGGTGCGCCTGAACGACTGCGCGCACCACACCCCGTTCTTCGGCGAAGCCAAGCACCGCGCGCTGTAATCGTCCCGCGTCCCATTCCGTCGTCCGCCCCACTGATCCAATGCCCATGACCACCGCACGCCCGCAGACCCTTTCCGCTTGGCTCAGCCATATCGAGCAGCAGCACCCGGCCACCATCGACATGGGCCTGGAGCGCGTGCGCAGCGTGGCGCAGGCATTGGGGCTGGCGCAGCCGGGCGCGCACACCGTGATCGTGGGCGGCACCAATGGCAAGGGCTCCACGGTGGCCTTCATCGAGGCGATTGCGCGGGCGGCCGGCTGGAAGGTCGGCGCGTACACCTCGCCGCACCTGCTGCGTTACAACGAGCGCGTGCGCATCGATGGGCAGGACGTCGCCGACGAGGCGCTGGTGGCCGCGTTCAATGCCATCGAGGACGCACGCGGCAGCATCACGCTGACCTATTTCGAGTACGGCACGCTGGCCGCGCTGTATCTGTTCGAGCAGGCCGGGCTGGACCTGGCGGTACTCGAAGTCGGCCTGGGCGGGCGCCTGGATGCGGTCAACATCGTCGACGCCGACGTGGCGGTGATCACCACCGTCGACATCGATCACAGCGAGTGGCTGGGCGAGGATCGCGAAACGATCGGCGTGGAGAAGGCCGGCATCATCCGCGGCTGGAAGCCGGTGATCCTGGGCGAAACCGATCCGCCGTCCAGCGTGCTGGCCCGTGCCTACCTGCTGGGCGCCAACGCGATCCGCGGCGGCAGCGATTTCTTCGCCGACGTCATCGATGCACAACACTGGCGCTGGCGCGATGTGGGGTTCAGCATCGACTTGCCCACCCCGGCCCTGCGCGGGCCGATCCAGCTGCGTAATGCCGCCTCGGCGATCGCCGCGCTGCGCACCCTGGACAAGCCGCTGTCGCGCACGGCGATCACCGAAGGCGTGGCCACTGCGCGCATCCGCGGCCGGTTGCAGGCCGTGCAGCGCAACGGCGTGGACGTGCTGGTGGATGTGGGCCACAACCCGCAGGCCGCGCGCGAACTGGGGGCCGCACTGAAGGCCGCACCGGTGGCCGGGCGCACCCGGGCGGTGTTTGCCGCCCTGCAGGACAAGGATGCGGCCGGCGTGGTCGAGGCACTGGGCGGGCAGGTCGATGCGTGGCACCTGGCCGGCCTGGACGGTGCCCGCGCGCAGAGTGCGCAGGCGCTGCAGGCCCGCCTGCAGGACACCGCCGCCGCCGATGCCCGTCAGCACGCCACCGTTGCCGATGCGCTGGAAGCGGCACTGGCCGCCGCTGCCGCCGGCGACCGGGTGCTGGTGTTCGGCTCGTTTCATACCGCCGCACAGGCGCTGCTGTGGCTGGACGCAGCGGACTGACACAGCTTTTCAGTGCGCTGCGGCCGTTCAGCCGCCACCGTCGCCGCTCACGCCGACACCCGTATAATCGCCGTGGCATTCCGCCGCGCCGCCCTGCCTGCCTTCCGTGGATACTCCTCTGAAACAGCGACTGATTGGTGCCATCGTTCTGGTGGCTTTGGCTGTGATCTTCCTGCCCATGCTGGTCAAAGGCCCTGCGCCTGACAGCGGCGTGGCCAGCGTACCCATCAGTGCACCGGCAGCGCCGTCGGACGGCCAGTTCGAAACCCGCGAACTGCCGCTGGTCGCGCCCACCGGCGCGGCAACCGGCCTGCAGGGGGCATCGACCACCCAGCCGCTGCAGGACGGCGTGGACGCCACCCCCGCGCCTGCCGCGACCGATACCTCGCCCACCGTGGCGGCCGGCAACTTCGCCGTCAGCTTTGGTGCCTATGGCAGCCAGGCCGACGCCGATGCGGTGATTGCGTACCTGAAAAAATCCCAGCTGCCCGGCTTTGCCGAACCGGCCACCATCAATGGCCGCCAGGCGTGGCGCGTGCGGGTTGGCCCGTATGCCGACCGCGCCCAGGCCGAAGCCGCCCGCCTGCAGGCGGTGAAGGTGCGCAACGACGTCAAGGCCGAAGTGGTCACGCTGGATGCGCGCGCCGACACGGCCGTGGCCCCTGCGCCGTCGCCGGCCGCCACCGCCCCGGCCACCGCCACTGCGTCCAGTGCTGCCGCTGCGCCGTCCAGTGCCGCGGTGAAGACCGAAGCGCTGCCGCCGGAGCCGGTCGCCGCCGCGAAGCCGGTGGCCCCCAAGCCCGAACCCAAGCCGGCCCCGGCCAAGCCCGAACCGGCCAAGCCGGAGCCGGCCGCGACCGCCGCTGCCAAGCCGGTGGCAACGCCGGCGGCCCCGGCCGCCAGCAGCATCGGCTTCGCCGTGCAGCTGGGCGCGTTCGGCCAGGCTGCCGAAGCCAATGCGCTGCGCGACAAGGTCCGCGCCGCCGGCTTCAGCGCGTTCGTGGAACAGGTACGCACCGACAAGGGCACGCTCAACCGCGTCCGCGTGGGTCCGGTCGCCAACCGCGCCGAGGCCGAAAACCTCAAGGCCCAGGTGGCGTCCAAGGTGGGCGTGGCAGGCATGGTCCGGCCGCATCCCTGATGCCGCACGCGTACGCGCGCCCTGAGCCCGCACGGCCCCGGTGCCGGGGGCGCGCATGATCGATAGCGCCCTGCTGGTGGTGATCGCGCTGTCGGCCCTGCTGGGCGTGCTGCGCGGCTTTGTCAGCATCGTCATCAGCCTGGCGTCGTGGGTGCTGGGCGCCTGGGCGGCGCTGGTGTTCGGGCAGAACGCGGCCACGTGGTGGGCGGGCTCGGTCGAACCGGGTACCGGCCATGTGATCGCCGGCTACGTCTCGGTGTTCCTGCTGGTGATGGTGGCGGTGTGGGCCATCGGTCTGGTGATCCGCCAGCTGGTGCGGGCCACCAGCCTCAACGGTGCTGATCGCCTGCTGGGCGGGGTACTGGGCGTGGCCCGCGGCGCGGTGATCGGCTGTGTGCTGTTGCTGGCGGCGTCCTACACCCCGATGGTCAATGAACCCAGCTGGCGCGACTCCCAGCTGCGGGGCGTGCTCGACCCCGGCGTGGCCTGGTTGCAGGCGCGCATGCCGGGCATGCCCGAGCTGCCGCAGCTGCCCGGCGTGGACGCGCTGCAGGGCCTGGCCGGCCTGCCGGCGGCGCTGCCGGAGGTGAATGCGGCGCAACTGCCCGGCGCGGAGTTGGGCAAGCCGGGCCTGACAGGCGATAATGGCGTGATTGGCGGATTGCTGGCAGGGCGCGGATGGCCGCGACCACTGGATGAAACCCCGCAGCAGGCGGGAGACCCCACCGACGTGGGGGCGCGCAGCGGCAGCCCAGGTTCCTCGCAGCACAACGATCCGGCGCGCGTGCGCCCGGATCAGCCTGTTCCGGCACGGAACGGGTCCCCCGGCCAGGCACGGCCACCTTCACTGTAGATGGGCACAGCCCAGCGGAGATTCGCACCATGTGTGGCATCGTCGGAATCGTCGGCAACCAGAACGTCGCCGGGCAGTTGTATGACGGCCTGACCGTCCTCCAGCATCGTGGCCAGGACGCGGCCGGCATCGCCACCGCCGACGGCACGCGGCTGCGCGTGCAGAAGGCCAACGGGCTGGTCCGCGACGTGTTCGACGCCAAGCGGATGTCGACCCTGGAAGGCCGCGTCGGCATCGCCCACGTGCGCTACCCGACCGCCGGCTCCGAAGGCATGGACGAGGCGCAGCCGTTCTACGTGAACTCGCCGTACGGCATCGCGCTGGCCCACAACGGCAACCTGATCAATACCGAAGCCCTGCGCCAGCAGGTGTTCGAACAGGACCGCCGCAACGTCAACACCGACTCGGACAGCGAAGTGCTGCTGAACGTGTTCGCCTACGAACTGGACGCGCAGCGCCAGCTCACCCCGGAAGCGGCGATCCGCGCCGTGGCCGGCGTGCACCGCCGGGTCAAGGGCGGCTACGCGGTGATCAGCGTGGTGCTGGGCTTGGGCCTGGTGGCCTTCCGCGACCCGCACGGCATCCGCCCGCTGGTGCTGGGCAAGCGCGCCCACGCCGAAGGCGATGAATACATCGTGGCTTCCGAATCGGCCGCGCTGGACGTGCTGGGCTTCCAGCGCGTGCGCGACGTGCGCCCGGGCGAAGCGCTGGTGATCACCGCGCGTGGCGAGCTGTTCTCCGAGGTCTGCGCCGAGCCGGCCGAGCACAGCCCGTGCATCTTCGAGTACGTGTATTTCGCACGTCCCGATTCGATGATCGACAACGTGTCGGTGCACAAGGCGCGCATGCGCATGGGCATCAAGCTGGGCGAGAAGATCCTGCGCCTGCGTCCGGACCACGACATCGACACCATCATCCCGATCCCGGACACCTCGCGCGACGCCGCGCTGGAGATCTCCAACACGCTCGGGGTGAAGTACCGCGAAGGCTTCATCAAGAACCGCTACATCGGCCGCACCTTCATCATGCCGGGGCAGGGCGAGCGCGTGAAATCGGTGCGCCGCAAGCTCAACCCGATCCACCTGGAGTTCCGCAATCGCGTGGTGCTGCTGGTGGACGACTCGATCGTGCGCGGCACCACCAGCCAGCAGATCGTGCAGATGGCGCGCGACGCCGGCGCGCGCAAGGTGTACCTGGCCAGCGCCGCGCCGCCGGTGCGTTACCCCAACATCTACGGCATCGACATGCCGGCCGCCGAAGAACTGGTGGCGCACAACCGCAGCATCGAAGACATCGAAAAGCACCTGGGCTGCGACTGGTTGATCTACCAGGACATCGAAGACATGGAAGCGGCGGTGCGCGAAGGCAACCCGGAACTGAAGGCCTTCGATTCGTCGTGCTTCAACGGTGTCTACCCGACCGGCATCGAGCCGGGGTATTTCGAGCGCATCCAGCAGTTGCGCTCGGACGATGCCAAGCACAAGCGTCGCGCCTGAGGCTGCGCCGATGGCCGAGCAGTTGCCGCTGGAGGCGGCCGGTGACCTGCTGCGTGCCGCGCAGCAGTGCCTGGCCGCAACGGACCCGCTGCAGAAAGTCGCGCTGACCCAGGCCTACGCGGTGCAGTTCCGCGCGGGCCAGCTCAAGGCCCGCGCCGATGCCGCGCCGCCCGCGCCGATCCGCATGCCGGGCCGGCCGTCCAGGCCGCAGCTGGTGCACCCGCGCGACCTGCCCAAGCGCGGGCTGGGCAGTGCAGAGGGACGCGCCGCGTTCATCCATGCCATCGCGCATATCGAGCTCAATGCCATCGACTTGGCCTGGGACGCGGTGTACCGCTTCCGTGGCCTGCCCGGTGCGTTCCATGCCGACTGGGTGAGCGTGGCCGACGACGAATCGCGCCATTTCATGCTGCTGCACGGGCGTCTGCAGGCGCTGGGATTCGACTACGGGGATTTCGACGCCCACAACGGCCTGTGGGAAATGTGCGAGAAGACCGCGCACGACGGGCTGTCGCGGATGGCGCTGGTACCGCGCGTGCTGGAGGCCCGCGGGCTGGATGTCACCCCGGGCATGATCAACAAGCTGCGGTCGGCCAACGACCACGCCACCGCCGATGTGCTGGAGATCATCCTGCGCGAGGAAGTGGCACACGTGGCCGCCGGCTCGCGCTGGTACCACTGGTACTGCAAGCGCGCCGGGGTCGAACCGCGCGAACGCTTCATCGCGCTGTTGAACGAGTACGCCGGCGGCTTCCTGTATGGCCCCTTCAACCTGGAAGCGCGCCTGCTGGCCGGGTTCGATGAAGAAGAACTGGCCAACCTGATCGAGCAGGCCGGCCGCACCAGCGGCCCGGTGCGATAACACCACACCGCGTGCAGCCACCCCACAGGTGGCTACACGCACCTCACGCGTTCGGCAACACCACGCGTTTGCCATCTTCGGTGGGGCGGTTGATGTAGAACAGTCCCGGCCCGGGGCGATACGGCAATTCGCGGGTGCCTTCATCGGCGGCGTAGAGCAGCGCGGTATCGCCAAGCGCGTCGAAATTCCAGTGCGCCGACTGCATCAGGTAGTGCTGCCGCAGCAGCTGTTCCTGTGCCGCATCCAGCGCCTGCCCCGACAACAGCCGCGCGGCGATCGGCCGCAGTACGTCGGGCAGGGTGAGCTCGGCCACGTCGTCGGCATCGGCCAACCAGCGCACGCCCGCCGCAGCCGCACGCTGCTGCATCAGCCGCAAGGCCACCCACTGGTAGCGCCCATCGATGTCGCGTTTCAACACCACCGCTGCGTGCGCATACAGCACCCACTGCGGCAGCACGCTGGCACTGCCGGCCACCCGCTGGGCCTGCCAGCGGTGCCATACGTCCACCCACACCGCGTCATCGCCCAACCCCAGCTCGGCTTGCCAACGCTGGCACGCTGCCAGTGCCTGCCGGTACACCTGCGTGCCCTGCAGCAGGTGCAGCGGCGGTAACTCGGTGTCGGCCAGGCCGTGCCCGGCAACGCGCTGGCCGAGCGGGCGCGTCAACAGCTTGGGCCCTTCGATGCGCTGGTCGTAGCCGCCGCCGATATTGGCGTGCACGCCGGGCAGGGCGATCTCTTCGTGCTGCGGTGCCACCGAGGTCAGCGCGAAGTGGTAACGGTGTTCGTCGCGCGCGGCAATCTGCACCACCTTGGCGGCACACCCGGCCGGCAGCGCCACAGCGGGAAGCTCGTCGCGCTGCTGCGGGTTGATCGCCACCACCGTATCGAACAGACCGACAAAGCGCGCCGGCCGTGCGGGCACGGCCGCCTCGTTGGCCAGCTGCCAGCCGGTGCGGTGCAGCTGCTCACGCAGCCACGCGCGGCCGTCGGCGCGGTTGAGCCGGGTGAGCGCGTCGCGTGCGGATGCGGCGCCGCGCGAGAAACCGAACAGGTCGATATGCAGCATCTCCAGCACCGCCTGCGGGTGGGTTCGCGCCAGCGCGCGCAGGGCCTCGGGAAGCAGTTCGTCCAGCGCCCGCCGCGACTTGGCACGCACCCCGGTGCGCCCGATGCCGAAGGCCAGGCCCATCAGGTCGTCGTCGCTTCCGGTGCGGGTGCCGGCACCTTCGATGTAGATCGCCAGCGATGCCACCGGGCCGCGCGTCGGCTGCGCGCGGTCGTCGGGATACAACGCATGCAGTCGCGCGATATTGGTCAGCCCGTTGCTGTAGCTGCTGGTCAGCCGGCTCTGGTAGGGCGAGGCGTCATCGGCCACCAGTGGCGCCGGTGGCCGTGCGGTGGGGGTGGTGCTGCCGGGCGGGCGGGAGGCGTGCAGCAGGTTGTCGGCGTTGTTGCGGGTGCCGTCGAAGAACAGGCCGATCTGCAGCGACAACGTTGCCGTGGGTGCCGGAGGGGGCTGTCCTGCCATGGCCATCTGTTCCCGATAGATGCGCCGAAGGTAGCGCGAAAACGACACGAACGCGACGTGGCTGAACCAGCCGGTCGGCGGTCACAGTTCGGAAAAGTGATCGACATTGTCTATTGAATTCACGCGATCAAGTGGAGCCATATGGGCGGGCCCGCTCGCAGGGGCTGCACCGCAATCACGATGTCCACCCCGTTTTCCACTCAAAGAGAGATGACACGATGTCCAGATCGATGAGCAAGGCCGCAGGTGTGATCACGTTGTGCCTGGCGGCGGCCGGCGCGGCCGGCGCTGCCCCGCTGTTTGAACCGGTGACGGTACTCAGCCGCGCCGGTAGCGCCAACCAGCCCGCTGCACAGGCCGTGTTGTCTGCCGCCTCCACGGCCGCGGTCCAGGAGGTGCGGATCGATGCCGCCGCGGTCAACGCCGGCCAGCGCCAGCTGGAGTTCGAGCTGCTGGGTACACCGGTGCAGGCGCTGCAGCAGCGCGTGGAGGCCCTGCCCGACGGCGGCAGCATCTGGTACGGCCAACTGCAGGCGCGCAGCGCCAAGCTGGGCGCGCGGGCCGCCGCCAACGACCCGGCCAATTCGGTGATCCTGGTGCGCAACGGCGACACCGTGACCGGCTCCATCCGCAAGGACGGCCAGCTGTACCGGCTGCGCCCGCTCAGCGATGGTCGCCATGTGCTGGTGGAAGTGGACGAGTCGCGCATGCCGGCCGACCATCCGGCCGATTACAACAGCCTGCCGCGGATCGCCATGCCGGTCAGTGACCGCGCCGGCATCGCGGCGGCGTCATCGGGGACGCCGGCCACCATCCGCGTGCTGGTGGTGGCCACCAACGGCGCGGTGGCCGCGTACGGCGGCAACATGCAGTCGCTGGTGCAGCTGGCGGTGGCCGAATCCAACCAGGGCTACGTCAACAGCAACGTCGGCATCACCCTGCAGCTGGCCGGTTACGAGACCACCCCTTATGTGGAATCGAGCAGCTTCTCCACCGACCTGGCGCGTTTCCGCAGCACCACCGACGGGGTGATGGACAGCATTCACACCAGCCGCAACACCACCCGCGCCGACGTCGCCGTGCTGGTGATCAACAATGCCAGCTCGTGCGGCCTGGCCTCCGGCATCGGCTCCACCGCGGCTACCGCGTTCGCGGCGGTGCACTGGGACTGCGCTACCGGCTACTACTCCTTCGCGCATGAAATCGGCCACCTGCAGAGTGCGCGCCATGACATCGCCACCGACCCCAGCACCTCACCGTATGCCTATGGCCACGGCTATCGCTACGAGCCGGCCACCGGCGCGCGCTGGCGCACGATCATGGCCTACGCGTGCACGGCAGGCTGCCCGCGCCTGAACTTCTGGTCCAATCCGAACATCAACTACAACGGCGTGCCGATGGGCATTGCCAGCAGTGCCGACAACCAGCGCGTGCTGGTCAACACCAAGGCGGCGGTGGCCGCGTTCCGCTGAGCCTGGCCGACGCCCTGTCTGCGACCGCACGTTGCGTTCGCGGGCAGGGCAACCGGGTCAGGCAGGATCGGCCGCGTCCGCGCGGCAGCGCCGCAGGGCGGTCTGGCCGTCGCTGGGCTCGATCCGGCCGGGAGGTAGGTCGCCGCCGGCGGAGGTGCTGTCGGCATCGATGAAGAGCAGCAGATTCACGATCGCGCTGGTGGCCACATAGGCGGTGTCGCCCTCGGCCGTGGTCACACCGCGATACAGGCGCGGCGTCTTGCCGCACACCACCAGCTCGTAGGCCATCGCGCCGACACCCTCGCCATCGCCGGCCTTCAGCTGCATGCGTTCGCCATAGGGACCGCTGCCGAAGCGCTCCAGCAGCACCCAGCCCTGCGCGGGAGGCGCCTGTTCGAACGCGAACACGGGCGTGCGTCCCTGCGCATCGGTGATGCCCTGGTAGACATCCTTCTCCGCGGCCACGAACGGCAGGTCGAACGCCGTGTGCGACAGCCCGAAGGACCGTAACGCGGCCGGGGCGGCGCTGACCGTATCGCGCAGCACGAACTGGTAGCGGTGTGGGCCGCTGCCTACCTGCACGGCATGCGGGTCGGGGGCGATCTGTTCCACCTGGGGGGGGCGTGGCCGCGGCGTCGGCGGCTGTGGCGGCGCTGGCTGCCGCAGGCGCGCCCAGCGAAAGCAGCGCGGCCAGCAGCAGGGCCGGTGTGCGGTCGATCATCCGTGATCCCTTATCGGCTCAGCGCGCCAGCGCATCCAGGCTCCAGCCCTGCGCGGTCACGCGCAGCACCGAGCCTTGTTCATACCAGTCGCCCAGGACGATCCGCGTGCACGGGCGACCGCCGACCTGCAGCGCATGGATCGCCGGGCGGTGGGTGTGGCCGTGGATCATGGTGTCTACGCCGTGGCGCGCGAAGGTGGCCTCCACTTCAGCCGGTGCCACGTCGGTGACGGTTTCGAAGCTGGCCCGGTCGTCCTGCTTCATTTCCGACTGGCGTGCCTGGCTGGCATCGCGTGCCTTCTGCGCAAAGGCGATGCGCGCGGCCAGCGGCTGCGACAGGAACTGTGCCTGGAACACCGGGTCACGGGTCTGCGCGCGGAACTGCTGGTAGGCCACGTCGTCGGTGCACAGCAGGTCGCCGTGCTGCAGCAGTACCGGGCGGCCGTACAGATCGATCACGCTGGGGTCGGGCAGGATGCGGAAGCCGGCACGGCGCGCGTAGTCGTTGCCGACCAGGAAGTCCCGGTTGCCACGGATGAAGTACACCGGCACGCCGGCATCGGCCACCGCGTGCAGCGCGCCCGCCACCGCGTCGGCGGCGGCGGACGGGGTGTCATCGCCGATCCAGGCTTCGAACAGGTCGCCCAGGATGTACAGCGCGTCGGCCTGCATCGCTTCATCGCGCAGGAACGCTAGGAACAGCTCGGTGATGGCTGGACGACTCGGGTCCAGGTGCAGATCGGAAATGAACAGCGTGGTCATGCGCGCATTGTAAAACGGGTCGGGCGGCTCTGCGGCGGCCCGCATCATCGGGTTACATCGGCAACGGCAGCCAGCGAAGGCTGGCACCGGCCAGCGCGGTGGCGATCGCCGTGGCGGCGAGCACGTCGCTGGGATAGTGCAGGCCCAGCACCACCCGCGACAGCCCCACCGCCGCGGTGAACGGCAGCAGCAGCGGTGCCAGCCACGGGTAGTAGGCCAGGGCAACGATGGTGAACGACACCGCGTGCAGGGTGTGCCCGGACGGGAAACTGAATTCATCCAGCGGCGCCACCCAGGCGCGGATGCGCAGGTCGGCGGCATACGGGCGCGGGCGTCGGGTCCAGCGCTTGAGGCCCTTGTACAGCAGCAACGCCATCAGCCCGGTGGCGGCCATGTGCAGCGAGGCCTGCAGCCCTTCAAACCCGTCCACCAGCACCAGCGCGCCCATCAGCGCGTACCAGAACACGCCATCGCCCAGCCGGCTGACCACGGCGAACGCGCGGCGGACCCGGCGGCGCCGGCAGTAGTGGTTGGCGCGGCGGCACCAGCGGGTTTCGTGGCCGCGCAGGGCCTCAAGCGGCGTGGTCGGCATGCGGCCTCCGGGCCTGGGCCAGTTCGGACAACAGGGCATCGAATTCGGCCACCACCTGCTGCGGATGCAGCCGCTTCATCGCGGTGGCCGCGTTGCGGCCCAGGCGGGCCCGCAGCACATCGTCGCCGGCCAGCTGCAGCGCGGCGGCGACGAACTCACTGTCTTCGTTCACCGCGATGCCATTGTCGTCGGTGCGCAGGTACTCGCGTGCCGCGCCGTAATCGAAGGCGACCGTCGCCACGCCGCTGGCCATCGCTTCCAGGGTGACATTGCCGAAGGTTTCACTGCGGCTGGGAAACAGGAACAGGTCGCCGCTGGCGAAGTGGCGGGCCAGGGCGTCGCCCCGCTGCACGCCGCAGAAGATGAAGTCGGGGTTTTCATGCGCCAGCTTTTCGCGCGAGGGGCCATCGCCCACCCAGATGAAGCGCGCCTTGGGGCGGATCTGCTGCAGGCGGCGGAACGCCTTCACCGCCAGCCCGAGGTTCTTCTCCGGCGCGATGCGGCCCACGTAGATCGCCGCAAAGCCGTTGCCGTCGATGCCCCATTCCTCGCGCAGGGCGGGGTCGCGCCGCTGCGGTTCGAACTGGCTGCTGTCCACCGCGCGGGCCAGCAGGCGTACCCGGTCGAAGCCCTGTTCGCCCAGGAACTGCTGCAGCTCCTGGGTGGGCACCAGGGTGGCATCGGCCTGGTTGTGGAAGCGCCGCATCCAGCGCAGCGCAGCGGCCTGCAGCCAGGCCACACCGTAGTCGGGCAGGTATTCGTCGAAGCGGGTATGGAAACCGCTGGCCACCGGAATGCCCAGCCGTCGGGCGGTGCGCAGTGCCGACCAGCCCAGCGGGCCTTCGGTGGCAATGTAGATCGCATCGGGGCGTTGCAGCTGCCACTGGCGTGCCAGGCGCTTGGGCGCGGGCAGCCCGAAGCGCAGGCCGGGATAGCGTGGGAGGCCGGCGCCGGCCACCAGCAGGGTGCCTTCTTCGGTGTCGGCTTCGGTGGCCTGGCGCGGGCGTACCAGGTCCACCTGGTGGCCGGCCGCGCGCAGTCCCTGTTCCAGCCCCTGCACGGTCAGGGCGACGCCGTTGACTTCAGGGGGGTACGTTTCAGTGACGATGGCATAGCGCATGGCGGGCCTCCGGTATGCGGCCATGCTGGGCGCGCGCGATGTAGCCCCCATGACGCGCGCATGACCGGCCGATGACGCCCGGAGGCTTCAGCCCCCGCGCCCGACCCACCGACAAGCGTCAAAAAAAGCATGGCATCCACCTGCGCACCGCAAGCCGAGCCCCGTAGCAGCCGGTAGGCCCCTGGGCAAAATAAAGGAGGAGGCCGCCACGCGGCCGGGGGACATTTGCGCCAGGGGCCTACCGGCTGCTACGGGGCCCTCCCGCTCGCGACCGGCCCGATCGGAGTCGCCAGCCGATCCAAACGGTGCCTGTGCACCCGCGTAGCGTCGCGCTCACTCTGCGACGGCCTTGCAACAAGACGCTTCTCTCAGAGGGGAGAAGAAACACAAAAAAACCACGGCCCCGAAGGGCCGTGGTTGGGTGTTGCGGTACTACCTGGCAACGATCAGAAGCGCTGCTGGTACTTCATGTAGACGAAACGACCGATGTCATAGCCGCCGTAGTACGAGAAGGCCGAGTTCGGCTTGCTGTACATGACCGGACCCAGCTTGTCGAACACGTTGTTGGCGCCGACCGACACGGTGGCATCCCACGGCAGGTTGTAGCGGAACTGCAGGTCGTGGAAGGTGACCGAACCACGCTCGTTGTAGTTGCGCGCGCCCTTGTACCAGGGAGCGTACACGCCCGGATCGGAGCACTCGCCCGGGTACCTGGTGATGTCCACGCACTGTTCCTTCACGCCGGAATAGTAACGCGCGGTCCAGGTCACGCCGAAGTTCTCCAGGTCCCAGCCCAGCGACAGGTTGGAACGGATGCGGAAGCCGCTGCCGATGCCGTTGGTCGGGGTCGGAACCACCTTGCTGTCGTCGGTCGAACGGTAGATGTTCTCGCTGACGTAGGTGCTGGCCCAGTTGGCGCTCAGCTTGCCGTAGCCGGTGTCCACGCGGTAGCTCACGTCCAGGTCGTAACCTTCGGTCTGCAGGAAGCCGGCGTTGCGGTTGCCGAACTGCAGGTCGGTGACGATGCCGTTGGACGGGTCACGGGTGAAGCGGGTGCAACGCGAATCAATGCCCTGCTCGTAGCAGTCGATCAGGATCTGCGTGGGGGTATCGGCGATGATCGTGTTGTCGATGCGGATCTTCCACCAGTCCAACGCAATGTTGAAGTTGCTGATGAAGGTGGGGCTCCACACCACGCCCAGGGTCTTGCTGGTCGAGGTTTCCGGGGTCAGCAACGGGTTGGAGCCGTTGGTGAACGGCACCGGGGTGGCGTCGGTCGCGGTGGCGACCGGCTGGTTGCCCTGGCGCAGCTGGCGGAACGTATCGGCGTTGGCGATGTCGCGGGCGCAGCGCGCGCGGACTTCGGCGCTGGTCTTGGACGCACCGAACTGGGTGTCGCACGGATCGCTGAACTGCGCGAAGGTCTGCGAACCGCCACCGTACAGATCGTTGATGGTCGGCGCGCGGAAGCCCTCGGCCCAGGTACCACGGACCAGCAGCTGGTCGATCGGCTTCCACTTGAAGCCGAACTTGCTGTTGAGCGTGTTGCCGAAGGTGTCGTAATCCGAGAAGCGGGTGGCCGCGTTCAAGGTCAGTTCCTTGGCACCCGGCAGGTCGGCCAGCACCGGAACGTTGACTTCCAGATAGGCTTCGTTGACCTGGTAGTCACCACCGGTCGGGCCAGCGGCCAGGTTGGTGGTGGCACCGGTCTGGGCCAGCGGATCGGGCACGTACTTGCCCACTTCCTTGCGGCTCTCAACGCCGAACGCGAAGCCCAGGTCGCCGGCCGGCAGGGTGACGATCGAACCGGCGATGTTGGCGAAGAAGTTCTTCGTCGTGGTCTGGCCCTTGGTCAGCTCCGGCGGGAACAGCCATTCCTGCAGCTCGGCATTGCCGTCCAGGCCGTTCGGGTCGATCGTGCCGTACGGCACCAGCGGGTTCCACGGCTTGCAGGTGGCGGGATCGATCGGCGCGCCCGGGGTACCGCACTGCACCTTGCCGGTGGCAGCGTTGTAGAACGACGGGCCCACCGCAGCGGCGACACGGCCCTTGTGCAGGTTGCCGGTAGCCACCGACTCCAGCTCATTGCGGTTGTACTGGTAGCCCACTTCCCAATCGAAGTAGCGCTCGCCGATGTCGAACGAACCATCGAACGAGGCCACTGCACGGTAGGTCTTCAGCTCGCTGGTGGTGACGCGCGGCACTTCCCAGGTACGGCGGTTCCACGCGACGGCGGTCGGCGTGGCGTAACCGTGCTGGCGACCGAACGGGTTGAAGTAGCTGTCGATCGACATCGAGCCGACGCCGGCAGTGCTGGACTGCAGCGGGTAACCGGCGATCTGGCGGACCGAGTTGCGCTTGTTGTAGCCCAGCTCGGTGCGGAAGTTGATGTTGTCGGTGATCGCAAAGCGCCCGTCGAAGTACACCGAGTCGCGCTTGACCGGATAGCTGACGTGCATCTGGTCGTTGGAGTTGCTGACATCACCGGTGAACCCGGTCGGGTCGGTGATGTGATAGTTGGCCGGGTTCAGCGGGTCGGCGCCGCGGTTGAGCGAGTAGTTGCACCCGGCGGTGGCGTTGGTGCAGCCCGGGCGACCCTTCACGCCGGTGAACTGGCCGTACTGGCTGATGGTGGCCCAGTTGGTCAGGTTGTCGGCGTGGCGGTCGGTCAGGCCGTAGGCGCTGAAGCCACGGTCGGCGGCCCACACGGCCTTTTCTTCGGAATGCTCGGCCGACAGCGTCAGCGAGATGCGGTCGTTGCTCCAGCCGGCAACCACGTCGAAGCGGTCACGCGCGCCGTCGCCTTCGCTGTACTGGCCGTGGTAGACGTTGGCGGTGACGCCGGTGACGTTGCTGCGGGTGATGATGTTGACCACGCCGGCCATGGCATCGGAGCCGTAGATGGCCGAGGCGCCGTCCTTCAGCACTTCGATGCGCTCCACCGCCGAGACCGGCAGCGTGGAGATGTCCTGATAGCCGGAGGTGCTGATGCCCAGGCGCTTGCCGTTGACCAGCACCAGCGTGCGCTGGGTGCCCAGGTTGCGCATGTCGATGTAGGTACCGCCGGCATTTTCACCGGCGGTCAGCGCGTTGGCGCGGCTGATCGTCGGGCTGCCCATCGCGGTCACGTTCTGCAGGATATCGGCCACCGAGCTGAAGCCCTGGCGTTCGATGTCGTTGCGGCTGATCGCAAACACCGGCTGTGCGGTTTCCACGTCAACCTGGCGGATGCGCGAACCGGTGATCTCGATGCGGTCAAGGTTGGTTGCTGCCGGCGCGTCCTGTGCCATCGCCGGGGCGGCCATCAGGCCTGCGGTGCCGGCGACCAGGGCGTAGCGGATTGCCTGCCCCAGTACGTTGGTGCGTGAATTCATTTGGCTCTCTCTCTCGGTTGGAACTGGATCAAAAAAGAGTCGGCGGGCCCAAGTTCCCGCGTTCCCAAAAATCCGACCGTGTGAAGGCCGGTTCCTTGATCATAGTCTCGGTCGTTAATACTTTGTAAATAGTCCGCAAAGAATTTCTCACGGCTTTGTAACGAGCGGGACAAAAGTGCAAGAGAAGCAATGACTTGTCTTGGCGGTTCAGTGGTGACTGCGTATCGGTTTGTGTCGAAATGTATCAATTTGACGCAGTGCGGCATGGTCGGCGCGCAAATTCGCCCCTCGTCCGGGCGCTGGACCCGCCCGCAAACGGACACGACCCTGCCACCGAGCGCCGGGGGGGGCGGGCGTTGGAAGGGGGGATAAGGTGGGTTCACACGCGCCCGGTACCCGGACGCGGTCCTGAATGGACAAGGGGGCTGCCCGCGTCGGTGCGCGGGCCGGTGACCTCAGGCCACGAACGGCCGGAATTGCACGCCCAGCCCGGCCATGCCTTCGGTTTCACCGATCAGGTCGGCGCGCAGCAGCGGCCGCGCGTCGATGTAGGCCTGCGGCAGGATCAGCGAGAGGCGGGTGTCGTCGGCGGTGAGTTCCAGCGCCGGCATCGGGGTTTCTTCGTGGGCGCGGTTGAGCAGCACCGCCAGCCGCAGCAGCGCGGTCATGCGCCGTGCCGGCTGCAGCAGGCGCTCGGGCAAGGCCTCGAACGCCGACTTGGAGATGTTGCGGCGGTGGCTGCGCACCAGCGCGGCCAGCAGCTGCTGTTCCTGCCGCGAGAAGCCGGCGATGTCCGAGTTCTCCAGCACGTAACTGCCGTGCACGTGGTAACCGCTGTGGGCGATCATCAGGCCCAGCTCGTGCAGGCGCGCGGCCCAGCCGAGCATGCGCGCGTCGTCGGGGTCCAGCCCCCAGCTGTCTTCGACCTGGGCCAGCAGGTTCATCGCGGTGTGCTCGACCCGGTCGGCCTGCACGATGTCGATGCCGTAGCGCAGGGTCAGCGCGGCCACCGATTCGTCGCGCAGGTCGTTCTCGCTGGCGCGGCCCAGGATGTCGTACAGGATGCCTTCGCGCATGGCCGCCTTGCTGACCAGCAGCTTCTGCAGGCCCAGCGCCTGGAAGGCTGCCTCCAGCACCAGGATGCCGCCGGCGATGATCGGCCGGCGATCGGCCGACAGCCCGGGCAGGTTGATGTCTTCGATGCGCTTGGCCTTGAGCAGCTCGTCGCGCAGCTGCGGCAGGGCTTCGGCGGTGATCGCGCCCTTGCTCAGCTTCATGGTGGCGCAGATCTCGCTGATCGCCTTGTGCGTGCCCGACGAGCCCAGCGCTTCATGCCAGCCCAGTGCACGGTACTTGTTGGCGAACTGCTGGAACTCGGCGCCGATCTCGGTGAGCGCGTCCTTCCAGCGCTTGCGGCTGAGCTTGCCGCCCGGGAAGAACCGGCGCGTGCTGGCGATGCAGCCGGCCTGCAGGCTTTCGCGCTCCAGGGTCTGCATGCCCTGGCCGATGATGAATTCGGTGGAGCCGCCGCCGATGTCGATCACCAGCCGGCGCTGGTCCGGCTTGGGCGGTTGCGCGTGGGCCACGCCCAGGTAGATCAGGCGGGCCTCTTCGCGACCGCTCACCACCTCGATGGCATGCCCGAGCGCGGTCTCGGCCGGCATCAGGAAGGCCTGCGGCGAGCGCAGCTGGCGCACGGTGTTGGTGGCCAGGGCGCGCACCCGGACCGAGGGAATGGCGCGGATGCGCTGGCCGAACCGCGCCAGGCATTCCAGCGCGCGCTGGCGCGCCTCGGCGGACAGGCCGCCCTTGCCGTCCAGGCCATCGGCCATGCGCACCGTTTCGCGCAGGCGGTCGACCACCCGCAGCTGCCCGAGCGTGTAGCGCGCGATGACCATGTGGAAACTGTTGGAACCCAGGTCGATGGCGGCGAGCAGGTCGCCATCCTGCAGGGCGGGCGGAGTCGTGGAGGTATGCGGCATTTGCGAATGTTAGCCGAAGGGTGGGTCGCGAAGTCACCGCGCGCCCTTCACATGGGCAGGCTGCGACGACCGGTCGCATCGAAGGGGGGACCGGCGGCCGCCGATGCGCGAATCGTGACCCGCCGGGTGCGCACCGTTGCCCGGCACGAAGGGGGCATCACCCGGTCGGTCCCTACAGCCCCTGCATCAAGGCCATCTGCGCCGCGTGCGGCGGTTCGTCATGGCCCGGGGTGCACTTCAGGTAGCTGCCGTCGGCCTGCAGCTGCCAGGCGTTGAGGTTGTCGTCCAGGTAGTTCTGCAGCACGTCGCGGTACACCTTGCGCGCCAGCTCCTGGTCCAGGATCGGGAAGCAGGTTTCCACCCGGCGCAGCAGGTTGCGCTCCAGCCAGTCCGCGCTGGCACAGTAGAGCTCCGCGGCGCCATCGTTGCCGAACCAGTACACACGGCTGTGCTCCAGGAAGCGGCCGACGATCGAGCGCACCCGGATGTTGTCCGACACCCCGGGCACGCCCGGGCGCAGCGTGCAGGCGCCGCGCACGATCAGGTCGATCTGCACGCCGGCCTGCGAGGCGGCATACAGCGCACGGATCACCTGCGGCTCGTTGAGGGCGTTCATCTTGGCGATGATCCGGCCCGGACGACCACTGGTGGCCAGGCGGGTCTCGCGTTCGATCCGCTGCAGCAGGCCCGGGTGCAGGGTGAACGGCGATTGCAGCAGGCACTTGAGCTTGGTCCGCGGCGCCAGACCGGACAGCTGCTGGAACAGCAGGTGCACGTCGTTGCCGATGTCCGGGTCGGCGGTGATCAGGCTCAGGTCGGTATACGCGCGCGCGGTACCGCTGTGGTAATTGCCGGTGCCCAGGTGCACGTAGCGGCGCAGCTTGCGGCCCTCGCGGCGCACGATCAGCAGCATCTTGGCGTGGGTCTTGTAGCCCACCACGCCGTACACCACCTGTACGCCGGCTTCCTGCAGGCGGTCGGCCAGGCCCAGGTTGGCTTCTTCGTCGAAACGGGCGCGCAGTTCCACCACCACGGTGACGTCCTTGCCGTTGCGCGCGGCCTGGATCAACGCATCGACAATCTGCGAATCCTTGCCGGTGCGGTACAGCGTCTGCTTGATCGCCAGCGCATTGGGGTCCACCGCGGCCTGCTTGATCAGGTCCAGCACCGGGGTGAACGCATCGAACGGATGGTGCAGCAGCACGTCCTTGCGCGCCACCACGTCGAAGATGCCGTCGCCGTCGCGCAGCACGCGCGGACTGAGCGGGGGATACTTCAGTTCGGGGCGGGCCAGCAGGTCGTACAGCTGGATCACGCGGTTGAGGTTGACCGGCCCGTCGATGCGGTACACCGCGTTCTCGGTCAGGCCGAAGTTCTGCAGCAGGGTGCGCACGATGTCGCGCGGGCAGTCCTGCGCGATCTCCAGCCGCACCGCCGGCCGGTAGCCGCGGTCGACCAGCTCGTCGCGCAATGCCAGCGCCAGGTTCTCGACCTCTTCCTCGTCCACCACCAGCTCGGAATTGCGGGTCACGCGGAACTGGTAGGCGCCCTGGACTTCCATGCCCGGGAACAGTTCATCGACGAAGGTCGACAGCACCGAGGACAGGAACACATAGGTCTGCGCGCCGCCGAGCTTTTCCGGCAGCTGGATGATGCGCGGCAGCGAGCGCGGCGCGCGCACGATGGCCAGGTGGCCGGCGCGGCCGAACGCATCGGTGCCCTTGAGCACCACCACGATGTTCAGCGACTTGTTGAGGATCTTCGGAAACGGGTGCGACGGATCCAGCCCGAGCGGCGACAGCACCGGCATGATCTCGTTGCGGAAATAGGCGCGCAGCCAGCGCTTCTGGCGGTGGTTCCAGGAGTGCCGGCCAAGCACGTCGATGCCGGCCTCGTGCAGCGCCGGGCGTAGGGTCTCGTTCCAGCAGCGGTACTGCTGGTCCACCAGCTGTGCGGCACGGTCATGGATGGCGTTGAGGATCGCCTGCGGGGTCATGCCATCCGGGGCCGGCGGCAGGCCGAATTCCTGCGCATGGCGGACCGCGGCGGCGCGGATCTCGAAAAACTCGTCCAGGTTGGTGCAGGAAATGCACATGAAGCGCAGCCGCTCCAGCAGCGGCACCTGGGTGTCCATCGCCTGGGCCAGCACGCGGAAGTTGAAATCCAGCTGCGACAGCTCGCGGTTGATGTACAGCGCCGGGTCACGCAGTGGATCGTTGTCCACAGGCACGGCGATGGGAACGAGAGTGCTCATGCGGAAAGGTCTTCGGAAGAGGAAAGGGAGGCCGTGTCGGCGCGCTCGCGGACGTGGTCGGCATCGAAGTGGCACGCGAACACGCTGCCCTTGCCGACCTCGCTCTGGATCTCCAGGCGCGCATGATGCAGGCCCAGGATGTGCTTGACGATCGACAGGCCCAGGCCGGTGCCGCCGCTTTCGCGCGAGCGGCTGCTGGACACCCGGTAGAAGCGTTCGGTCAGGCGCGGCAGGTGGGTGGCGGGAATGCCATAGCCGGTGTCGCGCACTCTGAGCACCACGCCCTGGCCCTCGCGGGCCAGCTCGACTTCTACCCGCCCACCGGCCGGGGTGTAGCGCACCGCGTTGGTGACCAGGTTGGAGAAGGCGCTGTGCAGTTCCTTGTTGGAGCCCTGCAGGTCGACCCCGGCGCTGTCGATCACGCTGATCTGGTGGCGGCCCTGGCTGTGCGCTTCGGCCTCGCGGCGCAGCGTGGCCAGCATCGGCGCCATCGCCACGGCTTCTTCTTCGGTATGTTCCTGCGATTCCAGCCGCGACAGGGTCAGCAGGTCTTCCACCAGCTGGGCCATGCGCTGGGACTGCTTGCGCATCTCTTCCAGCATCGGGCCGGTACCGGGGAAGTCCTCCGGCTCCATCATGTCCAGGTAGCCGTGCACCACGGTCAGCGGCGTGCGCAGTTCATGCGACACGTTGGCCACGAAGTCGCGGCGCACCTGCTCCAGCCGCAGCAGCTTGCTCACATCGCGGGCGATCAGCAGCCAGTAGTCCGGCGAATAGGGAATCAGCCGCAGGTTGAGCCGGATCGCCGGATCGACCGGGGAGGGTACGTCCAGGATCGGTTCGGCATTGCGCCCGCCGGCCAGCCAGTGGGCCAGGGGCATCGGCTGCAGGCGCTCGACCAGGGCCTCGCCCAGGTCACCGGGATGGTGCAGGCCGAGCAGCGAGGTGGCCGCTTCGTTGAACCACTGCACGCGCTGGCTGTTGCGGTCCACCACCACCACCGCGTCGGGCAGGGCGGCGGCGGCGGCGCGGTAGCTGCGCAGCATGTCCAGCAGGCGCCGCTTGCGCGTGCGCATTTCCAGCTGGTTGCGGTACAGCAGGCGGTCCAGCTCGTTCCACACCCCGTTGCCGCCGCCCATGTCCCAGCGCTGCCGGGCGGTGAGCCGGCGCAGCACCCGGCGCAGCCGCCAGTAATGCCAGGCCAGTGCGCCGATGGACGCCAGCGCGATGCACATCCACACATGGCCGGTGAGCAGCCCCAGCACGCCGGCGGCGAGCAGCAGCAGGGCGAGGGTGGCCAGTGTCTTCAACCAGGCAGAACGGATGTGGCGCGGCATTGCGGTCTCGCGGAAGGTGCGGTCCCCGGCGTGATCCGGGGGAGAGCGGGGCGCTGCTCCAGCGTAGCGCGGGGCTCTGCCCCGCTGAATCGTTGCCCCGCTGAATCGTAGAGCGGGGCTCTGCCCCGCTGCTGGAGCAACCCGAGCGTAGCAGAAGGCAGGCAGAGATCAGGTCGAGGTAGAGAAGCGGTAGCCAGCGCCGCGCACGGTCTGCACCATGTTTTCCGCCGCGAACGGTTCCAGCGTCTTGCGCAGCCGGCGGATGTGCACGTCGATCGTGCGCTCCTCCACGTACACGCTGCCGCCCCATACATGGTCCAGCAACTGGGCGCGGGTGTAGACGCGCTCGGGGTGGGTCATGAAGAAATGCAGCAGGCGGTATTCGGTGGGGCCGATCGGCACCGGCTGGTCGCCGGCGAACACGCGGTGGGCGGCACCGTCGATGCGGATCGAACCGACCGCCACGCTGCCGTCCTCGTCATCGTCGCGGGCGCGGCGCATCACCGCGCGGATCCGGGCCAGCAGTTCGCGGGCCGAGAACGGCTTGACCACGTAATCGTCGACACCGGCTTCCAGGCCGCCGACGCGGTCGTTCTCTTCGCCGCGGGCAGTCAGCATGATGATCGGCACCTCGCGGGTGAGGGCCTCCTTGCGCCAGCGACGGGCCAGGTCCAGCCCACTGGTGCCCGGAAGCATCCAGTCCAGCAGGATCAGGTCGGGGACGCGATCAGCGATCGCCGTCTGCGCTTCGCGCGCATCACCGGCATGGATGGGGTCGTAGTCGCCCTTGCGGAGGGCGAAGGCGACCATTTCGCGGATCGCGGGTTCGTCATCGACGATCAGAATGCGTTTCTGCACGTGCGCACCGTATTGCTTATCAGACCGGGATTGAGCCCAGTAGACTACGGTTTCATGACATGTTTGTGACGACCCGGGCGGCCATCGATGCCGATTGCCATGCCCCGGTCATCTGTCGGGAGCCCGGTCACCGGCTCAGCGCCGTTCCAGTTCCGGATCGCGGACGCCCTGGCGGCGCATTTCGAGCACGGTCGGGGTGATGCTCTCGATGCGTGCATCCACCCGGGCGCGGCCCACGTAGTCCAGGCCGGGCTGCTTCTTCAGGGCCTGCAGCTGGATCAGGGCCTGCTCCGGCCTGCCGTTCAGGTAGGCCGCCTCGGCGTAGGCCTCGCTGGCGCGCACCGTATCGCCGGCCAGTTCGCTGGCCCGGGCGTACCGCAGCTGGAACACCGGATCATTGCCGCTTTGCGACAGCAGCGGGCGCAGCATCGCCTGGGCGCGCTGGCCGGCCTCGCGGCCGCCCTGCTCGTTGAGGGTCTCGGCGTAGGTCAGTGCCACCGGGCGGCTGCCCGGGTGCTGGCGCAGCAGCGTCTCGAAGCGGGCATTGGCCTGGGCGGGCTGGCCCGCGCGTGATTCGGCCTGGCCCAGCGCCACCGCGACCCACAGGTTATCGGGATGGTCGCCGAGCAGCGCGGCCAGGTCGGTACGGGCCTGGGCGGCGCCGCTGTTGCGCAGCCGCGCCAGGGCCAGGCCGTAGCGCTGTGCCGGGCTGAGGCCGTTCTTCTGCGCGCGCTGCAGGTTTTCGTACTCGCGCACCACGTCGCCCGGGGTATCGGCGCTGAGTACGCGCAGGCGTTCGCGCGCCCACTCGAACTGGCCGCTGGCCCCGCGGCTGAGGGCGTTCACCGACAGCTGCATCGAGGCCGGCAGCAGCGGGTTGCCGCGCCGCACGATCGGGTCGGACAGCGCCGGGTCGGCCGGGTTCACCCGTTCCTGGCGGACCCCGCCGGGAACCTCGGTGGTCAGCAGCACGGTGTCCTTCTTCATCTGCTCGGCGCGGGCCTTGGCCTCGCTGATGCGGGTGGTGTTGACCGGGTGGGTCTGCAGGAAGTCGGGCACCGAGTAGCCGCCGGCGTTGCCGCGCATCGAGGCGGACATGCGTTCGAAGAAGCCGGCCATGGCATCCACGTCGTAGCCGCTGCGGGCCAGCGTGCGGATGCCCAGGCGGTCGGCTTCGGATTCGTTGCTGCGGGTGTAGTTGATCTGGCGCTGCTGCATCAAGCCCATGCCCGAGGTGATCGCGGCCATCGTCGCATCGCCGGAGGAGCTGCCCCCGGCCTGCTGCGCGGCTACCACCGCGGCCAGCATGCCCAGCAGGATCGGGATCTGGTCGCGCTGGGCGCGTTCCACCCCGCGCAGCACATGCTGCTGGGTGACGTGGGCGATTTCGTGGGACAGCACGGCGGCCACCTCGTCCTCGCGTTCGGCGGTCAGCACCAGGCCCGCATTCACCCCCACGTAGCCCCCCAGCGTGGCGAAGGCATTGATCTGGCGGTCCTTGAGCATGAAGAACGTGTAGGACTGGCGCGGCTGGGCGCTGTTGGAGCCCAGCCGGGTGCCGATGTTCTGCAGCCAGTCGTCCACCAGCGGGTCGTCCAGCAGGAACCCGTAGTTGCGCAGTTCGCGCAGCATCATGCCGCCGTATTCGGCCTGGCGGGCCGGGGTCAGCAGCTCACCGGCCGACGACCCGATGTCCGGCAGCTTGGCGTCCTGGGCCGAGGCCAGCGGGGTGGCCAGGGCGAGGGTGAGCGCGGCGGAGAGCAGCAGAGGGCGCAATCGAAGCTCCAGGACAGGCGGGGCGGGGCGGGGGACCAGGCGGCAGCGTGACAGGCTTCATGCCAATCTGCGGTTAATCCACAGTGTTGCGGTCATGACGTGGAAAAACCAGCGGCCAGCTACCATATACAGACACTCGTTTGTCCGTGGAGTTTCCCGTGAGCCAAGATGTTGCGTCCAACCCGGGTGGGGCCCCCGCCATCACCATCTATTCCACCGCCGTCTGCCCGTACTGCGTGGCCGCCAAGAACTTCCTGAAGAGCAAGGGGCGCGACTGGACCGAAGTGCGGATCGACCTGGACCCGGTCGAGCGCGACAAGATGATGGCCAAGACCCGCCGCACCAGCGTGCCGCAGATCTTCGTCGGCGAGGTCCACGTGGGCGGCTACGACGACATGATGGCCCTGCACCGGGCCGGCAAGCTGGAACCGCTGCTGGCCGGCGAGGGCCAGGCGTGAGCGCGGCCGACGACGGCAGCAAGGACCGCATCGCCGAGTTCACCGAGTTCCGCCAGCGCATGAACCAGCGCATCCTGGGCGAGCCCAACCAGGTGGTGCGGCGCTTCTTCGCGCTGGACACCCAGACCTACCAGGCCGGTGCCCTCGATGTGAAGACCAAGGAGCTGCTGGGCCTGGTCGCCTCGATGGTGCTGCGTTGCGATGACTGCATCAGCTACCACGTGGCCCAGTGCAAGGACGCCGGGGTAACCCGCGAGGAATTCTTCGAGACCTTCTCGGTCGGCCTGGTGGTCGGCGGTTCCATCGTGATTCCGCACCTGCGCCGCGCGGTCGATTTCCTGGACCAGCTTGAAGGTGGTGCCGCCGCGCCGGCGGTTCACGAGCATTGAGGGCGGGGCCGCGGTGCGGCCCCGCCCCTGATGACGCCGGCGACGCGCCGGCGGGTATCCGTTCATGTTCGACCGTACGTGACCACCGACCAACGGTCGGTGGCTGCCTACCACCAATGGCGGATTTGGGTCCGTTGGGCGGGTCAGGCATAATTGCCGATGAAACTTCCCTTGCGCCCGTGCTCCGCGTAGCTGACGGACGGCGCTCCCCCTCGGTTCGGAATACACATCAATGACGCAGAAAATCACGGTCATCCGCGGTGACGGCATCGGCCCGGAGATCATGGACGCTACCCTGTTCGTGCTCGGCAAGCTGGATACCGGCTTTGAATACGAAGACGCCGACGCCGGCCTGGTCGCGCTGGAAAAGCACGGCGACCTGATGCCCGCTTCCACGCTGGAATCGATCGCACGCAACAAGATCGCCCTGAAGAGCCCGCTGACCACTCCGGTCGGTGGCGGCTTCACCTCGATCAACGTCAGCCTGCGCCGTCACTTCGACCTGTATGCCAACGTGCGTCCGGCGGTGTCGTTCCCGAACACCAAGTCGCGCTTCGGCGATGGCGTGGACCTGATCACCGTGCGTGAGAACACCGAAGGCGCCTACCTGGCCGAAGGCCAGGAAGTGTCGGCCGATGGCGAGACCGCCTTCTCCGGCACCCGCATCACCCGCAAGGGCTCCGAGCGCATCGTGCGCTACGCCTTCGAGCTGGCCCGCAGCACCGGCCGCAAGAAGGTCACCGCCGTGCACAAGGCCAACATCATCAAGTCGACCTCGGGCCTGTTCCTGGCCGTGGCGCGTGAAGTGGCAGCCAAGTACCCGGACATCGAGTTCCAGGAAATGATCGTCGACAACTGCTGCATGCAGCTGGTGATGCGTCCGGAACAGTTCGATGTGATCGTGACCACCAACCTGTTCGGCGACATCATCTCCGACCTGTGTGCTGGTCTGGTCGGCGGCCTGGGCCTGGCCCCGGGTGCCAACATCGGTGAGAACGCGGCCATCTTCGAAGCCGTGCACGGCACCGCGCCGGACATCGCCGGGCAGGGCAAGGCCAATCCGTGCGCGCTGCTGCTGGCCGCCGCGCAGATGCTGGACCACGTCGGCCAGACCGACAACGCCGAGCGCCTGCGCAAGGCCATCGTGGCCACGCTGGAAGCCAAGGACTCGCTGACCGGCGACCTCGGCGGCACCGGCAACACCATGGGCTTCGCCCAGGCCATCGCCAGCCGCCTGTAAGCGGCCGGCGTTCCCGCTGGAGATCGCCTCGGGCGATGTTCAGCCGGGGAGGCACAGCGTTGAAGACGGGCCGTCCTTGTACGGCCCGTCTGCGTTTTCAACCGCGGGTTTTCACCGACAGGATGTTTCCAGATGCCTGAGGCAGCCGTGTGGGTCGTGGCGGCCGTTGCCGTCTATGCCATCGGCGTGGCGATCTACGCCACCTTGTACTGGCCGTGGTCCCGCGCCCAGCGTGCGCTGCGCCACCTGCGCAGGCATGGGGTGCCTCTCCGCAGCCTGCGCGAGAGCGAGGCGCGCCTCCTGCAGTTGATCGAGTTTCCGGCGGGGTTGCCGGTGTATCTGCTCGAAGGCAGCTGCGCGGCGTTCGTTGTCAGGGGCAGGTCTCCTCCGGCCCAGTATGTGCAGACGCTGGCTGGCGTGCCGGTGAAGTATCCGGCGGGCCTCGCACATGCCGTGCGCGCGGGAAGCAATACCGCCGAAGTGGTTCTGGGGCGCGACCACGCGATGATCGTGCGGCTCAATGGGGTCAAGCTGCCCTCGTAGCGTCGAGCCATGCTCGACTACGCAAGGCCAGTCGAGCATGGCTCGACCCTACAGTGCGTTTTTTGCACAGATCATGTGTTGTTGCACGGCTGGTTCGTGCGCCATCCGCTCCGCATCCTGTGCCCACTTCCCACCGCACAGGAGTCGCCCCATGGACCTTTCCGCCTTCGGCCTGGCCAGCCTGATCGGCATGGCCGCCGCCGAGCCGGCCCATCCCACCATCCGCCACATGGCCGGTGCACCGTCGGTCACCGCGCTGGATGCCGCGAAAACCGCCGTGCTGGTCATCGATTTCCAGAACGAGTACTTCGACGCCAGCGCCGCGCCGGCCTTCGCCGGTGGCCGCATGGTCATTCCCGATGGTCTGGCCGCGCTGCGCCAGGCCCAGCGCGTGGTGCAGTTCGCCGATGCCCATGGCATCCGGGTGATCCACGTGCAGCATGTGCTGCCGGCCGGCGCGCCGCTGTTCGCGCAGGGCAGCGCCAATGCCGCCTTCCATCGCGACCTGCAGCCGCGCCAGGGCGAGACCGTGGTGCAGAAGGACAACGTCAGCGTGTTCGCCGGTGCTTCGGCTGCGGTGCTGGACAAGGTGTTGAAGGATGCTGGCATCGACACCCTGCTGGTTACCGGCCTGCAGACCCATGCCTGCGTGGTCGGTGCTGCCCGCGATGCGGCCGCCGCACCACGCGGCTACCGCGTGATCGTGGCCGGTAATGCCACCGCCAGCCGCGACCTGGACCTGGCCGGCGGCCAGCGCATCGGTCACCGCGCGCTGCACGAAGCCTCGCTGGCGCAGGTCGAAGATGCCTTCGGTGAAGTGATCAGTACCGAGGCGATGCTGGCGCTGCCGGTGCGCAAGGCCGGCGACGGCGCTTGATAAGCTGGCGGGGCCCGCAGATCGCGGGCTCCGCTTCCGGGAGCTGCCTTCGATGGATCACTTCGCCGCCCTGCGCGCGCTGCGCGCCATCGTCGAAGCGGGCAGTTTCACCGCCGCCGCCGAGCGCCTGGGCACCACCCATTCGGCGATGTCGCGGCAGCTGCGGCAACTGGAAGAACACCTGCAGGTGCGCCTGCTCGACCGCAACAGCCGGCGCCTGTCGCTGACCGAGGCCGGGCGCGATTATTACCGCGAGGCCGTGGCCCTGCTGGATCGCCTGGAGGCCGCCGATGACCGCGCACGCGCCGGCCAGGCCGAGCACAGCGGGCGCCTGCGCATCAGTGTGCCGCAGGTCGTGGCCAGCCAGGAGCTGCCGCATTGGCTGCCCGGTTTCCTCGCCCGCTACCCGCAGGTCTCGCTGGACCTGTCGGCCGACGATCAGCTGGTCGATGTCGTCGGCGGTGGCTTCGATCTGGCCCTGCGCATCGCGCCGTCCCTGCCGGACAGCCAGCTGGTGGCGCGCGAGCTGGCCAGCTGCCCGCGCATCCTCGTGGCCGCCCCCGCGTACCTGGCCCGGCACGGCCTGCCGCGTCAGGCCACCGACCTGCAGCAGCACACGCTGCTGGGCTTCAGCCCGACCGGGGCCGGTGCGCCGTGGCAGCTGCAGGGGCCGCGTGGCGCCACCGCCAGCATCGAGGCCGGCCAGCGCCTGCGCGTGGATGCCACGCCCGCGCTGCATGCGGCGGTAATGGCGGGCATGGGCATCAGTCTGTTCACTGCGTTGACCGTGCAGGAGGATCTGCGAAGCGGTCGCCTGATCCGCGTGCTGCCGGCCTGGAATGCCGGCCAGCGCCGTTACTTCGCGCTGTATCCGCACGCGCGTGCCCTGGCGCCGAAAGTGCGCGCGCTGGTCGATCACCTGGCCACGCACTACGCTGGGTGGACGGGCGGGGCAGGCTAGCCACGCCACGGCAACAAGGAGCGTGATGGATCCGGTCTATCTGCTGGTGGCGGTCGGTGCGATCGTCGCCGGCTTCGTGCAGGGCCTGTCCGGGTTCGCCTTCGGCATGGTGGCGATGTCCTTCTGGGCCTGGGGGCTGGATCCGCAGCTGGCCGCTGCGCTGTCGGTGTTCGGCGCGCTGACCGGCCAGCTGCTGGCGGTGTTCACCGTGCGCCGCGGCTTCAACCTGCGCCTGTTACTGCCGTTCGTGCTGGGTGGGCTGGCCGGTATTCCGCTGGGCGTGCTGGTGCTGCCGCAGCTGGACATGGCCTGGTTCAAGGCCTTGCTGGGCGGGTTTCTGGCGGTGTGGTGCCCGGTGATGCTGAGGGTGCGCAGGCTGCCGCCGATCAAGGTGGGGGGCCGCATCGGCGACGCCGTGGCCGGCATGGCCGGCGGCGTGCTCAGCGGCATTGGCGGCTTCGCCGGGCCGGTGCCGACGCTGTGGAGCACGCTGCGCGGCTTCGCCAAGGAGGAGCAGCGTGCGGTCATCCAGAACTTCAACCTGGCCATGCTGGCGGTGACCATGGCCACCTATGTCGGCAACGGCATGATCACCCGGCAGATGCTGCCGTACTTCGCCATCGTGGCACCGGCCATGCTGGTGCCGACCCTGCTGGGCGCGCGCCTGTACATCGGCATCAGTGAAGCGCGCTTCCGGCAGATCGTACTGGGCCTGCTGACCGCGTCCGGCATCGCCCTGCTGTGCTCGGCACTGCCGGTGCTGTTGTCGCGTTGAGGCTCAGGCCGGACGGAACATGCGGAAGCGCTGTTCGGCGCTGACCCGGAAGTAATCAGCCGGGCCGCCACCGCGCAGGATCGGATCGGCGGCGGCCGTGTCGTAAATGCCATCGACCAGCAGACGCGCATCGATATGCACCGCCACCACCTCGCCCAGCACCAGCCAGCCGTTGGTGTCCTGGCCGGCGGCATCGCGCAGGCGCACGATCTGGGTGCAGCGGCATTCCATGCTGACCGGGCTCTGCGCCACGCGCGGCGGGCGCACCTGGGTGGAGGCCAGCGGGGTCAGCCCAGCCAGGCTGAACTCATCGACCTCCGGCGCGACCGCACGGCAGCTTTCGTTCATCGCCTCGGCCAGATCGAAGGTGGCCAGGTTCCAGACGAACTCGCCGGTGGCCTCGATGTTGTGCAGCGAGTCTTTCCGCCCCTGGCTGGAGAAGCCGATGATCGGCGGGGTGTAGTTGAAGGCGTTGAAGAAGCTGTAGGGCGCCAGGTTCAGGGCGCCGTCGGCGGTGCAGCTGGAGATCCAGCCGATCGGGCGCGGGCCGATGATGGCGTTGAAGGGGTCGTGTGGCAGCCGGTGGCCATCGGCGGGGCGGTAGCTGTGGAAGGTGTCGGGCATGGGGTGGGGGTTCCGTGGAGTCAAGCGTGCTTGACTGGATGTTGCCCCCGATTATCCGTCAGCCGGACAGGTGCGACCCACGAAAAAGCCGCGACCCTCGCGGATCGCGGCTTGTCGCTTACGGCTTGATCGGGCTCAGCGCTGCTGGATCTTCGACAGCAGGCGCAGGAATTCTACGTACAGCCACACCAGCGTCACCATCAGGCCGAACGCGCCGTACCACTCCATGTACTTCGGTGCGCGAGCTTCGGCACCGGTTTCGATGAAGTCGAAATCCAGCACCAGGTTCAGCGCGGCCACCACCACCACGAACAGGCTGAAGGCGATACCGAGCCAGCCGCCTTCATGGATCATCGGGATGTTGATGTTGAAGAAACCGAGCACGAACGAGGCCAGGTACAGCAGCGCGATGCCGCCGGTGGCGGCGACCACGCCGAGCTTGAAGTTCTCGGTGACCTTGATCAGCCCGCTGCGGTACGCAGCCAGCATCACAAACAGCGTGCCGAAGGTGAGCATCACCGCCTGCATCACGATGCCCGGGAACTTGGCGTTGAACAGGGCCGAAATCGAGCCCAGGAACAGGCCTTCGACCAGCGCGTACATCGGCGCGGTCACCGGCGACCATTCCTTCTTGAACACCGTCACCAGCGCCAGCACCAGGCCGCCGATCGCGCCGCCCATCGCGTACAGCATCGCGCTGGAGGTGGGCAGGCCGGACGCATCAATGGCCTGGCTCCACGCGAACGCTGCGGTCAGCACGGTCAGCAGCAGCAGCACGCCGGTCTTGTTGACGGTGCCATTGATGGTCATCACCTGGTCGGGCGAGGTCACCACCGAGCCGCTGGCCAGGTCGAGGAACGTCGATTCGGAAAGTGCGGGGTTGCCGCTGCGCATTGCCAATCTCCTTGAAGGGTAGGGTGCCGACCATCCGGCCGCTGTGCCGAGAATAGCCGATACGCCGTTGCCGGATCGGGACATGCACGACAACGTGAAAAAAGCGTTGACAGATCCCGCGCGCATTCCCACAATAGCCGACTCTTTCGGGGGGAACCTCGGAGGGATCAACCGCCGGGGTATAGCGCAGTCTGGTAGCGCGCCTGCTTTGGGAGCAGGATGTCGGGGGTTCGAATCCCTCTACCCCGACCAAGCCTGCTCAAAACAGGATTGAAATGCGATAATCCAGCCAGGGCGCCCGTAGCTCAACTGGATAGAGCACCGGCCTTCTAAGCCGGCGGTTACAGGTTCGATTCCTGTCGGGCGCACCATCAGGTGCATGCGTCAGGAAGCAAAGGTTTCAGTGGTGGCTGTAGCTCAGTTGGTTAGAGTTCCGGATTGTGATTCCGGAGGTCGGGGGTTCGAGTCCCCTCAGCCACCCCACTGATTTGAAACTGGTTCGCCGAAAGTGAATCAGGGTTGCAAAAGACGACACACGCGTTACACTGTGCGTCTCAGTTTTCAGGGCTGTTAGCTCAGTTGGTAGAGCAGTTGACTCTTAATCAATAGGTCCAAGGTTCGAATCCTTGACAGCCCACCAAGACAGAAGCCACCTGGTCATCCAGGTGGCTTTTTTCTTGTCTGGCGTTCCCGGAATGCTGACTGGAGAGTAGCCCCCTTGAGTCAAGGGGGCGCGGCGAAGCCGCGGGGATGTGGGTGCTGATGAGAGGGGCCCGCGTCTTGCGCAGCAAGGCGTGGGGCTGCGGCGCGATTGCGCGGCAGCTACCCCACCAAGACAGAAGCCACCTGGTCATCCAGGTGGCTTTTTTCTTGTCTGGCGTTCCCGGAATGCCGACCCGGAATGCCGACTGGAGAGGAGCCCCCTTGAATCAAGGGGGCGCGGCGAAGCCGCGGGGATGTGGGTGTTGATGAGAGGGGCTCGCGTCTTGCGTAGCAAGGCGTGGGGCTGCGGCGCGATTGCGCGGCAGCTACCCCGCCAAGACAGAAGCCACCTGGTCATCCAGGTGCCTTTTTTCTTGCCAGCGATTCCGCAAGCGCCCGTAGTGCCGAGCTACGCTCGGCAACCACGTAAGGCCGAGCAGCATCGCGACTCCGCCAGCCGGGCAGGGCCCGGCTCTACCATCGGGGTGCTGTTTCTCACCCGTTTAGAAAAAGTGCTTGCATCCCCGTCGGGAAATCCAGCATAATTCGCCTCCCGATTTTCGGGCTGTTAGCTCAGTTGGTAGAGCAGTTGACTCTTAATCAATAGGTCCAAGGTTCGAATCCTTGACAGCCCACCAAGACGAAAGCCATCTGGTCATCCAGGTGGCTTTTTTCTTGCCCGGCGTTCGCGTGCGACGCAACCCGGTAGTGCCGAGCCACGCTGTGCAACGGTCCAGCGCGCGAGGATCTCATTGCGCACGTCGCTGCCATGACCTCCCGCCGCCCGCCGCGCCGAACACGTCACGGGGTTTTCCCAACCTGCAACGTCGCGCACGGTCTGTGCCTGGCAACCGCGTTTCACTCGACGTACCGCGCCAACGGCGCCTGTTCGAGGCAGCAACGATGACGCTTCCCACCTTCGCCGGACTCATGCTGGCCGCCTTTGCCGGTACCGCGCTGGCGGCCGACGCGCCGCCGCAGGCCGTACCGCCGACGGTACAGGCGCAGTACGCCACCACGGTGGTTCGCCATGACATGGCGCCGGGCACGTTCGTGCCTGCCATCCCGCTCGCAGACGTGCCGGCCCATCCTTACGCGCAGACCGTGCTGCGTACCGACCTGGCCGAGGGTGAATTCCTGCCCGCCCAGGCCGTGCCAACCGACTGATTCGGCCGCCGCTGCCGCCAGTCACTGCACATCGCGTGGATCGGTCCGGTGGAACACTATGGGCATGGATACCCCGTCGCCTTCGTCGCGCACGCGCTGGCTCGGCTCGCGGCAGCAATGGTTCGAGCGCTTGGCGCTGTGGGGCGGGGCAGTGGCGGTGGCGCTGGCCGCCATCCTGTTCGCCAAGGCCAGCGACGCGGCATTCGCGCTGTTCCGGCGCATCTACGATGCCTCGCCGTGGTGGCCGCTGCTGCTCACCCCGGCCGTGTTCGGCCTGTTGGCCTGGCTCACCCATGGTGCGCTCAAGCCCACCCGCGGCAGCGGCATTCCGCAGGTGATCGCCGCGTTGGACAAGCCCGATGCCGACTTCCGCCAGCGCAACCTGTCGCTGCCGGTGTCTGTCGGCAAGCTGGGGCTCACGGTGCTGGCCTTGCTGGGCGGGGCGTCGGTCGGGCGCGAAGGCCCCACCGTGCATGTCGGGGCCAGCCTGATGTACGTGATCGGGCGTGCGCTGGGCTTCCGCGACCCGCGCCACGCCGGCCACTTCCTGTTGGCCGGTGGTGCGGCGGGCATCGCGGCGGCGTTCAACACCCCGTTGGCCGGGGTGGTGTTCGCCATCGAGGAGCTGTCCGGGCGGCTGGAGCACCGTTTCTCGGGTGCACTGCTGACCGCGGTGATCGTGGGCGGCGTGGTTTCGTTGGGGTTGCTGGGCAATTACACCTACTTCGGCCGGGTCGATGTCGCATTGCCGCTCGGCATGGGCTGGCTGGCGGTGCTGTTGTGCGGGGTGGTCGGCGGTCTGGCCGGGGGCCTGTTCAGCCGCGTGGTGCTGGCCGCCATGGACGGTCGCCCGCGCTGGCTGGGGCGCGCGCGGGCGTCGCGGCCGGTGCTGTTCGCCGCCGCGTGCGGGCTGCTGCTGGCGCTGCTGGGACTGGTGTTCGGCGCGGGCGCGTTCGGCACCGGTTACGAGCAGGCCCGCGGGCTGGTGCAGGGGCAGGCGCTGGTCGGGCACGAATTCGGGCTGATGAAGCTGGCTGCCAACCTGGTGTCCTACATCGCGGGCATCCCGGGCGGGCTGTTCTCGCCCGCGCTGGCGGTCGGGGCCGGCATCGGCCACAACCTGGCCGCACTGCTGCCGGGGGTGGACCCGTCGGCGGTGGTGCTGCTGGGCATGTGTGCCTACCTCACCGGGGTCACCCAGGCGCCCTTGACCTCGGCGGTCATCTCCATGGAGCTGACCGACAACACGGACATGCTGCTGCCGATCCTGGCGGCGGTGCTGCTGGCGCGCGCGGTGTCCTCGCTGGTCTGCCACCAGCCGATCTATCGCGCGCTGGCGCAGCGGCTGCTGGCGGCGATGCCCGCCGCGCCCGCGCCGGTGGTGGGTCGGCCAGATGTCTGAATGCGGAGCGCGCTGCCTGTCGGTGGCGCCAACAGCGCTTTTTCTTTGCCTCCAGCCCTGCAACAATGGCGGGCTGAGCATCTGCTCGCGAAAGTGGCGGAATTGGTAGACGCCCTGGATTTAGGTTCCAGTGCCGCAAGGCGTGGGGGTTCGAGTCCCCCCTTTCGCACCATCCCATTCCCGGCGCTGGCCGGCACCATGACGATGGGCACGTCCCGGATCCCGGGAGACGGCGGCATGCTGCCCTGGTGCGCCTTCAGGGCCGCGCCCGGCCCGCGCTGGCGGCGCTGGCCGTTATCGGCGAAACTACAGGGCTGCGGCGGGCATGCGCGTCAACGACCCCGCGTTCTAAACCCGTTCCATCCATCACATCGTGCCGGGGGCGTTGCCGCCGGTGGCAGGAGTCAACATGCAAGCTTCGATCGAATCCACTGGCAATCTGGAACGCCGCCTGACCTTCTCGCTGCCGGAAGACCGCCTGCAGACCCACATCAGTGGCCGTCTGGGCGAAATCGCCCGCACCGCGCGGATCAAGGGCTTCCGCCCGGGCAAGATCCCGGCCAAGGTGATCGAACAGCGTTTCGGCCAGCAGGTCCGCAGCGAAGCCGTCGACGGCCTGCTGCGCGAGACCTTCGATGCCGCCCTGCGTGAGCACGAGCTGCGCATCGCCGGCACCCCGCGCATCGACAAGGGCGAGGAAGGCGAATTCTCCTTCGTGGCCACCGTCGAGCTGATTCCGGACTTCGGCGACGTGGACGTCAGCAAGCTGACCGTGGTGCGCCACAGCGCCGAGATCAGCGATGCCGACATCGACCAGATGATCACCAACCTGCGCGAACAGCGCCGCAGCTGGAGCCCGGTCACCCGTGGCGCGCAGGAAGGCGACCTGGTCGCGCTGGAAACCTTCTCCCAGGCCGGCGATGAGCGCCTGCCGGCCGAAGGCAGCGAAAAGGGCAGCGTCATCGTGGGTCAGGGCATGATGTTCGAGCAGATCGAGCAGGGCATGATTGGCATGACCAAGGGTGAAGAAAAGACCCTGGACGTCGAATTCCCGGCTGACTGGCGCGTGCCGGCCCTGGCGGGCAAGCAGGTGAAGGTCACCGTCAAGGCCGTGGACGTCTCCGCGCCGGTGCTGCCGGACGTGGATGAAGACTTCATCAAGAGCTTCGGCGTGAAGGGCGGCGACGAGGAGCAGTTCCGCAAGGACATCCGCGCCAACCTGGAGCGCGAACTGAAGGGTGCTCTGATGAACCGCCTGCGCCGCGAAGTGGGCGAGCAGCTGATCGCCGCTTACGCGTCGGTCGAAATGCCGCCGCGCCTGGTCGAGAACGAAGCCCGTGCCATGCTGGGCCAGCAGATCGAGCAGATCCGCCGCAGCGGCCGCAACCCGGGCGAAATCCCGGCCGATGCCCATGAGGGCTTCAAGGACGCCGCCGCCAAGCGCGTGCTGGTCGGCCTGCTGGTGGGCGAAGTGGCCCGCAAGAACGACCTGCGGCTGGACCCCAAGCGCCTGAATGAAACCATGCGCCTGATCGCCTCGACCTACGAAGAGCCGGAGCAGGTCATTGAGATGTACCGCAATGACCCCCAGCTGATGAGTGGGCTGCAGAATCGTGTGATGGAAGAGCAGGTGATCGACTGGATCGCCGAGCGCGCCCAGCACACCGAAGAGAAGCTGTCGTTCCAGGACGCGATCCGCCAGTAAGCGGCCGCGTTTTACGCCCCGCGCTCCGGCGCGGGGTTGTTCCCCCCAAAATAGGTGCCTCACTAATGGACAACCGAACCACAGCCCTGAACATGGTTCCGATGGTGGTCGAACAGACCAGCCGCGGCGAGCGCGCCTATGACATCTATTCGCGCCTGTTGAAAGAGCGCCTGATCTTCCTGGTTGGCCCGATCGACGATCACATGGCCAACGTGGTGGTGGCGCAGCTGCTGTTCCTGGAAGCGGACAACCCGGAAAAGGACATCAGCATCTACATCAACTCGCCCGGTGGCGTGGTCACCGCCGGCATGGCGATCTACGACACCATGCAGTACATCAAGCCGGACGTGAGCACCATCTGCGTCGGGCAGGCCGCCTCGATGGGCGCGCTGCTGCTGGCATCCGGCGCGGCCGGCAAGCGCTACGCGCTGCCGAACTCGCGGGTGATGATCCACCAGCCGCTGGGCGGCTTCCAGGGCCAGGCCACGGATATCGACATCCATGCCCGTGAAATCCTGACCCTGCGCTCGCGCCTGAACGAGGTGCTGGCCAAGCACACCGGCCAGTCGCTGGAGACCATCGCGCGCGATACCGAGCGCGACAACTTCAAGAGCGCCGCCGACGCGGTGGCCTACGGGCTGGTGGACCAGGTGCTCGAGCGCCGTCCGGAAGAGTCGATCACCCCGGCATGATGCTGCAGCCAGGCCGGCAAACCGGCTTGTTTCCGCGGGGTCGGGCGGACTGGTGTCCTCCCGACCCTGTGTTATTCTCGAATCGAACCCCCGTTCAGCGGGTGGGGTAACTGGGTAAGCGAAGCATGAGCGAAGACCGCCAAGGTCGTTCCACGGACACCGGCAAGATCCTCTACTGCTCTTTCTGCGGAAAGAGCCAGCATGAGGTGCGCAAGCTGATTGCGGGCCCGAGCGTGTTCATCTGCGATGAGTGCGTGGAGCTGTGCAACGACATCATCCGTGAAGAACTCGAGGAAAAGGCCCAGTCGGCGCGCAGTTCGCTGCCCAAGCCGCGCGAGATCCTCGAGGTCCTTGACCAGTACGTGATTGGCCAGAACCGGGCCAAGCGCACGCTGGCCGTGGCTGTGTACAACCACTACAAGCGCATCGAGAGCCGGCAGAAGAACGACGAGGTCGAGCTGGCCAAGTCGAACATCCTGCTGGTCGGCCCGACCGGTTCGGGCAAGACGCTGCTGGCCGAAACCCTGGCCCGCCTGCTCAACGTGCCGTTCACCATGGCCGACGCCACCACGCTGACCGAAGCCGGTTACGTGGGCGAGGACGTGGAAAACATCATCCAGAAGCTGCTGCAGAAGTGCGACTACGACGTCGAGAAGGCACAGCAGGGCATCGTCTACATCGATGAAATCGACAAGATCTCGCGCAAGAGCGAGAACCCGTCGATCACCCGTGACGTGTCCGGCGAAGGCGTCCAGCAGGCCCTGCTGAAGCTGATCGAAGGCACCGTGGCCAGCGTGCCGCCGCAGGGCGGGCGCAAGCATCCCCAGCAGGAATTCCTGCAGGTGGACACCAAGAACATCCTGTTCATCTGCGGCGGTGCGTTTGCCGGGCTGGACAAGGTGATCCAGGCGCGCTCCAACGATTCGGGCGGCATCGGCTTTGGCGCCAAGGTCAAGAGCGCCGAGCGCAAGCAGGAGATCGGCAAGGTGCTGGCCGAAGTCGAGCCGGAAGACCTGATCAAGTTCGGCCTGATCCCGGAATTCGTCGGCCGCCTGCCGGTGGTGGCGACCCTGGAAGAGCTGGACGAGGCCGCCCTGGTGCGGATCCTGACCGAGCCGAAGAACGCCATCACCAAGCAGTTCAAGAAGCTGTTCGAGATGGAGCACGTCGAGCTGGAGTTCCGCCCCGACGCCCTGGCCGCGATCGCCCGCAAGGCGCTCAAGCGCAAGACCGGTGCCCGTGGCCTGCGGACCATCGTCGAATCGGTCCTGCTGGACACCATGTACGACCTGCCGTCGGCCGAGAACGTCAGCAAGGTTGTCGTGGATGAATCGGTGATCGAGCACAAGTCCGAGCCGTACCTGATCTACCAGACCCCGCCGGCCCCTGAACAGAAGGCCGCGGGTGCTGAATAATCGGCTCAAGCAATTGAATTGATAGAAGTTTTTCAGAACAGCTTGCATCTAGAAGCCGATGGCCCCATAACGAGGCCATCGGCTTTTTTTGTATCCGGGCGAGGCCGCCCGGAGGCCATCCCCACTGTTCCACTGGAGCCCACATGGCCCGTTCCCCAATTGAGACTCTCGACCTGCCGGTACTGCCGCTGCGTGACGTGGTGGTGTTCCCGCACATGGTCATTCCGCTGTTTGTCGGCCGCGACAAGTCCATGCACGCGCTGGAACAGGCGATGGCGGCGGACAAGCGCATCCTGTTGCTGGCGCAGAAGTCGGCCGAGACCGACGATCCCACCGCCGCCGACCTCTACCAGGTCGGCACGCTGGCCCAGGTGCTGCAGCTGCTTAAGCTGCCCGACGGCACCATCAAGGTGCTGGTCGAAGGCCTGTCGCGGGTCAATGTCACCCAGGTCACCGAGCGCGACGGCGCGCTGCAGGGCATCGCCACCGAAATCGAATCGGACGAGTCGCGCGAGCCGCGCGAGATCGAAGCGATCGCCCGCTCGCTGATGTCGCTGTTCGAGCAGTACGTCAAAACCAACCGCAAGCTGCCGCCGGAACTGCTACAGACCCTGGCCGGCATCGATGAACCGGCGCGCCTGGCCGACACCATCGCCGCGCACATCAGCGTGCGCCTGGCCGACAAGCAGCGCCTGCTGGAAACCCTGCAGATCGGTGACCGGCTGGAAATGCTGGTGGGCCTGGTCGACGGCGAAATCGACGTGCAGCAGATGGAAAAGCGCATCCGCGGCCGCGTGAAGTCGCAGATGGAAAAGAGCCAGCGCGAGTACTACCTCAACGAGCAGATGAAGGCCATCCAGAAAGAACTGGGTGACCTCGACGACGCGCCCGGCGAGCTGGACGAACTGGCCCGCAAGATCGCCGAGGCGGGCATGCCCAAGCCGGTGGAAACCAAGGCCAAGGCCGAGCTCAACAAGCTCAAGCAGATGTCGCCGATGTCGGCCGAAGCTGCGGTCGTGCGCAACTACCTGGACTGGCTGCTGGGCGTGCCGTGGAAGAAGCGCACCAAGGTGCGCAAGGACCTCAAGGCCGCGCAGGACACGCTGGATGCCGATCACTTCGGCCTGGACAAGGTCAAGGACCGCATCCTGGAGTACCTGGCGGTGCAGTCGCGCGTGAAGCAGATGAAGGGCCCGATCCTGTGCCTGGTCGGCCCGCCCGGCGTGGGCAAGACCTCGCTCGGCCAGTCCATCGCCAAGGCCACCAACCGCAAGTTCGTGCGCATGAGCCTGGGCGGCGTGCGCGACGAGGCCGAAATCCGCGGCCACCGTCGCACCTACGTCGGCTCCATGCCGGGCCGCATCGTGCAGAACCTCAACAAGGTGGGCAGCAAGAACGCGCTGTTCGTGCTGGACGAGATCGACAAGATGTCGATGGACTTCCGTGGCGATCCGTCGTCGGCGCTGTTGGAAGTGCTGGATCCCGAGCAGAACAACGCGTTCAACGACCACTACCTGGAAGTGGACCTGGACCTGTCCGAAGTGATGTTCGTGGCGACCTCCAACTCGCTCAACATTCCCGGCCCGCTGCTGGACCGCATGGAAGTGATCCGCATCCCCGGCTATACCGAGGATGAAAAGCTCAACATCGCCATGCGCTACCTGGTGCCCAAGCAGCTCAAGGCCAACGGCCTGAAGCCGGAGGAACTGGAGATCGAGGCCGACGCCATCCAGGACATCGTGCGTTACTACACGCGCGAATCGGGCGTGCGCAACCTCGAGCGCGAAGTGGCCAAGATCTGCCGCAAGGTGGTCAAGGAAATCGCGCTGGCCGGCCCCGCCGGGCTGCCCAAGCCGGCCAAGGCCGGCAAGAAGGGCGGTGCGAAGAAGAAGGCACTGGTGGTGGTCACCGGCAAGAACCTGGACAAGTACCTGGGCGTGCGCCGGGTCGATTTCGGCCGCGCCGAAGAACAGAACGAGATCGGCCTGGTCACCGGTCTGGCCTGGACCGAAGTGGGCGGCGACCTGCTGCAGATCGAATCGACCCTGGTCCCGGGCAAGGGCCAGCTGATCCTGACCGGCCAGCTGGGCAACGTGATGAAGGAATCGGCCTCGGCCGCCCTGTCGGTGGTGCGTTCGCGTGCCGAGCGGCTGGGCATCGACAACGAGTTCCTGCAGAAGCACGACGTGCACGTGCACGTGCCCGACGGCAGCACCCCGAAGGATGGCCCCAGTGCCGGCATCGCGATGGTGACCTCGCTGGTGTCCACGCTGACCAAGGTGCCGATCCGCGCCGAAGTGGCGATGACCGGCGAGATCACCCTGCGTGGCCGCGTCACCGCGATCGGCGGGTTGAAGGAGAAGCTGCTGGCCGCGCTGCGTGGCGGCATCACCACGGTGATCATCCCCGAGGAGAACCGCAAGGACCTGGCGGACATCCCGGCCAATGTCACCCGTGATCTGAAGATCATCCCGGTGAAGTGGATCGAGGAAGTGCTGGACCTGGCGCTGGAGACCCCGCTCACCCCCAAGAAGGCCAAGAAGGATGGGGCGCGCGTCACAGTGCGCGGCAAGAGCAAGACAGCTTCCACCACGCGCGTCAAGCATTGACGTGTGCTGTCGAAATGCCCGAAACCCGCGTCGTTATTGGCTTTTCAGCTTGCGCGGGTAGGGGTGCACTGGTATAAAAGCACCACTCGCGAGTCAGTACGCACTGATGTCGGCGAATCGAGAACTTCACTGGCATCCGGCCGCAGTCTGGGTCGGATGCTTCACTGTCGAACATGCGGAATCCCCGCCAAAGGAGCTGTACAGAATGAACAAGACCGAATTGATCGACGCCGTTGCCGAGGCCGCCGACCTGACCAAGGCCGAGTCCAACCGCGCCGTCGATGCCGTCATCGCTTCCATCACCAAGGCCCTGAAGGGCGGTGACGCTGTGACGCTGGTGGGCTTCGGTACGTTCCAGGTTCGCGCACGTGCTGCCCGCACCGGCCGCAACCCGAAGACCGGCGACACCATCAAGATCGCTGCATCGAACAATCCGTCGTTCAAGGCTGGCAAAGCCCTGAAGGATGCCGTAAACTAAGCGGCTTGCTGGGGTGCTTAGCTCAGCGGTAGAGCGTCTCCTTTACACGGAGAGGGTCGGGGGTTCGAAACCCTCAGCACCCACCACAGCACCGCAGTAGAAGTTTGAGATTTGGAGCGGTAGTTCAGCTGGTTAGAATGCTGGCCTGTCACGCCGGAGGTCGCGGGTTCAAGTCCCGTCCGCTCCGCCAGTTTCAAGAAGGCCCCTGAGCAATCGGGGGCCTTGTTTTCTCCGCCGACGCAGGTCGCGGTGAAGGCGGTAAAGCCGACCGTTGGTTGGCTGAAAAAAGTTAAAACATGGAGCGGTAGTTCAGCTGGTTAGAATGCTGGCCTGTCACGCCGGAGGTCGCGGGTTCAAGTCCCGTCCGCTCCGCCAGTTTTAAAAAATCCTCGAAAAAAGCAGTCTTCGGGGTAGGTTTTCTGAATATCTTCGGATAGAATGAGCGCCTGCAAAGTTTCAAGCGCGGAGCGGTAGTTCAGCTGGTTAGAATGCTGGCCTGTCACGCCGGAGGTCGCGGGTTCGAGTCCCGTCCGCTCCGCCAATCTTTGAAGAGCCCCTGGTGCAAACCAGGGGCTTTTTTTTTGGTTTTTGTCCCGACGAACGGGAGTGTCTTGTTGCAAGGTCCGGAGCAGAGGGCGTGCATCCATTCACGTGCGTCTTGATTGTCCAGGCGACGTTGTGGATCGGGGCGCAACTCCGTTCGTGACTGCCGCGAGCGTGAGGGCCCCGCAGCGGCCGGTAAGCCCCTGGCGCAAATGCCCCCGGCCTGGCGGCCTCCTCCTTTATTTTGCCCAAGGGGCCTACCGGCCGCTACGGCGCTCGGCTTGCGGTAAGGAGGGGGAAGCCAGGCTTTTCTGGCGCTGTTGGTGGATCGGGCGCTGGGCCCCCATGCCCTTGGAGGCGAAATAAAGGGGGAGGTGGCGACCGCAGGCCGACGCCGGAGGACATTCGCCGGAAAGGGCATGGGGGCCCAGCGCCCGATCCACCGACCACCGCGCCCGGAAAAGTCCACCGCACCTGTCGTGCGTGCCGCGCCGCTGGCAGAAGAAAGAAGAACCGGTTCTGTCTAACGCGGCAGCGTCAAGCGCGTCGTGGTCAGCTGCCCCTGCCGGGATCGATGTGATGGCGACATCGGGCGGCCCGCAGACGTTGCGATGGCCGCGCCGCGCCTGCCTGCGATGGTTTTGGAGCCACGCCGGAAGCGGGTTACACTGCCCGGCTCGCCACTCAGGCCATGATTTTTCCCATGCTGCAGAAACTTCGCGACAAGACCTCGGGCTGGATCGTTACCGTGATCCTGGGGCTGCTGATGATTCCGTTCCTGTTCGTGATCGACTCCAGCTACCTCGGTGGCGTGGGTGCGCAGAACGTGGCCAAGGTGGCGGCACCGCCGACCTGGTGGCGCTCGGCGCCGTCGTGGTGGCCGATGTCCTTCCTGTGGCAGCACCACGAGATCAGCTCGCAGGATTTCCGCGTGCGTTTCGAGCAGGCCCGCCAGCAGGCGCGCCAGGAGCAGGGCGAGAACTTCGACCCGCGCGAATTTGAAAGCACCGAAAACAAGCTGGCCGTGCTCGACCAGATGATCGACGAACAGGTCGTGCGCCTGGCCGGCGAACAGTCCGGCATCGTGATCGGCGACAACGCCGTGCGCGAATACATCGCCGCGATCCCGGCCTTCATCGGCCCGGACGGCAAGTTCAACGACAACCAGTACCGCCTCGCGCTGGCCGGTGGCAATCCGCCGCGTACCCCGACCCAGTTCGAGGCCCTGGTGCGTGAGAGCATCCAGCAGTCGGTGATTCCGTCGGCGCTGCAGGTGTCCGGGTTTGCCACCGCCGCCGAAGCCGAGCGCCTGCTCAAGCTGCTGGGCGAAACCCGCGACGTCGAACTGGCCGCGCTGCCGGAACTGCCGGCCGACACCGCCGAGGTGACCGACGCGCAGATCAAGCAGTGGTACGACAGCCACACCAAGGATTTCCGCCAGCCGGAAACCGTGACGCTGGAATACGTGGAAATCAACGGCGCGAACCTGCCGGCGGCTGCCCCGGCCGACGAAGCAGCCCTGCGCAAGCGCTATGAAGAGGAGAAGGCGCGGTTTGCCACCCCGGAACAGCGCCTGGCCTCGCACATCCTGATCGCCGCCGATGGCAGCGACCCGGCCAAGCTCAAGGCCGCCGAAGAAAAGGCCACCCGCCTTGCCGCCGAGGCGCGCAAGCCCGGCGCCGACTTCGCCGCACTGGCCAAGGCCAACTCCGAAGACCCCGGCTCCAAGGAACACGGTGGCGATCTGGGCTGGGTCGAGCGCGGCGCGATGGTGAAGCCGTTCGAGGACGCGCTGTTCAACATGCAGGCCGGTGAAGTGACCGGCCCGGTCAAGACCGACTTCGGTTACCACGTGCTGCTGCTGCGCGAAAAGAAGGGCGGCGAAGGCCGTCCGTTCGAAGACGTGCGCGACCAGCTGGCGGCCGAAGCACTCAAGGCCGACAACGAGCGTGCGTTTACCGACCTGAGCGGCCGCCTGGTCGACCTGGTGTACAAGAACCCGACCTCGCTGGAAGGCCCGGCCAAGGACATGGGCCTGCCGGTCCAGACCCTGGGGCCGTTCACCCGCACCACCGCCAGTGGCATCGCCGCCAACCCGGCCGTGCTGCGCGCCGCGTTCTCCGACGTGCTTACCCAGGACGGCACGGTCAGCGACCCGATCGAGCTGGCGCCGAACCACAACGTGATGATCCGCGTCACCGAGCACAGCCCGGAGCAGGCGATGCCGCTCGCCAAGGCGCGTGACCAGGTGATTGCCGCCATCCGTGGCGAGCGTGTCCGCGCGGCGTCGGAGAAGGCCGCCGATGCGGTGCTGGCCAAGCTCAAGGCCGGCCAGACCCTGCAGGCGCTGACGGTCAGTGACAAGCTGCAGGTGACCCCGCTGCCGGGCCTGCCGCGTACCCAGCCGGTGCCGACCCCGGAAATCAACCGTGCGGTGTTCAGCACGGCGCTGCCGGCCGACGGCAAGCCGAGCTACGGCAAGGTCGCCATGCAGGGCCGGTACCTGGTCTTCGCGGTGAACAAGGTCACTCCGGGCAACCTGGCCGAGATCCAGCCGGAGCAGAAGAAGGCCTTCACCGATCAGCTGAACCAGATCGATGGCATGGCCGCCGCCAAGGCTTACATCGACGCGATGCGCAAGCACTACAAGGTGCAGACCGAAGAGGCCAACCTGTAACCGATCCGGTTGCAGTGGCAGCAGAAGGCCCGGCATTGCCGGGCCTTCTGCGTTGTGGGGCAGGCCGAGGTCGGTACGCAGCCTGTCGGCCGCACCTGATGGCTCGCACGCTCGCCATCCCGGTAGGGGCGCGCCCCAGCCGACCGCCGACACGCCGGATCGGCGCGATGTCGGCATGACCCCAACCGGCGCTGCCGCCCATGGCGGCCCCTCGGTACGCAAGGGGAGCGTCTGCCGGCCCCCGGAAACGACGATGCCCGGCAACGCCGGGCATCGTAGGTACCGCATTGAACCGATCAGCGCGGCCGGGGGCGGCGCGCCGTATCAATCTTCCACGCGCAACACCGCCCCTGGCTTCAGCACGCTGCTGCCGGTGAGCCCGTTCAGCGACAACAGCGCCTTGAGCGGCATCCCGTACCGGCGCGCAATGGTCCACGGCGACTCGCCGTCACGCACGGTGTGGTGGCGGTTGCGGGGCCGGTCGGCACTGCTGGCCACGGTCCGGGCCGCGCGCGCGGTCGGCGCGCTGGCCGTGGCGGCTGGCGCGGTCTCGGTGCGGTCCGGGGACTCCACGGTGGCCACGGCAGCCATCACCGCGGCGCTGGCGTCGACGGGGGCGTGCGTGGCCGGTGCCAGTACCGTCACCTGGCCGCTGGGGCGGCCCTTGCCGCTCGCCAGGGCCGGGTTGAGCCGGGCAATCCGCGCCGGGTCCAGCGAGCGCTGTGCGGCCCACTGCTGGACGCTGGTGCCCGCCGGCAGGGTGTGGCCCTTGAGCACCGGCACCGTGCGGTCCAGCGAGGCCATCACGCCGGGCTTGGTTTCGGCGTTTTCCAGCACACAGGCCAGCGCGTGCAGCTTCTCGACGTAGGCATAGGTGATCGGCGACAGCCCCGGCAGTTCGGCCGGGCGCGCGTTCTGCGCGTTCATGCCGGCCTTGCGCAGCGATTGCAGCACCCGGTACTCGCCGGCGTTGTAGGCCATGGTGGCCAGGCGCCAGTCGCCCCCGAACATACCGTGCAGGGTCTTGAGGTAGCGCACCGCGGCCTGGGTGGAATCCACCGCAGACAGGCGGCCGTCGTAGCCCGGGGTCATCTGGACGCGGTGGTTCTTGGCGGTGGTGGCGATGAACTGCCACAGCCCGGCCGGGCCGGTGCCATTGCGGGCATTGGGCCGGTAGCCGCTTTCCACGAACGGAATCAGCGCGAACTCGGTGGGCAGGTTGGACCGGCGCAGTTCTTCGACCACGTAGCCAAACAGCACCAGGGCATCGTCATCGGTATTGGCCAGCCGTGACGGGGCGTGCGCGAACTGCTTCTGCCACCGTGGGCTGGTGGCCTCGGCGTTGCAGGTGGGTTCGGCCAGGCCATCGCGGAAGCTGGCGAAGATCTCCTGCCCGTTGCGCACCGAGACCGGCGGCAGGGCGGCGGGGTCCAGGGGCAGCTGGGAGAGCCCGGCCACGTTCTGCGACATTCCCGCACTCAACGACTGGGCGCTCGCGCCGCCGGCCAGGGACAGTGCCAGGCCGAGCGCGAGCGGCAACAATCGCCGGCTCATGTACCGAATCCGTCTTTCCAGCCGCGCAAGCCTGCGACGACATCGACTTCATCGGTGACGGGGCGACCCAGGTGGGCACTGACGGCCTGCTGGATCGACGGCGTTCCGGTACGCAGGAACGGATTGCAGTGAAGCTCGCTGGCCAGTGACACGGGCAGCGTAGGACGGTCATCGCGGCGCATGGCCAGGGCCTCCTCATGGCGCTGCAGCAACGCAGCGTTGGTGGGGTCGACATGCCGCGCGAAGACGGCATTTGACACGGTGTATTCGTGCCCGCAGCACAACAGCAGGTGCGGGGGCAGGGACGCCAGCTTGTGCAGGGATGCCAGCAGCTGGGACGGCGTACCTTCGAACATGCGGCCACAGCCCAGGCTGAACAACGCATCGCCACTGAAAAGGTGTTCAGCGGTGTGAAACGCGATGTGGAACCGGGTGTGGCCGGGCACGGATACTACGTGGAACCTTTGGCCCGCTGCCTGAATGCATTCACCTTCAGCCACCCGATGGGTGGCCATCGGGATGCGCGGATCGTCCGGTGCATACACCGCAAGCCCCGGATACCGGGCCTGCAGCGCGGCCACGCCGCCGATATGGTCGTTGTGGTGGTGGGTGAGCAGAATCGCCGTGGGGGTCCATCCCTGCTGCGTTGCGGCAGCCAGAACCGGGCCGGCGTCGCCGGGGTCGACCACGACCGCCTGGCCGTCATCGGCGACCAGCGCCCAGATGTAGTTGTCCGCAAATGCGGGTAGGGCAGTGAGTCGCATAGAATTGGACCATGCCCGCCACGCCGAGCCCCCGTCAAGCGTCAGTCGCATCCTGGTTTGATACTGAACCGGCACATGTGCTGTGCCAGTTGGAATTCCGGCGGCTGATGCCGTTGCTGGCCGAGCGCCCGGTCACGCCGTGGCTGTGGCTCGCCCCCACGGCCGCCTGGGCGGCCCTGCCGGACCTTCCCGGTCGCGGCCTGCGCCTGCACCGGGCTGGGGCAGGGTTCGCCGGCGACACCCGCTGTGGCCTGCCGCTGCCGCTGCCGGACGAGAGCGTCAACGCCATCGTGTTGCAGCACGTGACCGCCCGCGATGCCGAGCAGTTGATCGGCGAGTGCGAGCGGGTGCTGATGCCCGGTGGCCGGTTGTGGCTGTCCACGCTCAACCCGTTCAGCCCCTACCGCCGCCAGTGGCGCCAGCACGGCCTGGTGGTGCGCAGCCCGCAGCGGCTGCGGCACACCCTGGAGCGGGCCGGCCTGAGCTGTGATGGGCTGAGCTACCTGGGGCCGATGTGGCGTGACTGCGCCCCGGGCCAGCGCAGCTTCGCGCCCCTGCGCGCGGCCTGCCTGTTCACCGCCGAGAAACGCACCCCGGCCCTGCCGGGACCTACGCCGCTGCCGGTCCCTCGATGGGCCGGTACCGTGGCGACCTGATCTGGACTGCAATGAAAACAATCGAAATACACACCGACGGTTCCTGCCTCGGCAATCCCGGGCCCGGTGGCTGGGCGGCATTGCTGCGCTACAACGCGCACGAGCGTGAACTGAGCGGTGGCGAAGCGCATACCACCAACAATCGGATGGAGCTGATGGCGGCCATCTCCGGGCTGGAAGCGCTGACCGAGCCGTGCAACATCGTCCTCTTCACCGACTCGCAGTACGTCCGGCAGGGCCTGACCCAGTGGATGCCGGGCTGGATCCGCAAGAACTGGAAGACCGCCGGCGGCGACCCGGTCAAGAACCGCGAGCTGTGGGAACGCCTGCACGCGGCCACGCTGATGCATACCATCGACTGGCGCTGGGTGAAGGGCCATTCCGGCGACCCCGACAATGAACGCGTGGACCAGTTGGCACGCGACGCCGCGATCCGGATCCGCGCCGCCGGCCCGGTACACTGAGCCCATGCGTCAGATCATTCTTGATACCGAAACCACCGGCCTGGAATGGCGGAAGGGCAACCGCATCGTCGAAATCGGCTGTGTGGAACTGCTTGAACGCCGCCCCAGCGGCAACAACTACCACCAGTACATCAAGCCGGACTGCGAATTCGAACAGGGCGCGCAGGAAGTCACCGGGCTGACCCTGGAGTTCCTGGCCGACAAGCCGGTGTTCGCCCAGATCGCCGAGGAGTTCCTCGCCTTCATCGACGGCGCCGAGCTGATCATCCACAACGCCGCGTTCGACATCGGCTTCCTCGACAACGAGCTGTCGTTGCTGGGGGATCAGTACGGCAAGATCACCGACCGCTGCACGGTGATCGATACGCTGAAGATGGCGCGCGAGCGCTTCCCCGGCCAGCGCAACTCGCTGGATGCATTGTGCAAGCGGCTGGGCGTGGACAACGCGCACCGCCAGCTGCACGGCGGCCTGCTCGACGCGCAGATCCTGGGCGATGTGTACATCGCGCTGACCTCGGGCCAGGAGGAAATCGGCTTTGGTTCGACCGACGACAGCAAGCGCGGCACCGCGCATGCCCAGGCGTTCGATACCTCACGCCTGCTGCCGCGCCCGCGCGTGGTGGCCACCGCGTCCGAGCTGGAGGCGCACGAAGCGCGGCTGGCCAAGCTGCGCAAGAAGGCCGGCCATGCCATCTGGGATGGGCCGAAGGTGGAAGAGGCGGTGGCGTGAGGGCATCACGACCAACGGCCGTGATCCACCGGTTGGTGATGCACCCATGCGATGAACCGGTAGGTCACGACCGTTGGTCGTGACCGGGGCAATCAATGGCAACGCACCAGAATCACGGTGATGTTGTCCGACCCGCCGCCATCCAGCGCGGCCGCCACCAGCGTGTCCACGCATTCCTGCGCGCTGGCGTCATCGAAGGCCAGCGTGCGGGCGATGCCGGTGTCCTCCACTTCCTCGGTCAGCCCGTCGCTGCACAGCAGCAGCTGCATGCCCGGGCGCAGTTCGCCGGTGGTGGTGGCCACGTTCAGATGCGCCGGGTCGGTGACCCCCAACGCCTGCGTCACCACGTTGCGGTGCGGATGGGCACGGGCCTGCTCGGCGGTCAGGTTGCCCTGGGCCACCATTTCCTGCACCACGCTGTGGTCCTGGCTGAGCTGGGCCAGCTGGCCGTCGCGCCACAGGTAGGCGCGGCTGTCGCCGACCCAGGCCACTTCGTACCGGTTGCCCTGGACCCGCGCGGCCACCACGGTGGTGCCCATCGGCAGGCTGTCGTTGCGGCGGCGCGAGGTGCGGATGATCTCTTCATCGGCCACCCGGATGGCGTGCGCCAGCGTCGCGCCGTGGCGGATCTCGCGCACGATGGTCTCGCGTGCCAGCGCGCTGGCCACTTCGCCGCAGGCGTGCCCGCCCATGCCGTCGGCCACCAGCCACAACGCCAGTTCGCCATCGCCGTAGTAGGTGTCCTCGTTGAGGTCACGGCGCAGGCCGGGGTGGGTGAGATGTCCGAATTCGATCATGGGTGGGCTGCAGCCAAAGGGACGTTGCGGGGGATAACGGCATGATCGCGGCCCGCCGGACATCCGGCAAGGCATCCATACAGAAGAAATTCACTTCGCCGGTGCGGAATGACTTGTCGTCAGCGCGTCCTGCCCGTATCATTCGCGTCCCGGTTCGCCGGGACCATCTGGAGAGGTGGCAGAGCGGTTGAATGTACCTGACTCGAAATCAGGCAGGCGTTTATAGCGCCTCGGGGGTTCGAATCCCCCCCTCTCCGCCAGACACAAAGAAAAAGGGCTGCCCGTTGGGCGGCCCTTTTTCTTTGTGTCTGGCGCGGGATGCGACGGCGCTGCGCGCCGTCGCCCCAAACGCTGCTGTGCAGCGTCTGGGCCCGTCCCTTTGCCTGCCTCTCCCCGCCCCTGTCAGGGCAGCCCCTCAACAGAGGGGCTTGTTGCTCCAGAACGGATGTGTGGGGTGAAGCGGACGGAAGGGCGGGGAAGGGAGACCGCGGCGGGTGGGGTTCTGGTGGGCGACGCAGACGGTCCGTTCGACGTGGGTTGACTGCCGGGTCCGTTAAACTGGCGGCCTCACGTAACGGATGGCCCCCATGACCGCTGAAATCCTTGTTCCCGTGTCCTTTGGCGAGCTGCTGGACAAGATCTCGATCCTGCAGATCAAATCCGAGCGCATCGACGATGCGGCCAAGCTGGCCAACGTCCATGCCGAGCTGAGCGCGCTGGACAAGACCTGGATGGCGCACCCGGCCGCAGTGAAGGACATCGCGCGCCTGCGTGCCGACCTGAAGGCGGTCAACGAGCGCCTGTGGGACATCGAGGACAACATCCGCCTGCAGGACAAGGCGCAGGCCTTCAACGAGGACTTCGTCGCGCTGGCCCGCAGCGTGTACCTGCAGAACGACGAACGCGCCCGCATCAAGAAGGCCATCAACCTGGCGCTCGGCTCGGGCTACGTGGAAGAAAAGTCGTACAAGGATTACGCACCCAAGGGCGCGTAACTCCATCGGCCTGCCATGCAGAGGTGGTAGTGCCGGCCGCTGGCCGGCAACCCCGCAATGTCCGTCTCCGCTTGACCGCGCAGCGTTAATTGCGCCGGTCAGGCCGGGCGATGATCGGCGACATACCGCTCGAACGCGGCGATGCCGTCTTCGACGGTGATCAACTGCATCACGTCGTCGAATTCGATCTTGGTGCCCCACTTGAGCGCACTGGCCGGCTTGCCCAGGTACTTACGCGCGGCATCGTCGTAGCGGTCCACGCAGTAGCGTCGGTCGGAGTAGGGGCCGCTGCGGTGCGGGTTGCTGGCCGCGTGCAGGCCCAGCACCTTGGTGCCCACCGCGTTGGCGATGTGCATCGGGCCCGAGTCCGGGGTCATCACCAGCGCGGCGCGTGCCAGCAGCGCCGGCAGCTGCTTCAGCGTGTCCTTGCCGACCAGGTCCAGCGCGGGCGTATCCAGCTGGGCCAGGATGGCATCGCTCATGTCGCGCTCCAGTTCGCTGCGCCCCCCGCACAGCACCACCCGCCAGCCGCGCGCGGTGGCATGGTTGGCCACCGCGGCGTAGCGGTCGGCGTACCAGTTGCGGCGCACATGGCTGGAGCAGGGCGAGATCATCAGCACCGCGCGGCCATCGTCCTGCCACTGCGCCTGCGCCCATTCCACCGCGGCAGGCGGCACCGCCAGATCCCAGCTGACCTGCTGCTGGACGATGCCCAGCGGCTCGCTGAAGCTGCCGATCGCATCCAGTACGTGGATACCGGGGCGGTCGGGAATACGTTCGTTGATGAAAAGGCCGTGAAGATCCTTCGAGCGTGCCTTGTCGTAGCCGATGCGGCGCACGGCCGGCACGAACGCCGACAGCACATTGGCGCGGAAGGCCACCTGCATCTGCAGCAGCGCCTCGAAACGGCCGGGCGGGAAGGTGGCCTTCAGCGCCCGCATGCCGGCCAGGCCGGTCTTCTTGTCGTACGGGTGGAAGACCACGCCGGGCAGGCCGTCGAGCAGTTTGTGCCCGGCCTTGTCGATGATCCAGTGCAGCGACGTGCCCGGCCTGGCCTGCTGCAGGGTCCGCACCAGCGGCACCACGTGGGTGACATCGCCCAGGGCGGACAAACGCAAAAGACACAAGGAAGAGGACGTTGGTGCCATGGTGTTGTTAGACTCGAAGGAATGGTCGCATTCGACGCCAATGAAGCGCTGACGCCCTGCCGTGATGGACGCGGACTGGGTGCCATTCTGTTCGACCGCGAACGGCTGCGGCAAGCCGAGATCGAGCTGTTCTCGCCGGCCCACTGGGCCGAGCGGGCGCGGCCGGTCGGTGATGGCGGTCGCGGCGGTGCCTGGTTCGTCGATGCGCCGTTCGGCCAATGCGTGCTGCGCCAGTACCTGCGCGGCGGCATGGCGGCGAAGCTTAGCCGCGACGCCTACCTGTGGCGCGGCGCCGACCGCACCCGCAGCTTTGCCGAATTCCGCCTGATGCGCGCCCTGCGCGCGCTGAAGCTGCCGGTACCGCGTCCCATTGCCGCGTTCTACATGCGCGAGGGCATGCGCTACCGCGCCGCCATCCTGATGGAGCGGCTGGAGGGCGTACGCTCGCTGGCCGACCGCGCGCTGGTGGCCGGGCGGGGCGCCCCGTGGGAAGAAACCGGCCGGCTGATCGCGCGCTTCCACCGCGCCGGGCTGGACCATGCCGACCTCAACGCACACAACATCCTGTTCGACGCCAACGGCCACGGCTGGTTGATCGACTTCGACCGCGGCGTGCAGCGCATTCCGGCCACGCGCTGGCGCGAGCGCAACCTCAAGCGCCTGCTGCGGTCGCTGCTCAAGCTGCGCGGCGAGCGCAGCGTGGAAGAGGTGGAAAAAGACTACGCACGGCTGCGCCGCGCCTACGACCTAGCCTGGAACCGGGGCTACTGATGGACTGGGCACTGCGCTTCATGGGGGTCGGCAACGCGTCGGCCGTGCAGCTGGGCTCGCCGATGGCGGTGATCGAGCGTGACGGCCGGCCGTGGCTCACCATCGACTGCGGTGGCGAAGGCCTCACCGCTTTCATGGCGCAGTACGGGCAGGTGCCGCAGGCACTGTTCGTCACCCATGTGCACCTGGACCACGTGGCCGGTTTCGAGCGCTTGTTCGTGGATGCGTATTTTTCGCCGCACCGTCGCGGGCGCATCCGCGTGTACGTGCCGGCCACGGTGGTGCCGCTGCTGCACAAGCGCGTGGCCGACTATCCCAACGTGCTGGCCGAGGGCGGCGCCAACTTCTGGGACGCCTTCCAGCTGATCGTGGTGGGCGATGCGTTCTGGCACGACGGGGTGCGCCTGGAAGTGTTCCCGGTGCGCCACCACTGGCCGGAAACCGCCTATGGTCTGCGCCTCAAGGGCGCGGTGACCTGGAGTGGCGATACCCGCCCGATTCCGGAAATGCTGGCCCGCTACGCCGACGACAACGAACTGATTGCCCACGACTGCGGCCTGCACGGCAACCCGTCGCATACCGGCGTGGATGACCTGGAACGTGAGTACAGCCGTGAGCTGCAGGCGCGGATGATGCTGTACCACTACGCCAGCGAGGCCGATGGCGCCGCGCTTCGCCAGCGCGGGCATCGGGTGGCGGTGCCGGGCGAATGCGTGGCGCTGGCCGCGCCGACCGCCCTGCACGTGCTGACGCAGGATCCGCCCTGAGCATGGCGCAGGTGACGGACAGCACCGCGCTGGCCGCCCACCTGGAAGCGCTCGAACGCGCCCTGCATGACCCGGTGGTGCGTGCCGATGCCGCGCGCCTGGAGGCGCTGCTCGATCCGGATTTCAGTGAAATCGGCAGCTCGGGCAGCTGTTACGGGCGCGCCGCCGCACTGGTCGAGATTCCCGCCGAACGCGCCGTGGTGGAGATCGTCTCGGACGACTACCGCGTTGCGGTGCTGGCCCCGACCGTGGCGCAGGTGCGCTATTGCAGCTGGTATGTGGTTGACGGTGTGCGCCAGCGCGCGGTGCTGCGCAGTTCGCTGTGGCGGCTGCACGACGCGGGGTGGCGCCTGCTGTTCCACCAGGGCACGCCCGGCGTAGAGCCGACGGTTGGTCGGCAGACGTAATCATCCGGGGAGCGTTGAGGGCAGCCGACCAACGGTCGGCTCTACGCCCGCGATGGCAGGGGCCCAAAAAGGTGGCGGCCCCGCCGGCTGACCTCGGCGCCCGCGTCGATCGATACCGTTGCTGCCTTCCGGCCCTGGCGGGATTTTCGACCTAGCGTCGCGAGGGGCCGACGGGGCCACCATAGAGACGTTCCAAGCACCGGGTGATCGAAATCAGCGGGTGCCGGAGGTGCAGTGCAGGGACAGCCCCGCAGTGCAGTCGCGCATTCTAGCGCATGCGCCGCGTGCAGTGCCAGCGGCGCACGACTCAGCCGCCACGCTGCCAGAGCAGCTGCAGGTCACCATCGACGAAACCCAGCCCGATGCCCTGCACCTGCGCGCTCAGGCGCGGGCCGAAGCGGGGCGTGGCCAGGGCCTGGAGCAACGCGGTGTGCAGCGCGGCCAGGCAATCTTCCCAGTGGTTTCCGGTCACCGAATACGGCAATTCGATTTCGCGGGCCTCCGGTGCCCAGACTTCATCACAGGCCCAGTCAGGATCCTGTGCATCGAAACGGTCGGTACCGACCAGTTCGATGCAGAAGCCGGCATCGTCGCCCGCCGCGCCTTCGCTGAGGTTGAATGACAGGCCCACTACTTCGTCGGGCAGTGGCGACTGCAGCGCCTGTTCCAGCCAAGCGGCGAGCGTCGAATCAAGCGTCATGCGGGGGCTTCCTGCGTCCGGGCGGGTCAGGATGCCACGCCCGCCGCGCGTCCATGTAGCTGAATCGGTTGTAGCCACGGGCTGAACCCCGCGACAAGTGCCGGGCCTGCAGGTGCCGGCCATGGTCCGGCGTTGCTAGAATCGCCGCAGGAGGAACGGCCTCCCCCGCAGCGGGACACACTGACCAGGACGGCCTGGCCCTATCTAAGGAGGGCCACATGGCCTGGATCTATCTGTTGGCAGCCGGCGTACTGGAAATCGTCTGGGCGTTCGCGATGAAGCAGTCGGACGGCTTCAGCAAGCTCACCCCCAGCATCATCACCGTGGTTACCATGATCGCCAGTTTCTGGCTGTTGTCGCTGGCCATGCGCACCTTGCCCCTGGGCACCGCGTACACGATCTGGACCGGTATTGGCGCGGTGGGTGCGTTCGTCATCGGCATCACGTTCCTGGGCGAGCAGGTGAGTGCGATGCGTATCGCCGCAGCCGTGTTGATCGTGAGCGGGCTGGTGCTGATGAAGCTGTCGAGCAGCTGAGTCCTTCGGCGCTTAATCCAGCGGCATCACGCGTTGCATGTCCACCGCGTCCAGGCCCGGGCCGTGGCCATCGGTCACGATCCGGGTGATGCCGAATCCCAGCGCGGCGTAGAAATCGCAGGTGTGCTGGCTGGTGCTCAACACCACGCGGCGCGCGCCATGTGCGCGTGCCTGCTGCAGGCGCGCGTGCGCCAGTTCGCTGCCCAGCCCCTGCCGGTGCACGGTGTGGTCAACCATGCCCCAGCAGAACGCGGCGGTCAGCGCGTCGTCCATCGCCAGTCCGCCGCAGGCCACCACCCGGTCGTCGCGTTCGATCACCAGGTAGTCCGCAGCGCGCGCAGGCTGCTGCAGGTAGGTGGCAAAGTCCGCACGTTCATGCGCGCCGAAGAAGCGCGGCACGTTGCCATCGAAGATGGCCAGGCAGGCGGGTGCATCGGCAGCGGTGAAGGCGCGGATCGTGGACATGGGACGGCATGCAGTGGCTGGGAAGCGCGACTGTGCCACGGAACCCCGCTGCCGACCCGCCGCGCTACCATCGGGGCGGACAGGTGAGGCAGGAGGCCGGAATGTTCAGAGCGAAGATCGCCGCATGCGTGCTGCTGGCGGCGTCGGTGTCGGGGTGCACGTACGTGGTCAAGGACACGGCGGTGGTCTGCGACACGGTCGGTCGCGCGCCGGTACAGGCGACGCTGCCGCCGACGGCAGGGCAGCCGGCACGCCGCATCGTGCTGGTGCTGGACTATTGGCTTATAGAGGCCGCGCCGGGTCAGGCGGACAATGTGGTGTGGCTGGCAGTGAGCGCAAGCAATGAAGGGCGGCGGCGCTACGACACGCGTCGGCACGGCCCCTACGCGCCGACCGTGTGGGGCCCGGGCGAAGCACCGGTACCGCTGTGGTATTCCTCGGCAGGGGCGTACCTGGTGCGGGAAGACGGCCAGCGCATCGCGGCCGATCCGGCGTTGTATCGCGGCTTCACCACGGCATTGAGCGCCCGGCAGCGCCGCCCGGCCCGGTACGACGCGCGGCGGCTCGACCTCAACAGCGATGTCATCTGGGGGCCGCGCCAGGGCGGAGACCTCAACCAGGCGATCATGATCCGCTTTGATATTCCGCCACCGGCGCCGGACGCGCGCTGGACCCTGTATCCCGGCGAGGTGACCGTGGGTGACACCGGCGCCGTCGTGGCATTTCCCGCGCGCGCGTTGTGCCTGCGCAAGGGCCATCGCGGCAAGGTGCACTGGAGCATGCTGCCGTGACGGGAGGGGGAGCTGCGTCGCCCGCTGGCAGGCCGGCGGGGTAGAGCCACCCCATGGGTGGCTGCGCGCCGGTAACCGAAGCCACCCATGGGGTGGTTCTACAGGGGATTCTCTTGCGTCGCGCCAACAAAAAGGCCGCCCCGAAGGGCGGCCTTTTCATGTGTGTGGCGGAGAGAGGGGGATTCGAACCCCCGAAGCGCGGTTTAGACGCTTACACACTTTCCAGGCGTGCTCCTTCAACCGCTCGGACACCTCTCCGGACCTGCTGCGATAACCCGCTGCAGGGGCGCAGATTCTAGCGGGGGAATCGCAATCGCACAAGCGGCACGAGACGGAGGGCAGGGGGGCTGGACAGGCGTGGCACAATGGACGTCCCGATGAAGACGGTGGCCTGATGTCCTATCTCGTCCTTGCCCGCAAGTGGCGTCCGAAGCGTTTTGCCGAGCTGGTGGGCCAGGAACACGTGGTCCGTGCGCTCAGCAATGCGCTGGACAGCGGCCGGGTGCACCATGCGTTCCTGTTTACCGGTACCCGCGGGGTGGGCAAGACCACCATCGCGCGCATTTTCGCCAAATCGCTGAACTGCGAGCAGGGCACCAGCGCCGACCCGTGCGGCCAGTGCCCGGCCTGCCTGGACATCGATGCCGGGCGCTATATCGACCTGCTCGAGATCGATGCCGCGTCCAACACCGGCGTGGATGACGTCCGCGAGGTGATCGAGAACGCCCAGTACATGCCCTCGCGGGGCAAGTACAAGGTCTACCTGATCGACGAAGTGCACATGCTCTCCAAGGCGGCGTTCAATGCGCTGCTGAAGACGCTGGAAGAGCCGCCGGAGCACGTGAAGTTCCTGCTCGCCACCACTGACCCGCAGAAGCTGCCGGTGACGGTGCTGTCGCGCTGCCTGCAGTTCAACCTGAAGCGGCTGGACGAAGACCAGATCCAGGGCCAGATGACCCGGATCCTGGCCGCCGAGGAGATCGAGTCCGACCCGACCGCGATCGTGCAGCTGGCCAAGGCCGCCGACGGCAGCCTGCGCGATGGCCTGTCGCTGCTCGACCAGGCCATTGCCTACGCGGGCGGCGCGCTGCGGGAAGACGTGGTGCGCACCATGCTGGGCACGGTCGACCGCACCCAGGTGGCCGCCATGCTGGACGCCCTGGCCGATGGCGACGGCGTGCGCCTGCTGCAGGTGGTCGCCGCACTGGCCGAGTTCTCGCCCGATTGGAGCGGCGTGCTTGAGGCGCTGGCCGAGGCGCTGCACCGCATCCAGGTGCAGCAGCTGGTGCCGGGCGCGCAGTCCGACGGCGAGGGGATCGATGCCGCCGCCTTCGCCCAGCGGCTGCGCCCGGAAGTGGTGCAGCTTTGGTACCAGATGGCACTGGGGGGCCGACGCGACCTGTACCTGGCCCCGAGCCCGCGTGCGGGCTTCGAAATGGCCGTGCTGCGCATGCTGGCATTCCGACCGGCCGCCGCGGTACCGCCGGTGCCGCGCGATCCGGGTAACGGTACCGAGGTGAACAACGGCGCCGGCAGCCCCGCGCAGGGCAGCGGCATGGCCGCAGCGCCAGTGGCGGTGGCGGCTGCACCGGTCGCCCGGGTCGCCCCTCCCGCAGTCACCCCGGTGGCCCCGGTAGCGGCGGTGGCCGTGCCCGTGGTTGCCCCGGCTGCGGCGCCGGCGCCGGAAAGCCCGCGCCCGACGCCGCCCCCGGCGGCCCAGCCGGCGCCTGAAGACGACCTGCCGCCGTGGCACCAGGCCGGTGCCGAGGAGCGTGACGAGGCGCTGGCCGCCGAACTGGCCAGCCCCGACGCGGCCATGGTGGCCCCGTGGGAGGCGCCGCCGGCGCGTCCTCCCGCACCGGCCCCGGTGGTGGCGCCGGCAGCCGGGGCGCGCCCGCAGGGCATCGCCATTGCGCCCTCGGCGTCGGTTGCCGACGCGGATGCCGCTGCCCCGATCGCCCTTTCCTCGCCGGAAGCCTGGCTGGAACTGGTCGCCCAGAGCCAGCTAAACGGCCCCTCGCGGCAGCTGGCGGCCCACGCGGCGTTCATCAGTTTTCAGCACGGCATCTTGAAACTGGCGGTATCGCCCGGATTTGAGTACTTGTGTTCGGACCGTTCGCTGGCGGCGCTGACCGATGCGCTGTCCGGGCCGCTGGGACAGACCCCGCGGATCGTGATCGAACATGGCAACGCCGAGGCCGAAACGCTGCACCAGCGTTCCGATCGCCAGCGTGGCGAGCGGCAACAGGCGGCCGAAGCCGCCTTCATGGCCGACCCGCAGGTGCAGGTGCTGATCCAGCAGCACGGCGCGCGGGTCGTGACCGATTCCATCCGTCCTTTTGATGAGTAACACGACATGCGCGGCAACATCGCCCAATTGATGCAGCAGGCCCAGAAGATGCAGGAAAACCTGCAGAAGGCCCAGGAAGACCTCGCCAAGCTGGAAGTTACCGGCAGCGCCGGCGGTGGCATGGTCAGCGTGACCCTGACCGGCACCAAGGAGTGCCGCAAGGTGCGCATCGACCCGTCGATCCTGGGCGATGCGGAAATGACCGAAGACCTGGTCGCGGCCGCCTTCAACGATGCGTCCAACAAGATCGACGCCGAATCGAAGAACCGCATGGGTTCGGCCACGGCGGGCATGCAGCTGCCGCCGGGCATGAAGCTGCCGTTCTGATCCACCGCAGGTGCCGGGCCCGCGCCCGGTACCGGTGGGGTGACCACGACGCGAAGCCTTCGGGCTTCGCGCGTTTGTTTCTGAGATGAGCCCATCGCCATGAGCCTGCCCCTGCTCGAACAATTGATCGAGGCCTTCCGCGTGCTGCCGGGCGTCGGCCAGAAAACCGCCCAGCGCATGGCCTACCACGTGCTCGAGCGCGAGCGTGTGGGCGGGCAGAAGCTGGCCGAGGTGCTGGCCAAGGCCATCGAACGCATCGGCCATTGTGTGCAGTGCCGCGATTTCAGCGAGACCGAGACCTGCGCGGTGTGCGCCAATGGCAGCCGTGAGCGGCAGCAACTGTGCGCGGTGGAATCGCCCGCCGACCGGTTGGCGATTGAACATGCGACCGGTTTCCGCGGCGTGTACTTCGTGCTGCAGGGGCGGTTGTCGCCGCTGGACGGCGTGGGCCCGCGCGAACTCGGCCTGGACCAGCTGGAGGCCCGCCTGAAGCAGGGCGAAGTGCAGGAACTGATCATCGCCACCAGCGCCACGGTGGAAGGCGAAGCCACCGCGCATTACCTGGCGCAGCTGGCGCGCGCGCACAAGGTGCGCCCCAGCCGGTTGGCCCAGGGCCTGCCGCTGGGCGGGGAGCTGGAATACGTGGATCGCGGCACGCTGTCGCACGCGTTCGGCACGCGCACCGAAATCCAGGAATGACCCCGGGCAACCGCGCCGCGCCGACGGGGTAGAGCCGACCGTTGGTCGGCTGGCCGCGCTGACCGCACCTCCCATGCCCCGCGCCGCACCCGTCGAAACCGGCAGCGCATCCGCGCTACTCTCCAAGCCCCTGTTCCAAGAGGTGCCCCATGAGCCAAGACACCCTGTTCGGCAAGATCATCCGCCGCGAAATCCCGGCCACCATCGTCTACGAGGACGACGAGGTGCTCGGCTTCAAGGACATCGCCCCGCAGGCACCGGTGCACGTGCTTTTCATTCCCAAGAATGAGGCGATTCCGACGTTGGACGACGTGCAGCCCGCGCAGGCGCACTTGATCGGCAAGCTGGCGCTGGCGGCAGCCGAGTACGCGCGCCGCGAAGGCTTCGCCCAGAACGGCTACCGCATCGTCATGAACTGCCGCGAGGACGCCGGGCAGACCGTGTTCCACATCCACCTGCACCTGCTGGCGGGCGCGCCGCTGGGCCACTTCGGCACGGCGAACGGCTGAGGCGCCTACGGCGACGGCATCCCGCGGGGTAGAGCCACCCCATGGGTGGCTGCGCGGCGCCGGATCCAACGGCAGCCACGCATGGGGTGGCTCTATCTGATCGGCGACGCCCGTTGTGTTGCCCCACGGTGCAACAAGAAAAGCCGCCCTTGGGCGGCTTTTTTGCAATGCCTACCGACCAACGGTCGGTATCTACCCGGTTACCACCAGCCCCAGCCGCGGTAGCCCCAGCCCGGGCCCCAGCCCGGACCCCACGGCCCGTACGGGTAGGCTGGCACCACGTCCACCTGGCGCTGTTCCGGCCACAGGTAGATCACATCGGCGTCCAGCTTGGGCAGGCGGTAGTCGTATTCGCCGATGCGGGTGTTCTCGTAGCCGGCGATCTTGCCGATGAAGGTCACATCGCGACCCGGTTCGAACACGGCCGGGTCGTAGAAGCCGGCGCGGCAGGCCACGAAACGGCCGTCGCTGGCGTCGGCCGAGGTGGTGCTCGGGCGGCCACTGCCGTTGAGCGGGCGCGAGATCATCTGGAAACAGGTCTGGCCCTGGGCCGGATTGGTTTCGATGATGCGGCCGCCCCAGCGCACCGGGGTACCCACCTGCTGGGTGGGCACCGCATCGCGCGGGCTGACCATGCTGAACTGGCCTTGCAGCGGTTTGGGCGCGGTCGCGCAGGCGGCCAGCGCCAGCGAAGCAGCGAGGGGAAGCAGAATCTGGATCTTCATGGGGATGCTCCGGAGGACGGGCGATGCCTGCGCAGGTCGCGCAATAATGAAGTGAGGTCGACGTCCGCGCCAGCGTAGCGCGCGAGAACGAAACGGCTGCTGAGCGACAACAGCGCCGGGTCTGGCCGCTGCTGGTGGACGCGCTGGGCCCAGCGGCCTGCGGGCTCGGCACTGTCACGCGCCAGGCCAAGCCTGGCGTAGCGCCGCCCCAGGCGGTGCCACGCGCGCAACAACGGGTCGCGCTCGCGTTCGCCACGGCTCAGCAGCCACGCCATCCAGCCTAGCGTGGCCAGCGCGAAGACCGTGAAAACGGCGATCAGCTGTGACGGTTCCAGCGTGTCGATGCCCAACGGCCGCAGCATCTGCTGCTGGCGGTTCGCGTCGAAGGACAGCACCAGGTCGTTCCAGCCGCGCCGCAGCCAGTCGCTGGCCTGCCCCAGTTGCAGCCAACGGCTCTGCAAGGTGGCGGCGCCGCCCTGCTGCAGGCGATCTTCCAGGGTGTCGTAGATGCGCTCGGGAGCCACGGCGGCGGTCGGATCGACCCGCACCCAGCCTCGCTGCGGCAGCCATACCTCGGCCCAGGCGTGTGCGTCCATGCGGCGCACCACCCAGTAGTCGCCGTACGGATTGCGCACGCCACCGGCGAAACCGGTGACCACCCTTGCGGGAATGCCGGCGTTGCGCATCAGCACCACGAATGCCGAGCTGAAGTGTTCACAGAAGCCGGCCTGCTGGTTGAACAGGAACTCGTCCACGCCATCACGACCGGGCAGAGGCGTTTCCAGGGTGTAGGCGAAGCGGGCGCGGATCCAGTCCAGGCTGCGCGCGACGATGGCCGCGTCGTCGCTGCCCGCCTCGCTGCGCCATTGCCGGGCCAGGGCGGCGGTACGCGGGTTGAAGCCTGCCGGCAGCTGCAGCGCACGTTGGCGCTCGTAGGGGCTGAGCGCGTCCTGGTAGGTGGCCACCGGCGACGACTGCAGGCGCCAGCGGGTCAGCGTGGTCAGGCGGGCAGTGCTGCGCAGGCTGTGGGCACCGTCCAGGGTGCTGCCGGCGGGCGCCTGCAGCGGCAGGTCCAGCGCCACCAGCTGGCGGCGGTCGGTGGGCTCGTAGTCGATCTGGTAGTCCCAGCGCACAGCCGAATGCGTCACCGCCGCCGGAGACCGTTGCCGGGCAGCGTCATCCTGTTCCCAGCGGCGCCCATCGAAGCGGGTCATCACCGGGCCGCGCCAGTAGCGCTGCTCGGCGGCGGGCACGGCGCCGAAGAACTGCACGCGCAGGGCAGGCGCGTCGTCGGCCATCAGGTCCAGCCACTGCCCCGGCTCCATGTGGTCGGACAAACCGGGCGTGCCCACGGCGCGGTCCGGGATGCCCCACAGCGGCTGGCTCAGGCGCGGGAAGAGCCAGAAACCGGCCAGCGCCAGAGGCAATCCCAGCGCGACCAGCTTGCCCACCCCGCGCAGCGCGCCGCCCAGGCGCGGGCTGGGCGCCTGGCCTTCGGCATGGGCAAGCCGCTGCAGGGTCAGCAGCGCCGTGAGCGCGGCCACGACGGCCAGGGCCATCGTGGTGGGGCCTTGGTCCAGCAGGAACGCGGCGAACGGCGCGAACAGCGCAAAGCCAAGCAGGCTGCGTGCATCGCGCAGGCTGCGCAGTTCGCTGGATTTGAGTGCCAGCATGGCCGCCAGCAAGGCGCAGCCGGTATCGCGGCCGGGACGCGCGCCCATCTGCCAGTAGATGGCGGCGAGCATGCACAGCACCAGTGCCACGCGCAGCACCGCAGGCAGCACGCGTTGACGGGCAGCCGCAGCGGTCACCAGCGCGACCAGGGCGATGATGGCGGCGAGCAGGTCGGGCAGCTGCAGCAACAGCGGCAGCAGGCCCAGTGCAGCACTGGCCAGGGTCCAGTGGCGCGCGCTGGAAGCCAGGGTGGGGGACGTGGGCTCAGTCATGCGGCATCAGCGCCAGTGCGCGTTGGCACAGGTGGTGGTGGGCGCTGCCATTGCCCGGTCCCAGCACCGGCTGCCCGGGTAGCTGCAGGGTGTAGCGGCGGCCATCGCGCTCGGCAAGGTCCACCCAGCGGGCCAGCCGCGCGATGCGTGCTTCGACCGGTAGCGCGGATAGCTGTCGCCAGTCCAGCAGCACGTCCACGCCAACCGGCTTCTCATACTCGCGCACCAGCAGGGTGTCGCGCCGTGCGGAGTGCTTCCAGGCGATGCTGCGCGTCGGGTCGCCCGCGCGATAGGGGCGCAGCTGATGCAGCTCGTCGCCACTGGCATGCACGCGGGTATGCAGGGGATCGCCACCACTTTCCGGCAGGGCGGGCGCCTGTCGTTCGGGGGCGGCGTAGACCAGCAGCGGTGCGTCGGGCCATACCCACGACCAGGCACGCACCAGGCCCAGCGGCTGCGTGGTGGAAATGCGGATGCGTGCCAGATCGAACCAGCCGCGTCGCACGGTGGGCAGCATCAGGTCCACTTCGATCTGGTCGGTATCCAGCAGATGGCCGAAGGCCACCGCCTGATCCAGGGCGAGTTCGAGGCCGCGTCGTGCGCGTGCGTCGGGCCGCGACAGGCTGATCCGCAACCGCATCGGCTGGCCGGCGTGCACCGGTTCGGCCGATACCGCATCGATCTGCAGCCCGGACAGCTGCAGGTGCGCGCTGATGGTGCTGGCGATCGCGACGGTGGCCAGCAGCAATGCCAGCAGCAGTGCCGGGTTGTTGTTGTAGTTCAGTGCGCCCAGCAACATCGCCACCAGCACGGTGGTCACGAACATGCCGAAGCGGGTGGGCAGCACGTAGATGCGGCGCCGGTCGAGCCGGCGCGGCAAGGCTTCGGGCTGCCGTGGCCGCGCCAACAACTGCAGCGTGTGCCAGCGGTCTCCCCAGCCGCGGCGCATCTCAATCCACCGCGACGGTCTGGAGGATCGCGCGGGCCAGTGCCGGGCCGGTGCTGGCTTCGGCCTCCGGCACCAGGCGGTGGCCGGCAACCGCCACGAACAGGGTCTGCACATCTTCGGGCACCACGTGGGTGCGACCGAGCAGCAGCGCATGCGCCTTGGCCGCATGCAGCAGGGCCAGGCCGGCACGGGGCGACAGCCCCACGCGCACGCCGGCGTGCTGGCGGCTACGGGTGAGCAGTGCCTGCACGTAGTGGATCAGTGCGTCGCTGGCATGCACCTGGCGGGCCGCCTCGCGCAGCGTGCGCACCTGTGTGTCGTCCAGCCGCGGCTGCGCCTGTGCGATCAGGTGGCGGCGGTCGGTGCCGCGCAGCAGTTCGCGTTCGGATTCGGCATTGGGATACCCCAGGGCCAGCCGCAGCAGGAAGCGGTCCAGCTGCGAGTCGGGCAGCGGGAAGGTGCCCGACAGATCCACCGGGTTCTGCGTTGCGATCACGAAGAAGGGATCGGGCAGCGGGTGGGTGACACCGTCCAGGGTGACCTGCTGTTCGGCCATCGCTTCGAGCAGCGCGCTCTGCGTGCGCGGTGGCGCGCGATTGATCTCGTCGGCCAGCAGCACGTGGGTGAACACCGGGCCGGGATGAAACTGGAACTGGCGGCTGGCCGCATCGTAAACCGAGACGCCGAGCACATCTGCAGGCAGCAGGTCCGAGGTGAACTGCACGCGCTGGAAGCCCAGCCCCAGGCTGGAGGCCATGGCGTGGGCCAGCGTGGTCTTGCCCAGACCCGGCAGATCCTCGATCAACAGATGACCGCCGGACAGCAGGGCGACGAACGCCAGCCGCACTTCATGCGCCTTGCCCAGCACCAGTCCGTTGACCTGGTCCTGGGCGCTGCGGAGGGCCTGTCGCACTACATCGGTTAGCATGGCTGGCACGTGGGGCGAATTTTCCATGTCCGTCTCGTGTCGATGATTCCTTCGATTCTATAGAGCAATGCAGGGCGAACAACGCGCACGCACGATTTTTCTGCTGTTGTGGACGCTGGTCACCGCGGTGAAGCTGGTGATCGCCGCGCGTCTGCCGTTGTTCGTGGACGAAGCGTTCTACTGGCAGGAAGGCCAGCATCTGGCGGCGGCCTATTCCGACCTGCCGGGGCTGACCGCATGGCTGTCGCGGCTCGGGGTGGAGCTGGGGGGCGCGCACGTGCTGGCCCAGCGCCTGCCGTTCCTGGCCATCGGCGCTGCGCTGCCGTGGTTGGTCTCGCGTATTGCCACGCGCTGGTTCGGCGCCGTGGCCGGCTGGCAGGCCGGCAGCCTGACGTTGCTGATGCCGTTGTCGGGCACGCTGGGCATCCTGGCGGTGCCGGACGTGCCGATGGCGCTGGCGGCGGTGCTGTGCCTGGACGCCGGCGCGCGCCTGCTGCGCACTGTGGACGCAGCCTCTGCGGTGAAGCTGGCGCTGGGCCTGATGATCGGCGCGCTCAGCCATTACCGTTTCATCGGCGTGATCGTGGTCGGCTTCATCGCCCTGCTGTTGTTGCCGCAGGGCCGCCGCATGCTGCGCGATCCGCGCGTGTGGGTGGCGCTGGCGGTCGGGGTGCTGGCGTGGCTGCCGCTGCTGTCGTGGAATGCCGACAACCAGGATGCCGGCCTGAAATTCCAGGTGGTCGAACGCCACCCGTGGGCGTTCGAATGGAGTGGCCTGTGGTTCCTGGTGATCCAGCCGATGCTGGTCACCCCGATCCTGTGCATGGCGATGTGGAAGGTGGCGCTGGCCGGCACCCGTAGTGGTGGCGGTGCGCGTGCGCAATGGCGCTACTTCGGCCTGGTGGGCGCGGTGTCGACCGTGGCGATCTTCGGGCTGGGCTTCTTCACCGATGTGGAACGCATCAGCTTCCACTGGCCGCTGCCGGGTTATCTGGCGCTGCTGGTGGCGGTGCCGGTGGTGCTCAACGGCTGGCCGCGCTGGCTGCGGCGCACCGGCTGGTGGCTGGCCGGTACCGGCCTCGCACTGGCCTTCGGCTACTACCTGATGGCGTCCACCCCGAGCCTGCGCGAGCAGCTGGCCGGCGACAAATACTACCCGCGCAATTTCGCCGGCTGGGAACCGCTGGCCGCTGCGGTGCGCGACGAACTGTCCGGCATGCCCGAAGGTACCCGGGTGCTGGCCGGCAACTTCAAGGTGGGGGCCGAGCTCGGCTTCCAGTTGCGCGATCCGTCCATCGAAGTGCTGCGCCACCCGCTCAACGACAAGCACGGCCGCAGTGCCCAGCTGGGGCTGTGGGGGCTGTTGCACGATGGCCAGCGCAACGCGCCGATGCTGCTGGTGCTGTCGCCCAGCGACCAGCGTTACCGCGACCTGCTGCAGCGCTACCACGCGGTGTGCGAGCAGGTAGGCCCGCTGCCACCGCCGCGGGTGGTCAGCAACGATCATGGCTACCAGCGCTTCCTGCTGTTCAAGCTGCCCGCAGAGCGTGCGTCCGGGCCGTGCGTGACCCCGGCGATGGCCTGGATCGATACGCCCCAGGCCGACGCAACGGTGGCGGGCGTGGTGGAAGTACGCGGCTGGGCCTTCAAGGACGGGGTGGGGCTGTCGCGGGTGGAGGTGCTGCTGGATGGCAAGGCCGTGGCCGAGGCCGAGTACGGTCGCCTGTACGACATCACCAGCTTCTGGACGAACTCCAACGACCCGCAGCACCCCAACGTCGGCTTCAGTGCACGGATCGATACGCGCGGGCTGGCACCGGGCAGGCATTGGCTGGGGCTGCGCCTGCATGGCCGCGATGGCAGCGTGGAAGCCTGGCAGGAACAGGTGCTGCAGGTGCCCGCGCGATGAGCAGCGCGCTGCCCGGGGTTCAGGGCAGGGTGTAACCGGCCTGGCGCAGCAGCTGGCTGGTGGCGATCAGGGGCAGCCCGATCAGTGCCGTGGGGTCGCGGTTCTCGATGGCCTCGAACAGGGCGATGCCCAGCCCCTCGCACTTGAAGCTGCCGGCGCAGTCCAGCGGCTGTTCGGCAGCCACGTAGCGGGCGATGGTGGCCGCATCCAGGGCGCGGAAGTGCACCCGGGTCAGGTCGCAGGCCGCCAGCTCCCGACCGTCGCAGCGCAGGCTGACCGCCGTATGGAACGCCACCACCTGGCCGGACATCGCCGCCAGCTGCGCCTGCGCCGCGGCCACGGTGCCCGGCTTGCCCAGCGGGGAACCGTTCAGCTCGGCGACCTGGTCCGACCCGATCACCCAGCGCCCGGGGTGGCGGGCGGCCACCTCGGCGGCCTTGGCCTGTGCCAGGCGCACCGCCAGCGCATGGGGAGATTCGCCCGGCCGGGGGGTCTCATCCACGTCCGGGCGTGCGCAGTCGGGCGCCAGGCCCAGTCGTTGCAGCAGTTCCAGGCGGTAGCGGGAGGTGGAGGCAAGCACGGGCGGAAGCATGCGAAAATACCGGTCGGTGGGGTCGGCAGTCTGGCCGCGGCGGCCGGGTGGGGCAAGCCGGTACAGGATGGATTTGACAGCCGGGCAGACGGTCCTTAACATTCAGCGGCTTATGTCCGCGAACGTGCCCGAATTGCTGGATGCTTGGCGGATGGTCGCAGCACGCAGGTGCTTCGACGGCCAGGTGAATCTAGCTGAATTGACCCGCCTGCAAGGGCTTGTTGCCGATACCGAAGGTCAGTGCACCTATGCACTGGAATTCGCGCACGACGACATCCTGCGGGTATCCTATGTTGAACTGACCATCGAAACCGCGTTGCCGCTGATCTGTCAGCGCAGCCTGCAGCGCTTCCTGCTGCCGGTCTCGATGGTGCAGCGGCTCGGCCTGATCCGCAGCGAAGAGGAAGAATCCTCGTTGCCGGAAGGGTACGAACCGTGGCTGGTGCCCGAAGACGGCATGCTGCGACCGCTGGAACTGGTCGAGGACGAACTGGTCCTGGCCGTGCCCGTTGTGCCGTTGTCTCCCGATGGGCAGGCAGTGGACCGCGACTGGGCACCGACCGAAGAAGAAATCAGCAAGGCCAATCCGTTCGCGGCGTTGGCGGCACTGAAAAAACAATAGCAGCCGGATTGTCGTCGGCGGCTGCGGCGAAAGCGAAGACTGTGCTGGGCGCTGGCGTCCTGCGCGACGAAACGACGAAGCAAAACGAACCGAGTTTGGAGCAATCCCATGGCTGTGCAGAAATCCCGTGTCACCCCGTCCCGCCGCGGTATGCGCCGTGCGCATGACGCCCTGAGCGCCAAGCAGCTGTCCACCGATCCGACCACCGGTGAAGTGCATCTGCGTCACCACATCACCGCTGACGGTTTCTACCGTGGCAAGAAGGTGATTGCGACCAAGTCGAATTCGGCCGTCGAAGAAGATTGATCCGTGAAGGCCGCTGCCCGGTCGGGCAGCGGCCTTTACTCCATTCTTCCCGGCTGTCGGTGTTGATGGCCGTGCTACAGGACATGCAATGAGCAAGCGGATCTACTCGAGGATCGCGGGCACTGGTAGCTATTTGCCCGAAAAAGTGTTGACCAACCAGGATCTGGAGAAAATGGTCGACACCACCGATGAGTGGATCCAGTCGCGAACGGGTATCCGTGAGCGGCACATTGCAGCGGAAAACGAGACCACCAGCGACCTCGGCTACCATGCCGCGGTGCGTGCGCTGGAAGCGGCCGGTATCGACGCTTCGCAGCTGGACATGATCGTGGTGGGTACTACCACGCCCGATCTGATCTTCCCCTCCACCGCGTGCCTGATCCAGGCCAAGCTCGGTGCGAGCGGGTGCCCTGCCTTCGACGTCAACGCAGCCTGTTCTGGCTTCGTGTTCGCGTTGAGCGTGGCGGACAAATTCATTCGTTCCGGTGATGCACGCCATGTGCTGGTCATCGGTGCGGAAACCCTGACCCGGATCGTCGACTGGACCGAGCGCACTACCTGCGTGCTGTTCGGCGATGGCGCCGGCGCGGTGGTGCTGAAGGCCGACGAAGACACCGGCATCCTGAGCACCCACCTGCATTCGGATGGCAGCAAGAAAGAGCTGCTGTGGAATCCGGTGGGCGTGTCGGCCGGTTTCGGCGAGGGCGAGAACGCCCGGGGCGCGATCCTGATGAAGGGCAACGACGTGTTCAAGTACGCGGTCAAGGCGCTGGACTCGGTCGTCGATGAAACCCTGGAAGCGAACGCGCTGACCAAGGCCGACCTGGACTGGCTGATCCCTCACCAGGCCAACCTGCGCATCATCGAAGCGACGGCCAAGCGCCTGGACATGTCGATGGAGCAGGTGGTGGTGACGGTGGACAAGCACGGCAACACGTCGTCGGCGTCGGTGCCGATGGCGCTGGACGTGGCGATCCGGTCGGGGCGCGTCGAGCGTGGCCAGCTGCTGCTGCTGGAAGCATTCGGCGGCGGCTTCACGTGGGGTTCGGCCCTGCTGCGCTATTGATAGCACTCGTTACGACAGCGTGACGCTTTCATTACGGCCCCATCAGGGGCCGTATGCATTTCAGGAGACCTGTCATGGTTGAGCCCATCGTCATTGAAGGGCAACGCGCCTGGCTGAAGCAGTACGGCGAAGGAAGCCGCGCGGTAGCCTTGGGCCTGCTCAATTTTGTTGCACACCGTTTCCAGCTCGATGCGCTGCGCCCGCCGCCGCACCGGGGCGGCGATGCCGCGAAGGAAACCGAGGCGCGCCGTCTGGGCGAGCTGGCCGCGCAGGGGGTGAACGTGCCGCACGTGATCGGCACTGGCCACGCGGCGCTGGTGCTGGAAGACAACGGCAGTTCGTTCAATACGTGCCTGCGACAGGCCGACGCGGCCGGGCGCGACGTGCTGGTGGCGGCAGCGATGCAGGCCATCGCGGCGGCGCATGCGAAGGGGGCCTACTTTGGGCAGCCGTTGCCGCGCAACCTGACCTGGGACGGGGCGAAGGTGGGCTTCATCGATTTCGAGGAAGACCCGCTGGAGGTGATGGATCTGGCGCAGGCGCAGGCACGCGATTGGCTGATGTTCGGCTACGGTGTGGCCAAGTATTACGAGGACCGTCCGCAGCAGTTGCAGGCGCTGATGGCGCAGGCGATGGACGGGGTGGAAGCGCCGGTGATCGCGCATGCGCACGCGGTGTCGGGGCGGCTGCAGGGGCTGGCCCGGGCGAGTCTGAAGATGGGCCGTTCGGCGCGCGCGCTGGCCCACGCGATTCTGATCGTGCATGGGGCCACGGCGCTGGGGGTGCTGATGCTGGCGGTGATCTGCTACGACTTCTTCTCCGACGGCGACCTCGACATCCTGCAGTTGTTGGTTTGATCGGGGTGGGGCCAGAGCGTTATTGCTCGCTTGGGTTGGGCCGGGTCGGCGTGGATGGGTTGGCGGGACACGCCGTGAATCCCGCTCCGCGGTCCGGCCCAGCCGCTGGCGGCTGGGCGTTCGAGCGCTTGCGAGGCAGTGCCTCGCAAGCAATGCGCTCTCACCCTTGGAGGCTCGTGGGCGCCATCCATGACGCCCAACGGTCCCGCCAACCCACCCACGCCGACCCCCGACAGATTCCGGGCGGGCATGGGCAATCAACGGCACTTCGTCTCGGCGTTGCTGAGCCTCAGCAGAGCAGCCTGCCCGTATGGGTGAGGGGAGGGTAGTGCCGAGCGAAGCTCGGCACCTCTCAAACCCACCCCAGCCCTCTCCAAGACAGTGACGGACTGCTCTGGCTCCATGCTTGCAATCGAAAGCGGCCCCGCCACATACGCGTCAGTACAGACGGAGGGCGGTATTCCCCCTTATCATTCGCCGTTCGATTTTTGCAGGCGGATGACCGCGTGACCGATTCCAATCTCGCATTCGTGTTCCCCGGCCAGGGCTCGCAGTCGCTGGGCATGCTCGCCGAACTGGCCGAGCTGCACCCGCAGGTCCGCGAGGCCTTCACCGAGGCCTCCGATGGCGCCGGTGTCGACCTGTGGGCGCTGTCGCAGGGCGGCCCCGAGGAAATGCTCAACCGCACCGAATTCACCCAGCCCGCCCTGCTGGCCGCCAGCATCGGCGTCTGGCGCGTCTGGAATGCCCTCGGTGGCGCCACGCCTGCCGTGCTGGCCGGCCACAGCCTGGGCGAGTACACCGCGCTCGTTGCCGCCGGCGCCCTGACCCTGCGCGACGGTGCCCACCTGGTGCGCCTGCGTGGCCAGCTCATGCAGGAAGCCGCCCCCGCCGGCGTCGGCGCCATGGCCGCCGTCCTCGGCGCCGAAGACGCCCTGGTCCAAGAGGTCTGCGAACAGGCCGCCGGCAGCCAGGTCGTCGTGCCCGCCAACTACAACTCGCCCGGCCAGATCGTCATCGGTGGCGACGCCGCCGCCGTCGACCGTGCCCTGGCCCTGCTCGCCGAAAAGGGCGTGCGCAAGGCCGTCAAGCTCGCCGTCAGCGTCCCCTCGCACACCCCGCTCATGCGCGAAGCCGCCAACCGCCTGGCCGAAACCATGGCCGGCCTGGACTGGCGCGCCCCCGCGCTGCCGGTCGTGCAGAACGTCGACGCCCGCATCCACGACGGCGTCGACGCCATCGCCCAGGCCCTGGTCCAGCAGCTCTACCTGCCCGTCCAGTGGACCGGGTGCGTGCAGGCGCTGGCCGCCCGTGGCGTCACCCGCGTTGCCGAGTGCGGCCCGGGCAAGGTCCTGACCGGATTGATCAAGCGCATCGACAAATCGCTGGACGCGCGCACACTGTCCACGCCCGCCGATTTCGAGGCAGCCCGCGAAAGCTGGGCCGCCTGATCCTTTGACTGGCTTCGCGTCGCCCGGCCCCGGCCTGGCGCGTGGACCGGTCCCGTTCGAGGAACTACAGATGAGCAAGCCCCTTCAGGGTGAAATCGCACTGGTGACCGGCGCCAGCCGTGGCATCGGCGCCGCCATTGCCGACGCACTGGCCGCGCAGGGCGCGACCGTCATCGGCACCGCCACCACCGACGCCGGTGCCGCCGCCATCGGCGAACGCCTGGCCGCTGTGGGTGGCCACGGCCGCGCACTGAACGTCACCGACGCCGCCGCGCTGGAGGCCGTGCTGGACGGGATCGCCAAGGAGTTTGGCGCCATCAGCATCCTGGTCAACAACGCCGGCATCACCCGCGACAACCTGCTGCTGCGCATGAAGGACGAGGACTGGCAGGCCATTCTCGACACCAACCTGACCAGCGTGTTCCGCACCTCCAAGGCGGTCATCCGCGGCATGATGAAGGCCCGCAAGGGGCGCATCATCAACATCGCCTCGGTGATCGGCGTGACCGGCAATGCCGGCCAGGCCAACTATGCCGCCGCCAAGGCCGGCATCATTGCCTTCTCCAAGTCGCTGGCCAAGGAAATCGGCTCGCGCGGCATCACCGTCAATGTGGTCGCTCCCGGCTTCATCGACACCGACATGACCAAGGCCCTGCCGGAAGAACAGCGCGCCGGCCTGGTCAAGACGATCGCCCTGGAACGCCTGGGTGAACCGTCCGACATCGCCAACGCGGTGGCGTTCCTGGCCGGTCCCTCGGCCAGCTACATCACCGGCGAAACCCTCCATGTGAACGGCGGCATGTACATGCCGTAAGCATGTGGCGCACGGATCGCGCCGCAAGTGGTTGATCTGAAAGATGTTTTGCAGCAATGCAAGGCATCGTCGGTTTCCACTACACTATCCCACGGTCATCCGACATCGGATGGCGTCATTTTTGAACCACTACTCCATCTGGAGCGATATCCAATGAGCACCATCGAAGAACGCGTCAAGAAAATCGTCGTCGAACAGCTTGGCGTCAAGGAAGAAGAAGTCACCAACAGCGCATCGTTCGTCGATGACCTGGGCGCTGACTCGCTGGACACCGTTGAACTGGTGATGGCGCTGGAAGAAGAGTTCGAGTGCGAAATCCCGGACGAAGAAGCCGAGAAGATCAGCACCGTCCAGGCTGCAATCGACTACATCAACGCCCACGTCAAGGCTTGATGTCAGGCGGCTTGCGCGCGGCGGTGGCACCCGCCCCGGCCGCGCGCGGCAATCCCATGGGGCCGCACTTGCGGCCCTGTGCATTTGAGCGTTACACCGCGTCATACCCGTGAACCACGGGCCAGGAGAATCAGCAATGAAGCGTCGCGTCGTCGTCACCGGCATGGGCATGGTCTCGCCCCTTGGCAATGATCTGGACACCAGTTGGAAGGGCATCAGCGAAGGCCGTTCGGGCATCGCTGCGCTGACCAACGTTGCCGACAGCTACCTGGAACGGTTCACCACCAAAATCGCAGGTGAGGTCAAGGGATTTGACATCACGGCCGACAACGCACTGTTCGGCACGTACCGGGTCAGCGGCAAGGATGCCAAGAAGATGGACCCGTTCATCCATTACGGCTTGGGCGCAGCGTTCATGGCCCTGCACGATTCCGGCCTGGAGATCACCGACGCCAATGCCGAGCGCATCGGCGCGATCGTCGGCGCCGGCATCGGCGGCCTGCTCGGCATCGAAGAGCAGACCATCGATTTCCATGAGGGCAAGAAGATCTCGCCCTTCTACGTGCCCAAGACCATCATCAACATGTTGCCCGGCCAGCTGAGCATCATCAGCGGCCTGAAGGGCCCGTCGTTCTCGGCGGTGTCGGCCTGCGCCACCTCGAACCATTCCATCGGCACCGCCATGCGCATGATCCAGTACGGCGATGCGGACGTGATGGTGGCCGGTGGTGCCGAACGTGGCTCCTCGCCGACCGCCCTCGGTGGCTTCTGCGCGATGAAGGCCATGAGCACCCGCAACGATGATCCCGAAGCGGCCTCGCGGCCGTGGGACAAGGACCGTGACGGCTTCGTGCTCGGCGACGGTGCCGGCATCCTGATCCTGGAAGAGTACGAACACGCCAAGGCCCGTGGTGCGAAGATCTACTGCGAACTGGCCGGTTTCGGCGCCAGCTCCGACGCCTACCACATGACCGCGCCGAGCGAGAACGGCGAAGGCGCCGCGCGCTGCATGGTCATGGCCATGAAGGACGCCGGTGTGACCCCGGAGCAGATCGGCTACCTCAACGCGCATGGCACCTCGACCCCGCTGGGCGACCTCGGCGAGACCATGGCCATGAAGGCCGCTTTCGGTGACCACGCCTACAAGATGATGGTCAGCTCGACCAAGTCGATGACCGGCCACCTGCTCGGTGCCGCTGGCGGCGTCGAAGCGATCTTCTCGGTGCTGGCACTGCGCGACAACGTGATTCCGCCGACCATCAACCTGCACCAGCCGGGCGAAGGCTGCGACCTGGATTACGTGCCCAATGAAGCACGCCAGGCCAAGGTCGACGTGGTGATGTCCAACGGCTTCGGCTTCGGCGGCACCAACGGCACGCTGGTGTTCAAGCGCGTCTGATCGCCGCGCAGCCGTACCCGCACCCGGGCCGCCATCTTGGCGGCCTTGGTGTATCTGGCCCTCCCGCACCTTCCGGTTCCCCGCCATGCTGCTGACCCATCCGCTGCCCGCCACCACCGACCTGCTCGCGCTGCAGCGCGTGGCGCCGTCGCGCTATCCGCTGCTGATGGAGTCCACCGCCTCGGGCACCGCGCAGGGTCGCTGGGACCTGCTGCTGATGGGCAACGGGCAGGCGCTCGCGCTGCACGCGGACGGCGTCGTGCGCGATGCCGAAGGTGTTGCCCATCCGGGCAGCTTCCTGGACGTGCTGGACGCGCAGTGGGCGGCGCTGCGCCAACCCCGCGAGGAGATCCAGCTGCCGTTCCGCGGCGGCTGGGCGCTGATGCTGGATTACGAACTGGCCGGGCAGATCGAGACGGTGCTGCAGCTGCCCGCGCGCGCCGACGGGCTGCCCGCCGCCCTGGCCCTGCGATGCCCTGCAGCGGTGCTGCACGACCGCGTGCTGGGCCAGTACCACGCTGTGTGCGAAACCGACCACGCCGCACTGCTGCAGACCCTGTTGGCCGACCTGGACGCCGCGCGTGCGTTGCCGCCGCTGCCGGCCTGGCAGCCGCCGGCCGAGGTGGGCGAGGATGGGCCCGCACGCTTCACCGACGGCGTGGGCAAGGTGATCGATTACCTCCGCGCCGGCGATGTGTTCCAGGTGAACCTGTCGCGGCGCTGGAATGCCCGGTTCGCCAGCACGCTGTCGCCGCAGGCGCTGTACGCGCAGTTGCGCGTGGCCAACCCGGCGCCGTTTGCCGGGCTGTTCATGGCGCAGGGCAGGGCGGTGGTCAGTTCCTCGCCGGAGCGGCTGGTGTCGGTGCATGGCGATGAGGTGCAGACCCGGCCGATCGCCGGTACCCGCCCGCGCTTTGCCGGTGACGATGACGCCGCGCGCATCCAGGAGCTGGTCGGCCACCCCAAGGAGCGCGCCGAGCACGTGATGCTGATCGACCTGGAGCGCAATGATTTGGGCCGCATCTGCACGCCCGGCAGCGTCGAGGTCGACGAGCTGATGACGGTGGAAAGCTACGCCCACGTGCACCACATCGTGAGCAACGTGCGTGGCCGCCTGCGCGCGGGCGTGAGCCCCGGCCAGGTGATCGCCGCCACCTTCCCGGGCGGCACCATCACCGGCTGCCCGAAGGTGCGCTGCATGCAGATCATCGCCGAGCTGGAACAGACCGCGCGTGGTGCCTATACCGGCGCGTTCGGCTGGCTCAACCGCGACGGCGACCTGGACCTCAACATCCTGATCCGCACGGCCGAAGTGGCCGACGCCAGTGCCACCTTCCGCACCGGTGCCGGCATCGTGGTCGATTCGGACCCGGACAAGGAACTGGACGAAACCCGCGCCAAGGCGCGTGGCCTGATGCGTGCGCTGGGCCGGCATGACTGAGCCGTTTGGGCGTGTGCAGCGGTCGCGCGGTATGCTGCGCGGCGGCGAAAACCATTCGAGGTGACCATGGCGGGTGCGAAACGGGGATGTCTGGCCGTGCTGGCGGTGCTGCTGTTGGGGGCATTGCTGCTGGCCGGTGCAGGGGCATGGTTCTGGCATAGCCAGCGCGGCTTCGCCGATGCGCCGTTGACCCCGGACCAGCCCAGCATGGTGATCGCCTCCGGCGACGGCCTGAACACGGTGCTCGGCAAGCTGCGTGCGGCCGGCGTGGACGAAGGCAGCGACACCCAGTGGCAGCTGCTGGCGCGCCAGCTGGATGCGGCTGGCAAGCTCAAGGTGGGTGAATACGCGCTGGACCCCAGCCTGACCCCGCGCGAGCTGCTGCTGCGCATGCGCCAGGGCCGCGTGCTGCAGCACCGGGTGACCATCGTGGAAGGCTGGAACATCCGGCAGGTCCGGGCCGCGCTCAAGCGCGCCGACCCGCTGGCGCACACCACCGACAGCCTCGACGATGATGCCCTGATGAAGGCCATCGGCTTCCCCGGCGAACACCCGGAAGGCCGCTTCCTGCCCGAAACCTACGTGTACCAGCGCGGCGACAGCGACGTGGACGTGCTCAAGCGCGCGCACGCCGCGATGGAGAAGGAAATGACCGCAGCGTGGGACAGCCGCGCCGACGACCTGCCGCTGAACTCGCCCTACGAACTGCTGACCTTGGCCTCGATCATCGAGAAGGAAACCGCGCTGCCCAGCGAGCGGCCGCAGATCGCTGGCGTATTCATGCGCCGGCTGAAGATCGGCATGCGCCTGCAGACCGACCCGACCGTGATCTACGGCATCGGCAGCAGCTATGACGGCAACATCCGCAAGCGCGACCTCACCACCGATACGCCGTACAACACCTACACCCGGGCCGGCCTGACCCCGACTCCGATCGCCATGCCGGGCCGCGACGCCCTGCAGGCCGCCGCGCAACCGGCCGCCGGCGATGCGCTGTACTTCGTGGCAGTGGGCGACGGCAGCGGCGCGCATGTGTTCTCGGCCAACTACACCGACCACAACGCCGCCGTGGCGCGCTACCTGCAGCAGCTGCGCCAGCAGCGCAGCCAGGCGGCGCCGCAATGACCGCATCGCTGCTGCGCCACCCGCGTTTGGTCAGCCTGGAAGGCGGCGAAGGCGCGGGCAAGACGACCGCCATCAATGCCATCCGCGAGGCCCTGCACGCACGTGGCCACGAGGTGCTGTTGACCCGCGAGCCCGGCGGCACGCCGCTGGCCGAGCGCATCCGCGCGCTGGTGCTTACCCCCGATGCGGAGATCGCCGCCGAGCCGCTGTCGGCCGAGGCCGAACTGCTGCTGGTGTTCGCCGCGCGGGCCCAGCACGTGCGCCAGGTGATCGAGCCAGCGCTGCGCCGCGGCTGCTACGTCGTCAGCGACCGCTTCACCGATTCCAGCTACGCCTACCAGGGCGGCGGCCGTGGCCTGGACCCGGCCTGGATCGCCGACCTCGAGCGCCGCGCCGTGGGCCTGCTGCCCGGGCTGACCCTGCTGCTGGATGTGGACGTGGCCATCGGCCGCGCCCGCGCCAATGGCCGCGATCTGTGGCCGGACCGCATCGAGAGCGAGCAGGACGATTTCTTCCAGCGCGTGCGCGCGGTATTCCGCCAGCGCGCCAGCGCCGACCCCGCCCGTTTCCGCCTGATCGACGCCAGCCAGGACCAGGCCGGCGTCTCCGCTTCGGTGGTGGCGGCGCTAGATGCCTGGCTGGCACGGGAGCCTGCCCATGAGTGACACCTTTTCCCCGTGGCAGCAGCGCGCCTATGACCAGACCGTGGCCGCGCTGGATGCCGGGCGCCTGGGCCACGGCCTGCTCATCTGCGGCCCGGCCGGGCTGGGCAAGCGCGCCGTGGCGCTGCGCATGGCCCAGCACATCCTGTGCCGCGGTGAACCGGCCGCTGCCCAGCGCAGCGCGCAGCTGATCGCCGCCGGCACCCACCCGGACCTTCAGCTGATCTCGTTCGTTCCCAACAAGTCCGGCGACAAGCTGCGTACCGAGATCGTGATCGAGCAGGTCCGCGAGATCTCCCAGAAGCTGGCGCTGACCCCGCAGTACGGCATCGCCCAGGTGGTGATCGTCGACCCGGCTGATGCGATCAACCGCGCGGCCTGCAACGCGCTGCTCAAGACCCTGGAAGAGCCGCAGCCGGGCCGCTACCTGTGGCTGATCAGCAGCGACCCGGCGCGTCTGCCGGCGACGGTGCGCAGCCGCTGCCAGCGGCTGGAGTTCAAGCTGCCCCCGCGTGAGGAGGCACTGGCGTGGCTGAAGACCCAGGGCCACAGCCCGCGCAGCGCCGAAGAGGCACTGGACGCCGCGCGCGGCCACCCCGGGCAGGCCGACGACTGGCTGCGCGAGGATGGCCTGGCGCTGCGCAAGCAGGTCGCCACGGACCTGGAGGCGCTGGTGGCCGGTCGCGCCGGCGCGGTGGAGCTGGCCCAGCGCTGGACCGCGGACGACAACGCGGCGCTGCGCCTGCGCCACGCCGCCGACCTGGCGCTGGCCCAGGCCAGCACGGGTGGCTTGACCGATCCGGACCGATTGCACAAGCTGGCGGCGTGGTTCGACGCCGCCAACCGTACCCGCGATCTGCTGCGCACCACCGTGCGCGCCGACCTTGCGGTGGTGGAATTGTTGTTGGCCTGGAACAAGGTCAACGAGCGGCAAGCAAAGGGGAATAGAGCATGAGTGCCACCAACGCCCGCCAGGGCATCCTGTCGCTGGCGGTCAAGGACAAGGCCGCGCTGTACAGCGCGTACATGCCGTTCGTGAAGAACGGCGGCGTCTTCGTCCCCACCCCCAAGCGCTACTTCCTGGGCGACGAGGTGTTCCTGCTGCTGACCCTGCCGGACTCCAGCGAGCGCCTGCCGGTGGCCGGCAAGGTGATCTGGGTGACCCCCGCCGGCGCTCAGGGCAACCGCGCGGCCGGCATCGGCGTGCAGCTGGCAGAAGGGGCCGAGGGCGAGAACGTGCGCAACAAGATCGAGACGCTGCTGGCCGGCATCCTGACCTCGGACAAGCCCACGCACACGATGTGAAGAAATTTCGGCGAAACCGTTGACGCCGAAAATTGCCGCCCTATAATGAGCGGCTCAGCAGCATCGGGCGGTTAGCTCAGCGGTAGAGCATTGCCTTCACACGGCAAGGGTCGCAGGTTCGAACCCTGCACCGCCCACCACGATTCAGTCGAAAAAGCCTCCGGAAACGGGGGCTTTTTTGTTGGCGTGGGTTCTCACGGCCCGATGCGGTGACACGGCCGCTCTCTGATGAGGGCTGTTAGGCTGGGTTACGCCCGCAACTCAGTTGCAAAGTTCGATCAGAAGCGAACGCCAGGTTTAGGTGGATGAGTCGATCACCAACGCCGCCTCATGGGTCACAGTTGTGTGTCTTTCATCTGCGAAAGCTTGCTTGGTAAGAGCTGACGAGCTCCTGGATGAGATCCAAAAAAGTCTCCTCACAGTCATATCCCTGGCGGCTGTACATGACCGTCCATGGCTCGCCTTTGGGGCTCGCATTGATCGGGTCGAACAGGACGAACCAGTCATAGTCCGAAGGCTCAGCAGTTACCTGGATGGCGTCGCCCATGCGATAGGTCACATCCTCGATATCAAGTAGCGGGTCCTTGGCGTGCGCATTCGCCCACATCGCAACGATCTGCGCATTGTCGTCCCCGAACTTTCGGACCAGCTCCACGGGAAGCAGGACGCAACAGTAAGTTCCAGGAACTAGAAAGCCGTTCGACTCCAAGAGGAACTCCCGGTAGCTGTCAGGGAACCTAAATCCAAGTCGCTCTTCAGCGTCAGCGATCTGTTGGGGTGTTGCGCCCTTCTGACCCAGCCATGTCAGTTCTTCACGACCAACCTTTGATGCAAGCACCGCTAGAGGGGCGTCTGGAAAACCGTTGATGAACGGCTCCAGGCCAAGGTACTCAATGCCATCATCCCTGCCGCGTTCAATGCACGCCAGTCCCACTGCATTGAGCTCCACAAGAAGCTCTTTCCACAAGGCGCTCATGTCTATTTTTCCTGGTACAGGCGAAGGCCGTAATTCACTGAGAAGAGCTGGAGCTCCATGAACTGCTCAAAACCATCGATGTATTCCGCGCCCTCATGAACGAGTTTCACCACCTCCACCTCTCCCTTTGGTGACTTTTCCTGTGGGTCAAGAAGGACGAATTCGGGGCGGTGATTGGGTGGGCCCGAAAGCTGGATCGTTCCCTCAAGGCGATTCTGGACGTAGTCGTCCACTTCAGCTGGCCATGTGTCCAATGTCTCTCGGTAGAACCGTGCTACGTCTGCATGGTCGTCGCCGAGGTGCGCGATCAGTTCTACAGGCAGGATCGAGCTTGTTGATTGGCCTGGCATGAGAAAGCCGTTCGAAACGCGAAGAAATGCGGTGTAGGTAGAGGGCAGCGTGACGCCCAGCCGCTGTTCGGCGGATGTGATCTGCACCTGCGTTGCAGGCGGCATACCAAGCCAGGTAGCGTGCCCGGCCATCGCAGAAATCGCAACCTGGGCCATTGCGCTGTTTGAGTGCCGGTCGACAAACTGCTGCATCCCCAACTCAGGGGGAGGGTTCGCCACGATGTACGGGATGCTGGTGAGACATGCTTGATTGAGATCGGTGAGGAGGCGGCGCCAGTCTTGTTCGTTCATGGACTTCTCGATCCTTGGCAGTTCAAGGGAGTTCTGTCGCGCTCGTACCTTGAGATGTTGAGGCGGACACGTGGCTTTCTTCCTGGCATGTACACTTTGCTGAGATCATGGCAGGCCAGAACATAAGCTCCGTCTGCCAGCTACAGTTGGCCTGGCATTTCCGATCTGCACTTCTACTACTCCACTACCCTCACCCAGAACTCCTCTCCGTCGAGCACCCTCGCTTCCGTGCACAGGAACCCTCCTAGTCGATTGCCAACCTTCTGGTTGTCCGCGCCAAGAATGTACTTGACGGACATTGAGGTTTCCGGGACCAAAGAAGCGCCTTGGTTGGTAGATGCGAAGGGGTACTCGTCGCAGTTGAGACCTGCCTCGTAGCCCTCCGGAAATCGCTTCCTGCACAGTGTTCCCGATGCATTTCGATTGGCATTGTTGATCTTGTCATCTCTCGTGCGGGTCAATGCCGCACCGCGGCGCGCAGGATCTACATGCCAGCGTCCTATCATGCCAGGAAGAATCTCCTGCGCGACTTTGATGTGCGTTGCCGACTCATCCGTTTCCGAGTCGGAAAGGCTGACGTCAAACACTGCGGGATACTCCAGGAATCTGCACCCAGATGTTCGCTTCTTGGACAGCGTGTCGCAGCGTAATTGCGGCGCGACCATTTGTATTGGCGTCTGGTCGACGTTGAATCGTGTCAAAACAAGCTGTGTGTTCTGACTGGTCTTGCCATCGTCCGTATCGAAGCGAAGCGCTGCGGAGAATTCGTAGATTCCTGGTCCACTCAGCGTTTGTGGCTCGAACTGCTGCTTCTCAGTGCAACTGCCGCAGTATAGATCGGGGGCTACGATCAGCCCGGCCATTGCGTTGCCTTGTATGGCTTCAAACTCGACGCGGACGCGGTGCGTCCATGCGGTACGACTTTGCGGGACAGACACATAGTCATACATCGTCACGTTTGCCACTTCTTCCTCACCCGTTTCCGGGTTGTGTGAGGAGTACTTCGCGACCCGTTTTACGCAGTAGTGCTTCCGCGAACCAGTCGCTTCTTCCTCATCCTTGTCCGTCGCATCCTTGCAGGCTTCTTCGAACGACATCTCCGGATTCTGCAGGCTGTGCTCGTACTGCCGCAGTTCGTCCAGCGTCATGCTGGCGACCATCTCCGCATCGGTGGGGCAACCTTCTTCATCCTGCGCAAAGGCGGGCAACGCGAACAACGCAAAGGCCAAGGCCAACGGGGTGAGCTTCATGTACTGCTCCTGGAGGTTGGATGCGTGGATGCATCCGGTATCCCGGTGTTACGCCTGCTCAAGGCCATTCGATGTAGGGAAACTGCACTGCGGGCGCGAAGCGTGACGCTCCGTCGGCGGCGCCTGTGCCGCACTGCACGCTTGGCAGCTCGAAAGTGTGTGGGCTGCACGGCGGCATGACGATCCGTCAGTGTCAGCGCGTGTCGCGATCAGCCGCTTCATGCGCGTTCCAATCAGAATCGGCGGTAGTGACCTGCATGCCAAGGCCGAGCTGCCACGTCCCGCGCTCTCGTTGAAACAGGCCGCCATCTATCCGATAGTGTCCCGGCCACGCACCTGGCCCGGCGCGTTGGACATTCTCCAAACGGACGAGGTGGAATGCATGCGGCGGTTCATGATTGTCGGAATTGCAGCCCTGCTGCTGGTCTCACTGGCGGCCCATGCCAACCCGCCTGAGCCGCAACAGGACACGGCCCAGCAGGCCCTCGCGGCGTGGCTGGCCGCCTTCAACGACGCCGATGGCGATGCGCTGCACGCGGTACGTGAGAAGTACGGCATGCGTCCCAATCGTGTGGCCGATCTCGAATTCCGCAAGGACACCGGTGCCCTGCAGGTACTCGAGGCCAGGCCCGGCACCGCTGGCACTGCGAAGGTACTGGTGCTGCCGTCGGTGAATGACCGCGCGATGCTGGTCACCGCGTCCGTCGACCCGACATCCGGCGCGACCGCGCTCCAGTTCGAGGGCGCGGAAACGCCGCCCCGGTTCGCACCCAAGCGCCTGCCTGAAGCTACCCTGCTGGCCGAGGCGAAGGCCCGCCTTGACGCACTGCAGGCATCGGACGAGGTTGCCGGTGCCTTCCTCGTTGCCAGAAACGGCGAGGTGCGGATGCAGTGGCAGGGTGGGCGGGAAGACCGCGAGCGTGTGCTGGCCGTGTCCGCTGACACCCGGTTCCGCCTGGCCTCGTTGAACAAGATGTTCACTGCCGTGGCCATCCTGCAACTGGAGCAGGCGGGCAAGCTGACCCTCGATGATTCCCTTGGCAAGCACCTGCCCACCTATCCGAACCGTGCGGTGGCCGACGCAGTCACGCTGCGCCAGCTGCTGAACCACACCAGTGGGCTCGGCGACATCTTCGGCGAGAAGGCCAGCAGCAATGCCGCTGCGCTGCGCACCCTGCACGACTATTGGGCGGTGTTCGCCGACGAGCCGCTGGCCTTCCCGCCGGGCAGCAAGGACCAGTACTCGAACTACGCCTACATTCTGCTGGGCTCGGTGATCGAGGCGGTGTCGGGCCAGTCTTACTACGACTATGTGGATACCCACATCTACCGGGTTGCGGGCATGGCCGGGACCGGATCGCTGCCGGAGTCGACACCGGTCCCGGCAAGGGCGAACGCGTATACCCGCGTGGATGGAAAATGGACGCTGGAAACGGCGTCGCTGCCCTGGCGCGGCACTTCCGCGGGCGGTGGCTACAGCACCGTGGGCGACCTGCTGAAGTTCGGCGAGGCACTGCGTACGGGAAAGCTTCTGCCCCCCGCCGTCCTGGCGACAGCCACCGCGCCGCAGAACACCATGGCCTGGTATGGCTATGGCTTCATGGTGCGTGGCCAGGGAAGGGAGCGTCTGTATGGGCACGAGGGCGGGGCACCCGGCGCAAACGCGGTGTTCTACGTGCTTCCCGAGCAGGGCTATGTGCTGGTGGGGTTGAGCAACGTGGACCCGGAGGCGATGGGCAACGTGGTCAATTTCGTGGCCAACCGGCTTCCACTGTGAACGTGCGTGGGCCGGCCAGGGGTGCTGGCAGGATCAGCGCACACGCCGCTGGGCCCTGCCTGGGCAGCTACTTCGCGCGGTTGTACGCCGGGGCATTGGCCTTCCTGCCGCTGCCGGCGCTGGCGTCGGATTTCACCGGCCTGCTCACCGGCATGACGCTGCTGCTGCTCGCAGCCACCCTGGTGGTGTTGCTGCCCTTGCTGCTGGTCCGCCGGCATGCCTGGGTGCGGTGGCTGGGTACGTTCGTGGGCGTGAGCGTATTACTCATTGGCCTTGGCACCGCGGGCGTGGATACCTGGCGGCTGGTGGCCCGGACCAAGGTCAACGAAGTGCTGTCGGTGGGCACCGGCCTGCTGCTGCTCTACCTGCTGCTATGGCTGGCCATTGCCTACACGACGTACCGTCTTCAGCGCAGGCCGCCCGGACCAGACACGCGCCAGCGCTGACGATACGCGCAGCGTATCGCTACGGCACGCAACAGGTATTGGCGGCGCACCCCGTCGCTGCCCGATGCTGTGCGGATGACGACATCGAATCCCGTTTCCTTCGACGGCCAGGTGGGCCTGGTGACCGGCGCGGCCAGTGGACTGGGTCTGGCCTATAGCCGCCTGCTGGCCCAGCGCGGCGCACAGGTGGTGATGCACGACGTGGGTGCCGGGCTGGACGGCACGGGCAACGACCCGCAGCGGATTGCCCGCACGGTCGCGCTGCTGCGCGAGGGCGGGCTGGGCGTGCATGCGGCACACGGCAGCATCGACACCCGCGCCGACTGCCAGGCCCTGGTCGCCGGCATCCTGCAGCGTCACGGGCGGCTGGATTTCATCATCCACAACGCCGGGTGGGTGGAGTACCAGCCGATCGAGGCGCTGGATGACGACCACTTCGACCGCATGATGACGCTCGCTGCCAAGACGCCGCTGTGGCTGGCCGAGGCCGCGTGGTCGTCGATGCAGGCCAATCGCCATGGCCGCATCGTACTCACCACGTCCGACCGTGCGTTGTACCCGCAGTATGTGCAGAAGGGGCTGGCTGCCTATGCGGCGGCCAAGCTGGCGGCGGTGGGCATCGTCAACGTGCTGGCCGCCGAAGGCGCAGCGCACGGCATCGTGGTCAACGCGGTGTCGCCGGTGGCCAAGACCCGCATGTGGGGCGTGGAAGGCGAGCCGGACGAGCTGCATCCGGATGCGGTGGCCCCGGGCGTGGCGTTCCTGGTGTCCCGTATGTGCGTGGACGGCGGCTGGATCCTGCGGGCCAGCAATGGCCAGTTCCACGCCACGCGCAGCACCGAGGCCGACGGCGTAGCGTATCCGCGCGATCTGCGTGCGGTGCGTGCCGGCAGCATCGAGGACATCGCCGGGCAGTGGCCGGCCATTGCACCGACGGTGGCGGAACCGCGCTGACGGCCGTCCGCAGCAGCGCGATTCCGCCAGCACTGTGCGGCTTTCCGGGCACGGCCGTGACGATTGTTACTGTTGCGCGGGGTTCCGCGCACGCAGGTCCTGGGTGAGGCGGAACACATCGCTGACGACGTACAGGCCGTCGTGTCGCTGCAGGTGCTGATTGTCCGGCCCGTCCACCGCACTGGCGAGCAGCACGAACTGGTGCGCGGGATCGGGCTGGTAGACCAGCCCGAACAGGGCGTGCCGATCCAGATAGCTGTCCTCGTCCGACGTTGGCGTGCCACGCGCACGCAGTGCGCGCAGTGTTTCCATCGTGGGCGGCTGACGCTCGAGGTAGTCGTAGAACTCGACGATCGGTGCGCCGTGGGCGACGTCCAGTACGTACATGGCGTGGAAGTGGTCGTCCACCTGCACCGAGGCCACGTCGCCGGCGCGCCACAGCGTGAGTGATTTCTTGTGAGGCGGACGGCGCGCGGGCATCAGCGGCGCGCTCTGCAGCAGCGCACGGATCTGGCCGCTCTTGCGGTGGAAGTGATCGCTCAGGGCCACCGCGTCGTTGAGCGCAGTGATCGCGGCGAGGGCGCGAGTGGTCAACGCAGGTGCGTGGAAGCCCTGCTGGTGCAGTGCGGTGGCCAGCGCCAGTGCGGTGGTGTGGCGGTACAGCGGGGTGGTGATGCTGTCGTCGCTGTCCAGGATGCACTGCCAGCGCAGCATCAGGGTGGCAATGACCTCCGCGCCGATCTCGGCCGGTTCACGCGCAGCCTTGTCGGGGGAAAGACGCGCCCACAACGCGCAGCGCTTCACGTCAGATTCGATCGCCTCTACCAGTTCGCCGCCGGCCAGGTGGTTGAGCACGTTGCGGTGGGTAATGGTCACGGTGGTCGCTCGGTGTGCAGGCCGGACAGTTTAGCGGGTGCGTTTGACCCAGGCGCGCACAGCCAGCGCCACCAGACCGACGAAGATCAGCCACGACACCACATCGAAGATGCCATCGCCGAGCAACGCGCTGACCAGCCCCAGCAGGCTGGCTGCGGCGATCCAGGCCGGGGCGACGAACGGGCTGCGCGGTGCGGCGGAAGATCGGCTCATTCGGGTGCTCCGGTACGCGCGGCGCGTTCGAGTTCGGTCACCCGTTGCGCGGTGCTGCCGCGCTTGAACCACAGGTACAGGCCGCTGATGAGCACGCCAATGGTGAGCAGGTCCAGCAGCGCCCACAGGATCTTCAATGGCAGCTTGCCGTAATCACCGAAGTGCAGCGGCTGGCTGAGCAGCAGCACGCTCATGTAGAGCGGCAGCTGCGGCTGCGCGGTGAGTGCGCCGGTCTGCGCGTCGATCAGCACCGGGCGGTACAGGCGTTCGGTGAGTGCGCTGTTGCCCTGCATGAACACGCCATAGTGGTGGTTGCCGCTGTAGCCGGTGCCGGGGAAGCTGACGAAGGCCGGGCGCATGCCCGGTTCCGCAGCGCGCGCGGTGTCCACCGCCGCCTGCAGCGAGGCCAGCGTGGTGGGGCGTGGCTGGCCGGCGTAGCGTGCGGCGAATTCGCCCAGCTGCTCGCCTTGCCACGCCTGTTCGAGCGGCTTGGCGACGGTATTGATCGCGCCGGTGATACCCACCACCAGCGCCCAGCCCAGGGTGACGACGCCCAGTACGTTGTGCAGGTCCAACCAGGCCAGCCGACGGCTGCGCCCGGTACGCAGGGTGCCGAACGGCTGCTTGCGCATGAACGGGCCGTAGAGCACCAGGCCGGAGATGATCGCCACGGCGAAGAGCAGGCCCATCACGCCCATGAACAGCATGCCGGGAAGGCCCAGGAACAGGTCGGTGTGCAGGCGGTACAGGAAGTACATCACCCCTTCGTTGAACTGCGCGGCCGGCAGCACCTCGCCGCTGATCGCATGCAGCAGCGCGGTCTGCATCTGCGGCGGTGGGGTGTCGGCGCGTGCACCGGTGTTGACGTACACGGTGGGCGCGTCCGGGTCCCAGCCGACGAACAGCGGCACGTTGCCCGGGTACTGCGCCAGCGCGGTGCGCACCTGTGCATCCAGATCGCGCGCGGCGGCATCGGTGGCCGGTGCGTCCACGTGCGGCTCGGCCAGGTGGGCGATCTCTTCGCCGAATACCAGCGGCAGGCCGGTCAGGCACAACAGCAGCAGGAACACGGTACAGACCAGGCTGGTCCACTTGTGCACGAGGAACCAGGCGTTGAGGGTGGATCGTTGCATTCGGCTGGCGCAGGGCAGGCAGGGATGCGGGCGATGGTACGTGATGCGGCCGAAGCGGTCAGCGCCGCGCGGGTGCAGCAGGCGGCGACGGTGCGGCGCTGAACAGGTGCTCGGCCATGAAGTCGATGAACACCCGCAGGCGCGCGCTGGGCTGCCGTGTGCCCGGCCACAGCAGTGAGAACTGGCCGGGCTGCCGTGGTTGCTCGGGCAGCAGCGCCTGCAGCCGGCCGTCGGCCAGCGCGTCAGCGGCCAGGAAGTCGGGCATCCACGCCACGCCCAGCCCGCCGATGGCAGCGGCGAGCAGGGCTTCCATGTTGTTGCAGGTCATCACCGTGGCCAGCGCGGCACCTGCATCGCCATCGTGCCCGGGCAGCAACCACGGCTGCAGCTTGCCCGTGGTGGGGTAGCGGAAGCGCACCGCTGGATGCGTTGCCAGCTGCGCCAGCGTGGCCGGCTCTTCGTGCGCGTGCAGGTGCGTCGGCGCGGCGCACAGCACGAAGTGGAACGGTCCCAGGCGGCGCGCCATCAGGCTGGAGTCGGCAAGTTCACCGCTGCGGATCACCACGTCCAGCCCTTCGCTGACCACATCGACCAGGCGGTCGTTGAAGTCCAGCTCCAGCTGCACGTCCGGGTAGCGTTGCCGGAACAGCGGCAACAGCGGCAGCAGGAAGCGGTAGCCGATGGTGGGCAGCCCCACCCGCAGCAGGCCGCGGGGCGACTGCTGGCGCTGGGCCAGGTCGGCTTGTACCTCGGACAGCTCATCCAACGCGCGTCGGCAGCGCTGCAGCAGCAGCTCGCCTTCTTCGGTGAGGTGTACCCGCCGCGTGGTGCGCTGGAACAGGCGCACGCCCAGCTGCTGCTCCAGGCGTGCAATGCGCTTGCCAACCGTGGAAGGCGACAGGCCGAGGCTGCGGGCAGCCCCGACGAAGCTGGCGGTTTCGGCGGTGCGGACGAAGGCGAGCAGGGCGGTCAGCGAATCCATGGGGCGATGATTACGGAACAAAGGTCCGTAATCAAATGCCAACGCGGGCGTTTTTGCTGGATAGACGCCGCTGTATCGTCAATCTTCCTTGTTGTCTGGATCCCCCATGTCTTTGTTGTCCCCTGATGACCTGCGCCGCGATCCGCGCTGGGGCGTGCTGGCGGTGTGCCTGGTGGCGCTCGCGCTGCCGTTGTCCTTCTCGGCCGGTGCGGTGGCGGTGCCGGCGCTGGCCGGCCGTTTCCAAGGCGCGCCGAGCGCGCTGGCGTGGGTCACCAACGCCTTCATGCTCAGCTTCGGCAGCCTGTTGCTGGCCGCCGGGGGGCTGGCCGACCGGTTCGGTCGCCGCCGGCTGTTCCTGTGCGGCAGCGCGGGATTCGTGCTGGCAACGTTGGCGGTGTGCCTGGCGGCGGACCTGCGCGCGCTGGATCTGGCGCGCGGCGTGCAGGGTGTGGCTGCCGCCGCCGCGTTGGCGTCGGGCAGTGCGGCGTTGGCGCAGCGTTTCCACGGCCACGCGCGTACGCGCGTGTTCGCGCTGATGGGCACGATGTTCGGGGTGGGGCTGGCGCTGGGGCCGCTGTTGGCCGGCCTGCTGCTGCAGACGCTGGGCTGGCGCGCGGTGTTTGCCAGTGGTGGGGTGCTGGCGCTTGCTGGCTGGGTGCTGGCCTTGCGCCACCTGGACGAGAGCCGCGGCCCGCCGGCGCGCCTGGACGTGGCCGGCATGCTCTGCTTCAGCCTGATGCTGGCCGCGCTGACGGTGATGCTGCTGATGCTGGCCGAGCACGGGGTGGGATCGCCACAGGTGATCGGCGCGGCACTGGCCACGCTGCTGTTGCTGGTGCTGTTCGTGCGGGTGGAAGCGCGTGCGCGACCGCCGCTGCTGGATCTGTCGCTGTTCGCGCAGCGCCGCTTCCTGGGCGTGCAGTTGCTGCCGGTGGCCACCTGCCTAGGCTATGTGGTGTTGCTGGTGGTACTGCCGTTGCACCTGCTCGGGGTGCAGGGTCAGTCACCGACCCGGGTGGGACTGCAGATGCTGGCGTTGTCGGCGCCGATGCTGGTGCTGCCGATGCTGGCAGCCGGCTGGTCGCGACAGGTGGGCGCGGCGCGGTTGTGCGTGGTGGGGCTGCTGGTATGCGCGGCGGGGTTGTATGCGCTGTCGCGCCAGGTGCTGCACGCACCGGCTGCGCAGTGGTGGCCGGCGCTGCTGCTGATCGGCGCGGGCACCGCGCTGCCGTGGGGGCTGATGGATGGGTTGTCGGTGAGCGTGGTGCCGGTGCAGCGCGCGGGCATGGCCGCGGGGATCTTCGGCACGGTGCGGGTGGCCGGCGAGGGCATCGCGCTGGCTGCGGTCACTGCGTTGCTGGCGATGCTGGTGGCGCAGCGGTTGGCGGTGGACAGCGGGTTGCCGGCCGCCACGCTGGCGCGGGCCGGCGCCTACCTGGCCACCGGGTCGCTGGCGCAGGCCACCGCACTCCTGCCGGGCCTGCCGCCGCAGGCGCTGCAGCAGGCCAGCAGCGAGGCGCTGGTGGCGCTGCTGCGCGGGCTGGCCGTGCTCACCGCTGGGAGCGGGCTGCTGGTGCATGCGCTGCTGGGGCGGTCGCCGGCACCGGCGGCGATCAGAACCGGTAGCTGATCGTGCCGGTGACCGTGCGCGGGTTGCCGGTGAAGCAGTCGCCGAAGTTGCGGCACGGCGCGACGTATTTCTTGTCGGTGAGGTTGGTGATGTTCAGCGCCATGGTCCAGTCGGTGACCTGTGCGAACACGCGCCGATGACGTGACCGGCACGGCCGTCACATGGCTGTCGTACCGGCCTCACCTGGCCTATGCCGGGGCGTGGGTAACGTGACACGTCCCCGTCCCCCACGGAGACACGCCATGTGGTTGCTTGACCGACTCTGGCCCGCACGCCCGGCCCGCGAGGCCGTGACGCCGCCGCCGTTGCCCGATGCCGCCCAGCGCAGGCTGCTGCTGAAGCGGCCTGCACGCGCAGGACGCAGCTCCATGGCACCTTGGCAGAAGGTCGCCGCGCCGACGCGGCGACGCAGTCACTGAGCCGGGAGCCGGTCGGCGGGGTGGTTGACCCCGTCGCTGACCGGCACCTCGCCCAACGCATACGGATTGATGCCGTCCAGGCAGCCCAGGTTGTAGCCGTACTCGTCCGGCGATGAGCGCCGCTGGTGGTGGGTGTAGATGCCGCAGGTCCCGCAGAACCAGTGCTTGGCCACGTGCGTGTTGAACTGGTAGAGCCGCAGCGCGTGCTCGCCTTCGATGACCTCCAGGTCGGCCAGCTTCACCGACCCGACGATGGCGCCCTTGCGCCGGCAAAGCGAGCAGTCGCACCGCCGCGGCGACAGCACCCCGTCGGGCAGGTGCAGGCGCAGGACCACCGCGCCGCAGTGGCAACGGGCCATGTGGTGGCGCTGGATCGGCACCCCGCCGATGGAATGAATACCGGGCATCGCAAGCGCCTCCTGTGCGCAATGGGGACGCCGCCAGTATGCCGCCGGCCCAAGCTGAACACGCGGACATGTAACCCACACATCGGTTGTGGCTAACTAGCGCCCCCGAACCAACGATGGACCGACGCGTGAAGAAGGCAGGACGATGGGGGCTGGCGCTGTTGATGCTGGTCGCAGCGCTGTGGGTGACCGGCCTGTTGGCCTACCAGCTGCCCGGACCGGGCTGGCTGCGCTGGGTTGCCATCGCGGCGTGGGCGGGCTTTGCGCTGACTACGGCGGTGGGCGTGGCGCGTGCGCGGGCAGGGCGTTGGCCCGGTGCGGTGTACGTGGGCGCGCTGGTGCTGTGCGGCGTCTGGTGGCTGCTGCTCACCCCGCGCCAGGACCGGGTCTGGGCCGACGACGTGGCGCAACGGCTGAAGGTGGTCGAATTCGACGGCACCCACGTGGTCCTCGACAACGTGCGCAACTTCACCTGGCGCAGCGAGGACGATCACGACGTGCACTGGGTGCGCCGCAGCTATGACCTGGACCAGCTGCGCTCGGCCGACCTGGTGATGTCGTACTGGATGGGGCCGATGATCGCCCACACGCTGATCTCCTTCGGCTTCGCCGACGGTCGCCAGCTGGTGTTCTCGCTGGAGATCCGCAAGGAGCGCGGCGAGTCGTTCTCGGCGCTGGGCGGGTTCTTCCGCAAATTCGAAATGACCCTGGTGGCGGCCGAAGAGACCGACATCATCCGCGTGCGCAGCAACGTGCGGGGCGAAGACGTGTACCTGTACCGCCTGCAGGGCATGACCGGCGAACAGCTCAAGGGCCTGTTCGTGTCCTACCTGGGCGAGGCGCGCAAGCTGGACGCCGCCCCGGCGTTCTACAACACCCTGACCAGCAACTGCACCACCATTGTCTATGAGCTGGCCAAGCAGATCGCTCCCGGCCTGCCGCTGGACTACCGGCTGTTGGTGTCGGGCTATTTCGCCGAATACGCACGCGACCTGGGCGTGCTCACCCCCGGCGTGGACTTTGCCACGCTGAAAGCGCGGGGCCGCATCACCGACCGCGCACGCGCCGCCGGCAACGACCCGGCGTTCTCGCAGGTGATCCGCCAGGGCGTGCCGGGCATGCAACAAGGAACCGCGCCATGACCGTGCCCCACACCTTCTCCCGCCGCCTGCTGCCGCTGCTGGCGGTGGTGTTGTCGCTGCTGCTGTCCAGCGGCTGCGCCATGGTCACCATGAAGCAGGTGGCGCCCACCGACTATCTGGCCAACAAGCGTGGCGACGTGCTCACCTCGGGCAAGCTCAGCGCGGCATCGCAGGAAACCCTGAGCGTGGTCGGGCTGGACGAGGACCTGTGCGCCAAGGACGTGGCCACCTGCCAGAAGACGCTGGAAGACACCGCCGTGCTGCCGGAGGAACAGCGCCTGTCGGCGCTGTCGGAGCTGTGGGTGAAGACCGCACTGGGCCTAAGCCCCAAGCCGAAGGACCGTGACAAGCACCCGATGAGCGACGCGGCGCTGGATGCGTGGCTGGAAGCGGCGCGTTACGCCTACGCCTACCTGTTCTTCAGCGGGCGCACGCCGTCGGACCGTGCCTTCGAAGACCGCCAGACCCAGGTGCGCGACTACTACAACTACGCCGCCGAGCAGACCGCAGCGGTGGTGTTCAAGCGCGCCCGCGAGAGTGCGCTGGAGGGCGAGGACTACAACGCCCCGGTGGCCGGCGAGCGCTGGACGCTGACCTCGGACTTCGACGAACTGCGCATGCCCAGCATTCCCACCCGCATGGTGTCGGCCTCGTCGGTGAGCTTTGCCGGCCTGCGCAGCACCTACCGGCGCGATGGCTTCGGTGCCGAGCTGGTGGTGGTGATGGACCCGCCCAAGCTGGCGGCCGCGGCGGACGGGACCAAGGCCGAGATTCCGCAGTACAGCGAGATGTCGGCGATCAACGCCACCGCGCTGCTGCGCTTCAAGGGCGACAGCCTGCAGCAGGTGCTCGACACCACCCAGGTGTTGTTCGACGTGTATTCGCCCGAGTCCACCGAACGCGTGGATCTGCACGGCGAAAAGGTGCCGCTGGCCGGCAACTTCACCGCCGCCTACGGCATGTGGCTGGCGCAGTCTGGGTTTGCCACGCAGTCGCTGCGCACGCTGTTTGGCCTGAGCGAAGGCATCGGCGAACCGCACATGTACCTGATGCAGCCGTGGGACCCGAACCGCCGCATCATCTTCATGCTGCACGGCCTGGGCAGCAGCCCGGAGGCGTGGGTGAACGTGGCCAACGAGATCATGGGTGATCCGGAGCTGCGCAAGCACTTCCAGGTGTGGCAGGTGTATTACCCGACCAACGCGCCGATCGCGTTGAACCGCTTCGAGATCGACGCCGCGTTCGACAACACGCTCAAGCACTTCGACCCGACCGGCAGCAGCCCGGCGTCCAAGAACATGGTCTTCATCGGCCACAGCATGGGCGGCGTGCTGGCCCGACTGCTGGTGACGTCCTCCGGTGACGTGTTGTGGAACGACCTGCTGGCCAACTACGACCTCAAGGGCGAGCGCCTGAAGCGGGTGCAGGCCAAGCTCGGGCCGCTGCTGCATTTCAACGCCGAACCGAACGTGGAACGCGCGATCTTCATCGCCGCCCCGCACAAGGGCACCGACATCGCCGGCAACCGCGTGGGACGCCTGATCGGGCGCCTGGTGCGCCTGCCGATCACCATCCTGGGCAAGTTCGATGACGTGTTCCAGGCCCTGCAGCAGTCGGAAAGCCAATCGGCGCAGCCGACCAAGCTGCAGATTCCCAACAGCATCGACAACCTCAAGGCCAGCGACCCGTTCGTGAAGGCGGCCGGCGCGTTGCCGATCATGCCGGGGCTGAAGTACCACTCGATCATCGCCCAGCGCAAACCCGACGTGCCGCTGCAGCAGTCCGACGATGGACTGGTGCCGTACTGGAGCGCGCACCTGGACGGGGCGGTGTCGGAGAAGGTGATCATCTCCGGGCACAGCGTGCAGGAAACCCCGCAGGCCGTGCTGGAAATCCGCCGCATCCTGCGCGAAGACCTGAAGGACGTGGGCGACACGCACCCGTGAAGCGGGGACCGGCCGGCTGATACGCGCCCGGCGGAAAGCGGGCGCGGTTGGGGATATGCAATCACCGGCGAATGGATCGATCGGCAATATGCATTCATCGTCGAACCGGGCCGACCGGCAATGTGCGGTCGCTCGTAGAGCGGGGCTCTGCCCCGCTGCCCTTCGCGGTGAAAGAAGGCAGCCGGGCAGAGCCCGGCTCTACGGTATGGGGAAAGCAGCCGGGCAGAGCCCGGCTCTACGGTATGGGGAAAGCAGCCGGGCAGAGCCCGGCGCTACGCGCGTGCGGTGGTCAGATGCGCCGCGCGACGACCACGCTGGCCACGGCCAGCACCAGCATGATGGCGTAGGTGAGCAGGTAGCCCAGCATCACGTTGCCCTGCAGGAACAGCGCGAACAACGAACCGGAGATCGCCAGCGTGGTGGCCACGGCCAGCGCTTCGCTCAACTGCAGCGCCGAGGTGTTGGCGCCCTGCTGCGCGGGCGGTGACAGCGACAGGGTCAGCACCGACAGGCTGGGGTAGATCAGGCCCATGCCGAAGCCAGTGAGTGACCAACCGGCCAACGCGAACCACAACGGCGTGGCCGGCTGGATCGCCAGCGACGTGGCCACGATACCCACGCACATCAGCAGCGCGCCGGTGACCAGCAGCTGTTGGCGCGTCCAGCCGCGCTGCTGGTGGCCCTGCAGCCACGAGCCGCTGAACCAGCCCAGTGCGCCCAGGCTCAGTGCCACCCCGGCCAGCAGCGGGCTCAGCCCGCGTTCGCGCTGCAGCAGCAGCGGCAGGAAGGCTTCGCAGCCGAAGAAGGCCGACGCGGCGATGCCCCGCAGCGCGATCACGCTGGGCAGCCCCCGGCGCAACCGCAACGTGCCGGTGGGCAGCAGCTTCCAGCTGCACAGCGCCAGCAGGGCCAACGCCGGTGCCAGCAGCGCCAGGGCGGTCCAGCCCTGTTGCTGGCCGCCGATGTACAACAGCAGGGCGCCGGCAGCGGCCCCGATCGCCCAACGGATGACGCGGTCATCGCAACGCGCAGACGGCGGCGGCGCGCCCACGTCACGCAGGGCGGGGCGCAGCAGCAGGGCCGCCGGCACCGCCAGCAGGGGCACGATCAGGAACACCCAGCGCCAGCCCAGGTGCTGCACGATCAGCCCGCTGATGCCGGGGCCGATCAGCGAGGGCACCACCCAGCCGGCCGAGAACGCCGCGAAGACCCGCGGGCGCATGGCCTCGGGAAAAGTGCGCCCGACCATCACGTACAGCGACACCGAGACCGCACCCGCCCCCAGCCCCTGCAGCAGCCGGCCCAGCACCAGCTGCGGCATGGTGTGCGCGAAACCGGCCAGCAGCAGCCCGGCGATGAAACACACCAGACCGAGCCACAGCGGGCGCGCCGGCCCCAGCCGGTCGCTCCAGCGCCCGGCCAGGGTCATGCCGATCACGCTGGTGGCCAGGGTTCCGCCGAATGCCAGCGCGTACAGGCGCAGGCCGTCCAGGTCGTGGGCCACCGTGGGCATCGCGGCGGCCACGGCCAGCGCTTCGAAGCCGTACAGCGAGACCAGCGCGACCATGCCGATGGTGGTGGCGCGGTAGCGGGGTGACAGGATCGACGGCGTTGGCACGTCGGCGGGGGCCGCGGCGGCGGCGGTTACATCGGAGGACATGCGGGATACCAGGCAGCGGACGGGCAGGGCGTGCTTGCAGTGCATCCCCGCGTCGCGCAGGATGCCACCTGAACCATGGTTGAGGTCAAGCAGTGATCGCGCAGGAACTGAGTGTGGGCGAAGTGGCCAAACGCAGCGGGGTGGCAGTGTCGGCGCTGCACTTCTATGAACGCAAGGGCCTGATCCGCAGCCTGCGCACCGCCGGCAACCAGCGCCGGTTCGCGCGTGATGTGCTGCGCCGGCTGGCGGTGATCCGCGTGGCGCAGCGCGTGGGCATGCCGCTGGAGGCGGTGGCCACCGCCTTTGCGGCATTGCCGGAGAACAAGACGCCGACCAAGGCCGAGTGGGCGCGGATGTCGGCGTTGTGGCGCAGCGAGCTGGACCAGCGCATCGAGCAATTGTTGTTGCTGCGCAACCAGCTCACCGACTGCATCGGCTGCGGCTGCCTGTCGTTGAAGCGGTGCTGGCTGGCCAACCCGGGCGATGCGCTGGGGGACCAGGGCGATGGACCGCAGCGTTGGGGGTGAGGGGGGGGCTTACAGGGCGTGCGGGTTGTCGGGTGGTCGGGTGACGTCATGCGGCGCGCTTGAAACATCTGATGCCGGCCCATCCGGTAGGTATCGACCGTTGGTCGATACGCATCATCCGCCCGCCGCCCCACCTCACCACACGTTGAACACCTGCCCGCTCTGCACGCCTTCCACGCTGCGCAGGTAGGCCAGCGACGCGCGCTGGGCGGTGACCGCTTCAAAGCCGGGGAAGTAGGCGCCGTAGTCGGCCAGGGATTCGACCAGCACGTTCGGGCTGACCACGTTGATGCGCAGCCCGCGCGGCAGCAGTTCGCAGGCGGCGCCACGCGCGAAGCCCTCCAGCGCGGCGTTCACCGCCGTGGCATTGGCACCGTCGCGGATCGGTTGGGCGCTGACGATGCCGCTGGTGAGGGTGATCGAGCCGCCGGCCGTGAGGTGGTGCTGGGCCGCCAGCGCCAGCCGCACCTGGCCCAACAGCTTGTCCTGCAGGCCCACGTTGAACTGCGCCGGGGTCATGGTGCCCAGCGGGCCGAAGTGCAGCTTGCCGGTGGTGGCCACCACCGCGTCCACCGTGCCCACCTGGGCGAACAGGGCCTGCACGCTGGCATCGTCGGTGAGGTCCACCTGCACGTTACCGCCGTGGCGGCCGGCGCGGATCAGCTGGTGATGGGTGCCCAGGGTTGCGGCGACGGCCTGGCCAAGGGTGCCGCTGGCACCAACGAGAAGGATCTTCATGCGGGAGGCTCCAGAAAGGACGTGCAGCCAGTCTGCGCCTGCGGCGGCGGTTCGGTAACCGGCGTATGCTTTGCAGATTGCAAACCAGTGGTTACCAATGGATATCTTGCGCTGCATGCAGGCCTTCGTGGCCGTGGTCGAACACGGCAGCTTCAATGCCGCCGCCGAGCACTTGGCGGTGTCGTCGGTGATGGTCGGCAAGTACATCCAGCAGCTGGAAACGCATCTGGGGGTGCGCCTGCTGCAGCGGAACACGCGCCGGCAGAGCCTGACCGATGCCGGTCGCAACTACCTGGCCGGCTGCCGCAACGTGCTGGATCAGGTGCAGCAGGCGCAGGCGAGCGTGGCCGGCCTGCAGGCCCAGCCGCAGGGCGTGCTGCGGATCAGCGCGCCGGTCACCTGGGGCAGCTGCGTGCTTGCGCCGCTGGTGGCGGAGTACCTGGCCGCCTACCCGCAGGTGACGGTGGAGCTGGACCTGAGCAACCGGCGGGTGGATCTGATCGAAGAGCAGTTCGACGCGGTGGTCCGGATGGGCCGGATCGGCTCGGCCGAATGGGTGGCACGGCCCTTGCCGCCCTATGCGATGCAGATCTGCGCGGCGCCGGCCTACCTGCAGCGCAAGGGCATTCCACAGCACCCCGGCGACCTGCGCGATCACGACTGCCTGACCCACCTGGCTTGGCGCGGGGGTCATGGCTGGCGCCTGCGCGGGCACCCCGAGCAGGACTGGTCGGAGCATTCGCGGCTGCTGTGCAACGACGGCGATGGCCTGCGACGTGCGGCGTTGGCCGGGGCCGGGCTGATCCTGCAGCCGGCGGTGCTGCTGGCCGACGACATCGCCAGTGGGCGCCTGCAGCCGGTGCTGGCCGAGTACCTGCCGGAGCCGCGTCCGCTGCACCTCGTCTACCTGCCTGATCGCCGCCCGCGGCCGAAGTTGTCCAGTTTCGTGGATTTCCTGCTGGACCGACTGACCCGGTAGAGCCACCCCACGGGTGGCTGTCGTGCAATCCGGAGTTCCGTAGCCACCCATGGGTGGCTCTACCGGTTGCCGGGGGCTCAGTCGTTCGCCGCTGACAGCGCCTGGCCGCGCCGGGTCGCCGCGTCGATCGCGCGCGCGACGATGGCCTCGAAGCCGTCGGCCTGGAAGGATTCGATTGCGGCCTGGGTCGTGCCGTTGGGTGAGGTCACCCGGCGGCGCAGTTCGGCCGGGGCGTCGCCGGATTCGTCGAGCATGCGGCTGGCGCCCAGCAGGGTCTGCACCACCAGCGTGCGCGCCGCCTCGGCCGGCAGGCCCTGCGCCACAGCGGCCGCTTCCATCGCCTCGGCCAGCAGGAACACATAGGCCGGGCCGCTGCCGGACACCGCAGTCACCGCGTCCATGCGGGCTTCGTCATCGATCCACACGGTGCGCCCGGCGCTGGCCAGCACGGTATCGGCCTGGATTCGCTGGGCATCGCTCACCGTCGCGGTGGCATACAGCCCGGTTACACCCGCACCGAGCAGGGCAGGGGTGTTGGGCATGGCGCGCACCACCGCCGCGCTGCCGCCCAGCCAGCGTTCCAGCTGCGCACTGGTGATGCCGGCGGCGATGGAGACCACCAGCGGCTGCCTGGCACCGGCCAGGGGCACGAGCGACGCACACACATCGCGCAGCACCTGCGGTTTCACCGCCAGCACCCATACGTCGCCCTGGGCCGCCGCTTCAGTGGCGCTGGCGTAGGTTTTCACGCCGAAGTCGGCGGTCAGCTGTCCGCGCAGGTCGGTGATTGGCTCGGCCACGTGGATATGCGCAGGCGCAACGCCCTGGCGGACCAGCCCGGCGATCAGGCTGCGGGCCATGTTGCCGCCGCCAATGAAGGTAAGTGTGATGGCGCTCATGCAATCTCCGGGTGGTACACGTGAAAGAGAGTCATGCCGGGCGCGGACGCGCGCCGAACAGGGCCGTGCCGATGCGCACCAGGGTGGCCCCATGCGCGATGGCCTCGGCATAGTCGCTGCTCATGCCCATCGACAGCGTGTCCACCTGTGGATGCGCTGCCGCCAGTGTGTCGAACAGCGCACGCATGCGCGCGAACGCCTGCTGGCGGCGCTCGGCCTGGGGCCACGGGGCGGGAATGGCCATCAGCCCGCGCAGCTGCAGGCGCGGCGCGGCAGCGATGGCAGCGGCCAGCGCAGGCACGTCCTCCGGGGCGCAGCCATGCTTGCTGTCCTCGTCGTCGATGTTGACCTGGATGAGCACGTTCAACGGGGCCAGCGCCGCCGGCCGGTGCGCGGCCAACGCCGCCACCAGCTTGGGCCTGTCCACGCTCTGCACCCAGTCGAACTGCCGTGCGGCCAGTTCGGCCTTGTTGGACTGCAGGTGGCCGATCAGGTGCCATTCCAGCCCCAGCGCCGCCAGTGCGTCGATCTTGGCCGCAGCCTCCTGCACGTAGTTCTCGCCGAACGCACGTTGGCCCTGGGCGGCCAGTGCCGCCACCGCCTCGGCCGGCTGGGTCTTGGAGACCGCCAGCAGCAGCGGGTCTGGCCGCCCGGCGGCGGCGGCCGCGTTGTGCAGGTTCAGCAATAGCGTGGACAGGGGCAGCGCGGACACGGGCGTTTTCCGGTAGATCAGGAACGCTATACTGCCGCCCGGGGAAAGAACCTTCCAGTCGCAGCAGTCATGGGGAGTAGCAGCGCATGGATATCGCCGAACTGTTGGCGTTTTCCGTAAAGAACAAAGCGTCGGATCTTCATCTGTCGGCAGGCCTGCCGCCGATGATCCGCGTTGACGGCGATGTCCGTCGCATCAACATCCCGGCCTTGGACCACAAGCAGGTGCATGCGCTTGTGTACGACATCATGTCGGACAAGCAGCGCCGCGATTACGAGGAATTCCTCGAAGTCGACTTCTCGTTCGAGATTCCGTCGCTTGCGCGCTTCCGCGTCAATGCGTTCAATCAGAACCGGGGCGCCGGTGCGGTGTTCCGTACCATTCCCTCGGAAGTGTTGACGCTGGAAGACCTGGCCGTGCCGCCGATCTTCCGCGAACTGATCGACCAGCCGCAGGGCCTGATCCTGGTCACCGGCCCGACCGGTTCGGGCAAGTCGACCACGCTGGCGGCGATGATCGACCACATCAACAAGAACGAATACGGCCACATCCTCACCGTCGAGGATCCGATCGAATTCGTGCACACCTCGCAGAAGTGCCTGATCAACCAGCGCGAAGTGCACCGTGACACGCACGGCTTCAACGAAGCGCTGCGCTCGGCCCTGCGTGAAGACCCGGACATCATCCTGGTCGGCGAATTGCGCGACCTGGAAACCATCCGCCTGGCGCTGACCGCCGCCGAAACCGGTCACCTGGTGTTCGGCACGCTGCATACCAGTTCGGCGGCCAAGACCATCGACCGCATCATCGACGTGTTCCCCGCCGGCGAGAAGCCGATGGTGCGCTCGATGCTGTCCGAGTCGCTGCGTGCGGTGATCTCCCAGGCCCTGCTGAAGAAAGTCGGTGGCGGGCGTACCGCCGCGTGGGAAATCATGGTGGGCACCCCGGCCATCCGCAACCTGATCCGCGAGGACAAGGTGGCGCAGATGTACTCGGCGATCCAGACCGGCCAGCAGATGGGCATGATGACCCTGGACCAGCACCTGCAGGACCTGGTCAAGCGCAGCCTGATCACCCGGAACCAGGCCAAGGAATACGCCAAGGACAAGCGCATCTTCGAATGATGGTAGAGCCGGGCGCTGCCCGGCTTCCTGCACCGCCGGCCGCTGGCCGGCTCCCGGCAATCTTCGGAGCACACCGCAATGAACACCACCAACACGACCATCGACTTCACCTCGTTCCTCAAGCTGATGGCGCACCAGAAGGCGTCGGACCTGTTCATCACCGCGGGCATGCCGCCGGCGATCAAGGTCAACGGCAAGATCTCGCCGATTACCCAGACCCCGCTCACGCCGCAGCAGAGCCGCGACCTGGTGCTGAACGTGATGACGCCGGCGCAGCGCGAAGAGTTCGAAAAGACCCACGAGTGCAACTTCGCCATCGGCCTGTCCGGCGTCGGCCGGTTCCGCGTGAGCTGCTTCTACCAGCGCAACCAGGTAGGCATGGTGCTGCGTCGCATCGAGACGCGCATTCCCACCGTGGAAGAGCTGAGTCTGCCGCCGATCATCAAGACGCTGGCGATGACCAAGCGCGGCATCATTCTGTTCGTGGGCGCTACCGGTACCGGTAAATCGACTTCGCTGGCGGCGATGATCGGCTACCGCAATCACAACTCGACCGGGCACATCATCACCATCGAAGACCCGATCGAATTCGTGCACAAGCACGAAGGTTGCATCATCACCCAGCGCGAAGTGGGCATCGACACCGACAGCTGGGAAGCAGCGCTGAAGAACACCCTGCGCCAAGCGCCGGACGTGATCATGATCGGCGAGGTGCGCACCCGCGAGGGCATGGACCACGCCATCGCCTTCGCCGAAACCGGCCACCTGGTGCTGTGCACGCTGCACGCCAACAACGCCAACCAGGCGATGGACCGCATCATCAACTTCTTCCCGGAAGACCGCCGCAACCAGCTGCTGATGGATCTGTCGCTGAACCTCAAGGGCGTGGTGGCGCAGCAGCTGATTCCCTCGCCGGATGGCAAGTCGCGCAAGGTGGCGATGGAGATCATGCTGGGCACACCGTTGGTGCAGGATTACATCCGCGATGGCGAGATCCACAAGCTCAAGGAAGTAATGAAGGAGTCGGTGCAGCTGGGCATGCGCACCTTCGACCAGAGCCTGTTCGAGCTGTACCAGGCCGGTGAGATCAGCTACGAAGACGCACTGCGCTATGCCGATTCGCAGAACGAAGTGCGCCTGCGCATCAAGCTGTCGCAGGGCGGCGACGCACGCACGCTGTCGCAGGGCCTGGACGGGGTGGAGATCTCGGAAGTCCGCTGACCGCACCGGGCGCGCACCACGCGCGCCCTTGCCCCCGCCCGCCCCGGTGCGCCGGGCTGCGGCGGGATCTGGAAAAACCCCCCGCGCTCTGCGATAGTCGCGCCGTCCCGGATTCCCGGGATACAGGGGGCGCCGGCACCTCGCCGGTAGATGCATTGCAGGTGATCCGCATATGGAAGTGGACGATCCTTACCGTGCGCCGGCAACCATGCCGGTCGCAGCACCACCGTTTTCCCCGGCACCCCGCATCGCCACGCGCGATGTGGTCGCTGCCGCGTACTACTCACCGCCCACGCTGAAACTGGCTTCGCTGTCGCTGGTGACGCTCGGGCTGTACCCGCTGTACTGGTTCTGGCAGAACTGGCGGGCGATCAAGCGCGAAACCGGCGGCACCCAGTGGCCCTGGGCGCGCGCCCTGTTCGCCCCGCTGTGGTCGTTCCTGTGTTTCAGCGACCTGCGTGACATCGCGGTCAGCCGCCGCCGCGAACTGGCCTTCGCACCGGGACTGCTGGCGGCCGTGTACTTCCTGCTCAACCTGGGCGGACGCCTGCCGGGCGGCATGGGGCTGGTGTCGTTGTTGACCTTCGTGCCCCTCCTGCCGATCAACAGCCTGCTGCGGCGCTACCACCGCGAGGAAGGTGTGGACATGCAGCGCATGGACCGTTTCGGGGTGTGGCACATTCTGTTGCTGCTGTTCGGCGCGGGGTTCCTGCTGCTGGGGCTGTTCGGGCTGTCACTGCCGGATACGGAGCGCTGAGGCAGGCATGGGCACGGCGCTGGATTGATGAGCCTGTTTCATTACCACCAGCGATCACGCCGGTTCATTTCCTGCCGTCGGGCGGTTCAGTATGGGCATCCCCCACCGATGCCGTTCCCGCCGGCAGGAGCATCACCATGCAGACACGAGAACTGGGCAACAGCGGCCTGCGCGTTTCCGCGCTGGGCCTAGGGTGCATGGGCCTGAGCTTCGGCTACGGCCCAGCCACCGACACCGGTACCGCCACGACCCTGCTGCACGCCGCCGTGGCGCAGGGCGTGACCTTCTTCGACACGGCCGAGGTGTACGGCCCCTTTCGCAATGAGGAACTGCTGGGCCAGGCGCTGGCGCCGTACCGTGACCAGGTGGTGATCGCCACCAAGTTCGGGTTCAAGGACGGCCACGCCGACGCCGGGCTGGACAGCCGCCCCGAGCGTATCCGCGCGGTTGCCGAGGCCAGCCTGCAGCGGCTGCGCACCGACCGCATCGACCTGTTCTACCAGCACCGCGTGGACCCGAATGTGCCGATCGAGGACGTGGCCGGCACGGTCAAGGAGCTGATCGCCGAAGGCAAGGTGAAGCACTTCGGGCTGTCCGAGGCGGGTGCCGACACCATTCGCCGCGCGCACGCGGTGCAGCCGGTGGCCGCCCTGCAGAGCGAGTACTCGCTGTGGTGGCGCGAGCCGGAGCAGAGCGTGCTGCCGGTGCTGGAGGAACTGGGCATTGGTTTTGTGCCGTTCAGTCCGCTCGGCAAGGGTTTCCTGACCGGCGCGATCAACGCCGACACCGCGTTTGCCGCCGACGACTTCCGCAACAGCGTGCCGCGCTTCGCCGCCGAGGCGCGCCAGGCCAACCAGGTGCTGGTGGATCGGATCAGTGCGATTGCCACCGCCAAGGGCGCAACGCCTGCACAGGTGGCACTGGCCTGGCTGCTCGCGCGCAAGCCGTGGATCGTGCCGATTCCGGGCACCACCAAACTGCACCGCCTGCAGGAAAACCTCGGGGCGGTCGCGCTGCAGCTCAGCGCCGACGACCTGCAGCAGATCGGGGTGGCGCTGGACAGCATCGCGATCGTTGGCGACCGCTACAACGCGGCGCGGCAGAAGCTGGTCGCGCGGTGATTCCCATGCCACGGTGCGCGCGACCAACAGCCGTGCGCTACCGTGCCCGGGTACCGACCGTTGGTCGGTACACCGCTCACCCGCGAATGAACGCCAGCACGTCCCGGTTGATCACCTCGGCATGCGTGGTGCACATGCCATGCGGATACCCCTTGTAGACCTTCAACGTCCCGTGCCTGAGCAGTTTGATCGCCAGCTCGGCCGAGTCGGCAATCGGCACGATCTGGTCGTCATCGCCGTGCATCACCAGCACCGGCACATCGATCTTCTTCAGGTCCTCGGTGAAGTCGGTTTCCGAGAACGCCCTGATGCAGTCGTAGTGCGCGTTGATCGCACCCATCATGCCCTGGCGCCACCAGTTGTCGACCACGCCCTGCTGGACCGGCGCGCCGTCGCGGTTGAAGCCATAGAACGGAATGGGCACCTCGCGGTAGAACGTCGCGCGACCGGCCACCAACTGGGCGCGGAAGCCGTCGAACACCGTCTTCGGGGTGCCGCCGGGATTGGCCTCGCTCTTGATCATGATCGGCGGCACCGCCCCGATGAGGACCGCCTTCGCCACGCGGCCGGGCCTGGCCTGGGCCACGTAACGCGCCACTTCGCCGCCGCCGGTGGAATGCCCCACGTGCACCGCATCGCGCAGGTCCAGGTGGTCGGCCAGCGCGGTGACGTCGGCCGCGTAGGTGTCCATCTCGTGGCCGCCGCTGGTCTGCGAGGACCGGCCGTGGCCACGGCGGTCGTGGGCGATGACCCGGTAGCCCTGCAGCAGGAAGAACTGCAGCTGGGCATCCCAGTCGTCGGCACTGAGCGGCCAGCCGTGATGGAACACGATGGGCTGGCCCTGGCCCCAGTCCTTGTAGAAGAGCTGGGTGTTGTCGGCGGTGGTCAGGTAGGGCATGGCGCGGGCTCCTGCAAGGGAAGAGGGGAGGGTGCGGCGGTACCCTGGCATGCTGCGGCAGCGGGGTGTTCAGCGGGCATGAACGCCGCTGTCGATTTCGCGCCCACCGCCACGTCATGCACAGAGAGCGCCGCCATTCCGGCGGTGCGCCACTCCTGCGAGGCATCCGTCATGAGCGATACCCCTGCCCTGAAAGGCCCGGCGTCGTACTTCCCGTCCATCGAAAAGACCTACGGCCAACCCATCGGGCACTGGCTGGCGCTGCTGGTGGCCCAGGGCGGGCTGAAGCACATGGAACTGGTGGCCTTCCTGAAGACCGAGCACGGCCTGGGCCATGGGCATGCCAATGCGCTGGTGGCCCATCACCTGGCCGCTGCACGGGCCGGGTGAGCACAGCGGGCCGGGCGACAGTGGCATGCTGTGCGGCCTTGCTGCCGACCGGAGTCCTGCCGCGATGCCGCGCTTTACCGAACTACGCGTGCAGTCCAGCCCCGCGGTCACCCGCGCCGGGCGCGTGCTGGAAGGCTTTCCCTTCAGCGCGGACGCCTACCATGTGGCCGCCCTTTTCATGGCCGCGTTGCCACGTGACTACGTGCTTGATGGCGCCAGCCTGCTGACCCTGCAATGCGGGCCGCACGGCGATGAACCGGTCTACCAGCGCTTCCCGGGGGCCAGCGTGGTGTGCGTGGACCCGTTCGATTTTGCCGCTTACGCCGACAGCGACCCGGCAACCCGCGAGCGGGCGGTGCTGGCGCTGATCGAACAGCACGGGTTGGCGCTGATCGACCGCGTCGAGGCCGATCCGGCCCCGTGGCGGGCGGCGGCCGCTTTGGTACGCGCACAGGGCTTCCAGCGCGAGGACGAGGTGGCACGGCTGGGCCGCGCGCTGCCGGGCCGGGCCGGCTGGATCCGGGTCTACCGCGGGCTGGGGGCCGGCGTGGGCGAGCGGTGGCAGGCGCGTGTGCTGGACCGCGGCGGGGCGGTCATCGCCTGCCACCCGATGCGCAGCCCGGCCGCGCTGGACCAGCGCGACTGGTTCAAGCGCTCGGCCTGGGAGCAGGGCGTGTTCGTGGTGCGCCAGCGCCTGGGGGAGGCGGTTTTCACGCTGGAACCGCCCAGCGCGACGGGCCCGGGCAGCAGCTGGATGGCTCTCTGAATGATTTCACCTGCAACTGTCACGCTGATCGTGTCTAATACCGCTCCCCACGCACAGCCCCACCCCCATGTCCCTTGATTCCCATGGCCCCGCGCCGTGCGACGACGCTGACGGCCACCTGGTCACCGCCGGCCCGCTGACCCCGCCGCCGGACAGTGCCGGCACCGTCGCCGATGAAAAAGCGCTGCGCCATTCGGTGGCCGAGGATGTGCAGGGCATGATCCTGGCCACGCTGGTGGCCTCGCTCGGCCTGGCCATCTTCGCCAAGGGCGGGTTGATGATCGGCGGCATGGCCGGCCTGGCGTTCCTGGCGCACTACGCCTTCGACTGGAACTTCGGCCTGGTGTTCGTGCTGGTCAACCTGCCGTTCTACTGGGTGGCCGTGCGCCGGATGGGCTGGGAGTTCACCCTGAAGACGTTCGCGGCGGTCACCGCGTGCGGCGCGCTCACCGACCTGCTGCCGCGCTGGGCCGATTTCGCCCATATCGCCCCGCTGTATTCGGCGCTGGTGGGCGGCGCGCTGGCCGGCCTCGGCATCCTGTTCTACATCCGCCACCGCGCCAGCCTGGGCGGCATCGGCATCCTGGCGGTGTACCTGCAGCGCACCCGCGGCTGGAGCGCCGGCAAGGTACAGATGTCGTTCGACACGCTGTTGATGTGCGTGGCGTTCTTCGTGCTGTCCCCGTCGCAGGTGATGTATTCGGCGATCGGTGCGGTGGTGCTCAGCCTGGTGCTGATGTTCAACCACCGCCCGGGCCGTTACATGGGGGTGTAAGCCCCCCGCATCATCCGGTAGGCGCCGACCGTGGGTCGGCACGCAGGCGTTGCAGCCGGGCGTATACCGGGCAGTCCGGGCTGTGCGCGCCGGGCAGGTAGCCCAGGCTCATCAGGAACTCGCCGGTGATCTCGCCGCCGGTGAAACGGAACGTCTTCTTGAACAGCTTCACCCACGCCGCCTTGTCCTGCGGGTGGTACGCGTCCAGCCACGCCGCGAAGCTGCCGTGGCTGGCGCGTAGCTGCTGGATCACCTGCGCGTTGTGCACTGCTGCGTGCACCTTGAGCCGGTTGCGGATGATGCCGGCATCGTTGAGCAGGCGCTCGATGTCGCGCTCGCCGTAAGCCGCCACGGTATCCACGTCGAAGCCGGAATAAGCCGCGCGAAAGCCCTCGCGCTTCTTCAGGATGGTTTCCCAGCTCAGGCCGGCCTGGTTGATTTCCAGCAGCAGCCGTTCGAACAGCTCGCGCTCGTCGCGCTGCGGGAAGCCGTATTCGTGGTCGTGGTAATGGCCGTGGACCGGGTGGCCGGGGGCGATGAGGCAGTAGCCGCTCATGGGCGTGATTCCTTGTAGGCGGTTTCGTCGATGGTCTGGGCGGGCCCGCCGTCGATGGACAGGCGGGGCCAGCGCGGTGCCTGCAGCTGCAGCTGGCCGTCGCGCAACGCGGTGTTGCCACGGGCGACGCCGTTCGTGCCGTCGCCCTCCGGGAAGGACAGCGTGCCGACGTCCTGCCACCGGCCTGCATCACGGGCATGCACCCGGCAGTAGGCGCGACGATGTGGCGACAGGTTGCACAGCAGCACCTCGTCCACGCCGTCGCTGTCCAGGTCGCGGCGCAGCACCACGCAGTCCTGGCCTACGTCCAGGCAGTCGCTGGTGGCCAGCGTGCGCGCCAGCACGGCCTGCCACCAGTCCGGGTCCGGGGCGGGCAGGCCCTTGGCGAGGGTCAGCTGGCGCTGCAGCGCGGGGAGATCGGCAATGCCATCGTCGATGTCGCCCAGTTGGTTGTCCGGGCCCCACCGCGTGTCGCGGGCCAGCGCGGAGGCGATTACGCCGGCGGCGCGTGCATCCTGGCTGAAACGCGGGTCGCGCTGCAGCGTCTTGAGCGCGTCCACGCCGTGGCGGCCGTAGGCGAAGCGCAGGGTGGTGGCCTGCTCGGCATCGATCGCCGGTGCACCGGCCTGCACGCGCGCCAGCTGGCTGCCGGCACTGATCCGCAGCGGGTCGAGCAGCGGCGAGTTGGCCAGCACCGCGCTGCCCAGCACCGCCCAGCACATCCAGCGGTTCACCGGCTCAAGCCGCTGCAGCCAGCGCGCGCCCGGGCGCAGCACCGCCAGCGCATAGCCCAGTGCGTAGCCGCACACCAGCACCGCCACCAGCGCGCCCCAGAAGCGTTCCGGGGTCCAGCCGTACTGGGCGATGCGCAGGCCCATCGCGTACAGCGCCACGGCGGCGTAGACCGGCAACGCCAGCAGGGCCGCCTCGACCAGCCGGCGCAGCCAGGCCGGGTAGGGCGGCTGGTCGCTGTCGTGCTGGTAGACCGCGTTGACGAACATCACCAGCAGCAGCGACAGGGTGATCAGCAGGCTGGCCGCCGAGCGGGTGCGCCACAGCGGCTCGAGCCCCGTGAACGGCAGGCTGAGCACGAACAGCAGCGCGATGAAGGCCAGCAGCGGCAACAGCCCGCGCCCCACCGCGAACAGCACCGAACGCACCATCTGGATGGCGCGGTGCTGGGTCCGCCCGATCAGCACGCCGAAGCCGAACAGGGTCCCGGTGGCCAGCGCAATGAACGCCGCCTCGCCGAACAGGTCGCGGAAAAAGCGGATAGCCACCAGCTGGAACAGCGCCGCCCACAGCCACAACAGCAGCCAGGTCAGCCCGGTGAAGGCCACGGCCAATGCCAGCGTCAATCCGTTCTGCCAGGCGTGTTCGAACAGGGCCGCGTAGGGCGCACGCCAGTGGCCGTGCTGCAGCCGGAACTGCCACCACGGCAGGCTCACGAACACGGCGATGGCCATGCTGATCGAGAACGGCCACAGCACGCCGCTCTGCTCCAGCCCCGTCGCCCCGCCACCGAGCGTCCAGCCGATGCCGCTGGCCAGGGCCAGCACCAGCAGCGAGGCCAGCCCGGCGTGCAGCCACAGGCGTCGATCACGCAGCTGCACCAGCGTCAGGGCGACGGCGGTGGGCACGCTCAGCACCCAGGCATACCAGCACACGCGGTTGCCGAGAGCGTGGAAGGGCCAGCTGTCGGCGGTTTCCTGCGCGGCGTACAGCATCAGCCCCTGCAGCAATGCGATCAGCACGATGGCGCTGCGCGAGGTGGTGGGGAGTGCAGGGCTGGCAGTCATGCGGTGCGGTCCTTCCTGGGAGGCCTGCATCCTAGCAGCGCTCACGCCCGTGCCCCGGGCCCAGCGGGTAGAATGGGCGCATGTCCGAGCTCTCCACCTCCCTCGCCCATCACCTGCTGGTCGCGCTGCCGTCGCTGACCGATCCCACCTTCGCGCGCAGCGTGGCGCTGATCTGCCAGCACGACGACAACGGTGCCATGGGCGTGCTGGTCAACCAGCCGTCCGAGTACACCCTGGGCGACGTGCTGGCGCAGATGGAAATCACCACCGACAGCCCCGACCTGCGGGGCCAGATCGTGCTCAACGGCGGCCCGGTGCATCCCGAGCGCGGCTTTGTCATCCATGACGATGCGCGCAGCTGGGATTCCAGCCTGGCCGTGGGCGAGGGCGTGTACCTGACCACCTCGCGCGACATCCTCGAAGCGATGGCCCGCGGCGAAGGCCCGCGCAACGCCCTGGTCACCCTTGGCTGCGCCGGCTGGAGCGAAGGTCAGCTGGAAAGCGAGCTGGGTGAGAACAGCTGGCTGACTGTGCCGGCCGATAGCGAACTGCTGTTCAGCACGCCATTCGAACAGCGCTGGCAGGGCGCCGCCTCGCGCATTGGCGTCGACCTGTTCCTGCTCACCGATTACAGCGGCCATGTCTGAGCCCGCCGTGCCACCGCCGGCCGCTGGCGCCCCCGGCACCATCCGCCGCGATGGCACCGTGCTGGGCTTCGACGTCGGCTCGCGCCGCATCGGCGTGGCCATCGGCAGTTCGTTCGGCACCCACGCACGCGCGATCGCGGTCGTGGATGTGCACGGCAACGGCCCGGACTGGCCCGCGGTAGAGCGCCTGATCAAAGAATGGCGGCCTGACGGCCTGGTGGTCGGCGACCCGCTCACCCTGGATGGCCAGGAGCAGCCCAACCGCAAGCGTGCGCAGGGCTTTGCCCGCCAGCTGCGGGAGCGTTTCAAGCTGCCGGTGGTGCTGGTCGACGAGCGCTCCAGCTCGGTCGAAGCGGCCCGCCGGTTTGCCGTCGAACGTGCCGAAGGCCGCAAGCGTCGCCGCGATGCCGCCACCCTCGACGCCGTGGCCGCCGCGGTCATCATCGAGCGCTGGTTGTCCTGCCCGGACGATGCCACCCCCGTTTCCTGACTCACAGACCCCCGCCCATGACCGCTTCGCAACTTGATTCCGATGGACGCCTTCGCCACCTGCTGACCCTGGAAGGTCTGCCCCGTCAAACCCTGTTGCAGCTGCTCGACCGTGCCGGCCAGATCCGCGATGCGGCAGTGGGCCGGGTGGGCAACAAGCGCCACGTGCTGGGCGGCGCGGCGGTATGCACGCTGTTCTTCGAACCGTCCACGCGCACCCGCAGCTCGTTCCAGCTGGCCGCGCAGCGGCTGGGCGCGGACGTGCTTAATTTCGACGCCTCGACCTCGTCCACGCGCAAGGGCGAAACCGCCTGCGACACGCTGAAGAACCTGGAAGCGATGGGCGTGCGCGGCTTCGTGGTGCGCCACCCCGACGACGGCGCCGTGGCGGCCCTGGCGGCGGCCGCAGGCGAGGGCACCGCGCTGGTCAATGCCGGTGACGGTCGCAGCTCGCACCCGACCCAGGGCCTGCTGGACATGCTGACCCTGCGCCAGGCCAAGGGCAGCGATTTTTCGAAGATGAAGGTGGTGATCGTCGGCGACGTGAAGCACTCGCGCGTCGCCCGTACCGACCTGCACGCGCTGCGTACACTGGGCGTGGGCGAGATCCGCGTGTGCGGCCCGCAGTCGCTGCTGCCGGACGATGACACCCTGAAGGGCTGCATCGTCGGCCAGGATTTCGACGCCATGTTGGAAGGCGTGGATGCGCTGATGATGCTGCGCCTGCAGCGCGAGCGCATGGAAGAGGGCCTGGTGCCGTCGATCGAGCAGTACCACGCGCAGTACGGTCTGGACGTGAAGCGCCTCAAGCGCGCCGGCACCGATGCCGCCGTGCTGCACCCGGGCCCGATCAACCGCGGCGTGGAAGTCACCGACGAAGTGGCCGACGGCCCGCAGTCGTGGGTACTGCGCCAGGTCGCCAACGGCGTCGCCGTGCGCATGGCGGTGTTGGAGACGTTGTTGGGGTGATTGACGACCGTCGCAGCCGGGTGGAGCCCGGCGCTAAGAGGGGCGACTTCATCTGCCGCCGCGTATCGCCGGGCTCTACCCGGTTGCCGTTGCGTTTGCTTTTGACATCGGGCAAATGTATCCGGGCGGCACCGATGTGGAATGTCAGGCTTCCCTGCTTGCACATGTTTCTGCTTCAGCACTGAATCAAGGGTGCGTACTGGCGCGTAATTGCCATCCAGGTTGTCGCATGTGGGTCACGCGTCGTACTAGGTTTGTGGGTACCGAAGCCGCGGGCTAGATTCGATTCTCAATATCGCAACGACCGAATCAATCCATTGGATCGGTTGATAGCGTGACAGCATGCCAGCGCCGCGATAAAGCCAATCGTAAGATCGACCTGAATCCAACTGGGCGACGGCGGTCTTTGGCGTGCGGATCCTACGGCGATGCATGGAACTGGGGCTGCTCACCTGTGTGGGGGCTACTGACGTTGCGCATAGCAGTGAATCGTTCGAGTCCCGGTTTCATGCTTTCAGGGCCGAGGCGGCCAAGGTGCTTGCGCTGCGGGAGGGGAACCGAAGATCTGAGATTCGCGTGGCATTTGATCGCCAGTTCGCGACTGTCGATCTACCTTCCCTTTCCAGCGATGACGCAGGTTATTTTCTCCGGGCGCTGGCGGACGTAACCTTCCACCAGCCGGATGCAGACCTGACGGCGGTCGCGATGCAGGTGGTGCTGCGCCACGAGCTGACAGAGCTTCAGCCGCTCTCCGGTCCCCGGCTGGTTGATCAGATGCTGCTGGGTGATCGCAGCTTTGGTGGTGCTGCAGCCTGGCGCGCACGTTTCTCCGAGTTTGACGATGCTCTGCTTCCGCAAGTCGAGCGGTTGAATTCCGGTCATCACCGCATGTACACCATTTCAGAAGATGGTCGCCATCTTCTCGAGCTGGACTCCCACATCGCAACGGGTGATGGTTTGATCGTTGTCGGCCATCCTGCATGTGGCTTCTCGCGTGCTGCTGCCGAATGGATGCGAGACCAGCTTGGAGACACCGGAACTCGATTGCTCTGGCTTGCGCCTGTAGACGGAAATCTGCAGTTAACGATGCTACTGCAGTGGAATCGTCAGTTCCCCTCTCAAGCGTTCGCGATTGCCCGCTCCTCAGACGATTGGCAGTTCATTGATACCTGGGATACACCCCAGTTCTTTTGGCTGGCGGGAGGGCGGATTCGCGAGCGGAGTGCGGGATGGAATGAAGGCTCTCGCGCTCTGCTACGGCGTTTCAATGCGGAGTGAATTGCCGCCAATGATTCACATGCCGGTACTGACGGCCTCTTAGGGAGAGGGAGAGTGGAAATGAAAGCAGCAGCTTTGTTCGTATTGGTCGCAACGCTAATCACCACTGGAAATGCAATCGCAGGCGGCGGTGGTGAGATTCGCCCTCAAGGCATCGACGCGGCAGCGGAAAGATTGCAGGATCGCGCCCATGCACTGATACGGAGTGCAGAAGAACTCGAGTTGTTCCTTTCTGCAGAGCCAGCGTGGTCGCCGTTGCGCGCCTTGAGTGATTCGGGGCGACGGCAATTTCTCGGAAGTCTGGATTTTTCGGACCAAGGCCTGGCGTCGTACAGTATTGCTGGCTTGCAGGGTGCGGACGAGCATCTTCAGATCAGCATCTTGGAGCTGTTTGGCGAACAGGCAAGCCTCACGGCGTTCGCAGGTGCGTCGAAGGACAGCCCATCAAGCGACCAGTCGGTACGGGCGAAGCCTCCGGCCTTGCACCCTCAACCCGGTGTGGACTATCCGGGTTACAAGTGCGTCGGGAAGGGGACGTGCGAACAGTCTTTTCGCGACACGATCTGCATAGGAGACAATTGCTGAGCCAAGGTGTCCGCCAACTATACGGCGGGCATCATATGCCCGCGTCCCGGTACGTTTGTGCCCACAACCACGCCCACATCGCCGCATCGGCATACGTGGTATCCCACGCATTGTGGTTGCCATCCGGGTACTCGGTGTAGCGCGCGTCCTTCGCGCCGGCCTGTTCGAACGCGGCCTTCAAACGGCGGTCGTCTTCCGGCGGGACCACGTCATCGCGTGCGCCATGGAACATCCAGATCGGGGTGTGTTTCAGGCGCTGGGCGATGGCCGCGTACGGGTCGGCTTCATGGGCCACATCTTCCACGAACAGGGTCGGGCGCACCGCGCGCGGGGCCAGTACCGCGCCGCACACCGGTACGATGGCGGCAAAGCGCTGCGGGCTGTCCAGCGCGATGTTCCAACTGCCGTAGCCGCCCATCGACATGCCGGTGAGGTACTGGCGCTGCGGGTCGGCGTTGAACTCGGCCACGGTGGCATCCAGCGCGGCCAGCGCGACGCGGTTGTTGTCGCCCGACCACTCGCCGTCGCCCGGCACTTGGGGCAGCACCACCAGCGCGGGGAAGGTGTCGGCATGGCGGCGCAGGTACGGGCCCAGCCCGGCCTCGGTCTGGGCCTGGTTGTCGTTGCCGCGTTCGCCCGAACCGTGCAGGAACAACACCACCGGCAGGCGATCGGGCTGCGCCCGTGCGCCGCGTGGCACGAAGACTTGGTAGTACGCGGTACGTCCGTCCACCTTCACCGCGCGGGCTTCAAACCGGCCCACGTCCTCGCGGGTGGGCGCACACCCGGCCATCGTCACCATCGCCATTGCCCACAGCAGCCACCCGGTGCGTCGTGCCATTGCCCATCCTCGACTGAAAACGGTTTCAGTCTAGGCGCCCTGGCGCGCCGGGGCATCGTGCAGTGCATCAGTCCGGGCGCGGCGCGGCGGCCAGGATCTCCATCTGTTCGATCGCCTCGGGATGCCCGTCGGCGGCGGCTGCCTGTACCTGGGCCAGGGTGGGGTGGACCACCAGCAGGATCGGGTTTTCGCACTGCGGGCAGTCGAACTGCGCTTCGTCTTCGTGCAGCTCCATCGGCATCTGGCGCGCGCTGCCCTGCCATTCGCAGGCGGCGCAGGTATACGTCGCATCGCGCCAACCGGGGACGAAGTAGTTGTCGAGGGTCACGGCCATGCGGGGTCCAGGGTCAGTGCAGCAGGATCAGGGTGGCCAGCCCAAGGAAGCTGAAGAAGCCCATCACGTCGGTGACGGCGGTCACCACCACGGTGCCGGCCACGGCCGGATCCACGTTCATGCGCTTGAGCATCAGCGGCAGCAGCACGCCGGCCAGAGCTGCGGCGCAGAAGTTGATGATCAGCGCCAGGGTGATGACCAGCGACAGCAGGAAACTGTGGAACCACAGGAAGGCGATGATGCCCACCACCGTGCCGATCAGCGTGCCGTTGATCAGCGCCACCCGCGATTCCTTCCACAGCAGGATGCGTGCATTGCTCGGGCCCACTTGGCCCAGCGCGATGCCGCGCACCATCAGGGTCAGCACCTGCACGGCGGCATTGCCGCCGACGCCGGCCACGATCGGCATCAGCACTGCCAGCGCCACCACCTTCTGCAGGGTCAGCTCGAACTGGCCGATGACACTGGCCGCGAGGAACGCGGTGCACAGGTTGATGCCCAGCCAGACCACGCGGCCGCGCACGGCCCGCTTGATCGGCGAGAACAGGTCTTCCTCTTCGTCCAGACCGGCGGCGCCCAACGCCTGGTGCTCGGCCTGCGAACGGATGATGTCGACCACGTCATCGATGGTGATGCGGCCGAGCAGGATGTTGTTGTCGTCCACCACCGGCGCGGACACCCAGTCGTGATCGGAGAACTGCCGGGCCACTTCCTCGGCGCCCTCGCCGACGTCGATGGCCGGCTGCTCGTCGTCGATCAGCCGGTTGATCGGGGTGTTGTCTTCGTGGGTGACCAGCGCGGCCAGCGACAGCCGGCCCAGGTACTGGTGGCGGCGGCTGACCACGAACAGGTGATCGGTGTGGTCGGGCAGTTCGCCACGCAGGCGCAAGTAGCGCAGCACCACGTCCACATTGACGTCGGCGCGCACGGTCACCACGTCCGGGTTCATCAGGCGGCCGGCGCTGTCCTCGGGGTAGGAAAGCACCTGCTCGAGCCGCTCGCGGTTCTCGCGGTCCATCGACTTGAGCACTTCGTCGATGACCGTGTCGGGCAGGTCTTCGACCAGGTCGGCCAGGTCATCGATGTCCAGGTCTTCGACCGCGGCGATGATTTCGTCCGGGTCCATGTCGGCCAGCAGGCTTTCGCGCACTTCTTCGCCGACGTGGACCAGCACCTCGCCATCGTCTTCCGGATCGACCAGGCCCCACACCACTTCGCGCTTCCCCGGCGGCAGCGATTCCAGCAGGTTGCCGATCTCGGCCGGCGCCAACGTGTTGACCAGCCGGCGCACCGGACCCAGTCGCCCGCTGTCCAGTGCATCGGACAACAGCCGCAGCTGGCGTGCCGTCTTGTCGTGGCGTACGGCTTCGGCCATGGGCAGCTCCTGCGGGAAAAGAAAAGGCCGCGATCCTGACAGGATGCGGCATGCGGGGTGGTCAGCGCGTCATTATCGCGTGCTTGTGTGTCAATCGGGTAGGGCACAGACGGCGATGCGCGTGGGACGCACGCATTCAACGACGGTAGTGCCGGCCGCTGGCCGGCAACCACGCATGCCGATCCGAAGGTTCATGCGGAGCCGGCCAGCGGCCGGCACTACCGGGCTTTTTCGATCCAGCGTTCAATGCCGCGGCGGTCGCGGGCCTGCATCAGCTTCGGCGCCATCGCCTGCAGCACGGACAGGTCGCTGTCGCGGATCGCGCGGCGCACTTCCAGCAGCGTGCCCGGGTGCAGGCTGAACTCGGTGAGGCCCAGGGCCAGCAGCAACGGGGTCATGCGCGGGTCGCCGGCGATCTCGCCGCACACCGCCACCGGGATGTCGTAGGCCTGGCCGGTGCGCAGGATATGCGCCAGCAGGCGCACCACCGCCGGATGCAACGGCGAGTACAGCTCGGTGACCGCCTCGTTGTTGCGATCGGCCGCCAGCAGGTACTGCACCAGGTCGTTGGTGCCGATCGACAGGAAGTCGACCAGGTCGATGAAGCTCTCCAGCGCGATCGCCGCGGCGGGCACTTCGATCATTGCGCCAAAGGGAATGTGCTCGGCGACCTCATGGCCTTCGGCGCGCAGCAGCTCGGCCTGCTTGGCCAGGCGCCGGCGCACCGCGAGGATCTCCTCGCGGGTACTCACCATCGGGATCAGGATGCGCAGCTTGCCGTAGGCCGAGGCACGCAGGATCGCGCGTAACTGGGTGTCGGCCACTTTCGGCCGGGCCAGCGACAGGCGGACGCCGCGCAGGCCCAACGCCGGGTTTTCCTCGTTGCTCAGGGTAAGTCCGGTGCGGTCGGCCTTGTCCGCGCCCAGGTCCAGGGTGCGGATGGTCACCGGCCGCCCGCTCATGCCGAGGGCGGCGTCGCGGTAGGTCTCAAACTGCTCCTGCTCATCGGGCAGCTCGTTACGCTGCAGGAACAGGAATTCGGTGCGGTACAGGCCCAGCCCGTGCGCGCCCAGCGCGTGGGCCTGGGTGACGTCTTCGCTGGATTCGGCATTGGCCAGCAGCGCGATGTCGACGTTGTCGCGGGTGCGGGTCGGCTTGGTGCGCAGGCGGCCGAGTTCGCGCTGTTCGCGCGCGTGTTCGCGCAGGCGCACGCGGTAGTCGCGCAGGTCCGGGGCCTGCGGGTTGATGGTGACCGTGCCGTCGCTGCCATCCATGATCAGCACGTCGCCATCGGCGACCTTCTGCAGCACGTTGGGGACGTTGACGATCAGCGGCAAGTGCAGGCTGCGGGCCAGGATCGCGCTGTGCGACAGCGCGCTGCCGCCGGCCGTGACGATGCCGACCACGCCGTGCGCCTGCAGCTGGGCCAGCTCGGACGGGGCGATGTTGTCGCAGACCAGGATTTCGCCGGCCATGCCTTTCACGTCCGGCGGGCGCTTCTGCAGGAACGCATGGATGCGGCCGATCACATGGTCCAGGTCGTCCATGCGGCTCTTCAGGTAGGCATCGTCCATGCCGTCGAAGACCTTGGCCAGGCGGTCGCGCTGCACGCGCAGGGCGTAGCCGGCGCTGTAGGGGCCACTGCGGATCAGCTCATCCAGCCCGAACAGCAGCTCCGGGTCGTCCAGCAGCAAGGCGTGCAGGTCGAGGAACTCGCCGACCTCCTTGTTCAGGGCACCCTGCAGGCGCTGGCGCAGGTCGTGCATTTCCGCACGCGCCGCGTCCACGGCCTGGTGCAGGCGCTCCAGTTCGGCCTCCACCTTGGCCGGGGGGATGCGCTGCTCGGCCACTTCCAGCGCGTGCGGCAGCCGCACCCGGGCGCGGCCGAGCGCATTGCCACGCGAGGCACCGTGTCCGGTCAACAGCAGCGCGCCGGACGCGGTCCGGCTGGCGGCGGTCGATCCCGGTCGCGACGGCTGCCCCGGCATGGTCAGTTGTCCTCGTCGAAGCGCCGTTCGAACAGGCCCACCACCGCGTCCATCGCGGCGGCTTCGTCTTCGCCGTCGATGCGCACGGTGACCGGGGTGCCCTGGCCGGCGGCCAGCAGCATGACGCCCATGATGCTCTTGGCGTTGATCTCACGGCCCTTGGCGGCCATGGTCACGTTGCAGCGGAAAGGGGCGAGCTCCTGCACCAGCTTTGCAGTGGCGCGGGCGTGCAGGCCCAGGCGGTTGGATACGGTGAGTTCACGTTCAAGCATCGTCGACAATCGCTCCATTGCGAGTGCCTGCCGCGGCAGTGGCAGGCAGTTGATCCAGTCCCTGTTCCGGATAATTCATCACCCGCAACAACATCGGCAGGCTAAGCGCCGAAACCCGGCGTGCCGGGGTGCCCAGACGAGCCAGTTGCCCGGCCAGATTGCTGGGGCTGGCGCCGTACAGGTCGGTCAGGATCAGCACGCCCTGGCCACTGTCCACCCGGCGCAAGGCGGCCGAGGCGAGTGGGAGCAGGACGTCCAGGTCTGCGTCGAACGGTACTTCGAAAGCTTCGGTCTTCAGCGGCAGGTGCCGCAGCAGCCGGGTCGCCACATCCAACAGGGACGTGCCGACGCCGGGGTGTGTTACGAGGAGAATGCCACAGGTCATCCCCGAACGTTAACAGGTCAACATGAATTGGGGGTAGGGGGAGACCGCATGCGGGCCGCCCCGGGTAGCACCCGACCCTTGGTCGGGTGACATTTCAAATGGCTCCAGTGGCCGCAAAAAAGCGCCTTCGCGCGCACGGCCCCCGATCCGGCGACATTTCTGTGTTCCAAATCAGGTGCCCAGGCACGCCGTCAATCCAGTTCCCGGTGGAAGGTGGCCACTTCCGGCCAGCCCTGCTCACGGGCGTGGCGGGCCATGCGTTCGGCCAGGTACACCGAGCGGTGCTTGCCGCCGGTGCAGCCGAAGGCCACGGTGACATAGCTGCGGGTATCGTTGCCCAGCCGCGGCAGCCAGGTATCCAGGAAGTCGATCAACTGGCCGGCATAGCGCTGCACGTCGGGCTGGGCGTCCAGGTACTCGCGCACGGGGCGCTCGCGCCCGGACATCGGGCGCAGTTCGGGGTCCCAATGCGGGTTGGGCAGCACCCGGGCGTCGAACACGAAGTCGGCCTCGGCCGGCACGCCGCGCTTGTAGGCGAACGATTCGAACAGCAGCGACAGCTTGCTGCCATGGTTCAGCGCGAACTCGGTGACCACCTTGCGGCGCAGCTGGTGCACGTTGAGGGTGGTGGTGTCGATCACCGCGTCGGCGGCGCGCCGCAGCGGGGCGGTCAGTTCGCGCTCGCGCGCGATCGCTTCGGGCAGCGACAGGCCCAGCTGGCTGAGCGGGTGGCGGCGACGGGTGTCGGCGTAGCGCTTGAGCAGGGTTTCGTCGGTGGCATCGAAGAACAGCAGCTGCGCGTCCAGGCCGGCGGCCAGCGCATCTTCGCGCCAGTGCGAGAGCTGGCTCAGGTCGCTCTGCCCGCGCACGTCGATGCCCACGGCAAGGCGACGCGGCGCGTCGGCATCATGGCCGGCCAGCAGGCTGCGCACGAAGTCCGGCAGCAGGTTGATCGGCAGGTTGTCCGAACAGTAGTAGTCGAGGTCTTCGAAGGTTTTCAGTGCGACCGTCTTGCCGGAACCAGACAGGCCACTGACGATGATCAGGGTGGCGGCGGTCGGGGCGGAGGCGGGGGTGTTCATGGCGTTCGGCGTTCCAACAGGTTGCTGTGGCGGGCGATGAACATCGCCGCAGGATCGATGCCCTTGGTGCGCAGGATGTGCAGCCGGGTGGCCGCCTCGGTCAGCACCGACAGGTTGCGCCCGGGCATCACCGGCAGGGTGATCAGCGGCACGTCCAGGTCCAGCACGTGGCGGGTGCCCGAATCGCCGGTGAGTCGCTCGTAACCATGCGGGGTGGGCTCGGTCATGGGCTTGGTCAGGTGCACGATCAGCCGAAGGTACTTGTTCTTCTTTACAGCGGTGTCACCGAACATCTCGCGCACGTTGAGCACGCCCAGGCCGCGCACTTCCAGCAGGTCCTGCAGCAGTTCCGGGCAGGTGCCGTCGAGCACGTCCGGGGCGATCTGGGTGAATTCCGGGGCGTCGTCGGCCACCAGCCGGTGCCCGCGGCTGAGCAGCTCCAGCGCCAGTTCGCTCTTGCCCGAACCCGCTTCACCGGTGATCAGCACGCCAATGGAGTAGATCTCCATGAACACGCCATGCAGGATCACCCGCGGCGCCAGCGTGCGCGCCAGGTGGTAGGACAGGTGGTTGAGCAGTTCGTGCCCGCGCTTGGGCGAGATCCACAGCGGGGTCTGCGATTCGTCGGCGGCCGCGCGCAGGTCTTCCGGGCATGCCTGGTTGCGCGTGATCACCAGCGCCAGCGGGTGCGAGTGCATGATCCGCTCGATGGTTTCCCAGCGTTGGCGCGAGTCCAGCGAGTCCAGCCAGGACAGCTCCTCGGTGCCCAGGATCTGCACCTTGTTGGGGTAGATCGCGTTGAGGTAGCCGGCCAGTGACGGCCGCCGCGAGACGGTGTTGCCCGCTTCCAGTTCGCGGCGCTCGCCCTGCTGCCCGGCCACCCAGCGCAGGGCCAGGCGGTCGCGCTGCTGTTCGAACAGCTCACGGGCGGTGATGCTGGTATTCATGCGGCACTCGCCGGCGGGGGAAATTCGATGACCTGGCGCAGTGCCTCGCCGTCGCGCGCTTCGCGCAGCGCCTGGCGGACGTCCGGCTCGGAGAACAACTCGGCCAGCTCTGACAGCAGCATCAGGTGTTGATGGGTGTAATGGGCTGGGACGGCAATGGCGAACACCAGGTCGACCGGTTCATCGCCGCCGAACTCCACCGGGCTTTCCAGTCGCAGCAGGGCGCCACGTGGGCGCTCCAGCAACGGCGCGCGGCCGTGTGGAATGGCGATGCCGTGGCCGATCGCGGTGCTGCCCAGCTGCTCGCGCTGGCACAGGTTCTGGTAGATCAGGTCGGCATTGGCTTCGCGGCAGGCCAGCAGCCGGGCGGCGGCATGCAGGACGCTGTCGCGATCGGCGGCCGGCAACACTTGCGTGCGCACGGCCGCCAGGAGATCAGTCAAGGGCATGTCAGGGGAAGAACGAGGACGTCAGTCGTCATTGTCGCCCACTGGCAGCGGCGCGTGCTGCTGTTTTTTCTCCTTGTGCTTGATCACAAGGCGGTCCAGCTTGTCGGCCAGGATATCGATCGCGGCATACATGGTCTGACCGCCAGCCTCGGCGTGCAGGGTCTGGCCGGGGACGTTGGCACTGGCATCGACGTGGTGTTCGTTCTTGCGCAGCTCCAGGGTGACCCGCACCTCGCAGTGCTGGTCGAAGTGCTTGCCCAGGCGCTGCAGCTTGGTTTCCACGTACTCGTGCAGGGCCGGGGTGACTTCTACGTCTTTGCCAAACGTCTCGATGCGCATCGGGTTTCTCCTTTGTTCGGATGAGCCAATGAACCTTTCCGCCGGGCGCGGTGCGTCAGGCGATTCGTACCCTTTCGTGCGAGGCGGAAATGTTCATGGCCTCACGATACTTCGCCACGGTGCGGCGCGCTACCGGTATTCCCGAGGTCTTGAGCAGGTCAGCCAGCTTGGCGTCAGAAAGCGGCTTGCGCGGGTTCTCGTCGTCGATCAGGCGCCGGATCATGGCCTGGATGGCGGTGCTGGACGCTTCGCCGCCACTGTCGGTGTCGATGCCCGAGGCGAAGAAGCTGCGCAGCGCCAGGGTGCCGCGCGGGGTGCGCACGTACTTGCGTGCGATCGCCCGGGAAATGGTCGATTCGTGCAGACCCAGTTCGGCCGCCACCTCGCGCAGGGTGAGCGGGCGCAGCGCCTGTTCGCCGAACTCCAGGAACGCGGCCTGCTGCTGCAGCAGGCTGCGCATCACCCGCAGCAGGGTTTCCCCGCGTGCCTCCAGGCCCTTGAGCAGCCAGCGCGCTTCCTGCAGGTGCGCGCGCAGGTAGCCGGCGTCGGCCTCGCCGCAGCGGCGGATCATCTGTTCGTAGCCGCGGTGGATGACCACCTTGGGCCCGGCATGGCCGGCCAGCGCGGCGCGCCAGACCCCGTTCTGGCGCCAGACCACGCAGTCGGGCACCACGTAGCTGTCGTGGGCCAGCTCGCCGATCTGGGCGCCCGGGCGCGGGTCCAGCGTGCGCAACAGCTGCACGGCCACGTCCACCTCGGCCACCGGTTCACGCAATTCGTGCGCCAGCCCGGCCACGCCGCTGCGCGGCAGGCGTTCCAGCGGGCCGTCGGCGATGCGCCGGGCCAGTGCCAGGCCGGGGGTATCGGGGCACAGTACGTCCAGCTGCAGCCGCAGGCATTCGCCCAACGTGCGCGCGCCCACCCCGATCGGGTCGAAGCGCTGGATCTGGTGCAGCACCGTGAGGATCTCGGCGTCATCGGCATGAATGGCCGGCAGCAGGGTTTCGGCGATGGCAGACAACGGCTCGCGCAGGTAGCCATCGTCCTCGAACGCGTCGATCAGTGCCGCGCCGATGCTGCGGTCGCGGGTGGACAGGTGCGACAGGTGCAGCTGCCAGAGCAGATGGTCGACCAGGCTGTCGGTGTCGGCCACGCGCTCGGCGGCGGTACCGTTGTCGTCATCGTCGAACGAGCCGCCGCTGTTGCCGCTGCTCCAGTCGCCTTCACCCGGTGCCCAGTCTTCACTGGCCGAGGCCTGGTGCTCGCCGTCGCTGTGGGTGTCGGTGGGCGTGGGCGGGCGCTCGTCGTCGCTGGGCGCCGCGTCCAGGGCAGGCTCGACGTTCTCGGCCCAGTCCAGCAGGGGATTGGTTTCCACCGCCTCGGCGATTTCCAGCTCCAGCTCGGCGCTGGACATCTGCAACAGCTTGATCGCCTGACGCAGCTGCGGCGTCATGACCAGTTGTTGTCCCAGCGATGTCTGCAGCCGTGCTTTCATGCCTGTGCCGAACGAAGGGAAGGCGCCGCAGCGGCCGGGCGTCAGAGCTTGAAGGTCTCTCCAAGGTAGACGCGACGGACATCGGCGTTGGCCAGAATCGCCTCTGGTGCCCCCTGCGCCAGTACGCTGCCTTCGTTGAGGATATACGCGCGGTCGCAGATTCCCAAGGTTTCCCGCACATTGTGGTCGGTGATCAGTACCCCGATGCCGCGCTGCTTGAGGTGGGTGACGATGCGCTGGATCTCGCCGACCGAGATCGGGTCCACGCCGGCGAAGGGTTCATCGAGCAGGATCAGCCGCGGCCGGGCGGCCAGCGCGCGGGCGATCTCGCAGCGACGGCGCTCACCGCCGGACAGGCTGGCGCCCAGCTGGTCGGCCACGTGGCCGATCTGCAGCTCGTCCAGCAGCGAATTCAGCTCGGCCTCGCGGCCGGCCTTGTCCAGGTCCTCTCGCAGCTCCAGCACCAGCCGGATGTTGTCGGCCACGGTCAGCTTGCGGAACACGGACGGTTCCTGCGGCAGGTAACCCACGCCCTGCTTGGCCCGTGTGTACATCGGGTCGCCGGTGATGTCCTTGCCGTCCAGCACGATGCTGCCGGCGTCGGTTTCGACCAGGCCGACGATCATGTAGAAGCAGGTGGTCTTGCCGGCACCGTTGGGGCCCAGCAGGCCCACCACTTCTCCGGCTTCCAGGGTCAGACCGAAGTCCTTGACCACTTCGCGCTGCTTGTAGCGCTTGCGCAGGCCTTTGGCGACGAGCATTACTTCTTGCTCCCGGCAGTGGGGACGGTGGTCTTGGCGGCCGGGGTGGCCGCGGCAGGGGCAGCGGTCTTGTTCTTGGGCGGAATCACGGTGCGCACGCGGGTGCCGTCGCCGCCGCTGTTCATTTCGCCGGTGCGGGTGTTGTAGGTCATCTTCTGGCCGGCGTTGGTGCCACGCGCGCTTTTGACGTGGTAGTTGCCGGTCATGGTCAGCACCTCGGCCTTGATGTCGTAGTCGATGCGGTCGGCGCTGGCGTCCATCCAGCTGCCGTCATCGAGCTGCTGCTTGAGCTTGGCCTGCTTGCCGGTGAACACCGCGCGCACCGCCTCGCCGTCCTTCATGTAGATCTCGGCGTCGGACGAACGCAGGTCCAGCGTGCCCTGGGTGATCACCACGCCCTGGGACAGGGTGGTCTTGCCATCACCGACCAGGGTGCCCGACTGGGCGCCGGCGTCAATGGTCATGTCCTGGTTGCGGTCGGTCGACTTCGCACTGACGGCGAAGGTGGGGACCAGAAGACTGATCGCGCAGGCGGCTGCAAATAGGATCTTCATGAAGGGAGTCTGTCCTGGCGGAGAAGGGGCGTGGCCGGGGAGGTCACGGTAAAAGGGACGTTGGCCAGGCAGGCGCCTGGCCGACGGGTGGGGCTGCGGTGCAGCGGCGCCGGTCCAGGGGACGTCGCCTGCGCTGCACCGGCTCAGCGTTGGGGCGTGTAGCGGCCCTTGGACTGGCTCAGGAAATGATAGGTCTTGTTCTTGGAATCCAGCTCGAACCCCACGCCGGACTGGGTCATGCCCGGCCGGGTCATGGTCACCAGCGCATCGGTCTTTGCGCGGTTTTCCTTGGGGAACACGTCCAGGTGGTCGGTACGGAAGGTGGTCGGCGGCACGCTGGCCACCTTGGGGCTGTCGCCGCTCACGTTGCCGGTGAGCTTGAGCTGGTCGCCCTTGGCGCTCACCCAGCCGGTGTCGCTGCGCAGTTCCCAGTGGTTGCCGTCCTGGTCGGGCAGCAGGAACAGCGGGGTGGTGATGCTCATCGTTTCGTCGTTGCGCGACCGTTCCAGCAGCGGCGCGCGCAAGGTCGTGGATTCCTTGCCCTGCTCATCCAGCGCGATGATCTGGAAGTCGTGCAGCACGTAATCCTTGCTGCCGTCGTCGGTGACCTGCGCGGCCGGCTTGTCGCGGTGGCGCAGCAGCGACCAGCCGCTGAGCACGGCAGCCACCAGCAGCAGGCCCCCCAGGACGGTACGCCAGTTCATGCGCCGAACCTCGCCAGTACCGCGTCCACGTGGCCCTGTGCGGCCAGCAGCACGTCGCACAGCTCGCGCGCTGCGCCGCGGCCGCCATCGCTACGGGTCTGCCAGTGCACGCGCTCGGCAATCCAGGGATGCGCATTGGCCGGTGCCACCGCCAGGCCCACCGCGCACAGCGGGGCGAGGTCGGGCAGGTCGTCGCCCATGAAGGCCACCTGGTCCAGGCCGATGCCGTGGGTGTCGCACAGCGCGCGAACGCTGGCCAGCTTGTCGCCCACCGCGATCTGGGTGTCGATGCCCAGGTCGGCGCCACGCTTCTGTGCCGACAGGCTGTTGCGCGCGGTGATCAGCACCGGGTGGATGCCGTGTTGCTGCAGCAGTTTCAGGCCAAGTCCGTCCTGCACGTAATACGCCTTGCTCTCGTTGCCGTCACGGTCGTAGTAAAGCCGACCATCGGTGAGCGTGCCGTCCACGTCGAAACAGGCCAGCCGGATGCGGCCGGCAACGGCATGCAGGTGGGACGGGAAACCGGGCAGCGGGGAATAGGGCATCGGCTGGGCAGGTCGTGGCTGAATGGAGGAAGGCAACTGTGGTTTAAACCACCCGCGCCCGCAACAGGTCATGAATGTTGAGCGCGCCGACCAGCTTTCCCTGGCCATCGACCACCATCAGGCCGGTGATCTTGTGGGTTTCCATGAGCCGGGCGGCCTCCGCCGCCAGCTGGTCGGCACCGATGGTGCGCGGGTTGCGGGTCATCACCTCGGCGATCTTCGCGCTGCGCACGTCCAGCTCGGTGTCCAGCGCGCGGCGCAGGTCGCCGTCGGTGAACAGGCCGATCAGGCGCTGGTTGGCATCCACCACCGCGGTCATGCCCAATCGCTTGCGGCTCATTTCCAGCAGCGCCTCGCTGAGGCTGGCGTCGGCGTCCACCTGCGGCAGCTCCTCGCCGCTGTGCATCACATCGGTGATGTGCAGCAGCAGGCGGCGGCCCAGGCTGCCGGCCGGGTGCGAGCGGGCGAAGTCGTCGGCGGTGAAGCCACGCGCGTCCAGCAAGGCCACGGCCAGCGCATCGCCCATCGCCAGCGAGGCGGTGGTGCTGGAGGTGGGGGCCAGCGCCAGCGGGCAGGCTTCGGCCGGCACGCTGACGTCCAGGTGGACATCGGCGGCCTGCGCCAGGCTGGACTGCGGGCGGCCGGTCATGGCGATCAGCCGGTTGCCCTGGCGCTTGAGCACCGGCAGCAGCATCAGCAGTTCGTCGGACTCGCCCGAGTAGGACAGGGCCAGCACCACGTCGTCTTCAGTGATCATGCCCAGGTCGCCGTGGCCGGCCTCGCCGGGATGCACATAGAAGGCCGGGGTGCCGGTGGAGGCCAGGGTGGCGGCGATCTTGCGCGCCACGTGGCCGGACTTGCCCATGCCGGTGGCCACCACCCGGCCCTTGCCGTGCAGGACCAGCTGGCAGGCCTGGCTGAACGCATCGCCAAGCCGGTCGGCCACGGCGGCCAGGGCGTCGGCCTCGATCTGGAACACGCGGCGGCCGCTGGCGACCAGTGCCGCAGGGTCGGCCGGATGGGGGGGCAGGGGCGATACAGCCATGCGGGCGCCACGCGGAAGAGTAGAATGAGCGCTCATTTTATTAGGAAAGCCCGTTGGACGCCGACACCATCCGCAATCTGATCGAAACCGGCCTGCCCGGCGCCCGCGCGGACGTGCAGGGCGACGATGGCGTGCACTTCGAGGCCACCGTGGTCTGCGACGCCTTCGCCGGCAAGCTGCCGCTGGCGCGCCACCGCATGGTCTATGCCACCCTGGGCGACCTGATGGGCGGGGCGATCCACGCGCTGGCGCTGAAGACGGTGACCCCGGCCGAAGCGGGTTAGTCAGCCGACCGATTAGATCAGCCGACCAACGGTCGGCTCTACCTCAATTCAAGTAGATTCCATGGCCAAGATCGTAGTGACCGGCGGCAAGCCGCTGCACGGTGAAGTGAACATTTCCGGCGCCAAGAACGCCGTCCTCCCCATCCTGTGCGCCACCCTGCTGGCCGATGCGCCGGTGGAGATCACCAATGTGCCGCACCTGCACGACGTGGTCACCACGGTGAAGCTGCTCGGCGAACTGGGGGCCAAGGTCACCATCGACCAGGGCACGCTGTCGCACGGCAGCGCGATCGTGGTCGACCCGCGCTCGGTGAACCAGCATGTGGCCCCGTACGAGCTGGTCAAGACCATGCGCGCCTCGATCCTGGTGCTCGGCCCGCTGCTGGCCCGCTTCGGCGCGGCGGAAGTGTCGCTGCCCGGCGGCTGCGCCATCGGCTCGCGTCCGGTCGACCAGCACATCAAGGGCCTGCAGGCGCTGGGTGCGGAAATCACGGTCGAAAACGGCTTCATCAAGGCCCACGTGGCCAATCGCCTGAAGGGCGCGCACTTCACCTTCGACATGGTCAGTGTCACCGGCACCGAGAACGTGCTGATGGCGGCCGTGCTGGCTGAAGGCACCACCGTGTTGGACAACGCGGCGATGGAACCGGAAGTCACCGACCTGGCGCACTGCCTGATCGCGCTCGGCGCGAAGATCGAAGGCCTGGGTACCGCCCGCCTGGTGATCGAGGGCGTGGAGAAGCTGTCCGGCGGCCGTCATGAAGTACTGCCCGACCGCATCGAAACCGGCACCTTCCTGGTGGCCGCGGCGATGACCGGTGGCAGGGTCACGGTCAATCGTGCCCGTCCCAACACCATGGACGCGGTGCTTTCCAAGCTGGTGGAAGCCGGCGCGAAGATCGAGACCACCGAAGACAGCATCACCCTGGACATGGACGGCAAGCGCCCGCGCGCAGTCAACCTGACCACCGCGCCGTACCCGGCGTTCCCGACCGACATGCAGGCGCAGTTCATGGCGCTCAACTGCGTGGCCGACGGCGTGGGCGTGATCAATGAAACGATCTTCGAAAACCGCTTCATGCACGTCAACGAGCTGCTGCGCCTGGGTGCGGACATCCAGGTGGAAGGCCATACCGCGATCGTGCGCGGTGCCGAGCACCTGAGCGGTGCGCCGGTAATGGCCACCGATCTGCGCGCCTCGGCGTCGCTGATCCTGGCCGGGCTGATGGCCGAAGGTGACACCACCATCGACCGCATCTACCACCTGGACCGTGGCTACGAGAACATCGAAGAGAAGCTGTCTTCGCTGGGCGCGACCATCCGGCGCGTGACCGCATGATCCTGCGTGGCTCGTTCACCCGCCGCCGCAAGGCGCTGCTGGTGCTGATCCTGGTGGTGCTGGCGTGGCTGGGCTACGCCTGGTACGCAAACATCGCCATTACCCAGGGCATCGAGCAGCAGGACATGGACTGGAACGGCGACGGTAGTGTCAGCCGCACCGAAGTGCTGCAGGCGTTCTATGCGGTGGGAGTGAACAACCAGCAGGAAGGGAACCGGCATTGCCGCACCTTCTACTGGCGCAGCAACGGCGAGCAGATCCGGGTGGACTGCAAGACGGTGTTTGGCGACGAGGCCAAAAAGGAATGAAAAAAGCCCGCGCAAGCGGGCCTTTTTTCATCCGGCCGCATGTCGCCATCGCGACACGCCGCAATCGGCAGGCACCGACCGTTGGCCGGTGCGCGTGCCTTAGTTCATCCCTTTGATGGTCAGGTCCAGCGCGTCCTTGCCGCTCTCACGCTGCAGCAGGCGGGCCGGAACCGGGAACTCCTTGACGATCCAGGCAATCAGTTCCTTGTTGCCGTCGGTGCGCGACACCTTCGTGGCGTCGTACGACTTGCCGCCGACGGTGATCTTTTCCTGCCCGACCACCTTGTAGCTCATCGGCTTGATCCGGCCTTCGTCGACCATGCGGTAGGTCAGCGGCTTGCCGGCGGCCAGGTCGCGCGCGATCGCCAGGTTGATCAGCAGCGCATCCATGTCACCGGGCTTCAGCGCCACCGGGCCACGGCGGTCGGCTTTCACATCGCCGGTCCAGGTGGCCTGGTTGCTGGACCAGTTGTAGTTGGCATCCACGTTGCGCTTCTTCACCAGCAGCACAGACCGGTCGTTGCTGCTGAGCGGGCGCAGGCGGCCGTTGGCCTCCTCGAACACGGTGCTCTGGCTGAGATCGGCCAGCTGGTTCTTCACGTTCAGGCTGTAGCGCCACTTGTTGCTGCCTTCACTGGCCAGCGTCATGGTGCCGTTGGCCTGCATGCCCATGTAGCTGGCCTGGTAATCGGCCTTGAACGGCTGCAGCGCCATGGCCGGCAGGCTCACCACGGCCAGTGCGCCAGCGGCGATCCAGGTCAGCGGGCGGTTCATCAGGTTCATTGCTCAGACTCCTTGGTATTCGATCAGGCGAAGATCAATCCGATCTTCCCCATCTTCGCGTTGCAGGATGCGCACCGGCGTGGGGACACCGTTGGCGATCCAGAGGATGGTTTCGTCATTGCCGCCGTTGGTCCGGTGGACCCGTAGCGCGTTGTAGGACAGGTCGCCGACCTGCACGTTCTCGGTGTCCGGCGCGGCCTGGTAGTCGTGCTGGCGTACCCGGCCCACGTCGACATAGCGGTAGTGCATCTGCCCGCCGGGGCGGGCGTCGCGCATGATCGCCAGGTTGATCAGCAGGGCGCTCTGATCGCCCGGCTGCAGCGGAATCGGCTGGGTGCGTTCCTTTTTCAGGTCGCCCAGCCACTGCGCGGTACCGGCCTGCCAGTTGTAGGTGCCACTGACTTTCTTGCCCAGGAACAGGCCCTTGCGCACGGTGGCCTGGCTGATCGGCACGTAGACCTCGCCCTGCTTCTCGAACACGGTGCTCTGTTCCAGGTTCAGGCCAAGCACGCTGGCAAAGCCGCGCCGGCCCACCACCTGCATGTCCACCCGCCACTGCGCGCCGCCGGTGTGGGTCACCTTCATGATGGCGTCGCCCGCCTCCTTGCCCTTGTACAGGGCCTGGTAGGTGGCGGTGAACGGTTCCAGCGGCGGCGCTTCCCAGCTGATCGCCGGTACGGGCAGCGGCGCGGCCGCCTGCGCTGGCGCGGCCGCAGGCGGTTCCTGCGCCTGCGCGATCGCCACGGTGCACAGCAGGGATGCAATCAGCAGCACTGGCTTGGACAGGGAGGTGTTCATGCGGGCACGGAAAAGGGGGAAGAGGGAGGATGCCAGCGTCCGGATCAGCAGCGCGTGTGCGCGCCGCTCACCTGTTCAGCTTACCGGCGGAATCTAGGCGCAAGGGGCTAAACAGGGGGTGACCGTCGAGGTGAAGCCGTCCCTCGCGTTCAGCCACGCGGCCGGACACCAGCCACTGCAGGCTGGCGATCAGCAGCGGGTGCTCCACCGCCAACACCCGCTGGGCCAGCGTCTCGGGGGTGTCGTCGGCCAGCACCGGCACCCGCGCCTGCGCCAGCACGGTGCCGGCATCCAGTTCGGGCACCACGAAGTGCACGCTGGCGCCATGCTCGGCGTCACCGGCCTCCAGTGCGCGGGCATGCGTGTGCAGACCCTTGTACAGCGGCAGCAGCGATGGGTGGATGTTGACCAGCCGGCCGTCGAAGCGTTCCACAAAGGCCTGGCCCAGGATGCGCATGTAGCCGGCGCAGACCACCCAGTCCGGGGTGAACCCGGCCAGTGCGTCGCCCAGTGCGGTATCGAAGGCCGCGCGGTCGGCGAAGTCCTTCGGCGACCGCGCCCAGCGCTGTTCGGCTCCCACCTGCTGCAGGGCCGGCGCATCGGGCTTGTCCGACAGCACCGCCACCACCTGTGCGTCCAACTGGCCGGCCGCGATGGCCTTCGTGATCGCCTGCAGGTTGCTGCCGCGCCCCGAGGCGAGCACCGCCAGGCGTGCCGGCGCGCTCATCGCAGCGTGCTCCGCGGGGCCATCGGCCAGACCAGCAGGCTGCCCAGCGTGGCCAGCAGCATGTCGGCGTGCGCGTCCCACATGTCGCCCTGCTGGCCGTTGTAGGCCTCGGCCGCTTCGGGCGACAGCAGCAACGCGATGCCCCATTCCAGCCATTCGTAGGCCAGGCTGGAGCACATCACCACCATCACCGCCAGGGTGAAGGCCTGACCGATGCGCAGCGTCGGCCACGCATGGCGCGCCAGTTGCAGCAGCGCCGGAGTGAAGCAGACGCCGTACAGGAAATGGATGAGCCGGTCGAAGTGGTTGCGCTGCCAGCCGAAGGCGGCGTTCGGCGACCAGTGCAGCGCGGCCTGCAGCCACGCGTCGTAGGGCACGTTGGAATACAGCCAGCGCGCGGCGATGCAGTGGATGGCGATGAAGCCGCAGATCGCGGCGAATGCGCCGTTGCCCAGCCCCCAGCGGCGGTCCACCCACCACAGCGCCACCAGACCGATCACGGTCAGCGAGCTGTGCAGGGTCTGCTCCAACGGCCACAGTGGCTGGATCCAGCTGGCCGCGAAGATGGCCAGCACACCGGCAAGCGCGACCTTCTTGGCCATCGAAAACGAACGGGCACTGCGGCCACGGTGGTTCATGCGCGTCAGCCGGAAGGTCAGTGCGTGGAAGGGGGCAGGGCGGCGCCGTGCGCGAAGCGCTGACGCACCGACGTGCGGGTCAGGGTGACCAGAGTGAACACGCCGAGGATGGTGCCCAGCGGCATGAACATGCAGCACACCCCGGCGGCGACCATGCACAGCGTGTGGCGCTGCTCACGCGCCAGGCAGCGCCCGGCGTAGCCCACCAGGCCCGCCGTGGCGAGCATGGCCAGGAAGAACACCGTGCCCAGGCCGGTGAACACCCAGCCCATCAGCTGGACCTCGCCCGGCGATGACGCCGTGCTGCTGTCCACCGGCATGGCCCCGCTGAGCACCGCGATGCCGAGCACCAGGTAGATCACCGGGAACAGCGAAAACAGCGCGGTGAACCCGGCCATCACGTAGTGCAGCACCGACAACAGCTGCAGCTGCGCGGCGTCGTCCTGGCCGCCGCGCGGCGATCCCGCTGGCCCGCGGGTCGGCAGCGGCGGCGGAGCAGTGGCATCCATGCGGGGCTCCATGGGCGTGATCAACCGATCTTGACGCGCTCGGCACCGTCGGCGACGGTGACCGCACCGATGGTCCAGTGCGCCAGGCCCTGTGCGCTGACCGCTGCGGACACTGCCTCGGCCTGGTCGGCGGCCACGATCAGCACGAACCCGATGCCGCAGTTGAAGGTGCGCCACATTTCGCTGTCGGCCACCGCGCCTTCCTTCTGAAGCCACTGGAACACCGGCGGCAGCGTCCAGGCGTTGGCCTGGATGTCCAGGCCCAGGCCCTCGGGCACTACGCGGATGATGTTCTCGGTGAGGCCGCCGCCGGTGATGTGGGCCATGCCGTGGATGGCCGCGCCGTGGTCCTTCAGCAGCGCCAGGATTGGCTTCACGTACAGGCGGGTCGGGGCCATGAGGGCATCGACCAGCTTGACCCCGCCGTCCAGCTCCAGGTCGGCTGGCTGGCCGGCGCGGTCGTAGATGCGGCGCACCAGCGAGTACCCGTTGGAGTGCGGGCCGGAGGAGGCGATGCCGATCAGCACGTCGCCGGCGGCCACGCTGGCGCCATCCTTCAGCTCGCTCTTCTCGACCCCGGCCACGGTGAAGCCGGCCAGGTCGTACTCGCCCGGGGCGTACATGTCGGGCATTTCAGCGGTTTCGCCGCCGATCAGCGCGCAGCCGGCCTCGGTGCAGCCATTGGCGATGCCGCCCACGACGGCCGCGGCGGTGTCGATGTCCAGCTTGCCGGTGGCGAAGTAGTCCAGGAAGAACAGCGGCTCGGCGCCCTGCACCAGCACGTCGTTCACGCACATGGCCACCAGGTCGATGCCGATGGTGTCATGCCGGCCCAGCTGTTGTGCGAGCTTCAGCTTGGTGCCCACGCCGTCCGTGCCCGACACCAGCACCGGCTCGCGGTACTTGTTGGACAGGTCGAACAGCGCGCCGAAGCCCCCCAGCCCGCCCATCACTTCGGGGCGGAAGCTGCGCTTGACCAGCGGCTTGATGCGCTCGACCAGTGCATTGCCCGCGTCGATGTCGACACCGGCGTCGCGGTAGGTCAGGGGAGAGGGGTTGGACGGGGAGTTGGTCACGGGCGTCGGCGCTGCGCTGGGGTGAATCGGCGATTTTAACAGGCCACGTTGGCGCGCAGGCCCTATTCGGGCAACAATTCCCCCCGGATACGCTCAATGGAAGTCCTGATGCGCCGCAGCCTCTTTTTGATGATGCTCCTCACGCTATGCCTGCCGGTGGCCACGATGGCCCAGAGCGGCCTGCGTACCGAAGGCGACGTGGCCAGCGCCACGGGCGCCTATGAGGCCGAAGTGCCGGTCAACAGCCAGGCCGACGCCGACCGCAACGGCGCGTTGGCGCGCGCGCTGGGCAATGTGCTGGCCAAGCTGTCCGGCGACCGCAGCGTGATGGGCCGCCCGGGCGTGGCCCAGGCCCTGCGCGGGGCCAAGGACTACGTGGCCAGCTATGACTACCGCCAGGACCAGAGCACCTCGGCCACCGGGGCCCCCAGCTTCCGCACCACGCTGGTGGCACGTTTCCGCCAGGACGACGTGGACGGCCTGATTTCCGCGCTGGGGCTGCCGCTGTGGCCGCAGCCGCGGCCCAAGCCGGTGGTCTGGCTGGCCATCGACGATGGCAGCGGCCCGCGACTGGTCAGCGTGCAGCAGGCCAACGCGGCCCGCCCGTTGCTGAACCGCGCCATCGAGCGCGGCTACAAGCTGGGCCTGCCCGGCGGCAGCGCCGCCGAACAGGCGCTGGTGGGCGCGATCTGGCGCCAGGACACCGCCGCGGTGGCCCGTGCCTCCTCGCGCTATGCCCCGCCGATGCAGCTGGTGGGCAAGCTGTACCGCGCCAACGGCGGCTGGGTGGCCGATTGGGTGTTCGTGGACGGCGGCAAGGAACTGAACAAGTGGACCACCAAGGACACCGATGCCCGGCGGGCCATGGCCAGTGGCGCGGACGGCACCGCCGACGCGCTGGTCCGGCGCTACGCCAAGGCCGGGGCCGCCACCGGCGCGGCCGGCAGCTACACCATCGTGGTGAGCGGGCTGGACAGTGCCGAGGACTACCTGCGCCTGGCCGCCGGCCTGCGTGAGAACCCGGTGGTACGCACCATCACCCCGCTGCGCGCGTCGGGCAACCGCCTGGAGCTGTCGCTGGAGATGACCACCGGCCTGTCCGGCCTGAACCGCATGCTCGGCGACAACGGCGTGATCGTGCCGCTGGCCCCGCTGCCGGTGCCGGTCGACGGCGATGACGCGCCCGGCACGCCGCCGCCCCCGGCCAGCAACGAGTACCGACTGCGATGATCCTCACTCCCGAAGCCGAGATCGCGCAGTTCCTGCGCCGCCTCAAATACGTTCTGGCGGCGCTGGCAGTGGGCTGGGTGATCTGGCTGCTGGGCCCGATCCTCACCCCGTTCGTGCTGGCCCTGGCACTGGCCTGGCTGGGCGATCCGCTGGTCGACCGCATCGAGGCCACCGGCCGCTCGCGCAATACCGGCGTGGTGCTGGTGTTCGTGGCGATGATCCTGCTGATCACCGCCGCACTGCTGATCCTGGTGCCGATGATCGAGCGCCAGATCGCCACCTTGGTGGCGGCCATCCCGCAGGCCCAGCAATGGCTGATGCAGACCGGCATTCCGTGGTTCGAGCAGAAGACCGGGCTGGAGATCATGCAGTGGATGGACCCGGACCGGCTGATCGAGTGGGTACGCAGCCACTGGCAGCAGGCCGGCGGCTTCGCCAAGACCTTCTTCGGCTACGTGTCGCGCTCGGGCTTCACCATGGTGACCTGGGTAGTCAATATCCTGCTGCTGCCGATCCTGGCGTTCTACTTCCTGCGTGACTGGGACAAGCTGGTGGAGCGGGTCGCGTCGATGATCCCGCGCAACCACATCGGCACCATCACCAAGCTGGCCCGCGAGTCCGACGAGGTGCTGGGGGCGTTCATCCGCGGCCAGTTCCTGGTGATGATCGCGCTGGGCGTGGTGTATGCCGCCGGCCTGTCGCTGGTGGGGCTGAAGCTGGGCCTGTTGATCGGCCTGGTGGCCGGCCTGATCAGCTTCATTCCGTACCTGGGCGCCACCACCGGCATCGTGATGGCCATCGGTGCGGCGCTGGTGCAGGCGCAGGGCTTCGACCTGAAGCTGCTGATCCTGGTGGGCGTGGTGTTCACCGTGGGCCAGCTGCTGGAAAGCTACGTGCTCACTCCGCGCATCGTCGGCGACAAGATCGGCCTGCACCCGGTGGCGGTGATTTTCGCGGTGATGGCCGGTGGTCAGCTGTTCGGCTTCCTGGGCATGCTGCTGGCGCTGCCGGTGGCGGCGGTCAGCAACGTGCTGCTGCGCTATGCGCACCAGCGTTATCGCCAGAGCGACCTGTATGCCGGCGAGAAGTCGGCGATCGTGCTGGATTCCTACATCGACAAGCCCACCATCATCGTGGACACCTCGCCGAAGGCGCCTGACCTTCAGTGAGCGTCGTTCCGCAGCTGCCGCTCGCCCTGCGCTACCCGCAGGACGAGCGACTGGAAACCTTCATCGGTGCACCGGACGGTGCGCTGGCGCAGCTGCGTGCGATCGCGGTGGGGGCCGCACATGACTGGGTGTACCTGGAAGGCGCGGCCGGTACCGGCAAGACCCACCAGGCGCTGGCGATGTGCTCGCTGGCCGAACAGGCCGGCCGCCAGCCGACCTACCTGCCGCTGAAGGCGGTGGTGGGCCGGACCCGCGCCGCGCTGGAGTCGCTGGAGGGGCGCGACCTGGTCGCGCTGGACGGGCTGGATGCGGTGGCCGGGCAGCGCGAGGACGAGGTGGCGCTGTTTGATTTCCACAACCGCGCGCGCAGTGCCGGCATCACCCTGTTGTATACCGCCCAGCACGGCCCGGACCAGCTCGGCCTGGTGCTGCCGGACCTGCGTTCGCGCCTGCAGCAGTGCGTCCGCGTGCAGCTGCAGCCGCTGGATGACGAAGGCCGCGCGGCGGTGCTGCGCGAACGCGCGTTGCGCCGTGGCCTGGCCATCGACGAGGCGGCGATCGAATGGCTGCTCACCCGTACCGGCCGCGAACTGGGCAGCCTGGTCAGCCTGCTGGACTGGCTGGACCGCGAATCGCTGGCGGCACAGCGACGCATCACCGTGCCGTTCCTGCGGCAGGTCCTGGAAGACGGCCCGCACCGGTTGTAGAGCCGACCGTTGGTCGGCTGCTCTGGTGGGCTCGGGCGGAGAGCAGCCGACCAACGGTCGGCTCTACCGCCGGGTCGCCCAGGTTCGTGCCCGCGGTGTTTTACCCGTGCCGGGACTGCAACTGGGCGTCCAGCTGCGCCAGACGCTCCGGCGTGCCTACATCAGTCCAGCGCCCGCGGTGATGCTGCCCGCTCACGCGGCCCTCGACCATGGCATGGCGCAGCAGCGGGGCCAGGCCGAACTGCGGCGGTTGGGCCGCCGCGCCTGCGGTGGCGCCGATCACCGCGCGCCAGCGGTCAAGGATGGCCGGGCGGTACACGCCGATGCCGGCATAGGTCAGGCGTGCGGCGTCGCCATCGTCATCAACGCGGCCGTCGGGATGCAGGATGAAATCGCCGCACGGATGCTGCGCCGGGTTGTCGACCAGCACCAGGTGCGCATCGCCCGCCGGTACGTCCGGCAGCGTGCCGAAATCCAGGTCGGTCCAGACATCGCCGTTGACCACCAGGAACGGCGCATCACCAAGCAGCGGCAACGCGTTGAGGATGCCGCCGCCGGTTTCCAGCGGCACCGGGCCTTCGTCGATGAGGTGCAGGCGCAGGCCCCAGCGCGCGCCGTCGCCCAAGGCGGGGGCGAACTGCTCGCCCAGCCAGGACGTGTTGACCACCACCTCGTGGATGCCCGCGGCCGCCAGCTTTTCCAGGTGCCAGGCGATCAACGGCTTGCCGCCGGCTACCAGTAGCGGCTTGGGCGTGTGCAGGGTCAGCGGGCGCATGCGCTCGCCTTTGCCGGCCGAGAAGATCATCGCCTTCATGGGCGCGCCAGCACCGGGCTGGCCAGCTGCGCCAACGCCGGTTTGATGCGCCGCTGCAGCAGGTCGTCCAGCGCGGCCAGTTCGGGATGGCGCGGCAGCACTTCGTCCAGGTAGGCGATGAAGCGCGGCGCGTCGTCGAAATAGTGGCCCTTGCCGTCGCGGTCGCGCAGGCGCACGAACAGGCCCAGGATCTTCAGGTGGCGCTGCACGCCCATCCAGTCGGCGTCGCGCAGGAACTGCGGCCACGGCCGCACCGGCAGGCCCGCGGCCAGCGCCTGGGCGTGGTAGCGCGCCAGCCACGCATCCACCTTGGCCAGCGGCCAGCTCAGGAACGCGTCCTTGAACAGGCTCACCGGGTCGTAGGCGATCGGCCCACGCACCAGGTCCTGGAAGTCCAGCACGGCCGGGCCGCCGTCGACCGGCATCAGGTTGCGCGGCATGAAGTCGCGGTGGGTGAGCACCTGGGGCTGGTTCAGCGCGTTGTCCATCAGCCGCCGGTGCACCAACTGCAGCTGCTCCAGCTCGCCACAGTCGAGCTGCAGGCCCAGGTGGCGCTGCAGGAACCATTCGTCGAACAGCCCGGCATCACGCTGCAGCAGCGCCTCGCCGAAGCTGCCCATGCCCTCGGGCACGGGAATCTGTTGCAGCCGGATCAGCTGTGCGAAGGCGGCATCGAACCACGCATCGGCATTGCGGTCGTCGATGTGCCGGGCCAGCGTGGGCCCGCCCAGGTCTTCCAGCAGCAGGAAGCCCTGTTCGACATCGCGCTCGAGCACCTGCGGCACGCGCACGCCGTTGGGTTCCAGCAGGTCATGCATGCGCAGCCACGGGCGAACATCTTCCAGCCCGGGCGGGGAGTCCATCACGATGTGGCTGCCGCGCGCGCTGGTGGCACGCCAGTAGCTGCGGAACCCGGCGTCAACCGAGGCGCGGTCGAGCGCCAGCTGCGGGTCGTTCAGCGCGGTGCTGGCCCACTGGCGGCGCAGTTCGGCGCGCTGGGGATCGGAAGCAGGATCATTCATGGACAGGTACGTCGAAGCGGCACCGGGTGGCGCCAGGCGAATAGGAGAAGTGCGTCGGCTCAGCGCTTGCCGCCGCCGCTCACAAGCCGCAGCAGGGCAAGCACGGCCACCGCACCGAGGACCGCGCCGAGGAAGCCGGCCGGCTCACCGGCGGCATACCAGCCCATGTACTGGCCAAACCAGCCGGCCAGCAGTGCGCCGACGATGCCCAGCACGATGGTCAGCAGGCAGCCCATGCGGTTGTTGCCGGGCATGAAGAAACGCCCGAGCAGGCCGACGAAAAAGCCGACCAGGATGATGTAGAGCCAGCTGGTGCTGCCGAACAGTCCGTTCATGCCATCTACGCCGTCGAGGGATGGACGCAGCCTAGCAAGGCCAGGCTGCGTCCGTCACGGCGTGACGCAATCAGCAGCAGCCGTGGCCGCCGTGGCGGGTGCCGCTGTCGGCGGCCACCGGCGAACCGCTGGTCTCACCGCGCAGGCTGGCCGCGTAGTGCTCGCTGATCACCTTGGACACGCACGCGGTGACCTTCTTGCCCATCGGAATGTGCAGGAACTCGTTCGGGCCATGCGCGTTGGAGTGCGGGCCGAGCACGCCGGTGATCATGAACTGCGCGCCGGGGAACTTCTCGCCCAGCATGCCCATGAACGGGATCGAGCCACCTTCGCCCATGTACATCGCCGGCTTGCCGAAGAAGGTCTGGCTGGCGTCGTCGATGGCCTGGGTCAGCCACGGCGCCATCGCCGGGGCGTTCCAGCCGCTGGAGGCCTTTTCCAGGTCCAGCTTCACTTCCGCGCCGTTCGGCGGGTCGCGCAGGAGCGCTTCTTTCAGCAGCTCGCCGCAGGCCTTGCCGTCGGCGGTGGGCGGCAGGCGCAGCGACAGCTTCACCGCGGTATGCGGGCGCAGCACGTTGCCGGCCGAGGCCAGCGGCGGCATGCCGTCCACGCCGGTCACCGACAACGCCGGGCGCCAGGTGCGGTTGAGCACCAGCTCGGTGAGGTCTTCGTTCATCGGCTTGAGACCGTCGACCATCGGGAATTTCTCGAAGATCGCGGTGTCCACCACGTCGGCGGCGCGCTTGGCCTGTTCCAAGCGCTCGGCCGGGATCTCGACATTCATGCCGTCGATCAGGATGCGGCCGGTGTTCTCGTCCTCGATGCGCGACAGCAGCTGGCGCAGCAGGCGGAAGCTGGACGGGATCACGCCGGAGGCATCGCCGGAATGCACGCCTTCGTTGAGCACCTTCACCGAGAAGTTGCCGCCGGTCAGGCCGCGCAGCGAGGTGGTGCACCACAGCTGGTCGTAGTTGGCGCAGCCCGAATCCAGGCACACCACCAGCGAGGGCTTGCCGATGCGGTCGGCCAGGTGGTCCACGTAGGCCGGCAGGTCGTAGCTGCCCGATTCTTCGCAGGCTTCGATCAGCACCACGCAGCGCGCATGCGGCAGGCCCTGTTCCTGCAGCGCAAGCACGGCAGCCAGCGAACCGAACATGGCATAGCCGTCGTCGGCGCCACCGCGGCCGTACAGCTTGTCGCCGCGCAGCACCGGAATCCACGGGCCCAGGTCGTCGTCCCAGCCGGTCATTTCCGGCTGCTTGTCCAGGTGGCCGTACAGCAGGATGGTGTCGTCGCCGGTCTCGGCGCCGGAGGCGGGGATTTCCAGCAGCAGCAGCGGCGTGCGGCCTTCCAGGCGCACCACCTCTACCGTCAGGCCTGGCAGATTCTGGGCACGGGCCCAGGTCTCCATCAGGGTAACGGCCTGCTCCATGTACCCATTGGCCACCCAATCTGCGTCGAACATCGGCGATTTGTTGGGAATACGGATGTAATCGACCAATTGCGGGACGATGTCGCTGTCCCACTTCTCACTGACGAATTGGCCGAGTTTGGTGCTGTCCATCTGACACTCCGGATGCATTGGCAAGTCCTCACATTCTACGCCCGGAGCGGGGGTAGGGATTTCCCTACACAACGTCAGGTATTTGGCTGGCTGTGTGAAGTCGCTGTGGACGATAGGCTGTGTGTATGTGGCGAGGCACGCTGGAGCTTCCGACGGGATAGCCGGCAGGCACCGGTTCCGAGCCACAAGGAGTAGCAAGGTGGGGCCTTGGTTTTCGTGTAAGGCGCTGGTGCTGGGACTGTTGCTGATGGGGGCTGCGCAAGCATCCGACCGGATCGACATCAATACAGCAGATGCGTCGACGCTGCAGCAGGGACTGACGAACGTGGGGCCACACAAGGCCGAGGCGATCGTCGCGTACCGGCGACAACACGGCCACTTCCTTCGCGTCGAGGATTTGACGCGGGTGAAGGGGATAGGGACAGCAACGGTCGAACGGAATCGACAACGGATGACGACGGGGATCATGAAGAGTCCCGCCGCGGAACCGCCCAGGAGGGCGTTGCCGGCATCCGTACCGAGGCGCTGACCAGACAGGACAGGTCGGGGACGGGCAGGGAGCCTGTCACTGGTTGCCGCGCAGGACGCGCGGTGACACCGACATACGCAGGGATGCGTGCGCGGAAGGATTGGCGCGGATCCACCAGGACGGTGGCATCCAGACCCGGGAAGGGCTGTGATGGCGGAACAGGATACGGCCGAGTGCAGGGAGCATGGCCGGCACCCATACTGGGCAGGATGCACAGGGGGAAGGCGGGATGCCGACAAGGACGTGATGATTGCCCGGTACTGCGCAGGGATGCGCGGCCGGGCAATTTCTTTTTGGACGGCGTGGAGTGCTCGCGCCGACAACGCCACGCCATGCGTGGCTGTCTTGATCAAGAAGCCGCGAACACCTGTTTCATGCAGTGCGTTGGTGTAGCGTCTGCGCATCACTGGATGGAATGACCCCATGGCACCACGCCGCGCGTTGCTTACCCTGGCCTTGGCCACCCTGTTCGCCAGCGGATTCTGCTCGGCCGCGGCTGCTGCACCGCCGGCCAGCACGAGCGCTGAAAAATCCCCCGCCGCACCGCGCGGGCCCACCGATCTCAAGCCGGGCGAGTTTCTCTGGCATCCGGAAATCTCGCCGGCCGGGCCGATCGTGCTGGTGGTCAGCCTGGATGAGCAGCGCGCCTACGTGTACCGCAACGGCATCGCCATTGGCCTGAGCACGATCAGCTCGGGCAAGACCGGGCATGAAACCCCGACCGGTGTGTTCACCATTCTGCAGAAGGACAAGGACCACAAGTCCAACCTCTACAACAGTGCGCCGATGCCTTACATGCAGCGGCTGACCTGGGACGGCATCGCGCTGCACGGCGGCAACCTGCCCGGGCACCCGGCCTCGCACGGCTGCGTGCGCCTGCCGCAGGCGTTCGCGCAGAAGCTGTTCGGTGAAACCAAGCGCGGCGACACCGTGGTGGTGGCCGACGCCAAGAGCGCGCCGATGACGCTGGCCTACCCGGCGGTGCTGGCCCCGGTGAACAGCACCGGCAAGCCGTTGGTGGAAACCACCGATGCGCCGGCGCATTACTGGAACGACGCGGCCGCGCCGAGTGGCCAGGTGGGCATCCTGGTGAGCCTGCACGACCAGCGCCTGTACGTGCTGCGCGATGGCGTGTTGATCGGCGAATCGCACCTGGAGGCCAAGGCCCTGCCAGCGTTCGAGGGCACCACCCTGTTCGTGATGCAGCAGGGCTACTCGGATGTGCCCAGCCCGCTGGACGCCCACCAGCGCCTGCACAAGTGGACCGCCTACCCGTTGCTGGGGCAGAGCGCGGGCAATGCGAGCCCGGACCTGCTGGCCACGCCCAGCCTGCCGATGGCGCTGCCGCCGGAATTTGCCGAGCAGTTGTACAAGGCGCTGGTGCCCGGCACCACGCTGCTGGTGACCAGCCTGCCGGCGGTACGCCCGGTGGCCGATGAACAGAACCTGCAGCCGGTGTTGGAATCGGACGCGGACGGGTCCACCTTGTAACCAATGGCCCTGTTGGTATGTCGTCCATGCGCGTGACCCGGAGAACTCGAACTGTCCTGTGTGGGCTGGCGCTGGCCGGGTCGGGCGCGTGCGCGGCCGCCGCGCCGGCCGCCCTGCCGCCGGCACAGCTGGCCGACATGCTGGCGCGCGCGGCGCCGGGCGCCGACCGCAAGGTGCTGCAGCTGGCCGCAAAGGCAATGACCTGCGCTCTGCGGCGGCCGGAACTGGGTATCGACCCGACTCGGCTGAGCGTGATCGACTACTCGCGCCCGTCCACCGAACAGCGCATGTGGGTGTTCGACCTGGCCCGACAGAAACTGCTGTTCGAGGAATGGGTGGCGCATGGCCGCAACAGCGGGGGCAACCAGACCGAACATTTTTCCAATCGCGATGGCAGCTTCATGTCCAGCCTGGGCGCGTTCACCGCGAAGGAAACCTACATGGGCGGCAATGGGTATTCATTGCGCCTGGAAGGGCTTGAGCCGGGCTTCAACGACCATGCGCGCGACCGCGCCATCGTCATCCATGGCGCCCCGTACGTGAACCCGACCATGGCCCGGCTGCAGGGCCGGCTGGGCCGCAGCCTCGGCTGCCCGGCGGTCCGGCTGACCGTGGCCAAGCCGCTCATCAACAGCCTGCGTGACGGTGCGATGGTGTTCGCCTACTACCCCGACAAGGACTGGCTGGCACGTTCGCAGCTGTTGGGCCCGGACTGCGGCGGCCGCGCCGGCTGAGGCACAATGCCGGCATGTCGACCGATACCGTCCTGAGCGCGGCAACGCGCGTGATTCCAAGTGTCGAGTACCGCCGCGAGCGCTGGCGCAATGGGCTGGGCTGGACGCGCGAGATCCTGCGCGTGCCCGATACCGGGGAGTGGCAGGTGCGCATGTCGATTGCCGAGATCGAGCAGGATGCGGCGTTCTCCGCATTCCCCGGCATCGAGCGCGAACTGGTGTTGCTGCGCGGGCAAGGGCTGCGCCTACGCTTCGCCGACGGGGCCGTGCATACGCTGCTGCCGCCGCACGACCGGGTGCGGTTGGCCGGCGAAGCGGAGATCCATGGCGAGCTGGTGGACGGGCTTACCCACGACTTCAACCTGATGTGGCGCCGCGACGCGCTGGAGGCCGAACTGCTGCACCGGCCGCTGGTAGGCAGCATGTTCTTCTTCACCGAACCGGCGGTGGCCTGGGCGATTCATCTGCTGGCCGGACAGGCGCAGTTCGAGGGCGACACCGACCTGCCGCCGATGGACGTCGGCGACACCGCCTGGCTGGCGGCTGGCCCGCGCAAACGATTTGCGCTGCGTGGCGGCGGTGAACTGCTCGCGATCCGACTGAGCGCGCGGTAGGGGCGCATACCGATCACCTGCGCAACGTCAGGTGGTGGCATCACCCGTATCGAAGGCTCCGTTGCGGGTCATGCGTTCGCCGCGGGGATCACCGTCTCGGCAGTCGCTTGGGAACCGACCGTACCGATGGTTGTGCCAACGGTCATCGGCCGTCGATTCGGCACCAACGCCACCCGCGCGCGGCGCCTCCGTGCGCTCAGTACACGTCGCGCCGGTAGCGCCCGGCCACGATCAGCGCTTCCTTGCCTTCGCGGCCGAGGGCGCGTTCGATCACCGCGTCCACGGCCGGGGCCATGCCCCGCAAGCTGCCGCAGACCAGGATCGTGGCGCCTTCGCGCGACCATTCCCACAGCCGGTCGATGTGCGCCTGCAGGCGATCCTGCACGTAGCGGTGTTCGCCGCCGTCGCGGCTGAACACCGTATCCAGGTGTTCGATCCAGCCGGCCTGCTGCCACGCGCTCAGTTCGTCGCCGAAGTAGAAGTCGTGCGCCCGTGTGCGCTCCCCGAACAGCAGCCAGGTATGCCGCGCGCCGGCGTCGATGCGGGCACGCAGGTGCGCGCGCAGGCCGGCGATGCCGGTGCCGTTGCCGATCAGGATCAGCGGGGCGTCCGGCGCAGGGGCGTGGAAATTCGGGTTGCTGCGGAACCTCAGGTCGATGCGGCCGCCCAGTGCGGCGTGGTCGCACAACCAGCCGCTGCCCAGGCCGGGCGTGCCATCGGGGCGCAGCTGGCGGCGCAGCAACAGCTGCACGTGGCCTTCGCCGGGCATGCTGGCGATGGAGTATTCGCGGTGTGGCAGCGGGCGCAATGACGCCACCAACGCAGCCGCGTCGTCGGCCGGTGCTTCATCGGCATCGGGCAGGTGCGCGCGCGACAGGTGCGCGTGCAGGGTGTCGCCGTTGATCTGCTGCGTGCCGTCCAGCGCGGTGGTGGCCAGCCACGCATCCACCGCCGCCGGGGCATGGCGTGGGCCGATTTCCACCACGTCGCCGGCTTGCCACGCGGGCAGGACGCCATCGGCGGGCACCAGCGATACACGCCAGGTGCCGGCACCGGGGCTGCCCGGGTTTTCCAGCGTGCGGCTGCGCAGCTGCCAGTGCAGGTAATCGGCCGGGGTCCAGTCGGGCAGGTCCGTGGCGGTGCCACCCAGCTGGCCCAGCAGCTGCTGCCAGTGCCGCAGCGCGGCCGGGTCGGCGTTGTCCACTTCCACGGTGTCGAACAACGGGTGCGCACCGTGCTGGCGCAACCACGCATCGAGCTGGTGGCCGAACGCGCAGAAGTGCCCGTAGCTGCGGTCGCCCAGTGCCAGCACGCCGTAGTGCAGCTGCGGCAGTGCCAGCGCCTGCGGCATCACCGTGCGCAGGAACGGCAGCGCGTGGTCGGGCGCATCGCCTTCGCCGGTGGTGCTGGCGATGAACAGGACCTGCGTGGCCTGCTGCAGCGTGCTGGCGTCCACCTGGTGCAGGCCGCGCAGCCGCACCGGCACGCCCGCCGCGCGCAGGGTCTCGGCGCTGCGCGCGCACAGTTGCTGGGCAAAGCCGGTCTGGCTGGCCCAGACCAACAGCAGCGGTGCCGGCCCGGCCGCCGCCGCATCGTCGCGTGGACGGCCCCGCCACCAGATCGCAGCGCAGAGCACGGCATAGCCGAACACGCTGGCGGCGGCGATGCGCCACTGTGATGCCATCGGTGGACCCTGCCACCACGGCGCCTGCAGGTGCAGGCGCAACAGCAGCCACGCCAGCACCGCCAGCACGGCGATCACCAGCAGGTTGCCCACGGTGGCGCGCGTCGGACGGCTCATGCGGGCGGCGCCTGTGGCGCATCCAGCAGCTGTGCGAAGGCCGGGCTCAGGTGCTCTTCGATGCCCTGCGCGCCACGGCTGACAAAGCGCGCGGCCAGCGCGTGCTCGCGGGCAAAGGCCAGGCCCTGCTCGAGGCCCATCACGGTCAGCGCGGTGGCCCAGCCGTCGGCGTGCATCGCGTCGCGTGCGGCCACGGTGACGGCGGCGGCCGCACGCGTGACCGGCGCGCCGGTGCGCGGGTCCAGGGTGTGGCTGAACTGCACGCCGTCCTGTTCGAAGTGATGCCAGCGGTCGCCGGAGGTGGCCACGGCCAGGTCGTCCAGCGCAAGCACCCGTGGCGGCAATGCGGTGCTGGCTTCTTCTTCGTGACCGGCCTCGACCAGCACGCGCCAGCGCTGGCCATCGGGCTTGCGGCCGTAACCGTGCAGTTCCCCGCCCACTTCCACCAGCGCGGCATGCACGCCCTGCTGGCGCAGCCAGGCGCTGACCTGGTCCACGCCGAAGCCTTTGGCGATGGCCGACAGATCCAGTTCCACGCCACCGGGTTGCTGCAGGGTCTGATCGGCCCAGTGCAGACGCTGCCAGCCGCAGCGCGCGCGGGTGGCGGCCAGCGTGGCGGGGTCGGGAATGCGCTGTGCGTGCGCGTGCGCGCCAAACCCCCACAGCGCCACCAGCGGCCCCACGGTGGGGTCGAAGGCGCCCGCGCTGCGGCGGGCGATGTCCACGGCGACGTCCACCACCTGTGCGAACAGGTCGGGCACGCGCTGCACGCTGCCGGGCGCGGCGCGGTTGAAGCGGGTGATGTCACTGTTGGCTTCCCAGGTGCTCATCTGCGCCACGATGGCGTCGAGCCGGGCCTGGATGCCGGCATGCAGGGGGTGCAGATCGCGCGTGCGCGCGACCACCAGCTTTACCTGCCAGGTGGTGCCCATGGTGTGGCCACCGAGGCTGGCGATGTCGAGGTCTTCGTCGTTCATGGGCTGGGGCAGGGAGGGCATGCGGCCCGCACCATCATCGATCCTGGTAAAGGCCCCCTCCACCGGGGAGGGGGCGTGCCGCAGATGCGGCCTCAAGCGGAACTGCGCGGGGTGTTACTGCGGCAACACTTCGAGGGTGGCCACGTAGCTCAGGCGGCGGGTCTTGGCCTGCTTGAGCGAGGTCTTCTTGTCTTCGCTGCCGGTTTCCAGCCAGTACATGCCGGCCTCTGGCCAGGTGACGCTGAACTCGCCCTTCTTGTCGCTGGTGACCTTGATCTCGTCCTGGGCGTTGCGGTAACGCGTGCCGCCGCGGGTAATCTCGAACGCCAGGCCGGCGCGCGGCTTGCCGTCGACCAGCACGCGGAAGCGCGCCGCTTCGCCGGCGACCAGGTCATTGGGATGGCCCAGCGCAACCATTTCGATGCCCTGCCTGGTCGGCTTCAGCGCGGTGTCGTTGGGGGTGCCGTTGGTGACGAAGGTTTCCACCCGGCCGACCGATTGCGACACCTGCAGCTTCTTGGCCTTCTTCGGCACTTCCGTGGCGAAGGTGGCGGGAGTACCGCGCCAGCGCTTGGGCTTGCCGTCTTCTTCCCAGCTGGCCGACAGGCCGTTGTTGACGGTGGCCAGGCGGTAGGTGCCCTGCTGGGTGAGCTCGACATCGAACACGCTGCGGAACTTGCCGGTGGCCGCGTTCTGCGGCTGCACCAGGCTGCCGTCCGGGGCAGTGATGATGAGGTTGTCCAGGCGCAGCGGCACGTGGTTGAAGTAGAAGAGGTCGTTGGACACGGCCGCATCGACGGTGATCCACGGCTTCTCGCCGGCAACGACGGTCTGCGAGGGCTGCAGCCAGGCCTTGTGGGCCAGGGCGGAGAACGGAAGTGCGGCGGCCAGGGCGGCGGCTAGGACGAGCGAGCGCTTCATCAACAACTCCATGTAGGGGGCAGGTGCGAGGGACATGCCCGGTGAAGGGGGAACGGTCCGACCGCCGATGCTACGCGGCGGTGCGGGGATGCGGTGTGCCCGCCAGCGAAGGCGGGCGGAAGGTCACGGTTTGGCGCTGAGGGTGACCAGGCCGAGTTCGGTGGCGCCCTGCGCCTTGCCGTTCTGGACGGCGGTGACCGGCCAGGTGAAGGGGATTTTGAGCAGTTCGCGGCCGCCGACTTCGCGCACGGCTTCGACCACGAGGGTGTAGTTGCCGGGGGCCAGGGCCTTCAGAGCGGGCTGCTTGTCGTTGAACGACAGGGCCTGCTTGCCGGCGGGGCGGGTGGGGCCGGTGACGCCGTCGACGGGCACGTCCAGGGTGCGGCCGCTTTTGCGCCACCACTGGCGCAGGTCGGGCAGCCACTTGGTGCCATGGCCTTCGCTGTTGCCGGTCTGCTGGTACCAGACCGAGAGGTTGGCGGCGACTTTCTGGTCGGCGCCTTCCAGCCACACCGCGACGTAGGGGCGGTGATACTCGGCAACGGTGAGCTTGGGCACTTCGACGTTGATGTCGAGGGTGGCGGCGTAGGCGGGGCTGGTGGCGAGCAGGCCGCTCAGGGCGATGGTCAGGGTGACGCGCATGGTGCGGCTCCGTGGGGCGATCAGTGGATGAGGATGAGGGCGATGAGCAGGGGGATCATCAGGCCGAGGCCGACCAGGGGCCAGGTCATGCGTCGCTGGCGGGCATGCAGGTGGAGCAGGAAGAGGCCGGTGATGCAGAAGACAAGGCAGGCGCCGGCGAACACGTCGAGGAACCAGCCCCAGGCGGGCCCGGCGTTGCGGCCTTTGTGAAGGTCGTTGAAGTAGGAGACCCAGCCGCGGGTGGTGGCTTCGTATTCGACGGCGCCGCTGTCGCGGTCGATGCTGAGCCAGGCGTCACCGCCGGGGCGGGGCATGGAGAGGTAGATTTCGCCATCGGACCATTCGGCGGTGCGGCGGCCGATGGAGATGTGCAGTTGGGCATCGAGCCAGCGGGCGGTGGCACGGGGCAGGGGCGCGTTGCCGTCGGCGCGGTCGCCGAGCTTGGCGAGCAGGTCGGCGGGCAGGTCCAGCTGGCGGTTGACGACCTGCGGGGTGGCGTCGATCCGGGCGGCATGGTTGAGGGTGATGCCGGTGGCGGCAAACAGGAGCATGCCGATGAGGCAGACGGCCGAGCTGATCCAGTGCCACTGGTGCAGGGTGCGCAGCCAGAAGCCACGACTTTGTTGCTGCTGCACGCTGGAGGTGGGAGTGGGCACTGGGGGTGGGTTTTGATCGAATGGCGAATTACACCATTGATGAGAATGGTTCGCAATTTGTGGTTTGGGCCGAAGCCTAAAGCTCAAAGCACGGCGGCACTTGGGTCTGCCGGGGCGTGACGGCGGGTATGGGTTCACGGGACACGCCGCGAGTACGTCCGTGTAGGCTCCGCCACCGCATCCATGCGGTGGAGGGTCCCGTAAACCCATACCCGCCGTCCCGTGGACACTGCGTCGGCGCGCACGGGAAGAGCGGGCTGTTGGCCGTTTTTTGGAGAGGGGTGCCGAGCATGGCTCGGCAAAAACCAAGCCGCGATCCGGTAGAGCCGAGCGTTGCTCGGCTGCTGTTGCTCTTGCTGTTGCTCTTGCTCTTGCTCCCCCGCCCTTAACTGCGCCGGGGCCCCCGACCATCTGTCTGGGGGCGGTGGGGGTGGGGTTATGGGGCCGTAGAGCGCCATGGATGGCGCGAACGAGCTTACAGGGGTGAGGGCGCATTGCTTGCGAGGCACTGCCTCGCATGCGTCCGAACGCACAGCCGCCAGCGGCTGGGCCGGGCCGCGGAGCGGGACTTGCAGCGTGCCCCATAACCCCACCCCCACCGACCCACCCCAGAAACCCATCAGCCCCGACGCTTCCCCAATCAGAACTTCGCGTTCAACGACATCCAGTAGCTGCGGCGCTGGTCCTTGGTCGCGTAGTCGTCCACGCAGTTGTATTCGCTGTCGCTGATCAACACGCACGACTGCGACACGAAGTCCTTGTCGAACAGGTTGTTGACCCGCGCATTGAGCGTCAGCCAACGGTTGATGTTCCAGCTGCCGCCCAGGTGGAAGATCGTATAGTCCTCGTAATAGCGCACCTGCGAGGTGCTCACCCCGCCCACGTTGCCCACCAGCGTGTCGCGGTAGCGGTCGTAGCGGCCTTCGCCGATCAGCGACAGACTCACCGCATCGTTGATCTGCCAGTTCAGGCTGGCATTGGCCATGTGCCTGGCCGGCGTGGTCGTGCCCCCCACCGGCTTGCCCTTGTCCACCCCGCTGGTCTGCTCGGACCTGGTATAGGTGTAGTTACCGCGCAACTGCAGGCTGTCCAGCAGGTCCACGTAAGCCGCGGCTTCAACACCGCGCGTTTCGGCCTTGTCGATGTTCACGCTCTGGCTGAAGGTGCTGTAGCCCAGCGCCGCCCAGCCCGGGCCCACGTCCACGCAGTACCCGCCGCCGGCCGGAGCCACTTCGCAGTTCGGGAACGTGCCGCCGCTGGCGATCTTGTCGTCGAACTTGTTGAGGAAGCCGGTGACATTGAAGCCCCAGTCGCTGCCTTCGTAGTACGCCGCCACCTCATAGTTGGTGCTGGTTTCCGGCTGCAGGTTCGGCGAACCCACCAGCGGCAGCACGCCCTGGCCACCAAAGCCGGTCACGCCGGGGAACAGCTGGTCCGGGCGCGGGGTCTTGTACCCGGTGCTCACGCCGCCCTTGATCGTCCACGCATCGCTTGCGTTCCACACCAGGTAACCGCGCGGGCTGACGTGGCTGCCGAAAATGTTGTGGTCGTCGTAGCGCACGCCCACCGTGGCGGTCAGCGTGTCGGTCAGCGCCCAGTTGTCCTCGGCGAACACCGACCACATCCGGTGCTGCTGCTTGACGTTGTCACGGTAGCCGGCGCCGTCCATGCCGAACACGCCGTCCACCATGTCGGTGTCGTTGTACTGGCCACCCACGGTCAGCTTGTGCGCGCCGAAGGTCATGTCCAGCATCGTGTCCAGCACGTAGCCTTCCAACTCCATCGTGCGCAGCGGGCGCGGCAGGAAGGCCTGCAGGCGGGCCTGCTCGCTGGCGTTGAGCGCGGTCAGCGCATTGCCGCGGCCCGCGGCGCAGTTGGCGGCCGCGCCGGTGCGGCCGCATACGTCGTTCCACAGCGTCTGCAGGTCCGCGCGTTCGTCCAGGGTCAGCGGCAGCGAGCGGCCCAGGTTGTTGCTGGTGGTGTGGGTCAGCGTGGTCTGCCACGTGCCGAAGCTGTAGCGGCCCTGGTGGCTCAGCGCCAGCTGGTCGCGCTCGTAGCGCTGGTAGGCGGTATAGCCCACGCGCGGCTGCACCACGCGGCGGGTGATCGTGCCGCTGCCGTTCGGGTTGGGAATGGTCGCATTGCCCACGCGCCACAGGCTGGCGGCACTGTCCAGGGTGCCGGTCTGGCCTTCGCTGTTGTCGTACTTCTGGCGCGAGATGTCGTAGTCCAGGCTCAGGTCGTGGTCGTCGTTGATCGTCCAGTTCAAGCGCAGGCCGGTGTTCCAGTTGGTGTTGGCCACCGCCTTGCCGCCGCCGCCGAAGCCGATGCTGCGTTCCCACAGCGTGCCGTCCGGCAGCGGCAGGTCGTCCCACTCCGGGTTGGACGCCTTGGCGTCGTAGTAGCTGCCGCGCACTGCCAGGGCCAGGCGGTCCTTGAGCAACGGGCCGGTCAGGTACACGTCGGTGGTGCGCGCATCGCCGAACTGGTCGTCCTGCTGCACGGTGAAGCCTTGGGTGACCGAGCCGTGCCAGCTGTCCTGGTTGCGCCGGGTGATGATGTTGATCACCCCGCCCATCGCATCGGAGCCATACAGCGTGGACATCGGGCCGCGCACCACTTCGATGCGCTCGATCGCATCCAGCGGCGGCAGGTAGGCGAACTGACCGCCGCCGAAGTTGTTCGGGTACAACTGGCCCACGTTGCTCTGGCGGCGCCCGTCGATCAGCACCAGGGTGTATTCGGACGGCATGCCGCGCATGGAAATGGTGGCGCGGCCGTTCTTGTCGGTGGTTTCCATGCCCACGTCGATGCCTTCCACGTCGCGCAGCGCATCCACCAGGCTGGTGTACGGGCGCTTGCTCAGTTCCTCGCGGCTGACCACGCTGATGCTGGCCGGCGCGTCGGTGATCTTCTGCTCGAAGCCGGCGGCGGTGACGACCACCTTGTCCAGCGTGGTCGGCGCGCCGGCAGCGGCGCCGTTGGCGAAGGCCGGGGCGCTGAGCGCGCCGAGCAGGGCGATGCTCAGCGAGCAACGGGAAAGGGACGTGCAACGACGCTGGCGCTGGGCCATGGCAATAACCTCGAAGGGAAGCAGACGGACGCGCGCGCGGTTAGCAGGCCACGCCACGCACCACAGATCAGGAAGGGACCCGCAGGGCGGGCAGACAGGCGGTGATCGGCATCGACGGCGCGTTGGCGCCGCAGGCGATGCGCGGGATCAGCCCTGCGGTGGCGCCTGGCCGCGCTGTACGCGCAGCCCCGGGGCCGATGGCAGCGGCGTGGCCGGTGCCGAATCAACCGATGGCGATACCTGCGGCGGCAACGCGAGCATGGTGGCCATCAGCGCGCCCAGTGCATCCACCGGTTCGGGCAACGGCGGCAGCGGGGTACGCGACAACCGGGCGCTGGCCATCCGGCGCAGCTTGGCCGGTGCCTCTTCCTGCGGGGCGGTTTCGCCGCCGCCGGCGGGGCGTTCTTCCACCGGCATCTGCAGCACGATGGCGCTGCTGCCCGGTATGGCGTGCTCCAGCACCGGCAGGCCGGTGAGCAGCATCGCCAGCAAGGCCAGCCAGGCCAGCACGCTCGCCAACGCCGGACGCTGCCCGCGCACGGCGGGGGCGAAGCTGCGGTGGCGGTGCGGGTGGCGCAAGTGGGGGTGTCCGGTCTACGGCGGCCCGGAGGTTCGGGACGCAACGCGCCGGGATTGTAGTGAGATACGTTCCCGGGTGCAAATGGGAATGATTTGCGATTGAGGGTGGTACACCTGCCTCAGGACAGGCGCCGGTGCGCTCAGACCTCGCTCCAGCGGCGCAGCAGGTTGTGATACACGCCGGTGAGCTGCAGCACGGCGGCCGCGTCGGCACCGCCGGTGCGCAGCGTCTCGATGGCGCTGTCCATCTCCAGCAGCATGCGCCGCGCGCTGTCGTCGCGGACCATGCTCTGTACCCAGAAGAACGAGGCAAGCCGGGCACCGCGTGTCACCGCGTTGACCCGGTGCAGACTGCTGGACGGATAGACCACCAGGTCACCGGCAGGCAGTTTCACCTCGTGCTCGCCATAGGTGTCGCTGACCACCAGTTCACCGCCGTCATAGGCCTCCGGCGGGCTCAGGAACAAGGTGCAGGACACATCCGAGCGCAGGTGGGCACGCTGCTCGCCGTGGCCGGTGATCATCACCGCCCCGTCGACATGCAGGCCGTATTCGCCCCCGCCCTGGTAGCGGTTGAAGCGCGGTGGCAGGATCCGCAGCGGCAGCGCCGCGGCAAAGAACAGCGGGTGCCGTTCCAGCGCCGCCAGCACCACCCGCCCCAGCTCGGCCTTCAGGGGCGAGGCATCGGGTAGCTGCTCGTTGCGTTTGACCTGCGCGCCCTGCGCGCCCACGGTTTCGCGACCATCGGCCCAGTCCGCCGCCGCAAGCGCGCGCTGCAGATGGGCCAGTTCATCGGCGGAAAGTACGTCGGGAACATGCAGCAGCATGGCGGGATCCTCTGCGCGGCGCGGGGGCTGCCCGCGCCGCCCACGCATCAGAAGCGGTAGTCGGCGCTGAGCAGGAACGAGCGCGGCGCGCCCGGGGTGTAACGGTACCCGCTCTTGTTGATCGCAGCCACGTACTGCTTGTCGAACAGGTTGTAGGCGTTCAAGCGCACCACCAGGCGCGGGTTGATGGTGTACGAGGCGACCGCATCGTAGACCGTGTAGGACTTGGTGAATGCCGGGGTGCCCACTGCGCCATCGGTACCGCGATGCATCCGGCCCGCATACCGTGCGCCACCGCCGAGGGTCAGGCCGAACGGGAAGGTGTAGCTGGTCCAGCTGGTGAAGGTGTCGCCGGGCGTGTAGGTCAGGTTGCGGGTGCCGTCGGCGGCAACGTTGGCACCTTCCTCCACGTCGGTATCGAGGTGGCTGTAGCCGGCGCTCACCGACCAGTTGTCGGTGATGCGGCCCACCGTGGACACTTCGATGCCCTGCACCGACTTCTTGCCGGTCTGGGTCGGGTTGCCGGCGTCATCGAGCACCTGGGTGTTGATCTCGTTGCTGACCTCGGTTTTGAACAGCGCCACGTTCAAGGCCAGTGCGTCGCCCAGGAAGCTCCACTTGGTGCCCACCTCGAATGTCTTTGCCTTCTGTGGGTCCAGGCTGGGGTTGTCGGCGCTGCTGGCCGAGGCGCTCAGCTGGAAATTGCTGCCACCGGGGGGCTGCTGCGAGATGGCGTAGTTGGCATACAGGCTGACCAGGTCATCGACCTTGTACACCGCCCCCACTTTCCAGTTGAGCAGGGTGTCCGAATGCGCCAGCGACGGATTGGGGATCACCGTGCCGACTGGATTGCTGCCACAGGCCGGCCCGCGCCCACCGCAGACCGACGCGCTCTGGTACTCGGTCTTGTAGTGATCTGCACGCAGGCCAGCGGTGAGCAGGAAGCTCTCGCCGATGGTGAGCGTGTCGAACAGGTACGCCGACGACGTCGTGGTCTTGCCATGGCTGTCGGCGCCGTTGTGTGCCCAGGTCAGGCCGGTGGCGTTCCAGTCCGGTGCGTACAGGTTGGCCGCTGACCACACGCTGCCGCCGGTGGCAGCCTGCCCGAAACTCTTCAGTTCTTCGCGGGTGAACTCCAGGCCGGTGCTCAGGTTGTGCTCGACCGTACCGGTGGCGAAGTCGGCGCGCAGGTTGAGCTGGTCGGTAAGGATGGTGTTCTGCTGGTGCTTGAAGGTCGGCAGGCTTCGCGCGAGGGTGTAGCTGCCCAGGTCGGCGGCGGAGGTGTAGCGGATGTTGCCGGTCGCCGCGCCATTGGCACCGCGGGTGCCGGTGCCCATGAAGGCGGTCAGCATGTAGTCCTGGTCGGTGCGGCCCCAGCGCGCGGTGTTGGTCAGGCGGACGTTGTCGTTGAGGTCGTGCTCGATGCGGAACGTGGCCATCTTCGCGGTGACGTCGTCGTGGTCGGCCCGGGTACCGTAGAAGTTCTCCGGGTCCACCGGGTGGCCGGCCAGCTGTTCCAGCGTAGGCTGCGGCGTCCAGCCCGGCAGGCCGAGCGTGGGGACGCCGCCGTCGGGCACGTTGTCCTGTTCCACGTAAAGCAGGTTGAGGTAGTAGCGCGTGGCGGTGCCCAGGCCGAAGGCAAGCGACGGGGCGATGCCCCAGCGGCTGTTGTTGACATGGTCGCGGCCAGGCTGGTCGTTGTCCTGCCACATGGCATTGAGGCGCAGCGCGCTGGTCGCGCCCAGGGTCTGGTTCCAGTCGGCGGTGGTACGCGCCTGGCTGTCGGTTCCCGCCGAGACGGTGCCGGACACCGCGTCATGCAGGGTGGCCTGCTTGCTCACCATGTTGATCGCGCCGGTGGGGGCGGAACGGCCGTTGTCGGTACCGGCCGGACCCTTGGCCACTTCCACCTGTTCGGTATTGAACACATCGCGCGAGATCGAACCGATGTCGCGCACGCCATCGACGAAGATGCTGCTCGACGTGTCGAAGCCGCGCATGAAAATGCTGTCGCCGGTATTTGTGTTGCCGTTCTCGCCCACGTAGAACGTCCCCACACCCGGACTGTTGCGCAGTGCATCGGTCAGCGTGGTGGCACCCTGCTGGTTGAACAGATCGGCGGTGATCACCTGGATGGTCTGCGGCGTGTCCTGCAGCGACTGGGTGAACTTGGGCGAGGCGACCTTGTCGGCCTTGTAGCCGCGCACCCCGAGCACGTGCACCTGGTCCAGGGTCTGCGGCGTGGCGGTGCTGGACTGGGCCAGGGCTGTGACGGGCAGCGTGGCCAGGCCCAGGCCGGTGACCAGCCCGGCGGTGGCCAGGCAGGCGGCGCTGCGCGAAGAGGGAGAGTGCTTGCGGCTCTTGATCATGGAGGACAGTCCAGAAGGGCGAAGGTAGGGCAGCAGGGGCATGCAGCGATCGGACGGGGCGATCGGCGGTGCAGGCAGGGCAGGGCGAACAGGCGTGGCCGCTGGCTGCGCGACGCGCAGGCAGGGCAGTGCCACCACGCGGTGCGTGGCAGCAGGATCAGGCGTAAGGAGGGGCGTGGCCGGGGTTGAGCCGCAGCGACGGTTCCATCCGCTGCCAGCGCAGCGCATCGGCCGGCCACAGCGGCACTACTGCCACCCAGGGGGTGCGGCGCAGGCGCAAGGTCATGCCGTGGGTGCTGGTGTCGGGATCGGTCCCGCCTTCGGTGGCCGCAGACAGTTCACTGGCTGGGGGTTCCGGGCAGGGGGCCGGTGCCTGCGGCAGCGTGGCGGCGGCATCGACCGGCGCCAGAGCCAGCGTGGACAGCGTCGTGGCCGGGTGTGCCAGCGGGACGCTGGCGCGTTTGCCGCTCAGCCAGCCGGCGGCCAGCAGCACCACGCAGAGCGTGGCCCACAGGGCAGCAACACCGAGGGCGGAACGGGTGGCGGACACGGTTTACCAGGCAGGCGCGGCCGGGCGGCCGCGGCGCACATGGTAATGCTAGCGATTCCCATTTTCAAAAGGCCGCTGTTCAGTCGCGGTCGTCGCGGGCCCAGACCCCGTCGTGTTCGCGTTTGACGGGGAACCTGGCCACCGGCGAATAGGCCGGGGCGCACAGGGCGCGGCCATCGCGGATGTCGAAGCGGGCGCCGTGCAGCACGCACTCGATGCTGGCCTCGGCGGTATCGAAGGTGCCCGAGGACAGCTCGAATTCGTCGTGGGTGCACTGGTCTTCCAGGGCGTACAGCTCGCCGTCCAGGTTGAACACCACGATCGGGGTGCCGGTGACCTCGTCGAACGTGCTTTTCATCTCGCCCGGCAGCAGGTCGGCGCTGGCGCAGACGAAGGTCCAGATGTCGCTCACGCGGAAACCACCAGCGGCTTTTCCAGGATCTCGAAGCGCAGGTCGTCGCGCTTGGGGATGCCGAAGCGTTCGTCGCCATAGGGGAAGGGCTTCTTGATGCCGGTGCGTGCGTAGCCTCGGCGCTCGTAGAAGGCGATCAGCTCCTCGCGCACGTCGATCACGGTCATCTGCATCACCGGCACGCCCCATTCGCGGGCGGCGTGGGCCTCGGCGGCGTCCATCATCTGCTTGCCGATGCCGCCACCCTGCTGGGTGGGGGCGACCGAGAACATGCCGAAATAGCCCGTGCCGTTGTCGTCGGCTACGTGCGCGCAGGCGGCCAGCTGGCCCTCGCGCTCGGCCAGCAGGATGGTCGAACGCGGCTTGGCCAGGTCGGCCTGCAGGCCCTGCGCGTCGATGCGGGCGCCGTCCAGCAGGTCGGCTTCGGTGGTCCAGCCGGCGCGGCTGGCGTCGCCGCGATAGGCCGAGGTGACCAGGGCGATCAGGGCGGGGATGTCGGCGGCAGTGGCCGCGCGGAAGGTCAGGGTGCTCATGCCGCCCATTCTAGGCGGGGGGCGCGATGCCGGGTAGGTACCGGCCAGTGGCCGGTAGCCGCCTCAGCGCATGAAAAATTCCACCGGGAACGACAGTTCCACCGGTGCCTGGCGGTCCTCCGGCACCTTGGGCAACGGCGCGGCGCGGCGGAAGGTGTCCAGCGCGGCCTGGTCCAGCAGCGGGAAGCCAGAGGTCGCTTCCAGCGACAGCGCCAGCAGGCTGCCGTCGCGGCCCACGCTGACCCGCAGTTGGGCGATGCCTTCCTGGCGGCGGGCGCGCGCGGCGTTGGGGTAACGTCGGAAGCGCTCGAGGCGCGCCATCACCCGGCCCTCCCAGCTGTCGCGACCGGGCGTGGCTTCGCTGGGGCCGGCGGGCAGCGGCGGGCTGGGCGGTGCGGCGGCAACCGAGGCCTCCTGCTGCTGGGGCGCGAGGGAATCGGTGGTGGGCTGCGGTGGCGTGGGCGGGGGAATGACCCAGTTGGCGGTGGCGCGCGGCGGTGTCTGCGGCAGCGGGCGCGGTGGCTCCGGTTTCTGCTTGAGCACTGCGGCGGCACTGCTGGGGGTGGGGGCAACGATCTCTTCCAGCGGGACTTCCGGCGCACGCGGCGGCAGCAGGATCAGCTGGGTGCGCTCGGCCGGCGGTGGCGGTAGGTCAGCCGGGGAATAGGCCTGCCTCCAAAGCAGGGCCACGAAGAGGCCGACATGGGCCAGCACCGTGATGCCGGCCGCGAGAGCACGCGCATGGCGTTCGACGAACGCAGGCGGGCGGGGCGACCACGGCAGACCGACGGGCGGCTGGCCCGTGCAAAGGAGGGGGGACGGCATCGCCAATTACGCAAATGAGAAGTGTTCGCATTATCGCATTGTTGCGCCGCTGTTGGGCGCGCGTTGGGCTACGCTGCCGATCGCATTGGGCCACCAGGGGGCAGGAATGAACGTGTCGGGGGCGGTGATGGCCGTGGTACTGGCAGTGCAGGGTGCAGGCGCCCCGGTCGACAAGGGGCTGGATCTGGCCGGGACCTACGGCAATGTCTGCGTGCACCCGGATAGTGGCGACATGTTGGGTATCGAGCTGTTCTTTCCCGGCGCGGCCGACCCGGGACACGCCCGGCTATGGCATTACGAAGGCGCCGCCTTGGCGCCGGAGCGTCTGGTCATGGGCACGCGCGGTGCGGCGGTGTACCTGTACGCCAGCGACGGCACTGCGGTGATGGTGGTACGCCGGCAGGGGGCGGCCCTGCAGGTGACCCACCTGGCGGGCTCGCAGGCGTCCTCCGGTGGTGCTCGGGAGACCTTGGTGGCGGTGACGCGGCGTGGCGGCGACGGCACCCGGCCGGTATGCCGCTAGCGGCGGGACCGCCCGAACGCAGAACGCCGCGATCTCTCGCGGCGTTCCGGGGTACCCAACCTTCGGCTGCCGTCAGCCCAGCAGCTTGCGCACCTTGTTCAGCGCCACGATGAAGCGCTCGACCTCATCGTGCGTGTTGTAGAACGCCAGCGATGCGCGGCAGGCAGCGGCCACGCCGTAGTACTGCAGCAGCGGGTGCGCGCAATGCTGGCCCGAGCGCACGGCCACGCCTTCCAGGTCCAGCAGGGTAGCCAGGTCGTGCGAGTGGGCGCCTTCGATCAGGAACGACACCACCGCCGCCTTGTCCGGCGTGGTACCGAAGATGCGCAGGCCATCGATCTTGCCCAGCTCTTCGTTGAAGTGCGCCAGCAGCTCGGTTTCGCGTGTTTCCACGTGGTCCAGGCCGAGCGATTCGAGGTAGTCCACCGCCACGCCCAGGCCGATGAAACCGGCGATGTTCGGGGTGCCGGCCTCGAACTTGTGCGGGGCATCGTTGAACACGGTGCCCTCGAAGCTCACTTCCTTGATCATCTCGCCGCCCCCGATGAACGGCGGCATCGCGTCGAGGTGCTCGCGGCGTGCCCACAGTGCGCCGGTGCCGGTGGGGCCACACATCTTGTGCCCGGTGATGGCATAGAAGTCACAGCCGATCGCGGCCACGTCCACCTTGCGGTGCGGCACGGCCTGCGAGCCGTCCACCACGGTGACGATGCCGCGCTTGCGCGCTTCCCGGCAGATCTCACGCACCGGGTTGACCGTACCCAGCACGTTGGACACGTGCGCCACGGCGAGCAGCTTGACCTCGGCGGTCATCGCACGGCGCAGCGCGTCCAGATCGAGCGCGCCGTCAGGGGTGATCTCGGCCACGCGGATCGTGGCACCGGTGCGCTCGGCCACCAGCTGCCACGGCACGATGTTGGCATGGTGCTCCATCCGCGACACCAGGATCACATCACCGGCCTTCAACCGCGGCAACGCCCACGAATAGGCCACCAGGTTGAGCGCGAAGGTGGTGCCGCTGCACAGCACCAGTTCGCTGGCGCGCACGTTGAGGAAGCGTGCCAGCTTGGTCCGCGCGCCTTCGTAGGCATCGGTGGCCTCGGTGCCCAGCGCATGCACCGCGCGGCTGACGTTGGCGTTGTAGCGGCGGTAGAACTCATCCACCGCGCCAATGACCTGCACCGGCTTCTGGCCGGTGTTGGCATTGTCGAAGTACACCAGCGGCTTGCCGTGCACTTCGCGCATCAACAGCGGGAAGTCCAGGCGGGCGCGGTCCCAGTCCGGGGCCACCGCGGTATCGGGGGCCGGGCGCGCGGTGGAGAGGTTCATGCCACGCCTGCCTGGGCCAGGGCGATGTCGAGCTGGCGGCGCAGCTGTTCGGTCAGGCGGGCGTCCAGCGCGTTCAGCGGTTCATGGCAGAACGCCGCACTGAGCAGCTGCTGGGCCTGGTCGGCGGCCAACCCGCGCGAGCGCAGGTAGAACAGGGCGTTGGCATCGAGCTGGCCGACGGTCGCGCCGTGGGCGGCCTTCACTTCATCAGCGTCGATCACCAGCGTGGGCTGGGTGTCGATCTCCGCGTCGGCCGACAGCAGCAGGTTCTTGTTGGACAGGTTGGCATCGGTGCCATCGGCGCCGGCGCGGATGTGGATGCCACCATGGAACACCACGCGGCTGCGGTTGGCCGCGACGCCGCGCCAGACCATTTCCGAGGACGTGTCGCGCGCGATGTGCTCGATGCCCAGGCGGGTATCGATATGGCGGCGGCCATTGCCCAGCAACACGCCGTTGGCGGTGAGCTGGGCGCTGTCGCCTTCCAGGCGCACGTTGAGCTCGTGGCGGCTCAATGCGGCGCCCAGTTCCAGGTCGATGCGGCGGTACTGCGCGTTACGCGCGAGCACGGCATCGGTGCGCAGCAGGGTGGTGGCGCGCCCGCTGTCGGCCTGCACGCGGGCGTGCGAGAGCACGGCGTCCTGGGCGAGGTGCACGTGGACCAGGGTGTTGCCCAGGTGCGCGGCATCGCCCACATGCAGGTGGTGTTCGACCACGCCGAGCGCAGCGCCGGCGCGCAGTTCGATCAGGTGGCGATGGTGCCAGGACAGGTCGGTCTCGCCGGCCACGCTGATGAAGACCAGCTGCAGCGGCAGTTCGACCTGTGCACCATCTTCCACGCGCACCACCACGCCTTCATCGGCGAGGGCGGCGTTGAGGCGGGCGAACACTTCGTCGCTGCGCTCGAAACGGCGGCCGAGAAAGCGCAGGGCGTCGTCGCCGGCGGACAGCGCCGAGGACAGGGTCTGCAGCTGGATGCCGGCCGGCAGCGCGGCCACATCGCTCAGTGCGTGCGACGGACGGCCGTTGACGAACACCAGGCGCGGCGACGGAATGTCGGCCAGCAGCGCGGCGTCGACGTCGGTGGCAGCCAGCGGTGCCGGGCTGAAGCTGCGGCGTTCCAGCTGGCGCAGCGAGGTGTACTTCCAGGCTTCGGTACGTGGGCCGGGCAGGCCGGCCTGCAGGGCGGCGTCCAGTTCGGCGCGGCGCGCGTCGCTGCCGCAGAAGCCGCTGGCGAGGGAATCGAGCAGGGCGCTCATCAGACCGCTGCCTCCGGCACCACGCGGTCCTTCAGGAAGTGGTAGCCGTGGGCTTCCAGTTCCAGGGCCAGTTCCGGGCCGCCGGTCTGCACGATCTTGCCGTCGGCCAGCACATGCACCACGTCCGGCTTGATGTAGTCGAGCAGGCGCTGGTAGTGGGTGATGACAATGAACGAACGGTCCGGCGAGCGCAGCGCGTTGACGCCGTCGGCCACGCTCTTGAGCGCGTCGATGTCCAGGCCCGAATCGGTTTCATCCAGGATCGCCAGCTTGGGTTCAAGCACGGCCAGCTGGAAGATCTCGTTGCGCTTCTTCTCGCCACCGGAGAAGCCTTCGTTGACACCCCGGTGCAGCAGTTCGTCCTTCAGGTGCAGCACGGCCAGCTTCTGGCGCACCAGCTTGAGGAACTGCATCGAATCCAGTTCCTCTTCGCCGCGCGCCTTGCGCTGGGCGTTGAGCGCGGCGCGCAGGAAGTAGGTGTTGTTGACGCCGGGGATTTCCACCGGGTACTGGAAGGCCAGGAACAGACCGGCGGCGGCGCGTTCCTCCGGCGCCAGCTCGAGCAGGTCACGGCCTTCGAACTGCACGCTGCCCTCGCTCACGTCATAGCCGTCGCGGCCGGCCAGCACGTTGCCCAGGGTGGACTTGCCGGCGCCGTTGGGGCCCATGATGGCGTGCACCTGGCCGGGCTTCACGTCCAGCGAGAGGCCCTTGAGGATTTCCTTGTCGCCGATGCGGGCGTGGAGGTTGTCGATCTTCAGCATGATACGAATCCGGTGTAGAGCCACGCCATGCGTGGCTGAAAAATTCAAACGAAGGCGGCTGTCGGGTTAACCCACAGACCCTTCCAGCGACACTTCCAGCAGCTTCTTGGCTTCCACCGCGAACTCCATCGGCAGCTCGCGGAAGACCTGCTTGCAGAAGCCGTCGACGATCATCGACACCGCGTTTTCCTGGTCGATGCCGCGGGCGCGGCAATAGAACAGCTGGTCGTCGGAGATCTTGGAGGTGGTGGCCTCGTGCTCCACCGTCGCACTCGGGTTCTTGACCTCGATGTACGGGAAGGTGTGCGCGCCGGAGGTCTTGCCGATCAGCAGCGAGTCGCACTGGGTGTAGTTGCGCGCGCCGTCGGCGTTGCGGTCCACCTTGACCAGGCCACGGTAGGTGTTCTGGCCACGCCCGGCGCTGATGCCCTTGCTGACGATCTTGCTCTTGGTGCGCTTGCCGATGTGGATCATCTTGGTGCCGGTGTCGGCCTGCTGGCGATGATGGGTCAGCGCCACCGAGTGGAACTCGCCCACCGAGTCGTCGCCCAGCAGCACGCAGGACGGGTACTTCCAGGTGATCGCCGAACCGGTTTCCACCTGGGTCCAGGTGACCTTGCTGCGCGCGCCCCGGCATTCGGCACGCTTGGTGACGAAGTTGTAGATGCCGCCCACGCCGTTCTCGTCGCCGGGGTACCAGTTCTGCACCGTGGAATACTTGATCTCGGCATCTTCCAGCGCCACCAGCTCGACCACCGCGGCGTGCAGCTGGTTCTCATCGCGCATCGGCGCGGTGCAGCCTTCCAGGTAGGACACGTACGCCTTGTCCTCGCAGATGATCAGGGTGCGCTCGAACTGGCCGGTGTGGCCGGCGTTGATGCGGAAGTAGGTGCTCAGTTCCATCGGGCAACGCACGCCCTTGGGGATGAACACGAAACTGCCGTCGGAGAACACCGCCGAATTCAACGCGGCAAAGTAGTTGTCGCCGACCGGCACCACGGTGCCCAGGTACTGTTTGACCAGTTCCGGGTGCTCCTTGATGGCTTCGGACATCGAGCAGAAGATCACGCCCTTTTCGGCCAGTTCCTTGCGGAAGGTGGTGCCCACCGAAACCGAGTCGAACACCGCATCCACGGCCACGCCGGCCAGCTTGGCGCGCTCGTGCAGCGGCACGCCCAGCTTGTCGTAGGTGTCCAGCAGTTCCTTGGGCACGTCGTCCAGCGAGGCGTACTTCGGGCCCTTCGGCGCGGAGTAGTAGCTCAGCGACTGCAGGTCGATCGGGGCGATCTGCAGCTTGGCCCAGTTCGGCATCGGCATGGTCAGGAAGTGGCGGTAGGCGTCCAGGCGCCACTGCGTCATCCATTCCGGCTCGTCCTTCTTGGCCGACAGGGCACGAATGGTGTCCTCGTCCAGGCCAGGCGGCAGCGAGTCCGATTCGATATCGGTGATGAAGCCGGCCGAATACTTGCGGCCAAGCTGCTCGTGGATCTCGCGGTTGGGGGTATCGCCGGTGGCGACGGTGTCGAGGATATCGGTGGCCATGGGGGCTGCCTGTGGATCAGGAGACGACATCGGCCGCGATCACGCGGCGCGAAGCATCAACAAGGGGAAGAGGGGGCAGGATCTGCGCCAGGCTGACCGCGCGCAGTGCTTCGGACACCACGTCGTTGATCAGCCGCCAGCTGCTGCGCGCGCCGCATTGCATCTCGCGGCCGCACTGGCTGTGCTCGTGGGCGCACTCGGTCAGGCCCAGCGGGCCCTCCATGGCTTCCACGATCTCGAACAGGGTGATCTGCTCGGCCGGGCGGGTCAGGCGGTAACCGCCGCGCACGCCGCGCAGGCCTTCAACCAGCCCGGCCTGGGCCAGCGGCTTGAGCAGCTTGCTGACGGTGGGCGGCTCAAGGCTGGCGAACTCGGCCAGTTCGGTCGCACTGAGCACTTCGCCCGGGCGGGCGGCGAGCACGGTCAGCACGACGGTGGCGTAATCGGTGAGTTTGGTGACGCGGAGCATGGGGAGGGTTGAACCGTAAAGCGGACTGAAATTGTACGCTTTTCTCCGCGGGCATCCAACCCACCCCGTTCAGGGGCGATCCCGGGGGATGCTGCAGGGGCTGGGCATCGCGTGGCTTTGGCAATCACAAAGATTAAGCGAGAATCGTTGCCTACCTTCCGCAACGGCCAGCCACATGCCCAAGAAGATCCAAGCCCGCAAGTCCTCCATCCACGGCAACGGCGTGTTTGCGCTGGCGCCGATCAAGCAGGGCGAGCGGGTCATCCAGTACAAGGGGTTGCTGCGCAGCCACGCCGATGTGGATGCCGATGATACCGGGGACGTCGAGAGCGGGCACACCTTCCTGTTCACCCTGAACGACGATTACGTCATCGATGCCAACTACAAGGGCAACGACGCGCGCTGGTTGAACCACAGCTGCGACCCGAACTGCGAGGCGGTGATCGAGGAAGCCGAGGGTGACAACCGCCGCGAGGACAAGGTGTTCATCGAGGCGATCAAGGACATCAAGCCGGGCGACGAGCTGACCTACAACTACGGCATCACCCTGGCCGAGCGCCACACGGCGCGCCTGAAGAAGATCTGGGAGTGCCGCTGCGGGTCGAAGAAGTGCACCGGGACGATGCTGCAGCCCAAGCGCTGATCCGGCGGCGTGCACGGGGTGCCGGTGGCTGCCGGCACTGCCCACGCGCCCTGCACATGCTGGTCACTGCTGCTCAATGCGTGGCGCGGCAGACTGAAGGCTCCTTTCTACCGGAGCCTCTCCATGGCACACGCACTCGACGGCAAGAAGGTGGCGATCCTGGCCACCGACGGTTTTGAACAGTCCGAACTGCAGGAGCCCAAGCGCCTGTTGGAAACGTGGGGCGCCACGGTGACAGTGATCGCCCCCGGCGATGCCAGCCAGATCCGCGGCTGGAAGGGCAAGGACTGGGGCGAATCGGTGGCGGTGGATCAGGCGCTGGCCGCGGCCAAGCCCGACACGTACCACGCACTGGTGCTGCCGGGCGGGGTGATCAACCCCGACAAGCTGCGCATCGATACGCAGGCCGTGGACTTCATCAAGGCATTTGGCGCAGCGGGCAAGCCGGTCGCGGCGATCTGCCATGGCCCGTGGCTGCTGGTGGAGTCGGGGTTGGCCAAGGGCCACGCGGTTACCTCGTGGCCGTCGCTGAAAACCGACCTCACCAACGCCGGCGCGCAGTGGCGCGATGCCGAGGTAGTGGTGGACGGCAACCTGATCACCAGCCGCAAGCCGGATGACATTCCGGCGTTCGCCGACGCGGTGGCCAAGGCACTGGCCGGCTGATCGGGGCGGGGCCAATGCGGTGTGCACCGACCTGATGCGTACCGACGTGATGGGTACCGACCAACGGTCGGTACCTACCGGTGTCTGCTGCGCACCGATCATCCAGTAGGCACCGACCGTTGGTCGGTGCACGCGCCCATCAACGCCGCGGCATGGACCCCCCGGGTAGGCACCGACCGTTGGTCGGTGCGCTCCCGCATCATTTGCCCAGCATGCCCGCCGGGACCAGCTTGCCCAGATCCTGGTTGAACGTCACCACCAGCTTGCCGTTCTCCACCTGCGCCGATTGGACCTGGAGCGCGCCAAGCACGCTGGCCACGGTGGGGTCGATCTTGTAGATCGGCTCGCGCCGCGCATAGTCGGTCAGCCAGGCATTGAGCAGGCTGCGCGTGCGCGAATCCAGGCGTCCACCGTTGGTGGCCGGGGTGAAGTCGTCCACCGTCGGCTGGTCCAGGTGGAAGCCCTGGGTCTGTGCGTCGTAGCGCAGGCCACTGCTCAACTTCACCTTGCCCAGCGCGGCCGGCGCGCTGCCGGCGGTGGCCATGGCGATATCGAAGCCCAGATCCAGGCGGTTGCCCTGTGGCAGGGCCAGTTGCGGATGGCTCATGGTCATGGCGATCAGCCCGCCGAGCGCATCCTGGGTGCGTGGGAAGCTGCCGTCCAGGTACTGCTGCACGTCGCTGGCGCCCACCGACAACTGGCGGCCGGACACGCTGGGTGCGGCTTGCGCACCGACTGCGGCGGCGATCAGCACCGTGCATGCGGCGATGCGGGACAACAGCGGGCGTGCGTTCATGGGGCGGGCCGTAGCTAAGGGGGAAGCGCCAACGATAGCGCTTCCGGCTGAATCCAGCTTGGATGCCGCGCCGCCGCTGCAGGGTGGTTGCCGGGCAGTCAGTCCAGCACGGGCTGTACCGACGCGCCGTGGATTTCCCAGCCGCTTGCGTCGGGGCGTGGCTGCAGGCGATACCCGCCCTGGTACCGCAGGGGGCCATCGGCGGTCATCACGCGGATCCGCACCGGAACCTCGCGCAGGCGCGAGGGCTGGGCCTGGTCGCGGGCGATGGGGACCTCGGTGTCCATGCGCAGGCTGAGCACACGCGACGGTTCGGGTTGGGAAAGCAGTTGGCGCAGCACCGCGTCATCGGCATGGCTGGCGGTGCGGCCCCCACTCCAGAACGCATCGGCGGCGGCGTGGTCGCCGCGCGCGAGTGCATTCAGGTAGTGGCGCACCACGATGCCTTCATCCTCGGCACCCGCTGCCACGGCGCTCAGCGGCGCGGGCGCGAGCGGAGCGACGGTGGCGGCATTGGTACTGCCGGTCGCTTCGGCGCCCGCGGTCGCTGCCGTCGCGGCAGCGCCAGGCGCGTCGGCGGCGGGGTGACGCTCGCAGGAGCAACCGCCCAGCAGCAGCGGCAACAGGATCACGGCACGACGCATGCGGGTACTCCCCCAGGTGAAGGGCAGAGTGTAGCGGTCGGTGGCGCGCTCAGGGCGCCTGCTGGATCGCCTGCAGGGCCGTGAGCACTTCGCCGAGCTGCGGCTGCAGGACGCTCAACGGATGGCCCGGTTCGTGCGCGTGGCGCTGGGCCAGGTCGTGCAGCAGCTGGGTGGCCACGATGGCGGCCGCGCGCTCGTCACCGCTCAGGCCGGTCTGGCGCCGTGCGATTTCCATCAGGCGCATCCAGTCCTGCTGCGCGCGATGTTCCAGTTCGATCGTGCAGCGTCCGCTGCACTGCAACCCGTCCTTCTCGATCGGGGTAACGGTAATGCGATAGCGCTGGGAGGGGCTGGTCATGGCGGCTGGCGTTGGGGGGACGAAACCACCATAGGCGTGCCGGCGGCCGGGGGCGACGGGCGCGGCCGCACGCAGTGTTCCACCGCGCGCGTTCCACGCTGGCGCTGTCGGCCGGAGATGGCCGTGGGTGCAGCGTTTGCGCGCGACGCGGGCGCATCCTCCCCAATTGGCAACGCTGTGTTTCGCAGCCCCTGTGGTCGAGCGTCGGCGGGCGGCCCAAAAAAGAACGGGACGGCCAAGGCCGTCCCGTCCGGGTGCTGCAGGAAACGCGCTGGTTACAGCGCAGCGTCCTTGAGCTTCTTGAGCGGACGCACCTTCAGCTTGGTGGAAGCCGGCTTGGCGGCAAACCACTGCTCTTCCTTGGTGAACGGATTGATCCCCTTGCGCTTCGGCTTGGCCGCAACGCTGACGGTGGTGATCTTCAGCAGGCCCGGCAGGGTGAAGCTGCCCGCGCCCTTCTTGTGCACCGAAGCGGCGACGGCGCCTTCCAGCGAGGCGAGCACGGCGCGCACGTCCTTGGCGACAACGCCGGACGTTTCAACGATGTGTGCAACCAGACCAGACTTGCTCAGTACGTCCTTGATCGGCTTGGGAGCGGCCGGCTTGGCGGCTGCCTTGGTAGCGACTTTCTTTACTGCCTTCTTCGGGGCAGCCTTCTTAGCGGTCTTTGCCATGGTTTCCTGTTCCGTGAACGGTTGGTTGTTTGGTCGCGCCGAACCCGGTCGGCAAGCGAAATGTAGGCCAACCAGGCGGCGCCGCCAATAGGCAATCGCATAAAAGTTCGCGATTTCCTGCCTGCCGGTTACTGCAGTGCATCAGCACATGCCCGAAAAACAGGGCGGGCGATCACCCCGGTGGCCTCGGCCAGGATCGTCAGGATGCCCGTCGGTTTGCTCCAAACCCCTTGAAAACAGCGGTTTTCTCGCCGCCATGCGGCACTGCGACCGGGCCCGGGTGAGCGCCCGCGATGGGCGCGGCCGCCGGACCGACGCCGTGCTAACGCCGCCTCGTCCATGCTGGTCCTGCCATTCATCCGCAGGAGACACACCGATGGGTATTTCGCGTCATGCCACCGCGCACTGGGAAGGTGACCTCAAGACAGGCAAGGGACAATTGAGCACGCCGCAGAGCGGCCTGCTGGACAAGACCCGCTATGCCTTCAGCAGCCGCTTTGGCGATGAGAAGGGCACCAACCCGGAAGAACTGATCGCCGCCGCGCACGCCGGCTGCTTCACCATGGCGCTGTCGGCCAAACTCACCGAGGCCGGGTTCGTGCCGACCTCGCTGGACACCGAAGCCAAGGTGGACCTTTCCATGGAAGGCGGCCCGCAGCTGTCGCAGATCACCTTGAAGGTGAAGGCCGTGGTGCCCAACATCGACGCCACCCAGTTCCGGGCGATCGCCGATGACGCCAAGCAGAACTGCCCGGTGTCCAAGGCACTGAGTGCGGTGCCGATCAGCCTGGAAGCCGAACTGGCCTAACGGCCGACGGGTGCTTCAGGGGTGCCGGCCAATGGCCGGCACCCGCAGCGCGGCGGTATCTGCGGGGCAGGCCGCAGCCGGTGTTACCAGTCCAGCGTGCCGCGGATGACTGTCTGCACCTGGCCACCCGACCACACATCACCGTTGGCATCGATGTGCAGGCTGAGCCGCGCATCGTGGCCCACTTCGCGGCCCTGGCTCACCACATAGCGGCGTCCTGCGCCGGGCAGTGCATCGCGGCTGTCCAGCCACGCGGCCAGTACCGCGTTGGCGGCCCCGGAGGCGGCGTCCTCGAAGCGACGGCCGTTGCCGACGAACGCACGCACCGCCAGGTCCCATGACGCGCCCGTGCTGCGCGCATAGGCGAACACGCCCATGCTGTCGGTGCTCTCGGCCAGCGCGGCGATCACGTCCCAGTCCGGCCGCAGCGCACGCAGCGTGGCCTCATCGCGCAGTTCCACCACCCACCAGCTGCGCCCACCGGCCATCCGCGCCGGCGGCAATGCGCCCAGCGACCAGCCGGCCAGGGCGGCCTGCAGGCGCGGGTCATCCGGCTGCGCCACCTCGGCCACGCTGGCGCGCGGGGTGCGGATGGCGATGGTGCGGGCCGCGCCCGTGCCGTCCACCTGCAAGGGCAGGGTGCCGGCGATGCCGTCCTGCACCAGCACGCCGTCCACCGGCGCTGCCACGGCCTCCTCCAGCACCGCATGCGCGGTGCCCACGCTGGGGTGGCCGGCGAAGGGCACTTCCTTCTGCGGGCTGAACATGCGCAGGCGGTAGCTGCTGCCCGGCGCTTCCGGCGCGAACACGAAGGTCGTCTCCGGCAGTCGGGTCCAGCGGGCAATGGCCTGCATCGCCGCCTCGTCCAGGCCTTCGGCATCCAGCACCACCGCCAGGGGGTTGCCGGCGCCGGGGTAGGGGGAAAACACGTCCAACTGCAGGAAACGGCGGGAAGTCATGGCGTCAGGGTCTGCGAAACGGTCGGGCAGCTTACCAATCCGGGACGGCCCCGGGCCCGCCTTCGGCGCGGACCAGGTGCCCGCGCAGGCCCTGCCGGGGCCGGGCTTGGCATAGAATCGGGAGTTCGGCCGGTGTGCCGGGCGAATCCCCCCCCTCACTACGAAACCCTCTTTACTTCCATGTCAGCTTCCCCCCTTGTCGATCGTTGGATCGTACTGAAGTTCGGCGGCACCTCCGTGTCGCGTCGTCACCGCTGGGACACGATCGGGAAGCTGGCGAAAAAACGTGCGGAAGAGACCGGCGCGCGCGTGCTGGTGGTGGTGTCGGCGTTGTCCGGGGTCACCAATGAACTGACCGCCATTGCCGACGGCGCCGCCGACAGCCGTGCCCGCGTGGACGCGCTGGTGGCCCGCCACCGCGAGTTCCTGGTCGAGCTGGCGCTGGACGCCACCGCGCTGGATGAACGCCTGGCCGGCTTGTCCGGGCTGCTCGACGACCCGCGCGCGGCCAGCCGCCCGCTGGACTGGCAGGCCGACGTGCTGGGCCAGGGCGAGCTGCTGTCTTCCACCGTGGGCGCGGCCTACCTGCATGCCAGCGGCCTGGACTTCGGCTGGATGGACGCGCGTCAGTGGCTGGATGCGCTGCCGCCGCAGCCCAACCAGAGCGACTGGTCCCAGCGGCTGTCGGTGAACTGCCAGTGGCGCGCCGATGCCGACTGGGCCGCGCGTTTCCGCGCCCAGCCCACGCGCATGCTGATCACCCAGGGCTTCATTTCGCGGCACGCCGATGGCGGCACCGCCATTCTCGGCCGCGGCGGCTCGGACACTTCGGCGGCGTACTTCGGCGCGCTGCTCGGGGCCAGCCGCGTGGAGATCTGGACCGACGTGCCGGGCATGTTCAGCGCCAATCCGCGCGACGTGCCCGATGCGCGCCTGCTGACCCGCCTGGACTATTACGAAGCCCAGGAAATCGCCACCACCGGCGCCAAGGTGCTGCACCCGCGCTCGATCAAGCCGTGCCGCGACGCCGGCGTGCCGATGGCCATCCTGGACACCGAACGCCCGGAGCTGCCGGGCACCAGCATCGACGGCAATGCCGCGCCGGTGCCGGGGGTGAAGGCGATCAGCCGCCGCAACGGCATCGTGCTGGTGTCCATGGAAGGCATCGGCATGTGGCAGCAGGTCGGCTTCCTGGCCGACGTGTTCGGGCTGTTCAAGAAGCACGGGCTGTCGGTGGACCTGATCGGTTCGGCCGAAACCAACGTCACCGTGTCGCTGGACCCGTCCGAGAACCTGGTCAACACCGACGTGCTGGCTGCGCTGTCGGCGGACCTGTCGCAGATCTGCAAGGTCAAGATCATCGTGCCGTGCGCGGCGATCACCCTGGTCGGGCGCGGCATGCGTTCGCTGCTGCACAAGCTGTCGGACGTGTGGGCCACGTTCGGGCGCGAGCGCGTGCACATGATTTCGCAGTCGTCCAACGACCTCAACCTGACCTTCGTCATCGATGAAGCCGACGCCGATGGGCTGCTGCCGATCCTGCACGCCGAGCTGATCGACAGCGGTGCGATGCCGGTGGAAGAGGGCGAAGTGTTCGGCCCGCGCTGGCGCGAGATCGCCGGCACCGTGCGCCCGCGCGAAACCGCCTGGTGGCGGGGCCAGCGTGCCCACCTGCTGACGCTCGCCCAGGCCGGTACACCGCGCTACGTGTACAACCTGCCCACGGTGCGGGCGCGTGCGCGCGCGCTGACTGCGATCAAGGCCATCGACCAGCGCTACTACGCGATCAAGGCCAATTCGCACCCGGCCATCCTGGAAGTGCTGGAGCAGGAAGGCTTCGGCCTGGAGTGCGTGTCGCACGGCGAGCTCAAGCACGTGTTCAACACGCTGCCCACGCTGTCGCCCCGGCGCGTGCTGTTCACCCCCAGCTTCGCCCCGCGCGCCGAGTACGACGCCGCGTTCGCGCTGGGTGTCACCGTTACCGTGGACAACGTGGAAGCGCTGCAGCGTTGGCCGGACCTGTTCCGCAACCGCGAGCTGTGGCTGCGGGTGGACCTGGGCCGTGGCGAAGGCCACCACGCCAAGGTCCGTACCGGCGGCAAGGACTCCAAGTTCGGCCTGCCGATCGCCCGCGTGGACGAGTTCGTGCGCCTGGCCACCGAGCTGGGCACCCGCGTGGTGGGCCTGCATGCGCACCTGGGCAGTGGCGTGGAAACCGCGCAGCACTGGCGCCTGATGTGCGATGAGCTGGCCGGCTTCGCGCGGCGCATCGGCAGCGTGGAAACCATCGACATTGGCGGTGGCCTGCCCATTCCCTACAGCGCCGACGACGAGCCGTTCGACCTGGACGCCTGGGCCGTTGGCCTGGCCGAGGTCAAGGCGGTGCACCCGGCGTTCCGGCTGGCGATCGAACCGGGTCGCTACCTGGTGGCCGAATCGGGCGTGCTGCTGGCCACGGCCACCCAGGTGATCGAAAAGGACGGCGTGCGCCGCGTGGGCCTGGATGCCGGCATGAACACGTTGATGCGCCCGGCCCTGTATGACGCCTGGCACGACATCGAGAACCTGAGCCGGCTCGGCGGCTACGCCGAGGCCGCGTTCGACGTGGTCGGCCCGATCTGCGAGTCCAGCGATGTGTTCGGCAAGCGCCGCAAGCTGCCGGTCTCGACCGCGCCGGACGATGTGATGCTGATCGCCGATGCCGGTGCCTACGGTTACGTCATGGCCAACACCTACAACCAGCGCGAGCTGCCGCGCGAGGACGTCATCGATGACGGTCCTTGACCGCCGCCTGCCGCCCACCCTTGAAGACGCGCCGTGCACACGCACGGCCGCCCTCTGAACCGGATACACCATGACTGCTTTCGATAAACACCAGGTTGCCGTTTTCCGCTTCGTCCGCTGCGATTTCGCCGCGGATACCGGCGTGGCGCAGCTGGTCTATGCCTTCGACGACGGCCCCGAGCTGACCGAGACGGTCACCATTCCCGGCGCGCCGTTCGCGCTGGACGGCGCGCGTGCCGAGGCGGTGCAGCGTGCCCTGCGCCTGCTGCACCTGATTGCCGGCGTGAGCTACTACAAGGCTGGCGTGCCCGACCAGGTCCGCATCGACAGCTACAGCATAGATGCGGCGACCGCAGCGCTGGTCGAGGAGGTCTACCTCAACGGCCTGGGCGAGTTCGCCTACCGCAACGGCCTGAACCTGCGCGGTCGCTTCCGCCTGCCCGTGGACGGCGAGGCGTTCAGCGCGCCGGCGGTGGGCCTGCGCGAACACGCGCTGGTGGCCATTGGCGGCGGCAAGGATTCGCTGGTCAGCATCGAAGCCCTGCGCGGGCTGGGCATTGCCGAAACGGTCACCTGGATCGGCGGTTCGCAGTTGATCCGCGCCTGCGCCGAACGTACCGGCCTGCCCACCTTGAACATCGGCCGCGCGCTGGCCCCGGAACTGTTTGACCTGAACCGCCAGGGCGCGTGGAACGGGCATATCCCGGTGACCGCGGTGAACTCGGCGATCATGGTGCTGGCCGCGCTGCTGCAGGGCGTGGACCAGGTGGTGTTCTCCAACGAGCGCTCGGCCAGCTACGGCAGCCAGATTCCCGGCACCGGCGAGGTGAACCACCAGTGGTCCAAGGGCTGGGCGTTCGAGCAGGCGTTCGGGGAATACCTGGAGCAGCACGTGGCCGCCGACCTGCATTACTACTCGCTGCTGCGCCCGCTGTCGGAACTGGCGGTAGCGCGGCAGTTCGCCAAGAGCGATGTCTACGACGCGCACTTCTCCAGCTGCAACCGCAACTTCCACATCCTGGGCGAGCGCCCGGTGAACCGCTGGTGCGGGGTCTGCCCGAAGTGCCACTTCGTGTTCCTGGCGCTGGCCCCGTTCATGCCCAAGACCCGCCTGGTGGCGATCTTCGGCCGCAACCTGCTGGACGATCCGGAGCAGGCCGGCGGCTTCGATGCGCTGCTGGAATTCCAGGACCACAAGCCGTTCGAATGCGTGGGCGAAGGCCGCGAATCGCGCGCGGCGATGGCTACCCTGGCGGCGCGCCCGGAGTGGGCCGAAGATGCGCTGGTGAAGCGTTTCGTCAGCGAGATCCAGCCGCAGCTGGACAGCACCGAGCTGGGCATCGCGCCGTTGCTGGTGCTGGAAGGCGAGCACCGCATCCCGGCGTCGATCTGGGAGCGCCTGCGTGCGAATTTCGCAGCTTGAGGGCAAGCGCGTTGCGTTGTGGGGGTGGGGACGGGAAGGGCGCGCCGCCTTCGGCGTGCTGCAGCAGCGGCTGCCGTCGCTGCCGCTGACCCTGTTCTGCCCGGAGGCCGAGGCGGCGGCTGTGCGCGCGGAAACCGCCGGCGCGTTGGCCGTGCGTTCGGACGTGACCGGGGCGGCATTGGCCGCGTTCGAGGTGGTGATCAAATCGCCGGGCATCAGCCCGTATGGCGAGGCGGCCCTGCACGCCACGGCGGCGGGCACGCAGTTCATCGGCGGCACCTCGTTGTGGTTTGCCGAGCACGCCGCGGCCGATGGCACCGTGCAGGACACCGTGTGCGTGACCGGCACCAAGGGCAAGAGCACCACCACTTCGCTGCTGGCGCACCTGCTGCGCGCGTCCGGCGCGCGCACCGCGCTGGTGGGCAATATCGGCCTGCCGTTGCTGGAAGTGCTGGACCCGCAGCCGGCCCCGCAGTACTGGGCGGTGGAGCTGTCCAGCTACCAGACCGGCGAGGTCGCGCGCAGTGGCGCGCACCCGCAGGTGGCGATCGTGCTCAACCTGTTTCCCGAACACCTCGACTGGCACGGCAGCGAAGCGCGCTACATCGCCGACAAGCTGCGCCTGGTGACTGAAGCGCAGCCGCGCATCGCCGTGCTCAATGCCGCCGATCCGCACCTGGCCGCGTTGTCGCTGCCGAACAGCCAGGTGGTGTGGTTCAACCAGCCGCAGGGCTGGCACATGCGGGGCGAGGTGGTGTATCGCGGCGAACACGCGGTATTCGATACCGCCAACACGCCTCTGCCCGGGCGGCACAACCGCGGGAACCTGTGCGCGGTGCTGGCCGCGCTGGAGGCCCTGGGGCTGGATGCAGCGGCGCTGGCACCTGCCGTGCAGGACTTCCGCCCGCTGCCCAATCGCCTGCAGACCGTGGGTACGCGTGATGGCCTGACGTTCGTCAACGATTCCATCAGCACCACGCCGCACGCCAGCCTGGCCGCGCTGGACTGTTTTGCCGGGCAGCGCATCGCGCTGCTGGTGGGCGGGCACGACCGCGGCCTGGACTGGCAGGACTTCGTGCAGCACATGGCCCACGACATGCCGCCGGTGGAGATCATCACGATGGGGGCCAACGGGCCGCGCATCCATGCGCTGCTGCAACCACTGGCCGATGCCGGCCGCTTCGGGCTGCATGCGGCGGCTGACCTGGCCGAGGCGATGCAGCTGGCCCGCACCGCACTTGGCGTGCAGGGCGGGGTGGTGTTGATGTCGCCGGGCGCGCCCAGCTACGGGGTGTACCAAGACTACGTCGCACGCGGCCGCCACTTCGCCGCACTGGCCGGGTTCGACCCGGAGGCGATCACCGCCATCGCCGGCATCGGCATCGCGTAGAGCCGACCGTTGGTCGGCTGCGGTCGCGCTTGCCCGTTCCGTCGCGCCTCAGTGCATCACCCGTCCTGGTCTCCCATGAACAGGTACTCGTCCTCGATCAACTGCGCCAGGTACGCATCAAAGCCCGGTGCGATCACCACATAGCTGTCCGGGTCATGCAGGTAGCGCACTACCTGGCCGACAACGCCGCCGGGCGCGGGATCGAAATCCAGGTACAGCATCGAGGTGCCGCCGTTGTTCACGCAGTGCGCGAAGCACAGGCGCTGGCCCATCGGCAGGTCGGCATCGATGCCGGCGCCGAGGATATCGGCGTCTTCCTCCAGCCATTCCTCGTAGATCGAGCGGATGCTCTCGCCCCAGCTGTCCCACTGGGCGGTGTCTTCGAAGATCTGTTCGATCGACCGCAGGTAGTACGGGTAGCTGCCCAGGTCCGAGCCGAGCATCGGGACACAGACCTCGCCGCCGGGGTAGGCGCGGTAATGGGTGCCATCAATACGGCCCAGCAGGTCCACCAGGCTGTCAGGCACCTGCGGCCAACGGTCACGCAGGCGCTGCCGGTCTGTGGCGCTGGCCCCTTCGGTCCAGGCCCACATGGGGACTTCGTCGTCGGGAAGGCGGGGCACCAGGCCGGTGAGGAAGCGATCGACAAGCGTCATGGCGCAGCAGCCGTGCAGAAGCGGCCGACAAGAGTGCCAGATTTTCGTAGAGCGGGGCTCTGCCCTGCTGCTTTGGATTGCGGACGGTGGGGAACGGCAGCGGGGCAGAGCCCCGCTCTACACGGGGTGTTCGCCCGACCGTCCTACACTCGGGGTTCTTATCCGGAGGAGCAGGCGCATGGTCAGGCAATGGCGGTGGGGAGCGGCGGTGCTGTTGGGGATGGTGGCGCTGCCGGCGATGGCGGCAATGAAGACCCAGCCGGTGGAATGGCAGCTGGACGGCACCACCTTCAGTGGCGTGCTGGTCTATGACGACGGCGACAGCGACAAGCGTCCCGGGCTGGTGATGGTGCCCAACTGGAAGGGCGTCAATGACTCGGCCATCGCCAAGGCCAAGCAGTTGGCCGGCGACGACTACGTGGTGCTGGTGGCCGATGTGTACGGCAAGGGCGTGCGCCCGAAGACCGACGCCGAGGCGGGGCCGGTGGCGACCAAGCTGCGCAACGAGCGCCCCGTGCTGCGGGCGCGCGCGCTGAAGGCCATCGACGTGCTCAAGGCGCAGGCGGGCAAGGCGCCGCTGGATGCGTCGCGGATCGGCGCGGTCGGCTTCTGTTTCGGTGGCACCACCGTGCTGGAAATGGCCCGGGCAGGTGCCCCGCTGGCCGGCGTGGTCAGCCTGCACGGCGGGCTGGGCTCACCGTTGCCGGCCAAGGCCGGTGGCACCCATCCCTCGGTGCTGGTGCTCAATGGCGCCGACGACAAGGGCGTGAGCAAGGACGACATCGCCAGCTTCGAGCAGGAAATGAACGCAGCCAAGGTCGACTGGGAGTTCACCAACTACAGCGGCGCGGTGCATTGCTTCGCCGAGGCCGACGCCAACAGTCCGCCGGGGTGCCTGTACAACGAACGCGCCGCCAAGCGCGCCTGGAAGGCGCTGGACGAATTCTTCGAGGAGCGGTTCGAGACACGACGCCGGTAGAGCCGACCTTTGGTCGGCAAAGGCAAGCGGTAGAGCCGACCGTTGGTCGGCTGCACCGCGCATGGCGCGGTGCATCTATCGGTGATCGTGGTGCTGGGGCGAGGAGCAGCCGACCAACGGTCGGCTCTACGTGTGAGGGGCTACGCTGCCCCGGCCGTCGGCCCGTACGAACGATCCGGTAGAGCCGACCGTTGGTCGGCTGCACCGCGCAGGGCGCGGTGCATCTATCGGTGATCGTGGTGCCGGGGCGAAGGGCAGCCGACCAACGGTCGGCTCTACGTGTGAGGGACTACGCTGCCCGGGCCGTCGGCCCGTACGAACGATTCGGTAGAGCCGACCGTTGGTCGGCTGCACCGCGCAGGGCGCGGTGCATCTATCGGTGATCGTGGTGCTGGGGCCAGGAGCAGCCGACCAACGGTCGGCTCTACGTGTGAGGGACTACGCTGCCCCGGCCGTCGGCCCGTACGAACGATTCGGTAGAGCCGACCGTTGGTCGGCTGCTCCGCGCGGAGCGTGGTGCATCCATCAGGCATCGCGGCGCCGGGAGGAAGGGCAGCCGACCGTCGGCCGGCATGCCCTCCGTCAATGCGAACGCTGCACCGCGTAACGGGCCAGTCCGCGCAGGGCGGCCACGGCATCGTTGTCGGCCAGGCCGTCGAGCGCGCGCTCGGCGGCATCGGCGTATTCCACGGCGCGGGCGCGGCTGTATTCCAGGCCGCCGGTGGCGTGGATGGCGGCCAGCACTTCGGGCATGGCCTCGGCATCGCCGTTCTGCACGATCGCGCGCAGGCGCTCGCGGGTGGTCGCATCGGTATGCGCCATGGCGTGGATCAGCGGCAGTGTGGCCTTGCCTTCGGCCAGGTCGTCGCCGAGGTTCTTGCCCAGTTCGTCGGCGTTGGCCGAGTAATCGAGCACGTCATCGGCAATCTGGAAGGCATAGCCCAGCGCCATGCCGTAGTCGTACAGCGCTTGCTGGGTGGCTTCATCAACGCCGCTGGCCAGCGCGCCCAGGCGGGTGCCGGCCGCGAACAGCACGGCGGTCTTGCGCTCGATCACCCGCAGGTAGGCCGCTTCGTCGGTGTCGGGGTTATGCACGTGCAGCAGCTGCAGCACCTCGCCTTCGGCGATGCGGTTGGTGGTGTCGGCCAGGATCCGCATGACCGGCATGCGGTCCAGTTCGACCATCAGCTGGAAGCTGCGCGAGTACAGGAAGTCGCCCACCAGCACGCTCGGCGCGTTGCCCCACAGGGCATTGGCGGTACTGCGGCCGCGGCGCAGGTTGGATTCGTCCACCACGTCGTCGTGCAGCAGGGTCGAGGTGTGGATGAACTCGATGATCGCCGCCAGCTGGTGGTGTTCCGGCCCGGCCTGGCCCACTGCGTGGCCGGCCAGCATGACCAGCATCGGCCGCAGGCGCTTGCCGCCGGCGGAGATGATGTGGTCGGCGATCTGGTTGATCAGCACGACATCCGAGGACAGTCGGCGGCGAATCAGCGCATCGACGGCGGCCATGTCGGTCGCGGCGAGCGTCTGGATCTGGGGCAGGCCCAGCGCGGGGCGGGTGTCTTCGGTGATGGTCATGCGGTCTGACTTTCAGGCTTGACCTTAATTATAGGCGGTGCCGTCGTGTTTCGCCCGCGAAGGCCGGCCACGACCCACTGGCCGGTGGGCGGGCGGCCATCCGGGGCGCCGAAAGGAGACCGGGTGGGCCGGCCCATGGTCCGCCGGCCGGTGGCTCCGCAGGCCGGCCCAGCGCGCGCCAACGCGGCGCGTGACGTGAATACGTATGCATGCAGCGCCACCGCCGAAGGTGCAGGGCTAAGCTTGTCGGGTTCGTTTTGGCACCCCGTTCGGCGGGTGCATGGAAGCCCGGAGGGGGGCCCTCGATGTCGCAGACTCCATGGTGGCGCGGTGCCGTCATCTACCAGATCTACCCGCGCAGTTTCCTCGACGCCAATGGCGACGGGGTAGGTGACCTGCCCGGCATCATCGACCGGCTGGAGTACGTGGCCGCGCTGGGCGTGGACGCCATCTGGGTGTCGCCGTTCTTCACCTCGCCGATGGCCGATTTCGGCTACGACATCGCCGACCATCGCGACGTGGACCCGCTGTTCGGCACGCTGGCCGATTTCGACCGGCTGCTGGCCAAGGCGCATGCGCTGGGCCTGAAGGTAATGATCGACCAGGTGTTCAGCCACACCTCGATCGACCATGCCTGGTTCCGCGAGAGCCGCCAGGACCGCACCAATCCGAAGGCGGACTGGTACGTGTGGGCCGACCCGCGCGAGGACGGCACGCCGCCCAACAACTGGATGTCGATCTTCGGCGGGGTGGCGTGGCAATGGGAACCTCGCCGGGAGCAGTACTTCCTGCACAACTTCCTGGCCGACCAGCCCGACCTGAACTTCCATAACCCGGCAGTGCAGCAGGCCACGTTGGACTACGTGCGGTTCTGGCTGGACCGTGGTGTGGATGGTTTCCGCCTGGATTCCATCAACTTCTGTTTCCACGATGCACAGCTGCGTGACAATCCAGCCAAGCCGCTGGAAAAGCGCCTCGGCCGTGGCTTCAGCGCGGACAACCCGTACGCCTACCAGTACCACTACTACAACAACACGCAGCCGGAGAACATCGGCTTCATCGAGCAGTTGCGCGTTCTGCTGGATGAGTACCCGGGATCGGTCAGCCTGGGTGAAATTTCCGCGGAAGACTCGCTGGCCACCACCGCCGAGTACACCGCGCCGGGCCGCCTGCACATGGGCTACAGCTTCGAGCTGCTGGTGAAGGATTTCAGCGCCGGCTACATCCGCGACACCGTGTCGCGGCTGGAAGCGACGATGACCGAAGGCTGGCCGTGCTGGGCGATCTCCAACCATGACGTGGAGCGCGCGGTCACCCGTTGGGGCGGCCATCCGGCCCAGCCGCGGCTGGCGCGGATGCTGGTGGCGCTGCTGTGTTCGCTGCGTGGCTCGATCTGCCTGTACCAGGGCGAGGAACTTGGCCTGGGCGAGGCGGACGTGCCGTTCGAGGCGCTGCAGGACCCCTACGGCATCACCTTCTGGCCGAACTTCAAGGGCCGCGACGGCTGCCGCACGCCGATGCCCTGGATCGATGCGCCGCAGGCGGGCTTCACCAGCGGTGAGCCGTGGCTGCCGATTCCGGCCGAGCACCGCGCCGCGGCGGTGGCGGTGCAGGAACATGACCCGCATTCGGTGTTGAACGCGTTCCGCCAGTTCCTGGCGTGGCGAAAGACGATGCCGACGCTGCTGGTGGGCGACATCGAATTCCTGTATACGGCCGAGCCGGTGCTGATGTTCGCGCGCCGGCATGCGGGGGAGACGCTGCTGCTGGCCTTCAACCTGGCGGCCGACACCGCGCACGTGGCGCTGCCTGCCGGTAGCTGGCAGCCGATGCACGTGCCGGGCCCGGATGTGGGCCAGGCCGACAACGGCACGCTGGTACTGCCGGCGCAGTCGATGTACTGCGCGCGCCTGGGCTGATTCGATTTCCGGTGGTATTGAGAGGGCGGGGCTTGATGGCCTCGCCCTTTTTTTTTCTTTGTTGGATGGGGCGGCTGCGGAACCGATCCGCGTCTGGACACGCCTCTGCGTTGCCATGGCCGCCGACCCAGTGTCGAGGGCGGGGCTGGGTGGGTTCGCGGGACACGCCGTAAATCCATCCATGGAGGCTCGTGGGCGCCATCCATGGCGCCCAACGGTCCCGCGAACCCATCCATCCCCACCCAGCCCGTAGACGAAGGCGCTCGCAGTTGGAAGCCGGCCAGCGGCCGGCACTGCACCTGGGGCAAAGAAAAACCCCGCTGCCGAAGCAGCGGGGTTTTTGTTGGTGCGGCTACCGCAGGATCAGAACTTGTAGTTCACGCCCAGCATGTAGGTGCGACCCCACTCGATGTACTCCAACGGGCGGTCCTTGGTGCCGGCATAGGTGCGGTACGGCTCGTTGGTCAGATTGCTTCCCTGCAGCAGCAACGTCAGCCCGTGCAGGCTGCTGTCGTCGGCGAAGGTGTAGCTGATCTGCGCGTCGGTCACGTTCTCGCCCACCACGTAGCGCAGCGTGCGGTTGCCGTTGAAGTTGCCGATCTCGCCAATGAAGTCCGACCGACGACGCTGGCTCACGCGTGCCTCGAACCCACTGCGTTCGTAGTACGCCGTGAAGTTGTACACGCGCTTGGACAGCCCCGGCAGACTGATCGGATCGCTGCCCACGCTGGACGCGCTTTCCGGATCGAGGATCTCGATGTTGCTGTCATTGAACGTCGCGCTGGCCTGCACGCCGAAGCCGCGCAGGGTGTCGCTGAACATGTCCAGCGGGAACGACGCCGTCAGCTCCAGGCCCTTCAGCTTGCCGCCCTTGCCGTTCTCCGGCGAGGAGAAGGTGCCCGTGGTCAGCAGCGGCGCGGTCATGCCCGGCGGAATCACGTAGCTGGCCAGCAGGTCGCTGAAATCGTAGTCGTCGCGCGACTGCGTGTACACGTACGACTTCAGGTCCTTGTAGAAGATCGCCGCCGCGACATAGGCCTTCTCGCCGAAGTACTTTTCATACGACAGATCCAGCGCATTGGCGCGCCACGGATCCAGCAGCGGATTGCCGCCGCTGCCACCCGGCTTGCCGGTGGCCGTATCCACGCCGAACTCCAGGCCGGCGCGCATCTGGTCCACGCGCGGACGTGCCACCTGCTTGGCGGCGGCGAAACGCAGCGTCTGCTGGTGCGGGAACATGAACACCAGGTTCAAGCTCGGCAGCCAGTCGGTGTAGGTCTTGCCTGCATCGATCGGCAACACTTCCTGGCCCGCGGGGCGCGACCGGTCGAAATAGTTGGACTGCGAACTCTGGTCGGTGCGCACCATCTGCACGCCAATGTTGCCGCGCACGCCCACTTCGCCGATGTCGGTGTTGATGTTGGCGCGCACCCAGGCGGTGCTGGTCTTTTCCTGTACCGTCCATGCCTTCGGAATCAGGTAGTCCAGGTTGGTGACCGGGTTGAACACCATGTAGCGGTCCACTGCGCCCGGCACGTTCCAGGCCGGAATGCGGCCCAGCCCGGCAAAGCCCAGGTTGACCGGACGGTACTGCAGGTCGCCGGCGATGTTGGCATCGCCCTGGTCGCCGAGCAGGATGTTGCCCTCGGCCTGGGTCTTGTCCTTGCGGCGGTCGGCGTAGTTGACGCCCACGTCCATGTCGGCAAACCACTTCATCGCCTCGGGCAGCGCGAAGGTGGCCTGCAGGCGCGCGGCCTTCAGGCGGTCTTCCACCTGCGGCACCTTGCCGTAGCCGGAGCCGTAGATGGTGTTGGTCAGGAACAGCGCATCGGGGTTGGAATAGTTCAGGCCCGGGCGGATCTGCGAGAACCCGTTCGGGTTGACCACCACGCCCACCGTGTCCAGCTGCGGCATCGGCGTGAGCTGCAGGTTGTTTTCCAGGTTCAGTTCGTCGCGGGTGGCCTTGGAGTAGTTGACGTCCGCCACCACCTTGACCGATTCGAAGTTGAACTCGTTGTTCCAGCCAAACGCGTCGATCTTGTCCTTGCGCTTGTTGTACATGCCGCGCACCAGTGGATACACGCCGCTGGCCACGCCACCGGTGAAGGTGCCATCGGCGTTGACCTGCGGGTTGCTGATCAGCAGGCCCGGGGTGTAGTTGCCGTTGTAGTTGCTGAGATTGAGCTCGAACTGGTTGGCGGTGTCGATCTGCTCGGCTTCGGTGTGGAACGCATCCAGGGTGCTGGTCCACACGTTGGACGGGCGGAACTGCACGGTGGCCATCACGCCGTCGCGCTTGGTGTTGCCGGTGCGGCGCAGGGCCTTGATGCCGTCGGAGAACACCGTGCCCGGGGCCAGCCCGGGGCGGTTGCCCTGGTCGGTCTGCTCGGTGGTCCACGGCTCGTACAGGCCCACCTGGTTTTCCTGGATCGGCATGTCGCTGTGCGCGTAGCCGATCGCAACACCCCAGGTGTTGTCCATGAACTGGTCGATGTAGCTGGCGCTGAAGCGGTTGCCGTAGGGGTCCACGTTGGCTGCCTTGCCCAGCGAGCTCTTCTGGTAGCGGCCGCTGATGGCGATCACGCGCTCGGCGAAGCTAAGCGGGCGCGCGGTCTGCATGTCGATGGTGCCCGACAGGCCCTGGCCGACCAGCGCCGCATCGGGGGTCTTGTACACCACCACGCCATTGACCAGTTCCGAGGGGTACTGGTCGAATTCGACGCTGCGGTTGTCGCCGGTGCTGACCACTTCACGCCCGTTGAGCAGGGTGGTGGCGAAGTCGGGCGACAGGCCGCGCACGCTGATCACCTGGGCACGACCGGCCACGCGCTGGGCGGCCAGGCCGGGCAGGCGCGAGATGGATTCGCCGATGCTCACGTCGGGCAGCTTGCCGATGTCCTCGGCCGAAATCGCCTCGACCACCGAGGTGGCGTCCTGCTTGATCGCAATGGCGTTCTCGATGCCGCGGCGGATGCCGGTGACCTGCACGGTGTCCAGGTTGGTGGCCGCGGTCCCGGTCGGCGGGGCGGCGGTAGTGGGTTCGGCGGTCTGCGCCGACGCCATCAACGGCGTCAGGGCGACGGCCAGCGCGATACTCAGCGCGCTGCGCTTGCGGTTCAACATTTTCCCCTCCCAGGCAATGTTGCCAATCGATTTTTTGGTTGCCCGGAGACCCGGGAGCGTCACGGCGCGGTGGCCGTTGACTGCGTGGCTATGGTAGGCAGCGGGTCGGCTGCGGGAACCACCCTGCATACGTATTCAATGGCATTTGAGGCGTTGGAATCGGTTACAGGTGCGTCATCGCATTCGCGCTGCCGCGCCACGGTTTGCCATGCAAACCGTGGATACCCGTCATGGGCCACGTCGAGACCTCTGATCAGGTCTACAGCGGGGTAAAGCGGATCGCCTGGCCGCCGCCCGGCGCAAGCACCAGCGTCAGTGCATCGGCGCTGGTGACCTCGCGGGTTTCGCGCACGAAGGCGAACGGGTTGCTGCGGAAATCCGCACCGTCGCCGTCACGGTAGATCTCGGCGCGGTAGCGCACGCCCGGGTCCAGGAAGCCCAGCGATACCGGCAGCACGCGGCCGTGTTCGTCGGTGATGCTGCCCAGGAACCAGTCGCGGCTGTTGCGGTCCTTGCGCACGATCGTCACATAGTCCCCTACCTCGCCATTGAGCACGCGGCTGTCCTCCCAATCCACCGCCACGTCCTCGATGAAGCGAAACGCCTCGCGGTGCTGCAGGTAGTGTTCGGGCAGGTCGGCGGCCATCTGGATCGGACTGTAGATCGCCACGTACAGCGCCAGCTGCCGCGCCAGCGTGCTGGGAATGGCCTGCCCACCGCGGCCCTTCAGGCTCAGGATGCCGGGCGTGTAATCCATGGGCCCGGACAACATGCGCGTGAACACCAGGTTGACCTCGTGCTCGGGCGGGTTCGGAGGCTGCCCCCAGGCGTTGTACTCCATGCCGCGCGCGCCTTCGCGCGAGATCCAGTTGGGGTAGGTGCGGCGCAGCCCGGTGTCCTTGATCGGCTCGTGCGGGTTCACCGCGATGTGGCGTTTGGCCGCTTCCTGCACCACCTTCAGGTGGTGGCGGGCCATGAACTGGCCGTCGTGCCACTCGCGCCACAGCGGGCCGCCGGCCGGGTTGCGCCGGTCCACCTGGCCGTCGTCGCAGACATAGCCGCTCTTGAACGCATCCACGCCCAGCCGCGCGTACAGGTCCAGCGCGGCGCCCAGCTGGTCTTCGTAATGCTCGATGGCGCAGCCGGTCTCATGGTGGCCGATCAGGTGCACGCCCTTCCTGGCGCCGTAGGCCGACAGCGCCTCGATATCGAAGTCGGCCGTTGGCCGGGTGAAGTCGAAGTCGTAGCCGTTGCCCACCCAGTTACCGTCCCAGCCGGGGTTCCAGCCTTCCACCAGCACGCCACGGAAGCCGTGCGCGGAGGCGAAGTCGATGACTTTTTTCGTCTTGGCGGTGGTGGCCGCATGCCGGGGCCCGGTGGCCCAGCTTTCGTGGTCCAGGTGCATCGACCACCACACCCCCAGGTACTTGGACGGCTTCACCCAGCTCACATCCCCCAGCGCGTTGGGTTCGTTGAGATTGAGGATCAGGTCCGATTCCAACAGCCCACCGGCGCGATCGCTGATCTGCAGGGTGCGCCACGGCGTATCGAAGGGCAGGCTGCGGCGTACCTTCCAGCCCTCTGCCGACGGCGACAGCTGCGCGCGCAGGCGCTGGCCGTCGGTGCGGCGCAGCCACATGCCCGCATAGTCGACCAGGGCGGCCTCATGGATGGCGATGTGCAGGCCGTCTTTGCTGCGCAGGGTGATCGGGGTATGCACCAGCGGCACCTGGTCCAGTGGCGTGCGCTGGTACAGGTACTCGTAGTGGATCGGCTCGCCGGCCGGAATCCACCAGGCGGTGGCGGCCGGGGCGATCGCAAATTCGGTCAGTTCGTCGTCGATGATCGCCTCGCGCAGGCCGGGCTGCGTGGGGAAGCGGTAGCGGAAGCCCACGCCGTCATCGAACGCGCGGAACACCACCTCGAAGCGGCGCTTGGCCCCACTGCGCTCGCCCAGCTGCACCACCACTTCGTTGTAGTGGCTGCGCACCCGGCGGCGCTCGCCCCAGGGCTGTTCCCAGGTCTCATCGAACGTACGCGCGTGCTGGCCGAGCACCTCCAGGTCGCGGTCGAGCCGGCCATCGCGCAGCTGGAAGCCCAACCGCGACGGCGCCACCACCGTGTCACCCAAGCGTTCCACCTGGTAGCTGGGGGTGCCGCCATCAAGCTGCACCGACACCCGCAGTACCTTGCCAGGCGACGCCACGCTGGCCACCGTGACCGGTTCGGCGGCCGCGCCGAAGGCCAGCAGAAGCGCGGCGGCAGCCAGCCAGGGCAGGCCGGTGGTGGTGCGTGATCCACGCGGTGAATGCGGCTGTTTTGTCGGCATTTTCCCCTCCCAAGGCGGCCGTTGTCTGGCTCGGACTATAGCCACGCCGTCCCGGTCGTCCCGCCGCTGCGCCATGAATACGTATGCAAGGCGGCGCGCACCGGAGCCTGCCGTCTACCATGGGGCCAGGCACCCTGGGAGGGGGCCGCGCGCGCAACGCCACACCGGTGCACAGACCGGGAGGTGCCGACCTTGGCCGGCACCGTGCGTTGCGTAACCACAACGCGTGCAAAGAGGGAGGGAGGCGCCGGGCGCAAGCCGGGTAGCCGCTTCGATGCTGAAGATGATCTGCCTGACCGCTGCCCTTGGGCTGGCGCTGGGTTCGACCGCAACCGCGGCGGACCTGACCTTCGACGGCCGCACCGCGCGCGCCGACACGGCCGCCGATGGCGGCTTCCGCCTGCGGGCCGCCGGCCAGACGGTGGCCATTGCCGCCCCGCCGATGCGCAGCCGCACCGACAGCGTGCTGTTCGATGCCTTGTTCGCGCTGGCCCAGCAGGAGATGGACGCCGACCGCGTGGCTGCGATCCGCGACCCGGCCTTCAACCAAGGCAACCCGGTGCCGTGCGACTGCTTCCAGACCGGCGAGCGCTGGCCCTACGTGTGGACCCGCGATGTCAGCTTCGCAGCCGATCTGGCGCTGGCCCGGCTGGACCCGGAACGCACCCGGCAGTCGCTGCAGTTCAAGCTGTCGCCCGCGCGCGACGGGCACACCCCCGGGCTGTTAGTGGCCCAGGACACCGGCTCCGGCGGGAGCTGGCCGATCAGCAGCGACCGGGTGGTGTGGTTCCTGGCTGCACGCCACCTGCTGGATGACCCGGCGTTCGCCGAGCAGACCTGGCAGGCGCTGCAGGCCACGCTGGCGCAGGACCGCGCAGCGGTGTTCGATGCGCGCATCGGCCTGTACCGCGGCGAGACGTCGTTCCTGGACTGGCGCGAACAGACCTACCCGGACTGGACCCGTCAGGACGTGCGCTTCATCGGCGACTCCTTCGCGTTGTCCACCAACGTGCTGCACTACCAGGCGCTGCGCCTGGCCGAGCAGCTGGCGCGCACCCGCGGTGACGCCCGCGCCAGCGAGTACGCCGGCTGGGCCGACGCGTTGGCCACGCAGATCGACGCGCGCTTCTGGCGCGATGATGCCGGTATGTACATGAGCTACATCGGCGAGGCCGCGCACCCGGTGCCTTATGCCAAATACGACTTGCTTGCGCTCTCGCTGGGCGTGCTGGCCGACGTGTTCCCGGCCGACCGCGCCCGCCGTGCGCTGGCTGCCTACCCGGCGGTGGAAGGCGGCAGCCCGGTCGTGTGGCCGCAGGAAGCGCAGCAGCCGATTTACCACAACCGCGCGGTCTGGCCCTTCGTCAGTGCGTATTCGCTGCGCGCCGCGCGCCGGCTGGACGATGCCGCACGCATCCAGCTGGAGATCGAATCGCTGATGCGTGGCAGCGCGCTGGCCGGTTCCAACATGGAAAACTACGAGATGCGCCGCCTGGCCGTGCATGTCGACGAGGGCGCGTTGAGCGGCCCGGTGGTCAATTCGCCGCGCCAGCTGTGGTCGGTGGCCGGCTACCTGTCGATGGTGCTGGAAGGCGTGTTCGGCGTGGAGGCCGACGGCACGGTGGCCCCCAAACTTCCGACCGCGCTGGTACCGCAACTGTTCGGTGCGCGACGCAGTATCGAACTGGACGACGGCCAGCGCCGCTACATCCTCACGCGCCCGCGCACGCTGGACGGCGACCTGCTGGTGGCAAAGAAGATCGTGCGCCGGGGCAACACGGTCACCGTGCATCTGGCGACCCAGGCCGCCCGCGGTAGCGCCGAGCCGCGCCCGGTTGCGTCCGGATCTGCAACCGCCTACGCCCCTGCCACGCCCGCCGCACCGACACCCACCGCACGCGGCACGGCATGGTCGATTGCGATCCCGGCCAACCACGTGCTGTGGCGGGATGGTCGCCCGGTAACGGGCGCCTCGCCGCTGCTGCTCACCGACGACGGCCACCAGCACTGTCTGAGCTTCACCCGCCGCGAGGGTGCGCTCGAATCGCTGCACAGCCCGACGACCTGCATCGGGCCGCAGCAGCGTCTGCGCGGTGCCACCACGTGGAGCTGGACTGCCACTCACCCCACCCGGGTACGCGTACGCCTGCGCTACGACAACCCCAATGGCCCCATCAACACCGGCGTGACCGCTGCGGTGAAACAGCTGGTGATGCAGTGCCCGGGCCAGCCGGTGCAGCGTGCCAGCGTGGCGATGCCGCATAGCGTGGGTCCGCAGGATTCCACCGCCGCCGAATTCGACCTGCCCGGCGGGCGTTGTCGGTTCGCGCTGGAAGAGGGCTTCAACATGAGCGCACTGGCGCACTTTGCCACCTACAACGGCGGCAAGGGCGGGCGCGACGGCGTGCTCAACCAGGCTACGGTCAGCGCGCTGCTGATCGCGCCGATTGCCGCCACCGACGGGGATGCACGATGAGCCGCCCCGACAAGCCCACGCTGTCGTTCTGGCAGATCTGGAACATGTGCTTCGGCTTCATGGGCATCCAGTTCGGGTTCGCGCTGCAGAACGCAAATGCCAGCCGCATCTTCGAAACCCTCGGTGCACCGATGGATGCCGTGCCCGGGCTGTGGATCGCCGCGCCGCTGACCGGGTTGCTGGTGCAGCCGGTGATCGGCTACTGGTCCGACCGCACCTGGACCCGCTGGGGCCGGCGTCGCCCTTACTTCATGATCGGCGCGGTGCTGACCACGCTGGCGCTGCTGGTGATGCCCAACTCGCCCACGCTGTGGATCGCCGCCGGCACGTTATGGGTACTGGACGCATCCATCAATGTGTCGATGGAGCCCTTCCGGGCTTTCGTCGGCGACCAACTCGCGCCGCGCCAACGGCCGACCGGCTACGCCATGCAGAGTTTCTTCATCGGCATCGGCGCGATCGTGGCCAGCTTCCTGCCCTTCGTACTGGCGCACTTCGGCGTGGCCAACACCGCCGGGCCAGGGCAGGTGCCCGACACCGTGCGCTATGCGTTCTACGTGGGCGCGGTGGTGCTGCTCGCGGCGATCTGCTGGACGGTGTTCAGCACCCGCGAGTACGCGCCGGCCGAGCTGGCCGCGTTCGCCGATGCCGAGCCGCCCGCGCACCAGACCGCTGCCGCCGTGCGCGGGCCGGCGCCCTGGCACCAGGCGGCGCTGTGGCTGGGGGTGGGCGTGGTACTGGCCGGGCTCATCGCCTGGCGCCAGGGCGACAAGATGCTGTACGTGCTGGCCGGCCTGTGTGCCGCCTACGGCGTGCTGCTGGGCCTGGCGCGGGTGCTGCCCGGCACCCACATGCTGGCGCAGATCGTGGGCGACCTGCGCACCATGCCGACCACCATGCGGCGGCTGGCCTGGGTGCAGTTCTTCTCGTGGTTCGCGCTGTTTGCGATGTGGATCTTCACCACCCGCGCGGTGGCTGGCGTCCACTTCGGTGCGACCGAGACCGAGTCTGCGGCCTACAATGAAGGCGCCAACTGGGTGGGCGTGCTGTTCGGGGCCTACAACGGCTTCGCGGCGCTGGCAGCACTGCTGATTCCGCCGATGGTACGCGCGCTGGGGCTGCGCTGGAGCCATCTGCTCAACCTGTGGCTGGGCGGCGCGGGACTGATCTCGATGATGTTCATCGACGATCCCCGCTGGCTGCTGCTGTCGATGGTCGGCGTGGGCTTTGCCTGGGCCTCGATCCTGTCGTTGCCGTACGCACTGCTGTCCGACAGCGTGCCGGCGGCCAAGATGGGCGTGTACATGGGCATCTTCAATTTCTTCATCGTGATCCCGCAGCTGGTGGCCGCCAGCGCGCTCGGCTTCGCCCTGCGTGCCTGGCTGGGTGGCCAGCCCATGCATGTGCTGGTGCTGGGCGGCTGCAGCCTGCTGGTGGCCGGTCTGTGCGTACTGCGGGTTCCGTCCCGTCCGGAGGTGGTGTGATGCGTGGTGCGTTGTCTGTTGCTGTCCTGCTTGTTCTTTCCGCCGGCCAGGCCATGGCCGGACCACGCCCGGACTACATCGGTACCACCGAGCCGTTCGCCAGCGATGCGGTGTACTTCGTGGTCACCGACCGCTTCGTCAACGGCGATCCGTCCAACGACCACCGCGACCAGGGCGGCAAACACCGCACCTTCGACATCCCGGTGCCGTGCCCGGACAAGGTGGACGGCAACATCGGCTACCTGGGCGGTGATTTCAAGGGCGTGCTGGACAATGCCGACTACATCCGCAAACTGGGCTTCGGCGCTGTGTGGATCACCCCGATCGTGGACAACCCCGACGAGGCGTTCACCGGCAGCAAGCCGATCAGTTGCACCAGCACCCTGACCGACCGCGGCAAGACTGGTTACCACGGCTACTGGGGCGTCAATTTCTACACGCTGGACGAGCACCTGCCCAGCGCCGACCTGGACTTCGCCGGGCTCACGCGCGGCCTGCACGCGGCCAAGCTGAAGGTGGTGCTGGACATCGTGGGCAACCACGGGTCGCCGGCCTGGACCATGCCCACGCGCCAGCCGCAGTTCGGCCAGATCTTCGACAAGGACGGCACCCTGGTCGCCGACCACCAGAACCTGCCGCCGCAGCAGCTGGACCCGCAGCACAACCGGCTGCATGCGTTCTACAACAACACCGGCCCGGTCGACGGCAAGCACGGCTCGGTCTTCGACGGCAACCTGGCCGAACTGTCCGATTTCAACGAACACAACCCGGCGGTGATGGACTACCTGGTGGGCGCCTACCTACAGTGGACCGCGCAAGGCGTGGACGCGCTGCGCATCGACACCATCGGCTGGCTGCCGCACACGTGGTGGCACGAATTCGTGGGCCGCATCCGCGCCGCGCACCCGGGCTTGTTCATGTTCGGCGAGGCGTTTGATTACGACGCCCGCAAGATCGCCGAGCACACCTGGCCGGCCAACGCCAACGTCAGCGTGCTGGATTTTCCGCTGCGCGGCGCGCTGTCGTCGGTATTCGGCAAGGAGCAGAAGGGCTTTGAGACCCTGGCCGAACCGCTGCACCTGGTGGGCGGCCCGTACGCCAACCCGTATGAGCTGATGAGCTTCTACGACAACCACGACATGGCCCGCCTGGACGCCACCGACGCCGGCTTCATCGACGCGCACAACTGGCTGTTCACCGCGCGTGGCATTCCGGTGCTGTACTACGGCTCGGAAACCGGCTTCATGCGCGGCCGTGCCGAGCACGCCGGCAACCGCGCCTACTTCGGCCAGCCGCGCGTGGATGCCGCGCCGCAGAGCCCGATCTTCGGCCCGCTGCAGCGCATTGCCACCCTGCGCGAGGCGACCCCGGCGCTGCAGCGCGGCCTGCAGGTCAATGAGCGCTTGCAGGGCGACGAAGCGGTGTTCTTCCGCGTGCTGCAGCATGGCGACACCACCCAGACCGCGCTGGTGCTGCTCAACAAGGGGGGCACCGCGCGCAGCATGGAGGTTCGTCGCTATCTGCAGCCGGGCCAGTGGCGCGACGCGTTGGACGGGGGCAGCCAGCAGGTAACCGGCAGCCTGAAAGCCACGGTGCCCGCGCACGGGGTCAAGGTGTTTGTGCTGGACGCCCCGGTGAAGCAGCAGGACCTGCAGGCCGAACTGCAGCGCGCCGTCGCCGACCAGCAGGCGCGCAGCGCACGCCTGGCCCGCTGAGCGGTCCGAAACGGTAGTGCCGGCCGCTGGCCGGCTCGCGGGATACTGTGGTGCGATCGGCATGCCGGCCAGCGGCCGGCACTACCGGTACAATTCGGGCCCGCCACGCCCCGATAGGTTGCCCATGACCGAACTGCCCCCGCAAACGCCGATCGAAACCCTGCTGCAGTCCGCGATGGACGGCCAGTTGCCGATCGGGTTGTTCATGAAGGCCTTCGTGGCCTCCGAGGTGATGCTGCTCACCGGCAGCCTGGTCACCGCCGACGGCAGCGGGTTCGACCCGTTGCTGTTCGACAAGCAGGGCGTGCTGCACGTGGCGGTGTTCACCGATATGGCGCGGGTGGGGTTCCACAGCCAGCAGGCGCCGCACACGATTCGGATGCAGATGCTGGAGGTGCTCAAGCGCGTGCCCGGCGGCTACGGCGTGGTGGTCAATCCGGGGACGCGGCTGGGGCTGGAACTGTCGGCGGCGGGGATCGGCGAGATTTTGAAGGATTTTGGGTGATCGACGGCCGCTTTTTACGCGGCATCGACATTACTTAATCGGTCCTCGTCGAGAGATGCGGGTCACACAATATCTACACAGAAGCCGTTGCTAGACTCGCCGCGTCGAAATTGGCGAACCTATGCAGACACAAACTTCCCGCGTCACCACCGGCATCCAGGGCCTGGATCAGATCCTCCGCGGCGGCTTCCCGCAAGGGCGGCTGTACCTGCTGGAAGGCCCCCCAGGCTCCGGCAAGACCACGCTGTCGCTGCAGTTCCTGCTGCAGGGGCTCAAGCAGGGCGAGCGCTGTCTGTACATCACCCTGTCCGAAACCGCCGAGGAATTGCGCGAAGTGGCCAGCGCACACGGATGGTCGCTGGAAGGGCTGCACCTGTTCGAACTGGGTTCGGCCGAGGACGCGTTGGGTAATGGCCGGCTGCAGTCGGTGCTGCACGCCTGGGAGGTTGAGCTGGATGAAACGGTCAACCTGATCCTGGGGGAAGTGGACCGCATCCGCCCCAGTCGCGTGGTGTTTGATTCGCTGTCCGAGCTGCGCCTGCTGGCGCAGGATTCGCTGCGCTATCGTCGCCAGATCTTGGCGCTGAAGCAGTTCTTCGCGCCCAAGAGCACCACGGTGTTCCTGGTCGATGACCTCACCTCCACCGCCGAGGATCGCGACGGGCAGCTCCACAGCCTGTGCCATGGCGTGGTGTCGCTGGAACGGCTGACCCTGGACTTCGGCCCCGCCCGACGCCGCCTGCAGGTGCAGAAGCTGCGCGGCGTGGACTTCGTGGCCGGGTACCACGACATGGTGATCCGAGGCGGTGGTCTGGAGGTGTTTCCGCGCCTGATCGCCAACCAGCACCATGACCAGTTCCACGGCAGCCCGGTCGGCAGTGGGGTGGACGAGATCGACAACCTGCTTGGCGGCGGCCCCTTGCGCGGCACCTGCACGCTGCTGACCGGCCCGGCCGGCAGCGGCAAGACAAACGTTGCGCTTCAATACATATGGGCGGCCTGCGAGCGCGGCGAGCGCTGCTGCATATTCGAGTTTGACGAGCGCGTTGGCACACTGCTGGCACGCGCCCGCGCGCTGGACATCGACCTGCACCGGCACCTGGACGCGGGCCTGCTGGAGATCATCCAGATGGACCCTGCCGACATCTCGCCCGGCGAATTTGCCTGGAACATCCAGAAGGCGGTCGAGGAGCGCGGCTGCAGCGTGTTGCTGATCGACAGCCTCAACGGATATGTGGCGGCCATGCCGCAGGAAAAGCAGCTGATGTTGCAGCTGCACGAGCTGCTCTCCTACCTCAACCAGAAGGGCGTGGTGACCTTCCTGGTCAACCCGCAGCATGGTCTGGTCGGCACCATGTCCACGGGAAATCTCAACGTGTCCTACATTGCCGACGCGGTGATCCTGTTCCGCTTCTTCGAAGCGAAGGGACGGATCCGTAAGGCAATCTCGGTGATCAAGAACCGGGGGGGCGGGCACGAGGACACCATCCGCGAGCTCAAGATAGACGGCCGGGGGCTCTCGCTGAGCAGCCCGCTGAAGGAGTTCAGGGGCATCCTGACCGGAACCCCGGAATTCGTGGGTGACAGTGCAGCGCTGCTGAGTCATCCGTATGCCGGATGACGGCGGGGATGCGGGTGTAGTCCACATCGTCGCGCCGTTCGGGCGCGACGCCGACAGCATCGCCGCGGTACTGGATAGTGCCGGGCTCAGTACCGCCGTGTCGCCCAGCCTTCCTGCACTGGCCGAGGCGCTCGATGCGCAGGCCGGTGCAGTGCTGGTTACCGAAGAGGCGGTGGCAAGCGGCACCGACGCGCTGGTGGAGGTTCTGGCGCAGCAACCGGCTTGGTCGGACCTGCCGTTCATCCTGCTGCGTTCGCCACGCGCGCACCGCCGCTCGCCCGCTGAAGGACTGCTGCCGCGCACGCTCAACGTCATCGAACTGGACCGGCCGCTGGGCAGCATCTCGCTGCTCAGTGCAGTGCAGGGCGCGCTGCGTGCACGCGAGAAGCAGTACGTGGTCCGCGACCAGATGCAGGCCCTAGCCGACAGCCGCGCGGCATTGGCGCGCAGCGACGCCGAGCTGCGCCTGATCGCCGACGCCATGCCGGTGCTGATCGCCTTCATCGACCGCTCGCTGCACTACCGGTTCGCCAACAAGGCCTACGAGGCATGGTTCGACCGGCCGGTCGGCCAGGTCATCGGCCAGCACGTCAGCGAGGTGATCGGTGTCGAGGCGTGGGAGATCCGCAAGCCGGCGATGGCGCGGGCCCTGGCCGGGCGTGAGACGCTGTTTGAGGCCCGTCTGCCGCGCCGCGATGGCCGCCGACGTGACATCGAGGTGCGCTATTCGCCGCGCTTCGGCGCCGATGGCATTGCCGACGGCTTCCATGTCTTCGTCACCGACATCACCGCCTCCAAGGTGGCGCTGGAGGTCAGCCGGCAGCACGCCCAGCAGCTGGAGGTGATGGTGGCCCAGCGCACGCGTGAGCTGGAAGCGCAGATGGCCGCGCGCGAAGCCAGCGAAGCCGCGCTGCGCCAGTCGCAGAAGATGGAGGCGATCGGCCAGCTTACCGGCGGCATCGCGCACGACTTCAACAACATGCTCACCGGCATCCTCTCGGCGCTGGACATCGTGCGGCTGCGGCTGGAAAAAGGCCGCTACGATGACCTGGAGCGCTTCCTGGATACCGCCACCGCGTCCAGCCAGCGTGCGGCCAGCCTCACCCAGCGCCTGCTGGCGTTCTCGCGCCGGCAGTCCCTGGATTCCAAGCCGGTGGAGCTCAATGAACTGGTGGGGTCGCTGCAGCACCTGCTGCGCAGCACGCTGGGCGAAACAGTGCACATCCAGACCCGGCTGGCGGACGATCCGCTGCATGCCGCGCTGGACACCAACCAGTTCGAAAGCGCGGTGCTGAACCTGGCGATCAACGCACGCGATGCGATGCCCAATGGCGGCCAGCTTGAACTCAGTACCTCGCGGGTGCAGGTGGGCGAGGGCGTCTCGGCCACGATACCGGCCGGGGTCTACGCGGTCGTCGGGGTGGCCGACACCGGCACCGGCATGCCGCCGGAGGTGGTGGAGCGCGCCTTCGAACCCTTCTTCACCACCAAGCCCATCGGCAAGGGAACCGGCCTGGGCATGTCGATGGTGTATGGCTTCATGCAGCAGTCCGGTGGCCACATCGCCATCGACTCCGTGCCCGGCCAGGGCACCACCATTTCGCTTTACATCCCGCTGGCCGAGCCGGCAGCGGAACCGGACGCGGTCGTCAGTGCGCCCGAGGTCTCGCTGGGCGCCGGCCAGTCCATCCTGGTGGTGGAAGACGACGAACAGGTGCGCATGCTGGTGACGGTGGTGCTGGAGGACCTGGGCTATCAGGTGCAGGTCGTGGGGGATGCCGATGGTGCGATCCCGATCCTGCAGTCCGCGCGCTGCATCGATCTGCTCATTACCGACGTCGGGCTGCCCGGGCTCAACGGTCGCCAGCTGGCCGAGATCGCGCGACAGTCGCGCCCGACGTTGCCGGTGCTGTTCATGACCGGCTATGCCGAGAAGGCGCAGGAGCGTGCGGCGTTCCTGGAAGAGGGCATGGCGATGATCGCCAAACCCTTCCTGCTCGATGAGTTCAGTGCGGCAGTAAGGCAATCCCTCGCGTAGAGCGGGGCGTTGCCCCGCTGTTCCATTGCCGCTGTACCCGACAGCCGGGTAGAACCCGGCGCTACAGGCTCACCTTGCGCCGGTTGTCGTCGCTGACCCGGTCGATGAACTTGTTGTACGGATCAAACCCGGCCTCGTCCGGCTTGCCGTCCACCACCACGGTGATCGTCGGCGCCGCCTCGGTGACGTGGTGGCGCTGCAGGTACAGCACCTTCTGGTCGCGCTCCTTGCCCGAGGGGGCATTGGCGAATACACCCACCTCGATCCAGTCGTCCATGGTGCCGGGCGTCTCCTTGCCGCCGCCGTCGGCGTAGCGCTTCTCGGCGTGCAGCTTCAGGGCCACCTCGTACTTGCCATCGGCACGCTTGCGCGCCTTGGCGTCCAGCAGGCGGTTGTCGTACAGGGTGATCTTCTCGAACAGGTCGGTGACCACCTGCTGGCGGTCGGCCGGGGTTTCGGCGCGGATGTAGCCCAACAGCTCGCGTGAGGTGGTGTAGGGCGGCTGCTGGTAGCCCTTGTCCTGCAGGAAGCGCTTGAGCGCACGGTTGAGCGCGGCCTCGCCGATCTCCTCGCGCAGGCGGTAGAACACCAGCGAGCCCTTCTGGTAGTGGATGTACTGCTGGTTCTCCACCCGCTCCAGCGGCAGCTCCTTGATGCGCTCGCCGCCACGCCCGGCCAGGTAGCGGTCCAGTTCGGTCTTGAGGAACTGGCGCATGTGCGCGCGCCCATACTCCTTCTCCATCACCATCAGCGCCGAGTACTGCGACAGCGATTCGGACAGCACCGTGGCCCCCTGCACGTTGGCGCCGATCACCTGGTGCGCCCACCACTGGTGCGCGATTTCGTGCGCGGTCACGTAGAACACGTAGTCGATCTTGTCCGGGTCACGCAGGTCGGCGATGAAGCCGATCGACTCGGAATAGGGGATGGTATTGGCGAAGGACTGCGCGAAGCTCTGGTAGCCGGGGAACTCGATGATGCGCACCTGGCGGTGCTGGTACGGGGACAAGTTGGCCTCGTAGTACGCCAGCGACTTCTGCACCGCCTGGATCATCCGGTCCACGTTGTAGCCGTGGCGCGGGTCGTAATACACCTCGATGGGGATGTCCTTGTAGGTGCCGCGCTTGACCTCCCAACGCGCAGACAGGTACGCGTAGAAGTTGAGCATCGGCCGGTCCATGGCATAGCGGAAGCAGCGCCGCCCGTCCACCGTCTTCTCCTCCTGCAGGTAGCCGGGTGCCAGCGCGATCTGGTCCGGTGCGGTGCAGATGGTGGTGCGGAAATCGAGCCAGTCGGCATCATCGGAAACGTAGGTGTTGGCGCGCGCGGCCTCGTCCTCCAGCTTGGGCATGCGGGTTGGCTCACCCAGGCCGCGCTTGCGGCGCTCGTTGCGGTCCTGCAGCTCGTTGCCTGCTTCGTAGCCGAACGAGGGCAGCATGCGGCTGTTGAAGAAGCTGCCGTTGGCCACCAGCTTGGTCGGCGCCTGCCCGGCGGTGATGCCGTTCGGGTGCTGGTCCACGCGGAAGTGCACGCGGCGCTCCTTGCCTGGCTGCAGCGGGGTTGCCAGGCGGTAGATGCGGTAGCCCAGGTCCACGTCGTGGAAGGCCAGCGTCTGCCCGCCCAGGTCCACCGCCACCAGCTGGCGGTCATCGTCCATCGCGATATGGATGTCGGTGATCGGCGTGGCGTGGGTATTGCGCACGGTCCAGTCGGCGTCGATGGTGACCGACTGGGTTTCCGGGTACAGGTCCACGCGGTTGTCCACCGCGGTGATGCGCGGCTGCGGCAGGTGGCGGTACCTGGACAGCTCGCGCTCGTAGCGCACCTGCAGGTCGCGTTGCTGGTCCGGAGAGACGAACGGATTGCGGATGTTGGTGTTCCAGTACAGCCAGCCGCCTACCGCGACGAAGGCCAGCAACGCCGCCACCGCGCCCACGCCGGCGGGGCCGCGCAGACGGCGTCCGGCCAGGGCGAGGCGTTGGCGCAGACCCATGCCGACCCCGCGCACCCAGAACGCCGACGCCAGGCACAGCAGCGCCACCAGCAGCAGTCCCCAATAGCCCTGGAAGGCCAGCTGTCCGGTCAGGAAGTGGCCGAAGCCGTTCATGTCCGAATATGGTGCGTTGGGCCAGTTGCCGAAGTTGTAGAGGTTCTGGGTGTAGTCCAGCATTCCCAGCGCCACCTGGCCGATCATCACCACGATCAGCAGCGCATAGCCGAGGAACTTGTTGTTGGTCAGCACCTGCAGCACCAGCGCCATGCCACCCATCAGCACGTAGAACACCGAACCCAGAGCCAGCGTTTCGAGATACACGAATGGCTCAAGGTGGGTGTAGCCTTGGCCCAGCTGCAGCGCCATCGAGGCCAGCGCGCCGATCCCCTGGAAGCACACGATCACCATCACCAGCACGCTGAACTTGGCCAGCAGCGGCACCCAGTTGGGCACCGGCATGGCGTCGTTGACTTCATTGAGCCGTGCGGTGCGTTCCTTCCACACCAGCTCGCCGGCGTAGAACAGCACGATGATCACCAGCAGCCAGCTGTAGGCGCCCTGCAGCGCGCCGAGCATCTGCGCCGTGACCGGGTAGATCGGCGTGCCGTACAGCGTCTCCTGCGACAGCGCGCCCGGAATGAAGTTGGCCAGGCCCAGCACCAGCAGCACCAGGAATGGCACGCTGCGCAGCACGCCGGCGGTATCGAAGCGGACCTGGCGCAGGTACTGCCGCCAGCCGGTACTGGCGCCGAAGGTCGGGTGGATGCGCGGCACGGTGAGCTGCGTGGGGCGGGTGGCGGCGGCGACCGGCGCGGCGGGCTTGCGGCCCCAGCGCCGGCGCCCACTGCCGCTGCGCTCGGTGCGGAACAGCGCGAAGGTCGCCGCGAACAGCGCCACCGCCACGCCCAGCCACAGCGCGCGGTTGGCCAGCACGTAGCCGGCCAGCTGCGGCAGCTGGGTGTTGCTCTGCTCGGTCGCCCAGTAGCGCACGGTACGGCCCAGCGCCCGCATGCCGAGCGGTTCGGCCAGTGTGGCGATCCAGGTGTTGTCGATGTCGCGCAGCAGCGAGGCGCTCACCCCGTACAGCACGAAGTAGCCCACCAGGCCGATGTACACCCACAGGATCGAGCGGGTCAGCGCGGCCAGCATCGCCAGCAGCGCGGTGGTGAACACCAGGTTGGGCAGCACGATCACCGCGAACGTCCACGCGTAGGCGCGCAGCGGGGTGGGGCCTATCCGTGCCGGGTCGACCCACGGCATGAACGGGGCCAGCAGCAGGCCCATCGCGATGATCAGGTAGAACAGCAGACCGGCGCACAGCGCGGCCAGGACGCGCCCGGCCAGGTAGTCACGGCGTTTGATCGGGCTGGCGAAGATCAGCTCGGCGGTGCCCAGCTCGAAGTCGCGCAGCAGCGCGTTGCTCACCAGCAGGGCGGACACCAGCATGCCCATGATGGTGAAGATGCCCATGAAGCGGGCAATCACGATCGGGGCATTGCTGTGCACGTTGCCGGCACCCCCGCCGATCTGCACGGCATCGCTGGAGGCCGCGGCGAAGGCCAGCGCGGCGAACAGCACCGACAGCAGCCACAGCAGCGGGGAACGAAGCTGCTCGCGCAGCTCGAAACGGAAGAAGGCAGTGATCATGGGCGCGCTCCGGTCAGGCGGCCCGCGACTGCAGGCGCAGTCGCTGGAAATACACATCCTCGAGGTCCGGGGACACCGGCTGGAACCCGTCGCCGGGGTCGCTGGCGCTGTGCACGTGGATCACCGGGCGGCCGCCCACCAGGCGGGTGGAGAGCACCACATGGTTGGCTTCGTAGGTGGCCAGTTCGGCACTGTCCACCTGCTTGCGCCAGACCTGCTGCTGCAACGCGTCGATGGCATCGCTCGGCTTGCCGGTCAGCAGCACCTGGCCCTTGTTCATGATGGCCATGCTCGGGCACAGGTCGGTGACGTCCTCGACGATATGGGTGGACAGGATCACCGCCACGTTCTCGCCGATGGCGGCCAGCAGGTTGAGGAACCGGTTGCGCTCTTCCGGGTCCAGCCCGGCGGTGGGCTCGTCGACGATCACCAGTCGCGGGTCGCCGAGCAAGGCCTGGGCGATGCCGAAGCGCTGGCGCATGCCGCCCGAATACGTGCCCAGCTTGCGCTTGCGGGCATCCCACAGGTTCACCTGCTGCAGCAGTCCGTCCACCACCTCGCGGCGCTGCGCCTTGTGGGTAATGCCCTTGAGCACGGCGAAGTGGTCCAGCAGATCCAATGCACTGACCTTGGGGTACACCCCGAAATCCTGCGGCAGGTAGCCCAGGCGGCGGCGCACCGCGTCCTTGTCGCGCAGCACGTCGATGACCGGCTCGCCGGGAATCTCCAGGGTCACGCTGCCGCTGTCGGCTTCCTGCAGCGTGGACAGCGTGCGCATCAACGATGACTTGCCAGCGCCGTTGGGGCCGAGCAGCCCGAACATGCCGCGGGGAATGTCGAGGGTGACGCCGTTGAGTGCGTGCACGCCGTTGGCGTAGGTCTTGGACAGCGAGCGGATCTGCAGCATGCGTCGGACACCTTCCCTGAATGGTGAACGACTTATCCCGGCAAAGCCGCCCGGCCACATCCGCCGTAAGTCATGGGTGCGGTCGGGAGCGGCGCGCACCTGCTCCCGGCACGATGGGCTTCATCGCGGACAGATCGGTTTCATCGCATGACGCGGGCACCTGGCCTGCAGGGCAGGCAGGCTGGGGCCTTCACTGCAGGAGCGTGCCATGCCGATCCACCTCCATCTGACCCGCACGACCCTGCGCGGGCGCCAGGTATTGGCGGTGCTGGAAAGCAGTGCACCGGCCAGCACTGCGCCGGTGCCCGATGTCGCAACCGCCGCGCAGTGCGCGGTCGGCAGTTATCGCATGGCCGATGGCAGCAGTGTGGACATCGGACCGGAGGCAATGGCCGAACAGCTGCCCTGGCGGCTGCCGGACGGACGCACCGGGCAGCGGCTGGCGCGCGGCCATCATCGCTGGGTTGGTACGCGTGTCGCCAAGGCGATGGAGGTGGCCGCTGCCACGGCTGCCGCTGGCGGCCTGCTACGGCGCGGCACGGATAGAAACGTGGCCGCGCTCAACGCCGCCGTGACGACTCGCGCAGCACCTGCTTCACCGGAATGGTCTGCCCGTCCACCGGCGCGCCGCTGATCAGCGCCAGCAGCTTTTCCACCAGCAGCTGCCCGGCCTGTTTGGTGTCCTGCTGCACGGTGGTGAGCGGCGGCGACACCGATGCGGCCAGCGGGATATCGTCGAAGCCGGCCAGCGCCACATCCTGCGGCACGCGCAGCCCGTGCTCGCGCAGTGCGCGCATGGCGCCGATGGCGATCAGGTCGCTGGCCGCGAACACGCCATCCAACGTCTCGCCCCGCGCCAGCAACGTCTGGCAGGCATCGAACCCGTCCTGCTCGGTGGTGATCGCGTCGTGCTGCAGACCCGGTTCGGCACGGATGCCGCGTACCGCCATCGCCGCCACGTGGCCACGGTAGCGCTCCTCGAACTCGGGATAGTGGCTGGACGCGTGGCCGATGAAGGCGATGCGCTGGCAGCCCTGGTCGAGCAGGTGCGCGGTGATGTCGAACCCACCCTGGAAGTTGTCGCTGCCGATCGACACCCCTGGCTGGTCGGGCAGGGCCGCGCCCCAGCGCACGAAGTGGGTGCCCTGTTCAACCAGACGTTGCAGCCGCTCGCGCGACTCGTGGTAATCGCCATAGCCGAGCAGGATGATGCCGTCGGCCTTGTTGCTGTCTTCGTAGTCGGCCTGCCAGTCGGTGGACAGCTGCTGGAAGGACACCAGCAGGTCGTAGCCGCGCTGCGCGCAGGCGCGGGTGATCGAGCCCAGCATGGCGTGGAAGAACGGGTTGATCAGCGAGTCGTCGTTGGTGGGGTCTTCGAAGAACAGCAGGGCCAGCGTGCCGGCATTGCGCAGGCGCAGGCTGGAGGCGTTCTTGTCGACCTTGTAGTTCAGCTCCCGGGCGATGCGCAGGATGCGCTCGCGGGTTTCCGGATTGACCATCGGGCTGCCGCGCAAGGCACGCGAGACGGTGGGCTGCGACACCCCGGCCAGGTGGGCGATGTCCAGGGAGGTGGCTTTGCCGCGGATGGTCATTGCTGGGAACGGCGGGAACGACGACCTGCATGATGCCATGCACCGCGCGGGCGTGGCCGGGTGGCCGGGTGGCCGGCGGGCCGGCCGGCTGAACCGGCGCGGGCCTTGCCTCCCATGGGCTGCGGGGGAATCCGACGGGTTCTGGCCGGAATCCTGACGGGGGCGGGCGGGGCGGCGATGGTAAGATGGGGCATTCTGGACCCCACCCCATTCTCCCGTGGGTGGCCCTGCGTATCTGCAGCCCGCACGGCGCTGTGTTATGACTGCGGCCTGCCCTCGGACAACGGAAGAGCAACCCTATGGCGCGCGGCATCAATAAAGTCATCCTGGTCGGCAACCTCGGCAACGACCCGGACGTGAAGTACACCCAAGGCGGCATGGCGATCACCCGCATCAGCCTGGCCACCACCAGCGTCCGCAAGGACAAGGATGGCAACCAGCAGGAGCGTACCGAATGGCACCGCGTGGTGTTCTTCGGCAAGCTCGGTGAAATCGCCGGCGAATACCTGCGCAAGGGCAGCTCGGTCTACGTCGAAGGCAGCCTGCGGTACGACAAGTACACCGGCCAGGACGGCGTGGAGAAGTACTCCACCGACATCATCGCCGACGAAATGCAGATGCTGGGCGGCCGCGGTGAAGGCGGCGGTGGTGGCGGTGCAGGCGCCGGTGCCGGTGGCAACTACGGCGGCGGCGAGCGCCCGCAGCGCCAGCAGGCCCCGCGCCAGGAATACGGTGGCGGCGGTCAGCGCCAGGGCGGGCAGGGCGGTGGTTACGGCCAGCAGCGCCCCCAGCAGCAGCCGCAGCAGTCGGCGCCGCCGATGGACGACTTCGCCGATGACGACATCCCGTTCTAAGAACACGGGGTTGTAAGCGTCGATAAAGATCCGACAGGAGCCCCATTCGTGGGGCTCCTTTTTTTGTGCTTTTTTGCCTGGAAAGAAAGTCAGGCATAGTCACGCATACATGACTTGCGCATGCGTAGGCAGTAATCCACTCAGCTTCCGGGACCCGTTGGGCCTCTCCAGTGAGATCCGGATCACTGGGTACGTTGATCCCATTACTCACAGCGGGACAAGGGTAGATCCGGACCGTCCAGGGATTCCCACCCGTTATGCGCATGGTGGTCCCGATTCAATGAACGTGTCGTCCTCGTCAGTAAGCATGGCCCCGCGCTCGCTGCGGCGTGGGGTATGACCGGACCTATGCCCAGAGTTGGCGGGGGCGGCAAAAATCCCGGCTACGCCAACCCTGGTCAGTATTCTCCCTTCCAGCCGAAATCGCCGGAGCCTCGATGAAACCAGGAATGTCCGTGGTCACCCTTGTCGTTGTCGCCCTTGCGACGGCCGGTTGCAGCGGCGAGCTGCGCGGCCCGAACGCCAGTGAACAACGAAGTCCGAGCGATGCCTTCGTGATTCCTGACGAAGAGCGAGCGACCGTCGAGGTGGCCGCCAACCAAGGGGATGTCGCAGCCGTGAAGCGGCTGATCGACCATTACGAGGCCCTTTCGGGGAGCGACCAGGATGCGGCGAAGTGGAAGGCAGTGGCGCGGGAGCTTGGCGATTCGCAGCAACTGAATTACTACGCGGCGAGCACATTGACCGCCGCGAGGCGTGAGAACGACCCGGCGAAGCGACATGCAATGTTGGTCGATGCCTTGGGGGCGGCCAGGCGTTCCAACGCAAGCAAGGCCAATCCGTCGGCACAGAAGCTCATTCTCGAGGCAACTCGGGCAATGAAGGCCGAACAGTAGCGCGAAGGGCACGCAGAGCATCATCACCTTCGTGCCTGTTCGCACACCGGTAGAGCCGACCGTTGGTCGGCTTCTCCCAGCGCCCGATGAGACGAACGTAAGCCCCAAGGTCGAGCCAAACGTACATGGCCCTTGTGCTCTGCAGCATCGGTTTTAGTGCACTGCGTCTTGCAAAAAAAAGACCCGCTCCTCTATGGTGCAATCGATTGCATTAAACCGAATCGTCAGCGTGTGATACCGGTTGGGAGGCCGGAAAGTGGATGCCTATCCATTCGATCGGACCAGGCCCGGCCCCGGGGCTCACACGGCGCGATGCGCTGCGCATGGCGGTGGCCGGGAGCGTTGGGCTGGGGGCGGCGGGCGTTCTGCCCGCGTTTGCAGCCACCGCACCGCTCAAGGGCAACTTGAAGCATTCCGTCGCCCGCTGGACCTTCCCGCAACAATCGATCGCCCAGCTCTGCCAGACGGTGAAGGGCATCGGGTTTGCCGCCATCGATCTGGTGGGTCCGGAGGACTGGCCCACGCTGAAGGCCCATGGCGTGTACAGCGCGATGTGCAACGGCGCGGAGCTGGGCCTGACCCAGGGCTTTGCCGGCCGCCAATTCCACGATCAGCTGGTCGAGCGTTACACGCGGCACATCGACCTGGTGGCCGATGCCGGCTATCGCAACCTCATCTGTTTCTCCGGCAACCGCAACGGCATGGACCCCCAGGAGGGCATGGCCCATGCCGAGGCAGGGCTCAAACGCATCCTCGGGCATGCCGAGCGGCGCGGCGTGGTGCTGGTGATGGAGCTGCTGAACTCCAGAGTCGATCATCCCGACTACCTGTGCGACCACTCCGCATGGGGCGTCGAGCTGTGCCGACGGCTCGGCTCGGAGCATTTCGGCCTGCTGTACGACATCTACCACATGCAGATCATGGAGGGCGACATCATCGCCACCATTGGCAGGCATCACGCGTACTTCAAGCACTACCACACCGCGGGCGTGCCTGGCCGACACGAGATCGGCGACCAGCAGGAGCTCCACTATCCCGCCATCTGTCGCGCGATCCGCGACACCGGTTTCGATGGGTATCTGGCGCAGGAGTTCATGCCTGCCGCGCCCGATCCCGTCGGCTCGCTGCGCGAGGCCATCCGCCTCTGCGATGTCTGAAACGCTATCCACCCAGGTGAAGTAGAACCCATGGCAGACAATCACTACGACGCAATCGTTGTTGGCTCCGGCATCAGCGGCGGTTGGGCGGCAAAGGAACTGACCGAGAAGGGCCTCAAGGTCCTGATGCTGGAACGCGGTCGCAACATCGAGCACGTCAAGGACTACGTCAACGCGATGAAGGAGGCGTGGGATTTCCCGCACCGCAACCGGCCCACCCAGGCGATGAAGGCTGACTATCCGGTGTTGATGCGCGACTACGGTCTGGCCGAGAACCTTGAAGGCATGTGGGCCAACGAGAAGGAATCGCCTTACACCGAGACCAAGCGATTCGATTGGTTCCGCGGCTATCACGTGGGCGGGCGATCACTGATGTGGGGGCGGCAGAGCTATCGCTTCTCCGACCTGGATTTCGAGGCGAACCTCAAAGACGGCATCGCCACGGATTGGCCGATCCGGTATGCCGACATCGCACCGTGGTACGACCATGCGGAGAAGTTCGCGGGCATCGCAGGCACCCGGGAGGGGCTGGATGTGCTGCCCGATGGCGAATTCCTGCCGCCGATCCCGTTGAACATCGTCGAGAAGGACGTGGCTGCGCGGATCAGGAAAGCGTTTGGCGGAACACGCCATATGATCCACTCGCGCACCGCCAACATCACCCAGCCCATGCCCGAACAGGGCCGGGTCAACTGCCAGTACCGCAACAAGTGCATCCTGGGCTGCCCCTTTGGCGCCTATTTCTCGACACAATCGGCGACGCTGCCGGCGGCGATGAAGACCGGCAACCTTACATTGCGGCCGTTCTCGATCGTCAAGGAAGTGCTCTATGACAAGGACCGCAAGCGTGCGCGCGGTGTAGAGATCATCGACGCCGAGACGGGCCAGACCTATCAGTACACAGCCAAGGTCATCTTCCTCAATGCGTCGTCCTTCAACTCGACCTGGCTGCTGATGAATTCGGCGACCGATGTCTGGGACGGTGGTCTGGGCTCGTCGTCCGGCGAACTCGGGCACAACGTGATGGACCATCATTTCGGCGCGGGCGCCTCCGGCCGGGTCGAAGGATATGAAGACAAGTATTACTTCGGCCGTCGCCCCTGCGGCTTCTACATTCCCCGTTTCCGCAACGTCGCTGCGGACAAGCGCGGTTACCTGCGCGGGTTCGGCTACCAGGGCGGTGCCAGCCGCAGCGGGTGGTCACGCGAGATCGCCGAACTCAACATCGGGGCCGATTTGAAGGAGGCGCTGACTGTCCCCGGTGACTGGCGCATCGGCATGACCGGCTTCGGCGAAATGCTGCCGCACCACGACAATACGATCCGCCTGGACGCCGAGCGCAAGGACAAGTGGGGCCTGCCGGTGTTGGCGATGGATGTGTCCATGCGCGCGAACGAAAAGGCGATGCGCAAGGACATGGCCGCCGATGCTGCCGAGATGCTGGAGGCTGCCGGTGTGAAGGACGTGGAGATGCACGACAACGACTACGCCCCGGGCAAGGGCATCCACGAAATGGGGACCGCGCGCATGGGCCGTGACCGCAGAACCTCCGTACTGAACCAGCACAACCAGGTCTGGGATGCGCCCAACGTCTATGTCACCGACGGTGCCTGCATGACCTCCAGCGCCTGCGTGAATCCTTCACTGACCTACATGGCACTCACCGCGCGCGCTGCCGACCACGCCGTGCGCGAGCTGAAAGCGGGGAACCTCTGATGGATCGCCGCGAACTGCTGAAGATGATCGTCGCCGCCACCGGTGCGGCCATGATCGGCCTGCCCGCGCTCGCCCAGGGGCAGGCGCCCGCCGCAGGGGCGAAGACGCCGTTCTCCGACGCGGATGTGGGCACGCTGGATGAGATCGCCGAAACCATCCTGCCGCGCACGGCAACGCCGGGGGCGAAGGACGCCGGGGCCGGTCTGTTCATGGCGCGGTTCGTCGCCGACTGCTACACGGCCCGGCAGCAGGCGACGTTCCGGGCCGGCCTGGCCGATATCGACAAGCGCGCCGGCGGCCGGTTCGTTGCGCTTGCGCCGCAGGCCCGCACCGAACTCCTGCGCGCGCTGGATGCAGAGGCCCGGAAACACGCGGTCGACGTGACCGAGACCGGCACCGCCGAGGAAGGAGAACGGATGCCGCACTACTTCACCATGATCAAGCAGCTCGCCATCTTCGGCTTCTTCACCTCGAAGGTCGGCGCGACCGAGGTGCTGCGCTACGTCGCCGTACCGGCTCGCTACGACGGCGAGCTGGCCTATGTGCCTGGCACGCCCGCCTGGGGGACCAGCTGATGAACCGTACCCCGTTGATCAGGTCTCTCCACGTCGCAGCGGGGCTGCTGGCCACCGCGTCTGTGTTTGCGCAGTCCGATACCGACCCCGCGCGCGATCCAGCCAGGACCGAGGTGTGGACGCCCGTGCCCGCTGTAGTGTCCGCGCCGCCGGGCAAGGCGCCTTCCGATGCGATCGTGCTGTTCGACGGCAAGGATGTGTCTGCCTGGGAGGCGGAGCAGGGCGGGCGCGTGCCTTGGCGCGTGGCCGACGGCGCGCTCACGGTGGTGCCGGGTAGCAAGGGCATCCGCACCCGGCAGCGCTTCTGCGACATCCAGCTGCATGTCGAGTGGCGCACGCCCACCGATACGAAGGGGTTCGACGGTCAGAACCGGGGCAACAGCGGCATCTTCCTGCAGGAGCTCTACGAGCTGCAGGTGCTGGACAGCTACAACAACCCGACCTACGCCAATGGCCAGGCCGGCGCGATCTACAAGCAGGCCATGCCACGGGTGAATGCCTCGCGTGCGCCGGGCCAGTGGCAGGCCTACGACATCCTCTGGAAGGCGCCGCGCTTCTCGCCGGGCGGCGGGCTCATCTCGCCCGCGCGCATCACCGTGCTGCACAACGGTGTCCTGGTGCAGGACGACACGGTTCTCTCGGGCAAGACCGAGTACATCGGCGCACCGTCGTACGCGCCACACGGGTGCGCGCCGCTCTACCTGCAGGAGCACGATGCCAAGGTCAGCTACCGCAACATCTGGGTACGCGAACTCTGACGGCGCAGGGCCGGCGCCAGTGCCGGCCCGCTACTTCGCCAGGTAACTGCTGATGTCGTCGATCTCCTGCTGTGACAGGTGGGAGAAGGGCGGCATCAGCCCGCCACCCTTGCTGATCTTCTCCTTGATCTGCACCGGCGTCATGCGCTTGCCGATATCGGTCAGCGCGGGGAACGCGCCGGGCATGCCCGCACGATCCGCGCCATGGCAGGCCGTGCAGTTGCTCGCGTACAGCTTCGCGCCCGCAGCAGGGTCGTCCTTGGACCACGCCGCCGGCGCATGTGTTGCCGCCCACAGGGTCAGCGTCAGTATCAGGGTCGTTTTCAAGCAGGGCTCCTTTGCGGGCTAGCGCGGTGCGCGGGCGGGCAGGCTGACGGTCAGGTGGTTGCGCAGGTAATCGGCACCGGTCTTGATCACCTTGGCAGGATCACGGGGTTGGTCGTGCTCGACGATGTACCACTGCACACCGGCACCCGCCGCCGCCGGCAGGATCGCGTTCCAGTCGAGCACGCCCTGGCCGACCGCTGCGAAACCGCCTTCGTCTTCGGCCTGGCCCTTGGGCGCATTGTCCTTGGCATGGACGGCGAACAGCCGGCCGCGGAACTTGCCCAGCATCACCGCCGGGTCGTAGCCGGCGCGCGCCACCCAGGCAAGGTCCAGCTCGGTCTGCAGGTCAGGCCCGGCCGCGGCGAACAGCAGGTCCAGGCCGGTCCTGCCATTGAAGTCGACCAGCTCGAAGTCGTGATTGTGGTAGGCCAGGTGCATGCCCTCGGCCCGTACCTGTTTCGCGATCCGGCCCAGTTCCTGGCCCAGTGCGGTCCAGCCCGCGGCGTCTGTCGGCCGATCCTTCGCGTCCAGGTAAGGCACCACCAGTGTGGTGTTGCCGATCGCCCGGTTGAAGGCCACCACGCCGGCCAGGTCGCTGCGCAGCTCGGCCAGGGGCACGTGCGACGAAATCGCCTTGATTGCGTACCGGTCCAGCAGCTGCTTGAGTTCGGTGGCACTGACCCCCTGCGTGCCCACGGTCTCCACCGCACCCACGCCCGCGTCATGGACGATCTTCAACTGCTGGTCGAGCGAGCCGGCGTTGCGCAGTGAGTACATCTGCACCGCGATGGGCTTATGCGGGGTAACGATGTCGTGTGCGAAGGCGGGCAGGGCCGCGAGCAGCAGCAGGGCGAGGGTTGCAGTTCTGCGAACAGAGGTGTTCATCAAACGATCTCCCGTGATTCAGCCGATGGTGGTCCAGGCGCGTGTCCTGGCCGATGCAATGACGCGGTCGACGATCAGCGCCGAGCGCACGCCGTCTTCGAAGGTGGGCAGACCTTGCGGCTGCTCGCCTTCAATGGCGCGATAGGTGTCGGCGACAAACGCCTCGAAACACTGTCCGTAACCCTGCGCATGCCCAGCGGGCAACACCGACAGCCGGCGTTGTTCGGCACTGCCGGCGCCTGGCCCACGGACGAATATTTCCTCGCGCTGGTCGGGACGGCCGACCCATAGCCGCTCCGCGTCTTCCTGGTTGAACGCCACGCTGGCCCTGGCGCCATCGATCTCGAACCAGAGGCGATTGTGGCGTCCGGCCGATACCTGGCTGACCGTCAGTGATGCCAGCGTGCCTGCGCCGGTCTTGAACATCGCCGCCGCCACGTCCTCGCTCGCAACCGCCTGCATCGCGCCGCCGGCCACCGCCGTGGTGAAGCTCTGCCCGGTGTCGGTGCTGCGTTCGGCGATCACCGTGGCGAACGCCGCGCTGACCTCGGCGAAGCGCTCGCCGCTGACCCATTCCACCAGGTCGCACCAGTGCGAGCCGATGTCGGCGAACACGCGCGACGCGCCGCCCAGCGCCGGGTCCACGCGCCAGTTGTTGCTGGCCGGGTCCAGCAGCCAGTCCTGCAGGTAGCTGCCATGGATGAGGTGCAGCGGCCCCAGTTCACCCTGCGCGATGCGGGCGCGGGCCTCGCGGATCACCGGGTGGTAGCGGTAGACGAAGGGCACCGTGGCGACCAACGCGTTCGAGGCGGCCAGTGCAGCCAGGGCCTGGGCGTCTTCCAGCGTCGTCGCCAGCGGCTTCTCGCAGATCACGTGCTTGCCCGCTTCCAGCGCCGCCTGCGCCATGCCGCGGTGCAGATGGTTGGGCGTGCAGACGTGCACCACCTGCACCTGTGGATCGGCGACCACGTCCTCGATGTCCCGATACGCACGCGGCACGCCCCACGCCTGCGCCACCTCGTGTGCGCGTTGCGGTGACGAGGCGGCCACGCCCCGGATCTCCGCACCGGCCAGCAGCGCCGCGCGACGGTGCACGGCGCCGATCATGCCGGTACCGACGATGGCAATTCCAAGCTTGGGCATCGGGTGGGCTCCTCAGGGGGTGGACGGTGCGGCCGCGACCACCGGCCGGTCGCGGAACAGCAGCAGGAAGGCGATCAACACGACCAGCGCGACACCTGCCGGGAACAGCCAGATCTTCTGCCAGTCCGGGCCCGCCGCCGTGGTGTAGTGCTCCACCACCGCGCCGGACAGGAACGTGCCGATCAACATGCCCACGCCGTAGGTGGCCAGGGTGATGAAGCCCTGCGCGCTGCTGCGCGCGGCGGGGCCGGCATGCGCATCGGTATAGATCTGCCCGGTAACGAAGAAGAAGTCGTAGCAGATGCCGTGCAGCACGATGCCGATCACCAGCAGGGAGAAGCCGCCGCCTGCATCGCCAAAGGCAAACAGGACGTAGCGCACCACCCACGCGGCCATGCCCACCGCCAGCATCGTCTTGACTCCCAGCCGCACGAACAGGAACGGCATGGCCAGCATCAACAGGACCTCGGACACCTGGCCCAGCGATTGCAGGCCGGCGGCGCTGCGCACGCCCAGATCGTTGAGGTAGGGATTGGTGAAATTGTAGTAGAACGCCAGCGGGACGCAGATGGCGATGGAGGACAGGAAGAACACCAGGTAGGCGCGCGACTTCAGCAGCCGCAGCGAATCCAGCCCCAGGATCTGCCCCAGGCCGGCATCGCGCTGTTGCGCCAGTGGCGGCGTGTGCGGCAGGGTGAACGCATACAGGCCCAGGCCCAGCGACGCCATCGCCGCCATCTGGAACGTCAGCTCCAGCCGGTGTGCCTGTTCCCAGCCCAGCCAGCCGATCAGCACGCCCGCCACGATCCAGCCGACGCTGCCGGCCACCCGCACCAGCGGGAATTGCTTCTCAGGCGATTGCATGTGCCGCATCGCCACGCTGTTGGCCAATGCCAGCGTCGGCATGAACAGCAGCATGTAGCCCATGACGCAGGCGAAGAAGATGTTGAAGGTGGTTGCCGTGGACGCCAGCCACATCAGCAGCGCACCGGCCAGGTGCAGCACCGCGAGGATGCGCTGCGCCGCGAAGTAGCGGTCGGCGATCAGGCCAACCAGGAACGGCGCGACGATGGCACCGATGGACTGGCTGAGGAAGGCCGTCGCCACCTGGCTCGCGCTGGCCTGTAGCGGCCCCTGCACCAGGTACGTCCCCAGGGTCACGAACCACGCGCCCCAGATGAAGAACTGCAGAAACATCATCGCGCCCAAGCGCGACATGGTGTGCGTCATGGCTTGCCCTCCCAGGCAGTGATGGCTCAGATCCCCAGCATGCGGCGCAGTGATCCAGGATCGGTGCCGCTGTCGGCAAAGTCGTCGAAGGCGCGCTCGGTCACGCGGATGATGTGGTCGCGGATGAAGGCCGCTCCCTCTCGCGCGCCGTCCTCCGGGTGCTTCAGGCAGCACTCCCATTCCAGCACCGCCCAGCCGGGGAAGTCGTACTGCGCGAATTTCGAGAAGATCGCCTTGAAGTCGATCTGCCCATCACCGAGCGAGCGGAACCGGCCCGGACGATCGATCCAGTCCTGGTAACCGCCATACACGCCACTGCGCGCGCTGGCGTGATACTCCGCGTCCTTGACGTGGAAGATGCCGATGCGCGCGTGGTAGCGGTCGATGAAGCCGAGGTAGTCCATCTGCTGCAGCAGCAGGTGGCTGGGGTCGTACAGGATCTTTGCGCGGGGGTGATGGTCCACCACGTCCAGGAAGCGCTCGAAGGTCGCGCCGTCATGCAGGTCCTCGCCCGGATGAATCTCGAAGCACAGGTCCACGCCGCAGGCGTCGAAGGCGTCCAGGATGGGGCGCCAGCGGCGGCCGAGTTCGGCGAAGGCTTCCTCCACCAGCCCAAGCGGACGTTGCGGCCAGGGATAGAAATAGGGCCAGGCCAGTGCGCCGGAGAACGTGGCATGCGCCGTCAGCCCCAAACGCTGGCTGGCCTTGGCCGCCAGCAGCAGCTGGTCCACCGCCCAGGCTTGGCGGGCGGTCGGATTGCCGCGCGTGTCCGGCGGCGCGAAGCCGTCGAACAGGCTGTCGTAGGCGGGATGCACGGCAACCAGCTGCCCCTGCAGGTGGGTGGACAGCTCGGTGATCTGCAGGCCATGCCCGGCCAGCATGCCGGCGACGTCGTCGCAGTACGCCTGGCTGCGCGCCGCCTCGGCCAGATCGAACAGGTGGGGCGCGCTGGTCGGTATTTGTACGCCAGAATAGCCCAGCCCTGCGGCCCAGCCGGCCAGCGTGTCCAGCCGATCAAAAGGAGGTGTGTCGCCGATGAACTGCGCCAGGAACAGCGCTGGACCCTTGAGCGTTTTCAAGAGGATTCGCCTTCGATGCAATCGATTGCATTATCCTAGCAGCGGCATTCGAAAGACGCGTTGTGCACTGCACAGCGGAAGGAAGAGGTAACGCCATGGCCACCATCTACGATATTGCAAAGCACGTCGGCGTCTCGGCAGGCACGGTGTCGCGGGCGCTGTCCCGACCGGAGAAAGTGCTGCCGGCCACGCGCGCGCGCATCGAGCAGGCGGCCGCCGCGCTGGGCTATGTCCCCAACACGGTGGCCAGAACGCTCAAGACCCAGCGCAGCGGCAAGATCCTGGTCACCGTGCCGGACATCGCCAATCCGTTCTTCGCCCAGATCCTGCAGGGCGCGGAGGACGCGGCGCAGGCCGTTGGCTACGCCGTGCTGCTGGGCGATACCCAGAACCTGCCCGAGCGCGAGGAGCGCTACGCGCAGATGCTCCGGCGCAACGAGGCCGATGGTCTGATCGTGCTGGGGCATCGCCTCCCGCCCACGGCACGTGACATCGTCCAGCAGCAGGGCAGTGCCGCGCCGGTGGTCAACGGCTGCGAGTTCGATCCGGCGCTGGGCATCCCCAGCGTCCACATCGACAACGCGGCCGCCGCGCGCGCGGTGATGGACCACCTGTACGGGCTGGGACACGAGCGCATCGCCGTGGTCGGCGGGCCGCCGGACAATCCCCTGCACCAGCAGCGACTGGAAGGGGTTCGGGCCGCCGGCAAGGCGCGCGGTCGCCTGCGTCACCTGAGCGTTGTGCCGGGTGACTTCTCGGTGGAATCCGGTCATGCGGCCGGGATGGAACTGCTGGCCCGCGCGTCGGTGCCGACGGCGGTGTTCTGCTTCAGCGACCAGATGGCGCTGGGCGTGCTGGCGGCCTGCCGGGATCTGGGCATCGGCGTGCCCGATGGCCTGTCCGTCGTCGGCTTCGACGACCTGGCGTCGTCGCGTTACCTCACGCCCCCGTTGACGACCATCCGGCAACCGATGCGGGAGATCGGTGCCCGCGCGGTCCACCTGCTGCTTGCCATCATCGAACGAGTCGATGTGCCGCTTCAGCAGACGCTGGATTTCAGCCTGATGGTGCGGGGCTCGACGGCTGCGCCCGGATGCAGGTAATGGCAGGGGCACCGCCGCGGAAGAGCCACCCCAAGGGTGGCTGCTGTCGCGACCTGCGCCACGTGCAGCTACCGTAGGGCGAGAGCGGCACGATAAGATCGCTGGAACAGCCACTACGGAACGGTGTGCAATCCCATGGAGAGGAGCGGAGAGATGACACGACAGGGTGCTGCATTCCTGACCCTGCTGGCCCTGTCACTGGCGGCCGCGTATTTTCTGCAGATTGCGATAGTGGCCAAGGGCCGGTTCGAATTCGGCGTGGCGGACATCGTCGCGTGCGAATCCGGACTGCTGTTCGCATTGGTGGGCGGCTTGATTTCCAGGCGCTATGGTTTCGCCGTGGTGGTCGGCGTGACGTACGCGGCCTTCTGGGCATTGGCGATCTACCACCTAAATACATCCACGGGCGGCGGTTGGGTCCTCGAAATTCTCTCGGTGAACGCAGTGAACATTGCCGCATCGGTTCTGGCCGGTATCGCGGGCGCGTGCCTCGGGGTATTCCTTCGCAACCGCAAGCGGACGCGGCCGCGAGTAGCGTGAAGCGAGGCAGCGCCGCGCTTGGAGGGAGCCTGCTGCTGGGTTGGATCGCCCTGCCGTGGCTATTGGCGCGGGCGGACAACCTGGCGTTGTTCGCGCTCCATCAGCTGTACCACCTTCCGCTCGCGGCGTGGATCGGCGCACCGTTCTTCCGTGCCGACAGCGAGGTGATGTTCGTCGTGCAGCCTGCGGGACGCGTGTTGACGGCCGTGTTCTACCTGGCGATCGGCGGTGCAATCGCGCTGGTCGGCCAACGACGGACGAAGCGCACCGGGTGACCACCCCGCAGGTAGCCTTGGCCCTGGGCGGGCCAAGCGCGCTGCGCACGCCGGATGGTGGTCACGTGCAGGTCACCCGCCCTGCCATCGGCATCCACTACCATGGGCCGACCCCGCCGGATGCTCCCCCATGTCCCTTGTAATCCCCACGTTACCCAGGCCCCCCACCGCCCGCATCGCCGCGTGGCTGCTGATGCTGCTGGGCATGTGGCTGGCCTTGAAACTGGGCCTGGTGGTGACGCTGCTGTCGGGCCTGCTGGTGTTCCAGCTGACCCATGTGCTGGCCTCGGTAGTGGAAGGGCGGCTGCGGCCGGGGCGGGCGCGGGCGATCGCGGTGATCGTACTGGCGGCGGTGATCATCGGCGTGCTGGTGTTGGCCGGCATCGGCATCGCGGCGTTCTTCCGCAACGAGACTGGCGGCCCGGACGTGCTGTTGGCGCGGCTGATGGACATCCTCAATACCTCGCGCCACCAGGTGCCGGCGCTGCTGCAGCCCTACATTCCCGAAGACCTCACCGCGCTGCGCGCCGCACTGAACGACTGGGCCGCCGAACACCAGCGCCAGCTGGGCGTGGCCGGCACGTCGGTGGTGCAGGTGAGCGTGCGGGTGCTGATCGGCATGGTGCTGGGCGCGATGATCGCGCTCTACGACGAACTGCCGCTGCCGAAGATGGGCCCACTGGCGCAGGAACTGATCGGCCGCACCTCGCGGCTGGCCACCGCGTTCCGCCAGGTGGTGTTCGCACAGGTCAAGATTTCCCTGCTCAACACGCTGTTCACCGCGATCTTCCTGCTCGGCGTGCTGCCGCTGTTCGGGGTGCACGTGCCGCTGTCCAAGACGTTGGTGCTGATCACCTTCCTGGCCGGTCTGTTGCCGGTGGTGGGCAACATCATCTCCAACACCATCATCACCATCGTGGCGCTGTCGGTGTCGTTCTACGTAGCGATGGCCGCGCTGCTGTACCTGGTGGTGATCCACAAGCTGGAGTACTTCCTCAACGCACGCATCGTCGGCGGCGAGATCCAGGCACGGGCCTGGGAGCTGCTGCTGGCGATGCTGGTGATGGAAGCAGCGTTCGGCCTGCCCGGGTTGGTGGCCGCGCCGGTGTTCTATGCGTACATCAAGCGCGAGCTGCTGGACCAGCGCTGGATCTGAGCGCGCCCGCCCGCACCGTGGGCGGCGCTAGCGCCGGGTGAGCTTGCTGCGGCGGTAGTCGGTGCGGTTGGCCTGGAAGCGGGCGATGCTCTGGCCCAGTTCGTCCAGCGCGCCGACCGGCAGCCACAGCTGCTGGGTGCCGCGCGTCATCGCCGTGTATGCCGCACGCACCGGGTTGTGCGCGTAGCCCCGGCCGAAGCCGGTGCGGAAGCAGCACATCGACATGGCCACCACCGCGAACTCGGTGTTCTTGGCATGCTCCACCAGCAGCAGTTGCAGCGTGGCGTCGTGGAACTCGGCCAGGCGCTGGCCAAGTTCGATGAAGCGGTCGCGGTTGTAGCCGCGCATGAACATGCGCGGGATCTGCGGCATGTCCTGCTCGCTGCATTCGGCCAGCAGCGCTTCCCAGCGCTGGCTGCTGCCGCCATGCGAGGTCATTTCGCGGTAGGCCTCTTCGCCGCGGTTCACATCGCGGCCCACGCTGGTCAGCGTGTCCGGATGAATGCCGAACGGGACGCCGGCGGCAGCCAGGCGCTGGGCTTCTTCCAGCAGCCGCCATGGGTTGCCGTAGACGCGCGCACCATTGCCGGGAACCTCGTCCCAGCTGGTGTAGGTCCGGGTCAGCGTGGGCTGGTCGGCCGAGCCTTCGAACGGCCCGTCGAAGAAGCCGGTGGCGTCCAGCGCCATGGTCTCGTTGACCAGGTGCTCCACCAGCCGGCCCTGGCGCACGGACTGGGCGATCTCCAGCTTCATGCCGGTGGCAAAGCGCGGCGCACGTCCCACCAGGCGCTGATTGGGGTCGCCCAGGCTAATCACCGACCCTTCGTAGCCGGACAACAGGCCTTTCCAGGCCGGGCTCATGTCGTGGCCTTCATCGATCAGCAGCGTGCCCCACAGGGTGGGAATGCGCGCACCGTGCAGGGCCAGCCACTTGCCGATATGGTCGACGTTGAGGCTGAGCAGGGTGGTCTTCTGCACGGCCGGGTCGAACATGCAGCGCCACACGTGCTCGGCGGCGGCGATGTAGGGGCCGGCATCGATCATCGCCCACGGCAACGCGCGGACGAAGTGGCGCGGCTCCAGCCGCTCGGCCGGCGACCGGCACCAGGCGGCGATGCCGTCGAAGGCCACGCGCAGCACGCTGGTGGGGGCATGGTTGCCGATCGGCTGCAGGCCGATGCGCTGGGCGATGTCGCGGAACGAGGCCTTGCTGATCTGGAAGGTCGGGCGGAACGCGGTGCCCAGAATGCCCTGGCGGAACGCGGCGCCGGCGATCTGGTTGGCGAAGCTGATCTGCGACAGGACCTCGATCGGCAGCGCGCCACTCAGCCGGCGCCGGAAGGCCTGCACCTGGCTGGGACGTGGCGCGATGTAGGTGTAGCGCCGGGTCGCGCTGTCCAGCAGCTGCAGGATCAGGTGGGTCTTGCCCGCGCCTGCGTAGGCGTCCAGATCGATGTGTTCGTCATCGTTGGCCACGATCGCGCGCAGTGCACGGGCCTGCTCGGCGGTGTAATCGTGGGTGCGCTCGACATAGGCCGGGGCCTGCGCAACGTCGATCCCGACGTCATCGGGTTCTTCACCGGCGGCGTCGGTATAGAAACGGATGGTGTGCGGCTCCAGCGTGGTGCGGCAGGCCGCCTGGAACGGATCCACCGGGTAGTCCGTCGGAGACATCCGGCAGAACTCGGCCACCACCGCGTCCGGGCCCAGCACCACGCTCTGTGCAGCCAAGGCCTGCAACGCGTCGTTGAGCTGGCCAGGCATGCCGGCGGCCAGGGCCTTGAACTGGGCATCGGCATCATCGGGCTGCGCGGCAAACAGCGCGCAGGCCTGGTCGATCAGGCGGGTCAGCGCGGCGCTGTGATGGGCGCGCCCTTGGCACAGCGCTGCGGCGAACAGGCCGGCACGCTCCAGCGCGCTGGCCGGGATCTGCCCCACATCAAGGAACGCGGCAAGCGCTGTTTCGCTCAGCGGCAGGAAATACACGGGTTGGGTCGGCAGGGGCATTGCAGGGGCAGTCGGACGGCTGCCGGCACGGTAGCAGATGCACCCCGGCTGCGCGTGCAACCGGGGTGCGTTGGCTTATGCTGCGGCAGTGCCCGGCACCTGCCCGGCTCGCCGTGCCCCGTCCAGCATCACCCGGATCAAGGACCTGTCCATGTTGTTCTTCCTGCTGTTGCTGGCCATCACTGCGGTGAGTTTCTGGATTGTCTTCCTGGGCGGCGCAGAGCGCGTGCAGGGACTGTTTTCGCTGCTCAGCTTCGACCTGGTCGACCTGTTCACCGAACCCCTGACCGTGCAGCAGGTGCGCCTGTGCACGGCGATCACCTGGTGCATCGCGGTGGTCATCATCGCGGTGGTCGGCCTGCGCTGATCACATCGCGCTGCCCGCCGGGGTGATCCGGCGCGCGTCCTGTTCGGCCTTCACCTGGCGCCACCACGGCGTGCCCGGCTGTGGTGCGTCCAGGTCCAGGCGTTCGCCCATGCCCGGCGTGGCCAGAGGTATTGCGCGCTGACGCGCCAGTGCGCTGACCCGTTCAAACGGCTCGTCCCACTGGTGCAGGGCCAGGTCGAAGGTGCCGTTGTGGATCGGCAGCAGCCAGCGGCCCCGCAGGTCCTGGTGGGCCTGCACGGTCTGCTCGGGCTGCATGTGCACGAACGGCCACTTGGCGTCGTAGGCACCGGTTTCGATGAAGGTGACATCGAACGGCCCGTAGCGCTCGCCAATCTGGCCGAAGCCGTCGAAGTAGCCGGTGTCGCCGCTGAAGAACAGGCGCAGACCGTCATCCAGGATCACCCACGACGCCCACAGCGTGCGGTTGCCGTCGCGCAGCCCGCGGCCGGAGAAGTGCTGGGCCGGGGTGGCCGCGAAGCGCACGCCGTCCACCTCGGTTTCCTGCCACCAGTCCAGCTGGCGCACGCGGTCGCGCGGCACGCCCCAGGCGATCAGCCGGTCGCCCACGCCCAGCGGGGTCAGGAACACATCGGCGCGGCTGGCCAGGTACTTGATGGTGGCGCGGTCGAGGTGGTCGTAGTGGTCGTGCGAGAGCAGCACGCCGCGGATGGGCGGCAGGTCGTGCAGCGCGATCGGCGGGGCGTGGAAGCGCTTGGGCCCCATCCACTGCACCGGCGAGGCACGCTTGGAGAACACCGGGTCGGTCAGCCACCAGCCGCCGCGCAGTTTCACCAGCAGGGTCGAATGGCCCAACCGGTACAGGCTGTGCTCGGGGGCACTGGCCAGCTCGGCGGCGGTGATCGCATGCACCGGTGGCGGCGCGGGCGGCGTGGTGCCGGCGGGGCGGTCGAACAGGAATTCCCACAGCAGCTTGAGCGTACCGGTGACGGTTTCCTTGGGCTTGGGGGCGACGTTGGTGAAGTGGCCGTCGTGCATCTGCGGCGACTGGTCATTGGAGGCGATAGGCACGGTGAGGGTCATCCCGATAAGTACGGTGAGGGAGAAGGCGAGGGCAAGCAGGGGGAGGGCTCTCATGCGGCGCCTTCTGGTTTATGAGTGTGTACGCACTCATTTATTTGAGGAAAAAACGGGGTCATCGTTGGATGCCTTTCCAGAACAGGTCGAACCCGGCCTGCTGCAGCGTCGCGGCGTTCTCGGGGTCGGCCGCCATCGCCTCCAGCGTGGTTTCCAGCAGGTTGATCAGCACCCGGCCCAGGTAGAACGGCAGCCGTTCGGGATCGATGTGGCTGGCCAGGCTGGTTTCCAGCGCCTGCAGCATGCTGCCTAACAGGCACGCGCATTCGCTGCGGGTGTGCGCGCTGATGCGCTCGGACACCTTGAGCTGGCGCAGCGCCATGCGATCGATGGGGTAGGTCGAGCCCCAGGCGATCAACGCGTTCCAGGCATGCAGCACCAGGTCGCGGGCGTCGGCCTGGTCCGGGAAGTCCGCGCCGAGCACCATGGCCAGCCGGGTTTCCAGACGCACGAACAGCGCGTTGAGCAGCGCGTCCTTGGTCTCGAAGTAGGTGAATACCGTGCCTTCGGCCACCTTCGCCGCCCGTGCGATCTGCGCCGTGGACGCGCCAATGCCCTGCGCGGCCACCAGTTTGGCGGTAGCGTCGAGGATAGCGTCGCGTTTCTGTTCGCTGAGCGGGCGGGCCATGGGAATGAGTAAGTGAGTGCTTGCTCATTTATAGGCGCGCGACCTGCCCGACGCAAGTGCTGGCGGCGGCGCTGGCGGGTTTTGTTCAGCCTCTTACGGTCGGAGGCGGCTGGGCGGAACGCTGGATGCCGGCGCCCCGCGCGGCGATCCGCACGATCGGGTGTACCGCTACGCGCGCTGAGCCCTGCCTGCGTTGCCATCCCGTGCACTGGGGTCTATAAGGCGGTTCTGGGCCGCTTCCGGAAGGCGTACACCATGCCAAAGCGATCAACACCGTCTGCTGCTACCCCGCCCGCCAAGGCTGCGCCGCGCCTGTTGGCCGGCGGCAATCCGCAGATCGCCAAAGGCGAGGGCGACGCGCCCGTACAGGCCTATATCGCGGCGATGCCCGGCTGGAAACGCGCCGTGGGTGAACGCATGGATGCCCTGATCAGCGCAGCGGTGCCGGGCGTGCGCAAGGCGGTGAAGTGGAATTCACCGCTGTATGCCGCCGGCAATGACGGCTGGTTCCTGAGCCTGCATTGCTTCACCGGGTACATCAAGGTGGCCTTCTTCCGGGGCACCGCGCTGAAGCCGGTGCCGCCGGAGCCGTCGAAGAGCCAGGACACGCGCTACCTGCATATCCGCGAAACGGCGCCGTTGGACGAGGCGCAGTTCAGCGCCTGGGTCCGCCAGGCCAGCCGCCTGCCGGGCGAGCGCATGTAATTGGCCCGCGTGCCGGTGGTTTCTCCAACTGCCATCCCTGCCAGGACATTCCCATGACCAAGGCCGCCTCCCGCAGCACCTCCACCGCATCGGCCGACCAGAGCCCGTCGGCCGCGCAGGTCATCGACGCGAAGATTGCCGGCCTCGACGACTGGCGCGGCACGACCCTGGCGCACGTGCGCCGCATCATCCAGCAGGCCGACCCGGCGGTGGTGGAAACGGTGAAGTGGCGCGGCGTGCCGGTCTGGGAACACGACGGCATCCTGTGCACCGGCGAAACCTACGCGCACGCGGTCAAGCTGACCTTCGCCAAGGGCGCCGCGCTCGACGATCCGGCCGGGCTGTTCAACGCGAGCCTGGACGGCAACACGCGCCGCGCGATAGACCTGCGCGAGGGCGACACGATCAACGCGACGGCACTGAAAGCGCTGATCCGTGCTGCGGTAGCGGTGAACGTGGCGGCCAAGGCGGCGAAAAAGGCGGCGCCGCGCAAACGTGCGGCACCCAAGGCGGCAACCGCCACGCGTGCCGCGGCGCCAACCGGCATCGCACGCCCCCCGCGCCGGTAAGTGTCGGCCGGCCACGAGGCGCATCGTGGCCAACATGACAGTGGCGCGGTGGCAGCGGCCGGCGGATTCGGCAAAGATGGGGGCTGCCTTCTCGCCCTGTAGCGCGATGTCGGCTCTCCCCCATTGAAACTGGATCTGCCTGTGCTGAGTGTTGTTGGTGTGCTGCTTGCGTTGTATTTGGTGTGGCGCGTGGTGTGGCCGTTGCGGGTGTCGCTGTCACTGCGTGGCCCGCTTGGATTGCTGGTGGTGTCGCTGGCCCTGCATCACCGTATCGTGGCCCGGTTCGCCGGCACCATGGCCTCGCCGGAACTTCCCAAACCGGTCATCGCGGTGCTCGCCACCGGCTTCACCGCGCTGCTGATCGGCGCACTGGCAGTGTTGGTGCTGGATGCGCTGCTGCTGGGCGCGCGCCTGTTGCGCTGCCCACGTGCCACCGCCGCACTGCGCACGGCGTGGCTGCGGCCGGCCGCGATGGGTGTGGCGCTGGTGGTGTCGGCGTATGGCATCTGGCAGGGCATGGCCGTGCCGCAGACCCGACACATCGAGGTGGCCATTGATGGTCTGCCGGCACAGTTCGACGGGTACCGCGTGCTGCAGCTCACCGACATCCACGCCAGCCGCCTGCTGACCGGTGCCTGGGTGGCCAAGGTGGTGGCCAACAGCAATGCGCTGTCGCCGGACCTGGTGGTGATCACCGGTGACCTGATCGACGGCACGGTGGCTGCGCGTGCCGCCGATTTCGCCCCGTTGGGCAAGCTGCGCGCCCCCGACGGTGTCATCGCCATCACCGGCAACCACGAGTACTACGCGCAGTACGCCGACTGGATGCAGGCCTTCCGCGCGCAAGGCATGCAGGTGCTGGAGAACACCCACACTCAGGTCCGCCGCGACGGTGCGGTGCTGACCATCGCCGGCGTCACCGACCCGGTGGCGGCGCGCTACGGCCTGCCGATGCCGGACCTGGCCGCCGCGCTGGCCGGCGCCGATCCCCATGCCCCGGTGATCCTGCTCGACCACCGCCCCGGGGCGGCGCGTGCCAATGCCGCACGCGGCGTCGCACTGCAGTTGTCCGGGCACACCCACGGCGGGCACATCGTGGGCATGGACCAGCTGGTCAAGCGTGCCAACGGTGGTTACGTGTCCGGGCGCTACGCGGTGGACGGCATGACCCTGTATGTCAGCAACGGTGCCGGGCTGTGGGCCGGTTTCGCCGCGCGCATCGGCGTGCCGTCGGAGATCACCCTGATCACGCTGCGCCAGGGCGCGCCGGACCGTCAGATCGCCGGCGCGCTATAGTCCGGCCATCGACGGCAGCCGCCGTCGCTGGATAGAGGCGTATGCATGCTGATCCTGCTGTTGGCCGCGATGCTGGTGCTGCTCAATGCGGTGGCATCGGTACAGGTGTGGAACCGCCCGGACGTGCCGCGACCACAACGTGTCGCGCAACTGCTGCTGGTCTGGCTGCTGCCAGTGGTCGGGGCGCTGTTGTGCCTGGTGTTCGTGGCGATGACGCGCGCTGGCGATGGCGGCGGCAGCGATCCGGGACCGTCCTACGTCAATGACAGCGGCTATGCGTGGGGTGAGGGTGACAACGGCGGCACGCGGTGCGCCGCGGACATCGACAGTTGCGACGGTGGCGGCGACAGTGGGGGCGGAGACGGTGGCGGTGGGGGTGACTGAGCGCGGCCAGCCTCACCGCAGCTGAACGCCGCAGCTTGGCAAGCCCGCAGGGAATTGCGACGCTTGCGCGCTGATAGGGCGGAAAGAACGCGGATGAAAGCGATGCGCAACGTGCTGGGAACGATGATGGTGCTGGCTACCACCGGTGGCTGTGCGCTGCAGGGCGATGCGCTGCGCAGTACACCTGCGGCGACGGCGGCAGGCGTGGTCCTGCCCGATACCGAGAGCTGGAGCGTGCATGATCCGGCCGGGCGCGATTACCCGATCTGGGTGGCGCTGCCGGCCAGCTACGCGCAGCACCCGGAGCGGCGCTACCCGGTGCTGTTCGTCACCGACGCGCTGTACAGCTTTCCGCTGGTGCGCAGCGTGCGCAACCTGGTGGGGCAGGGCGGCGCCAACCTGGAAGATTTCATCCTGGTCGGGCTGCCGCCGCAGCAGGGGCTGACCTCCAAACAGAGCCGCTCGCGCGACTACACGCCCACCCAGCCGCAACGCACTGCCGACGACGACTACAGCGACGACGTGGTCTACGGCGGTGCCGCGCACTACCGCGATTTCCTGGCCACGCATGTGTTGCCCGCGGTGGACGCGCGCTACCGCACCGATCCGGCACGGCGCAGTTTCGCCGGGCATTCCTACGGCGGCCTGTTCGGCACCTATGTGCTGCTCACGCGCCCGCAGATGTTCCAGACCTACATCCTGTCCAGCCCGTCGCTGTGGTTCGATGGGCACTACATCGACCGCCTTGAACAGGACTAGGCGCAGCAGCACCGCGCGCTGCCGGCGCGGGTACTGCTGGCGATCGGCAGCGAAGAGACGCCCACGCCCGATGCGGTGGACGGCCCCCGCAACGACATGGTGCGCGATACGCAGGCGTTCGCCGACCGCCTGCGCCAGCGTGGCTACCAGGGCCTGCAGGTGGACAACCGCGTGATCCCGGCCGAAGACCACCTCACCGTGTACCCCACCACGCTGACCCGCGCGCTGCTGCAGGTTTACCCGGGCGCCGGCCCGTACGACGGCGGCTGAGCATGCAGACCGTGCGCACCGTGCCGTTGTTTGACGCCCGCTGCAGCCACTGCGGTGAGGCGTTCGCCCATCCCAGCCTGGGCGATGCGGTGTACGGCGCGCTGATGCTGTGCAGTGTGGACGGACGCCAGCACGCGATCGTGGACGGCTTCAGCGCGGTACCAGCGCAGGTCGCCGTGCTGCTCGCTGACGATCCGGACACCGCGCTGTGGCCGGTGCTGGCCGCGTTGGCCGATCCACCTGAAGGCTCGGCCTGGTCGGTGGAGCTGCATTGCCCGCACTGCGGTCAGCCCGATCCGGCCTTCCAGGAAGGCACGCGCCGCGGCATGGCGGACATTCCGTTGGCCCGCTTCGGCCAGTGCGCAGCGGGCGACCTGGCCGCGCAGGTCGCACGGCTCGCGGATCGCCAGCGCTGAGCCCACCCGATCAGGCCAGGGCGGTGTCCTGCAGCGATATCGCCGTGGCCAGTTCCGGTGCCAGTGCGTGTGCCACGGCCATGCGCAGCATCGCCGGGCTGACGTGGCGGCGGTGCACCCGGTTGATCGCCGCCATGTACAGGCGACCGAACGCATTGAGCGTACGCACCTTTGTGCCCAGCGCGATCACCGCCGCACCATCGTCCAGAATCTGCACGCGCACGCACGAGCGGAACTGCAGGTGGCGGTCGTCGGCGCCGAGCAGGACCTCGGCGCTGCGGTCGGCGGCGTCGCTGGCCTGGGCGTGTACCGGGAAGCGACCGGCGAACCGCTCGCCGGGACCGTCGGACAGCAGCGAGGACACCGGGCAGCCCAGCGGCGAGGTACGCAGCCGCAAGGGGGTCACCAGGATGTTGCGCAGGGCCATCAGCCGGCCCACGCCCGGCGGTGGGTTGCGGACGAATCCCTCCAGCACCGCTTCCAGCAGTGCACGCGCCGAATGCCCGCCGACGCTGTGGGCGGGCAGGGTGACATAGGTGTAATCCTGGTGGTCGAAGCCCTGCGGCAACGCCTGCTGCAGCAGTGAATCGGCCGGCGCCTCCGCCTGCGTGCCCAGCGTGCCGCATGCCGCGCGCTGTCCGATGTAGCCCTGGGCCGGGCGCACCCGCGCCAGGCCGCTGCGCACCCGCCCGACCAGATCGCGGCTGCCGGCGCAGCAGCGCGCCAGCATCGAGGCGGCCGGTGCGCGCAGCGACAGCGTCACCTGCGGAAGCTGGTCCAGGTCGGTCTGCTCAAGCAGCTGCTGCAACGCCGGCGGCAGGGTGTCGGTCAGCGAAGGAATGTCGGCGGCGCCTGCATCGATGCGCGCACGTTGCGCATCGCTCAACGCGCCACTGCGCTCATCGGCGTGGCAGGACAGCGCGAACAGCGCCGGATGCCGGGGATGACGCGACACGAACTGGTGCCAGGTACCGCTGCCGAAGCGCACAGTGAACAGGCAGTCCGGCGGCACGTCGATGCAGCGCAGGGCGCGCACGAAGGCGGCCGGGTCCTGCTGCAGTTGTGCATCGGACACGGTGGAAAAGCGCAGCTGGGCGCCGCCGCTGCCGGCAATGGCGGTGAACATGCGCGGGCCGGCATGGCGATGGAACGGATGCCCGGTGCGGCCTACCGAGAACGAGTACAGCGACGAGGCATCGCCGTGCGCCAGGTGCATGCCGCCCAGCCGGGCGGAAGGTTCGTCCAGCGCATCCACGAAGCGCGGATGCTGTGCCTGGCGCAGGCCCGCGTCGCGCAATAGCGCATCGCCGGCGCCGATCCCGAGCTGGGCGATCAACGCCACTTCGACCGGGCTCCCATCGCCGCAGGACGGCAGGCTGATGCTGGGAAACGAGCGGCTGACGCGGTGGGTATCGAGCATGACGTTCTCCTTGTCCTGCGGCGGTACGGCTCAGGTAGCAGGCTTGCGGCGCGCACGGGCGCGGCTCTCACGCTGCAATGGCCCACCCACCGGGCAGACCTCGGCGGCCCACGCGAACAGGGTGTTGGCCAGCCTGTCGGGCACCTGCCGGAAGTACACGAACTGGCCGCGCTTCTCGCGTTCGATGAGCCCGGCGTCCTCCAGGATGCGCAGGTGGCTGGACAGCGCCGGCTTGCTGAAATCGAAGCGCTCGCCCAGCTCGCCGGCGCTCAACTCGCCGCCATTGAGGTAGGCCAGGATCTGTCGGCGGGCAGTGGAGGCGAGGGCTTCGAAGATGCGATCCATGGCGGTAGTTAACTAATTCGTTAACTGATGGTGGTCCGCCGGCGTGCTGCTGTCAAGGGGCTTTTGCAGCGCGACCCCCGGGCGTGACCGATGCCTGCCCACGGAGGCGTCGTGCGCGCCCGCGGCAGCAACACGGGCGAGCCCAAGCAACACGGGCGAGCCCACCCCGCTGGCCGACCTCAAGGGCGAAGACCCGTGGCAGGACCTGTGGTTCCATTCCAACCCGTGTTCATCGACGCCCGCCCCCGGTAGAGCCACGCCATGCGCGGCTGTCTGCCTCCGATGCGGCCCGCCGTGCTCCGGCATCGCGTGAAGGCCAGGACAGCGCGCCTCCACGGCACGGTCACTGCCTTCCGCCGACGCTGGCAGCCTGTCCCCAACCCGGATGCGCCATGACCACCCTGACCCTGCCCGAACTGGCCAAGAAGATGGCCAACATCGACTTCACCATGCTGCAGACCCACACCGACAGCGGCGAGATCGCGGCGCGGCCGATGAGCAACAACGGTGACGTGGACTACGATGGCGACAGCTGGTTCTTCACCACCGAAGACACCGACATGGTCCGCGAGATCACCCGGGACCCGAAGGTGGCGCTGAGCTTCAGCGGCAGCAAGTCGCTGCTGGGCAAGCCGCCATTGTTCGTGGCGGTGCAGGGCAGGGCAACCCTTCACCGCGACAAGACGATCATGCAGCAGCACTGGGTGAAAGACCTGGAGCGCTGGTTCGAGCAGGGCGTGGATAGTCCGGGCCTGGTGCTGATCCAGGTAGCTGCGGCGCGTATCCATTACTGGGACGGGGAAGACCAGGGCGAAATCCTGCGCTGAGGGAGGCCGACATGGACGCGTCGGGCATGCCGAAGATCGGGTGTGCGGGCTGGTCGATTCCCAGCCGCTACGCGGCGCACTTCGGGCCCGGCGACAGCGCGCTGGCACGCTATGCCACGCGCTTCGAGGTGGCGGAGATCAATTCCTCGTTCTACCGGCCGCACCAACGCACCACCTACGCGCGCTGGGCGGCCACCGTTCCGTCGGAGTTTCGTTTCTCGGTGAAGCTGCCCCGGACGATTTCGCACGATTCGGGGCTGGTGGGCGTCGGCCCGCTGCTGGACCGCTTCCTGGACGAGGTGGGCGGGCTGGGGCGCACGCTGGGCGCGCTGCTGCTGCAGTTGCCGCCATCGTTGGCCCTGGATACACGCCGCGCCGGGAGTTTTTTCCGCGCCCTGCGTCGACGCACGCCAGTGCCCGTGGTCTGCGAGCCTCGCCATGCCAGCTGGTTCAGCGCGCAGGCCGAGGCACTGTTGCAGCGCCACGCGATTTCCCGGGCCGCGGTGGATCCGGCGCGCGTTGCCGCCGCGGCGCTTCCTGGCGGCGCGCAGGGGTGGCGGTACTGGCGCTGGCACGGTTCGCCGCGCATGTATTACAGCGATTACCCCGATGCCGCATTGGCCAATCTTGCCGCACACCTCGTGCAACACCCAGGGCAGGCGCAGGCACCGTGGGTGATCTTCGACAACACCGCCCATGGCTTTGCGATCGCCAATGCCCTGCGCCTGAAGGAGATCGTCACGCATGCCTGAAGGTCCCTCCATCGTCATTCTGCGCGAAGCCGCCGCCAAGTTCCGCGGCAAGACCGTGCGCCGCGCACTGGGCAACAGCAGCCTGGACCTCACCCGCATGGAAGGGCGGCGGGTGCTGGCGCTGCGCAGCTGGGGCAAGCACTTTCTGATCCAGTTCAGCGGCTTCAGCCTGCGCGTGCACATGCTGATGTTCGGCAGCTACCGCGTCGACGAACGCAAGCCCTCACCAGCGCGCGTGTCGCTGCAGTTCGACAACGGCGAGTTGAACATCTATGCCTCGTCGCTGAAGTACATCGAAGGGCCGTTGGAGGACACCTACGACTGGCGCGGCGACGTGCTCTCGCCCGACTGGGATCCGCGCCTGGCCCGGCGCCGGCTCAAGCAGCAGCCGGACACCCTGATCTGCGATGCGCTGCTGGACCAGGCGCTGTTTGCCGGGGTCGGCAACATCATCAAGAATGAAGTGCTGTTCCGTACCCGCGTGCATCCCGAATCGACGATCGGCAGCATCCCGCCGCGCACGCTGGGCAAGGTGATCGCCGACGCACGCACCTACAGCGAGGCATTCCTGGCGTGGAAGAAGGCCGGCACGCTGCGCCAGCACTGGCAGGTGCACACCAAACGGACGTGTCCGTGCTGTGGCGGGCCGCTGTCCAAAACCTACCCGGGGCGCAGCAAACGGCGGACCTTCTTTTGCCCGAACTGCCAAGTGAAGTACTGACACAACGGGCGTCTGGGCAGCGGGGCCAGGCATCAGACGGGTGAAACTGCCGGTGGGCCGGCTGCTGTAGGATGGCTGCGTCACACGCCATTACGCGCGTCCTGCGCGGTCCGCACCTGACCGCCCGCTTCGCTCCATTTTCCGGGTACGGCGTCCAACAGGGCCGCCGTGCTCCCCGTGTCCAACGGAGCGCACATGCCGGGCTATACCACCCGCATTCTCACCATTCCGGTCGGCGGTCACGACTTCCGCATCCGCGCGCTCAGCGACCTGCAGCAGTTCGCCGATCCCACCGGCCGGGCCCAACGCGCCGGCATCCATTCCTCGTTGTGGAGTCTGTTCGGCCAGGTCTGGCCGGCCGGTCGCGTGTTGGCCGAAACCATGCACAGCTTCGACGTGGCCGGCAAACGCGTACTGGAGCTGGGCTGTGGACTGGGGCTGGCCAGCCTGGTGCTGGCCCATCGCGGGGCCGACGTGGTGGCCAGCGACCACCATCCGCTGGCCGAGTCCTTCCTGGCCTACAACGCCGGGCTCAATGACCTGCCCGCGCTGCACTACCGCGATCTGCCGTGGGAGCTGCCGGATACGACACTGGGTCGCTTCGATCTGATCATCGGCAGCGACGTGTTGTACGAGCGCGGCCACGCGCTGCAGATCGCCCGCATGATGGAGCGCCACGCACGTCCCACGGCCGAACTGCTGCTCACCGATCCGGGGCGCGGCAACGTGGGATCGTTCTCGCGTGCCATGGCCGCGCAGGGCTATACCGTTGACGAGGCTTACGGCCTGTTCGATGACGAAGGCGATGCGCCGGGGCGTGGGCGGCTGCTGCGCTACACGCGTGCGGCCGCTTCGCAGGCGGCCTGAGGCGGTTCGGCGGGGTCTGCGCAGGCGCGATGTGGTGACTGCGTGAGCCTGCCCGGCGGTCGGATATCGTAGGCTCGGCGGCATTCAAGTGCTGGTGGGAGTCGCGATGCCGTTGAGTCTGTCCTGCTGTCGTATCGGCAGCGCATCCGTGCGTGGGCGGTGCCGGTGAGCGCGCCGTCGCCGTCACCGGCACGCACCCGTTCGATGATCGTGGCCGGGTTGTCGACCGTGGTGGAGTGGTACGACTTCACCTTGTACCTGTACCTGGCCACGGTGCTGTCGCGGGTATTTTTTGGCGGCGGCGACAACGCCCTGCTGGCCACGCTGGCGGGGTTCGCGGTGTCCTACCTGATGCGCCCGTTGGGCGCGCTGTGCTTCGGGCATCTGGGCGACCGCTTCGGGCGGCGCTACATGCTGCTGGCCTCGATGCTGCTGATGACCCTGGCAATGCTGGCCACCGCGCTGCTGCCCACCTTCGACAGCATCGGCGCCAGCGCCGGGATGCTGCTGTTGCTGCTGCGCTGCCTGATGGCCTTTTCGGTGGGCGGTGAGTACACCGGCGTGGTGGCTTACCTGCTGGAGACCGCGCCTGCGCGCCGCCGTGGCCTGGTCACCTCGTTGGCATCGGCGGCCAGCGAGGTCGGCGCGCTGCTGGCGGTGGCGCTGTCGGCGTTGACCGTGGCGGTGTTGAGTACCGCGCAGCTGGACGGGTGGGGCTGGCGCATTCCGTTCTTCGTCGGCGCAGCACTGGCCGGGGCGATCCTGCTGGCACGCTCGACCATGCACGAATCGCCCGAGTTCGAGCGGCAGCAGGCGGCCGGCACCGTGCCCACCTCGCCGATCCGCGACACCTGGCGCTACCACCGCGGTGCAGTGGCCCGCACCTTCGCGATTTCCGCACTCGGCTCGATCACCTATTACGTGGGCATCACCTACGTGCCGGCGTTTCTGGGCTCGGCGGGCGAGGTGGGGGAATCGGAGGCACTGTGGCTGTCCACGGTGGCAGCGGTGGCAGTGATCGTGGTGACCCCGCTGGCCGGTGCGTTGTCCGACCGGATCGGGCGGCGGCCAGTGTTGATTGCGCTGGCAGTGTTGTCGGCGTTGTTGCCGTTGAGCATGTTCAGCCTGATGGCCGGTGGCACGACCTGGTTGATCGGGAGTGCGGCGGTGGTGCTGGCCTGCCTGGCCGGTGGCGTCAGCGCGGTGGCCGCCCCGGCCACGGCCGAACAGTTCCCCGGCGAAGGCCGCCTCAGCGGGCTGGCGCTGGGAGTCACCATGGCCACCGCGTTCTTCGGTGGCGCCACGCCGCTGCTGGCCGAGCTGCTGGTGCGCCACACCGGCTGGGCGGCAGCACCCGGCGCCATGATCGCCGTGGTCGCGCTGCTGGTGCTGCCGGTGATGTGGACCCTGCGCGAAACCCGCCCGCCGCGGTGATGGCCGTTGGCTGGGCGCGTTCCATCATGGCGCGGCATCGACCGGTGGTCGCTGCATCGCCATGCACTCGGAACACCGCGCGGACCCGGGTTGATACCGACCGTTGGTCGGTACACCGCGATGCACCGAGACACCGCGCACACTGGTAGTGCCGGCCGCTGGCCGGCTCTGCACGATGTTGGATCGCGGGGAGCCGGCCAGCGGCCGGCACTACAAGCTCAGCTGCCGCCTTCGGTGGGCAACGGCGCGGGCACGTTCAACAGCCCGCCCGAGGCAACGTAGGCAGCCAACGCCTGGCCCTGGCTGAGCAGGTGGCGTTCCATGGTGCGTTCGGCCGCCTCGGCATCGCGCTCACGGAAGCACGCCAGCAACTCGCGATGTTCGGCCAGCGACTGCGCGGTGCGGCCCGGTGCCAGCAGCTGGCGACCGCGGTGCATCTTCAGGATGCGGTGCAGGTCGTGGGTGATGCGGATTAGCCACGGGTTCCCGGCATAGTGCTGCACGGTTTCGTGGATGAGGTAGTTGTTGCGGTAGTACTCGGCGATGTTGCCCTCGGCGGCGGCAGCTTCCATGGCCGCGTGCAGGTCTTCCAGCAGCTGCACGCCGGCCTCGTCGATATGCTTGACGGCCTCGTGCGCGCAACGACCTTCCAGCATCGCCATCACCGGGAACAGCTGGTTCAGGTCCTCCAGCGTCAACCGGGTTACCCGGCACCCGCGCCCGGCATCGATCTGCACCAGGCCCTCGGCGGCCAGCAGCTTCAGCGCCTCGCGCAGGGGGGTGCGGCTGATGCCCAGTTCTTCGCACAGCGCCGGCTCGTCGATCCACTCGCCCGGGGGCAGGCGGTAGTCGTAGATGCGCTCGCGCACGTGCTCGGCCACCTCTTCGTACAGCGGGGCGCGTTTCTTGGTCGAGCGAGGTGCGGGAGCAATGGCCATGCGGAATTGTAATCCCTCCGTTCGTTGACCGGCCCTGACATCATCCGTCCGGGTGGAACGCCCCCTGAAACAGGGGGCGCCAGCGCGAGCCCTTACATCCAGCCCGGCACCACGAACACCAGCCAGGCCAGCAGCGGGCCGAAGGCAACCACAAGGCCGCTGTAGATGAGGAACTGGCGGAACAGCGATTCACGCTCTTCCTTGGCGGCCGAGGCCACCACCAGCGCACCGTTGGTCGAGAACGGGCTGACATCCACGATGGTCGAGGAGACCGCCAGCGCGCAGATCACGCCTGCCGCTCCCAGGTGCCCCTGCATCAGGAACGGCACCGCCAGCGGGATGGTGGCGCCCAGCACGGCCGCCGACGAGGCGAACGCCGAGACGATGCCGCCCACGTAGCAGACCAGCAGCGCGCCCAGCAGCGGAATGCCGATCTGCGACACGCCATTGCCGATGAAGTCGACCGCGCCCGCTTCCTGCAGCACGCCGATGTAGGTCACCACGCCGCAGATCAGCAGCACCGTGGACCAGCTGATGCCGTCCACCGCGCCCTTCTGGCTCTTCGGCGACAGCAGCGCCAGCGCCACCGCAACGGTGATCGACACCAGGCCAACGTTGAGGTTGTAGATGAGCGCGGCCACGCCCAGCCCGAGCAGGCCGATCAGGGTGAACACACGCTCGCGGGTGATGCCCACCGCCTCCAGTGCATCGGGGTCGTTGGACAGCGTGCCGCCACCGGCCGACACCAGCGCACCGTGGCCTTCGATCGCGAACTGCCGCGACGACGCCTGCGGCCCACCGGCCATCGCCAGCTCGGCCGTACCCACGCCACCGCCCACCGACACCGCACCGCGACGCAGCAGCGCCACGCCGCCAAAAGCGAAGAAGCAGATCGTGGCCATCATGAAGTTGAAGCCCAGGCTGGTCAGGAACACCGCCATCTCGGTCACTTCCAGCCCGGCCTTCTGCACCACGCCGTTGGTGATACTGCCGTACACGCTGATCGGCGAGAACCCGCCAGCCTGCGCGCCATGGATGACCAGCAGGCCCATCAGCAACGGGTTGATCCTGTACTGCTTGGCAAACCGCAGCGCCACCGGGCCGATGATCGCCACCGCGGCCGGTCCCAGCGCACCGAACGCGGTAAGCACGGCGGTCACCACGAACATCACCCAGGGAATGGCCACGATGCGCCCACGTACCGCACGTACCGCCCAATGCACCAGCAGGTCGATGGTGCCGTTCTTCTGGGCGATGGAGAACAGGTAGGTGATGCCGACCAGGGTCAGGAACAGGTCCCCCGGGAATCCACCCAGCACTTCTTTGCCTTCCATGCCGACGAACACGCCGCCGATGATGAAGGCCAACGCGAACGCGACCGCACCCATGTTGATCGGCAGGGCGGTGGCGACGATGAACATGATCACCAGACCGATGATCGTTGCGACTTGTGGACTCATGCGCCCTCCCAGACACTTGACTCGCGTACAGCAAGGATGGAAACCCGCCATCCCGGGTTACGGCGTGTTACAGGCAACTCCCACCTTTATTGCTGCCGGCCCAGCGCGGCATCTACCCACGCCGCCGCGCCCTCCAGCCGCTGGAACTCTTCCACCGCGCGCACTTCGCAGCACGGGTACGCGCTGGCCACCATGCGCGCCAGCGCCGTGCCGGGACCCAGCTGCAGGAACACCCGCGCGCCGCGCTCGAATGCCTGGCGCATCAGCTGCGCCCACTCGATGGTCTGCGCCAGTTGCGCCGACAGGCTGTGTTCCAGTGCGGCACGATCGCGCACCGGGCGTGCATTGATGCCTGCCAGCACCGGCCACTGCGGCGCCTGCAAGGGAGCCTGCGCGAGTACCCGGGCGAAGCCGTCGGCGGCACTGGCCAGCAGCGGCGTATGCGCCGGCACATGCACCGGCAGCACGCGCACCTCGGCACGCTGCTGCACGGCGTCCGCGGCCAGTGCGCGCAGTGCCGCGCTGCGCCCACCCAGGATGAAATGATCGGGGCCGTTGGCAATGGCGATGTAGGCGCCGTGTGTGTCGCACAATGCCTGGACCGCCACGCGCGGCAGGCCCAGCAGCGCCTGCATGCCCGCGTCGGACGGACTGGCGGCATCCATCAACTGCGCGCGTTGGGACGCCAGCGTCAGACAGGTGGTCGCACTGAAGCTGCTGGCGATGGACTGCGCGGCCAGTTCACCGATGCTGTAACCGGCCACCAGCGCCGGTGGCGGCAACCGCTCGCGCAGGCCCTGCCAGTGCGCCAGGCTGGCCGCACACAGCAGTGGCTGGGCCACCGCGTTGTCGAACCGATCGTCTGCCGCCGCCGCGGCGGTGACATCGCGGCCCAGCAGCGCGGTGGCGGTGTCGAGCACCTCGCGTGCGGCGGGCAGGTCGCGCACCCGGTCGAACATCGCCGGATGCTGCGCACCTTGGCCGGGGCAGAGCAGGGCAAGGCTCATACGCGCTCCTGCTGCAGCAGGAACCAGCTGCAGGCCAGCAGATCGGCGCTGCCACCGGGGCTGAGCCGGCGCGCTACGAAGGCATCGCCAAGCTGCCGCATGCGGGTACGCCAGTGCGGTGCAAAGGCGCCGCCGTCGGCGATGAAGCTCACCGCCTGCGCACGCGCCCATGCCAGTCCCTGCGTGCCGCCGCGATGCAGCAGGTTGAGGTCGTCGGTGTGGGCCAGCAGGTGCATCAAGGTGTGGCACAGCGCGGCGTCACGTGGCAGCCCGGCCGCCAGCGCGTCCCGCAGCACGGGCACGCCGATACCGCGCAGCAGTGGATAGCCGGCGATGGCCTGCTCACGCACACCGGCGATGCCGTGCTGTGCACGTGCGCGTTGGCCGGGGCTGTTTGGATCCAGCGGGGCCACGGCCAGCGCCGGCGCCCAGCGCTGCACGGCCACACACACTGCGTCGGCGGTGATCACGCCGACGCGCTCGCGCCGGCAGGCGCCCGCTGCAGCCACCAGCAAGCCCAGGCTGAAGATCGCGCCGCGATGGGTATTGATGCCGCCGGTAGCGCGCAGCATCGCGGCTTCGGCGGCGATGCCGTGGTCGCGCAACACGGAGAAGGGCGCGTCGTCAGCGCCGGCCTGCGCCACGTTGCGGAAGTAGTGGCGCAGCGCGAACAGGCTGCGCAGGAAGCTGCCGGCGTCCATATCGGTGTGGCTGCCGCGGTCGAACGGCGTCACCAGCCCCGGCTTCGGCGCGCAGGCCAGTTCGGCGTGCAGGCTGACGATGGCCAGCCGGCCCAGGCGCGCGCAGTCGACCGCTGCAAGCGCCGAACCACGCGCCTGCGCCAGGGCGTTCATGCGGCAACACCGGTGGGCAGGAACAAGGTATCGCGCGGCGCCAGCATGGCGCCGTCGGTGCGTTTGACCAGTACCTGCCGCGCGCTGCCGGCGTACTCGCGCCAGTTTACTGCCGCGCTGCCGGGCAGGCAGAGTTCACCGTCCACGCGCCGGCCTTCGCGTACTTCCCACGCCTGCAGCCGCTGCACCAGGCGGTCGGCCACTTGCGGCGTGTGCACCTGCCACAGCAGATCGATGTCCGACTGGGCGTGCACATACGGCAGCCCGGTGAGCGCCTGCCAGGCAAATGCACCGAACACGCGGGCCGGTGCGATCGCGTCCAGGCCCTGCAGCGCCATGTACCACTCGGCGCTGATCAGGCGGTCGGGGCGGGTGATCAGCGCATGCAACGCCAGCGGCGGCTGCTGCCGCTCGATGTCCTGCAGCGGTACGCGCAACGCCAGCCGCTGCTTGCCTTCGTTCGGCGGCAGCGGCACGCCCAGGCGTACGCGCGAATCGGGATCGTCGGCGGCGCGCCGCGCCACCACGGCTGGCCAGCCCTGTGCGAACCAGGCGGCCAGGCGCGGATCCTGTGCAGGCACCTCGGCACGCCAGGCGGCCTGTGCCGACATCCACACCAGGGTGTGGCGGGCAGGCTGCTCAGGCATCGCCGGCCACCACTGCCGCCGCGACCGACGCGGCCAGCGTGCGGCCGCCGCGCTGCGCGCCGAGGACCGCGCGGCGGTCACCGTCGGCGGGTGTGCGCAGCGCTTCCAGCAGGGCCTGGGCCAGGTCGTGCTCCCACACCGTGTGCACCGCGCCCATGGCCACGTAGTTCTCCACGCCGGGGGCGAACACCGGTGAGCTCAGGCTGAGCGCCTGCAGCTTTTCCAGCGGTTGTTTGGTCACGCGCGCCATCGCGCGCAGGTCCATCACCCGCACCTGCGCGTCGGGCAGGGCATGGATGTGGTCGGCCATCAGGCCAAAGGACAGGAACCCACCGCTCACCGATTCGCCGTACACCAGGGTGACCAGCGGCGCGCCGCGGCGCCGGGCCAGGTCCAGCGTCTGCGCCAGATGCGCGAAGTAGCCGTTGATGCCGAGCAGTTCATCGCGGCGGGCCAGGCGTTGGCCGGCGGTGTCGACCAGCATCACGATCGGCCGCTGCGGGTGCGCGGCGGTACTGGCCAGCACTGCGGTGGCCAGGGTGAGCGCATGGTCCACGCCGACCTCGAGCTTGTCGGTGGTGCCGATCACGGTGACCTCACCATCGTCGGTGCAGGCGCTGCCGGTCAGCACTGCGTCGTTCACCGCGACGGCGTGCCCGCGCGGGAACAGCGCATCCAGCAGCGTGTTCAGGGGCAGGGTCATGGCAGTCTCCGGGCGGCGGTGGCGGCAAGGAAGGCGTCGGTCTCCAGCAGCGGCAGCTGCTGCGGGTCGGCAATGCCCTGCAGGGCCCAGATGTCCAGCCCATCCCGGCAGCCGCCCCAGGCCTGCACCCGCGCCTGCAATGCGGCATGGCGGGCCTGCAAGGCGGCCAGTGCCGCATCGGTGTCGGTGCTGTCGGTATCGGGCACCAGTGCATCGAAGGCGGCCTGCGCGAAGGCGCTGATCGCGTCAGGCACCAACACCTGGGCCTGGTCGATCAGGTAGCGGTGCTTGCCGCCGGTGACGCGCCACACCAGGGCGCGGTCGCGGGCGTCGAACTCTTCCACGCCGCGCACCGTTTCGATCACCTCCGGCCCGGACAGCGACAAGCGCCCCTCTTCGGACATGATCACCGTGGTGCAGCAGCGCGCCACGATGCCCATGCCGCCGAATGCGCCGTTGCCGCTGCCGATCAGGGCAACCACCGGCACCCCGGCGGCACGCGCGGCCAGGGTGGCGCGCATGATCTCGGAAATGGCGATCAGCCCGGCATTGGCTTCGTGCAGCCGCACGCCGCCGGTATCCAGCAGCAGCAGCACGCCGTCCGGGCGCTGGTCTACCGCACGGTGCAGCAGGCCGGTGAGCTTGGCGCCGTGCACCTCGCCCACGCCGCCGCCCATGAACTGGCCTTGCTGCGCGGCCACCAGTACGCGCTTGCCGCGCAGCAGGCCTTCGCCCACCACGATGCCGTCGTCGAACGCGGCGGGCTGGTCCAGTTGCGCAAGGTGCGGGCTCATCGCGCGCCGGGCCGGGCCCAGCAGTTCCTTGAACGTGCCCGCATCGAGCAGGCCGGCGATGCGCTCGCGCGCATCGGCTTCGTAATAGCTGTGGCGGTGGGCGATGCTCATGGTTGCCCCCCCGCGCGCAGGGTCTGCACCGCCTGGTCCAGGCGCAGGCTGACCACGGCCGGGGTGGCGCCGGCATCGTTGATCGATACCTGCACGTCACGCAGTGGATGGCGCTGTGCGAAGTCGCCGATCACCGCCTCCCAGACAGTGCCGAAGCCCTTGGCGGCCGTGATGATGCGAACCGCCATCGCGCCGTCCAGCGCGGCCGGTTCCAGCAGCACTTCAAGGTTGCCCGACGCCAGCACGCCCACCAGCACCGCCTCGGTGGGGAAGCGCACGGCGGTGGTGCCGTCGAATCGATATGTGAGGGTTTCCATGGGCCTGTCCCTTACCAGTTGCGGAAGCGCTTGGGCGGGTCGTACAGACCGCCGGACCAGCGCACCAGGTCTTTCACCGAGCGTGCGGCCAGCAGGTCGCGGCTGGCATCGCGTACGTTGATGCCCAGGTCGTCCGGGCGCTGGATCACGCCGCGGTCGCGCAGGTTCTCGACCATGGCGCGGTCGCGGCCCAGGCCCACTGCGGTGTAGCCGGCCACGCCACGGATGGCCTGCTCGCGCTCTTCGGGGGTGCGGCACAGCAGCAGGTTGGCGATGCCTTCTTCGGTGAGCACGTGGCTGACGTCGTCGCCGTAGATCATCACCGGCGGCAGTGGCATCGCCGCGCGCTCGGCCAGCTCCCACGCATCCAGGCGATCGACGAACGCCGGCGCCATGTGCTCGCGGAAGGTTTCCACCATCTGCACCACCAGCTTGCGCCCGCGCGGCATGTCGCCGGGGCGTGCGGCCTGCTGGCCGGCCTTGAGCCAGGCAGCGCTGGCATGGCGGCGACCGCGTGCATCCGAGCCCATGTTGGGCGCGCCACCGAAGCCGGCGATACGGTCGCGGGTGGCGGTGGAACTGTTGCCCTGCAGGTCGATCTGCAACGTGGAGCCGATGAACATGTCGCAGGCATACAGGCCGGCGGTCTGCGAGAACGCGCGGTTGGAGCGCATCGACCCGTCGGCGCCGGTGAAGAACACATCGCCGCGCGCCGCGATGTACTTCTCCATGCCCAGTTCCGAGCCGAACGAATGCACCGATTTGACGAAGCCCGACTCGATGGCGGGGATCAGCGCCGGGTGCGGATTGAGCGCCCAGTGCTGGCAGATCTTTCCCTTCAGCCCCAACGATTCGGCATAGGTGGGCAACAGCAGTTCGATCGCGGCCGTGTCGAAGCCGATGCCATGGTTGAGCCGGTTGACGCCGTACTCGGCGTAGATGCCCTTGATCGCCATCATCGCCATCAGCACCTGGATCTCGGAGATCTGCGCCGGATCGCGGGTGAACAGCGGTTCGATGTGGTTCGGGCGCGGCGCCTGCACCACGAAGTTGACCCAGTCGGCGGGGATGTCGACGCGGGGCAGGGTATCGACGATCTCGTTGACCTGCGCGATGACAATGCCGCCCCCGAAGGCGGTCGCTTCGACGATCACCGGGGTGTCTTCGGTATTCGGCCCCGTGTAGAGGTTGCCGTGCCGGTCCGCCGCCTGCGCGGCCACCATCGCCACGCGCGGGGTGAGGTCGATGAAGTAGCGGCCGAACAGTTCCAGGTAGGTGTGGATGGCGCCGATCTGGATGCGCCCTTCGGCGACCAGGTTGGCCAGCCGCACCGACTGCGGCCCGGAGAAGGAGAAGTCGAGTTTCGAGGCGATCCCGCGCTCGAACACGTCCAGGTGCGCGGGGAGCGACAGCACCGACTGCACCATGTGCAGGTCGTGTACGCGGGCCGGGTCGAGGTCGGCCAGGGCCTGGGCAAGGAAGTCGGCCTGCTTCTGGTTGTTCCCCTCCAGGCAAACCTTGTCGCCCGGTTCAAGCAGGGCGTGCAGCAGCGCGGCGATATCGCCGGCCGCCACCTCACGGCCGCAGGCCCAGGGCGCTGCGCGTTCGAGTCGTGCCTGGCGACTGCGCGCCAAGGTGTCCCAAGTAGGGTTCATCGACACAGATCCGGATGACGTTGAGATAATTACGCCATAATTACGGAGCGGTGTGCAACCCGCAGCGCAGCAAAAAACAAGGCCCGCCAAGGGGCGGGCCTGTTCAGGTTGATGACGTGGGGCGCCGTGGCGCCGGGCTCTGCGCGGCCGCTGTCAGGCAGCCGGGCAGAGCCGGGCTCTACGCGCGTGGTCTCAGAACGTCCAGCGCAGGCTGGCCGCCACGAAGCGCGGTTCGCCGTAGTTGTTGTAGTCCAGATTGGCCCAGTAGGTCTTGTCCAGCGCGTTGCGCACGCTCAGCGTGGCCGTCCAGTTGTCGGTGATGCGATAGTTGGCGTTGAACTGCACCAGCGCATACGCCGGCTGGTTCACCGTGACCGTGCCGCCCAGCGGGTAGGGGATGTTGTAGCCCTGCACCTTGCTCTGCCACTGCACGCCGCCGCCCACGCTCAGGCGCGACAGCGCACCGCGCAGCTGCACCTGCGTGTTGAGCTGCAGCAGGTCTTCGGCCGGGTTGGCGTACAGCTGGTCGGTGGCCGCGCGGGTCACCTTGACGTGGGTGAAGCCGGCATTGACCGTCCAGCCCGGCAGGATCTCGCCGTTGATGTCCACTTCCCAGCCGCGCGCCTTGGTGCCGTTGACGCCGATGTAGGCCGAGCTGCCGTCGCTCAGCGAGCCGTCGGGCACGCTCATGTCGCGCATCGCGTAGTTGTCCTGCTTGGCCTCGAACACCGCCGCATTGGCGGTCAGGCGGCCGTCGAACCACTGGCTCTTGATGCCCGCTTCCAGGTTGGAGCCCTGCACTGGCGCCAGCAGGTTCTCGTTCTTGTCCTTGTAGTTCTGCGGGTTGAAGATTTCGGTGTAGCTGCCGTAGACCGAGAACTGCGGGGTGATGTCATACACCAGGCCCACGTACGGCGTCACCTCGTCCTTCACCTTGTAGGCACCGCTGGTGGCGGTGTACGCACCGGCCACGTTGTAGGCGCGGGTCAGCGTCTCCCAGCGGCTCAGGCGCGCGCCGGCGATCAGCGACAGCGGATCGGCCAGGCGCAGGCGGGTGGCCAGGTACACGCCGCTCTGCCGGGTGCGCGCCACGCGGCGGGCACCGGTACGCGTGTAGGTCACTTCGGAAATGTCGCCATCCCATGAACGGATGTTGGGGATGTAGTAGCAGCGCTCGGTGCCGCAGCGCGCCCAGTCGGCGGGGTAGTTCAGGGCGAGGGTGTTGGTGGTGCTTTCCAGGTCGGACCACTGCCCGCCCAGGGTCACGTCATGCTCGCGCCCGAACAGATCGAAGGTGCCGCTCAGGTAGGCATCCACGTTGCGCCGGGTGTCTTCCGAATCGCCGGCCGCGGTGCGCAGGTAGATGCCCGCGCCTGTGGCCGGGTCCGGGTAGCCGGTGCCGTACAGGCGCACATTCTGCACGTTGCCGCGGGTGTAGGCGGTGTTGACCTTGAGCAGCCAGTTCTCGCCGAAATGCTGTTCCAGGTTGGCGAACACGGTGCTGGTTTCGCGCTGCCAGTAGCTCCACTTCGGGGCCACGTTGGTCGAGCGCGGCAGGTGCGCGAAGTTGCCCTGGCTGTCGAAGAACGGCACGGTGCCCCAGGTCGAGCCGACCGGGTTGTTGTCCTGGGTCTGGTAGCCCACGGTCACGGTGGTGCTGTCGGTGAGGTCACCTTCCAGCACGGCCATGCCGGCCATCTTGTTTTCCTTGTAGCGGTCGTAATAGAAATCACGATCGGTGTAGGCGGCCACCACGCGGCTGCGGAAGCGGCCGTCGGCGGTCAGCGGCGCGGTCACGTCCGCTTCCATGCGCTGGTAGTCCCAGCTGCCGGCGCTGACCGAGAACGACGCATCGAACGTCTTGCCCGGGCGCTTGCGCAGCAGGTTGACCGTGGCCGAGGGCACGCCGGCACCGCTGAGCAGGCCGTTGGCACCGCGGATCACTTCCACGCTGTCGTAGAAGGCGGTGTCGTATTCCTGGTTGGTCGAACCGCTGTAGGTGGGAATGCCATCCACCTGGAAATCGGTGATGGCAAAGCCGCGCGCGTAGTACAGCGGGCGCTGGGTGTCGTAGAAGGACACGCTGACGCCGGTGACGTTGCGCATGACATCGTTGAGGCTGAACAGCGATTCGTCCTGCAGCCGCTGCAGGCCGATCACGCTGGACGACTGCGGGGTTTCCTGCAGGCTGATCGGCAGGCGCGTGGTGCTGGACGGCGCGGCGCGCTCGCCCAGCACGCTGACCTTGTCCAGCGTCTTGGCGTCGCTGGCGTCGGCGGCAGTGTCGGCCTGGGCCAGGGGCGAAGCCAGCGACAGCACGGAAAGCAGGGCCAGGCCCAGCGGGGCGCGGCGGAGGGAGCGGGGCGAAAGGTCGCGGAAGGACATGCGCAGGTCTCGAATCGGTCTCGGGAGGGGGAACAGCGGGCAGCAGGCACAGCAGGCCGGCGCCACTGGCGCCAGGCGGTAGATCCATCTGAGGGGGTGACGCCCCGACCGTGGGTCGGTGCCGTTGCAGCCGTGGGTGGTGAGCAGGGCCTGGCGGCCGTCCGTGGGTTCCGGCCAGGCCCGCGCCGGCAGCGCAGGGGTGCGTAAATGTAAAGCGTTCTCATTCGCTTTACAATTCCTGAATGCGCCCGCGTGCGGGACGGTGAGCGCCTGGCCTGCCGATTCCGGTCCTCTCCACCGTCGCCGTGCAGGGCAACGGGCAAAAAAAATCCGGCCCACACGGGGCCGGATCAGGTGTTCACCCCGCGGCCGGGGCCGCAGGCCGCAGGCTTACAGCGCCTGCAGTTCCTCGTTGGCGTTGCGCGTCTTCTGCGCCGGCTTGGCGGCCGGCGGCGGGGTCAGCATCACTGCCGGCGAGGTTTCCACCGGCACGTCCAGGTAGGGCAGCTTCAGCGTGTCGCTGGTCTGGCGGCGGATCTCGTTGGTCAGCGCCGCACTCTCGTTGAGCTTGCGCCCATAGGACGGCACGATCTGCTGCAGGCGCGCTTCCCAGCCGGCCGCCATCTGCTGCGGGAAGGCCTTCTTCAGCAGGTCCAGCATGATCGGCGGCGAGGTCGACGCACCCGGCGAGGCACCCAGCAGCGCGGCCAGGGTGTGGTCCTTGTCGGTCACGATCTCGGTGCCGAACTGCAGCACCGGCCCCTTCTCCGGATCGCGCTTGATGATCTGCACGCGCTGGCCGGCGGTGACAAGCTTCCAGTCCTCGCGCTTGGCATTGGGGAAGTACTTCACCAGTTCGGCCTGGCGGTCGGCGTCGTTCAGGCGCGCCTGGCCCATCAGGTACTTCACCAGGTCCAGGTTTTCCGCGCCCACGTCCAGCATGCCGGCCACGTTGTTGTGGTTCACCGACGAATACAGGTCGAACCACGAACCGTGCTTGAGGAACTTGGTGCTGTACAGCGCGAACGGACCGAACAGCACCACCGGCTTGCCGTCCAGCTTGCGCGCATCCAGGTGCGGCACCGACATCGGCGGCGAGCCGGTCTCGGCCATGCCGTAGGCCTTCACCGTGTGGCGCCCGGCGATGGCCGGGTTCTGGAAGGCCAGGAACTGGCCACCCACCGGGAAGCCGGCGTAATTCTTCGCTTCGGGAATGCCCGACAGCTGCAGGAGCTTCAGCGCGGCACCGCCGGCACCGATGAACACGAAGCGCGACTTGATCGTGGACTCGGTGCCGGACGTGAGGTCCTTCACGGTCACGTTCCAGGTCTTGTCATCGTTCTGGCGCAGCGCGCCCACTTCGTGCTTCAGGTGCAGCTGGAAATTCGGGCTGCGCTGCAGGCCGGCGGTGAGCTGGCGGGTGATCACGCCGAAATTGACGTCAGTGCCCAGCGGCATCCAGGTGGCGGCCACCTTCTGCTTCGGGTCGCGGCCTTCCATCAGCAGCGGCGCCCACTGCCTGATCTGCGCGGCGTCCTCGGAGTACTGCATGCCGTAGAACAGCGGGTTCTTGACCAGCGCCTGCTGGCGCTTGTGCAGGTAGGCGATGTTGTCGTCGCCCCAGACGAAGCTCATGTGCGGGGTCGGGTTGATGAAGTCCGACGGCTGGCTGAGCCGGCCGGCCTTCACCTGGTGCGACCAGAACTGGCGCGAGATCTCGAACTGCTCGGCGATGCCCACCGCGCGCTTGGTCTCGATGCTGCCGTCGGGCAGTTCCGGGGTGTAGTTCAGCTCGGCGAAGGCCGAATGGCCGGTGCCGGCGTTGTTCCAGCCGTCCGAGCTTTCCAGCGCCACGCCGTCCAGGCGTTCATACACCTGGATGTTCCAGTCCGGCTGCAGCTCCTGCAGGAACGTGGCCAGGGTGATGCTCATGATGCCGCCACCAACCAGCACGACGTCGACCGGCTTGTCGTTGCCGGCGGCCGGAACCGAGCGCTGGTGCAGCGGCCAGTACAGGAACACGGCTGCCACCAATAGCAGCAGCACGAACAGGCCGAGGACGACCTTCGCGAGTTTTTTCATGGGAATCTCAATGGGGGGAGATATGGAAAGGATGCCGCCGATGGCGCGCAAGCCTGTGAAGACGGGCTCAAAGCGGCTTCCTGATGCGGATTTTAGCCCTTTCCGGTACGGATTTGGTGCAACGCAGCATCCGACGGGCTGCCGGTGGCAGGGAGTCTCCGGTTAAACTGACAAGGCTGAATACGTCGAAATAAAGATAGGTACGCAATGGCAAGGATGCTGGTCGTGGTCGGTGACCACCTCCATCTGGGCGGTACGGTAGTAGCCGGTTCCCCGTTCACGGATATCGACGGACGCGCCGTCGCCCGGGTCAACGACCCGGTGGTCTGCAAGGTGCATGGCCCCGGGGTGATCGCCAGCGGCGACGCCACCCTCATCATCGACGGCAACCCGGTGGCCCGCCACGGCGACAAGGCCAGCTGCGGCTGTACGCTGCTGGCCGGCCAGCAGGCGATGGTCAGCGTGGATGCCGGGGGCAGCGGGGGCAGCAAAGCCAGCGGCCTGAGCCGGGCGGCCGCCGTGCTGGGCGGCGTTGCCTCGGTGCTGGATGCGATGAAGGGCATCAAGGCCGGCCCCACGCCGTCGTATGTGCCTGACGGGGCGCCTGCGCCGCAGTGCTGGGTGCGCGACCACGAGGCGCAGATAGCGGTCAATGCCGACGGCCGCTATTACGAGACCCTCGATCCGCACGGGACCAAGTACCCATGGGAGTTCCCCGTGTCCTACCATATCGCCGTGCCCGCCAAGAGCGGCGGTGACGTGGTGGTGTCGATCAAAGCCCGCGTAACACCGCTGGCCGGCGTAACCCCGGGGGATGTGACCACCGCCAAGCTGCGCATGATGGAAGGCGTGGACGAGCACTGGAACGGCAGGTTCACCCTGACCGTGAACGACCCGTTGTGCGGCACGCGCAGCTTCCCGATCCGCTATGAGATCCAGTGGGTGGACGCCGGCCAGGACTACACACTGCTGCTGCACAAGGACTACGATCGCGAGATGGTGGATCCGCCCAACGTGTACATCTCCACCACCACCGACAAATGGACCTACGCGCACGAATTCGCGCATACCCTCGGTCTTCCCGACGAATATTCCGAGAACGAAGACGATGCATCGGACACGGTGCGCTACGCCCGCCCGGACGGCAGCTTCGACCCGGCCACGGTCGAAGCGCAGTCCTTCCGCGAAAGCACCGACCCGCTGTCCACCATCATGTCCACCTACCAGAGCACGGGCACCCACCCGCGCTTTGCCTGGAATATCGGCATGGAGGTCCAGCAATTGCTGAGCCGTGAGATCGGCCGGGAGATAACATGCACCGTTTCCTGATTCCGCTGATTGCCCTGTTTGCCGCCTCACCCACGTTTGCCCAGACCCCGGAACCCGCCGCCATGATCGAACTCCACGCCCGCTGCATCGACGATGCCCAGTGCCGTTTCCTTGGGGATGACGTGCGTGTCGAACTGGAGCTGCGCAACAGTGGCCGCAACAACGTGTCGCTGCCGGTGGCCTTCCTGCGCAAGCGCGGCCCGGCCGTGCGCCTGGTGGACCGCCATTCGGGCAAGGAAAAGCAGCTGCGGCGCAATCCTGTCGACGGCCTGATGCTCAAGGACCTGGAGACGCTGGCCCCGGGCCAGTCGGTGCGCTTCACCTGGCCGATCACCCCGAAGGAAATCACCGACTTCGCACTGCGCCCGATCGATCTGGACGCGGTGTTCGGTTTGAACATCACACCCGAGCGCAAGGGCGCAGATGCCACCATCATCCGCGCCAAACTGCACATCGTGGACGGCCGGGTGGGCGAGGGCGCGCGCTGAGGCGCGCTGTTCCCGGCGACATGACGGCGCTGCCCAATTCCCGGCTTCTTGATCACCTGCAGGTGATCGAACCTGCGCAATCCCGACGGTTGCGCTGGATATTGATGCAGCATGACATCGGCCAGCAACCCGGTCAGCCGGCCGACGTCACGGTGGAATTCGGGTATAGCGTGCAACCATGGCGAGGCGCAGAGGCTCGGATGATTCGTGCCACGCTCCGGGTCGGCGCAGACCCGGGTGCCGATTAGTCGCAGTCTGTTCCCACGCCGTATCCACGCTTCCTCCAGGTGCGCTCAATCGCTCCCCAGCGTGAAGTACTCCGCCGCGAAATACCCGCACTGGTAGCCGAGCGCCGCCAGCGCCAGCCACAGGTGGCCCCGGCGGGTTTTCATCGTGATGCCCAACGCGGCAATGGCCAGCATCAGCACGGTATGCACCCAGTACGCCTGGCCCAGCATCTGCCAGCGGCTGTGGCCTTTGATCGCGGTATCCACCAGGTCCAGCACCGTGATCAGCGCCAGCACCCCGAAGAACCCGCCACGCCGCTGCAGCAGGTAGTTTTCCAGGCTGCCGAACTCGCGCACGTCGTCCGGGAACAGCAGGGTGCACAGCATGAACCACGACGCGCAGTAGCCGATCACGAACAGGTAGGTCTCGACATTCCAGTGCCGCACTTCGCCCAGGCGGAACTCCCACCACCAGAAGGTCACCACCGACACCAGCGCCCACACCACCCAGCACAGGTGGATCCACGACCAGCCGCGTCGTTTCGGGTGCTCGATGATCGAGGCCAGCCCGCGCAGCAGGGTGGTGATGCTCAGGCCCAGGATGATGCTGAGCACCACCCGGATATGCAGGTAGACCGGATCGCTGTCCATTGAGGCCCCCGTGGCTGGATGGGGCTGATGCTGCGCTGGAGGGGGTTGTGGGGTCGTGTAGGGTTTGGGGGCGGCCTTGGTAAGGCAGCCGACCAGCGGTCGGCGTTACGGGCTGGCGGTTATCGCTTCTTTCTTACCAGCGCCCCCGAGGCGGCCAGCACCGCGCGGGTGAGCAGCGCCATCGTCTGCACATCGCCCTTCCAGTGCTGCCAGTACAGCGGCACGTCCTCCCACGCGCGTTGCTTCATGTAGACCAGGCGCCCGGCCTCCAGGTGGCGTTTGACCAGCGGCAGCGGGTTCATGGTCCAGCCCAGCCCGCCCAGGTTGGCCTGCACGAAGGCGCGGGTGGAGGGAATCCACCAGGTCGGTGCGGTCAGCGACAGGTCCTCGCCGGCCAGACGCCTGGCGAACCGCGCCTGCAGGTCGTCCTTGCGGTTGAACACCAGCACCGGGGCCTGCGCCAGCGACTGCGCGTTGACCCCCTTGGAAAAGTGCTTCTCATGGAACGCCGGGGTGCAGGTGGCGGCATAGCGGATGCTGCCCAGCGCATGGATCTGGCAGCCCTGCACGGGCTCGTCCAGCGTGGTCACCGCGCCCAGCACCGCGCCCTGGCGCAACAGCGCCACGGTGTGGTCCTGGTCTTCCAGGCGCAGGTCCAGGGTGGTCCCGGTCTGCGAGGCGAAGCTGCGGGCCGCCTCGGGGAACCAGGTTTCCAGGCTGTCGTGGTTCACCGCCACCGGGATGCTGGCGTGCGGCAGGTCTTCGTCGGCCAGGCCCATCCGGTGCAGGGCATCGTGCTCCAACAGGGCAGTCTGTTCGGCCAGCTGCACCAGCACCTGGCCCTCGGGGGTGGCCATGGCGGGGGAGGAGCGCTTGACCAGCAGCCGTCCCACCCGGTCTTCCAGCGCCTTGATCCGCTGCGACACCGCCGAGGAGGTGACATTGAGCGACTGCGCGGCGCGTTCGAAACTGCCCTCGCGGACCACGGCAGCAAGGGCGCGAAGCTGGGCATGGTCGATCCGCATGGTCTTAAGCCTGGCTAATGGTGGTTAAGCAAGTTTAGCTCTACTTTTCCATGTTGCGGCGCGACAATATGCGCCATCCGGTGCTGTACGCCTTGGCGAGGCACCGCCCCCATACGCAAGACAAGGCGGTATCCCATGTTTTCCTTCATCTCCGGCGGCCCCGGTCTGGCCGCGTGGTTCAGTGGTGCGGCAACCGGCATCGGCCTGTTCGCGGTGGTCGGTGCACAGAGCGCCTTCATCCTGCGCCAGGGCATCCTGCGCAAGCACATCGTGCCGGTCGTGGCGACCTGTGCGGCCATCGATGGCATCTTTATCTTCGCCAGCGTGGCCGGCCTGCGCACCCTCACCCAGGCGCTGCCGTGGCTGACCACCGTGGTGCTGTGGGGCGGCGTGGCCTTCCTGGCGTGGTACGCCTGGCAGTCGGCGCGGCGTGCGCTGGCCGGTGGCGGCGGCATGCACGTGGACGACGGCGACAGCACCTCGCGCCGTGCGGTACTGATGTCGGCGGTCGGCTTCTCGCTGATCAACCCGCATTTCTGGCTCGACATGATGGTCATCGGCGGCATCGCGGAGAACTTCGGCAATGCGCGCATGGCCTTCGCGGCCGGCGTGTTCACCGCCAGCTGCCTGTGGTTGACCGCCCAGGGCCTCGGCGCGCGCCTGCTGGCCCCGCTGTTCACCAAGCCGAAGACCTGGCGCATCCTCGACGGCACCATCGCAGTGATCCTGTCGATCCTCGCCTTGACCCTCGCGTTCCGCGGCATGCATTGAACTCTCTCCTCAGTGCATTCCTGGAATGGCACCGCTTGCGGTGCCATTTTTTTGGAGTTTTCTTCGAGCGGTTCTGGCTTGCTAGAATCCGCTGCCGGCGATTCCGGCCAAAACAAAGGAATGGGAATGAAGCAGAGCATCACTAAATGGATGGCAACGGCGGCGGTCTGCGGCGTGCTGATGGTCGGCAGCCTGGCTTCGGCGCATGCGGAAAGCGGGCAGGGGCTCGGGGTCTGCAAGGGAATCAATCTCAAGCTGCTGTTCCACAAGAATCGTGCGAGAACCATCAACGATTCGATGGAATCCTGGATTGGGTCGGACTTGCGGAAGATCGTCTCAAAATGGGGCGCGCCGCAGTCCACGTTCGATAATCGCGACGGTTCCCGCATTATTTCGTGGAATACCGATGGTTGCACCCAGAGTTTCCAGACGGACGAGAAGGACGTGCTCCGGCTGTGGAGCGTGAGTGGCGACTGCTCGTGCGTAAATTCCAACAACCCCATGGATATTCCCAAGGACACACCCGTTCCGCCAATGACGCTGTAGTCGCTTGCCGGCGCTGCATGGCATGTCCGAGGAGTGGCACCGCTTGCGGTGCCATTTTTTTGCTTCTTTGCCAAAGGGCAAGGTGCCGTCTTCCAAGGGCAAAACCGACACCACCTGCCGGTAATGACGCTCACTGGCCCCCATGCGCGGCTTGCGCCTAGAATCGGCCACCCGGACAAGGTGTCCGGATGTTCAGGGGATAAGGATGCGCATGACGAAGTGGGCGGCGTTGGTCGCCATGGGGATGCTGGCCGGGCAGGCCGCCGCAGTGGATCTGGAGCGCTACCTCAAGCGTGACCAGTTCACCGATATCAAGATCTCGCCCGATGGCGAGTACTACGCGGCCACGGTGCCGATGGAAGACCGGACCGCACTGGCGATCCTGCGTCGTACCGACGGCTCGATCGTCGGTTCGTTCGTGCCGCCGCCGAAGAACCATGCCACCCAGTTCGACTGGGTCAACCGCGAGCGCGTGCTGATCGGCCTGGCCGAGAAGATCGGGTCGCTGGACCAGCCGCGCCTCACCGGCGAGCTGTATGCCATGAACGCCGACGGCGGCCGCGGCGAACTGCTGGTCGGCTATCGCGTGGAAGGCAACGGCCCCGGCACGCGCATCCAGCCCAAGAAGGTCGAGACCGTAGCCGCCTTCATGTTCGATGAGCTGGCCAATGACGACCGCAACGTATTGGTCTCCATCTGGCCGTTCTCCGAGGACCCCTTCACCCGCGTTGATCGCCTCGATGTGCAGAGCGGGCGCCGCACCACCATCGCCCGCTCGCCGGTGCGCCGCGCCGACTTCACCAGCGACAACGCCGGCCAGGTCCGGTTCGCCCACGGCGCCGGGGCCGACAACGTCAACAAGCTGTACTACCGCGAAGCCAGTGGCGACACCTGGAAGCTGGTCAACGACGAGGCCGTCAACGGCCGCATCGAACAGGCGATCGGCTTCTCGGCCGACAACACCCTGGCCTACTTCACCAGCGAACAGGACAAGGGCCCGGACGTGATCGTGTCGTGGGACCCGGCCACCGGCAAGCGCACCCCGCTGCTGCGCGACCCGCAGGTGGACCCAAGCCGGATCATCCGCCGCCCCGGCACCTCCATTCCGGTGGGGGCGCTGTATCTGGGCGACAAGCCGCGGACCCGCTTCTTCGATGAAACCTCGCCCGACGCGCGCCTGTACCGGAGCCTGGAGGCGGCGTTCGGAGGCGATGCCATCTACATCACCTCCAGCACCCGCGACGGCAAGCAGCTGCTGGTCGAAGCGTGGTCGGGGCAGAACCCCGGCGACTTCTACATCTTCAACACCGAGGCCAAGAAGGCCGAGCACCTGATCAGCCGCAGCAGCTGGGTCGACGCCACAACGTCGGCCAAGGTCATGCCGGTGGCAGTGAAGGCGCGCGACGGTCTGGACATCAACGGGTTCCTCACCGTGCCCGCGGGCAAGACCGGCGCCAAGCTGCCGATGGTGGTACTGCCGCATGGCGGCCCGTTCGGCGTCTTCGATGACGGCAGCTACGACATCGAACCGCAGCTGTTGGCCGCGGCCGGTTATGCGGTGCTGCAGGTCAACTTCCGCGGCTCGGGCAACTTCGGGCGTGCCTATCGCTCGGCCGGTGCGCGCCAGTGGGGCGGGGCCATGCAGGACGACCTCACCGACGCCACCCGCTGGGCCATCGACCAGGGCCACGCCGATCCTGCACGGATCTGCATTTACGGCGCCAGTTACGGCGGTTACGCCGCGTTGATGGGGGCCGCCAAGGAGCCGTCGCTGTACAAGTGCGCGGCCGGCTATGTAGGCGTGTACGACCTGCCGCTGATGTTCACCAATGGCGACATCCAGAGCCAGGGCTCGGGCGAAACCTACCTGAAGGAATGGCTGGGCAACCCGCAGCAGCTGGGCGCGGTGTCACCGGTCAACCTGGCCGCGCAGATCAAGGTGCCGGTGTTCCTGGCCGCCGGCGGCGAAGACAAGCGCGCACCGATCCAGCACACCAAGCGCATGGAAGCGGCCTTGAAGAAGGCCGGCGTGCCGGTGGAATCGCTGTATTACTCGACCGAAGGCCACGGCTTCTACACCGATCCCCACCGTCGCGAGTACTACACCAAACTGCTGGCGTTCCTGGCCAAAAACCTGGGGGGTGAAACCGCTGCGGCCGGCAAGCCCGCGCAACCCTGATCGCATCGTTCGGCTGAAAACAACAACGGCACCGTGAGGTGCCGTTGTTGTGTGCGGGCCCGGTGTACGCGGCTTACTTCACCCCGTGCATCATCTTCTTCAGCAGCGGCGAACAGGCCAGGGCCACCGCCGCGCAGCCCAGGCCGATCCACATCAGCAGCCAGAACAGGTGCTCGTAGCTCGCGGCGGCGCTGGCGATGTTCATGGTTTCGCCTTCGGGCACCTCGATCGCGGCGAGCTTGCCGAACAGCGCGGCCAGCGTCTCGGAGAACGCGGTGGCCAGGAACCAGGTGCCCATCATCAGGCTGACCACGCGCGGCGCGGCCAGCTGGGTCACCGCCGACAGGCCCACCGGCGACAGGCACATCTCGCCGATCTCCAGGATCAGGTAGGCCAGCACCAGCCACCACACGCTGGCCATCTGCCCGGTCGCGCCCACCTGCTGCGCCGCCAGGGCCAGCGGCACGAACGACAGCGCGGCGAAGATCAACCCGAACGAGGACTTCACCGGCTTGGACGGGTCAAGCCGACGCCGGTCCAGCCAGGCCCACAACGTGGCGAACAAAGGCGCCAGCACCACCAGGAACAACCCGCCCAGGTAGGTCAGCGAGCCGGCGGTCTGCGGAATCACCAGGCAGTCGCGGACCAGCATCACCAGCATCAACACGACGATGCCGACGAACAGATTGCGCGGTGCGGTCGAGCCGGGAGTGCGCTCGGACAGCCGCGCCGCCACCACGAAGCCCAGCGGCGCCAGCAGCAGCGAGGCGATCGACCACGGCAGCGGCATGCCGCCCTGGATCACCAGGGAGGGCACCAGGTCCTTGGTCAGCAGGCGGTCGGTGAAGGTCACCCACGACCCGTAGGTCTGCTCGTACAGGGTGAAGAACACCAGCGCCATGAAGATCAGCGCCATCAGCGCGATCATCTGCTGGCGCTGCACCGGCGTGCAGCGGGTACCGGTGAACCAGGCGAACCACACCAGCACGCCCCCCAGCACCACGATCATCAACATCAGCGCCAGGCTGATTTCACCGCCCAGCGCGAACGCGCCATTGGCCGCGGCCCACATCAGCGCCGCCACCGGCACCACGCCAAGCACGGCCACCGCATAGATCAGCCACTCGCGGCGGATGCCCAGCACGCGCTGGCGCAGCGCGGGTACATCGGTCGGTTCGGCGTGGCCCTGCAGGTACTTCTGGCCCCACAGGAACATGCCCAGGCCGATCACCATGCCGATACCGGCGGCGCCGAAGCCGTACTTCCAGCCGTAGGCCTCGCCGAGGAAGCCGCACACCAGCGAGGCGAACAGCGCGCCCAGGTTGATGCCGGCGTAGAACAGCGAGAAGCCCGAATCGCGGCGCGGATCGTTTTCCGGGTACAGCTTGCCGACGATGGTGGAGATGTTGGGCTTGAGGAAGCCCACACCCATGATGATCAGCGCCAGCGACAGGTAGGTAATGCCCAGCGCGGCGTCGTCGCGCACGATCTGGCCGTCGATGCGGGTGGCCGCGTGGCCTTCGAAGGCCATGCCCAGGTGCCCCAGCACCAGCAGCACGCCACCGAACACCACCGCCTTGCGCATGCCCAGCCAGCGGTCGGCCAGCAGGCCACCGAACACCGGAATGCAGTACACCAGCCCGCCATACGCCCCCAGCAGGTCCAGCCCGGCCTTGTCGCCGAACAGGTGGTACTTGGTGAGGTACAGCAGCAGCAGCGCCTTCATGCCGTAGAACGAAAACCGCTCCCACATCTCGGTAAAGAAGCAGACGTAGACGCCCTTGGGGTGGCCAAGGAAATCGTCGGTGGCGGTCGAAGCGGAAGCGGGCAGGGCGGCTGCGGTCATCGAAGTAGCAACGGCAAAGAGGCGGCAATTATAGGAGCCACGCGCCACCAATGCCGGCCACCGGTAGTGCCGGCGGCTGGCCGGCGAGCTCACTCACCCGGCAACGCCCGCCTCACAGATACCGCAACCATGCGATATCCCGTCGCCGTGCCTTCAACCGCGCAAAGGCCCGGGTGGGCCAGTACAGCGCCAGTGCCAGCACCGCGGTGATCGCCCACAGCGTGGCCACGTGGTCCACCCCGAAGTACCCGCCGTGGGTGTGTCCCCAGCGGGCTTCGGCCAGCACATACAGCAGTTTCAGCACGTACAGGTGCAGCAGGTAGAAGAACATCGGGGCCGCACCGATGCTGGCCAGCGGCGCCAATGCCCGCGACAGCGCGGGCCGCTCGTACAGCCGCAGCACCAGCAGGCCGATGCCCAGGGTGAGCAGCAGGAACAGCAGCGACGGCGGGTACTTGGTGACATTGAGGACGCTCATCAGGGTCTGCCCGGCCGTGCCCAGCGCCTGCCACGGCGCATCGCCATAGACATTGAGCGCGCGCAGCACGACGAACCCCAGCAGCGCGCCACCACCGGCCCACAACAGCCGTTTCTGGCGCAGCACCGCATCACCGCCACGCGCGAACCACGGCCCCAGCACATACCCCAGCGCGATCACCCCGATCCACGGCAACACCGGGTACGAGGTGCGCAGGCGCAGGTGCTGACCCAGCTCGATCCAGTCGCGCTGGTGCAGAACCTTCCACAGCACGGCCCACGCGCCATTACCCTGCACCTGCACGTCGTCCAGCAGGTTGTGTCCGGCGATCAACCCCAGCGCGACAACCGCCAACACCCCGCGCGGCAACCACAGCAGGCCGGCCAGCGCGATCATGCTCAGCCCGATCGCCCAGATCACCTGCAGGTAGACCACGCTCGGCGGGAACTGCAGCGTCCAGGCAAGATTCACCACCAGCACTTCCAGCGCCACCAGGAACAGCCCGCGCTTGAGCAGGAAGGCCGCCGCCGCGCGCTTGCCCTGGGCCTGGCCGCTGCCATACAGCCACGCCGAGAGCCCGGTGAGCAGCACGAATACCGGGGCGCACAGATGCGCCAGCAGGCGGCTGACGAACAGCGCCGGCTCGACCTGGTCCACCGCCATCGGGTCGGCCACCTGCGCGTGCAGGTAAAAGGTCTCGCGCACGTGGTCGAGCAGCATCAGCACGATCACCGTGCCGCGCAGCTGGTCGATCGAGGTCAGGCGGGGAGAGGCGGGCGCCACGGGCGCTCCGGTCGGCGGCGTGACAGGATATAACATAACAATTCAACCGTCGCCCATTGTGGGCCTGGCCGGGCGCCGCGCTCCCCCCAGGTGGGCGTCGACGCGGATCTGGATCACCGGCAGTGTCTCGTCATGGCCAGGCCTTCCGTTGGACCGCCGCGACGGTGTGCCAACTGTGGCCGGATGCGGCCAACGGCGACGGCTGAAGCCCGTATCGTCGGCGTCCACCGCCTGCCATCGGCTGGCCGGGACCAACCGCACTGGACTTGACGCCCCCTGAACGCTAGCGTGAAAGGGATTTTTTGCCATCAGGGGCATCCATGAACAACGACGCTGCGCCCAAGCAGCTCACCCTCCGCGCGGTGGTGCTTGCCATCGTGCTGGCGGTGGTGCTGTCGGCCGCCAACGCCTACCTCGGTCTGTTCGCAGGCCTGACCATCGCCACCGCGATTCCCGCGGCCGTCATCTCCATGGGCGTGCTGCGCCTGCTCGGCGGTGGCACCATCCTTGAAAACAACATCGTGCAGACCGGCGCCTCGGCCGGTTCGTCGATCGCCGCCGGTGTCATCTTCACCATCCCCGCGCTGGTGATCATGGGCTACTGGCCGGACTTCAAGTACTGGTGGGTGCTGGGCATCGCCGGCCTTGGTGGCCTGCTGGGCGTGCTGTTCTCGGTGCCGCTGCGGCGTTCGATGATCGTCGAAGACCCGCTGCCGTTCCCGGAAGGCAAGGCCGCCGCCGAAGTGCTCAAGGCCGGTGAAAACCCCGGCCCGGGCCTGAAGATCCTGGCCGTGTCGGCCGTGATCGGTGCGTTCGTCAAGGTCGCTGCCGCCAGCGGCATGCGCCTGATTCCCGATGCCTGGGCGCAGTCGGCCTACATCGGCAGTTCCAAGATCACCGCCTTCATCGGCACCAACCTGTCGCCGGCGCTGCTGGGCGTGGGCTACATCGTCGGCCTCAATGTCGGCATCGTGGTGGTGTCCGGCTCGATCCTCTCCTGGCACATCGCCATCCCGCTGTACCAGGCGTTCTTCGTCAACAGCGACCCGGCCCTGGCCGCCTCCATCGCCACTGCGTCGTCCACCGACGCGGCGTTTGCGATCTGGAGCGCCAAGATCCGCTACCTCGGTGTGGGCGCCATGCTGATCGGCGGCGTGTGGACCCTGATCTCGCTGCGCAAGTCGCTGTTCAACGGGGTCAAGAGCGGCTTTGCCGCTGCGCGCAAGAGTGGCGGTCCGGCCCTGGCCGAGACCGAGCGCGACCTGCCCATGAAGTGGATGCTGGTGGCGCTGGTGGTGTTCACCCTGCCGCTGCTGGCGCTGTACCAGGCCATCGTGGGCCAGTGGCACGTGTCGATCCCGATGACCATCATCATGATCGTCGCCGGCTTCCTGTTCGTTTCGGTGTCGGCCTACCTGGCTGGCCTGATCGGCTCGTCCAACAACCCGGTCTCGGGCATCACCATCTCCACCATCCTGTTCGCCTCGGCCGTGCTGGTGCTGCTGCTGGGCAAGAGCGGCCTGACCCCGGTCGGCGTGGGCGGTGCCCCGCTGGGTGCGGTGGCGGCCATCATGATCGGCGCGGTGGTGTGCTGCGCCGCCGCGGTCGGGGGTGACAACCTGCAGGACCTCAAGGCCGGCTATATCGTTGGCGCAACCCCGTGGAAGCAGCAGTTGATGCTGGGCATCGGCGCGTTCTCCTGCGCGCTGATCATGGCCCCGGTGCTGAACCTGCTGGCCACCGCGTACGGCATCGGTGCGCCCACCGCCGCCCATCCCAACGCCCTGGCGGCGCCGCAGGCCAACCTGATGGCCTCGGTGGCCAAGGGTCTGTTCGGTGGCCAGCTGCCGTGGACCTTCATCGCCATCGGTGCGGGCATCGGTGCGGTCATCATCGCCTTCGATGGCTGGCTGAAGTCGCGCGGGTCCCGTTTCCGCGTGCCGGTGCTGGCCGCGGCAATCGGCATCTACCTGCCGCTGGAGCTGATGGTGCCGATCTTCCTGGGCGGCCTGATCTCCTACCTGGTCGAGCGCTTCCACAAGGTGCGTGCCGAGGACGAAGAGGGCCGCGACCGCGTGCACAAGCCGGGCGTGCTGTTCGCTGCCGGCCTGATCACCGGTGAAGCGCTGATGGGTATCGCCATTGCGATCCCGATCGTGCTCAGCGGCCGCGCCGATGTGCTGGCCCTGCCGTTCGCCCTGCCGGGTGCCGACTGGATCGGTCTGGCCGTGCTGTTCCTGGTGGGCTGGCTGATCTACCGCACCGGCAAGCGGTCCGGCGGCAAGGTCTGACCGACCCGGTGTGACACCCGACAAACCCCGCCCCGGCGGGGTTTGTCGTTTCCGGGCAACGCCATGACCGATGGCCTTTGCCACGGCCACCCCCGCGGCCCTACCATCGGCGTTTTGCCGTTCCGCGGAGAACCCGATGAAACTTCGTTACGCCCTGCTGCCGTTGTGCCTGCTGACCGCGCTGCCGTCGCTGGCCGCCACGCGTGGCCTGGATGTGCGCGACATGATCGCGCTGGATCGGGTTTCGGCCCCGCTGCTCACCGCCGACGGTGGCAACGTGGTGTTCGCCAAGCGCGTGGTCGGCGCCGACAGCAAGGCCAGCACCGGCCTGTTCATCCGCAACCTGCGCACCCGCGACGCCGCCCCGCCCAAGCCGCTCACCCCGGCCGGCTGGAACGTCAACTCGGCCGCGCTGTCGGCCGACGGTCAGAGCGTGTACTTCCTGAGCGCCAAGGGCGGCAGCCAGCAGCTGTATGTGCAGCCGGTCAGCGGCGGCACCCCGCGCCAGCTGACCGACTTCCCGGTCGACGTGGACGGCTTCCACATCTCCCCGCAGGGCGACCGCGTAGTGTTCAGCAGCGGCGTGTTCCAGGCCTGTGGTTCGGACCTGGCCTGCACCAGCAAGAAGCTGGACGCGCACAAGGCGCGCAAGAACACCGGCGAAGTGTTCGATACCCTGTTCGTGCGCCATTGGGACACCTGGAACGATGGCCGCCGCAACACCCTGTTCGTGGCCCCGCTGCCGGCCGCCAAGGGCGCGGCGGTGAAGGGCGCCTCGGCGATCAGCGCCACCCTGGATGGCGATGCGCCGTCCAAGCCGTTCGGCGGCAATGACGACTTCGCCTGGGCACCGGACGGCAAGACCGTGGTGGCGTCCATCCGCGTCGCCGGCAAGCAGGAACCGTGGTCGACCAACTTCGACCTGTACCAGCTGGACGTGGAGGGCAAGCAGGCGCCGGTCAACCTGACCGCCGCCAACCCGGCCTGGGATGCCGGCCCGGTGTTCAGCGCCGACGGCAAGACCCTGTACTACCGCGCCATGAAGCGCCCGGGCTTCGAAGCGGACCGCTTCGGCGTGATGGCGCTGGACCTGGCCACCGGCAAGGCCCGCGAAATCGCGCCGACGTGGGACCGCTCCGCCGGCGAGATCGTGCTGAGCGCCGACGGCCGCAGCTTCTACACCGCCGCCGATGACCTGGGCGAGCACCGCCTGTTCAACATCGACATCGCCAGTGGCAAGGCCACCGTCGTTGCCGAGGGCGGCAGCATCGGCTCGCCGGTCATTGCCGGCACCACCCTGGCGTACACGAAGAACAGCCTCAAGAGCGGTGACCAGATCGTGGTGGCCAGCGCCGACGGTAGCAGCCCGCGCGAGATCACCCCGAGCGCGTCGCAGATGCTGCCGGACGTGGCGTTCGGCGACTACGAGCAGTTCCAGTTCAAGGGCTGGAACAACGAGACCGTACACGGGTACGTGGTCAAGCCGTACAACTACCAGGAAGGCAAGACTTACCCGGTGGCCTTCCTGATCCACGGCGGCCCGCAGGGCAGCTTCGGCAACGGCTGGAGCTACCGCTGGAACCCGCAGACCTATGCGGGCCAGGGCTACGCGGTGGTGATGATCGACTTCCACGGGTCCACCGGCTACGGCCAGGCGTTCACCGACGCGATCAGCCAGCACTGGGGCGACCGCCCGCTGGAAGACCTGCAGAAGGGCTGGGCCGCGGCGCAGAAGCAGTACGCCTTCCTCAACGGCGACAAGGCCTGTGCGCTCGGCGCCAGCTACGGCGGCTTCATGGTCAACTGGATCGCCGGCAACTGGAACGCGCCGTGGAAGTGCCTGGTCAACCATGACGGTGTGTTCGACCAGCGCATGATGGGCTACGCCACCGAAGAGCTGTGGTTCACCGAGTGGGAGCAGGGCGGCACGCCGTACCAGAAGGCGGCCAACTACGAGAAGTTCAACCCGGTCAACCACGTGTCCGACTGGAAGAAGCCGATCCTGATCATCCACGGCCAGCTCGATTACCGCATTCCGGTCGAACAGGGCCTGGCCGCGTTCACCGCAGCGCAGCGCCAGGGCATCGAGTCCAAGTTCCTGTACTTCCCGGATGAGAACCACTGGGTGCTCAAGCCGCAGAACAGCGTGCAGTGGCACGACACCGTCAACGGCTGGTTGAAGCAGCACATCGGCGAATAAGCCGGATGGACGCGCCGCCCCTTGGGGCGGCGCTTCTCCATGGCACCGGGTCTCGTTGGCCGTGGTATCACCGGTGATCGGCTGCGGTGTAACCGGTGATCGTCGGCGGTGTAACCGGTGATCGTCGGCGGTATAACCGGTAGAGCCGACCGTTGGTCGGCTGCCGTAAAAATGCAGCCGACCAACGGTCGGCTCTACCGGTGATTGTTTTACCGAAACGTGTGGAATCGCACGCCCCTCCTCCAGGTACTCCACACCCGTGAAAGCTCCCGCCCTGATCCAGAACGACATCGTCGTCTTCGGCCTGATCGCCGCCACCCTCGGGGCCGTGTTCTGGACCGCCTCGCGCGAGCAGGGGCTGTGGAAGCGCTTCTACACGGTCGTGCCGGCGCTGCTGCTGTGTTACCTGATCCCGGGCATCTACAACACGTTCGGGCTGATCGACGGCCAGAACACGCACCTGTACAACCCCATCGCCCGCGACATCCTGTTGCCCGCCGCGCTGGTGCTGCTCACCCTGGCGGTGGACATCAAGGGCATCCTGCGGCTCGGTCCGAAGCTGATCGTGATGTACCTGGGCGCGTCCTTCAGCATCATGCTGGGCGCGGTGGTGGCGTTCCAGCTGATGAAGTGGCTGCACCCGGACACGGTGGCCGGCGACACATGGGCTGGCATGGCGGCGCTGGCCGGCAGCTGGATCGGGGGCGGCGCAAACATGCTGGCGATGCGCGAGGTGTTCGACGTCAACGCCACCACGTTCGGCCAGTTCGCGGTGGTGGACGTGGGCGTGGGCTATGTGTGGATGGCGGCGCTGATCTTCCTGGCCGGGCGGTCGGCGAAAATCGATGCGCGTAGCGGGGCCGATACGTCGGGCATCGACGAACTCAAGCTGCGTATCGAGAAATTCCGCAGCGAGCATGAGCGGGTGGCGAGCCTGACCGACCTGATGCTGATCGTGGCGGTGGCGTTCGGGACGGTAGGGCTGTCGCACGCGATCGCCGGGCCGCTGTCGGCGTGGTTCAAGGGCCACGTGTCCTGGGCGTCGCAGTTCAGCCTGGACGCGCCGTTCGTATGGGTGGTGGTGATTTCCACAACCTGCGGGTTGGCGTTGAGTTTCACGCGCGCGCGGAATCTCGAAGGCGCGGGTGCTTCCAAGCTTGGCTCGCTGCTGCTGTACTTCCTGATCGCCTGCATCGGGATGCAGATGGATCTGCTGGCGCTGCTGGACCGGCCGTGGCTGTTCCTGCTGGGCATCATCTGGATCGCGGTGCACATCGTGCTGCTGTGGGCATTGGCGCGGGTGCTGAAGGTGCCGTTCTTCTACTTCGCCATTGGTTCGCAATCCAACATCGGCGGGCCGGCGTCTGCGCCCGTGGTGGCGGCGGCGTTCCACCCCTCACTGGCGCCCGTCGGCGTGCTGCTCGGCACGATGGGCTACGCGACGGGCACGTATCTGGCCTACATCGTGGGTATCACCCTGCGCGCGATGGCCGGGTAGAGCCGACCGTTGGTCGGCTGCCGTGCGCTGTGACGCCACGTCAAGAGCAGCCGACCAACGGTCGGCTCTACGGCAGAAGCAACCCGTCTTCGATCAACCAGGCAAGTGCATCTTCACCGTCCTGCTCGAACCGCGCCGAGTGAAAAGAAGGCCGCCGCGAGGGACGATGGGGTATGCCACTGGGACGTATCTGGCGTACATCGTGGGAATTACGTTGCGGGCCATGGCCGGGTAGAGCCGACCGTTGGTCGGCTGTCGTGCGCTGTGACGCCACGTCAAGAGCAGCCGACCAACGGTCGGCTCTACGGTAGAAGCAACCCGTCTTCGATCAACCAGGCAAGTGGATCTTCACCGTCCTGCTCGAACCGCGCCGAGTGAAAAGAAGGCCGTCGCGAGGGACGATGGGCTACGCGACGGGCACGTATCTGGCCTAAATCGTGGGCATCACCCTGCGCGCGATGGCCGGGTAGAGCCGACCGTTGGTCGGCTGCCGTGCGCTGTGACGCCACGTCAAGAGCAGCCGACCAACGGTCGGCTCTACGGCAGAAGCAACCCGTCTTCGATCAACCAGGCAAGTGCATCTTCACCGTCCTGCTCGAACAGCGCCGGGTGAACACTCTGGTGCCCACACGGTTGGCGCGTCGCCACGCGCCCGGGACTAACCGCACATGCGGATTTACGCAGGAAGAAGGCCGCGTTCGATCAACCACGCTCTGGCATCTTCCGCATCCTGCTCGAACCACGCCCGGGTAGAACCGAGGCGATACGTATACCCCCACGCATCCATGTCCAGCATCAGGCGGTCGCTGCCCACGCCTGGCAGTTGCCCGGCCAGCACGATCTGCAGGTAGCAGGTGGCGTCTTCTTCGGGAACCGAATCGGTGGCGTCGGTGTGCACCAGCGCGCGTCGCTCCGGTGGCAGCACGATCAGGTGGCAGGCCTCGTGCAGCATCGAATGCACCGGCGTGTCGTCGCGCACATACACATCGCTGCCGATGATCCCCGCCTCCGGCTCGCCCCAGTAACTGCCTGGAATCGGCGCGGCCGCTGCTACCCGGTGCAGCCGCAGGTCGTGCGCGGCCAGCAGGGCAACGGCATCATCAAAGTGGATATCGCCGACGCAGGTAACCTGCACATCGGCGGTGGCAACGTCGGTGGTCATGGCATGCATTCAACCGCCCCTCCCAACCGGAAGGGGCGACAAGGCTCAGGGCTGCTGCGGGCCTTCCGGCAAGGCGACGGAAATATCGAGCACATCGTGCTCCCCGTCCTTCACCAGATCGACCTTCACCGCATCCGCGTCGATGTTCACGTACTTCTTGATCACTTCCAGCAGCTCACGCTGCAGAAGCGGCAGGTAATCTGGGCCACCGCGATGGCTGCGCTCCTGCGCAATGATGATCTGCAGGCGGTTCTTCGCCGTTTCGGCCGTCGTCTTCTTCCGGTTCAGGAAATCGAACAGTCCCATGCTTACCCTCCGAACAGCTTGCTGAAGAAGCCTTTCTTCTCCACGGTGGTGAAGCGCATCGGACGCTCTTCGCCAAGAATGCGGCCAACCGCATCTTCATAGGCCTGGCCCGCCGCCGATTCGGGGTCCAGGATCACCGGCTCGCCCTTGTTGGACGCATTGAGCACGTCGCCCGACTCGGGCACCACGCCAATGGCCTTCAGGCCCAGCACTTCCTCAACGTCGGTAATGCTCAGCATCTCGCCACTTTCCACCCGGGCAGGGCTGTAGCGCGTGAGCAACAGGAACGCCGGCACGTTCTGGCCCGATTCGGCCTTGTGCGTCTTGGAATCCAGCAGCCCGATGATCCGGTCCGAGTCGCGTACCGAGGACACTTCCGGGTTCACCACCACCACCGCACGGTCGGCGTAGTACATCGCCAGGAACGCACCCTTCTCGATACCGGCCGGCGAGTCGCAGATGATGTACTCGAACCCGTCCGCAGCCAGGTCCTTCAGCACCTTGCCCACGCCTTCCTGGGTCAGCGCATCCTTGTCGCGCGTCTGCGAGGCCGCCAGCACGTACAGGTTGTCGAAGCGCTTGTCCTTGATCAGCGACTGCTTGAGCGTTGCTTCGCCGTGGACCACGTTCACGAAGTCGTACACCACCCGGCGTTCGCACCCCATGATCAGATCCAGGTTGCGCAGGCCGACGTCGAAGTCGATCACCGCCACCTTCTTGCCGCGCCGCGCCAGGCCGCATGCCAGGCTGGCGCTGCTGGTGGTCTTGCCCACGCCGCCCTTGCCGGAAGTGACTACGATGATTTCAGCCAAAGGACTTCTCCTGATTCATATGGTTGGGCGCCGGATCAGTCCAGCGCCGCGATCTTGATCTGGTCCTGCTCCAGCCACACCTGCACGGCCTTGCCGCGCAGGGTGTCCGGAACATCGTCCAGTACCTTGTAATGGCCGGCAATGGCGACCAGTTCAGCATGGAATTCACGGCAGAAGATACGTGCCGTGGTGTTGCCTTGGGCACCCGCCAGGGCACGGCCCCGCAGCGTACCGTAGATATGGATGCTGCCATCGGCGATCACCTCGGCACCGGCGCCCACCGTGGCCATCACCGTCAGGTCGCAGTTCTCTGCGTACAGCTGCTGGCCCGAGCGCACGTTGCTGGTCTGCATGCGGCCTGGCTGCGGTGCCTTGGCCGGGGTGGCAGGCACGGCGGCCGGCGTGGCCGCGCGGGCTCGCCGTGCCGGTTCCGGCGCAGGCGCGGGCGGCGGTGGCGGGGCGGCCGGGACCGCGTCCAGCTCGGCGCGTTCGTACTGCGCACGGAACTTGGCCAGCAGCGGCAGCCCCAGCTGCTGCGACAGCAGCTCGGTTTCGGTGGTGCCGTAGGCCAGCGCCACCGGCAGCACGCCGGCACTGCGCAGCCCATCCAGCAGGGCCTTGGCCGTGGCCACGTCGGGGATCTGGCTGAGCCCGCCGAAATCCAGGATCACCGCCGCGCGCCCGAACAGCTTCGGCGCACGCGCCACGCGGTCGTGCATCTCGCGGGTGAGGCGGTCCACATCCAGGGTGCGGATGCGCAGGTTGGCGATTCCCACCTGGCCGATCTTCAGTTCACCGGCCTGTTCAAAATCCATGTTTGCCGCCACCTCAGGTCCCCGTCGGTCGATGCGCGCGCAGCGGCTCGCGACGATGGCCCACCCAGGGCACGTCCGGCAGCTGGTCGCCGTAGGTGTCGTGCACCCATTGGTAACTGCACAGGTCCTTGAGCAGCATGCTGGCGCGCACGTCCACGTGGGCCATGGTGTTCTGCCCGACCTCGCGGAAGCCGAAGCTGCCATGGAACAGCAGCGCCGCGTCGGCGCCGTGGTCCAAGAACACCTCGCAGGTCATCTGCGGGTAGCGCAGCTCGGCATAGCTCTGAGCATCGGCATAGAACGCACGGCCGACGCCACCGCCGCGACGGCGGCTGGCGACCACGATGCGGTCGATATAGAAGAATTTGCTGTCCAGCTGCTGCTGGAACCAGGCGAAGTTGCTGCTGTCGTGCTGGCTGTCGCTGCCGAAGCCGATCAAAAAGCCGGCCAGGTTGCCGTCGCGCTCGGCGACGCGGAAATACTCAGCGGTTTCATAGAACAGGCGCAGGCGGGCGGCATCCAGCGGCAGGATGGCCAGGCCGGCATTGTTGTTCAGGGCCAGGACGGAATCGAGCTCGTGCTCGCGCACGTCGCGGATGACAATCGACATTGTGACTCCGTGGGGTAACGCGGTTGGTCCATCAAGGGACCCTCATCGGATTATTGCACGGGTGGCGGGCCCGGGCGAATCGCCGCCCATGACTTATGTGGGAGTGCAGGGGCGCAGGTTCAGCCTAAGATGCGTCCATGCTGGGATACCTGAGCCAAACCCGAGTACTGCGACTGGCCGGCCTGTTCACCTGGGTCATGGTCGGCCTGCCCGTGGTGTATTCCCAGTACGAATCGCTGCTGCGCCACCGCGGCGACGGCCTGGACAGCTGGGCGGTCTGGCTGTTCACCGCCTACCTCACCTTCGGTGCCTGCTACTTCTGGCTCACCCGCGGCCTGCGTGACGGCGGCGGCCACTCGGCCTGGTACGACCGGGTGGTGCTGCTGCTGCTCACCACCTCGGCGCTGGGCGTGAGCTACCTGAGCGGATCAGGCCTGGGCAGCATCCTGATGATGGTGGCCGCGGGGGTCATCCCATGGATGCTGCAGGTGCGCGGCGGGGTCCTGTGGCTGCTGCTCAGCCAGCTGGCAGTGCTGCCGGTGTACTACCTGATCCTGCGCATGCCGCTGTTCGAGGCGCTGATGCAGTCGCTGCTGTACGGCGGGTTCTCCATGTTCATCTTCGTGACCAGCCTGGTCGCGCGGCAGCAGACCGACGCCCGTGAAGAACAGCGCCGGCTCAACACCGAACTGCGCGCCACCCGCGTGCTGCTGGCCGAGAGCGCCCGGGTCAACGAGCGCACCCGGATCTCGAGGGAACTGCACGACCTGCTGGGGCACCACCTCACCGCGCTGAGCCTGAACCTGGAAGTGGCCGGGCACCTCACCGACGGCCAGGCCCAGGAGCATGTGCACCAGGCCCATACCCTGGCCAAGCTGCTGCTCACCGACGTGCGCGAGGCGGTCAGCCAGATCCGCGACAGCGGCGCCATCGACCTGGCCGCCGCGCTGCGCCCGCTCACCGAACAGGTGCCGTCGCTGGACATCCACCTGGACATCGCCGAACCGCTGAACGTCGAAGACCCCGAGCGCGCCCATGTGCTGCTGCGCTGCACCCAGGAGATCATCACCAACGCGGTGCGCCACGCCAACGCACGCAACCTGTGGATCCAGGTAAGGCGTGAAAGTGAAGGCGAGGTGGTCATCCAGGCGCATGATGACGGGGTGGGCGCGGACGGCATCGTGGTCGGCAATGGCCTGCGCGGCATGCGTGAACGCCTGTATCAATGTGGCGGTGAGCTGCAGATTGAAACCCGCCGGGGTCAGGGCTTCCGCCTGCGCGCCTCGGTTCCCGGCGCGCCAGTGTTGATGCTGGCCCCTGTTACATGAGGAGTGCGTTGATGATTCGCGTCTGCCTGGTCGACGACCAAACCCTGGTGCGGCAGGGGATCCGCTCGCTGTTGGCGCTCGACGACGGGATCGAAGTGGTCGCCGAGGCCGCCGACGGCCGCCAGGCGGTCGAGGTGGTCCCGCAGATCCGTCCGGACGTGGTGCTGATGGACATGCGCATGCCGGTGATGTCCGGGCTGGAGGCGTTGCAGATGCTGTCCCGGCTGGGCCAGCTGCCGCCGACCATCATCCTGACCACCTTCGACGACGACCAGCTGGTGCTGGCCGGGCTCAAGGCCGGTGCCAAGGGCTACCTGCTCAAGGACGTCACCCTGGAACAGCTGGTGGGCGCGATCCGCACCGTGGCCGATGGCGGTTCGCTGGTGCAGCCGGCGGTGACCCAGCGGCTGCTGTCCGGGCTGGAGCACATGCGCAATGAATTCGTCAGCCTGGACCGGCCCGACCCGCTGACCGACCGCGAGACCGAGATCCTGCGGCTGATGGCCAGCGGCTTCTCCAACAAGGAGATCGCCAATTCCCTGGGCGTGGCCGAGGGCACGATCAAGAACCACGTGTCCAACATCCTGTCCAAGCTGGGCGTCCGTGACCGCACCCGCGCGGTATTGAAGGCCTTCGAGCTGCAGCTGGTCTGAGACCGCGCCAGGGCCACCGGCGCGCCATGGCCGGTGGTCTTTGTGCAATATCCTGAATATGCGCCGGATCCCTTGTGCCACAAGGGCTGTGCCCCGGAAAACGACCCGTCCGGCCGAATCCGGCAAAGAAATATTCCCGAACCGCTACGTGCTGACACGCGCGATACGTTATCGTTCCGCTCCTTGTCTATGCAAAACCGCTGCCGGCATGGAAACCGGTGCGCCAATCCTGATCTACAACACCCGCGAAGCCTGCTAGGATTGGCGCTTCGCTTCAATCAACCCGGCCGTGGGATCGGCCCCGGAGACTTCTGAATGACCCGTATTATCGAGTTCCTGATCGCCTTGGGGATCGTGGCTGGCCTGTTCGTCATCATTGGCGTATGTCTGCCGGGCGAGCGCCATATTTCCGAAAGCATCGAGACCAACCGCAAGATGACGATCGTGTTCGACACGGTCAACAGCCTGCGCCGCTTCAAGGACTGGAACCCGCTCTTGCTGCGCGATCCCGCCGTTGAACTGAAGCTCTCCGGCCCCGCTGCCGGCGTTGGCGCACGTCTGGATTATTCTTCCAAGGAAAGCTCGTTGGGCCAGGGCAGCTGGGAGATCACCGAGTCGGAGAAGAACAAGCTGGTGTCCATCGCCATCGAGGACCCGACCAAGGGCCACGACAAGAAGACCAGCTTCACCCTGGAGCCGACCGGCAAGGGCGGCCGCAACGTCAAGATCACCCAGGACTACAGCATCAAGTACGGCTTCAACCTGTTTGGTCGTTACGCGGGTCTGTATGTCAGCCGTCACGTTGGTGACGACCTGAAGCTGGGTCTGTCGCGCATGGCCAACATGCTGGCCACCGTGCCCAACATCGACTACCGCACCGCCGAAGCCCCGCTGACCGATCTGGCCATCGTGGACGTCCCGGTTGAAGACCTGCTGGTGGTCACTGCCGGCAACGTGGACCGCGGCCAGGAAACCATCACCAAGTCCATCAAGGACAACCAGGAGTGGATCAAGCGCGTGATGGAGGCCAATGACCTCGAAGCCGCCGGTCCGTTCCGCATCATCACCACCGATTTCGGCGCCGAGAAGTACGCCTTCGACGTGGCCCAGCCGGTCAAGAAGAAGGGCACCCAGGGTGCTGCTGCCGATGCCCTGACCGTCAAGATCGACGCCGGTGCCCCGGTGAAGTACGTGCACGTGGCCCCGCACCGTTCGGCCCACGCGGCCTACACCGGCCACATGGCTGGCCTGGACATCGCCCGCAACGCCCTGCGCGCGTGGTCGGTGACCAACGGCAACGAAGTGATCGACCGTCCGTACGAGTCCTGGAAGGACGGCGTGGACAAGTCGTTCACGCCGGAAGGCACGTACGACATCTACTGGGCCGTCAAGTAAACCGACGGTCACCGGATGTAACGCACGACGAAAAACGCGCCGCTTCCTGCGGCGCGTTTTTTTTTGCTCCGCCCGCGGAGCATTCCTCGAAGGATGTCCGCATGCTCAACCTGGAACGACGCGCACGCAAACCCTCCCTGCTGGCCTGCTTCGGCGGCCTGCTGGCCGCCACGGCCGTGGGCCTGTCGGCCTACGCCTCGCATGGCATCGCCGATCCGCTGGCACAGTCGCACGTGACCACCGCCGCGCTCTACGCCTTCGGCCACGGCGTGGCCCTGGCGGTCCTCGGGCCCACCCAGCAGAACAGCGTGGGCAAGCTGGCGCTGTACGTGCTGCTGATCGGCACCCTGCTGTTCTCCGGCAGCCTGGTGGCCGGGGCGTTGTGGAAGCTCAGCACGCAGCTGGCTCCGGTGGGCGGCACCGCGCTGATGCTGGGCTGGCTCGCCTACGGCCTGAACGCGCTGCGCCGCTGACATGCCACGCTTCAGCCGCGGCTTCGACGTAAAGGAGGCGCACGCCTGGCTGAGCCGGCGGGATCGTCGCCTGGGCACGTGGATGAAACGGCTGGGGCCGATTGGTGCCCAGCCGGGCTGGGCCAAACGCTTCGACCCGGTCGATGCGCTGGCGCGCGCGATCCTGTTCCAGCAGCTTAGCGGCAAGGCGGCTTCGACCATCGTGGGGCGGGTGGAGGTGGCCATCGGCAGCCAGCGCCTGCATGCCGATACGCTCGGCCGGATCGACGATGCCGCACTGCGCGTCTGTGGGGTATCGGGCAACAAGGCGCTGGCGCTGCGCGATCTGGCCCGGCGCGAGGCCGACGGCCAGATTCCCGACCTGCGCCGGATGTCGGTGATGGGGCACGACGCGATCATCGACGCGCTGGTGCCGATCCGCGGCATCGGCCGGTGGACCGTGGAGATGATGCTGATGTTCCGCCTCGGCCGCCCGGACATCCTGCCCATCGACGACCTCGGCATCCGCAAGGGCGCCCAGCGCGTGGACAAGGCCGAGGCCATGCCCACCCCGAAGGAACTACAGGCGCGCGGCGAAAAATGGGGCCCGTACCGCACCTACGCCAGCCTGTACCTGTGGCGCATCGCCGATTTCAGCGCCGACGCCAAAGAAACAACCAACCGCTCGCAGGATTGATCAGCGCGTGGTGCCGGGTGCCCCGTAGTGCCGGGCTCTGCCCGGCAACGCAAGATCCGTAGCGCCGGGCTCTGCCCGGCAACGCAAGATCCGTAGTGCCGGGCTCTGCCCGGCAACGCACCCTCGTAGTGCCGGGCTCTGCCCGGCAACGCAAGATCCGTAGTGCCGGGCTCTGCCCGGCAATGCCCGGCAACGCCACGCCAGCCAAAAGCAGCCGGGCAGAGCCCGGCGCTACGCGGCAACGCCAGCCCAGCGCAACCGGGCGCACGAGGTTTCAGTCCACCGGGCTTCCAGCACGCCAGCGCCAATGCCAGGGCTCGTACACGATGCCGTGCGGGTTATCCCGCGGATAGCTCAGCTGGAAGCCGAACCGCCCGGCATTGCCCTGCAGCCACGCAAACGCGGCGGTGTGTTCGAAACTCTCTTCGGCCGGCGGTTCGCCGGGCGTGCCGATATCCAGCGCGAAACCGCTGTGGTGTTCGCTGTAGCCGGGGGCGGCATTGACCTGCAGGATGTCGGCCACGGCCAGTCCACGCGCGCGCTTGCGCTCGAAAATACCCAGCTGGTAGGCATGGCTGCGGTAACCGGAGATCGCATCCAGCGCCACGCCCTCGGTGGCGGCCGCCAACTGCAGGCGCTGCCAGCCGCGTGCGGCAGATCGGCGTAGCCACAGCGGCCGCCGGTAGCGATCGAACCCGGCCAGGTGCAGTTGCGCCGGTTCGGCCTCCAGCACGAGCCCGGTGGCGGCTTCGTAGCCGTCTGCATCGATGTCCAGTTGCGCCAGCCGTTGCTGCAGGCCGCTCAATGCCAGCAGTGTGCTGTCGGCCACCGCGCTGCGGCGGTGGGCCAGCGCCTGCTGGTCGAGCGCGTCGAGCGCGGCCTCCATGCCGTCTTCGCGCATCAGGCGTGGTACCAGGGGCAGCACGCCGTGCGCGGTGGCAACGGCCAGGTAGCGGCCATCGCGCTTGCGCCGTAGTACCCAGCGCGCCTGGGCCAGCGCACGCGCGTCGGCGTTGCTGCGTGCGCGCAGCAGGCCGCCGGGCCACAGTTCGATGTCGGCGGTGTTGATCAACAGGGCAGGGGGGCGGCGCATGCGACCAGCTTAGTGCGTGCGCCCGGGCGCGGCCAGCGCCTGCAGGGCAGCCAGCAGCTCGCGGGGTTTTTCCGGGCTGAGCACCAGCACGCTGCCATCGCGCAGCGGCAGATACAGCACGCGGCTGGCATCGGTGAGCAGGCAGAACGCCTTGCGCCGGTCACGCATGCGGTAGTGCCCGGACAGGAAGCCGGGCATGCCGTAGCCGTTGGTCTTGATCACCGGCTTGAGGCTGCCATGCTCGGCCAGGTCCACCACCCGTGCCTGGTCCAGCTGCAGGGCGTCCACCGCCACCCGCTTGCGATAGAACGTGGACACCACCTCAAGGTCGCGACCCTGCAGCTGGATGCGGCGGCGGAAGAACGCCGCGCTGAGCACCGCGGTGAGCACCGCCAGGAACGGCAGCGTCAGCCCCAGTTCGTGCGGGGTGCGCTGGGCCGACTGCAACGTGGTGGCCACGATCAGCGCCGCCACGGCCAGCATCGGTACCCACAGCCAAAGCAGGCGCCAGACCGGGGCCGGGGCGACAGCGACGTCCTTTGCGGAAAGCGCGGGTGCGGTCACCTCACACCTCCTTCTTGAACAGCAGCACCGCCACGCCCATCGGCTGGGTCTGCAGCACATTCACCAGTTCCCAGCCGAGCTGCCCATGACGGTTGAGTTCGGTCTGCAGGTCATCGGACTTCAGCCCGGTCCACGACGGCTTTACTTCGACAGTCAGGTAGCTCCAACGCTTACTCATGGTTTGCTCTCCTTGCTTGCATCCGGTTTGGGAAGGCGCCCGGCCTTGCGCAGTGCATCGCGCAGCACGTACTCGATCTGCGCGTTGGCGCTACGCAGTTCGTCATCGGCCCAGCGCTGCAGGGCCGCGAGAATGTCGGCGTTGATGCGCAGCGGATAGGCCTTTTTCTCCGACATCGGCGGCTCAGTACAACGACCCGGCGTTCACCACCGGCTGGGTGCCACGGTCCGAACACAGCACGGTGAGCAGGTTGCTGACCATGTGCGCCTTGCGCTCTTCATCCAGCTGCACCACGCCGTTCTTCTGCAACTCGGCCAGCGCCATTTCCACCATGCCCACCGCGCCGGCGACGATCCGCGTGCGCGCGGCGATCACCGCATTTGCCTGCTGGCGCTGCAACATCGCCTGCGCGATTTCCGGTGCGTAGGCCAGGTGGCTGATGCGCGCATCGATCACCTGCACACCGGCATCGGCCAGGCGCTCGGCCAGTTCGTCCTTGAGGTGCTGGGAGATCTCGGCGGCGTGGCTGCGCAGCGACAGCTGGCCTTCCTCGTGCTGGTCATAGGGATAGCTGGTGGCCATCGCCCGCAGCGCCGATTCGGACTGGATGTGCACGAAGCTTTCGTAGTCATCCACGTTGTAGACCGCCTCGGAGGCGTCCACCACCTGCCAGACGATCACCGCGGCGATCTCGATCGGGCTGCCGTCCAGCTCGTTGACCTTGAGCTTGCCGCTTTCGAAGTTGCGCACGCGCTGGCTGACCTTCTTCTTGCTGAAGAACGGGTTGTTCCAGCGCAGGCCGTTGTCCTTGACCGTGCCCACGTACTTGCCGAACAGGCTCAGCACCACCGCCTGGTTGGGCTGCACCGTGTACAGGCCGGTCAGGCTGAGCATGGCCACGATCGACAGCGCGACGCCGCTGAACATCAGGCCGGGCGACACCGGAACGGTGCGCGCGCCTGCGATGAACAACCACAGGGACAGCCCCAGCAGGACCAGCACCCCGAGCAGGAACGGCAGGCCGGACAGGGAACGGGTGGGCATCTCTTTCATGGCAGGGCGTCCTTGGTGGTTGGTTTTAACGATATCAAATTGATATCAGGTTGCAAGTGCCCCGGTTTCGCCCGCGCGGAAGCTTTAAAATGCGCTCCCACCCCTGTTGCCCGGAATACCGCCATGTCCACGCTCGGCACGCCGTTGTCTCCCTCCGCCACCCGCGTCCTGCTGCTGGGCTCCGGTGAACTGGGCAAGGAGGTCGCCATCGAGCTGCAGCGCCTGGGCGTGGAGGTGATTGCCGCCGACCGCTATGCCGATGCGCCGGCCATGCAGGTGGCGCACCGCTCGCACGTGATCGACATGCTGGATGCGATGGCACTGCGCGCCCTGATCGCCCTGGAGCAGCCGCACCTGGTGGTGCCGGAAATCGAAGCGATCCACACCGAAACCCTGGTCCAGCTGGAGCAGGAAAGCGGCCTGCGGGTCATCCCCACCGCGCGCGCCGCCCGCCTCACGATGGACCGCGAGGGCATCCGCCGGCTGGCCGCTGAAACCCTGGGCCTGCCCACCTCGCCGTACCGGTTCGTGGATACCGAAGCGGAGTACCGCGCGGCGGTGGCGGCGATCGGCCTGCCGTGCGTGGTCAAACCGGTGATGTCGTCCTCGGGCAAGGGCCAGAGCACGCTGCGCAGCGAGGCCGACATCGCCCCGGCCTGGGAATACGCGCAGACCGGCGGCCGTGCCGGTGCCGGGCGCTGCATCGTGGAAGGCTTCATCGACTTCGAGTACGAAATCACCCTGCTGACCGTGCGGCATGCGGGCGGCACGTCGTTCTGCGCACCGATCGGGCACTGGCAGAAGGACGGCGACTACCGCGAAAGCTGGCAGCCGCAACCGATGTCGCCGCGCGCGCTGGCCCGTGCCGAAGAGATCTCGCAGGCGATCACCGATGACCTCGGCGGTTGGGGCTTGTTCGGGGTGGAACTGTTCGTGAAGGGTGACGAGGTGTGGTTCAGCGAAGTGTCGCCGCGCCCGCACGACACCGGGCTGGTGACGCTGGCATCGCAGGAACTGAGCGAATTTGCCCTGCATGCACGCGCGATCCTGGGCCTGCCGATTCCGCTGATCCGGCAGAACGGTCCGTCGGCCTCGTGCGCGATGCTGGCCCATGGCGAAGGCGTGCCATTCTTCAGCAACGTGGCCGAAGCGCTGGTGCAGCCGGATTCGGCGCTGCGCCTGTTCGGCAAGCCGAGCGTGCATGGGCACCGCCGGGTGGGCGTGACCCTGGCGCGTGGCGAAGACATCGACACCGCGCGGAAGATCGCGCGTGAGGCGGCCGAAGCGATCGGGATCGAATTGCGGTGATGGACCGGGGGCGACGATCAACCGTCGTCGCCCACCAACCCCGACGCGACGACCAACGGTCGTCGCCTACCGCGGGGGAACGATCAACGCACGTCCACCCACACCAGGTGGTGGTCGCTGCCATCGGCGATCTTCGCGTCCGGGCTTTCGTTGGCCGGCCAGAAAACGCCACTGCCGATGTAGTTGAAGCCGACCGAGGGCAGGACGTAGTCCAGCCGCATCGTGCCCGACTTCGGGCCGAAATCGCCGGTCGCATGGAACGGCGCGCCCTTGCGGACGATGCCCTTCTCCGCATACGCCAGGCTGGTCTGCTCGGCGCCGACGCTGCGCGGGGTGGGGTAGCGCAGCACGCGGGGGTTTTCGATCAGTTCGACGATCGCGTCGTGGCGGCCATCGCCATCGACCGGGTCGTTGTTGAGGTCGCCCAGGATGACAAAGCGCGCGTCCTGCGCGAGGCCGCCACACTGGCCACGGTCATCGCACAGCCACGAGGTGTCGCGGTCCTTGAGGTAGTCCTGCCACAACCGCAGCTCGTCGTGGTTGCGCGCGGCGTTGCGCTTTTCCGGACCGTCGAACACCGGCGGGGTGGGGTGGGACACCAGCGCATGCACCACGCCGTTGGGCGTGGTCACCGGGACGTCCCAATGCGACTTGGACGACAGCCGCAGCTGTGACCAGACGTGGTCGTTGTAGAAGGACTTCCCCGTGCGCGGGTCGATCGGGCGCAGCGCGCCGGGCATCGTGCTCCACTTCAGCAGCTGGAAGCTGCGCACCTTGGCCTCGTCGATCGGGTAGCGCGACAGCACCAGCATGCCGTACTGGCCCGGGTGCAGTCCGTAGCCCCAGGCGTCGTTGCCACGGGCGCGGCCATCGCCGCCGATCTGGCCGTTGTTGTCCAGGTCCAGCCCGCTCTGCACGCCGGTGTTGACCGGGGCCAGGTAGCGGTAGGCGTAGTGCAGTGGCTTGCCGCCGCCGGGCTGGGCGGTTTCCAGGTAGCGCTGCTGGAACAGGTCGGCGGCGCGGTGCGCGTCGTCGTAGTCGAACTCGTTGAGCAGCACCAGGTCCGGGCGGACCTGCTGCAGCACGGCGGCGATCTTGCGGGCGTGTTCGCTGTCGCCTTCCAGCTCGGCGATGAGCCCGCCGGTCTCGTCGCTGTAGAGCGAGGTGTTGTAGGTGGCAATCCGCAGTGGCGCGGTGGCGTCTTCCTGCATGGCGGTCTTGGCGGGGGTCTGGGCACAGGCGCTGCACAGCAGGGCCAGGGCAAGGATCAGGGGATAGGCTTTCATGCGCCTATTCTGCACCGGCGCGCATTGCATTGCTGGGTCAGTCAGTACCCTTCCCGCGCGTCGTCGAATTCGTGCCAGCGGCGCCCGTCGTAGGCCTCCAGCGGACGGAAGCGGCGCTTGTAATCCATCTTGCGGTGGTCGCGGATCCAGTAGCCCAGGTACAGGTGCGGCAGCTGCTCGCGCCGGGCCCAGGCAATCTGTTGCAGGATGGCGAACGTACCCAGGCTGCGGTGCGCATGCTCGGGGTCGAAGAAGGTGTACACCGCCGACAGCCCCTGCGGGGTGACATCGGTGACCGCCACGCCCAGCAGATCGCCGCGCTTGCCGGGCTGGCCGGTCGCGCGCAGTTCCATGAAGCGGCCCTGTGCCCATTGCCCGATCAGGAACTGGTCGAACTCGTGCGGGCCGTGCCCGTCCATGCCGCCCTGCGCGTGGCGGTGGGTGAGGTAACGGTGGTACAGCGCGAACTGTTCTTCGGTCTGCTCGGCCGCCACGATCCGCACCTCCAGGTCCGCGTTGCGGGCCAGGCAGCGGCGCTGGCTGCGGTCCGGCGCGAAGCGGGCCACCGGAATGCGCACCGACACGCAGGCGTGGCAGTTGGCGCAGTGCGGCCGGTACACCAGGTCGCCGGAGCGCCTGAAACCCCAGCTCAGCGCCATGGGGTACAGCGTGCCCAGCCGCGCATCATGCGGGTCCAGCACCAGGTCGCGCGCGGCCCGGTCCGGCCAGTAACCACAGGGGTGGTCACCGGTCTGGAACAGTCGCAGCTCGTCGTCGCGGTCGCCATGCATTGCCATGCCCACAGCATAGCGCCGGGGCGTCGCAGGCGGCGCGACTGTCCGCCAGATGAACATGACCGGCACGGCTGTCAACGCCGCCGGCGGCCACGCGTTGTTGTAGGCGTGGGTGCTGATGCACCGCACGCCGATTTCCCCTTACCGGAGTGACCCATGCGCAATCGCAAACCCCTTCTGCTGCTGGCCCTGCTGCTGTCCACCGGCGCCGCCGGCCTGGCCATGGCCGCCGACGTTCCGGCGCCGGCCGGCGCACCGCCCCGCGCCAAGCTGGACACCAATGGCGATGGCGTCATCGACCGTGCCGAAGCCGCCAAGGCGCCGCGCCTGGCCGCGCAGTTCGACACGCTGGACAAGAACAAGGACGGCAAGCTCTCGCGCGACGAACTGCCGCGTTGGCACGGCGCACGCCATGGTCGCGGCCCGGGTGGCCGTGGCGAGATGATGGCCAAGCTGGATACCAACAAGGACGGCCGCATCAGCCGCGAGGAAGCCAAGGCCGACCCGCGCCTGGCCGCGCGCTTCGACCAGATGGACGTCAACAAGGACGGCTACCTGGACAAGGCCGACCGCGAGCTGGGTCGCAAGCAGCATCGCGATGCGTGGTTCGCTGCCGCTGACACCAACAAGGACGGGCAGCTCAGCAAGGCCGAGTTCGACGCGGCCAAGGGCCCGATGGGGGGGCCGCGTGGCGGCCACCGCGATGGCAAGCCGCCGATGCCGCCGAAGGCGCCGGCGGCCAAGTAAGCCTCTAACGTACTACGCACGGGCGCCGGTCATCGACCGGCGCCCGTTTTTGTTCAGAGCCGTCCGGTGCGCACCAGGCTGTACAGCACCAGTGCGGCCACGCCCAGGGTGACCAGCACGATCGCCCAACGGCCATACATCAGCTGGAAGGTCCAGCTTGGCCCGCTGCGGCCATGGCGCGCCGCATCGCGTGCCAGCATCGGCGCCATCACCTTCTGCAGCGGGAACAGGCACTGGTAGTTGACCGCGGCCATGCCAAGCGCCATCGCCGACAACAGGATCCAGACCGGCGCTTCCAGCACGCTCAGCATCAACACCGACAGGCACATCACCATCGCGGTGACGCTGCTGAGCACCACGAACCGGCGGATCTGTTCGCGTTCGCCGGACGATTCGGCATACGACAGCAGGTAGCGCCCGCCGAGATAGCTGCCCAGCATGCCGCCGACCAGGCCGCCGATGGCCGCCCCCAGGCTCAGCATCTCGCCCGGTGCCGCAGTCTGGCTGAACGCCGCGCTGAGCGAGCCCAGGGCCGTGCCGCCGGAAACCGTGGCCCCGCCCAGGCCGAGCTTGCCGGTGCCCAGCCCGGTGCCGAGCAGGATCGCGGCACTGGCGGTGCCGGGCGCGGCGATCATCAGCGCCGAGGCCAGGGTGGTGGCGAACGCGGCGCTGGGGGCGCTGCTGCGCGCAAAATCGCCGAAACGGCGCAGCATCTCTTCGCGCACGCTGGCACGGGCGCGCGACAGGCGCTTGCGCACGGCGGCATCGCTGAGCCCCAGCAGGTCGGCCACCTGCTGCGAACGCTGGCCCTCGCGGTAGTACAGCAGCAGGGTTTCGCGGGCGTCTTCGGGCAGGGCCGAAATGATCTCTTCGGCCGCCAGTTCCTCTTCCACCCGCTGCAGGCGCTCGGGTGCGGTTGGGCCGGGGTCGGCGGCCATGCTGATCGCGATCTCGGCCGCTTCGCCGGACAGCGGGCGGCCGCGGTTGGCGCGCAGCCAGTCGCGGGCCAGGTTGCGGGTGATCTGGCGCAGCCACGGCAGGAAGCTGGACGGATTGCTCAGCTGGTTGAGCTGCTGCCAGGCCTTGATGAAGGCCTCCTGCGCGATGTCCTCGCTGGCCTGCACGTCGCGGGTGATCGCCAGGGCGATCGCGGTAACGGTGTTCTGGCAGGCCAGTACGATGCGCCCGTACGACTGGGTGCAACCGGAGGCGGCCGCAGGCAGTTCGCGTTCCAGGGTGGCGGTCAGCAGGGGCGTCATGGCGTCGTTTCCGGAGGTGATCCGAGTATGACGAGGGCCGCGAAAGAATGTGACCGGGTGGGGCCGGTCGGTTGCCTGTGACCCGGTAGGGCCGGCCGCTGGCCGGTGCTGCCGGGAGCCGGCCCTACGGGCAGCCGGGCAGAGCCCGGCTCTACGTGGGGCGGGCTGTGCGGTAAGCCGGGCAGAGCCCGGCTCTACGGGGATCGGGCCGTGCGGGGAGCCGGGCAGCGCCCGGCATCGCCGGTTACTTCGCCGGTTGGATCCGGACCCGCACTTCTTCGTCTTCCGGGGACGCGGGATGGGCCGGGGCAGTAGTGGGGGCCTGCTGTACGGCGGGAGCCGGGGCCACGGGCGGGGCGCTGCGGTGGCGCATCACCACCACCATCGCCACGGCGGCGATCACCAGCAGCAGGCCGATACGGATGCGCCAGGCCCAGTTGCGGCGCGGGGCCACTTCGCCCGCCTGGTCGCGGAAGGCGAACTCGGCGGTGGGGTGGTCGCGCCGGGTGGTTTCCAGCAGACGCGCGTCGCGCAGGATCTCGCGCGCACGCGGCTGGTCATTGGCGTGCACGACCCACAGCGTGGGATGGGTGGTGGCCTTGCTGGTATCCAGGTAGCTGAACTGGCTGCCGCGCTTGCTGTGGTACGAGCGGCCGTTGGTGATGCGCACCTCGATGCCGGCATCGCGCAGCAGCTGGGCCACGCCTTCCACGGTTTCCACGCGCTGGCTGTTGAAAATCTGTCTCATGTCAGTCCTTGGCCGGAACGGCGGCCGCCGCGGCGCTGTCGGGTACCACGCGGATCAGGCCTTCCTGCGCGGTGCTTGCCACCAGCAGGCCATCGCGGGTGAAGAACTGGCCCCGGGCCAGTCCGCGTGAATCCTGCGCGCTGGGGCTGTCCAGCGAGTACAGCAGCCAGTCGTCGGCGCGGAACGGGCGATGGAACCAGATCGCGTGGTCGAGCGAGGCCATCTGTACGTGCGGCTGGTAGTAGCTGATGCCGTGCGGGAAGGTCGCCGTGCCCAGCAGGTGGAAGTCCGAGGCATAGGCCAGCAGCGCCTGGTGCAGCTCCGGCGCATCGCCCACTTTTTCATTCAGACGCAGCCAGACCTGGTGGTAGGGCGGGCGCTTGGGCGGGTTGAGTTCGTCGCGCGGGTACACGTGGCGGAACTCGAACGGGCCGCCGCGCGACAGCCAGCGCTGCACCTTGATCGGCAGGCGCTCAAGCACCTCCGGTGGCAGCGGGCGGTTGGGTTCGATGTCTTCCGGCTGCGGCACTTCGGGCATCTTGTGCTGGTGCTCGGCGCCCTGTTCGGCCTGCTGGAAGGAGGCCGCGCAGAAGAAGATCACCTTGCCGTGCTGGATCGCCGTCACCCGGCGCACCGAAAAACTGCCGCCGTCGCGGGTGCGGTCCACGTCATAGACGATCGGGTGGTCGATGTTGCCCGCGCGCAGGAAGTAGGCATGCAGCGAATGCACGTGGCGACCGTTGTCCACGGTGGCCTGCGCGGCCGACAGCGCCTGGCCCAGCACCTGGCCGCCAAACACGTACTTGGTCCCGATGTCGCGGCTCTGGCCGCGGAACAGGTTGTCTTCCAGGCGCTCGAGCGTGAGCAGATCGATCAGCTCGGAGACGACGGGTTCGTGCGTGTCGGACAAGGGAAGCAACCTGGGGTGGGCGAACGCAAATTATAGGGTAGTGCCGGCCGCTGGCCGCATGACGGCAACGCATTCGCGCTGCCGCCCCCGCGGTTCGCTCTGCAAACCGCGGGCCCCCTCTCATTGCCCTCCAAACCCCCGCCGCTTCGCGGCCGCCCCCTGACTCAGGGGGCTCATTCCAGCCATGTGCGCGCAGCCCTGCAGTGCCGGGCCGGGAGGTGCGTGGTTGCCGGCCAGCGGCCGGCACTACCGGTGTTTGCCGGGCTTCAGGCCTTGCCGAGCCTGGCCGCCAGCTGCTGCAGCGCCTGCTGGGCGTCCGGGGCGTACCAGGCCTCGACGAAGCGGTCGAGCTGGATCAGGTCGGCGTGCAGGGCCTCGTGCAGGTCGGCGCGGGCGATGGCGCGGGTCAGCAGCATCGGCTGGCGGGGCAGCTTGAGCAGGCGCTGCAGCCACGCCACGGCGCGCGGCACCACCTGGGCGGCATCGGCCAGTTCGTCCACCAGCCCGATCTCCAGCGCACGCTCGGCCGACACCATCTCCCCGCCCACCAGCAACTGGGTGGCGCGGTGATGTCCGACCACGCGGCGCATCAGGCGCTGGATGCCTTCCGGCGCCACCAGCCCCACTTGGACCTCGTTCAGGCCGATCACCGTCGGCTGTGCCGGGTCCGGGCTGCGCGCCAGGATCCGGTAATCGCAGCACAGCGCCAGCACGCAGCCGCCGGCCGGCGCATGCCCGGTCAGCGCGGCCACCACGGGTACCCGGCACTCGGCCAGCGTGCGCACCGCGCCGAAGAACGCCTGCCAGCTGTCGAGCAGCTTGTGCCTGTCCTCGCCATGGCCGAGCAGGTGCGGCACGTCCATGCCGGCGCTGAAGATGCGTTCGCTGCCCGACAGCACGATGCCGTGCGCGTCATCGGCCATGGCCTGGTTGATCGCGTGGATCAGGTGGCGGCACAGCTCGGTGTCCAGCGCGTTGACCGGCGGCCGCGCCAGCCGCAGTTCGCGGATAGGGCCATGGTTGATCACCTCGATAAGCGTCGTCATGCTGCGATCTCGTTGCAGACAGGGAACTGAGGCGATGATAACCAAACCATTCGCGTGCGTATTGTTGAGCCTGTGTGCGCTCGCAACATCGGCCACCGCCGCCGAGCCGGCCTGCGTGTCGGTGCGCGAGGGCTGGGTGCGGCTGCCACCGGGGCCGATGCCGATGGCGGCCGGCTACGGCACGATCCGCAACGACTGCCGCAGCGCGGTGGTGGTGATTGGCGCCGGCAGCAAGGCGTTCGGAGATGTGTCGTTGCATGAAACGACGCTGGTGGAGGGCATCAGCCGCATGCGCGAGGTGGAGCGGCTGCCGATCGCGGCCGGCGCCACGGTCGAACTCAAACCCGGTGGCCTGCACCTGATGCTGATGCAGCCCGAGGTGACCCTGAAGGAGGGCGCCGCGTTGCCGCTGCGGCTCAGCCTTGAAGATGGGCGCAAGGTGGATGGCGTGTTGCAGGTGCGCAAGGCGGTGCCGTGAGGCATTCAACGGCTGCCGTTCACGACCACGACGCGATCTGTCACGACCAGTCGAACGTGAACAATACCGTCCGGCTGCGCGGCTCGTAGAACATCAGGATCGCGTCGGCGCCACTGGCGCACCAGTTGTAGGAGGCGACATCGGCGACGTGGAAGAACGGCTCGCCGTCCCGCGTGATGCGGATGCCGTCGTCGGGAAGGTGCGTGCTGTCATTGCGGAAGTGCAGGCTGCCGTGCTGTGTGGTGCCGGCCAGGTCGTCGATCCGGAATGCCGACGGGATCGTGCTGTAGTCGGTCCAGTTGCCGTGCCAGAGCGGGCCGCCCAGGTTGTCCAGATAGGCCTGCTGCTGCGGCGCTTCGTCTTCGTCATCGACGTCCACGCCGCTGACCAGCATGCCGTGCTGCTGGAAATACGCACGGGCCGCAGCATGGCTGTCCTGCATTTCCGCGGCGTGCTCACGCAGGTCCTCATCGACTGGCAGCACATCGCTGTTCTGCGGCGCGCGCTGGAAATAGCCTTCGTTGCCGAGGAAGCGCAGCCGGTTGTCGGCCTGCAGTTCGAAGGCCAGCCAGTTGCTGCCGGTGAAGGCGTTGTGGTGCGCCTCCGTGCCATCGCCCAGGCAGCCTTCGTACGGCTCGATCGGGCACAGCAGCGTGACCACGCTACCGGCCAGTTCGGGTCGCAGCAGGCCCAGGTCGATGGCGATCAACGGCAGCAGGTGGTCGGTCAGCCAGGGCTGGTCGGGCGCGAACACATCAACGGGAAACGGCGTTAGCCCCGGCTGCAACACGCGGACATCGGTCTGGTGAAACATGGCGATCCTTTGCATACAACGCGGTAATGGCGCCCGAGGGAATCCCGGTGGTGTTGGCCGCTGGCCGGCAACCAGGTGAATCCGTCCGGGGGGTACGGGGTTGCCGGCCAGCGGCCGGCACTACCTTCAGGTGGACGCGGTGCGGATCGCGTCGGGCAGCGGCGCGCTCTTGCCGGTCTGGGTGTCCATCCAGACCACCACCACGTTGCCATCCGAATACAGCCTGGCGTCGTCGTTCTGGTCCACGATGCGATGGCCGATGGTGACGCTGCTGTTGCCGAGGCGTTCCACGAACAGCTCCACCACGATGTCGTTGGGCCACACGATCGGCAGGCGGTAATTGACGTTGGTGGCCGCCACCACCGGGGCGATGCGGTCGGTCATCGACACGCCGTCCACGCCCAGCATCCAGCGCACGCGCGCCTCTTCCAGGTACGAGATGTACTTGGCGTTGTTGACGTGGCCCATGCTGTCCATGTCGCGCCAGCGCACGCTGATCGGTACGCGGGCCAGGATCTTGTGTTCGCTGCTCATCAGGCGTCCTTCTTCTTCTTGCTGGTGGTGCTGGTCTTGCTGGCCTTGCCGGTGCTCTTGGCCGCGGCAGCCTTCTTGGCCGGCTTCTCCGGCTTGACCTTGCGGGGCGGGCGCGCATCGGGCTTGTTGGCGGTCGCGGCCGGCTGCTGCGGGCGGGCGCTGGTCGAAGGCAGCATCTTGGCCAGGAACTGGCCGGTGTACGAGGTCGGGCAGGCCGCCACGTCTTCCGGCGTACCGGTGACCAGTATGGTGCCACCGCGATGGCCGCCTTCCGGACCCAGATCGACGATCCAGTCGGCGGTCTTGATCACGTCCAGGTTGTGCTCGATCACCACCACCGTGTTGCCTTCGTCGCGCAGCTTGTGCAGCACGCCGAGCAGCGCTTCGATGTCGTGGAAGTGCAGGCCGGTGGTCGGCTCATCCAGGATGTACAGCGTGCGGCCGGTATCGCGCCGCGACAGCTCCTTGGACAGCTTCACGCGCTGCGCTTCACCACCGGACAGCGTGGTCGCGCTCTGGCCCAGCTTGATGTAGCTCAGCCCCACGTCGACCAGCGTTTCCAGCTTCCGCGCGATGCTCGGCACCGGCTCGAACAGCTTCAGTGCATCTTCGACGGTCATCTGCAGCACGTCGTTGATGTTGAAGCCCTTGTACAGGATCTCCAGCGTTTCGCGGTTGTAGCGCTTGCCATGGCACACGTCGCAGGGCACGTACACGTCCGGCAGGAAGTGCATTTCCACCTTGATCAGGCCATCGCCCTGGCACGCTTCGCAGCGGCCACCGCGCACGTTGAAGCTGAAACGCCCCGGCGAATAGCCGCGCGCACGCGCTTCGGGCACCTGTGCGTACAACTCGCGCAGCGGCGTGAACAGGCCGGTGTAGGTGGCCGGGTTCGAGCGCGGGGTGCGACCGATCGGCGACTGGTCGATGTCCACGACCTTGTCGAACAGGTCCAGGCCTTCGACCTCCTTGTACGGCGCGATAGCGTGCGAAGAGCCGTTGATCTCGTTGGCAGCCAGCGAGAACAGGGTGTCGTTGATCAGGGTCGACTTGCCCGAGCCGGACACGCCGGTGATGCAGGTCAGCAGGCCCGACGGAATGTCCAGGTCCACGCCCTTGAGGTTGTTGCCGCTGGCACCACGCAGGTGCAGCGTCATCTTCGGGTTCGGCTTGTGCCGGCGCGCGGGAATCTCGATGGCACGCTTGCCCGACAGGTACTGCCCGGTCAGCGAACGCGGCGCATCCAGGATGTCCTGCAGCGTGCCTTGGCCGACGATCTCGCCGCCATGCACGCCCGCGCCCGGACCGATGTCCAGCACGTAGTCGGCCAGGCGGATCGCGTCTTCGTCATGCTCGACCACGATCACCGTGTTGCCCAGGTCACGCAGGCGGGTAAGGGTGCCGAGCAGGCGTTCGTTGTCGCGCTGGTGCAGGCCGATGGAGGGCTCATCGAGCACGTACATCACGCCGACCAGGCCGGCGCCGATCTGGCTGGCCAGGCGGATGCGCTGGGCCTCGCCGCCGGACAGGGTGTCGGCCTTGCGCTCCAGGGTGAGGTAATCCAGGCCCACATCGACGAGGAAGCCGAGGCGCTCGCCGATCTCCTTGACGATCTTGCCGGCAATCTCGCCGCGCCAGCCGGGCAGGATCATGCCGCTGAAGAACTTCAGCGCTTCATCGATCGGCAGCACCACCAGTTCCGGCAGTGCGCGGTCGGCCACGAACACGTTGCGCGCAGCCTTGTTCAAGCGCTGGCCCTGGCACTCGGGGCAGTTGCGCTCGCTGATGTACTTGGCCAGTTCTTCGCGCACCGCCGCCGATTCGGTTTCCTTGTAGCGGCGTTCCAGGTTCGGAATGATGCCCTCGAAGCGGTGCTTGCGCTGGGTGCGGCCGCCGGCTTCGGTGAAATAGGTGAAGGTGATGGTCTCTTCGCCGCTGCCGTACAGCACTGCCTGGCGCACGTCCTCGGGCAGGGTCTGCCAGGCCGCATCGACGTCGAACTTGTAGTGCTTGGCCAGCGAGGCGATCAGCTGGAAGTAGTACGCATTGCGGCGGTCCCAGCCGCGCACGGCACCGGCCGACAGCGACAGCTCCGGGTGCACCACCACGCGCGAAGGGTCGAAGAACTCGGCCATGCCCAGCCCGTCGCAGCCCGGGCAGGCGCCGACGGGCGAATTGAACGAAAACAGGCGCGGTTCCAGCTCCGGCAGCGAGTAGTCGCAGACCGGGCAGCTGTACTTGGACGAGAACAGGTGCGCGGGCGCGTCTTCCACATCCAGCGACTGCACCGAGACCATGCCGTCGCCCAGCTTCAGAGCGGTTTCAAAGCTCTCGGCCAGGCGCTGCTTGATGTCCTCGCGCGGGCGGAAGCGGTCGATCACCGCCTCGATGGTGTGCTTCTGGCGCAGTGCCAGCGGCGGTACCGCATCGATTTCATGCAGGATGCCGTCCACGCGCACGCGCACAAAGCCCTGCGCGCGCAGCTGGTCGAACACCTGGGCGTGCTCGCCCTTGCGCTCGCGGATCACCGGGGCCAGCAGCATGTAGCGCTGCTCGGTGTCCAGGCTGAGCACGTGGTCGACCATCTGGCTGACCGTCTGGGCTTCCAGCGGGTAGCCGTGGTCGGGGCAGCGCGGGCTGCCGACGCGGGCGTACAGCAGGCGCAGGTAGTCGTAGATCTCGGTGATGGTGCCCACGGTGGACCGCGGGTTGTGCGAGGTCGACTTCTGCTCGATCGAGATCGCCGGGGACAGGCCCTCGATGTGGTCCAGGTCCGGCTTTTCCATCACGCTGAGGAACTGGCGGGCATAGGCCGACAGCGACTCCACGTAACGACGCTGGCCTTCGGCGTAGATGGTGTCGAACGCCAGCGAGGACTTGCCCGAGCCGGACAGGCCGGTGATGACAATCAGCTTGTCGCGGGGCAGGTCGAGATCGATGTTCTTGAGGTTGTGCGTCCGCGCGCCGCGGATGCGGATGAAATCCATCGCCATGGGGGATCCGTTGTGGGGCTCTGGCCCGGAGGGCCGGCAAGCGGGTGGGGCAAGCGGAGACGGCAATCGGTCAGCCTACCGAGCTTGGGATTTGGGGGCAATCGCGCACATTGCCAGCCCCGGGTCTCACCGCCTGAGACCTGCCGGGGCGTTACCTGAACAGGATTCAGCCCCAGACAGGGCAAGGTGGGGGGTGACTTGACCCGACCCACCACCAGTCATTAAAATCCCGCTTCTGTCTGCCCTCGATGGCAGCAGTCCATAGACCACAATAACTACAGAGGAAGTCTGGTCATGTACGCAGTACTGGTAACCGGCGGTAAGCAATACCGCGTGGCGCAGGGCGAAACGCTCCGCGTCGAAAAACTCGAAGTCGAAGTCGGCAACGAGATCACGTTCGACACCATCCTGATGCTGGGTGACAGCGATGGCATCAAGCTGGGCGACGCTCTGAGCGGCGCTTCGGTCACTGCCAAGGTCGTGTCCCAGGGTCGTGCTGACAAGGTCCGGATCATCAAGTTCCGTCGCCGTAAGCACCACATGAAGCGCCAGGGTCACCGTCAGTACTACACCGAAATCGAGATCACCGGCATTGCCGGTGGCAGCAAGTAATAAGGAGAACCAGTCATGGCACATAAAAAAGGCGTAGGCTCTTCGCGCAACGGTCGCGACTCCAACCCGAAGTACCTCGGCGTCAAGATCTTCGGTGGCCAGGCCATCGATGCCGGCAACATCATCGTGCGTCAGCGCGGCACCCAGTTCCATCCGGGTAGCGGCGTTGGCCTCGGCCGTGACCACACCCTGTTCGCGCTCGTCGACGGCAAGGTGGAGTTCTCGGTCAAGGGCCCGAAGAAGCGTCGTACCGTCAGCGTCGTCGCCGAAGCCTGATCTTCGCGATACGCAGGCGCCCACGCCTAGCGCGTGGGGCCGCTGACGAAAGCCCCGCTTCGGCGGGGTTTTTGTTTTTTGTTTTTGTTCGAACATGGGCGGGGATCCTTCCCGCCACCGTCCACGGATCGTACCGGGGACGTTAGACTCTGCGGTCGGGTGCATCCGCTGCCCGCCGCCTCCAGTTGGCATCCAGAATCATGAAACTTGTAGACGAAGCAGAAATCCAGGTCACCGCCGGCAATGGCGGCAACGGCTGCGTCGGTTTCCGTCGCGAGAAGTTCATTCCGCTGGGCGGCCCGGACGGTGGCGATGGTGGCAATGGCGGCAACGTCTGGATCCGCGCCGACGCCAACCTGAACACCCTGGTCGACTTCCGCCACGAGCGCATCTTCAAGGCGCAGCGCGGTGAGAACGGCATGGGCCGCCAGGCCTACGGCAAGGGCGGCGAAGACCTGGTCATCACCGTGCCGGTCGGCACCGTGGTCATGAACGTGGCCACCGATGAAATCATCGGCGACCTGACCCAGCATGACGACCGCCTGCTGGTGGCCAAGGGCGGCCGCGGCGGCCTGGGCAACATGCATTTCAAGAGCTCCACCAACCGTTCGCCGCGCCAGGCGCTGCCGGGCGAAGAGGGTGAAGAGCGCCTGCTCAAGCTGGAGCTGAAGCTGCTGGCCGACGTGGGCCTGCTGGGCTTCCCCAATGCAGGCAAGAGCACCCTGATCCGCGCGGTGTCTGCCGCCACCCCGAAGGTGGCCGATTATCCGTTCACCACGCTGTACCCGAACCTGGGTGTGGTGCGCGTTGAAAATTACCGCAGCTTCGTCATCGCCGACATTCCCGGCCTGATCGAAGGGGCCGCCGACGGTGCCGGCCTGGGCGCTCAGTTCCTGCGCCACCTGCAGCGCACCCGCCTGTTGCTGCACCTGGTGGACATCTCCCCGATGGAAGGTGGCGTGGAAGGCGTCTCGCCGATCGAGCAGGTCCGTGCGATCGAGCGCGAGCTGGAAAAGCACGATCCGGAGCTGCTGGACAAGCCGCGCTGGCTGGTGCTGAACAAGGCCGACCTGATGTTCGAGGACGAGGCCAAGGCTGCGGCCGAGAAGATCGTCGCCGAGCTGGGCTGGACCCAGCCGTGGTACCTGGTCTCGGCGCTGGGCCGCGAAGGCACCTGGCCGATCATGACCAACATCATGGCCTTCTTTGATCGCCAGAAGGAAGACGAGGCGCAAGCGCGCGATGCGTACTGAGCGCCTCCGCGCGCCCCTGAACAACCCGGCTGCGGCCGGGTTTTTCTGTGGTGCGCCCGCGCCGGGTGGGCGGGGCGTCGTCTTGCGGACGTCGCGTTTGCATAACGCCGTAGAGCCGGGCTCTGCCCGGCTGGCATCCGACGTTCACGATATCGCTGCGAAGGGCAGCCGGGCAGAGCCCGGCTCTACGGCCCGGCTGGGGTCCAACGTTGACGATATCGCCGCGAAGGGCAGCCGGGCAGAGCCCGGCGCTACGGCCTGGCTGGCGTCCAGCCGGGCAGAATCCGGCAATACGGTTCTGCGGGCAACAAAAAACCCGGCCGGGGCCGGGTCTTTTTCTGCGGCTGGGTCGAAGCCACGCGGGGCGTGGCTCTACGACACCCGCAGCGCCGTATCAGGCGGCCTTGATGGCCTTGATGCGCGCGGTCAGGCGGCTCTTGTGGCGAGCGGCCTTGTTCTTGTGGATCAGACCACGCGAGCTGAAACGGTCGAGGATCGGCTGGGCAACAGCGAAGGCTGCCTCGGCGCCGGCGGCGTCATTGGCATCCAGAGCCTTGATCACCTTCTTGACAGCGGTGCGCAGCATCGAACGCTGAGCCGTATTGCGCGCGTTGCGCACGACGGTCTGCTTGGCGCGCTTCTTGGCGGACTTGATATTGGCCACAGTGGTGGTTTCCTGAAAAATCGGTGTAATGGGAACAGCAAGCTGGAAAGTATGATGGCTCGAAAAATGTACGTCAAGTCAATTGTCAAGAGGGAACACGGGTGAGTTCACCAAGGATGTTGCGGGGTCTGCTGTCTTTCAGCAGCATGACCATGATTTCGCGGGTGTTGGGGCTGGTTCGCGACCAGGTCATCACCACCACGTTCGGCACCAATGCGGTGACCGATGCCTTCTGGGTGGCCTTCCGGGTGCCCAACTTCCTCCGCCGGCTGTTCGCGGAGGGCTCCTTCGCCACCGCCTTCGTGCCGGTGTTCACGGAAGTGAAGGAAACCCGCCCCCACGCCGAGCTGCGCGAGCTGATGTCGCGGGTGGCCGGCACCCTGGGTGGCGTGTTGATGCTGGTCACCGCGCTGGCGCTGATCTTCGCGCCGCAGCTGGCAACCCTGTTCTCCAGCGGGGTGGACACCGACCCGGCCAAGCATGGCCTGCTGGTCGACCTGTTCCGGCTGACCTTCCCGTTCCTGCTGTTCGTGTCGCTGACCGCGCTGGCGGGCGGCGCCCTCAACAGCTTCCAGCGCTTTGCGATGCCTGCGCTGACCCCGGTCATCCTCAACCTGTGCATGATCGCCGGCGCGGTGTGGCTGGCCCCCCGGCTGGGCGGCACCCCGGAGAAGCAGATACTGGCCCTGGGCTGGGCGGTGCTGGCGGCGGGGCTGCTGCAGCTGCTGTTCCAGCTGCCCTCCCTGAAGGGCATCAACCTGCTGACCCTGCCGCGCTGGGGCTGGCGGCATCCGGGCGTGCGCAAGGTGCTCACCCTGATGGTGCCGACCCTGTTCGGCTCCTCGGTGGCCCAGATCAACCTGCTGCTGGATACCGTGATCGCGGCCAAGCTGACCGACGGCTCGCAGTCCTGGCTGTCGCTGGCTGACCGCTTCCTGGAGCTGCCACTGGGCGTGTTCGGCGTCGCGCTGGGCACGGTGATCCTGCCGGCGCTGGCCCGCCACCACGTCAGCACCGATAAGGCCGGCTTCTCCAGCGCGCTGGACTGGGGCCTGCGCACGACCCTGCTGATTTCGGTGCCGGCCATGCTGGGCCTGGTGCTGCTGGCCGAGCCGCTGATCGCCACGCTGTTCCAGTACAAGGAATTCACCGCCTTCGACACCCGCATGACCGCGTTGTCGGTGTACGGCCTGAGCTTCGGCCTGCCGGCGTTCGCGCTGCTCAAGGTGGTGTTGCCGGCGTTCTACGCGCGCCAGGACACCCGCACCCCGGTCCGGGCCGGTATCGTCGCGCTGGTGGCCAACATGGTCTTCAACTTCCTCCTGCTGGCCGTGCTGTACCAGGTGATGGTGCCGGACGCGCTGAAGGCGCAGGGTGTGTGGGTCGCACTGGGCAAGCAGCCGGGCCTGCACCTGGCGCTGGGCATCGCCAGCGCGCTGTCCAGTTACCTGAACCTTGGCCTGCTCTGGTACTGGCTGGGCAAGACCGATGTGTACCAGCGCAAGCCTGGCTGGGCCGGCTACGTGACCCGCCTGGGCCTGGCCTGCGCGGCCATGGTGGCGGTGCTGCTGGCCCTGCTGCACGGCATGTCCGGCTTCACCGAGATGGACAAATGGCACCGGATGGGCAACCTCGCGCTGCTGGTCGGCGGCGGCGGCCTGACCTACCTGGTGGCCCTGGTGGCGATGGGGTTCCGCCCGCGCCACCTGCGCGAGCATTGATCCGTGGGCACCCCGGCTATACTTCACGGCTATCCCTTGCACTCTATCGGCCCTGGTGGGCCGGATTCCCAGTTGATGAGCAGGTTGTTCAGAAGCATTGAAGGCGGGCCGCTGTTCCCGCACGGAAGCGTGGTCTGCATCGGCGCATTCGACGGCCTGCACCTCGGCCATCGTGCGTTGGTGCGGCATGCGGCGGCGCGTGCGCGCGCGATGGGCGTGGCTGCCGTGGCGGTCGCGTTCGAACCGTTGCCGCGCGAGTACTTCGCCCAGGGCGAGCCGCCGCCACGGCTGACCCTGGCCCGCGACAAAGTGGCCATGCTCAACGAACTGGGCGTGGATGCGGTGGGCCTGCTGCGCTTCGATGCGCGCATGGCCGCCATGCAGCCCGAAGACTTCGTCCAGCAGCTGCTGGTGCAGCGCCTGAGTGCGCGTGAAGTCTGGATCGGCCCGGAGTTCTGCTTCGGCAACCGCCGTCGCGGCGATCTGGCGCTGCTACAGGCCATGGGCGCGGAGCAGGGCTTTACGGCGGGGGAAATCGACCCGGTGGACCTGCACGGCGAGCGCATTTCCAGCACCCGCATCCGCCAGCTGCTGCGCGAAGGCAACTTCACCCACGCCAACGATCTGCTTGGCCGCCCGTACTCGATCGGGGGCCGGGTGGTGCGCGGGCGCCAGCTGGGCCGTACGCTGGGCTTCCCGACGGCCAACCTGCGTTTCCCCAAGACCCCGGCGCTGTCGGGCATCTATGCCACCTGGGTGCACGGCGTGTTCGACCAGCCGTGGCCGTCGGTGTCCAGCTTCGGCACCCGTCCCACCGTGGACGGCGTGGAGCCGCTGCTGGAAGCGCACCTGTTCGATTTCCAGGGCGACCTGTACGGTCGTCATATTGAAGTGGAATTCGTCGCCAAGCTGCGCGACGAAGAGAAGTTCCAAGACCTGGCCGCGTTGACCGACCAGATGCACCGTGACGCCGAACAGGCGCGTCACATCCTTTCCGAACACAGATTGCGAGCCACTGCGTGAGCCAGGACTACAAAGCCACCCTTCATCTGCCGGCAACCGAATTCCCGATGCGCGGCGACCTGCCCAAGCGCGAGCCGGGCATTCTGTCGCGCTGGGAAGACGAGGGCCTGTACGCCCGCCTGCGCGAGAACGCGCAGGGTCGCCCGCTGTTCGTGCTGCACGACGGCCCGCCTTACGCCAACGGCCAGATCCACCTGGGCCATGCGGTCAACAAGATCCTCAAGGACATCATCGTCAAGTCGCGCTACCTGGCCGGCTTCGATGCGCCCTACGTGCCGGGCTGGGATTGCCACGGCCTGCCGATCGAGATCGCGGTCGAGAAGAAGTGGGGCAAGGTCGGGGTCAAGCTGGACGCCGAGCAGTTCCGTCAGAAGTGCCGCGAATTCGCCGAAGAGCAGATCGAGCTGCAGCGCCGCGACTTCAAGCGCCTGGGCGTGATCGGCGATTGGGGCAACCCGTACAAGACGCTGAGCTTCGATTTCGAGGCCAATGAAATCCGCGCGCTGTCCAAGGTGTTCGCCAACGGCCACATCGTGCGCGGCGCCAAGCCGGTGCATTGGTGCTTCGACTGCGGCTCGGCGCTGGCGGAAGCGGAAATCGAATACCAGGACAAGACCTCGCCGGCGATCGACGTGGCCTACGCCGCGCGTGATGGCGCGCAGCTGGCCGCGCGCTTCGGCGCGACCGTGCCGGCCGATGTCGAGGTGGCCGTGCCGATCTGGACGACCACCCCGTGGACGCTGCCGGCCTCGCTGGCGGTGTCCCTCGGTGCGGAGATCGAGTACGTGCTGGCCGAAGGCCCGGCGCACAACGGCAGGCGCCGCTGGCTGGTGCTGGCGTCCGCGCTGGCCGAGCGTTCGCTGCAGCGCTACGGCGTCGATGGGCTGGTCGTGCACGGCCACGCCACCGGTGCGGCGCTGGAAAACCTGCTGCTGGCCCATCCGTTCTATCCCACCCGCGACATCCCGCTGCTCAACGGCGCCCACGTCTCCGATGAAGACGGCACCGGTGCGGTGCATACCGCCCCCGGCCACGGCCAGGAAGACTTCGTGGTCAGCCAGCAGTACGGGCTGATGGACAAGTACAACGCCGGCCAGATCAATCCGGTCGACGGCCGTGGCGTGTACCTGTCCTCGACCCCGCCGGCTGGCGATGTCGAACTGGCCGGCGTGCACCTGTGGAAGGCGCAGCCGCTGATCGTGGACGTGCTGCGCGCCTCCGGTGCGCTGCTGGCCCATGTCGAGATCGTGCACAGCTACCCGCACTGCTGGCGCCACAAGACGCCGGTGGTGTTCCGCGCCACCCCGCAGTGGTTCATCTCGATGGACAAGGCCAACCTGCGCAGCGATGCGATGGCCGCCATCGACAATGTCGGCTGGTTCCCGAGCTGGGGCAAGGCGCGCATCGGCGGCATGGTCGAAGGGCGCCCGGACTGGTGCATCAGCCGCCAGCGCACCTGGGGCGTGCCGATCGCGATGTTCACCCACCGCGAAACCGGCGAGCCGCACCCGCGCACCGTTGAACTGATGCAGCAGGTGGCCGACCGCGTGGAGCAGGGCGGCATCGACGTCTGGTATTCGCTGGACAGCGCCGAGCTGCTCGGCGACGACGCCGCGCAGTACGAGAAGGTCACCGACATCCTGGATGTGTGGTTCGATTCCGGCGTGACCCACGAAGGCGTGCTGCTGGCGCGAGGCTTCGGCAAGCCGGCCGACCTGTACCTGGAAGGCTCGGACCAGCACCGCGGGTGGTTCCAGTCCTCGCTGCTGACCGGCGTGGCCATCGACAAGCACGCCCCGTACAAGCAGTGCCTCACCCATGGGTTCACCGTGGATGAGAAGGGCCGCAAGATGTCCAAGTCGCTGGGCAACGGCATTGAGCCGCAGGACATCATGAAGACGCTGGGCGCGGACATCCTGCGCCTGTGGATCGCCTCGGCCGACTACAGCAATGAAATGTCGCTGTCGCAGGAGATCCTCAAGCGCAATGCCGACGCCTACCGGCGCCTGCGCAACACCGCGCGCTTCCTGCTGGGCAACCTGGACGGCTTCGACCCGGCCCAGCATCGGGTGGCACCGGCCGACATGGTCGCACTGGACCGCTGGATCGTGCATCGCGCCTTCGAGGTGCAGGAGAAGATCAAGGCCGCCTACACCAGCTACACCATGGCCGAGATCGTGCAGCTGCTGCTGAACTTCTGCAGCGTCGACCTGGGCTCGCTGTACCTGGACGTCACCAAGGACCGGCTGTACACCATGCCGGTGGACTCGCGCGGCCGCCGCTCGGCGCAGACCGCGATGTACCACATCGCCGAAGCGTTCACCCGCTGGATCGCCCCGATCCTGAGCTTCACCGCCGACGAGCTGTGGGGCTACCTGCCGGGCGAACGCAAGGACAACGTGCTGTTTGCCACCTGGTACGACGGTCTGGAACCGCTGCCGGCCGACGCGCCGCTCACCGCCGCCGATTTCGACCAGCTGCTGGCCCTGCGCGAGCAGGTGTCCAAGGTGCTCGAGCCGATGCGCGCCAACGGTGCCATCGGTGCGGCGCTGGAAGCGGAGATCACCGTGGCCGCCGACGCGGACACTGCCGCCCGCTGGCAGCCGCTGGCTGACGAACTGCGCTTCCTGCTGATCAGTGGCGATGTGCAGGTGCGCCCGGCGACCACCGATGAGGTGTTTGTCAGCGCGCAGCCGACCGAAAAAACCAAGTGCGTGCGCTGTTGGCATTACCGTGCCGACGTGGGCACGGTGGCGGCCCATCCGGAACTGTGCGGTCGCTGCGTGACCAACATCGACGGCGCCGGCGAAGATCGGCGGTGGTTCTGATGAGCGCCGTCCGTCCGCGTCCCAATGCGTTGGTGTGGTTGCTGCTGTCGGTGGCGATCATCGGCCTGGACCAGTGGAGCAAGGCCTGGGTGCTGTCCAGCCTGCCCGAGTACCAGCCGGTGGTGGTCATCGAGGGCTTCTGGAACTGGTTCCGCACCTACAATACCGGTGCTGCATTCAGCTTCCTGAGCGATGCCGGTGGCTGGCAGTTGTGGTTCTTCACTGCGCTGGCAGTGGGCATCAGCGGCCTGATGGCGTTCTGGCTGTCGCGCACCGCCCGGGCCCACTGGCGCAGCGCGGTGCCTTACGCGCTGGTCATCGGCGGGGCGATCGGCAACGTGATCGACCGGCTGATGCACGGTCACGTGGTGGACTTCATCCAGTGGCACATCGGTGACCATTACTGGCCTTCGTTCAACATCGCCGACGCGGCGATCGTGGTCGGGGCGGTCGGGATCGCTGTGTTTGGCCTGTTCGACGGCAAGTCCGAGAAAAAAGCGGGATAATTCCCTCCTGTTTCCTGCAATCAACCGGCCGCGTGCCGGCCGGAGTATCTGACCGATGGACGTGTTGCTCGCCAATCCGCGTGGTTTCTGTGCCGGTGTCGATCGTGCGATCGAGATCGTCAAGCGCGCGATCGAGACCCTTGGGGCGCCGATCTACGTGCGCCACGAGGTCGTGCACAACCGTTTCGTGGTGGATGACCTGAAGGCGCGCGGCGCGATCTTCGTCGAGGAACTCGACGAAGTGCCCGACGACAATACCGTCATCTTCAGCGCCCACGGCGTGTCCCAGGCCGTGCGCCAGGAAGCCGAGCGCCGTGGCCTGAAAGTGTTCGATGCCACCTGCCCGCTGGTCACCAAGGTGCACCTGGAAGTGGCCCGCCACTGCCGCGCCGGCCGCGACGTGGTGCTGATCGGCCACGCCGGCCACCCGGAAGTGGAAGGCACCATGGGCCAGTGGAACCGCGAGCGCGGCACCGGCCGGATCTACCTGGTGGAGGACGTCGACGACGTGGCCACGCTGGAGATCGAGCAGCCGGACAACTTCGCCTACACCACCCAGACCACGCTGTCGGTGGATGACACGCGCGGCATCATCGAGGCCATGCGTGCGCGCTTCCCGGCGATGCAGGGGCCCAAGAACGACGACATCTGCTACGCCACCCAGAACCGCCAGGACGCCGTGCGCGACCTGGCCCAGCGCTGCGACCTGGTGCTGGTGGTGGGCTCGCCGAACAGCTCCAACTCCAACCGCCTCAGTGAACTGGCGCGCCGTGAAGGCGTGGAGTCGTACCTGATCGACGGCGCCCACGAAATCGACCCGGCCTGGGTGGCAGGCAAGAAGCACATCGGCCTGACCGCTGGCGCATCGGCACCGCAGGTGCTGGTGGACGGCGTGATCGCACGCTTGAAGGAGCTGGGGGCCACCGGCGTCGGCGAACTCGACGGCGAGCCGGAATCGATGGTGTTCGCGCTGCCCAAGGAACTGCGGCTGCGGTTGATCAGCTGAGCCACGTCGCTGCGTCAGTGTCCCCGCCAAGGCCCGCGAATGCGGGCCTTGTTGTTGCTGGGTCTGCGCCGCCAACCGGCATCGTGAGGAACGGGCCTTGACGATCGCGTTGGCCACGGTCGAGCATGGATGAACGCGTCATGCGCATCAGCGTGGCGCGCAGGGAGCGGCCGTGCCGCCATGGATCGAGCCACACAAGGAGTGAAGGATGAGCAAGCAGGCAACGCCGGCCACCGCGCCGGCAGCAATGAAGAGCGGCCAGGATGATGTCGCCGCGCTGTTCCACCAGTTGCGCACCCAGAACCGGCTGTTGAAGCTGGTGCTTGGCGGGGTGCTGACCGTGGGCGGTGCACTGGCGCTGATGGGCGCGCGGACGCCGCCCATCAGCGCCACCTTCGACGAGATCAACGTGGCCAGGATCAACATCGTCGGCGCCGACGGCGGCCGTTCCATGGTCATTGCCGCGCGCGGGCTGCTGCCGGAGCCGGTCGTCGACGGCAAGGAGATCAAGAGCGGTCGGGGTCCCATGCCGGGCATGTTGTTCTACAACGGCGTGGGTGATGAGGTTGGAGGCCTGATCTACGACGGCAAGCTGGATGCGAAGGGCAAGCCCAGCGCGGGCGTGCACTTGTCGATGGACCGCTTCGGCGGCGACCAGCAGTTGGCGGTGCATCACTACGAAGTCAATGGCCACATGGAAACCGGGTTGTCGGTCTACGACCGCGGCCTGCACCAGGACTACGACGCGCTCTACCAGCAGTACCAGGCCGCACCGGCCGGCCCGGAAAAGCAGGCCCTGCGGCAGAAGTGGAAAGACGCCGGCGGCGAACAGACCCAGCGGTTGTTCGTGGGTCGCACCCGTGGCGACTCTTCGGCGCTGATCCTGGCCGACGCTGCCGGCCGACCGCGCATCATGATGACGGTCAGCCCCCGCGGCGAACCGGCGCTGGCCTTCATGGATGACAAGGGCAACGTCATCCAGTCCCTCCCGCAGGCGGCCACCGCCAAACAGTAAGCCACCGATATGCTGCCGTTACGCAGGTAGAGCCACGCCATGCGTGGCTCTACCTGCAAGGTCACCCGATCGCTGACGCGGCGCGCATCAGGCGCGCCGCGTCGGGTGTCGCTTTGCCCGTTCTGGCCGCTGCCCCACGCATGACCTTTGGCCATGGGGCAGGGCAGAGGCGAGGTCTAGGATCGAACGTTCACCCGCCGGAGCGTTGCCGATGAACATGCGTACCACCGTCCTGTCCGTGCTGCTGGCACTCAGCGCCACCGGCGTACAGGCGCAGACGCCGCCCCCGCAGGATGTTGCCTGGCCGGGTGTGCTGCGCATCGAGGTGGACGCGCGCGATATCGGCCGGCGCATCTTCAAGGTCAAGGCAACCATTCCAGCCAAGCCCGGCCCGCTTACTCTGCTGTATCCGCAGTGGCTGCCCGGTGCGCATTCGCCCAGTGGCCCGATCGACAAGGTGGCCGGGTTGGTGGTCACCGCCAACGGCAAGCCGCTGCAATGGACGCGCGATCAGTACGACGTGTACGCCTTCAAAGTGGACGTGCCCGATGGTGCCAGCGAGGTGGTGGCCGAGTTCAAGTTCCTGTCCTCGCAGGGCGGCAGCCAAGGCCGGGTGGTGATGACCCCGGAAATGCTCAACCTGCAGTGGAACGCCAACTCGCTGTACCCGGCCGGCGTGATCACCCGCAACCTGCAGGCGCAGGCCAGCGTGACCCTGCCCAAGGGCTGGAACTACGCCACCGCGCTGGAAACCGAGCGCCGCGACGGCGATACCGTGGTGTTCAAGCCGATCAGCTACGACCATCTGGTCGATTCGCCGCTGTTCGCCGGCCGCTACTACCAGCAGTTCGACCTGGATCCCGGTGCCAAAGTACCGGTGCGCCTGAACGTGTTTGCCGACGATGCCAAATCGCTGGTCGTTAAGCCCGAACAGCTGCAGGCGCACCGCGCGTTGGTGCAGCAGATCTACAAGTTGTACGGCGCACGCCACTTCGATCATTACGACTTCCTGCTGGCGCTGACCAGCAAGCTTGGCGGCATCGGCTTGGAGCATCAGCGCTCCAGCGAGAACAGCGCCGAACCGGGCTATTTCACCGAGTGGGACAAGAACTGGCTGGGCCGCGACCTGCTGCCGCACGAGTTCAACCACTCCTGGAATGGCAAGTACCGGCGCGGTGCGGATCTGTCCACGCCCAACTTCAACGTGCCGATGGGCGACAGCCTGCTGTGGCTGTATGAAGGCCAGACCCAGTTCTGGGGCCAGGTGCTGGCCGCGCGCTCGGGCATGTGGAGCGTGCAGCAGACCCGCGAAACCTTGGCCAACGTGGCAGCCACCTACGATCGCGGCCGACCGGGCCTGGCGTGGCGCGCGCTGCAGGACACCACCAACGATCCCACCATCGCCCAGCGTCGCGCGCTGGCTTTCCGCAACTACCAGCTGAGCGAGGACTACTACTCCGGTGGCCAGATGGTGTGGCTGGAAGTGGAAGGCAAGCTGCGCGCGCTGACCGGCAACAAGCGCAGCCTCGACGATTTCGCCAAGGCGTTCTTCGGCGTGAACGATGGCGATTGGAACGTCCATCCGTACACCTTCGAAGACGTGGTGCGCACCTTGAACGGGATCGCCCCGTTTGACTGGGCCAGCTTCCTGCGCGAGCGCCTGGACGGGCATGGATCGCTGACCGGCGGCTTGGAAGCGGCTGGCTGGAAGCTGGTCTACACCGATACCCCGAGCGATGCGGTCAAGGCGCAGGAAACCCGCGCCGCCGGCATCAACCTGACCTATTCGCTCGGCGTCAGCGTGGCTAACAGCGGGGTGCTGACCGACGTGCTGTGGGACAGCCCGGCGTTCAACGCCGGCCTCGCACCGGGCATGACGGTGCTGGCGGTCAACGGGCGCGTGTTCAAGGGCGACGTGCTGAAGGACGCGGTGACGGCCGCCAAGACCGACAAGGCGCCGATTACCCTGCTGGTGCGCAGTTTCGACCGCATCGACACGGTGAGCCTGGACTACCACGGTGGCCTGGTGTACCCGTCGCTGCAGCGCATCGCCGGCAAGCCTGATCGCCTGGCCGAGCTGTGGAAAGCCCGATGACCTCGCGCGGTCGCGATGTACTCATCGTGGCCATGGCCATTGCGGCCGTCGTTGGCGCGGGCCTGGACGGCGATGGACGTTGGGTGCACTGGTTGGCCAAACCACTGACCACCTTGTTGATCGCTTCGATCGCATGGCAGGCCGGGCGGGTCGGCCGCGTGTCGGCCACCTCTACAACGTTGCCCCCATCCGGCTACCGCCGTGCGGTGCTGGCCGGCATGGGCCTTTCCTGCATTGGCGACATCGCCCTGATGCTGCCGATGGATGCCTTCGTACCGGGCCTGGTCGCCTTCCTGCTGGCGCATGTCTGCTACATCGTCGCGTTCCGCGCCGGCATCCACGCCGGGCGCGGACTGGGCGTGGCCGCCGTGCTGCTCGGTGCCTTCGCCGCGGGCAACCTCATCGCGTTGTGGCCGCACTTGCCGGCCGACATGCGCGTGCCGGTGCTGGCCTACGTGGTGGTGCTGGCGGTCATGGCGATCCTCGCGATGGCCCGGCATTGGCGCGCGCCGGCACCGCAGGGGATCGACCGGCGCAGCACGGCGTGGGCGGCCGGCGGTGCGGTGCTGTTCGTGGCCAGTGATTGCCTGTTGGCCTGGGACCGTTTCGGCGGTGGGTTGCCGATGGCCAGCCTGCTGGTGCTGAGTACCTATTACGCCGCGCAATACGGCATTGCGCGGTCGGTACCGGTCGCACACGGCACGCGCGAAAGTTGATTGCCGCTGCGCCGCGGCTCAGTCCGCGGTGCCCACATCCTGTGCACTGACGCACGTGCGACGCGGCGGGCACAGCCGGTCCAGCAGCGCCAACGTCGCCCCGTTGCTCCAGCCGAAACCATCCTGCAGCGGGTACTCGCCGCCACCGCCGCCGCCGGCCGAGCCGTCCACCACGTACTTCTCCACCAACTTGCCTTCGCTGTCATACACGGCCTGCACGGTGTGCAGGAAACGCGTGCCGATGCGGCGCGCCAGCGTGTTCTCGCCATAGCGTTGCAGGCCATCGACGGCGACCCACTGCAGCGGCGCCCAGCCGTTGGGGGCGTCCCACTGCTGCCCGGTACGCACCGTCGTGGTGAGCAGGCCGCCCTGGCGCAGCAACTGCGCATCCACCGCCGCCGCCGTCTGCCGGGCCTGCGCGCGGGTGGCCACCTGCAGCCAGAGCGGAAACAGCGCCGCCGCAGTGAGGGCAGGGCGGGTTTGACCTCGCTCCATATCACGATCCACGTACCAGCCTTGGGTCGCGTCCCAGAGCAGCGTATTGATCGCCTCCTGGCGCGCCTGCGCCCGCTGCTCGTAATCGCGTGCCGCAGCGCGGTCGCCGGCCGCTTTACTGGCACGGGCCACGGTTTTTTCCAGATGGAACAGCAGGCTGTTCAAGTCCACCGGCACGATTGCGGTGGTGTGGATGCTGCCCAGGGCGGCCGGGTCGGCCAGCCAGCGGGAGCTGAAATCCCAACCCGACTCCGCCCCCGCGCGGAGATCGCGATAGACCTGCGATGGCGCGCGCTGTGGCTCCTGCGCCGCAGTGGCCAGATCGTCGGTCCACGACTCAGTGCGCGGCACCGCGCGTGCATCCCAGTAGCGGTTGAGCAGTTGGCCGTCGGCCAGACGCACCACGCGCTCGCTGGCCGCACCCGGTGGCAGGCCGTCGGCACCGCGCATCCAGAACGCATGCTCGGTGCGCAACTGGGGCAGGTAGCGGCGGTAGGCCTCATCGCCTTCGTGGGTGGCCAGCAGATCCACCATCACGCTGAAGAAGGGCGGCTGCGAGCGGCTCAGGTAGTAGCTGCGGTTGCCGTTGGGGATGTGCCCGTACTGGTCCAGCTGCCAGGCGAAGTTGTCGACCATGTCGCGCACCTGCTGCCAGCGCCCACTGGATGCCAACCCCAGCATCGTGAAGTAGCTGTCCCAGTAATAGACCTCGCGGAAACGCCCGCCCGGCACCACGTAGGGCTCGGGCAGCGGCAGCAGTGAGCCGTGCGGGTCGACAGTGCGGGTGGTGCGGGTCAGCACCGGCCACAGGCCATCGATGTGGGCCCGCAGGCTTTCGCCGGCCGGCGGCACGTAGGCGGCCGTATCGCCGGGCACCGTGAACCGGGCGGCGACGAAGGCGGGCAGGGTGTAGCCCGGCTGCGTCTGGGCCTGCTGCCAGTGATCGAGCAGCGCACGGGCGTCCTGGCGCGGGATGGCGTCGGCGAAGGTCTTCTGGTCCTTGAACAGGTGAGCACCCTGGACCTGCTGGAACAGCGGCTGCCACTGCTGGTCGGGTGGCTGCGGCGCCGGGCGGGCGGGTTCGGCGGCGGCGCTGCCGGTGCAGAGCAGGGCGGCCAGCATGAGGCCGGTCAGTCGGGAACAGGCGGGCATCGGGGGCTTCCAAGCGGGACAGGGCCACTGTAGGCGGCCTTGCGTCAACGCCTGGTGGGGAGGGGGGGTGCCAATTGACCGCTTGGGGGCCTCCACCGTAGAATTACCTGCTCAGCCGGAATAGCTCAGTTGGTAGAGCGGCGCATTCGTAATGCGTAGGTCGTAGGTTCGATTCCTATTTCCGGCACCAGATACAGCAGAAAGCCCCGGCCTTGGTCGGGGCTTTTTGTTTGTGGCTCGCTCGAAGGTAGTGCCGGCCGCTGGTGGGCACCCTCGGATGGGCCGCGATCACCGACACGGCCCTTGCTCGGGTCCGGCTTCGCAGGCGCTGGATATCGAGTGGTTGAGTCGGCCCAAAATGACGCGTTCGCCCTGAAACTATAAGCGCCGTTTCAGCCGCTTCGTTACTGTGCTATCAATATCGCGTCTTGCTTCAAGGCTCTTTCAAGGATTGGAAGGATGCAAAGCTACGTGGGAGCTGTAGGCGCCATGTCTATCCGGCGCAGGTGGTTGGAAGGAGGATCTCTAAAGCTGCGTTGCATTGCTGCCTGGCTGTGCTGTGTGCTGCTGGTCGGGTGGAGTCTCGTACCGACAGCCAGTGCGCAGACAGTCACCTATATCCACACTGATGCGCTCGGTTCGGTTGTGGCCGAGACCAATGCGAATGGCAGCGTGATCAAGCGTTATGACTACGAGCCCTACGGGGCCGTGGAGGGCGCACAGGTTGCGGATGGGCCGGGGTACACGGGTCATGTGAGCGATTCGGGCACAGGGCTGAGCTACATGCAGCAGCGGTACTATGATCCGCAGCTCGGTAGGTTTCTTTCGGCAGATCCAGTCGAGCCTAGCGCGAACAAAGGTCAAAACTTTAGTCGCTATAAGTATGCTAACAATAATCCGTATCGTTTCACTGATCCGGATGGTCGACAAGAACGGTCTGCCGAACGATTTGGGGATGCGTTCGCTGAAAATCCGGGCGCGTTCGAGCAGTTTGGCCCTGCGGCTGTTGTAGTGACTCAGATCGCACTAAGCACTACTCCTGTTGTTGGTCCACTTCTCGGTCCAGCTTTCAGGCAGATCGTTAAGGAGCCCGTGGCTCCAAAAGGCACTGCGGGTGGTCCGCGTGCGGGTAAGGATTTTACTCCGGCTGGTAAGCGAGAAGTTATCCAGAAAAATGAGCAAGAAAATGGTGGTCAGGCGACGTGTGAGGGCTGCACAGTCGCTACGAGTCCTGCTCAACAGAGTCAGCGAGGAATACCTACTCCCAAACACGAAACCAGGGTTGATCACATCACACCGAAATCGAAGGGAGGAGACGGGTCGCCTTCGAATGGACAGGTTTTGTGCAGCTCTTGTAACATTGACAAGAGCAATAAAGTTGACTGGGTTCCTCCCAAAGATCGAATGCCATGACCAAAATTGAGCACGTAAAGATTTTGTTTAGATTGCCGCAGCAGGATGGATATCCTCCGGCTGAGTGGGAGGGTCTGTGGGCTCTTCCTCGGCCCGAAGGGTACTGCATCGATAACGTGCCATTTTACGCTCGGCTTGTCAGTTACGGTGATGTGGTTTCTGCATCTGAGATCAACGGCGATCTTGTATTTAATGCTGTGCAAATTCCCGGTGGCCACTCAACGATTCGCGTAATATCATACTTGGGTGAATTGGTGTCCGAAATGCGGAATGGACTTGAAGGACTTGGGTGCTCTACGGAGTTGAGTCATATTGCAACTTTTTTTTCGGTTGATGTGCCGCCAGAAGTGGACTATTGGAGTGTCGCTGATTTTCTGGATGTATATGCGGAGAGGGGTTCGCTGGATTATGAGGAAGCCTCAATTCAGCATGATGAGAGAAATGGTAATGGCTAGACTTTCGAATTGCTTGGTGTGATTTTTTGGTGCCACTTTCTAATTTAGATAAAATTATAATATGGTTCTGGCTCCATTTTCGCCTCCGCCTTGAATTAGTCGATTGCGACCTCCGTTTGCTGCACCGCCTTATTGCATCCAGGCGCTTGGCGGCCGGTGACTTGTGAAGAGGCTTCCGCCGGCGGCTATTGCCCGACAGCATCAGCGCCGGGCTGATCATCTGGAGCAGGAAATAAGCGTGTTTCGGGGATATTGAAAAACTCAGGAAGCCTCCTCGCCCGGCGCCGCCCCCGATGCCTGGATCATGACGCTAGAACCTCGGATCTAGTATTGTTTTCTTGTGCGATATCAATTCATTTGGTCATATTAAAGCGGGGATTGATAGTCAGCGTTACGCACTACTGCTCCTTGCCAGCGAGAATTCCGAAATCGAAGCGTCTTTTGCCTTTGCGTTGGAGGCTGCCGGCGCGGGCAGCAGGGAGATCTGTTGCATGGGTTATGTTTCATCCGAGTTGGAGGGTGCTTTGGATGCCACGCTGGAGCTTCAAGGAGGGGCATCAGCCAACAAGATCAATGCAAGCTCTCCCAGCAATCCAAGACACGGGGCCCGAATGGAGGCGTGCAAGGGGGAGTTCGGTTGTTAGCCACTAGAAAAAATTGGCGCTACTCGCTTCTGCTAGCTGACCAATGGATGCCCCGAACATTGAAACGAAGTGCATGCATTGCCCCTTGGGGCCAATGAGCGGTGACGGCTAGTTAAAGCGAGCAGGCTGTAATAGGTCCAGCTCCGGTTTCGCCAGCATCCAGCCGACGTCGTACTCCATCTGATATTCTCACTCGCGCACGGTATCTGGCGTGGAAATGAGAAGTTGCAATGCCTCGTCAGCCTTTTCGGGATCATGCACTCGATATAAGAGTACGCGTTCTCCACGAGCCGTGATTCGCGCAAGAAAAATAGCATTGTGGTCAACCTCAAGCGCGGGTGCAATTCTCTCCTCCATGCGGGCAAGGGCTTCAACCTCTTCCTTGGTCGGCATGCCGTTCACACCTTGCAGCTTGCAAATTACTCCAATCCTCAAATGCCACGGAAAGGCATCGTGCCCAGTAAAGGTCAGCAACGTGGAATTGACAACTACGATAGCCGGATCGCTACCGATGGACGTCTCAATCAGGCTATAGCAGGGAACAGGGACATCTCTCATCCGCCTATCCATCTGGCACCGGTGCAAACTCTAACACTTCGCTGGGCTCGAACTCGAGTTTTGTGGTGGTAAAGATCAATGCCAGCGGCAACGTGGTCGACCGATATGGCTACGAGCCCTCTGGCGCCGGAGTCGACTTGGAGACTGCCGGTGGGCTGGGTCTTACCGGCAACATAGGCGATCCGTCTACCGGACTTAGCCGCATGCAGCAGTGGCACATGGACTCTCTGGTGAGGGCATTCATGTCTATGGACCCGGAAATGGCGTATGGAAAGGCGGTGGTGCAGTTGAATAGACCGATTGCGTCAGCATGACCGAGGGGAGTTGGTTAGTGACTAGGAGTGTGAGCACCCATGGCCTGTATTCGAACTTATGTGACTCTGAGAATATTTTCTGAATCGGTTGATGTTGGCATGATTGGCGAGTTATTTTGCCTGGCGCCTACGAGCATCCGTGTGCGCAATGCTCTCTCTTCCAAGAGGTTTGAGAGAGAGGGTTCGTTATGGAAGTACTCATCCAAGGATCAGTTGGAATCGATCGATCCGCAGGATCATATCGATTGGCTGCTTAGCCGCCTGTCTGGATCCGAGAAGAAGTTTGATCATTTGCGGGATGCAGGGTGTGTTGCGGACGTATTCTGCTTCCTTGAAACTGGCGAACAGGGTGGATTCACTATGACCAGTTTACAGATGGGAACGCTTTGTAGCCTAGGGTTGGACTTGACTTGGGACATATATCGGGCTGAAGTGCAAGCTTAGGTATTGCATCTGCAGGTTGCGGACGCTTCAGTTGATTGCAGTCGATATGACATCGGTCGGTGGGCGCTTTGGTTGGCATCCGACTCGATGGAGCAATTTTCTTGGTGGGATCGCATGGTTTGCCCTGGTGGCTAGGCTCGCAATGCATAGGTCGTAGGTTCGATTCCTGTTTGCGGCACCAGATACAGCGGAAAGCCCCGTCCTTAGTCGGGGCTTTGTTTGCGCGAGTGTTGGAACTCATTGATTGGTGAGGGGCCGCTGACGGACAGATTGCTTGCTCGGCGTCTCTGCTGCTAGTTGCGGATGGTTGTTGTCCGCGCGGATGGGGCGCGTTGGCTTGATAAGTTGGCTTCATTCCAACTTATAGGAAAGTGTCCAATGGCCTCGCTGATCGAGGCTGCCCCGATGTCTTCGGAAAAATTTGGATGGTAGTAGCACAGTAGGCTCTGATGGGTTACGTTCCGCTGTTGCCGGTGCGGGAACCGCATGATGGGTAGTGGAAATGACACCTTCATTCAAACTGGGAAGTTGAACCTACGGGAGTAGTTGACGTTGAACGGATTCAACTTGAAGTTTGTCGTGGGCGCACTTGTACTGGGAACGCTGGCTTCATCCTACGGCCTGCACGCACAGGAGCGGAGGGTCTGGGAGGAGTACGGAAGCCGGGTAGGGCGTGCCACGCAGCCGACACAGGTAGGGAGTGCTGCGTTCGGGGAAGAGGTTGACACGTATATGGGTGGCATATCCTTCAAGATGACGGATGTGGATCTCCCGGGGAACAACGACTTGCCCGTCAGGTTCGAGCGGTCCTTCCGGGTGAGAAACAACCCCATCCCAGGTGTGTTCTACCGCAGCTTCGCGATGGCGGACTGGGAGGTGCAGCTGCCTTCGTTGTCGGCCGACTTTGCACCGAACTGGGAAGTTTCGCTTCTGGAAGAGCCCAACCGGCGCTGCTCAGTGCCGAACGTCTCTGACGCACGGCCCCTCCCGATCCGGGTGGGCACCGAATACGTCAGGCCGGATGAGTACTGGGATGGCGTCAACCTGCAGATTCCCGAAGGCGGCGGGGAGTTGCTCTACATCGCCGGGAACGTGCCTGTTCCGGGCGATGCGGCCACCTACTACTGGACCGCCGGCGACAATATCCGCATTTCCTGCCTGCCTTCGCTGGCCAATGGCAGTGGCGAGGGCTTTCTGGCGGTGGCGCCGAACGGGAACCGGTATCGGTTCGACTGGATGGCACAGGACGTCGAGCCTTCGCTCGTGTCGCAGACAGCAGAGTCGGTGTCCAATATCTCCCACACCGTCGAGCGCCGCATTCCGCGTAGCAGGAATTCCATCTACCCAACGCGCGTAGAGGACAAATACGGGAACTGGGTCGCCTACACATATGCAAATACGTGGAACCAAGTCGTCAAGCTGACCCGCATCGAGAGCAGCGATGGTCGGTGGATTGCGGTGCGGTATGACACGTCGGGAAACATCAGCCAGGTCGAAGCTAACGGACGGGTCTGGAACTACGGCTACGTCAGTGACAGCGGAAAGCGCTCCCTGAGCAGCGTTCGTCTGCCGGACCAGACGCAATGGCAGATCGATCTGCGCGGACTGGGGAGGGCGCACATCGCGTACGCAGTGGTAGAGCCGGGCGATCAGGTCACGCGCAACTGCACGCGCCAGGGAACGTTGATGGAGCCCAGCCAGTTCTCGGGAAACATGGTGCACCCTTCCGGGCTTCTCGCACAGTTCACGGTGGGCATCGTGCTGCATGGACGCAGCAATGTTCCGCTGTACTGCAAGAACGTGACGCGGCCATTCAACGACCGCAGTGACGACATTGCGTGGATTCCTCCGGCCCACCACGGCCTTTCCCTGCTTCGCAAAGAGCTGAGCGGTGTGGGCATTGCGCCGATGCTGTGGACCTATGAGTACTCCACGGGGAGCAGCTACAAATATCTGAGCACTGACAGCAAGTTTCCGATCTGCCCGCCCGAGGTGCTCGACTGCACCGCGCCGCTCTGCACGTCCGACGATTGTGCGGGAGCGAAGGGTACAACCATCACGGCTCCGGACGGCTCCTCCGTTCAGTATCGCTATGGAAACTCCTATCGCTACAACGAAGGAAAGTTGCTGGGCACCGTTCACAAGGGCAGCAACGGGGAAACGTTGCGCAGTGAGCAGCTGCGCTACGACTTCAGCCTGGCCGACGGGGTCTATCCCGCGCGATGGGGCGTCAGTCCCCGGTACCGGCAAGCAGGATTTCCCTCGGAGCTGCACCGGCCGCTGGTGTCCAAGACCATTACCCAGGACGGCGTCAACTTCGCCCTCAGCGTCCAACAGTTCGACTCGTTGGCGCGCCCGGTCATTGTTCGCAAGCAAAGTAGCGTGCCTGGGGCTGCGGCGCGCAGCGAGTCGACGCAGTACCATGACAATGTAGGGAAATGGGTGATGGGTCAGGCTAAAAGCCTGTCTGTGAATGGTGTGCTGGCCTATGAAACGCAGTACAACGCCCAGGCTGCGCCGGAAGTTCAAAAGGAGTTCGGGCGTGTCGCGCAGACGATTGGCTATGGACCGGACGGTACGGTCAGCTCGGTGCGTGACGGTAATGGAAACCTGACCGCCCTCGGTGCCTGGAAGCTCGGCGTGCCGCAGCGCGTCACGTTTGCAGATGGGGCATCCGTGTCCGCTGTTGTGGATGACAACGGTTGGATCACCCAGGCGGTCGACGAAGGTGGCTACGCCACGAGCTATCAGTACGATGTCATGGGTAGGATTGTGCGCACCGCCTATGCGGCAGGTGACTCGGTGGCGTGGAATCCTGTCGTGCAGACCTTCGAACGGGTTGCAGGTGCGGAGTACGGACTGCCCGCCGGGCACTGGCGGCACACGGTAGAGACAGGGGCTGCGCGCAAGATCAGCTATCTCGACGCGATGTGGCGTCCCCTTCTGGTTCGCGAGCTTGACGCCAATAACGTTGCAGCGACGGAGCGGTTCAGCGGCATCGAGTATGACCACGAGGGTCGCAAGCTGTTTGCGTCGTATCCCTCCACGTCGAGCAATTCCGATGTGGGTGTCTGGACGCGTTACGACGCTCTGGGTCGGGTGACGGGCGTATCGCAGAACAGTGAGTTGGGCCTGCTGACCACCACCACGGTCTATGCGTCTGATGGTGAGGGGGCCTACTCCAAGGTCACACGCGCCGATGGCCGATCGGTGCTTACTCGCTTCCAGGCTTTCGACGAACCCGCGTACGAATCTGCTCTGGTGGTATCCGAGCCGGAGGGCGTCGTCACCCGGATTGCCCGCGACGTCTTCGCTCGCCCGCTGACGATTTCAAGAGGCAGCGCGGACGGTACCACCCAGCTGACCCGCAGCTACGCCTACGATGCCCAAGGCCGGCTGTGTCGCCAGATCGAACAAGAAACCGGGGCAACCCTGACCGGTTATGACGGCGCTGGCAATGTCACATGGTCGGCAGCCGGCCTGGCAGCCAATAGCGCGTGCAGTGCCAGCGGTGACGGGGCGGGTACGGCCGCCGTCCGGGTCACCCGCACATACGACTCACGCAACAGGTTGAGAACGCTGGTCTTCCCTGACGGGAATGGCGACCAGCTCTGGCGTTACACGAGCGCTGGGAAGCCGGACCAGATCGTGACCAAGGCTGCGGGTTCACCCGACGTGATAAATGTGTATGCCTACAACCGTCGCGGGCTGCTGACAGGGGAGTCGGGCGGCGAGCTGGGGGCACACAACTGGTCGGTGGGCTATGCATACGACGGCAACGCCACATTGTCTGGTGTGCGCTACCCCAGCGGCCTGTTCGTGGACTACGCGCCAAACGCACTGGGCCAGGCAACACGTGCGGGCACCTATGTGCAAGCGGTCAGCTATCACCCCAATGGTGGGATGAAGGGCTTCGCGTACGGAAACGGTATTCAGCACACCATGCAACAGAACGCGCGCCAACTCCCCGCGCGCGTGCAGGACGGGGCAGTGCTGGACAATGGCTACACGTACGACAGCGCCGGCAACGTCATGGCTATACAGGATGGGCTCGACGCGAGCCGCACCCGGACGATGCAGTACGACGGCCTTGACCGACTGGTACGGGCGGTCTCTCCCTCCTTCGGTGGCGATGGTATCGCCAGGTTCTCCTACGATGCCATCGACAACCTTCGGTCCTCGCATCTCGGAGGCAAACGTCAGTTCAACTATCTGTATGACGTCAGCAATCGCCTCACCAACATCCGGGATGACGCGGGGGCAACCACTATTGGGCTGTCCTATGACGCAAAGGGCAATCTGAAGAGCAAGAACGGAATGCAGTTTGCCTTCGACCATGGCAATCGCCTGCGGCAGGTGGCGGGTGTGGAGTCCTACCGCTATGACGGGCATGGCCGTCGCGTGGCCAATATTCGTCCCGGCGGTGCTTCACGTCTTTCCTTCTATGGCTTTGACGGAGTGCTGAGGCGGCAGCAGGATGCGGCGGGGAAGGGGGACGAGTACGTCTACCTCAACGGCAGCCTGGTTGCCCAGGTCGAGACAGGAGAAGTGATGTCCAGCCCTGTATTGACGCTGCCGTCCTTCAGTCCTGGCGGCGCCTACGCCGTCGCATGGACCAGCGTTGCATCAGCAAGTACTTATGAACTCCAGATGCGAGTGGGGGGCGGTGCCTGGAGCGCGCTCTACTCGGGTGCCGCGACGGCCTGGAATGCCACGGGACATAGCTCTGGAACCTATTCTTATCGGGTCCGCTCATGCAAGAACGGTGCTTGCGGCGAATGGAGTGCCGAGGCAAGCGTGCGCGTTCAGCTTCCGCCCTCCGGCGTACCAACGGCCAGTGTGCCCGCACTTTCCACCGACGGTCGTTTTACGGTCAGTTGGACGCTGGCCAATGGCGCGACGGATTACCGCCTGGAGGAGAACGTCAACGGCGGTGGTTGGTCCACTATCGCCACTACATCGGCCGCCTCGCACGCACTGGCAGGGAAATCAGCCGGTAGCTATGCCTACCGGGTGGCTGGATGTGCAGGGGGAGCCTGCGGTACCGCCAGTCCTGTTGTCACGGTGCTGGTGGCGTTTCCACCAAGCGGCGTGCCGGTGCTCAGTGCTCCTCCGCGAAGCCCAAATGGCGCCTACGTGGTTCAATGGGCTGCGGTGGCAGGTGCCAACCGCTACGTGCTTGAAGAAAGTGCCAACGGCTCAGGTTGGCAACAGGTGCACGCAGGAGCAGCGGCATCGCTCGCTGTCAGCGGAAAGATGGCGGGCACCTACAGTTACCGGGCATCGGCATGTAGCGCGGGGGGCTGTGGCAACGTAAGTGCCACGGTGGTGGTGGTGGTGCTGTACCCGCCTTCCGGGGCTGCCACGATCAGCGTTCCTTCGTTCTCGCCCGATGGCAGCTACACCGTCAGTTGGACGAGCGTGGCGACAGCTGGCAGCTATCTGCTTGAGGAGAGCGTCAATGGGGGTGCCTGGACCCCGGCACCTGAAAGTGGCGGTGTCGTCCGGACCTACTCAGGAAGGGCTATCGGGCAGTACAGCTACCGGGTGCGGGCAGCAAACGTATCCGGGATTGGGCCCTATTCGTCGGTCGTGTCAATCAATGTGCTGCGACGTTCATCGCCGCCCCAGCTCAGTGGCCCAACCTACAACGGTGAGAACGGCTATGTGATCAGCTGGAACGCAGGCGACGGCGGCGGGTCGCACTCTTATCGGGTGGAGCTCTCCGCCAATGGAGGAGCGTGGGGGCAGGTGGCCATCGCTGACACGCTGTGGCACGTGATCAATCGCCCTGACACGGGTTCGTATGGAATACGCATCCAGGCATGCAATCTGGCTGGATGTAGCGACTACTCCAACGTGGTGGGGCTCAATATTGCGCCTGAGCCTATCCCGGCAACGCCATCGATCACCTATTCCGTGAAGACGCAGCGAAAGGTGGGGGCGACGCTGCAGGTCAGTTGTTCAGTGCGTTGGACGGTATCGCAGGGTACGACACGCTACGAGTTGGTATCGGTGCCCACGAGCCAGATCCAATATTCGGGTCCGTTGAACGACCTGACGCGGTCCGGCAGTTACTACTGTGCCTCTTCGCATGTCGTCAGGGCCTGCAACGCGACGGGTTGTTCGGCCAACTCTGTTCCGTTCCGGCAGGAGACAGTGAATATTGCGCAGTAAGTGTCACGACGTGGAGAGCTTGCCGACAGTGCACCGTCGGCAGTGCTCGCCGGTGCAGTGGAGCCTTTGGGTGGGTGCTGTAAATCGCAGTTCGACGAATGCGGGATCTGCGACCTCCCTTAAGAACTGACGAGGCGCCAGACTTTAAGGTCACGCGCTGAATGGCCTGAACAACCGGGCTCACGATTGAAGCGAGATTGACGGTGCGTCGAAACGGAGAGCATCTCATGGGCGTCAGAAAGCTGTTGGCTGTAGCTGCACTGGTGATATGTGCCACATCGTGCAGAACCCACGTCCCCGCTGTTCAGGGCGAAACAACACTTCGCGGGGTCATGACGGTGTACGTCGGTGGGCATGGATTGGGCTCACTCCAGACGCAGTCGGGCGAGTGCGTTGATCTCGCCCTACCCAAGAATGTCCTGCGCAGATCTGGTACGTGGGATGGAAAGGCCGTGGTACTCAACGGGACCATGGACTCTCGGCCGCGGTCTCTGAATCTTCTGTGGTACGACATCAGAGACAGACGGATTGAAGGCGGTGGTTGCTCCGACGACGTTCTGTATGTTCAGACCATCGAGGCACTGAGGTGACCGGCGGATGGTCTTCAATAGGCATCTATCCTACGTTCGATGGCAGAGCGCTGTTCTATCCGATTCCTGAGGCTTGGTGATGAACGCTAGAGATCTATAGCGCTACCGATGCCGCAAGGAAGCGGTTCGCAGAGGCCGTCCTTCTGTGCCCCCCAGCCTCGCATGCGGCGATCCCGCTTCTCAAGCCCTGCATCGAACACCCACATGCGCCAAACCACCCGCGCACCTTCGCCACCGCCACCGCCACCGCCACCGCCCCGATGATTCTGCTCACCGCCTGCGGCAAACCCGCGCCGGATTCGGCCGCTGCCAGGACCGCCGCGCGCCGCATTGCGGATGAAAAAGTCCGCGCCTGCGCGCTTGCCAGGACCGGCAGCGAAACGGGCATGGCCTTCATCAGCGACGCGCGTTCGGACACCGCCTGGTCGTACGAGTACGAAGGCGATGGCCGGCTGTGCATGGTGTGGGTGGGGATGACGGAAAGGTCGAGATCGATCCGCCCGGGAACTGAGGCCTGCGCAATCAGTGCGGGTGAAGGTCGGGGCTGATCAGCCTACGCCGCCATGCTCACCCGGTTACGCCCGGCCGTCTTCGCCTGGTAAAGCGCCTCATCCGCACGCGCTACCAAGCCCTCCAGCAGCGTCGCATCGCAGCCCGGCAGCGCTTCGCCCACCGCACCGCCCACGCTCACCGACACCGCAATGCGGGTGCCACCCACGGTGATCGGCTCGGCGGCAATCGCATGGCGCAGGCGTTCGGCGGCGGCGGGCACTTCATCAATCACAGGCGCCGACAGCAATGCAATGAACTCCTCGCCGCCGAACCGCGCGAACAGGTCGCGGTCGCGCAGCGCGTCGCGGCAGCGCCGGGCCACGATCTTGAGCACTTCATCGCCTACCGGGTGGCCGTGCGTGTCGTTGATCGCCTTGAAATGATCCACGTCGACCATGAGCACCGCCACCGAATGTCCGCTGGCTTCGCGGGCGGCGATGATCTGCGCGGAGCGCTCCTCGAAATGACGTCGGTTGGGAACGCCGGTCAACGGGTCCGACGACGCCAGGCGGCGCAGTTCGGCGGCCATCAGCAGGTCGGCGGTGACGTCGGTGAACAGCCAGATGCGGCCATGTTCGCCGTTGCCGCGCACCGGGTGGGTGTCCACTTCGAAGGTGCGTTCGCCGAACGTCCAGTTCAACGTCGCGGCAAAGTTGACGTTGCCCATCTGCGCGGCGTAGGCCTGTTCGAGCTCGGCGTGATTGTCGCTGCGCAGGCGCAGTGCCCGCATCGGGCCGGCCAGGTCGGCGGCGCGGTGGTTGCCTGGGGCACAGCCCAGCAGTGCGGCTGCATGTTCATTGATCACCGCGCCCACGCCATCGCCGTCGATCAGCACGATGCTGGCCGGCACGCTTTCCACCAGGTCGATGAACTGATTGTGCGCGATGAGCTGGCGGGTGGCCTCGCGGCGCGCGGAGAGAAGTCCGGCCACGCTGCTGGACAGCAACGGCAGCTGGGCCGTAATTCCCTCGGCAGGGGCATGGTGTTTCCAGAGCAGCAACAGGCCGCTGTGCGGGCTGCCCACCGACGGGGCCGGCACATACAGCAGGTGGGTGGGGGCGCCCTGCAGGGCATGCAGGACGGCCGTCGGCAGGCGGAAGCCGGCCGCGTCTACGGGCTCCCCGTGCCAGGCGCGCTCGAGAATGCCGCTGCGCGCCAGGTTGAACCCGGACAACGGCAGCGCGGGCGACCCGGTCGACCACGTCGAGCGGCCCTGCGCATCCAGTTCAACGGCCAGGGCCAGGTCTGCGTGGGTGGCGAGCCGGGCGAAGCTGCACAGGGCGGCAAGCGCCTCGCTGCTGGGCGCGTTCAAGGCGCCGTCTCGATCAATCGCCGTTCCAGGATTCGGGTCACCTCGTCGGCGGCGGTCATATGCGGCAGGTGCCCCGAGGCATCGATGATGTCCAGCGTTGCCCCGTCGATCGTATCGGCCAGCCACTGGGCCACCTCGACCGGAACCGCCATGTCCACCGCGGTCTGGATCACGTGCACCGGCATGGACAACTGCGGCGCCAGCGTGCGCATGTCCGAGGTGAAAATGGTGCGCGAGGTGTTGAGCGCGATGTCCGGCTGCATCTGGAACAGCGTACGCGAGAAGTCCGCCAGCACGCGGTTGTCCTCCACGCCCACCACCATGGGCGCGAACCCGGCCACCCAGGCCTGATAGTTGGCGCGCATGCTCTCGAACAGGTTGTCCAGGTCCGCCGGCTTGAAGCCGCCGGTGTAGCCGTCATCGTCGAGGTAGCGCGGCGAAGCGCCGATGGTCACCACGCGTTCGAACAGGTCCGGGCGTGCAACCGCGGCAGCCGCGCCGATCATGCCGCTCATCGAGTGCCCGACATACGTAAACCGGTGCAGGTCGAGCTCGTCGACGATATCGAGCAGGTCGTCGGCATAGCCGAACATCGTGCCGTGCCGATCAACATCATAGGTGTCCGCGCCGTTGGGACCGCAGCCGGCGAGATCAAACGTGACCACGTCGAACCGTTGGTCGAACCAGGGCCGCAATGCAGTCCACGCGGTCTGGTCGGTGCCGAAGCCGTGGGAAAGGATGACGACCTCGTTGCCCTGACCGCCGCGGCGGCCGTTGAAGCGCTCAAAACTGCCCAAGTACGTTTACCCATGGCGTTTCCCAAGGGGCGAATACTAGGGCAGGTGGGCAGCGGGGTCCATGGTGGGGGCTGGCACTTGCCGCGTGTTTCCGCTTGTCATCCCGGAGCGGTATGGTGGTGCAGGAATTCCCGGAGAGCCCGTCATGCGAACTGCCGTCTTCAGCGCCCGGCCCTACGACCGCCGCTTCCTCGAGGAGGCCACCCAGCGTGCCGATGCGGCCCGGCCGGTGGAGTTCCTTTACTTCGACGCCACCCTGGACGTGCATACCGCGGCGCTGGCGCAGGACTGCGAGGCGGTCTGCGTGTTCGTCAACGACCGTCTGGACGCGCCGGTGCTGCAGGCCCTCCACGCCCTGGGCGTGCGCGCGATCCTGCTGCGCTGCGCCGGCTTCAACAACGTGGACCTGGCCATGGCCGGGCAGCTGGGCTTCTTCGTGGCCCGGGTGCCGGCGTATTCGCCCGAGGCGGTGGCCGAGCACGCCCTGGCGCTGGTCATGACCCTCAACCGGCACACCCACCGCGCCTACAACCGGGTGCGCGAGGGCAACTTCATGCTCGACGGGCTGCTCGGGCGCACTCTCTACGGTAAGACGGTGGGCATCGTGGGCACCGGCAAGATCGGCCTGGCCACGGGCCGCATCTTCAAGGGCATGGGCTGCACCGTGCTCGGCCACGATCCGTACCCGTCGTCCGCGTTCGATGCGATCGGTACCTTCGTCGCGCTTGACGAACTGCTGGCGCGCGCGGACATCGTGTCACTGCATTGCCCGCTGACCCCGGACACCCACCACCTGATCAACACCGCCTCGCTGGCGCGGATGAAGCCCGGGGCGATGCTGGTCAACACCTCGCGCGGTGGGCTGGTCGATACGCACGCAGTGATCGGTGCGCTCAAGGCGCGGCACCTGGGGCACCTGGCCATCGACGTGTACGAGCAGGAAAGCGCGCTGTTCTTCCAGGACCGCTCCGGGGAAATCATCGATGACGATGCCTTCCAGCGCCTGATGACCTTCCCCAATGTGCTGGTCACCGGGCACCAGGGCTTCTTCACCGTGGAGGCGCTGCAGGAAATTTCCGAGATCACCCTGCGCAACCTGGGGGATTTCGCCGCTGGCCGGCCGTGTGCCAACGCGGTGCCGCTGCCCTGATCCACGCGTGATGCTGTTCTCCGTCCTTTCCCACCGCAGGGGCTGACCATGTGGCATCAGAACTACGATCCGCTCGGCAATGCGAACCTCTCGGCGCTGCTGGCCGCGCTGCCGGTGCTGGTGTTCCTGCTGGCGCTCACCGTGCTTCGCCTCAAGGGCCTCACCGCGGCGCTGCTGGCGGTGGGGGTTTCGGCACTGGTGTCGTCGCTGGTGTTCGGCATGCCGCTGGACACCCTGCTGGGGGCAGCGTTGCTCGGCATCGCCAACGGCGTGTTCCCGATCAGCTTCATCGTGCTGATGGCGGTCTGGCTGTACAAACTGGCCATCCGCAGCGGCAAGTTCGAAGTGATCCGCGGCAGCATCGCGACCATTTCCGAGGACCAGCGCATCCAGGTGCTGCTGATCGCCTTCTGCTTTGGTGGCTTCCTCGAAGGCGCCGCCGGTTTCGGCGTCCCCATCGCGATCTGCGCCGCGCTGCTGGTTGAGCTCGGTTTCCGCCCCCTGAAGGCAGCGATGCTGTGCCTGGTCGCCAACGGCGCGGCCGGTGCCTACGGCGCGATCGGCATTCCGGTACTGGTGGGCGCGCAGCAGGGTGGGGTGGGGCTGGACGAGATGTCGCAGATGTTGATCCCGCTGGTTCAGTTCTGCGCGCTGCTGCTGCCGGCGGTGCTGGTGCTGCTTTTGGACGGCTGGCGCGGGGTGCGCGAGACCTGGCCGGTGCTGCTGGTGGTCGGCGGGGTGTTCAGTGGCAGCCAGACACTGGTGCTGTACCTGCTGGGGCCGGAACTGGTGGACATCATCGGCCCGCTTGCCGCGATGGGCAGCCTGGCCGCCTTCATGCAGGTCTGGCGACCGCGCCGCATCTATCGGGAGGCGCAGGCGCCACCGGTGTCCAGCCAGCGCTGGTCGCTGAAGCAGGTGCTGCTGGCCTGGTCGCCGTTCTACATCCTCACCGCCACCATCCTGGTCTGGAGCCTGCCGGCGTTCAAGGCGCTGTTCGCCGCCGATGGCGCGCTCGGGACCACGGTGCTCCATCTGCCGGTGAGCCTGCTCGACCAGCGTATCCAGGAACTGCCGCCCCTGGTGGCTGTCGCGCACACGCTGCCGGCGGTGTGGACCGTGGGCTGGCTCAACGCCTCGGGCACCGCGATCCTGATCGCCGCGCTGCTCACGGTGGTGCTGTCGCCGAAGCTGGGCCTGCGCGCGGCCGGCGAGGAGCTGGCCCAGTCCGGCCGGGAGATGTGGAAGCCGCTGGCCACCGTGGCGCTGGTGATGGCCGTGGCCTACATCACCAATTACTCGGGCGCGTCGTCCACGATCGGGCTGGCGCTGGCCCAGGCCGGTGGGGTGTTCCCGGCGCTGGCGCCGGTGATCGGCTGGACCGGCGTGTTCATCACCGGCTCGGTGGTCAACAGCAACACCCTGTTTGCCCACCTGCAGGCGGTCACTGCCGCCCAGATCGGGGTCAGCCCGGCGCTGCTGGTGGCCGCCAACACCGCCGGCGGGGTGATGGCCAAGCTGGTCTCGCCCCAGTCGATCGCCATTGCGGCGGCGGCGGTAAAGCTGGTGGGCCAGGAATCGGCGATCATGCGCACCACCCTGGCGGTGAGCCTGGCCCTGCTGGGGTATGTCTGCCTGTGCACCCTGCTGCTGTCGTGGCTGGTCGGGTGAGGGGCAGGGTATTCATGTCTATACATGAACGTGTTGGCGTGCCGAATCGGGCGTATTGCGCGCACTGCGACAACGTGTCGCAGCTAAAACGGGGCTTTCCTGCGCTGGATCATTGTCAATGCCTTTCTTAAATGATGCATGACGGCCTAAAATTAGAGGGCTGACATGATCGTCCCCTGTGCCTGTCCCCCTGGACCGGCACAACCGGCCTTTGGCCGGGACGGGGCGCGCTTGAGCTGGCATTCCCTACGCAATTGGATCGACCGATGATTCCGTTGAAACCCCTTGGACGCTTTTTGCGTCCGGGCCTGCTGTTCGCGTTGTCCGTGTTCCTGACGGGCTGCAACTCGGCCATCCTCAACCCCAAGGGCCAGATCGGCCACGATGAGAAGACGCTGCTGATCACGGCTACCGTGCTGATGCTGCTGGTCGTCGTGCCGGTCATCATCATGACCCTGACCTTCGCCTGGAAGTACCGCGCGACCAACACCAAGGCCCGTTATGAGCCGAAGTGGTCGCACTCCACCGCGATCGAAGTGGTGGTGTGGTCGATCCCGTGCATGATCGTGCTGGTACTGGCCGTGCTGACCTGGCGTTCCTCGCACGCGCTGGACCCGTACCGTCCGCTGGACTCGGACAAGAAGCCGGTGGTGATCGAGGCCATCTCGCTCGACTGGAAGTGGCTGTTCATCTATCCGGAAGAGAAAATCGCCACGGTCAACGAGATCACGTTCCCGGTCGATACCCCGCTGAACTTCAAGATCACGTCCGATTCGGTGATGAATGCCTTCTTCATCCCGCACCTGGGCAGCATGATCTACTCGATGACGGCCATGGAGACCAAGCTCCACCTGATCGCCAACGAGACCGGTGAATTCCCGGGCATGTCCTCGCACTACAGTGGCGCGGGCTTCAGCAAGATGCATTTCAGCGCCCATTCGGTGACGGATGCGCAGTACCAGGAGTGGCTGGCCAAGGTCCGCGCCGACGCGGCGACCCTGGACAAGACCGCGTTCAATGCCCTGGTGGCCGAAAAGAACCACGACTGGCACCCGGTGACGTACTTCGGTACCGCCGAAGCCGGCCTGTTCGACTGGGTCATCGCCAAGCACATGGGCGACAACCAGCACTACGGCATGAAGCACGACCACGCTGCGATGGGCCATGACGGCGCCGAGGGCGAAAGCCACGCCGGCCACGACATGCCTGCCGCTGAAAGTCCTGCCCAGACGGACGTGCACGCCGACGACACGCACGCGGCGCACGCCGCGGGTGCTGACGCCGCGCACGCCGAACACACTGCAGACGAGCATGCCGCCGCCGGTCACACCGGCCACGCAGGCTCGGGAGAATAAGCATGAATCTGTTGGGTAAACTGACATTTGCCGACATCCCGCACGATCCGATCATCATCACCACGTTGATCGGTGCTGGTATCGGTGGCCTGCTGGTGCTGGCCCTGATCACCAAGTTCAAGCTGTGGGGCTATCTCTGGAAAGAGTGGTTCACCTCGGTGGACCACAAGAAGATCGGCGTGATGTATCTCATCATCGCCTTCGTCATGCTGCTGCGCGGCTTCGCCGACGCGATCATGATGCGTGCCCAGCAGGCCATGGCGGCCGGCGGCAACGAGGGCTTCCTGCCCCCGCACCACTACGACCAGATCTTCACCGCCCACGGCGTGATCATGATCTTCTTCGTGGCGATGCCGCTGATCACCGGCCTGATGAACGTCGTGGTGCCGCTGCAGATCGGCGCCCGCGACGTGGCCTTCCCGTTCGTCAACTCGCTCAGCTTCTGGCTGTTCGTGGCGGGCGCGGGCCTGGTGATGATCTCGCTGGGCGTCGGTGAGTTCGCGCAGACCGGTTGGCTGGCCTTCCCGCCGTTGTCGGGCAAGGAATACAGTCCAGGGGTAGGCGTCGACTACTACATCTGGGGCCTGCAGGTAGCAGGCCTGGGTACCACGCTGAGCGGCATCAACTTCTTCATCACCATCTTGAAGATGCGTACCCCGGGCATGAAGCTGATGCACATGCCGGTGTTCACCTGGACCGCGCTGGTCACCAACGTACTGATCATCGCCGCCTTCCCGGTGCTGACCGTCACCCTGGTGCTGCTGACCCTGGACCGTTACCTGGGCACGCACTTCTTCACCAATGACGGTGGCGGCAACGCCATGCTGTACATCAACCTGATCTGGATCTGGGGTCACCCGGAAGTCTATATCCTGGTGCTGCCGGCCTTCGGCGTGTTCTCCGAGGTGATCGCCACGTTCTCGCGCAAGGCGCTGTTCGGCTACAAGGGCATGGTCTACGCCACCGCCTGCATCGGCGTGCTGTCGTTCATCGTGTGGCTGCACCACTTCTTCACCATGGGCTCGGGTGCCAACGTCAATGCCTTCTTCGGCATAACGACGATGATCATCTCCATCCCCACCGGCGTGAAGATCTTCAACTGGCTGTTCACCATGTTCCGCGGTCGCGTGCAGTTCACCACGCCCGTGCTGTGGACCATCGGCTTCATGGTCACCTTCACCATCGGCGGCATGACCGGCGTGATGCTGGCGATCCCGGCCATCGACTTCGTGCTGCACAACAGCCTGTTCCTGATCGCCCACTTCCACAACGTCATCATCGGCGGCGTGGTGTTCGGTATGTTTGCCGGCATCACCTACTGGTGGCCGAAGATGTTCGGCTTCCGCCTCAACGAAACCTGGGGCAAGCGCGCGTTCTGGTGCTGGTTCATCGGCTTCTATGTGGCCTTCATGCCGCTGTACATCCTGGGCTTCATGGGCATGACCCGCCGCATGCAGAGCTACCCGAACCCGGAATACCAGCCGCTGCTGGTGATTGCGATGTTTGGTGCGTTCATCATCGGCGCCGGCATCCTGTGCCAGGTGATCCAGATCGCCGTGTCTATCCGCGATCGCAAGAAGACCGCCGACCTGACCGGCGACCCGTGGGACGCCCGTACGCTGGAGTGGGAAACCTCTTCGCCGCCGTCGTTCTACAACTTCGGCTCGCTGCCGCGCGTCACCGAACTGGACGAGTTCTGGGAGCGCAAGCAGCGTGGTGAAGCGTGGGAGCGCCCGGCCAAATACACCGACATCCACATGCCGCGCAACACCGGCACGGGCGTGGTGATCGGCGCCTTCAGCCTGGTGCTGGGCTTTGCGATGATCTGGCACATCTGGTGGCTGGCCATCGTCGGCATCGTCGGCATGATCGGTACCTTCATCTGGCGCACCTTCGACAAGGACACGGATTACTACGTGCCCGCGGCCGAAGTGGAGCGCATCGAAAACGAGCACCGTCGCCACCTGGTGGCGCAGGGCCTGGTGAAAGCGGAGCTGAAGGCATGAGCAGCACTACCTCCAACGCCATGAACCATGGGCACGCCGCGCACGCGGCGGCCCACGGCCATGATGACCACGAGCACCACGACACCGGCGGCAACACCGTCTTCGGTTTCTGGGTGTACCTGATGAGCGACTGCCTCATCTTCGCCAGCCTGTTTGCCACCTACATCGTGTTGGCCGGCGGCACCAACGGTGGCCCGGGCCCGAAGGATCTGTTCGACCTGACCTTCGTTGCCTGGGAAACCACGCTGCTGCTGGTCTCTTCGCTGACCTTCGGCCTGGGCATGATCGCCCTGCACAAGCACAAGGTCGGCCAGATGTACCTGTGGCTGGGCCTGACCTGGCTGTTGGGCTTCGGCTTCATGGTCATGGAAGTGTGGGAGTTCAACCACCTCATCCATGAGGGCTTCGGTCCGGACCACAGTGCGTTCCTGTCGGCGTTCTTCGCGCTGGTGGGCACCCACGGCCTGCACGTCAGTGCCGGCCTGCTGTGGCTGCTGATCATGTTCATCCAGATCAAGCAGAACGGCCTGACGCCGACCAACAAGACCCGCATGGCGTGCCTGAGCCTGTTCTGGCACTTCCTGGACCTGATCTGGATCGGCGTGTTCTCCGTCGTCTACCTGAAGGGAGCGCTGTAATGGCCGCACATGACAATCACGCACACGACCATGGTGCCGGCGGCGAAAGCCACGGCAGCGTCAAGTCGTACCTGGTCGGCTTCGCGCTGGCCGCGATCCTGACGATCATCCCGTTCTGGCTGGTGATGCACGGCAACCTGCCGACCTTCACCACCGGCGTGATCATCGTGATCGCCGCGGTGCTGCAGATCCTGGTGCACCTGGTGTTCTTCCTGCACCTGAACCGTTCCTCGGAACAGCGCTGGAACGTCAGCGCGGCGGCCTTCACGGTGGTGGTGATCGGCATCATCGTCGCCGGCTCGCTGTGGGTCATGCACAACATGAACGTGCACATGATGCACTGACGTCTCGAGACGTTGCTGCATGCAGAAAGGCCGCCTTCGGGCGGCCTTTCTGCGTCTGGTCGCGTCCCAGGCAGGGGCGGTTTCCAAACGACTGCCGATATCCCTTCCACGCCTAGCGAGCGCATGACAATCATCGAGGCCGCGCGGGGCAAGTGCAGGGCCTGCGTCGTTCATTGGCACGGAAAGGCCCGCGTCGTTCAATAGCCATGTCGCCACCGCGCGTTGCACCGCTATCGGCAGTCGACCAAGGTTCGACCCTACCGGCGGACGCGACGCGTGCGGCGTCCTATGCCGCCTGTGCCAAACGCAGGAACGCGTCGGCCGCCACCGGCCGGCCCAGGTGGTACCCCTGCAGCAGGTCGCAACCGAGGTCGCTCAGGTACTGGCGCTGTCCGTCCGTCTCCACGCCTTCGGCGACGATCTGCAGCTGCAGCGAACGCCCCAGCGCGATGATCGAGGACACGATCGCGGCGTCTTCGGCGTTGTCTTCCAGATCACGCACGAACGCGCGGTCGATCTTCAGCTCGGTGGCCGGCATGCGCTTGAGGTAGAGCAGGCTGGAATAGCCCGTGCCGAAATCGTCGATGGAGATGTTCACGCCCATGGCGGTCAGGCCGTGCAGGATCTGCAGGCTGGCTTCCACGTCCTTCATCGCGGTGGTTTCGGTGACTTCCAGGGTCAGGTGGCGCGGGTCCAACGCATGCTTTTCCAGCGTGCGCCGCACCGTCTCCAGTAGGGTGCTCGAGCCGAACTGCAGCGGCGACAGATTCACCGCCATGGACCACTCCGGGTGGCCCGCATCGTGCCACTGCCGCAGCTGCGCGCAGGCCCGGTCCAGTACCCAGTCGCCCAGCGGCAGGATCAACCCACTGCGTTCGGCCACGGGGATGAAGGTGTCCGGGCTGAGCAGACCCAGCTCCGGGTGCTGCCAGCGCACCAGGGCTTCGGCACCGATCAACGCCTGGCCATTGGCCGGGAATTTGGGCTGGTAGTGCAGCACCAGTTCGTCGCGCTGGATGGCGCGGCGCAGTTCCTGCAGCAGCTTGAGCTGGCGGTTGGCGCTGACGTGCATCGATTCGGTGAAGAACGTATAGCCATTCCGGCCCGAATCCTTGGTGTGGTACATCGCCGCGTCGGCGTGCGCCATCAGCGCCCGCTCTTCAGTGGCGTCGGCCGGGTACAGCGCGATGCCCAGGCTGGCGGTGACCTGCAGTTCCAGCGCGTCGATCAGGAACGGTTCGGCCACGCAGGCAATGATGCGTTCGGCAACCACGGCGGCATCTTCGGGATCGTCGACCTGGAACACAATCACGAACTCGTCCCCGCCAAGGCGAGCAAACGTGTCCTGGCTGCGCAGCAATGCGCTCACGCGCTCGCTCATCTGGATCAACAGCTTGTCGCCGAGCTGGTGGCCGTAGGCATCGTTGATGGCCTTGAAGCCGTCCAGGTCGCAGAACATCACCGCAAAGCTGAACTGCCGCCGCTGCGCCTTTTCGATGGCCTGTTCGATGCGATCCTGCAGCAGCATGCGGTTGGGCAGCTGGGTCAGCGGGTCGTGCAGGGCCGCCTGCAGCAGCTTCTCGTTCGCGTGGGCCAGTGAATCGGCCAACAGGCCGGTACGGGTCCGCATCTGGCGGTCGAACACCGAGGCCAGCAGTGCAATGCCGAGCGTGGCCAGCGTGGTCACGATGACCAGCACCGCCAGCCACTTGCTGTCCAGCCCGGCGTCCATCACCGCGCCGCAGATGCTGCCGGCGGGGAAGTGCGCTGCGGCCATGCCGGTGTAGTGCATGCCCACGATGGCCAGGCCCATCACCACCGACGCCATGCCACGCAGCAGCAGGGCGCGCTGCTGTTCCAGCCGCAGCCGGAAGGCGATCCAGAGGGCTGCACCGGCGGCACCCACGGCAATCAGCAGCGACAGCGTGAACCAGAACGGGTCGTACTCTATGCCCGGCTGCATCTGCAGCGCGGCCATCCCGAGGTAATGCATCGCAGCGATGCCCAGGCCCATCAGTACCGCACCGGCGCACAGCCGCGTCCACGGCAGGACCGGGCGCGAGACCAGCCACAGCGCGTAGGCCGAGGCGCCCACCGATACCGCCAGCGAGAACAGGGTGATGCCCAGGTCGTAGCCCACCGGGATCGGCAGGTGGAAGGCCAGCATGCCGATGAAGTGCATCGACCAGATGCCGAGCCCCATGGCGGCAGCGCCACCGGCCAGCCACCAGCGCGCCACGCGCCCCTGGGTGCTGGCCAGCCGGCCGGCCATGTCCAGCGCGGTGTACGAGGCGAGGATGGCAACCAGCAGCGAGAACACGACAAGACTCTGGCTGTAGGTGCCGGTCATGGAAAAGCCTGGAGAGGAATGGAAGGGGCAATCGCCCGCTGTGGTATCGGCATCGCCGGCAGGATCTTGAGCGATGGGGATGAGGCGGCGTCTCGGTTGCTGCGACGCGGCTCGGCTATCCTGCCCGACAACCGATGAAGTGGAAGTGGACATGGCCAAGCGACTCACCGCGTACGTCTGCAGTGAATGTGGCGCCGAATACAGCAAGTGGCAGGGCCAGTGCACCGAATGTGGCGTCTGGAACGTGCTGACCGAGATCACCCTGGAAAGCGCGACCCCCGCCAGCAAGTCCTCGCCGGCGTCGCGCCGCTCGGGGTGGGCGGGCAAGGTCGATGCACCCAGGATCATGGCGCTCAAGGACGTGCAGCAGACCGAACACCTGCGGGTGAGCACCTGCATCGGCGAGTTCGATCGCGTGCTCGGTGGTGGCCTGGTCGAGGGCGCGGTGATCCTGGTCGGCGGCGATCCCGGCATCGGGAAGTCGACGCTGCTGCTGCAGGCGGTGGCGAAGATGGCCGCCACCCTGCCGGTGCTGTACATCACCGGTGAGGAGTCGCTGTCGCAGGTCGCCGGCCGCGCGGTGCGGCTGGACCTGCCGCTGGACAACGTCAACGCCCTGGCCGAAACCCAGGTGGAAGCGATCCTGCAGCACGCCAGCGTGGCCCGGCCCAAGCTGATCGTGGCCGACTCCATCCAGACCCTGTGGACCGAATCGCTGACCGCCGCGCCCGGCTCGGTCAGCCAGGTCCGCGAGAGTGCCGCGCGGTTGGTGCGCTTCGCCAAGGAAACCGGCACCGCCGTGTTCCTGGTCGGCCACGTCACCAAGGAAGGCGGTATCGCCGGGCCGCGGGTGCTCGAGCACATGGTCGATGCGGTGCTGTACTTCGAAGGCGAGAGCGGCAGCCGCTTCCGCCTGCTGCGTGCGTTCAAGAACCGCTTCGGCGCGGTCAACGAACTGGGCGTGTTCGCGATGGGCGAGAAGGGCCTGAAGGAAGTCTCCAACCCGTCGGCGATCTTCCTTTCCGGCGGCAGCACGCAGCAGCCCGGCAGCTGCGTGATGGTCACCCGCGAGGGTACCCGGCCACTGCTGGTGGAAGTGCAGGCGCTGGTGGACACCTCGCCGCTGTCCAACCCGCGCCGCGTCGCGGTGGGGCTGGAGCAGAACCGGCTGGCGATGCTGCTGGCAGTGCTGCACCGCCACGGTGGCGTGCTCACCGGCGACCAGGACGTGTTCGTGAACGTTGTGGGCGGCATCCGGGTGCAGGAAACCGCGGTGGATCTGCCGGTGCTGCTGGCGGTGCTGTCCTCGCTGCAGGACCGGCCGCTGGCCGAGAAGACCATTGCCTTCGGCGAAGTCGGTCTTTCCGGCGAGATCCGCCCGGTGCCCAACGGCGAAGATCGTCTGCGCGAAGCGGCCACCCATGGGTTCAAGCGCGCGATCGTGCCCAAGGCCAACGCGCCCAAGACCGGCAGCGTGAAGGGCATGGAGGTGATCGCGGTGGAGCGGCTGTCCGAGGCGATTGAAGCGGCCTGAACGCGGTGTTTCCGAGGCACCCGCCGCGCAGGCAATGCGCGGCCGGGCTGTGCTAGTTTTCCTCCCCTGAAATCCTCGTTCCAGCGCGTATCCCGGCCGGGGTGCGCCCGCCAGAGAAAACGATTCCATGCAAGAGACTCCCCTGGATGTACAGGGCGCCAGCGAGATCCGTCGCGCGGGTGTCGACCTCAACGGATTGATGACTGTCCTTGGCAAGCATCTGTATTCCACCCCGGTGGTGGCACTGCGCGAACTGGTGCAGAACGCGCACGATTCGCTGGTGCGACGGCGCCTGGAACAGGCCGACTGGCAGGAGCCGGGCCGGATCGAGGTGCACGGCGATGCGGTCAACGGCATCGTGCGCATCATCGATACCGGCGCCGGGCTGACCCAGCAGGAAATCCACGATTACCTGGCCACGGTCGGCGTGGGCTATACCCGTGGCCTGCGCCAGGCCGGCGAGGACGACGAAGGCCTGATCGGCATGTTCGGGCTGGGCTTCCTGTCCGCGTTCGTGCTGGCGCGCCGGGTGACCGTGCGCACCACCTCCTACCAGCAGCCGATGCTGGGCCACTGCTATGTCTCCAGCAACGCCGAGCAGTACACGGTGTCCCCGATGCCGGCGCGCGCGGTCGGCACCGAAGTGGTGCTGGAACTGCATGGCAGTTACGTGCACCTGGCGCAGGAGCAGAACCTGCGCGATATCCTCGGCCGCTATTGCGCGCTGCTGGGCGAGCCGATCCACATCGGCCAGGATGCGCGCGCGATCAACCCCGAGCCGCCGCCATGGCGTCCGCAGGCCGGCGTGGTCATGCACCCACTGCAGGCGCAGCGCCGTGGCCTGGAGTTCGCCGCGCACTTCGAGCGCAGCTTCGAGCCGATCGCCTGCATGCCGCTGCGCGCCGATGGCGGCAGCGATGCGGTGGGCCTGCTCTGGGTACAGGACGGCGCCACCTACGGCACCAGCGACAACCGCAATCTCTCGGTGTTCGTGCGCGGCATGCTGCTCGACGACGACGCACGCGACCTGCTGCCGCCCTGGGCCGGTTTCATCGGTGGTGTCATCGAATCCAGCCGGTTGACGCCTACCGCCAGCCGCGAGGACCTGCAGCGCGATGAAACCTACAGCGCAGTCCAGCACGCATTGGGCGAGGCGCTCATCGATGGGCTGGTGGAGATCGCACGGCAGCAGCCGGAGGCCTGGCGACGCATCCTGGCGCGGCACAACGAAGCCCTGCTGGGTGCCTCGCTGTGCGATGAGCGCCTGTTCCAATTGCTGCTCGAACACGTGCGCGTGCCAAGCTCGCAGGGCGACATCAAGGCAAGCGAACTGCCGTCGCGCGGTGCGGTCCACGTGATCCTGGACAACGGCGGCGGTTTCGAGGAAATGCTGTTCCGCGCGATGGGCGTGCCGGTGGCGCATGGCAACCGTTACGCGGTGGTGCCGTTCCTGCGCCGCTGGACCCAGGCCAAGGGCATGCGCCTGGTGGAGCTGGGCACCGAACAAGGCAACCGCGCGCTGTTCCGCACCGATACGCTGCCCGAGGCGGACATGGAGTGGCTGCAAACCCACCTGGGCGACGGTGAGCACTTGTTGCCGGCGCATTTCAGCCCGGCCGAGCTGCCGGTGGTGGTGGTGCCCGACCGCGAAGCCGAGCTGAAACGCCGCCTGGAAGACGACGAAAACGACAAGCGTGTATCAATGGCCGCGCTGCGGCTGGCGCGCCAGTTCACCGCCCGGATCGTCGCGCGCGCACCCTCGCGCCTGTATCTCAACCTGGACAACCCCGCCGTGCAGGCGTTGTTGGCGGCGATGCGCGCCGGCAACCCGCAGGCCGCGTCCGCCGCGCGCCTGCTGCGCTCGCTCAAGGTGATCGTCAGCGCGCAGGGGCGCGCCCAGGACGGCGGCGCGGCCAGCAACGACCTCAACCGCGCGTTCGGCGACATCGCCGATGCCCTGCAGCAGATGCTGCAGGCGCGCTGATATTCCCTTTCTTCATCATTACGCACGGCAGGACGACACGATCGCATGGATATCTGGAACTGGGTGGAAAAACTGCAGGACGATCTTGGCGAAGCCGGGCAGGCGCAGAGCGCACAACTGCTGACGCGCTTGACCGACGACGTCTGCGAACTGCGCCTGGACCGTGTGGATGCCCTGCTGCCCGAAGCGCATGCGTTGGGCAAAACGCTGGGCAATCCGTGGCTGGACGTGTTCGTCGGCCATTGGGACATGCGCAACCGCGTCGGCAACCGCCTGGAAGGCGAGTCGGCGCTGGGTGACGCCGTGGCGCTGTTCGAGCGCGCGCACCGTGCCGACACGGTGGAGTGCCCGCAGTCGGTCTGCGTAACCCAGGACCTGGCGGCCTGTTACGGCAACATCGACGGCCCCGGCTGGGTGCCCGAGCGCATCGAGGTCTGCGAGGAAACGCTGGCGCGGATCGATCCGAGCTGGGCGTGCTTCCAGTGCCTGAGCTGCGAGAAGGCCGATGCGTTGTTGGACGACGGCAACAGCCAGGGCGCCCTGGATTACCTGGACGTGCAGGCCGGCACCGTGCTGGCGCATGGCGGCAAGGTGTATGACAGCTTCCCGGAAATGCGCATCAAGATCCTGCTCGCCAGCGGCCGCGCGGCCGAGGCGCTGGCATTGATCGACGCGCGCCAGGCCGAGGTGGATGCCGAGGGTGACTACGAGCCGGCAAACTGCACCCTCCCGCGCAAACTGTCGCGCGCATGGGCGCTGGCGCAGCTGGGTCGCGATGAAGAAGCGCTGGAATCGCTGGTGCCATGGAACCAGTTGTCGCCGAACTACCGCCGCATGTGGGCGCATACGGTGGCGCTGCTGGTGCGCAACGCACCCGAGCGCAACAGCTGGGACCTGGGCCGCCGGCTCAGCGCGACCCTGGCGCATTACGCAGCGGTCGGTGCGCATCGCTTCGTGATCGAGATTGCCGGACTGTGCGTGGACATGGCGCTGCAGCGTGGCGCGGTGTGGACCGCACGGCGCCACCTGGCGCTGGCCCGGGAGCACCTGGCCAGCCTGCGCCAGGACCGCGGTGCAAGCGAGGCCGTGGCCGCGATGGCTGCGCGCCTCGATGCCGCCCCCGGCGCGGCGGCGTTGCCGGTGCCCGCCGAGGGCCTGCTGGACTGGCTGGTCGAACAGGGCGAGCAGGGCGACGGGCGCGACCCGGAACGCGAGGCGCAGTGGTTGCTGCAGGGCGTGGAGCAGCGTCCCGACGACGCGGCGATGCTGGATGTCGCCGCCTCGGCGCTGAATGCCTGCGGCGCCGAGGATGACGCGATTGCGTTGCTGTGGGCGTTCGTCGAGCGCCACGGACATGAGGATGCCCCCCCGGCGTACTCCTTGATGGGCCTGCTGGTGCAGCGTGGCGACCAGGCCGGGCTGGATCGCCTGGCGCAGCATTACCAGGCGCGGGTGCCGGTGTTCGCACTGTGGTGCCAGGCGCAGATGGCGCACAAGCTCTCCGATTGGCCCGCGCTGGAGCAGGCGAGCAGCGCGCTGCTGGCCCTTTCGCCGCAGTCGCATGGCGCCCGCAACCTGCTGGCGATGGCCCTGATGGCCCAGCAGCGCTTCCAGGACGCGGCCGCGCAGTACCGTCACCTTACCGAGGTACTGGAAGAGCCGCGCAGCGCGCACTGGGACCACATGACCGCCGCCAGTGCCGCCGGCGAGTGGGCCGCCGTGCGTGGTTCGGCAGCGGCCATCGGCATGGAACTGGAAAGCACCGACGGCCCGGTCGAGGAATCCTTCGGCTGGGTGATCATCCGTTGCATGGAGGGTGGCGAGCCGATCGAATACTATGCGCGCCGCACCGGCCCGGTCACCGCGCGCATCGTCGAGAACGCACCGGCCAACCGCCGCCAGCGCGTGAATGACTGGGTGGTGTTCGACGCCGAGCTGGTCCATCCGGCACCGGAGGACGAGCAGGAGCGCGAGCGCTTCATGCCCACCTACGCCGAAGTCCACCTGCTTCAGCGCGGTGGCTATGCAGGCAGCTGGCTGGTCGACGGCGTGCACCCCGGTGAAGACGCGTGGGCCGCATTCTCCGAGGCCGTGGAGGCCCGGGGCTGGAAGCTGTGGACGCACAGCCCGGACGATTACCAGCTCACCGATGCCCAGGGCGACGATGCGCCGCTGCCGGGCGTGCTGTTCACTCTGGCACAGCCGCTGGAACAGCCGCCGCTGGACCTGCACCGGTTCCTGCTCGAGGCCACCGCGCACTGGCCGCACCGGCTGTGCTGGCTGCGCCTGGCCGAGGCCTGTGGCCAGGACGAGCAGCGTCATGTGGACGTGATCGAGCGCTACGGTCTGTAAGAGCCAGGCCGGGTGCGCCGCTGGGGCGTCCGGCCCATTCACAGGGAAGGAAATGGGATATGCGGACATTTGGTTGGAAAATGTGCGGTGGCATGGTGCTGATGGCGCTGTGCGTGCCGGTGGTGCAGGGCGCGCCGGCGTGTGGTGATCCGGTGGCAGTGGGGCAGGCCTTCCTGAAGGCCAGCGCGGACGATTTCCTTGCCACCTCCCCGAGCGTGCTTACGTCCGGTTTCGCCCAGTTGCTGGCGGCCGAACGCGAATGCCAGCGGGTGGAAGAGGGCATCTGCCGGTTCGACAGCGATCCCTGGCTGGATGGGCAGGACGGTGAGATCGATGCGCCGCCGGTATTCACGGCCACGCCGTCGACGCAGGCCACGCGCGTCACCGTGGAAGCGCGCTACCGGGTGTGGAGGGCCGCGCGGTTGACCCGCCTGACGCTGGCGCGCGCCGACGATGGCTGCTGGCGGGTGGATGACATGATCACCGACAGCGGGCAATCGCAACGCGCCTTGTTGTCGGCGCCCATGTAAACCATTGCCCGGCTCCCGCCCAGCAATGGGAACACCCGTAGTGCCGGGCTCTGCCCGGCAACCCTGGATCACGCAGCCGGGCAGAGCCCGGCTCTACGAGGCAACCCTGGATCAGCAGCCGGGCGTAGTGCCGGGCTCTGCCCGGCAACCTTGAATCACGCAGCCGGGCAGAGCCCGGCTCTACCGCGCATGCCCGAACACCAGTTCGATCACGAACTGGCTGCCGAAGAACGCCAGCAGCAGCAGCGCCATCGCGGTCAGCGTCCAGTGCACCGCCTTTGCACCGCGCCAGCCGTAGCGGCGGCGGCCGATCAGCAGCGTGCCGAACACGATCCACGACAGCACGCTGAGCACGGTCTTGTGCACCAGCTTCTGGGCCAGCAGGTCATCGACGAACAGCACGCCGGTGACCAGGGTCAGGGTGAGCAGCGCGAAGCCGACCGTGATCACCCGGAACAGCAGGGCTTCCAGGTCGGCCAGCGGCGGAAGGGCTCGCAGCCAGGGGCGGAAGTCTCGGCGGCGCAGCGCGCGTTCCTGCAGCCACAGCATGATCGCCAGCAGCGCGGCCACGCTCAGGGTGGCGTAGGCCAGCAGCGCCATCCACGCGTGCGTGGCCAACTGCCAGCCCAGCGGCTTGCTCGGCTCATGGCCATACCCGTGGTAGATGCACAGCACCGCCGCGGCCATCGGGAACACCAGCACGCCCAGCGCGGCCATGCGCCCGCGCGCAGCCACCAGCGAGGTCAGCCAGGCCATGCCCAGGCCCACCAGCGACAGCGCGGCGAAGAAGTGCATGTCCGGGCCGCCGGTGGTGCGCATCGCCACCAGCACGTGGTAGCCGCCGTGCAGCAGCATCGCCGGCAGCGCCGGCCACAGCCAGGCGGGTGAGCGGATCGCGTCATCGCGGCCGACGGCGCGCACCAGCAGGGCGGTGGCGGTCAGGTACAGCAGGGTCGCGATGAGAACGATTGTCATCGTGGCAGTTTCGCATACCCCCGGGGTGCTGGCGATGCCTGCGGCCACGGGGCGCAGGTGCGGTCCGGGGTGCTTGGCGGACCCGCTATACTGTGCGTCTCTCTGTCTTTCGTTCTGAACAGGTTGCCTCCATGTTCGAGTCCCTGACCCAGCGCCTCTCCGGCACCATCGAGCGGCTGCGTGGCCGCGGTCGCCTCACCGAGGAAAACATCCGCGAGGCCACCCGCGAAGTGCGCATCGCGCTGCTTGAGGCCGACGTCGCCCTGCCGGTCGTGCAGGCCCTGGTCGAGCGCATCAAGGTGCGCGCCGTCGGCCAGGAAGTGCTCAAGTCGCTGACCCCCGGCCAAGCGCTGATCAAGGTCGTGCGCGACGAGCTGACCACGGTCATGGGCTCGGCGGCGTCGGACCTCAACCTCAACGTGCCGGCCCCGGCGATCATTTTGATGGCCGGCCTGCAGGGTGCGGGCAAGACCACCACGGTGGCCAAGCTTGCCAAGCACCTGAAGGAAAAGCGCAAGAAAAAGGTGATGGTGGTGTCGGCCGACGTCTACCGTCCGGCCGCGATCGAGCAGCTCAAGACCCTGGCCGACCAGGTGGGCGTGCTGTTCTTTGCCTCCAGTGCCGACCAGAAGCCCGAAGCGATCGTGCGCGCGGCCATCGATGACGCACGCAAGTCGTTCGCCGATGTGCTGATCGTCGATACCGCCGGCCGCCTGGCCATCGACGACGCCATGATGGCCGAGATCAAGGCGCTGCACGCGGCGGTCAACCCGGCTGAAACCCTGTTCGTGGTCGACGCCATGACCGGCCAGGACGCGGCCAACACCGCCAAGGCCTTCGGCGAAGCGCTGCCGCTGACCGGCGTGGTGCTGACCAAGACCGACGGTGACGCCCGTGGCGGTGCCGCACTGAGCGTGCGCTACATCACCGGCAAGCCGATCAAGTTCGTCGGCGTCAGCGAAAAGCCCGACGGCCTGGACGTGTTCCACCCCGACCGTATCGCTAGCCGCATCCTGGACATGGGCGACGTGCTGTCGCTGGTGGAGCAGGTCGAGCAGCAGGTCGACAAGGACAAGGCCCAGAAGCTGGCCGAGAAGGTCGCCAAGGGCAAAAAGTTCGACCTCAACGACATGCGCGACCAGCTCGAGCAGATGCAGAACATGGGCGGCATCGGCGGCCTGATGGACAAGCTGCCGGGCCTGGGCAACATTCCCGAGCACCTCAAGCAGCAGGTCAGCCAGGGCAAGGAAGTGCCGCGCATGATCGCCATCATCAACTCGATGACCAAGAAGGAACGCCGCAACCCGGGTCTGCTCAACGGCTCGCGCCGTGCACGCATCGCGCGCGGTTCCGGCCTCACCCCGGCCGACGTCAACAAGCTGATGAAGCAGTTCCAGCAGATGGAAAAGATGATGAGCAAGATGGCCGGCGGCGGCATGAAGGGCATGATGCGCAGCATGAAGGGCATGATGGGGGCCATGGGCGGCCGCGGCGGCCTGCCGTTCCGCTGAGTGCCCTGTGCGCGGTCGGCCTTCGGGCCCCCGCGCAGCCTCTGTTCCACTGTAGTGTCCGCACGCGTCACCGGCCTGCGCCGGTGCCTCTTGCCAGTGTCCTGGCCGGGTGATTGACTAGCCCGCTGTTGAATCTCTCAAAGGAATGCCCGTGAACAAGTCGATCGTGGTGGTGGCGCTGGTCCTGGCGCTGGCCGCCTGCAAGGACGACACGTCGATGTCGCAGAAGGCAGGCAGTGCGATCAGCGGCACCGCCGCCGATTTCGTCGCCGGCCTGGGCGAGGGCGTGGACAAGCGCATGAGCGTGACGCTGCAGACCGACCCCGGCCTGGCCGCGCGCGGCCTGACCGTGACCCAGGGCAAGAGCCGTGGCATGGGCTCCAAGGACGCGGCGGTGTACGTGGTGGCCGACAAGCCGTTCAAGGGCAAGCTGGTGGCACGCGCGCTGGATGCCGAGGGCACCGAGATCGGCCGGGCCGTGGTCGAAGAAGAATTCGCCGCCGACGACGCGCGCTATGTGACCTTCACTTTCAACGAAGAAATGGACAGCCAGCTGGTCCGCACCTACGCGGTGTCGGCGCGCTGAATCCTGCCGGGGTGCATGCCGGGCAGGGCGGTGCGGCGTATGCTGGCCGGGTCTGACCCTACAGGTGCGCCGCGCGTGAGTCTTTCGCCGATCCTCGAACGCGCCGACAGTTTCTGTCGGCGTTTTGCCTTGCAGGCCCCGATCCTGCTCGCCCCTATGGCCGGCGCCTGCCCGGTGCCGCTGTCGGCCGCGCTGGCCACGGCCGGCAGCATGGGGGCGATGGGCGCGGTGCTGTCCCAGCCGGCGGACATCGTGGCGTGGATGGACGATTTCCGCGCGCAGTCCAGCGGGCCGGCCCAGGTCAATGTGTGGGTGCCTGACGCGCCGCCGCAGCGCGATGCCGAGGCCGAAGCGGCCACGCGCGCCTTCCTGGCGCAGTGGGGGCCGGAGGTGCCGGCCAGCGCCGCCGATGCCGGCCCGGCCGATTTCGATGCGCAGTTCGATGCGCTGATCGCCGCGCGTCCGGCGGTGGCCTCGACCATCATGGGCGTGTTGAGCGACACGCAGGTGCAGCGTCTGCAGGACGCCGGCATCGCCTGGTTCGCGTGCGCCACCACCTTGTCCGAAGCGCTGGCCGCGCAGGCGGCGGGGGCCGATGCAGTGGTGGCGCAGGGTTTTGAAGCGGGTGGGCACCGTGGTGCCTTCGACCCCGACGCGGCCGAGCGCCAGCTGGTGGGGCTGTTCGCCCTGCTGCCGCGCCTGGCCGACCGCCTGCAGGTGCCGGTAATCGCCGCTGGCGGCATTGCCGATGGGCGCGGCGTTGCTGCCGCATTGCTGCTCGGTGCCAGCGCGGTGCAGGTAGGCACCGCCTTCCTGCGCACCCCCGAATGCGCGATCGACCCGGCCTGGTCGCAGGCACTCGCCGCGGCCGAACCCGAAGACACCTGGCCGACGCGGGCATTCAGTGGCCGGCTTGGTCGCGGGCTGGCCACCGCCTACGTGCGCGCCGCCGCCGGTCCTGACGCGCCGCCGCCGCGGCCGTATCCGGTGCAGCGCGGGCTCAGTGCATCGATGCGCGCGCAGGCCAACCGCGAGCACCGCATCGATGCCATGCAGGCCTGGGCCGGGCAATCGGCCTGGATGGCACCGGCGCGCCCAGCCACCGAGGTGCTGCAGCAGATGTGGTCCGACGCGCGGGCGCTGCTGGAATGACGCTCTACTGCAACGGCCAGCGCGCCAGCGTCGAGGATCTTGCCGGCGCGTTGACCAACTACGGCCACTTCACCTCGCTGCAGGTGCGCGGTGGCGCGGTGCAGGGTCTGGACCTGCACCTGCGGCGGTTGCAACAGGGGACCGAAGCCTTGTTCGGCACCACGCTGGAGGCGGCGCAGGTGCAGGCCTGGATGCAGCACGCGCTGCACGCCGAAGAGATGCGCGATGCCGCGTTGCGGGTGACGGTGTTCTCGCGTGCGTTCGATTTCCGCCAGCCGCTGCGCCCGGTTGCGGTGGATGTGCTGGTGGCGGTCGCGCCGCCGGTGACGATGCCGGCCACGGCGCGGCGCGTGCGTTCGGTGGTGTACCAGCGCGAGCTGCCGCACCTCAAGCACGTAGGCACCTTCGCGCTGTTCGAACAGCGTCGGCGGGCGGTGCAGGACGGGTTCGATGATGCGCTGTTTGTCACCGACGACGGGGAGGTCAGCGAGGGAAGTACCTGGAACATCGCCTTCCTGCAGGGCGACCAGGTCGTGTGGCCGCAGGCGCCGGCCCTGCGCGGTACCCACGAGCGGCTGCTGCAGGCCGGGTTCGCACCGGCGCAGCAGCAGGTGCGCCCGGTGGCGCTGGCCGAACTGGACCGGTTCAGCGGGGCCATCGCCTGCAATTCGGCCGGGGTCTGGCCGATAGAAGCCATCGACGGGGTGGCCTTCACCCGGTCCGAGATGTTCTGCCAATGGGCGCGGGGCAGCCTGGAGGCCGCCCCCTGGCAGCCTCTGGGGGCCATCAGTAGCGCAGGTTAGCGCGCTATTCAGCTTGACCGGTCTTCACAGGCTTGGAATGGCGGCAGGCCGCCGCTATAATCGCGGGCTTACCGCGCCATCCTGGCGACTGGGCAATTGAGGAAACAACACCATGGTCAAGATTCGACTGACCCGCGGCGGCGCCAAGAAGCGTCCCTTCTACCACATCATCGTGACCGACTCGCGCAGCGCCCGTGATGGCCGCAACATCGAACGCGTCGGTTACTACAACCCGGTGGCCCAGGGTGCGGAATCCCGCATCGTGCTGGACCTGCCGCTGGTCGACAAGTGGGTTGCCAACGGCGCCCAGATGACCGACAAGGTTCGCAACCTGTACAAGGAAGCGACCAAGGCCCAGGCCTCGGCGGCCTGATCCTGACGGGCCGCGCCCGCCGCGGCCCATTCGGTCTATTCAGATGAAAGATACCGAGCGCCGGATCCTGCTGGGCAGGATTGTCGGCGCTTTTGGTGTGCGAGGCGAGATCAAGCTCGAGTCCTGGACCGAGCCGCGTACCGCCATCTTCAACTATCAGCCCTGGATCCTGCGTACGCCCGCCGGCCAGGAGAGCACCCTGACCGGGGCACGCGGACGTCAGTCCGGCAAGCATCTGGTCGCGGTGTTTCCGGGCATCACCGACCGCGATGTGGTCGAGTCGATGTACGGAACCGAAGTCTATGTGTCGCGCAGCGCGCTGCCGCCGCCGAAGGCCGACGAGTATTACTGGGTCGACCTCGAAGGCTTGCAGGTGCGTACCGTTGACGGCGTCGAACTGGGGCGGGCGTCGCACCTGTTCTCGACCGGCTCCAACGATGTGCTGGTGGTGCAGGGCGACCGTGAGCGGATGATTCCGTTCGTGCAGCCCGAATTCGTTGTCTCGGTGGATTTCGAGGCCAACCTGATCGTGGTCGACTGGGATCCGGAGTTCTGATCCGGTGAGAATCGACGTCATCACGTTGTTCCCCGAGTTCATGGCACAGTCGGCCGCGCTGGGCGTGGTCGGCCGTGCCGCCGAGCGCGGCCTGCTCGACCTGCATGGCTGGAATCCGCGGGACTATGCCGAAGGCAATTACCGCCGGGTGGACGACCGTCCGTTCGGCGGCGGCCCCGGCATGGTCATGCTGATCGAGCCACTGCGCGCCTGCCTGGCCGCGGCCAAGGCGGCCGACCCGGCGCCTGCGCCGGTGATCTACCTCAGCCCGCAGGGCGCGCCCCTGACCCAGGCCAAGGTGCGTGAACTGGCCGCGTTGCCGCGCATGATCCTGCTGTGCGGGCGGTATGAAGGCATCGATGAGCGCTTCCTCGATGCGGAGGTCAGCGAGGAAATCTCGATCGGCGATTACGTCCTGTCTGGCGGTGAGCTGGGCGCGGCGGTGATCGTCGATGCTGTGACCCGGTTGCAGGAAGGCGCCCTGGGCGATGCCGAATCGGCCGCCCAGGACAGTTTCGAAGGCCCGCAAGGGCTGCTGGACTGCCCGCATTTCAGCCACCCTGCCCAGCATGAATGGGGCAGTGTCCCGGACGTGCTGCGCTCGGGCAACCATGCCGCCATCGCGCGCTGGCGCCGCCAGCAGTCGCTGCTGCGGACTGCAACCCGGCGGCCGGACCTGCTTGACGAGGCCCAGCTGTCCAAGGCCGACCGGATTCTGCTCGCGCAGGCCCGGCAGGCCCTTGCCGACGACCCTTCCCCCTAGCGCGGGGCAGGAATCTTCGGTTATCATTGGCGATTCCCATCAGGCCGTTGCGCCCGGTGGTGGAAACCCTACAAAAAACGTGCAGCACAGTCCGGTGACTGCATGAGCCCACGTTGTCGAACGACACGACCACCCGAACACTATCGGTGCACCCATGAGCAAGCTGAACAAAACCATCCTTGCGGATTTCGAATCCGCCCAGATCACCCGCGAGCTGCCGAAGTTCAGCCAGGGTGACACCGTCGTCGTCAACGTGAAGGTCAAGGAAGGCAACCGTGAGCGCGTCCAGGCTTACGAAGGCGTCGTGATCGGCACCAAGAATGCCGGCCTGAACTCCGCGTTCACCGTCCGCAAGATCTCGCACGGCTACGGCGTCGAGCGCGTCTTCCAGACCCACAGCGCCATCATCGACTCGGTCGAAGTGAAGCGTCGTGGTAAGGTCCGCGCCGGCAAGCTGTACTACCTGCGTGGCCTGGAAGGCAAGGCTGCCCGCATCAAGGAAGATCTGGCTGCCGCTGCGCAGGCCAAGCAGGCCCGCCTGGCTGCTGCCAAGGCTGCCCAGTAATACCGCGCCGACAACCCCGGTTGTCGCGCAACGAACGGCCACCCTCGGGTGGCCGTTTTCGTTTGTGGCGCATGCCAACGGCGTGTGGAGTTGCCCTGGCGGCCACGCACCCATTACGGTAATCCCCCCACTCAGGTCAGGACGACGATGCCCCATTACCCCGCCAAGGTCCGCACCGCACTGCAGCTCATGCACGATGCCGGTGTTCCGCAGGCGCTGCGCGCACCGCCGTTGCACCGGCTGCTGTGGCGGTTGGGGATCGCGATGCCGCCACCGCTGCTGGCCGGGTTCGCCGCCAACGCGCTGCTGATGGGCGTGTTCTTCGGCGTGGCCTGGGGCGTGTTGATGCTGCCGCTGTTCGGCTTGCTGGTGCCGCTGAAAACGTGGGGGATCGTGGGCAGCGCCGGCGTCGCCGGCGTGATGTTCGGCGTGATCATGGGGCTGATCATGCGCGCCCAACAGCAGCGCTACCGGCTGCCAGCGTGGCGCAGCCTGCCGGATGGGGGTGCCGCTTAACCGGTGCGGTGTGGCACCGGTTGCGGGGCCGCCGTGGGCGGCGCGTCCGGGTTGAGGTCGGCCACCGGTGACGGCGGCATGGCCGGCACTTCGGCCGGGGCCGCCATCTCTTCGCGACGGGTCGGCAGCATGTGCGCTTTGCGCCAGCCGCCCCAGCGGTAATACGCCAGCGACAGCAGCATCGCGCAGAACGAGCTGACCGGGAAACTCCACCACACCGCGTCGGCGCCCCAGCTGTCCTGCAGCAGTTCGGCGAACGGCACGCGGATGCCCCACAGCGAAACGGCCAGGATCAGCAGCGGCGGAATCACCGCGCCGGTGGAGCGCACCACGCCGGAAATGACGAAGTTCACGCCGAAGAACAGGAACGACCACACCGCGATGTGGTTGAGGTGGCGGGCCACCTCCAGCGACTGGCTCGCCTCGGGCAGGAACAGCGCCAGCGTGTAGCGGTCCAGCAGGATCAGCGGCAGGATCAGCACGCCGGTGAGCAGGAAGTTGTACAGCACGCCACTGCGCGCCGTGCCGCGCACGCGGTCCCAGTTGCCGGCGCCGACGTTCTGCGCGGCCATCGACGAACAGGCCGCGCCGATCGCCATCGCCGGCATCTGCACGTAGGTCCACAGCTGCAGCGACGCGCCATAGGCGGCGGCCGTGTCGGTGCCGTAGCCGTTGACCATGCTCATCATCAGGATCATCGACAGCGAGATCAGCACCATCTGCAGGCCCATCGGCACGCCCTTGACCACCAGCGCACGCAGGATGGTGGTGTCGATGCGGAACATCGCCATATCCTTGCGTCCCAGCCACAACACGTGCCGCTTGTTGCGCATGTACCAGAGCAGGCCGATCAACGACAGGGTCTGCGCGATCAGCGTGGCCCACGCGGCGCCGGCGATGCCCAGCTGCGGGAACGGGCCGATGCCGAAGATCAGCAGCGGGTTGAAGCCGATGTCCAGCACCACCGACAGCAGCAGGAAGCGGAACGGCGTGCGCGAATCACCGACACCGCGCAACGCCGAGCTCAGGAACGCGAACGCGTACAGCGTGGGCATCGCCAGGAAAATGATGCGCAGGTAGGCCTCGGCCAGCGGCAGCGACTCGGCCGGGGTGCCCATCGCGGCCAGCAGCGGGTGCGACAGCCACCAGCCGGCGATGGCGATCACCACCGACAGACCGATGAAGAAGGTGGCGCTGGTGCCCATCACCCGGCGTGCCTGGGGAATGTCGCGCGCGCCCATGGCCTGGCCGATCAGGATGGTGGCGGCCATGCCGATGCCGAACACCGAGCCGATCAGGAAGAACATGATGTTGTTGGCGTTGGCCGTTGCGGTCAGCGCGGCCTCGCCGAGGAAGCGCCCCACCCAGATCGCATTCACCGACCCGTTCAGCGACTGGGCGATGTTGCCGGCCAGGATCGGCAGCGCGAACAGGAACAGGTTGCGCCCGATGGGGCCGGTGGTCAGGTCAAGCGGCGCCTTGGCCATGTGCGATGGAGATCGGGCTCGGGGAGAGGCACACTAGCATCAAGCCCGTCAGCGAGATATCGCGATGCAGACGCTCAACCGCAGCAGGTGCCGGCGCGCCGCACTGGCTGACCGGTTCATTCCCGTGCTGGCGCCGCTCTTGATTGCCGCGGTGCTGCCCGCATGTTCTTCGGGTATGGACCGCCTCGGCGATGCGCAGGTGCGGCCCATGGACCGACCGGAATGCCAGGTCGGCAGCGAGCGCCGGGATCTTGATGCGGGCGTACCCGTGCTGATCGGTGGCACCGGCTGCCGCGGTAATCCGGCGGCGCCGCACCCCCTGAACCGACGACCGGCAGAGCCGGGGAGCTGAACAACCCGCATGATCGAAGCAACGCCGTTGGCCGCCGTGCGGCTGGATGTGTGGCTGTGGGCCGCACGCTTCTTCAAGACCCGCAGCCTGGCCAAGCAGGCCGTGGAGACGGGCAAGGTGGACGTGGCCGGGCAGCGCCCCAAATCCTCGCGCGCGGTGCGCGTGGGCGAGCAGCTGCAGATCAGCCGGGGCGACGACGTCTACGACGTGCAGGTGCGTGGCCTGAGCGAGCTGCGCGGGCCGGCGCCGGTGGCCCAGCAGTTGTATGAGGAAAGCGAGGCGTCGCGTGCGCGACGGGCGGAGGCGCATGCCCAACGCCAGGCCGCGCGCAATGGCTACCTGCCGCCGGAGCATCGGCCGGACAAGCGCGCGCGTCGGTTGATCCGTGCGCTCGGGGACATCGATTCGCTCTAGCGGATTCCGGGTTTCCGCGCATTGTTGCTATGGATGGCGGAAACACGCGCACAGTCACGGTGCGCTCCAGAGGCATGCTTCAGGCTGCTGCTTCGTTCAAGGAGTCGCGCCCATGCGCCCGCTGTTGATCCGCCTCTGTTGTCTGTCTTTGTGCCTGTTCGCCTTCGGTGCGCAGGCGGCCGCCGGTGCTTTCTGGAGCCAGCCGCAACGCGGTGGCAACAGCTTCAATGAACAGCCACCCGACCGCGGCTATTTCGATGCGCTGCGCGCCACCGGTGCCACCTGGGTACGGTTGACCCCGGACAAGTGGCGGTCGGCGGGCGGGCGCGATTTCCTGATGGGCAACGCCGATCGCTACCAGGGGCTGGTGCCGGCCGACGTCGCCACCCTGCGACGTGTGCTGGACGATGCCGATGCTGCCGGCATGAAGGTGGTGCTGGTGCCGCTGTCGCTGCCGCTGCTGCGCTGGAAGCAGAAAAACGACGGCGTGGTCGACCAGCGGCTCTGGCAGTCGTTCGACAACCACCTGCCGGCGCAGGCCTTCTGGCGCGACCTCGCGCGCGCGCTGCACGGGCACCCGGCGCTGGTGGCCTACAACCTGATCAACGAGCCCGCGCCGGAGTACGGCACCAGGCTGCGCGAACACGCCGACCCGGCCGCGATGCGTGCCTGGTATGCCACGGTGAAGGACGGGCCGCGCGATCTGCCGCGTTTCTACACCGGCCTGATCGCGGCCGTGCGCGAGGTCGACGCCGACATGCCGCTGATGCTGGACCCGGGCTGGTATGCCGCGGCCGACGCGTTGGCGTACTGGCCTGGGCCGCTGAAAGATCCCCATCTGCTGTACAGCGTGCACATGTATGAGCCGTACGCGGCCACCAGTGCGCCCAATCAGAAGCGGAGCCCGCCGTATCGATATCCGGCGGTGCTGCCGTTCGGGTCCGGGAAGGAACGGTGGGATGCTGGGCGTGTGGCCAGCTACCTGCAGCAGCCCATTGCCTGGGCCGACCAGCATGGCGTGGCGCGGAGCCAGATGGTGGTCGGCGAGTTCGGTTGCATGCGCCGTTGGGCGGATTGCCCGGCCTACCTGGAGGACGTGCTGCGCGTGCTTGAGGCGCAAAAGGTGCATTGGGCCTTCTACGCGTTCCGCGAGGATGCGTGGGATGGCATGGACTACGAACTGGGCGATGCCGCGCTGCCCTGGACCTACTGGCAGGACGTGGAGGCGGGCAAGGTGCCGACGCCCAAGCGCACTGACAGCCCGCAGTTCGCCCCGATCCTCAAACGCCTGCGCGCCGCTGGTCATTGACCCGCGCGTGCGACCGCCTCCCGTCGAAGGGCATGTCGACGGGCGCCGCAAGGGACCAACCCGCAGGTCGGTCCCCTGGATGGCTCAGGCGTGCAGGTCGTAGCGATCCAGTTCCATCACCCGCGTCCACGCGGCGACGAAATCCCGGACCAGCTTCTTCTCGCCGTCGGCACTGGCGTACACCTCGGCCAGCGCACGCAGCACCGAGTTGGAACCAAACACCAGGTCGGCCCGGCTGCCGGTCCAACGCTTGGCACCGCTGCTTTCGTAGCCAGTGCCAGCGGCCTTCCACTGCGTGCGCATGTCCAGCAGGTTCACGAAGAAGTCGTTGCTCAACGTACCCGGGCGATCGGTCAGCACGCCCTGCGCGTTGCCGTCGACGTTGGCCCCCAGCACGCGCAGCCCGCCGACCAGCGCGGTCATCTCCGGCGCGGTCAGCGTAAGCAGCTGCGCCTTGTCGATCAACAGCACCTCGGCGGGCACGCTGTAACGGCCCTTGAGGTAATTGCGGAAGCCGTCGGCGTACGGTTCCAGCACTGCGAACGAGTCCACGTCGGTCTGTTCCTGGGTGGCATCGGTGCGGCCGGGCGTGAACGGCACGCTGATGTCGTGGCCACCGGCCTTGGCCGCCTGTTCAACACCCACGCCGCCGGCCAGCACGATCAGGTCGGCCAGCGACACCTGCTTGCTACCGTTGCCGTTGAAGCCCGCCTGGATCTTCTCCAGCGCGGCCAGCACCTTGGCCAGCTGCTGCGGCTGGTTCACCGCCCAGTCCTTCTGCGGGGCCAGGCGGATGCGCGCGCCGTTGGCACCGCCGCGCTTGTCCGAGCCGCGGAAGGTCGATGCGGACGCCCACGCGGTGGACACCAGCTCGGCCACGCTCAAACCGGCGTTGGCGATCTGCTGCTTCAGGCCAGCGATATCCTGGGCGTCGATCAACGGCCGGGTCGCTTCGGGTACGGGATCCTGCCAGATGAATTCCTCGGCCGGGATCTCCGGACCGAGGTAGCGCGAGCGCGGTCCCATGTCGCGGTGGGTGAGCTTGAACCAGGCGCGTGCGAAGGCGTCGGCGAAGGCCTGCGGCTCGGCCAGGAAGCGGCGCGAGATCTTCTCGTAGGCCGGGTCCACCCGCAGCGCCAGGTCGGTGGTGAGCATGGTGGGGCGATGCTTCTTCGACGGATCATGCGCGTCGGGAATGATCGCCTCGCTGTCCTTGGCCACCCACTGGTGCGCACCGGCCGGGCTCTTGGTCAGTTCCCACTCGTGGCCGAACAGGATCTCGAAGAAGTCGTGGCTCCACTGCGCCGGGGTGCGCGTCCAGGTCACTTCCAGGCCGCTGGTGATGGTGTCGCCGCCCTTGCCGGTGCCGAATCGGTTGGCCCAGCCCAGGCCCTGGCTCTCCAGCCCCGCCGCTTCCGGTTCCACATCAACGTTGTCGGCCGGGCCCGCGCCGTGGGTCTTGCCGAAGCTGTGGCCGCCGGCGATCAGGGCCACGGTTTCCTCGTCGTCCATGGCCATGCGGCCGAACGTGTCGCGGATGTCGAAGGCCGCCTTGAGCGGATCCGGATTGCCGTCCGGGCCTTCGGGGTTCACGTAGATCAGGCCCATCTGCACGGCCGCCAGCGGGTTCTCCAGGTCGCGCGAGTGCACGTCGCCGTCGGCGTCGTCATCGGACACCAGCACGCCGTGGTCTTCCTGCACGCCCTCCGAGCCATGTGCATAGCGCACGTCGCCGCCCAGCCAGGTGGTTTCGCGGCCCCAGTACACGTCCTGGTCCGGCTCCCAGGTATCGGGCCGGCCGCCGGCGAAGCCCAGCGTCTTGAAGCCCATCGACTCCAGCGCGACGTTGCCGGTGAGGATCAGCAGGTCGGCCCAGGAAATGGCCTGGCCGTACTTCTGCTTGATCGGCCACAGCAGGCGGCGCGCCTTGTCCAGGCTGACGTTGTCCGGCCAGCTGTTGAGCGGGGCGAAGCGCTGCTGGCCACGGCCACCGCCGCCACGCCCGTCGCCGATGCGGTAGGTGCCGGCGCTGTGCCAGGCCATGCGCACGAACAGGCCGCCGTAGTGGCCGAAGTCGGCTGGCCACCACTCCTGCGAGTCGGTCATCAGTGCGGTGAGGTCGGCCTTGAGTGCGGCGTAGTCCAGCCCCTTGAACGCGGCGGCGTAGTCGAAGCCGTCATCGAGCGGGGTGGAGCGGTTGGAATGCTGGTTGAGCAGGTCCACGCGCAGCTGCTTGGGCCACCAGTCGCGGTTGGTGGTGGCATCGCCGACAAGGGCGTGGTTGAACGGGCACTTGGCTTCGCTTTTCATGGGTCGCTACCTGTGTACTTGCGAATGTGGGCACCTGCCGCGATTGGGCAGGGCGATCGGAAAGAGCGCATCGCTCAGGGCGAGGAGCATCCGGCACGGTCGATGGGCAGGGATTGGACGCGCGTGCGCGATGGGGTCAATCGATGCATCCGACGATCTCCTGCGGGAATGCCTCTACGTTAAGCACGTTCAGGCATTCGGTAAATTCGAACGAATCAACCAAAATGATAGGCCTGCCCTATAGCGAGGCGCGGGTAGTGCCGGCCGGTGGCCGGCTCCACGCGCCCTTGCCAGCGGCACCCCCCCCAAGGTCCGCGCGAGATCATCGCTTGCCGAGCAACCCGCCGCCCAGCTTGAGCAGGTCGCCGATGCCCAGCTGGCCATCGCCGTCCTGGTCGAGCACCGAGGTGAGCAGGCCGCCGCTGCTGGCCGCTTGAGCTTCCTGGCCGAGTGCCTGGCTGAGCTGGCCGGCATTGCCGCCGTTGGCGAAGCGCTGCGCCAGGTAGGACATGACGATCGGGGCGAGGATGGCCAGGAGCTGGCTGGTCTTGCTGCTGTCCAGCCCGGTGGCCTGGCTCAGGCCTTGGGCCGCACGGTCGCTGTTGCCGCCAAAGACATGGCCGAGGATGCCGGCGCCGTTGGTGGCATTGCCACCGCCGCCGCCGAGCACGCTGCCCAGCAGACCGCCCAGGTCGAAGCCGCCTCCGGCGGCCGGCGCGTGATCGCGCTGCAACGCGCCAAGCAGTGCATCGGCACCTTCCGGTTGCTGGGCGTTGCGGCCCATCGCGCCGAGCAGCAGCGGCAGGGCCGCGCCCACGGCGCTGCTGGCCTGGGCAGGTTCGATGCCCAATTGCCGGGATACCTGCTGCAGGCCTTGGCCCTGCTGCAGTTGTTGGAAGAGGGAGGCGGCAAGCGATGCGTTGTTCACGACGGACTCCAGTCAGGTGGATGACCGCCCGAGCATACCGCCGGATTTACTACGGCAACGCGAAGGGACCACCCGACCAATGGTCGGGTGCCGCCGGCTGGGCGATGCCGCATCACCCGGTGGGGCACGACCGTTGGTCGTGCCGGGCGAAGGTCAGATCAGCGCCTTCAACCGGTACAGCGCTTCCAGCGCCTGCTTTGGGGTGAGCTCGTCGGGGTCGATGGCTGCCAGCGCGTCTTGGGCAGCGGTGTTGGGGGCGTTGAACAGGCCGAACTGCTGCGGTGCATCCAGCGCTTGCGGGGTGACCGTGGCGACATGGGTTTCCCCGCCCCGCTGCTCCAGTTCGGCCAGGCGACGGCGGGCCTGGGCGACCGTCGATTTCGGCAGGCCGGCCAGTGCGGCCACCTGCAGGCCGAAGCTGCGGTTGGCCGGGCCATCCTTCACTGCATGCATGAACACCAGCGCGTCGCCGTGCTCCACCGCATCCAGGTGCACGTTGGCGATGCCGCTGGGGCCGCCTTCGTGCTGCTCGTCGGCCAGTGCGGTCAGCTCGAAGTAGTGGGTGGCAAAGAGCGTGTAGCAGCGGTTCTGGTAGGCGAGGTGGCGCGCCACCGCATCGGCCAGGGCCAGGCCGTCGTAGGTCGACGTGCCGCGACCGATCTCGTCCATCAGCACCAGCGAGTGGGCGCTGGCGTGGTGCAGGATGTAGCTGGTTTCGGCCATTTCGACCATGAAGGTCGACTGCCCGCGCGCAAGGTCGTCGCCGGCACCGATGCGGGTCAGGATGCGGTCGATCGGGCCGATCACCGCGCGGCTGGCCGGCACGAAGCTGCCGATGTGGGCCAGCAGCACGATCAGCGCGTTCTGGCGCATGTAGGTGGATTTACCGCCCATGTTCGGGCCGGTGATCACCAGCATGCGGCGGTCCGGGTGCAGGTCCAGGTCGTTGGGCTCGAACGGCTGCTCGCGCACGGCTTCCACCACCGGGTGGCGGCCACGTTCGATGCGCAGGCACGGCGCGGTCTCCAGCTCCGGGCGCGCCCAGTCCAGCGCCTGTGCGCGCTCGGCGAAACCGGCCAGCACGTCCAGCTCGCTCAACGCACCGGCGCATTCCTTGAGCGGCTCCAGCTGCCCGCCCAGCGTGTCCAGCAACTGCTCGTACAACACCTTCTCGCGCGACAACGAACGTTCGCGCGCGGACAGCACCTTGTCCTCGAACGACTTCAGCTCTTCGGTGATGTAGCGCTCGGCATTGGTCAGGGTCTGGCGGCGGGTGTAATGCACCGGCGCCTTGTCGCTCTGTCCCTTGCTGATTTCAATGTAGTAACCATGTACGCGGTTGTAGCCGACCTTCAGCGTCGCGATGCCGCTGCTGATGCGCTCGCGCTGCTCCAGGTCGATCAGGAACTGGTCGGCATGGGTGGACAGGCGGCGCAGTTCGTCCAGCTCGGCATCGAAGCCTTCGGCGATCACGCCGCCATCGCTCAGCTTCATCGGCGGCGTCGGCGCGATCGCACTGGCCAGCAGGTGCGCGCATTCGTCATGCTCCCCCAGCGCTGCATGGAGCGCCACCAGCCGCGGCGAATCCAGCGGCGCCAGTACCGCGCGTACCTCGGGCAGCAGGCCCAGGCCGTCGCGCAGGGTGGAAAAATCGCGCGGGCGCGCCGAACGCAGCGCCACGCGGGTGAGGATGCGTTCCAGGTCGCCGAGTGCCCGGAAGGCATCGCGGATGTCGCCCTCGGCACCCCGGTCGATCAGCGTGGCCACTGCATCGTGGCGGTGCACCAGCACATCGCGCAGCCGCAGCGGGCGATGCAGCCAACGGCGCAGCAGGCGCCCGCCCATGGGCGTCACCGTGGTGTCGAGCACGCCCAGCAGGGTGTTGCGGGTATCGCCGTCAACGCGCGTGTCCAGTTCCAGGTGGCGGCGCGTGGCCGCGTTCATCGCAATGGCTTCGCTGGCCGTTTCGGTGGCGATCGCGGTCAGGTGGGGCAGGCGCTGCTTCTGGGTCTCTTCGACATAGCCCAGCAGCGCGCCGGCCGCGGCGGTGGCGCGCGGCTTGTCGTCGATGCCGAAGCCGGTCAGGTCGTGCAGTTTGAAGAAGGCGAGCAACTGGCGGCGGCCGCTGTCGGCATCGAACAGCCACGGCGCACGGCGGCGGATGCCGTTGCGGTGCTTGAGGAACTCGGGCCAGTTTTCTTCATCGGGCACCAGCAGCTCGGCCGGCTCCAGCCGGGCCAGCTCGGCTTCCAGCGCGTCTTCCGAATCGACCTCGTTGACCAGGAAGCGGCCACCGGCCAGGTCGGCCCAGGCCAGGCCATAGCCGTGCTTGCCGCGCGACAGCGCCATCAGCAGGGTGTCGCGGCGCTCGTCCAGCAGCGCTTCGTCGGTGACCGTGCCAGGGGTGACGATGCGCACCACCTTGCGTTCCACCAGGCCCTTGGCCAGGGCCGGGTCGCCGATCTGCTCGCAGATCGCCACCGATTCGCCCAAGGCCACCAGCCGTGCCAGGTAGCCTTCATAGGCATGCACCGGCACACCGGCCATCGGGATCGGCGCGCCGCCGGAGCTGCCGCGCTGGGTGAGGGTGATGTCCAGCAGCCGCGCGGCCTTGCGCGCGTCGTCGTAGAACAGCTCGTAGAAATCGCCCATGCGGAAGAACAGCAGCAGGTCCGGGTACTCGGACTTTGCGGCGAAGAACTGCTTCATGAGCGGGGTATGCTCTGCCGCGCTTCCGGATTTCTGCTGCTTTTCAATTTTTGACATATCAATCAATGCTTTAAGTAATCTGTGTGGCAGCAACTGTGAACGAGTAGGGACATCTATTCCCGTCTTTGGACAGTCACCTGTAGCGCCAAAGTAGCACCCTAGGATAACGTCCAGCGAAACAGGGTCGACCCGGAGCTACACGATGGAAAACAAGGCCTCTCGACGTCTGGCGCTCACGGCGACCATGGTCAAAGAGCAGCTGTCCTTCACGCGCGTGCCGGAGGTCAACGCCGACGGCAAGATCGTCAAGTTTGCCCCGAATACGGATCAGAAGCGCTATGTGGTGTTCGACAGCCACCGAGATGCGCCGGTTGGCTTTGGGGTGGCGGTGAACAGAACCGGGATGAGCTACATCTTGCAGCGGCGCATCGGACCCCGTGTGCTCAAAGCGACGTTGGGGAACTGCCGGGACATCACCCTTGCCAAGGCCCGTGAAGACGCCAAGGTTGCACTGGCCTCCATGCAAGCCAGCGGAAAGACGCCCGCCCAGGCCAAGCAAATCGACAAGGACGAGATCCGGGTAAGCCTGATGACGGTGGAGGCGTGCTTCGCGCTCTATCGCCGTCACCTGATCGAGCGGGCAAGGCCCGCCAAGGACAGCAGTCTTCGGGGGCTCGAATACGCGGAGAAGCGGCTCGGTCGGGCTGAGGTGGATCTGTTGGATTTGCCTATCGGTGACTTGGTCAACGAACAGCGGATCTTGGACGCGTTTGACGAAATCGCCAAGGGCAAGCGCCATCTGGCCGAGGGGACGAAGCGTGCAAATGCCACAACCACGGCTTTTGATAAGCCAACCGTTACCACCGCAGAACTGACCTTCCGCTGGGCCAGCCGCGCGGTGGGCTATTGCATGGATCGGGAAAAGCGAATTGCCGCCAACGCGGGCCGGTCGCCTTCGTTGCAGATCAATCCGTTTACGGTGCTTCACCAAGAAGGGCGGTACCGAACGCGGGAGCAGTTGGAGGCGGACTATGAAGCAAGCCAAGCTCGCAACCCGATGCAGCTTCGCGATGGTTCACTCGGGCGCTTCTTGGCGGCGCTTTGGGAGCGGCGAAAGGTTGATAACTACCGCACGGCGTGCGACTACCTGCTTTTGACGCTTCTCTGGGGCACCAGGCGGGGTGAGGCAGCCCCGTTGAAATGGCGCCATCGGATCGATAAGCGAGATCTTTCGATCAGCTCTTGGGTGGATCTGGAAGGCGGGTGGGTGTCGTTTGCCAATACCAAGAACGGCTCCACCCACACGCTCCCGCTTGCGCCAGGCGCCAAACGCCTTTTGACCCTGCGCGAGGAGGCGTCTCAGAAGAGCCAGTCTCCCTGGGTCTTCCCCGCTCGGAGCAGCAGGGCCGCGCGAGGCCACTACTTGGACAGTAAGGCGATCTTGCAGGGTTTGAAGAAGGCTGGCGAGATCGAGGCGCTTCGGACCCACGACCTGCGTCGGACCTTTGCTACAGTGGCCGAAGAAGTGGCTTCGTATGCGGTGGTGAAGCGGCTCCTCAATCATCGTAACAGCCGGGACGTTACCGGCCGCTATACCAAGGTGGACGATGCGCGATTGCTGGAAGAGATGACGCGAGTTGAGCGAGTGATGCTGGGAGCAGATCCTCTGCTCATTTCCGTTTTGACTTAAGCGCTTTAACCTCAAATATCAAGGAATAGATGATGAGTAGCTTTTTCTTCATTAGTTTGGCTAAGGCAGGGCTGAATGATCCGATCTGTGGGACAGGCCTTGAAGATGACGCGCAGCGAGGGGGAAGTCAGTTCGCCGTCTTGGATTATGAGCCCCGAAATTCCGGCAACAATGCGCCCGATTTCAATCTCTTGATGCATCCTGATGGCTTCACCGGACAAAAATCATTCGATGCCTTCGCTAAGTATGCTCACAGTGACTGCGGGTGCAAGATCGCAGCAGCCGGAACTGATCCCGCAACCATAGAGTCAGTATGGAGTGATCTTAGTGACTCTTTTTCCGTAAACACGTATGAGGGGATGGAAGAGTTTGCCGGTTCTCCCGATAACCGGTTTCAAGTGATGTTTATGACCATTTTTCTCCCGAGCGGAGAGAGGGCGCCGTGGCAACCCGGTGCGAGATATGTGTTATTCGCGAGAGATCAGGGTCTCGTCTTAAAGGCATTTCTCAACCCGGTAGCCGCTTATCATGCAGCGATGGTGCAGGAAAAGAAAGAGCATCAGGCCGATGATGGCATCAAGGCCCGTGTTCGGAGGCGGCGGAAGAGTATTTGAGATGGGGTCTATTTCGCGGAATTTGCGTCAGGGAAGGCCCGAGAAATATCCTGATCTTTCCAGTGAACTAAGTAGGCCGGTTCCCAATGCCGTTGATGCGACCGCCAATGTTCAATACAGAGTTCAGTGGCAAGGTCTGCCTCGCGGCGGGCGTCTCTGGCCGGCAAGCGAGTGAGTGCGGCGATGTATGCGCTGTTCCAAAATTCTTCGATGTTCATAAATAGTTGAGAAGTTGAAGTTCTCCGTGTTTAAGGCAAAGCGCGCACCTGTCAAGTATGAATGCTTGGCAGGAGTGGAGGCTCTTATGAACGAAAGCAGTGACATCCCATTCCGATTGACCCAGGTTGCGCAAAAGCGCCTGACCGCTGATCAGCTCGCGGAAGTGCGGCGCCGTTTGGAAGAGCGTCCCGAAAACGCCGACTTCAATGCTGTAGAAGCGGCGATCTATGTGGGTAGAAGCACCAAGACCTTGAAGCGCGCGATTGATGCGGGAGTCGGACCGGCTCGGGCGAAGAACCCTGACGCCAGTGGCCTTTACGCAACCAATCGTCATACGCGCTACCGAAAGGGAGACCTCGATGCGTGGCGTTCGAGCTTGATTGGCTTTGCGGTCGAGTTCAAGCGATTCGACGACCTCACCTCTGATGCACCTTGGATCGTGACAAGCGAGGGAAAAATCTGGGGACACCTTTGGGACGCTGAAAGCGTCGATGACGTCCTGCGCGCGCTGAGCGAGGAAGCGGTAGTCCTTGTCCCTCTCCATGAAGCACTGAGAGAGGCATGGTCGAACATGCCTGCGCGCCGGGCCTACGAGGCGGTCTTTGATGACCTTGTGGAGCATGAGTGCGCTGCCATCAAAGCAGCAGGCCAGCGTGACGAACTTCGTTTAGATATCGGTGCTTAGATCAATATCAGTCAGTCGCAGCAGTCTTTTCAGAACGCTGGGCTGGGAAAGCTGTCGCCAGCGCAATGCCGTTCATCGCGTACCCCCACTTTCCAGGCGACTTGTGCGGCTTGACTGCAAGTGCCTCACGATCAAACGCGTCGCCCGCAGCACCAATGAGGTGAAGCGGCAAGTTATGCGTTTTCGCGCCCGTGATGAGTGACTCGATTTCGGTGGTGGTATCTAGATGGATGCCGTAGATCATCCCGAAGGAAACGACAGCGGAGCGGTCAGAAATACTGTCCCGAATGGCGCCGTGCTCCACGTTGTCGCGGCTGATGAGAAGCCGCATCAGTCGATTTCGAAGCGGGTGAATCGTTCCCGATGTGTAGCAAAGATAGAGTGAGATGCAGGGTAGCGTCAGCAATGTCACGGCCGCTTCAAGCAGCGTGAACATCTCGTTCCAAGTCGCAGTCGTTTCCATCGTGCGTCCATGCAGTAGCGGTAGCTCGTTAGCGACTGCTGGCGCGAAATATTGAGGTGCAAAACGACAGTTCTCGATGCGTGCGCTGGGACGGGAGGCGCTTAACCGCGAGTGGCATTGCCTACCCCGAATTTTGCCAACTCGCTAAGCCCCCTTAACACGTGTCGACGAGGCCAAGTGAGGTGTGAGTCAGAGCTTTTGGAGGCGCCAGATAAATCTGCCAGCCATTGCTTAGACCGTCACAAGTGCTAGTAGTTCGCTCTCAGACAGTGCGGAGGCCCAACTGGCGCAAGTGCGCTCACTTGCCAGTAAGTGGCGCTTTCCCTGATCGGATTTCATACCCAGTGCGTTCGAGCGTGCGAACCAAGTCAAGATCTTGGTCATAGATGGCAACCAGCGCCTCAGAAGAGGCGATGATCTTGCCGCTGACCTCCTTCTTTCCGTCTCGCCAGAGTTCAGCAGAAGGAAGCTTGGCGCCGTCCTCGTTTTTGATCGCTTCGCGCTCTTTCAAGGCTTGATGATGCCCGGCCCGTTCACCAAGCCACCCAGGGATGAGGGCGAGAAGTGTGCCGATCAAAGTCATCGTTAGCGCCACATAGAGCACGGCGGCGGATCCCGCCATCGCTTTGACTGGCTCGCGGACCCAGAATGGTCGTGCTGCGAACCAATCGTGAAAGGCTGTGCGTTGAACGGTGGGCAGGTTTGCGACAAAGATGGCTATCGTCATGCCACAGAACGCGTAGAAGACAAGAAGCCAAGGGATATCAGAGATCAGTTGGCTGCCTTGGAGCACGATGGCGTAGTAGCCCCTAACGACCTTCCAATCCGCTGTTTGCGGGAACAAGCCCTCTTGCACGCCCCAGTCGTTGAGGTAAGTGCTGTATGCCACATGGCCGCAGCCATGAAGAACAAATCCAAGCAGCGTGGCTAATGCCACCAGGCCGCCGGCAATGGTGGCCAGTGTCATCAATGCACTGGGGCTTGGCTTCTCAGAGGGGGCGGTTGGCTTGGCGGCAGGTGTCGCGGGAGCGTTCATTGGCATCCGTCCGTGGAATGGGAGGGCAACAGTAGGGAGGTTCACGCGTGTGGCCTCCCTTTACACATGGAGCACTGATCAGCACCCCATACTAATGCGAGTAACTACGGGTTGATGTTGCGCTCAACATAGCCAATGTTGAGTGCCTCTCCAATGACCTCGATTGTGAGGTCTTCCAGCGAGGCAATGTCGATGACACGAGCGTTTTGCTCGGGATGTCGCGGACCGACATTCAAGACGACGGCTCCTGCGGCAAGGCCAGCCTCTATCCCAGCGCGAGCGTCTTCAATGACCACACAGTCCATGGCGTCGAGTCCGAGCCGCTTTGCGCCGAGTTGATAGCAAAAAGGGTTGGGCTTGCCAGGATTGGCATCCTCAGCGAAGACCGCCGTCGTCGGCAGTTGGAGCCCTGCTGCGTTCATTCGATTTTGCGCAAGCTTTTAGCCGGCCGAGGTCACCAGAGCGACTTGATGCGATGGAAGCGAGCGGAGCAGCGCGGCAGCACCGGGGGTGGCGACGATCCCTTCGACGTGTTCTTCCTCATAGCGCTCCAATATTTTGGCTTCTTGCCACGCCGCCTCTGTGTCGCCCAAGTAGTGCCTGACAAGATCGATGGTTTGCATGCCGTGAGCCCTTGCTCTCACTTCCTCATATTCCAAACCGTGCTTGGCGGAGAACAATCCAAGAACGTGCTCTACAAGGACCAGGGAGTCGATGAGGGTTCCGTCCATGTCTAGGAGGAGGGCTTTGCAGTGCAGGGTTGGCATAAGGCGATCCAGGTGGGGTAGCACAGAATAGCGGGGCTCCGTGCCGCTGTCCTTGCACGGAAGGCCCGTTCTCAGACAAGGGCATCCGTAAGCGGATCGGATGCCTTCAACCCGGAAAGGCGAGGAAGCGCTCGTTTGGGTGGTTCTTCTTCCAGTCGCTGTGCGCAACGGTCCCTTCCCAAGCGAGAAACGCCTTTGGCGGACGGCCCCGACCTGACGGCGCTGGAGGACCAGGCCGCCTGACAGTGACCCCAAATCGACCCAACCTACAGGCAACCCGTTGTACGCTCAGCGATCTCATCGGTTGCGTCGGAAGGGTACATGTTGGAGCTTTATGGGAAGTCCACCTCGATCAACGTGCGCAAGGTCCTGTGGCTGTGCGATGAGCTGGGGCTCGGGTACCGCCACGTGGTCGGCAACGCTTCTTCGGACGCCTACTTCGATGCCCGCCTAGCCCGAATCAATCCCAATCGGCAGGTGCCCGTACTGCGTGACGGTGACTTCGTGCTGTGGGAATCCAACAGCATCTGCCGCTACCTAGCCGCGCACGCGCAGCGCCACGACCTATTGCCGACCACGCCGCGGGCAAGGGCTCTTGTGGAGCAATGGATGGACTGGCAGGCCACCGATCTGAACTCGGCGTGGCGGGGCGCATTCATGTCCCGCGTGCGAAATCACCCTGACTACCCGGACGGCCCGGCGGCCGAGGCAAGCTTGGCTCGCTGGAATACATTGATGGGCCTGCTGGACCAGCAGCTCACGCGGACCGGTGCCCACGTCGTGGGTGCGTCCTTCACACTTGCCGACATCGTGCTGGGACTGTCGACCCAACGCTGGCGGATGACCCCAGGTAATAAACCCGACCTGCCGGCCGTGGAGGCGTGGTTTGCGCGCTTGGCTGGTCGCGCCGGCTTTTCCCAGCACGTCGACAACGGCGTGCCGTGACCGCACCGGAAGCCGTTCGAGGAAGATCAGGCGGCCTGATCCGGGCGGAGCGGCACCACGTTGCCGGTGCGCAGCCGGCCCCAGGTGGTCCGCCCATCCTGCATCACGCGGTCAGTCATATGAGGGTGTGTTGGCTAATACGCTTACGAGGTATGTGCGGCCGCATGCCCCGCACCTGCTTTTCCTACCATCAGGATTCGCAGCGAGCGGGTGTTCCAGCCAGGCGCTACGCGGCGAACCCCTGGTGGTGCTGAGCAACAACGACGGGCGCGCGGTCGCCCGAGCTGGAACTCTGACTGTGCGTTGTCTCATGAAGGATAGGCAGGCTGATCAGCGGCCGACCGGCGACGTATCAGCCTCTACGACGAGGCCTCAGAATTGAGCCATGGGAAAGACTGTCGGGGAAAAACTCCGCTGGGGACGTGGTAAGGCGGCCGGGCTCTGGGAGCGGCTGAACGCTCTACTCGTCGTTGAGTCTTGACGAAGTCAATTATGGCGATACGTTGGAAGGATGAGCAATAAGAACAGAGAAAAGTTCTATCGAGGACTTAAGAAAGCGATCTATGAGGGCGATTTGGGCACGATCGTATCCCTCTGCGAGAAGCAAAAGGATGTAGACGAGGCGGCTCGAAATGCCATCGTCTTGGCGATCAGGCTGGATCGTGACAATGTGATCGAACAGCTCCTACCGCTGCTGACGGGCTCCTGGCAGAGCGAGCCACTGAACGAAGCCGCTAAGTCTGGCAGGACAGAGTGCGTGGCGAGACTAATCCCGTTCTGCAACGTCGAAAGTGGAGATGCGCTTATCCACGCAGCCAGGCATGGGCACGTTGACGCGGTCAAGCTGCTTATGCGCTCTTGCAGCCCTTTGGAGGGAGACTCCCAAGCGCTATATGAGGCCTCGCTTCATGGCCACGCCGATGTCGTTTTCCAGTTGGTTCTATTCTCGAATGCCAAGGTCAGGGGCAGTCGAGCACTCATCGCTGCTTGTAGGGCAGGTCATCTAGAAGTGGTGAAGCACCTTCTACCGTTTTCTTCCAAGATCCAATGCGCGCAGCGGGGATTTGAAGCTGCGGCGGAGCACAACCATGAGACCATTATCAAGTTCCTGATCGGGGCCGGACTTCCCGATCCAGAGGATACGTACAGCGTAGGATTGAACATCGCAGCTGCAAGGGGGCATGTCTCGTTGGTCCGAACTCTGCTTTGGGCCATTGTCCGAACTGGCTTTGCGCCGCGCGACTTCGGCCAAGAGGCCTTATTCGTTGCCGCCAAGAACGGTCATGCCGAGGTGGTGAAGTCGGTAATGGAATTTGCGCATAAAACTGCTTATCCCGAAGCGGCCCTATACGCCGCATTGCTCGGCGCACACGATGCGGCGGCCGATCTATTGGTTCGCCGGGTCAATCTGGATCACGTGCGTGAACTGATTTCAGACGAGGACGTTGAGGTGAGGCTCGATCGATCAATCGCGAGAGTTGCTGCCGCAGCGCAGAACAAAGAACTGCGATTCAATGAGAAGAGTCGGCAAAGAGAGCGTGAGGCGGCGGCGGGAGGTCTGCCTAAAAAGTCCCATCCTGCGCGCAGACTCTGATGTGAAATTTAAGGCATAATTTACGCAGATTTGGAGTGGCGTTGGGGCAAGGGAGGGCTCGAACTAATGACACTGATTAGCAATCAAGACAGCTTGGAAGAGGGGTTCATTCGCTCCGCCTTAGAGATCATTGCCAACCCTGGCAAAAGATCGTCCGTTGTAGCGCGATCAGACCATCAAACGGTCCGCCAGCTCTTGGATCAGGCGCCAAGGACCACACTCTTCACGCAGTCAATGGCCGAGTTCTATTTGGCCATCCCACGGCGACAATTCGAGGCTCTAAAACGCGCACATTCCAACCCGTTCGCCAAGAGTGTTGGCCGGCCCAAGATGATCAGCAAGGACGACCTCTTAACCTGGTTCGGGCTGGTCAACAAGTCTGTGCATGCCATGCCTGAAAAATTTGAAGGGCGTCTTGGCAGAACGGCAAACGGGACGCCCTTCATCGTGATGCGCGACAAGCATAAGAAGATCAATCGCATCATCTCGCATGCCGGCATCACAACCCTTGATCTAGACGCGATAGAAGAGGCCTTCGCCCGTGGCGCCAAGATCGCCGCGCTCGGTGTTGATCAAGCATTGATGCTCCCCTGGGCTAATCTTCCCGAGAAGTGTCTATGGCGACAGGCCTACCGAATCCATATCGACCGCACTCATTCAGAAACAGTGGCGCTCTTGGATAGGCAGGAGCTCGATGAAGCAACGGTCATTTCGCCTGAATCGACGGTCAGCTAGTCGGTACGGTTCCGTACTCGATGGTCCAAGCAACTCACTGTAACTTTTGCTCCGAAGCCGGGCAGGGTGCTCGGCAAGGAGAAGCTCCATGAAGTACGAAGTTGAGTTCAATGGCTTTGCGCAGTGCGCGTATTATTTGGAACTCGAAGCTGAAAGTCCGGAAGACGCCTTGAGGATGGCCAAGGAGGCGGTCCTGTCGGATGCGTCATTTGCCATCGAGGAATGGGTGAATAAGCCCACGATTGAGAGCTTGAGCGAAGATGGCATGCCCATCGCAAGCAACTACGAGTTGGACATCGCGAACGTGGAAGACTACGAATGACAGAGGGACTCTTGCCCGCATCGGTCCCAAGGGTTGAATTGAAAGCCCTTGCCGTGCATGTCCTCGCGTTGCGGCTCTCTTTTTCCGGCAGGTCGCAGCTTTCAGGAGGGCGCTGGAGCACACGTTGACAGTTAAGGACGTTAAGCTAACGTGGATGAATGGATCAAGCTTCGAATTCTGACAGATCGGCGACTCCGTCTGATCTTGAGCAAGGCCAAGATGAGGAACAACGCCGCTGTCTGTTGATTGCAGTGTTGAGGGGCGACTGTTGTGCTGTGAGACTGGCGCTGGCATCTCTGTCGGATGGGAAGAGCGCGCAACACGCGCTGAGAGTGGCCGCAGGTTTGGGTCATGCCAATATTGCTTCGATGATCATTCAAAGTGCGCTTCCCGATGCTGCCGATGCCTTGGATGCGGCGTTGGCGGCAGCGATCAAAGACAGTCAGGCCGCGACCGTCCGCCAATTGCTTTACGAGGCATCACGGTTCGCTGAGCCCCCCGCGTTGATGAAATCGCTTTGTGCCGCTGGAAGTGTCGGCGCTGTGGATCTAATCGATGAGATCATGTTCACGTATCGCCCGTCCAACAAGTCGCTTATCACCGCTTTTCGTTTCGCGCTGGTCGAGAAGAGATGGCCGGCTGCTGTGCATATCTTCGATGCGGCCGATGCCAGGCTATTTGATCGGTGGATAACGGAGACCGATCGGAGTTGCATGAATGCATACCGCGCAATTCGGCAGTCCGATACTGTCCGGAAAGAGTTGGATCATTGCACCAAGCCTCTGGCAGTAAAGCATAAGCTGCCTCAGCCGAGATTTTGAGCGCCCCCCAAAGATGCGTGAGCAGCGGCCGCCAGTGCTCTTGCTGCGAGGCTCAGAGACAGCAGCCTGACTCCTCGATCGCTGACAGCGCTTTCCAGGCGCGCCGAAGTCGGGCCACATGCTCCCATCTCGGTAGCGTGACGAGTACCCAACAATCGCTTGGGCTGCCTTGAGTCAGTTTCCGCGATGAGCGTCGCTGGCGGTAGGCTTAGGGATGTGCGTTCTGATGCCAACTCGCCAATCGAGCCAATCTCCGCACTTCAGCAGCATGACGAGCTTATAGCGGCTTTTCCCCGAAGGGGCGTCGGCCTGTATCGAGGGCCGCGGCAGGGAACGAGCAAGAGCGCGGATTGCAAAAGCGCGCCTGAGCGCGTCGAAAAGCATGAGACAGGTCCACGCCAGAAACGCTGAGGCAAACAAGAAAGTCAGGCGTTGTTCGCGAACCGATCTTATCAGTTCCACGGACGTCCTCGGATCTGCCCAGATGTCGCAGAGGATATCTGGGTCGGCTGGACGAAATCCATCCGCGCCTTGGTCTTCGTACTTTGTTCCTGAGGTATCGGTGCACGACGCGACGGAGAAGATCGGGCGCTCTCCTGAAAGGGTAGGCTTGGCAATCTGTGCTTGATCCTTCCCGAGCCAAAGCCAAGTTCCCGTGGCATTGAGTGAGACAAGTAGTCTCTGCTCGGTCGCACCGTACGCGAGGATCAACATAAGCCAGAAGCACGCAAAGAGCATCAGGCCGCAAAGGGCGACACCGATTCCGCGTGGGCGTTTCCTATCGATGACCGTAAAGTTATCGAGATCGAACGCCCCCCGGCCAAGCCCACGAGGGCAAGCGGCACGTTGCGCGCTTCTGCCTTCCCGATGATCTTCTTCGCGTCAGCCAGCGTTTGGGCATGAATTCCGTAAGTGAGCCGAAAAACCGTAAGCGCGGAATAATCCGAGAGATTCTTCTTAACCAAGGGATCCTGGATGTCGTCGCGGCTAATGAACAACCTCAGCAAACGATTGTTCAATGGGTGCAAGGAACCGGCTCGCCAGCAAATATGAAGTGCTGCCCCGACTAGCCCGATCACCGAGAGCCACTCTGGGGCTCCAGAGTAAATGCTATCCTAATTCATCCTAACGTCCTGTTTGTTCTGCGATTGGAAGGTTTATCTCCTCTCGCTATCGGCATAGGACAGGCGAAACTTGAGATGGTCTTCGGGGAGGCGACTGGGTACGTGGACCGCGTTGGTGTGGAGAAGGCGATCGTTTTGGCTAACGTTATGTGCGTGAGGAGAGGCTTGCCATGGACCTACGTCCGCCTTTGGCCTTTTCACCGTGGCTCCGCCAGATCAGTGCTTTCTCAGCGCGCTGTTCCACTGGTTTCAGTTAGGCGCCAACCGCGCTGACACCGATTAAAACGAGGACGGAGGAAAATCTGGGTGGACAGTTAAGTCAGTTGGGCGATAGTCTCCGTGTTTTGATCAGTGGCGATCTGATGAGCATCCTCAATGTGTTGCTTCGCGCCGACCAACTGCTCGTCGCGGTCGATACGTGGGCTGAGGACGCGCCGACTCAGAAGCCATCGGTGGGCGCCAAGCTCTTGCTCATCCCTCAGCACAACCTTGCCAACTTGCCCTTGGCATCATCGTTAGGCCTCCGCAGCCGCAGGGGAAAGCCCAGCCTGCCAGGGGAAACCTTGTTTTCATCGTTCTTCCCTTAGGGATGAAGCCCCCCACCGCACGCGGCCTATAGCTGGACCAGTCGAGGTGCGCCGCAGATGACCGCACAGAGTCAAGCCGACCTGGCAGTGAATAATAATCGCCATTGCTCGGGCGAGCTGGGGTTGCTTCCGCTTTCAAGTTGGGCGCTCTTTCGTACCGCGGCCAGCCGGAGCATAAAATAATCGGTGAGATCCGCCTGCCTTTCGCCTTCTAGCAGGCAACCCAGAACCCGCCCGCCATCTATCCCCATTCATTATTCCCGCCACCGAAAGGCTTGACGAGGGGATGGACATTGTGTGATATGCATCACATTATTGGTCCGCCGGGAGCCTCCTGGCGGGTTGTCCCACATTCGATAGAAGGAGCTTGCGATGGCTGGTGGTAACTATTGGTCGGGCCAGGAGTGCCAGAAGACAGCAACCTATGGGCAATACAACGATGCGAGTGGAACGTATGCGGGCAATGCGAATGACCGGCGCGTCGAGAAGGGGGAGCGGTTCCCCCCAAGTTTGAACAACCATCACTTTAGGGAGAAGTGATGAAACGGAGGGAGGGCTTAGGCCCTCCCTTCTCAGCGGCACTCGTCAGGCAGCGTTGGCCTCAGTGCGCCGTCCTCGAGAATCAAAAAATCCTCTTCAGATCTCCAGCAGTTTTTTGCAGTTTTCCACCAGCCGTTCGCCGTACTCAGGCGTCAGGGGAGTCACCTTGAGCAGCAAGTTGAAATAGAGGCTTCCGAAGATTGCATCGACCACAAGCTCTGGATCGACGTGTGCAGGCACCAACCCCTGATTCTGGGCGGCAACGATCTCGTTGACCGTCCCCGCTCGCCGCGGCTTGATGTATCGCTCACTGAACTCGCGGAGCACCTCGGGATCGCTCTGCGCCTCGGCAACAATCTCCGCGATTACTTTCCCGAAAAAGCCGTTGAAGGCCGAGATTAGGTTGCCCACCTTCTGGCGGATGGCGTCTTCGACGGACGTGGCCATGGGGGCATCCAGCGCCGGAATGATTCGCTCCTCAAACATTGCGATGACCAACGCGGCCTTCGTTTTCCACCAGCGATAAAGCGTCGGTTTGCCGACGCCTGCACGTTTGGCCACGCGTTCCATCGTGAGTTCGCGCAATGACATCTCCTGCAGCAGGTCATACACCGCCGTCAGGATCGCCTCATGGGAGTCTGCGATAGCGGCGGGAGGTCGGCCGAGGCGAGTTCCCGCGCTTGTCTTCGTATTCATGCACATGCCACCCTGTTTAAGCGATCCACGTTAGCATGACGGTACGTTTCAAAAAAGTGTTGACGTCCAACCTTCGTCGCCTACGATCAGTTTCAATATATGGAGGGAGAAGAAGATGACGACCATCAGATCCAAGGTAGCGCTGGTCACCGGCGGCTCGCGCGGCATCGGTGCGGAAATTTCCAGGCGTTTGGCAGGCGAGGGCTTCGCAGTGGCCATCAACTACGCCAGCAACCCCGACGCCGCTCAAGCGGTAGTGAGGAAAGTCCAAGCGTCAGGAGGCCAAGCGTTCGCGATCCATGCAGACGTCAGTGACGCACATGCTGTGGAGACCATGTTTGCCGAGGTTGCTAAGTCGCACGGGGAGGTCTCGGTCTTGGTCAACAACGCAGGAATCATGGAGCTCGCTCCGATTGCCCAGATGGATGGCGAGACGTTTGATCGGATGCTGGCCATCAACTTCAAGGGCAGTTTCAACACCTTGCAGCAAGCGGCAAAACGGATGGAAAGCGGTGGGCGGATCATCAACCTGTCTACCAGCGTCACCAAGCTCAAGCTTCCCAACTATGGCCCGTATGCGGCCACCAAGGCCGCCATTGAGACCCTGACGGCGATTCTTGCCCGTGAGTTGCGTGGCCGTGGCATCACGGTCAACGCCGTCGCGCCTGGTCCGACGGCGACCGAGCTGTTCTTCAAGGGCAAGTCGGACGAGCTGATCGGCAACATCCAGAAGATGGCCCCCTTGGAGCGCTTGGGTGAACCCCGGGATATCGCGGCTGTTGTGTCCTTCCTAGCCGGTCCAGACGGGGCGTGGGTCAATGGACAGACGATCTTTGCTAACGGCGGCGCAATCTGAGCGGGGTATGGGCATCCTGAAACCACAGAAGACTGCGCTCGTGACTGGTTCCTCCCGCGGTATCGGGGCCGCCATCGCTGCACGGTTGGCGCAGGATGGTTTTCTGGTGGTGGTCAACTACGCCAAGGGCGAAGATGCCGCCCAAGAGGTCGTCGAGCGAATCGAGGCCGCCGGCGGCCAGGCCGTGTCGGTCCGGGCGGATTTGACCAAAGATGACGAGCTCGTGCATTTGTTCGAAAGGACCGCCGGCCTGGGTGGACCGCTGCAAGTTGTCGTCCACAACGCCGGCATTCAGTTGCTGGGATCGCATGCAGAGATGAGCGGTGAAGACTTAGACCGCCTGATCGCCGCCAACCTGAGAGCAACGTTCTCTGCGGTTAGTCAAGCTGCGAGAAGGGTCGTGGAGGGCGGACGAATCATTGCGCTCTCCTCGGGAACGTCGGTGGTACTTCCGCCCCGGTATGGCGTTTACGCCGCCACAAAGGCGGCGACGGAAATCCTCATCGGGGTGTTGGGCAAGGAGCTGCGGGGGCGAAACATCACCGCCAACGCCGTCTCCCCCGGGCCCGTTGCCACAGACCTGTATTTGAAGGGAAAGAGCGCGTCGGATCTGGAGGCCGCGGCTTCTCGCTCGCCGCTAGTGCGCATTGGGAAGCCGGACGACATCGCTGGCGTCGTGGCCTTTTTGGCCAGTCCCGATGGGCAGTGGATCAATGGGCAAACCCTGCTCGCCAACGGCGGCTTTGCCTAATCAAGGCGGCATCCCGCGCAACTGCTCAGCGCTTGGCGTAATCCCTCCCCAAGCCGTGAGCCAAGACAATCACGGCGCGAGCCTCGAGAAGTGAGCGTCCGTCCGTTGTTAGATTGTTGATCAGGGATTCGCCGAGCTTCAGGATATCCACGTTGATCTCCGTCATATATGCAAAGTTGCTGTATCCACTTCCAAAATCATCCACGGCGAGGCCGATCCCGCAAAGCCATGATCTTGAGGTGCCGGCCCGCCAGCGATTTTGCCCGCAGCAACTCCTCTTCAGTGATTTCTATTTCGACGTCTTTACAGGGATGCAATGGGCGCATCCAATCAGCTGACGCCGTAAGCTGTGATGGAATTGGCCTCGGAAGCAGTGGTGGTGCGGTTGCCGCCCGCTTGGGCGCGATCCCAACTGCCACCACGACCAGACCAACGGGGACAAGGTTAGATCCTGCTTTGGAGGTTCCAGGGCCAAAGACGAACGCTCAGCCTTTCGCTGATTGGAACAGCTTCCCAATCCCCAGCGTCCCGCGCGTCGTATCAAGACTTTCACCGAAGTTTGGCTGGCCCTCGCTGGGCGATGTGGTATCGAATCGCTTGGAGCGCGGGCCTCTAGCCTCCCACACAACTTGTACTCGGACTGGTTCGTTCCCCCGCTAAGGCGGTCGAGTAGTTCGCCTGATCGAATTAGCTAAGCGCCGCGAGTTTGATGCCGCCAATGCGGGGCGTTACGATGCTCTGGGGCTGCCGCATTTCACGGGGGCTTGGAGGAGTGTGAGGATGCGCTTTGAGCGCTTGAGGTTCTATTTGTCAGGTCTGGCGGCTGTTGTTTTTTATTTTTACATGTTTCATGCGTTAGAGCGGATCGTCAATCGATGTGGAATTATTACCAGAATCCACTATTCGTCGCCCAAGAAAAAATGGACCTACATCGGTGACAACTGGTATTTTGACGAAGTAACGGATGATTTCACTAGCGTTGTGGTCTTTCTTTTTGTACCTGCGTTGGTGCTGAGCTACTATTTTGCAAGGCTGGTATATTTTTGGGACCTCAAGCGCGTATTTTCGACGTGGTGCGATGCGGGGCTTGCATCGGGCTGGATAGTTGGGTCAGCCGTACTCATCGCAGAGCAGACGCTTCTTGCGAATCTATCGTATGAGTGGGGACTGCTGGAACGGTGGCCGAACGCTACCGGTTGGGCGATCCTCGGCATCCTCGTTGTATCGGTTCGCCTCATCGTAGATGGCTGGACGGCGATGCTGCGGAATTGCGCGCGATCAAGTGCAAAGTGATCCTGTCTGCGGGCCTCAACGCGGAATTTTCCGGGTGTCGTCAGAAGTGGTAATTACTTCCTTGGTGTCATCATCGGGCAGTTATGCCTGGACGAGTACTTATGCTCATCCTGGAAAGGAACTAAACTCGGAAATCAATTTGAAAAGAGTTGCATGCGTGTTCGGCTGCGGCCATCAAATGGTGGAAATCTAACAGGGACGTATCAAGGGCCGACGGCTCGTTTCATTCTGCCCACCGGAAAAACGGTATCGGCTCACTTGCCAGCGCAGCCAAGGTCGCCCGTTTGGGCCGAGCTCAGCAAATTGGACGCGGCTTTAACGTCGTCACATTGCCCTGTGGGAGGGCTGACCTACCTCGAGTCTCTGGGCTCAAGGCTCTTGTCTTTCGATCCGAGGGACGCATCGCCGGAAAAGAGCGGGAAGCTACTCGACGCGCCCGCCGCCGTGCGTTTTCTACTTAGAGCGAGAAAAGCCGATTGATTGCGTTCCGCGTTTCTGTGACGGCTTCATCGTCTCGTTGCCTTTATCATCGGAAGTCGCGCCCAGCGATTCTGGGCGCCAAGGGGCGAGCATTGGTGGTTCCTGCCATAAGATGCGGCGCAGATCTTCCAGCGAGAACTGAGCATTGAGCATCGTGCACGCCAAAGCGTAGATGACATCGTCTCCGCATATGAAAAACAGCGCATCCTTTCTCTCTGCGGCAGCGAAAGCATCCCTCATTCTCACGGGGACCTCCCAGCCGGACGAAAGCTCAATGTGCGTGGCGTTTAATGCGGCGCGCTCAAGAGTCGTCAAGGCCAAGAATGCATTGCCCCCGACTTCTAGCTTGCCTCGTCCGCCACCCTTGCCCACAGCGCAAGCAACCCGCACGAGCTTGCCTTTGAAGCGGGTGTGGAAAACAGTGGCTTCCGGAGTGCCATTGGCCGGAAAACGATGAGAAAAGGCGCTCCAGATCACCGGTGATCCCAGGGTAGTGCAGTGCCGCAAAATGCTATCACGTTCGCGTGCCTACGGTTTTTGCATCGCAAGGCCTATCACCGATATCGCTACGACACCGCTAGGGGGCGGAACACGGACGATCTGTTGTAGTGCCCGGTGTATTTCAGGGGAGCCAAGAGGTGCAGTGGCATGGCGAGGGTGCGAGGCCCGTGTTGAGCAAAGAACCCCGCCATGGCCGCTCGTGACGCTCTTCCTGCTTTGGGTAGCTGTCGCCCTAATGGCCTTTTTGGGGCTGGCATCCGTCGTCGTGGCAAGGTGGAAAAAGGTGGATATGACCTGTGGCACGCGGGGTCAGCGAGAGGGCTGTACCAAGAGGACGGACCCACTGATCGCGTCGATATCAACCCGATAGATTGCTTGGTCGCGTTTCTTGGTGTACATGCAGCTAAACACACTCTTCGAGTCGTGGGGGAAGTACTCAAGCCATGAGAAAGTACCCTCTTCAAGCTTGTCGTTGATAGCTAGACGATCGGGAATTTTCGTCAGCGATTGAGTGCTGCCGTCAACCACGTGGAGCGTAGCAATCAACCGTGACTCATCGGTGTTCAAAAGAATCGCGAGCCGCTCACGGTCCGGTACGACGATCGCTAAGAGGCCGAGTGGGTTCGCCAAGCTTAGGCTTTCACCTCCCCATTTCCAGCGAGCCTCTACCACGAGAGATGGCTTCCATCCCAAAGCACTCATCCGATCAACCGTTATGCCTTCGTCGATGATCTTGCCGTCTTCGCGAAGAAGCAAAAAATCGGTTATCACAAGTTCTCACTCCAATTCGTCAACCGTGGCACCGTGCAGCGGGTGTAAGCTGCGGCGGCGGGGACTGTAGCCTACACTGCCTCGGTATCTTGGGTGCGAATCAGGAACCGCGACGGAGGATAAAATGGCCTGTATGGGGCATGGCGGAACCTCTGATTTGCGGGACTCATGCTGCGACCTAATAAACGCTCCTTCCACTAGGTTGCCGGTGATTGATTCATCACTGCGGCGTGGAGCGAAGAGTGGGCCATTTTGATTCCATTGCGTAGCGACCTCTGAAGCACCTTCGATATCCAAGATCCTCTACTCCGATGGGAACTCAAGGGAGCTGGAGGAATGGAACGTGCCTTATGGCTACCCAAGATCCGAACTGCGAGTCGGCCCTCTCTTCCGCGCGGCTGCGACCCGGGTCCGAGGCGGGGTGGGCGGGGCGGTATCGCAGGGATGGGGGTCAAAGCGAACGGGCCGCAAATGGACTAACTCGTACTCTGGGCACGCGGTGTTCGCTTCGCACCGCAAACGGTGGTCACCGAAGACGGGGCGGACGATGGCGACGACCCGCTCTAAGGATCCGCGTATTGGCCCAGCACGGATGCAGCCGCTGGAAGGCGGCGTGGCCTAACCTGGGGAGCCGCTACGCGGGCGGCAATAAAGCTTCAAACTTAGGGCCGACTTGGAGGCTGGACGGCTGCAGACGGCCTACCTCAACAGGAGCCCGGGGCGGACCGTTGCTGGAGGGGAGGGGGGCTGCTGGTTGCCGATATGCGCAAGGGACAAGTGATCATCACCGATGTGGCGGGGCTGTAATCTCACCGTCACGCCTCAATCGGGTGCATGTGCTCGTAGGCGGACTTGCAGGTTGATGGGAGTTCCCTGCGGATAGACTCTGGGCACCTTATTAGAGGTCCAACAAGTTGTCCCCACTTGGGGTCCGAAGCTTGGCTCGCTTCCCTTTGGCATGATTATTGGGCTACAGGCGGCTACTGTGAACGCGGTCGCCTGGCTGGCGAGGACAGGCCTGGTTTGTTTTCCACACTTGAGGCCGGAAGGCCGTGATTGAGAGCGGGCGAGGGTCAAATGACGCGCAATTTCCATGACCAGCGTTCGGGCGGCCAATCCACCTCCCAAAGCCTGCTTGGGGGAGGTATTCATGTCCGTCCCCTAACAGAAGGGGTGCGGGAACCTTATACAGCGAGCGATCAAGCCGATTCGAGCCGTCGCGTATTCACGCCCAGGACTCTGATCTCAAGAGATGATGCTCAGGAGAAAGGAAGTCGAGAGGAAAGGAGAACAGCCATGAACCGCGCGAATGAGACGGAGGTCCGCTGGCTCAGTTTTCGCCTCCGGAACGGCCAGTCGATTGGTCCAGAGAAGCTGCGGGCTGCTTGGGAACAGGCCGCGGAGACAAGGAGGTGTGCCGTCCGAAGAGAGGTCTTGCCGGGCGGTCTAGCTGTTTACTCGCTCTACGGCCCAGGGTTTCTCATCTCACCTCAAAAGGCAGAAGAAAGCATTCGGGCGTTTCTTATAAAAGAAGGCTATCTTTTCACCATGACACACGTGGTTGGGAAAGAAAGAAGCCCCACCTGACCTAAACTAATCTTGTAAATCCTACGATTATGAAGAGCCAAAGCCGGACACGAGCCGATCTGCGAGATCCGTTGCGCTCATGGGCTTGGCTAAGGCAAAACCCTGTATTTCGTCGCAGCCTAAGCTCTGCAATAAAGAGACTTGCTCCTCGGTTTCGGCTCCCTCGGCCACCGTGATGTATCCCAAGCCGTGAGCCAAGCCGATGATGGCGCGAGCCTTGAGAAGTGAGCGTTCGTCTGTTGCCAGATTGTCGATCAGGGATTTGTCGAGCTTCAAGATGTCCATTGGAAGCTCTGTCAAATATGCAAAGTTGCTGTATCCACTTCCGAAATCATCCACGGCGAGGCGGATCCCGGCCAAGGCCATGAGTTTGAGCTGCCGACCTGGCAGCGAGTCTGCCCGAAGCCACTCCCCTTCAGTGATTTCTATTTCTACGTCTTCGCAGGAAAGGCCTTTCGATTTGATCTTTGCGATGAGCCGTTCGGCGGCGTCGGCGCGGGCTACATCTTTGGCGGACAGGTTGATGGAAAGCCCCAGCGTCAAGCCGAGCCTTCGCCAGGCGGACAGTTGGTCGAGCGCGTGGTCAACGACCCACTCAGTGACGCCCTCCATCAATGCGGTTCTCTCAAACACGGGAATGAACTCCGCCGGGCTGACGGAGCCCAGACGAGGGTGGTTCCACCTGATGAGCACCTCGGCAGAGACCGGCTGCAGGTCGCTGGATCGAAATCTCGGCTGGTAGACCAGATGGAATTCGTCTTCCTTCAAGCCGCGCTGGGCGTCGGCGGCAAGCCGATAGCCCCGTCTCAGCCCGTCATCCCTGCCTGCCGAGTACCAGGCAAAGGAGACTTGGTCCGCTATGGATGCATGCAAGCCAATGAGCATCCTTCGGATCACGTCATCCGCACCGTCCACACCCAGCGTCACCGCACAGATCCCCGCATGAAAAAGAGGGGACATCGGGACAGCCGCAGCGACCAGCGGCCGAAGCATCCGCGAACGCAGCTCCTCGACTAGCCGCTCCACATCTTCAGCAGTGGGTAGGTCGACGAGAAAGGCAAAACGCGTCACGCCAACGTGATAGACGACCGCCAAGCCTTCAAGCGCAACGTTGAAGCGCACGCCTGCCCGCTTAATGAGGGCCTCTAGTGGGCCCATCCCGAGCACCTGGCCAGCTTCGTTTGCCCTTGGAAGATCAAAGATGTCAACGAGCACGGCATAGAGCGCCTTGTTAGGTTCTCTCTCCGACCAACCTGCATAGTCGATCGTGAACTGGTGGCGGTTGGGCAGCCCGCTCACGGGCTCTCGCCGCCCTGAGAGCACCCGCAACTCCAGTTCATTCATCGCAGCACGGGCCAACGTCTCAAGCTGTCGCGTTTCTGCCGTTGTAAATACCCGAGCCACCTTGTCCATGACGCAAAGGGCGCCGATCGGCGTGCCGTTCTGGGCGATCAGCGGGCACCCCGCATAGAACCGTAAGTGAGGCTCGCCATCGACGAGCGGGTTCTTCGCGAAGCGCTCGTCCTGTTGAAGGTCGCTGACGACCAGGGTTCTTCCCTGACTAATGGTGTGCGAACAAATCGAGTCGTGGATGGTGGTTTCTGTGACCTCTAGCCCACGGCGCGAGATCAACCTCTGTCTATCGGCATCGACTAGTGAGACGAAGGCGACCGGGGCATCGAGGGCGTAGGTGGCCAGCTCAATGAGCCTGTCCAAGGAAGCGCCCGCTGCATAGTCCAGGACGTTTAGCCCTTCCAGCGCAGACATCCGTTCTTCAGAGGCAGTGGGGGCCATGCGCAGTTTGAAATGTGGGAGGGTGATTGCAACCATACGCCCGAGAGGTCACGTTCGGGAAGGGGCCCCCCGGAAGAGCGCTCAGTCCGCACGTCTAAATTGAAACCGTTCCTGCTGTCCGTCGAGTGAATGGGGCGCAGCGCTCGTTCCTGGCATGCTACTCCGCATCTTCCCAGCACCTAGAGGGTCGCTGTCGACTGATCTCATCGCGGCGTTGACACCTCCGGGGCTTGGCTTACTCCAAGTGCCAGCAGGGCCGCGGCATCTGATGCTCGCTGGATGAGAGGCAATTCCCTAGCCAACGAGGCATCTCTTTGGCTCTCGTGCCCTAAAAGACAAAGACGACCATCTTCTCGGCAGGCACGCCGGGCGGGGCAGGCACCGAGCTCAGCAAGCGCTCAAACTCTGCAGTGTCCGAGTGGTGGATCACCAACGGATGGTAGTCGGTGCAACTTGCGGACGGCACTCGGCTTGATGTGTCCAGATGGCAGCTGTTGACGATTGTGATGCTTATCCGCAGCTCTTCCTCATGGGCCTGCGCATGCAACACAGCCGGGCAAAAGCCGAAGAGAAGTGCGGTGTACAGGGCCGTCCGATTGCCCGGCGCAGTCGTGTTAGGTTTCATGCGATTGTCCCGTATCGAGCCTCTTCATCAGGGAGGCAAAGCGCGCCCCTGAGATGGCCTGCCGATTGCAGCATTTTGGACAGCTGAGCACGACTCCCCGACTGATTTGTTCCAAGCCGCTGGATGGAGATGTTGCAGTGAACTCAGCGGAACATCCCTGGCACTGTGCGGTCACCGACCTGAGTTCTTCCAAGACTTCGTCCCTGTAGCTGGCCTTACCTACAACAGAAAGCAAACGGAATGCGCCAGTATTTGGCATGGCTCGCGGCTCCTTGGCGAGATCGACTGAGTGGGCAATTGGTTCGGCTCATGACCGACACCACGGCGCTATGTTATGCGTCGACGACCTCTTCACCGGTGAAAGGCCCGTCGAGACGGCGTCTAAGTCTGGACCAAGGGGCAGGGGCCAACAGTGAGTGAGGACGTGGATGTGGCCTACAGGTCGTTCGCGCAGTCGCTCAGGCAGCGCCCAGCAATTGGGGATGGTTCCTCGACGCTCTGGGCTTTGCGTGCGCGCAATGGCCGGCGGAGGGAATCGTCCCAATAGTTAAGTCGCCCTTCTGCTGCGCACGTCCGCAGCACGAAACCCAGGCCGGACGTGACTAAAGCTCGGCCCTATCCGGCCGCTATTCGTGTATGGAGGATACATATCAGGACGCCAGCCCGCATAGCCCACGCGAGTCGGCGGCCTTGCGCACCCTCGACGTTGAGCTATTGTTTCGGCTGGAAATGACGGCCAGGCAAGTTAGGGTGCTATTTGCTCACCCCGGTTGGGCGGGGCAGGAGGCCCAGAGTTCGGAATGGGTCGTTGATGAGGTCTGGACGGGCCCAGCTTGGGGTGGGCAGCTACTGAAGGACGCTGTGGAGGTGATACAGAATTCTTTCGAAGAGGTGGCGAGAGCGCCCATTTTTGGGCCTGCTTCGAAAGCAACCGCATTGGAACGTGAGAGCCTGCTTCGAGCCCGCCTGCTGGCCTATCCTGCGGGACGCGCGATCTTCATGCCGTCGGGACTAAAAGATGGCGAGGAGAGATTCTTCACCATCGTCGTTGGGTATATTGCGAGGCATCAGATCAGCGTCAAAAAGGACGTATTCGTTGCCAATTGGCTTTTGCAACATCCGGAACAGCTTCAGCAGCTTTTTGAGCTGGTCCGACGCTCCCAATCAGCTGGTATGGATCCTACGGTGGTTGCGGACGCATTCTTAGGTCCATTCCTTCAACGACACCGCCACGTTGTTGTGGCTAGTACGCGCGGAGACAGTGGTACGTCGGTTGGTAGGTTTCCTTGCCCGCAGCAATCGGCTGGTTTCGCGATTCCTTGTCGAGCACTCTGCCGCCCGGGGGAGCGAAAGAGGCACCAATGATAGTCCATAGCTACGCCAAGTCACCGTGCGTGCGAAAAGCGTAGACGGCGCCGAATAGGCCGGCAGGCGGTGGCCTTGTGGTGGTTTCCTCCTAAAGCTCAGTCGAGAAACCATCACGATCGCGGCTACTCTTTTGGTGTTCTTGTTTGCTCTCGATGTGCTCCGGTAAAGGTTGCCCGTCCTAGCCGAGTAGTCACCTGCCCTCTGCCCGATCTTGCGTGAGCGTCATTACAATGCTGGTTGCTGTAGCGACGGTCATGCCGTCCTCGCGCTGGATATCGCATCTATAGTGGCTAATCGTCCGACCGCGATGCGTGGGCCAAGCGTGAGCCCTTAGCCTGGCTTTCCACACAGGGCGCAAAAATGAAATGGACAGCTCGATGCTTGTGAAGCTCGTTGCTGGCTCGATCAGGGTGGAGTGAGCGGTGCCAATTGCAGCATCAGCTAGCTCGGCCAAAATGCCACCATGGACCGTGCCTTGCTGGTTGCCGTGTTTGGCCGAATCCGCTTCAAGCTCTAGAGTTGCCATTGCCTCTCGTATGGCGATGAGCTTGAATCCGAGAAGTGCCGATATAGCGGTGGGATAGCGAAGGTGAGTAGTTTGCGCTGCCGATAAGGTTCCATTGAGTTGCTTTTTCAAAAACTCAAGGACCGGTAAGTGTTGGGAACCTGCTTTCACGCTGCCCTCCTTTAGCCTTGTCTGGGTTAGACGAATTTTTAACGGCCTGCCACGCTCGCCCACGTTGCTGTAGCTTTAGCTAGCCGGCCAGCTGAGGTCTTTAGGTTGGGAGTTTGTAGGTGTAATTTAGGACAATCAATTTATTGTCCTAAGGACGCCGCATGAGATCCCGTTCCATCTCATCAGTGACGGAAGCGCTTGTTAACCGAATTGACAGTGGCGACTTGGCGCCCGGGGTGCAGCTTCCGACGCACCGAAAGTTGGCCGCCCAATTCGGCATAGCAGTGGCGTCCGCCACCAAGGTCTATGCCCAATTACAAGCGTCCGGACACGTTATAGGCGAAATAGGCAGGGGGATGTTTGTCCGTGCACGCCGAAGAGAAGTGGCCTGGGACCCGGAGAACGAAGCGAGGTCAAGTTCTAGTGCGATCGACCTGTCATTCAATCACCCCACGTGGCCAGGGCAGGAGGCGATGGTGAGATGCATGTTGCGCGAGTTGGCAGCTTCCGCGGAGGCAAGGTCACTCCTGCATCAGCAGCCGCCCGGTGGACGCGGACGGGAGCGGCAGATCATGGGCGAGTTCTTGTCCGACCAGCGTGGAGTCAAATGCGCGGTTGGCCGGACCTTCTTGGTTGGTGGTGCTCAGCAGGGCTTGGACGTCGTCGCGAGGGCGGTGCTTGGGGTCCACGACCGTGTGGCCGTTGACGCGCTGACTTATCCCGGTTTTAAGATGCTGGCGAGGAGCCATGGGATCGAGTTGATGCCCGTTGCTTGTGCGGCCACTGGCCCGGACCTCGACGCTTTGGACGCTGTGTGTGATCGAAACCGTATCCGAGCCGTGTACACAATGCCTACGATGCACAATCCCTTGAGTTGGGTAATGAGCGAGTTGCATCGGCGACGGCTCGTTGATATCGCCCGCCGCCACGACCTTCTGATCATTGAAGATGCCTCCTACTCTTTTTTGGCCGAGGGGGCGCCAGCGCCGTTGGCCTGCCTAGCCCCTGAAAGGACTTTCTACATCACCAGCCTTTCTAAGGGGCTGGGAACCGGGCTTCGCTTTGGGGCCATTGTTTCGCCGATTCAATTTAAGGACCGCGTCACCTCAGCCATTCGCGCAAGTTACTGGAGCCTGCCCAGTATTGTTGCGGTGATGGCGACGCGTTGGATTGAGGATGGCACGCTCAGTCGTGTTGAGGGGGATCTTGTCGAACAAGCGCGCCGGCGTCAGCTGGTTGCTGCAGAGGTGTTTAGAGGAATGAATACCGTCACCGGTCCAACCTCAATGTGCTTGTGGATGCCTCTACCCGACGGGCTCCGAATGGACCAGGTTGCAGCGGCATTGGCCGAACAATATGTGGCGGTCTCTAAAGCTAGCGCATACGCCGCGACCCCGCAGGCGCCACATGCGCTCCGCATTGGTTTGAGTTCGGTGGAAAGTGAAGGACTTTTGCGAGAGGCCTTGATGACGGTGAGGAAGACTGTAGAGTCCTTTCCAATCTGAGGGAACAACTGAATCTGCCCTCCTCAAATGCGCCGTCATACGTGTGAAGGCGCGCAGAGTGAGTGGGAAAGGGCCGTTTAGGCTCGACCAAGCACTCAGTCATGCGCTCATTCACCGGGATATCAGTTCCTTTACCCGCTCGGTTAGAACGCCAATATTGAAAGGTTTGGTTAGAACCGACATTCCCGGTCCTAAATGGCCTTCGTTCAGCATCGCATTCTCAGCGAAGCCAGTGACAAATAGAACTTTGAGGGAAGGGCGCGATACGCGAGCCGCCTCTGCCATCTGACGGCCGTTCATGCCACCTGGCAGCCCTACGTCGCTGATGAGCAGATCCAGCCTGATATCGCTCTGCAATATGCTCAGCCCAGTCAGGCTGTCTGCAGCTTGGATAACGTGGTAGCCCATGTCTTCCAATACATCGGAAAAGAGCATTCGGATGGTAGGCTCGTCGTCGACGATCATCACGGTCTCGCCGGCGTCCGTGGGGACCAGCCGTAGAGGTTCGGTGCTGTGGTCATTGTCCATTGCACTGCCGCTGTAACGGGGCAGATAGATGCACACGCTCGTTCCCTCGCCGATCTCCGAGTAGATCCGAACGTGCCCGCCAGACTGCTTGGCGAAGCCATAAATCATTGAGAGTCCTAGACCAGTTCCGGCACCTATCGGTTTGGTGGTGAAGAACGGATCGAAGGCTCTGGCCACCACCTCCGGCGGCATGCCCGTTCCATTGTCACTGACGGACATTGAGAGGTATTGTCCTTCTGGGATGGAAAGCTCCTTGCCTACATCTCGGTCGACCCGGCGGTTGCAGGTTTCGACGGTCAGTAGGCCTCCGTCAGGCATGGCATCCCGAGCGTTGATGCATAAGTTGAGCAAGGAATTTTCAAGTTGAGAGCGATCGACCAGTACGGTCCAAAGGTCGGCGGCGCGCATACTTTCGACCCGTATCCCAGGACCGACGGTGCGCTGGATCATGTCCAGCATGTCCCCTATAAGTCGGTTCACGTCAGTCGCAACGGGCAATAATGTCTGTCGACGTGCGAAGGCGAGCAATCGATGCGTAAGGGCAGCGGCCCGGTCGGCTGCGTCCTGAGCCGTGCTGACATATTTTGCTAAGTTTTCAGTACGGCCTTGCTCTACGCGCATGGAAATCAAATCAAGGGCTCCAGATATCCCGGCCAGCAAGTTGTTGAAGTCATGTGCCAGGCCGCCAGTCAGATGCCCCACTGCCTCCATCTTTTGTGACTGACGCAAGGCTTCTTCTGACTGCATCAGCTCTCGCGTGCGCTCTTCAATCCGGTGTTCCAAGGCAGCATTGAGATTGCGTAGCTCTTCGATAGCTTGGTCGCGTTGAGCGAGAAGTTCACGCTTCTCGTCGAGATCTAAGATGACGCCTGGGAAGCGAAGCGGGGTCCCATCATGTGCATGCTCCACTCGCCCGTTGGCTTCCACCCAGTGATAGTCTCCGTCCTGCCTGCGGACGCGATACTGGTGCGCGTATGGACCACCTCGGCAGATCGCATCTCTAATGGCGTTGGCCAATCCTTCTTGGTCACTGGGATGCACATTGGAAATGATCCCAGCAAGCGGGATGTCGTCGAGCCGGTTTAAGCTCTCAAGACCAAAGCTTTCAGAAAATCCTTCGTCGATGGTGAAGCAATCTTGAGTAAGGTCCCAACTCCATGTCCCGACGATGGCGCCAGCAGCCAGTGCAAGCTGCACGCGTTCTGCATCACGCGCGGCGACGAGTTTGGCTTCAATCGCTTTGTCTCGCTCCAGTGTACGAGAATCGATTGCCTCGGCTAGGCTGATGTTCTTTCGGCTGAGCAGCTTGTGACGAGCATCTCTTGTGTGGTTGGCGATAACTTGATCGCTGGTTTCGATGGCGACATTCAGTATCCCAACGATGGAGCTATCTTCTCCAAAGACCGGGGAGGCCGTGGCATTCCAGTAGGTGGTCTGGCGGACACCCGACCGGGTCATGGGAAGGAGGATCTCGTTGCTCCCAAAGCCTTTGCCGCTGGTCATGACCTCGGCGAACGCATCGGCAATCGGGGCGTAAGTTTCTCCCCATACCTCCGTCACGGGCCTCCCCAGCGCCCAAGGGTGCCGGTCCCCAAGCATTATGCGATAGGCATCGTTGTAAAGAAGCCGGAGCTCCGGTCCCCAGAGCACCGCACCCAGCAGGGTTGAGTTGAGGACAAAGCCCAATGAGGTTCGTAGGGACTGGGGCCAAGCCTCGGGTGCACCCATCGGCGTCTGATCCCAAGCATAGGAGCGGAAGAACTCCCCCATCTGTCCTCCCGCTGAGAGAAAACTGAGCGCTTCGGACTTCGGGCCAATGGAAGGGGACATCGTTTGGGCTCACACCGGGTCGTCGTTGATGCCGTAGTGTCTCATGCCGACCGCGAGGCCAACTCGACGACGGTAGGTTCTGTACGCTGGAGCGTGGTCTGCCTCGTCCCTCGAGCAGGCGAACGATCCCAACTCCCGCACTCACGCCATTTTTTACCTGTTCCTGCCTGTACCTATCGCAAAAGCATGAAGTATGCGCCCCGTCTGGTCACGCTCACATGTTTTTCTTAGTGCGTATGGTAGGCCCGCCCGCTGTATCAAGAGCTAGCTGCGGCAAATCGATAGGATAAATCTCTCGATCCGGGGCTTCAGATTGTTCGTGGGGCGCCGCTACTTTCCAATCGCCGCTCTCAGACCGCCGCCTTGCTCGATGCTCCCTTCAAAGCCGCTCCTATCAGGACTTTCCGCATGCTCCTATTCGGCGATGCAATGCGGCGAGCATTGGGCCTCGCAGACTCCAGTGGAGATTAGGGGCTCAGGGTGCAAGAGAGATTGGGGCGCAGTTGGTTCGGCGCGGGCGGCGTGACGCTCAGAGACGTTAGCTGCCAAGGATGTCCCAGCCTTTGACGATCGGTCTTGGCGTTGCCCCCTCGGAGTGCGGCCCCTCACCGACTTGTCTGCCAACGCTGCGGCCCTTTAGGTGGGCTGGCCGCGCGGCGAACGATGGCTGCGGCTAACACAGGGGCTGAAGTCAAGCGGCGATTTCAATCTCCCGGCCGGTGAAACGCTTTGGAGGATGTTGTGAAAGCAGGTTTTGGTATGCGATGGATGCGACTCAACCGAAAACCAGAAAAGAACAAAGTCGGTAGCCATGTCGCAACTTAACGAGCAGGATCAACCTTGATGAATTGGTTCAAAAATCTAAGAATATCCCAGAAATTGATGCTGGCCTTCGCGGTGACCACCGCCATGACGTTGGCCTTGGGCGTGTTTACGGTCATTCGCGCCTCCCAGTCCAAGCAGGAGCTTTCGCGTATTGCAACAGTGTGGGCGCCCGGCAACTATGCCATAGGTGAAATGCGTGCCCAGTTGGGCGACCTCCGGATCTACGAGATATCCCAAGTTAACGAAATCGCCTCCCCTCAGGTGGTGTCAGAGTATGAGGGGCGAATCAAAGTAAGTAAGGCCAAGATCGACGAGCTAGTGCTTCAATACCAGGCGTCTTTCGCGAACAAGGAAGACGAGGCGTTGTTCAACCCTGTCATGCAATCGTTGGCGGAATACTTCGCCATGCATGACACCCTTCGCGACGCCGTGGTCGCCGGCGATGTCGAAGAGGCCAAGCGGATTTCCAACACCGAGTCCCGTGCCAAGCGCGTCGCCTTGTTCAAGAACATGGAGAAGGTCAGCGAATACAACCTCGACGGAATGAAGACCGAGCTGGCTACGAACGCGGCCAGCTTGGATAGGCTGATGTCCATCACGGCCGTAGTTGTACTCGTGCTTTGTGTGGTTGCCAGCGTTCTGGGCTGGGCAATCAGCCGTTCGGTAACCCGCCCAATTGGTCAAGCACTTGAGGCCATTCGTAACGTCGCGAAGGGCGATCTGGCTGTGCGCACCGACTACTACAGCCGGGACGAAGCAGGTCAAATGCTGGCATCCCTGCGCGAGATGGTCACAACCTTGGATCGGTTCTCCAGCGACACCAAGGTGATGATCAAGAAGCACGAATCCGAAGATATCTCGCATCGTATTCCCGAAGACCTGCCGGGGGTGTACGGTGAACTAGCCAAAGGCATGAACACCATGGTATTCGAGCACCTCGATGCCATCTTGGATGCCGTTGCGGTGCTCAACGAGTATGCCGCGGGCGATCTGCGCCGGGATGCGCGCCGACTGCCTGGCTCGCGAGCTTTGCTTCACGAATCCATGGACGCAGCCAAGGCTAGCCTCCTGGCCATCAACACCGAGGTCAAGCGCTTGGCGGTTTCGGCAGCCGACGGCGACTTCTCGGCTCGTGGCGACTCGTCCGTGTTTCAGCATGACTTTGCCATCATGGTGGGCGACCTTAATCGCTTGATGGAGACTGCGGACCACAGTTTGGAGGCAGTTTCCAACTTGCTCCGTGCAATTGCGTCGGGTGACCTGACACAGCGCATGGAAGGGGACTTCCGTGGGGTGTTCGCCACCATGAGCGAGGACGCAAACGCAACCATCGCGCAGCTGACAGGCATCGTTTCGCGCATTCAAGTTGCGTCTTCGGCGATCAATACCGCCTCGTCGGAGATCGCGTCCGGCAATGATGATCTGTCGCGCCGCACCGAGCAGCAGGCGGCAAACCTGGAGGAGACGGCTGCGTCCATGGAAGAGCTTACTTCGACGGTCCGGCAGAACGCCGAACATGCCCGACAGGCCAGTGCGCTGGCGAATGGGGCGTCCGAGGTTGCGGGGCAGGGCGGTGGCGTAGTCAGCCAGGTGGTCGTGACCATGGCTGAGATCGAAGCGTCTTCGCGTCGGATCGGCGACATCATTTCGGTCATTGACGGCATCGCGTTCCAGACCAACATACTGGCCCTTAACGCTGCCGTGGAGGCCGCGCGTGCGGGCGATCAGGGAAGGGGGTTCGCCGTCGTCGCATCGGAGGTCCGAAACCTTGCTCAGCGCTCAGCGTCTGCCGCCAAAGAAATCAAGGCCTTGATCGAGGATTCGGTAGCCAAGGTTGCCCATGGATCTGAACTTGTAGATCAGGCGGGTCAGACAATGACGGAGATCGTCAGCTCGGTGGCGCAAGTTTCGACCATCATCGACGAGATCTCCGCAGCGTCCCAGGAGCAGGCTTCGGGGATCGAGCAGGTGAACCAAGCCGTGGCGCAGATGGACGAAACGACGCAGCAGAACGCGGCGCTTGTGGAGGAGGCAACAGCAGCCGCCCGTGCAATGGAAGATCAGTCGGTTCAGCTGGCAGATGCCGTGTCGGTCTTTAGGCTGGAAATTGGTGGCGATCCTCGCTCTCCGAGTAAAGAAGCGGGAAATGGAGCGAAGCATTGTGGAGCACGTGCTGCGGCTACCGCCCTGCGCCTCAAGCTTCCCAACGGTGCTTCTCCTACTGCTAATTCTAGAAGTCCGAACCCAGTTCTGGCCGCTGCTGAGACGACGCATTGGCAAGAGTTTTGATGGAGGCGGTTTGCCAATTCTAAATTTGGTTTGACTTGGACTCGTCCTTTGGCAGGGTGGATGAGGGCGAGCCCGGGCAGGCTGAAAGGCATGCTTGATCGTCTTCCTTGCTAAGTTTTTCGGGGGGGGGCACCTCCTCCAGAGCATCGACCGGGGTCAGCCGCTAGTGCGGCTGGCCATGGTCCGGCGGACGGCGCGCGGTGGATACCAGCAACGCTTTTGGGAGACGCACGTTGCCAAGCGTAGCGTTGCCGCCCATTCTTCAGGGCCTACTGGGTAAGCTGCGCGTAGAGCAGCAAAAGCATCATGGGAAGAGTGCTCAGCGCCGCGATTGCCCAAAACGCGCCCAGCACGGTCAACGGCGTCATGTGCCACCACTGCCAGGTGAACCCATGATCCCGTTGCCGAGCCTCCCAGGCCGCCGCAGGGTGATTCTGTTCTACTTTCCGCGTTGCTCGCCGGGCCATCAGCGGCCCGACAATGAACCCGAAAGGTCCGAGGAAGAACAGGGCTCCCGAATACCACCAGAAGAAGCGATCGCGCGGGGTCATCAGCCTCTTATGGTTGACCGGAGTGGTGGCAATTTCAGGGCTGGGAATGGCGGTCATTGAGCGTGGGCCCTCCAAGCCCCGTTTGCTTTCGCATACCTCAGATTCTTGTCCACCGGCAGCGGCACCCGGTTGCCCATCATGTCCAGGATCACGGTGCCGCGGGTATCGCATCGATAGCCGTCCGCGTCCTCCGCCCGCGTGCACCCGGTCAGGGTGAACCCATCGATCGTGACGACGGGGGCCGAGGCGCTTTGTGCCATCAGGTCGGCAAGGGCTTGCTTGGCCTGCTCTTCGGCAGGCTTGCTACTGCAGGCGGTCAGAGTGAGGGCCGCCGCAGCGGCCAGAGTCCATGCTTTCATGTCATTTCTCATCCTATTGGTGGGCGCTCAGGTCCCGGTGTTCATCGATCGCGGTTGCCGTCGGCGTTAAACCCTGCGATCCACATCCTGGCGTCCTTGAACCGGGTCAACATCCCCGAGGCCCCCGGATGGAGTTCGCTGGTCTGGATGAAGCCCGAGACCCACGCGACCCGAAGGGCCACATCGACGGCTCGGTCGGACACCCCCGGGCGACTCACGTTGACGACAAAGGGCTGGCTGGGCGGGTTAGGACCGGTAGAGCGGCCGGCGCCGGTGTCGGGCTTGCTTGCAGGCACTCGAATGCCCGTCAGCGTGTCCTGCCCCTTCCAGAGCGCCGACGTGTTGAGCTCCGCCGTGTCGCCCAGGTCGTCCGTCTCGTTCACTGCCGCACTGGCGCAGGTCCGGAAGGTCTCGGTGGTTGAGGCAGAAGAGCTAGTCCAGATGCGGGCTTCGACCGTCCAGCACGGCAGAGAGGTGCCCCATTCCTGGAAGGTCAGCGTCACCCTCGGCCAATCAAGCTTCCCAAGCTGCGCCTGTTGGTGGTTGTCCGCCCTGAACAGCTTGGGCAGCTTGCCGGCTCCACTGAGAGGCGTGTAGATGGCTCCCAAGCCGTTCGAGTGTCCAGGCGCCGCCCGCTTCGTGGGGGACTTGACACCGATTGCCTGCTGCCCGGCGTCCTTGAGACTTGTCCCAAGCTGGCGAAAAAAGCCAGGCTTGTTCGGAGCCGCCGGCACCTCCTCCTAGGCGAGGACGGGGAGGGAGATAGACAGTGCAAGGAGCGAGGCGACCGCTCCGTGTCGTGAGTGCTTCATATGCAGCCCTTATAGACCGCCAACCGGCGACATTTACGAGAATCGCAGATGTGCAATCCAGTTCCAACCGTCAGACTTGGATGGAGTTCAGTCGTGGTGCAAGATTTCCGATGCAGCCCAAAACCCCTTCGACGGTCTATGGCAAACGCCTGCGCAATGCGCGGCTGGCCAAAGGCTGGACGCAGGCGCAGCTCGCCGAGCGTATTGGGATGGTGGACTCAGGCTCTGGGGCGACCCGGGTGAGCCGCTACGAGACCGGGCAGCACGACCCGGACCCAGCCACGTCTGAGGCGTTGGCTAAAGCGCTCGGCCTGCCGGTCGCGTATTTCCACGCGACATCAGACGTGTTGGCCGAGGTGATTCTGCTCGTCAGCAAGCTGCCCTTAGCCAAACAAAGGGAGGCCCTCGAGAAGCTTAAGGAGTTTGCTGGCAAGACCAAGGCCTGAGTTTCGCCGGCGTGCGGCTTGCTGCAACGGGGCGGGTCGAAAGGCTTTCGGAGTCGCGACGCGCCTCCCTCGGCCTTTCATACGGCTTGGGCGGGTGTCTGTCTTAAGGAACTCTGGTTGCTGCCGATAGTCCATGAGGCGCCCAGGACGGCCCGGCAAGAAGGGCTTCGTCGGGCCCATCAGCAGTGGTCTTCAGTTCGTGGTCTGAGCCGGATTGTATCTGTGACAATCAATAGGGAGCGTTGGATGGGCATGGAATCAAGAGCTGAAACCTCGGGTTGGGGCAGGGCATACGCGACAAACCCCGATTTCAAAGCGATCTTCGACGAAATGCACGAGGCCTTGGATGGGCTGCCTCCGCCCTCCACGCCAGGGGGCAAGAGCTTCCGTTCCCACAGCTCCATCACGCATGCCTCGGCGCAGATCTGCAGCTGGTGGCTGCCCTCCTGGATGCCGGTATTGCGGCCGACGTATATATCCCTGCACCGAAGACGAAGACGACGAGCCGGCTTTGGTGTGGCTCGCTCGAGACGACCTCTTGAACACTGACGAAAAGATCAGGCTCGCGACCCTGTTGCTTGACCGCGGCGCGGACGTGAATGAAGGTGATCCGCTGGAACACGCCAAGGAGGCCGACCAGCCGCAGTTCGTTGTTTTTCTGTTGAGCCGTGGAGCAGGATGAAATGCTGTTGCTCTTGCTTGGGGCGATGTAGTGCCGCCTGACGCGGCCAAGGAGGATCGCCGGCCACCGACTCGGGCTTTGCAAAGCAAAAACGCGGTCATACGCTGGCGTAGACCAGAGGAATGCGTTGGTTGAATTTGACTTGCTGGAGCTAAACGTTCTAGAGGTTGAAACGATGGCCGCAAGAGTCGGCGGCTGGAGTGAGCGGACCTGGGGGTTGCTCAACCTCGCGCAGGAGCTGTTGCTGCTTCCTAGGACGGACTCCCTGCCAGATGAGCGGTGGGCAGTGCTGGCAGCGCCAGCGAGGAGCTTGAACAGGCGCCACGCATGTCATGCACAGTTGCGTTGATTGGTAACAGCGCCGGAGGTGCTGGACCCAGCGCATGGGCCTGCGGCCAGCAGCCAGCCGCACCTGACTCAACGCCCCGCCCTCCTACGGTGATAGCTGACCACCCGATCGCGCCCCTCGCCCTTAGCCTTGTATAGGGCCTTGTCGGCCTGCCGAATGGCGTGGTCGGCGTCCTCGTGCGTCTCTGGGAAATGACTGACGCCCATGGAGGCAGTGATGCTGCCGACGATGGGGAATGCGTGGTCATGGATGCTTCTGCGGAGCCGCTCGGCGACGAACTCAGCGGTCTCAGCGCTCACGTCGGGCAACAACAGCAAGAATTCCTCGCCCCCGATGCGGCAAAGGATATCTTCTGCCCGGGAGTTCTGTCGCATCAAATCGGCCACACCCGCAATTACCCCATCACCTACCTCATGACCGTGGCGGTCATTGACCTTCTTGAAATGGTCGATGTCCAAGGCAATGATCGCAAACCGCGTTTCCGAGTTCTCCAAAATACCGAGCGCTCTTTCGAGCCCCCGGCGATTGAGCAGGCCAGTCAGCGGATCGGTCAAGACGGCCTGATCCAGTCGACCAATGCGATCGTTGAACGCATTGAAGCTGATCAGCACAGCCTTCTGCAATTCATCTGCTTCGTAATACCAGGTATCTACGGCGGTCACGGTCAGAATCGCCTGAGACACATCGCTGTTTTGGGCCGTCGATGCCAGTTGCCACAATGGCCGTGAAATGCGTCTGGAAACCACCCAGATCAGGAGAAGCGAGAGGATGCCCAAAGGAGCAGCGTTGAGTAGCACCGTGTTCATCAAGCGTGCCAGTGGCGCCAAGGTTGCCTTGACGGGACGTTGAGAAACGATTCCCCAATGTACGGCTGGAATAGGGGCATACCCGGCCAGCATATGAACCCCGTGGCTGTTAACCGTGGGCATGGCACCGGCTTCTCCGCGAGAAAGAGCCTTGACCACTTCATTCTTTAGCGCTGATTCACCCACCCGGTCGGGCTCGGGGTGGTAGAGAAGCTTTCCGTCTTGGCCTACGACGTAAAGATATGACCCGTCGCGGTAGTAGTGCGTTCCAAGTAAGGTATGGAGCACGTTCGGCTCTTTCAGGTGGATGGACGCGCTGATGTAGCCTTGGTAGATCCCAGCCGTGTCAAAGATCGGTTGCGAGATGGTCAGGACCAACTTGCCGGTCACAGATACGTACGGGTTGCTCACAAGAGGGGCGCGACTGGCAATCGCCAAAGAGTTCGCTAAGTCGGAAAGAACTTGGCCATCGATCTGCGGTAGGGTCGGGGAAGATGCCGTCACTCGTCCCTGGTTGTCGACCACCACAACCGAGTTGAACGCATTTGTCTGGGATTGCAGCCGATGTGCCTCGGCGGAGTCGGCGCCACTGCCGACGCCATTTGCGCCAATGGCCCGCGCGCTGTATTCCAGCTGCTGCTGCGTCGATACGAGAAAATTATGAGTTGTCTGCGCGAGCTTGTGGGCATAGACGCGGTTCGATTCAAGCGCGTTATTGATCAGCTGCTCGCGTTGGACCTGATATGCCGCAAACACCGCATTTGCCAACATGACCCCGGCTGAGAGGATGGCAAGGCCGACGATCAGCCGTTGGAGGTTAAGGTGTTTGGCGATTTTCCTCATATGTCCTACCCTTCGAGCGATTCCATAATTGTCTCAGGCAAGCAGCACAAGCGTCGGTATTAAGGGTGGGGGCAACCGGGTAGTTGGGCATGATGTGCGTCCATTTTGTATCTCAAGCCTACGATGACTGCGGCACATGAACAAACAGCGTTAACCGGACGGCCCCGGGGCGAGCTAGCCCTTAACGGTTAAGCACACAGGGGTTGGACCCGGCCCCAGATCAGTAGCGCAAAAACAGTGCCGCACCCGCTGGTCACGACGGCCAGCACTGGAGCGTCATCGCCTGGATTTCACTACGATAGTTTGGGGGGAACATCGTGGGAAGACAATCAGCGGCGCGCGGCTGCCTTAGTCGAAGTTGGATGACGCAAGGCGGTTTTTGATCATCCCACCCAAGATGTAGAGCGCGCGTGGACAGGCGGTGAGGAGGTCATTCAAAGACTGACCACCCAATCCGGGTGCTTTCGTGCCAGGAGAGCAGAACCCGGTACGGCACCCGGGAAGAAAAGGGGGCTGGGGATTTGGGTACGGTCCGGCTACTGAGTGTTCTGCGGCCATGGTGAGCAGAACACCTAATGGTTTCTCTCCGGCAGGTTGACGCTGGTTGAGGCCTATCGGGCGGAGTTGGATTGCAAGTTACGGCCCCCCGCCTGTAGTCTCTTATGGATGCAACTGATCTTATCTTGAGCGTGGGTGGGGGTATGGATAAGCGAGCGCGACCAATCCCGGCGTACTCGCTACGACGTGGCCTTGGGGGCGATCAAGGTGTGAGGGACTTCTTTGCAGAACTGCAGGGGGGAAGAAGGCTCCTTCTGAGGGCAATGAAGGAGGGGTGCCCCGGCGCCGCCAAGAGGGGCAGGGGAAGATCGCGAGGCCGGGGAATGGGGCGCCGCACCGAGGCAGTCTGATCGTGTCTGGGCACGCTCACGGCCTCTGTACTCCCGCAACCGGACTATTGCTGTTCATCCCCGGTCTTCCCTGGATCAGACATGACCCCTAGTGCCCGCTCCGCGATGGCTCATTGGGCTTCTACACCCACGTTCCTGGACTTTACCGTGGGGATAGCCGCCGAACAGATGCGAGAAATCTTGCCCCATTATCCGCATCCGTCGGATCAGCCCATCGCCATCTGCGTAAACGGTTACCGCTGGTTCGGAAGTGAAATGGAAGCTCTAGCCGATGCCATCCACCGAGCCGCCCGTCGGCCTCACCTCCATCAGTTGTCCTTGGCAGGTGCAGACTGGGAGGTCGAAAAAAACAGAGATGGGCTATGGGCGGTCCCCGGACGGTGTTCGCCGCGCAGCTGCAACGAGCGCGTCCTCGATAGTCTGGGGACCGTCAATGCCCTCATCCGGACCACGGGCTCGGCGACCGCCTAGCTAACGATCCAGATTGGAGCGTTGCGGGCGCTTGCAGTTTTGGGCCAGGTCACTTGGAATCAGGACGCCGATTGCAGTACCCGGGATGGCAAACCGCGCCCATCAGAAGGAGCTTCTGAAAGTGAAGTCGGTGCTCGGCGTCGCTGAAAAACCTCGGCGATGCGCGTCACATTTTCTACGGGGGGCGGTTGGCTGGCCGAGGTGAGCAGCGTCATAACGTCTGGCATACTTTCGCCGCCGGAAATGGGGGGCATGCAAGTGAAAATTAAGAAGAAGGTTAGAGCAGTGGGCGAGGCTTCCTATCACCCGTGGCCGGAGCTGAACCACGCTGCTCGGGTTCTGCGACGGACAGCCCGCGAACAGGGCGCAGCCAAGCTGCACGTGGTCACCGGCGCGGTGGTTCTGACTGCTTTCGCGGTCGAGGCGTTCTGCCAAGTCCTGGGGCCTGATTTGTTCCCCGATCGCTGGGCTTCAGGAGCTAAGCCCCTTGTCGAGAAGACCGTGCTCCGCAAGCTAGAACTGATTGGCCACGAGGTTGGTGTGGACGTGGATTATAACCAAGAACCTTGGACCCACCTCGGCGCGTTGTTTGAAGCCAAAAAACAGCTCCTGACTCCAAGCACTACCCCGGTACCGCTAGATGAGAACGTCTCGGTGGATGAGGACGCAGATCCCAGCTTCGATGTCCATGCGGCGGTCCAGCGGCGCTTCCGACCACTCCACAATTTGGTTCAGCTAGAAAAGGTGGCGGCGGAGGTCAACAAAGGCCTGCTTAACATCTGGGACGCCGCCGGCAGAGCGGATACAGTGCTCGATGTGTTGGGACAGACCACTTGGTCGATACAATCAGTCGAGTAATACGCCGGCACCCAGGTCGGGGTTGGCCAAATTAGGCGTGGAGGGTGCCGCTTGGCGACAGATCAATCCGATGAACGGTTTTACTCCGTTCGTTTGGCGACGGAGGACACAGGGTACTTGGCCGAAGTTTGGCAAGACGCTCCTGATCGATGGGTGCTGCTCGCCGTAACTCCGGACGTGGGCCGCGCTCTTCTGGACTTGAGGCGGCCGTTCCCGTCTTTGAAGGACTCGCTTTTGGCAGCGGAGGCTCTCGCGAGGGACGCCATACGGGATACGCGCCAAAACACGAAAGGAATCGACCGGTAGCTTGGCGACTGCGTCTTTTGCGCAGTGCGGGGTCATTTGGCGGCCATGACCATCCTCCGCCGGTCTTTTTTCATATTTATGGCGTTGGACAGGAGTCTCACTCTCCGCCTTGCAGTTTGGTTGGCTGCCGCCGCTCCATGGCGCTTAATTCCACAAGCTCGGTTGCTGCGTGTTTGAGGATGCCCCTCTTTGGCAGCCCTCCTTCTCTATCGCGGGCCGGCCTCTGGTTACTCAGTCGGTCGAAGAGCATGTCGCAGACGCCGTATCCAATCCTCGAGACCATGCAGAAATTCGCTGAGCCGTAGCTCCATTGCGCCGTCCAAATCGGCCGCGCGGATGTCGAACGAACGGAAGGCGTCCGCAATGAGCGGCCGTAGCGCAGGCACCGTCAAGGCGCCCACCGCGGTCGGGGCGGCTGGCAAGGCGGACTCCGCCGATTCCGTCCTTTTGCTACCCGGTGGCTGCTGCTGCGGCCGCCTTCGCGCGCGCTCACCCAAGAATGGAGTTGTCCGTACTGGTGAACAAGCGGGTGGGCAACTCGTTCCAAGGTGTCGACTTGGCGGTCCGGATGGATAGAGACCCCTTCCGGACGAACTCCTTTATCCGGCTATGAGCCCAGCGCTCTGGGCAATCAGCCCACTGTCCCGAGGGTCGATTGCGTGCTCGCGATGACCTTGCTTCATGACCGGGCTCCTTCCGCAAGCTGGGAGCAGTGACGTCGCACATATGGCCCCTCAACCTTGTCGCTCGCCAGCGGAGCTCGACTCGCATCTTCCGATCTTGTGCTTCGCTCAGCTGAGCTGGGACATGGGGAGTCGCTTGCCCGCGGTCAATTGGCGTAGTGGAAGGGACCCTGTTGAGGACCTTTGGCTTTAAGGAGGTGCGTGCCTCCCAATGCCTACTGGATTTTCCGTCCGGACCCGACCTCTGAAGCACGGGCCATGCCGATTGCACCGTGGTTGCCTGGCTCAAGGAGCAGGCAGCGTAAGATAGGTCCCTGTGAGGGAAGCAAGACCAACGGCGCGCTCATGCAGCGGTCACGAAGAGTTGACGTGCCCTTGGCGATCACTGTGGATACTCCGGCCAAAGATCCACAGAGGCACCCCATGGTCACCAGCATTCCGGCTCCCGAAGTTGTGCGCATCGAAGTGATGGGCCTAGATGCTGGCGAAGTGGCTGCTATTGCCCAGCTCGATCAGCAACGGCCAGCCGAGTGGGTGGAAGGCCTCTGCCATACCGTCGATTCGACCCCAGGCATGGAGGAGGTGGAAGTGCGCTTGGACCGGTATTGGCTTTTCTTCGTGGGCTTTGGCGCGGGCAGCAACTCCGCCATTCACCACCGTGTTGCGCAACTGATCTCCTCCGCAAGGGATTCTGGTCGCGGCTCGCGGCCAGCTATGAAGCCGAGAGCGGCCAGCAATAAGGAAACGCCGACGCATATCGCGGACCAGCGTTTCACGGAGGTTGCTGCGACGCATGCGTTGCAGCTCTAGGGCAGGGCGCTGCTGCGAAAGGTCCACGACGGAAACGAAACCGACCTCCCGGCCGCATGGAGGCCCTAACAAGTCACAGGGGGCGTGTCCTCAACGTCTCCGGTTCCTCGGCCACTGAAAACCTGAAGCAGCGCCTCGGGATTGAGGGGGCGCGAGAGGAGGTAGCCTTGGATCTGATCACATCCGTGCTCCTGCAGAAAACAGAGCTGAGCTGGTGTCTCCACACCTTCTGCCACGGTGTGGTAACCGAGCTCGCGAGCCAAGTTGATGATCGCCATGACCTTGGGCTTGGCCTTTGGATCGGTCTCCAGATTATCGATCAGGGACTTATCCATCTTAATGGTGTCGATAGGCAGATCAGACAAGTAGCCGAAATTGCTGTAGCCGCTCCCAAAGTCGTCAATCGCAACCTTGATGCCGGCTTCCGCCATCGCCCTGATCTGACGCCCAGCGACCGAGTCGGCGCGTAGCCACTCGCCTTCCGTAATTTCAATTTCAATGCAGTCAAAGGGTAGGCGACGCGCCTCAAGCTTTGAACGAAGTCGATTCCAAGCGTCTTCAGAGGAAAGATCAGCGCCGGACAGATTGATGGAGAGGCCTAAATAGTGACGTGCAGCGCGCCATGCGGCCAGTTGATCCAGCGCGGCATCGAGCACCCACGGGGTGACGGCCTCCATCAAGGCGGTCCGCTCAAATATCGGGATGAATTCTCCTGGACTTACCGGCCCCAGGCGTGGGTGCGTCCAGCGGAGCAATGCCTCCGCCGATACGGGCTGAAGGTTAGACGTGCGGTAGCGCGGCTGATACTCCAAGTAAAACTCGCCCTTCCGGAGCCCGCGCTCCGCGTCTGCGGCCAAGCGGTATCCCCGCCGCATGTGATTATCTCGCTGCTCGGAATACCAGGCGAAAGGCTGCCGCGCTTCGAAGGATTCGTGCAGCCCGATCAATACCTTACGAATCACATCGTCACCGGTGTCTTCGCCTAAAGTCACGGCGCAAATTCCTGCGTGAAAGCGCGGAGACATTGGAACTGCCGCTGCCATCAGCGGCCGGGACATGCGCTGGCGAAGTTCGTTAATCAGTACTTCCATCTCTTTTGCACTGGGTAGGTCGACCAAGAACGCAAAGCGTGTTACTCCGACGTGGTAGACGTCCGCCAAACCTTCAAGCGCTAGCTTGAGCCGGACGCCTGCTCGGCGAATCAAGACCTCCAACGGCCGCATGCCCAGGGCTTGGCCGGCCTCATTGGCGCGGGGGATATCAAACACGTCCAAAAGAACCGCGAACATTCGCCGCCCGCTGTGCCTCTCTGCCAGGCCGGCATAGTCAATCTGGAACTGGTGTCGATTGGGGATTCCACTGACAGGTTCCAGGCGTCCGGACATGTTCCTCAGTTCAAGTTGCGCGATCACCAACTGCGCCAGAGTGGACAGCTGAGTGCGCTCTGGCTCTGAGAATTCGCGCACCTTCGTGTCCATGATGCACATGGCGCCTATAGCGACACCGTTCTTCGCCACAAGCGGTGCTCCGGCGTAGAACCGCAAGTGCGGCGGAGCGACGACCAAGGGGTTGTTTTCAAAGCGCGGGTCCTCCCGAAGATCCGGGACGACCATCACCTCGTTGCAGGCGATCGCATGGGCGCAGATGGAGAACCGTATATCCGTCTCTCCGACCGGCAAGCCGATTCGGGAAATAAATCGCTGCTTGTCGTCTCCGACAATTGAAACGAACGCTACTGGAGCGCTGAAGGCGAAGGTGGCCAGCGAGGTGATGCGATCCAAGGATGGCCCGGACTCCGAGTCCAAAACATGCATCGCTCCCAAAACGGCCATCCGTTCCTGAGCTTCGGTGATAGGCACATTCATAGCAACTGCGCGGCAACCATTCGACGGTAAGTTAGCTCTATATCATTAATTCGAACCACAGCCCATGAAATCCGGATGAGTTGGGCCCAACCCCGCTAGTTATGATAACTACCGTGTCGCTTCGTCCTGGAGTGCGACGTCCGGCACCGGTTCGGATGCCCCACACTTTGGGCAACAAACGATAGTTGCACCCTCTCGACGGTCGAAGCCGTCTACCCCGGTCAGCACTGCCACCCAGCGACCGTGGCAGGACAGACACTCGATGTCCATGCTTTCAGCCCCAGGCCATACGGGCTGCTCAGCAACTGCACTGGTCGTCAAACGCTTTGCCTCGGTGACATTGGTGATGATGAATCTTTCAGTGACAAGCACGTCGGCATCTCCTCTGTCTGTTCATCCTGGCGCTCAGCCCTCAACCAATGGGCACCCCTGGCTATGATCAACCTTTCGCGGGCCCGATCAATCGTATAATGGCTCCTATGTGAACAATTCAGCGTTCCATTCGTCGGCAGCAGACTCCGCTCCGTTGGCCGAAGTCGCTGAGATATCATAGGGGGGATGACCGACAGCCCGCCTATTTACGCCTTGGCCTACGCCAGCCGCTCCTCTTCAAATCTCGACAACTCGGATTTGGAAGAGATCCTCGTCGACGCGTCGGCCCAGAATCGAATGGCGGATGTGACGGGGGTGCTGCTCTACGACGGCACAACGTTTCTCCAATACCTGGAAGGCCCCGAGGAGGGAGTTGCCTCGGTTTTTGACCGCATAAAGAAGTCTAAGCGGCATGCAGATATCCGGGTGCTCACCAGTGGTGAAGTGCCAGAACGCTACTTCTGGAACTGGTCGATGGCTTGCCGGCATGCCGACGCCTCCATGATCCAGAAGATAGAAGCCGCACGCTGGAGCGAGCGCTGTCACCCTTACTTGGAAGAGGATGCTGAGCACAACCCGGGCCTGCGTCTGCTGGCCGAGTTCTGGTCCGCCCAAGCCCCACCGACAACGTAAAAGCCCATCCCGTTCGCCTGGTGAACGAGTTAGGAAGGTGCGCGGCCTGTCTAGGCGTTCATGTGTCCGGCTACGGAAACCTAACTGATAGCAAGGTAGGGTTTGCCCACCGGCTTCATGGTGATGCCGAACATGGAGAATGATCATGGGCAATCAGAATCAGCAGAATCCGAATCCCGGTCAGAACCAACCGGGTCAGCAGAACCAGCCGGGGCAACAGGGGCAACAGGATCGCGATACCCAGCGCCAGGGTCAACAGCAGCAGGGCCAGAACGACAAACGCGAGCGGTCTGGCCAGCAGGGCGGCAAGGACGAGGAAGAGTAAGCTTCCGAAACGTTGATGAGACAAGGGCTCGGCCGTTCAGGCCGAGCCTTTTCTGTATTAGGGAACGCTCAAGTCAGGATTCCGTCTTCCCGGGCCACTCGAACCATCTCCAGCGAGTTGCCCACATTCAGTTGACGCATAATGGCGCGTTTGTGGGATTCCACCGTGCGCGTGGAAAGATGAAGCTTCTGCGCGACGTCTTGGGCCCTCATGCCCAAAGCCACGTGCTCCAGGACCTGCAGTTGCTTGGCGGTCAGCATCGCCTGCCGCCTCTTGGGAGCTGCAGCTTCCGCTTCCGCCTGCGAGGCAAGAAAGCTCGCTGCTACATACGTGCATCCGTCCATGATGCAATCGATCGCGCGAAACAGCTCTTCGCTGCTACAGCGCCTGTGTAGAAATCCCTTCGCGCCGGTCGCTATCGCCTGGGTCACAGTGTCTGGGCCGGCCTCTGCTAGGAGAAACATGAAGGCCGGCGCCCCCTCCTGCTGCAGCGTCCTGTCCATCAGAGCTATGCAACTGGCGCCAGGCAAGTAGAGATCGGTTATCACCAAGGTCGGGCGGACTCGGCTGACAAGCTCTTGGAAGCGCGGCGCCGTTGAAGCAATCCAGATGCGTGAGAACCGGCTTTCCAGTAACTTTGCGATCCCCTCCGCCACCAGTGTGTGCCCGTCGACGAGCAGAAGACTACCGAACTGCTTACGCTCCGGCGGGTTACAAGCCATATCCACTGCAGCGTTCCTCGTTCGGGGGTATCCAAGCTAGCAGACCCGGTGACTACGGGGAAAGGGCATGGGCGACGGGTATTCGTGCTTGGCAGCTAGACGGGGACCGGAGGGGGGCGCTGTGCTGGGCATGTCGGCTAGCAACCACAGCAAGAAGACGCCCTTTTCGAGAGTAGGGCGAATTTTTGGACTTGATCGGGCCCGCGACTCAAGCTCATCCAAGAACGCGGTGTCAGACGCGAAGTCAGTCACGGAGGGCGTCAAAAGTTCAGCCGCCGTCGCCAGCTCTGCGGGGTCAAGTAGGGCGTCGTCGCAGACGAGGGAGATCAGCGTGGTCTTGTCCAAGGCGGTAAGGCCGAGCTGTGGCGGTTTGGCAATCATTACCCATACAAAGCCTGCATCCACGAGCTCAGTCGCCCGCGAAGGGGAGGGACGAAAACCCTGTGCCACCATGCTCAGGTCCGTCATTAGGCTAGGGCTTTTTTCTTCGAACGCCAACTGCAAGCTCCCGTGTCGTATGGAAAATGTGTCACCGACTGTGGCCGCCATCAAGCGCATCGTTAATGAACGCCCAAGTCCCTTCTCGGATAGGAGAGGTTCTTTCCCAGTGAGTCGCCGACACTTCTCAGTGCAAGCCAGCATTGGTCGCGTGGGCAGGGCGTCTTGGGCTGCGGCTGAAGGACTCTAACCGAGGAGGTAGCGATCTATCGGCACCACCTTTGCTGCCTGAGAGTCCTCCAGCAGTTGCAGCGCTCTCGCCTTCCTTGCTCCGATGCCCGCGATTGCCTCTGGAACGGCAACCGTCTCGTATTCCCGGGAGTTGCTGTCAAAGCAAGTTGAGGCAATGCAGGAGTCTGCGGCCATCCCGCACACCACCAATTGATTGCATCCCAGCTTTGCGAGAAGGACGGCTAAGGGGGTTGCCAGGAACGCGGAGTGCTTGGGCTTCAGAACGAAGTAATCATCAGGAGCAGGGCGAAGCAGAGTTGCAATCTTCGCCGAGACGCCGTCCGCAGCCAAGCACTCTTGAACCAAATCCTTGAAGTCCATCTGCCAGTTTGCAAAATTATCATTGGCGTAGATAACCGGATCGCCCTCGTCTTTGAAGTGCTGCCGGAGGCGGGCGATGGCCTTTGAAGCGCTCAGCGCGCTGCTCGCAATCAAGTCGGCCTCCGGGAAGTCAAATCGACTGAACATGTCAACGATGAGCAGGGCGGGCGTCGTTTTCTTCATGCGCGGCTCCCGGAGCCGCTCAATCGCCCGTTTGGCTGTGGGGAGCAGCCATCGGCTTAGACTGAGGTGAATCCTTTTGGCGAAGGAAAATTGTCAATATCACCAATGACAACACTGCCAAGAACTCACTCTGCCAGTTCTGGAACGACTCAAACCAGAAACTGCTGCTCCACAAGTGTTCCCAGCACGTGGGAGGCGGAAGTCCTTTGGAGGCCATCTCGTCAACTTCAGCGCGCCAGCTGCCGGCCAAGTGGAGAGAGAAGCTCATTAAGAACAGAAGCCCGAAGGCGATAGCTAAAGAATGCCCATAGAGAGCCTTCCACGCTCCCCCGCGCCGCACCGGCCATGGCGTGGGCCCATCTTCAACACGCTCTTCTTCCTCATCGGGAGAGAGGGGCCTGGATTCTGCCGACCCCTTCTGGCGAAGGCTTACAGTCAAAAGGACATACATCCCCATCTGCAAGAACTCGCTTTCCCAATTCTCGAACGTGGCGCTAACGAAGTGACCGCTGTGGAGATACTCCCATAGCCCCAACAGGGGCCTGTGTGCCTCCTTGAGCTCTTCATTGTGTGCCAAGAAGCCGGTCCAGATCTGTCCCAACAAGAAGCAGATGAGTAATAGGATCAGGACTATCGATAAACCGTTTCTTTTCCACATGGCCAGTAGTGCCTAATGTTGTGCGTCTGCCAGACCGTGGGGGAGGTATGGAGCCGATGGAACAGGGGACTGAACGAAAAGGCTACACCCCGGCGTCGCCTTTTTTCTAATCAACCTGCAAAGCCTGGCGTTCCTCCAGAGCTACCGACGTCACCGAAGTTCGGCTGGGTGCTGCCCGATGGATCGGAAGCATTCCCCGACCCGGTTTCACTGCCCTTGACGCCCTTGCCAGGGCTAGGCGGGTCCCCACTTAGGCGGTGAGCGTCAGAGGAGTCCGAGGCGCTGTCGTCCGCCGGTGGTTTGGCGGGCACAAACGGTGAAATAGGGTCACTTGCCGGGAACGTCTCTTCCAGCGCTTCTCCATGGTTGCGGTGAGTGCGCGCCTCTCGGACTCGTTGCTCCGCAGGCGATTCTCTGGGGTTGTTTTCCCCCGGAAGAGGTGGGTCTTCTTGATCTCTTTCCACGGCTGACTCCTGAAAAGTGCAGGCAGCACGAAATGCTGCCGCAGCGGTGCGGCAGCGCTCGGAACTAGGCGGCCGCAGCAGCCGCGTTCCCGCCGGACTGCGCCAGCAGGGTTAGCTTTTCGTCGGTCGCCTTCTCTTCTTCAAGCGTCTCGAGAAGAAGCGGAATCGCGGCCTTATAGCCCAGCTGCCTGGCCAACGCGGCGATGGTGCCGTAGGAGGCAATTTCGTAGTGTTCCACCTTTTGCGCCCCGCCGATCAAGGCCGCGTCGCGGACCGGTCCTTCTTCAATGCTGTCGATCGCTTCTTTGCCTTCCTCGACAAGCCCCTCCATCGCGGCACACTTGATGCGCTTGAGACGGATGCCCAGCAGTTCGACGACCTTGTCGATGCGCTCGATCTGCCCTTGCGTTTCCTCCAGATGAGTCTCGAAGGCGGCAGCGAGGTCCGGATTGGAGGCCGCACGAGCGAAGCGAGGCAGGGCTTTGGTGAGCTGCTTCTCAGCGCTGTAGATGTCAGACAAATCGTGGATGAAGAGGTCTTCGGCAGTCTTAATCGCCATGTCAGCGGTTCCTAGAGTGGGTGGGTGTTAGACGCTATGCTTCGCGACGTTAGTTTCGATCGGGTTGGCGTGAAGGGGGACTACACACCGGCGGGTTCCTCTTCCTCGCACGCCCCAGGCATGCAGCGGTCTTTCTTGGCTTTCAGGTGAGCGGCCGTCTTAGCGAGCTGCTCGTAACGCTGGCGGACCTCCTCCAACCTGTCTTGGTCCATTTCCTCCAGATTGAGCAGTTCGTCGTTCGCGTTGTGCGTGGCGCGGATCAATTCGTCAAGCTTGATATGAATGGCCGCGGTGTCTGCGTTTTGGGTGTGTTGGATCAGGAAAACCATCAGGAACGTTACGATCGTCGTGCCCGTATTGATGACCAGCTGCCACGTGTTGTTGAAACGAAACAGCGGGCCGCTCCCTGCCCATACGACGACAACACCCAAGGCGGCTACAAATGCACTCAGCGATCCGGAAGCCTTGGAAACACTGCAAGCAACCCGGTTAAAAAAGACGTTTCCCATGTGCTCATTCATCGAGGGGTGGTGGAAGGACCATAGGAACTCTCTCGTCTTCGCTTGGTGAGCGTTATGGCAAAGAAAAGGCAAGAACCTAAATAGTTCAGGTCCGGGTGCGCCACGTCACGGTTCACAGCAGCCGAACCGCGAATTAAGGGTTTTTTCCATTGCTATCGCCTGACTGCGACGGCCGAGGAACGAGGCTGAACTCCTGAGCGGAATGAGGGCCGGGGCATGACTCCTGCCATCGTGCGTCGACTTGAGATCTGGGCCTCAATGAAGGGTTTTCGCTGTCTTACGGTGCGTGACGCAGCGGAGCATCTTCAGGAGTTGGTGCCCGGATTCCCGGGACTAGGGGACGGGCCGACGAAGGTCTCGCCTGACGGTTGTCGTTGATTTGACCACGAGATGGAGGCAGTAGCAGACGCCATCTACCAAGCCGTGAGCTGCTCAAGCGATTTGGAAGAGACCTTGGAAAGCGATGACTGGCACGTGGATCGCGACAGTTCAGGAAGGTGGTCCGTTCCAGGGATCTGTCTGCGGGAGTGGCCAGTCAAACGCCCGCTCTTGCCGCCCTCTCGGCAAGGCTGGTTTCTGCGGTGAGCCACGCCTTGGCGCACCGTTCACGGATACGCGACGGTAGGGGCGATAGAAGGAGGGAACGACCGGACCACGGCCACAAGGATTGCTATGGCCAGGCCTATCTGGAGTGGATCGCTGTCGTTTGGTCTCCTCAACATTCCGGTATCGCTGATGTCAGGGGAGCGCCGAACTGATCTCAGCTTCCGGATGCTCGACTCCCGAGACAAGAAGCCGATTCGATTTGAGCGGGTAAACGCTGACACCGGCGAAGAAGTACCGTGGAAAGACATTGTCAAAGCCTTTGAATACGACAAGGGAAGCTACGTTGTCGTGGAGAAGGAAGACATTGCCGCTGCGGCCCCGGAGACCCACGAATCTGTGGACGTAGAGGCGTTCGTCGACGCATCCAGCATCGGTCTGCGGTTCTTCGAAAAACCTTACATCCTAGTCCCGGGGAAGAAGGCCGAGAAGGGTTATGTCTTGCTTCGGGAAACGCTGAGGGACACAGGAAAGGTCGGCATCGCCCGAGTGGTGATTCGCACCCGCGAATACCTGTGCGCGGTCATGCCTGAAGGTGACGCCTTGGTCCTCATCCTGCTTCGATATCCTCAGGAATTGGTAGCACCGGATGACTACAAGTTGCCGGCTGGACAGACGGGTGATTACAGGATCGCTCCCAAAGAAATGGAGATGGCTAAGCAGTTGATCAACTCGATGACCAGTAAGTGGGCCCCGGACAGCTATCACGACGAGTTCCGCGAAAGGCTTTCGGCAATCATTCAAAAGCGGGTCAAAGATGTAGGCGCCACAACCAAGTTTGAAGAACCCGCGCATCAAGAAGACACCGCCACGAACGTGGTTGATTTCATGTCTCTCTTGCAGAAAAGCCTGGAGACGAACAAGCGCACGCCCGCCAAGAGTGTTCCCGTAAAGACGGCCTCCAAGGCTCAAGCAAAATCGGGAAAGGAGGAGGAAAAGGGTGCGCCGCAAAAGAAGGCCGCCAAGAAGGCCTCCCTCAAGAAGGCTTCTCCCAAGAAGACACCGGTCAAGAGGGCGCGCAGGTCTGCCTGAATGGCGCACATTAAGGCAGTGGACGTTCTCTGGCTCACGCGACGCGCACGCCGCAACGTCATTGGATGTAGGCCGCTTACCCCGAGGCTGCCGGTGTTTTTCGTCTCCGAAAGGTCGGCTGCGTTGTGGGTTAACGCGGCATTGGCGTTCATTGCACATAATTTCCTCCTTCTATCCGAAGGAAGCAGCCATGGTCGCGACATCTAAGCCTGTTCCAACGCCAAAAGTCGTGCGCGTCGAAGCAGTGCCGGTTGAGGTGGGAGGCGCTGGCGTAGTGGTGGAGCTTGACGCTCCGGTGCCTAGGCGGTGGCTGAAGGCCCTCAAGAGGGAGATGTCTCGCGCGGAAGGGATGCAAGTAGCGTCGGCGAAGTTTGATGGCTACTTCGTCTATATCCATGGCGTGGCCTTAGACCCCCCAAGCGCGGCGAGGCGGGTAAGCGGAATGCTTGCTACAGTCCAGGCGGGCTGAATTTCGGAAGCGATGCATTAACCTGCGGCGACCAGATCGCTCCATCCGAATAGTCATCTTCCCCGAGATCTTTTCGCGGAGCATGCCCCGCCTTCTGCCCCGAACTGGTCGATCGTCTGCAAGTGCCACGCTCACCAAGCCTTTAAGCAGTGCCCTTGCCCGGCCCTTGCCTGCTGGTGTGTCTAGTCGAGCTAGGACCTTATGGATGCAGCGAAGTGGCGACGGGCTGCCGGAGGAGTAGGTGTGAAGGGGTGGGCAACGTCAATTCACGGGGACCCGACGGGCGCAGGGCTAGAAACGGGCTACTTGCCAAGGAGTTACAGCGCCATGAGCGACGAGAAAAAGAAGACTGGAACGCCCGATCGCGACCGGATCAATGTCAACGAAGACTACGAGGTCCAGTATTGGACCAAGGCGTTGGGCATCACGGCTGCTCAGCTCAAAGAGGCGGTCAAGGCCGTCGGTCCCACATCGGCTGCGGTTCGTAACCACCTGGGCAAGTGACGGGCGCGGGGCATGTCCCTCACCGAATACCGCCGCAAGCGCAGCTTCAGCAAGACCAAAGAGCCCGAACCCGGCAAGGCACTACCCGCCGGGCAGCGAGCCATCTTTGTCGTGCAATTGCACCACGCCAGCCGGCGCCACTACGACTTTCGTCTACAGGTCGGTGACGCTCTCAAGAGTTGGGCTGTGCCCAAAGGGCCAAGCTACGACCCGAAGGTCAAGCGGATGGCTGTCGAGGTGGAAGACCATCCCGTCGACTACGCTGGTTTCGAGGGCGAGATCCCCAAAGGCGAGTATGGCGGCGGTCATGTTGCTCAGTTCGATCACGGGGTCTGGGCCACCGAAGGGGATCCCGAGGCCCAACTCGCCAAAGGGCACCTGCGCTTCGAAATGTTCGGATCCAAGCTCAAAGGCGGATGGCACTTGGTTCGATCCGGCAAGCCGGCGCGCCAGCCGCAGTGGCTTCTCTTCAAGGAGGACGATGCCTACGCCAGCCAGGTCGAGGCCGATGACCTGTTGGGGGATGTCGCCGTGCCCCCTGCCGCAGACCTCAAACGGGCCGGCAGCGGGAAGCCCGACAAGAAGCGACTCAAGGCGATCCCCCTCGCAAAACCCGCTCGACGCGTGGATTGGGCCAAGAGGGCGTCGGCGCTGACCGGTGGTAAAAGGGCCGAGGCCCCCCAGGGCCCGTTCGAACCCCAGTTGGCCAAGCTGGGCGAATCGCCCCCAAAGGGCGAGCAGTGGGTTCATGAGATCAAATGGGACGGCTACAGGATCCTGGCCACGGTGGCGGAAGGCGAGGTTCGCTTGTGGTCGCGCAACGCGTTGGAATGGACCAGCAAGATCCCGGAGATCCGTGACGCCATTGCTGCCTTGGGGTTGAAGTCCGCGGCCCTGGACGGGGAGCTGATCGCGGGGCGCGGGACCAAGGAAGACTTCAATCTACTTCAAGCCACCCTATCTGGGGAGCGCCAGGGTGCGCTGTCCTATGCGCTCTTTGACCTTCTGCATATCAATGGCGTGGACATCGCCGATGCTCCGCTGCTGGAACGAAAGGCGCTCTTGGAGGAAGTCCTCAAGGGAGCCCCGACCCATCTGGCCATGAGTTCGCACATCGCCGGCGATGGGGAGGCGGCCTACCGTTTGGCGGGTGAGCAGCATTTCGAGGGCATCATCTCCAAGCGCGCCGATCGCGGCTACCACGGCGGCCGGGGCGAGGATTGGAAGAAGACCAAGCAGTTGGCCAGCGACGAATTCGCCGTGGTCGGCTACACCGCGCCCAAAGGAAGCCGCACCGGTTTCGGATCGTTGCTACTGGCCAAGCCCGACCCCAAGCATGGATGGCTCTACGTGGGGCGCGTCGGCTCGGGGTTTTCGGACACCCTGATCGGGGAGCTGACGGCGCTGATCGGCACCGCCGGCGGGAAGAAGCCCACCGCCCATGTCCCAACGACAGAGACCGACTTGCGGGCCGCCACCTGGTTTGCACCCCGGTTTGTCGTCGAGGTCTTCTACCGAGGCATTGGCGGGCAACAATTGCTGCGCCAAGCGTCGCTGAAAGCGGTGCGGCCCGACAAGGACGTAGCCGATCTGAAGGACTCGGATCGGAGCAACGATTCCGGCGGCGGTGCTGCATCTGCCAAGCCGAACAAACGCGGGAAGCAAGCCGTCACCGAACCCGAGCGCGGTGTTGCCGTCAAATCCACGAACAGCAAGGGCAGGGCGGATGCTGGAGAGCGGGTTCCCCCAAAGCTCTCCAGCCCGTCCAAGGTGATCTTTCCCGACATCAGGGCCACCAAGCAGGATGTGTGGGACTACTACAGCGCGGTCATGGACCATCTGCTGCCTGAGATCCTTGGGCGTCCACTGTCGATCATCCGCTGCCCAGCTGGGACCGGCCGGCCGTGCTTCTTCCAAAAACATCACACTGCGGGTCTGGAGTTGGTCATCTCGGTGAAGCTCAAGGAAGATAGTGGGATCAATGCCTACTACCTGGTGGTCGAAGACGCTGCCAGCCTCTTGGAGCTTGTGCAGTTCAACGCCTTGGAGTTCCACCCTTGGGGCAGCCGCGCCGATTCGCCCGACTGCGCTGATCGCGTGGTGTTCGATCTTGACCCAGGCCCGGACGTGCCGTTCTCGGAGATCAAGAAAGCCGCCACCGACATTCGGAAGCTCCTTCAGCAGTTGGAGCTGGAGTCCTTCCTACGCGTTTCCGGAGGCAAGGGCTTGCACGTGGTGGTGCCCCTGAATCCCGGATGCGATTGGGATCTCACCAAGCGGTTTGCCCATGGGTTCGCGGACGCCCTGGCACAGTCCGAGCCGCAGCGATTCTTGGCTACGTCGACGAAAAGCCTGCGAAACAAACGCATCTTCGTTGACTACCTGCGCAACGGGCGGGGTGCCACCGCTGTTGCGTCGTATTCCTTGCGAGGTCGGCCAGGCGCGCCCGTGGCAATGCCCATCGCGTGGAGTGAGCTGTCGAAGCTCACCCGGGCCGATAGCTTCACCATGAAGGACGTTCCCGCCAAGCTCAAACGCAGGCGCAAGGACCCTTGGGAAGGTATCGAATCAATCCAACAGAATCTGGCACGGTGGGCGCAGGACGACTGATCCCACTTACCAGCTGCCGTCGCTTTTCAGGAGGAATCACTATGCGTCGATCCATCGTTTGCGCCGCCGTCGCGTTTGTCCTGTCTGCGTGCGGGGGCGGGAACACAGAGTCCAGCGTCCAAGCGCCGGGGACCGAAGAAACCGCGAAGACCAAAGCGCTGGACGCTGGCGCCGCGGTGCTGCAGGACCGGCCTCCGGTCGACGCCATCAACGCCTATCTGGACGGCTTCCATTTCTACAACGGTCAGATGAAGGTCCAGATGGAAGCGCACCACTACTGCTCCATCCTCAACGAGGATGTCATCCAGTGCACGATCTACGACGGCAATGTGAAAGACGCCAAGCTGATGGGGGTGGAATACATCATCAGTGAGAAGCTGTTTGCAGGCCTCCCTGAGCAGGAAAAGGCGCTGTGGCACAGCCATGTTCAAGAGGTGAAATCGGGTCAGCTCATTGCGCCAGGGATTCCCGAGGTGGCCGAGCATGCGCTGATGGATAAGCTCATCCACACGTATGGCAAGACCTGGCACACCTGGCACACAGACCTGGACAAGGATCTGCCCCGAGGCATGCCCCAATTGATGATGGGGTTCACCGCAGACGGCCAGGCGGACCCAGCCATGGTCGCTGCCCGTGACGCAAGGTTGGGCGTCAGTAGTGAGGACAAGCGGAAGCGCCGTACCGACATCGTCGCGCCCCCCATCGATGCAGGAGCGGATGCTTGGCAAAAAGGGAGGGTCATCCAGATCAAGGACCCGGCCGCTGTTCATGCTCACTCTGGCAAGGACAAGCCCGATGCGACGTCGGACCCGGATGCTAATGCAACGTCTACGGGAACTTCCCAAAAGTAGGGTGAAACGCCGTCAGGACTCAGACCTTCGGAATATGGACTGATCACGCGGCGCTCGCAATGCTTTCGCGGTCGCTTGATCGGTGCGGCACGATCCTTCAGGTCCCGGTTAACCTTTTGGAACGCCCGCCCATGAAACGGACCCTCGTATGCGCCGCCCTGCTCACGACGTTAGCGTGGCCGGCCCTTGCTCAGCAGGGCGACGGGACGGATGTCCCCGCCCGGGTCAATACGTTCAAACCCGACAAGGTTCCGGCGACCGACGAGCGCATCGCCGGCCTGAAGGTGCCCCAAGGCTTCGAGGTAAAAGCCTTCGCCAAGGATCTTCAGAACATCCGCATCATTGTCGTGGCGCCCAGCGGCGACATTTACGTTTCCCGCCGTGACCAAGGGGACGTGTTGCTGCTAAAGGACGCCAACGAGGATGGGGTGTTGGATGAAGCCCCGCGGACCGTGGCTCACCGTCCGAGTGTCCATGGATTGGCCATCGGCGACGGCCACCTCTACATGGCCACGGCGACCGAAGTGTTCCGGGCGCCTCTCAACCCCGATGGGTCTTTGGGAGCCATTGAGCGAATCATCAATGATCTCCCGGACGGTGGGCAGCACCCCAACCGGACGCTGGCGTTCGGCCCTGACGGCATGCTGTATATCAGCGTGGGTTCCTCGTGCAATGCGTGCAATGAATCCAATCCTGAGCACGCGACCCTGTTGCGCGCCTCGCCGGACGGCAAGAGCCGCACGATCTTTGCGAGTGGACTGCGCAACACCTTGGGCTTCGCTTGGGATCCTAAGACCGGCGAACTGTGGGGCATGGATCACGGCATTGATTTCCTTGGCGACGACGTTCAACCGGAGGAATTCAACCACATCGTCAAAGGCAAGCAGTATGGTTGGCCGCATATCTGGGGCAAGGATGGGCAGAATCCACAGAGCACACCTCCTGGGGAAATCACGAAGGCCCAGTGGGCTCAGATGAGCGAACCCATGGTCTTGGGCTATACCGCGCATGCGGCCCCCATGCAGCTGGTCTTCTACACGGGTAACCAGTATCCCGCCGGCTTCCGAGGCGACGCGTTCGTCACCATGCGGGGGTCATGGAATCGGAAGCCGGCCTCGGGCTATGAGGTGGTGCGGATTCGGTTCCGCAACGGGCAGCCGACCGCATTCGAGCCGTTCCTCAGCGGATTCCTGACCGATGAAGGCCGGACCCATTTCGCACGCCCAGTGGGCTTGGCTGTCACGCGGGGCGGGGCACTCTTGATGGGTGACGACGCCAACGGCGTTATTTACCGCGTGAGCTACAGCGCTGGAAAGGCCACCCCTGCTGCCCCCGCTGCTCCCCCGGCGCAGTCCCTTGAAAAGCAGGTGGCGACCGGAAACGGCGTCCCGTTAGCCCTCGATCGCGTGGCGCAGGCCACCGCGGTTGCCGTCCGGTCCCCGGCCTTCCAAGCCGGTCAGGCGCTCTCCTCTCGTTTCAGCGCGTATCACGAAGGGCTGTCGCCGCCGCTGATATGGGATGCAGTGCAGAAGGCGGTGACCTACGTGGTTATTGTCGAGGACCCGGACTCCACGCCCATCAAGCCGTTCGTGCATTGGGTCGCTTGGAACATCCCCGCATCCGTAACCAGCTTGCCGGAGGGCGTCCAAGTCCAGCCCCGGCTGACCAACCCCGCAGGGCTCCTCCAAGGCGCAACCAGCCGCGGTTCCGTAGGCTACTACGGGCCCAGGCCCCCGGTGGGCGACCCGCCACACCACTATCACTTCCAGGTGCTGGCGCTGGACAGGACACTCGACGTTCGTCCGGGCGCGACGCGGGATGAGGTCCTTAAGGCCGCGGCGGGACACGTCTTGGCAAAAGGCGTCGTCGTCGGCACGTATCAACAGAGCGATGCGCCGCTGAAGTGAAGCAACCGAGATAGCCCTTCGGCATGCGCCCCATTGAGCTGAAATCCAATGGGGCGCGATGACCCAGGGAAAGGTCAGCGCTTCGCGATATAATGCGACCATGACCAGTGCATCCCCAGATACCGGTGCGCCCAGACTTCTGGGCTTCGACGTCCCTGATCTACAGGAAAACGTTGATCAAACGGAAGACGAGGCAATCATTGCCATGCTGGACGTTGCGCCGCATCCCAGCTGGCTTGCCCTGTTCGACGCGCGTATTGATGCGTTGAAGAACGACTTGGGCGTGGCCGGGGTGGAAGTCGACGGCGCCTCCATCCGCTTCTACGGCTCCATTTCAGACGGAAGGCGATTGGCGACCGCGGTAGCGTCGCTGATCAACGACGTGACGTTGGACTACCGAGCCCAATCCAGTGCAAACCGTGGACCCTCGGGTCCGGCAAATCCAGTCTAGGCGACCACCTGCGTAAGCAACGTCGGCCTAAGAAGCGCTCGTCCCATGTCGGCGCGCGAAGTCCTCAAATCGGACTAGGCTGATGGCTTGGTGCTCGCCACACTTGGGACAACGGAGCGTGGCACCGCCATCCAAGGGTTCAAGCCCTTGAGCGGGCGTGGCTGTGAACGCCGCACTGCATTGAAGGCAGCGACAAAAAACCCTTGTCAACTCCAAGAGTCGGTCGTCCTCACTTCTCAGACCTTCAACATCCAGAAGGTGGAAACGACCTGTATTGGGCACTGTTGCTCTCTCTCTAGTAGGCGGGCAGGACGGAACGCATGGCGTTTGGGCTAACACTCCCGCCTTGGTCGCCCGAGAATACTCAGTGGGTAGGTCGAGGTGAGACTCAAGTGGCGGGTTTGTATCCACGACAAATCGCGCACCTCTGTCTTGGGGTGCATCATAACGGAGAGCCCATCCGTGGGAGGTGCAGATTTCCAAGCAGATCGCCAATCCAAGTCCAGCCCCCATGCTGTCCCGCGGCTTGGCTCGCCAGAAACGCTTGAACAACAGGGGCTGCTGCGAAGGGGCTACGCCGGGGCCGTCGTCCTGCACGGAGAAGCCCCCAAGGAATAATTCGATGCGCACTCGACCGCCCAGGGGCGTATGGTGGATGGCGTTTTCAATCAGATTCTTGGCCAGCACAAACACTGCCGACGCATCCGCCAGCACCGGCACTTGCCCGCATTGGTCGTTCACTTCAACCGTCACCGTGCGTTGTTCGGCCATGCGTATCAGGTAGTCGGCCGCATCCTGAAGGATCGCCGCAAGGCGAACCGACTCGAAGCTGTAGTTGTGCGCCTCGCTCACTTCCGCCAGATGCAGCAGCTGATGGATCTGGCGCGCCATATGCCCGGCGTCCTGCAGCAGCAGTTCCCTATTGGGCGCGTTGCTCAGCTCAATCTCCGCGGTTAGCAGGGACAGGGGCGTCTTCAGTTCATGCGCCGCCGCAGCCAGGAACTCCTGTTGAACCCGAAAGCCGTTTTCCAGCCGGGCGAGGGCGCCATTGAAGGCCTCCAGCAACGGAATGACATCGGCGGGAAGCCCCTCGCTGCGGAGCCGGGTTCCTAAACTTCTGGGGTTCACCTGCGCGGCGACCGCCGAGACCTCCCTGAGAGGAGCGATCATTCGCCTGATGGTCCAATACACCACGATCGCGAAGGTCAAGAGCGCCAAGAGCAGCGTCGTCAAGCCCGCCCTGAGGTAGAGCGTGCCCGCGTAGTCACTGAGTGTCAGCACGAGCCGATCACTACGCGCCACCCGGACAACGTAGCGATGGCCTTGGAGGTCCACTGGCCCTTGCATCACTCGAAGACGAACGACCGTCCCATTGCTCGGCACCATCATCGAGTCAGAGCCTGTAGGCAGCGCTGTCAGGGCATCCAAGGCCGGGCCGGGCGAGCTTTGGAGGACAGTGTTTCCGGCACTATCGACGATGCAATAGGCAGAGTCCTTCGTCATGGCGTCGTAAGCGTTGACGTTCTGTGGCTTCAAGTCGACGAAGAACTTCCCTTTCGCATCTCTTCTTGTTCCTTCGATCAGGTGATCAAGCTCCTCTTGCAGTTCCGTGCGAAGTAAGCGCTCAGGCAGCTTAGGAGAGGTCATGGCGAGCATGACCAAGATGGCAGGCATTGCGGCGACCAGCACCGCCAGCATGGTGCCGATCATCAAGCGCGCGGTCAGGCTACGCGGCAGCATCGGAGGGGAGGAGAGAGAAGCCCAAATTGCGCACGTTGATGAGGGCAAGCGGGGCGTCAATCGCAGCAAGCTTTTTCCGTAGGCGGTGCAAAGCGACGTCCAAGGCATTGGGGGTGACAGCGTCTGAAACGCCCCAAGCGGCAGCCTCCAGTGCGGTGCGGCGGACCACTTGGCCAGCGGCCCTCACCATCAGGATGATGAGTTGCAGCTCTGCCGGTGCCAGACTGATCTGCTCTTGATGGTGCCGCATGCAGCTGAGTTCGGGCAGGATCTGAAGACCGTGGTAGCTGAGATGAAGCTCGCGGAACTCTGCGGGCCGTCGCATCAGCGCTCGCACACGCGCTGTGAGTTCTTCTATGGCAAAGGGCTTGGGCAGGTAGTCGTCGGCCCCCGCGTCCAGCCCGGCCACGCGATCATGCAGCGCGTCCTTGGCGGTCAGCATCAGGCACGGGAGCTGATTGTCCGCCGCGCGCAACCTTCGGATCAGGGTCAAGCCGTCGCCATCGGGTAACCCGCGATCTACGATGGCCAGCGCGTAAGGAAGGCGCAGCAGCCCGTGCCAGGCGGCCTCCAAGGTGGCGAACGTGTCCACGGCGATGCCTGCAGCCCCCAGTCCACGCTCGACCAAGCTGGCCAAGCGTGGATGATCCTCAACCAAGGCAATTCGATTGGAAACGGCCGGGGCGGGCACGGAGGGGACCATGGGGGCTCAGGTTTTAGTATGAACGATCAGAAGCTCCGGGATATTCCAAAGCGCACCCCGGCGGACCCGTTCGACTCGGGCTCCAAAAGGGGGCTGTCCACCAGTTCGTTCGGCAGGAACTTGTAGTCCACGCCGCCGAGCACCCGCCATTTGCCCCCCAATGGGCGGGAGAAGCCCACGCTGACTTGGGGAACCAGCGCTGAGCCGGGCTGGTAGCTTGCCACGCCCCGACTGATTTCTTCGTCCAGGGTCCCGTAGTAGTAGTTGACCAGATCCTTGGACATCCATCGAACCCCGGCACCAGGCACGATCGTGGTGCGCCCCCATTGCAGGGCATAGCCGTAGTCCACAGCAAGCTCGTAACCCCCACTGGTGTCGGTTACGTCGGCCAAGGCGCTGACCTTCAGCTCCCCGGCCCGCCCTCGCCAGCTGGCGGCCACGCCGGCGTCGAGCCCGTCATCGCGGTCCTCCAAGGCAGTCGCGTCCAGGCCATTTCGGGCTAGGCCGGCGCGGGAAAGGTCCTTGATGTCAAACCCGTCGAAGCGTCCAGAAAGGACCGCATCCAAGGAGAAGGCCTCGCCCTGGATGAGGTGAACCCCTCCAGACAGCCCGCGCCAAAAGAAGCGCTGCCCGTCAAAGGTCACCAAGGGGAGGGGGCGAACGCGGGTGCCCTCGCCGACATAGGGGCTATCGCGGACAGAGACGGCGACGCCTAGGGACCATCGGTCGTCTTGAGCATCGGCGAGCAAGTCACTGCTGCTGGAAACGCCTTGGGCCAGGGCAACGGTGGGGAGAAGGAGCGGAAGGGCGAATACGGACTTGAGCATGAAAGTAGCGTCGTGGGAGGACGCTACGAGCTTTGGTCATCCGAACTTACAGGGAACTTACTAACGCGGGGTCCGGGGCTTTCCGTTCAGTGAAGGCCATCCAATCGCGCCAAGATCCAGCGACTGGCTGTGGTCACCCTATGAGGTGGCTACCTCGTCATTGCAAGCGGCAGCGATGGCGCCCTGGCGCAGATGGACTTGCGTGCCGAAGTCACCTCTCGGGGAAGCGGCTTCGACGCCGACGTCCCCCCACCGGTGGGGCCTTGGATGGCCGACAGCCGAGCGTTGCTGACGGCTTGGTGGCAACCGCAATGGGCGCACCGGAACAGTGCACCGCCAGGCAATTGAACCAGGGAGCCCGTTCCTGAGGATGAGGTCGCCTTGCACTCGCCACACTTCATTGTCAGGGCGAGGATGCGCTCCACATCGCCCGACGAGGCATAGATCGCTTCAAAGGAGCGGATAACGAAGGATGCTGACGTGGGCATCGCTGCTCCTGAACAGGGGGGGGGCTGAAACGCAGCATCTCCGCCTGAGCGTGATGGGGGTGTAGTGACGGACCACCTCCTCTCCGGAGCGGATGCCCCGGCTCCCTGACTCTGGCGCCCCCGAGCCTGCTCACCGGCTTCGGACCGGCCCTTGATTTGTCGAGGGGTCAAGGGGCACCGGTCTGCTGCAAGGCGGGTGAGGAAAGAGTTCCGGTGGCTTCCGCCTGCAGCCAGTGACAGAAGGCGTCTGTTGCGCTTTTACGACGTGCGGCGAGCGGGCGGACCGCCCAGAACGCATACGCATTAGGCAGGCTGCCGTCGAACGGCCTAACAAGCCGTCCTCGCCGCAGATCTTCTTCTACCAGGGGAGCCAATCCCAACGCAACGCCGTGCCCGTTGACCGCTGCCTCCTGGGCCAGATAGATACTGGGAAACAAGGGGCCGGCGTTAGCGGATACGCCCTGCAAGGCAGCCGCCTGCAGCCAGGCCGCCCAATCGGGAACGCCCGGGCGCCCTTCAGCGCTTTGATCGTGGATAAACGCGACATGGGCGAGATCGGCAGGCGATGCAATCGGCTTTCCATCCCTCCGTGACGTGCCCGGGGCGCACACCGGAAACACAGGGGCGTCCATCAACTTCTCAACCTGCACGCCCGGGTATGTCCCCAGGCCGTATCGGATCGCGACATCAACTTGGTCCTGGCCAACGTCGACCAGCTGATCGGTCGTCAAAAGCCGAACGTGGATATCCGGGTGGGCGTCGTGGAACCGATGAAGCCGGGGCGCCAGCCACTTCGCGGCGAAAGACTCCATGGTGCTGACGCGCAGGTGGCCGGGTTCAGCCGGTGCGGCTCGGTCCAGTGCGAGATCGAGCATCCCGAAAATCTCGGCGAGGGACGCCGCAAGGGTGGCGCCCTGCGAGGTGAGCGTCACGGCCCGGTGGCCGCGCTCAAAGAGCTCGGTGCCCAGATAGGCTTCGAGTCGTTTGACCTGGTGACTCACCGCCGCCGGTGTGACAAACAGCTGGGTAGCGGCCTTCTGGAAGCTGAGGGATCGTGCTGCGGCCTCAAACGCTCTCAACGCATTCAAGGGAGGGGCGTGGCGAGGCTTCATCGGACGTTCCTACCTGCACGGTTGACCGATCTTATCAGGTTAGTTTTAGTAATCTGAAGGTCAAATCTTCTCGTTTGTCGCCGTCTGCGTACCCGTCAATCATGGCGGCCTCCATTCAACGGGAAGCCGATGTGCATCTGAAACCGCTGGGGCCTGACGTGTTCTTGTGCGTTGGCGCGGACCACCAATCCGTTGCGACCGTGTTCCTCGATGATAACGACGCGCTGCTGGTGGATGCACTGGGAAGCGCAGCCGACGCGGCTGCGTTGCGCGTGCTGATCTGCGACGAGCTGGGGAAAACGGTGCGCGTCATCGTCGCCACCCATTTTATGAGCGACCACATCGCGGGGCTCTCGACCTTCCCCAATGCCATGGTCATCGGGCACCGCAATTACCGCCACACCTTTCTCTCACAGAACCGCCGAGTTGACGCGTTCTACCGCGAGCCGCAGGTGGTGTTCGACAGCGCGATGCGTATCCGCTGGGGCCGCCATGAGCTTCGCCTGCTGCACAATCCCGGCAAGACATTGGATCACATCAGCGTGGATGTTCCCACCGCCGACCTGGTCTGCGTCGGCGACAACATCGTGGGGAACATCGTCTACCTCTCAAAGGCCGACCCGGTCCAGATTCGAACGGCCATTGGTCGGGTGAAGCAGTTCGGGCGCGGCACCGTCGTCGGCGGGCACATGGGCTGCTTTGCCGCCGCCGTGCTCGACAACGCACTGCACTACCTGGACCGGATCCGCCAGAACGTGGTGGCGATACGCGCGCAAGGCGAGGGTGAATCGCTGGCGTCCCGGTTGGCCACCCTTCGGATCGGGGACTGCCTGGCGCCCGGCGTCGAGGCAAGCGCGTTCGAAACGGCGTGGCATCTGCGCAATCTGGAGGCCATTGAAGTTCAGGGCATCTTTGAGCTGGACACCTACCTGGCCCGTTCGGCGGATGTCGCATGAGCGGCGACGTGCCAGATGGCGCACGCATGGGCCGTCGCGTCTTTCTCTCCGGCCTCGCCGCTGGCGCCACGGCCGCGCTGTTGCCGGTCTCCCACGCCGTCGCACGGCCAGCGTCGGACGACCTGCGGATTCAGCGCCTTGCCTGGGCGGGCATTCGCCTGCAGCTGCCAGGCTCAACCTTGCTGATCGACCCCCTGACCAATGCTGCGGAGTGGGGCAGGGCACTGCCGGACGTCCTGGTTCCCGTTGAGGGCGGGGTGGGCGACACGACGGTCTTGCTGACGCATGTCCACTCGGACCACTTCGACGCCGGGGCTGTGGCGCAGGCACTGCGGAACGGCGGGAGCCTCATCTACCCCGAGGGAACCCATCCGCTTCCCATCCCTGGAGGTGCCCGGGCACGGCCAGCACGCCTTTGGGAGCCGCAGTTGTTGGGTGACTTCACCGCCACGGCGGTGCCCGCCTCGGACGGATACGGCGACACCCAGGTCTCCTGGGTGGCGTCGGCGGCCGGCCGCCGGATATTCCATGGGGGAGACACGATGTGGCACGGCCACTGGTGGAAGATCGGCCGTCAACTCGGACCCTTCGATGTGGCGTTCCTGCCGATAAACGGCGCCAGGTTCGGATGGCGCAAGCCTGTCAACGGACAGCCGGGCGTTCTGACGCCCGAGCAGGCCATCGCCGCCGCAACCGTCCTGGGCGCGCGGCTTCTCGTCCCAATCCACTACGGCATATCGGGGGTTGATGAGTATCAGGAAGTAGACGATCCTCTGGACGCTCTGGTCAGGGTGGCGCGGGGAACTGCCATCGACGTCCAGTCAGTGCAGCCGGGGGCGTGGGTGACGTGGAGTTGAGGTCTTGCTGAAGTGTCAAAGCGCTACGCCAGAAGCCATTAACCGCCACGGGAACTTGTATGAAGAAACTTGCCTTCGCCGTTTTCCTCGCTTCCATGTTTGTCTCTCCTCTCTCAAATGCGACGGAGGATTCAGCCCCGTCCCGACCCTCTCTGGACGCGCTGCAGCGCATCATTGAGTCCCGCAGTCCGGAGACAAAGGTCGCTAAGCCCGACCATGATCGGATCACTGCACAGCGCATCGATATCGTCGATGAGAACGGGGTCATCCGCATGACACTTTCAGGCCGGACGCCGGCGCCGATCATCGATGGGATCCAATACCGCCGGGCGTTCAACGTCGCCGGGCTGGTGCTTTACGACGACAAGGGCAGCGAGCGGGGCGGCTTCGGAACCGCCGACGTGGCCGGGGGGATGGCCGTTCTGGCCTTGGATCACCCGGCGATGGATGCCATCGGCTGGCGCGTCTCGCCGGACGGCGAGGTGGCGTTCTCGATCAACCAAGCACCGCCGCTGCTGCGTGAGCCTGCCCTCGACAACCGCTTGGTTCCCGGGGTTAAAACGTCCACGCGCATCCGAATGGTGGTGGGTGCAGACGGTGCCCCTGCGATCGCATTGAACGACAAAGCCGACAAGACACGCCTGCGGCTGACCGTAACCGAAGAGGGATACGGCGCCATCGAGTTCCTCAATGCAAAAGGGGAGGTAATTCACACCCTGGCGCCAGAGGCGGAAACGGGACTGGCGAGGGTGCAATAGGCACTGAAGCGCAGCCGGTGTCCAGAATGAACTTTGCCTGGTGGGCAAGCGGTGCTGGTTGACGCTGTGACGCCCGAGGCTGGCCTCCTGCATGGAATCCCGACGCATTGGGGTGAGAGGCCAGCAGCGTTTGGCAGCCTGTCTGCCTAATCTCAACCCCCAATTGGAGATCAAGCCATGAGCACACGCTGGAGCTACCTGACTGTTCAAATCGAAACGAATCCGATAGGCGAACCGAAGGGCGATCCCAGACGAAGTGAATCGGCAAGGGCGGCCGCGCTCGGAACTGAACGACGCGGTCCACCTGCCGTCGGCGCCGGCGGCGCGGATTCTCAAGAAGGAGGTGCGAGATGCGCGCACTGACACGTTGGGGCATGGGCATGATGCTGCTTTTCACCGCCACGCTCGCCCAAGCTGCGCCGCCGGCACAGACCGCTGCCGCCCTGCTCGATCATCTTCAGGCCGGTGAGGCTACCGCGGCCGAGGCGATGTTCACTCCAGAGATGGCAAAGGCCGTGCCGGCGGCGCAGCTGCAGGCCCTGTGGCAATCGTTCGGCGCACTGCAAGATCGCGGCGCGGCACAGGTCACTGCGCGCGGCGAGGTGAGCGTGGTGACACAGCGGCTGAGGTTTGCGGTGGTCGACATCGACACGCAAGTAGCGGTAGATGCCGGCGGCCGCGTTGCCGGCCTGAACTTCAAACCGGCGACCGCACAAGCGCCGCCAGCGCCCCCAGTGCCAGCCGATGCAAGTTTCCAAGAGCTGCCTTTCGACGTGGTGTCTGACAAGGGCGCCCTACCGGGCACGCTGGCCCTGCCCAAGGGCAAAGGGCCGTTCCGCGCGGTAGTGCTGGTGCACGGGTCCGGTCCACAGGACCGCGATGAAACGATTGGACCGAATCGTCCGTTCTTGGACGTAGCGCGCGGATTGGCCGCCCACGGGATCGCGGTGCTGCGCTACGAAAAGCGCACCAAAGCACGGCCGCAGGAGTTCAGCGGCAACGACTACACGATGGACGATGAAACCACCAACGATGCCGTCGCGGCCGTCGCCGGCCTGGCCAAGGCCACCGGCATCGACGCGCACCACGTCTATGTGATGGGGCACAGTCAGGGCGGCATGCTGGCGCCCCGCATTGCGCAGCGCTCGGGCAAGGTGGCGGGGCTGGTCCTGTGGTCAGCGCCGGCCCGCTCGCTGCTGACCGTGTTGCCGGAACAGAACCGCTACCTCTTGGGCTTGGATGGGAGCATCAGCGCCGACGACCAGGCCATCCTGGACAAACTGGACGGGCAGATCGCCGCCGCACGGGGCACGGCACCGGTTGCTGCCAAGGACCTGCCACTGGGCGTGCCGGCGAGTTACTGGCGCGCGTTCGAGAACATTGATCCGGTCGCCGACGCCAAGGCCTCAGCACTGCCCATTTTGCTGCTCCAAGGCGGCCGTGACTTCCAAGTCGTGGATACGGACTGGCAGCTGTGGCACCACGGCTTGGCTCGCCAGCGCCAAGCCAGCTTCAAACACTATCCGGCGGTGAACCACCTGGGCGTCGCCGGCCAAGGCCCGGGTTCGCTGCAGGAATACAACACGCCCGGCAACGTCCTTCCGCAGCTGGTGGACGACGTGGCACAGTGGATTGAGGCACAGCGATGAAGGTTTGGACGGCGATGGTCGCGGATTGGGCCGTAGCCCGCCCACCTGCATAGCGGCTGCTGTGGTTGGTGGGTCTCGATGCTGTGCGTAGCGGTGATGCTTGCCGCTGGCATGCAATCGACGCGGCGCGCCCCCATGGCCTCAGCTTCGCCTTGCCATTCTTGGTGACGGCGCGGTTGATCTGGGCGGGGCTGCAGCTTGCCCGGCTTCCACTCCGGGCAATATCTGAGCGACCGGAGCAAGGCGTGCTGCTTGGTCACCGATACCGACCGCGCGCTTCCATTCGGCTGCGAGATGGCAGCGCTCTGTCGCTTTCACCCTCTCTTTATCCCCTCCCTCTCCCTACCCACGTCGCGCGTCTCTCTTGCATCCGGTCAATGAATGAGTCAGCAAGTTAGGTGGTGCACGGATGATCTCGACGTAAACTGGCTTGCAGTTGACTCTGAGCGGTCCGTGGCAGGAGAGACACGGGTAAATTCGTTTCAGGCGGGGAGGCATCGGGAAGAGGCCGACCCATCACGGCGATAGAAGATCCAACAATTGATACAACCTCGTGTCGAGCTCAGCGCGATTCGATTTCTTGGCTACGGCGCCAATGGGCACCCGCAGTTCAGGGTCAGGCTCTCGGAAAGCGGGCGGGGCGCCCTTCGCAGTTTTTCCATGAATCGGGCGGGCACGTGGATCCATTTGGATTTGGACGGCGCTCGTCTGACATCGGCCTTTATTGGTCCCGCGATGGATCTGCAGGAATTCACTGCTAGCGTCGATCGGCCTGAGCTGGCGGCCAAACTCCACGCAATCGCGCAAGGGCTGGTAGCCCTTCCATGGCTGGTTTTGTGGGCATAAAAGTGCGTGGAACTTACTCTTTGGCGGGCCCCCTCATTTAAGGTGCTGTATCGCCTGCGCGTTCTGCAATGGGGCGAACTTGTTGGACGAGGGTAAGCAGTGTCTTGCCCGGCTCTTCAATCATGACCTCGTGAGCAGACTGTTCAAACCAGATGATCTGCTTCTCGGGAGCGGTGAGCTTGTCGGCCCACTCGGCGGCCAGTTCCGAAGACACGTTGTGGTCATGACGGCCCAAGAACAGAAACACGGGTGTGTCGATGCGACGCACCGATGACATGTCCAGGGTTAAGACCTCCGACAGCAAGTGCTCCATCGAGAAGTCGTTGCCGTTCCAGATGGCCGCGACGTCGGCATCCGAATACTCCGGGGAGAGCTTTATCGCTGCAGCTTCCGCATCGCCGCCACGGCGGTTGTGAACCATGCCCCCGTAGTGGTTGAGCCACTTGCGCTGTTTGAAGAGGCTCTGCAAGGGAACCGGCGCGGCGCCTTGCGCATACGGGGCTAGCTCTTGGAGCTCGGCAACTGCTTTCGCGTTTCCGTCCTCCTTGGCTTGGTGAAGGGTCCACGCCCACCCGCGCCGCTCGCTCTCCGGGGCGTTGGATATCTGTCCGATGCCGATGTAGGCATGCAGCCAATTGGGATGGCGTTGCGCGACCTCCAGGCCGAGGTAGCTGCCCCAAGAGTGGCCCAGCAGGAAGATCTTCTCCTTTCCGAACTCCCGCCGCAGCCATGCAACCATCTCCTCCGCATCGGCGACCATCTGTTCGCGCGTCATGGAGGGTGCTATCACGGACGGTTCGTTAGCGGCGTAGGTCTTGCCAGCGCCGCGCTGGTCCCACTGGACGACCGTGAAATACTCTTCCCAGCCGCGTTGAAAATACCAACTGGTGGGCATCGATACCCAGCCCGGCCCGCCATGGAGCATGAGAAGCACTGGATTGCGACGATCCGACCCACGGATCGATACCCACTGATCGATGCCGCCGATGCGGACCTTCTCCAGCCGCTCCACGCCGTCGTCCGCAACCACTCGGCGGATCTCCGCGACCACTTTTACGGCATCGCTACGGCTTTCAGGCCAAGAGGCGGCGGACGAGTCGAAAATCGCAAGCCCGGCAGCTGTCAGAGTGAGGAGCCAGAGGATTCGATTGCTCATTGGAATGGAAGAGCATGAGGGAACAGGTGCGAGTATTGTGACGCAATGGCTGCCGCCATAGAAGCAGTAGCCGAACGGGGTTTTTTCGCTGGGTCACCTTGGTCAGGTGGGTGAACTGAGTAGCATCTCCGCCGTTGGCCGGTTGAAGCCGACGACGCGCTGACCTATGTGTTCACTAGCCAGGGTTAGCGGTACTCAGTTGCGATCCGTTGACGTGTAAGTTCCAAATCGGACTTTTACGCTTCCGTCGACCACATTGACCACGCCAATTTCCTGCGGGCCGAATTCGATCACTGCCGGCCATGAGTGGCGGAAGCCGATCGGCCATGCGGGTGGCCTCACTGTCTTCCAATTGGCACCGCCATCCTCGCTTGCGCTCACTTCGTTGGAGCAGGAGGTGACAAACATGGTGCCGCTTTGGGTGGTCATGACGTGGGGGCCACAGCGCTGGTCCGCCAGCGGAGTGCCCAGGCCTGCCGGCCAAGTGTGGCCATCGGCGGAAGTCTTGTAGGAAACCGGACACTGCGGGTCATCCCCGCAGGTCTCAAGCACCATCAGGTAACCTCCGTCCGGACGCCGCGCCATCACAGGCATGCCAGGCCGGAGCAGGCCGCCACCGGGTTGGTTGGCGATCGTCACCGCCTTGCTCCAGGTGCGCCCTCCGTCGCGGGACAGTTGCTGCGATACCACCTGGTTATAGGAGGGCTGCTCGTCCGCCCGGGTTTCGTCGGCGTAGACCACCGATAAGGTGCCATCTTCCAAGTACGTGAACACCGGCTCCCACACCCCCCGGTCCTTGCGACCGGCAGGGGATTCGTTGCGTGTGATGGTGCTGAGGAACCGCCAGCTGCGCCCCTGGTCGTCGCTGGCATACACGTTCAATCGGTAAGACACGCCATCGATGAGCGAGCGCATCGCCAGCAGAACGCGACCTTCGGGCAGGACCATCAGCTCGCCGTTGTCGAGCTTTCGCTTGGGCTCTTCCACCCGGGAGAGCGGCGCCCACGTGCGGGCTTTGTCGTCGCTGACAGAGAACTGCAGCGTGGTGGTCTCGCCACCGGGATAGCGCGTCGTCACCGCCAGCCAGCGTCCGTCCGGCAGCCGTGCCAGGCGGCCCCAGCCCGCATTCTCCGCATCGACCGTGGCCGTATCGGTCCAGGTCACCTCGGCCGCCAGCGAAGGGAGCGCCACGGCTGTCAGCACGGCCAGCATCAGGGTGCGCAGGGGAAGCATCAGTTGCATGTCCATCACCAGTAAGTTGCGTACAGGGCCACCAGGATCGCCAGTACCGCAAGCGAGGCGACGTTGAATGACGGGGAGGTGGCATAGCCCACGTCATCGGTACGGATGCGGTCGCGGTCGCCACTGGCGCGGGTAGCCAGCGCAACACCGACCCCAAGCAGCAGGGTCGCCAAGAACACCACGCCCATGCGGTCCAGGAATGGCAGCGACGGCCACAGCAGCTTGAACACCAGCGATAGCAAGAACGAACCCACGGCGGCTGCCAGCGCGCCGGCCTCATTGGCGCGCTTCCAGAACAGACCCAGCAGGAAGATCACCACGATGCCGGGCGTGAAGAAGCCGGTGAACTCCTGGATGTATTGGAAGCCCTGGTCGAACCCGCCCAGCAATGGGCGTGCGGTCATCACCGCGACGATGATGGCGATGGAGGCGGCAATGCGGCCCACCCGCACCAGCTTCGCCTGCGAGGCGTCCGGCGCGCGCTTGGCGTAGAAATCCAGGGTGAAAATGGTCGCCACCGAATTGATCTTCGAGGCCAGCGACGCGACGATTGCCGCCACCAGCGCCGCGAAGACCAGCCCGAGGATGCCACTGGGCAACAGGGCCAGCATGGTGGGGTAGGCGGCGTCGGGTCGCTCCAGATCCGGCGCCAGCATCACCGCGGCAATGCCGGGCAGAACCACGATGGCCGGGATCAGCAGCTTGAGGAAGGCGGCGAACACCACCCCTTTCTGGGCCTCGCGCAGGTTCTTGGCCGCCAGTGCCCGCTGGATGATGTACTGGTTGAAGCCCCAATAGCTGAGATTGGCGATCCACATGCCGCCCAGCAACACCGACAGGCCCGGCAGGTCCTTGTAGAACGGGTTGTCCTTGCTCAGGATCATCTCGAACCGCTCCGGGTGCTGCTGCCAGAGCTGCATGAAACCGTCGCTGACGCTGCCATCACCGATTTTGCTTAGTGTGATCACGGTTACCAGTAGGCCCCCCAGCACCAGCAGGCACACCTGCACGATATCGGTCAGCGCCACCGCCTTCAGGCCGCCGTACAGCTGGTAAGCCAGCGCGAACGCGCCGAGCAGCACCAGTGCAACATCCTGGTTGAGGCCAGCAACACCGGCAATGGCAATCGAACCCAACCACAGGATCGAGGTGAGGTTGACGAACACATACAGGCCTAGCCAGAACACCGCCATGAGGGTGCGGATGCGGTTGCCGTAACGCTCTTGCAGGAACTGCGGCATGGTGGTTATGCCATTGCGCAGGAAAATCGGCAGGAACCATTTGCCGACGATCAGTAGGGTGATCGCGGCCATCCACTCATACGACGCGATGGCCAGGCCGATCGCATAGCCCGAACCGGACATGCCGATGATTTGTTCGGCCGAGATGTTGGCTGCGATCAGCGAGGCGCCGATGGCCCACCACGGCAGGCTGCGGCTGGCCAGGAAGTAGTCCTGCGCAGACTTCTGCTGGCCGGCTTTCTCGCGCGATACCCACTGTGCAAGGATGAAAATGCCCGCCAGGTAGGCCAGCACGATGCTGATATCAAGGGTGGAAAGGCTCATGGAATCTCCGCGGAAGTCCCACGCGGTGCGCGGGGCGGCAAGCTGGTGGGGTCGCCGGCGAACCGGGCTTCGGGAAGGCCGGCGATACCGGCGTTTTCGATGGAGAGCAGGTGCCCGGCAAGGGGGTCGACTGCACGCGCGGCGGCATCCAGCCCCTCGTGCGCACTGGTGATGAACAGCGTGCGGTGTCCAGGCCCGCCGAAGGTCGGGCGAGTCGGTTGGCTGACCGGCGTGGCAATCGAGCGGTCCTCGGTACCGTTGGGCAGGTAACGCACCACGCGTGCATCGCCCCACCGGGCGTTCCAGAGGCCGCCTTCGGCATCGACGGTGCTGCCGTCGGGCTCGCCGGGTTCGGCCTGCAGGTCAACGAACAGCTGCGCCGGCCCGAGCGTCTTGCCGTAATTACATCGCAGGATCTGCTTCTGTAGCGAATCACAGAAGTACATCGTGTCGCCTGAGGGGCTGAAGGTAATACTGTTGGAAATGGCGGCCGGCGGCAGCGGCAGGGTTTCCAAAGTAAGGTCCGCATTGAGGCGGAGGAACGGCGCTATCGCCTGCTTTGGGCCTTCGGCGGGCTCATGCAGCATGCCGAACACGAATCTGCCTTGACGGTCGCAAGCGCCATCATTGGCACGCGTATCGGTGGGTGCCAACCCACGCAGGTCCTGCAGGTCGCGGAATTCGTTGCGTTCGGGGTGGAAGAACGCCAGCCGGGAGGCAAGGGCGAGCAGCAGCCAACCGTCCGCTTCGCACAGCGCCATCGCGGCCAGACGCTCCGGCATCGGCCAGCGGGTGATTGCCCCGTCCTGTGGACGGTAGCGCCACAACTTCGACTGCTGGATGTCGGTCCAGTACACCGCCTGCTCGCGGTCGCACCACAGCACGCCTTCGCCCAGGGTGTTTCCCGAGGGAACCGCCACGCTCATCGCGGCGGTCACACCCAGCCTCCGTCCACGATGAAGTCCTGGCCGGTGCACATGCGGCTGTCGTCGGCGGCCAGGAACAGTGCGGCACGGGCAAGATCGTCCGCACGCAGGTAGCCCGGCAGGCATTGCGAGCGCCGCAGCTGCGCTTCACCCTCCGCATCCAGCCACAGCCGCTGCTGTTTCTCGGTGATCACCCAGCCGGGGACCAGCGCGTTGATGCGGATACGGTCCTGGCCCAGCTCGCGGGCCAGCCCGTTCACCAGCCCGTGTACCGCGGATTTGGCCATGGCGTACAGCGGGTAACCACTGTTCTTGATCATCCAGCCGGTCGACCCCAGACAGATGATCGAGCCACCGCCCAGCGACCGCATGTCCGGCGCCACGGCCTGGATCGCGAAGTACTGGTGGCGCAGATTGACCGCCACGCTGCGCTCGAAATCGGCCACGCCGGTGTCGGCCAAGGCATGGCGTGCGTCGTTGGCCGCGTTGTTGATGAGCACTGAAAACGGCCCCACCAAGCCACGGGCCTCGGCGATCGTGGCTCGGAAGGCCTCGATATCCGTGATGTCGCAGCGCAGGTAATGCGGTACCGGCTCAACGTCACGCAGCTCATCGAGCAGTGCTTGGGCGCCGCTTTCATCGATGTCCAGGAACGCCACCTTTGCGCCCTGCAGGGCGAAATGCTCCACGAAAGCGGCACCAATGCCGGTAGCGCCGCCGGTGATCAATACCGCGCGGCCCTTTAAACTGGGGTAATGGGTCATGGTCTTCACCGCGCTCACCACTCGGCCACGCTGCCATCGGCATGGCGCCAGATCGGGTTGCGCCAGCGGTGGCCTTCAGCGGCTCGCTCGTCGACGTAAACCTGGTTGATCTCGATGCCCAGGCCGGGGCCATTGGGAATCTTGACGAACCCCTCGTTGTAATCGAAGGGCGAGCGGTCAACCAGGTAATCGAGCAGGTCGTTGCTGGCGTTGTAGTGGATGCCCAGGCTCTGCTCCTGGATAAAGGCGTTGTAGCAGACCGCATCCAGCTGAAGATTGGCGGCCAGAGCAATCGGGCCGAGGGGACAGTGCAGGGCGATGGCAACGTCATACGCTTCTGCCATAGCTGCGATCTTGCGGGTTTCGGTAATGCCGCCCGAATGCGAGGGGTCAGGCTGCAGGATGTCCACGCCGCCCGCCTGCAGCACCCGCTTGAAATCGTACCTGGAGTACAGGCGCTCCCCCAGTGCGATCGGGGCGGGGGAGAGGGCCGCCAGTTCCGGAATCGCCTCCAAGTGTTCGGACAACACCGGTTCTTCGATGAACATCAGACCAAACGGCGACAGCTCACGCATGAGCACCTTCGCCATCGGCTTGTGCACGCGGCCGTGGAAGTCCACGGCCAGGCCGATATCGGGGCCGACCGCATCGCGCACGGCCTGTACGTTTTCCAGCACCCGCGTGACCTTGTCATGGGTGTCGACGATCTGCATTTCTTCGGTGCCATTCATCTTCACCGCAGTGAAACCGCGTGCCACCGCTTCGCTGGCCGCACGTGCGGTATCGGCCGGGCGGTCACCGCCGATCCACGAATACACGCGGATGCGGTCGCGCACGGGGCCGCCCAGCAGAGCGTGCACGGGAACGCCTAGCGCCTTGCCATGGATGTCCCACAGCGCTTGGTCGATGCCGGCCAGCGCGCTCATCAGGATCGGGCCGCCACGGTAGAATCCGCCGCGATAGAGCACGTTCCAGTGGTCTTCGATGTGCCGGGGATCCTTGCCGATCAGGTAATCGGAAAGCTCTTCCACCGCAGCGGCCACGGTATGCGCGCGGCCCTCTACGATTGGCTCGCCCCAGCCGATGATGCCGGCATCGGTTTCGATCCGGACAAACAGCCAGCGCGGGGGCACCAGGTAGGTGGTGATGGCAGTGATCTTCATACATGGGGGTCCGTGTTGGTGCTGCTCCAAGCGTCGATGAACGCGCGCGCGCGGCGCGCCACTTCTGCTGGCGGGGTCTTGGGGGCGTACAGGGCCGAGCCGATGCCGAACCCGGCCGCGCCCCCTTGGCGGTAGGCCGCCATGCGTTCGGGGGTGATGCCGCCCACGGGCAGCAGCGCGGTGCCGGCGGGCAGTACGCTGGACCAGGCTTTCAGCACAGGCGGCGGCAACTGCTCGGCAGGGAACAGCTTCAATGCATCAGCACCGGCACGCAATGCGGCGAACGCCTCGGTGGGCGTGGCCACGCCGGGGGTGCAGCGCATGCCCTTGGCGTGCGCGGCAGCGATGACCTCAACGTCGGCATGCGGCATCACGATGATGCGGCCGCCTGCATTGGCCACGTCATCCACTTGGGCGGTGGTGAGCACGGTGCCCGCCCCGACCAGGCAGCGGTCACCGAGCTGCCTGGCCAGCAATTCGATGCTCTCCAGTGGCTGTGGAGAGTTCAGCGGCACTTCCAGGATATGAAACCCGGCATCGGCAAGTGCGGCACCGACGGCGGGCGCCTCCTGCGGGGTGAGCCCGCGCAGGATGGCAACCAATGGGAGGGGTTGCATCCAGGCGGTGCTCATGGGAAATCCTTCAGCGTGGTGGTTTGCGTGGGGCGCGAATTCCCTTCAGGTTGGCGCGAGAATCGGCAATCATGTCCAACATGGCCGCGCGCGCCGCCTCCGGCTGCTTTAGCCGGATCGCGTCGTACACTTCGAAGTGGCGCGGCAGCGAGTACTTGAAGTCCTTGGCAGTCTGCGCCGAGAGCAGGAAGAACGTGCCCAGCGCGGCGTCGATCACCGAGAACAGCGAGCTCAGCAGCTCGTTGTTGGTGGCCTCCAGCACACTCTCGTGGAAGGAGAGATCCGCCTTGGCCCACGCGTCCTGGTCCGGCGCGTCGGCCATCGCCTGGTAGGCCGCCTTGATCTTGGCCAGTTGCGCGGGCGACCGCCGCTGCGCTGCCGAGGCGGCCGCCGCAGGTTCGATCACTTCGCGCATTTCCACCAGTTTGTCCACGAAGTCCTGGGTTGGCATCAGCGCGCAGCGCCACGCCAGGATGTCGCTGTCCAGCTGCTTCCAGAATCGGGGCTCGCGCACCCGCGAACCGGTTTTCTGCTTCGTTTCGATAAGCCCCTTGGAGCCGAGCACCTTCAGTCCCTCGCGAAGCGCGGAGCGGCTCACCGACAGCGTCTGTGCCAAGAGCTCTTCCTTGGGCAGATACTCGCCCGGCTTGATCGTGCCACTGATGATGCGCTGCCCGATCTCCTGGGTAACCTGATCGTGAAGGTTGCGTAGCTCGATCCGTTTCACAGACACCCCTTTGGCTTGGTGCTCCGCTGAGCGCGGTCACTCCTATTATCCGACAAAAGGGGTTCGGCAGGGTGGCTTGCTTTGACATGGGGGCGGCCGCCATCACAGTTTGAACCGGAAGCCCATGGCCACAGTCTTATCCTGGTAGCGGATGTCGCGCGGCCGCGTATCGCCACTGCCCCAGAACTGGTGCAGATTGTTGCCCAGCAGATTGGTCGCCGAGAACACCACGGTGGCGCGAGGGGTCACGTCGTAGCTGATCGAGAAGTCCAGCGAGCTGGCCGGCTCGACTTGGTCTTCGGTTCCAGCAACGGTCGGCTGGGTGAAGAAGTCGATGTAGCGGCTGCGATAGCCGTAGGCCAAGCGAGCCGACAGACCGAAGTTCTCGTAGAACAGCACGGCGTTGTAGTTGTTCTTGGATACGTTCTGAAGCGGGCGGGAAATCACCGGGCCACCGATGAACTCCGGCGATTTGGTGTCGCCCTCGATGTAGGTGTAGTTCAGCTGCGCACCCAAGCCGCTCCATGCGCCGGGCAGGAAGTCGAAGGTCTGCTGATACGCCAGTTCCACGCCCTGCAGATGGCCGCTGCCGGCGCTCTGGGGCGAGGAGAGCTCATAGTCCTCGCCGGCGATGGCCACATTGGTGATGTAGTTCTGGATGTAGCCATCGATATCGCGATAGAACACGCCCGCACTGGCATAACCCACCGGCGAGAAGTACCACTCCAGCGACATGTCGTAGTTGGTCGACTTGATCGGGCTCAGGTCCGGGTTGCCGCTGCTGGCCACACCCGCACGATTGACAGTGCCCGGGTTCAGCGAGATCGACGGGTTCAGCGCACCGAAATCAGGGTAACTCAGCGTCTTTGCGGCCAGCACGCGCAACTGCCAAGCATCATTGAAGTGCAAATTCAAGCTGGCATTGGGCAGCGTATTGGTGTCCTGCGTATTCCGCTTGATAGCGCTGTAGACGCCGGTGCTGGCATCGAACGAGAAGGCATTGAGGTCGCGCTTGATTTTCTCTGCGCGCACGCCCACCAAGCCATCGACACGCAGGCCGAATACATCGAAATCGTACTTGGCTTGCACGTAGCCAGCCGACTTGCGTTCTTGGATGTCGAAGAAGCGACCGGGGTTTTCGGCAGCCAGGCCATCCGGCAGGCCGTAATAAGCGCGCAGTTCATCCGCGTTGTTGATCAGGTAGTCGTAGCAGGGCGTGAGGAAGGACTGGCTCAGTGCCGAGTTGCCACGCTTGCTGCAGAAGGAGCTGTTCGCCGGGAACAGCCCCACCACCTGGTTGGCAGGGTTCGGGTTCGCGGTGATGTTGCCGGTGCCTGCGCCGCCCGGCGGCGGCGTGCTGATTTCCACGCTGCCCTTGGCGCTGGCGTTGCGGTCTGCGTAGCGGAGGCCGAATTGCAGGGATGCGATCGGGCCGTCGAGGAAATCGAACTTCCCATCTCCTCGCCAGCTGTTCTCTTCACCGCGGGATTCGCCCCAAGTCTGGAAGAGACCATTCAGATAGAACCGTGACGGATCCATGGCCGGGTCGCCCGCCAGGTACCAATTCTGATGATTGCCGGCCGTGCCATCCCACACCGTTGTGATCGGACCGCTCAAGAACGTATCGATGATGAAGTTCTCATCGCGGTAATAGCCGGACGTGCGCGCGACCTCGGTGGAGAGGTGCAGCTGGTCGCCATTCCACTTGAAGCCGAGCGCGTTCTGAATGTCCTGGCCGCGCTGCTTGTGAGCCTGGGTACTGCTGGCCGCGTAGGTATCACCGGTCCAGGAACCACTGGTGGCATCGCAGATGGTCTGACCCGAGAGCGGGCCCGCCAGCTGGTTGGGATAGCAGTTGCTGCCCACCTGCAGCCCGGTGGGCGGCACCACGCCGACCGGGAAACTGAAGAGGAACGCCTGGTCATAGTCGTCGCGCACGTAGTCGTAAAGACCTTCGACGTAGACCTCGGTGTTCTCGCTCGGCTTCCACTGCAGGGCATAGTTGAATGCGCTGCGCTTGCGGTCGCCATGGTTGTAATTGGTGCCCCAGCCGTTGGGCGCCGCGATCAGGTTGCCGTCATCGGTCCGCATCGGCGAGCCGCCGGGGTTCTCCAGCACCTTAGGGAAGTCGCCCCAGACCGCGTCGTATGCGTAACGCTTGCCGATATAGCCGAAGTTGACCATCGCACCGATCTCACCGGCATCGGTATCCCAGCGGTTACTCAACAGCAGGCTGGCCGAGGGATCGATATCGCCGGCGTACTTACTGTGGGTGCCGGTGACAGTGCCAGCAATTTCAGCGCCATCGAAGTCGAGTGGGCGGCGCAGCTGGATATCCACCAGGCCGGCGATGCCGCCGAGCGGCAAACTGGCCTCGCTGCTCTTGTAGACGTTCAGACTCTTGATGGCGGTGGCCGGCAAGTTCTGGAACGCGTACCCACGACCGGAACTGCTGAAAATCTCGCGGCCGTTTAACGTGCTGATCACGTTGGGAAGTCCGCGGATCACAACGCCGGTGGTTTCGCCTTGGCTGCCTTGGGCGATCTGCACCCCAGTTACGCGTTGTAGCGCATCGGCCACACTGTTGTCGGGCAGCTTGCCGATGTCCTCGGCGACGATCGAGTCGACCACCATCGCCGCCTCCTGTTTGATCGTCTGGGCGGTCTGCAGGCTCTGGCGCAGCGCGGTAACCGTGACGGTATCCAGGTCAACGGCGGTGGGCTGCGCAGCCGGGTCAGGCGTGGCCACATTTACCGCACCCGCAGTCTGCGCCTGCACTAGGGCGGGCAGGGCAAGGGCGGACAGGATGGCCAGGGAGAGCAGGGTGCGGGAGGAATGGCGAGTCATGGCGGTATCTCCGGATTCCGGAAAGCGAGCGCGGCGGGTGGCCCGCCATCGGTCGATGGCGGGCCGTCAGGTGTCAGAAGGCAGGAACGGACTTGCGCGGCGTTTTTGCCAGGGTGCGGAACAGCTCCGCCTCTCGAGCGCGATACGGCGTGCCATCGGCGTTGAGCAGGTCGTGGAACCACACGGTGGGTGCCTCCATCGTGTACGGGCGCTGCCAGCTGTCCCAAGGGAAGCGGGTCTGGATCGCGCCGTCAACGAAGCCCCAGTTGATCATCCCGATGTTCTCGCGGCGGGCGATCGGCAGGATCGTGTCCACATTGGAGCCGGCGCCGCGGGCAAGCCACTCGGTGCAGATGAGCGGGCGGCCATACTTGCGCAGTTGCTCGATGCGGGACACAAATGCTTCAGGCTGCTCGTAGTTGTGGAAGGTGATCACGTCCGAGCGCTCCAACTGCGTGCGCTGGATCGAGGTGAGGGAGGCGGCGCCCGGTGACCAGTCATCACCGATCCACACGCCGCTGGTGAGCGGCTGCACCGGCTTTTGGGCACGCGCCCAATCGAAGATCTGGGGCAACAGCCCGGCGATGCGCTCCTGCTCGCCCTTCAACTGCTTGTCCATGTAGTTGCCGCCACCGGGGTTGTCCGGCTCGTTCCACAGGTCCCAGGCCAGCACGCGCTTGTCTTTGGCGAATGCGCCGACCACGCCTTCCACGTACTCGCGGAAGTGCTTGTCGTTGGCTGGGTCCACCAGCATGTGGCGGCTCGGGCTCTGCACCCAGCCGGAGTTGTGCACGCCGGGAATGGGGCGGTGCTGCGGGCCCAGCTTCGGGTCCGGGTCCCAGCAGCTGTCGAACAGCACCAGCATCGGGCGGATGCCATGCTTTTCAGCGATGCTCAGGAACGTATCCACGCGCTTGATGAAGCCCTGCGGGTCCTGCTGCCAGAGCAGATCGTGGAGGTACACGCGCATGGTGTTCATGCCGAACTGCTCGTGCGCCCAACGAAGCTCGCGGTCGATGGCTTCCGGGTCGAAAGTGTCGGCCTGGAACATTTCCAGCTGGTTGATGGCGTTGGAGGTGGTGTAGTTCGCCCCCACCAGCCATTCCTGCTTCGCATACCAGCTTTCAGCCTGCGCCGGCGTCCAGCGTGCGGCTTCGGTCGCATGCGCCATGGGCGCAACGGCGAGCAACGTCGCCAGCAAGAGGGAAGGCCACTTTCGCATCAGATGCATCTCCTTGGATCATGAGCTGCCCGTCCTGGCGGAAACCGGGAGGCGGGCGCTACGTGGTGGTGGTGCCGGCACAGAGACCGGCAGGTGCGCAGGGCGCGGGATCAGCGGCGTTGGTTGGCAGCGCGGTCCGTAGTGAAGTCGTAGACGATCCGGTTCAGATAGGTCTCACCCGGCGCCAGTCGTGCCGAGCCGAAGGCCGGCTGATTCGGGGTATCGGGGAACAACTGCGGTTCCAGCGCGATCGCATCGCCTTGGCGATACACGCGGCCACTCTTGCCCACCGTGCTGCCATCCAGGAAGTTGCCCGAATAGAACTGCAGCCCTGGCTGAGTGGAGAGCAGCGTCATCACGCGACCGGAGCGCGGGTCGTGGACACGGGCAACTTCCCGCAGTTCACGCACCGGTGCCTTGCTGATGACCCAATTGTGATCGTAGCCCTGGCCGTGCAGCAGTTGCGGTTCGTCGCCCCGGCGCAGGTCGCGACCGATCGCCTTGGGCGTGCGGAAATCGAACGCGGTCCCTGCCACCGGCTGCAGCACCCCAGTGGGAATCAACGTCGCATCCACCGGCGTATAGGCGCTGGCCGGAATGGTCAGCTCGTGCTCCATCGCCGAGCCCGATCCCTCACCGGAAAGATTCCAGTACGAGTGGTTGCTGAGATTAACGATGGTGGGCGCCTCGGTGGTGGCGCTGTAGTCGATCTCCAGCCGGCCATTGCCCTTCAAGGCATAGGTCGCAGTGACCGTGAGTGTGCCGGGAAAGCCCATGTCGCCATCCGGGCTGACATGCCGCAAGGTAGCGTGGTCCGGGGTGACGTCCACGACCTGCCAGACCACCTTGTCGAACCCCCGGGTTCCACCGTGCAGGCTGTTGGGACCGTTGTTGACGGGCACTTGGTAGGTCTTTCCATCGAGAGTGAAGCGGCCCTTGGCAATCCGGTTGGCGAACCGGCCGACGATGGTGCCGAAGTACTGTGGTTTGTCCAGCGTGGCTTGCAGGTCTTTGTCGCCCAGGAGCACGTCGGCGAACGCACCATCGCGGTCCGGGACTTCCAGCGAATGCAGTGCCGCGCCCAGGGTCAGCACCCGCGCCTGCATGCCGCCGCCATCGCGCAGCAGGATGGTTTCCACTTGTGTTCCATCCGGCAACTTGCCCACCACCGTCCGCTCCTGGCCCTCGGCGACACCCACTGCGGAAAGTGCCAATACGCCGATCAATCCCGCTTTTTTCCCCTTGCCAGCACGCATTGCTCAAGACCCCTCTCGATGTCGTGGAGCGTACAAAAACATATAATCAGACAATACGCACGTTGCGACGCAACAAGCCTGCAATGCGGACCGTCACTGCGCTGCGGCAGTCATGGCATGGATGGCCGAAAAGCCGCGCACCACGGCGTCCGGCGACGCTGTTGGCTGCGCTTCGATGCCCAGTTCGGCCAATGCCGCCTGGTAGAGCCGGTTGACCGGACCGGAACCGACCAAGGGCACCGACGCATCTCTCAGGGAAGGAAACAGCGCCAACGCGTCGGCGATCTCCGCGCCGACCAGCAGGCCGCGCAGGTACGAACTAGTTTGATCGCGAGGCAGCGCACCCCGGATCATCCTCGCGCGAACGCCAAAGAGCAGGGCACCCAACCCGAGGGGGCCGGTTGCCGCCGCGCGCACACCTTCGGCAAAGGCCGGCCCGGGTGTGCCGGGCCCCTCAAGCACGGATGCGAGCAGGCCGGCGCTGGCCAAACGGTCGAACAGCTCACCCGACATTGAGGTCATGAAACTGTCCACACGCCCATCGATGAGCTGTATCCACTTCGTGTGCGTACCGGGCAGGGCGACAATGGCATCAAGGTCGATGTTTCCACCACTGAGCAAGCCCAGCAACTCTGTTTCCTCACCACGCAGGACATCGTGCGCCCCGTCGACGGGGCGCACGCATGCCATGCCGGGCACGATGCTCACGTCCAGCTTACCGATGCGGGCGGATACCAAGCTCAGCGCGACCGCCTCAACGCCCGCAGGACAATCCACATAGCCGGCATCGATCCACCCAACGTTGGAACCGATCATGCCGGCGGCATAGGCATGGCCCGCGTCGGGCCACCGTGTCCGGATCGCATCGGCGGCGGCGGCCATGCCTTCGCGCTGCAGCATTGCCACCCCGGCGGGCATCTCGTATGCGTCCAGCCGTCGTCCATCGGCCCCGATCAGGTAGGCCCGCAGATTGGAGCTGCCCCAGTTGATGCCAATGATGCTGTCCGTGTGACGCTGCTGCATGGCGAATCCTCAAGGCGGACGGAGTGTTGCCTATTGTCCGATTATATGATTTGGTTGTGCGGCGCTGGCAAGCCTGTCAGCGCGGCATTCCACGGGAGGGGAAGATGTTCAATGGCACGCTTCGTGCGCTGGTAGTCACGGCGCTCCTGCAGGCATCGGGCGGCGTATCCGCCATAACGCCGGCAACGGACAATCCGCTTCTGCTGTCCGGGCCGGACCCTTGGATCACCCGCGAGGGCCAGATCTTCTACTACATGGGCACACACGGCGACCGGCTGGCGATCCGCGCCACCACCGATCTTGCCAAGCTTGATACTGCACAGGAAATCACGGTGTGGCGGCCACCAGCGACCGGACCCAATGCCACCTCGATCTGGGCCCCGGAACTGCACCGCATCGAGGGCAAGTGGTACATCTATTACACGGCCGCCGCCAGCGGCATTGCCGAAGGGCAGGAAGACGCACACCGCGGCGTGTTCGTGCTGGAGAACATCAGCGCGGACCCCACCACCGGCGAATGGCGCGACCGCGGCCGCCTGGCCACCTCCCATCCTGGAATCGATGGCACGACCTTTAGCACCGGGGGAAAGCGCTATTTCGTTTACTCCCCCTATGTTGGCCCGGACAGCGTGCTGGCCGTCGTGGCCATGGCCAACCCTTGGACACTGACTGGAGCGGAAACCATCATCGCGCGCCCCGACCAGACCTGGGAGCGGAAGGGTGGCCGGCAGATCCTGGAAGGTCCCGAATTCCTGCAGGGCCCGAACGGTGACCTGTTCTTGACCTACTCAGGCAGCGCCTGCTGGTCCGATGATTACGCCATTGGCCTGCTGCACGCCAAAGCAGGCGCAGACCCCTTGGATGCAAAGGCGTGGTCCAAGGAAAAGCGCCCTATCTTGGCGAAGAACCCGGCCGGCAATGTATATGCGCCGGGGCATAACGGGTTTTTTCAGATGAGTGACGGAACGCCATGGATCGTGTATCACGCCAATCCGGGCCCTGAAATGGGCTGTACATCCGAACGTTCGCCGCGCGTGCAGCCAGTGCATTGGGATGAGGAGGGCAGGCCTGCACTAGACCTGCCTGTAGGGAAGAGCGCCAAAGTGCTCAAATAGCTTCGGTGGGGCGGATGTTCGAACTGACAAGAGCGCCCTAGGCATAGGGCTCAATACTCGGTTTATGGTAGCCAAACGCTTTAGCGCTCGGCTGGGGGCATTGCGCGCGCTGCCGCCGAGGCGTTCTCGGGACTCAGTCGCTCAATACTAGATTGAGCCCAGGAGAATATTCGCACGGCACATCGATACGTCACTGGATGCGAGTCGAGGGTGGATAAATTGGGCACCACGCCCGGCAGTGGCAGGATGGATGAGGATGCAATTTTCGAATTCCGCGGCGGGTCACCGGTCCGGACCGCCTCGCCGGCGTTGCGCCTAGCTGCATATCAGACCGCTCGCGGATCAGAGGTGCCACGAAGAGCTGGCAGCTGCGGCGATCGGACGGTTCGGGTTGGAGATCATCAAAGGATTGGTGGACTGAGCGCGTCCAGGCGTGGTCCGTGCGCTTCGCGGTGCCTAGTGAATCCTCATGTTGGTTCATTGGCCAGCCAAGATGGCAGCGACGATGACTTGGCCTCTACTTTTGTGACTGGGAAGCCGGTGGGTATAGGATGGTTGGGCGCGGGCCCGAGCACGCCAGCCCGGATTGAAAAGGAGATACCCATGGAACTGCTGCCGAAGGCGATAGCTGACGGGCGGGGCAAACTCTATGTGACCCTCCCTGAGTTTCGAGAAGCTTTTAGACAAATGTGCCAAGCGGTCGAGCAGCTCCCGAAGGCCATCATTGACCGCGGCAGGGCTTTGGCCTACCCGCAGTTGCATCACGCCTGTGTTCAGGGCGACATCGAGCTGGTCGAAGCGTTGCTAAGCCGAGGTGTAGGGCCTAACAGCTATCCTTTCACGGAAGACGAAGGCGATGAGCCGCCTCTGGTTTGGCTGGTGATGGCAGAAGAGATGAAGATTGACGCGAAGATATCTGTTGCGTCCGTCCTCATTCGATATGGCGCGGATGTGGAGGAAGGGGATGCCCTCTCGTTGGCACAGCAACTGGGAGACTGGCCCTTCGCAATTTACCTAGAGGAGGCGGGGCGAGGCCAGCCACCAACGGCTGCATAGGTGCTAGGTGAGTGCGAACAGGGGCAGTGCATACCCGAAGCGGTAGCAACCTGGGATAGAGCCAACTCTCGCGCCGGCCCTTTCAACGCCCCGGGGAACATCGGCCTAAGTGGGTGCGCGGCGCTACTCGCCATCCACCGCATTAGCAGCATGCACCAAGGCCAAGTGGCTGAGGCCCTGCGGCGTGTTGCCCAGTCCCCCGTTGGCTTGGGGATTCCACATCTCCGGCATAAGGCCCAGGTCATTCTGGACGCGGGCCAGCAGGGCGCCGAACAAGCGATTGGCTTCTTCCGTCTCGCCCAGCAGGCCGTAAGCTTCCACCATCCAGAACGCGCAGCTGATGAACGTCCCTTCGCAGTCCTGCATGCCGCTGTAGCGCCAAAGCAGATCGCCGCTTTCATCCGTCAGTTCGCGCCGCATGGCCTCCCGAGTAGCGGTGAAACGCTCCAGGCGCACCTCGCCCAGCCGAAGCGCGAAGCCAGCATCAGGCTCGCGTCCAGCCGGCCGCTGCCGGCATGCATCACGTAGCTCTGCTTTGCCTCATCCCAGCAGTGCTCGTCGATCCAGTCCAGGATGCGTTCCTTCTCGCGCTGCCAGCGCGGCAGACGGGCAGTGGTGATGTGGCCAGCTTCGGCGAGTTCGCAGGCTCGGCGGGGCGCCATCCAGCATTCCACCTTGGACATCGTGTAGTGCTGCGCGTCGCCCAGTTCCCAGAAGCCGCTGTCCTTGCGCATCCAGTTGTCGGCGCATTCGTCAGCCAGTTCGAGCAAGAGCCGGGCAGTGTTGGGGTCGAGGATGTGGCCCGCATCGATCATCCGGCTGCCCATTTCCAGGACGTCACCGTAGGCGCAGGTTCTCAAATGATCTACGGCGGCGTTGCCCATGGGGACCGGTTTGCTGCTCCGGTAGCCCGGCACTCCGGTGTACCGTTCTTTTTTCGACCGCTTGCCCGGTAGGGTGTGACACGGCGCCAGCTACGATGGTGGCGACCGGCGTTGGTTATAAGCCATATGGGCCGGCGTTTGCATCCGGCAGTGAGCCCAGGCGCAGAAAGGCCCTGATGATGTAGATGAGATGGCGCACCCAAGGAAAACGGCGGTCCCGGCTCTTGTCGCCACTGATTCGTTTGAGCAGCGAGGCGCTCACCGCTGTTGATGGCGCCGGTGGGGAACAGGTACAAAAACCTCAGCGCCAGCGCCGAGCGGATGACTTCGGGTGTGGCTGTTGATGAACTGAGAATCCTCGGTCCACGTTTGCCAATCGCAGTCTGATTGGTAGATTCCGGTGTCGCTCGACCAGGGTGCGTCGGAAAAAATCGTCCTGAGAGGCCAGCAGCGCAGCGATCTCCCAGTCACCCGGAACTTGGGCGCTATTCACCTTGCTCGGCGCAAAGCCGGCAGCAACGCCAAGGTGCTTCCCCACCGATGCGACTGTGATGCCGCCTGTCCGCGCGCGAAGCTGAATGTGCAGGCCGGCCGAATGACTGTGCGCGGCCGCCCCACTCGTGCCATGTGGGCGCCCTCACGCTTCTCGTCGGACCATACTGACATGCTTGCATCACGTCTGTTTGCGAGCGTAGCCCTGAGGGAAGTGGGAAAGACCTTGGTAAACACTTCTTATCCGGCGGCGCGAGTTGCGACTCTGATATGGGATCTAAGAGGTCCTGACAATCATTGAGGAGGATTGATGATGATGGGAAATGTTAGGCGATTTATGCGCCCGCCTGCGGGACTGAACTTCGATTTCAGCCGACCGGAGGGTGAGCGGGCGCTTGCGCCCGCAGACGGGGTTTCTTGGCGCATATTCGCCAATCCTATTTCGCTTTACATCGGTGGTGTGGCGGCCGTGATTCTCGAGTTGGCCGAGCCGTCTGTTCGGTCGGGTGTCTGGGATCACAGTGGCTTTCGGCGCGACCCCGCTTTGCGGCTGCACCGGACCGGGTTCGCTGCGATGGTGACTGTGTATGGGCCGCGCACGGTGGCAAAGGAGATGATCGCTCATGTTGTTCGCGTTCACGGCAGGGTGCGGGGCACCACGCCGGGCGGTGTTTCCTACCGCGCCAATGACCCCCGGTTGCTCGACTGGGTGCAGGCGACCGCGACATTCGGGTTCACCGAGGCGTACCACCTCTATGTTCGGGCCTTGTCGCCGACTGAGAAGGCCGCGGCCTTCGTCGAGGCCGAGCCCGCTGCGAAACTTTATGGCGCAACTGGCGCACCCAGATCGTGGGTGGAGTGGGAGGCACTTTACACAAGGACAGTGCCAGGGCTTGAAGGTTCGGACATCCTGGCCGAATTCATTTCAATCATGTCCACTGCACCCATACTTCCGGCGCCGCTACGCTGGATTCAAAGGCTACTGGTCTGCGCGGCTGTTGACATGACGCCTGAGCCGATAAGGTCCCTCCCGCAGCTGAGAGGATTCCGCTTGCGTTCGGGAGGCGCATTGTTGGTGAGAATGCTGGCCCGGGGGGCCGCCCTCGTTCCGTATCGTGATATGCCCCCGGCACAGGCTGCTAGGCGGTTAAAGTCCTCGCGCTCAGCGCCACCGGGTCGCTAGCCGCTGTCGGGATTCCCTTGCCCCTCAGATACGGCTCCAAGCCGGAGAGGCGGCGCCGGATCGGCAAGCTATGCACGGAGTACTCCGTGGGTCAGTAGTCAGCCGGGCCGCGAAGTCCCATGAGTTCGGAGATCTTTCGTGAGGTCTCCAGCAACGCCTGCACATGCGCCGGCTCCGGCGTTCCGGGCAGGTAGTGGATCGAACCGATGATCGCCACCGTGCCGAACAGTTCACCGTTGGCCTGCAGGAGTGGCGCGGCCAGCGCGTTGACGCCGATGTAGAGCTCTTCCGGTGCGTCGGCCCAGCCGCGGCGACGCACCAGCTCGATCTCGGCGCGCAGTCGATCAGGATCGGTGATGGTTCGAGGCGTGCAGGACTGCAGCGGCTGATCCAGGAACTGCTGTCGAACGCTCTCCGGTGCGAAGGCCAGCACCACCTTTCCCTGGGCGACGGTGTTCAGATGGAACCGCGTCCCGGGCCGAAGGCTGATCTCCACCGGCGCGGTGCCGCGCAGGAAGTCGATCACCACCACCTCATTGTCCGAGTAGGTGGCGATGACCACGGTCTGCCCGACCTGGTCGCGCAGGCGCTCCAGCACCGGTTTGGCCAGCGACATCACGTCGAAACGGCTGGTGCAGGCACGCCCCAGCAGGAACATCTGCCAGCCGACCCGATACTGGTTCGTGCGCGGGTCCTGGCCGACATAGCCGTGCTCGCGCAGCATGCTGAGGTGGCGGTGGATGCGGGCCTTGGGCATGCCGAGCATCTCGGCGAGACGGGTGACGCCCAGCCCGGCAGGGGCGGCAGCCAGCGCCTCGATGACTTTCAGCGAGACGATGGCGGTGGGAAGCCCGAGTTCCGCGCCCGTGTCGGCCGCCCCCGAATCGATGACGTCCGCGCCGTCGCTGGCGTTGATTTCCTTGATGGCACTGGGCGTCTGGCGGGGCATGGGAACCTTCTGGCGAACTCGAGGGACGTGCGGCAGGCGTTAGATTACCTCACGGTCAACCGGCTCACGGCAGGTCGATGTATCGCTCTGCGAAAACCCGGTACTGCTGAACCTTCCTGGCCGCGGCGTCCGCGGCATGCACGTAGCGGATGGAACTGCGGCCTTTCACCTGACGGGGAAGCAGGAAGCAGCGGATGAAGGTGGTCGGTTCGCGCTCTGTGGTTGGCGCCAGCACCGGGGCGTGCCCCAGTTCGAACCAGGCTTCCCCGGCAGGATAGGCATGCGCTTGGCCGAGCGTTTCGATATGGATCTCGCCGCTGAGGCAGATGCGAATTCCCGGCCCTTGATGCACGTGGGTGAGCGCTACCCCGGCCGGCGGGAAATCGACCCGGTCGCACCGCATCAGCCAGCTGAAGCGCGGGTCCAACTGTACCGGCGCTTCCAGCTTCAACGTGCTGGCGGCCGCGGGCGCAGAGGGCAGGGCGCCCGGGCCGGATGCCACGGCATCGCTCAGTTCCCAGCGCCACAAGACCGTCTCTTCGGCGCCATTGATGAGGGTGGTCTCCTCCTGAGCTACGGAGGCGTGGCCTTCGCCGAGCCACTGTCCTTGATCGTGCCCGTCGACGGCCAACCCACCCGAGCGCACATACACCGCACGCGGCAGTGCCGGGAGGTGGATCGGCGGGCAGCCCGCAGGCAGGCGGTCTTCGTGGAGGCGCAGGATGAGATCGGACATGGGCGTAATCCTTCGGAAGTGTGGGCGTATCGTACAGCGATACCTTCGTATCGTATATGTTCCGTTTCTCAAAATTGTGGTCTATAGTCGCCCATCGGTATCGATTGCCGATACATCACAACCGCCAAAAATTCCGGAGGGGGAACAAATGGCCAGTAGTACGTCCACGTCGCCATCAGGCGACGCCAGCAACAAACGCTGGTGGCAAGGCGCCACCCAGCAGCAGTGGGGCACCTTCCGGTCGGCCTATCTCGGCTGGGCGCTGGACATCATGGATCTGATGCTGTTTGCCATGGTCATCAAGCACGTCAGTGCCGACCTGGGGTTCGACAAGTCCGACGCGGGGATGGTGATGTCCGCCACTCTGCTGGCGACCGCCGCCGGCGGGTTGCTGTTCGGGTTCCTGGCCGACCGCATGGGGCGCGCCAAGTCGATGATCCTCAGCATCATCTTTTACTCGATCGGCACTGCGTTGTGCGGGCTCTCGGACACGCTTGGCCAGCTCATGCTGTTCCGGGTCATCGTCGGCCTGGGTGTCGGCGGGGAATGGTCGGCCGGTTCGGCGCTGGTCAGCGAGACCTGGCCGGCCCAGCACCGCGGCAAGGTGATGGCGTGGATCCAGAGCGCGTTCGCGGCAGGCTACGCGGCGGCGGCCATTGTCGCGGCTGTGGTGGTGCCGATGTACGGCTGGCGCTGGGTGTTCGCGGTCGGCCTGCTGCCGGCACTGCTGGCCTTCTACGTGCGCCGTCATGTCAAGGAGCCGGAGATCTGGGTCAACCAGACCAGGCGGTTGAGCTTCACTGAGACATTGGCCGCGCTGTTCAGCGCCCATCGGCGCAACACGCTCATCGGCCTGGCGTTCACCACGGCAGCTATGTGCGGCTACTGGGGGCTGTTCACCTGGATCCCGACCTACCTGGCCACGCCGGTCGCCGAGGGCGGTCCGGGACTGGACCTGGTCAAGTCCACGGTGTGGATCGTGATCATGCAGGTGGGTGCGGCGCTGGGCTACGTCACCTTCGGTTACATCGCCGATCGGCTGGGGCGCAAGAAGGCCTTCCTGATCTTCTTCGCCGGCTCGGCGCTGTCGGTGCCGCTGTTCGTGATGATCCACACGCCGGGGCTGTTGATGGCATTCGGCATCGTGGTGGCCTATTTCGGGACCGGCTTCTACAGCGGCTTCGCCCCCACGTTCGCGGAAATGTTCCCGACCGCCATCCGCGCCACCGCGCAGGGCTTCGTCTACAACGGCGGCCGTGCGATCGCCGCGATCGCACCGGCGCTGATCGGCTACCTGGCCAACCAGCATGGCGTGGGCAGCGGCTTGCTCGCCACTGCGGGCTTCTTCGCGCTGGCCGGCCTGATCGTGCTGCTGTTCCTGCCTGAAACCAAGGGCGCGGAACTGACTTGATTCACCCTGGAGACTGACATGCCAATCATCCAAGTAACCCTGGTGCAGGGGCGCGACGAACAGAAGGTACAGGCCTTCATCCGTGCGGTCGCCCGTGCTGCACACGAGCAGCTGGACGCGCCGATGCAGACCATCCGTGTAATGGTCAATGAAGTGCCACCGCAGCGCTTCGCGGTGGGCGATGTACTCAAGAGCGATCCGCCGGCCGGGGCATCCGCATGAGCGCCGCCCTGACCCCGGCCGAGATCGCCGAACAGGCCGCGCAGCTGTACCGTGCCCTGCGCGAAGGCGCGCCCCTGGACCCGCTCAGCGAGCGCATTGCCGGGCTGCGTATCGAGGACGCCTACGCGATCTCCAGCGACCTGCTCGCGCGGCGCGTGGCCGACGGTGAGCGCGTGGTGGGCAAGAAGATCGGTGCCACCAGCGCGGCAGTGCAGCGCATGCTCAAGGTGGACCAGCCGGATTTCGGCTTCCTCACCGATCGCATGGAAGTGCGCAACGACGCCACGCTGTCGCTTGATGGCCTGATCGCACCCCGGGCGGAAGGCGAGATCGCCTTCCACCTCAAGCGTGATCTGTGCGGGCCTGGCATTACCCACCACGAAGTGATCGCGGCCACTGAAGCGGTTTCGGTGTGTTTTGAGATCGTCGATTCGCGCATTCGCGACTGGAAGATCGGCATCACCGACACCGTGGCCGACAACGCTTCCGCTGCCGCCTTCGTCCTGGGTGACCGGCGCGTGTCACCCAAGGGCCTGGACCTGGGCACGCTGGGCATGGTGGTGGAAAAAAACGGTGAGCTCGTCGCCACTGGCGCCGGCGCGGCTGCCCTGGGGTCGCCGATCAACTGCGTGGTGTGGCTGGCCAATACGCTCGGCCGCCTGGGCACCTCGCTGAAGGCGGGCGAGGTGATCCTTTCCGGTGCCCTGGTGCCCCTCATCCCGGTGCAGCGCGGCGACCACATGCGCGTACGCATGGGCGCCCTGGGCAGCGCCGACGTGCACTTTGCCTGATCCCGCTTCATTCCCCCAAGCATCCCCACAGGAGTGCGGTATGACCCTGAAAGTCGCCATCATCGGTCCCGGCAACATCGGCACCGATCTGATGATCAAAGTAATGCGCAACGGCCGGCACCTGGAAATGGGCGCGCTGGTGGGCATCGACCCCGCCTCCGACGGCCTGGCCCGTGCGGCCCGGCTCGGCGTCCCGACCATCGCCACCGGCGTGGAAGGGCTGATCGCATCGGAGGTGTTTGCCGATATCGACATCGTTTTTGATGCCACGTCTGCGTCGGCGCATGTCCGCAACGATGCGTTGCTGCGCCAGGCGCGGCCGTCGATCCGGGTCATCGACCTGACCCCTGCGGCCATCGGGCCGTACTGCGTGCCGACGGTCAACCTGGAGGCCAACCTGGCCGCGTTGAACGTCAACATGGTCACCTGCGGTGGGCAGGCCACCATCCCGATGGTGGCCGCCGTCGCCTCGGTAGCCAAGGTGCACTACGCCGAGATCGTGGCGTCCATTGCCAGCCGTTCGGCAGGCCCGGGAACCCGCGCCAACATCGACGAGTTCACCGAAACCACCTCGCGCGCGATCGAGAGCGTCGGTGGCGCCCGCGCCGGAAAGGCGATCATCGTGCTGAACCCGGCCGATCCGCCGCTGCTGATGCGCGACACCGTGTATGTGTTGTCCGAGGCCGTCGATACGGCGAAGGTCGAAGCGGCGGTGAGCGAGATGGTGGCGAGGGTGGCTGCGTACGTGCCCGGATATCGACTCAAGCAGCAGGTCCAGTTCGACGTCATCGACGAACCGCTCAACGTCCCCGGCATCGGCCCCACCACGGGGTTGAAGACCTCCATCTTCCTGGAAGTGGAGGGCGCTGCCCACTACCTGCCAGCGTACGCCGGCAACCTCGACATCATGACCTCGGCCGCGCTGGCCACTGCCGAGCGCATGGCCGAATCGGTGCTGGCCCAGCCGGCAGGCGCCTGAGGAGACTCCCATGACCCAACGCAAACTCTACATTTCCGACGTCACCCTGCGCGATGGTTCGCATGCGGTGCGCCACCAGTACAGCCTCCCGCAGGTGCGCGCCATCGCAGGCGCACTGGACAAAGCGCGCGTGGACTCCATCGAAGTGGCCCACGGTGACGGCCTGCAAGGCGCCTCGTTCAACTACGGCTTCGGCGCGCACAGCGACCTGGAATGGATCGAAGCAGCGGCCGAGTCGGTCAGCCATGCGCGCATCGCCACGCTGCTGCTGCCCGGCATCGGCACCGTGCACGACCTGAAGAACGCCTATTCCGCGGGCGCACGGATCGTGCGTGTGGCCACCCACTGCACCGAGGCGGACATCTCGCGCCAGCACCTTGAAGCAGCCAATGCCCTGGGGATGGATGCGGTCGGCTTCCTCATGATGAGCCATATGATCGCGCCCGCCGCGCTTGCCGAGCAGGCGCTGCTGATGGAAAGCTACGGCGCGTCCTGTGTGTACGTGGTCGATTCCGGTGGCGCGCTGGGCATGAATGACATGCGTGACCGGGTGCAGGCCCTGCGCCAGGCCTTGAAGCCGGACACCGAGATCGGCATCCATGCCCACCACAACCTGTCGCTGGGCGTGGCCAACTCCATCGTCGCGGCAGAATCCGGTGCGATCCGCATCGATGCGAGCCTGGCCGGCATGGGCGCCGGTGCCGGCAACGCGCCGCTTGAAGTGTTCATTGCAGCGGCCGAACGCCTGGGCTGGGCGCATGGTTGCGACCTTTACGCCCTGATGGACGCGGCCGACGACATCGTACGACCGCTGCAGGACCGCCCGGTACGAGTGGACCGTGAAACGCTGGCGCTCGGCTATGCCGGCGTCTATTCCAGCTTCCTGCGCCACGCCGAGGCCGCTTCGCAGCGCTTTGGAATCAATACCGTCGACATCCTGGTTGAACTGGGCAAGCGCCGCATGGTCGGCGGCCAGGAAGACATGATTGTCGACGTCGCCCTGGACATGCTGCGCCGTCGTGATGCGGCTGCAGTGAAGGAACCCGCATGAGCCTTGAGAACGAAATCCTTGATCGTTGCGCCCGCCTGCTGCGCGACGCCGAACGCGACGTGCGTGAGGTGGTCAAACTGACCGACACCTATCCCGTGCTGGATGTGGCTGACGCCTATCGGATCCAGCAACGCCTATGTGCGCTGAAGCAGGCCGAAGGGGTGCGCATCGTGGGCATGAAGATGGGCCTGACCTCCCACGCGAAGATGCAGCAGATGGGGGTGGATACGCCCATTTACGGCTTCCTCGGGAGCGATAACGCCGTCGATGATGGCGCGGCGGTGGACACCCGCGTGCTGATCCATCCCAAGGTAGAGGCCGAGATCGCTTTCGTGACGCGCGATGCACTGCGTGGCCCAGGCTGCACCGCCAGTGACGTGCTCGCTGCCACCGACTACGTGGTGCCGGCCATCGAGCTGATCGACTCGCGCTACGAGAACTTCCGGTTCGACCTGCCCAGCGTCATCGCCGACAACACCTCGGCGTCGCGCTACGTCCTGGGGTCGCGCCCGACGGACCCGGCCACGCTCGATCTGCAGACGCTGGGGGTGGTGATGGAGAAGAACGGCCAGGTCGCCGAGGTGGGGGCCGGTGCGGCCGTGCTCGGCGACCCTGCCGCTGCAGTGGCCATGCTGGTCAACATGTTGTCCGAGCATGGCCAACCACTGGAAGCGGGCGCGGTCGTGCTGTCCGGTGCCATCACCGCGGCAATTGCCGTGCAGGCCGGCGACAACGTCCTGGTCCGCGGCGACGGCATCGGTACCGTCGCCATGCGCTTCATCTAGAACGCTCCACCCCGTTCGTCAACGCCACGCGGCCTGTTCACCCAGGCCGTGACGGCATCGCTATGCCCTGGGAGGGGAATCATGGTCGGAATGAAGAGGAGAACAGCGGCCTCGGTGCCGTTGTGGCTGGCGTTGTCCGCACTACCGCACACGGCGCTGGCGCAGGCCGTGGATACCGCCACGCTGGAGGCGCGCATGGCCGAGCTGGAAGCGGAGATGCAGCAGATGCGAGGGTTGCTGCAGCAGTACCAGCAGCGCGATGCCAAAGCGGCCGAAAACACCCCCGCGGTGGCCGTTGCAACACCGCCCGCGCAAGCGTCAACGCCGATCCTGCCCGGGGCGATTCCCGGCACCCGCTTCACGGCAGGCGGCTTCATCAAACTCGATGCCATGACCACGCGGACCAGCGACGGCGCCATCGCCGATGGCTCGGCCGGCCGTCTGTTCTACTTCCCGGCCGCCACCCCGGTCGCCGCGGATGGAAACGGCAAGAGCGCCAGCTACACCGACGTGCATGCCCAGTTCTCCAGGTTCTGGCTGGGCGCCGACACCGTCACCGAACGTGGCGACACGCTCAAAGCGTATATCGAGGCAGACATGTATGGCGGCGGCAACAACGCCTTCGCCGGGAATGAAGTGATCACCAACACCTACGCGCTGACCCTGCGCCAGGCCTATGTCAGCTGGAACCACTGGCTGGCTGGCCAGACCTGGTCCAACTTCCAGGATGTAGCGGCACTGCCGGACACGGTGGACTTCACCGGTCCGTCCGAGGGCACCATCTTCAACCGTCAGGCGCAGCTTCGCTACACGCGCGGTCCGTGGTCGTTCTCGTTGGAAAATCCGCAGACGACGGTGGCGACCTACCGGGGCAACGGCACCCGCCTCAACAGTGGCGATGACAGCGTGCCAGACATCACCGCCCGCTGGGCGCAGCGTGGCGCCTGGGGCCACGTCACGGTGGCGGCCATGGTGCGCAGCCTGCGTTACGACGGCCGTACCGACACCGGAATTGCGGCAAGCCTGTCCGGGCGCGTCAACGTCGGCAGCAATGACGACCTGCGCTACATGGTCAGCGGCGGGCAGGGCATTGGTCGCTATCTGGGCTTCGCACTCGGTGCCGACAGCGTGCTGGACGCCGAAGGGGAGCTCCATTCCCAGGATGGTTACGGCGGCTTCGTGGCGTGGCGCCACGCCTTCTCACCCAAGCTGCGCGGCAACCTCGTCTACTCCGGTGCCTGGCTGGACAACGATGCGCAATGGACCGGCGCGCTGGTTACCGAGCGCGCACAGTCCTGGCGCGTCAACCTGATCTACTCGCCCTTCCCGAAGCTGGACCTCGGCGCAGAGCTGAGTCACGCCCAGCGCCGTCTGGAGAATGGGGAGGCTGGCGATCTGAACCGGCTGCACACTCACGTCAAATATAGCTTCTGAGGCTGCTAGAGCTTCCCCATAAATGGCCGTGGGGAGAGCGGGCGCTGATATGCCACGTCTAAGTCAGCTCTCATTCCCAGTCTGTCGTCGACGATATCGAGGAGAAGTGCCGAATGCACGGGAACACGGGAGAAGGTTGGGGTAACTGGCGCGCGGGTGCGGAATTACGTGCGTTCTTTCCTGGCCATGGCGTAGATACTTGAGGGTGGCTCTTGCTGTGTGCTCCTAGGAACGGTGTCGCTATGAGGACACGGAGGGGACCCCAATGCCAAACTTCAAACCTCCGGCACGTGCGTAGTATCTGCGTGTGACGACGTGGTTACAAAGAATCTTCACGGGCTGGACCACATCAACTTCGCAACCGACCGGCGGCGCTGTGCGGTGCTGCGGTCGGACTGGCGACCAGAGCCAAGCTGGCCGCAGCCGCGCCGCCCAACAGTTCGTCGAGCATAAATTGCCTTCGACGGTAGACGACGATGTAGCCTTGTCACGCAGCATGGTGTGTGCCTCTCGACTGACTTATCCGCGTGTCAGGCTGGCGCGGGTTCGAACAAAACGAAGAGCAACACTGCGATCTCCGGACTAGAGTCTAGGCAATGACGCGATTTCGTCCCTGCTGCTTGGCCATGTAGAGATGACGGTCAGCCTCAAGGGTCAGTTCATCGAAGTTCGTTTGTCCGGCGATACCCACGGCGATGCCAGCGCTCAACGTAGCCTCAATACGCTGCCCGTTAACAGTTAGGGCAGCCTCCTGAAAGCCTGTGCGCAAGCGCTGCGCAGCGGCTAGAGCCTCTGGCGCACTGCAGTCAGGCAAGACGCAGAGAAATTCTTCTCCCCCGATGCGAAACACCCAGTCCTTCTTCCGCACTGCTTTTTGGGCCACACGAGCGGCAATGACGATAACGTCGTCCCCCAGTGCGTGACCGTGCTTGTCGTTGATCTGTTTGAAATGGTCTATGTCGAAATAGATGATAGCGCGTTGCCGCGCTTCGTGACGATCACTCCGCTGCCAAGAGACTTTCCTTTGGTCAAGGAAGCGTCGGTTGTACAGAGTTGTTAGGGGGTCGCGTATCGAGGCCTCATAGAATTCCCGCGATACGCGCTCCTTGCTCATCGACACCATGAGCGCGCTCGCAAGGAGTGCCTCGAGAACGATCTGGCCGTTAAAAAGCGCAACAGCCCAGGCCTGCGGCTGGGCCGCGCCCAGTGGTTGGGGAAGCCAAGTGACAAAGGGCAGCGTAATGCCCGCGAGTAAAGCGGAGACAGCAAAGATGACGCCTAAGGGAAGCTTAGAGGGTAAGGATTCATCTGCTTTCTGCAATAGCAGACGCGCCGGGAGACCGGAGTAAAAAGCAACCAAACCAATTCGTACGGCCGCATTGAGCTCTTCAAGCCCGTATGGATCAAACAGGAGAAAAGCAGCGATCAACCACGCGGTAGACGGGGCGATGAGCGATACCCATCGTGCCGGCAGGTCGAAGAACGCACGGACAGCTTGCCAGCCGAAAGCGAAAGCTAAGGAAATAAAGAACGCCCCGAAGTGTAGTCCAGCCTTTTCAGGAAGGCAGGCCGGGCTCACGAGGAACATGCATCCCAAAGCACCTGCGGCGAAAGGGGCGGCAAACCATGCGAACCGGCTTCCCGGCGGACGTATGGCCACCATTAGAAGAGCAATGGACCCGAGTAAGGCTGCACTGTATCCGAGGAGGGTGGGGATATGAATCATCTCGATGGTATTTAGTTCCGTGCGCTGCGACTTTAGGGGCGTCGAGAGTAAGTGACCCCGCAGGACCGGGATAGGCCTCGAATCGCTAAGCGCCGTATGGTCCGGGATTTCTCAAGATGTGGGCCATGACACATGTCTCGCTTTAAGCGCATGGCGGCCGGTAGCGGAGTGTCATCTATGCCTTAATGCATCTAAGGTTGGGGCCAGAGGGCTGAAGATATGGACTTGTTTTACTAGCAAAAAGGGACGCCGGCAGGAGCGGGCCGTGCCGGAGGGTCGATAAATCAGGTTAGCTATAAGCGATGATGGGCGTCACATTTTGCACCAAGCCGAAAAATGTAAAAATTGTCCGTGAGCGTCGGGCCTTACCCCCCCTCCGTCCCGGTCTAATTTTTGCCCAGTGCGCCAAAATTGATCCGCTGAAAATTAGCGCCCACAGCCTCTTCACGGCTGATTGAGCTTATTGCAATGCCCCACTTGTTAGAGTCTGCTGCAGGCGAACGCCCTCTCAAATGGTGATTTATGGGCCAAGGCTGACGCAGGGTAGTAAGGAATCGCAAGGACAGTAGAAATGGCGTTAACCGTGGCAATCAGATGGAGGTTCGCTGGCTCAGTTTCCGCCTGCCCAACGGCCGGTCCATTGGTCCAAACGTCGAAGTCTGCATGGTCCGAAGCCGCAGAGACGAGCAGTTGCGTCGTACGAAGGCAAGTACTTTGGAGCGCCTGTCGGTCCGCTTGCTTTATAGCCCGGGTTTCCTCATCTCGCCTCAAAGGCAGATGAGAGCATAAGGGCATTTCTGACTAGAGAAGGCCATATTTTCACGATGACATGTTGCTGGTAAAGAGCGGTCGTCTACGCACCTCTAGCGACCGCCATATCCCCAAGGCAACGAAGCCTAGGGTCCGAGCCTTCCAGAGCTGCGTGTGGCTCGGCCGCTTCGCCAACGGAAAAGCTACGTTTCCCCGTCGCCGCAGCTCCAAGGCGGAGCACCCTTGTTCTCTGGTTTCAGCGTCCGCCGCTGCGGTGATGTAGCCCACGTTGTGAGCAAACGCGGACACTGCGTTTGGCTGGAGCATGGTCACAAGCATGTGAGCACCGGAGGGCGCCAGCATTCGAGACCCTTTCGCCACTGCGTCCGCGCCGCTTGGTAGGGGGAGTGCCTCGTCGGGGGAGGCGCCCACAAGTACGAACGGCTCACGTAAGAACGCAGGCTCCCGCGGCGCGGGGCGATGAGCCGCCACACTGCAAACCCGTCCCTGGGGCGAAGGAACGACGGAGCATGATCAATGTTCCAGCGCTTCAGCGGCACTGGGGCGGCCAAGATGCCAGCCTTGGACCGTGGCTTTCGGAGCGATATGACGAATTGCTTCAAGCTGCACCTGGGATTCGACTCCTTCTACGGTCACTGCGAGGTCCAGCGTGATCGCGAGCTCGTAGATCGCAGGGAGAACAGAGCGAAGTGGTGAGGGCGTTGCCAAGGCGGAGGTGAAAAGCCGATCAATCTTGATGCCGTCGAATCGGGTCTTTGCAAGATGCGAGAAATTTGCGTTACCTGTGCCAAAATCGTCGATCAGGAAGGCGAACCCTCTGGACTGGAGAAATTGCATGTTCTTCAGAAAGTCAGGGTGCACGATGTCTGTGCGCTCGGTCACCTCGAACTTCAGCTGAGAGGGTCGGATGCCTTTGCGCGCGGCCACATCCTCCACGTATGAGGGGAAGTCGTTGTCGGCAATGTCCTCCGGCTCAACGTTCACGCAGACGTAGTAGTCGCGATCTTCCAACCGTGGACGAAGCTCGCTCAGTGCACGCTGCACAACATAGCGCGCCAGCGTCGTGCTCAGGCCGTGGATCTTCGCAAGGGGTACAAATATGTCCGGGGAGATGACTTCTCCCGAGGATGTTGTCCATCTGCTTAAAGCTTCCCAGCCCATGACTCGGCCGGTGATGCCATCGCACAAGGGCTGGTACTCCAAGGTGATAAGGCCCTTGCTAAGTGCAGACGCAAGTTTCTCATCCAGGTTCCTCGGGGCGTGTCGGCGCCTAAGAATCAGGATCGAAACGGCGGAGCCCGTTGCGGCAGCGCCACTCGCTAGGCATCCAAGCAGCCAAGCGTTGAGCTGCCAAAGGCTTTTGCGTGGAAGCCGCACAGCCGCGCAGGCCGCGATAGTGTTGCTACACAAATGCCTCACAATGACACTTTCGGAGAAGCCGCCAGTCATCCGCCGCGCTGCTATTGCCTTGAAGACATGTTTCTTGTCCTGGCTAAAGACCATGATCGAACTGCGATGCACGGGATCGATGTCATCGAACGCTGAGGGAGAGCTGACAGTAAGTAGGTCGTCGCGGAGTACCAAGTTGGTCTGATGATAACGGGATCCAAGGACCTCTTCGGCACGCCAAATCCTTAAACTTTTGCGGTGGTAGTTCGCCGGAGGAAGTCGGATGGGGGTGGCGAGGACTCCCCATAGCGCCGTACAAACGATTTGGTCGTTCTTTACTCGGCCAACATCGCTCAGGTAGGCAGAGCGGAATGTGATCTCCTTGAGCTTGTCGACATCGTCCGGAGAGCAAATGTCCCTCGCGTTGGCGGCGAGCCGTGCCGCTGCCTGGCTGTTAGAAGCAATTGCCTCGATCTGAGCCACCGCGCGCGCTGCGACTCGTTCGGCGCTTTCGCTGTCGTAGTAGTAGAGCACCGCCTGTACGGATGCCAATGCTATCAGCAACGAGATGCCGACCGACGTGGCCACAGTAAAGCACTCTAGAAGACGGGTCTGGGGCTGTCTCATTCGTTGTCAAAAGGTAAGCAGCGGCTGCTCCCCCACTATGGAGATCTCACGTGGAACTCTAAGTATCGGCCGTCTATCCGAAATATTGACAGCGCGATCCAAGGCGGCTTCTTTTTACAGGCTGCCAAGCGTGCTTGAGTTGAGACGACCTACCGTAGCCGGTGCGTGAACCCCTCGACGAGGATCCGAGTCGCTTCATAGGTCTCTGAAAAATCATGCGATGAAGCGTCGGGCCTGGGCCGCATGGGGCTGGTTGCAGTGGTCGAGGTAGTCGCTGGCGAACTGCAGCAGGCTGCCGCGCAGGTCGCCCTTGTCCAGACTGTGCAGCCCGGCGGTGGCCCGGCTGACATGCCGCTGCATCACCCGGCGCAGCAGTTCCTGCTTGCTGCCATAGCGGCTGTAGAGCGTCTGCTTGGAACACCCGGCCTGCTGTGCACCGCCGGGATCCAACGAGGGGGCGCGCCACTCCCGCGCGCGCGGGTTGCTCGATGCTGGAAACACACGGTTGCATCTATAGGATGCTCTGCACACGCACGAGCAGTTCTCTCATGGTGAACGGCTTTCCAAGCAGCTCAATACCTGCTCTCCTTAGAGAAGATGGCTCATTACCACCACCCGCGTAGCCGGTGATCAAGAGAACCCGTGTCGTGGGGTGCAGGGCGAGGGTGTGATTGGCCAAAGCACGGCCGTTCATGCCTGGAAGCCATATGTCGGCCACAAGCAAATCGAAGGGGCGTCCCAGCAGCAGCTTCTCCCGAGCGTCCTCGGCACTGGCCGCCGTCGCCACCTCATATCCCCATTCGGTAAGGAACTCGCCGGCGAGGTCGCGGATCGTGTCCTCGTCTTCAACTAAGAGGATGCGAGATGGAAGTTTGGGCATGATGACTTCGTCTACCTGCATTGCGCTCATTGATAGGATAGCCCTTTGAAAGTCACTTCATCGGCGTACCCGCCTCTGCCTTGATGGCAGCCCTTAGCATATCGCTGAAAATTCGTTGTCGCGGTCGGGCCCTGGCCAAGGCTGCGCCCATCCTCCGCACGCCGGAATACGAACGCCACGACCTTCTCCGCCGGACTCCTGGGGGGCAGGGACAGCAGGCAGTTGATCCTCAAACTAGACAGCATCGAAGTGGTGGATGACGATAGGACGAGCATTTCGCGGGGGGCGGCACCTTTACCGACAGGGCGATGGAGCCACTATTGACGATTTGTACGCTTAGCTGAACCTTCCTCATGACCCTGAGGACAGGTCCTAAATGGCAAAAGGATCCAAGCAAATAGCAGCGTTCGCCCCAGTGCACCTGGAGCGAAGGTCTAGGCATGGTTATTTCTCCCGGTGTCGCTGGGTCTTCTCATAGCGACGCGAAACGCGCCCCGGAAATGCTGGCCGTTAAGGCTAGTCGCACGACGAGCGAGAGAGGGCTGTGTTCGAGCGCTGTCCAGAGGCCTGGTCGGCGCCGGCTCCGATCTGCTCCTCCGGCGCGACCGGACAGCTAGGGCCTTGACTTGCGGCACCTCGCGCCCTTCACGATCCCCAAGGGGCCACATCATTGGATGCGCTTGCTCTGAGTTATACGCACGGGTGGGCAGCAGAGTCTACAGCCGAGAGAAAACCGAAGGAGGCGCAGCATCATGGTGGGTGGGTTGAGGGGGCGAGCCTTGGCTGCTTGCTCAAGGCCGACTTATATTTCAGTGGAGAGATGCCTAAGACGCGCTTAAAGGCAGTCGAAAACGCACTAATTGAATCGTATCCAAGCGAAGATCCCACCTGAGCGACCGACTCCCTGGAGTGCTCGAGCTGGTCGCAGGCCAGAGCCATTCGCCAGCGCGTCAGATACAGCATTGCGGTCTCCCCCATTGCAGCCCGGAATTGGGTGGCGAAGACAGTCCTGGACATCCCGGCCTCGGCCGCAAGGCTGCGCAACGTCCATTTCCTCGCTGGGTGAGCGTGAATAGCCTGGAGCGCTCGGCTCAGTCGCGGGTCAGCCAGCGCGGCCAGCAAACCCGCCCCGCTAGCGCCTGCCTCACTAAGATGTGCCCGCAGGGCGTGGACGAGCATGGTCTGGGCAAGATTTTGGGCCAGGAGCATTCCTCCTGGCTTCGATTCGCGCATTTCTTGCATCATGCGTTCGACCGCCCACCGCAGGACCGCCCGGTCGTCTGCGACTCTCAGATGAATCGCCGGCGGAAGAAGGCCCAGCAGCCAAGGAGCTTGACTGCCAGTTACAGCAAAGCGGGCCCCAGCTAAAGAAAACCCGGCCCCATCCGCCAAAACTACCGCGCCCCCACGGTTAGCCGGAGGAAAAAGCGTGGATGAGTCGATGGGGGGTAAGGAGAGATCGCTCGCAAGCCGAAACGGACGACCTCGGGGAAGCACAAATGAATCACCCTCTGCCAATCGCCAAGGTTCTTTAACCCCGTCCACGGCCATCCAGCAGGCTCCCTCGAGGATTGCGTAACACTTGATCTGGCCATGTTGATCCGAGAACTCGACTGACCATGCTCCCCCGGCTCTAAAGCCAGAAGAGACTGTTGCGACCGGATGCAAGAGGGAGAGCAGGTCGGAGAGAGGATCCATGGGCTGAACGATCGCGCAAATAATTAGGACTATAAAGAATGATTCGTTCGAAGCACAAGACTAAGCTGCTTCCACACGAAGGGGCCAACCAGCCGCTTCGCTCTCTGGTTCACCTCGTTAGGAGCGCCCGATGATTGTTGTAACGGCACCAACCAGTCAGATCGGTAGCCGGTTGATTCCTAGACTGCTCGCAGCGGAGGCACCCGTGCGGGTGATTGTCCGCGACCCTTCAAAACTACCGGTCGAAGTGCGCTCGCGAGTTGAGGTCGTGCAAGGAAGCCATGCAGACGCGCCTACAGTGCAACGAGCATTTCAAGGGGCACAAAAGCTGTTTTGGCTGGTCCCGGCGGATCCCGCGGCGGGAAGCGTGATTGAAGCCTATGTCGGCTTCACCCGGCCTGCTGCAGCTGAAATCAAAGCGGCCGGCATCACTCAGGTGGTGGAGGTCACCGCTTTGGGGCGAAACACGCCTCAAGCTGCCGATGCCGGCTATGTGACCGCGTCGCTCGCCATGGGTGACCTTATTTCGAGTACGGGCGTGCATCAGAGAGCGCTTGCGATGCCCTCATTCATGGACAACGTGCTCATGCAGGGGCGATCACTACGAGATAGGGGCGTCTTCTCTCTACCGATACCCCGAGATCTTGAACTGCCGTCCTGTTCGACAGACGACATTGCGGCAGTGGCGGCGAAGTGGCTGCTCGATGATTCCTGGGCCGGCCAAGCCGAGGTCCCCGTGCTTGGTCCTGAGAATATCTCATTCGATCAGATGGCAAGGGTGATGAGCGAGGTTCTCGGCCGTCACATAGCCTATGAACAAATTTCCCTTGCCAGCTACAAGGATCAGTTCGAACGCTTTGGCTTCTCTAGCGCGATGGCAGAGGGGATGGCTTCGATGGCGCGTGCAAAAAGTGAGGGACTTGATTTGGGTGTGGAGAGGACAGCACAAAACAGCACGCCCACAACTTTCAGAATGTGGTGCGAGAGCACCCTCAAGCCTTATCTGGCGGGACCATAGCCGTTCAACCAGGTAGGCGTGTGCCAAGATCCCAATGTCAATGCTCAGTTATCTCGTCGTCTGGCTTAGAGCCGGTCGCCCCCGCATCCAGCGTCGGCATTTCAGGGTTCCCGTGAGCGCGATGCCGAAGGCCCTGCTGGAACGCGCTTTGGCCTCGCGTCACCACGGATGGCTCGCTTAGGCTGCAAGCGCTGAACTATAGCCGCGCCGCCCCCCCCTGCACCCGCTCGATGGAGTCCGAGCTGGGGTCGAATTGGATGGATGGGCGCGTACGCTTGCAAGCTCGCGTCAAGGATCGAGTGGACGAACACCCTCGGGCTGGCTCGATGGGCGCAGTTGCCTAAGCGATGGGTGCGATGCATCAAATAGGGATTCTCAGCAATCGATGCCGGCTCGGAACTGGGGCAGGAGCCAGTCGGCCATGGTTCCTGTCGCCCCCCACTAATATGGGAATTGCCGACAGTTATTTAAACGTGGCGTTCGAACATGAAAGAGTGGGCTCTTGTTCAGATCGCTTCCGGAGCCCACCCCCCCATGTCCATCGCCCGTTATGCGCCGCCGCGCAAAGTTGTCGCCGCGACCCTCCTGTCTGCCACACTGCTGTTGGCGGCCCCGCTGACCTCTGCGGCGCAGGACAAGGCATCACCACTGCGCGATTATCTGACGGCCAAGCGCGCTGCCATCCAGACACAGTCGGCGCGGGTGGTGCCGCCCACGAAGATCCATGCCAAGGTCACCGCCGAAAGCCGCTCCGGCGTACGCCGCCTGCGTATCGGGTCCACCGGCGAGTTCCAGTACATCAGCGACAGCGGCCGCAATTACGCCGGTTACAACCTGGGTGCCGGTTCCTGGGATTCGCTGGTCGGCACGCTGGCCAGCTCGGTGGCCGATGAGTACATCGTGCAGGCGGCGGTGCAGGGCGTGCCACTGGATGCGTTGGATGTGGTGTTCACCAGCATCCCCGAGCGCAAGAGCGAGACCCTGGCGTATCCCAACAATCTTTCCTACGTGGCCTACATCGACTCGCCGGCCACCGATGCGCAGCTCGAAACACTCAAGCGCGCGGTGCACGCCAATTCCTCGGCTATCGATCTGGTGACCAAGCCGCAGCAGGTCAGCCACGCCGAGGTCGAGTACATGCATAGTGCGTCGGTGCGCGATCCAAAGCTTCCGCCCGGCCTGCGGGATTTCATCACCGAGGAGAAGCGCCCGGCGGTGCTCGCCAGGCAAGACAAGCCGGCCGCCGGCAAGGAAAAAGCGGCCGAGCCGGAAACCCTGGTGGCCCGTGCCCATGTCGAACCGCGCACCGGACTGCGTCGCGTGTTCTTGGGCAAGGATGGCTACCACCAGCAACTGCATGACAGCGCGCCCGGCCTGCTGGGTTATGGGCTCGCGCCCACGGTGGAGGAACACCTGCTCGGCGTGACCGGTACCTGCTTGACCCACATTTTCGAGGTGCAGGCGGCGGGACGAAACGTGTTGCTGGATGCGCTGGAACTCACGGTTGATGGGCAGCTGAGCCCGCGCTTCGGCAGCAATGTCCGCTCGCCGGCCCGCTACAGCGACATCCGCTACAAGGTGCGGATTGAATCGCCGGCGTCCGAAAAAGAGATCGACGCGCTGCGTCAGTCGGTCGAAGCCACCTGTCCGCTCTACAACCTGGTCAAGGACGAGCAGAAGCTGGAAGGCAGCATCGTCCGCGGCGCGTATACGGAAGTGAACGACTAAGCGCGCACCTGCGCGCCGCGGCCCCGCCGGCCGCGATTCTCGCGGGGACACCGTGGGTGGGGACGCCCGGGTCCACCGTGCCCTTCAGAAACGACATGGGAATACTCAATGACGCGCGTTCTTCGTTCGCAGCCGGCCGTGAAGCATCCGTGGTACGACGTGCAGGGGCTGCTGCCGCGTCGCGGCCGTCTGGCGCTTGCCCTGTGCACGCTGCTGGCGCCCGGGGCGCAGGCGGCGGAAGAAGGGGCGCTTGATCCGGAAAGGCAGCGTACTGATGCCCGGCTGTTGGACAAGGTCTCGGTGCTCGGCTCGCAGATCGCCGGCGGTGGCGCGCAGGCGGCGCTGCCGGTGGTGGCCGTGGACCGGGAACAGATCGATGCCACCGGGGCCACCAACGGCAACGAGTTGTTCCGCAGCCTGCCGCAGTTCGGTGATGTCGCTGTCACGGAAAAGGGCACCACCAACGCGGGGCGGAACTCCAATGTCGCCCGCGGCGACGTGGGCTCGATCAACCTGCGCAACCTCGGCGCCAAGTACACGCTGCTGCTGATCAACGGCCGCCGCACCGTGCAGCACCCGATCAGCAACAGCGGCGATGACACCACCTACAACGCCAATGCGATTCCGACCTTCGGCTTGGAGCGCGTCAACCTGCTGCTGGACGGCGCGGCCTCGATCTACGGCTCCGACGCCGTGGCCGGCGTGGTCGATCTGGTGACGCCGAGCAACCTGCAGAATGGGGGTGGCATCAAGGTGAACTACGGCAAGGTCTCGGACGGCCACCGCGAAGATGTCTCCCTGGACGGCTACTTCGGCAGTGACTTTGCCGAAGGCCGCGGCAACATCTCGGTGCTGTATGGCGTTTCCAGACGCACGGCGCAGCGCAATTCCGATGCCTGGTTCACCGCGACCGACGGTCGCCGGCCGCTGGGCGATGGCACCAGCGTGCCCGATCCCGACGGCACGGCCGGCTTCAGCACGCGAACGCCGTGGGGTCATCTCGACACCTACGCCAATGGCCGGCGCACCGGCAGCTGGCACGTCGACCCGGCCACCGGCGCGCTGATCTCCGGCACGGTGCCGACGCGCTATCACTATGATTCGGCCGCCGAGCCGGGTATCACCTCGTCACCGTCCATCCGCAAGGGAAATGTGTTCGCCAGCGGCCGCTTCGATCTCAGCGACACCATGCAGTTGTTCGGTGAGCTGGGCTACTACCGGGCCACCTCCGAATCCTGGGTAAGCAGCGAGTCGGGTTTCGGCGGGGACGGGTTCCTGCTGCACATCCGGCCGGATGCGTATTGGGTGCCCGAGTCCCTGCGCGGTGCCGATGCGATCCGGCTGCTGAACTACCAGTTCGCAGATTCGGGGATCCGCCGGGTGAAGGTGGACAATGATCAGTCGCGCGTGCTGCTGGGCCTTCGCGGATGGACCGAAGGGGGCTGGAACTGGGAAACGGCCTTGCTGTACTCCCGCGCCCGCAGCACCGACAGGCAGCAGGGCGGGCTGACCGATGCCTTCATCGCCGCGGTGAACCGTACCGACGCCGATGCCTACAACCCGTTCAGTGGCGGTGATCCGGCCAGCATTCGGGTGGGGGATGCCACGCCCTACGACACCTCGGCGTTCATTGGCGAGGCGACCCGCGAAGGCACGACCGAGCTGGCACTGTGGGACTTCAAGATCAACCGTCCGGACCTGTTCAGCTGGTACGCCGGTGACATCGGCCTGGCGGCGGGCGTAGAGTACCGCTATGAAAGCCGCACCGATGATCGCGACGAAAACATCGATGGCAGCCGTCCGTATACGGATTGGTACACCGGCACCGTCGCGGCCAGCAATTTCTTCACGCATAGCCCGCGGCCGGATGTCCACGGCAGCCGCAACGTCAAATCCGCCCTGATTGAACTAGCGGTGCCGTTGATCTCGCCTGCGCAGGAGGTGCCGCTGGTCCAGTCGCTGGACCTGCAGATCGCGGGCCGGTGGGAGGATTACAGCGATGCCGGCAAGGTGGCCAAGTCGAAACTGGCGGCGGCCTGGAAGGTGAATGACAGCGTGCTGCTGCGCGGCTCGGTCAGCGGCGGCTTCCGTGCGCCGGGGCTGGAGCTGGTGAACTCCCCGCCGACCTACGGGTTCGGCTTCAACAACGATGCGATCCGCTGCCATGCGTTGATCAGCAAGGGGGCGCAGCCCGATTACACGGCCTGCTTGAATGCCTACAGCAGCGGTTCGCCGGTCAAACCGTCGGTGAGCGCGGTGACTTCCTACGGCGATGACGTGAAGCCTGAGACCACCCGCCAGTCGTCATGGGGCGCGGTGCTGGAGCCGCAGTTCCTGCCGGAGCGGCTGGGCGCGGTCAGCCTGAGCGTGGATGCGTGGCGGGTGGAGGTGGAGAATCCGATCAACACCCTGGGCGAGGAACTGCTGTACGACGCCTACCTGCGCGTGGTGGAAGGCAGCAGCAACCCCAACGTAGTGCGTGCAGCGGTGACCGCCGAAGACGCGGCGCTGTTTGAAGGGTCCGGGCTTGCGCCGGCGGGCGTAGTGACGCACATCTACAACCGCTACCAGAACCGCCGGCCGCTGACGGCCTCGGGCGTGGACTACAACTTCAATTGGCGCGTGCGCGACACCGCGTGGGGCAGCTTCGCGGTCCTGCTTAGCGTCAGTCAGCTCAAGGAATACACCCAGCAGAAGCCGGCCGAGATCCAGCAGGTGGCGGCCGCCATCGGGAGCGGGCAGTTGAACATCATCGCGCCCGACCTGGGCGCGGCCAACGAGGTCGGCATCAACGGCGCCAAGCCGGAATGGCGCGGTAGCGCCACGTTCATCTGGAACCTGCAGGACTGGACGGTCCGCCTGCGCGACGATTACATCGGCAGCGTCAAGGCCGGCGCGTATTCCGACCGCACGCCCTACGTCGTCAAGGCCACCCAGCGGTGGGCGCTGTCGGTGAAGAAGGATTTCAACGAAGGGCGCCTCAAAGGCACTTCGGTGGAGGTCGGCGCACGCAACCTGTTCAACGAAGAACCGCCGCTCAATGCCTCGGGCAATTATCTGAGCGCGTTGCACGAAACCTACGGACGTTATCTGCACGTTGGCATATCCAAGAACTGGTGATCCGCATGAAAACCTACACACGTGTCACCTGCCTGCTGCTCACCTTGGCTGCGGTTGCGTGCAGCCCCCAGGGCGACCCCACCGCGGCGCAGGCGCAGGCGTCGGCCACCGCGCACGCTGCGCCGGATTTCGCGGGCGAGCATGCCGCATGGGTAAAAGGCCGTGCGGCGGACCTGGGCAAGGCCGATGGGTGGATCAGCCTGATCGGGTTGCACTGGATCGAAGCCGGAACGCAAAGCGTGGGCGCGGGTGAGGGCAACACCCTCCAGCTGGCCATCGCACCGGATCGACTGGGCCAAGTGGAGCAGCGCCCGGACGGCGTGTACTTCACGCCCGTTGAAGGCGCGCGCGTCACTTCCGACGGCACACCCGTGCAGGGCGAGGTGCGCCTGAAGCCCGAGGGACAGGGAGGTGGGACCAAGCTGACCTATGACGAGGGCAAAGGTCAGATCACCGTGATCAGGCGCGGCCAGCGCGTGGCCTTGCGGGTGCGCCACGCCGACGCACCGGCCCGGCTCCAGTTCACCGGACTGGATTTCTTCCCGCCCGATGAGCGCTGGCGTGTGAAGGCACGGTTCGTTCCGCACCCGGCCGGCAAGACCTTGCCGATCGTGAGCGTGATCGGTGAGGTCGCCGAGACCCCGAACCCCGGTTACGTGCTGTTCGAGAAAGAAGGGCGCCAGTGGCGCCTGGAAGCGCTGGGTGATCCGGCGAAAAGCCTGAACCTGATGTTCCAGGACAAGACCACCGGCCGGCAGACCTACGGGGTGGGGCGCTATCTCCGCACCGGCCCCGTGGCGGCGGACGGCACGGTCGCGCTGGATTTCAATCGCGCCTACAACCCGCCTTGCGCGTATACGGATTTCGCCACCTGCCCACTGCCGCCGCCGGAGAACCGCTTGGCCGAACAGGACACCAACGGCCAGCGGGTGCGACTGGCGGTGCTGGCGGGCGAGAAGAAATATGCGCTCGCCCAGCACTAAGCGGCCCTGCCGTGCACGTTCACCATGGGGGCGCATCTCGCCGCTCCTTTCGTGTCACTGCCTGGATACGTCAGCGAGCGCACGCAGCGCGTATTCTGGACGACGCCGGAGCTGTACGCCAGTGAGACAGAAGTACGGAACTGCTCCAAGGATAGGCCAGTCAAGGTCAGCTCATATGTATTGGAGCTAACTTGTATCAAGAGGTTCACAAAGGTAAGAAAGGCGAGTGTCGGCCGGCCGTGAGAGGTGAGAGGTGAGAGCTGCCAGTGTGGCCCGCAAGAAGTCTTCTTAATGCAGTAAAAGGTGATGGCAATCACGCTTTACTGATGAGTGACTGAAATACATTTGATCTCGTGTGCGAGGGACGCGACGACCTTGAACCTCGCAATCGACGAGTTTTTGCCAAGGGGCGCTGGACATGAACTTGCTTCTCAGCCTGCTGGGAGTTGCCTTGCTGTTTGCTTGCTTTCTGGGACTTGCGGCCCTGGGCGAGCGTGCCTGGAGACGACGCAGGCAGAGGCGGAAGGGAAGCCTTCCGGAGTGCAGAAGGCCCGTTCCCTGACCATGCGGATTTTTAGATGACGAAGCGAGGGCGGCACTGAGTGGTGACAGGGCCGTATCACCCCTGAATGGAAGACGCCCGATGCGAAACATCGGGCGTCCTTGATACTGAGGCAGGTAGGTGGATTGTCCCTCTGGTCGCAGACGAATTCACCTAGGTGCGAACAAGCCCTATCTGGTCAGTGATTCTTTCGCCACCGATAGCTCAACGCTTCCATTACAACCGATCAGTGCGATGTATTCCCGACCTTTTGCTTGGAAGTTCCACCGCCACATGCGGCTATCAGCGTTGTAGCGAGAAGAGTCGATAAACTTCACATCATTACGCGTCACGTCTTTCAGTGCTGGAAGCGTGTTTCCAACAACGTAGCGGTAGACTTGTTCCTGTTGTGCTTCGCTGCTCAAGTCCGGGCATTCTTCACGCGAACAGGCGGAGAGCGACACGGCCAGGAGTAATGCTGCAGCGTATACCGGCTTCACGGTCGGCTGCCCTGGGAGTGAACGGCGTTCCGGCCCGTAAAGTTGATCTGATAGTTCGGGGTGCCTACTGCATCACTGATCGCCTGAAGGAACGATGTCAGGGCTTCCTGGTAGCGAGGTCGGTTCAAAGGGTTGGCATCGTCGGCAGTGAGACTGAACTCTGGAAAGTCTATTCTGCTCTTCTCGAAGATGTCGAGCTGACCGTGAATCCCAACGAGGTCAGCGCCCATCGCTGGATAAAGAGCCATGAGTTGGATGCTGCGCTCAGGAAGGAGCCAGGCGTCTACTCCCCTTGGCTTCATCTGGAATGGCTACGCTTGCGGAACTAGCTTATCGAAGCCAGAGTCCGAAATACCTGTTTGGGAAAATCGCTCGTCTGGCTGAGGCCTTGGAGCTCAGGGGTGTTGCACCCGAAGTGCTCAAAGAAGCGATCACCGAAGTTGCCGCGCTAGCGGCTTGACCGCTCATCAGGCGCGGTTGGCTGATGAAGTGATCGAGCGCGCGGGTTTAAAGACAGAGCGGCCCTGCGACGAATGCGGCGGTAGTTCGTTTTAGACGCGACGAACCAACAGACAAGCCGCTGGCCAGGAAGCAGCGGCACTACCCGTTCGAGAGCAAGCAGGCCTTGCGTATCAGTGAGATCGAGCTCCTGACCCCCGCACCATGTGATACGGGGCTTGGCGCTACTCGAGCGACGCCTCAATTCTAACCCCAACGTTCAATGACTGATTTTTTTGGATGACCCTCCCAGCGCCATCGAAGGGCCAGCCAAGGACGACTGACTCTACGACTGCTGTCCTAAGGGCACGCAGTCAGCAATTCGGTCCCCATTAGCCGAGCGGTGACCAGGTCGATCTGCGCACCGTTTTCGATGGATAGAAACACCCGGCCATCGTCAGTGTCTGCGCTCGGCAAGAAGCCCAGGGAACGAACCGTGCCGTCTACGGTGGAAAGCTTCCTGACGCCCGAACTTTTCCCAGTTTGGGTGTTTCGAGCGTAGACGCCCAAGACGGTGGAATCCGCCCCCTTCCAGCTCGCCAGATAGACACCCGTTGCAGCAGGGCAGCGCGCAGCACCTAAATGAACTCCAGCTGCGAGCGAGCCGCCTGACCACCGTGACGGAGCTCCCGGGCTATTGTGAGTGCGTTGGGAGAGTCGATCGTAGATCCCTCCCTGGTCGCTTTTGGGAACCTCCTGTAGCCCACTATTGAGCGTCCGGACCACGGTCCCACCCTCGTGGGCAAGATTGCTTCCATCGTAACCGTCCAGTTTGGAGACGCACTCTCCAGAGAGTGACCGAGCCGAAGTCACCTTGAGGGCGTTTTTCGACCAATCTTCAGGCATAAACAGCCCTTCTATGCGTACCAAATCGGTGATCGCTGAGACAGTCGTGGTCTGAACGATGCCGCGTGAGGTAAAGCACAGGTCGTGTTGGGGAGAGTCAGGAGCATCCTTCCGAGTAGCCGCGGAGCATCCCAAAGCGGCGCAGCAGCCCGCTACCAACAACGTTAAGGCATGAGCCCTAAGCAGAGACGTCATCATCACATCAAAGCTCCTGCTGGGGCGGACGCGGAATCGTCCCACCACCACCACCGCCGCCAGACCGAGGCGAGCTCGGCGGTGGACCAAGCGGCGGCAGTGGAGCTGGGGGCGAAAATGTCGGGGTGCTTCCGCCATAACCATACGACAGGTTATCGACAATATCCGCTCCAATTGAGTTGCCAATCCCACAAGCAATGTCGTTGGCATACTTTTCGTTCGCGCTCATTTCTACGGCCGTGACCCAAATCATCGTCGCACGCCGGCCTGACGCCATTCGTAGTGCGAGGCGAGTCATCAGTGTAACTGGTGGGAAGGTTTAGGAAGTGTCTTTGGGGGTCTTGGTAAGCGCGGCGAAGCAATGTCTTCGCCTATCCAGGCCACCGAGGGCCCCGGTTGACCCTATGGATCCCCGACCGATCAACCTATGCCCATTGACCTCTAAGCGGTGCACTTAGCTTTGCCTGGGCCCGGCGTTGGCCCCGTAGAGGCCGTTGCAGGTTTTCTCTGGGTGGGGACGCTCCATTTTCTGGCGCTCAACTTGCTTCCCGGGACGAAACAAAGTTGAGCTCGCCTTTCACATACCGTTCTAATAGGACAAGTACACGCCCGGGCACCTTTCCGCCGTCTCGCGTTACCTGGCCGATCACCGACTGCACAATACATCGGCGTGCTTGGGATTCACTTGCTGTCAAAGGCAGCTTGCAGGGGATAAAGCGCCGGTTGAGGGGGCTAGATTGAGTCATGGGCTCAATCTAGCGGGAGAACTTCGTCTGTCAAATCGCCACGTTTGCCGTTCCTGCAAAGTCGCGCTGTGCGATAACTTCTGGCGTGGCGCCGAGAAAAAGCCTCTGGTGTTTGCTGTGTCGCTTATCAGTAGCTGGCTTGGCGCCAGAGAGTTTGGCCGAGGCGGGGTTCGGTCAGCCACCTAGGGATGCATCCCAATCCGAGAGCGGCTTTGGTTGCTGTCGCTTGAGCGCAACTGACAAAGGCACTCCCGGTGATCATTCTCCGCGACGGGAATGCGCGCGCTCACTGTGAAGCCGCGCTACATGGATGAGATCTCACACTGAAATGCGGCGGCGTCGGTCGTGGGTGATGGGGTCGTCGAGGCGTAAGGTCCCCCGTCGGGGACATTTCTAAAGTGGAGCTTCCAGCGTGGGCGATACGGTACTCGACATGGCTCATGCTGCTGAGTGAGTCATGAGGTTGGATCTCATTGCGATCGATCATCCACCAATGCGCTGCGTCGCACACGTCTGTCTTGACAATACGTTCCTTTCGTCTAGCTTGCGTGTCTTGACGTAGGAGGGGGGATGATTCAGGCAGCGTTGATACAGGGCGCCATGCGCAATTCGCGTGCTGAGTGGGAGGTATCTGAAGCGGAGGAAGTTACTGCCCCTCTCAGTGCGCATGACTATTTCTCAAGATTCGGACTAAACTTGGTTATTCGGCGGTCTGCTGATCCTGTTCCAATTCAAATGTTTTCCTTAGAAAAGGATGGATCAATTTTTTGGCTGGACTGCCTATCAAGCCGCGATTCTCTTGCCGAGCTCTGGGCCGCATGGATCCGCTATCTTGATGTTCTTCATTGGCATCGATGTTTCCTGACGGCTCTTTGTAACGTATATGCCAGAGGTTCCCCGGAAGTTCGCGTTCGAGTGAGGCAGTGGGCTGAGCAACGTGGTAGATCATTGGTTGATCAGCAGGAGCAATGGCCCTGGACTTCAGCAAGGTACTGTTCTTTCAGGGGACTGCTAGTGTTTGAGGGAGGGGCGTGGGAGACAGACCCCTCCATTGCTGAATGGTCGGGACGCCATGACTGTCGAGACATTCTAAACCTCGACCCTGCTCGGCCAAATAATTACATGGAAGCAGTTCGTCGTATGATGGTTCAGGCAGATGCGATAGCACTGCAAGATGTAACAGATCCGGCTGTTCGCGAGAAAGAGTCCTCTTCCCAGCAATTGAGGGTTCGAAGGCTCTGAGGCGTCAATGGCGCATTGACGCAAACGGCCCGTCATTGAGATAGTGGGCGCATGTCTACTGCGCCCAAGATCACGCTCACGCGTGTAAACAAGTTTAATCGGAATGCGAAGCCTAAGCCCGGTCATCCTCTTAGCTGTGATGAGGTTGAGGCGATCAGAGTGGCGTTTACTGGGGCAGCGCTCCCTGCGCGACCCGGGACGGTCGCGTATGCGCTACTGGATACGCTGATCAAGCAGGATCAATGGCTACTGTGTGGCTGCTGCGGTGCTGTCCAGAATCCGCCCGTCATGTTCGCGATGCGAACTCTGTCTTCCGACCATCCTCTGACTTTGGTCAGAAACCACTCACGTGCACTGCATGTGGCTGACTGTCCTTTTTATCGCGATCCCCAGACTACACATGGGCATAGTCTGGCACCCAGGAGTGAGGTTGTCGCTCTTGGCGTGCTGAAAATTTTATCTGATGCACAAGCAGCTAGGTCCCCGAAAGGCCAAGGTATCGACGTTGGAAAGCCTGCCGATGCGAGTACGCCGCCGCTCGCCCGAGTGCTCTTCACGCTGCTGGAGTCCAGCGGATGCAACCGCATCACAGCGCGATCCCGTAGTGTCAGCATGGACGCCAATCGGGTTAAACAGGCGGCGGCTGGGCTGTTTATGGATGGAGCCAAGAAGGTCCCTGCTAAGCCATTCATCGGGGGTAATTTCCATGCTTTTAAAACTGTCTTCCAGGAAGCCACTCGTGCCGCATCGAAAGGTGCTTGGCCGAAAGACTTGGAGCCTCACGGCTTCGTGATTGGTCTTTGTAGCCTAACGTCTTGCGGTGAGGAGATGTTTCTGACGAGTGTGTTCGGGGTAGACGGAAAATTCGCCCAATGGAAAGTCACAGGTCGTGTTCGTTTGCCAGGGCAAGGCACGGTTGCGCCTTATCTGGGTATCGGACTAGTCGCGCGTCTGGCCGGTAAGAAAGAGCCAAGCATCGTTCAGGCCTATGTCCATCCCGCGAACAGCTTGGACGACTGGACCTTGGTCGACTCCGATTTGGAGCGTCAGACACTCGCAATACTGACCTCGCGGCTGGATGCGATGGTCGCTATGGAGCACCCTTACTCGATCGTCAAGCCATACATTGATCGCAAGAGCAAGCAGAGTGGAACCCCTTACCGTCCTGATTTTTGCCTACTTTCACGAGGGAGGACGGCATTCATCGAGACGATGGGCTACGTGGATCAAACATATCTGACACGAAAGGCGGCAATGCACGAAGTGATGAAAGAAGACCATCCCGTCTTTGAACACCGCCCAGGTCAGAATGACGCAGCGCTCCAAAGCTTCCTGGATCGCTTCGTTGGATTCCAAGAGAGATGAGGGGGCTGAGTAGCCTGCTTTTTCGTACGCCATCTCGATGTTCAGGGGTACACTCTCGCATCCTTGCCCAATCGTTCTCGGAACTGTCCGCGCAAGTAGCGGGGCAGTTCAACAGGTGGTTGGTATTGCTCCAAGGCTTCGACTTGGATTTTGCGCACATTGTTTGCGGACTTGTGAACATAATTGTCTTGGAGCACCGGCGCCTTCTTGTTGAGCGAGTGGCCTGTGATCAAGGCAATGTGCTCAATCCTCACGCCCTTGGCGTCGAGTTCGGTTGCAAGGGTATGGCGGAAGGCATGCGAGCCGATGCCCTTGGCAAAGCCGACACCTTTTAGGTAGCTACCAAACTGATTGACGAAGCCTTGGCTGTAGCGTCCAGTGACCTTGCCGGTCTTTTTGGAAACGCTGGCAGATAGGTGTGGGAAGAGGCGCGGGTGTCCGCAGGCCTTGATGTCAGCCAGGAAGTCCATGAAGCCTGCTTGGATCAGGCTCGCGTGTATCGGCACCTTACGCATAGCGCTCTTGCCCTTGATGCTTTGCCGGCTCCGCCGTCCGCTGCTTTGGGCGAGGTCTTCATCCACGGTCTTTTGCACAGAGAAGCACCACACACCGTGGTCTTGAACGATGTCAGCCACTTTGAGCTGGGCGATCTCATTGATGCGCGCCCCTGTATACAACGCAATGAGCGGACACCACCAGCGGTGGGGATATTTCTTAGCCCATGGGAGGAATGTGTCGGGGTTGAAGATCTTCTGAACCTCCTCAATGGAAAGTAGTCGCTCGGGCTCATCTTGATCGATCAACAGCTCGTCTCTTGCTGGCTTGAACGCATCCATTGGCGAGTGAGGAATGGCGCGGGCTTTGACTAAGGTATTGAAGAAGGAGGCCAGAAAGCGGCGATGGAGCTCAAGGGTGGAGTTAGCCGGCTGCGGTCTTCCTTGGCTTTGGCCTTGGGCGATCAGAAGTTCAGGCGTCAAGCTGCTGTATGCAGGGTTGGTCATGAAGTCATGAGGGGCCCAGCGCAGCAGATCCCACATCTGGTAGATGTGCGTGTGATCGATCCGAGAGGCAGAAGTGTTGCCGGCCACTCTTTGCAAAATGGCAAGCGTTCGCTGATAGGCATCGATGGTGGTAGTGCGAAGGTTCTGGCGTTCCTTGTCCTTGAGGAAGTCGTCGACCTCTTCTGAAAGAAGTCTGGCGGGGGTGGCTAAGGGCAGGGGCTCTGGATAGCGGGTGCCGTTTCGCCGTAATCGGCGGATCTTCTCACTGTGATCGTAGGTTGCTTGGACCAAATCTTGGAGGTGGAGCGCGCCAGCGCGATCTTGAATCACCAAGTCACCAAATTCAACATTGCCGATACGTATGCTGCGGATATAGAGCTGACCCGTAGGCTTCTGTAAGTAGAGATCAAGTTGGGGGTGTTGAAAGTGCATCTACGATCCAATTGCAGGAGGTAGATCTTTGATAAGGTGGCTCAGATTTCTGTCAATCCAAAATCATGGCAAGAATTTCGAGTTCGAGAACGACTTAGGCAATGCAGAAATGTGTGTCAAAAGTGCTGAGAGTTATGTGGTGAGTTTTATTCTATTAGTTGGGGTAACATTATATGTGACGGGGCTTCCGTCCGCGTCTGATCGGTCGAAACCATATATGCGCGTGTAGTGTTTAAAAGTAATAAATCGGCGAAAAGTGAGAGATATATCTCACTCCTAAAATGAACGGGAGATAAATGAGAGATGGTTTGCCTTAAGTAATTTATCTTAAGAAGGCAGTTAGGCAATCAACTTTGCAATATCTCAATCCATGATCAAGTTGGAAGCTGTTTGCCCTGCGTTTGAGACATAACTTGTTAGAAGGACAGCCTGTTTTAACGGCTGACTTGACGAAGCTGGCGCTCGCGTTAATTTAAGGGGCGAGGTGAGATCATGAATAGGAAAGACCGAGAGCAGTTCCTGCTGAAATTGGGATGGGTTTTAAAGAGTGAAAAAACGAATGGGTCTCGTTCTGCGTGGCGAGTTGCCTCGGCAACAATACCTGGCAAAGTGACTGAATTTGCCTCTTTGCGAGAAATCGATGAATGCTTAAAGCGAAAGCTCCAAAGCGAAATGGCGGTCCAGCAAGCGCTGCAAAAATTTGAACTTGTCCATAAGCGGTGTTCGCAGGAGGAGCGTGAAAAGTTGATGCGCTGGATGTCTACTGGGCATAGGGACCAAGTTTGGCATCTAACGAGTAATTGCATTGAGATGAGTTGGACAGTTCCAGAACTTCCGAGGCGATGGCGTGCGCTTGCTTGTAAAATTCTGGCACTTCGTCTTGATAAAGAATATGAAGAACTCTGGAAGCGAGCGGCTGAAAAGTTTCTGGTGGCAGCGCAACACTGATCCCACGCTCGGATCCCACGCTCGTGTAACATCAGTCGGCACACAGCCCGGAGATGCAAATGAGTTCCCAAGGCGTTGGTTTGGAGGATTGGCTAGAGAGTCTCGCAGGTCAAAAATTGCCAGACAAGTCCGTCATCGGTTGCTGCGTGAGTCTTGCGGCCAAGTCGATGGAGGCAATCAACTTGGTTGAGCATCGCCTGGACGAGGAGGGGCTGACAGCCTCTCTTGTGGGAAGTTTGGCATCCGCTCTGCCACTTTCGTTCCTCGCATTTGGCTCCAATGCGCCATCGCAAGTCTGCGAATTTGGGTGGGGTCAGTATCGAAAGCATAGCAGTGACGCATGGAGTGAATCGATGCGAGGCGCGGACTTTGCACTTCTCGTTAAACTCCCGTCAGGTCGCGTGCGTCTTTCGATCTTTCAAGCCAAGAGCGATTGGTCAGAAAGCATACCAGATGGGCATATAAAGATAAGGCAAAACAGAAAGAGAAAAGACGGTGCCATCGATAAGCAGCTGAAAGCACTGCACGATACGGGCTGCGATCTTATGAGGAGAAAGGGTGAGGTATCACCCGGCACGCAGCATCTGACCTGGGTGCATTACCTTTGCCAAATTAATGGGCAACTTTGCTGCTTGCCCTTGGATCGGATTTCGGAACAGGTTGCCTTGGAGTTGCAAGATAAAGGGGACCCTGTGATTGAGGTAGATGGCTTTGAGGCAGTTCTCTTTTGTCAGGTCCTCGCTGACGCGTTCAACTCTCAGAGCTGCAACTGGCTAGAGATCGATCTGCCGGAGGTCGATGGCAAAGTTCCAGAATGCATTGAACTGACTAGTCTAGCGAAACTCATGAACTTGATTGTCGGCGAGGATGGGAGCGGTTCTTGGCAGCTTGTGCTCAAAGGATGCGACAGATCGCCACTCGTCGGGCTTTCAGGATCGGTGGGAAAGCTCAGCATCCAGTATGAATTGCCACCATCTAAGGATGAGCTTGGCTCAGCCTTTAAGCCATGAGATGCGATGAAGGCGAGCGTGTCTCAGAATTTGAGACATCACTCTGCTGAGATTGTCCCCGGGTCTGGGCACTAACAACTGGGCCTTGGAGCCTCGAATTTACTGACAGGAATAACCTCATGGACAATTGGTTAGCACAAGCGGTCATCGGCGGCGTGGTGGCTTCAACGGTTATCTACTTGGCTCGTTGGGCTTGCGGCAAGGCGATCTTCTGGAACGACCGGGTAAGCTTGGCCATCAATCGGGCTGAAATTCGGAAGATCGAGCATCTCGGCCAAGACAAATTCCATGTCACGCAGTTCCTGCTTATCCAAGTTCTTTGCTGCTTTGGCATTCTAGGTATTGCCATCATGCTTGCTCCGCTAGCCTTCATGACGGGTGGCGCCAACTGGATCGGGCCAGGCTTGGGGGTGCTGGGCCTTTCGATCTACGGATGCGTGGTCTATCCGTTGGGCATGATGGTGCGTGTTCGAAAGGGCGAGGCCTACATCAAGCGCCAACTGGCGCTGATCGAGAAAGCAGAGCGTCGCTTGGATATGACCTCCTCGAAGGCATGACCTTCATCTGAAGGATGCCGCAACTTAAACCTCTTAAGCAGAGTTAGCGGAGGTTTGACGTAGAGGTGTTCATCAGCTCAATGATTTCTTACATCGAAGCTTTGCGGGCGTAAGTTGAGCACGCCATCGAGGTTGTCGGCCATCATGGCGATCATCTACCAAGCTGACAAGCATGTCCGAATAGTATGGTATTCCGCCAAGCGCATCCCTGACCCCAACGACAGCCAGCCGACCGTATGAGCCGCAGTGCCTGTGCTTTCGTGCCTGACGGCGATCGTGATGTGCACTGGGGCTCGGGTAGGAAGCCAGGTCTTGAAAACCGGACAGGAGCAGAGATCGTGTAGTGCACCTGTTGAGACCAGCGTATGCTCAAATCGTTGTCTAGACTCGCCTGAGTCATCATCTGAGGTTCCAATGAAGATCTTTATCAGCTCACTTATAACGGGCATGGAAGCTGAGCGAGCTGCCGTCAAGCACGCGATTGAGCTTCTTGGTCACCAAGCCATCAGAGCTGAGGACTTTGGAGCCCTGGCGAGTTCTCCCCAGGTTGCATGTCTTAACGGCGTGCGCGAGGCGGACCTCGTCATCCTCGTTCTGGGTTCTCGCTACGGGACCAAGCAAGCGGGGGGCGTCTCAGCTACGCACGAGGAAGTGCATGAGGCACGCAATCGGAAGCCTCTCCTTGTATTTGTGCAGTCCGGTGTAGAGTCGGAGGCGGATCAGGCCGATCTGATTTCAGAGATCGGCAAGTGGCAAGGTGGTCAGCTCTGGGATGGGTTTAGCTCACCGGATGACCTGGGCCAGAAGGCGACGCGCGCCATCCACAAGTTTCAGCTAACGCAAGCCGTAGCCCCCCTTGATCCCGCCGGAATGCGCGCGCGTGCGCTGACGCTCTTTCCGCAAATTGAGCGCGGCTATCATCAAAGCGGTGTGGTCTTGCAGCTTGCCGTTGCTGCCGGGCCCGACACAACGGTGCTTCGTCCTGCCGAGATGGAAGCCCAAGCGCTCACAGATGCCATGCAGCAACAAGCGCTTTTCGGAAAGCCCGCTATCTTTGATCGGAGCTTGGGGATGCAGGCAGGCCTGTCCGGCGAGTCGCTTCTCTTGGGCCAGGAAGGCCAGCGTAGTGACGGCGCGTCCGTTCGACTGTGGCCCAACGGCGATCTTCTGATCAGTTTGCCTGTTCCGCCACCAGAGCGTGGTATGGGGCTATCGGTCGTCGTAGAAGAAGATATCGCCGGAAAGCTGGACGCTGCGATCAGCTACACGGCGTGGCTTCTGGCTACTATCGATCCAACCGAACGGCTTAGCCATGTCGTTCCTGCGGTGCGGCTGCTCGGAGAGCATGCAGGTGCTTGGCGGACCCGGGCGGAACACGAGGCGAGTCCAAACAGCATGCAAGTTCCTTGGCGGCAGGGAGAGCACCAGGAGCCCGTCCTCCTTACGCCAGCCCACCAGGTCAGACAAGCGCTGACGATGGACACGCAGCGAATCGTTGAGGACCTCGTCGTGCTACTGCGTCGCCGTTGGAATAGTCAATAACGACCTTCGATCCATAACTGAGGTGCCCCATGATCGTCCCCGCAGAAGCGTTTTCAGAACGTGTTCCACAAGACCTTGCTCCGGGAAGTATTTTTTGGTTCCGGGAGGCCTGGGCATTCTTAGTCAGTCATGAGCTAGAAGACGTGCCGGTCAAGAGTTTCATCATGCTCCAAGGTGACCGAGCGGGGACACTGTTCAACGTTGTCGAGGGAATGCCCGCCTGCCTAACGTTGGCCGACCCCTTCGCATGGTTCCCCGCTGTTCCTAGCGGCACTCTGCCATCGCGCGACGTTTTCGAAACAGCCTCACTGTCGCTCACCGCCTCCGGTCCAGTCGTGGTCGGAGGCAAACCGGACCGTTGGGGAGACGCAGATATGTTTGCTTTTAGCTTGGACGGGCGCTCCTTAGGTGAGGCTCCCCGGGGAGCGGTCAATCGATACGGGAAGTGGACGGCGGAGCTTTGCCACCCGTCTCGTCCCTTCGTCAGCTTAGGTCAGATTTTCGAAGTCGATCGATTGCGGGTTTGAACCTTAAATGGCAAAAGGAACGTCAAAAACTACGTGTTTTCGAGCTGTTGCGCTTCTCAAATATTGAGTCATAAACAGCGGCGGCGAGGGCACTCCCACTGGCTGCGGCGCGTGGACAGCTCGCCATCGTTGCTGAGATCATGGCTTTGCCGCTCCCCGACAGGCAGACGGCTTGCTACAGGGCATGGGAGTATGCCGTGAAGTATGGGCATGCTCACTGCGCGGAGATGCTGTCCCGAGGTGCGTTCGGCCAAGCGGGTCCACGGCTCAGGTCAGAGCGCTTGGTCTAGCACGGCGAAATGCCCAGCACTCGACCAAAGACTCCGATTGCCAATCACATAGATCACCTCCTTGGCACGAGTGACCGCAACATTGAGGAGGTTTGGCGTCGACCCCGCCCATTGCCGAGCGCCATGCTGAGCAGCCTGTGGCGCGCCTAGAACGAAGACGACCGCCTGAGCTTCACGGCCCTGCACGGTATGCACAGTGCCAATGCGCTCGTAAACCCAGCTCGAGGCGCTTTCCACCCATCCTTCTAACACGCCAGATCGGCGAACAAGCTCCCGAAGTTCGTCTTGGACGACGACAAACGGGGTGATGACATAAAGGTCCGGTGCTATCTGATTTGCGCGAAGCGTGCGCAAAAGTGCAACGACCTCGTCCCCTTCTTCCTGCGAATACTTGTCGCGCCCACTGCCTCGAACATCGATCCAGCGCGACGGTCCAAGTATGTTGCGAATGACGGAGGGTGACGGCTGCTTGGCTTGGACCATGAGGCTGTTGTAGGCCACACGATTGGAGATATCAAACATCGGAGAGGCACAACGCCGATGGACCAACAATGGCGCCCCCACTGCGCGCAATCCAGACGCGGTTTCGAAACGCGCACAGTGCAGGCTGCCATCGTCCGCAAGGGTCTGGACTGATGCGCCGGGGGCGGCAAAACGATCGGGATCCACGTTGAACTGCTGCATGATCGCCTGCGTGAGGGGCGGCGGCAGCGGGACCACAGGTTCGACCTGCAAGGGGTCGCCTACAACCAGTGCGCGTTTCGTGCGAAGCAGCGCGCCGACCACAGATTGCGGTGTTGCTTGCCCTGCCTCATCGACAAGGAGCCACCCCAAGCTTTCCTCGGGAAGTTGACTAAGCATGCGTTCTACGGACGCAAACGTCGTTGAGATCACCGGCACAACGAGGAAAAGTGTGCTCCAAAGATCAGCCGCCAGGTGCTTGCGATCGGAGCCGAGTTTGAAGTTACCGCTGAGAAGCCCGTTAAGGTTTCGAAGCAGCGGCAACGCGGCGGCATCAATGAATGATCGATGCACAGCTATCGCAGCCTCAAACAGCTCGGCGCGCTGGATTTGGAGCTGGCTGTCGAGCCAGGGAAGAGAGGTGTTCTTGGACGAGTGATCCAATTGATGGAAGGCTGTATCAAGCACGCTTGCGCCTTCGCCTACCCGAATTTGGGCGCAGGAGGCAAGCCCAGCGTCAAGCTTGGCCTTTGCAAAATCATACTGGCCAGCGCGCTCGGTCGCGATATGCCTTGCATGTGCCAGCTTTCCCAGACCTGCATCATGCTGTTTCTTAGCATCTTGATAGACAAGCTTGGCTTGCCCATGCGCATGAGAGAACGACCCGTGGTCGTCGTGCCACTGCGCGGCCTTGGAGGAGCCAAAGAGGCGTTTAAGTGAAAAGAAGCTGGGCCGCTCCTGTTCGTGCTGTTGTAGTCGTAGGTGCGCGTGCTCAACCGTTTGCTTCGCGTGGGATAGGGCCGCTTGATCGGCTTCGCACGACTTGCTAGCTGCTTCTAGCGAGCCTTGGCTTTCTTGGAGCAACAATGCTGTATGCCTTGCGGCTTCGCGGAGGTGGGGCAGGTCGGCCAAGGCAGTGCGCAGCGTTTCCAGCTCAGCTAAGCGCGCGCGAACGAGCAGATCCTGACGACGAAAGCGGTCTTTAGCCTTGTGCCATCGCTCCAACGCGTCTGCGCGTCCTGTCGGACCCTGGCAAAGTTCGGCCAGATCCGGTGGCACGCCTGGTTGAGCTGCTGTGACACCGCTGACCCGCTCTAGGTAGGTTTTGAACGACAGGTGAGATTCGGTCCAAAATGCCTTGCGGAAGCGTGAGCGATTGCTTCCGTTGCCCAGCACGGCGGCCATCAGTCCCCACGCCGGTTTGTCGAGCAACTGGCTCGCGAGCGGGGCGAAGTAGCGCATGCTGCTTTCGACTGCAATAGAGCTCAACGCCGGCATCTCTGCGCTGACGTTCTCCACCGCTTTGTTGTTTGAGCTTGCTACAACCATCTCAAAGCCGCGAAGGGTTTCATCCAGGGCATAAAGCTCTTGAGTCTCGCCGCGAACGCGTTTGCTCCACACGGACTTGAACGCCTTGGTGGGGTCATCGAAGCTGCACATGGCCTTGGCACGCTGGGTCAGCTGATCGGCGACCACGTCGCGAAGCAACGTGCTCTTACCTGTTCCAGGAGGACCGTTGACGCCAAGGATCGGGTTGGTCCCAGACAGTTGGGACGCCAGGTTCACCGCAGCTTGCTGCAACAGCGCGGGGCGCTGTCCGGAAGGTGTCACCCAGCGGCCACCCGGTGCAAACGCCGGGGACAAAGCGACTTCTAGGGCTAGCGGTTCACTCAGCAGATCGTGTCGGTGTGGCGGCGTCGATTGTCCCAAGAACCGGCGCAAGGCGGGCGGGAGTGCGTTGCGGGTTGCTCGGTCCTTGGCTTGGGCCAAATCACGCAGGTAAAAACTGTTGAGCAGCAGTGGATCCGGCACAGCGCTGCTCCGGAAGCCCACATATGCGGCGGCGGCAAACTGCGGGCCCTGCACCAGATCCGGTGGAAGTCCGAGGGTCTTCACCAGCCAGTTAAAGCTATTTTGGAGTGTTTCAAAGCGGATGGGCGTGTCGGCCTGACTCGGGTCTGGCCGGAGCTGCTTGGTCAAACCTTCGATCAGCCGCGCCTCTTCCTTTGTCCACGCGGCAAGGTCTTGCAGCGATCCACGGAGCGCTACGGGCAGCCCCCAGCCAAAAGCGGAAAGCGATACTGGCACTTCACCGGCCAATCGCCCCTCCTTGTCAACAAGGATAGAGGCGAGCACGACTTCTCCCTTGATATTGGGGGGATTCACCCGGGTATCGTGAAAATGCCGCAAGAGTTGATCGAAAGCCGGTTCTGCGGAAAGCGTGCCCAGGATGATGTGGAAATAGACTTTGAAATTGGGCTTGGAGCGCGCTGACCCGCCGTCCCACGGCATCCCAGGACCAATCGCGACGATATTTTGGGCAATGTTACTGGCCAGCTCTGCTCGGCGCTTGAAGGTAGTGGGCGACAGGACTTCCAGAGCGGACCAGGAGTCCAAGATGTCGCTGGCGTGGTTGGTGAACATGACCGGCGCACCAGGGGGCGAGGGGGGGCGTGAGTCCGCCGGGGGGGTAAGCAGGGGCTCCCTAAGGGGGCGATGCTCGTTTAGATCGCCAGGATCGGAGCGGCGAGGAGCGCTCGGGGGCATGGGAGGGTGAGGGACGCTGGGCGAAACGTGCGGCTTAACTTGAAGGGCAATCAGGGCGGCATTCACCTCATTGAGTAGTTCCTTCGCACGAGGAGTCCGGCGGAAGGAAAGCTCCTCTGAAAGCATTCGGAGCGTGCTCACATCTGCCGAGGAGCATCCATAGATGTCTTCAAGTTGATCGATGGATTTGGCTAGGTGCGGGCGGCTCATTTCCGTGTTCCGTCGTCCAAGATATGGAGCTAATCTAGCAATTTTAGGAGTGCGGCTCGACGCTTTGTTTGCGAGCATCCCAAGGTTGACGCCCATCATGCCAAAAGCGATGACCTCGGGCAGGAGGACAGGGCCGAAAACACGGTTTGTCTCCTCTGCTCCGTTAGTCGCCCAGGGGCAAGGCGCTGCCGCGTAGGGGGCGCTCTACAAGCCGGGCGAAGCTCGGACCCATAGTCCAACAGGGACGAAGGTCTGTCAGAAAAATCTGACAGCGGAGTGCTGCACTAGCGGATTGTGATCACCCAAGGGAGATGCGAGCATTTTGGGGCCCCTGCCAATATGCGTCCCAACTTAGTTTGGATGGTGTCCTCAAGAGGGTGCCGCACCGGGCGGTTTTTTGCCCGTCGGTCAGTGGATGGCGAGCAGAAAGCTACGCTTGGTGAGTCACGATCACCAAGCATGCAAGATCAGATCTAAAGCACGACTGACCTACAAGGAGAGTTCGCAATGGCCAATCCGGATTTTTACGTGTCTGCTGTCAACTACAACAGCGATGAAACCCACATCGCTAAGCTGAGAGTTCACGAGGTTAAGGTGGGATCGAACACCTTGCAGCCCGCACAAGAGCTGACGCGCCCTAAGGTGATCGAGCTAATCGAGAGAGGGAAGAGCTTCACCACGATCTTTAAGAAGGCAGATGGGAACTGGGGTGTCGGCGCGCCGCTTCAGATCGCTCCCGTGACGACAAAGTATCTGAAGACAAAGAACGATCAGACGACCAAGGATAACTTGGAAAACCTGCCTTCCTTTTAAGTTGGTCGTGAAAGTGCATGGCTTCGTCAATGTAGCGCGGCCATGTCACTTGCGCTAAGCCGGTCGGCTGAGGGAAAAGGTAGATGACTCACGGCGCTTTGCATATCCTTGATCGAACTGAAGCCTCCTCTTGCACAACGGTAGTGTTGAAATATGGCCAAAGCTCTTTATCTCATTCCGGACACGAATGTCTTACTCCAGTGCCGATCATTCCACGAGCTTGACTGGTCATCGTTGTGCGATCCAGTCACCGAGATCACGTTGGTCCTGGTGACTCCCGTCGTCCGTGAGACCGATCGGCAAAAAGGTGGGCAGGGGCGTCTGGCGAATCGCGCCCGTAAGGTCAACAGTTGGATCGGAGAACTGTTGGACCAAGATGCACTTGAGATCAGGCCGGCATCGCCCGGGCCTGCGGTGAGGCTGATATCAGCTGATGCATTTAAGCCCGACCCTGACTTAAGTGGTGAACTCGACTACGCCCACCCGGACGACTCGATCGTGGGGACCGTTTCTGCCTTCAAGAAAGCACATCTGGGGTCGGAGGTTGCCCTTCTGTCACGTGACAACGGTGTTCTCCTTGCCGCCAAACGCGTCGGGGTTCCCTTTTACAAGGTGCCCGAAGACTGGCTACTGCCTGCGGAAACGAACGAGGATCAAAAGCGCATCAAAGCGTTGGAGAGTGAGCTGGCGCGTGTGCTGAAGGCGGAGCCCAACTGTCTCGTCGAGGCAGTCGACGATCCATGGAAGTTTGAGGTGCATTGTTACGAGCCACTTAATGAAGAACAGGTAGCAAACTTGTTGGACAGGCTGCGATCGCAATGGCCCTGTGAGAGCGAATTCGGGCCGAAAGAGATGGCTGCGCGCGTTCCAACGCTTGGACTCGCGGTTGCTAACCTACGTGAAGAGTTCAAGCCGGCTAGTCAAGAGGCGATTGATCACTACAAGAACTCAACTTATCCAGGGTGGCTTACGAAGTGCGAGGAGGTATGGCGGAAACTGCACTCTGAGCTCAACGACCGAGAAGCGGCGCCACGCGTTGAGTTCACGCTAAGAAACGACGGGTCAAGGCCGGCAGAGGATGTCAGCGTCGACATATCGCTCAGGGGTAAAGGTTGGTTGCTATCGCTGGTCGACGCTGATGAGGAGGAGAAGACGGTGGATCTTGGCTCCGTCGCGACGCTGAGCGTGGGGTCTGGGCAGCGGGTTGTGAGATTGCCACCTGTACCCAAAGCCCCGAAGGGAAATTGGGTCAAACGAAGCCTGTTCCCGCATCATGCCGCGACGATTGCGGGTGTGGAGGCGACAAGGCGTTTTCTGGATATGGAGCCGATCAGTGCCCGCCTAGGGCCTCCACCTCAGCGCGAACCTGATACCTTTTATTGGAAACCAGGGACTCGTCCGACACATCCGCGCCCAAGCACGTCACTAACCTGCTCGCAGTTCCGGCATCAATCTCGCCCCGAGGCGTTCGAGTTCAATGTGGTAATACTCGGTGAGCGGGCACCGGGCCAAGTGAAGGGGGCACTAAGAGTCGAAGTTCATGCGGCAAACCTTGGTACGCCCGTTGTGGCGACATTCCCCATTGAGATCACAATGGTCGCTGCTGACACTTACGCTGAGGCAAACGCGCTTCTTGAGCTTCTGTAGTCAGAAGACTTTGGCGCCGAGTGTCGTGAACGGAGCATGCAGTCTCAATGAGGATCTGAGCCTAGATCTCGCCAGTCAGGATCTGCGCTCTGCAGAAATCGCAATGCTGGCTTTGGATCGAAGGCCCCTTGGCAGTCTGGCGCGTCAGGACCCATTCCGTGATTAACTCATTACCTACTGATCCACTGCGAGTTCCTCAGCGGGAGGTGCAGCGGCTGTTGGGCCGGTGCCTTCTGCGCATTCAACAGTACGAACGGTTGATCAAAGCCATCGTGGCGCACCATGAGATCTGTGGAACCGTCTCGTCGCTGGATGCAATCCGGTCCGCTCGTATCGCTGAGGCGTCAACAAAAAGCCTTGGTCTCCTGGTGGGGAAACTTCTGGGGTCCTATTTGGTCCATGGCTCTGGGCGTGACACCGATTTAGTCGGTTCTGATTCTGCAGAGGCCGCGACGGTTCGAATGCAGTTCCGGCTTGAAATGGACGCTGAGGACTTCGAGCGGACCCAAGCAGATCTCAAAGATCTAGTAAGGCTCCGGAACCACTTGGTCCACCACCTCATCGATCACCACGACGTTTGGACCGTGCCGGGCTGTGCGCGCGCCAGGCAGGCATTGCTGACGGCCTACGACCGCATTGATCTTCACTTCGAACAGTTGCGCAGCTGGGCTGAGAACATGGAGCAAGCGCGCCAACTTGCCGCCGAATTCGTCCAGTCTGAGGTCTTCCGCGACTTGGTGATCAACGGCATTGCACCGGATGGTTCAGTCGACTGGCCAAGGTCAGGAATCGTTAGGCTGCTGAGAGACGCGATGTCTGAGTTGTCAGTGGATGGTTGGACGTCTATTGCCGCTGCTCAGCGGTTCATTCGAGCGCGCGAGCCCGATCAGCTGCCGGAGAAGTATGGATGCCGAAGTTTTAGACAGGTTGTGCATCAGTCCCGTCTTTTCAGGCTTGAATACAGGGACGTCAACGGCTCACGCGAGGCGTGCTTTACGGATCGTTTGCGTTGATGGCAGAGTGCGTTGAGTGCCTGCCGATTCAGCGCGGTGATGACTGCGGAGCTTTGCCTCTCCTTGACCTGCCTTCATAAGTCTGGGTCAGAATACGTAAGCCAGTCAGCATAGCCGCTGATTCCCTCCTAGGCAAAATAAATGCTTGAAAATAAAGGAGTTTGTGATATTGCGCATCTTGAATCTTGAGTCATAACCAATGGACCAGGACACAGGAGGCTCCATGACAATCGAACACACACGCATCAGAACTTACAGCCGCGCCAAGGGGCATTCGGCTTTGGCCGCCGCCGCCTACCGGGGCGGATTTCTGCTCACTGACCCATCGACGGGAGTCAAACACGACTACCGCGGGCGAGGTGGAATCATCCAAGCGTGCTGCTTGGCTCCTCCAGGTTCGCCTGCCTGGTTCAATGACCCCCAACGTCTCTGGGCCGCAGCAGAGGCAGCGGAGCGCCGTCGTAACAGCACAGTCTGCCGAGATTTCACCATTGCATTGCCGCACGAGCTCGATGACCGCGAGCGTTGGGACCTTGTTCTCGACATTTCGCATGCACTGATCGAGAGATACGGCTTTGCGTTACAAGCGAGCCATCATCGGCCAACCAAGGACGATCCTCGCTACTTCTACGCTCACATCTTGGTGACGACCAGACGCATGGAAGCCTCTGGGCTGGCTGCGAAGACGCGCGTCCTGGACAGGCGAATCAATGGCTACGGTGAGGTGCTGTGGATTCGAGCAATGATCTCTGAGCGCATCAGTGCGCATCTCGGTCTAGGCGGGCCCCAGGTTGAGCGTAAAACCCGGGATCTAGCGGAGGGCCTTGCCACGCGTCGGGGCGAGGGAGTCGTTGGCGACGAGCAAGCGAGCTTTGAGCAACTCTTGGGCCGCTACCGAAAGGAGGGCAAGCTTCTTCCCGTCCCAGCGGGCCACACGGCTGAGCGGGCGCGTGGCGAACAGTCCAGCGCGCTCCCCATGGTTGCCGGTATACCTTCTCATTCGCTCCCGTACAGCCCTGCCACTGACGCACTCCCGGTGCTACCCAGTGAGCTGCCTGGTGCGGCTCTAGAGTCCAATAGGCAGGTAGGGGAAGTCCTACCGTGCAAAGCGGGCTAACCCGACTGGACGAGCGCAGAAGGCGGCGAGACTGTGGAGCGCCTCACACTTCGAGGCGACATGGAGATTTTTCAATGGCAGATAATTTGGAAAAGCGCGGTCCGCCCGACGGAATCCGCATCAATGTCAACGAAGATTGGGAGCTGCGCGACTGGTCTCGGCACTTCGATGTAACCCCGGCCAAGCTGAAAGAGGCCGTGGCCGCCGTCGGCGTCATGGCCAAGGACGTCAAGCGCTACCTGGGCAAATAAGTCCCCCTGCGCAAAGGTTGGAGAGGAGGGCGGTCTCATCCGCCCTCCTTGCTGCGCCGATGCCGGCCTAGTGCCTCAGGAATGAGTGCCGCAACGCCCCAATGACAATTCAGGATCAGCAGCGCCGAAGGGACGCTTCTGCAGCCGCCTTCATTCATTTGAAGAGAGAACGGCTCTACTTCGACTGAGGCTGTGGTTGACCGCTGCCCTGAGCGCTTCAGTGCAAGTAGGGCCTACGGAGCTCCGCCAAAAGCTCAGGCAGTGCCACAACACCGTCCAAATAGGCATGGAGTGCGTTGGCCATATGCTGGTCCACGCCAAAGCCGGCAGCGTGTTGATCTGCAATCCAGCTTTCCACGTGAGCATGACGCAGTTGAGATTCCTGTTCGTCCAGGAGCGTCGGTGAGCGGGGCAAGTCTTGTTTCATGCGAAGAATCCGATTGGTGTCCTGACCTGATTCGTAGCAGAGAACGTTTTTCCGTCAAGCCCCATTCCACGCCTGCAACCTGAGTGTCACAGCATCGCTCTGTCGTTGATGGCTTGGTTCAAAAGCTCATACCAGCGATTCATGTCACTCTCCCGGTAGAACTTGATCGTCCACACGGGGTGATCAGCATCGCGAACGCTAAGCGTCAGCGTGCCTTGGCGCTTTGAGTTATGCCAATGCTTTTCCCACATACGGACATCGCTCAGCGGGTAGATCTTCGTTGTCCGCGTCGAGCGGAGCTTGATCCGGGAACGGGCCATAGACAGCGCCAGGGCGCTATTGCTATAGAAGTAGGATTGGTCGAACTCCGCCGCGAACGCTGCTTGGTCACCTCGTGAACTGAGAGTCCTGCCCACGCCTACGGCGACAAGTGCGCCGGCGCCTAGGACGAGCAACAGGAAGAATGTGCCGACAGTCATTTGAGCTCCTCGGATGCAAGGGGGATTAGGGGTTCAGCGGACTACTGGACCCTGCCAGTGATCTTCCAGGTGCCACCGACCTCGGTGAAGGTGTAGACACCATCCATTTGGTTCCCGAAATCCCGCCCCATTGCTTCGATCTGAGCTGAAACATCGCAGTTATAGCTCGGGGCGCCCTCGGCCTTCACGCACTTGCCGCTCCTAAATTCCTGAATCTTCGCCTTGTCGTTGCTGTTGTCCTGAACGTATTGCAAGAACGCGTTCTGACGGTCGTCATGCGGGGGACCACCACCACCAGAGCAGGCGGCCAGACAGACGATCAGCGCTCCAACGACTGCAACGCGGGCCTTGGACATAGAAATTCCTAGTGATAGAGGGGAGGGGGATGACCTCGGCTCAGAAGCGAGAAGCTCGGCTACTGGCGGCCTTGCTCTTGATGCGTGATGATGTTACCGAAAAGGAAACAGACTATGCAACTAGGAGACTTCATGATCGTTAAGGATTTCTACCCTTGGTCACGCTTTGGAACTGGACGACGCTCCCCTAATCTTTGCCAATCGCCTGCGACGAGCTCGACTAGCGGCCGACTTAACCCAAGAGGCACTCGGCGTAGCAGCCGGGTTGAGCGTTGACGTGGCCAGGGTCCGGATCAACCGTTACGAGAAAGGAGGGCGCGAATGCGATCTGCGCACCGCGAAGCGCCTTGCGGAGGCATTGGACATGCCGTTGGCAGCGCTCTATGCGGAAACAGATGAGATCGCAGAGGCAATCACAGCCTTAGTCAAGCTTCCAGTCGAAGAGCAGCGGCTAATCGTGGCGGAATTGCAGCGAAAGGCAGGAAAACAAGGCTCGCGATAGTGTTGCCTTGCTGCAAAGGCACTCATCCACCTAATCTGTGAATGGGTCAAATTTAAGTTTTGTTCATATTTTGCTGCCGGGGCTACCGCCGCGTTTTGGGGGTGAAGATTGAGTCCCATCCTGCCGCGGTGAGGCTCTTCCCTGGAGCCCACAAGTCTAAGAAGCAATAGCGCACTGATGGAATTTCCGATTCTCGGAATTCCGTGCTCTTCCTGCCGGCAGTGCGAAGGCCGTTGGCCTCCTCGTGTCCCGCTCCGCGGTGCACAAAGCAAGGCAAAACCCTGTGATTTCGCGCACGAAATCGCCGGCGCTGTGAAGGCCTAGACGAATAATGCAAATGGCCTTTTGTTGGCTTCTCCAAAAATGAATAGGAGAAGTCGTGGCAATTTATCACTCACACATGAAGTCGTTTGGCCGAGGCAAAGGCGATAGTTCAGTGGCAGCAGCAGCGTATCGCGCTGGATTTGATCTCGTCGACGAGGCGACCGGGCTGTCGCACTCTTACTCGCGCCGGCACGGCGTTGATCACGTCCAGATGCTCGCCCCCAAGGGTGCTCCGACCTGGTGCTTGGACACGCAAAAGTTCTGGAATGCCAACGAGGCCGCCGAGACACGCAAGAATGCCTTAGTCGCCCGGGAAGTAGAGGTGGCTCTGCCACAGAGCTTAGATCAAGCACAACGGAAGGCCTTGGCTCTGGACCTGGGGCAGCTCTTGGTGGATCGCTATAAGGTCGCCGTCTTAGTGGCGATCCACACGCCTAGCCGAAACGGGGACCAGCGCAACCATCATGTGCATCTTTTGATGTCTGCACGGCAAGTTGGCCCAGAAGGCTTTGGCAAGCGCGCAGCTGCTGAGTTCGATGGGCGGCAAGGGCAGGGCAGCAATGCCGTCAAGGAGCTGCGCTTGGCGATTGCAGCCACCATCAACAGGCATCTCGACATTGCCGGAATCCAAAAGCGGGTCGACCCCCGCAAACTGAAGACCCAAGCGCTCGAAGCGGCTTTGCAAGGCAACTTTGAGCTCGCGAGGGAGCTGACCCGCACGCCAGGAACGCACAATGGGAAGGTCAAGACAGCTCTAGAACGGAAAAGCCGTCTGACTTGGTCTGTCCAGGGCCTTGGCGGCAAAGATGCGGCGATGAAGCTGGTTGCCACCATCTCGGCACACCAAGCAGCATTGATAAACGATCCGGAGGTGCCGGAGGGTCATAGCCACGCCGCTGCCTTGCGCGATCAAGCAAAAGCGGCCGGGCTCAAGCCGCAGCAAGCGGGAGAGGGACATCCGCGTAATGTCGTGAATAGAGTGCGGGAGCATCTCTTGGATCGCCGCCCCAACGCCGCGCGGAGCTTCGATCAATACAGCCGGCAAACCCTACATCTCAGTCGCGTGCAGCGGATCACGAGAGCATCAGGACGCGATGCCGAGGTTCTCAATGCAGAAGCGAAGCTCATTGAAGATTGGCTTGAAGCGCAGCGAGAGGTCGCCCAAGATTCATTGGAGCTCCTTCGAAGCGTCCCCGGAATCCAAATTGAGCCGGAGTTCCAACTCGCCCATGCCAGCATCTTGTGTCGGCGTATCGATGACTATGCAGGCAAAGCGTTCACCTTCGAAGACACGGAAGTGCTGGCCCGCTCCTTGGCCAAGTATGCGCACATGATGGCGCGGCCGCATCGGGCGCGGATGGCGCTACTTGATGCTCAGGCGAAGCTATCGGAGCACGCCGATGCACCTAAGACGCAAGCGGCGACGCGCGCCCGTCAGCGCGTCTACCGCGCGAAGACCCATGTGTCACCGAGGATTGCGGCGATCCAGCGTTGGCGTATTGATCAGGCCAGAAAGCGCATGACTGAGGCAAGGGACGACCTGGAAAAGCACTTTGCTGATCCCAAAGCCGCAATCCTTCCCAGAAGCCCGCTTGGGGACATGGATCCGCCACCTGTTCGCGCAGAAGAGGCGGGGAACTGGGAACATAGGATGCGAGGGCGACGACCGACGTTCTAAGTGCCTTGGAAAACGCAGGCCAAAAAAGATCCCCGTCGCCGGGGATCTTTGCATCTGACTCAGCCCGGATACGCGGGGAACTTCTCGTCAGGGTGCTTGGATTTCCATTCTTTATAGGCGGCCGTGCCTTCCCAGGCAGCAAATGATCTCGGCGTGCGGCCTCGGCCTGACCAAGTTTCTTGGGTGTGAGGCAGCCAATACTTGGCGGCGACGGCCTTCTTCGGGCCGGCACTCTTTCGTGGCTGACCGGTGCTCGCCGCGAGTGAGGATGAAATCTCAGCCCTTTGCTTGGCGTTGAAGTTCTTAGCGTACTGAGCAATGAGGTTCAGGATCTCCGCGTGAGCATCAGAGGTCTGTTCTTGGCGCAGCTGAGCCTCCTGTGCATCAAGTGCTTGGAGCTCGTCTTGAAGCTTCTGCTTCGCGGAAAGAATGGAATCGAGCGTCGGTTTGGTCATGCGTTGTGAGCCTTTTGAAAGGTTGCGATTGATTTGGGGACCTTGGAGGGTATCTAAGAGTGCCGATATCAAGCTGAGCCTTGAGGGCGCTAAAAGGGTAGCGCTCTGGCTTCACCTGCAAAGCGAGCTATAGAGGCCTTGCAGAGGCGTGTATCAGGTTCTTCAGGATCGGGGCGATTATTGCATGGAAAAGCACTAGCGGGCGGAAGCCCAGTGCCCATGCTTTGCCAGACCTGCCGGGAGCTTTTTCGCTCCGGCCCGCCTCGCTTTTTGGGGGCGGTATGTAGGATCATCGCCTCGTTGGATTGGGTCTCCCGCCAATACTCAGCCTGGACGCCCAGACTGGGTGCATCTTTCAGAAGCTCAACGATTGGATGAGCTGCCGCCGATCACTATGATTGCTGGCAGGCAGTCCGATGCTGTTTTCATTTGCAACGGCTTCGAGAAGCCTGTCGACTTCACAAGATAGGGTCAGCAAAGCGCTGAACTTGGCTGGGCTATCAAAGATGAGTCGCGTCCCATCCGGCACAAGCAGTAGCTTCGCGTAATCGGGATGGTGACACAGGTAGTCGAGGTGGCGTTGAGTCTCTGCCAAGATGCCAAGTTCATACCAATGTCCCTTCCGCAAAGCATCCATGTCGGCGTGGAACATGATGGCGGCAAGGTCAAAGCTTGGGAGCGCAATCTCGCGCTCCGCGTCCGCTTTGATGTTCTTAACAAGTCGAATGGCCTTCTTTAGGGAGCCCATCGCGACCAGGTCACGATCTGAAACTTCCCTGATGTGCTTGAACGGGTAGTTGGTCATCGTGACGCTGTTTCTCTTGTCCAAGATGATGACCCCCCGATCATGCAACGCCCCACTGCGCTGGTAATCGGCAGAGTCATGCCAGTGGGAAGGCACTACATCGACTGATCGGGCAAGGGAGCCGCCTGAGATCTTGATCGCTTTGCTCCCTTGCGTATCTACCGTTGCGGCCGGAAAAGCGTTTTCGAGCGCCGGTTCTTCTTCCGCGCGTAGGTTTTTGAGCTGCTGCAAAGAGGTCAAGGTTGTGGGGTAGTAAGCGCCCGAGGATGCACGCAGCCCGCCCGGGTCGTAGCTTAGGAACTGGGCCGTGATCAGCGTAAGGAGATCCACATCGCTAACGCCACGAATGTGCACATTGAGCGGCACGGAACCTTGCAGGTGAAATTCGAGATGGAATCCTTCAATACGTTTTTCTAGCTGGTTTGCCACGCGCATAGCTGTCTCAGTGCTGATGCGCGTGTAGTCTGCGTCGACCTCTTGCATTGCGCCCAAAACGTAGCGAGTGTTGGGCTTGCTGGTTGCCTTTGTTTCCCACGCCTCCTGCTGTCCAATCTTCTCAACATACTTAGCCACCGCAGCGCTGTCTTGCGCCATCAGGCTTGCTCGATCCTCGCCACGGCGCCGCGCTCTCAGAGCGGAGATGCGCTCATCAACAGTCCTTGCCATTACTGCCTCCGCAGTGTGAGGGTGCCCGACGAGTGACGACCGTCACCATTGAAATAGTCGCCCTTGCCAGTCTTCAAATCCTTGGCAAAGATCAGTTTTGCAAAGCCACGATGGGCGCTGAGCTCTGTCTGACCGGGCTTAGGTTCATTGCGATAGCTGTAAAGGAGAACAAACCCTTCGATGGGGTCAGACAGCAGTCCGGCAACATCACTGTTGGACCTGGACGAGTCGGCATCAAGGTGGATGCGCACCTTGTCCCAATCTTGGGTGATCGTCATCGTTCCCTGCCAATCAACGGCGAGCGAGTCAGGACGTGGAAAAGGATGGCCCTCGCAGATCCAGGTGCCCGAAAGATCGGCAACCTTCAACCAGCTGGCAACGAGGGGCATACGCCAGATCCAGCGGCGGAAGATCAGATAGAGAACGGCATAGACGGTGCCCGCACCAATCAGAGAGAGAACAACGGGCGGCAAGTTCGTGCTGAGCCCAAACTGCTTGGCAAGGTCGACTGCTTGAAGGAGCGCCCAGACCAAGAGCCCTGAAACGGCCGAAGCCGTTCGGGTCAGATACTTGCCAATGTCCGCCCTGTTAACGCCGCCCCGCACCACATACTCATGATCCATTTGAGTCCCCCGACTGTGCATAACCGCAAGATATCGGGAAATTGTCGCAAGAGGTGCGACCGAGCGCTTTCTAAGCGAGGCCGATAGGCCGGGCAAGGGGAATGCGCTTTGAGTGACTGGAAGGCTCCGGATGAAGCCAGGGGCATCCAACAGGCTCCGCAGCAAGAGCTAGCAACGGGGGACTGGCGGGGACTCTCGCGAAGGAACGACTTGGTCAGGGTCGCGCTGTCGAACGTAGAGCCCGTCGCCTGATGTAGCGGTGGTGTAGCGCCGGCTTAGAAACGGGCCTGCCTGTTTGCGCAATCTAGAGAAGAAACAAGGTCTTGGGAAGCCTACGTGCTTAATGCTTCATCAGGGGGGTGTGTTCGGGCTGCTTTTCGGTCACGCGGGGTCCATCAACGTCGGGGGCGGGCCGGAAGGCCACCAGAACGACCATTGTAGGGGAGGGGGCGGGGAGGGCGAAGCGCGGGCGGACTGCCCCTGTGCAGAACAGCGTGGGCACCCGGAACAGCGGCGCTGCCGATCAGTCCGTGGTCAGCCGCACGTTGGGATGCGCGGCGAAGATGTCCATCACGATGTCGAAGTAGGTCTGGCCGACGCCGCGCGCCAGTGCGTCGAGCTGGGCATCGAGGATCTGCAGGTTGAAAGTGCCGGGCCGGGCGCGTTTGTCCTGCAGCCAGGCGCGTGTTGCTGCCGCGCCGAGTGCCATACGGCTGTGCGCGATGTCCCTCCAGTGCACGCTGACCGCCGCGTGCCCGGCCAGTGCGCCATAGCCGCCATACAGCAGGTCATCCAGCGCATCCAGGCTGGCCCCGAGCTGCCAGTCTTCGCCCGCCATGAACACGCGGTTGATCTCGGCGTAGAAGCTGGCGATGTCATCGATGGCGCTCCCCTCGAGCAGCAGCGTGGTGGTTGTCATCGCACTTTGCACCGGTTGCCAGCGGAAGTTGGTTTGCCAGGGCGGAACAGGGACGTTCCCCACGGCAGCATTGAAAGGACCACGCGGGATGATACGGGGCGGAGGGAGACGCCTGCGTCGACGCCGCGCCACCGTGCCCTCAGGTGTCCGCCGCCTGAACACAATCCCGGCATTGACGTGGCCTCGACATGTTTTCACTGTCGGTTGCAGCCAACGGGCGCAGGCTCGGTCCATGTCCTGCGAATGAGGAGACGAACATGAAGACGATTCAACGTGTGATGTGCATGGGCGCCCTGATTGCCGCCTCGTTCGGCGCCGCCGCGCAGACGTATGGCCCGAAGGATGAAGGCCGCCGCTTCAACGACGGCAGCAAGGTCGTCTGCAAGAACGTGGAAGTGCAGCGCAACGCGAAGGACCCCAATCGTATTGCCGGTACCGCTACCGGTGCGGTGGTAGGCGGCCTGCTGGGTAACCAGGTGGGCGGTGGCAACGGCAAGAAGCTGGCGACCGTGGCCGGTGCGGTCGCGGGTGGCGCTGCGGGTCGCAACATCCAGGGGCGCAGCCAGCAGAAGAACGGTGACCGCGTGGTCGAGCGCCGCTGCGAGCGCCAGTACCGCTGATCCTGCGCTGCAGGGAGCGATGACATGATGCCGGCCCTGCGGGGCCGGCATTTTCGTATCGGGTCCGGTTGCAACGCACATGAGCCAACGCGAGCACCGCATCTCACCTGGCTAAACCTCCGTTGCCGCAGGGTTTACGCCAGGGGCGTGCGCCCGCGCGCGCCCAACCGCCACACGGCAAGCGCACCGTAGAGCACCAGCAACGCGGCCAGCGTCCACAACTCGTGGCTGACCTCGCCCAGGCGGGCATCCATCTGGTTCAGGCGCACCATCAGGTTGATGCCGGTGGTGGTGGGCAGCAGGTGCGCCAGGGCGACCAGCGCTGGCGGCGAGGTGACTGCCGGCCAGGACAGGTTGGCCAGGAAGAACAGCGGGATCGAGCAGGCGATGACCACCTGGAAGGCGCGTTCGCGGGTGGCGAAGAAGCTGCCGACGAACAGGCCGAACGCCACCGTGGCGGCAATGAACAACGTACCGCCGAGCACTTGCCCGAGCGGATTCCCGCCGCGCGGATAGTCCTGCACCCACGCGGTGAAGCCGGCGTAGTAGAGCAGGCCCAGCAGGCCGATGATGCCGAATCCAAGCGCCATGCCCGCCAGGGTGGGCAGGTCGAAGCGCAGGCGTCGACCGAGTGCCAGACGCCGCGTCCCCAGCAGGACGCCAATGCCCATCAACAGCGTCTGGTGCACGATGAGTTCGGCCACCCCGGGCACGATGGCGCTGCCGTAGCCTTCCAGCGTATTGAACAGCGGGCGCTGCACCAGGGTGATCGGCGGTGGCTGCGGGGCGCCCATGAAGGCGGCCTGCGAAACCGCTGTTTCGCGCGCGAACGCGGTCAGTGCATCGGCCACGCCGCCGAGTACCCAGCTGGCGCGGCCGAGGTAGGCGCCGTTGCCCATCAGCACCAGATGGCCGGCGCCGCCGCGCAGGATATCGCGCTCCAGTTGCGCGGGAATCAGCAGGATGCCTTCGGCCTCGCCGCGCTCGAGCGCGTGGCGGGCCTGGTCGAGGGTGGCGGGCTGGGCCACGATGCGCACGGTGCGCAGCGCGTCCACACGCCGCAGCAGTTCGCGGCTGGTAGCGCTCTGGTCGTGGTCGACCACCACGATGGGCAGGTTGCTGGCCACCTGGTGGCGATACGCCGCCGGGTAGAAGAACGAGTACAGCACCACCGCGCCGATCATCAGCACCACCGCATAGCGGTCGGTCAGCACCGCGCGCAGTGTCTGGCGCAGGCTGGTGGTGAAGCGGCTCATGCGGCCGCTCCGTTGGATGCTGCCGGGGTGGGCAGGGTGCGCGCTGCGACGATAAGGCGCCAGCCGCCGACACCGCCGGCCACCAGTACCATCAGCAGCAGCGTGGCCAAGGGCCACAGCGAGACCGTCCATGGCGCGCCGACGAACTGCTGCTGGGTCTGCAGCTTGACGTAGGCGGTGAGCGGCAGCAGCAGGTTCCAGACGCGGGTGAACAGCGGTGCATCCACCACGGGGAAGGTGGCCCCGGAGAATGCCAGCGCGGTGCCGATGCTCAAGCCGATCGCCGACAGCGCGGTGCCCATGTCGCGGGTGAGGCCCACGAACAGCAGCGCCACCGCCGCGCAGGCCAGGTAGAACAGCGGCTGGCCCAGCATCAGCAACCCCAGGCTGCCGGCGACGCCGTCGCCGCGCAGCAGCGCCAGGTACAGCACGCCAAGCGCGCCATATACCGAGAACAGCGCCACATAGGGGCAGATCTTGCCGGCGATGGCCGCCCAGGGCGCAGCGCCAAGCCAGGTGCGCAGCTGTCCGTCGCGCACCTCGCGCCCCAGGCTGGCGGCCACGGCCAGCGCCAGGCCCAGCGACAACACCGCCGGAAACAGCAGCGGCAGCAGGAACAGTTCGTAGCTGCGCGCCGGGTTGTACAGGATGTCCGACTGCACCGCGATGGGCGGTGCGCGCAGTTTGGCCAGGCCGACCTGTTTGCCGATGCCGCCGCTCAGCAGGCGCGCATTCCAGGCGCCGACCGCTTCGACGATATCGCGTACCGCCGACTGCCCGGTGGTGAGGTAGGTGGCGTTGTAGTAGGCGAATACGGTGCCCTGGCTGCCACGCAGCGCCTGGCGGGTGGCATCGCGCGGGACCAGCACCACGGCAAACACATCCAGCCGCCGCAGCTGCGCCTGCGCATCGGCCAGGCTGGCCGGTTGGCTGGCCACGGCGATGCCCGGGCTTGCGTCCAGCATACGGGCCAGCAGGCGGCTCTCGGCACTGTGGTCCAGATCGACAATGGCAATGGGAATGTCGCGCATCACCGACGCGGCGAACAACCAGGCCAGCACCGCCAGCATCAGCAGTGGCAACAGCGTCACCAGCAGCAGGTCGGCGCGGTCGGTGCGCAGGTGCTGCAGCTCGCGCTGGAAGGCGGCGCCGAAGCCCGCCCACCGCGACCGGTTCATCCCTGCGGCCACGCGAACAGCACGCTCATGCCGGGGCGGAAGCCCTCCACGCGCGCCACCGGGCGCAGCCGGATCTCGAAGCTGCGCACGTCATAGCCGGACGACTGCCGGGTGGCGCGCCAGGTGGCGTAATCGCCGGCCGGGTTGATGAAGTACACCTCGAACTCGACCTCGCGATCCAGCGCGGGTACCTGACCGCGCAGCCGGTTGCCGATCTTCAGGCCCCGCATCTGCGATTCGCGCAGGTTGACCGAGACCCACATGCGGTCGATGTCGACCAGGGTGAACACCGGGTAGCCCGCCGGGACCAGCTCGCCGACATCGGCCATGCGCTTGTTGATCTCACCGGCGAGCGGCGCGCGGCCGTTGACTTCCTCGCGCGCGGCATCCACTTCGGCCACCGCGCCACGCGCCTGGCGAACCTGGCCCTGTGCAGCGCGCTTGTCCTGCTCGCGCGCACCCGCCAGTGCCTGGTCATACTGCGCGCGGGCGGCGTTGGACAGCTCGCGCGAGCTGCGTGCCTGGGCCAGCGCCTCGTCGCGCTTCTGCCGGGTCATGACCCCTTCGTTGAACAGGTTCTGCACGCGCTGGTAGGTGGCGTCGGCCAGCGTGGCGCCGGCTTCGGCGCGTTTCCAGTTGGCCTGCGCGGCGCGGATGTCCTCACTGCGTGCGCCTTCGTCGGCCTTGTCGGCCACGGCGCTCGCCGCCTCCAGCGCGCCCTGCGCCTGTTCTTCCTTGGCGGCCACTTCCGGGCTGTCCAGCACGAACAGCACCTGGCCGGCCTGCACCCGGTCGCCTTCGCGCACCTTCAGCGTGGCCAGGCGTGCGGTGATCTTGGCGGCCACGTTGACGGTGTCGGCGTCGGCCATCCCCTGCAGCTGTTCGGACGGGCTGCGCCAGGCCAGCCACAGGCCGACCACCACCACGATCGCCAGCACCAGCGCGAGGGCAATACCGAGCTTGCGCTTGTTCGGCGGCGGCGCGTCGGTTGGCGCCTGCAGAGTGTCATTCATGCGCGATCACCTCGTCGGCCTGGCGGCGGAATTCTTCATAACGGTCCATCTGTCCACTGATCTCCAGCAGTTGTGCCAGCGCCACGTCGTACTGGTAGGCCGCCTGTGCGCGTTCCACCTGCGCACCGCCCAGCCCCAGCCGCGCATCGATCACGTCCAGCGAGGTGGCCTGGCCTTCGCGGAAGGCCAATTCCTGCAGGCGCAGGTTTTCGCGGTTCTGCTCGATGCTGCTGTCCAGCAGCAGGAACTGCTGGCGCGCGGTATCCAGTTCGTACCAGGCCTTGCGTACGCCCAGGGTGACCTGGTTTTCGGCTTCGCGCAGGCCGGCTTCGGCCTGTTCCTGCTGCGCGCGCGCGGCGCTGATCTGCGCCGGGCGTGAACTCGGGGACAGGAAGGTGTACTTCAGCCCGATGCCGAACGCCCAGTCCGGGTCGGTCAGCATTTCATCACGGCGCAGGAAGTCGTACTGGCCAAACAGGTACACGGTGGGCTTGAGCTTGGCCTGCTGCACGCGCACGCCTTGTTCGGCCTGGGCCACCAGGGCGCGCAGGCGTGCGATCTGCGGCTGCCGGGCCTGCGCATCACGTTCGAACGTGGGCAGTGCGCCAATCGGCGTGCGGTGCACGAACAACGGCGACAGCGGGCGCACTTCGCCCCCGCTGCGCAGCAGGGTGGCCAGCGCGGCCTTCAGGGTCTGCAGGTCGTTGAGCGACTTCTGGTAGTCGCGCTCGGCCTTGTCGCGGGCCACGTTGGCCTGCAGGCGCTGGGCACGGGTGGCGAAGCCTTCGCGTTCCAGTTTCAACGCGTCGTCGAGGTGGCGCTGCAGTCCGTCACGCACGTCACGGCGTACGTCGACGGCCTGCTCGGCCAGGCGCTGCCCGAAGTAGGCCTGGGCCAGCTGCACGCTCAACGACTGGCGCTGCGATTCGCGTTCGGCGCTGGCCTGCGCGGTGGCGCCGGCGGCGGCCTGTTGCGCGGCCGGGATCAAACCGCCGGTGTACAGCGGCAGCACCGCGGTGACGACCGGACGGGTGCGCCAGTCGCGCTCGGTGAACTGCAACGGCGAGTTGATGCCGAACGCCTCGGCCACCGGCGCCAGCGAGCCCAATGGCAGAGTCAGCGTCTTCTGAAACTGCAGGCGGCGCACTTCACCGGTGATCTCCGGCAGGCGCAGCAGCCGGGTGGCGTCCTGCAGGTCCTGTTTATTGCGCACCGAGGCATCGGCGGCGGCCAGCGCATCGGAGACCTGTTCCAGGCGCTGCTGCGACTGCTGCCAGTCCAGCGCAGGAGCAGCCGGCTCGCCGATGGGCGACTGGGCCATGGCCGCGCCGCTGCACAGGAGCAGGGCCGTGCAGTGAAGTCCTTTCTTTGCGCGCGCAAGCGCCGTGTGCCGGCTCACAAATGGGCGTTCCGTATGTAAAGCATTCGGTAAAGTATGGTGCGCGCCGCGTGAAGCCCGGGTCTTCACACCGCGCCCTGGCGGCGTCTGCACGTTCGACCACGGCGATGCCGTTTGTATGCGAATGGACGTTCTGGATTGGGTGGGGCGCACGGCACCGAAATGTTGCGACCACCAACGGTGGTCGCCTACCGGGCATTCACGATGGGGTGGGGGGCGGGCCGTGGTTCGATCCACACCAGGTAGGTGCCGACCGTGGGTCGGTACGCCGCTCGCCGCTCAACGCGTCGGCGGGTTGCCGGCGATGGTGCGCGCGCCGGTGATGATCATGCGCAGCATCTGCGACAGCTGCTCGATCAGCTCGGCGTCCTTTTCCTGTGGCTGGTCCACGGCGGTGGCCCCCATGGCGAACACCAGCCGGGTGATCGCCTTGGACGCCAGCGCCGGTTCGTGCAGCACCGCGCCGCCGTCGGCAGCGGCCAGGCGGATCAGGTCGACCCGCAGTTCGTCTTCGAAGTAGCCCAGCTCACGGTCCACCGCCTGCTTGAATGCGTCCGAGCCGGCGCTGCCTTCGCGGAGCAGCACGTGCAGCAGCTTGTGGTCGGCGCGCAGCTGTTCGAAGAAGGTTTCTACCGACAGCCGGATCACGCTGCGTTCGGACGAGGCCGCGCGCTGGCGGGCCTCGCCGATGATCGTGCGCAGGGAACGGCCGGCCAGGTCGATCAAGGCTACGGTCAGTTCGTCCATGTCGCGGAACTGGCGATAGAACGAATTCGGCGCGATCCCGGCCTCGCGGGCCACCTCGCGCAGGCTAAGCGTGGAGACACTGCGGTGCGGGCCGATCAGGGCCAGCGCCGCGGCCAGCAGGTCGTCGCGCGAGATCGAGGCTTTGCGCGCCGGATGGGCATCATCGGCAGCGGACAGGGGCAGGTCTGGGGAGGTCATCGGGGGCAGGGTGGTCAAGTCCCTGAATCATAGCCCGTCCATTCAATATACAAGTGTATACACGCATGTATGCGCGTGCGTATAGTGGTTCCATGAGCGCTCATCCCCGCCCCCCGATCCGCCGCCGCAATCCCATTTCGCCCCGTCACTGGGTGTCCGAGGAGTTGTTCGACTTCTGGGCCGGTCGCCTGCACCCGCTGTGGACCCTGCGCCGGGCGCGGGCGCGGCTGGTGGCGCGCGAGCAGGCCAGCGCCGACGCGGTGACCCTGGTGCTGCGCCCGAACCGGCACTTCCGCGGTCTGCAGCCGGGCCAGCACGTCACCCTCGGGGTGGACGTGGACGGTCGCCGGCTGTCGCGCAGCTACAGTCCCACGCGGCTGGCCGATGGCACCCTGGCGATCACCGTCAAGGCGATCAAGGGCGGCAAGGTCAGCCAGCACCTGGCCCACCATGCCGTCATCGGCGAGGCGTTCGAGCTGGGCCAGGCCTTTGGCGCGATGACCGTCGACACCCGCCAGGCCCAGCGCCTGCTGCTGTTGGCCGCCGGCAGCGGCATCACCCCGATGCGCGCACTGCTGCGCCAGCTGGATGCCGCCGGCATGCCCGGCACGGTGGACCTGGTGTACTGGGCCCGCCGCCGCGAGGAACTGTGCTTTGCCGATGAGCTTGCGGCGCTGGCCGCGCGCCATCCGAACCTGCGCGTGCACCTGGCCCTCACCCGCGACCCGCACGCCGCCGCGCCGCGCGTGGATACCTACGCGTTTGACGCACTGGGCGATATCCGTGCGGCCCAGGTGCTGGTGTGCGGCCCGGGCGGCTTCGTCGATGCCGCCCGTGAACGCCTGCAGGGCGCCGTGGCCGGGCTGCAGTTCGAAGCCTTCACCCCGCCGGTTCTGCCCGACGCGGAAACCGGCACGGTGCAGGTGGAACTGCGCCGCACCGGCCGCACCTTGACCCTGCCGCGCGGCACCTCGCTGCTGCAGGCGCTGGAGGCCGAAGGCCTGCGCCCGGCCAGCGGCTGCCGCATGGGCATCTGCAATACCTGTGTGTGCGGCAAGGCGTCCGGCGTCACCCGGCACACCCTGACCGGCGACTACGCCAATGAACCGGCCACGCAAGTGAAGCTGTGCGTCAACAGCGCCAGCACCGACCTGATCCTGGAGCTCTGAGCATGTCTTCCGTGCACAACCGCGTGCTGTCGCCTACCGAACTGGATGCGTTCGGCCATGAACTCGATGCGCTGCGTGCGCGCCAGCTGGCGACACTGGGGGCCGCCGACGCGCGCTACATCCGCCGCGTGGTGGCCGGCGTGCGCTGGACCGGCGTGGCAGGCCGCGCGCTGCTGTTCCTCGGTGCCTTCGTGCACAGCGTGCTGATCCCGGCGTGGATCGCCGGCGTGGTGCTGCTGGCGCTGTCCAAGATTCTGGAGAACATGGAGCTGGCGCACAACGTCATCCACGGCCAGTACGACTGGATGGGCGACCCGCAGCTGCAGGGCAGCACCTACGAGTGGGACATCGTCGGCACCGCCGACAACTGGCGCAAGACCCACAATTTCCGCCACCATACCTACACCAACGTGCGCGGGCTGGACGACGACATCGGCTACGGCCTGCTGCGCATTTTCCCCGAACAGCGCTGGCGCCCGTTCTACCTCACCCAGCCGGTGGTGGCGGTGGTGTTCGCGCTGCTGTTCGAATGGGGCATCGCCATCCAGGACCTGCGCCTGGGCCGCTGGTTCGCCGGCAAGATCACCTTCCGCCAGCTGCTGGCGCAGGCGCGCCCGGTGGGCCGCAAGATGGGCAGGCAGATGTTCAAGGACTACCTGCTGTTCCCGGCGCTGGCCGGCCCGTTCTTCCTGCCGGTGCTGCTGGGCAACGTGGTGGCCAACCTGATCCGCAACGTGTGGACCTACGTGATCATCTTCTGCGGCCACTTCACCGCCGACGCCGAGACCTTCCCCAAGGAATGCGTGCGTGACGAAAGCCGTGGCCACTGGTACCTGCGCCAGCTGCGCGGCTCGTCCAACCTGACCGGCGGCAAGCTGATGAACGTGATGTCGGGCAACCTCAGCCACCAGATCGAACACCATTTCTTCCCGGACATTCCGGCCAACCGCTACGCGGCCATCGCGGTGGAAGTGAAGGCGATCTGCGCACGCTACGGCCAGCACTACAACACCGGCTCGTTGCCGAAGCAGTTTGGCCAGGTGATGTGGCGCATCGTGCGGCATGCCTTCCCGAGCCGCCCGGTGCGCGCCAAGGCCGCTGCCGTCAACGCTCAGCCACTGCCGCAGCAGGGCTGAGCCGGAACGCCGCAGCACCGGTCAGAGCTGCTGCTCCCACTGCAGCCGCCACAGCGGCGCGCCCGATCGGCGCTGCTGCAGTTGCTGCCGCCCCTGTGCGTCCCACAGGACCTGGCCGGACACCAGGTCCTGCCGCAGCAGATTGTTGGCGCTGAGCCGGAGCTTGGTGCGCGGTCCCAGCGTCCACAGTGCATACAGGTCCAGCTCGCGCTGGTAGGCATCGATGTCGATCTGTCCGCTGCTGATGCGCACCGGACCGCCGCTGCGGTAGCTGTAGTTCAGCCCCGTGGTCCAACGCGGGTTGATCCGGTAGTCGGCGCCCAGCGAACCGGTGAAGCGCAGCTGCCCGTCCAGGCGGTTGTCGGGTCCGGGCACATCGGCCACGCGCGACCAGTTGCGCGTGGCATTGAGGCGGAACGACACGTCCGGTGCGTTGGCCAGGAACCGCGACAATGCCACCCGCGCGTCCATTTCCACTCCCCAGCTGGTGGCGTCGCCTGCGTTGCGCGGTGTCGCGACCCAGCGCCCGTCCTGCGCCGTGGTTTCGGTGCGCACCACGTCCTGGATGCGCCGTGCGTAGGCCCCCAGGCTGAGTTCGGTGCCGTCCTTGCCGTGGGTTTCGTAGGCGATATCCACGCCGGTGGCCAGCTCCGGGCGCAATGCCGGGTTGCCCTGCTCGTCAGGGTTCAGGGGCCGGTTGTTGGTCGAGGTGTACGGACGCGGGATCAGCGAGGCCAGCGTCGGGGACTTGTACGTGCGGCTCAGCGCCACGCGCAGCTGATCGTCGCGGGTACCCGGCAGCTTCCACAGGGACTGCAGCACCGGCGACAGCACGCTGTCGCGCTGTCGGATGGCGGCAAAGCCACTGCCGGCACTGCGGATGTCGATGGTTTCCCAGCGCAGCCCCAGGTACATCGACCAGCGTGGGCCGAGCTGCAGGTCGTCCTGCCCATACACGGCCATGCGCCGGATGCGCGCATCGAAGGCGAGATCGCTGATGCTGCCGGCATCGCCCGCGATGGGCCGCAACTGCTGCAGGCGGGCTTCATCGCGACGGTCGACGCTGCCTTCCCAGCCAACTTCCAGCGTATGTCGGCCGTGCGTGGGCAGCGCGTACTTCCCGGTGGTGTTGACGTTGTGCACGCGCAGGCGCGCGTCGGTATGGTCGTCCAGGTTCTGCTGGCCATCGGTACCGACGCCTTGCTCGCGGTAGCGGTAGTCTTCACGGTTGGCCCCTGCGGCAAGCCGCGTGGTGACGCTGCCGCCGACAGCGAAGGGATGAGTCCAGCCTGCGCTGCCGCTGAGTTGTTCCACCGCGATGCGCGTGTGTTGCCGGTAGTGGACCTGCGCCAGCGGCGGCCCCAGCCAGGTGTCCCAGGCGATGTCGGTGCTGCGCTGGAAGCGGCTGGCGTCGGCCAGCGCCTGTAACGTCAGGGTGTCGCCATTGTCGAGGCTGAGCTCCACGCTGGGCGCAAGCGACACCGCCTGGCGAGAACCCGTCGCCCGCAACCGGCTGCTGCGCAGCACCTCCGGCTGCCCTTCAGGGGCATACGCCGTTTCCACGGCCTGCTGCTCCACCAGGAACGCCCGGCGCGACGCGCTGACAGCCACCGACTGGCTGCGCCGTGCCTGGCGACGGCTGCGCTGCCAGGTCAGCGACGGTGCGCTGCGCGCGTTGGACACCCCCCACGCCAGCGCCAACGATTCAGCCTCCTTGCGCGCACCGGCGACCAGCACGATGTTGAGCGTGCCGGCGATTGCTTCGGTGCGCTGGTCGGCGGTGGGCGCGCGCAGGATTTCGACCCGTTCGACCATCTCCGGGCTCAATGCGTCCAGGTCGAACCCCAGCGGTGCCTTCTGCCCGTTGATCAGGATCTGCGTATAGCCGGCGCCCAGTCCGCGCAGCGACAGTGTGCCGCTGCGGCCGGGCGCACCCTGGCCGACGCTGATGCCCGGCAGCCGTTTGAGCGCATCCAGCAGGGCCGGATCGCCGTACTGACGCAACTGCGCGGCATCGATCACGATCCGCGTGGTGGTGTCATCGCGACGCGCCTGGTAGTGCGCCGCCTGTACCTGCACGGTGTCCAGTTCGGTGGGGGGCGCGGTGCCGTCGTCGTGCGCGGTCGATTGGGCCCAGGCCGCCGGGGCGATGCACAGCGGAAGCAGCAGGAACGGACGGAAGGAGGCGGGCAGGGGCATGCGGGCGATCCAGGAGGGGCCGTGGCGGCCGTGGGTCAGGCAACAGCTGTCCCTCCTGCGACCAGGAAGACCAGATGCAACGGGAAGCAACGCGATGGAGCGGGTCAGCGGCTCATGGCAGGCGACGCTGCGGGTCGATGCGTTCGCCGTTGAACAGCATCTCCATGTGCAGGTGCGGGCCGGTCACCCGGCCGCTGCGACCGGTGCGGGCGATCGGATCCCCGCTACGCACCTGTTGGCCCACCTGCACATCGGTGCCGTCCAGGTGGGCGAACAGGGTCTGCCAGCCATTGCCATGGTCCAGCACTACCACGGTGCCGTACTGCGCGCCGCCCGGATAATCCGGCGTGGCGGCCACCACGGTGGCGTCGGCCGGGGCCAGTACCGACGTACCGACGCGTGCACCGAAATCGATGCCGCGGTGCGCGCGCTGGCGGATGCCGCCGGCATCGCCGTAGTGCCCGGTGATACGTGATTGCGCCAGCGGGGCGGCAAAACGCATGGTAGCCGCGGCCAGTAGCGACGCGTCAGGGGTTGCACGCGCAGGCGAAGCGGCGATGGCCACGATGCCCAAGGGAAGCGGCGTGGCGGCGGTACCTGCCTGGACCAGCACCAGCATCGCGCCGATCCCCAGTGCACCGGCGCCGAGCAGGGTGCGCGCAGCCAGTGGCAGCGTGCGTCCGGCGTCGCCGCCGAGCATGTGCTGGATGCGCAACCGGTGGCCGGCGGCGTCGCGATGGGTCAATGCGCTGGGCGATGCCGGCGTTGCGCCATGGCCGGCCATGCGCAACGCCTGCAGGTAGGCGGCGGCAAAGTCACGCCGCGCGGTGTCGTCGCTCCCCAGCGCCAGCGCGTCGCAACGCAGTTCGACGGCCATCTGCACGCGCGCGGTGATGCGGCGCACGAACGGGTTGAACCACACCAGCGCTTCAACCACCGCCATCGCGCCGGCCCGCTGCGGATCGCGACGGGCAAGGTGGGCCGCTTCATGGCCCAGCACCAGCCGCAGTTGGCGGTCGCTGAACACCTGCAGCGCGGTGGCAGGCAGCACGATGGTCGGGCGTGGCCAGCGCACGGCGAACGGGCTCACGGCGTGTTGGGTGATGCGTATGCGGATGCCCTGCCGGGCAAGCTGGCCAGCGTATTCGCGGCTGGCTGCGCCACGCCACGCAGCCGGCGGCACAGACGGCGCGGCGCGTGCGATCCGCGCTACCGCCAGGGTGCCGCGCAGCAGGCGGAGCAGCGCGATGCCGGCACCGATGAGATAGGCCGCCCACAGCACCTGCGCGAGCGTTGGCCAGCCCAGCCGGGGGGGCGCTGTGATGCCTGTCGTAATGGCCGGGCTGCCGGCGTCCAGGTCCAGTGCGATGGGGAGCGCCAACGGCGAGGGCAGCGCGGCGACCTGCGACGGTGCGGCCACCGCCAGCGCCATCGCCAGCAACGGGGGTAGTACGGCCAGCAGCCAGAGACACAGCCAGTAGCGCGTCGCGGCCGCGGAAAGCTGCAGCCATCGGTGCAACGCGTTGCCTACGCCCCATGCCAGGCCAGCGCAGAGCAGGCTGCCCAGCAGGTGCACCAGCGCCGGATCCGGCAACCGCAGGCTCATGGCTGCGGCTCCTGGTCGGGGTCGGGGTCGCGGAGCAGGGCGTCCAGTTGCTGCAGTTCGGTTTCGCTCAACAGGCGGCTGTCGGCGAAGGCCTGCACCGGCAGGCCACCGTCGATTTCCAGCACGCGGCGGGCGAAGTCCGCGCTCAAGACGGCCAGGGTGGCCACCTTGCCCACCTTGGCCCGGTACACGTTCAGACCGTGCTCGGCGCTCTCATCGACCATCCCCTTGTCGACCATGCGCTCCAATGTCTTGCGCGTGGACGAGTACGACCAGTCCAGCGTTGCGGCAACGCCGTTGTGCAGCTCGCGCGCACTGCAGGCGCTGTTGCGCCAGAGGCATTTGAGCAGTTCCAGCTCGGCGTTCGAAGGGGTGGGCACACGCGCCATGGCGACACCAACATCAGGGAGTGGTGTCGCAAGTGTGCGACAAGTGTCGCACGCCCCGCAAGAGGGTCACTCCTCCAGCCCGATCTTCCCCTCGGCCAGCGGCACCCGGCTGCCGTCGAGCAGGCCGCGGCTGAGCAGCCCGTCTTCGATGAACAGCAGTTCGCCGTTCTCGCCGTTCTTGATGCTGCTGTCGATGGCGATGATCTGGTCACCGTGGAACGTGCTCACGTGCGGCATCGAGGTATGCCCGACCACGATGCGCGCAAGGTCAAGCTGGGTGAGCAGCGCATCGACCTGGGCGGTGTCCAGCTGCCCGTCGAAGTAGCCGCGGTACCAGATCGGGCTGGTCTTGCCGTCGAACAGGCGCGCCGTGTCCGGCGCTGCCTTGACCTGATCGCGCGGCAGCCCCACGGCGGCCTGGTAGGTGGCGTTGGTCGCGTCCATGCCGCGCACCAGGTCCAGGTTCTCCGGTGCGATGCCACCGTGCAGGAACAACGTGTCGCCGATCCTCAGCATGACCGGGCGGGTGCGCAGCCATTGCCCGATCACCGAATCGGGCCCGTACAGCGCGGGGTAGCTGCGGCCCAGCAGCTGCGCGCTCCGGAGGTACTTCGGATTCACGTAGCGCAGGTCGTCGTAGAGCACCATCGTTTCGTGGTTGCCCAGCACGAAGTGCACCGCGCCGCCCGCCGCGCGGGCCTGCTGCTGCAGACCGTACAGCAGCCAGAACGCTTCGGTCACCTGCGGGCCGCGGTCGAACACGTCCCCGGCCACCACCAGGGTGGCATCGCCGAGCGACCACTCGTCACGCGCATCGATCACATGGTGGGCGCGCAGCAGCCGGACCAGCAGGTCATACTGGCCGTGGATGTCCGACACCGCAACGATGCGCGGCGTGGCCGGATACTGGGCCACCTCCGCGGTGCGCGGCGGCAGCACGGTCACAGGATGCGGGTAGCCGCACTCGGGCACCACCTGGGTGGTATCGCCGCGGGCCGGCAGCGTGCGGTGAACGATGTGGTCGTTGCAGATCCACGCTGCCTCGTGGCCCTTTGCGGTAACGAACACGTACGGACCATCCGCATCGACGTGCTCGGCCGGTGCGGCCACCTCGCGCGCGCTGGTGGTGAAAGCGGCCAGCAACAGCAGGCAGGGAAACAGCGCGTGCATCGCGCGCAGGGTACGACAGGCAGGCATCGGCGGCGTCCGGGCGGAGAGGGCGTGCGCAGGCGCACGCAGTGATCCTACGCCGCGGCGCATGCGTTGGGCATGCGCCGTTGGTACCGATGGCTGTGCAGGAACAGGCAGTTGGCGGGTGACTCAGCCGCGCTGCAGGGCCTGGCGGCCGGGCGCCTCCGGCAACGCATCGTCGGCCAGTACCACGCGGTTGCGGCCGCGCTTCTTGGCCTGGTACATCGCTGCATCGGCGCGCGCCATCAAGCGCTCATAGTCCGGGTGGCCATCGTGCGCCGCCACGCCGATGCTGGCGGTCAATGCCAGCGCGGTGCCATCGGCCAGCTGCGCCGGGGTCTGTGCGATCTGCCGGCGCAGGTTCTCGGCAATCACTTCGGCCTGCGCCGCGGTCGCCGCCACCAGCACCACCACGAACTCCTCGCCGCCATAGCGGAACAGGTAGTCGCTGCCACGCGTCAGTTGGCCGAGCAGGGCTGCCACGTGCTGCAGGGCGCGGTCGCCGCCGTCGTGCCCGTGCGCATCGTTGATCGCCTTGAAATGATCCAGGTCCAGCAGCAGGATCGAGAACGGGGTGCTGGCCGAGGTGGCCAGTTCGATCTCACGGCGCAGCACGGTGGGCAGGAAGCGCCGGTTGAGCAGGTTGGTCAGGGCATCGCTGCCTGCGTCCAGTTCGCCGATCCGCTCGAACAGCATGCCCATCAGGGTGCGGATGCGCGCCAGCTGCTCGCGGATGCCCTGCAGTGCGCCGAAGCGCGCGCCAACATCGGCATGGGCCAGCGCGGCGTGCAGTTGCGCGTCCACCTGCGCCACCAGCGCGCCCACCTGTGCGGTTTCGCTGCTTTCGCCAAAACTGGGAATGCCCTTGTGGGTGAACCACAGGCCGAATTCGGAATGCGCCAGGTCGACGGTGTCGGCGTCGGTGGCCTGGCTGGCAATGGCGTACAGCAGCGCGTTTTCCCAATCCAGCAGCAATGCGCGCTGGCGTTCGCGTTCGGTGCTCACGTTCTGCACCAGCGAAAACAGCCGGTACGCCGCATCGGTGCGCGAGGAGCGCTCGCGTGCGTGCGTGTAGGCCAGGGTCATGCCCTCCAGCGCGATGTCCACCGACGCACTCAGGCAGTTGATGGCCTCGAAAGCCACGTGGCTGTCGGGCGCGTCGGCGACAATCTGCGCGAACAGGCGCTGCTTGAGCACGCGGGTGCCGCGCGTGACCAGATCCACCGGGATGCCCACGCGCGCATGCACGTCGCCGATCACCCGCTGCGCCGCCACCAGCGCGGCGATGCTGTCGGGCGTGGCCGTGAGCAGTTGGGTCAGCCAGCGCTGCATGGCCGGCTTCAGCCGCAGGCGCACCTGGTCGTGGGACAGGAAGCGGCTGGCGCGCGGGTCCTCCAGCAGCACGTCATAGAAGTGGTGGGCCAGGTCGGGCGGCGACCGGGCCGCCAGCTCGGCCAGCAGCGTGGCCGCGTCGGTGCTGGTGGCCTGCAGGGTCTGCTGCCATGCATCGGCCAGTGGCCGGCTGGCCTCATCCAGGTTTGGAACGATATCCACGATGGTTGCTCTTCCCGCCACACAGGCCGTCGAAGGTTAACGGCCGCGCGTGGCTGTAATGAAGTTACAGAATGAACGCGAGCCCAAGTGTAATAGTCTCCGCCGCATTGCCTGCTTACTCTGCGCGCATTGCAACGGAGACACCTTCATGGGCCACGACCACGATCACCTGCCCAGCGAAATCCGCCACGAAAAACCCTTGTGGTGGGCGCTGGGCCTGACCACCACCTTCCTGCTGGTGGAAGTGGCGGGCGCATTCTGGACCAACAGCCTGGCGCTGCTGTCCGACGCGGCACACATGGCCACCGATACGCTGGCGTTGATGATCGCGCTGGTGGCGGTGCGGCTCAGCCGCCGCCCGCCCGATGCCAAGCGCACCTATGGCTACGCGCGGCTGGAAGCGCTGGGCGCGATGTTCAACGGCGGCATGCTGTTCGTGGTGGCCGGCTACATCCTCTGGGAAGCCATCGAGCGGTTCCGCCAGCCGCAGGAGATCGCCTCCACCGGCATGCTGGTGATCGCAGCCGTGGGCCTGGGCATCAACCTCATCTCGATGCGCCTGTTGCGCGCGGGCAGCGGCGAAAGCCTCAATGTGAAGGGCGCCTACCTGGAAGTCTGGGCCGACATGCTCGGGTCGGTCGCGGTGATCATCGGCGCGCTGCTGATCCGCTGGACCGGCTGGAAGCTGATCGATCCGATCCTGGCGGTGCTGATCGGCCTGTGGGTGCTGCCGCGCACGTGGGTGCTGATGCGCGAGGCCATCAACGTGCTGCTTGAAGGCGTGCCCAAGGGCACCGACCTCGCTGCGGTGCGCACGGCGTTGGGCGCCCAGGACGGCGTGGTCGATGTGCACGACCTGCACGTGTGGGCGCTGGCATCGAGCACACCGGCATTGACCGCGCACGTGGTGATGGCCGATGGCGTGGAGGCCGATGCGCTGCGACGCGCGCTGACTACCACGCTGCATGACCGGTTCGAGATTGAGCATGTGACCCTGCAGATCGAAGCGGACCACTGCGGCGACAGCTGCAGCGTGGGCAGCCCGAAGGCAGGCGATGCGCATGCCGGCCATGATCACGGCGACCACGCCCACGGCCATGCCGACCACGCGCATGCCGCGACCGACGGCCGTCGCACCGGGCCCGATTCGCAGGGCCACCACGGCCATCCCCATCCCTGAACCGGGCCGGGTGCGGGGCAGGGCAGGCTTGCCGCTACAATGCGGGTCTGCCTTGCCATCTGTCGGAGATACTGCAGTGACCCGGAAACTCGTACTGTTGCGCCACGGCCAGAGCCAGTGGAACCTGGACAACCGCTTCACCGGTTGGGTGGACGTGGAACTGACCGAACAGGGCCGCCGCGAGGCCGCCGCCGCCGGCCGCCTGATGCGCGACGAAGGGCTGCAGTTCGATGTGGCGCATACCTCGGTGCTGAAGCGCGCCATCCACACCCTGCAGGGTGCATTGGCCGAGCTGGACCAGGACTGGCTGCCGGTGAGCAAGAGCTGGCGCTTGAACGAACGCCATTACGGCGGGCTGCAGGGCCTGGACAAGGCCGAGACCGCCGCCAAGCACGGCGAGGACCAGGTCAAGATCTGGCGCCGCTCCTACGACATCCCGCCGCCGGCGATGGACATCGAAGACCCGGGCCATCCGATCCACGACCGCCGCTACGCCGGCCTGGACCGCAACGCGCTGCCGGGCACCGAATCGCTGGCCACCACGCTGGACCGCGTGCTGCCGTACTGGTTCGATGCGATCGCCCCGCAGCTGAAGGACGGCAAGACGGTACTGGTGACCGCGCACGGCAATTCGCTGCGCGCGCTGTACAAGTACCTCAACAACGTCTCGCAGGAAGCCATCCTGGAGCTCAACATCCCGACCGGCATTCCGTTGCTGTTCGAGCTCAACGACGACCTGACGGTGCAGTCGTTCCGCTACCTGGGCGACCCGGAAGCGGCCCGCAAGGCGGCCGAAGCGGTGGCCAACCAGGGCAAGGCGAAGTAACTACGAAAGGCCGGCGCAAGCCGGCCTTTTCTTTACCCCCGCCGGTAAAGCCACCCTATGGGGGGCCGCGCGCGATGCACGGTTCACGCACAGCCACCCATGGGGTGGCTCTACCCGGGCGGGAGGGGGCGTTGGTCGGCTGACGCTCGCCGTCAGCAGTCGTAGCCCCAGTCTTCTACCGTGACACCACAGCCCAGTACCGCGGCCAGCGCGTCCTGCTGCGCGAGCAATCCATCCAGCGTCGCCTGCTGGAACGTAGGGCTGCCCAATGCACTGATCACGCCCTGTTCGGCCGTGGACACGAACAGGGTGACGTAGCCACGGGCCTTGGCCGGTTTCATGATGCCGATGCCAGCGCCCAGCAGCGGGAAGGGCAGGATCAGGTTCTGCGCGTTCTGGCTGAACCCCACCAGGCCGGCCTCCGCGGCGGACCAGGCCAGCAGATGCGCGCGCGGCACGGTCGCGATCTGTGCGGCTACGGCGTCGGGCAGGTGTTCATCGCCGACCAGGCGGCCGGTGTACAGGTGCAGCGGATCCGGCTGCGTGGTGGCAAGTGCGAGGTACTTCATCCTTGGCGATGTTACCGATGTTTCCAGTGCGTGCGCCGGTCACCGGCATCTGTGACCTTTGGCCGGTCCCCGCCATCGCCGCAGCGGCTACGCTGGGCGATTCGCCGTTGGAGACTCGCCATGAACGTCCGCAACCTGGTCCCGCTGGGCCTGACCATCGCCATCGCCGCTTCGCTGGCGGCCTGTGGCAAGCATGACACCGCGCCTGCCGCGTCCGCCGATGCGGCCACGCCGGCATTTGATCAGTCGCAGATCAAGACCGCGCTGATCTCGCTCAACAGCGCAGACCTGGACCCGTCGATCGCCGCGTGCACGGACCTCAACGGCTTCGTCAACAGCAAGTGGCTCACCGCCAACCCGGTGCCCAACGACCAGACCACCTGGGGCAGCTTCGAGATCCTGCGCGAGCGCTCGCTGGAAGTGCAGCACGCACTGGTCCAGCAGGCCGCCGCCAGCAAGCCCAAGGCCGGTTCGGTGGAAGCCAAGATCGGTGACATCTGGCGCACCGGCTCGGACGAGGCCAAGATCGAAGCGGCCGGTATCACCCCGCTGCAGCCGCAGCTGGACAAGATCGCCGCGCTGAACGACACCGCCGCCATCACCCAGTACCTGCGCGACAGCCAGGCGCAGGGGCAGGGGGTGCTGTTCTCGCTGTCGGCCAATGCCGACTACAAGGATTCGGCCAACGTCATCGCCTACGTGGGCCAGGGCGGGCTGGGCCTGCCGGAGAAGGGTTACTACGTCGATGATGCACAGGCCAAGATCCGCGACGCGTACGTGGCTTACATCGCGCAGGCGCTGACCCTGTCCGGCGTGGATGCCGCGCAGGCCAAGACCCAGGCCAAGGCCGTGCTGGACTTTGAAACCCGCCTGGCCAAGGCCTCGCTGTCGCGTATCGAACTGCGCGATCCGGCCAAGCGCTACAACCCGGTCAGCGCCGCCGAAGCCGACAAGCTGACCCCGAACTTCAGCTGGACCGCGCTGTTTGACACCCTCAAGGTGCCGGCCGCGCAGAAGTTCTCGCTGGCCCAGCCGGCGTTCTTCACCGAAGTGGACAAGATGCTCGCCGACGTGCCGGCCAGCACCTGGCAGGCCTACCTGCGCTTCCACACCATCGATGATGCCTCGCCGTACCTGAGCAGCGCGTTCGAGAAGGCCAACTTCGACTTCTACAGCACCACCCTGCGTGGCCAGAAGGAAATGCAGCCGCGCTGGAAGCGGGTGCTGGAATCGGTCAATGGCGCGATCGGCGAAGGCCTCGGCCAGCTGTACGTCAACGCGGTGTTCCCGGCCGACTCCAAGGTGCAGATGCAGCACCTGGTGGAGAACCTCTCGGTGGCGCTGAAGGCGCGCCTGGAGAAGCTGGAGTGGATGGGCGAGGACACCCGCAAGAAGGCACTGGAGAAGTGGGCCAGCTTCACCCCGAAGATCGGCTACCCGGACAAGTGGCGCGACTGGTCGGGCTATGAAACCAACGCCGACAGCTACCTGGGCAACATGCAGGCCGCGCGCGCGTTCAACTACCGCTACATGTTGAACAAGATCGGCAAGCCGGTGGACAAGACCGAGTGGGGCATGACCCCGCAGACCGTCAACGCCTACTACAACGCCACCAAGAACGAGATCGTGTTCCCGGCGGCCATCCTGCAGGCGCCGTTCTTCGATGCCAAGGCGGATCCGGCGTTGAACTACGGTGGCATCGGCGCGGTGATCGGCCATGAAATGATGCACGGCTACGATGACTCGGGCAGCCAGTTCGCGGCCAACGGCAACTTCGACAACTGGTGGACCGACAGCGACCGCAAGGCCTTCACCGGCCGCACCGACCAGCTGGTGGCACAGTTCGACGGCTATGAATCGCTGCCGGGCGTGAACGTGAAGGGCAAGCTGACCCTGGGCGAGAACATCGGCGACCTGGGTGGCCTGACCGTGGCCTATGACGCGCTGCAGATGGCGTTGAAGGAAGACCCGAAGGCCAACGTGGCCGTGGACGGCTACAGCCAGGACCAGCGCTTCTTCATGAACTGGGCGACCGTGTGGCGCCGCAATTTCAACGAAGGCGAGCTGCGCGTGCGCCTGAACACCGACCCGCACGCCCCGGCCAACTTCCGCGCCAACGGTGCGCCGTCGAACATGCCGGCCTATGCCAAGGCGTTCGAGTGCAAGGCGGGCGATGCGATGGTGCGTGCCGACGACAAGCGTGTTGTGATCTGGTGATCGCACGCGGTTGAGTGAAACGAAGAACCCGGCGTACGCCGGGTTTTTTGTTGGCGCATCGATCCTGACGGTTGGCCATGCCCGGCGATCCATGCGCGCCGCCGTGGCACGCGGAGGCAGGGTTGGATCCCAATCAACCGCCGTCAGCGGGTCAACGTGCGTTGGCGCATGGACCTTGAATGAGAAAGCGCCTTCACCGTTTTCAGGTCATGCGTTCGTCGCGTGTTGCACGCGCATGTCGTGGCAGCGCGACCGGATCCGTCCTGCGCAGTTGCAGGTGTGGCTGTTCGGCACGGTGTTTAGGCCAGCGCCGGTTCGCGCCCCAACAGGTCCTGGAAGGTGCCCAGAACGTACGGGTCGATCATGCCGCCGGAGGCGTCGTCCAGGATGCGCATGACCCGGCCGCGCTCCATGGCGCCGCGGTACGGGCGGTCGCTGGTCATCGCGTCCCAGGCGTCGACGAGGGTGAGGATGCGCGCGCCCAGCGGGATGCTCTCGCCGCGCAGGCCGTCGGGATAGCCGCTGCCGTCGAAGGCTTCGTGATGGGCGCGGATCAGGCGGGCCACGTCGGCGGCGTCGGCGCGCCCGGTGGCCAGGAAAATGCGTTCGCCGTGTTCGGGGTGTTGGCGCATGATCGCCTGGTCGGCGTGGTCATGGCGCCCGGGGCTGAGCAGGACGTCGTCGGGAATGCCGATCTTGCCGATGTCGTGGAAGCAGGCGGCCAGTTCGATCTGGTCGCACTGGGCAGGGTCCAGGCTGCAATGCCGGGCCAGCGAGCGCGCCAGCAGGCCGACGCGGTCGCAGTGATGGCGGGTGTAGGCATCGCGCAGCAGCAGCGACACCGACAACGCGTCGATGGAGCAGGCCAATGCGGCGGGGGCGTCGTGTGGGGAGTGATCGGTCACGGGGAAATACTGCCACGCTCCCGGCCGCCGAAGCGACCGGGAACGGCGGAATCAATGCCTCTGCAGCTGGATGCCGTGCTTCTTGGCGTACGCATCCTGCGCCGCGTCCAGGGCCTGCATTTCCGTATCGATACGGTTGCCGACGGTCTGCAGCTTCTCGGCCAGCGGCATGACCTGTTCCTTGGTCTTGTCGGCCGGCAGCGCGGCCATTTCCACCAGGATGCCGAACATTTCCTCGGCGCTCTGCACGTAGGCGCGCAGCTTCTGGTGCACGTCCTTGGCATCCTCATCCGGCGGCATCTGGTCGATGCGGGTCAGGTACTGCTGCATCTCGGTGCGGGCGCGTTCCAGGCCGGGCTTGAGTGTGTCCAGGCCCTCACCGGTGGCCAGCGCCTTCTGCAGCGGCTCGCTCTTGTTACCGACGGTCCACTCCTGCACGGTGCTGGCAGCACCGTTCCAGAAGGCGACGTTCTCGGTGAGGTATTCGCTGGCGCTCATGCCACTGCCACTGCCACCGCAGGCACTCAACAGGCCGAGGCTGGCAGCCAGCAGCAGGGTACGGAATCGTTTCAAAGCAACTCTCCTTGTCGCGGGCAGAGAACAGGGAAAAAACCCTCCGGCCCGCAGAAGCGGAGGGTCACAGGGGAAACGGGATCAGCGGGGCGACAGGGTCAACAACAGGGCCTTGGCCGCGCTGAAACGGTCTTCGGGCAACGGCAACGGATGCTTGATGCGCAGCTTGTCCGGGCCGTCCATGGTGTACAGCTTGGGCTGCTTCTGGATCATCTGGATGACCGCCATCGGGTCGATGGCCGGCTTGGCCTCGAACACGATGCGCCCGCCATTTTCGCCCAGTTCCAGCTTGCGCACGCCCAGCACGTTGGCCTGCAGCTTGAGTTCGGCGATGGCGAACAGGTGCTTGGCCGGGTCGGGCAGCAGGCCGAAGCGGTCGATCATTTCCACCTGCAGCTCGCGCAGTTCATCGGTGTCGCGCGCGCTGCTGATGCGCTTGTACAGGGTCAGGCGGGTATGAACGTCGGGCAGGTAGTCATCGGGGATCAGCGCCGGCACATGCAGTTCGACGTCGGCACCGCGTACTTCCTCGCCGGCATCCAGATCGGGCAGCTTGCCCAGGCGGATGCTGCGCACGGCCCGTTCCAGCAGTTCGGTGTACAGGCTGAAGCCCACCTCGGCCATCTGGCCGCTCTGGTCTTCGCCGAGCAGTTCGCCGGCACCGCGGATTTCCAGGTCATGGGTGGCCAGGGTGAAGCCGGCGCCCAGTTCGTCCATCGACGCGATCGCATCCAGGCGCTTCTGCGCGTCGGGGGTCATCGCGCGCTTGTCCGGCACCACCAGGTAGGCATAGGCGCGGTGGTGCGAGCGCCCCACGCGGCCGCGCAGCTGGTGCAGCTGGGCCAGGCCGAAGCGGTCGGCGCGGTTGATGACGATGGTGTTGGCGTTGGGGATGTCGATGCCCGACTCGATGATCGTGGTCGACAGCAGCACGTTGTAGCGCTGCTTCTGGAAGTCCAGCATCACCCGTTCCAGCTCGCGCTCGGGCATCTGCCCGTGGGCGATGCCGATGCGCGCTTCGGGCACCAGCTCGGTCAGGTCGCGCTGCATGCGGCCGATGCTTTCCACGTCGTTGTGCAGGAAGTACAGCTGGCCACCACGGGCCAGTTCGCGCTGGAAGGCTTCGCGCAGCAGCGCGTTGTCCCAGGCGGTGATGAAGGTCTGCACCGCCAGCCGGTTCGGCGGCGGGGTGGCGATGATCGACAGGTCGCGCAGCCCGGCCATGGCCATGTTCAAGGTGCGCGGGATCGGGGTGGCGGTGAGGGTGAGCAGGTGCACGTTGGCGCGCATTGCCTTCAGCGCTTCCTTCTGGCGCACGCCGAAACGCTGCTCCTCGTCCACCACCACCAGGCCCAGGTCCTTGAACTTCACGTCCGGCTGCAGCAGGCGGTGGGTACCGATGATGACGTCGATCGTGCCAGCGGCGACCTTCTCCAGCTCGGCCTTGATTTCCTTGGTGGTCTTGAAGCGCGACAGCACTTCCACCCGCAGCGGCCAGTCGGCGAAGCGGTCGCGGAAGTTGCGGTAGTGCTGCTCGGCAAGCAGCGTGGTCGGCACCAGCACGGCCACCTGCTTGCCCGCGCTGGCCGCGGCGAACGCGGCGCGCACGGCCACTTCGGTCTTGCCGAAGCCGACGTCGCCGCAGACCACGCGGTCCATCGGCTGGCTGCTGGCCAGGTCGCGCAGGGTGGCGTCGATGGCGGCCAGCTGGTCAGGGGTTTCTTCGAACGGGAAGCCGGCCGCGAACGGCTCGTACATCGAGCGGTCCACGTGCAGCGCCAACCCCGCGCGGGCGCGCCGGCGGGCCTGGATTTCCAGCAGTTCGGCGGCCACGTCGCGGACCTTCTCGGCCGCACGGCGCTTGGCCTTGCTCCACTGCTCGCCGCCCAGCGAATGCAGCGGCGCGGTCTCGGCCGATGCGCCGGAGTAGCGGCTGATCAGGTGCAGCTGCGCGACCGGCACGTACAGCCGGTCGCCCTTGGCGTATTCGATCTCCAGGAATTCGCCCGGCATGCCGCCGGCGTCGAGCACGATCAGGCCGCGGTAACGCCCCACACCATGGTCTTCATGGACGATCGGCGCGCCTTCGGTGAGTTCGCCGAGGTCGCGGATGATCGCTTCCGGCTCGCGCCCGACGCGGCGGCTGCGGCGGGTGGTGCCCGCACGCTCGGGGAACAGCTGGCGCTCGGTGAGCACCGCGATCTGCGGCGTGTCCAGCGCGAAACCGTCTTCCAACGGCGCCACGGTGATCGCAAAGCGGTTGCTGGCGTCGGCCAGGAACGCAGGCAGATCGACCACCACCGGCGGCTTCAGCTCGGCTGCCTGCAGCACTTCCAGCAGCGCTTCGCGGCGCCCCGGTGAATCGGCGGCGATCAACACCCGTCCCGGGTAGTGGCCAATGAAGGACTTCAGTGCTTCGCCGGCCGGCGCATCGCGCGCGGCCACCGGCAGCGGCGGCAACGGCTGGTCGCCCAGCGGCTGCGCGTCGTCGATGCGCGCGTGGTCGGCGTTCCAGATCTCGATGCGGGGCAGCGCATTGAGCGTGGTGTTCAGTGTTTCCGGGCTGAGGTACAGCTCCTGCGGCGCCAGCAGCGGGCGCTCCACGTCATGGCGGCGCTGCTCGTAGCGGTTGCCGGTCTGCGCCCAGAAGGCGGCGGCCGCTTCGCCCACGCCCGCGCCGATCACCGGCAGCACGTTCGGCTGCAGGTAGTCCAGCAGGGTGGCGGTCTGGTCGAAGAACAGCGGCAGGTAATACTCCACGCCGGCCGGTGCCAGCCCGGCCTTGAGATCCTGGTACAGCGCGCTGCGCCGGGTATCCACGTCGAAGCGTTCACGCAGGGTGGCCAGCACCCGCGACACGGCCAGGTCGTCCAGCGGGACTTCGCGGCCGGGCAGCATCCGCACTGCTTCGACCTTGTCCAGCGAGCGCTGGCTTTCCGGATCGAAGGCGCGGATCGAATCGATGTCCTCGTCCAGCAGCTCGATGCGCAACGGCGTCTGTGCGCCCATCGGGAACACGTCGAGCAGCCCGCCGCGCACGGCGAAATCACCCGGGTCCATCACCTGCGGCACGTTGCGGTAGGCCGCCGCTTCCAGGCGCCGCTTTTCCGCATCCAGGTCCAGACGCTGGCCAACCTTCAGGTCGAAGCTACCACCGATGATGTACTTGAGCGGGGCCAGCCGCTGCAGCAGGGTCTGCACCGGCACCACCACGATGCCACGGGTGAGCGTGGGCAGCTGGTGCAGCGCGGCCAGGCGCTGGGAGATGATGTCCGGGTGCGGGCTGAAGGCGTCGTAGGGCAGGGTTTCCCAATCCGGGAACGCCACCACTGGAAGCGCGGAGGCGCCGCCCAGCAGGGTACGCAGATCCGATTCGATCTGGTTGGCCCCGTGGTTGTCACGTGCGATGACCAGCAGCGGCCCGTCATGGACCTCCGCAGCACGGGCGACGTACCAGGCCAACGCCGTGGCCGAAGCGGGAGCGCGCCACCAGGCGCGGAGCTGGCCGGAACGGGGCAGCGGCGGAGCGGGATAGGAGGGACGTGACATGAACCGTTGATTTTAGCAGACGCCGAAGTCACGGCCGTGTCAGTCCGGCTCGTCGCCGCTCGGCCCGCCCCCGCTCACCCGTTGCCTGTCGGGTGGCACAACCCCGGCAGGTGCCGGCCGTTGACCCGCATGCACACAGAATCGTAGGTGCCGGCCGTTGGCCGGCACGCGCACAAAAGGTAGGTACCGGCCGTTGGCCGGTACATCCTCAGCTATCGAGCTCCAGCACCATGCGCACCAACCCGGGCGTGCCCTGCGGATGCGGCACCGGCTTGAAGCCGAGCGAAGCGGCCAGCTGCTTCATCGGCTCGTTCTCTTCGGCCACGTCGCCGTACAGGCGGTCCAGGTACTTGCCACGTGCCCACTTGACCAGCTTGCGCATCAGCTGACGGCCCAGCCCCTGGCCGACGAGGAAGCGGCTGACCAGGATGGCGTACTCGGCTTCGCGGGTGCCCTGGATGATCGAGGCCCGTGCCACCGCGCCGACCACGGCTTCACCGGCGGGCAGCGACTCGGCCGCCACCAGGGTGATTTCGCTCTTCGGGTTGGGGTGGGTCAGGCGCTGGGTGGTTTCCGGCGACAGTTCGGTCACCGATTGCAGGAAGCGGTCGCGGATCTCTTCGGGCCCGAACAGGCTGAAGGCCGCATGCAGCGGCGCCCCGTCTTCGGGGCGGATCGGGCGGATCAGCAGCTCGTGGCCACTGGGTGCCTTGAAAATCTCGTGCCAGGGCGGCATGCGGTTACGGGTAGCCATACCGGTGATTCCTAGGTGGTCTTTGGATTCTCGCATCCCGGGGCGCCGGTTCCGTGAACGGAACGCTCACGCCGTTCAGGGGCGCGCAAGGACGCTCATTCGGCCTGCTTGAGCCACTGCAGCCGGGTGCTGGCGCCGGCCTCGCCCAGGAACTGCTTCAGCGCCGGCATGGCCGGGGCCAGCACCTGGTCGAACTGCCAGGGCGGATTGAGCAGCAGCATGCCGCTGCCATTGAGCCGCAGCGGCGAGTCGTCCGGCCGGATCAGCAGTTCGGCGGTCAGCACCGACTTCACCGGCAAGGCACACGCCTTGCGCAGGAAATGCAGGATGGTGCGGCGCTGCTTGATCGGGAACCAGATCGCGAAGGTGGCCTGGGGCCAGCGGCCCAGGATCTCGCTCACCGAGGCTAGGATGGCCTGGTACTCGGCGTCCTGGCCCTCGTAGGGCGGGTCGATCAGGACCAGCCCGCGGCCGATCTTCACGCCGTTGGCCTTGGGCGGCAGCAGGGCACGGTTCTGTGCATAGCCGTCGGCGTGGTAAACGCCGACCCGGCTGTCGTGGGCGAACAGCGCCTTCAGCGAGGCGGCTTCGTCGTCCTGCACCTCGCAGACCGCCATGCGGTCCTGCTCGCGCAGGGCGCGGGCGGTCAGCAGCGGCGAACCGGGGTAGCTGATCATCGCCCCGACCGGGTTGTCGGCCTGGACGGCCTTCAGGTAGCGCTCGACCACCGCCGGCAGCGTGGGCTGGGCCATCAGGCGCATCACCCCGTCCTCGGCCTCCAGGGTCTTGCGGCTTTCCTCGCTGGCCAGCAGGTAGCGGCCGGCGCCGCCGTGGGTGTCCAGCACGAAGAACGGGCTGTCCTTGCGCTTGAAGGTGTCGAGCAGGGCAAGCTGCACGATGTGCTTGAGCACATCGGCATGGTTGCCGGCATGGAAGGCGTGGCGGTAATTCATCGGCGCAGTGTACGGGGCGGCGGCCCCAGCGGCTATGCTGCGCGCATGAACCGCCCCCTGCACAACGTCCTGGTCGTCGAAGACGAAACCGCCATCGCCGACACCGTCCTGTATGCCCTGCGCAGCGAAGGCTACGGCGCCCAGCACTGCCTGCTCGGCGGCGGCGCGCTGGAGGCCCTGCGCCAGCAGGCCTTCGACGTGGTGGTGTTGGATGTGGGCCTGCCGGACATGAGCGGGTTCGAGGTGTGTCGCAGCCTGCGCACCTTCAGCGAGGTGCCGGTGATCTTCCTGACCGCACGCAACGACGAGTTCGATCGCGTGCTGGGCCTGGAACTGGGCGCCGACGACTACATGGCCAAACCCTTCTCGCCGCGCGAGCTGGTGGCCCGGGTGCGTGCGCGGCTGCGCCGCAGCAGCAGTGCCCCGGCCGAGCAGGCCGGCTGGCAGCAGCACGGCCGGTTTGCGATCGACCGCGAGGGCCGTCGCATCCGCTTCGCCGAGCAGCCGCTGGAACTGACCCGCTACGAGTACGCGCTCATGGCTGCCCTGCTGCAGCGCCCGGGCGCCATCCTCAGCCGCGCCCAGCTGATGGACCGGGGCTGGGATACCGATGCCGACAGCGCCGACCGCACCGTGGATACCCACGTCAAGACGCTGCGGGCCAAGCTGCGTGCCGCAGGCGCCGATCCCGACCCGATCCGCACCCATCGCGGGCTCGGCTACGCGCTGGAAGTCTGAGCCATGCGGCTGGGCCTGAAGCTGTTCCTGGGGTTCTTCCTGATCGTGGGCATCGCCGCGTTCTTCGTGATGCGCATTTTCGTCAACGAGGTGAAGCCCGGCGTGCGCCAGGCGATGGAGTCGACCCTGGTCGATGCCGCCAACGTGCTGGCCGAGATGGCCGCCGCCGACCTCAAGGCCGGGCGCATCCGCAATGGGCCATTCGTGGCCAACCTGGCCCGCGCGCAGCGCCGTGACCCCAAGGCGATGGTGTGGCGTTTTCCCAAGCGCACGCTGGACTACCGGGTGACCATCACCGACGCCAAGGGCATCGTGGTGTACGACTCCACCGGGCAGGACATCGGCCGCGACAACTCGCGATGGAACGACGTCTACCGTACCCTGCGCGGCGAATACGGTGCCCGCTCCAGCCCGGAAACGCCCGGCGACGACACCCATTCGGTGATGCACGTGGCCGCGCCGATCCATGACCCGGCCGATGCCACGCGCCTGATCGGCGTGCTCAGCCTGGCCCAGCCCAACCGCAGCATCGACCCGTTCATTGCCGCCAGCCAGCGCGCCATCATGCGGCGGGGCGCGTGGTTGATCGGGTTGTCGGCGCTGATCGGGCTGTTGATGACGGCGTGGCTGATGCACGGCGTGAACCGGCTCAACCGCTACGCCAAGGCGGTCAGTGCCGGCGAACCGGTGCCACCGCCCAAGCCGCGCCGCGATGAGATCGGCGACCTTGGCCAGGCGCTGGAAACCATGCGCCGCAAGCTGGAGGGCAAGGCCTACGTCGAGCAGTACGTGCAGTCGCTGACCCACGAGATGAAGAGCCCGCTGGCCGCGATCCGCGGCGCCGCCGAATTGCTGCAGGAACCGTTGCCCGATGCCGACCGCGTGCATTTCGCGCGCAGCATCCAGGGCCAGGAGCAGCGCCTCACCGAGACCATCGACAAGCTGCTGGCGCTGGCCGAAGTGGAACAGCACGGCTGGCTGCAGAAGCGCGAGCGCATCGATCTGGGCCCGCTGCTGCAGGCGGCCGCCAGCGCGGTGGCGATGCGCGCGCAGGCCGCCGCGGTGGCGATCGACGTGGAGGTGCCCGATGGCCTGGTCATCCAGGGCGACGGCTACCTCTTGCGCCAGGCATTGAACAACCTGCTGGAGAACGCGCTGGCGTTCTCCAGTGCCGACAGCCGGGTGCAGCTGAGCGCCGCGCGCGAGGGCGACGACGTGGTGCTGCGCGTGGCCGACCGCGGCAGCGGCGTGCCCGACTATGCGTTGGACCGCGTGTTCGAGCGCTTCTACTCGCTGGCGCGGCCGGCCACGGGCCTGCGCAGCTCCGGGCTGGGTCTGTCGTTCGTGCAGGAAGTGGCACGCCTGCATGGTGGGCGGGTGCAGCTGCGCAACCGCGAAGGCGGCGGTGCATTGGCATCGCTGTGGTTGCCAATGCGCGACCCGGGCGCGCCGATCCGGCGCTGAGCGCAGGCGCGGCGGGCACTTCACACAGACTTCAAACTCAGCACAAACCCCGCACACCACCGCGCCCGAAGCTGGCCCCCTCCCAACCGAGGACGGGCCATGAAATCCCTGAAGATGCTGTTGCGGTTCGCCATTGTCGGCGGCCTGATCCTGTTGCTGCTGATTCCCTTGATGATGATCAAGGGCGTGATCAAGGAGCGTGAGGCGTACCGCGACGAGGCCTACCTGCGCGTGTCGCAGAGCCGCGCCGGTGCGCAGACCCTGACCGGTCCGGTGCGCGTGGTGCCGTGGACGGACACGCGCGAGGTCGAGGTGGTCGACGCCGCCGGCAACAAGAAGAAGGAAATCCAGACCGAGCACAGTTACTGGCTGCAGATGCCGGCCACGCTGCGGGTGGACGGGCAGATGCAGCCCGACGAACGCCGGGTCGGCCTGTTCCGGGTTCCGGTCTACAGCTGGAAGGCGAAGATCACCGCCGAGTTCGCCGACGACGACTATCCCATCAAGGCCGGGCGCGTGTATGGCACGCCGTACCTGGCCGTCGGTATCGCCGACCTGCGCGGTCTGGTCGGTTCGCCCACGCTGCAGGTCGATGGCCAGGCGTTGACGCTGCAGCCGGGCATCGGTGAGGTCAACGGGCTTGGCAAGGGTCTGCACGTGCCGCTGCGCGACTTCGACGACAGCATCGGCGGCATGCTCAAGGGCAGCCGCCTGCAGCTGGACATGGTGCTCGACGGCACCCGTTCGCTGGCGGTGGTGCCAGTGGGCGACGACAGCCGCATCGCGATCCGCTCGCCGTGGCCGCACCCGCTGTTCGGCGGCAGCTTCCTGCCCAACCAGCGCACCGTCACCGACACCGGGTTCGATGCCCAGTGGGCCGTGTCCTCGCTGGCCTCCGAAGCACAGCGCCAGCTGCGCGACAGCAAGGACCTGGACCCGGAAACGGTCAGCGTGGAACTGGTGAACCCGGTGGACATCTACACCCAGGCCGATCGGGCCAGCAAGTACGGCATCCTCTTCATCCTGCTCACCTTCGTCGGCTTCATCCTGTTCGAGCTGATCAAGCGCCTGCGCATCCATCCGCTGCAGTACCTGATGGTGGGCCTGGCCTTGGCGATCTTCTTCCTGCTGCTGCTCAGCCTGTCCGAGCATATTCCGTTCTGGCTGGCCTATCTGGTGTCGGCGGTGGCCTGCATCGGGGTACAGGCGGTGTATCTGTCGGGGGTGTTGAAGAGCTGGACGCGCGGCCTGGGCTTTGCCGGCATGCTCACCGTGCTGTACGGCGCGCTGTACGGCCTGTTGATCTCGGAGAACAACGCGCTGCTGATGGGCTCGCTGCTGCTGTTCGGCGTGCTGGCCAGCGCCATGTGGATCACCCGCCGGATCGACTGGTACGAAGTCGGCGCGAGCCTGAAATAAGGAGCGGCACATGAGCTGGCGCAACGGGTTGCGGCAACGCGCATGGCAGGGCATTCCGGAACTGCTGGAAGTGGACGCGCTGCTGCAGGCCAGCAGCGTGCTGGCGGCCTTGCCGGGGGCGCGCATCGCCCCCGGCCTGGTGCGCTTCAAGCTGGCGGCGCGCACCTGCGAAGGAGTGCAGCGGCAAGGCCTGGACTGGCTGTCCGGCGCACGCCAGGGCCGCGGTGCCCTGGCCGGAAAAGTACCGCGCTACCGGCCATGGAAGGCCGGCGACGCGGCGCTGGCCGAGATCGGCATTGCCGGGCTGCCCATGGACTGGCCGGCGCACGCGGCGGTGTATGGCTGCAGCAGCGTTGACCGCCGGCACTGGCTGTTGCTGGTGCCGGGCAGCGCACAACTATGGCTGGGCTGGACCGGCTGAGCAGCGCCAGCCGGGCACACCTCATGTGTGCGCACATGACCGATGGGACGGGGGCCCGGCGCGCGCGCTGGATAGACTCGACAGTTCGACGAGCAATGCCGAAGGGCCGGGGTGGGGCGTGGTGAAGTGGAGCGGGCTGAAGTGGGGTGTACTGGCGTTAGCGCTGGCGATGGGTGGCAATGCAACGGCGCAGCAGCGCGAAGCGGTGGACCTGGACATGGTGGGCAAGATCCGCCAGCAGGCCTTCCACCAGTCCCAGGTGATGGACACTTTCAGTTATCTCACCGAGCGCATCGGGCCGCGCCTGACCAACTCGCCGGCGATGGGCCGGGCCAATGCCTGGACACGCGGCAGGTTCAACGACTGGAAGCTGGACAACGTCCACGACGAAGCGTTCGATGGCTTCGGCCGTGGCTGGGAGTTCACCTCGGCCAGCGTGGAGATGCTGGGCGATCGCGTGCAGCCGCTGCATGCGCTGCCCAAGGCGTGGACGCCGGGCACCCAGGGCCCGGTCGAGGGCGAGCTGGTGCAGGTGGACATCAAGAAGCCCGAGGACATCGAGAAGTACCGCGGCAAGCTGCGGGGGAAGATCCTGTTGCTGGGCGAGGCGCGCGAGTACAAGCGGGGCACCGACGCCGATTCGCACCGGCATGATGCCACCTCGCTGGAAGGCCTGCAGGAATTCACCCTGCCCAAGGACAAGGACGTGGTGGCCGACCGCGCCAAGCGGGTCAAGGAGTACCAGGAGAAGCAGGCGCTGGCGGCCAAGGTCAACGCGTTCTTCGTCGCCGAAGGCGCACTGGCCTCGATCAGCATCAGCGGCTGGGACAACGGCATCATCCGCGTTGCCGGCGGTGGCTCGCGCAAGGCGGGGGAATCGGTGGGCATTCCCGAGCTGGCGATGATCGCCGAGCATTTCAATCCGTTGGTACGTGCGCTGGAGGCCAAGCAGCCCGTGCGCCTGCGCGTGGATGTCGCGGCCCGCTTCACCGACGAAACCGACCAGCCCGGCTACAACACGCTGGCCGAGATCCGCGGCAGCAGCCGGCCCGATGAAGTGGTAATGATCGGCGCGCACCTGGATTCGTGGCACAGCGGCACCGGCGCCGCCGACAACGCCGCCGGCGTGGCGGTGATGATGGAGGCCATGCGCATCCTCAAGGCTGCGGGCGCCAAGCCGAAGCGCACCATCCGGGTGGCCCTGTGGAGTGGCGAAGAACAAGGGCTGATCGGCTCGCAGGCCTATGTGGCCAAGCACTTCGGTGGTTTCCCCGAGCCTGCCGATGCGGCGCAGAAGGCGCTGCCGGCCTCGTTGCGCGAACCGACCGGTGCCCTGCAGAAGACCCGCGACTACAGCAAATTCCAGGTCTACTTCAACATGGACAACGGTTCGGGCCGCTTCCGGGGCATCTACGCGCAGGAGAACATGGCGGCCGTGCCGATCTTCGAGGCCTGGCTGGCCCCCTTCCACGACGTGGGCGCCACCACCGTGGCCACCCGCAACACCGGCAGCACCGATCACATCAGCTTCGACCGCATCGGCCTGCCGGGCTTCCAGTTCATCCAGGACCGGCTGGACTACTTCACCAACGTCCACCACAGCCACCTCGATACCTGGGACCACGCCGAACCGGAAGACCTGAAGCAGGCCGCCGCCATCGTGGCGTCCTTCGCCTACCACGCGGCCATGCGCGAGCAGCCCTTCCCACGCAAGCCCGAGCCGCAGCCGTAAGGAGGCCGGACGGAGGGGGCGCCCGCCGCCTCCGTGACCTCCCGGGGGTAGTGGTAAAATCGGCGGATTCCCGTTCCCCGAGCCTTCCATGACCTGCCGCACCCGTTTCGCCCCCAGTCCTACCGGCTACCTGCACATCGGTGGCGCCCGCACCGCGCTGTACTGCTGGCTGGAGGCCCGTCACCGTGGCGGCGAATTCGTGCTGCGCATCGAAGACACCGACCGCGAGCGCAGCACCCAGGGCGCGATCGACGCGATCCTGGAGGCGATGGACTGGCTGGGCCTGGGCTATGACGAAGGCCCGATCTACCAGACCCAGCGCGTGGCCCGGTACCAGGAAGTGGCCGAACAGCTGGTCGCGCAGGGCAAGGCATACTACGCCTACGAGACCAAGGAAGAGCTGGACGCGATGCGTGAGGCCGCCATGGCCCGGCAGGAAAAGCCGCGTTACAACGGCGCCGCACGCGATCTCGGCCTGCCGTACAGGGACGACCCGAACCGCGTCATCCGCTTCAAGAACCCGCTCGAGGGCACGGTGGTGTTCGACGACCTGATCAAGGGCCGCATCGAGATCGCCAACAGCGAGCTGGACGACATGGTCATCTTCCGCCCGGACGGCTTCCCCACCTACAACTTCGCGGTGGTGGTGGACGATTGGGACATGCGCATCAGCGAAGTGATCCGCGGCGATGACCACATCAACAACACCCCGCGCCAGATCAACCTGTACGAAGGCATCGGCGCGCCCGTGCCGAAGTTCGGCCACATGCCGATGATCCTGGACGAGCAGGGCGCCAAGCTGTCCAAGCGCACCGGCGCGGCCGACGTGATGCAGTACAAGGACGCCGGCTACCTGCCCGACGCGCTGCTGAGCTACCTGGCCCGGCTGGGCTGGTCGCACGGTGACCAGGAGCTGTTCAGCCGCCAGGAGCTGATCGACCTGTTCGACGTGACCAACTGCAACTCCAAGGCCGCGCGCCTGGACATGGCCAAGCTGGGCTGGGTCAACCAGCACTTCCTGAAGACCGAAACGCCCGACAGCATTGCCCCGCACCTGGTCTACCAGCTGAACAAGCTGGGCCTGGATCTGAACGCCGGTCCGGCGCCGGCCGACGTGGTGGTGGCATTGCGCGACCGCGTGCAGACCCTGAAGGAAATGGCCGAGAAGGCGGTGGTCTGGTACCAGCCGCTGACCGAGTACGACGAGGCGGCCGTGGCCAAGCACTTCAAGCCGGGCGCGGAACTGGCGCTGGGCAAGGCCCGCGAGCTGCTGGCGGGGGTCGCGGACTGGACCGCCGAGGGCGTGTCGGTGGCGCTGCACGAGGTGGCCACGGCGCTCGAGATCGGCATGGGCAAGGTGGCCCAGCCGCTGCGCGTGGCCATCACCGGCACCCAGGTGAGCCCGGACATTTCGCAGACGGTGTTCCTGGCCGGGCGTGAAGAGGCCTTGAAACGCATCGACGTCGCACTCACTAAAGTACCGACGGCCTGACCACAGGAGACCGCGCATGCCTGCCAAAACCGCTTGTACCGCCCCGCACCACCACGTCCACGACGCATCCGACTTCGTGAAGGTGGTGGAGCGCGTGTGCTCGGAACGCGGGCTGCGCCTGACCCCGATCCGCGCCAACGTGCTGCGCCTCATCGCCGAGGCCGGCAAGCCGGTCAAGGCTTACGAACTGCTGGAGTGGGTGCGCAGCGGCAAGGGCGTCGGTGCCGACGCCCCGCCCACGGTGTACCGCGCGCTGGATTTCCTGATGGCCAACGGTTTCGTGCACAAGCTCGAATCGGTCAATGCATTCGTGGCCTGCCACCATCCCAGCAGCGCGCAGCATTCGGTGCCGTTCCTGATATGCAACAGCTGCCACAGTGCGGTGGAACTGGAAGACAAGGACATCGTGAGCCAGCTGGAAAAGCGCGCCAAAGAGCTGGGCTTCCAGCCCCAGGCGCAGACCCTGGAAGTGCATGGCCTCTGCGCGCGGTGTGCCGGGTAAACACCGGGGTAGGTACCGACCGTTGGTCGGTACGCAACGCTCCCCGCAAAGAAACGCCGCGCACTGCGCGGCTTTTTTTTGCCCGATGTCCCGGATCGACCCTGCCCCCGGTAGAGCCACGCCATGCGTGGCTGCCCCTGTGCGTCAGGTGGCCCTGCTGCGGACCTTCGCGATCTCACGCCTCTTCTGGGCATCCGGGGCTGCGTAGCTTGCATCGAGACGGCGTTTGAGGCTTTTCAGGACGACCCGGCGGGCGGATACCAGCGCGGGATCGGCCACGACCAGTGCATCGAGCCACGCCAGCGATGCGGCCACGGGCGCGCCGCGGAGGGCGTAAAGCGCGACCGCCTTCAGATGTGCGATGGAGGTTGCACCCCATGCCTTCACGGCCGTTTCGTACAGCGCATGCTGGAGCGTCGCATCGATCGGCACACTGTCCTCGAACGACAGCTGCATGTTCAACGCACCCAGCGCACTCCACGGCGCTGCGTCCGCGTTGCTCGTGTGCCAGTCGGCACGCTCGCAGTAGGCAAGCAGTTCAGTGATGGCGTCGCGCGTGCGTACTGCTTCAAGCATCCCGATGGCGAAGCTGGCCATCGCCGGATCCGCCAACAGGGGGCGCAGTCCGGCAACGCCGTCGCGCGCGTATGCCGCACAGGCGGTCGCCCATCGACCGAACGGCACCACGCGACGGCCATCCGGCAGCAGACCGTCGTCCAGCCACCCGTGCAGCACGCTCAAGCGCTCGATCTCCGCCGCACCCTCGGTGCCGTGGACCCGGGCGAAGGCAATCAAGTGCTCCACCTCCAGCGCACCGCCGTAAGCGGCTGGCGCGCTGCCCTTGGCCGCCTTCTGCGCCAGTACGTTGAACTTCACCGGCGCTCGGCCGCGGCGGTGTCGCTGCCGTCTGCCGCCGTATCCACCTTCACCACCACCGACATGCCCGGGCGCAGCCGCTTGGCCAGCGGCTGGTCCGGGTCGATGGAGATGCGGATGGGAAGGCGCTGCACCACCTTGGTGAAGTTGCCGCTGGCGTTGTCCGGGCGCAGCACGCTGAACTCCGAGCCCGTCGCAGGGGCGATCTGCTCGATGTGCCCGTGCAGCTTTTCACCGTCGAAGGCGTCCACCTTGAACGAGGCGGGCTGGCCGATGCGCATCTTCCAGGTCTGTCCTTCCTTGAAGTTGGCCACCACCCACAGCGTGTCCGGCACCAGGAACAGCAGCTGCGAGCCGGCCGTGACGTATTGGCCCAGTCGCACCGAGGCTTCGCTGATCTGGCCGTCGCGCGGGGCGTGGATGATGGTGTTGGCCAGGTCGATCCGGGTCAGTTCCAGCTGTGCCTGCGCGGTTTCCACGCGGGCCTCCAGACTCTTGCGTGCCACCTGGGTGGAGGTCAGTGTTTCCTCGGCGATGCGGATCTGCGCCTGCGACTGCAGCACGGCCGCCTGCGCCGATTGCGCTCCAGTGCGCAGCTTGTCGCGGTCGCTGAGCGCCACCAGCTGCTGCGCGGCGAGTGCTTCATAGCGCTTGAGCTCGGTGCGCGACCGCGCCAGTTCCGATTGGCCGGCGACAAGGTTGGCCTGTGCCGCACCGATCTGCGCACGGTTCTGCGCCTGTGCCTGGTCGGAGTTGGCCAGCGCAGCCTTGGCACTGTCCAGGTCGGCCTGGGCCTGGGCCACCTTTTCTTTGTAGATGCGGTCGTCGATGCGGACCAGCGGATCGCCCTGTTTGACGTGCTGGAAGTCCTTGACCAGCACCTCGGTGACATAGCCATTGACCTGCGGCGCCAGCACGGTGATCTGGCCGCGCACGTAGGCGTTGTCGGTGCTCACCCGGGTGCTGTCGAACGGCCACAGCGACCATGCGCGCAGGATCAGCGCGATGCCCAGCAGCGCAATCACAATCATGATCACCACGCTGCGGGTGCTGGGCTTGAGGTACTTGGGCGCGCTCGGCGGCGGCACCGTGCCTGCTGCGGCCGCGCTGCCGGCGGGCGCGGCATCGGTCGGCGGCGCCGGGTTGACGTTCTCGGGTGCGCTGTCGTCGCGGGGCGGGGGTGTGGGCATGGGGGGACTCATCGGGGCGGTGCGGGCAGCGGCGCCGCGACTGGAGGGGAGGGGTGGCGTTTGCGCCACTGCTTGAGGACGGCGGTACGCACCGACAGCAGCAGCAACCAGCCCAGGAAGCCCAGCGCGACCATGCCGCTGAGCCGGAACACATCATTGAAGGCGCGCACGTTGGCTTCGCGGCGGGCGGTCAACGCCAGCTGCGCCATGCCCTGCGCGCTGCGCTGCACCGGGTCGGTGATCACCCCGGCATAGAGCTGCTGTTGTTGTTTCAGGCGCTGCGCGACCACGCCATCGGCCGGGTCGAGCTGGCTGACCAGTGCCGTGGAATACAGCTGCTCGCGGTGCAGCTGGTAGGTGCCCAGCACCGCCGAACCGGCCAGCCCACCCAGGGTCTGGGTGATCGACAGGGTGACCAGGAAGGTGATCATGTGGTCCACGCCCTGCTTCAATGCCTGGGTGATGCCGAGCATGATCAACGGCCCCATGAACATGCCGGCGCCGACCGACGCCAGGAACTGGCTGGCGAAGAAATCGTGCGGGCGGTCCAGGCTGGTGCGGCCCTGGTCGAGCAGGGCGGCGCTGCCCAGAAGCAGAATGGCCATCAGCAGCTGGGCGATGATGCGCTTGGGGCCGAAGGTGAGCGATGCCGCTGCGATGCCGGTGATCACGCCGGCCAGGATCACCCCGAACAGCGGGCGCATCTGGTCCGGCCCCATGCCCAGCTGGCGCATCAACCCGACCACGCCATACGACTGTTCGGTGGTGAGGAAGCGGATCAGGAACGCGCCGACGATGAAGTGCAGCACCGGCAGGCTGGCCAGCCACCGCGTCTGCAGCAGCGGGTTGCGCCGGTAGTGTTCGAGAATGAAGCCGGCGGTGGCCAGCGTGATGGAAGCCACCAGCGCCCAGCCCAGCCACGGCGTATCCAGCCACCAGCGCACGTAGCCCTGGGCCAGCACCACCACCAGCAGGCCCACTGCCGGGGCGAGCAGGGCGAAGGTGAGGAAGTCCAACGGCTCGAACGCCTTGATCTGCACGCCCGGCGGCAGCTTCAGCACCACCACCGCCGCGAACGCGCACAGGGCCAGGCCGGCCTCGAACAGGTACAGAGTGTGCCACTGGCCGGTGTCCACCAGCCCCGGCGACACCAGCCAGGCGATCGGCACGGCCAGCTGCGAGATGCCCACCCCGATCACCAGCAGGTTGCCGGTGTATTTGCGCGGCAGCGACTGCAGCATGTACAGCGTGCCCAGGGTGCTGCAGGCGGCGCCGGCGAAGCCGCTGGCCGCGCGGGTCAGCACGGTGGTTTCATAGCTGCCCACGAACAGATGCAGCACCGCCAGCGCGGCATACAGGCCCAGGCCGATTTCGGCGAACAGGCGGATGCCGTACTGCTGGCGGAACTTGAAGGCGAGGAGGTTGGCGGTGACATTGACCATCGCATAGGCGGCCACCAGCCAGCTGCCCTGCGCCGGGGTCAGGCCGAGCTGGCCCTGCATGAAGGGCAGGTTGGCGGTGACCAGCGCATTGCCCAGGCCGCCGGTGATGCCCACCAGCAGCGCTACGGCGGCATAGGCCACGCGCCGGTGCCAGGGATGCCACGGCATCGACGCCGAGCCGGGCAGGGTCGGCTTCTCGTGGTCTTCCCAGTCCGGGATCGGTTTGAGGTACTGCGCCATCAGCCCTCCGCGTCGACGGGTCCCTGCAGTCCGGTACGCAGCAACTGCAGGGCGCGCGCCACCAGCCTGGCCCGCTCTTCGCGGGATTTGCCACGCAGCGCGGCTCCCAGCATGCCTGAGATCAGTGAAATGTCTGTCACCTGCAGGTCGGCACGGCACAGGCCGGCGGCGATCGCGCGCTGGATCGGCGCTTCCAGCAAGCCCCAGATGGTGTGCCGGGCGGCCTTGATGGCCGGGTCATCGGGGTCCACCGCGCGCCAGTAGTCCGACAGCGCAGGCGACTGCACGATGCGCGCGGCCATGCCTTCGAGCACTTCGAACAACGCATCATCGCGCTCGCCCAGGCTCTGCACCTGGCGGTTGATGCGGGCAACCGTCCGCTGCAGCAGTGCCTCCACCAGTGCGGTGCGGTCGGGGAAATTGCGGTACAGGGTGGCGCGGCCGACCTGCGCGCGTTCGACCACCAGGTCGAGCGGGGCAGTGACGCCATGCTGCCCGAACACCGCATCGGCGGCATCCAGGATGAGGGCGCGGCGGGCAGCCGCATCGGCACGTTGGGAGGTCATGGGACATTTTCGGACGGAAATGTCCGCAACGGAAGGGGCCGCCGCAACGGAAGTGGGACAGCGTGTGGAAAGGTCTGCGCCGCGTGAAGCCGCCGGTGCAGGCGAACGTGCACGCGATGGCGGTATCAGGTCACAGCACGACCGGGCGGTACTGCAGGATCCGGTCGGCGATCTCCGTCGCGGACAGGTCGTCGTGGAAGATGTAGTTCACCGCATTCGGATCGAGCACGGTCTCGACCAGCTGCTGGATGTCGGCATCGGTGTCCTGTTCGGTGCCCGGGGCGGCCTGGATGCGCGCGATGAGGGCAACCAGCGCGTCGCGGTGCAGGCGTGAAGCGGCAGGGAAGGCGTTGGTCATCGGTTCAATGGCATCAGCGGGAGGCGGGGGCACCGTGGCAACCATAGCGTGCTTCGCGGATCGGCAGGTTGACCACCGCGGCGATGGCGGCCAGCGCGATGTCGGCGTACCACATCCACAGGTAGTTGCCGGAATGGGCCAGAGCCACGCCACCCAGCCAGGCGCCGAAGAAGCCGCCGAGCTGGTGCGAGAGCAGGGTCAGGCCGAACAGGGTGCCCAGGTAGCGTGGCCCGAACAGCTTGCCGACCAGGCCGGCGGTGGGCGGGACGGTGGCCAGCCAGGTGAAGCCGAGCGCGGCGGAAAACACGTAGAAGGTGGTCGGGGTGGGCGGGGCGACCAGGTACACGCCGATCATCACCGCGCGGCTGGCGTACATCCAGAACAGCAGGTACTTCATGCGGTAGCGCTGGCCGAGCGCGCCGACGATGAGGCTGCCGGCGATGTTGAACAGGCCGATCAGCGCGATGGAGGCGGAGGCGACGGTGGGCGACAGTCCGCACAGGGCGATTTCGCCGGGCAGGTGGGTGACCAGGAAGGCGATGTGCAGGCCGCAGGTGAAGAAGCCCAGGTGCAGGCACCAGTAGCTGCGGTCGCGCACGGCCAGGCGCAGTTGTGCGCGCAGGCCGCCGTCGTCATCGATGCCGGCGCCGGCGGCATGGTCGCCGGGACGGCGGCGCAGGGGCCAGGCCAGGGGCAGGGAGAGCAGGGTGATGGCGGCCATGGTGAACATGGCGCGGGCCCAGCCGGCGCTGCTGATGATCCACTGTACGAGCGGGGCGAACACGAACTGGCCCAGTGAGCCGCCCGCGTTGATGAGGCCGGCGGCGAAGGAGCGTTTTTCAGCGGGCAGGCGGTGCGCGGTGGCGCCGATCAGTACCGAGAAGCTGCCGGCGCCGGCACCGGCGGCCATGAGCAGGCCGAGGCTGAAGCTGAGGCCGAGCGGGCTGGTGAGGTAGGGGGCCAGCAGGAGGCCGATGGCGAGCAGGACGCAGCCGAACAGGAGTACGGGGAGCGCGCCACGCTGGTCGGCCACGGCGCCGAACACGGGTTGTACGGCGCCCCAGACGAACTGGCCGATGGCGAGGGCGAAGCTTATTTCAACAATGCTGACGCCGGTGCTGCGGTGGATGGGGTCGAGGTAGAGGCCGCTGGTCTGGCGCACGCCCATGGTGACCATGAGGATGGCGGAGGCGGCGACGAGCAGGCCCCAGTGAATGGTCGGTGCGCGCGGGGCGGCGGTCGGGGCGGTCATGCGGGGGTTCCCTCCGTCAGGGCATGGTCGAGCTGGTCGAGGAGGGTGTTGAGCTGCGCGGTGGGGCGCGTGCCGAAGGTGTTTTCGATGTGCGTCTGGGCACGCTGCCAGAGCGGGCGGGCGCGGCGCAGGATGGCTTTGCCGGTGGGGGTGATGGCGATGAGGCGTTGGCGTGCGTCGTGGCCGCGGTATTCCTGGAGCCAGCCGGCGAGGAGGAGGGGTTTGAGGTTGCGGGTGAGGGTGGTGCGGTCCATGCCGAGGGCGTCGGCGAGGTCGCCAAGCTGTCGGGGGGTGGGGGCGCGGCGCAGGATGGAGTAGGCGTTGAGGCTGAGTCCGGCGGGCGCGAGGTGGCTGTCGTAGATCTGCGAGAGCTGGCGCGAGGCGCGGCGCAGGCGAAAGCAGGTGCACGGGCTGGCGGTGGTGGGGTCCATTAGGGCGCGCCGGGTAGTCTGGCTGGATCATACGTGCATATGCACGTAAAAGGTCAAGTGGCAGGGCCAGGGCAGGAGCCGAAGCCGAAGCCGAAGCGGTTTGCTGGGGGCCTGTGGTTGGCGTGAATGGGTGGCGGGTACGCGGTTCCAGGACACGCCGTGAACCCATCCATGGGGGCTCGTGGGCGCCATCCATGGCGCCCAACGGTCCTGGAACCGCGTACCCGCCACCCATCTCACAGAACGCGCGCGTGCTGGCAAACAGCTGGGTATCGCGGCCTTTGTTTGCTGCGACGCTCGCATTGGTTATCGGAGCGGCCGTTGCTCTAGTAGTTGCTCTCGCTGTTGATCTTGTTGTTGTTGATCTTGTTGTTGTTGCAGTTGATGTTGCCGTTGGTTTTTCCACGGGCACCAACCAACTGTCGAGGGTGGGGGTCTGTGGGTTCACGGGACCCTGAGCGCCATGGATGGCGCGACGGAGCTTACAGGGGTGAGGGCGCATTGCTTGCGAGGCACTGTCTCGCATGCGTCCGAACGCACAGCCGCCAGCGGCTGGGCCGGGCCGCGGAGCGGGACTTGCAGCGTGTCCCGTGAACCCACACACCCCCGCCCAGCTTGGTAGTAAACGGAAATGGCGCTGTTGGCTTGGAGAAAAAAAGGGGGCCTTTCGGCCCCCTCAGGGTGATCAAACGACCCCAGTCGCAAAGCGTGTTTTAGAAGAAGGCGCGGATGCCGAAGGCGACGCCGCGGCCCGGCAGGGGGGAGTAGTCGCGCAGCAGCGAGGTGTGCGGGCGTACTTCCTGGTTGGTCAGGTTGCTGCCGTCCAGGAAGACCTCGTAACTGTTGCTGTCGTTGCGGTCCCAGCGGTAGGCCAGGTGTGCGTCCACCAGCGTGTAGCCCTTGCTCGGATCCTCGTTCTGCGCCACATCCTTCTGGCTGCTGTAGCGCACCGCGCCCACCGATGCCCGCCAGCCGTCACGCGACCAACGCAGGTCCGCGCCCACGCGGCCCGGGGCGATCCGCGGCAGGTAACCGGTGTTGGCCAGGGCCACGCTGTAATTGTGGTTGTGGTCGCCGTGCGGCACGGCGATGTCCACGTTGCGGCTGCCACTGCCGTCCAGCTCCGCCTTCACATAGTCGCCGAACACCCGCAGATCCCAGTCGCCTGCGTTGCCCTCGAACAGATGGAACAGGGCTTCGGCCTCGGCTCCCTTGAAGGTTGCGTCCTGCTGGGTCCATAGGCGGACCGGCAGCGATTCGACCACGCCGGTGTCGGCCAGGTAGATGAAGTCCTTGAACTTGGTCTGGTAGATCGAGGCGGAGAAGTCGACGCGGTCGCTGTGGGTGTGGATGCCCAGCTCGACGCGCTGGCCGCGTTCGGTTTTCAGGTTTGCATCACCGATTTCCAGCGAGCGGGTGGCGATGTGCGCGCCGGCCGCGTAGAGCTCTTCGTTGGTCGGGGCGCGCTCGGAGCTGTCGATGCCGAAGCGCAGATCCACGGCGTCGTTGAGGGTCCAGATGCCGGCCGCGGAGAGATTGGTGGCGTCGAACTTGCGGGCGCGGTAATCACCGGTCGGGTCCAGCTTGACCTGGTCATGGCGACCGCCGAGTTCGAGCTTGAACGGACCGAACTGCTTCTCCTGCAGCACGAACAGGCCGATGTTCTTCGTCCCGGTATCGGGCACGAAGGCTTCCTCGCCCTTGGCACCGAAGTCGCTGTTGCCGAACTGCAGGCCGAAGGCGCCGTCCCAGCCGCCGATCTGTTCCTGCACGGCTTCCAGGCGACCTTCGATGCCACGGTTGGTGAAGCGCGTGGCCGGCGTGCCGGCTTCCAGTTCGGTGTGCTCGTAGTCGGTGTAGGCCGTACGCAGGTTGATGTTCTTCAGGAACGAGGTCGGCTGGTAAATGCCGCCCTTGGCTTCGAAGCGGTTCTGCACCATGTCGATGCGGACGTCGTGCTCGTCGCCTTCTTCTTCGTCGCCATGGTCGTGATCGTGGTCATGATCATGGTCGTCGTCGGCGTGCACGTGCGCGCCGTTGGGAATGCCGTAGTTGGTGCGGTAGGTGCTGGCGGACACGCCGAAGTAGCCGTCATCGCCCAGCCAGGTGGCGCCGACGCCGCCGGCGCGGGTGCGGATCGAACTGTTGTCCAGGCGGCCGCGGCGCGGTTCGTCTGTGTCGCCTTCGGCGTGGTCGTGGCCGCTGTGGTCTTCCAGGCCATCGATCACCGCGTAGCCGGGAATGCGGTAGTCATCGCCGTTGCGGACCAGGCCGTCGACATGCAGCACGACGTTGCCGCTGACACCGTCCAGGCGGAACATGCCGCTGCGTTCGTCGTTCACCGAATTGCCGCGCAGTTCGGCGCGACCACTCAGCGGACGATCCGGCAGTTCGCGGGCGATGCGGCCGTCGACCACATTGACCGCGCCGCCGATAGCGCCGCTGCCGAACAGCAGCGTGGCCGGGCCCTTCAGCACTTCGATCTGGTCGGCCAGGAACGGCTCGATGCTGGTGGCATGGTCGGCGCTGACCGTGGAGGCATCCATGTTGCCCATGCCATTGGACAGCACCGCCACGCGCGGGCCTTCCTGGCCGCGGATGATCGGGCGGCCTACGCCGGGGCCGAAGAAGGTGCTCTGCACGCCGGGCAGCTTGGCCACGGTGTCGCCGAGGGTGCCGGCCTTCTGCTCGTCCAGGCGCTCACCGGCCAGTACGTCCACCGGGCGGGCCAGCGATTCAGCATCGCCCTGCAGCGGCGAGGCGGTGACCTTCACGGTGGACAGCTCGGTCAGGTGGCCGTCGCGGTGGCTGTCGGGGGCGTCCGCCGCCAGTGCCAGCGACGGCAGCAACGCGGCGGCAAGTGCCAGGGACAGGGCGTGGGGTGTGAGCAGGAGGGAGCTGGAGCGCATAGGGCAAGGGCCTTCGGTCAATTGTTACAATATATCAATGGTGGGGCGCGCGAATCCCGTCAATGGGACGGGGTAGGGCAAGTCAGGGGGAGGCAAGGGTGCGCGTCAGGATTGATGTTATATTATTCCATAACGCTTCGCCGACCCTGCTGGAAGTCATGCCCCTGTTCGCTCGTGTTCGCCATCTGCTGGATCGTTTCGGTGCCACCGGCTCGTTGCTGTGCGCCGTGCATTGCGCTGTGTTGCCGGTGCTGCTGGCGGCTGCGCCGTCGTTGGGGCTGTCGGTCTGGATGGGCGACGGCGTGGAGCTGGCACTGGTGAGCTTTGTCACCCTGCTGGGCCTGTTCAGCCTGGTCTGGGGCTGGCGCCGGCACGGCGCGCTGCGCGCGCTGGCCTTTCTGATCCCGGGCCTGACCGCGCTGTGGGCGGGGTTGCTGTACGACCCGCTGCACCATTCAGCCGTGCCGCATGCGGTGGTGATGACCCTGGGTGGCGTGCTGGTGGGCGTTGCGCACCTGGTCAACCTGCGGCTGAACCACGGCCACGTCCACGACGCCAGCTGTGCTCATTGAGAGCGCGCATGGTAGGCTTCCAGATCGTGCGCGGGGGCGCCTGAGAGGGCGGCCCCGCCGAACCCGTGTCAGTGCGGGGTAATCAGAATCAGGTTTCAGACTAAGGAGTTGACGACATGGGTAAGGGTGACCGCAAGACCGCCAAGGGCAAGCGTTTCAACGCCAGCTACGGCAATTCGCGCTCGCACGTGGTGAGCAAGGTGGCCGTGGGTGCAGCTGCGCCGGTCGCCAAGAAGACCGTTGCCAAGGCACCGGCGAAGAAGGCCGTTGCCAAGAAGGCTGTCGCCAAGACCGGTTGATCCCGCCTGGCGGGTCGAAGAAAACGCGGCGCTTGCGCCGCGTTTTTTTTATGCGTCAACCAAACACCTCGCCTCACGCGCGGTGTCCGGATCAGCGCAGTGCCGGCAACAACCGCTCGGGATCCCCATCGTTGGGCGCCGCTGGAACGCCCAGCAGGCGCGCCAGCAGCGGGTACACGTCGACGTTGTCGAAGCCTTCGATGGTCTGGCCCTGCTTGAACGACGGGCCGCGGGCGATGAACACCGCGCGCATCGACGGCAGGGCGTTGTCGTACCCATGCGAACCGCGGGTGCCGGGCGCGCGCGCGGCCACGCTGGCGCGGCTGAGCGCGTTCCAGCCCTCGTGCATCTGGCACACGATCGGGGGAATGCGCGGGTTGGAGCCGTAGTGCCAGCGCGCCGGCAGCGTCTGCCGGGTCCAGCAGTCGTACTGCGCGTGTGCACCCAACAGCACCTTTTCGGCCTCACGGCGCTTGCCCGGCAAGGGCGCAAACCCCACCGACTGCCCCATCGAGACATCGGTGGCAATGGTCGGGTCGACCATGTCTTCAATCGCGATGGTCTGGCCGTCGGGCACGGTGGCCATGCCATGGTCGGACACCACGATCACGTTGGTGCTGGCGTCCAGCCCGCGCGATTGCAGGCCGTCCAGCAGCCGGCCGATGGCAGCGTCGACCTCGCCGATCGCAGCGGCATACTCGGGCGAATCGGGGCCATGGTCGTGGCCGGCGTGGTCGACCTGTTCCATGTACAACGTGACCAACCGCGGCGCATCGGCGTCGGTCTGGCCGACCCAGCCCAGCACCTGGTCCACCCGGGCGGGCAACGGCACGCTCGCATCGTAGGTGCGCCACTGGCTCGGGCGTACGCCCTGGATGGCGGCTTCGCTGCCGGGCCAGGACAACGTGGCGGTGCGCACCCCGGCATTCTCCGCGCCCACCCAGATCGGCTCGCCGCCCCACCAGCGGGCATCGGTCACTGCCTCGCGCTTGCTCAGACGGAAACTGCCCAGCGCGTCCTCGTGCATGCTGTTGTGGATGATGCCGTGGTGGTCCGGACGCAGCCCGGTGACCAGGGTGTAGTGGTTGGGGAAGGTCAGTGACGGATACGACGGGGTCATCCAGCGCGCACGCACGCCCCCGTCGACAAGGCGCGACAGGTTGGGGGTGATGCCGCGGTCGAGCATGTCCGCACGCAGGCCGTCGATGGACACCAGCAGCAGCTTCGGCGCGGCGGGCGTGGCGACCGGCGCGCTGCCGGCCGTCGGGGAGTCGGAAGGAACGCTGGCACAGCTGGTCAACGCGAGGGTGGCGGCAAGCGCCAACGAAAGGCGGACGGAAGTCATCCGGTCATGATAGTCCGGCGGGGTGACGCGGCGAAGACAGCCGATGGCACGGTCAGGGCGCGTGCGCGGTGTGCGCCGCGTGCGGGATCAGGCGAACAGCGCGCCGGTATGCGCTTCCAGTTGCAGCAGTGCGGCCTTGGTCGGCAGCCCGCCGCCGAAGCCGGTGAGTGCGCCGCTGCTGCCGATCACCCGGTGGCAGGGCAGTACGATCGGCAGCGGGTTACGGCCGTTGGCGGCACCGACCGCGCGGCTGGCGGTCGGGTGGCCGATGTGGCGGGCCAGTTCCACGTAGCTCCAGGTCTGGCCAAACGGAATGTCGGCCAGCGCCTTCCACACGCGCAGCTGGAATTCGGTGCCCTGCGGTGCCAACGGCAATTCGAAACGCTGGCGGTCACCGTGCAGGTATTGCAGCAATTGGGTGCGCGCATCGCGCAGCGCATCGGCGTCGTGCTGCCAGTGCGCGCGGCCCTTCGCGTCGTAGCGGTTGTTCTCGAACAGGATGTGGTGGATGCCCAGGCTGTCACCGGCCACGGTCAGGGCCCCGATCGGGCTGTCGAAAGTGTCGTACAAGAGGGTCATGGGCTCACTCCAGAGGTGGGGCGGACAGGTGCCACAGATGCAGCACGGCATAGGCGCGCCACGGTCGCCAGGCCTGCGAGCGCGCTTCGGTGGCGCGTTCGGTCAGGCGTATCCCGTCGCCCAGAACCTGCTGCAGGACCAGGTCACCGGCGGGGAAGGCATCGGGAAGCGCCAGTGCGCGCAATGCCATGTAATGCGCGGTCCACGGCCCGATCCCGGGCAAGGCCACGCAGCGTTCAACGAAGCTCTCCAAGCGTTGGCCGGCGCTGAAATCCAGGCGGCCTTCGGCCACGGCGAGGGCCACGGCGCGCACGGTGGCGGCGCGCGTTTTCGGCAGCCCGATGCTCTCCAACGGCGCCTCGGCCAGCGCCTGCGGGGTCGGGAACTGGCGGTCCAGGCCGGCGGGCATGCCGTCCAGCTCTTGCCCGAACCGATCCACCACGCGGCGCGCCAGAGTCGTGGCCGCGGCCACGCTGACCTGCTGGCCGAGCACCGCGCGCACCGCCACTTCGAACCCATCCCAGCCACCGGGCACGCGCAGCCCCGGCCGCAGGGCGATGCCGCGCGCAAGCAGCGGGTCCTGCGCCAGGGTGGTGTGCACGATGCGCAGGTCGGCATCGAGATCGAAGATGCGGCGCACCCGGCGCACGATCCCGGGGATGGCGCGCGGGTCGACCTGGCCCAGTTGCAGGCGCAGTTCGGACCGCCTGGGGTCGGCGGTGACCCGCAGCATGCTGGGCCGCTCGGGCGGTCCGATGACGCGCTGGTAGCTGTCCGCGTCGATGCATTCGATGCCGGGAATCGAGCGTCGGCGCAGGAAGCCGAGCATCGCGTCGAAATCCAGCGGCGGCCGATAGCCCAGGCGCAGGGTCAGCGCGCCCTCATCGAGGGCCCCGCGCTGGCGGCGGATGGCGGTGGGCGGCATGCCACAGCCGTCCACGAACGCGGCGTTGAAGCGGCGCAGGCTGTTGTAACCGGCGGCCATCGCCACGTCGGTCACCGGCAGCGCGGTCTCGGTCAGCAACTGCTTGGCCAGCAGCAGGCGGCGGGTGGCATGGATCTGCGCCGGCGCCGCGCCCAGGCGCGCCACGAACAGGCGCTGCAGTTGTCGCGCGCTCAGGCCCAGCCGGGTGGCCAGCGCCGGTACTGCGGCGTCCTGCAGGTAGCCATCGTGGATCAGCGCCAACGCGCGCTGCAGTGTTTCGTTGCTGAGCGCGTCCTGGGCCTCCGGCGCCAGTTCCGGGCGGCAGCGCAGGCACGGGCGGAAGCCGGCAGCCGCAGCCGCGGCGGCAGTGGGGTAGTAGTCCACGTTACGCGGCTTCGGCGGGGGCGCCGGGCACACCGGCCGGCAGTAGATGCCGGTGCTGCGCACGGCGGTGAAGAACACCCCGTCAAAGCGCGCATCGCGGGCGAGGCGGGCGCTTTCGCAGGCGGCGTAGTCCAAGGGCAGGGCGGTGTCCATGGGGGCCAGTCTATGCTCGGCGGCCGCGCCCGGCTCGCCATTTTCGGACAGCAATGCGCACGCCGGCCGCTCTGGTTCAGGGCAGGTTCCCGCGCCGACGGTCGCGCGCACTAGACTGTGCGTTCACGCGCCGCTGCGCGCGCTCCTTCGTACGGATACCGGGTCGTTCATGTTGCTCAAGTCGTGGTGGTTGCCCCTGTTGTGCCTGGGTCTGGCCGGTTGCAGCCAGCTGGAGAATCCCGGCAACGTCACCGCCGCCGACAAGGCGGTGCGCGCGCAGACCGCCGATGGCGACCACATGGTGTCGTTCAATGCCGCCGATGCGCCCGCACCGGCACCGTTGCCACCCAAGCGCGGCGACCAGGGCTGGGGCGAGGCGGCGCTGGAGAACGGCAAGGCGTGGGTAAGCTGCGACACCGATTACGCCGGCGAAGGCGGCGATGGCCTGGCGCTGGAGAGCCTGGATCGCGCCAGCATCGACGCCGCGCTGGCACCGTGCGTGGAGCGCGGGCTGGTGCGGGTGCGCTACGTGGGCAAGATCAACCCCGGCTTCTCCGAGCTGGTGGCGCGGTTGGCGATGGTGGCCGACGCGCAACGCATCTCCAAGCGCGTGCTGGACCTGGATTCCAGCGGCGGCCAGGTGGAAGCGGCGATCGTGGCCGGCGACCGCATCGGCGAATCCAACTGGACCATCTGGATCCGCGAAGGCTCGGTCTGCCACAGCGCCTGCGTGTTCGTGCTGGCCGCCGGCGACAACCGCCTGGTGGCCGGCAAGGTTGGCATCCATCGGATGATGCGGATCAGTTCCAAGGCCACCTCGCGCGCCGAACTCAACCGCGAGCTCCATGAGGTCTACGACAACGTCAAGGATTACCTGCAGCGCAACGGCGTGGCGGTGGGCGTGGCCGACCTGATGATGACCGTGCCCAACCGCAGCCTGCGCCTGCTGACCAGCGACGAGCTGCGCCAGTTCGGGCTCGATGGCACCAACGCGGTGCAGGACGACCTGGAGCGGATCAAGCAGATGCGCAAGTGCGGCGATGATTTCGTGCGGCGCAAGGACGCGTTCCTGATCGCCTTCGACCAGACCTGCAAGCGCGAAGGCGCCGAATTGGAAACCGTCAACAGCTGCGGGCAGACGCTCAAGCAGCGCTACGGATTCCCCGATGCCACCTGCCCGGACGAGAGCCCGCTGTCGGAAATCGACGTGTCCACGTTGCTGCCGTCCAGCGTTGCACCCGGCCAGGACGCGCCGGCCGAGCGTACCGCCAGCGACGTCGGCCAGCCCTCGCCGGAAACCGCCGAGCGCAACTGACGAACCACTCACGGGGTTCCCGTAGACTGGCCTGGATTCTTCCAGCCAACGGTGTCCTGATGCGTGTTCCGCTGCTGCTGTCATCCTTCCTGCTTGCTGCTGTTGCCCAGGCCCAGACCCCGCCGCCGGCCACGCCCGCGCCGGCCCCTGCGCGCCCGGCACCCGCTGCCGCACCCGCTGCACGCCCGGCGCTGACCCCGGCGCAGCAGGCGCAGGTGCACAAGCAGGATGCGGAAATGAGTGCGGCCGCATTGCAGGTGGCGCAGCTGGTGGACACCAACCGTGCCGCCGAGGCATGGAAAGGGGCCTCGGCCGTGGCGAAGAAATCGGTCACCGAACAGGCCTTCGTCAGCCAGCTCAACGCCGACCGCAAGCGCCTCGGTGCGTTGGCGGCGCGCGGCCAGCCGGTGGTGACCCGGGTCAAGTACGCCGCCGGTGCAACCGTGCCCGAAGGGCTGTACATCAACGTCAGCTTCCCCACCCGGTTTGCCAACAGCGCCCAGCCGGTACGCGAGCTGGTGTCGTTCCGGCTGGACGAAGACCGGGTCTGGCGCCTGGCCGGTTACAGCGTGCGCGCCGCTACCCCCTGATCGACCCCGTCATTTCCTGAGGAGTGCAGCGTGAGTATCGAGATCCAGATGCTGGTGTGGTCGATGGTGCTGGGCATCGTGCACCTGTTTGCCGCCTCCACTGCCGTCACCCGCGAGCGCGGGCTGCAGTGGAATGCGTCGGCCCGCGATGGGCAGAATCCGCCGGTGCGGCCGCTCACCGGTCGCCTGCAGCGTGCGCAGTCCAATTTCATGGAGACCTTCCCGTTCTTCGCGGCGGCGATCCTGGCGGTGGTGCTGACCCAGCGCCAGGACGGGCTGACCGCGCTCGCCGCGCAGCTGTATTTCTGGGCACGGGTGGTGTATCTGCCGCTGTACGCTGCCGGTGTGCCGTACGTGCGCAGCCTGGTGTGGCTGGCCTCGCTGGTGGGCATCGTGCTGTTGCTGTGGGCGCTGCTGTAACGGGCCAGTGAACGGCGGCTGCGGCCGCTGATCCAGATCAAGGCGGGGCGCGCGCGATCGGCGCTAAGCTGGCATGGACCCGTTACCGCAGGATCGGACATGTCGGACCAACCCACCCAGAAGCAGTGCATGCCGGAGCAGCCGGTGGACGTGGTGGTGGTGGGCGCCGGCCCGGCCGGGCTGTGTTTCGCCCGCGCGCTGGGCGGCAGCGGGCTGCAGGTGGCGCTGGTGGAACAGCAGCCGCGCGCGGCACTGGCGGAGGCCGCCTTTGATGGCCGCGAGATTGCGCTGACCCATGCTTCGCGGCAGATCCTGGAGACGCTGGGCATCTGGCAGCTGCTGGACCCGGCCGAGATCTCCCCGTTGCGCGACGCCAAGGTGATGGACGGCCGCTCGCCGTTCGCCCTGACCTTTGCCGCCACCCAGCGCGATACGCAGGATCTGGGCTGGCTGGTACCCAACCATCTGATCCGCCGTGCCGCCTGGGCCAGCGTGCAGGACCAGCCGGGCCTGCAGATACTGGATGAAGCGCGCGTGGCCGGCATCGTGCCGGGGGCGGGGCGCAGCGTGGTCACCCTGGCCGATGGACGCCGCCTGACCGCGCGCCTGGTGGTGGCCGCCGACAGCCGCTTCTCCAGTACCCGGCGCATGCTTGGGATCGGGGCGCGCATGCGCGACTTCGGCAAGTCGATGCTGGTCTGCCGGATGCAGATCGAGGTGCCGCACCAGCACACCGCGTGGGAGTGGTTCGGGTACGGTCGCACGATGGCGCTGCTGCCGCTCAATGGCGACCAGGCCTCGGCGGTGATCACCCTGCCGCCGCGCCAGATCGAGGCCTTGATGGCGCAGGACCCGGCCCGCTTCGGGCACAGCATCAGTGGCTTGTTCGAGCAGCGGCTGGGGGCGATGGTGCCTAGCGCGGCCCCGGTGGCCTATCCGCTGGTGGGGGTGTATGCCCATGCGTTCGTGGGCGATCGCTGCGCGTTGATCGGCGATGCGGCCGTGGGCATGCACCCGGTCACCGCGCATGGGTTCAACCTGGGCCTGGCCGGCGCACACCGGCTGGCCAACGTGCTCAACCAGGCGGCGGCGCGCGGCGGCGATATCGGCGCCGCGGCCGGGCTGGCGAGCTTTGAACGCGGCCACCGGCTGGCGTCCCGCCCACTGTACGAAGCCACCAATGCCATTGCCGCGCTCTACACCGATGACCGGCTGCCAGCGCGGGTGCTGCGCAGGGCGGGGTTGCGGCTGGCGCAGGGGGTCACCCCGTTCCGCCAGCTGATCGCCGCCCACCTGACCCAGCGCGAGGCACGGGTCTGAGGCGGCTCAGGGGGCGTCGCTGTCGGCCAGTACGTTGATCGTGGTGTCGCCGAACTGCACCACCTGGCCGCCGCGGATCTTGCAGGCCTTGCGCAGTTCGACCTCGCCATCGACCAGAACCCGGCCGTCGCCGATCACGGTCTTGGCCTCGCCGCCGCTGGTGACCAGGTCGGCCAGCTTGAGCAGCTGCTTGAGCTCGACGTAGTCGCGGTCCAGTTCAAATTCGAGGGTCTGCATGGAGCGGGTATCCTGGGAAAGGGCGCGGCCATGTGGCCGGGCCGGGAAAGGGCGCGTATTGTGCGCCAGCGGGCGGCAGAACGGCATGCAGATGGGAAGCTGTACACGTTGTTCAGGTGCGATGCGGTATCATCGCCCCCTGAGTGAGTGAATTCTCCTCCGACCGAGCAGCGCCAGGGCACGCGATAAGAAAGGGCGCCCAAAGCGCGGACCATCCCCTTTTTTATCTCACTGCCTCCTCAACGGCAGTGCTTTGGAGTTCCCCATGTCCCAAGAATCCTCCGCGCCGCTGCTGTTCGCAGACCTCGGCCTGTCCGACGCTGTGATGCAGGCCGTCGCCACCGTCGGCTACGAAACCCCGTCGCCCATCCAGGCTGCCACCATCCCGGCGATGCTGGAAGGCCGCGACGTGCTCGGCCAGGCCCAGACCGGTACCGGCAAGACCGCCGCCTTCGCACTGCCGGTGCTGTCCAACCTCGATTTCAACCAGACCAAGCCGCAGGTGCTGGTGCTGGCGCCGACCCGCGAACTGGCCATCCAGGTCGCCGAGGCGTTCCAGACCTATTCCTCGGGCATCCCCGGCTTCCGCGTGCTGCCAGTGTACGGCGGCCAGCCGTATGGCCAGCAGCTCCAGGCCCTGCGCCGTGGCGTGCACGTCATCGTCGGTACCCCGGGCCGTGTGATCGATCACCTCGAGCGCGGCACCCTGGACCTGTCCGAGCTGAAGACGCTGGTGCTGGACGAAGCCGATGAAATGCTGCGCATGGGCTTCATCGACGACGTCGAAGCGGTGCTGAAGAAGCTGCCGGAGACCCGCCAGGTCGCCCTGTTCTCGGCCACCATGCCTTCGCAGATCCGCCGCATCGCGCAGACCTACCTGAAGAACCCGGCCGAAGTCACCATCGTCAGCAAGACGACGACCTCGGCCAACATCCGCCAGCGTTACTGGTGGGTGAGCGGCATGCACAAGCTGGACGCGCTGACCCGCATCCTGGAAGTGGAACCCTTCGACGCGATGATCATCTTCTCGCGTACCAAGGCCGCCACTGAAGAGCTGGCCGAGAAGCTGCAGGCACGTGGCCTGGCCGCGGCCGCCATCAACGGCGACATGCAGCAGGCCCAGCGCGAGCGCACCATCGGCATGCTGAAGGAAGGCAAGCTGGACATCCTGGTCGCTACCGACGTGGCCGCCCGTGGCCTGGACGTGGAGCGCATCAGCCACGTGCTGAACTACGACATCCCGTACGACACCGAAAGCTACGTGCACCGTATTGGCCGTACCGGCCGTGCCGGCCGCACCGGCGACGCGATCCTGTTCGCCACCCCGCGTGAAAAGGGCATGCTGCGTGCCATCGAGCGCGCCACCCGCCAGCCCATCGAAGAGATGCAGCTGCCGAGCGTGGACGCCGTCAACGACACCCGCATCAGCAAGTTCATGAGCCGCATCAGCGATGCGCTCGATGCCGGCGGAACCGAGTTCTACCGCGACCTGCTGCAGCGCCTGGAAGGCGAGAAGAATGTACCGGCCATCGAGATCGCCGCCGCGCTGGCCAAGCTGCTGCAGGGCGATTCGCCGTTCCTGCTGACCCCGCCGGTGCGTGGTGCCCATCAGGAGCGTGCTCCGCACCAGCGCAACGAGCGCAGCAACGACCGTGGCGAGCGTCCGGCCCGTTTCGAGCCGCGCTTCGAACGTGGTCCGCGTCGTGAAGACGACCGTGGCCCGCGTCCGCCGCGTGCCGAGGGCGACTTCGGCAGCAACGACGCTGGCTTCGAACGCGCCCCGCGCCGTGACATCGCCCCGCGCGGTGCCGCCGAGCCGGGTATGGAAACCTTCCGCATCGAAGTGGGCCACGTGCACGGCGTAAAGCCGGGCAACATCGTCGGCGCGATCGCCAACGAAGCCGGTCTGGAAAGCCGCTTCATCGGCCGCATCGACATCCACGACGACTTCTCGGTGCTGGACCTGCCGGCCGAAATGCCGCAGGACCTGCTGACCCACCTCAAGAAGGTGTGGGTGTCGGGCCAGCAGCTTCAGATGCGCAAGGTCGAGCCGGGTGAAGACCTGACCCCGTCGCCGCGTCCGGCGTTCAAGCCGAAGTTCGGTGGCAAGCCGCGCGGTCCGGGCGGTCCGGGTGGCCATCGTGGCGGTCCGGGCGGTCCGGGTGGCAACGATCGCCCGCCGCGCCGTGACGGCTTCAAGCCGCGCGGTCCGCGCAACGGCTGATCGCCCACGCGATCCAGACAACGCCAGCCTTCGGGCTGGCGTTGTCGTTTCCGGGGTGTGGAAAGGCCACCGCGCGGCTGTCGGCGGGTTTCGCACGGTCACAACATCTGCCGAACTAGCCTGCAGGTTGATGGATTTGGTACACCACCCGCTTCACGGCTCCGGGGGGATCGGCGATGCTGGCAGCTGGCAGGGATGTTGGTGCGACAGCGGTACCGTATCTCACGCGGGGCTTGACCCTGCGCTTTGTCCTGCTGACCGGCATGGCCATCGGCCTGGTGGGTATTTCCGCGCTGATCCAGGAACTGCAGGCCGCGTCCACCGCGTGGATCGTCGGCCAGAGCCACTGGTCGCGCAGCCAGCAGCAGGCCAGCTTCGCGCTCAGCCGCTACATCACCCATGGCCGGCCGGGGGATCTGGCCGAGGCGCGCCAGGCGCTGACCGTGCCGTTGGGCGACCTGGACGCGCGGCGCGCGCTGGAGCAGGACGACGCCGACCTGGCCCGGGCCCGGCGCGGGTTCCTGGCCGGCGGCAATGCACCCGGTGATATCAACCGCCTGATCCTGTCGTTCCGTTACCTGGGCCACCTGGGCTACTTCAAGGATGCGGTGCGGCTGTGGCGGCAGACCGACGCGCCGCTGCTGCAGCTGGCCGGTCTGGTCGGCGCGGCGCAGGCCCTGCATGCCCGCCGCGACATTGAACCGGTGACCCAGGCGCTGCTGCTGGATCAGGTGCAGGCACTGGACCGTCACCTGCAGGCGCGGGCCAAGGCATTTTCGATGTCGCTGCAACGTACGGCCTCCATCGTGCGCATCACCACCTTGCTGGTGGGCGGATTGTCGGTGCTGTTGATCACCGTCGTCGCCGTGATGCTGTCGCGACGCGTGCGGCGCGATCTTCTGGAGCAGGAAAGCCGCTTCCGTGCGGCGTTCTACCAGGCCACGGTGGGCATGCTCAAGTTCGACCATACCGGCGGCATTCTGGAGGTCAACCAGGCCATGGCCGACATCCTGGGGTACGCGCGCAATGCGCTGCTCGGGCTGTCCCTGCAGGACCTGGTCGCCGAAGGAGAACTGGTGCTCGACGACGCGGGCCGCATCGACTGGGGCCGCCAGCTGCGCCCGGCCGAACTGCGCTTCCGGCGCGCCGACGGCGGGCTGATGTGGGGGCGCTGGAGCGGCACGCTGGTACGCACGGCCAGCCGCGAGGTGTCGGTGTTCGCCATCGTGGAAGACGTGTCGCAGAACCATGCGCTGGCCCGCGAGGTGGAGCACCACGCCAGCCACGATCCGCTGACCGGGCTGATCAACCGGCGCGAGATCGAACGCCTGCTGGAGCAGGCCCTGCTCGACGTGCGCAACCACGGCGGCGTGCACAGCCTGTGCTACATCGACCTGGATTACTTCAAGCTGGTCAACGACGGGCTGGGCCACGCGGCAGGCGACCAGTTGCTGCGCAACTTCGCCGACTATTTGGTGGGCGCGTTGCGCGAGGGTGACTGGGTAGGGCGGCTGGGCGGCGACGAGTTCGCGCTGTTCCTGGCCAATGCGGCCCAGGACGAGGCCAAGCAGGTGCTGCAGCGGATCGTGCGTTCGCTGGGGCAGGCCAACTTCCAGCATGGCGACGGCAGCCTGCGGGTGAGCTGCAGCATCGGCGTGGTGGAGGTGACCCGCGAGGCGGTCGATGTGAACTGGCTGATGAGTGCGGCCGACAGCGCCTGCTATGCCGCCAAGGAAGCCGGACGCAACCGCGTGCACTGCTACAACGAAAGCCGCATGGCGCTGGACGAGCGCCGGCAGGAAGCCGAACGCCTGGCGCGGGTGACCAGTGCCATCGCCGAGAACCGCATGCTGTTGTATGCGCAGCGCATCGAGCGCGTGGGCGATCCGGGCTTCCTGCATTACGAGGTGCTGGTCCGCATGCGCAACCCCGATGGCGTGCTGCAGGGCCCCGGTGAATTCATGCCTGCCGTGGAGCGCTACGGCATGGGCATGGCACTGGACCGGCATGTGCTGGGGCTGCTGTTCCGCCACCTGCAGGTGTGCCCGGCGCACGTGCAGCGGTTGGGCTTGTGCAACGTCAACGTGTCGGCGCAGTCGATTGCCGAGCCGAGTTTCCTGGCCTTCGTCTGCGACCTGCTGGAGCGCAACCGCGGGCTGGCGCGCAAGCTGTGCTTCGAGGTCACCGAGACCGCGGCGATCAGCAGCCTGGCCCAGGCGCGCAGCTTCATCGAAGCGGTCAAGGCGCGGGGCTGCCAGGTGGCGCTGGACGACTTCGGTTCGGGGCTGTCCTCGTTCGGCTACCTGCGCCAGCTGCCGGCGGACATGCTCAAGATCGACGGCGTGTTCGTGCGCGACATGGACATCGATCCGGTCAGCCGCGCGGCGGTGCGCGCGATCACCGAAATCGGCCGCGAGCTGCACATGACCGTGATTGCCGAATGGGTGGAATCGACCGAGGTGGCCGAACAGCTGCAGGTGCTCGGGGTGGATGGGCTGCAGGGGTATGCGATCGAGCGCCCGATGGCGCTGGAGCGGATGACCCAGCCGGCGCTGTGGCCGGGGCGCAGTGCGCTGCCCTCGGAAGGCCGGCCGAGCCTGCCATGAGACCCGTGGCCCGCCGGGCCCATGGCGACGCGCCGCGTGAAAGCGCCGGGTTCGGGCGATAATCCCGGCCAGGGGCGACACGCGACCTGCGTGGCGGCATCGAGGGTGGGGCAGGGTGTGAGGGGATGGCGCGGCAGGTGGATGGAATGGGGCGCAGTGCAGCTGCTGCTGGCCCTGCTGTTGCTGCCCGCCTGGGCGGCCGCCGACACCGTGCTCGCCGCCACCAGCCGGGTAGGCACCGACGTGCTGCTGCTGGGCGCAGCTACCGCCGAACGTACGCCCCAGCGCGCCTGCACTGCCGAAGTGCTGGCCCGCCACCAGCAGGTGCTGCACGTGCCCGCGCCTGCGGGCGGCTGGTCCGGCGAGCCGCAGGCGGTGGACGTGTTCGGGGTCCTGGCCGGCGAGGTACGGATCAGCCACGGTGACCGCCAGATCTGCGGCAGCATGCATGACGCGCGCACCCGCGATTCCCGCTTCCGGGCCGGGGTGGGCATGGTGGTGGTCCCTGCGGCCGGCGACCACGAACCGATCGTGGTGTCCTGGGCCGCGCCGATCAAGCCGCGCTGGATTCCCACCGTGCAGCTGGGCGCGCCCAGCCCGGTGCAGCAGGACGACACCGCCCGGCTGCTGGTGCGCGCGGCCTGTGTGGCGGTGGCCATCGCCCTGGCGCTGTCGGCGCTGATGGGCTATGTGACCACCAAGGACCGATCGTTCCTGATCTACGTGGCCATCTGCCTGCTGCTGGTGCTGTGGCAGGCCGTGCTGGGCGGGCTGAGCGGGTACCCCGAGCCGTGGTTGCCGGTCGAGAACCGCGCGTCGTGGTGGCTGGTGTCATTGTCCGCGTTCACCGAAGCGGTGCTGCTGCCGGTGCTGTGGCGGCTGTCCGGCGGCGACCGTCGCTGGCCACGTTCGCGGCCGGCCCAGCACGTGCTGCTGTGGGGCTTGTTCGCGCTGGGCCTGGGCGTGCCCTGGATGCACTTTGCGATGTTGCCGGGCGTGGCCGCCGGGCTGGAAGGGCTGTTTGTGCTGGGCTGCGTCGCCTGCCTGGCGGCCGGCAGCTGGGGCCTCCTGCACCGCGACCGCGACCGCTACGCGCTGGCCGGGCTGAGCGCGCTGGCGCCCTGGTGGATCATGATCATGGCCGATGCGCTGCGCGCGCAGTGGCTGGTGGCCTACCGGATCGAGTCCCTGCAACTGGCGACCACCTGGTTCCTGATGATGTCTGCCTACGCGCTCAATCTGCGCCTGGGCCGGCTGCGGCAGCAGCGCGACGAACTGCGTCAGCTGGCCGACACCGATGCCCTGACCGGCCTGCCGAACCGGCGCGCCGGCCTGCGCAGGCTGGCCCAGTACCTGGAACGTGCGGTCCAGGACGAACAACCGCTGGCGATCGGGTTCCTGGACATCGACCTGTTCAAGGACATCAACGACCAGTTCGGGCATGCCGTGGGCGACCAGGTGCTGGTGGCCGTGGCCCGCCAGCTGCGTGACTCGGTGCGCAACCACGATGATGTGATCCGCATGGGCGGTGAAGAGTTCCTGGTGCTGCTGCCGGGCGCCAACCGCGCCAGCGCCTTCGCCCGCCTGGAAAGCGTGCGCCAGCAGGTGCAGGCGGTGACCCGGGTGCTGGCCATCCCGGGGCTGGAGGTGTCGGGCAGCATCGGCCTGGCCGTGCTGCGCGGGGACGGCGACGACCTGGCCGCGCTGCTGCGCCGCGCCGACCACGCGATGTACTGCGCCAAGCGGGCCGGCCGCAACCAGGTATTCGACGCTGACCAGGCCGTTCCGGCCGACGAGGCACTGCGTGTGTGAACACCCGGCGCCCTGCGCGGGCCGGGTTTGCCGGATAATGGGCCGATGACAATCCGACTCAACAAACACATCGCCGAAACCGGCTTCTGTTCCCGGCGCGAAGCCGACCGCCTGATCGGCGAACGCCGCGTCACCGTCAACGGCCACCCGGCCGGCACCGGCGCGGTGGTTGGCGAGGGTGACGTGGTGCTGGTCGACGGCCAGCCGCTGCGTGCCCGTGAAGCCAAGAAGGCCGGTGGCCGCAAACACGTCTACATCGCGCTGAACAAGCCGGTCGGCATCACCTGCACCACCGAAAGCACGGTCAAGGGCAACATCGTCGAGTTCGTCGGCCACGAGCAGCGGATCTTCCCGATCGGCCGCCTGGACAAGGATTCCGAAGGCCTGATCCTGCTGACCAGCAACGGCAACATCGTCAACCAGATCCTGCGCGCCGAGAACGGGCACCAGAAGGAATACATGGTGGCGGTCAACAAGCCGGTCACCGACGAGTTCCTGCGCGGCATGGCCCGCGGCGTCCGCATCCACGATGAAACCACGCTGCCGTGCCGCACCAGCAAGCTGGCCAAGTTCGGCTTCCGGATCACCCTGCAGCAGGGCCTGAACCGGCAGATCCGCCTGATGGCCGCCGCGTTCGGCTTCCGCGTCACCCAGCTGCGCCGCGTGCGCATCGACAACATCAAGCTGGGCGCGCTCAAGCCGGGCCAGTGGCGCAACCTGACCGACGCCGAGCTCAAGGGCCTGCTGCCCAAACAGCTGGAATGGTAAGGGCGCGTCACGCGGTGAGCCTGCCGTCCGGCTAGACTGCGCAGGCACAACGAGCCTGCCTGCCGCCGATGATCAAGCCGTCCCTGCCGGACAACGAAGAGCAGCGCCTGCAGGCGCTGCAGCGCTACCAGATCCTGGATACCGCCAAGGAGCGATCCTTCGAGGATCTGGTGACCATTGCCACGGCATTGTGCGGCACCCGCATGGGAGCGGTGACCCTGGTCGACCGCGACCGCCAGTGGTTCAAGGCGCGCCAGGCGCTGGACGCCACCGAAACCTCGCGCGACATCTCCTTCTGCGGGCACGCCATCCTGCAGCCCGACCAGGTCATGGTGGTGGAAGACGCGCGCCAGGACCCGCGGTTCTTCGACAACCCGGTGGTGGTCGACGACCCTCATATCCGCTTCTATGCCGGCGCGCCGCTGCTCAGTTTCGATGGCCTGCCGCTGGGCACGCTGTGCGTGTTCGACGCCAACCCCGGGCACCTGCGGCCCGACCAGGCCCAGGCGCTGGCAGCGTTGTCGCGGCAGGTGTCGCTGGTGATGGAGCTGCGCCGCTACGCGTTTGAGATCCAGCAGCACATGCGCGACCGCGCCTGGTACGAACAGCGCCTGTCCGAATACAACGCCCTGCTTGAACAGCAGAACGCCGATCTGGCCGAGCAGAGCCGCACCGATCCACTGACCGGGCTGCCCAACCGGCGGGCGATGAGCCTGGCGCTTGAAGCCGCGGTCATCGATGCCGACGGGCAACCACGGCAGACCGCCGTGGCCCTGCTGGACATCGACCATTTCAAGAACGTCAACGACCTGTACGGCCACGCCACCGGCGACCATGTGCTGGCCGAGCTGTCGCGCCTGCTGCGCGCGCATTTCGCCGGGCAGGGGCTGGCGGCACGGTACGGCGGCGAAGAGTTCGTGGTGCTGATGCCTGACACCACGCTGGGCACTGCCGAGCTGCAGTGCGACTTCCTGCGCATGGCCGTGGCCGACCTGCCGCTGGGCATTCCGTTGACGATCAGCATCGGGGTGGCCGCCCATCGTCATGGCGACGCGGTGGAACAGACCCTGGCGCGGGCCGACGCGGCGCTGTACCGGGCCAAGCATGAAGGCCGCAACCGGGTGGTGCGCGCGGACTGAGCCGCGTCGCACCCCCTGCGAATGCGCTGCCGCAGACTGCCGGGCCTTCCACGCCGAGCCTTGCGCATGCTGCAGACCCTTGCCATTGCCAACTACCGCTCACTGCACCATCTGGTGGTGCCGATGGAGCGCCTGAACCTGGTCACCGGCGACAACGGCAGCGGCAAGTCCAGCCTTTACCGCGCGCTGCGGCTGTTGGCCGAAACCGCGCACGGCGGCGTCGCAGCTGCCCTGGCCGGCGAGGGCGGCCTGGGCTCGGCGCTATGGGCCGGCCCCGAGCAGATCGACCGGCGCATGCGCCAGGGCGAGATTCCGGTGCAGGGCACGGCGCGCACGCAGCCGGTGTCGCTGCGGCTGGGCTTCGCCGCCGAGACGTTCGGGTATGCCATCGACCTGGGGCTGCCCGTGCCCAGCCAGTCGATGTTCGATCTGGAGCCGCAGATCAAGTCCGAGTGCATCTGGGCCGGGCCGTTCCTGCGCAGCAGCACGCTGCTGGTGGAGCGCCGTGGCGCGCGCGTGCGGCGCCGCAGCGGGCAGGGCTGGGAAGGCCTGGACGAATCGCTGTCGGCCTTCGACAGCGTGTTCACCCAGCTGGCCGATCCCCAGCGCATGCCCGAAGTGATGCAGTTGCGCGAGTACATCCGGCGGTGGCGCTTCCACGACCATTTCCGCACCGACAGTGGCGCGCCGGCACGGCAGCCCACGCTGGCGATCCGCACCCCGGTGCTCAGCCACGATGGCCACGACCTGGCGGCGGCCTGGCAGACGATCCTGGAAATCGGCGATGCGCCTGCGCTGGTCCGCGCGGTGGACGATGCCTTTCCGGGCGCACAGGTGCACATCGACGCACACGAGGGACGCCTGGCGCTGAAGTTCTCGCAACCGGGCCTGCTGCGGCCACTGGCGGCGACGGAACTGTCCGATGGCACGCTGCGCTACCTGCTGCTGGTCGCCGCGCTGCATACACCGCGACCGCCGCCGCTGATGGTGCTCAACGAACCAGAAACCAGCCTGCACCCGGACCTGTTGCCTGCGCTGGCGCGGCTGATCATCGCGACCAGTGCACGCAGCCAGCTGTGGGTGGTGTCGCACGCCAGCCGGCTGATCGCGGCGCTGCAGGCGGCACCGGCCTGTCACACCATCGGGCTGCACAAGCCGTTCAGCCGAACCGAGGTGATGGGGCAGGGGTTACTGGACGCACCTGCCTGGCACTGGCCGTCGCGCTAGGTGCCCACCGTCGATCGGTACGGCGCGGCGTTCAATCGGCGACGTTGTGCGCCTCGGAGGTGCCCAGGATCTCCGGGTGCTGCACCGGCTTGCGCCGGTTCAACAACGGGTGCAGGAACACCGCGCCGACGATGATGGCCACGCCGACGTAGAACACCGGGGTCAGTTCACGCTGCTCGCTGAGCAGCACCATCGCCAGCAGGATCGCGTACACCGGTTCCAGGTTGGTCACCAACTGCGAGGTGTAGGCACTGATATGGCGCAGCGCGACCAGGGCCAGCGCAAACGGCAGCAGGGTGCAGACCCCGGCCAGCACCAGCAGCAGCACGCCGTCGTGCAGGCTGGGCACGACCCACAAGGGGCCGGCCAGCGGCGGCAGCAGGAACGGCAGCAGCGGTGCCAGCACGGTCAGGGTGACGGTACCTGCACCCAGTTCCAGCGCCGTCACCGTGAGCGGGTCGGCATGGCTCACCAGGCGCTTGTTGAGCGACCCGAACACCGCCACCAGCAGCGCCGACAGCGCCCCGATCAGCACCCCCAGGCGCATGCCATGCGGCACGCCACCCACCACCAGCGCCACGCCCGGCAACACCGCGATGCCGAAGGCCAGTTCGCGCAGCTGGAACGGTCGCTTGGCCACCCACGGTTCAATCACCGCGGTGAACACCGGGGCCAGCGCGATACAGGTGGCGGCTACCGACGCATTGGCCAGTTTGACCGCGCCATAGAAGGTAAGCCAGTGCAGCGCGACCAGCGCGCCGACGCCGCAGTAACCGGCAAACAGCGCCGGCGACAACTGGCGCAGGCCGCGCCAGACCCGCGGCAGCACCGCCAGCATCGCCACCACCAGCAGCATGCGCCACCACACCAGGGGCAGTGCGGGCAGGGTGATCAGCTTGCCGAGGATGGCGGTAATGCCCCACAGCAGCACACAGAAATGGATTTGCAGCAGCGCGCGGCGGGTATCGGTCATCGGCATCGCGATATTGTGCGGCAAGCGGCGGTCGACCGCGACAACGCCGCCGCGCCTGTCATGGCATCCTGCGCACATGCAGCCCCGTCCCCACTCGCCGCGTCCATCCGCCGCCCCTGCCGTGCCCTCCGCCCAGGCGCGCGCCTGGGCCGGCCTGACCGCCATCATCGCCGTCGCCGCGATCACGCTGCAATACGCGGTGCTGCTGGCCTCGGAGGGGGACACTGGCGGCACCGGGCAGGTGCTGCTGCGGCTGCTGGGCTACTTCACCATCCTCAGCAACATCGGCGTGGCCGCCGTCTGTCTGGCGCGCCTGCGGGGACGCACCGGCGGCATGGCCGCCCCTGCACCCAGCGCCGCGGTTGCGGTGTATATCGGCATCACCGGCCTGGTCTACGTGCTGGTGCTGCGCACGCTGTGGCACCCGCAGGGTCTGCACTGGTGGGCCGACACCGGCCTGCACTACGTGGTGCCCGTGCTGTACCTGCTGGGCTGGCTGGCCGGCCCGCACGGGCAGCTGCGCTGGCGCCAGCTGGGCGGCGTGCTGCTGTTCCCGGCGCTGTACCTGGGCTGGGCACTGCTGGTGGGGCGATGGAGCGGGCAATACCCGTATCCGTTCCTTGACCTGGCGGCGCTGGGCGGCATGGGCGTGGCACGCAACGCGGCTGTGGTGGGACTGGCCTTCGTGGCACTGGCCGCGCTGCTGTGGCGGATCGACATGCGGATGGGCGGGCGATCGCGCACCGTGGGGTAGGCATCGACCGTTGGTCGATACGATTTTGACGCAGGCCGCGACGGCAGCCGACCAACGGTCGGCTCTACGTGGGCAAGCCAAGGCAGCCGGGCAGAGCCCGGCTCTACGTGGCGCCTACGCGCGCCAACTGGTCGCGCAACGCCATCGCTGCGCCGGGGTTGCGCTGCTTGGCCGCACCAATGAACAGCAGGTACACCTCGCGTGGGCCCGACGTCGGTGCTTCGGCAGCCACATGCGGCAGGTCCGGATTGTCTTCGCCACGGGCCCAGCGCATCGCACGTAGGCACCATTGTTCGAGTGCGCGCTCGGGGTAGCCGGCGCGCAGGTTGGCGCGGGCGTGCATCAGCCGTGCGTAGACGAAGTCCGCGGTGGGGTCGGCAAAGCTGGGGTAGTCGTTGGACCCGCTGAAGACCAGCGCGACGTTGTGCGCCCGTGCCACCGCCACCAGTTCCGCGCTCCAGGCGGCCGGGTTGCGCACCTCCAGCGCGTGCTGCAACGCACGCCCGTCGGCCTTGCGCGGTAGTTGATCCAGGAACCGGTCGAACTCCTGCGCGCCGGCCGGGTGGGTGTCGCCGAACTGCCACACCAGCGGTCCCAGGCGATCGCCGAGTGCGACGATGCCATCGATGAAGGCGTCCGCACGCGCGCCCACCGTGGTCAGGTCGTGGGTCTGGGTGATGGTGCGCGGGGCCTTGGCCGAGAAGCGGAACCCGGGCGGGGTCTGCTCGCGCCACTGCGCGTAGACGGCTGGCTTCTGCGCGCGGTAGAACGTGCTGTTGATTTCGATGCAGCCCAGCGCCGCGCTGGCGTGGGACAGCTCTTCGCGCTGCGGCAGCCCGGCCGGATAGAAGGTTCCGCCACGCCACCCCGGGAATACCCAGCCGCCGATGCCGGTACGGATGCGTCCTGCTGTGGTCATGCGCCGTCCGCGTGGGCGCGCCACGGGTCGTAACTGCCGAACCACCACAGGTAGCCTTCCAGGTCGCGGCACGCGTAGCCGCGGCCGCCGTAGCCCTGGTCGGCGATGTCCATCACCACCTGCGCGCCGGCAGCCACGGCGCGCGCGTAGTGCGCATCCGGATCGGCCACGATCACGCATGCGCTCTGGGTCTGGCGGCCGTCCACCTCGTCCGGGTGCACGCTGTAGCGGCCCCATTCGCTGGCGTTGTCGACCGAGCCGAGCATGATCATGCCGTGGCCGTAGACCAGCTGCGCATGGTGAACGACCTCGCCGTCGGCATACACCGCCTGCGGCTCGAAGCCGAACGCGCGCTGCAGCCACGCAATGGCCGCATGCGCATCGCGGTAGCGCAGGCAGGGGATGACGGTGGATACGGTATCGGCAGGCGCGGTCATACAGGGCTCCGGGGCGGTCCGCCTTCTGGCACAGGCGAGCCTGAGCGCCCGCGCGTTACCATCGTGCGAAACCCGGCGCAGGCGCGCCTGCGCGCCTCAACGCCCCCGCGACACGCAACTGGAGACACTGCTTGAACACATCCTGGATCGGAGGCGTCGTGCTGCTGGCATGCGCACCTTTGGCATCGGCGGCGGTGCCGGCCGAACTGCAGCGGCTGGACGCCACGGTGGAGCGTGCGCGCAGCACATTCGACGTCCCCGGCATCGCGGTGGCGGTGGTCAAGGACGGCCAGGTGGTGTTCGAACGCGGCTACGGCGTGCGCGAGCTGGGCAAGCCGGCGCCGGTACAGGCCGATACCCTGTTCGCCATCGCCTCCAACACCAAGGCCTTCACCGCCACGGCGCTGAACCTGCTGGCCGAGCAGGGCAAGCTGAAGATGGACGACCGGGTGATCGACCACCTGCCCGGGTTCCGCATGTCCGACGCCTACGTCACCGGCGAGATGCGCATCCGCGACCTGCTCTCGCACCGCAGCGGCCTCAGCCTGGGCGCCGGCGACCTGCTGTTCTGGCCGACCACGACGTACAGCAACCAGGAGGTGGTCGCGCGGCTGGCCAAGGTGCCGCTGAAGGCCGGTTTCCGTGACCGCTACGCGTACGACAACATCCTGTATGCGGTGGCCCAGCAGGTGATCGAGCAGGTGTCCGGGCAGTCCTACGCCGACTTCCTGCAGCAGCACATTTTCACCCCGGTTGGCATGGCCGGCACCCGCTACAACGCCGACCACCTGCAGCCGGGCGACAACGCCGCCGTTGGCCATGCCAAGTACGACTTCAAGGCGCTGCGCACGGTGGCGCCGCTGACCTGGTCCAACAACGCCGGTGCGGGCGGCATTTATTCCAGCGTTCATGACATGGCGCGCTGGATGAACGTGCAGCTGGCCCACGGCACGCTGGAGAACGGCACCGCGTTGTTCAGCGCCAAGAGCCAGCAGGGCATGTGGCAGATGATCACCCCCCAGGTGGTGCCCGAGCCGAGCGTGCCGCAGCTGGCGGCCGCGCGCCCGAACTTCGCCGGCTATGGCGAAGGCTGGAGCCTGAGCGACTACCGCGGCCAGAAGCTGGTCTGGCATACCGGCGGCTGGCCGGGCATGGTGTCGCGCGTAACGCTGGTGCCCGAACAGAAGCTGGGCATCGTGGTGCTGACCAACCAGGAAGTGGGCGCGGCCTTCAACGCGATCACCATGGATGTGCTGGACGCCTACCTGAAAGCGCCGCAGACCGATTGGGTGGCGGCCTATGCCGCCGCGGTGGCCAAGGCGCAGGACAAGGCCGATGAGGGCTGGGCCAACCACCAGGCCGCACGCGACGCAAAGTCCACGCCGTCGCTGCCGCTGGGGCAGTATGTGGGCGGTTATCGCGACGCGTGGTACGGCGACGTCTTCGTCGAGCAGAGCGCCGGCAAACTGCGGCTGCGCTTCGGCAAGACCGCGCAGCTGGTGGGCAAACTGGAGCACTGGCAGCACGACACCTTCATCGTGCGCTGGGACGACCGCTCGCTCAACGCCGATGCCTTCGTCACCTTCAGCCTGGACCCGGATGGCAAGGTCCGCGATGTGCGCATGCAGGCCATTTCGTCGTTGACCGATTTCAGCTTCGATTTCCAGGATCTGCTGCTGGTGCCGATCAAGGCCGACGCCAAGGGCTGAACCGCACGCGCGGCGTGAGCCGCAGGTAAAGGCATGCAGCAGGCCGCGGTGGGATAATCGCGGCCTGCTTTGCTTCGGGGTAAGGGAATGTTCCGCTGGTTCGAGTCGCTGATTCCGGTTTTTCCGCCCAACGACGGGCGCATGCCACCGCGCAAGGTCGTGCCGTTCTACATCCACTACCTGCGCCCGGTGTGGCCGGTGCTGCTGGCCACGCTGATCGCCGGGCTGCTGCTGGCGCTGGTGGAAGTGGCGATGTTCGACTTCCTCGGCCGCATCGTGGACATGGTGGCCGAACAGCCCGGTGCGGGCTTCTTCCAGCGCCATGCCAATGACCTGCTGTGGATGGTGGTCATCACCGTGCTGCTGCGCCCGGTGCTGGTGGGGCTGCACAACCTGCTGGTCAACCAGGCCATCGTGCCGGGGCTGAGCAACCGCTCGCGCTGGCTGATGCACAACTACGTGGTGCGGCAAAGCCTGAGCTTCTTCCAGAACGATTTCGCCGGCAGCATGGCCAACCGGGTGATGCAGACCGGGACCTCGCTGCGCGAATCGGCCGTGCAGATGGTCGATTCGCTCTGGTACATCGTGGTCTACACCGGCACCGCGCTGTACCTGTTCGCGCAGGCCGACTGGCGGTTGATGATTCCGCTGGTGCTGTGGATGGCCGCCTACGTGGTGATCATGTGGTACTTCGTGCCACGTGCGAAGGAACGTGCCTGGATCGCCTCCGAAGCGCGCTCCAAGGCGATGGGCCGGATCGTGGACGGCTACACCAACATTCCCACGTTGAAGCTGTTCGCCCACGGCGGGCGCGAGCAGGCCTATGTGGCCGAGGCGATCGACGAGCTGGCGGCCAAGCACCGCCGGCAGACCCGGGTGACCACCGGCATGGACCTGACCATCGCCATCGTCAACGGCTTCCTGATCGCCGGCACCTGCGGCCTGGCGCTGTGGCTGTGGAACGGCGGGCACATCAGCGTGGGCGCCATCACCCTGGCCACGGGGCTGGTGATCCGCATCCACAACATGTCCGGCTGGATCATGTGGACCATCAACGGGATCTTCGAGGACATCGGCACGGTGCAGGACGGCATCACCACCATTTCCCAGCCGTTGACCGTGCAGGATCGCGAGGATGCGACCGCGCTGCAGGTGACGCAGGGCGGGGTGCATTTCGACCACATCCACTTCCACTACGGCAAGACCGGCGGGGTGATCGCCGGGCTCAACCTGGACGTGAAGCCGGGCGAGAAGATCGGCCTGGTCGGGCCGTCGGGTGCGGGCAAGTCCACGTTGGTGAACGTGCTGCTGCGTCTGTACGACCTGGAAAGCGGGCAGATCCGCATCGACGGCCAGGACATCGCCAGCGTCACCCAGGAAAGCCTGCGCCGGCAGATCGGCGTGGTGACCCAGGACACCTCGCTGCTGCATCGCTCGATCCGCGACAACCTGCTGTACGGCCGCCCCGACGCCACCGACGCGCAGTTGCGCGCGGCCGTGGCCAAGGCGCGCGCGGAAGCCTTCATCGACACCCTGCGTGATGGCGAAGGCCGCCAAGGCTACGATGCGCACGTGGGCGAGCGCGGGGTGAAGTTGTCGGGCGGCCAGCGCCAGCGCATCGCCATTGCGCGGGTGCTGCTCAAGGACGCACCGATCCTGGTGCTGGACGAAGCGACCTCGGCGCTGGACTCGGAAGTGGAAGCGGCCATCCAGGACAATCTGGACGAGCTGATGGCCGGCAAGACGGTGATTGCCATCGCGCACCGGCTGTCCACCATCGCGCGCATGGATCGGCTGGTGGTGATGGACCAGGGGCGGATCGTGGAAACCGGCACCCATGCCGAGCTGATCGCTGCCGGCGGGTTGTACGCCCGGTTGTGGGCGCGGCAGACCGGCGGCTTCGTCGCCGCCGACGCGTGACCGATGCCGACGGTGCCGGTCGGCTGCCTTTGCGCGTAGCGCCGGGTTCAACCCGGCTGCTCCTGCTGTTGCGTGGCGCAGGCAGCCGGGTAGAACCCGGCTCTACGCAACACCACAAAAAACGGCCCGGTTCGCACCGGGCCGTTTGCCTGTCCGACGAGGAACCCGGCAGTGCTTACTCGATCGGCTGATCCAGCATCAGCTGGCGCGCGAAGCGCACCGGCGGAGCGCCGTAGGACAGCATCTGGTCGTGGTAGGCCTTCAGGTTGAACTTCGCGCCCTGCTTGTCCTGCACGGCCTTGCGGGTGTCGAAGTGTTCCTGCGCACCGACGAAGTAGGTCGGCAGCTGGGCAGAGGTCAGCTGCGCGCGCACCCACTTGCCCGACGCTTCGCTTTCCTGCTGGAAGGCGTCGTGGGTCATCAGGTGCATCGCCTGCTCACGCGTCCAGTTGTCCACGTGCACGCCCTGGTCCAGGATCGCGTTGGAAATGGTGCGCAGGTAGAACTTCAGCTGCACCAGGTGGAACAGCGGATCGTTGTCCAGGTAGCCCTGCTCCTGCATCATCCGCTCGGTGTACACCGCCCAGCCTTCGGCGAACAGGCCCGAACGCAGCACCGCGCGCAGCGTCGACGGGAACTTGCCCGAATGCCAGCCTTCCAGGTAATGGCCCGGCGTGCCTTCATGGATGCTCAGCAGGTGGATCATGCGGCTGTTGTATTCGCGCAGGAACGAGTCGACCTGCTTGTCGGTCCAGTCGTCGGGGATCGGCGAGACCGCGTAGAAGGTCTTCAGGTTCTTGTCCAGCGGGCCCGGCGAATCGCAGTAGGCCACGGCCACGCCGCGCTGGAATTCGGGCATCAGGATAATGTCCACCGGCGAATCGGGCAGGGTCATCAGGTCATGCTTGCGCACGAACTCGGTGGACTGCGCCAGCGCGGCCTTGGCATCGTCGACCACCTTGTCGCGGGCCGGCTTGTCGGCGTAGGCCAGCTCCAGCGCCGCTTCGATCGCCGCCTGCTGCTGTTCGTCGCTCGGGTTGGCCGGCAGTGCCGGGGCACCGGGCTTGTCCTTGAGCACGGTCTGCGCGATACCGTACATGTCCTGGCGCACGCGCTTGAGTTCGGCGCGTGCACGCTCGCCGATTTCGGCGCGCGACAGCGAGGAGTTCAAGGCAAACTTCAGCTTCTGGTCGTACAGCTCCGCACCGATGCGGAAGTCGCCCTTGGCGTTGGGCACCAGGGTCTTGTCCAGCCAGGTCTGCTGCTCTTCGACGGCCTTTTTCAGGCCATCGATGGCGGCCTGCAGGCGCTTGCCGTCTTCGGCCGGCAGCTCGCCGATATGCGGGGTGATGAAGGTATCGACGATGCTCAGGATGCCGCGGTTCTGCTTGGCCACGGTCTCGGCATGGATCTTCGGCACGCGGGCCGGGTCCAGGTTCTCGCGGGCCTGGGCGAAGATCTGCGGCAGCTTCTCCATGCGCGCGGTGGCCGACTTCAGGCGCTCGGGCAGCGGTGCGAACTCGCGTGCCATCAGGCCGTAGATCGCGCTGCCGGCAACGCCGTTGTAGATCTGCGGATCCCACTTGGACGACTGCAGCACCTCGGCGCTCCAGATTTCCGACTGCAGCTGGTTGCGCAGGATCGCCGCGTCCACCTGGTTCTCGCGCGAGAGCTTGCTGACGTCGATGCGGTCCAGGTCGGCGACAAGGCCCTTGTAGGCCGTCAACATCTTCTGCTGGCCGGCGGCGCTGAGGTCGTCGATCTCCGCATCGTAGCGGTGGTCGCCGATCTGGGTGGCGCTGATCGGCGACAGCTGCATCCAGGTATCCAGCGCGCGCTTGGACAGGTCGGCGAAGGCGGCGTCCACGGCGGCATCGCCGGCGGGGGCAGCGGCGGCCGGCGTGCCGGAGGCGGCGGTCGGGGCGTCGGCCTGCTGGCAGCCGCCGAGGGCGGCGATCAGGGCGAGGGCGAGAAGATGCTGGCGCATCGGCGATCCTGTGCTGTGGTCAATCGCCGAGCATAGGCCCCCGCGCCCGGCCGCGCCCGTGCCATTGGATTACCATGGCCCTTTCCCAGCCGGAGGGTGCGCCATGCAGTACGAAGGGAGCTGCCATTGCGGGCAGATCGCGTTCGTGGTCGAGGCGGCCGAGCCGATCACCGATGCCCTGGACTGCAACTGTTCGCTGTGCCGTCGCCGTGGTGGCCTGCTCTGGTTCGGTCCGCGCGAGGCGCTGCGGCTGACGACCGATCCGGCCGACGTGGCCACCTACCAGTTCAACCAGCACCACCTGGAACACCACCATTGCCGCACCTGTGGCATCGCCCCGTTCAGCGAGGGCGTGGACCCCCGCAGTGGCAGCAGGATGGTGGCGGTCAACGTGCGGTGCCTGCCCGGGGTGGACCTGGACGGGCTCACGATCAATCGCTACGACGGAGCAGGCAAATAAATGAAAGGGACGCTGTGGCACCGCAAGGGTGCGTGGGCAGGGATGCTGGTGCTTGGGCTGGCCGGGTGTGCGGCCCGGAATCACGGCGAAGCGGCAGACGCTGCGGGCAGCGCCGGTGCACTGGCCTCGCCGGAAGGCGCCATGTTGGCCTACGAGCACGATCTGGACATCACCTTGGACGCCGCCGGCATCGCACCGCGCGTGAAGCAGATCGCCGAGGCGTGCCAGTCCGCGCGCTTCGGTGACTGCGCGGTGCTGCAGGTGGGCCAGCAGGGCGGCGAATACCCCAGCGGGTCGGTCAAGGTACGGATCGCGCCCAAGGGCGTTGAGCCGCTGATCGGCTTGGCCGGGCAGGGCGGTGAGGTGGCCTCGCGCAACACCCACGCCGAAGACCTCGCCCAGCAGGTGGCCGATACCGCGCTGACCAAGGCGCGCCTGCAGAAGGAACACGAGCGGCTGCTGGCCTACCAGGACAGCAAGGACATCAAGCTGGCCGACCTGCTCACCATCACCCAGCGCCTGTCGGAAATCGAGGCCGGGGTGGAGCAGGCCAACAAGGACGCGGCGCAGCAGCACCGCCGCATCGACACCCAGTTGGTGACGATGCAGTTCCATACGCCGTCGGGGCAGCGCAGCCGCAGCGAGATCGGCCAAGCGCTGAGCGAGTCCGGCGCCGTGCTGACTACCAGCGTGGCCTTCCTCATCCGTGCGCTGTCGGCACTGCTGCCGTGGGCGGTGGTGGCCTGGGTGTTCGCCTGGATCGGCAGCATGCTGTGGCGCCGCCGCAAGCGCCGCCTGGCCGCACGGGCCGGCTGACGCGGCAAGGCGCGGTGCCGGTCAAGGCCGGCACCGCGCAGCCATCAGCCTTCGTCGTGCTCGTATTCCACGAACACGTCCAGCTCCAGCGCCAGTTCCTGCACGGCATCACGCACGCGCTGCGCGCCCAGTGCATTGCCGACCTCCACTTCCAGCTCATGGATGCCTGGACCGATATCGTCGGACAGGCCGGCGGAGCTGGAATCGTCGTCATCCATGTGGGGCATGAGGTCGTCGGTTTCCTCGACATGCTCGATGCCTTCGATGCTCTGCAGCAGGTCGGTGATGGCACGCGCGTCGTCTTCGCTGCCGGTGATTCTGAGTCGCAACAGGGCCATGGACCGTGCCTTGTGGGAAAGGAACTCCAGCCTAGCCAGCGCGTGGACAAGGCCGAGTGAGGACGGCCTGAACCTTTCGTTGCGTGCTCAGGGGCGGCCCAGCAGCTCGTCGGGCAGCGCCGGGATCGGCGTGCGCTCATCCAGCGCTTCGCGTTTGAGCCAGTCCATGAACGCCACGGCGGTAGGGCTGAGCGGACGGTGCTCGGCGTGCACCACGTAATAGGCATAGCGCGCCTTCAGTGCCGGGCCGGGCAGGCGTACCAGTTCATAGCGTTGCAGATACGGCTGGGCGATGTGCTTGCGTGCCAGCACCGCGCCGATGCCATATACCGCCGCGCGCATCGCGTCGGTGCTGTCGCTGAAGGAATGCACCGACGGCAGTTCCAGACCGCGCACCCCGGCGGCGCGGAACCAGTCGCGCCAGCCCTGCGGTGACATGTCGCTGATCAGGGGCAACGCCGCGATCTGCGCCGGTTCGCGCAGGGCCGCCACGCCGGCCAGCGCGGGCGACGCGACAGGGCACAGCGCGTCGTCCATCAGGTGATGTGCGCGCAGGCCAGGCCATTGGCCCAGCCCATAGCGGATGCCCAGTTCCGGTCCGGCCTCGTCGAAACGCACCAGCTCGGTACTGGTCTGCAGTTCGATGCGCACCTGCGGGTACTGGGCGGTGAAGCGGGCCAACCGGGGCACCAGCCAGCAGTACGACAGCGAACGGATGGTGGTCACCCGCAGCGGCACGATGTCGGCCTGGGGGTGCAGGTTGCCGGCCACCGCGTTGAGATCGCTCAATGCCGCCGCCGCGGCGTCGGCCAGCTGGCGCCCCTCGGCGGTCAACCGCACCCCACGCGCGTGGCGCTGGAACAGCACCGTGCCCAGCAGCACTTCCAGCTTGCGCACATGGTGGCTGACCGCACTGGCGGTGAGGTGCAGCTCCTCGGCGGCATGGGCGAAATTCTGGTGGCGCGCGGCAACCGCGAACACCCCCAGCGCGGGCAGCAGGGCGGGGCGCAGGATCATGGATGAGACCCAAATGAAATTTGTGGCTTGCCCGGATACTACGCGCTTGTGGGCCCTTGCCGGTAGGCGGATGCTGTGTCCCTGTCCCTTGGAGCCGCCCCCATGTTGCCGTCCGCGACCGCCATTCAGCCACGCATCTGCCTGTTGTCCGGGGGGCGGCCATGAGCGGCGCACCGCTGGCCAGTGCGGTGGTCGAACGCGACTGGCGCACCCCGCTTGAACTCACCGTGCTGGGCGCGATCTGGGGCTGCTCGTTCCTGTTCATGCGCGTGGCGGTGCCCAGCTTCGGTCCGTACGCGCTGGTGGAAGTACGCCTGCTGCTGGGCGCGTTGGTGCTGCTGCCGTTCCTGTGGCAGGCCCGCGCGCAGTTCCCGGCGCGGCGCTGGCTGTGGCTGGCGCCCATCGGCGTGATCAACTCCGCGATCCCGTTCGTGCTGTTCGCCTGGGCCGCGCAACGTGCCCCGGCGGCGATCGGTGCGATCTGCAACGCCATGACCGTGCTGTTCGCCGCGCTGATTGCCTTCCTGTTCTTCGGCGAGAAGATCGGCATGCGCCGCGCCAGCGCGCTGCTGGTCGGCTTCGCTGGCGTGGTGGTGCTGGCCACCGCCAAGGTGTCGGGGCTGAGCATCGGCGCGGCGGTCATCGCCGGCGCATTGGCCGCGCTGCTGTACGGTCTGGGGGTGAACCTGGTGAAGCGGCACATGACCGGCTTGCCGCCCGCCGCCTCGGCCGGTGCCACGCTCGGGTGCGCCGCCATCGCGCTGCTGCCGATGGCGCTTACCCACTGGCCCACCGGCCCGATCCCGACCGTGTCCTGGGCCTGCGCCATTGCCCTGGGCGTGGTCTGCACCGGCCTGGCGTTCCTGATGTTCTACCGCCTCATCGCCCGCATCGGCCCGGCCCGCGCCTCCACCGTCACCTACCTGGTCCCGATGTTCGGCGCGCTGTTTGCGTGGTTGTTCCTGGGGGAAGCGGTGACCTGCGCGATGGTGGTCGCCGGTGCGTTGATCCTGGGCAGCGTCGCAGCGTCTCAGAAGCGGTAGGTTGTGCGGTGGCGGCCAGGAGCAGCCGACCAACGGTCGGCTCTACCAACGCCTCTTACCCAACCGCACGCGCAATCTGTCCAGAGACAGTCCGGTATCCCTGCGCAGGGCTACCGGACTGCCTCAAGCGCAGAAGAACAAGACGCCGTAGCGTCTGTTGTCTCACCCTTACCGCACCGGCACCGCGATGTTGCACAGGTCGATGTGCCCCGCCGGGCGCTTGTAGAAATCATCGACCCGGTTGCGCCGTGCCTCCACCACATCGGCGAACGTCTTCGACTCGGTGCGCAGCACCTCCAGCTTCGGACGCTGCGCCGCCGGCACGTCGCTGGCGCGCTGGATCGACTGGATCGCCGTGCGCTGCGCGGCGTCGGCATAGAAGCCCATCGGCGCCGGACCACGCGGCAGCGCACTCAGCAGCTCCATGCCCTGCAGCACCCGCCCCACTACCGTGATGTTGCGGTCCAGCTGCCGCGGCGACTGCCCCGTCACCACGTACAGCTCCGCCCCGATGCTGCTGTCTTCCTCGTTGCTGCGGCCGGCACCCAGCGTGCCGTAGCAGTGCGCCAGCCAGGTCTTCCCGTCCTGCCGGTCCTGGCCCACCGGGAAACCATCGACGAAGCCGGTCTGGTCGGCCCAGCCGTCCCGGTCGGGCAGCACGCTCACCTTCAACCCCTTACTGTCGCGCTGGAACTCGGCCGGGAGCTTGCGCTTGGCACTGCCCAGCGGCTTGGCCTTGGCCGCATCGTCGGCATCGGCGTCGCCGAACTGCACCACGAAATTGTCCTGGGCCCGGTAGATGCTCTCGCCATCCCAGAAATGTTCGTGCGCCAGCGTCTGGATGTTGGCCACGTGCTGGGGCGCGAACGCCGGGGCGAGCTCGATCGTGACGCGCCCGGCCGGCAGGTTCATGTACAGCACGTTGGCCGGGTCCGGCGTGCGCCAATCGCTGGCCGGGGAGGCGTCCAGGATCTGCTGCGGGCTGCGGTAGGGCGTGGCCGCGCTGGCCACTGCGGGCAGCAGGCAGGCGAGGGCGAGGGCGGTCAGGGCAACGCGGCGATGCTGTGGCATGGGATCCCCGGAACATGAACGAGGTCCTGATTCTGCGCGAGAGTGCGCGCCTGCGCCACGGTGGCGTGCTGGCCCGATCGATGCGTGTGCGGCACGATGGTCATCCTCCCCATGGAAGCACGCGATGGTGATGTCGCACCTAGAAGCGCCCGAAGCCGCACTGCGCGTGATGATCGACCCGATCCTGAAGGGGGGCGTCGATGAAGGTGTGGACCGCGTGTGCTGGCTGCAGGCGTTGCCGCCACGGGGTCTGTTCGATCTTGATGAGCGTCGACGCAGTTGGTGGGCCCCCAACGATGATGGACTGCTCGCTTGCCTGCAGGCTTGTCCGGATGCCCCGGTTGAAGTACAGGCAGTGGCACTGTTCCTGGCGGGCTCCGATGGCAATGGTCACACGCGCGAGGCTGCGCTCCGGAAGATGCGTTCGGTGCCCGGCCACCTGACCCTGTCCTGTGCCTTGCTCCGCTGCAATGACTGGGTGGTCGAGGTGCGTGTCGTGGCACAGGAGGTGGTGATGACTCTCCTCGGGAAGTGCTCGGTGCAGCACGTGCTGGCGGCCTGGCCGATTGCAGTCCGCTTGCGGGATGCGCAGCGCGTGCAGCGGGACTGGCTTGAGGGAACCCTGTTCGCCTGGCTGTCATCGCCCTCTGCTCAGGTCGTACTGGAAGGGCTCTTGGGCCATACCGATGCACGAACCCGGCTGGCGGCCTACGCCATCGCTCTGCAGATCCATCCGGACCAGGCGGAACTGCGCGCACACGCGCTGCTGGACAGTGATCCACATGTCTCGCATCTGGCGCTTGACCATCTTCTGGAACACGGCGAGCCCGCACAGGTCGAAGCGCAATGCGTCCTCGCATTGTCCGCCCCCTCGAGCAGGGTACGTGGCGCGGCACTGCGTGCGCTGGTCCAACGCGAAGCGCCTGGCCTCGACGTGTACATCGACGCTGCTGCGTTCGACCGTTCGCGCAGCGTGCGCAGGTTGGCGGCGTGGTTGCTTCAACAGCGTCAGGCTACCCCTGCAATCCAATTGTGGCGCGACGAGCTCAAGCACCGTACACGCGGGCGCTGGCGCGAGGCATTGGAGGCTCTTGGCGATCATGCCGAGGCTGGCGATGTGCATGGATTGCGCACCCTGCTGCCCCAAGTATCGGCGCGTCATCAACGCAACTGTCTGCGCGGCTGGCTACGGGCCGAGGGTGGCGCCAGTCTGGCGTTCTTGCGTGTGGCGCTGGAAGCGCCAGGACGGACCGTGAACCAGCTGTTGGCGGGCGCGACAGCACTGTGGGCCACCGAACTGGATCCGGCGCGGCTCCTGGCGTTCTGTCACGACGGTCCGTCGCCCGTGGCGCAGTCTGGCCTGCTCGGACAGTTGCCGATGCTGCCCTTGTGGCAGCACCTCGATCTGCTGCTGGACGCAGTACCGCAGCGCCCCGATGAGCGTGCCTGGCACCTGCAACTGGTGGAAAACTGGCTTCGGGTGAGTCGGCGCTACTCGCCGTTGGGGGTCGCCCGTCGGCAGGCGTTGGTCAGCCGCCTTGAAGAGGGCAGGCACGCCCTGGCGGATCCGGCCGCTGCGCAGGTGCTCGCTGCAATACGACAGGCTTGAAGCCCGCTCGCTGTTACCTGACGAAGGCAGCGCCGAACTCCCGGAGCAACAGCGAGGTGGGCGAGAGCAGACAGGAGAGGGAATCCGCTTTCCAGAGAGGCGAGCCGGTTGGCGGGGCTTTTGGGCAGGCAGCCGGCCGACGGGCTCCCAACCGGCACGGTGACTAAGGGCACATTCGCTATACCGGACTTCACACTAGTGTTGACTCCACGCTAGTTGGAGAACGCGATGAGCGACTACGACGCCCACCTGAAGAAGTTCCAGAAAGAGCTCAGCGCCGGCACGGTCTCGCTGGCCCTGCTGGCGGTGCTGGCCAAGGCCGGCGAGCCGCTGTACGGCTACCTGATCGCCAAGGAGCTGGAGCGGGTCGGCGAAGGCGTGCTGAGCGGCAAGCAGAGCGCGCTGTACCCGGTGCTGCGCAACCTGGAAGGGGCCGGGTTGCTGGAAAGCCATGTTGAACCGTCGATGGCCGGTCCGCCGCGACGCTACTACCGCATCAATGACACGGGCCGTGAGGTGCTCCGGCAATGGATCGCCGCGTGGCGCGCTACCCGTGATTCCGTCGATTCCGTCCTGAAAGGGGTAAGTGAATGAACATCGCGTCCGTGGCCGGTCGGGCCTTGCCGACCACCATTCCCGAGTACCTGGCGCAGCTGCGCGCCGCCCTGCACGACGCCGATCCGGCGATGGTGCAGGACGCGCTGTACGACGCCGAGGAGTACCTGCGCTCCGAACTGGCGGCCCAGCCCGGCCGCAGCGAGGCCGAGGTGATCGCCGACGTCGCCAGCAGCTACGGCGCGCCGGAAGAAGTGGCCGATATCTACCGCGAAACCGAAATCACGGTGAACCGCGCGCTGCGTACGCCCAGCGCGGGGGCAGCGCCGCTGCGCCGGCCCGTGGTGGCCGCTGGCACGGCGGGTGGGGCGGCCGCGGCAAGCATCGGCACCCCGCCGCCGGCCACGCCAAAGCCGCGTTCGGCGCTGGTCCGGTTCTTCGGCGTGGCGCTGGAAGCCCGCACCTACGGGGCGCTGTTCTACATGCTGCTGTCGCTGGCCACCGGCACGTTCTTCTTCACCTGGGTGGTAACCGGGCTGTCGCTGTCGCTGGGGTTGATGGTGCTGATCATCGGTATCCCGATCACCGTGCTGTTCTTCGGGTCGGTCCGCGGTCTGTCGCTGCTGGAAGGGCGGCTGGTGGAAGCGCTGCTGGGCGAACGCATGCCGCGCCGGCCGACCTATTCCGACCGCAGCCGCAGCTGGCTGCAGCGGGTGGGCGACATGTTCACCGATGGCCGCACCTGGCTGACGCTGCTGTATTTCGTGCTGATGCTGCCGCTGGGCGTTGTGTACTTCACTATCGCGGTGACCCTGCTCTCGATCTCGCTGACCTTCATCTGGGCGCCGGTGGCGGCCTTGTTCACCGGCGAGATCCCGGGCATCTACATCGAAGGCGAGCAGATGCTGTCGATGTGGGCCACGCCGCTGCTGGCGGTGGCCGGGGTGCTGCTGCTGTTCGCCACCCTGCACCTGGCACGCGGCATCGGCCACCTGCACGGGATGATGGCCAAGCACCTGCTGGTGCGGCTGTAGATCCCGACCGCAGCCCGGTGAACGAAACCCGGTAGTGCCGGCCGCTGGCCGGCTCCAGGCAATGCAGGATGTACGAGGAGCCGGCCAGCGGCCGGCACTACCGGATGCGATGCGGCTGCGCCGCACGCATGGCAAGGCGGTCTTAGCCCGCCTTGCGCCGCAACGGTGTGACGTTGCTGGTGATCTTGGCGGCCTTCTTCGGCTTGGCCGTCGCGGTGTACGCATGGGCCGCAAAGAAATCACGCACCTTCGGGTACACCGTTTCGCGCCAGCGGCGGCCGCTGAAGATGCCGTAATGACCGGCGCCTTCCACGATGAAATGCTCGCGGTGTTCGGCCGGAATGCCACTGCACAACGCCTGCGCCGCTTCGGTCTGGCCGAGCCCGGCGATGTCGTCCAGCTCGCCCTCGATGCTGAGCAGGGCGGTCCCGGTGATCGCCGCCGGGTTCACGTGCTCGCCGTTGACGTACCACTCGCCACGCGGCAGCAGGAACTGCTGGAACACCACCTCGATGGTGTCCAGGTAGTACTTGGCCGGCATGTCCAGCACCGCGTTGTACTCGTCGTAGAAACGACGGTGCGCGTCGGCGTCTTCCATGTCGCCCTTGACCAGGTCGGCGTAGAAATCCCAGTGCGAACTGAAGTGCCGGCTCGGGTTCATCGACAGGAACCCGGCATGTTGCAGGAAGCCCGGGTACACGCGGCGACCGGCGCCGGGGTAGGTGCCCGGCACGGTATGGATGACGTTGTTCTCGAACCACGACAACGGGTTCTGCGTGGCCAGGTTGTTCACCGCGGTGGGGCTGCAGCGCGCATCGATCGGGCCACCCATCATCACCAGCGTGCGCGGCGTCGGTTCGCCACGGCTGGCCATCAGCGACACCGCCGCCAGCACCGGCACGGTCGGCTGGCACACGCTCACCACGTGCAGCTTGTCAGCGCCCAGGTGGCGGATGAACTCCTGCACGTAGGCGATGTAATCGTCCAGGCCGAACTCGCCTTCGCTGCCCGGCACCATGCGCGCGTCCACCCAGTCGGTGACATACACGCGGTGGTCGCGCAGCAGGGTGCGCACGGTGTCGCGCAGCAGCGTGGCGTGGTGGCCCGACAGCGGCGCCACCACCAGCACGAACGGCTGGTTGAGCATGGTGTGCAGCTGGTCGGCCTCGTTGCTGTGGCGCTTGAAGCGCAGCAGCTTGCAGAACGGCTTGCTGACTTCCTCGTGCACCACGATCGGCACGCGCTCGCCATCGACCTCGATTTCGTTGATGCCCCACTCGGGCTTCTCGTAATCCTTGCCGATGCGATGGAACAGCTCGTTGACCGCCGCCAGGCGATCGGCACCGGGCATCTGCGACCACCAGTGTCCCTGGTTGGCGAAGAATTTGGCATTGGCCTGGGCCTGGTGAACCCACGGGGCGAGCATGTTGCGGGTCAACTCATGCAGTTGATAAAGCATGGCGTCCGAATATGTATGGTCTTATGTTGCCGCGCAGCATAGCCTACCGGCAGGATCGGCGCGTTAATACGGGGTCTGTCTCAGTTGTTATCGAGATTCAGCGCCCGGCGCGTTCCAGCGCGGCGGCGTGTCCGGCCAAGGCCGGGGACAGCCAGCAGTGCGAGCCCAGGGCGGTGAAGCCCGCGTTCTTCAGGCCACTGCGGTACCAGCGCGCCGGACGCGCCTGGAAGCCTTCATGGTCGCCGTCGAACTCGTCCTCGGCACTGAACGCCTCCAGGAACGCCACACCGCCGGTGAGTTCGGCGAAGCCCTCCAGTGCCGGGTGCAGCTCGCGGCTGGGTACGTAGTGCATGACGTCCGAACACACCAGCAGGTCGACCGGCGCGCACGGGCGCAACCAGGCGAAGTCGCCCACCTTGGCCATGTGCAGGTTGCGGCTGCGGCCGTAGCGCTGGATGGCGTACGCGCTGCTGTCAAAGCCCAGGTACTGCACGCGCGGGCGCAGCTTGAGCAGCGGCGCGCGCCAGGCGCCTTCGCCGCAGCCGATGTCGAGCACGCTGCGGATGGGGCGTTCCAGGTAGTACTCGGCGCTGGCCACGGCCAGGGCCACCTTGCGCGCCAGGCGCGCGGCGCCACCGGCCTGGTCGGCCTGGTACCAGCGCTTGAAGTAGTCGGCGTCGTAGGTCTTGTCCATGGCGATCATGCGAAGTCGTGAAAACGGCGCCTATCGTACGGCGTCGCGCGACGGCCTGCGTGGCGGTGGTGTGGCGATTGGTCGCGCCAGCCACCCATGGGGCGGCTCCTCCCGGGCATGCGAGAATGCCCGACAACCTACGCCAGCCGCTGGAGCGAGCGCATGCAGAGCTATTACTGGGTCAAGACCTTCCATCTGCTGTTCGTGGTGGCCTGGATGGCGGCGGTGTTCTACCTGCCGCGGATCCTGGTGAACCTGAGCGAGACCGCCGGCCAGCTGCCGGTGACCGAGCGGCTGCAGCTGATGGGCCTGCGGTTGTACAAGTTCGGCCACATGATGTTCGGCTTCGCGCTGATCCTGGGGCTGGTGCTGTGGCTGGGTTACAAGGTGATCCCCGATTTCCCGACCATGGTGGCCCCGGGCGCGGCCGGCTGGCTGCACGCCAAGCTGGGCCTGGTGGTGCTGCTGCTGGTGTACTACTCCTGGACCGGCCGCTTGTTGAAGGGCAACGTGCGCGGCACGCCGCTGCCGTCCTCGCGCGCGCTGCGCTGGTTCAACGAACTGCCGCTGGTGCTGTTCATCGGCGTGGTGTGGCTGGTGCTGGCCAAGCCGTTCTGAGGGGCGCGATGGGGCGCTGACCGCACTGCTACGGCAGCCGACCAACGGTCGGCTCTACCGGGCTGTGCAACGGTAGTGCCGGTCGCTGGCCGGCTCTCGACCATGTCCGATGATCCCGGCAGCCGGAAGCCGCAAGAGACCGCCGCAACGGCAGCCGACCAACGGTCGGCTCTACCGGGCCGTGCGACGGTAGTGCCGGTCGCTAGCCGGCTCTCGACCATGTCCGGTGATCCCGGCAGCCGGCAGCCGCAAGAGACCGCCGCAACGGCAGCCGACCAACGGTCGGCTCTACCGCGCATGAAAAAAGCCGGGCGCTTTCGCGTCCGGCTTTTTTGGTTGCATCGCAACGGCAATCCGCTTAGATGGTCTCGTAGGTGCCGTAGCTGCGCAGGCGCTCGTAGCGGCGGGCGAGCAGGTCGTCCACCGACAGCTTCTGCAGTTCGTCCAGCTCGTTGAGCAGGACGGCCTTCAGGCGCTTGCCCATCTGGTTCGGATTGCGGTGGGCGCCGCCGGTCGGCTCGCGCACCATCTTGTCGATCAGGCCCAGGCTCTTCAGGCGCGGGGCGGTCATGCCCAGCTGCTCGGCCGCTTCCTTGGCCTTGCCGGCGTCCTTCCACAGGATCGAGGCGCAGCCTTCGGGGGTGATGGTCGAGTACACGCTGTACTCCAGCATCACGGTGCGGTCGCCCACGCCCAGCGCCAGCGCGCCGCCGGAACCGCCTTCGCCGATCACAGTGCAGATCACCGGCACCTTCAGTTCGGCCATTTCCATCAGGTTGCGCGCGATCGCCTCGGACTGGCCGCGCGATTCGGCGTCGATGCCCGGCCAGGCGCCCGCGGTGTCGATCAGGGTCAGCACCGGCAGGCCGAAGCGTTCGGCCATCTTCATCAGGCGCAGCGCCTTGCGGTAGCCCTCCGGCTTGGGCATGCCGAAGTTGCGCTTGATCTTTTCCTTGGTGTCGCGGCCTTTCTGGTGGCCGATCAGCATCACCGAGCGGCCACCGATGCGGGCCAGGCCGCCCATGATGGCCTTGTCGTCGGCAAAGGCGCGGTCGCCGGCCAGTTCCTGGAACTCATCGCAGAAGATGCGGATGTAGTCGGCGGTGTACGGGCGCGAGGGATGGCGGGCCAGCTGCAGGATCTGCCACGAGGTCAGGTTGCGGAAGATCTGCGCGGTGCGCACCCGCAGCTTGTCCTGCAGGGCATGCACCTCGGCCTCGACATTGACCGCAGGCCCGGCGCTGGCGCTGCGCAGGTCCTGGATCTTCGCCTCCAGATCAGCGATGGGTTGCTCGAAGTCGAGGTAGTTCGGATTCATCGGAAACCGTCGTGAAGAAAAGAGGGAAAGTGTAGCCGAATGCGCCGAAAAGCCCCGTACGCCGTCGTCTGGAAACCGACGGTAACGCAGCGGGGCAGGGGGCGCCAGTCAGGTCAGGGGACAACCAGGGCGGCGCTGCCCATCAGGCTGCCGCGGGTCTGCACGAAGGTGTTGTAGGCCTCGTTGGCCTCCACCGGCAGGCCCGCGCCCAGCGCGGCGGTGGCGGCGGTGAAGGCCATCTGCGCCTGGAAGGCCTCCTGCTGCAGCTGCAGCTGGGCGTCGGCGGTGGTGGCCTTGAGGTAGCGCGCATACAGCTCGCGCAGGGGGGCGGCATGCCGTTCGAAGGCCGGGTCCAGCGCGGGCAGGGCGGTGGGTGCGGGCTCCAGCGTGTAGGTTGGCGCCTGGTAACCGGCCGGCTGCTGGCGCCGGTAGGCGCCCGGTTCGCCGCCGCTGGCCTCGACGTAGGCGATGAAGTCCGGGGCAGTGAAGATCTTGGTGTTGATCCGGCCGCCGGTCTCGTCCACGTGGGCCACGGTCTGCTCGTCGGGGAACGGCTCGCGCACGCCGAAGGTCCAGGCGTGGTCGATGAACAGCGCGTGGGTGGTGCTGTACGGGCCGTCGAAGCCGACCCCACCCAGCTCGATGTGGTGGTCCACGCGGCCGAAATTGCCGAGCTTGTCTTCGCCGGTGACGTAGATCTCGCTGGCAATCACGTACTCGCCCAGCGTCGGGTTGATCAGGCCGCCTTTGCCGCGCGCGTAGACGATGAACCGCACCTCGCCCAGGGCCGGGGTCTGCAGGTGGTGCTCACCGGGCTTGAGCTTGACCGGCCGCGAGGCGTGCGCGGCGATCGGCAGTTCGTTGCCGTCGATGCGCAGGGTCAGCGGGGTGTCGCCCGGGTTGTCGATCTCGAAGGTCTGGGACGGGCTGGTGCAGCCGCTGAGGGCAAGGGCGGCAAGCAGCAGCCCGGCAAAACGTGTGATCAAAACCGGTTACCTGTTGTGGAGCGGAAGAACGGTGGAACGTGGAGCGGTGACGCCGATCAGTTCGCCCAGGGCGGGCTGTAGCGGACCTTCACGGTGCGCACGGCGGGATCGGCGCGCAATGCGTCGACCAGCTGGCTGTCCACCCGCACGGCGATGTCGCCGCCGACGTCGAGCATGCCGGCCACCGGGCCCTGTTCGGACCCCAGCAGCAGGTCCATGCGCAGCGGCGTGCGGCCCGGGCGGTGGCGGTCGAGCAGGGCGTTCACGCGGTCCCACACATTGCCGTCCTGGCGCAGGTCCAGGCGCAGCGACAGGCGGGTGGCGTAGTTGGCGCACACCTCTTCGTAATCCCAGCACTGGCGGATGCGCAGCGCGTAGCCGCCGTTGAACTCATCCTCGCGCAGGCCGCCCTTGACGATCAGGATGCGATCCTTGGTCATCAGGTGGCCGAACTCGGCCAGGCCGTCGGTGAAGGCGCTGCACTCCACGCGGCCCTTGCTGTCTTCCAGCTGCATGAACACCTGGCTTTCGCCCTTGCGCCGCACGCCGACCACCTGGCCGGCCAGGATCACCGGGGTTTCCTGGCGCCAGGCGCGCTTCTCGCCGTCCTTACTGGGACGGGCCGGGGGGATCAGGCGCTCGAGCATGCCCAGGTCGGTGCCGACCAGTTCCTTGACGTCATCGGCATACGGATCGAACGGATGCCCGCTCAGGTAGAAGCCCAGCGTGTCGCGCTCGCCGTCGAGCAGCTGGCCCAGCGCCCATTCCTTGGCTTCGGGCAGGTCCAGTTGCTGCGCGGTGGCCTGCGGGCTGGGGGCGCCGAACAGCGAGTTCTGCCCGGACGCCTTCTCGCGGGTGATCTGGTCGGTGGCCTTGAGCACTTCGGGCAACTGCAGCATCAACGAGGCGCGGTTCTTGCCCAGGCCATCCATCGCGCCGCAGTTGATCATCGCTTCCAGCGTCCGCCGGTTGAGCTTGCCCGACTCGGCGCGCATGCAGAAATCCAGCAGCGATTCGTAACGGCCGCCGCGTGCGCGCTCTTCCACGATCGCTTCGCAAGCGCCCTGGCCGACGCCCTTGATCGCGCCCAGGCCGTACACGATGGTGTCGGCACTGGAGGCTTCGAACATGTAGGCCGATTCGTTCACGCGCGGCGGCAGCACGGTCAGGCCGAGGTTGCGCACTTCGGCCAGGAAGCCCACCACCTTGTCGGTGTTGTCCATGTCCGAGGAGAGCGTGGCCGCCATGAACTCGGCCGGGTAGTGGCGCTTGAGCCAGGCGGTCTGGTAGCTGACCAGCGCGTAGGCGGCGGCGTGCGACTTGTTGAAGCCGTAGCCGGCGAACTTTTCCATCAGGTCGAAGATGGCGTCGGCCTTGGCCTCGCTCACCCCGTCCTTGGCCGCGCCTTCGCGGAAGATCTCGCGGTGCTTGGCCATTTCGGCCGGCACCTTCTTGCCCATCGCGCGGCGCAGCAGGTCGGCGCCGCCGAGCGAGTAACCGCCCACGATCTGCGCCATCTGCATCACCTGCTCCTGGTACACCATGATGCCGTAGGTGTCTTTCAGGATCGCTTCGGTGCGCGGATCGGGGTAGATGATTTCTTCCTGCCCGTGCTTACGCGCGTTGAAAGAGGGAATCAGGTCCATCGGGCCGGGGCGGTACAGCGACACCAGTGCGATGAGGTCTTCGAAGCGGTCGGGGCGCGCGTCCTTCAGCAGGCGGCGCATGCCCGAGGATTCGAACTGGAACACCGCGCCGGTGTTGCCGTTGGCGAAGATGTCCTTGTAGGTGGCCACGTCGTCCAGCGGCAGCGCGGTGATGTCCACCGGCGGAATACCAGCGCGTTCGTGGCGCTTGTTGATCGCCTTGACCGCCCAGTCGATGATCGTCAGCGTGCGCAGGCCGAGGAAGTCGAACTTCACCAGGCCGATTTCTTCGACGTCGTTCTTGTCGAACTGGGTGACCGGGTTGCGGCCGCGGCCGCCTTCGTCGTGTTCGGCGAACAGCGGGCAGAACTCGGCCAGCGGCTCGGGCGCGATCACCACGCCACCGGCGTGCTTGCCGGCGTTGCGGGTGAGGTCTTCGAGCTGGCGGGCCAGGTCGATCAGGTCGCGGACGTCGTCTTCGTTCTGGTAGCGCTGGATGAGCTCCGGCGACGCCATTTCCGAATCCTTGCCTTCGCCCATGGCGTCCTTGAGCGAGATGCCCAGGATGTTGGGGATCAGCTTGGACACGCCGTCGACCAGGCCATACGGGAAGCCGAGCACGCGCCCGGAGTCACGCACCACCGCCTTGGCGGCCATGGTGCCGTAGGTGATGATCTGGCTGACGCGTTCGCGGCCGTACTTGCGCGCCACGTAGTCGATGACTTCGTCGCGGCGGTCCATGCAGAAGTCGATGTCGAAGTCGGGCATCGACACGCGTTCGGGGTTGAGGAACCGCTCGAACAGCAGGTTGTACGGGATCGGGTCGAGGTCGGTGATCTGCAGCGCCCAGGCCACCAGCGAGCCGGCACCGGAACCACGGCCGGGGCCGATCGGGATGCCCTGGTTCTTCCCCCACTGGATGAAGTCGGCCACGATCAGGAAGTAGCCGGGGAAGCCCATCTTGATGATGGTGGCCAGCTCGAATTCCAGGCGCTCGAAGTAGTCGGCGCGGGTCTTGCCTTCGGCCAGCGGGTTCTTTTCCAGGCGCGCTTCCAGGCCCTTGCGCGATTCGCTGCAGATCCAGCTGTCGAGCGTTTCGTCTTCGGGCACCGGGTAGTTGGGCAGGAAGTAGGTGCCCAGGCGCATTTCGATGTTGCAGCGTTCGGCCAGCGCGAGGGTGTTGTCGATCGCGTCGGGAATATCGGCGAACAGCGCGCACATGTCGTCGGCCGACTTGAGGTACTGCTGGTCGCTGTAGTCGCGCGGGCGCTTGGGGTCGTCGAGCACGCGCCCGGAGGAGATGCACACGCGCGCTTCGTGGGCGGCGAAATCCTCCGGCTGCAGGAAGCGCACGTCGTTGCTGGCGACCACGGGCAGGCCACGCTGGCCCGCGGCGAGCAGGGCGAACTGGTTGAAGGCTTCTTCGCCGTCGCGCCCGGTGCGGGTGAGTTCCAGGTGCAGGCCATCGCCGAACACGCGCTGCCAGTCGGCGAGCTGCTGCTCGGCCAGGTCATGGCGGCCTTCGCCGGCGAGGCGGCCGGCCAGGCTGTCGCGGCCGGCCAGGGCAAACAGGTTGTGGCAGCCGGCCTTGAGCCAGTCCGGATGCACGGCGACGCCGCCTTCGGGGCGGTGGCCTTCCATCCAGGCGCGGGTGAGCAGGCGTGAGAGGCTGAGGTAGCCGTCACGATCGCGGCACAGCAAGGTCATGCGCCACGGGGTCATGCCCTCTTCGGCGATCATGATGTCTGCGCCGGCGATGGGCTTGATGCCCACGGTTTCGGCGGCCTTGTAGAACTTGACCAGGGCGAACAGGTTGTTCAGGTCGGTCACTGCCAGGGCAGGCAGCTTGAGTTCCACCGCGCGGCTGAGCAGGTTGGCCTGCTTGGCTTTCTTCGGGTCAGCCTGATCCGGCTTCGCCGGGACACGGATGGTCGAATCCGCCAGCGAAAATTCGGTGTGGACGTGGAGATGTACGAAACGGGAAGTGGACATGCCGGGCCAATGTAATGCCCGGTCAGGGTAGCGGCGCGGGCCTGACCGAACAAGGCTTGACAGGGGTGTAACAGGGGGCGGGGTGGGTTGTGGGGTTCAGGTTGGTTTTTGTTTTTTCGAAGCTGAGGTCAAGTTCAAGTTCAAGTTCAACGCAACGGCAACGGCAACGGCTAGAAGCCCGGTGTGCGGGTGCCGAAGGGCCGGGGCGGGGGAGGCAGGGTCGCGGGACACGCCGCAAGTCCCGCTCCGCGGCCCGGCCCAGCCGCTGGCGGCTGTGCGTTCGGGCGCATGCGAGGCAGTGCCTCGCAAGCAATGCGCCCTCACCCGTGTAGGCTCGTTCGCGCCATCCATGGCGCTCTACGGTCCCGCAACCCTACCTCCCCCACCCCCGATAGTGCAGCCGTGCTCATGGGAGAGCGGAGCAGGGGCAAGGCCAAGGCCAAGGCAAGAGCTAGGGCGTTTAGGTGGTCGATTGGGGAGGGGGCGGGCCGAGCAACGCTCGGCACCTACGACCAAGCCCCAATACCCACAATCCCCAATTTCCGAATTACCGAATTACCGAATTACCGAATCCGACGCCGACGCCGACGCCGAAGCCCCAATGCCTGGATTCACAGAGATCGTCCCCGAAACCAAAAAAGCCGCTGTTACTCGAGGCTACCGGTGGTCTGTCGAGGGGCGGTACGGTTGGGTTGGCGGGACCCTCCACCGCATGGATGCGGTGGCGGAGCCTACACGGACGTACTTGCGGCGTGTCCCGCCAGCCCAACCGTACCGCCCCAACAGTGAGCCACCGGGCCCCCGGCTGTGGCAGTTGCAGTTGCAGTTGCATTTGAAGTGGCTCCGGCTCCCGCCTCGGCCATGCGCAGCATAAAAAAAACCTACACCACCTCAAAACAAGCGCGAACCGGCGCAAAACTCCGCCGATGCTGCGGGCACGGCCCGTGACTGCGCAGTGCCGCCAGATGGGCCGGCGTCCCGTAGCCCTTGTGCTGATCGAACCCGTATTCCGGGTGCTCCTCGTGCAGCGCCAGCATGAACCGATCGCGCGTCACCTTGGCCAGAATCGACGCCGCCATGATTGCCCGGTCCAGCGCGTCCCCGCCCACCAGCGCCTGCGCCGGACAGGGCAGCCCCTTCGGCACCACGTTGCCGTCGATCCGCGCGAACTGCGCCACGTGCGACACCCCCTCCACCGCGCGCCGCATCCCCAGCATCGTCGCCTGGTAGATATTCAGCGCATCGATCTCGCCCACCTCCACCATCACCACGTGGAAGGCCAGCGCACGGTCCTGGATCTTGTCGAACAGCTGGTCACGACGCAGTGCCGTCAACTGCTTGGAATCGTCCAGCCCGTTCAACCGCGGCCGGTCCGGGCAGAACACCACCGCCGCCACCGCCACCGGCCCGGCCAACGGACCGCGACCGGCCTCGTCCACCCCGGCCACGTAACGCGGTGCCACCGTGGCCAGCGCCGCCCCGTCGAACAGCGCCATCGACGCGGCTGCTGCGTGCCGCCGGCTCATGCCGTCGCCTTGCGCGCCAGCAGCTCGGCCACCGCATCGGCCGCACGCGCCGACGCATCCTGGCGCAGTTGCAGGTGCAGCTGCTGGTAGGTGTCCTGCAGGTCGATCCCGCGCTGCGGATGATCGAACCACTGCAGGATGGCTGCGGCCAGTTTGTCCGGCACGCAGTCGTGCTGGATCAACTCCGGTGCCAGGTCCTTGCCCGCCAGAATGTTCGGCAGTGCGAACCGGTCCACCTTGATCAGCCCCAGCGCCTTCACGATCCGGTAGGTCAGCTCGGCCACCCGGTAGCCCACCACCATCGGCCGCTTCACCAGCATCGTTTCCAATGTCGCCGTGCCCGATGCCAACACCACCACGTCGGCGGCGATCATCGCGTTGCGTGCGTCACCATCGAGCAGGTGCGAGTACGCCATCGGCAACGCCGAGCGCGACAACTGCTCGCTGATCAACTGGCGGCAGGCCGGGTTGGCGGCCGGCACCACCACGTGCAGGCCCGGAATGCGTTCGGAGACCTGCCAGGCGGCTTCGAAGAAGACTTCGCCCAGCTTGCCGATCTCGCCCAGGCGGCTGCCCGGCAGCACGGCCAGCACCTTCGCATTCGATGGCAGGCCCAGCGCCATGCGCGCCTGGTCGCGGTCGCTGTGCAGCGGAATATCGTCGGCCATCGGGTGGCCCACGAAGCGTGCATCGATACCGTGCCTGGCGTAGATCGGCGGTTCCATCGGGAACAGGCACAGCACCAGGTCGGCGCTGGCCCCGATCTTCTCGGCGCGCTTCTCGCGCCAGGCCCACACCGACGGGCTCACGTAGTGCACCGTGGTGATGCCGCGTTCCTTCAGCCAGCGCTCCACGCCGAGGTTGAAGTCGGGCGCGTCGATGCCGATGAACACGTCCGGCTGCCACTCCAGTGCGCGGCGACGGAACTCGCCGCGCAGTTTCAGCAGCCGGGGCAGGTGGCGCAGGATTTCGGTCAGCCCCATCACGGCCAGTTCGCTGGCGTCGAACCAGGTCTGGCAGCCGGCGCTGCGCATCGCGTCACCGCCGATACCGGCGAACTCGGCCTGCGGAAAGCGCGCCTTCAGTTCGCGCACCAGACCGGCACCGAGCAGGTCGCCGGAGGCCTCGCCGGCCACCAGCGCGATCCGCACCGGCCGGTTCGACGTGATCGACGTGATCGACGCGGCCGCGTTGTCCAGCGCGCCGATCACCGCCGCCAGTTCAATGACCTGGGCGGTGGTGCCCGCTGGAGTGTGCCCGCCAGAGGCCGTCATCGCAGCAGCGGCCTCTCGGCGTGCTCGATGAAGTCCAGCAGGTCCTTGACGTCGGCGCTGTGCGCGGCCTGTTCGGCCAGCTGCACCTTGGCCTCGGCCAACGGCAGGCCGGCCACGTACAGGGTGCGGTAGGCGCGTTTGATGCTGGCGATGCGCTCGGCGTCGAAACCACGACGCTTGAGCCCTTCGCTGTTGATGCCGCGCGGGCGGCCCAGCGAGTCGCTGCCCACCATGGTGAACGGCGGCACGTCGCCATTGGTCAGCGCGCCCATGCCCAGGAAGGCATGCGCACCGATCCGGCAGAACTGGTGCGCGCCGGCGAAGCCGCTGATGATCACGTAGTCGCCCACGCTCACGTGGCCGGCCAGCGTGGTGTTGTTGGAAAACACGCAGTGGCTGCCGACGTGGCAGTCGTGGGCCACGTGGGTGTAGGCCAGCATCCAGTTGTCGTCGCCGACGGTGGTGATGCCACCGCCGCCTTCGGTGCCGCGGTTGATGGTGACGAACTCGCGGATGACGTTGCCGTCGCCGATCACCAGTTCGGTGCGTTCGGCGCGGTACTTCTTGTCCTGCGGTTCGCCGCCGATCGCGGCGTGGCCGATGAAGCGGTTGTTGCGGCCGATGCGGGTCGGGCCGTGGATCGAGCAGTGCGGACCGATCACGGTGCCGGCGCCGATCTCGACATCGGCACCGATCAGAGTGAAGGCGCCGACCTGCACGTCGTCGGCCAGGCGCGCGCCTTCCTCGATCACTGCCGTGGGATGGATCCGTGGTGCGTTGTCAGTCATTCCTGCCTCCGTGGTGGCTCAGCCCTTGGCGCCGGCGCACATGACTTCCGCGCTGGCCACGACTTCGCCGTTGACCCGGGCTTCGCCGTAGTACCAGCCCATGTTGCGGATCAGGCGCTTCATCTGCACATGCAGCATGAGCACGTCGCCGGGGACCACCTGCTTGTTGAAACGGGCGTTTTCGACCTTGACCATGTAGAACAGCTTGGACTGTGCGTCACGCCCCAGCGTCAGCTGGGTCATGACGCCGCCGGCCTGGGCCAGCGCTTCGATGATCAGCACGCCGGGCATGATCGGGCGACCCGGGAAGTGGCCCTGGAAGTACGGTTCGTTGTAGCTGACGTTCTTCTGGCACACGATCTGCTTGGTCTCGACGTCGAGTTCGACGACCCTGTCCACCAGCAGGAACGGGTAGCGGTGGGGGATCAGCTCCTGGATCTGGGTGATGTCGATCGGAAGCTGCAGCGTGTCGTTCATTCTTTCTCCTTGCCAGCAGCGAGGACCCGGCGTGCGAGCGCATCGAGCTGCTTGAAGCGCGCGGCGTTCTTGCGCCACGTGCGGTTGTCGGTCAATGGGGTGCCGGAGGAGTACTCACCCGGCTCGTGGATGGAGTTGCGCACCACCGACTTGCCGGTGATGACGACCTTGTCGCAGATTTCGAGGTGGCCGACCACGCCCACATGCCCGCCAAGCAGGCAGTAGCGGCCGATCTTGGCGCTGCCGGCAATGCCGGTGCAGCCGGCGATGGCCGAGTGGGCGCCGATCTGGACGTTGTGGGCGATCTGCACCAGGTTGTCCAGGCGCACGTCATCGTCGAGGATGGTGTCTTCCAGGGCGCCGCGGTCGACGCAGGTGTTGGCGCCGATTTCGCAGTCGTCTCCGATGCGCACGCCGCCCAGCTGCGGCACCTTGATCCACTTGCCGGCGTCCATGGCCAGGCCGAAGCCGTCGGCACCGAGGACGGCACCGGGATGGATGCGCACGCGCTTGCCGAGCTTGACGCGGGTGACCAGGGTGACGCGGGCGATCAGTTCGCAGCCGCTGTCCAGGGTGCAGTTCTCACCGATGATGCTGCCGGTGCCGATGATGCAGTTCTCGCCGACGACGCTGCCGGCGCCGATGCTGACGAACGGGCCGATGTGGGCGCTGGCGGCAACCTGGGCGCTGGGGTCGATGACAGCGCTGGGATGGATGCCGGCCGGTCGCGCGGGGGCGATGTCGAACAGCGCACCGATCTTGGCGAAGGTGGTGTACGGGTCTTTGGCGATCAGGGCGCTGCCGGGGGCGGCCTCGGCGTCCTCGGCGCGCAGCACCACGATGCCCGCCTGGCTGTCGGCCAGCTGGGCCCGGTAGCGCGGGTTGGCAAGGAAGGTGAGCTGGCCGGGGCCGGCATGGGCAAGCGTGGCCACGCCATGGATGGCGGTGCTGCCGTCGCCATGGACCTGCAGGCCGAACTGCTCGGCGAGTTGCTGGGCGGTGTAGGTAGGAGTATTCACGGCGGAAGTTTACCGTGTGGCGCAGGTTCGGTCATGGGGGCGGGGGCTTGCCTACCGGCGGACTATCGGCCTTTGCCCAGTGGCGGGTCGCAAGCGCGACGGTAGTGCCGGCCGCTGGCCGGCTCCGCGCGGTGGTTGAAGGGCCGCGCCGACCAACGGTCGGAAGCTACCGGCGTGCCGGATCGGGTTTCCGTGGAGCCGGCCAGCGGCCGGCACTACCCACGGCGTGGCCGATTCCCCAATGAACGAAAATGCCGACAATGCGCGGCATCGCGCGGTACGCCTGATGTCGCCCCGTTTTGTTGAAAGAGGTGAGCCGGTGGACGCTGGATCTAGAAACTGCACAGGATAGTTGTCCGCTTCGGCGGCATTATCCGCGCGTGGTGCTGCGTGAGATTTAATGGGGGATTTCGAGGGGTGTGTCTTCGTAGGCTGCATTCCACTTCGGGTGAGGATATGGCCGATTGGATAGATTTTCCTAATCAGCCGAGACTCTCAGTGTCTCCGAAACAAGTGGCGCGTCACTTTGTTGGCTTCTGCGCGTTGCTAGGATCGTAACTGCGAGTTAAGTGCTCGCTTTCAATGGAGTGATATATTGATGAAGTCATGCATTCTGGGGTTGTCGCTCTTCTTTGGAGTTGGCAGTGTATCTGCAGGTGATCAATTCGCACCCGGCCCACTTCCCGGTGCTGTCGTGCAGCGCGACGCCACATTGGCCGTTCCGCCGGGCGTTGAGCTTCGACACATATTCAGGGTCTATCGTCAAAGAACCAATACCCGTGTCACGATGCATTATTGGCCGGAAAGATGGGAGGACATTGGTTACGCGGTGGAGGGGACTATTGGATTCGTATCTGCAGTGCCATTCGAAAACAGTGTGCTTATTCGAAGCTGCTTTGGTCCGAGTGAATGGAATTACTTCACTTCCTCCGACCCTAAGTGCGAAGCAGAGAATGGCGGTGTATGGGGCCCCGGGGACTGGGATATAGGGTATATCTCTACGGTTCATTTGCCCGGCACTACACCCATGTACCGATGCGTCTTCCAGTGGCGGGGAAAATGGCGGCACTTTGATAGCCTTGATCTGAACTGTGAAGGCGTTGAAGGCGTCAGGAATGATGGCCCCCTCGGATACATTTTCTTGTGAGTTAGCCGCCGCCCGGTATCGCGCTGGGCGGTAGTGTTTTTCGTTGTGATCCCGAGATACTTGTTCCCTGGAGCCAGCGGTCGCGTGACCTTTTGAGGGGCGGCGGCGAGTGCTGTGCCGTGCGTAACATCTATCTTGTAGTTTCAGCTCGGGTGGTGTCTCCCGCGGTTGATGCCTACACAGGGAGTGAAGGGTTCTCGATGCGAGAGTGCGGCGGCTGAACTCTAACTTTCCCTTCGCTCAGTCAGGTCGAGAGCGGCGGGCGTTGCCAATCGTATTTTTCATCCACACGAAAGCGCCGGGCGAAGCCCGGCGTTTTCGTGGTTCTTCTGGTGGGCAGCCGGCTTCTGATGAAAGGGCTGAAGTCGTGGGGGGTGAGTGATTCACGGTCAGCGGCCTGCTTCGCAGGGAACTCGAATCCATGTTGAGCTACGTGCTGAACGAGGATCGGGACGGCGTATCAATCAACGCGCCAAGCCGGCTAGCGGTCGGGCCCAACCGATGGCAGGGTCCGACTTACGGGAAACGAAAACGCCGGGCAAAGCCCGGCGTCGCGTAGCGCATCTGGTGGAAAGGCCCCCTTCTGTTAAGGGGGCCGCGCCAACGGTGCGGGGGCTAGGAAGCATTGTGGGCTCCAAGGTTTGCTACGCAAACCTTGGGCAATTCAGCTTCGTCGGTCAGAACTGACCGCCGAACGTAAACTGCAGGCGCTCGATCTCGTCGCCGTCTTCCTTCTTCAGCGGGAACGCATAGCTGATCGAGATCGGGCCGACCGGGGCGCGCCACAGCAGGGCCACACCGGTGGACACGCGCAGTTCGTTGGCCTTGAAGTTCTTGCTGCCGTCGTACACGTTGCCGAAGTCCACGAAGGCCGAGATACGGGCCGACGGGCTATCGAACAGACGCGGGAAGTAGGCTTCGACCGAGCCAACGGTCTTCACCGAACCACCCAGCGGCTGGCCGTTGTAGTAGCTGTTGTTCGCCTCCGAGCGCGGACCGAGCGTGTTGTCCTCGAAGCCGCGCACCGAGTTGGTACCGCCGGCGTAGAAGTTCTCGTAGAACGGCAGGCCGGTGGCGGTGACGGTCTTCACGTAATCGGCCGAGGCGGAGTTGCAGTCCACCGTCTGGGTCGGATTCGGGTTGGCCGCCGTCGGTGCGGTGTAGCAGAGGTCGCGCGTGATGTCCTTGCCATAGCTGTCGCCGTAGCCGATTTCGGCACGGGTGTTGATGACCAGCGAGGGGAGGATCGGCCAGTACTTGGAGAACTGGTAGTTCAGCTTGTAGTACTCGATCGTCGAGCCCGGCAGGGTCGTTTCCAGGCCGATGCGCTGATAGGTACCGCGGGTCGGCATGAAGTAATCGTTGCGGGTATCGCGCGCCCAGCCCAGTTCGGTGCGCCAGGAGTGGAACGTCTTGGTGCCGATGGCATTGATGTAGTCGATGATCGACTGCGGCGTCGAGCCCTGGTAGGTGTTGATCTGGTTGCTGTCGATACCGACCATCAGCGAGACCGTGTCGTTCTCGGTGATCGGCACGCCGAACACCATCTGCGCCGAACGGTTGGTGCTGTTGTACTGGGCGGTGTTGAAGTCGGAGTAATCCAGTTCGCGCCAGGACAGGTTGTAGCCCAGCGACACGCCGTCATCGGTGAAGTACGGGTTGGTGTAGCTGAAGCCGTAACGCTGCAGGTAGCTGCTGCGCGAGGCTTCGACGGACACGCGGTTGCCGCCGCCGAGGAAGTTGTTCTGCGACAGCTGCACCGAGGTGGTCATGCCGTAGGACTGCGAATAGCCCAGGCCGAACACGAAGCTGCCCGACGTGGTTTCCTTGACGTTGTAGACCACGTCGACCTGGTCGTTGCTGCCGGTGACCGGCGGGGTCTCGACGTCGACCGATTCGAAGTAGCCCAGGCGCTGCAGGCGGATCTTGGAGCGATCGATCGCGGCCTGCGAGTACCAGCTGTTCTCGAACTGGCGCATTTCACGACGCAGCACTTCATCGGAGGTGCGGGTGTTGCCCTTGAAGGTGATGCGACGCACCTGCACGCGCGGGCCCGGCACGACCTGCATGTTGATCGCCACGGTACGGTCGGCGCGGTTGCTGGTCGGGATCGGGTTCACCTTGGCGAAGGCGTAACCGATGTTGGACAGCGAGTTGGTGATCGCGTCCGAGCTGAACTCCAGCAGCGCACGCGAGAACGTGTCGCCGGACTTCTGGATCACCATGCGCTCGACATCTTCCTGCGGCAGGATGGTGTCGCCGGTGACCTTGATCTCGGAGATCTTGTACTGCTCACCTTCGGTCACGCCGGCGGTGATGAACATGTCGCGCTTGTCGGGGCTGATCGAGACCTGGGTGGAATCGATGCTGAAGTCCACGTAGCCGCGGTCCAGGTACCAGGAATTGAGTTTTTCCAGGTCGCCGGACAGTTTTTCCTTGGAGTACTGGTCGTCGCGGCGGTACCACGAGGCCCAGTTGTGCTCCTTGGATTCCCAGGTTTCCAGGATGTCCTCGGACGCGAACTTCTCGGTGCCCACCAGGTTGACGTGCTGGATCTTGGCGGCCTTGCCTTCCTTGATCGCGATGGTGATGTCCACGCGGTTGCGGTCCAGCGGGCTCACCGTGGGGGTGATGTCCACGTTGTATTTGCCGCGGTCGTTGTACTGGCGGCGAAGTTCCTGGGTCACGCGGTCCAGGCTCAGGCGGTCGAAGGTGCCGCCCTCGGTCAGGCCGATGTCGCTCAGGCCCTTGAGCAGCTGGTCGCTCTTGATGTCCTTGTTGCCGGTGACGGTCAACTTGTTGATCGCCGGGCGCTCCTTGACCGTGACCACCAGGATGTCGCCCTGGCGATCCAGCTGCACGTCTTCGAAGAAGCCGGTCTTGTACAGCGCACGGATGCTCTCGCCGACCTTGTTGTCGGTCAGGGTTTCGCCACGTTCCACCGGCAGGTAGGTGAACACGGTACCGGAGGTGATGCGCTGCAGACCATCGACACGGATGTCGCTGACGGTGAAGGGCTCGGCTGCCTGGGCCAGGGCGGGCGCGCCGAAACCGGCGGCGAGTGCAAGGGCAAGCAGGCGGCGATTGGGGAGTCGCGTCATGTCACGTCCGGTTGGAGTCGAATGCAATGTTGCGGGATGCCGGCGCATAAGACGACGACAAAAGGGAAAAAGTTCATCGCGCGGCCAGGCCGAGGATGTCGTTGTAGAACGCCAACCCCATCAGCCCGGCCAGCAGCGCCAGCCCGACGTACTGGCCGGCAGCCATGGCGCGCTCGCTCAGCGGGCTGCCCTTGACCAACTCAATAAGGTAATACAGCAGGTGCCCGCCGTCCAAGATGGGGATGGGCAACAGGTTGATGATGCACAGGCTCAGCGACAGCAGGGCCAGGAAGAACAGGAACCAGTCCAGCCCCCGCTGGGCCGACACATTGGCCACGCGGGCAATGGTGACCGGGCCGGAGATGTTCTGCAGCGAGGCGCTGCCGGTGACGATCCGGCGCATCATGCCCAGCGAATCACCGGCCATGCGGGCGGTTTCACGCAGGGCCACCGGCAGGGCCGCAAGCGGCCCGTACTTGAGTTCGGCGTCGTAGGCCGGGGCGCTGGACTGGGCAAAGCCGATCCCGATCTGCCAGGTGGGCTGGCCACGGCCGTCCTTGCCCTGGCGCGGGGTGATTTCCAGGGCCAGGCGCTCGCCCCCGCGCAGCACTTCGATCATGCCCGGGCCGCCGCGCTTGCCCAGGGTGTGGATTTCGGTGAACACCTGGTCGATGGCGTCGATGCGCTGGCCGTCCACGGCCACGATCAGGTCGCCCGGCAGCAGTACGCCTTGGGCGGCCGAGTCGGGCACGACTTTTTCGACCAGTGCCGGCTGCAGCCAGAACTGCCAGGTCAGCCCGGCCAGCACCGGCACCCGGCGCTCGTCGAAGCCTTGCGGCAGCTGCGACAGCGGCAGCACCCGGGTCTGTACCCGGTCCTGCGCGTCGAGCACTTCCAGGCGCGCGTCGTGGCGGTCCATGGCGGCGGTGGTCAGCGCCATGCTGGCCTGGCCGGCGGTGACCACGCTGCGCGCGTCCACGCTGATCAGCCGGTCGCCCGACTGCAGCCCGGCGGCCTGGGCCATGCCACTGGTGCGGCCGATGGTGGGGGAGTAATCCTGCTTGCCGAGTACGAACATCGCCCACAGCAGGGCGATGCAGAGCAGCAGGTTGGCGGCCGGGCCGGCGGCGACGATCGCGATGCGCTGCCACACGCTCTTGTGGTTGAAGGCCTGGTCACGCTCGTGCGGGTGCACCTCGACTTCGCGCTCGTCGAGCATCTTCACGTAGCCGCCGAGCGGGATGGCCGCGATGGCGAACTCGGTACCGGCGCGGTTGCGCCGCATCCACAGCGGGCGGCCGAAGCCGACCGAGAACCGCAGCACCTTCACCCCACAGCGGCGCGCCACCCAGTAGTGGCCGAATTCATGGAACGTCACCAGCACGCCGAGGCTGACGATCATCCACCAGACAGATCCGATGAATTCACCCATGGTGGACAGCACTGGAGAGAGGTGGGAAGGGCATTCAGGCGTGGTCGATGGCGGCTTGGGTGATCAGGCGGGCGCGCTGGTCGGCAGCCAGCAGGACCGCCAGTGTATCGGCGGACTCGACCGACAATGTTGACAGAGCGTTAGCCACCAGCGCCGGAATGGCAAGGAAAGCGACTTTTCCCTGAAGAAATGCTGAAACAGCCACTTCATTGGCGGCATTCAGGATGGCCGGTGCGGTACCACCGGCCGCCATGGCCTGCCAGGCCAGGCCCAGGCAGGGAAAGGCGTCGTTGTCGGGCGCCTCGAAATCCAGACGTCCCTGGGTCAGCAGGTCCAGCCCGCCGACCCCGGATTCGATCCGCTGCGGCCAGCCCAGGCCCACCGCCAGGGTGGTGCGCATGTCCGGCAGGCCCATCTGGGCCAGAGTGGAGCCGTCGACGAATTCGACCAGCGAATGCACCAGGCTCTGCGGATGCACCAGCACCTCGATGCGCTCGCCCGGGATGCCGAACAGGTGGTGGGCCTCGATGACTTCCAGGCCCTTGTTCATCAACGTCGCCGAATCGACCGAGATCTTCGGTCCCATCGACCATTTCGGGTGCGCCACGGCCTGCGCCGGGGTGACCTGGCCCAGCTCGGCGCGGCTGCGCCCACGGAACGGGCCGCCCGAGGCGGTCAGCAGGATCCGGCGGACGCCGGCGCCTTCCAGGCTGGCATCGCGCGAGCGCAGGCACTGGAAGATCGCGCTGTGTTCGCTGTCGATCGGAATGATCTCGGCCCCGGCGGCGGCGGCCTGGCGCATCAGCAGCTCGCCGGCCAGCACCAGCGATTCCTTGTTGGCCAGCAGGATGCGCTTGCCCGCCGCAGCGGCGGCCAGGGTCGAGGACAGCCCGGCGGCGCCCACGATGGCAGCGACCAGGGTGTCGCATTCGGCACTGGCGGCGAGCTGGTCCAGCGCAGCGGCGCCGGCGTGCGCCTGGGTAGGCAGCCCGGCATCGCGCAGACCGTCACGCAGCGCGGCGAACAGGGTGTCGTCGGCGATCACGGCATGATCGGGCCGATGCTGCACGCACAGTGCCACCAGCGCCTCCACCTGGCGCCCGGCCGCCAGCACGCTGGCGCGGTAGCGGTCGGGGTGACGTGCAATCACGTCCAGCGCCGATGCGCCGATCGAGCCGGTGGCGCCGAACACGGCGACCCGGCGGGGAGCGGTAACGCTGACCATGTTCAGAATCCGAAGATTTCCTTGCCCAGTGCGAACACGGGCAGGGCGGCGAGCACGCCGTCGATGCGATCCAGCACGCCACCGTGGCCGGGAATGATGTGGCCCGAGTCCTTGGCGCCGGCGTGGCGCTTGATCAGGCTCTCGTACAGGTCGCCCAGTACCGAGGCGAACACGGTCACCACGGCGGTGATGACCAGGCCCAGAACGTGGGCAGTGTCGATGCCGGCCATGTAGCCAAAGCCCAGCGCGACCGCCAGCCCGGCCACCATGCCGCCACCCAGGCCTTCCCAGGTCTTGTTGGGGCTGATCCGGGGGGCCAGCTTGGTGCGGCCGAAGGTGCGGCCGGCGAAGTAGGCGCCCGAATCGGCCGCCCAGACCACGGCCAGTGCCGTCAGCAGCCACAGGTGGCCGTTGTCGCCGCTGGCATGGATCAGCACCAGCGAGGCCCACGCCGGCACGATGGCCAGGGTGCCGGCCAGCAGCTTCAGCGCACGCGCGGGGCTGCTCGGGCTGGCCCCGAAGGTGAAGAAGCGCAGCCACAGCAGCGCCATCAGCCACCAGCCGATGCCGACCAGTGCGGCAATCTGGTACAGCACCAGCGAGCCGTCGCCGGCCCACACCATCAACACCATCAGCAGCAGGTTCAGCACCAGCAGCACGGTGCGGGCGAGGGTGTCGTCCACGTCGGCCAGCTTCAGCCATTCCCACAGGCCGATCAGGAACACGGCGGCGGCGGCGGCGGCCAGCCATTGGGTGGGCAGCAGCAGGATCGCCGCGATGGCGACCGGCGCCATGATCAGCGCGGCGATGACTCGGGTCTTGGTCATGGGGTGGACGTCTCGGTGGCCAGGGCGGCGATCTGGGCGCTGGTCAGGCCGAAGCGGCGTTCACGGGCGGCATAGGCGTCGAGCGCCTGCTGCAGGACGGCGGCGTCGAACTCGGGCCACAGCACGTCGGTGAACCACAATTCGGTATACGCCAGCTGCCACAGCAGGAAATTGCTGATGCGGGTGTCGCCGCCGGTACGGATGAACAGGTCCGGCGGTGGCAGGTCGGCCAGGGCGACCCGGCTGGACAGCATCGCTTCGTCGATCTGTTCGGGCAGCAGGCGCCCGGCGGCCACCTCTGCGGCCAGCTCGCGCGCGGCGCGGGCGATGTCCTGGCGACCACCATAGCTGGCGGCGATGTTCAGGGTCATGGCGCGGTTGTCGGCGGTGCGCTGTTCGGCCAGCTGCATGCGGCTGACCAGCCCGGCGCCGAAGCGTTCGCGTTCGCCGATGAAGCGCACGCGCACGCCACGCCGATGCAGCTCGTCCACTTCACGGTCGAGCGCATTGAGGAACAGCTTCATCAGCGCGTCGACCTCGTCGGTTGGCCGGCCCCAGTTCTCACTGGAGAAGGCAAACAGGGTCAACGCGGCGATGCCGCGTTCCAGGCAGAAATCGATGGTGCGGTTGACCGCGCGCGCGCCGGCCCGATGGCCGATCAGGCGCGGGCGGCGCCGCTTCTGGGCCCACCGCCCGTTGCCATCCATGATGATGGCAACGTGGCGGGGGATGGCCGCAGGGGTGCTGGAGGTCGGGGCCTGGGACATGGGGCTCAGACCGCCATCAGTTCCTTTTCTTTTTCGGCCACGACACTATCGACGTCCTTGATCGACTTGTCGGTCAGCTTCTGGATGTCGTCTTCGCCGCGCTTCTTGTCGTCTTCGCTGATCGCCTTGTCCTTGATCAGGCTGGCGATGGCCTTGTTGGCGTCCTGGCGGATGTTGCGGATGGCGATCTTGGCGCCTTCGCCTTCCTTCTGCACCTGCTTGCCCAGCTCGCGGCGACGTTCTTCGGTCGGCGGCGGCAGGTTGAGGCGGATCACGGTGCCGGCCACGTTGGGGGTCAGGCCGAGGTCGGAGGCGTAGATGGCCTTCTCGACGTCCTTGATCATGCCCTTGTCGAACAGGGTGATGACCAGGGAATGGCCTTCGGACACGCTGATCGAGGCGACCTGGTTCAGCGGGGTGTCGGTGCCGTAAGCCTTGACCGTGATGCGGTCCAGCAGCGCCGGCGAGGCGCGGCCGGTGCGGATGGAGGTCAGGGTGTGCTTCAGAGCATCGATGCTCTTGGCCATGCGCGTCTGCGCGTCCTGCTTGATATCGTTGAGCATCGCCCGAATCCTGGATGTAACTGGTAATCGGACGATTATAGGCGAATATGGGGGTGGCCCGCCTTATCGGGGCCGGCCGTTGGCCGGCACCCTCAGCTCAGCGTGCCCGGCGGGGTCGGCCGCAGGCCGACAGCCGGGATGACTGCGTCGTTCAGGCAGCCTGGTCGCGACCGCGTACCAGGGTGCCGATGTTGTCGCCGTGCAGGATCTTCAGCAGTTCGCCCGGCTGGCCCATGTCGAACACGCGCAGCGGCAGGTCGCTGTCGCGTGCCAGGGCGAAGGCGGCGGTGTCCATTACTTCCAGGCCGCGGCGGATCACTTCGTCGTAGGTCAGGCTGTCGAAGCGGACCGCGTCGCTGTACTTGTTGGGGTCCTTGTCGTACACGCCGTCGACCTTGGTGGCCTTCAGCAGCAGGTCCGCGCCGATCTCGATGGCGCGCAGGGCAGCGCCCGAATCGGTGGTGAAGAACGGGCTGCCGACGCCGGCGGCGAAGATCACCAGGCGGCCCTTTTCCAGATGACGGATGGCGCGGCGGCGGATGTAATCCTCGCACACGTCGTTGATCTTGATGGCACTCATCACGCGGGCCTTGGCGCCGAGCTTCTCCAGCGCATCCTGCATGGCCAGCGCGTTGATCACGGTGGCCAGCATGCCCATCTGGTCGCCGGTGACGCGGTCCATGCCGCCGGCCGCCAGGCCGGCGCCGCGGAAGATGTTGCCGCCGCCGATGACCAGCGCCACTTCCGCGCCGGCCTGCTGGGCTTCGATGACTTCACGGGCCAGGCGGTTGATGACCTTGGGGTCGATGCCGTAGTCCTCGTCTCCCATCAGCGCCTCCCCGGAAACTTTCAGCAGGATGCGGCGATAGGCAAGACTGGACATGGTGACCTCTGGATGCGTGGAAAACGCGGGAATTCTACTGGAAGCCGGGTCTGCCCGTGCGTTTATTTTGCTGCGCTGCGGCGCAGGCCCCGGGCCCTTCCCCGCTGGGAAGGGGCATCCGGTTCACGCCGGTGCCGTCCCGGGGGAGCGTGCGATGACGCGGTTGCGGCCCAGGTTCTTGGAGCGGTAAAGCACGTCGTCGGCCGCCTTCAGCAGGTCCTGAACATCGGCGAAACGCTCGTAGCCGCCCTGCGTGGCGACCCCGGCCGAGAAGGTCACGAACAGGGGGCCGTCGGGCACCTCGGCCATCGGCGTATTGACGATGTTGGCCAGGACCCGGCGCACCACCTCCAGGGCAACCAGCTCGGTGGTGTTGGGCAGCAACGCGATGAACTCCTCCCCGCCGAAGCGGGCCACGGTATCGCTGTTGCGCAGCTGCTCCTGCAGCTTGCCGGCGAACACGCGCAGCACCTGGTCACCCATCAGGTGGCCGTGGGCGTCGTTGATCTTCTTGAAGTCATCCAGGTCGATGAATGCCACCGACAGCGGCCAGCCGTGGCGGGTGGCGCGCAGGAATTCCTGTTCCAGCACGGCCTCCAGCTGGCGCCGATTGAGCACGCCGGTCAGTGCGTCGCGGTGGGCCTGTTCGGCCAGCCGGTTGGCGCGTGCTTCGAACTCGTCGGCGCGCTGCCGGGCCTGGGCGGCGTCCTGCATTTCGCGCAGGTTGCGCAGGGTCGCCAGCTCCTGGGCGTGGTCGATCAGCTGCTGCACGCGCGACGGCGACAGCAGCGGCGTCTCGAACAGGGCGCTGATATCGGGCAGGGCGTCACTGATGCGGGCCAGCACCTGATCGAACTGGGCGCTGTCCAGCTGCAGTCTTTCGTGGACCAGGTGCAGGGCGTGCTCGCGCGCGGCGTCGGCGTCGGCGCTGAGCCAGATATCGGCCACGGCACCGGACAGGGCCACGCAGGTCTGGAAATTGTCTTCGGCCGTGGCGGGCGATTCGCTGCGGGCGATGCTGTCCACCAGGTAGCGTGGCAGGTCCCACTGCTCGGCCATCAAGGCGCCGACGTCGGCATGGGTGCACTGCAGGTGTTCGTGCTCAAGCGCGACCAGCGCGTCGTTGTCGACGGCCTGGCGCAGCAGGGGCAGGTAGGTGTCCGGCTGGGCCTGGGCCAGCACCAGGATGCCCAGGTCCTGCAGCAGGCCGGCCAGCATCAGTTCTTCGGCCTTGCGCAGGCCGCGGGCCTGGCCCAGCAGGCTGGCCGCCAGGGCGCTGAGAATGCTGCGCCGCCACGCACGTTCGCGCAGGTCCTGGCCGTCGCCGGGTGCGGTGAGGCCCTGGGTGACGGTGAAGCCGAGCGCGAGGCTGACGGTGGCATTCAAGCCCAGCATGGTCAGCGCCTGGCCGAGGTTTTCGATGCGGCGGCGGCTGGCATACAGCGGCGAGTTGGCGATGCGCAGCATGCGCGCGCTGAGCGCCATATCGATGGCGATGATGTCGGCGGCGGTGGTGATGTCCGCTTCCGGATCCTGGGCCAGCTCGATGATGCGCAGGGCAATACCGGGCGGCGAGGGCAGGTTGCGGCAGAGCGCCAGGGCGGCTGTCAGCTCGGGAGGCATGGCATGGCTATTGGTGTGTTGAGGCAAGAATACATGGAGTGCGTCACAGATTTGGGCGTTGATACTTGCGTTGGCGGATCGATTGGGCGTCGGCACTGCGTTTGCCGATGCGCCACGTGCTGCAGAACCAACGGGCAGATCGCGGCGGGCGGGTCATCGCGCCCTTGGTAACACATTCCCCGGCGCAGGGGGAGGGGCGCTACCATGCGCGCTTCCCTTGCATGGATGACGCACGACATGGCCGTAAAGACGTTGCAGGAGTTTTTGTCCACCACCCAGGAGAAGGATGTCAGCGCGGATGCATTCGAGCTGGAAAGTCCGCACATGCTGGAAGTCCGGGTGGACGGGATGGTCTGGGCGAAGGCCGGTTCGATGGTGGCGCGCAAGGGCGGGGTGAAGTTCACCCGGCAGGGGCTGCTGGAGCAGGGGCTGGGTACGCTGCTGAAGAAGATGGTGAGCGGCGAGGGGCTGCAGTTGATGAAGGTGGAGGGTCAGGGGCGGGTGTACCTGGCGGACGCGGGCAAGCAGGTGACGTTGCTGCGGCTGGCGGGGGAGTCGATTTTCGTGAACGGCAACGATGTGCTGGCGTTCGAGACGGGGATCGCTTCGAAGATCACGATGATGAAGAAGGTGGCGGGGATGCTGTCGGGCGGTCTGTTCAACATTCAGTTGAGCGGGCACGGGATCGTGGCGATGACGTCGCACTACGAGCCGATGACGCTGCCGGTGAACGCGCAGACGGGTCCGGTCTTCACCGATCCGAACGCGACGGTGGCCTGGTCGGGGTCGCTGGTGCCGGAGATCGTGGCGGACATTTCGCTGGGTACGCTGGTGGGCCGGGGCTCGGGCGAGAGTCTGCAGATGCGCTTTGCCGGCGAGGGCTGGGTGGTGGTGCAGCCGTACGAGGAGGTTTCGTTCCAGGCGAAGGGGTGAGGGTGGTTTGATGCGCTGGCGCGCGGCCTTTTACGGCAACGGCGTGAGCAACTGCAACTGCAACTGCAAAGTCAAAGTCAACGTCAACTGCAGCGCCGCGGTGCTGGCGGCTGGGTCGGTGCGGGTGGGTTGGCGGGACACGCCGTGAATCCATCCCTGGAGGCTCGTGGGCGCCATCCATGGCGCCCAACGGTCCCGCCAACCCACCCGCACCAACCCCCGACAGAGTGCGGGTGCGGTTGGGAGGGCAGTAGCCGGTGGCCAGTGGGCTATCGGTTTGCTATGGGGTGGTGGCTGGTTAATGGCCGGCAGTTGGCCGGCCGGCGGGTGGGTGGGGATATTGGGTGGTGGATTCACTGAGATATGGGGGTAGAGCCGACCGTTGGTCGGCTGCTCCAAACCACCCAATACCCACTCCAATTCACAACCCATCTCCCCATCCAAACAACCCAAACAAGCCAACCGCACCAACCAACCAAGTCCCAATCAACAGCAAAAACACAGCCCCGCTGTTACCCATCCATCCGTTAGCGAAACAACGTCGGGGCTGGCGGGCTTACCCCCTGCCGGGACCGTTGGGCGCCATGGATGGCGCCCACGAGCCCCCATGGATGGGTTTACGGCGTGTCCCGGCAGGGGGTAAGCCTGCCAGCCAGCACGTAAACGCAAACAGCAAGGAAACCAGCTTTACGCTCTGCGCTTCACGCTTCGAAAAAACAAACACCCACAAAAAAACCCGACCGAAGCCGGGTTTTTTCGTAGAAGCAGATCAATCCGCCATCACCGAAGCGACAGCGTGATGGATCAGGCCAGACCGGCCTGCTTCATCACTTCGGCGGCGTAGTCTTCCACCACCTTCTCGATGCCTTCGCCAACGGCCAGACGCTTGAAGCCCACCACGTCCGCGCCGGCAGCCTTCAGCACCTGCTCGACCGACTGGTTGGTGTCCAGCACGTAAGGCTGGCCGTACAGCGTCACTTCGTTCACGATCTTGGCGATCTTGCCGCTGATGATCTTTTCCAGGATGTCGGCCGGCTTGGCCTTGTCCTTGTCGGTCATCTTGGCCAGCTCGATTTCCTTCTCCTTCGCAACGAACTCGGCCGGCACATCGGCCGCCTTGTTGTGCGGCGGGTTCATCGCAGCCACGTGCATGGCCAGACCACGGGCCAGCTCGGCGTCGCCGCCGGCCAGCTCAACCAGCACGCCGATGCGGCCGCCGTGCACGTAGGCAGCGACGTTGTTGGTCGATTCCAGACGCACGATGCGACGCACGTCGACCTTCTCGCCAACCTTGGCAATCACCGCGGCGCGGGCTTCTTCGATCGTCTCGCCGGTCGGCAGCTTGGCCGCCTTCAGCGCGTCGATGTCGGCAGCACCCGAGCTCAGCGCGGTGGCGCCGACAGCCTTGGTGAAGTCCAGGAAGTTGCTGTCCTTGGCGACGAAGTCGGTTTCCGAGTTGACTTCCACCAGCACGGCCTTGTTGCCGTCCTGTGCAGCCACGATGATGCCTTCGGCAGCCACGCGGTCAGCCTTCTTGTCGGCCTTGGCCAGGCCGGACTTGCGCAGCCATTCGGCCGAGGCGTCGATGTTGCCGCCGTTTTCGACGAGTGCCTTCTTGCACTCCATCATGCCGGCGCCAGTGCGCTCGCGCAGTTCCTTGACCAGGGAAGCAGTGATTTCCACGGGATTTCCTCACGAAAGAAAGGGGTTGGGCCGGCATGGTGGCCGGCCCGTGTGACAGTGTCCTGTCGTCGCGCCATCGGCAGCGGACAGGAACGGTGGGCGCGTAACGCCCACCGTGGGCCTGGATCAGGCCTGGGCTTCGCCAGCAGCCGGCGCGTCGGCGGCCGGAGCGGCAGCCTTCTTGGCCGGAGCGCGGCGGGCCGGCTTGGCTTCTTCGCCAGCAGCGGCTTCGCTGAACTCTTCTTCACGGACGGTGGCGGCGTGCGGCGCGGCAGCCTTGCCTTCCAGCACGGCGTCGGCGGCGGCACGGGCGTACAGCTGCACGGCACGGATGGCGTCGTCGTTGCCCGGGATCGCGTAGTCGACCAGTTCCGGGTTGTAGTTGGTATCCACCACGGCGATCACCGGGATGCCGAGCTTCTTGGCTTCCTTGATGGCGATGTCTTCGTGGCCGATATCGATGACGAAGATCGCGTCCGGCAGACGGTTCATGTCCTTGATGCCGCCCAGCGAGGCTTCCAGCTTGTCGCGCTCGCGACGCAGGCCCAGCACTTCGTGCTTGACCAGCTTGTCGAAGCTGCCGTCGGTTTCGCCGGCTTCCAGTTCCTTCAGGCGGGCAACCGACTGCTTCACGGTACGGAAGTTGGTCAGGGTGCCGCCCAGCCAACGCTGGTTCATGAAGGGCATGCCGCAACGCTCGGCTTCTTCACGGATCGACTCGCGGGCGCTGCGCTTGGTGCCCAGGAACAGGATGGTGCCGCGCTTCTGCGCAACGCTGGAAATGAAGTTCATCGCGTCATTGAAGAGCGGAACGGTCTTTTCCAGGTTGATGATGTGGATCTTGCCGCGGGCGCCGAAGATGTACTGGCCCATCTTGGGGTTCCAGTAACGGGTCTGGTGGCCGAAGTGGACGCCGGCTTCCAGCATCTGACGCATGGTGACCTGAGGCATTGCAGTAACTCCTGATAGGGAACCGGCCGCCACGGGTGATAGAGGGCGGTCCGCCGCGAGGCGGATGGTTCCGGGGTTTGGCTTCCCTGTCGCTTCCGTGACCGAACTCCTTGCGGAGCACCCCGGCACGGATATGGGCGGCAGGTGTGAATTCACCGGTGACGTCCGGTGTTGACGTATTCCCGCGCCAGGGCAGCAGGGATCCGGTCGATTATAGCTCGGTGCCGGGGGCAGGCGCAATCACGGCGGGAAGCAGGGCCTCGGCCGCATCGTTGAGCCGGGCCCGGAACCGGCCGCCGGCGTAACCATCCGGTCGCGGTGGGAGTTCCCAGCGGCGGGCACTGCGCGGGAGCACATAGCCGGCCAGGCCGTCGATCAGCGGTTGACGCCGCCCCTGGGCATCCACGAACACCAGGTCGGCCAGGCCGGCATGGCCGTCGCCGTCATTATAGAGGTGCAGGCGTGGGGCCGACGGGCTGCCCTCGGTGCCGACCTGCAACCGCGGCACCGGCGGCACCGGCCGGTCCGGCTCCACGAACACCGGCAGCGAGTAACGTGCATCGCCGACGCCCGTGTCCGGGCTGATGACCAGTCGGTAGCCCTGCTGGACGGCGGCGGGCACGGCGCCGAGGCGGACCACGCGGACCCGCTGGCGCTGGCCCGGCGCGATCTCCAGCCGGGCAGGGCTTACCGCCAGGTCCGTAGCGGGCACCAGCTGTTCCTGGTCGCTCGCCTGTTCCCAGCGGTACAGCCGGGCCTGGCCGGACCAGGGCGCACCGTCCGGGTTGGTCAGCCACAGCTCGGCGTGGGCCGGACCGGCCGGGACCGACACGCGCACCGGGCGGATCTCCAGGGCGTGGACGGACCACGCCGCCAGCACGCCGAGCGCGAGTGCCGCGGGCCGTCGCATCAGTACGTGACCGTGACCAGGGCCGGCTGCCCGGGGCGTGCTGCCTCGATGGTCGGGCTGAGGGCGGTCACCTGGGCCGGCACCGGCTGGCGGCCGTCGCTGCGCTGCTATGCGGGTCGGCAGGCGGGTTCGCCGGGCGTGCCGGGGCGGCTGCAGTCGGCGACGATCCGCACCCCGATCCGCAGCCCGGCGCTGCCGCCGGTGGCGGGGCGGGCAGTGGCGGACGATGCGGCGGCACACAGGGCCAGCAGGCCGGCCAAAGCGAAGGAGGGCGATCGCGGGGGCATCGAACATCGCACGACGGGGGATGCGACCGTTAACGGCCGTGATTGCAGCCGCTTGAATAGATGTGTCGACTAGTTCAATAAGTGATAGTGACGGTGATCACGTCGTTGTAGCTGCCCTGGGCCGGAATCGCGCCACTGGTCGGCGGAGCCCGTCCGTACACCGTGAGCGTCTGCGCCGCGCCGTTGCCGGTGCCGGACTGGGTGTCGGTGTTGAGGGTGTTGCCCCAGCGCTGCGAGCGGGCCGGGTCGCGGTACAGCTCGTAGGGAATGTAGTAGACGCTGCTGTCCGGCGCGGTAAAGCGCATGCGCCGGGTGGTGCCCTGCGCGCTCTGCCCGTTGTCCAGGCCGATGCTGTAGGCGGTGCGGTTGATGCAGGTCAGGCCGATGGTGGAGGTGCGGTCCAGGTTGGCGGTGATCGCCCCGGCATTGCTGCCGAAATCCATGTCGGTGGTGACGTAGGTGCTGCACTGGGGCAGCACGTTGGCGCTGACGGTGAACGGGAAGGCGCTGTCGGCGGTCTTGTAGCCACTGACGCCACTGGCCGTGGTGCACAGCGCCGGCGGCTGCGCGGTGCCGATGATGCTCTCGTTGTAGGCGTATTCCAGGCTGACGTTGGCGGCGGTGAAGCTGCTGGCGAAGCTGCCGGCCGACAACACCTGCGCGGCCGGCACCTGCCCGTACACGGTGATGGTCTGGGCGCCGCTGCCGCCGGTAAGCAGGGGCACGCCGTAGCTGAGCGTGACCACCGCCGCGGGCGGCGTCCCGCCGGGCACCGCGCCCCATACGGTGGTGCGCCCCGCATTGGTGTACAGCTGGAAGGCCATCGGGTCGGCGCTGGCGTTGGTCATGCTGCGGGTCGGCAGCAGGGTGCTGCCGGTACTGCCGGTGCCGATCTTCAGGCAGGCGCGCACGCTGGCGCTGCCGAGGACGCTCAGTGCGGCGGTGGTGCAGGTGATGGTGAAGCTGGTCATGGCGTTGGTCGCGGTGGCGGCACCGTTGGTGATGGTGCCGAATGCCAGTGCGGTCGGCGCGGTGGCGGTGCAGGTGGTATCGGCGCGGGCCGGGGCGACAAGGCAGGCCAGTGCCAGTACCAGCGGCAGGGCGATCAACCGCACGGTGTTCATCGCGCCGGTACCGGCAGGCAGCGCAGCGGGCCGATCCGCGTGGTGCCGGGCGAGGTGGGGGCCACGGCCGGGGCCAGCCGCACGCTGCAGCGGCCGTCCGGCAGCTGCACCTGCAGGTCGGCCGGCAACGCCACGTCTTCCAGGTAGGTTTCGCCGTCGTAGCCCACGGTGGCGGTACGCCCGCCGGGCAGCAGCACGGTGCTGCCCACCGGCAGCGGCAGGCCGGCGGCATCCTGCAGCACCACGCTCCAGGCCAGGGTGCGGCGCAGGCCGAAGTCCACGCCCAGCCCGGCGCTCTGGCGCGGGGTGACCCAGGCGTCCACGCGGTCGGCGCGCATGTCCGCGGGCAGGTCCAGGGTGTCGATCGAGAGCCGGTTGCGCTGCCAGGACAGCAGCGAGGTCACCAGCAGCAGGCCGTTGCGGTCGGTGCTGCCGATCAGACGGTTTTCCAGCCGCACCGGGATGCCGGGATGGCCGTCGGTGGAGACCAGCGCGAATGCATCGGTCACCTCGCGCGCGGCGAACAGGTGCCCGCCCATCCACACCAGGCTGCCGCTGGCGTTGGCATAGCCGTAATCGAAATCGCCCTGCCGCGAATAGCCCAGCGCGTAGCGGCCTACCCGGTTGAGCCAGCCCAGTTCGGCCAGCCCGCCTGCGCCATCGTCGCCACCGCGTGCCTGCACGCGCCAGCCAACCCCGCCCTGGCTGCCATCGCCCGGCACCGGTTGGGACAGATCGGCCACGTAGGTCATGCGCTCGCCGTTGCGCTGCGCCGACACGCTGCTCTGTCGGTTGCGGCCGAGCGCGGCCGACACCGACAGGTAGGCGCTGCGGTCGTCGCTGTCGGACAAATTCTGGTTGAACGACAGGTAGGCCGACCAGCGCTCGCCGAAGCTGCGTGACCAGAACAGGCTGGCGTAACGGTTGTCATCGCCGTCGGGATAGCGCAGCCGCAGGTAGCTGGCGCTGAGCGAGCCGGCGCGCTCCAGGTTGATGCCGACGGTGGCCTGTTCGCTGATGTCCGGCGGCAACGCGTTCTGCAGCGCGCCCAGGTCGCGGTAGTCGCCATGGGTGCGCCGGGTGAGCAGGTTGAGGTTGAGGCGGCGGTTGTTCCAGCTGTATCCCAGCGAGTACTGGCCGCCCTGCAGGCCATCCATGCGGCTGTGCGCGTAGGCGGCGTTGAGTACGCCGGCGCCGCCCAGCAGCCACCAGCCACCGGCACCGCCATTGAACACTCCGCCGCCGCCTTCCAGATGCGCCTCGGCGGTGAAGCTGTCGCTGGCACCGTGGCGCCAGGTCGCGCTGCCGATCACCGGCGATTCGTAGCCGAACGAGCGTATGCCGTAGTCGCGGCGCATCCGCCCCACACCCGCCGACCAGTCCGACAACCCCTTGGCCAGCAGCTGCTGGGCGCCGTAGAACGCGAAGTCCAGTGTCTGCATGCGGCCGAACGCGTCGGTGATGACCACCTGGGCGTTACCGGTGCCGCTGATGCCCGGTTGCGCGGCCAGCTGGAACGGGCCGACCGGGACCTCGCCGTTGTACTGGCGCAGGCCGTCCACATACAGCTCCACATTGGAGGGCACCACCGCCTCGCCGAGGAAGGTCGGGGTGGGAGTCAGCACGCGATAGGGTTGCAGGCCGTAGTTGCGTCCGACCTGTACGCCGCCCATGCGCACCGGTCGGCTCCAGTCGACGAAGCCGCTGTAGAAGTCGCCGACGGTCAGGGTGACGGCCGTATCGGGGAAATCCAGTCGCCATGCGGTATCCAGGCGCACGCTTTCCCCCCGCCACTGGCGGTCCTCCGGATCCTGGTAGGTGCGCAGCAGCGCGCTGGATTCGAACACGCCGCGCCCGAGCCCGAACAGGCGCAGTTCGGTGGTCAGGGCGAGGTTGCCGCCGCCTTCGGTGTGGCTGCCGTACACGTCGTAGTTGAGCAGCGCGCCGGGGGATGCCGCGGCCGCCGGTGCGGTATCGGCCGGGCGCTCCAGCCGCGTGGTCGGTAGCGACAGCTGCTCCAGCGGCACGTCGAGCGACAGCGTCTGCAGCCCCGCGTCGTAGCGCACCACCACGCCGCTGAGCAGGTCCAGCGCCACCGGTTCCTCGCCCCGGGCCGAAAAACCCAGTTGGCGCAGTGTCGCGGGCGAGGCCATCAACCGGCCCTGCAGTTCGGTGAAGGGCAGCAACCCGCGCGGGGCCTGGTTGAGGGTCACCTCCAGATACAGCGTCTGCGCAGCGGTGAGCGGCGTGGGCGGCGGCAGCAGGGCCTCGCCGGACACGCCAATGTCCGCGTCGGCCGCGTTCGCCGCGCACGGTGCCAGCGTCGCGGTGAGCAGCATCCGCATGCAGGCCTCAGCGAGCCGCAGGCGCGACGGGCAGCGGCGTCTGGGCCGACTCGCCATTGATCTTCGCCGAGAACGTGGCGCCTGCCAGGCGGGCCGCCGGAACATCCAGCGGCCAGTGCATGGTTTGTCCGCCAAGCACATAGCCGAGCAGGCCGGGGTGCACGATCTGCGGGCGATCCGCACTGCCCAGGCCGACATCGGCCAGTTGCGCGTAGCTGTTGCCGCTGTTGTGCACCTCAAGCGCCGGGCGCCCGTCATCCAGCCGCAGCAGACGGGCCTGCAGCGCGTGCTTGAGCGGGGCGTCGCCGGCGGGCTGGATGAACACCGGCATCGAATAGCGCAGCACGAACTGCATGCCGGTGCCCTGCGGCACCGCGCTGGGCAGTTCGTCCACCACCACCCGGTAAGCGCGTTGCGCGGCGGGCGGGGCAGGGTCGCTGCGCACCACCCGGATCAGCTGTTGCTGGCCGGCGGCCAGCGATTGCATGGGTGGGCTGACCTGCAGTTCCGTGGTGGGCAGAAGCTGGTCCTGGCCGCTGTCCTGGCGCCACTCGAACACCCGCACCTGCACCTGGACCGGTGCGGTGCCGCTGTTGGTGAGCCACAGCGCGTCGGCGTTCTGGCGCGGCGTGAGCTGCAATGACGTAGGGGCGACCTGCAGGCTTGCGGCGGTGGCGCTCCCCATCAGCAGCCACCACCAGCCAAGGGCCGCGTACCCGAACCGCCACGGGCATCGCCCTGCGGAAATCGGCATGGCGCGGACCCTCAGTAGGTGATGGTGGCGGTGATGGTGTCCTGGTAGTTGCCCGCAGCGGCGTTGTTGACGCTGGGGTTGGCGATCTGCCCATAGACGTTCAGCGTCTGCGCCAGGCCGGTGCCGATGCCGATGCCGGCGGCCGTGTTGGTGCCGGTGGTGGCGCCCCACACGTTGGTGTGCGCGGCATCGCGGTAGAGCTGGTAGCCCACGAAATTGTTGGCGGTCACGCTGGCGTCGGTGTTCTTCATGCGCCGGGTGGTCACGTCATTGGCGGTGCCGGCGTTGGCGCCTGCATTCAGGGCAACCGTGTACGGGGTCAGGGCCGAGCACTGGGCGGTGATGGTGCCCTGTGCGTTGGACGGGGCGGTGGCGGTGGACAGGGCCGAGCCAAAGTCCACGTCGGTGGCCGCTGCGGCGGTGATCGTGCACGCCTTGGTGATGATGATCTTGACGTTGAAGGTGGTGGTATCGGCCGCCAGGGCGGGCGCGGCGAGGCTGGCAACGGCCAGGCTGAGTACGGTAGTGCGGAGAAATCGCATGGGCATGCTCCTTGGACAACGGTCCTTGCTGAACAACACGATGCTGCCGGACTGCTACTGCTTCCTGTCCCGGTTATAGGTTCTATCTTGTTTCCGGACCGTGCAGATATGGCCCAATCAATGGCCGTTTTCGGCACAAGGTCGCGTTCTGCGATATGCATCACGCTTGTTCAGTTACCTGACCAGGGGTGGCCCAATCCCGGCTGTCCAGCGTTCCACCCGATCCCGTTCAGATTGGTCCCGGATCGGCGATAATGGGCGCCATGAGCGTGAATCTGAAAACCCCCGAGGAAATCGAACTGATGCGCATCGCCGGCCGCCTGGCCAGCGAGGTGCTCGACATCGTCACCCCGTATGTAAAGCCCGGCGTGACGACCGAAGAGCTGGACCGCATCTGCCACGACCACATCATCAACGTGCAGAAGGCCACGCCGGCCAACGTCGGCTACCGTGGCTTCCCCAAGACGGTCTGCACGTCGGTCAACAACGTGATCTGCCACGGCATTCCGAGCGAAGCCAAGGTCCTCAAGGACGGCGACATCGTCAACATCGACGTCACCGTGATCAAGGACGGCTGGCACGGCGACACCAGCCGCATGTACTACGCCGGTACGCCGTCGACGATGGCCAAGCGCCTGGTGGACACCACCTACCAGGCCATGTGGGCCGGTATCCGTGCGGTGAAGCCGGGCGCCACCCTGGGCGACATCGGCCATGCCATCCAGACCTTGGCCGAAGGCGAGCGCTTCAGTGTCGTGCGCGAGTACTGCGGCCACGGTATCGGCAAGGTCTACCACGATGAGCCGCAGGTGGTGCATTACGGCCGTCCGGGCCAGGGCCTGGTGCTGCAGCCGGGCATGACCTTCACCATCGAACCGATGATCAACGAGGGCACCCGCTACAACAAGGTGCTGCCCGATGGCTGGACCGTGGTGACCAAGGACCGCAAGTTGTCGGCACAGTGGGAGCACATGATCGCGGTCACCGAGACCGGCGTGGACGTGCTGACCCTCTCGCCCGGCGAATCGCAGGTCTGAGCATGTTGCCGGCGAGCCCGATGCTGGACGCGCCGGCAGCGTCCGTCACCGACCTGGACTGGTCGGCGCTGGCGCGGCAATCGCTGCAGCAGACCGACGCTCGGCTGTACCGCCGCTTCGACCAGGGCGACAACATCGAGCGCCTGCTGGCGTTGCGCGCGCGTGCGGCCGACCACCTGATTCGGCTGGCGTGGCAGCGTTGCCTGCCTGCCGGCAGTGGCCTGGCGCTGTTTGCCGTGGGCGGGTACGGACGCGGTGAACTGTTCCCGCGCTCGGATATCGACCTGCTGGTGTTCGGCGAACCCGCCCACCAGCGCCAGCACGAATCCAGCCTGGCGCGCCTGTTTGCGCTGCTCTGGGATTGCGGGCTGCCGGTCAGCCACGCGGTGCGCTCGGCCGCCGAGTGCATCGATGCCAGCGCCGACCAGACCGTGATGACCGCGCTGATCGAGTCGCGGCCGCTGCTGGCCGATGAGGCGGCACGCCTCGCGCTGAAGGCCGCGGTCAACACCGACGGACTGTGGCCGCCGCGCGAATTCTTCCTGGCCAAGCGCGAGGAACTGCTGGCCCGCCACCAGCGCTTCGGCGACACCGCCGACAATCTGGAACCGGACATCAAGGACGGCCCGGGCGGGCTGCGTGACCTCAATACGCTGGGCTGGATGGCCCTGCGCGCGTTCGGCGTGCGCGACCTGGAAGCGCTGGTAGGGCTGGGCCACCTGGGCGCCGACGAAGCGGCCGCGCTGAAGCGCGAACGCTGCGCGCTGGCGCGGCTGCGCTTCGGCCTGCACCTGGTGGCCAACCGGCCCGAAGAACGCCTGCGCTTCGATTACCAGAAAACCCTGGCCACCGGCCTGGGCTTCGAGGACGACCTCGAAAGCCTGGCGGTTGAAAAAATGATGCAGGGCTTCTACCGCAGCGCCAGCGTGGTGCGGCGGATCAGCGACCGACTGCTGCAGCGCTTCGAGGAACAGTTCGACGGCGAAGCGGTGCCCGAGCCGGTCAGCGTGGGCTTCTCGCTGCGCCGCGGCTACCTGGCCGCCAACGATGCACGCTGGCCGCAGGGCGACATCGAACAGGTGTTCGCGCTGTTTTCCAGCTGGGCCTACAACCCCGACGTGCGCGGCCTGCATTCGCTGACCGCGCGTGCGTTGGCCGAAGCGCTGCCGGAGCTGCCGGCCTACACCGATGCCAGCGTCGCGGCCCGCGAGCAGTTCATGGCGCTGCTGCGCAGCCCGCGCGCGGTCGACACGCTGGCACGCATGGCACGCCTCGGCGTGCTGGGCCAGTGGGTACCGGCCTTCGCGCAGGTGTCCGGGCGGATGCAGTTCGACCTGTTCCATGTGTACACCGTGGACCAGCATACGCTGATGGTGCTGCGGAACATCGGCCTGTTCGCCAGCAGCCGCGCCGACGACCGCTTCTCGATCGCCCACGAAGTGTGGCCGCGCCTGCGCAAGCCCGAGCTGCTGCTGCTGGCCGGACTGTTCCATGACATTGCCAAGGGGCGCGGTGGCGACCACTCCGAACTGGGCGCGGTGGATGCGCGCGCGTTCTGCCAGGCGCATGCGCTGAGCAGTTCGGACACCGAGCTGGTGGCGTGGCTGGTGGAACAGCACCTGCGCATGTCGGTGACCGCGCAGAAGCAGGACATCTCCGACCCGGAGGTGATCCACCGCTTCGCCACGCTGGTGGGCAGCCGCGACCGCTTGGACTACCTGTACCTGCTGACCTGCGCTGATATCGCCGGCACCAGCCCCAAGCTGTGGAATGCGTGGAAGGACCGGCTGCTGGCGGACCTGTATTTCGCCGCACGGCGCGCGCTGCGCGACGGCCTGGAAAATCAGATGCCGGCCGCCGAGCGGGTTGCCGAAGCGCGTGATTCGGTGCGTGCGCTGGTGCGCGAGCGCGGCTACGACGACGCCACCATCGATCGCCAGTTCGCGGTGATGCCTGACGAAAGTTTCATCCGCCTGCGCCCGGAGCAGCTGGCCTGGCAGGCCGCCGCGCTGGTGCCGGTGAAGCCTGGCCAGACCCTGGTCAAGGTGCGCCGGATCACCCCGGACGACCACGCGCTGGAAGTGTTCGTGCAGTCGCCCGACCGGGATGGCCTGTTCGCCGCGATCGTGATGACGCTGGACCGCAAGGGCTACGGCATTCACCGTGCGCGCGTGCTGGATGGCCCGGTCGATACCATCTTCGATACCTTCGAAGTCACCCCGGCCGACAGCTTCGCCGACGGTGACGCGCCGCGCCTGGAGGCGGCGCTGCGCGATGCGCTGGCCGGTGACCTGACCCGCCTGCGACCCTCGCGCCGGGTGATTCCGCGCCAGTTGCGGCATTTCCGTTTTGCGCCGCGCATCGAGTTCCGCGACGGCAGCGATGGCAGCCCCGGCACCCGTTTCAGCCTGATCGCGCCCGACCGCCCCGGCCTGCTGGCCGACGTGGCGTTCGTACTGCGCAACCAGCGACTGCGCGTGCACGACGCGCGCATCGCCACCTTCGGCGAGCGCGCCGAAGACATGTTCGTGATCAGCGATGAGCACGACCACCCCCTTACCGAATCTGCCAGGCAGCAGCTGCACGACGCGATGCTCGCGTGCCTGGACCCCGATCGCAACGCCGGAGACCCCCACTGATGGCCACCAAGCCCGCCAAGAAGACTGCCGCCAAGACCGCGGCAGCCAAGAAGACTGCTGCCGCACCGGCCGCTGTGAAGAAGCCCGTTGCCGCCGCCAAGGTGCCGGCGGTGAAGAAGGCCGCTGCGAAGAAGACCCCGGCCAGCAAGGCCGCCACCCCGGCCGAGAGTGCGGCCAAGCGCAGCGCCAGCCGCGACGCCACCATTGCCCGCAAGTCGCTGCGCAAGCCGGCCACGCCGGGCGTGGAAGAGCTGAAGTTCGGCATCGAGAGCGCCTTCGAGCGCCGTGCCACGCTCACCCTGCATGAGCTGGAAGGCTCGACCAAGCCGCTGGTCGGGCGCGTCATCGACGGCCTGGAAACCGGTGAGTTCCGCGTTGCCGAGCCCGATGGCCACGGCGGCTGGAAGGTCAACGAGTGGCTGAAGAAGGCGGTGCTGCTGTACTTCCGCGTCAACGACATGGCCGTGGTCGATGCGCGTCCCGCACCGTTCTGGGACAAGGTGGAATCGCGCTTCGCCGGTTTCGACGAGGCCAAGTTCCGCCGCGCCGGCGTGCGCGTGGTGCCGGGTGCGATTGCCCGTCGCGGCACGTATTTCGGCAAGGACGTGGTGCTGATGCCAAGCTTCACCAACATCGGCGCCTACGTCGGCGAGGGCACCATGGTGGACACCTGGGCCACGGTGGGTTCGTGCGCGCAGATCGGCAAGCATTGCCACCTGTCCGGCGGCGCCGGCATTGGCGGCGTGCTCGAGCCGCTGCAGGCCAGCCCGACCATCATCGAAGACCATTGCTTCATCGGCGCCCGTTCGGAAGTGGTGGAAGGCTTCGTGGTCGGCCATCACAGCGTGATCGGCATGGGCGTGTTCCTGGGCCAGAGCACCCGCGTGTACAACCGCGCCACCGGCGAGATCAGCTACGGTTCGGTACCGCCGTACAGCGTGGTGGTGTCCGGCCAGCTGCCGTCCAAGGACGGCTCGCACTCGCTGTACTGCGCGGTGATCGTCAAGCAGGTGGACGCCAAGACCCGCAGCAAGACCAGCGTCAACGACCTGCTGCGCGGCCTGGCCGACTGAGTCCTGCCATGACCACCACCGTGTATGGGTTGAAGAACTGCGACACCTGCAAGAAGGCCACCAAGTGGCTGGACCGTTTCGCGGTGCCGTATGCGTTTGTCGACTACCGCGAAGCGAAGCCGACACCGGAAACGCTGGTCGACTGGGCCGGGCAGGCCGGCGGCTTCGCTGCCCTGGTCAACAAATCGTCGACCACCTGGCGGCAGCTGCCGGACAACCGCAAGGCGGCCGCGTCCGATGCCGAGTGGAAGCTGCTGTTGCGCGAGCACCCGCAGCTGATCAAGCGCCCGGTGGTGGTCACCGCCGATGGCGTCATGACCCAGGGGTTCACTGACAACGGCTTCAAGCAGCGGTTCGGGGTCGGCGCGTGAGCGATGTGCTTGCGCTGACCTGCGACCTGATCGCACGGAGGTCGGTCACCCCCGACGACGCCGGATGCCAGCGGTTGCTCGCTGCGCGGCTGGCGGCTGGCGGCTTCCACTGCGAACACCTGCGCCTGGGCGAGGTCGACAATCTGTGGGCCACGCACGGGCAGGGCGCGCCGGTGCTGGTGCTGCTCGGGCATACCGACGTGGTGCCCACCGGGCCGGTCGAGGCCTGGACGAATGATCCGTTCGATCCGCAGATTCGTGACGGCGTGCTGTACGGGCGCGGCGCGGCCGACATGAAAGGCAGCGTGGCCGCGTTCGTGGTCGCCGCCGAGCAGTTCGTGGCCGCCCATCCGGAGCATCCGGGCACGCTGGCCGTGCTGCTGACCAGCGACGAGGAAGGCGACGCCATCGACGGTGTGCGTCGCGTGGCCGACATCTTCCGCGAACGCGGCCAGGCTATCGACTGGTGCATCACCGGCGAGCCGTCCTCCACTGCGGTGCTGGGCGACCTGCTGCGCGTGGGTCGCCGCGGCAGCCTGTCAGCGACGCTGACGGTGAAGGGCGTGCAGGGTCATGTGGCCTATCCGGACAAGGCGCGCAATCCGATCCATCTGGCCGCTGCGGCACTGGCGGAACTCACCGCACGGCACTGGGACGATGGCTTCGAGAGCTTCCCGCCGACCAGCCTGCAGGTCTCCAACATCCACGCCGGCACCGGTGCCAACAACGTGATTCCGGGCGAGCTGCAGGTGCTGTTCAACCTGCGCTACAACCCGCACTGGAACGCGCCGATGCTGGAACAGGCCATTGGCGCGCTGCTGGATGCGCATGGCCTGGACTACGCGCTGAAATGGCACCGCAGCGGCGAGCCGTTCTACACCCCCGAAGGCACCCTGCGACGTGTGGCGCGTGAGGTGCTGGGCGCGTTCGCCGGCGCACCGCCGGAAGAAAGCACCGGCGGCGGCACCTCCGACGCGCGCTTCATCGCGCCGCTGGGCGCGCAGTGCATCGAAGTGGGGCCGGTCAATGCCAGCATCCACCAGGTGGACGAGAACGTGCGGGTGGCCGATCTGGAACAGCTGCCGGCGCTGTACCAGCGGCTGATCGAGCGCTTGCTGGCCTGAGGCCGGCGGGTGGAATCCACCGTCGGACGATGGCGGTCATGCCGGCCGGGGCGGCCGCGGGCAGGAACCGACCGTGGGTCGGTTCGTCCTAGGCCACGATCAAGCCGAACGCGGCCAGCGCTGCGGCGGCCTGCCGTTGCGAAATCACCGCCTTCTTGAACAGCTTGGCGTCCATCACGTTGAGTCCGCTGATGTCGGTACCGCGCAGGTCGGCGCCCTCGAACCGGGTCAGCCGGGTCTGTGCGTTGCGCAGGCTGCCGCCGGTGAACACCGCATCGCGGAAGTCACAGCCGGACAGTTCCGCATCCGAAAAATCCATGCCCTGCAGGTCGGCCTTGCGGAACGAAAGCCCGCGCAGGTCGGCACTGACCAGCAGGCAATCGCGGAACTCCAGCGCCCAGCCGGTTACTTCCTGCAGGTGTGCGCCGGTGAGCTTGCAGTCGTGGAACTGCACCGAGGACAGCGTGGCGCGACGCCAGTGACTGTTGTTGAGATCGCAATGCGAGAAGCGCGCATCGCTGAGCAGCGCGGAACTGAAATCGCACTGCCCGCCGCGGCATTTCAGCCACTGGCTTTCCTCCAGCGACGCGGCCAGCCAGTTCGCACCGGCGACCGAGCACTGGTTGAACTGGAAGCCGTCCATGTCCAGGCGCGAAAAGTCGCCGTGGTCGAAGATGCAGCCTTCGAAGACGGCCGCACGCGGATGCGCGGCAATGATCGTCTGCATGCGCGCGCGGGTGATGGTGTCGTCGCGGAAAAGGGCGGTGGTCATGCGGGCATTCTGGGTGATGGGCGGCGCAGGCGGCAGTCTTGAAGGCAGCGGCGGAGTGTGTACAGACCTTCCAGCGCGGAATACGCGGTAGAGCCGACCGTTGGTCGGCTGCCGTTGATGCCGGCACGTGCAGCCGACCAACGGTCGGCTCTACCGGTCTGGGCGGGCAGCCGACCAACGGTCGGCTCTACCGGGTCGGGGTCAGTCGAAGGTCCAGAACGGCGCTTTGATCCGCTCGCGCCAGTACGATTCGCCGGCCAGGTAGAACTGCTGGGCCTCGGCTTTGGCGAACCAGCCGGCGGCGGCGTCCAGGTCGCGGGTCACGCCCGCGCGGCCGCGGCCGAGCAGCAGCCCGCTGAAGTACTGCCCGTAGACATTGCCCTGGTCGCCCGCCTGCCGATACCAGCGCAGTGCCTGGTGGCCATCGCGGGGCAGGCCGCCCATCCCGGTTTCGTACAGCGTGCCCAGGTCCACCTGGGCATCGGCGTCGCCGCGCCGTGCGCGCCGCTGGATGTCGACCACCCGCGGGTGCAGCGCACCGTCCTGCGGCGCGATGGCCAGCGGCAGCCGCGACGATTCGGAGGGCATGTGGTTGTAGATCGTCGCGCGCAGGTCCCAGCGCAGCGCGCTGGCCGCTTCGCCCCGCTCGCGATGGAACCGGGCCAGCATCAGCATGGCCATCGGATTGCCGTGCCCGGCTGCGGTGCGGTACCAGCGCTCGGCCCGGCGCGGCGAGGGGCGCAGCGCGGTGCCCTGGACCACGTTGGGCCCGTCGGCATGCAGCAGCTCGCCGTTGGTCCAGATCCGGCCCAGCGCCTCTTCGGCCTGCGGGTTGTGGAACGTCCACGGCGTCGCTGCCGCGGCACGCTCGTACCAGCCCACGGCGCGCGGGTCGTTGAACCGTTCATAGGTGCGGGCGGCTTCCCAGGCGCTGTCGAAGCGTCCGTCGGCGGCCTTGGCCTCCACCTCGTGGACCAGGGGGGCAGGAGTGCGCGAGGGCGTGCTGGCGCAGGCGGCCAGGACAAGGGTGAGGGCGGTGCCGCCCAGGCGTGGGGCGATGCGTCCGATGCGAAGGGTCATTCCAGCCGGGTCGTGCACAGGGGGGCGTGATTATCGCCCCCGTCGGCTGTACCCGCGCGGTGCCGGGGCGCGCATGGTTGCCATCGCAACAGTTGCACGGCCGCTAAAACCCGGTTACGGTCGATCCATGTCCTCGTTCCTGGCCACCGCCGTCACCAATACCAACCGCAGCAATCTGCGCGCGAATAATCGTGCGCGGCCGATGCGGGACTGCGATCAGGGCTAGTACACGTACCACGCCCGGACTCCAGAAAACCCGCATCGTCCGATGCGGGTTTTTTTATGGCCGCTCGAACGCATGCACCCCGTGTATTCCCCCATCATCAGGAGCTGTTCCCATGTGTTCGATCTTCGGTATTTTCGGCCTGCAGGCCGGCGACGACCTTCCCACCCTGCGCCGCCATGCGCTGGACCTTTCCCAGCGCCAACGCCATCGCGGCCCGGACTGGAGCGGGGTGTACGTCGATGCCGGCACCATCCTGGTGCATGAGCGGCTGGCCATCGTCGACCCGGCCGGCGGCTCGCAGCCGCTGCTGTCGGCGGACGGCCAGCTGGCCCTGGCGGTCAACGGCGAGATCTACAACCACACCGAACTGAAGGCCGAGCTGGCCCAGCCCTACGCGTTCCAGACCGGTTCGGACTGCGAGGTGATCAACGCGCTGTACCGCGAGGACAGCCCGGCCTCGTTCCTCAACCGCCTCAACGGCATCTTCGCCTTCGCGCTGTGGGACCGCGACCAGCAGCGCGTGCTGATCGCGCGCGATCCGATCGGCGTGGTGCCGCTGTACTGGGGCCACGACAAGGACGGCCGCCTGGTGGTCGCCTCGGAGCTGAAGTCGCTGGTGGACATCTGCGCCGATGCCGCGCAGTTCCCGCCGGGCCACTGGTACGACAGCGCCACCGATACGCTCACCCGCTACTACGAGCGCCCGTGGCGTGACTACGACGCGGTGGAAGGCGTGGAGGCCGACCGGGTGGAACTGCGCGAAGCCTTCGAGCGCGCGGTGCACCGCCAGCTGATGACCGACGTGCCCTACGGCGTGCTGCTGTCCGGCGGCCTGGATTCCTCGCTGGTGGCGGCCGTGGCCGCGCGCTACGCACGGCACCGCATCGAGGATGGCGACCAGAGCGAAGCGTGGTGGCCGCGCTTGCATTCGTTCGCCATCGGCTTGAAGGGCTCGCCGGACCTGGCCGCCGCGGCCATCGCCGCCGAGGCGTTGGGCACCGTGCACCACGGCTTCGAGTACACCTTCGAAGAAGGCCTGGACGCACTGCCGGAGGTGATCCGCCACGTGGAAACCTACGACGTCACCACCATCCGCGCCTCCACGCCGATGTTCCTGCTGGCGCGGCGGATCAAGGCAATGGGGGTAAAGATGGTGCTGTCCGGCGAGGGCAGCGACGAGATCTTCGGCGGCTACCTGTACTTCCACAAGGCACCCAACGCACGCGAATTCCACGAAGAGCTGGTGCGCAAGCTCGATGCGCTCAACAACTACGATTGTCTGCGCGCCAACAAGTCGATGATGGCCTGGGGCGTGGAGCCGCGCGTGCCATTCCTGGACCGCGAATTCCTCGATGTGGCCATGCGCATCGACGCCAAACACAAGATGGTCGGGCAGGGACCGCAGGGCGCACGCCGGATCGAAAAGGCGGTGCTGCGCGAAGCGTTCGAAGGGTACCTGCCCGAGTCGATCCTGTGGCGGCAGAAGGAGCAGTTCAGCGATGGCGTCGGCTATGGCTGGATCGACGGGCTGAAGGCGCACGCCGAGGCGCAGATCAGCGACCGGGTGATGGCCGCGGCCGACAAGCGCTTCGTGCACAACCCGCCGCAGACCAAGGAGGCGTACTACTACCGCCACGTGTTCGAGCAGTACTTCCCGACCCAGGCCGCGGCGGAAACGGTGCCCGGTGGCAAGTCGATCGCGTGCTCCTCGCCGGCGGCGATCGCCTGGGACGCCAGCTTCGCCACGATGGCCGATCCGTCGGGGCGTGCAGTGGCCGGGGTGCACGAGCAGGCGCTGGCCTGATCGCACGCGGCAGGGCTGGCGGGAATGCCGCCAGCCCGTAGAATCGCTCCGTCAATCGATGGGGATCGGGAATGGAAGCAGATACCACCGGCGGCATGCGCCGCGGCGGGCTGGCCTGGCGGTACCTGGGCTGGGTGGGGTTGCCGTTGCTGGTAGGCCTGGGCCTGGCGCGGTACGCCGGCCCGACGGTGGCGGTGCAGGTAGAACGGGCGCAATCGTCGCTGGGCGCCGACTGGGCCGCGCACCTGCACGCCCCGCTGGGCCTGTTCCTGATGCAGCTGCTGGTGCTGCTGCTGGTGGCCAAGGGCGCCGGCTGGCTGTTCCGGCGTTTTGGCCAACCGGGCGTGATCGGCGAGATGGCCGCCGGGCTGATGATGGGCCCGCTGGTATTGGGGGCGCTGTTGCCGCAGGTGCACGGCGCGCTGTTTCCGGCCGCCTCGCTGGGGTCGCTGGGGCTGCTCAGCCAGCTGGGCGTGCTGATGTTCCTGCTGGTGGCCGGTGCCGAACTGGACCTGGGCGGGCTGCGCGGCCGCCGACGGTTTGCGTTCGTGGTCAGCCATGCCGGTATCGCGGTGCCGTTCTTACTGGGCGTGGCCCTGGCGATCTGGTTGTACGGCGCGCACGCACCCAGCGGGATCGGGTTTACCGGCTTCGCCCTGTTTGTGGGCATTTCACTGAGCATCACCGCGTTCCCGGTGCTGCTGCGGATCCTGGCCGACCGGGGCATGACCAGCACGCCGTTGGGCCAGACCGCCATCGCCTGCGCCGCGCTCGGCGATGCCACCGCGTGGTGCCTGCTGGCGCTGATCGTGGCGGCCGCGCAGGCACAGGGTTGGGTGCCGGCGGCGCTCAACCTGGTGTGTGTGGTGGTGTTCGTCGGTGTGATGCTGGGCCTGGTGCGGCCGTGGTTCTCGCGGCAGATGATTGCAGCCGGCCAGGAAGGCCGCTGGCTGCTGGTGATGCTGCTGATGGCGCTGGGCTGCGCGCTGGTCACTGAAATGCTGGGCATCCATGCGCTGTTTGGCGCGTTCGCCGCCGGCGTGGCGGTGTCGGGCAACGCCACCCTGCGGCATACGGTGGCCACCAAGGTCGAACCGTTCGCGGTCACGCTGCTGCTGCCGCTGTTCTTTGCCATGACCGGTCTGCGCATGCGTGCCGATGCGCTGCAGGCCAGCGACTTGCTGCTGTGCGTGGTGGTGATCGCGGTGGCCACGCTGGGCAAGCTGTTCGGTACCTGGAGCGCGGCGCGCAGCGCGGGCATGGGCACCCATGAGGCGTGGAAGCTGGGCGCGTTGATGAACACCCGCGGCCTGATGGAGCTGATCGTGCTGAACCTGGGGTACGAACTGGGTTTCCTCGGCGACCGCCTGTTCGCGGTGCTGGTCATCATGGCGCTGGTCACCACGGCGATGACCGGGCCGTTGTTGAGCCTGATCGAACGTTGCCGACGCTGAAGCCGGCGGTGGGCGGTGCCACCTCGCGGTAGAGCCGACCGTTGGTCGGCTACGCCGTCACCCTCCGGCGACCCCGTCATTCCCGCGTCGGCACCAACCTGAGCGTATGCACCGTCGCGCCGGGCAGGAACGGTGTGGGCGTGCCGTTGACCCAGTCCTCGTGCCCCGCGCCCCAGAACGGTGACAATGGGTGCCCGCTCTGGCCGCCGGGCATGTGGATGATGCCGTCGGCTTCGTGCCCGGGTGACACCACCATGCGCTGCGACGCGCCAAACGCAGGGCCCTGCACGCGGGGCATGTCGCGGTCGCCGGGCAGGCGGTCGGTCGGCATGCACAGCCACGGCCGGGCAACGGCGGGCAGGGCGCGGCTGACCGGGTGGCAGATCGCGGCGGTGTTGCGCTCGCCCCAGCTGCGCTCGGCCAGGTTTGGTCCCTGCGCGGCCAGGTCGGCCTCCAGGCGCCGGGCGGCGTCGGCCAGCAGTGCTTCCCAACTGGCATACGGCGGTGGCAGCAGGTGCGCCGGGCGTTCGTTGACCAGCGGCCAGAGCACGCCCTCGATCTGCGCCAGGCGCGGCTCCAGGTAGGCATCGCCCAGGCGCTGCTTCGCCGGTGCCAACAGGCCCGCCGACACGCTGTCCAGCACCATGCCGCGGAAGCCACGCGTCATCCGGTAGCTCACAGACTCGGCGGCGGCGTGCCCCTCCCAGTGCCGGCTGGCCTGTTCCAGCCGCTGCAGCGCCGGGTCGTCGCTGTGTTCCACCACTCGGCGCAGCAGCGTCCACCAGCGCTGCAGGAACACGGCGCGGTCGTCGAGTTGAATGGCCAGCAGGTCGCGTTCGTCGAAGCGCTCTTTCGCCGACAAACCGTCGCGGATCTGACGCCCGCGCGCCCCCAGGTCATAGCCGCCGTTGCCTGCCACTGCCAGCGCGCTGCCATCGAGCACGCGCCCGTTGGCGGTCCACAAGCGGTGGTTGGCCGGGTCCACCAGCGCCGGCGAGGCGTCGCTGCGGATCGGCCACGGTGCACAGTGTGCGGCCACCGGCGTGGCCGCGCCGGCCGGCGGGCAGTCCGCGCTGCGGTCCGGGCGGGCCCCGATCAATCGCCAAGCGATGCGGCCCTGGCGGTCGGCCAGCAGCAGGTTCTGGGTGGGGATGCCGGCACGGTCAGCGATCCGCAGTGCATCGTCCAGGTTGCCCGCGCGCGCCATGTCGGCGAAGTCCAGGCGCACCGCGCCGGGCAGTTGTGCGGTCCAGCGCAGTGCCTCGCCGCTGCCGTCGGGACGCTCGTGCAGGATCGGCCCCCAGGCCGTCTCGCGCACGCGCAGCACGGTGTCCGGCTGGCCGGCCACGCGGATGCGTTCGGTGTGGGTGGTGATGCCGTCGAGGGTGCCGGGCGCATGCGCTGGTACGTGCACGAAATCGGCGTTGTCGATGTAGCTGTTGGTGAACCCCCACGCCACGTGGCCGTTGCTGCCCACCACGATCGCCGGCAGCCCGGGCAGCGAGAAGCCGCTCACGTCGACCGTGCCGCCCGGCGCCTGCGCGTCGGGGTAGCGCAGCCGCACCCGGAACCACAGCGCTGGCGCACGCAGCCCGAGGTGCATGTCATCGGCCAGGATCGCGCGGCCATCGGCGGTGAGCGCACCGGCCACGGCGAAGTTGTTGCTGCCGTGCACGTCCGGGTCGGCGTGCCCGGCGGCGCTGGCCGACAGCGCGCTGGCGGGCGTGCGCAGGTCCACCGCATCCGGTCCCGGCAGCACCGCATTGCCGCGTGGCGCGCCGAACAGCGGTGCATCCCACTCGCTGCCGTCGCGGCTGAGCAGGGCGTAGAGCGCGGGCGGCACCACCGCGCGGATGCGCGCCAGGGCCAGTTCGGTCTGGTTGGTGGGGTCCTGCAGGTCGGCGTACATCGCCAACCCGGTCAGCACGCTGTCCTCGGCCAGCCAGGGGGTGGGCCGCTGGCGCAGCAGCAGGTAGGGCCAGGGCCGCACCCGAAGGTCGGTCAGGCCCTGGTTGACCCCGGCCACATAGGCCTGCAGGGGCAGGGGATCGGTGCCGGTGGCCTCGGCCAGGTGGGCGTGGGTACGTGCGCGCAGGCGATGAACGCGCATGCGCTGGTCGACCGGCACGGCGGCCGGGCCGAACAGCTCGGCCAGCTCCCCGGCGGCGCTGCGCCGCATCAGGTCCATCTCGAAGTAGCGTTCCTGCGCATGCACCAGCCCCAGCGCCCGCATCGCATCGGCCTGGCTGGCCGCGTCGATGGTGACCACCCCGCGTGCGTCGCGGCTGATGCTGGCCGGCGCCTGCAGGCCATCCACCGGCAGCGCGCCGTCCAGTTGCGCCAGGCTGCCGCGCAGCAGCCACCACAGCGTGGCGATGAGAACGACGCCGAGCAACAGCGACAGCCACAGCAACCGCGTAAGCCAACGACGCATGCAGCATCCCCCGATGGTGGTCTGCGTTGGATTGTAGGGGCTGTGAACGCCACATGGAGGCCGCTGCAAGCGCAACTGCAACTGATTCCGATTAGATCATTGGAATTCTGGATGGGGCACCATGCGCGCATTGATTGATCAGGAGCACCCCCACATGAAAGGCAACCCGGACGTGATCGCGTGCCTGAAGGAACTGCTGCGCGGCGAACTGGCGGCGCGTGACCAGTACTTCATCCATTCGCGCCGCTACGAAGACCAGGGCCTGATGGCGCTGTACGAGCGCCTTAACCACGAGATGGAAGAAGAGACCCAGCACGCCGACGCGTTGCTGCGCCGGATCCTGTTCCTCGGTGGCACCCCGGACATGCGTCCGCATGGCTTCGAGCCGGGCGTGACCGTGGAGGAGATGCTGCAGAAGGACCTGGACACCGAATACAGCGTGCGCAACAACCTGGCTGCCGGCATGAAGCTGTGCGAGCAGCACCAGGACTTCGTGAGCCGCGACATGCTGCTGGTGCAGTTGAAGGACACCGAAGAAGACCATGCGTGGTGGCTGGAACAGCAGCTGGGCCTGATCAAGCGGATCGGGCTGGCGCTGTACCAGACCAGCAAGATGGATGCGAAGGGTACGGCCGCGCACTGACGCGCATACGCGCATCAGCCCCACGATGTGCCACGCACCTCGCGGGCCGCGGCGTATCACCTTCCACATCCCTGCGCCTGTCTGCGCGCCCCCTTGGACTCCAAGGGGGCTGTTTCTCCAGACGGTGTCCTGGATGCGTGACGATCCACCGCCCCGTCATCGGGTTCTGCTCGCCAGCCAGCGTTCGCCAGCACGCTGCAGAAGCCATCGTCCGCCCGCCAGCATCGGCCAGCCAGCGACGAACGAAAAAGCCGGGGATTTCCCGGCTTTTTCGTTTTCCGGACACGTAGCGTAGTGCCGGGCTCTGCCCGGCAACCGCGCAACGCGCGGCAGATGCAGCCGGGCAGAGCCCGGCTCTACGCGGTAAACCGCAGCGTGCGGTTGCAGCCGGGCAGAGCCCGGCTCTACGCGGTAAACGCGCAACGTGCGGTTGCAGCCGGGCAGAGCCCGGCTCTACGCGGTAAACCGCAACGTGCGGATGCAGCCGGGCAGAGCCCGGCTCTACGGTCCTGTGCGGTTATTCGACCGCCAGCCCTTCCACCTTCTGCCAACCACGCGGCAGCAGGTGGCCACGGGTGGCACGGGAGCCCAGGTAGGTTTCCAGGTCCTTGAAGGACAGGTTCATGGTGCGCGTGCCGCTGCGTACCAGCAGGGTGTTGGCCGGGCCCACCGACACCACCGCGACCACGCGCTCGGTGGCGAGCTTGGCCTTGGGGATGTCGATGATCTTGTTGCCCTTGCCCTTGTCCAGTTCCGGCAGGTCGCTGGCGGCGATCGCCAGCAGGTTGCCCGAGCTGGTCACCGCCACGATGCGATCGGTTTCCGGGTTGGCCACCACGGCCGGGGTCAGCACCCGGGAGCCGGAGGTCAGGTTGAGCATCGCCTTGCCGGCCTTGTTGCGCCCGGTCAGGTTCTCGAAACGGGTCACGAAGCCGTAGCCGTGGGTCGAGGCCAACACGAAGCGGGTGTTGTTTTCCCCGCTGGCCAGGGTCAGGAACTGGCTGCCGGCGGCCGGCGAGAAGCGGCCGGTCAGCGGTTCGCCGTTGCCTCGCGCCGAGGGCAGGGTGTGGATCAGCGTGGAGTACGCACGGCCCTCGCTGTCCAGGAACGCCACCTGCTGGGTACTGCGCGCACGCACCGCGCCCAGCAGGGCATCGCCGTCGCGGTAGGACAGCGTGGACGGGTCCATGTCGTGGCCCTTGGCCGCACGGATCCAGCCCTTCTCCGAGAGCACCACGGTCATCGGTTCGCTCGGCACCAGCTCGGTTTCGTCGATGGCCTGGGCCGCACCGCGCTGCACCAGCGGCGAGCGGCGGTCATCACCGAACTTCTTGGCATCGGCGGTCAGTTCGTCGCGGATCAGCTTCTTCAGCTTGGCCTTGCTGTCCAGGATGCCCAGGATCTTGTCACGCTCCTTGGCCAGCTCGTCCTGCTCGCCGCGGATCTTCATTTCTTCCAGGCGGGCCAGCTGCTTCAGGCGCGTTTCGAGGATGTACTCGGCCTGTTCTTCGCTCAGGCTGAAGCGCGCGATCAGGGCCGGCTTGGCCTCGTCCTCGGTGCGGATGATGCGGATCACTTCATCCAGGTTGAGGAACGCCACCAGCAGGCCGTCCAACAGGTGCAGGCGGCGCTCGACCTTCTGCAGGCGGTGGTTGAGGCGGCGGGTGACGGTGGTGGCGCGGAACTGCAGCCATTCGGCGAGCAGCATCTTCAGGTTCTTCACCTGCGGACGCCCGTCCAGGCCGATCACGTTGAGGTTGACCCGGTAGCTGCGCTCCAGGTCGGTGGTGGCGAACAGGTGGCCCATCAGCTGGTCGGCATCGACGCGGTTGGAGCGCGGCACCAGCACCACCCGCACCGGGTTGGCGTGGTCGGACTCGTCGCGGATGTCTTCCAGCCACGGCAGCTTCTTGGCGCGCATCTGCGCGGCGATCTGCTCGATCACCTTCGACGGCGATACCTGGAAGGGCAGCGCGTTGATGACGATGTTGGTGGATTCCTTGAAGTACGTCGCGCGCGCACGCACGCTGCCGTAGCCGGTTTCGTACATGTTCCGCAGGTCGGCCGGCGCGGTGATGATCTCGGCGAAGCTGGGGTAGTCCGGGCCCTTCACGTGCTCGCACAGGTCGGCCGAGGTCGCGTCCGGGTCGTCCAGCAGGTGCAGCAGCGCGCTGACGATCTCGTTGAGGTTGTGCGGCGGCACGTCGGTGGCCATGCCCACGGCGATGCCGGTGGTGCCGTTGAGCAGCAGGTGCGGCAGACGGGCCGGCATCCAGGTGGGCTCTTCCAGGGTGCCGTCGAAGTTCGGGGTCCAGTCGGTGGTGCCCTGGTTGATTTCGCCCAGCAGCACCTCGGCGATCGGGGTCAGCTTGGATTCGGTGTAACGCATCGCCGCGAACGACTTGGGATCGTCGGTGGAACCGAAGTTGCCCTGGCCTTCGATCAGCGGGTAGCGGTAGGAGAACGGCTGGGCCATCAGCACCAGCGCCTCGTAGCACGCGCTGTCGCCGTGCGGATGGTACTTACCGATCACATCACCCACGGTGCGCGCGGACTTCTTCGGTTTGGAGGCGGCGTTCAGGCCCAGCTCGCTCATCGAATAGATGATGCGGCGCTGCACCGGCTTCAGGCCGTCGCCGATGAACGGCAGTGCGCGATCGAGCACCACGTACATCGAATAGTCCAGGTACGCCCGTTCGGCGTACTCGCGCAGGGGCAGCTGTTCAAAGCCGTGGAAGGCGGGGCGGGCAAGATCGGTCATGCGGGATTGTTACCTGTGGCAAGGGACGGCGACGGCTGTCGCCCTCGCAGGCGGTCGATTATCCGGATGCGGCCGGGGATGCCAAGCCGCGCGTTGGATTGAGGGGCTGGCCGCTGCGTGCCAGATAGCGCCCGGGCGGGCAGCCGAAGTGCCGGCGGAACACGGTGACGAACGCGCTGGGGCTGCTGAAGCCCAGTTCGTGGGCGATGTCGGACACGCTGCGGCCGTCGGACAGCCGGCGCAGGCCGTCGGCCAGGCGGGCCTGCTGGCGCCACTGCGCGAAGCTGAGCGTGGTTTCGTCGCGGAAGTGGCGGGTCAGGCTGCGCGGCGACAACCCGGCCCAGTGCGCCCACTGTTCCAGGCTGCGGCCGTCGGCCGGGTTGGCGATCAGCTGCGAGGCAATCCGCAGCAGCCGCCGGTCCTGCGGCATCGGCAGGTGCATGCGCTGGCGTGGCGCGTTGCGGATTTCATCCAGCAGCACCTCGATCATGTGCTGCTGGCGCAGGTCGGGTGCGGCGGCGGGCGCCCAGCGGATCACCCGCATGGCCAGCGCCTGCAGCAGGTCGGAGATGGCCACCACGCAGGGCTGGTCGGGCAGGTCATGTGCCATGTCGGCCGACACGATCAGGCCCCAGCCACGCAGCGGGCCGGAGATGCCCACGGTGTGGGGCTCGCCCGGCGGCATCCAGCCGGCACATCCGGGTGGCAACGACCAATTGCCATGCCGGGTGCGGATGTTGAGCAGCCCGGCTTCGACGCTGATCAGCTGGGCGCGACGGTGCTGGTGCCAGTCGATCTCGCGGTCGAGCCCGCGCGCACTCTCGATCTGGAATCCCAGCACGGCCAGGCCGTTGTCGCGTTCGAGCCAGTCCAGCACGTCGTGCCGCACCTTGGCGGGAGGGAGGGTGTTGGCGTCCTCTGGCCTGAAAACGTTATTCATTGTCCAGATTGTAATACCCGGCCACCTGAGCGGGCCATTAAGGTGACCACCCGTTTCGCCATACCGCTGCATTACCCGCTTTGCTGCAACACAGCATTTGGTTCCAGATTAAATATTTCCATTGAGAAATATATTTTCTGGAAGTAAAGTGCCGTCCCATGATGATCTGCCCTGAAACCACTCCTCCCAGCTTCGGGCTGCTGTTGCGCCAGGTGCGCGACGGCCTTGTCCGTCAGCTCGACACGTCGATGGCCGAGGAAAACCTCGGCATTGGTTTCACCCACTACCTCGGTTTGAAGGTGCTCGCGGTCAAGGCCCCGTGTACCGCCAACGAGTTGGCCCAGGCCCTGGACCAGGTGCCCAGCGCGGTCACCCGCCTGCTGGACAAGCTGGAAGCCATGGGCTGTGTGCGGCGCGAGCCGCATGCCCAGGACCGCCGGGCGCTGCAGATCGTACTGACCGATGAAGGCCGCCAGTTGTGGGCCCGGCTGAAGCAGCGCGGCGACCAGACCATCGATGACGCCATGCGCGATCTGTCCACCGACGAGCGCGCCCAGCTGCTTTCCCTCATGACCCGTGTACGTGACTCGTTGATTACGCCATGACCTCCTCCCTTGATCGCACTTCTTCGCTGCGGCCGCTGCGCCCGGTGCTGGTATCGGTGCTCGCGCTGGCGCTGGCTGCCTGTGCCAGCAGCCGCGGCCTGCAGCCGCAGGCCACGCTGCTGGATGCCGACAGCCTGCAGACCCAGCGCACCCTGTCTGCCGCCGGGCTGAGCCAGCCCGGCTGGCCGGCCACCGACTGGTGGCGCGCCTTGGGCGACCCGCAGCTGGACGCCCTGATCGCCGAAGGCCTGCAGCGCAACCCGGGCCTGGACGCGGCGGATGCACGCCTGCGCCAGGCCCGTGCCCAGATCGGTACCGCGCACGCCGAGCGCCTGCCCAGCGTGTCCGCCTCCGGCGGGTACACCGGCGTGCGCCTGCCCGAATCGATGGTCGGCGACGAACTCGGTGGCAGCTATGCCGGCAGCGGCCAGGCCTACCTGAGCTTCAGCTACGGCATCGACCTGTGGGGCGGCAAGCGCGCCGCCTGGGAAGCGGCCGTGGACAGCGGCCATGCCGCCGAAGTGGACGCGCAGGCCGCACGCCTGAACCTGTCGGCGGCCATCGCCGAGGCGTATGCGCAGCTGGGCTATGCCTACAAGTTGCATGACGTGGCCAGCGAAGAGCTGGCGCGCTCCCAGAAGACCCTGGACCTGACCGCCCAGCGCCGCCGCGCCGGGATCGACAGCGACCTGCAGACCCGCCAGGCCGAAGCGCGCATTCCGGCTGCGCAGCAGCAGCAACAGGCCGCCCAGCAGCAGATCGACGAGGCCCGCACCGCGCTGGCTGCGCTGGTCGGGCAGGGCCCGGACCGCGGCCTGCAGATCGCGCGCCCGCAGGTGCTCAATCCGCTGGCGCTGCAGTTGCCCGGCGTGCTGCCCAGCGCGTTGCTCGGCCGCCGCCCGGACATCGTCGCCGCGCGCTGGCGCGTGGAAGCGGCCAACCGCCAGATCCATGCGGCCAAGGCGCAGTTCTATCCCAGCCTCAACCTGACCGCGTTGGGCGGGGTGGTGTCCAGTGAAGTGGACCAGCTGCTCAAGAGCGGCTCCACCTTTGCCTTCCTCGGTCCGGCGCTGAGCCTGCCGATCTTCGATGGCGGCCGCCTGCGCGCCAACCTGGACAAGACCGACGCCCAGTACGACCTTGCCGTGGCCGACTACAACCAGTCGGTGGTGAACGCATTGCGCGACGTGGCCGACCAGGTCAACGCGGTGCGCTCGCTGGCCAGCCAGGCCGCGGCGCAGCAGCAGGCGGTGGACACCGCCCGCGCCGCCCATGACCTGGCCGAGCAGCGCTATCGCGCCGGCATCGGCAGCTACCTCGAGGTGCTGGTGGTCGAAGAGCAGTTGCTGGTGTCCCAGCAGCGGCTGGCCGAACTGCAGTCCCGGCAGATCCTTGTTTCGGTGCGGCTGAGCCAGTCGCTGGGCGGTGGGTTCACCCCGTCCAGTGATACCGCCACGCTCGCCACCGCCCCTGATTCCACGCATTCCTGAGACACATCCCATGAGCCAGACATCCGCTCCCGCTGCCGCCCCGGCAGCTCCGTCCCGTCGCGGCAAGCTGCTGCGCGGCCTGTTGGTCATCGTGGTGCTGCTGCTGGCGGCGCTGGCGCTGTGGTACTTCATGTTCGGCCGCTGGTTCGAAGACACCGACGACGCCTACGTACAGGGCAACCAGGTCCAGATCACCCCGCTGGTGAGCGGTACCGTGGTGGCGATCAATGCCGATGACGGCATGCGCGTGGAGCGTGGCCAGCTGCTGGTGCAGCTGGACCCGGCCGACACCGAAGTGGCGCTGCAGCAGGCCGAAGCCAACCTGGCCAAGACCGTGCGCCAGACCCGCGGCCTGTACCGCAGCGTGGAAGGCGCCCAGGCGGATTTGAATGCCCGCCAGGTGACCCTCAAGCGCGTCCGCGACGACTTCAACCGCCGCAAGGGCCTGGCCGCCAGCGGTGCGATCTCCAACGAAGAACTGGCCCACGCCCGCGATGAGCTGGCCGCCGCCGAAGCGGCCGTGGCCGGGTCGCGCGAGACCTTCGAGCGCAACAATGCGCTGGTCGATGACACCGTGATTGCCACCCAGCCGGACGTGCAGGCGGCTGCGGCGCAGCTGCGCCAGGCCTACCTCAACAATGCCCGCGCGGGCATCGTGGCACCGGTGTCGGGCTATGTCGCCCGTCGTTCGGTGCAGGTGGGCCAGCGCGTGCAGCCGGGCAACGCGCTGATGGCCGTTGTGCCGACCGAACAGATGTGGGTGGAAGCCAACTTCAAGGAAACCCAGCTGCGCCACATGCGCCTGGGCCAGGAAGTGGAGCTGCGTTCGGACCTGTACGGCGGTGATGTGACCTACAAGGGCCGCATCGACAGCCTGGGCCTGGGCACCGGTTCGGCGTTCTCGCTGCTGCCGGCACAGAACGCCAGCGGCAACTGGATCAAGATCGTGCAGCGCGTGCCGGTGCGCATCGCCATCGATGCCAAGCAGCTGGCCGAACACCCGCTGCGCATCGGCCTGTCGATCAAGGCCGAAGTGAGCCTGCGCGACCAGAAGGGCACGGTGCTGCCGACCCAGGCCGCCAAGGGCCAGGTGTTCGACACCGACGTCTACGCCAAGCAGCTGCACAGCGCCGATGACGCGATCCACGCGATCATCCAGCGCAACCTGCCGCAGCAGGCCAAGGCGAGCTGAGGTCACCATGTCCGCCCAAGCTCCAGCCGCGCCCGGCAATCCGGGCGCACCGGCGGCGCCCAGTGCGGCCGCCGGCTTCCTGCCACCGAGTGTGGCCCTGTGCACCGTGGGGCTGGCGATGGCCTCGTTCATGCAGGTGCTCGACACCACCATCGCCAACGTGTCGCTGCCCACCATCGCCGGTAACCTCGGCGCCAGTTCGCAGCAGGCCACCTGGGTGATCACCTCGTTCGCGGTGAGCACCGCGATCGCGCTGCCCCTGACCGGTTGGCTCAGCCGCCGCTTCGGCGAACGCAAGCTGTTCGTCTGGGCGACGCTGGCCTTCGTGATCACCTCGCTGCTGTGCGGTCTGGCCCAGAGCATGGGCATGCTGGTGCTGTCGCGCGCGCTGCAGGGCTTCGTCGCCGGTCCGATGTACCCGATCACGCAGTCGTTGCTGGTGTCGATCTACCCGCGCGAGAAACGCGGGCAGGCGCTGGCGCTGCTGGCCATGATCACGGTGGTGGCACCGATCTGCGGCCCGATCCTGGGCGGCTGGATCACCGACAACTACAGTTGGGAATGGATCTTCCTGATCAATGTGCCGTTGGGCATCTTCGCGGCGATGGTGGTGGGCAGCCAGTTGAAGGGCCGCCCGGAGCACATCGAGAAGCCCAAGATGGATTACGTCGGCCTGATCACGCTGGTGATCGGTGTGGGCGCGCTGCAGCTGGTGCTCGACCTGGGCAACGACGAAGACTGGTTCGCTTCGACCAAGATCGTGGTGCTGGCCTGCGTGGCGGTGGTGGCACTGGCGGTGTTCCTGATCTGGGAGTTGACCGACAAGGATCCGATCGTGGACCTGAAGCTGTTCCGGCACCGAAATTTCCGCGCCGGGACGTTGGCGATGGTGGTGGCGTATGCGGCCTTCTTCAGTGTGTCGCTGCTGATTCCGCAGTGGTTGCAGCGCGACATGGGCTACACGGCGATCTGGGCGGGCCTGGCGACGGCGCCGATCGGTATCCTGCCGGTGATCATGACGCCGTTCGTGGGCAAGTACGCCTCGCGCTTCGACATGCGCATGATCGCCTCGTTCGCGTTCGTGTTTCTGTCCTTCACCAGTTTCATGCGCTCGGACTTCAACCTGCAGGTGGACTATGCCCACGTGGCAGGCGTGCAGTTGATCATGGGTATTGGCGTGGCGCTGTTCTTCATGCCGGTGCTGCAGATTCTGCTGTCGGACCTGGACGGGCGCGAGATTGCGGCCGGCTCGGGCCTGGCGACGTTCCTGCGCACCTTGGGCGGCAGCTTCGCGGCCTCGCTGACGACGTGGCTGTGGGCGCGCCGGACGCAGGTGCACCACGCGGATCTGACCGAGCACATTTCGGCGTATCAGCCGGGCATGCAGGAGCAGGTGGCGGCGATGGGGCAGGGCAACCTGCAACAGGGGGCGGCAGCGCTGAACAACATGATCAACCACCAGGCATCGCAGATGGGCTTCAACGACATCTTCTTCCTGTTGGGCTGGATTTTCCTGGCGATCATCGCCTTCCTGTGGCTGGCCAAGCCGCCGTTTGGTGCAGGGGCGGGTGCGGCGTCGGCCGGCGGGCATTGATCGGCGTCTGATCTGGAAACGAAAAAACCCCGTCGAAAGACGGGGTTTTTTTGTGGGTGCTAGTTAAGAGCAAGGGCAGGGCAAGAGCAGGGCAACAGCAACAGCAACAGCAACTCATTTGCACTGCCACTGGCTTGGTCGGGTACGGGTGGATTGTCGGGACACGCCGCAAGTACGTCCTTGTAGGCTCGTTCGCGCCATCCATGGCGCTCTACGGTCCCGCCAACCCACCCGTACCCGCCATTGAAAGTGAGTCGGTGCGTGACGAAGAGCCGACAGCCGAAAAGCCGAAAAGCCGAGAAGCGAAGCATCAAAGGAGCAAGGCGCAAGGCAGCCGACCAACGGTCGGCTCTACCGCGAGGTTGTGTTGTTGTTCCGTGGTCACCGGCCCACTGTCTGGGGCGGGGGTGTGTGGGTTCGCGGGACCGTTGGGCGCCATGGATGGCGCTCACGAGCCTCCAGGGATGGATTCACGGCGTGTCCCGCGAACCCACACACCCCCGACCACCCCGTCGCACGCGCACAACCAACGCTCCGGCTCTGGCCCTGGCTCCAGCTCTTGCTTCAGCTTCTAAAAAAAAAGACCCCCAAACCCCAGACATGAAAAAACCCGCTTGCGCGGGTTTGATCATTGTCTGAGTCGTGGTGCCCAGGAGAGGACTCGAACCTCCACGAAGTTGCCCCCGCTAGCACCTGAAGCTAGTGCGTCTACCAATTCCGCCACCTGGGCGACTCAGGAGGGGAATTCTGCGGGAGAACCGAGAATGTGTCAACAGCATTTCGCAGGAAATGTTGATGGTCGCGTACGACCGCGTCACCGCTCTGCATGGTGCAGGCATCGCGCGTACAGCCCGTCGCGTGTCATCGAAACCCCGGATACGAAAAAACCCGCTTGCGCGGGTTTGATCATTTACTGAGTCATGGTGCCCAGGAGAGGACTCGAACCTCCACGAAGTTGCCCCCGCTAGCACCTGAAGCTAGTGCGTCTACCAATTCCGCCACCTGGGCGACTCAGGGGGCGAATTATGCGGAAGCACTGGAGGGCTGTCAATGCATGGCGACCCGGTTTCCGTGCAGGTCGCACTGGCGAGTGCGGGCGTGACTTGACCCCGGCAACACACGCTGAAAATACTCGTCCCACCTGGCAGCAAAGGCGGTCCCATGGCGAGCCCCATCCTGCATTTTCATCCGCTGTCCTCGTGCTGCCAGAAGGTGCTGATCGCCGCCAACGTGCTGGGCGTATCGCTGGACATGCGGCTGTTGAACCTGGGCGACCCGGTCGAGCGCGCAGCGTTCCGGGCGCTGTGGCCGCTGGGCAAGATGCCGCTGCTGGTCGAGCAGGGCGCCCCCATCGGCGAGACCAGCATCATCATCGAGCACCTGCAGCTCCACCATGCCGCCGAAGGGGCGCGGCTGATTCCGCAGGATCCTGCGCAGGCGCTGGCGGTGCGCTTCTGGGACCGGGTCTGCGACCTGTACGTGATGGCGCCGATGCAGGCGCTGACCGCTGCCTTGCTGCAGCCGGCCAGCGATGCTGGTGGCGCCGCGACCGCGGCCGCCCGCGCGACGCTGCTCAACAGCTATGCCCTCCTGGACCGGCAGGTGGACGGGCGGCGCTGGTTGGCGGGCGAAGCGTTCACCCTGGCCGACTGCGCTGCGGCACCGGCGCTGTTCTATGCAGTGGCTTACGTGCCAGTGCCGGAGGCGCACGTGGCACTGTCTGCCTACGTGGAGCGGCTGATGGCGCACGCGGCGGTGGCGGCGGTGATCGACGCGGCCCGGCCGTGGTTCAAGTATTTTCCGGGGCGGGCAGGGTTGGCGCGCCGTTACTACGATCCCGAGGCTTGACCCGCCCTATCCGGGAGGGCCGGAGGCCAGAAACGAAAAAACCCGCTTGCGCGGGTTTGATCATTTACTGAGTCATGGTGCCCAGGAGAGGACTCGAACCTCCACGAAGTTGCCCCCGCTAGCACCTGAAGCTAGTGCGTCTACCAATTCCGCCACCTGGGCGACTCAGGAGGCGAATTGTGAAGATGCCGCCGAGGCTTGTCAACGGTTTTGTTAAATTTCTTCACAAACCTGCATATGCCGCGCCCATGACCGGTTCTGCACACTGTCAGCGGTTACCATGGAGGCCAATGAAACCAAAGAAACCGACCCAGGGCGCGAAAGCCCCCAAGTCCCCGGCGCCCAAGCAGGCTGCCGGTCCGTCGGGCAAGCCCCGCGCTGCCGCCAAGAAGGCCGGCAAGCTGCCACCGTGGATGCCCGAATCAATGAACACCCCAGCGCCGCCGCGCGGTGGCAAGCGGTCCGGCCCCAAGCCGGATGCCGGCGCGCCGATCCCGACCCGTCGCCGCCCGCACCCGACTGCTGCCGACATGAACGTGATCGACCCCCATGCCGCGCGTGAGGCCGAGCGCTATGCGCAGCCCATCGCAAGCCGCGAAGCCATCCTGCAGCTGCTGGACCGCTGCGACGGCCCGCAGACCGCCGAGGAAATCGGCATCCATCTCGGCCTGACCGAACCCGACCGCGCCGACGCGCTGGGCAAGCGTCTGGGCGCGATGGTGCGCGATGGACAGCTGGTGCAGAACCGCCGCGGCGGTTTCGCCCCGGTGCAGGCCACCAACCTCATCACCGGCGTGGTCATCGCCAACCCGGAAGGCTTCGGCTTCCTGCGTCCGGTGGAGGGCGGGGATGACCTGTTCCTGCCGCCGTATGAAATGCGCAAGGTCATGCACGGCGACCGCGTGCTGGCCAACGTGACCGGCATCGATCGCCGCGGCCGTCGCGAGGGCAGCATCGCCCGCGTGCTTGAGCGCGGCATGACCCGCCTGATCGGCCGCTTCAGCGTCGAGTTCGGCATCAATTACGTGGTGCCCGACGACAAGCGCGTGCAGCGCAACGTGCAGATTCCGCCGGACCAGACCGGCGACGCCCGCGACGGCCAGCTGGTGGTCTGCGAGCTGACCCAGGCGCCGGATACCCGCCGCCCGCCGATCGGCCGCATCATCGCCGTGCTGGGCGACAAGCTCACCGCCTCGCTGATCGTGGAAACCGCCATCCACGGCCATGAACTGCCTTTCGAGTTCCCGCAGGACGTGCTCAACCAGGCCGCGTCGGTGCCGCTGGTTGTCGAACCGGCCATGCTGGGCAACCGCGTGGACCTGCGCAGCACGCCGCTGGTGACCATCGACGGTGAGGACGCCAAGGACTTCGATGACGCGGTGTTCTGCGAACCGAATGCCGAAGGTTTCCGCCTGGTGGTGGCCATCGCCGACGTGTCCAACTACGTCCGCCCCGGCACGCCGCTGGATGACGAAGCGCAGAAGCGCGCCACCTCGGTCTATTTCCCGGGTTTTGTGGTGCCGATGCTGCCCGAGACGCTGTCCAACGGCATCTGCTCATTGATGCCCAAGGTCGACCGCATGTGTTTCGTCTGCGACATGCAGGTGAACCGCGACGGCGAGGTGATCCATTCGCGCTTCTACGAAGCGGTGATGAATTCGCACGCCCGCCTGACCTACAACCAGGTCTGGCAGGCGGTCGGTGAAAACGACCCGGCAGTACGCAAGGAAATCGCTGCGGTGCTGCCGCAGGTCGAGCGCCTGCACCAGCTGTACAAGGTGCTGGCCAAGGCCCGTACCAAGCGCGGCGCGATCGAGTTCGAATCGTCTGAAGTGCGCTTCGTGCTCGACAACACCGGCGAAGTGACCCAGGCCGGCATGCTGGTGCGCAACGATGCGCACAAGCTGATCGAAGAATGCATGATTGCCGCCAACGTGCAGGCCGCGCGTTACCTGCTGCACAAGCAGGTGCCGGCGCCGTTCCGCGACCATGCCAAACCGCCGGAAGCCAAGTACGAGGACCTGCTGGAGTTCCTGAAGGAATTCAAGCTGAGCCTGCCGCCGTGGTCGAAGGTGCAGCCGGGTGATTACACCAAGCTGCTCAAGAAGGTGCGCGAGCGCCCGGATGCGGCGCTGCTGGAATCGGTGCTGCTGCGCAGCCAGAGCCTGGCCGTGTATTCGCCGGACAACCAGGGCCACTTCGGCCTGTCGCTGGACGCGTACGCGCACTTCACCTCGCCGATTCGCCGTTACCCGGATCTGCTGGTGCACCGTGCTATCAAGCATGCACTCAGTGGCGCGCCGGCGGAGAAGTACACCTATTCCCCGCGCGAAATGGCCGCGCTGGCGCTGCAGTGTTCCGAGCGCGAGCGCCGGGCCGATGAGGCCGAGCGCGAAGTGGACGAACGCTACCGCGCCGCGTGGATGGAAAAGCATGTGGGCGGCCAGTTCGACGGTGTGATCAGCGGCGTGACCAGTTTCGGCCTGTTCGTCGAACTGGACGAATCCAAGGTCAACGGCCTGGTCCACGTGACCCAGCTGCCGCACGACTATTACCAGTTCGATGCCACCCGCAAGACGCTCAGCGGCGAACGCCGTGGCAAGGCCTACCGGCTGGGCGACCGCGTGCGCATCCTGGTGCTCAAGGCCAGCATGGAAGAGCGCAAGATCGACTTCCGCCTCGTCGAAGAGCAGGGCGACGAGGTGGACGAACTGCCGCCGCGTGGCCAGCCAGCCAAGCGCAAGAAGCAGAAGTACTGAAAGACGGGCGTACCGGCTATCGGCCGGTACGCCAGGGCCGCCCTGCCGGTGCGGCCACACCAAAACGGTGGGTACCGACCGTTACCCGGTGGGTGCCGACCGTTGGTAGGTACGCCTCAACCGGACCCCGCACCCCGATTCGGAGCGCGCCAATGCCCGACCTCCCCGAATACAGCGGCGGCTGCCAGTGCGGCGCCATCCGCTTCCACGTCCGCGGCGAACTCACCGACAGTTCGATCTGCCATTGCCGGATGTGCCAGAAAGCCTTCGGTGCCTATTACGCACCGCTGGTGTCGGTGCGCACCGTCGAGTTCACCTGGACCCGGGGCGAGCCGCGCCGATTTGCCTCTTCCAACCTGGTCCAGCGGGGTTTCTGCCCCGACTGCGGCACGCCGCTGACCTACGAAGCGCCGAACGGGATGGCCGTTGCCGCCGGGGCCTTTGACGAACCTGCGCGCCTGCCGCCGACCGTGCAGTACGGCACCGAAGCCAAGCTGCCGTTCGTGGATACGTTGGGGTCGCTGCGCGTTATCCGCGACGAGGATGACCCCGAGATGGCGCTGCTGCAGGGCCTGGTCAGCCACCAGCACCCCGACCACGACACCCCCTGACGCCGCCGCGCCGCAGGGTCGGGCCCCCGTCGTGAACGCCCGGCGGGGCAGGCGGGGCCTTGATGCTCTACCATTACCACCCCCTGTACCGGTCGTGCCCCCGCAATGAGCAAGCAAAGCCAGTGGATCGTCGGCGTCAACGCTGTCGCCTCTTCGATCGAGAACGATGCCGAGAACGTCCGCGAGGTGCTGATCGAAGCCAGCGCGAAGAATCCGCGGCTGGTGGAAATCGAAGAGAACGCGCGCCGCAAGGGCATCGACGTGCGCAAGGTCAACACCCAGGCGCTCGATGGCGTGGGCGGCTCGGTACGCCACCAGGGCGTGGCCGCGCGCTACCAGGCGGCACGCACCTACGGTGAGAACGAACTGGAAGGCCTGGTCGAGGCCGCCGAGGGCAAGGCCCTGCTGCTGATCCTCGACGAGGTGCAGGACCCGCACAACCTCGGCGCCTGCCTGCGCAGCGCGGCGGCCGCCGGTGCCACCGCAGTGATCATTCCCAAGGACAAGTCGGCCACGGTCAACGCCACCGTGCGCAAGACCTCGGCCGGTGCGGCCGACCGCATCCCGGTGGTGGCGGTGACCAACCTGTCGCGCTGCCTGAAGGACCTGCAGAAGCTGGGGGTGTGGATCTACGGCCTGGCCGGTGAAGCCACCGCGTCGCTGTACTCGATCGACCTGAAGGGCAACGTGGCGCTGGTGCTGGGCGGCGAAGCCGACGGCCTGCGCCGCCTGACCCGTGAAAACTGCGATGGCCTGGTCAAGATTCCGATGCCGGGCGATATCGAGAGCCTGAACGTCTCCGTCGCCACCGGCGTGAGCCTGTTCGAGGCCGTCCGCCAGCGCGGCCTGTAACCCGCCCGCGCGCGGCGCCGAACGGCAGCCGACCAACGGTCGGCTCTACCCGGCGGGGGTTGCCGCGTGGTGCTGCATCGTCGCGATCCCGGAATGGGTAGAGCCGACCGTTGGTCGGCTAGCTTGCCAAGCGTGGTGCCGGAGGGCAGCCGACCAACGGTCGGCTCTACGCGGTGGGGTCACCGCGTGCTGCTGTGTCGTCGCAATCCCAGAATGGGTAGAGCCGACCGTTGGTCGGCTAGCGCGCGGCGCGCGGTGCCTGAGGGCAGCCGATCAACGGTCGGCTCTACGCGGTGGGGTCACCGCGTGCTGCTGTGTCATCGCGATCCCGGAATGGGTAGAGCCGACCGTTGGTCGGCTAGCGTGCGACGCGCGCTGCTTGAGGGCAGCCGACCAACGGTCGGCTCTACACGGTGGGGTACCCGCGTGCTGCTGCGTCGTCGCGATCCCTGAATGGGTGGACCCGACCAGGGATCAGCCTGCGCTGCCGCCCAATGCCTTGAACAACGTTACATCGTTGATCAACTGTCGCTGCCTCACCGAGGCCAGCGACAGCTCCGCATCGCGTCGGGTCTGCTGCGCTTCCAGCCAGGTGCGCAGGTCGGTGGCGCCTACCCGGTAGCGCACTTCGTACATCTTCTCGATCGCAACCGCTTCGTCGTAGGACGCCTGCGAGGCGGCCACCTGCGTGGCGAACTGCGTGCGCGCCGACAGGGCGTTGTCCACTTCCGACAGCGCGGTGTACAGCGTGCGGCGGAAGCCGTTGGCGGCGATCTGATAATCGGTACCGGCCAGCCGGGTGTTCAACTGGGCCTGGCGCACATTGAGGAACGGCAACGACAGCCCGGCACCGAGCGTGGCCACCGGGTTCTTCAGCACGTCCGACAGTGAGGTTGCGCCGGTGCCGACGCTGCCGGTGAGGCTGAGCGCCGGGTAGTACTGGGTGGCGGTCACCTTGATGGTTTTCAGGCTGTTGCGCAGGCGCAGTTCGGCCGCGCGCAGGTCCGGGCGTCGGCCGAGCAGATCAGCCGGCAGGCCTTCGGCCACCACCGGGCTACCCACGCGCGCCAACTGCTGCGGCTCGTCGGACAGTGCCAGCGGCTGGCCGTCCAGCAGCACGGTCAGCGCATTGCGCGCGGCGACACGCTGCTGCTCCAGCGCACTCTGCGCGGCGCGTTGGGCCTCCAGGCTCTGGGCTGCCTGGCGTACTTCCAGGCGCGACACCGCCCCGGCGTCGAAGCGGGCCTGGACCAGCTCGCGGGTGCGCTGCAGACGGTCCAGGTTGGCCTGGCCGGCGGCAATGGACTGGTTGAGGAACGCCAGCGTCCAGTACTGCGTGGCCACGTCGCTGATCACCAGCAGGGCGGTGTTCTGCAGATCTTCCTGGCTGGCCTGGGCTTCCCACTGGGCGATGTCACGCTGGGTGCGCAGACGGCCCCACAGGTCGATCTCCCATTGCAGGGATACGCCGGCCGAGCTGCCGCGGTTCCAGTCCGCGCTCTGGTCGATCGGGCGGTTGCCGCTGCTGCTGACGCTGCCCGAGGGCTGCGGCCACAGCGCGTTGTCGGCCAGCCCGGCCTGCAGGCGCGCGCGCTGCACGGCCAGCCCGGCCGAGACCAGATCCGTGTTGGCGGCCAGGGCGCGGTCGATCACACGGTCCAGGCCGGGGTCACCAAACTGGGTCCACCAGGCATCGCTGCGCACATCCGAGGTCACTGCATGCGGCTGCTCGGTGACGGGTTCAGTGGGGGTGTTCAAACGGGCATCGCCCCGGCCGTAGCTGGCCGGCACCGCCGGTGCATCGACCTGGTAGTGGCCGGTGCTGACACACGCCGACAGCGACACGGTGGCGGCGCAGGCCAGGGCCAGCGGACGCAGGTGGGCAAACAGGAAAGTTGGGGTCTTCATTCGCGCGCCAGCGCCTCCACGGGATCAAGTTGGGCGGCATTGCGCGCCGGCAGGAAGCCGAACGCCACGCCGATCAGGCTGGAGCAGGCGAACGCGGCCACGATGGATGCGGTCGAGAACAGCATCTGGAAGTCCGGGGCGAACTTGCCGAACAACCAGCCGACCACCAGCGACAGGCCGACGCCGAGCAGGCCGCCGAGCAGGCAGACCAGCACCGCCTCGATCAGGAACTGCTGACGGATGTCGCTCTGCCGCGCGCCGACGGCCATGCGCACGCCGATCTCGCGGGTGCGCTCGGTCACCGATACCAGCATGATGTTCATCACCCCGATGCCACCCACCAGCAGCGCGATCGCGGCGATGGCGCTGATCAGCAGCGTCATCGTGCGGGTGGTCTGCTCGATGGTCTGGCGGATCTCGGCGCTGTTGCTGAGGAAGAAGTCCTCGGTGCCATGCCGCATGATCAGCAGCTTGGAAATCGCCGACTGCGCGGCATCCATCGGAGTGGCGTCATCCACGCGCACGGTGATGCTGGACACATGGCTCTGGCCCAGCATGCGCGACATCACCGTGGTGTAGGGCACCCACACGCTCAGGCTGGTGCTGCCACCGAAGCCGAAACTCTGCCGCTGCGCCACGCCGACCACGCGTACCGGCACGTTGCCCAGCAGGATCACCTGGCCCACCGGGTCTTCGCCATTGGGGAAGAACTGGGTGCGGGTGTTCTCATCGATGATCGCCACCTGGGCCAGGCTGCGCACCGCATCGGTGTCGAAGAAGCTGCCGGCGATCAGGGTGACGCCCTTGACCCGGAAGAACTGCTCGCCCACGCCGTTGACCTGCGCGGTGGCCGACTGGTTGCGGTAGCGCGCGGTCACCGAAGAGGACACGCTGGGGGTGGCACTGTCGATGTAGCTCTGCCGGCCCAGCGCATCGGCGTCACTGGCCTTGAGCGTCTGCACCCGCGCCGAGCGCATGTCGCCGAAACCGCGCCCGGGATAGACATCGATCGTGTTGGTGCCCAGCGCGCTGATGTTCTGCAGGATCTGCTGCTGCGAGCCATTGCCCATCGCCACCACCGAGACCACCGAGGCGATGCCGATGATGATGCCGAGCATGGTCAGGAAGGTGCGCAGGCGGTGCGCGTTCATCGCCAGCAGCGCCATGCGGAACGCTTCGGTGAAGCGGTCGCGGGCGGCGCGCCAGCTGTGGCCCTTGCCGGCGGCCACGGTGGGCTGGCGCTGCGCGCGGTAGCTCGGTGCCTTGTCGTTGATACGGTCGGCGATGATCTCGCCGTCGCGGATCTCGATGATGCGCTGGGCATGTTCGGCCACGCTCATGTCGTGGGTGACGATGATGATGGTGTGGCCTTCGGCATGCAGCTCGCCGAGGATGCCCATCACTTCTTCGCCGGATTTCGTGTCCAGTGCACCGGTCGGCTCATCGGCCAGGATCACCTCGCCGCCGTTCATCAGCGCACGCGCGATCGACACGCGCTGCTGCTGGCCGCCGGAGAGCTGGCCGGGCTTGTGGTTCATGCGGTCGCCCAATCCGAGCCGCTGCAGCAGCTGTTCGGCGCGCGCGGTGCGCACCGGGCCGGGGCTGCCGGCATACACCGCCGGCACGGCCACGTTGCCGCGCGCGTCCAGGTCGCCCAGCAGGTGGTACCGCTGGAAGATGAAACCGAAATGCTCGCGGCGCAGCTCGGCCAGTTCGTCGGGCAGCATGCTGCCGGTTTCGCGGCCGGCCACCTGGTAGCTGCCGCGGGTCGGGCGGTCCAGGCAGCCGAGGATGTTCATCAGCGTGGATTTGCCCGACCCGGACTGGCCGACAATGGCGACGATCTCGCCGGCGGCGATGTCCAGGTTGACGTCGCGCAGCACCGCGATGGTTTCATCGCCCGCCGGAAACTCGCGGCGCAGGTCACGCAGGCGCAGCAGCGGCGTGCCGGTGGATGCCGGGGTCATCGACGCGGTCCGCCCATGCCCGGGCCACCGATCCGCATCTGCGCACCGCCGCGGCCACCACTGCCGCTGCCGCCGGCGGCAGCGCCACCTTCACCCACCACCACCTTCTCGCCTTCCTTCAACCCGGACAGCACTTCGGCCGTGGCGCCGTTGTTGATGCCGATCTTGACCTTGCGCGGCGTGGGCATGCCGTCGGCATCGGCCACGCGCACCATGTACTGGCCATCGCGGGTCTTCGGGCCCAGCGCCACGGCCGGAATGGTCAGCACGCCCTTGGCCTGCTTGAGCATCACCGACACCTGCGCGGTCATGTCGATGCGCAGCGTGCCGTCGGGGTTTTCCACGTCGAACAGCGCGTTGTAGTACACCGCGCTGCTGGCGCTGGAACTGGACGAACTGGAACTGGATGCGCTGTCGTTGGCGATCGACGACGGTGCCGGGTTCACCTGGCGCAGGGTGGCGTGGTACTTGCGATCCGGCTCGCCCAGCGTGGTGAAGTACACCGGCATGCCGGCCTTGATCTTCACCACGTCCGCCTCGGACACCTCGGCGTTGACCGTCACCAGGTCCAGCCGCGCCAGCATCACGATGGTCGGTGCGGTCTGGTTGGCGTTGACGGTGCGGCCTTCTTCGGCCACCACCGCCACCACGGTGCCGTCCATCGGCGCGGTGATGCGGGTATAGGCCAGGTTGGCGCGGGCGGTGCCCAGTTCGGTTTCGCGGCCCTTGATCTGTGCGTCGTAGGACTGGATCTGGGCACGCGCGGTTTTCAGCTTCGCATCGGCGGCGTCGTATTCGGCGCGCGAGGTGGCCTCGGCGGCGAGCATCTGCTGCTGGCGGGCGAATTCCAGCTCGGCTTCGCGCAGGCTGGCCTGCTGCACCGAGCGCTGGGCCTTGACCTGGTCCAGCGTGGCCTGCGCGTTGAGCACCTGGTTCTGCTGGGTAGTGGCGTCGATCTCGGCGATCAGGTCGCCCTGCTTGACGCCATCGCCCAGCTGGACCTTCAGCGACTTGATCTGGCCCGAGGCCTGCGCACCCACGCTGACCAGCTTGTAGGCGTCGATCACCCCGGTGGCTTCCACGGTCTGTTCGATGTCCCCGCGGCTGACCGGCGTGGTGGCCAGGGCCGGTGCGGCCGGCTTGCGCAGGGTCCATGCGACAATGGCACCCAGCACGGCAATCACGATGATCAACAGCAGCACGCGGCCGCGACGGGTGGTGGGCAGGCGGGGCTTCACGATGATCGTCTACTCGGCAGGCCGGCGTGCGGCGTTGTCAGCATTGTGAAGAGCGCTACGCGAAGGCTCAACACTCGCCATGTGTCGCCGCGTAACCAGACCGGGGCCGGTGTGTGTCGTTGTGTGTCTGGTGCTGCATTTGAAACATGCGTACGTAAACCACTGGATGCGGTTCAGCTCCCGACAGGGGATCATGGCCGCATGGAGACTCTCAATCCGATGCATCGACTGCTGATCGTCGACGACGACAACGACATCCGCCAGCTGCTGGCCGAACAGCTGGGCCGTGCCGGCTACCAGGTGAGCACGGCCAGCGATGGCCATGGCATGCGCCAGGTACTCGAACGCGAGCACGTGGACCTGATCGTGCTCGACCTCAACCTGCCGCGTGAAGACGGGCTTACCCTGTGCCGCGACCTGCGCGCGCGCTCCAATACGCCGGTGATCATGCTCACCGCACGCAGCGAGCCGATCGACCGCGTGCTGGGCCTGGAGATGGGCGCCGACGATTACCTGGGCAAGCCGTTCGAACCGCGCGAACTGCTGGCGCGCATCCGCAACGTGCTGCGTCGCACCGAAGCGCTGCCGGCCAACCTGGAGCCGCTGGCCATCCGCCGCGCCCGGTTCTCGCACTGGATCTTCGACCTGGAGCATCGCCACCTGCTCGATCCCGATGGCCGTGTGGTGGTGCTGTCCGGGGCGGAGTTCCGGCTGCTGCGGGTGTTTGTCGGGCATGCCAACAAGGTGTTGTCTCGCGAGCAGCTGGTGGCGCTGAGCAGCGGCCGCAGCTATGAATCGCAGGACCGCGCGATCGACCTGCAGGTGAGCCGGCTGCGCAACAAGCTGGCCGACGACGGCGGCAGCGACGGATTGATCAAGACCGTGCGCAACGAAGGGTATGTGCTGGCCACGGCAGTGACCCTGGAATGAATCGCCTGCGCCGCTTCTTCGCCTCGATGGTGGGGCGCCTGTTCGTGATCCTGCTGCTGGGCATGAGCGTGGCCGCGATCGGCGCGACCATGCTGGCCAGCTCAAAGCGCCAGCAGGAGTTCGAGCGGCAGAACCTCAACCGCATCGCCGACCGCCTGCAGGGTTACGTCAACCTGCTCGATGGCAACCCCGAGCTGCGCGACCGCCTGCTCGACAGCGGCGGCCCCAGCGTGCGGCGCTTGCCACCGGGCGCCCGGGTAGGGCGACCGGACGCGGCCTTGATGGAGGTGCTGGACGACCGCCCCGGGGCGGTGTCGAGCAGCCAGGTGGCCTTCACCTCGTTCCGTTCCTGCCTGCCGACATTGCCCGAACTGCCGCACCCGAAGAAGCCGCGCAACGGCCCGCCGCGTGAACGCGACCCGGCCTTCATTCCACCCCGCTGCCGCATGGTGTCGCTTCGCCTGAGCGACGGCACGCCGCTGCAGCTGGCGCTGGATTCACCGGCGGTCGCGCACAACGGCATCCTGGCGGTGGACCCGCTGTTCCTGACCCTGCTGGTGCTGGCCATCGCGGTGCTGGCCTATATCGTGGCGCGCATGGCCAGCGCGCCGCTGCAGCGCCTGGCCGCCGCCGCGGCTGCACTGGGCGATGACCTGCAGGGCGCGCCGATGCCGGTGACCGGGCCACTGGAAGTACGCCGCGCTGCGGAAGCCTTCAATGCCATGCAGAAGCGATTGCAGCGCCATCTGGGCGAGCGCACCCAGATGCTGGCCGCCATCACCCATGACCTGCAGACCCCGGTCACCCGGCTGCGCCTGCGCCTGGAGAACGTGGCCGATGAGACGCTGCGCGAACGTCTGGTGGGCGACCTGGCCGCGATGCAGGCCCTGATCCGCGAAGGCCTGGAGCTGGCGCGCAGTGCCGAGAGTGCCGAACAACGCGCGGCGCTGGACCTGGACTCGCTGCTGGAGAGCATCGTCGAGGATGCGGTGGAAGCCGGCGCCGACGTGCGTTTCGACAAGCCCAGTGGCGCGGTGCTGATGCTTCGTCCGCTGGCCATGCACCGGCTGTTCTCCAACCTGGTGGACAACGCGGTGACCTACGGCCAATCGGCCCGGGTCAGCGTGGAGCAGGATGCCGAGCGGGTGGTGGTGCGCATCCGCGACAGTGGACCCGGCCTGGACGGGGACGAACTGGAGGCGGTGTTCGACCCGTTCGTGCGACTGGAGACCTCGCGCTCGCGTGAAACCGGCGGCGCCGGCCTGGGCCTGACCATTGCCCGCGCGCTCGCCGAGAAGGACGGCGCGTGGCTGGTGCTGCGCAACCATCCGCAGGGCGGGCTGGAGGCGGTGGTGGAGTGGCCGGCCAGCCTGCGCGCAGCGGGCAGCCGCGGGGGCTGAGCGGTCTCGACACAAAGTGCTGCGGTTTTGCCTACTATGGGCAACCCCACCGCTTTCTCCCGCATGAGCGCGCCTTTGCCTGTCGGTTGCCATCCCGGTGCATCGCCGCCCGTCCCGCTGTTTCGTTCCCCTGGCCGGTCCTGACGGATGAGCCAAGGGGGGCGTGGTAGCCGGTGGCGGCCGGTACAACTGAACGTTATTCGACGCCTGGGCGCCGCCTTGCTGTGGCTGTGCCTGTGCGGGGTGTTGTCGTGGCCGCTGGCGGCCCAGGACGGACCACCGCCACTGCGCGACTACGCCATCGACGTATGGACTTCGCGCAATGGCCTGCCGCACAACTCGCTGCGCGACATCGCCCAGACCCCCGAAGGCCACCTGTGGTTCGCCACCTGGGAAGGGCTGGTGCGCTACAACGGGCTGGATTTCACTGTGTTCGACCGCAGTACCCGGCCGGGCCTGCGCGACAACGGCGTGGGTGCGCTGCTGGTCGACCGTAGTGGTGCGCTGTGGATCAGCGATTCGCGCGGGAACGTGACCCGGCGCGGCAGCGACGGGCGCTGGCAGGTCTACGAACACCAGGCCGGCACCCCGCAGGTGCTGATCCAGGCGATGCAGATGGACAGCCATGGCCGCCTGTGGCTGCTCTACGAAGGGCAGGGGATCGGCAGCCTGGTTCCGGACGGCGGCATCCAGTACCAGCCGCACCCGCCCGAGGTGCCGATGGCGATGAGCTTCACCAAGCTGGTGGTGGATGCGCAGGATCGGGTCTGGGTAGGCACCCTGGACGGGCTGGTGGTGCGCGACACCGACGGTGTACTGCGCCGCGCGCCGGACAGCTTCGGGCTGGGGCGCGGCCTGGTCTGGCCCTACCGCGGGCCGGACGGCGTGATGTGGATCGTGGCCTCCGAGCGCATCTACCGCATGCAGGACGGTGTGCCGCAGCTGCAGCACCGCCTGCCGGGCGTCATGCACATCACCGCGATGCTGCAGGACCGCCATGGCGACCTGTGGCTGGGCACCGAGAACCAGGGCCTGCTGCGCCTGTCGCGGCATGGCCTGGAGCGCCTGCCCACCGGGCTGTCGCTGCCCGGCGGGCGCGTTGTGAGCCTGCGCGAGGACGCCGAAGGCAGCATCTGGGTGGGCGCCAACGGCGGCCTGTACCGGCTGCGCGAAACCTTGTTCAGCAGCTTCACCGAACGCGACGGGCTCAGCGGCGACTACATCCGCACGGTGTTGGAGGACCAGCGGCGGCAGGTGTGGATCGGCAGTGCCAGCGGCCTGGACCGGCGCGATGCGCAGGGCCGGTTCTCACCGGTGACCCTGCGCAACAGCGGCGGCAAGACGCCGTCGGTGCTCAGCCTGGCCCAGGGCCACGATGGCGACCTGTGGGTCGGCACGTTTGGCGACGGGGTGTTCCGGCTGGATGCCCAAGGCCGCACGCTGCGCAACTACGGCACTGCCGACGGCCTGCCCGGCGGCAACATCCGCGCCATCAGCGTCGATCGCGCCGGGGTGGTGTGGGCCGGTACCCAGAAGGGCGTGGTGCGCATCGACGGCCACGGGGTGGAAGTGCCGCGCGTGCCGGGCATGCCGGGGGGGCTGATCACCGCCCTGGCGCACGATGCCGAGGGCGCGCTGTGGATCGGGACCATCGAAGGCATCCGCGTGCTGCGCGGCAACCGCGTGCAAAGCATCGATCTTGCCCCACTGGGTGGCGGCCGCAGCGTGTTCGGCTTCCAGCAGGTCGGCGACGCGATGTGGGTCAGCAGCGACCGTGGCCTGTACCGCTGGCAGGACGGCCGCCTGGCACGGGTCGGGCTGGAGCAGGGCATGCCGGTGGACACCGTGTTCCAGCTGGTGCCCGACCGCATCGGCAACGTGTGGATCAGCAGCAACCGCGGCGTGCTGCGCACCGACATGGCCATGCTCAACGACGTGGCCGATGGCCGCACCGCGCGAATCGAGGTGGAGCACTACAACGAGATCGACGGCATGGCCAACTCGCAGGCCAACGGCAGTTCCGGGCCGTCTGCGATCCTGCGCCAGGACGGCACGTTCTGGGTGGTGACCGCAGGGGGCCTGAGCACGGTCGACCCGCTGCGCCTGCAGCGCTTCCGCGAGCGGCTGGCGCCGCCGGCGGTGATCGAAAGCGTGCAGGTCGATGGCAAGCCGCTGCACTGGCAGGGCGCCAACCACAACAGTATTCCCGGTGGACGTCGGCTCAGCGTGAGCTATGTCGGCCTGAGCTATTTGATGTCCGAACGGATCCGCTACCGTACCCGGCTGACCGGCCTGGACAAGGGCTGGATCGAGCGCGGCCAACAGCGCAGCGTGGAGTTCATCGGTCTGCCGCCGGGTGATTACACCCTGCACGTGTCCGCCGCGCACCCCGGTGGCAGCTGGAGCGACAGCGAGGCGGTGTGGGACTTCACCGTTGAACCGTTCCTGTGGCAGCGCCGCAGCGTACAGGCGGTGGCCGCGCTGCTGCTGTTGGGCGGTCTGATCGCGCTGTACCTGTACCTGATCCACCGCTACAAGGCCAGCAACGTGCGCCTGGCGCAGAAGGTGGACGAAGCTACCCGCGACCTGCAGGCGCAGACGGTGAACCTGCAGGCGTTGAACCAGGAAAAGACCGAACTGGCCGACCGTCTGGCGGTGCAGGCCGAGCAGTTCGGCCGCCAGGCACGCGAGGATGCACTGACCGGGCTGCCCAACCGGCGCGCCTTCGATGAAGCACTGGCGCGCGACTTCGCCCGTTCCCAGCGCAGTGGCCATCCGTTGTGCCTGGTGGTGCTGGACATCGACCACTTCAAGGAAGTGAATGACCAGCACAGTCACAGCGTGGGCGACGTGGTGCTGGTGGAAGTGGCCCGCGTGATCGCCTCGGCCTGCCGCGATTCGGACATGCCCGCGCGTACCGGCGGCGAAGAGTTCACGCTGCTGCTCAACGACACCCGCCTGGCCGAAGCGGCGCAGGTATGCGCGCGCCTGCGCGGGCTGTTCCATGACCACCCGGACTGGGCCGGCGTGCCGGGCCTGAAGGTGACCTTCAGCGCGGGCCTGGTGGAACTGGATGCCGCCGACCGCACCCCGATGCTGCTCTACCAGCGCGCCGACCGCGCGCTGTACCGCGCCAAGAGCGAAGGCCGCGACCGCACCGCCATCGGGTAGAGCCGACCGTTGGTCAACCGCACGCACGCCACACCGCGTGCGGCCGACCAACGGTCGGCGCTACCTTCGGGGGGTGTCGGGTGCGGAAACGCAGCCGACCAACGGTCGGCTATACGGTTCCGGGGGTTACCGCGGCCAGGCGTTGGCGATGGTGCAGAACAGCTTGGCGGTCTGCTCGGTGTCGTACACCGCGCTGTGCGCTTCGTCGGCGTCCCAGCCCAGTCCCGCGGCGGCGGCGGCGCGGGCGAGGACGGTCTGGCCGTACGCGATGCCGGCCATGGTGACGGTGTCGAACACGCTGAAGGGATGGAACGGGTTGCGCTTGTGGCCCACCCGGTTCACCGCGGCGTTGACGAAGCCCAGGTCGAAGTGCGCGTTGTGCCCGACCAGGATCGCGCGCTGGCAGCCGTACTTCTTCACCGCCGCACGCACCGGCGCGAAGATATGGTCCAGCGCGTCCTTCTCGGACTTGGCCAGACGGAACGGGTGATCGAGGATGATGCCGGTGATTTCCAGCGACTTCGGGTCGATCTCCAGGCCTTCGGCCGGGATCACGTGCGCGCTGGCCGTCTGGCCGGGATACAGCAGCCCGTTCTCATCCATCTCGATCGGCACCGCGGCGATTTCGAGCAGCGCGTTGCGGTTGCAGTCGAAGCCACCGGTCTCCACGTCGATCACTACCGGCAGGAAGCCGCGGAAGCGCTGGGCCATGGCCAGGTTCACTGCCGGGGCAGCAGGCGCCGGAGCGGCGGTGGGGGGCAAGGCGGCATCTGTCATGCGGGGATTCTAGCAGAGGGGGCCTGTACGTCCCCCGCGCTCAGGCCAGTGCAGGCGTGCGCGCCAGGCAACGCTGGAGCAGGCGGTCCAGGCTCAATGGGCCGGCCCCCTGCAGGGCCAGCGGCAGCAGCATGGCCATGAACAGCACCGGCAGCTTGAAGTTGCCAAAGCCCTGGTCGGTGATGGCATAGCCCATCGCCAGCTCGCCCAGCCCGTCCCAGTGCATGGGCCAATGCACGGCGGCGGTGGCCACCACGGTCAACACCAGCAGGCTGCTGGCGGCCATGCGCGTGCCCAGGCCGACCAGCAGGCAGGCCGCGCCCACCAGCTCGAACCACGTGGCCAGCTGCCAGTTGACGCTGGCCGGCACCTGGTCGAAGGGAAACGGGAACGCCTGCTGCAGGTCGCCGAACCAGTTGCTGCCGTGCAGTTTCTCGCGGCCGGATTCGAAATACTCCCAGGCCATCAGCAGGCGCAGGCCCAGCGGGGCAATCCACGGGCCGAGCGGGTCCAGCCGGCTGCGCAGGGCGGCCAGGTACGGTGTCTTCATCGATGACGTCCTTTGTGGGGGGATCAGGAAGCGGGAGCGGCCAGGCCGATCACGCCGCTGCCGAGGAACTGGTGCAGCAACGCCGCGCCGGAGGTGAGCAGCGCATCAGCGTCCAGGCCGTGGGCCAGGGCAAGCTGCTGCAGGTGCCACGTGCCGGTATGGCCGGGCTGCTGGCCGATCTGCTCCAGCACCTGCGCGGCCATCGGGCTGATGGACGCAAACCGGACCTGCCCGTCCGGGTCACGCCGCACCAGCAGCCCGGTGGGGGCGTCGCCGGGCGCGGGGGGAGCGTCGTCGCTGCCCAGCCGGTGCACCGGCCAGTGGTACAGCAGCGGCCACGCCAGCGGCGAACGCTGCAATGGGGCGTGCATCGGGTCCAGCCCGGGCGTGGCCGGCAGCGGTCGGGCATCCAGCTGGTACAGCGCGGTTTCCACCCACTCGTAGTGGGCCAGTTCGGCCAGCGCGGGGTGCGGCAGCGTCGGCTGGACCTGCAGCCACTGCACGAACTCGGCGGCCAGTTCGGTGAACAACGGAGTCTGCGCGCGGTGTCCGGCCACGAAGCGGCGCACCAGTACGGTCCATTCGGGATCGCCAAGCAGCTGCACGCAGACCGGAAAACCGGTGCCTAGCAGGCCCAGGATGTTGTTGAACACCAGCCGGCGGTAGACCGCCAGCCGACGTGCATCCAGGCCGGCGGGCGAGGCAACGTGTGCCGGGTCGCGCAGGTGGCTGGTGAGTGCCCGCTGCTGGGCGTGCAGGCGGGCCGGGGCGTCAGTCACGGTCGGCTCCGGCGTGCGCGGCCATCAGCTGGCGGATGGTGCGCAGTTCGTCGCGCAGTTCGGGGTAGGGCGGGAAGTTGAAGTCGCGTTCGAGCAGGGTGGGGCGTGCACCGATGCGCGCGTAGGTGCGGGCCAGCAGGTCCCAGACCGGGTCGATCACGGCGCTGCCGTGGGTGTCGATTTTCAGGTCCTCGGCCTCGTCCAGGTGGCCGGCCACGTGCAGGCAGACGATGCGCTGGGCGGGCACTCCGGCGATGAATGCGTCGGCGTCGTAGCCGTGGTTGCAGGCGTTGACGTAGACGTTGTTGACGTCGAGCAGCAGGTCGCAATCGGCTTCGGCGAGCACGGCGTTGGTGAAGGCCAGTTCGTCCATGGCCGGTTCGGGGGCGAGGTAGTAGGAGACGTTTTCCACCGCGATGCGCCGGCCCAGGAGATCCTGTACGCGGGCGATGCGTGCGGCGGTGTGGTGCACGGCTTCGTCGGTGAAGGGGATGGGCAGCAGGTCGTAGAGGTGGCCATCGTCGCTGCAGTAGCTGAGGTGTTCGCTGTAGAGCGGTACCCGGTGCTGGTCGAGGAAGCGGCCGACCTGTTCAAGCAGGTGGGTATCCAGTGGCGCGGTGCTGCCCAGCGACAGGGACAGGCCGTGGCAGCTGAGCGGGTAGCGTTGGGCGAGGTCGGCCAGGGCGTCGGCGGCGGGGCCGCCCACGCCGATCCAGTTTTCCGGCGCGCATTCGAGGAAGTCGAGGTCGCCGGCCGGGGCATCGCGCAGGGTCTGCAGCAGTGCGCGGCGCAGGCCCAGTCCGGTCGCCGCCGCAGGCAGCGGCGACCGGTGGCTGCCCGGGGCGATGGGGTCAGTGCTTGGCACCGCACTTGCCTTCGCCGCACTTGCCTTCGGCGGTCTTCTTGTCGCCGGCGGTCTTGGTTTTGGCGTCGGTGGCCTTGCCTTTGTCGGCGCCGCACTTGCCTTCGCCACACTTGCCTTCTGCGGTCTTTGCACCGGTTGCGGTGGCCGTTTTGCCAGCGGCCTGGGTGCCGGCCTTGTCGCCGTGGGCGCCACACTTGCCTTCACCGCACTTGCCTTCGGCGGCCTTGGTCGCGGCCTGTCCTGCAACGAGGTAGCCCTGGGCCAGGTCGGTAATGCTCAAGGCAGACGCCGACGCGGTGACGCCGAGGCCGGCGGCGAGCGCGGTGGCAGCCAGCAGGGACAGCGAACGGGTGGGGTTGCTCATCGGGTGGTGCTCCTTGGTATGGGCCGGGGCCCGGGATGGCTGCGTGGGGGCAGCAGGTGCGGCCATGGTGGGCCGGCCCGGCTCAACGAATCCTCACACAGGATTCAATGTTTCGTGAAGTGTGGGGTGGGTGTTTTTCTTTTTTGAAGCGAAAAGCCAGAGCTGGAGCAACAGCAACTGCAACAGCAACAGCCGAGGGTGCGGGCGTGCCTGGCTTGGCGGGTACGGGTGGGTTGGCGGGACACGCCGCAAGTACGTCCGTGTAGGCTCGTGAGCGCCATCCATGGCGCCCAACGGTCCCGCCAACCCACCCGTACCCACCTATGACAGTGAGTCGGGTGGCCACGAAGGAGCAGAGCACTTAGTCCGTGCCGTTGTAGCTTTGCGGTGCTTCGCCTTGCCATGGCTGCCAGTCAAGTGTCGAGGGTGGGGGTGTGTGGGTTCGCGGGACCCTGAGCCGCATGGATGCGGCGACGGAGCCTACAAGGACGTACTTGCGGCGTGTCCTGCGAACCCACACAGCTCCACCCAGCTCAGGTCAAGCAGAAGACTGCAGCTGTTGAGCTCCATCTTTGGCAGTTACGGAGACCCGAAACGAAAAAAGCCGCCACCCGAAGGCAGCGGCGTTTTGCTTTTCTACAGCGAGGCGGATCAGACGTGATCGGTGCTGCTGGTTTCGTCGCGCTTTTCGCGCGGCGGAAGGACCTGCTCGCCGTGTACCAGGAACCAGACGTTCTCGGCGATGTTGGTGGCGTGGTCGCCCACCCGTTCCAGGTTCTTGGCCATGAACAACAGGTGCGTGCACGGGGTGATGTTGCGCGGGTCTTCCATCATGTACGTCAGCAGCTCGCGGAACAGCGCCGTGTACTGCGCGTCCAGCCGTGCGTCGTCGTCGCGCAGGGCCAGCGCGGCGGCCGCATCGTTGTCGCGGTAGGCCTCGATCGCGCGGCGTACCTGCTGGGCTGCCAGCCGGCCCAGCGAACGCAGGCCCTGGATCTGCGGCAGCGGCGGTACCTTGCTCAGGGCGATGGAACGCTTGGCCACGTTCGCGGCGTAATCGCCGATGCGCTCGATATCGGCCGGAATGCGCAGGCCCGCCAGGATCTCGCGCAGGTCGCGTGCCATCGGCCCGCGCAGTGCAAGACGCATCACGTCGTGGCTGATCTGCTGCTCCAGCCCGTCGATCGCCTCGTCGTTGGCGATGATGCGCTGGGCAGCGTTTTCGTCGCGCTTCTCGATCACGTCCATCGACGCCTCGAGCTGGGCGACCGCCATCTCGCCCATGCGCACGATCTCGGCCACCAGCCGCTGCTGCTCTTCGTCGTAGCTCTTGACGATATGGTCGTTGGGAATGCTCATGCGGGTGTAGTCCAAAGGTTCGTGGCCGGGATCAGCCGAAACGGCCGGTGATGTAGTCTTCGGTCTGCTGCTTGTTGGGCTGCGAGAAGATCACTTCGGTGCGGTCGTGTTCGATCAGGTCGCCCAGGTACATGAAGGCGGTGTAGTCCGACACGCGCGCGGCCTGCTGCATGTTGTGGGTCACAATCACGATGGTGTAATCGTGCTTGAGCTCTTCCACCAGCTGCTCGATGCGGCTGGTGGAAATCGGGTCCAGCGCCGAGGTCGGCTCGTCCAGCAGCAGCACGTCCGGACGCAGGGCCACGGCGCGGGCAATGCACAGACGCTGCTGCTGGCCACCGGACAGGCCCAGCGCGCTCTGGTTGAGCTTGTCCTTCACCTCGTCCCACAGCGCGCCCTGGCGCAGCGCCTGCTCGACGCGCACGGCCATGTCGGCCTTGGACAGCTTCTCGTGGTGGCGGATGCCGTAGGCCACGTTCTCGAAGATCGTCATCGGGAACGGCACCGGCTTCTGGAACACCATGCCTACCTTGCTGCGCAGGCGGTTCATCGGGTACTTCGGCGACAGGATGTTCTCGCCGTCCAGCAGTACCTCACCGCGCGCTTCCATCTTGGGGTACAGCGCGTAGATGCGGTTGAAGATGCGCAGCAGCGTGGACTTGCCGCAGCCGGACGGACCGATCAGGGCAGTGACGCGCTTTTCGGGGATCTCCAGCTCGATGTTCTTCAGCGCATGGAACTTGTCGTAGTAGAAATCCAGCCCACGCGCGGCCAGCTTGATCGGCGCCGGGGTCTGCAGGTTTTCATGCGAGGCCGGGACCACGATGCGCTGCATCGGCACGGCGTTGGAAAGATCGTTCATGGCGATATCCGCGGAAAGGTCAGTCATGGGAGATACGGTTGCGCAGCAGGATGCCGCGCGCGGAGAGGCTGACCAGCAGCACGAACACAGTCAGCACCAGCGCGCCGGCCCAGGCCAGCACCTGCCAGGATTCATACGGGCTGCCGGCGAACTGGTTCATCACCACCGGGACCGAAGCCATCGGCTGGAACACGTTGCTGTTCCAGTACTGGTTGCCGAAGGCAGTGAACAGCAGCGGCGCGGTTTCACCGGAGATGCGGGCCAGTGCCAGCAGGATGCCGGTGATGATGCCGGCGGCGGCACTGCGGTACAGCACCTGCACGGTCACCTTCCACTGCGGGATGCCCAGCGACAGCGCGGCTTCGCGCATCTGCGACGGCACCAGGCGCAGCATTTCATCGGTGGTGCGCACCACCACCGGCAGCACGATGAAGGCCAGCGACAGCGCACCGGCGAAGGCCGAGAACTGCCCGCCGGTCTGCATCACGTACAGCGTGTAGACGAACAGGCCCAACACGATGGACGGCGCCGAGAGCAGGATGTCGTTGACGAAGCGGACCACCGTGCCGGCCTTGCGGAAGTTGCCGTACTCGGCCAGCCAGGTACCGGCCAGCACACCCAGCGGGGTGCCGATGGCAATGGCCAGGCCGCACATCACCGCGCTGCCGAAGAACGCATTGGCCAGGCCGCCTTCCTGCATCGGCGGCGGCGTCATCTTGGTGAACAGGTCCAGGTTGATCCCGGCCAGGCCCTTGGAGGCCAGCGTCCACAGGATCCAGCCGAGGAAGAACAGGCCGAACAGCGCGGTCAGGCAGGACATCAGCAGCGCGACCACGTTGACGATGCGGCGGCGCAGGTACAGGGGCTGGGAAGAGTGCGTAGCGACGGTGGACATCAGTTGCCCTCCTTGCGGGACAGACGCATCAGCATCAGGCGGGCGATTGCCAGCACCACGAAGGTGACGATGAAGAGCACGAAGCCGAGCAGCAGCAGCGCGGAGCGGTAGGTTTCGGTGGCTTCACCGAAGTCGTTGGCGATCAGTGCGGCAATGGTGGTGCCCGGTTCCAGCAGCGACGGCGACAGGCGCACGCTGTTGCCGATCACGAAGGCCACCGCCATGGTTTCGCCGAGCGCGCGGCCCAGGCCCAGGAAGATGCCGCCGATCACCGCCGAGCGGGTGTAGGGCAGCACGATGTCCCAGCTGACTTCCCACTTGGTGGACCCCAGCGCATAGGCCGATTCCTTCAAGCGGGTCGGCACGGTGAGGAACACTTCGCGCATCACCGAGGAAATGAAGGGGATGACCATGATGGCCAGCACGAAGCCGGCGGTGAGCACGCCGATGCCCAGCGGCGGGCCCTGGAACAGCGGGCCGATGATCGGCATCGTGCCCAGGTGGTCGTTGAGGAACGGGGTGACGTACTCGGTCATCACCGGGACCAGCACGAACAGGCCCCACATGCCGTAGATGATCGAGGGGATGCCGGCCAGCAGTTCGATGGCGGTGCCGACCGGGCCACGCAGCCAGCGCGGCGCGACTTCGGTGAGGAAGAAGGCGATGCCGAAGCTCACCGGCACGGCGATGACCATCGCGATCAGCGCGGTGACCAGGGTGCCGTAGATGGGCGCGAGCGCGCCGAATTTGTTTTCGACCGGATTCCATTCGGACGAATAGAAGAAGCTCAGGCCCTGCTCCTGCAGGGCATGGCGGCCGCCCCACAGCATCGAGAGCGCGGCGCAGGCCAGGGCCACCAGTACCAGGATGACGGTGGCGATCAGGACCCAACGGAACAGTTTGTCGTTGCGGGCGTCGCGCAGGTCGCGGATGGACGGTGCGGGAACAGGCTGGGCAATGGCATTCATGGGAGAAGGCGGGGGCCGTAAGAAGAGGGGTAGTGCCGGGCCATGCCCGGCAACACAGGTGCAGCGTGGTGCTGCCGGGCAGTGCCCGGCACTACGACCGCTCAGGCCCGCGACGCGCGCGGGCCTGGCTGTTTCACTTGAACTCGGCCGTCCAGTAGGCCTCGATCTGGGTCACCAGCTCGGCCGGCAGCGGCACGTAATGCAGTTCGTTGGCCTGCTTCTGGCCGTTCTCGAAGGCCCACTTGAAGAACGCCAGGGTTTCCTTGCTGCGCTTGGCATCCTTGGGCTGCTTGTGCATCAGCATGAAGTTGGTGGCGGTGATCGGCCACGCCTGGTCGCCCGGGGCGTTGGTGATGACCAGGTTGAAGTCCTTGGCGCTGGCCCAGTCGGCGCTGGCAGCGGCCGCGGCGAAGGTTTCGGCGCTCGGCTGCACCCAGTTGCCGGCGGCGTTCTGCATCGAGGCATACGGCATCCCGTTCTGCAGCGCGTAGGCCAGTTCGACGTAGCCGATGGAGCCCTTGATCTGCTTCACGTACGAGGCGACGCCTTCGTTGCCCTTGCCACCCACGCCATCGGGCCACTGCACCGAGGTGCCTTCGCCGACCTTGCTCTTCCAGTCCGGGCTGACCTTGGACAGGTAGTTGGAGAAGTTGAAGGTGGTGCCCGAGCCGTCGGAGCGGTGGACGAGGGTGATCTTGCCGTCGGGCAGCTTGACGCCCGGGTTGGCGGCAACGATGGCCGGGTCGTTCCAGGTCTTGACCTTGCCGAGGAAGATGTCGGCCAGCAGCGCGCCGCTGAGGCGCAGCTTGCCGGCGTCGAGGCCGTCGATGTTGACCACCGGCACCACGCCGCCGATCGCCGACGGGAACTGGCCGAGTCCGGCCTGGGCCAGTTCTTCGCTGCTCAGCGGCTTGTCGGAGGAACCGAAGTCGACGGTACCGGCCTTGATCTGCGCGATGCCGCCGCCGGAGCCGATCGACTGGTAGTTGATTTTGGCGCCGGTGGCGGTGTTGTAGTCGGCCGACCACTTGGACACCAGCGGGAAGATGAAGGATGCGCCGGCACCGGAAATTTCAGCGGTCAGGCGGTCGCCGGCCGCCGGTGCAGCGGCGGGAGCGTCGGCAGCCGGCGCAGCGGCCTGGCCTTCGGCGCCCGGCTTGCAGGCGGAAAGACCCAGCGCGATGGCCAGGGAAAGGGCGGTCAAGCCAGCCGTGTGCAGTTTCATCGGTCACTCCATAGCGGGATAGGGGGCCGGTCTCTCCGGCGACGCTGCTATGAAATGATGTTTTTGTTACAACCGTATGACGGTGTGACCGGCGGCACGTGGAGGCCTTGTGGGGCTTGGGTTCTGGTCGAATTCTCAAGGGGAAAGCGTGAAGCCTGGCGGGCAACCTGCGCCCGGGCTGGGCGGGGAGGAGTGGGTTCGCGGGACACGCCGTGAACCCATCCATGGGGGCTCGTGTACGGCATCCATGCCGTACACGGTCCCGCGAACCCACTCCTCCCCGCCCCTGACAGTTGGCCGGAGGCCGTGGATAAGCCAAAGGAAAGACCCTCAACCTCCGACCTCCATCTCAGAATCCCAGCAACCAGATCCCAGACGTCAGGCCAGGGCAACCCAAATCCAACCGCACTCCCGCTTCATTGCGCAGACGCTTTCGCTGACGGGCCAGGAAACTGTCGGGGGCTGGTGGGGGTGGGTAGCCGGGGCCCTCCATCGCATGGATGCGATGGCGGAGCTTACAAGGGTGAGGGCGCATTGCTTGCGAGGCACTGCCTCGCATGCGTCCGAACGCACAGCCGCCGGCGGCTGGGCCGGGCCGCGGAGCGGGACTTGCAGCGTGCCCCGGCTACCCACCCCCACCAGCCCAGCCAGCAGAACCGACCCCGCACGTCGCCAGGCTCTGGCAATAGCTCCGGCTCCGGCCTTGGGCTTTTCAGCTTCTAAAAAAAACAAACCCCACAAACAAGAAAAGGCGCGGATCTTTCGATCCGCGCCCGGCGGCGGCAGGGGGAGAGAGGACCTGCCGCCGCCATTGCCTCGTTGCTGCCCGATCAGTACTTCAGGTTCTGCGACCAGTAGGTCTCGATCTGCTTCACCAGCGTGTCCGGCAGCGGCACATAGTCCAGCTGCTTGGCCTGCGCATCGCCGCTCTTGTAGATCCAGCGGAAGAACTCCTGGGTCGCCTTCGCGCTGGCCACGTTCTTCGGCTGCTTGCGCACCAGAATGAAGTTGGTCGCCGTGATCGGCCAGGCGTCCGCGCCCGGCGCGTTGGTCATCACCAGGTAGAAGTCCTTCGAGCTGGCCCAGTCGGCGCTGGCAGCAGCCGCGGCGAACGACGTGTCGCTCGGCAGCACCACCTTGCCCGACGCGTTCTTCATCGCCGCGTAGGACATCTTGTTCTGCAGCGCGTACGACAGCTCCACATAGCCGATGCCGCCCTTGATCTGCTTCACGTACGCAGCAACGCCTTCATTGCCCTTGCCGCCGATGCCCACCGGCCACTGCACCGAGGTGCCTTCGCCGACCTTGCTCTTCCACTCCGGGTTGACCTTGGACAGGTAGTTGACGAAGTTGAAGGTGGTGCCCGAACCATCCGAGCGGTGCACGACCGTGATCTTGCCGTCGGACAGCTTCACGCCCGGGTTCAGGGCCGCAATGGTCGGGTCGTTCCAGGTCTTGATCTTGCCCAGGAAGATGTTGGCCAGCGTCGGGCCATCCAGCTTCAGCGCACCCGGCGCGATGCCGGCCACGTTGATCACCGGCACCACGCCGCCGATCACCGACGGGAACTGGGCCAGGCCGGCCGCGGCCAGTTCTTCCGGCTTCAGCGGGGCATCGGACGAACCGAAATCGACCGTCGCCGCCTTGATCTGGGCGATACCGCCACCCGAACCGATCGACTGGTAATTGACCTTCTTGCCGGTCGCGGTGTTGTAGTCGGCCGACCACTTGGACATGACCGGGTAGATGAACGAGGCGCCCGCGCCGGTCACATCGGCGGCATTGGCGGCGAACACGGACGACGCGGCGAGGACGGCAACGGCGGCGCGCGACTTGAAGGCGTGGATCACGGGGTGGCTCCTGGGATGGATGACGGTGCGGGGTGTCCCGCCCGGTGCTCATTCCATAACGGTTCGATGACAGCGCAGCGTCTGTCATATGACCGCACCGTGACATGCGTCATGAGGTGCCCGTCACAACGGGCGCAGTGCCTCCGGAACCGCGTACTGGCGCCCGTCATGGCGCAGCACGTAGCGCCCGGTGTCCACCGGCGTGTCCTGGTCGCGGCACTGCGCGCCGTCCATCCAGCTGCGGCTGGTCACCCGGCGCTCGCTGACGATCAGCTCGGCCAGGCCCTGCCGCGGCGGCCGGCCCACCGCGAGCGTGCGTGTCATGTCGATGGACTCGCCCGCGCAGCGCGTGTCCCACTCGGCCTGGTAGCGGCGCGTCACCAGCGGCGGGCTGAGTTCGCGCAGGGCGGTGCCCTGTATCGCCAGCAGCCGCAGCTGTTCTTCGCTGAAGGGATTGGGGCCGGAGCCATTGCGCCGCTGCAGGCGCAGCCCGAACGCCAGCGTATCGGCAGACAGCGCGTAGCGCGCGGTGTCGAGGCGCATGCCGTCGAAGAACACCGCGTCGCTGTCCAGCGTGCCTGCCAGCACCGTCCAGGCGCGCGGTGCCAGCGTGTCGGTGTCGATCACCATCACCTCCACATCGCCATCGCGGGAATCGTTGTCGCCGCCATCGCGCCAGACCGGCGTGGCCAGCAGCGTCAGCCCGGGGCGGGCCGGCCAGCGCCGGCAGACGCTGCCGGTGGTGTCCCGGGTGTAGCCGGCGCGATCGGGCAGCACGTTGCCTGCCCGTTCCAGGTACGCCTGCTGCGCCGCCGCCTGGGCATCGTGGCAGTCCTGCGCATGCGCGGGCAGGGCGGCGCCGCACAGGGCCGCCAGCAACACCAACAGGGCACTTCGCATCGTCACATCCACAGGGCAGGGGGCGCCCAGCATACGCGCCAGGGGTGCCCGGCATGCGCGACAACGTGACGCAACCGGTAGAGCCACCCCCATGGGGGCTGCGCAGAAAAAGACCGGGGTGGCTACGCATAAAAAAAGGGCACAGCCCAAGCTGCGCCCTTTCCATCACACAGTTACCGCCACGCTTACCAGAAGAACTGCAGGCGCGCTTCGAGGATGTTCGGGTCGTCGTTGACGAACGCACGCGCGGTCGAGTTGTACTTTTTGCTGTCCACCATCACGTAGTTCAGCGCGAACTTGGTGTTGGAGCGCCAGTAGTAGTTCACGCCCACGGTCCAGATGTCCATCTTGCCGCCGAGCACGCCGTCGACGATCGGCGGACGGCCGGCCACCGGGTTGGCGTTGACGTTGCCGTCGTTCAGATCCATGTGGTCGTAACGCGCGCCCAGCTGCCACATGCCGCGGCCCGGCTCGTCCGGCAGGCCGGTGGTCGGGGTGCCGCCCTTGTAGCCCCAGGTCTCGCCGGTGATGTTCCACAGGCCGCTGACGTAGAAGCCGTCGCTGGTGTAATTGTCGCGGGTATAGCGCTTGGCCTTGCTGGTGTAGTACTCGGCCTGGGCCTTGAACGGGCCGCCGATGTACATCGCTTCGGCGCCGATCGTGCTGACGCGGTCGGTGTCCACCATGTTGCCGCTGTCGACCAGGCGCGCGGTGGCCAGGTCGGCGTTGGGACGGGCACGCACGCGCAGGGTGTCGGCGTCGGTGTCGTAGTCCACATAGCTCAGGCCGAAATGCAGCACCTGGCCCTTGTCGTTGATCGGCGCCCAGGTACCGCGCGCGCCGTAGCCGCTGCCGTGGGCCAGGTTGCGAGTCAACTCGCGGCCGAAGGCGCTGGCGGTCACCGACCAGTTGTTGTCGCCGATGCTGTAGGCACCGCCGAGGCGACGGGCCACGGCGTAGGTATTGGTGACTGCAGCCTTGGAAATGAAGTCGTTGTTCTTGGTGCTGGACAGTTCTTCCAGGCTGTTGGGCTGCTTGAACTGGCCGAACTGCACGAAGTGGTTGGCGTTGCCGGCCAGCTTGTACTTCAGGTTGGTGTCCAGGAACTTGTCGGCCTTGGCGTCGTAGCCGACCACCCATTCGATGTTGCCCGGGCCCTTGCCCTTGAGCACCAATTCGGCGCGGCGCAGTTCGAACTCGCTGTCCTTGCCGTTACCGGCATCACCGCCGTTGAGGTCGGTCAGGTCGTTGTCGAACCAGTTGCCGTCGGCCTGGACCAGGCCTTCGAAGGTGATCTCCGAGCCGCCGATCACATCGATGGCCACTTCGGCGTGGGCAGCCGGGACGAACAGCGCAGCCGCAACAGCCGCGGTCAGGAGTTGGCGATGCAGTTTCATGGAGAGGAGCCTTGCAGGCAGGTGGGAAGATGCTGCGCAGGCTAATTAGTGAAGATTGCGTAAATATGACAGTTTCAGGCAAACCGACGGCCGGCCCGGGTCAGGCCCTGTCAGGGGTTGCCATTGATGCCCGACGCAGATGACGGTCGGGTTGCGTGCAGATGGCAGTCGCGGTGCCGCGTCAGGCGGCGGTTTTCTGCTTGAACCGGCACAGGTCGCGGATGACGCATTGCGGGCAGTCCGGCTTGCGCGCCTTGCACACATAGCGGCCGTGCAGGATCAGCCAGTGGTGCGCATCGAGCAGGAACTCGGCCGGGATCACCTTCACCAGCAGGTCCTCCACTGCGCGGACGTCCTTGCCCGGGGCCAGCCCGGTGCGGTTGGACACGCGGAAGATGTGGGTATCCACCGCCATCACCGGTTCGCCGAAGGCGGTGTTGAGCACCACGTTGGCGGTCTTGCGGCCCACCCCGGGCAGCGCCTCCAGCGCGGCACGGTCGCGCGGGACCTCGCCGCCGTGCTGGTCGATCAGCATCGCGCAGGCGGCGATCACGTTCTTGGCCTTGGCGTTGAACAGGCCGATGGTGGCGATGTACTTCTTCAGGCCGTCTTCGCCCAGCGCAAGCATCGCCTGCGGCGTGTTGGCCACGGGAAACAGCTTGCGGGTGGCCTTGTTGACGCCCACGTCGGTGGCCTGCGCAGACAGCGCCACGGCCACCAGCAGTTCGAACGGCGAGCTGTACTCCAGTTCGGTCTTCGGGTGCGGATTGAGTTCGCGCAGGCGCGTGAACATCTCGATCACGTCGGCCTTCGGCATGCGCGCGCTGCGCGGCGCAGGTTTGGCCGTCGGGGTACTCTTCATCGTGCTCATCGGGAGGTCTTGCCGGCAGCCTTGGCCTTCGCGCGCGCCAGGATCGCGGCGGCGGCGGGCGGCAGGGCCGGCTTCAGTTCGGGGGTAGGGGCAGGCGGTGCGCGGCGCGCCTCGCGCTCGGCGGCGCGGCGGGCCAGCCGCTGCGCGCGCTGCTGGTAGCGCGCGCGCGCGGCCCAGGCGCGGCGCAGCTGCTGCTGGGCCTGCAGCAGGCGCGCGGCAAGATCCGGGTGGCCCGGCAGCAGTGCGGCATCACCCGGTGAGGGCACGTAGTCCATCAGGCCCGCTGCCAGCGCAGCGTCCAGATCGTCATCCAGCACCAACAGCAACAGGCGGGCGGGCAGGGCGGGTGCGGCGTGCATGGCTCAGCGGTTCTGGAACACCGGCGGGCGCCGGGCAAGGAAGGCGGCGGTGCCTTCGCGCATGTCCTCGGTGGCGAACATCAGCCCGAACTGCGCACTTTCGTATTCCAGGCCTTCGCCCAGTGCGCTTTCGCCGCCCACGTGGATCGCATCCAGGATGCCGCGCAGCGCCAGCGGCGCGGCCTTGGCCAGCTGCACTGCCAGTTCGGCCACGCGCGCGTCGAGCGCGTCGGCGGCTACCACCTCGTTGACGATGCCCAGCTGCAGGGCGCGCGACGCGGCGATCGGCGTGCCCAGCAGGCACAGCTCCAGCGCGGCGGCGCGGCCGCACAGGCGCAGCAGGCGCTGGCTGCCGCCGAAGCCGGGAATCAGCCCCAGGTTGATCTCCGGCTGGCCCACTTTGGCGGTGTCCGCGGCGATGCGCAGGTGGCAGGCCATGGCCAGTTCCAGCCCACCGCCCAGCGCAAATCCGTTGATCCGGGCCAGCACCGGCTTGGGCATGCGCTCGATGCGGCGCATCAATTTCTGGCCCAGGAGGGAGAAGTCACGTCCCTGAACCGGGGTCAATACGTTCATTTCCGCAATGTCCGCGCCGGCCACGAAGGCCTTCGGGCCGGCCCCGGTCAGCACTACCACGCGCACTGCCGGATCGGCTGCGGCCGCCGCAAACGCCGCATCCAGGGCCTCCAGCGTGGCGCGGTTGAGGGCATTGAGCTTGTCCGGCCGGTTCACGGTCACGGTGCGGATGGCACCGTCATCGGCAACGTCGATAGGGGCGGGGGCGATGGGGGCGTCGGCCACGGCGGGACTCCTGAAAAACGTTAAAAAAAAGTGATGTTGAACTCTTGAAACGAAGTCAGGTCAGAGCCTGCGTCGTTAGTGGCGGTTCAACGTTGCGGCGGCTATCCTAACCCGTCGCCTCAGGGCGGCCCAATGCGTCCTGAGTTACCACCCCTGGAGAAACGTTTGATGAAGTTGCGTTCTATCGCGGTCGCCGTCGCGGCCCTGGCCCTGACGGGCAATGCCTTCGCCCAGGACACCTCGTCCGAAAAGGGCAAGCTGAGCTATTACTTCGGTTACGACTACGGTAACAACCTGGCTGAACTCACCGCCCGCGGCGAGCAGCTGGACATCAACTCGGTGGTCAAGGGCCTGCAGGATGCCTACGCCAAGAAGCAGCCGTCGATCACGGCCGAGCAGTTGAAGCCGGCGGTCGAAGCCTTCCAGAAGCGTGAGCAGGGTCGTGCCCAGGCCGCCAAGGCCGAATACGACAAGGCCGCAGCCGACAACAAGACCAAGAGCACCCAGTTCCTGGCCGCCAACAAGGCCAAGGCCGGCGTGCAGGCGCTGCCGAGCGGCGTGCAGTACCGCGTGATTGAAGCCGGCAAGGGCGCCAAGCCGACCCAGGCCAGCACCGTGCAGCTGGAAGTCGCCGGTCCGTACCCGTACGGCACCCGTCCGGCTGAAGCGCGTCCGGCGCAGCAGATTCCGTCGATCAAGGTCAGCGAAGTCGAAATGAAGGCCATGCGCGAAGTGCTCGTGCAGATGCCGGCCGGCTCGAAGTGGGAAGTCACCCTGCCGCCGGAACAGGCCTACGGTGCCGACCCGCGTACCCCGTTCCCGCCGAACGTGGCGGTGCAGTTCGAGATCAAGCTGGTCAGCGTCAAGTAATACGCGTTGTACCTCGAACGCGCCGGTGAATCACCGGCGCGTTTTTTTGTGTCCGCCATGCCGCGCCAGGCGTCCGTGGATGGACCGAAGAGACGGCCCGACAGTGCCTGAAAACCGCGCAGATCCCGTGCATTCGCGCTACTGTTGCCCGGTGCATTCCCTGGCAGACCCCACGCATGCAATACCCACACCCTGCATCGGCATCTGTGCGCTGGATCGCGCCGGGCTGTGCACGGGCTGCCTGCGCAGCGTGGATGAAATCACCCGCTGGTCCACGATGACTCGACACCAACAGAACCATGTCATGCAGCACACGCTGCCGCTGCGCGAGCAGTTGCGGCAATCGCTGCGCGGCTCGCTGGCCGAACACGAGCGCCTGTTGCGCGCCCTGCACCCGCTGGACCAGCCGCCCACCGGCGATGGCTGGAACCGCAGCGAACTGATCGATCTGCTGCCGCCCGGTCCGCCGGTGGAAGCGGCGGTGCTGGCCGGCATCGTGCCGCGCGCCGAAGGCGCGCAGGTAATTCTCACCCGGCGCACCGAAACGCTGCGCCAGCACGGTGGGCAGGTGGGCTTTCCCGGTGGCCGCACCGAGCCGGACGATCGCGATGCGGTGGCTGCCGCGCTGCGCGAAAGCGAGGAAGAAATCGCGCTGCCCGCCGAGCAGGTCCAGGTGCTCGGCTATCTGGACCCGTTCGTGACCATCACCGGCTACCGGGTGATGCCGGTGGTGGCGGTGATCGACCCGGCCTTCGTGGCGGTGCCGCAGCCGGATGAAGTGGCCGAAGTGTTCGAAGTGCCGTTGGCCTACCTGATGGATCCGGACAACCTGCGCCACGTGGACATCGAGCACCGTGGCCGTGTGCGCCACGTGCTGGAGTACGGCTGGCCCGGCCAGCGCATCTGGGGCGCCACCGCCGCCATTCTCTACAACCTGCGTCGCCGCCTGGAGCAGACCGAATGACCCCCCGCCTCCCTACCTGGACCACCTTGGTCGATGCCGTCGATCTGGCCGCAACCCTGGGCCAGGCCGGCACCCGCGTGCTTGACGCGCGCGCCACGGCCAGTACCGCGGTGCGCGTGATGGACGCGCGTTTCGCGCTGGCCGATCCGCAGTCCGGTGCGCAGGCTTACGCGCAGGGGCATCTTCCCGGGGCGCTGCACGCCGATCTTGATCGTGACCTGGCCGACCTGAGCAAGACCGGCCACGGCCGCCATCCGCTGCCCGACAGTGACACGTTCGCGGCCACGCTGGGGCGTTGGGGCATCGCGCCCGATACCGAGGTGGTGGTTTACGACGCCGCGGATGGCAGCATGGCGGCCGCGCGCCTGTGGTGGCTGCTGCGGCTGATGGGCCATGCGCGGGTCGCGGTGCTCGACGGCGGCGTGGCGGCCTGGCAGGCCGCTGGCCTGGCGCTGACCACCGACCAACCGGTGGTGGAGCCTCTACCGCCCTATCCGGGCCGTTTCGATCGCGGCCAGGTCGCCACGGTCGACGAAGTCGCCGCACGGCTCAAGCATGCGCCGGGGTGGCTGCTGGATGCGCGCGCGGGCGAGCGGTTCCGCGGCGAAGTGGAGCCGCTCGACCCGGTGGCCGGCCACGTTCCCGGCGCGGTCAACCGACCGTTCGCGCTGAACGTGGCAGACGGCCGCCTGCGCCCGGCGCCTGATCTGCGCGCCGCATTGCAGCCGTTGATCGGCACCCATGCCCCCGAACAGGTAGTGCTGATGTGCGGCTCGGGCGTCACCGCCTGTCACCTGTTGCTGGCCATGGAAGTGGCCGGCCTGCACGGCGCAAAGGTCTATGCCGATTCGTGGAGCGGCTGGGTCAGCGACGCCTCGCGCCCGGTCGCCACCGGCTGATGCCCGGACCCGTAATGCCGGGCTGTGCCCGGCAAAAAAAACCGTAGTGCCGGGCTCTGCCCGGCAAGCAAACCCGCAGTGCCGGGCTCTGCCCGGCAACCCGATTCAACCCCGCAGTTCCTGCAGGGCTACCGCCGCCAACACCCGCGGCCACGGGAACAACGGACCGGGATCGCGCTTGCGCGGCACCCGCCGATCCGGATCGTCGCTGGCCACTTCCTCGCGCGTGTCCAGCCACTCGTGCCCGGCGATGTACTGCAGGCCCGGCAAGGTCTGGCACAGGTGCTGCAGCAGGTCGATCAGCGCGGCGATCTGGGCATCGGGGTAGGGCTCGTCCATGGCCTGGTGGCGCGAATCCAGCCAGTGCGGGTAGCGCCCGCGGTTGACCAGCTCGATCCCGATCGAACGCGGGTTGTAGCCGCTGACATGGTGCGCCACCCGGTCCACCGCCACGTACTGCACGATGCGGCCGTCACGGTCGATGTAGAAGTGCCCGCTGTTGCCACTGCCGCTGGCGTACAGCACACGCTCGCCGTACGCGCGCGCCATGGCCAGGTCGGGCAGTTCGGTGCAGTGGATCACCACCAGGTCGATCTGCGCCGGCACGCGCGCCTGCAGGCTGTCCTGGTAGGGCAGGGGCTGCGGATCGATCGGTGGCGGGGCGCGGCCGGGCATGGCGCGATGCTAGCATTCCGCCATGAACGCTCAAATCGATTCCTGCCCGGTGCGTGCATGAGCCGCGGCCACTGCATCCTTTCCCACGGCTTTGAAAGCGGCCCGGACGCCACCAAGGTGACCGCGCTGGCCGAGGTCGCCCAGCGCCTGGGCTGGACCCATGAACGCCCCGATTACACCGACCTGGACGCCATGCGCGCGGTCAGCAGCGTGGGCGATGTGCGCGCGCGCCTGCAGCGGCTGCTCGCCCTGGCCGCCGCGGCCGCCCCGCGCGGCCCGGTGGTGCTGGCGGGCTCCAGCCTGGGCGCCTACATCTCGGCCATCGCCTCGCTGCAGGTCCCCACCCGGGGCCTGTTCCTGATGGTGCCGCCCACCACCATGGGCCCGATGCCGGCCTTGGACGCGGCCGCAGTGCCCACCAGCGTGGTGCATGCCTGGCATGACGAGCTGATTCCGGCCGCGCAGGTGATCGCCTGGGCCCAGGCCCGCTCGGCGCGGCTGCTGCTGGTCGATGACGGGCACCGGCTGAACAACCACGTCGAGGTGTCGGCGCGGGCGTTCGAGGAATTGCTGCTGTCGCTGTGACGGCGGCCCGACCGGGACAGCGCACTGCCGTGCCGTAGCGGCGCAGCGATCGACGTTCGGTGCCTGCCCGTTCGCTGACGGCGCAGCGACCTGCCATCGGCTGTGCCCGGGATCCGGTGCCCTGTCCGCGCCGCCGGGGCGATCCTGCCCCGGTCACGTACAATGGCCCTCCTGGCGCCCGCGCCGGGCTGCTTGCCGTGCCCGAGGGCACCCCTTCTCCGCTGACCTGCGATACCGATCCTGTGAAATTCTTTGTTTCCTGCGCCAAGGGCCTGGAGTACCTGCTTGCCGACGAACTGTTGGCGCTCGGCCTGGACAAGGCCACCGCCACCATTTCCGGCGTCAACGCCGAGGGCGAACTGTCGCAGGCGCTGCGGGTGGTGCTCTGGTCGCGCCTGGCCAGCCGGGTGCTGTGGCCGCTGACCGAGTTCGACTGCCCCGATGAAGGCTCGCTCTACCAGGGCGTGTCGGCAATGGCGTGGGAGCAGCACATCAGCCCCGAGCTGACCCTGTCGGTGGACGCGCACGTGTCCGGGACCGAAATCACCCACGCGCGCTTTGCCGCGCAGCGGGTCAAGGACGGCGTGGTCGACAGCCTGCGTTCGCAGGGCCTGGAGCGGCCGTCGGTCAATACCGAATTCCCCGATGTGCGCATCAATCTGTCGCTGCGCAAGGGCCGGGCCACGATCTCGATCGACCTGGGCGGTGGCCCGATGCACCGCCGCGGCTGGCGCATGGCGCAGAACGATGCGCCGCTGAAGGAAAACCTGGCCGCCGCCGTGCTGCTGCGTGCCAACTGGCCGAAGATCCACCGCGAAGGTGGTGGCCTGCTCGACCCGATGTGCGGCAGCGGCACGCTGCTGATCGAAGGCGCCTTGATGGCCGCCGACGTGGCCCCGGGCCTGCAGCGCCACGGCAGCATTCCGCCGAGCCGCTGGCTGGGCTTCGACCGCGATGCCTGGAACAGCCTGATGGACGAAGCGCGCGCCCGCGAAACCGCCGGCCGCAGCGCTCTCAAGCAGGTCATCCATGGCAGCGACGTGGATCCGCACGCCATCCACGCAGCCAAGCAGAACGCCGAAACGGCCGGCGTGGCCCATGCGATCTGGTTCGGCGTGCGCGACATCACCGATGTGCAGGTGCCGCCGCAGGACACCGGCTGCGTGGTCTGCAACCCGCCCTATGACGAGCGCCTGGCCGCCGACGCGGTGCTGTACCGCCAGCTCGGCGATGCGCTCAAGCGCACGGTGCCGCAGTGGCGCGCCAGCCTGTTGTGCGGCAGCGCCGACCTGGCTTTCGCCACCGGCCTGCGCGCCAACAAGAAGTACCAGCTGTTCAACGGCGCCATCGAGTGCGCGCTGATCGTCTGCGACCCCATCGCGGTGCCGCAGCGCGAGAACGCCGGGCAGCCGCGTGAGCTCAGCGAAGGCGCGCAGATGGTGGCCAACCGCCTGCGCAAGAACATCAAGAAGTTCAAGAACTGGCGCGCCCGCGAAGCAATCACCTGCTACCGCGTCTACGATGCCGACCTGCCCGAGTACGCCGCGGCCATCGACGTGTACGAAGAAGACGGCGGCGCACGGCGTACCTTCCTGCACGTGCAGGAATACGCTGCACCGGCCACCATTCCCGACGTTGACGTACGCCGCCGCCGCAACGAGCTGCTGTCGGCTGCCCGCGACGTGTTCCAGGTGCCGGCCGAGCAGGTGGCGCTGAAGTCGCGCGAACGTGGCAAGGGCGGCAGCAAGTACGGTCGTTTCGAGCAGCGCGGCGAGTTCGTGCTGGTACGCGAGAACGACGCGCTGCTGCGCGTGAACCTGTTCGACTACCTCGACACCGGCCTGTTCCTGGACCACCGCCCGCTGCGCTGGCACATGGCCCAGGAGGCGATCGGCAAGCGCTTCCTCAACCTGTTCTGCTACACCGGCGTGGCCAGCGTGCAGGCGGCGGTGGCGGGTGCGGCGTCGACCACCAGCGTGGACCTGTCCGGCACCTACCTGCAGTGGTGTGCCGACAACCTGGCCCTCAACGGCAAGGGCGGCAGCCAGCACCAGCTGATCCAGGCCGATGCCCTGGCCTGGCTGGAGGCCGAGCGGCACCGCTTCGATGTGATCTTCTGCGATCCGCCGACCTTCTCCAACTCCGCGCGCGCCGAAGACTTCGACGTGCAGCGCGAGCACGTGCGCCTGCTGCGCGCGGCCGTGGCGCGGTTGAGCCCCGAGGGCGTGCTGTACTTCTCCAACAACTTCCGCCGCTTCAAGCTGGATGAGGAAGCGATCAAGGAATTTGCCGAGTGCAGGGAGATCTCCGCCGACACCATCGGCGACGACTTCGAGCGTAACCCGCGCATCCACCGCGCATGGGAACTGCGCCGTTACGGCGCCTGACGGGAAACGGCTGCATGGACGATCGTCACCTCCACGCCCACGGACTGCTGCTGCGTCCCTTCGAGGACACCGATGCCGCCGCGTTCGCCGCGGCGGTGCGCGAGTCGGCCGAGGGCATGCGGCGCTGGATGCCGTGGTCCTCGGTGGACTACACGAACGAACAGGCGTTGCAGTGGTTTCAGGCCTGCCGCGAGGGCTGGGCGGCGGGCACGGCGTACGAGTACGGCGTGTTCGATCCGGCCACCGGCGCGTTTCTGGGCGGCGCCGGATTGAACGCCATCCGGCACGATCACCGCTTCTGCAACCTGGGGTACTGGGTGCGGCAGGCGGGGCAGGGCCAGGGCGTTGCCACCCGCGTCGTGCAGGCGCTTGCGGCCCACGCGTTCGGGCCGCTGCAGCTGCAGCGGGTGGAGATCGTCGTAGCGGTGGGCAACCTGGCCAGCGAACGGGTCGCGGTGAAGTCCGGTGCGCTGCACGAGTGCGTGGCCCGCAACCGGCTGGTCATCGACGACCTGGCCGCACCGGCGCACGTGTTCTCACTGGTCCCCTGACCGGGTAACCCCGTCGCGCCTGCCGCTGCCCGGCTGCCGTCCGCGGAAATGTTGATTGCCGGGCAGCGCCCGGCACTACCCGCTCGCCGTTCGCGGGGTGACCCTTGCCGGGCAGAGCCCGGCACTACCCGCCCGCCGGTCGCCGGATGACCCGGTAGAGCCGACCGTTGGTCGGCTGCCTTTCGTTCGGGCATCGCGATAGCCGACCAACGGTCGGCTCTACCCGTTCGGGCATCGCGATAGCCGACCAACGGTCGGCGCTACCCTGTTCGGCCGCCCGTCAGCGTGCGAGCAGCGCCACCGCCATCCCGATCACCGGTAACGCCCACGCCAACGGCACGATCCAGCGTGGCCGGAACGGGTACAGGCCGAAGGCGATCAGTATGCCGCTGACCGTCATCGCGCCCAGCCACAGCACCGGACCGGCGGCCCAGCCGTGGTCCCACACGCACAGCGCGAATGACAGCGCCAGCAGCGCCCAGCCCAGCCAACGCCATCGCCGCATGCGTGCCGGGCTGGCCGGCGCCTTGCCGTGCAGGTCCAGCTGGTGCTTGTCCATGGCCAGCGACAGCGCGGTAAAGGCCGAGAAGCTTACGGTGAGGGCCAGCAGCATCATGCGTTGGCCTCCACAGGTGCGCTTTCCTGCGCCTTGGCGGCCGCCGCCGCGGCAACCTGCCGCTTCTTCTTCTCCGCCGCGCTCAACGCCGGCTGCCAACGCTGCATGCGCAGCGCGCAGTAGGCCAGCACCGCACCGAAGGCCAGCATCATCAGGTCGAACCCGGCCAGCACCCAGTCGCCGGTGCGCAGGGTCACGCCCAGGTGGGCGTGGGTGGTGAGGGCATTGATCACCGGGATCAACAGGAACATCGCCGCGCCCAGGTACAGCTGCCACGCCCACATCAGCCGCTTGGGCCAGAGGAAGGCCGCCAGCAGGGCCGCGCCCCAGGCGTAGAAGAACACGTTCACTTCCGCATCGGAACGTTCGGCCATCTGCACGGGCAGCAGCCGGTTGCCCCAGAAGTAGGCGGCGAAGGCGATCGGCAGGCCGGCGACCGCGCCGATGTTGAGCGCGTCCACCAAGCGCAGGCCGAAGCCGATCTTTCCGCTTTTGGCATGCTTGGGCCGTTCCTTGACCGCCCACAGCACCACGCCGCTGGCCACCATCAGGCAGCCGATCAGGCCGGACACGAAGAACAATGCCCGCAGGCCCCAGTCGGCAAACCGCGCCAGGTGCAGGCCGTACATCACCCCGCGGGTCTGGGTGGCGCCGCCCGAGCGCGGGCTGGCCTCCATCAGCGCACCGGTCACCGCGTTGAAGCGTAGCGACGGCGTATCTACCGACAGGCGCTTGCCATCGCGCTGCTGGATATCGATCACCGCGTTGGCCGCACCCGGGTGGTAGAGGGTGAAGCCGCCCACCTGCGCGCCCTTCCACTCGGCGCGCGCAGCGTCGAGCAGCTGCTGGATCGGCAGGGCGGCGGCGTGTCCTTCCGACGGCGTGTCGATGTCGGCCAGGCGCGCGAAGGCTTCGCTGAAGAACGCATCCTCATCCTTGGGGTAGGCCACGTTCACGCCCCACGGCAGGTACATGAACATCAGGGTGACGATGCCGGTGTAGGTGATCATCGCGTGGTACGGCAGGGCCATCACCGCGCTGACGTTGTGGAAATCCAGCCACGAGCGCAGGCCCTTGTCCTTGCGGAAGGTGAAGAAGTCCTTGAAGATTTTCTTGTGGGTGATCACCCCGGTGATGATTGCCACCAGCATGAACATCGCGCAGAACCCCACCAGGTAGCGCGCCCAGTACACGGGGATGTAGTGCAGGTCGAAGTGCAGGCGGTAGAAGAAGTCACCGCCGCGGGTTTCGCGCGCGGCCACTTCCTCGCCGGTGCCGGGGTCCACGGTGGCATCACCGAAACGGCCACCGCCACGCCGCCGGCGCTTCTCGCCTTCCGCAGGCGGTTTGACCATCGATTCGGGATTGCGCCAGAACATCCGCATGGCCGGGTTGCGTGGGTCGGGCAGGGTCACGTTCCAGCTTTCGGCCTGCGGCGCCTTGTGCTGCAGGAAGGCAATGGCCCGTTCGGCGGCGATCTCGTTGGACACCGTGTTGCGCGGCAGCTCCGGGCGCATCCAGCGGCTGATCTCTTCGCGGTAGTAGCTGGCCGTGCCGGCCATGAAAATCAGCAGCAGCAGCCAGCCGACCAGCAGGCCGGTCCAGGTGTGCAGCCACGCCATCGATTGGCGGAATCCGTTTTTCATGCGCCAGCCCTCAGCAGTTCGGTACCCACCCAGAACAGCGCGGTGGGGATCAGGATGCCGACCCACGCGCGCAGCGCGGTACGGGTGGCGAATGCCCACAGCGCCGCGCAGGCGCACAGCACGATCGCCACCAGCATCCCGGTCAACACGGCCTGTCCACGCGCGATCGGCAGGGCCACGGCGAAGAACATCGCGCAGGTGGCGGCCAGCGCGTAGCCGCCGAAGATGGCGGCCAGCGAGCGTGACAACACGCCCAGCCAGGGGCGGGCGAAGAAACTTCCGAAGCGGCTGAACCAGCTGGCGTCAGGCGTGCTGTCCACGGGGAACCTGCAATGTCATGTCGAACAACGGACATCACCGGCCGCGGCCGGTGATGCATGGAAAAGTGGCCGTCCGTGGCCGTGTCGCTGCACGAAGCAACGTTCCCTGGAGAACGGTTACAGCTTCCAGCGCAGGTTCAACATCACGTTGCGCGGCTCGCCCCAGTACACGCCGTTATAGAAACCAACGTTGCTGTAGTACTTCTTGTCGAGCAGGTTGTTGATGTTGAGCTGGGCCGAGAAATTGTCGTTGAAGCGGTAGCCGGCGAACACATTGACCAGGTAGAACGCGTCCTGGGTGATGCGTGCCGATTCGGTGCGGCCGCTGGTCAGGTAGTCGGCGCGCGGCTTGGTGCTGTTGCGGTAGATGCTGCTCTGCCAGGTCACCCCGCCGCCCAGCGACAACCGGTCCCAGGCACCGCTGGGCCGCCAGCTGGTGCTCAGGCGGAAGGTGTCGATCGGGTTGGTGGTGTTCTGCAGCACGCCCGCCTGGTTGCGGATGGTCGTGTGGGCAAAGCCGGCCGAGATGTTCCAGTTCTCGGTGATGCTGCCCTGGGTTTCCACTTCCCAGCCCCGCACCTTGTTGCCCTTGCCGGTGGAGCGGTAGGCATCGGTGCCATCGGGCAGGCTGCCTGGCTGCACCGTGTCGTCCAGTTCGGCCACGTTGTCCTTGACGCCCTTGAACACCGCCGCGGAGGCATTGAGGCGGCCGTTGAAGAATTCGCCCTTCAGGCCGGCTTCCCACATGTCCCCGACCACCGGCTCCAGGTAGTTGTTGTTGCGGTCGCGGTAGGACTGCGGCTGGAAGATGTCGGTGTAGCTCGCATAGGCGCTGAGCTGCCGGGTGAAATCGTAGATCAGGCCGAAATACGGGGTGAGGGAGTCGTCCGGCTTGTAGCCGCCGCGGGTGGTGCCGTTGCGGTTGCCGGCCGCGTCATAGCGGTAGGCCCAGGTACGGGTTTCCCAGCTGCCGTAGCGCGCGCCGAGCACCGCCAGCAATGGATCGGCCAGCTGCAGCCTGGCGGCCACGTAGGCGGCGCGCTGGCGCAGCTCGTTTTCCGAGGCGATGCGGCCCAGGCGCTGGATCGGCAGCTGCGCGACCTGGCCGGTCCAGTTGCGCCAGTCGGGCACCTGGGCGTAGCTGGCCGGGTAGTCGGGGATGTCGATGCCGGGCACCTCACTGTCGCGCACCGACTGGCCGATGCCGGCGACCAGCTCATGCTCCTGGCCGAACAGACGGAACGGGCCGCTGACGTTGAGGTCGAATACCTTCATTTCGCTGCGTTCGGCGAAGTGGCTGGTGTAGGCAGTGACGCCGGTGCCGTCCGCACGCGGGTAGCCGGCCGCGCCATACCAGACGCTGCCGTCGGTATCGCGCTTGGCCTGGGTGGCGGCGGCCTTGATCGCCCAGCCGTTGCCCAGCTGTTGCTCCAGGCGGGCGAAGGTGGTCTTTTCCACGATCGGCCAGCTGCTCCATTCGGCAGACAAGTTGGTGGAACGGGGCAGGTTGGCCGGCGTGCCATCGGCCCCCCAGTACGGCACCACGCCCCAGGTCACGCCGGTGGTCTTCGGCGACTGGTAGTCATAGCCGACCTCGAACAGGGTGCTGTCGCCCAGGTCGGCCTGCACGATGCCGTAGAACACATCCTTGTCGAGTTTGTAGATGTCGCGGAACGAATCGCTCTGCTGCTTGGCGGCCACGAACCGCGCGCGCACGCGGCCGTCCAGGGCGACCGGGCCGCCGATGTCCGCTTCCAGGCGCTGGTTGCCCCAGCGGCCCACGGTGAGCGCGGCGCTCATCGCCACGGCATCGGTGGGGCGCTTGCGCACCATGTTGATGGTGCCCGACGGATCGCCGGCACCGGTGGTCAGCCCGGTGGCGCCGCGAACCACTTCGATGCGCTCGTAGATCGCGCTGTCGGTGTTGGTCTTGAGCGACCCACCGAAGGTGTTGAGCATGCCGTCGATCTGGAAGTTGTTGATCGCATAGCCGCGCGAGATGTAGCTGATGCGCTCGCTGTCGGTGACCGACACATGCACGCCGGTGACCTGGCTCATCACGTCGGACAGGGCGAACAACCCCATGTCGTCCAGGCGTTGGCGAGTAACCACCGTGACCGACTGCGGGGTATGCCGCAACGAAAGATCCAGTTTGGTGGCGGTACGCGCCTGCTTGACCGTGTACGAAGTCGGGATGTCGCCGTCGGCGGTGACCTTGACCGTGTCCAGCGTGGTGGCATCGCCCGGATCGGTCTCGGCCAGCGTCACCGGTGCATGGCCGGCAAGGACAGCAAGCAGGGCCAGGCTCAGCAGGGAGGGGCGGATCAGCGGCGATGCGGTTGAAGCGGTCATGGCGGGTTTCCAGGGGGGTAAAGCGGCGTTGCAATCCATTGCGGGCCGCGCTGGGCGTGGCGCCACGTGACAACGTGGTGGGGCAGGGCAGCCTGCATCTCCGGCGGGATTGCTCCGGCGCACCGCTTCGCCGCCATCGGCGATTCGCGGGCACCAGAACGGGTCGTCGAGGGGCGTACACGGGGCGGGACCATGGCGCGACGCGCGCTGCCGGGGCCGGAGAGGCTGGGCGTACATCCGATGCGTGAATGATAGTCATTATCATTTCGTTCGGCAAGCGTTATCAAACTGTTCACTCCCTGCCATGGCGTGGCCATGCACGCCGGTGCACTGGCAGACTGCAACCTGCCAAGACCGATGCAGACACGTGATGATGGATGGGCTTGAACTGCCGATGATCCGCGACCGCACGCCAGCCCAGCTGGCCACCGACGACATCTGGTGGGCGCACATAAGCGCGCTGTACGACCTCGACAATGAGGTGGTGATGCTCGACAACGGGTACTGGGGGGCCATGGCACGCCCGGTACTGCAGGCCTACCAGCAGGCCACCGCGACGGTGAACGCCGGCAATGCGTGGTTCGGGCGGCGGGCGTTTCCACCGCTGCTGGAACAGGCGCGAACCCGTCTGGCCGAGGTGCTGGGCGTGCACGCCGACGAGATCGCGCTCACCCGCGGCGCCACCGAGGCGATGCAGGTCCTGATCGGCGGCTATCACCGGCTCGCCCCCGGTGACACCGTGCTGTACGCCGACACCGACTACGACAGCATGATCAGCGCGATGCGCTGGCTGCACGTGCGCCGCGGTGTGGCGGCACAGCGCATCGTGCTGCCCGAACCGTTCGACCACGACAGCATCATCGACACCTACCGGCAGGCGCTGCAGCGCCACCCGCGTACCCGCCTGCTGCTACTCACCCAGGTCAACCACCGCAACGGCATGCTGCTGCCCGTGGCCGAGATCGCGGCGCTGGCCCGTGCCGCCGGCGTGGACGTGGTGCTCGATGCCGCGCATGGCATCGGCCAGGTGGACACCCCGCTGCGCGCGCTGGGCGTGGACTTCGTCGGCATCAACCTGCACAAGTGGATCGGCGCGCCGGTCGGCATGGGGGCGATCTACGTGCGGCGCGGCCGCGTGCGCGATCTGGACCCGTACATGGGCGAGGCCGATGATGACAGCATCGACAGCCGCGTCCACACCGGCACGGTCAACTTCGCCGCGTGCATGGCGCTGCCGGTCGCGCTGGACCTGCACCAGCGCATCGGGGTGGCCAACAAGCGCGCCCGCCTGTTGTACCTGCGCAACCTGTGGCTCGATGCACTACGCGACGATGACCGCGTGCAACTGCTGGCCTCGTCCGATCCAGGCCTGTCCAGCGCGATCGCCGCCTTCCGTCTGCGCGGGCAGGCCACGCTGGCCGATACCACCGCCACCGCCGAACAGATGGTCCGGCACTCGGGCGTGTTCGTGGTGCCGCGCGACGGCCTGGCCTCAGGCGCCTGCCTGCGGGTGACGCCAGGCATTTTCAGCACGCCGGCGCAGATGGAGGCGTTGGTGGGCGCGGTACGCCGGGTCATCGCTTCGCGCAGGCCTTCTTGATCTCGTCTTCAACGCGCTGCGGCGCGGTGCGGCCGAAGGCCTCGCTGATGTCGCGACGCACGCGCAGGTCCTCGCACTTTTCCGGATCCATCGAGCCGTCGATGACCGTACCGCGCACCGCCGGCTGACCGCGGCCGGCATCGGCCTGCATGCGCCGGCGGGCGTCGTACAGCTCGCGCTGGGCGCGGGTGCGTTCTTCCCAGGTCAGGTTGGGGTCGCGGGTGATCGGCCGGGTCACGCCGGTGTCCTGCTCGGGCGGGCAGGGCACGGTCTGGTAGATGGTCTGCCCGCCGGCGGCGCATTTGTACACGCGCCCGGCATGGGCGCTGCTGGCCAGCGCGCACAGCGCCAGCGCAAGGATGGTCCTTTGCATCATTCCCCCTGTGGGCCACACCAGCCCGGAATGCGCGGCAGAATACGCGAACCAATTCACAAAAACACCCGGTCAATCCGTCAACCGGGCAGGGTGCCTACCAGTGCATCCACACCGTCAGGGCGTGCAGCAGCAGACCGATCAGGCCGCCCACCAGGGTGCCGTTGAAGCGGATGAACTGCAGGTCGCGGCCCACGCTGAGTTCCAGCTGTTCGACCAGGTGGCGCTCGTCCCAGCCCTTGACGGTCTGCGCGATGTGCTGGGTGACACCCTCGCGCAGGCGGCTGGTCAGGCGTTCGGCGCCGTCCATCAGGTGCTGGTTGAGCGCATCGCGCAGCGACGGGTCGTCCTGCAGCGCCTGCCCGACCGAGGCCAGGCTGCGGCGCAGGTGGCCGGCCAGTGCGGACTCCTCACTGGACAGGTCCGCGCGCAGGCTGGCGTGGATGCGCTCCCACAGGCCCTGCACATACTCCTGCACGGCGGGGTGGTCGATGATCTGCTGCTTGATCTGGTCGATCTTCCCGGCCAGCGCCGGGTCGGTGCGCAGGCGCTGGATGTAATCGGCGAGCCAGGTTTCGTAATCGCGCCGCAGCGGGTGCTCGGGCTGGGCCAGGATCTGCTGCAGCTCGGCCAGCACCGCGTGCGCCATGCGCTCGGCCAGGCTGTCACCGATCTCGTCGATCGGCTTGACCCAGTTCACGGTGCTGGCCAGCTTGGGCCACTCGCGCTGGATGTAGCGCACGATCAGCTCGGACGCGCGCTGCTTCACCGAGTCGTTGTCCAGCCACTCGCTGACCCGGGTCAGACCCTCGTCAAGCACGCGCTGATGGCGGTTGTCGGCGGTGAGCAGGCCCAGCAGCTCGCCGGCGGTGGCTGCGGCATTCCACTGCCGCAGTTGCTGGATCACAAAGCCCTGGATGCTGCGCCGTACCGCCGCCTCGTCCAGGAAGTCCAGCGCCTGCAATGCCCAGCCGCGGGCCATGTCGGCCAACAGCCGCGACCGCGCGGGGTCGGCCAGCCAGCTGCCCAGCCGGCTGGCCGGGTCGAACACCTGCAACCGCGCCAGCAGCGCCTGCGGCTCCAGGAACTGGTCGCGCACGAACACCGCCAGGCTGTCTGCGATGCGGTCCTTGCTGTGCGGGATGATTGCCGTGTGCGGAATGGGCAGGCCCAGTGGGCGGCGGAACAGCGCCACCACGGCGAACCAGTCGGCCAGCGCGCCCACGGCAGCGGCCTCGCAGAACGCCGACACCCAGGCCCAGACGCCGCGCTCGCCCTGCAGATGGCTGATGACAAAGCCGCCCAGCATGGCCAACAGCATCGCCAGCGCGATCAGTTTGAGACGGCGCAGCTGCGCGCGGCGGGGGTCGGGGGGAGCAATAGGTGTCATCCCCACAGTCTACCCACCCCCGTATGAGCACCCGGTAGTGCCGGGCTCTGCCCGGCACTACCGGGCGAACCCCGCGAACCCAAACAGAACGGTAATTCCGGGCTCTGCCCGGCAACCAGGCACATCGTCCGACAGGCCATGGCGATGCCCGCACCAAGAGCAGCCGGGCAGAGCCCGGCTCTACGCGGCGCACCGCTTCACATCACGCGTCTGCGTCTGCCAGCTGCTTGCGCAGCGCCGCCAGCTGCTGGCGCAGGGCGTCGTTTTCCAGCGTCAGCGCGATCACCCGCTGGCGCAGTTCCGCCGGGCCTTCGCCCAGGGCGTTGAGCGCGTCGGCAATCTCGGCTTCGCGGCTGGGGTCCACCTCGGCGTCACCGTCGGCGCTGTGCAGCACCTCCTGCACCGGCTTGCGCGGCTTGCGCTTGGCCTCGCGCACGCGCTTGGCCGCCTGCTTCAGCTCGTCCTTGCCGCCCACGGCCGCGGCGCGCTGCTCATCCTCGGGCAGGTCGGCCACCGCGGCGGCTGCGCTGATCGAGATCACCCCGGTCTTCACTGCTTCCACCAGCTCCGGCGCGGCCTGCTTGTGGATGCGCTCGATCATCGTGACCTGGCTGCTGCTCAGGCGCGCTTCGCGGGCCATGTCGGCGCGGCTGACCTTCGGTGCCGGCGCCCATGGCGGGCTGTCCTCGTCGCCTTCAGGGCTGGCATGGGCGATCTCACCGTCGCTCTCCTTCTGCAGCTGGGCCTGCTCGGCGCGGTGGCGCTCGGCCAGGATGTCGCGCTTGCGCAGGGCCAGCACGCCGCGCTGGAAGTCGGACACGCTGCGCCGCCCCAGGTGCTGCTCGATCATCCACAGGTGCACGTCGTCCATCGACTGGAAACGGGTGTTCTGCACGGTCTGGAACGGCAGGCCGTGCTTCTGGCAGATACCGAAGCGGTTATGTCCGTCCACCAGCACATCGCCCCACAGCACCAGCGCATCGCGGCAGCCTTCGGCCAGGATGCTGCGCTCCAGCGCGTCGTGCTCGTCGGTGGTCAGGGGATCGATGTAGGCCTTCAGTTCTTCTTTGACAACAATGTCCATGCAATCCGGTACGCGAGCCAACGTGACCGAACATTGTAATGGGGCGGGGTAGTTGCGTCCCGGTCGCCGGGTTCAGCCAGGCCCTGCGCCATGGCGTATCAGGCGGTGGCGTTGATCATGTCGCCCAGGATCTCCACGATGCGGTCGATCTGCGCCTTGTCGATGATCAACGGCGGCGACAGCGCGATCACGTCACCCGTGCAGCGCACCAGCAGGCCGCCCTCGCGGAAGCAGCGCGCGAACACCTCATAGCCACGCGCGCCGGGGGCATCCTTGCGCGGCATCAGCTCCACCGCGCCGATCAGCCCGAAATTGCGGATGTCGACCACGTGCGGCAGACCGCGCAGGCTGTGCAGCGCCGATTGCCAGTAGTCGCCCAGCTCGATGGCGCGCTCGAACAGGTGCTCCTCGGCATAGGTGTCCAGCGTGGCCAGCGCCGCGGCGCAGGCCAGCGGGTGGGCCGAATAGGTATAGCCATGGAACAGCTCGATCGCCGCCGGCGGGCCCTGCATGAAGGCCGCATGGACCGCATCGGACACCAGCGTGGCGCCCATCGGCACCGCGCCGTTGGTGAGCCCCTTGGCCAGCGTCATCAGGTCCGGGGTGACGCCAAAACGCTGCGCGGCAAACGCATTGCCCACCCGGCCGAAGCCGGTGATCACCTCATCGAACACCAGCAGGATGCCGTGCTGGTCGCAGATCTCGCGCAGCCGCTGCAGGTAGCCAGGCGCCGGCAGGATCACCCCGGCCGAGCCGGCGATCGGTTCGACGAATACCGCTGCAATGGTGGAGGCGTCGTGCAGCGCGATCAGCCGCTCCAGGTCCTCGGCGAGCTCGGCGCCATGCCGCGGCAGGCCGGCGCTGAAGGCGTTGCGCTCCAGGTCCAGGGTGTGGCGCAGGAAATCGCTGCCGGCCAGCAGCGAGCCGAACTGCTTGCGGTTGTTGGGCAGCCCGCCAATGGACATGCCGCCGAAACCGACCCCGTGGTAGGCCTTTTCACGGCCGATGAAGCGGGTGCGCTGCCCCTCGCCGCGCAGGCGGTGGTAGCCCAGCACGATCTTCATCGCGGTATCCACCGCTTCGGAACCGGAATTGCTGAAGAACACATGGTTCAACGGTGCCGGCGCCAGCGCGGCCAGGCGCTGGGCCAGCACGAACGGCAACGGCGTGCCCATCTGGAAGGGCGGGGCGAAATCCAGCGTGGCCGCCTGCTGCTGGATCGCCTGCACGATCCGCGGCCGTGCGTGGCCGGCGTTGCAGCACCACAACCCGGCCGCGGCATCCAGCACCGGGCGGTCGTCGACATCGTGGTAGTACATGCCTTCGGCCCGCACCAGCAGGCGCGGGGACGCCTTGAACTGGCGGTTGGCGCTGAACGGCATCCAGAACGCGTCCATCGCGTCGGGACGCTGCTGGGACAGGGACGACAACGGGTGTTCGGCACGGCGCATCGGCAACTCCGCAGGGAACCGGATGGTCACGACTCTATCGCAGATGCGTCACGGCGCGGGGTGAGGACGGTGGGTATAAAGGGGGCCGATATCCACTGCTGGAGACTCCGATGACCGCTGCCCGTACCCGCGAGGAATGGCAACGCCAGGCCGATGCGCTGGTGGTGAATGGCCAGGCCTTCATCGATGGCCGTTACGTGGACGCCGCCGACGGCGCGCGCTTTGCCTGTATCAGCCCGATCGACGGCCGTGCACTGGCCCAGGTGGCCGATTGCGGCAGCGCCGACGTGGAGCGCGCGGTGGCTGCCGCGCGGCGCGCCTTCGATGCCGGACACTGGTCGCGCGCCGCGCCGGTCCACCGCAAGAAGGTGCTGTTGCGGCTGGCCGACCTGGTCGAACAGCATGCCGACGAGCTGGCCCTGCTGGAAAGCCTGGACATGGGCAAGCCGGTCCGCGACGCGCGCCAGGGCGACCTGCCGGGCGCGGTGCGCTGCCTGCGCTGGACTGCCGAGGCCATCGACAAGCTATACGGCGAGATCGCCCCGACCGCACCGGACACGCTGGGCCTGGTCAGCCGCGAGCCGGTGGGCGTGGTGGCCGCCATCGTGCCGTGGAACTTCCCGCTGCTGATGGCCTGCTGGAAGATCGCCCCGGCCCTGGCAGCTGGCAATTCGCTGATCCTCAAGCCGTCCGAGCGCTCGCCGTTGAGTGCAATCCGACTGGCCGCACTGGTCGCCGAGGCCGGCGTTCCCGACGGTGTGTTCAACGTGTTGCCCGGCGACGGCACCCGCGCCGGCGAACCCCTGGCGCTGCACATGGAGGTGGACGCGCTGGCATTCACCGGGTCCACTGTCGTGGGCAAGCGGCTGCTGCAGTGCGCCGGGCGGTCCAACCTCAAGCGCACCTGGCTGGAGTGCGGCGGCAAGAGCCCGAACCTGGTGTTCGCCGATGCACCGGACCTGGACAAGGCCGCCGAAGCGGCCGCCACCGGCATTTTCTACAACCAGGGCGAGGTGTGCACGGCAGCATCGCGGCTGCTGGTGCAGCGCTCGATCCAGGACGAATTCGTGACCCGGGTGCTGGCGCACGCGCGGCGCATGCAGCCGGCCCACCCCTTCGACCCGGACGCGCCGATGGGCGCGCTGGTGGACGATCGGCACGCCGACCAGGTGCTGGACCACATCAACCGTGGCCAGGCCGAAGGCGCGCGCCTGCTGCTGGGCGGCAAGCGGGTGGAGGTGGTGGCCGGGGGCAGCTATGTGCAGCCCACCGTGTTCGACGAGGTGGATGCCGGCCACAGCATTGCCCGCGAGGAAATCTTCGGGCCGGTGCTGAGCGTGCTGGGCTTCGACCACGAAGCCGATGCGCTGCGGCTGGCCAACGATTCACGCTACGGCCTGGCCGCCGGTCTGTGGACCCGCGACCTGGGCCGTGCACACCGGGTAGCGCGCCAGCTGCGCGCAGGCAGCGTGTGGGTGAACCAGTGGGACGGCGGCGACATGACCGCCCCGTTTGGCGGCTACAAACAGTCCGGCATCGGTCGCGACAAATCGTTGCACGCGTTCGACAAATACACCGAGCTGAAGGCCACCTGGATCCACTTGGGCGATTGAGCGCGCTGGGCCGGCATGCCGGCGGCGACGGTCACGTCTGCAACCATCGGCCGCAGCGTCGCGCGGCCATGGCAGAATCGGGCAGCTGCCCTTTTGCGTGTGCCCGATGTCGACTCCTGCCGCACCTGCCGCCAATTCGCCCCGCCGCATCCTGCTGGCCAGCCTGATCGGCACCACCATCGAGTTCTTCGACTTCTACATCTACGCCACGGCGGCGGTGCTGGTGTTCCCGCATCTGTTCTTCCCCGACAGTAGCGATGGCGCGGCCCTGCTGCAGTCGCTGGCCACCTTCGCGGTGGCCTTCATCGCGCGGCCGGTGGGCTCGGCGGTGTTTGGTCACTACGGCGACCGGATCGGGCGCAAGGCCACGCTGGTGGCCGCCCTGTTGACCATGGGCGTGTCCACCGTGGCGATCGGCCTGCTGCCCACGCATGCCAGCATCGGCATCCTCGCCCCGGCCCTGCTGGCGTTGTGTCGGTTCGGCCAGGGCCTTGGGCTGGGCGGTGAGTGGGGCGGGGCGGTGCTGCTGGCCACCGAGAACGCGCCGCCGGGCAAGCGCGCCTGGTACGGCATGTTCCCGCAGTTGGGGGCGCCGCTGGGCTTCCTGTTGTCGGCCGGCATCTTCCTGTTGCTGGGCCGGGCGATGAGCGACGGCGACTTCCTGCAGTGGGGCTGGCGCGTCCCGTTCCTGGCCAGTTCGCTGCTGGTCGCCGTCGGCCTGTGGGTCCGCCTGAACATCCATGAGACCCCGCAGTTCCAGGCCGCGCTGGACCGCAACGAGCGGGTCAGGCTGCCCATGTGGACGGTCATGCGCGAGCACTTCCTGACCCTGGTGCTGGGCACGCTGGGCGCGTTCGCCACCTTCGTGCTTTTCTACCTGATGACGGTGTTTACCCTCGGCTACGGCACCACCGTGTTGCAGTACAGCCGCGAGCAGTTCCTGCTGCTGCAGATGGTGGGCATCCTGTTCTTCGCCGCCGGCATTCCGTTGTCGGCGCTGTACGGCGACCGCTGGGGCACGCGCCGCACCATGATCGTGGCCAGCGGCCTGATCCTCGCGTTCGGCATCGTGTTCGCCCCGCTGTTCCAGGCCGGCAGCCCGTGGCTGGTGCTGGGCTTCCTGTCGCTGGGCCTGTTCCTGATGGGCCTCACCTACGGCCCGTGCGGCACCTTCCTGGCTGAAATCTACCCGGTGCAGGTGCGCTATACCGGCGCGTCGCTGTCGTTCAACCTGGCCGGCATCCTCGGCGCGGCCCCGGCGCCGTACGTAGCCACCTGGTTGGCCGAGCGCTTCGGCCTGCTCGCGGTGGGCTTCTACCTGTGCGGCACCGCCCTGGTGACCATCCTGGCGCTGCTGGCCATGGGCCGGCGCGCGGCGCTCAGCGGAAGAAGCGCTTGAGCGTGCGCCCCAGCCAGTTGCCCTGCTGGTGCTCGCGGGCGAACTGGTTCAGGTGCTGCTTGACCTGCGGTGCATAGGCCTTGTCGTCGCCACGGATGTGGTTGAACAGCCAGCGCGACAGCATGGTGCGCAGTTCGTCACTGATGTCTTCGCCGGCCTGGAAACGCAGGCGGTACTCGGCCACGCGCTTGATGAAAATCTCGTGCACGCGCTTGTGCGCCGCGCAGAACGGGTAGCCGGCTTCCTCCATCAGCTCTTCCTCGAAGGCGAAGTGCGACATGGTGTAGTCCACCAGTTCGTCGATCACCTCGGCCACCGCCAGCCGCTGCAGGCTGGTCTGCGCCACGTGCAGGTGGTTGAGCATCTCCACGATCCGCATGTGCTGGTGGTCGATGACGTCGATGCCGATGTTCAGGTCGTCCTGCCAGACCAGAAGTGCCATGGTGCGTTCCCTGTGGTGTTCAACTGGGAACGACTCTAGGTTGATCGCGACACGCTCGCGTTGATCTCGATCAAGGCGTCAGGGCGGTTTCCCGGGCGGCACTGGCCACGCTGGTGCAGCTCACGCGGTTGCGCCCGCCGGCCTTGGCCAGGTACAGCTGGCGGTCGGCCTCGGAGATCAGGCGGTGCAGGGAATCGCGCTGCGGACGCAGGCAGCACAGCCCGATGCTCACGGTCATGCGCAGGGTGGTGTCGCCCAGCTTCACCTCCAGCGCCGCAATGCGCTCGCGCAGTATTTCGAAATAGCCGCGCGCCTCGTCTTCTTCCAGGCCCGGCACCAGCAGGCAGAATTCTTCGCCGCCGAAGCGTGCGATCAGGTCCTGGTCGCGGGCATGGCCAGCCACTGCGGCGGCCACCGCGCGCAGTGCGTCGTCGCCGGCCTCGTGGCCGTGGGTGTCATTGATGTGCTTGAAGTGGTCGATGTCGATCATCGCTACGGCCACCAGGTCGTCGTTGTGGTGCAGCTGCGGCAGCTGGCGCTGGCTCTGCTCCAAGAAGCTGCGCCGGTTCGGCAGCCCGGTCAGGAAGTCGCGCGTGGCCAGGTCCTGCAGGGTGCCGATCAGCTCCAGCTGGTCCACGTTCTGCGAGACCCGGCAGAAGAATTCCTCGCGGGAAAACGGCTTGCGCAGGAAATCGTTGGCCCCGTTCTTGAGGAAGCGCGGGATCAGCGAGGGGTCGGTGTTGCCGGAAATGCCGATCACCGCCAGCTTGTCGCGCGAGCGCATCGTGCGCAGCCGGCGGGTGAATTCCACGCCTTCCATCCCCGGCATTTCCTGGTCCACCACCGCCAGCCGGATCGCCGGGTGCGCCTCGATCGCCTTCAGGCCCTCGGCGCCGTCGGCCGCCTCGTAGACGGTATGGCCGTACATGCGCAGCAGCGAGGCGGCGTACATCCGCGCCGACATCGAATCATCCACCACCAGGGCCGCGATGCGCCGGTTGCGCTCCAGCCGCTGCACCAGCCACACCAGGTAGTCGATGCTGCCGGGGGTGTTCTTCAGGACGTAGTCGATGATCTGCTGCTGCAGCACGCGCTTGCGCAGGTCTTCGTCGTAGACGCCGCTGACCACCACCGTGGGCAGCCCGCGCGACAGGAAGAACTCTACCACGTGGTCGCGGTCGCCGTCGGCCAGCACCAGCCCGGTCAGCACCAGGAACCAGCCTTGTTCCTCGTCCAGCAGCCGTCCGGCCTCGGCCAGGCTTGTGGCGACGAACACCGGCAGCTCCAGCCGCTGCTCGATCGCCTCGCGCAGCATGCTGGTGAAGGTGCGCGAGTTTTCCACCAGCAGGATCCGCTGGGGTAAGGCATCACCGGGGTCGCTGTCGAAAGCGCCCTGCAACAGAGCCGGCATGTGGCGTACGCTCGATTTCGAGTGGGTCGGCAGATATAGCGGCGATTTCACATGCAACTTTAGGGTGGATGTGTGGCTGGCAGTGCGGCGGTGCCGGTCGGGACGGGCGGGGTAGGCCAGTCCTCTGCCGGGACTTTTGGCGCCAGATGGGGACCCGGAACACGCCTGCCGCGCGGTGCAAAAGACTGAGGACTCTGCTGGAGCTCATGCCGTCGCTGGCGGGGCGAGCCAAAAAGGGTCATTTCGCTTTAGGAATACTGTCAAAGAATATGTCCCCGCGGCAACGATAGAATCAACTGGCTGTTTCCATTACTTATACTCCGGAGGTGCTTGTGCGAATTTTCCGCGTTCGTGATGTGGTTTTGGTCGTGAGCCTGCTCTCGATGCCGTTCGTTGCGGCAGCCGCCTGCTGTCCGAGCGATGGCAACGGCATTGCGTTGGCGAAAAGCGGCATGGGGGAATCGCTTCCGCTGGCTGTGAACCTGAGTCAGGATCCCAACTGGCGCGTATACGGTTTTGAGCGCGATGGAATCTCGTATTACCAGGTAAATGATCTTGCGGGCCAGGTGCGCGTGATCGTGGGCAAGATCGACGATCAATTCTTCACCTTACCAGCCGGTAAGAGTCCCGCACGCACCTCGTTGCCGTCCCAGCGCCTGGTCGTGCCGGGCAACGCCGTGCGCCGCGAGGTGTACAGGCGTGCCGAGTTCGCGCTGGTGGTCTACGGCGAGGGCAATGACGCCATCTGGTCCGTCGAGGTTCCCGCCAACGGCGGTTGATGTCCCCGCGCGATGCAGCGCGGAACTGAAAACGTCTGCAGGTGGCTGAGGCCACCTGCAGATCCGTCCGCAGCGATCTGCAGGGCGCCTGGACCGACGCTAGAGTGCGTTCTCGCGCAGCACGAGCGGGGTCTGCACTGGCTGTCTGGAGGCAGGTGCGGGCGCATCTACCAGCAGCATTCGGACACGATTGCGGTGGCAGGTCACTGCTCCGCCATAGGCCAACGCACGCGCCGCCAGACGTTCGGAGACCAAGGCCATGGTTGCCGGGGAAAGGGTGCGGTTGACGTCCAACAGCCCCACGGTGACCAAAATGCCGCGATGCTGCTGGACCTGACCGCAACGCGCACGTACTTGAATCTGCCCGTACTCGTTCTTGAGGAGAATGGATACCGCGTCGGTCAATGTCCGGTACGTGGCCAACTGAAGTCCTACGCTCAACCTGCACGGGTCTCCACCCAGGCGAGGGCGCGACACCCTGTCGGTCGCATCCCAGGCTTCGCGGGCACCGCTTACCTGCAGGGCAAGATAAAGGCCCACCTGCTCAAGTGCTGTTGGGTACACCATGCTGGTCTGCTCACGGAATTGCCGCGAATGGGCCGCCGAGGCACGCAGCAGCCGCTCGGCAGGCTCGTGGTGGCCATGCCGCCTGAGCAGTTCAACTGTTTCCTGGATGGATACGTCCAAGCCATCGGCGATCTTTCTCAGGCCCAGCGCCCGTTCGCGCAGGTCCATCTCACTGGCGATGTGTGCGGTCCGGGAAAGGATGAGTGCCCGCTTGCCATCCTGGTCGCGGCGCGCGTACTGGTGGAAGTAGTGACTGATCTGTGCGCCCAAGGCGAGAAGCGCAGTACCGGCAAGCGCAATGATCTGCTGCGTGGCGAAGGTAGGCGCGTCGAACGAGCCGGGCAGGCCGGTGCTTGGTGTGGTCGCGCTGATGATCAGGTTCAGCAGCGGCACACCTACCGCGGCGCCACGCCAGCCGTGCATGCAGGTCAAGGCAACCACGGGCAACGCCATCATCAGTTGCAGGCTGGTTTTGGTCGCGTCACCATCGGCGGCGGCCAGCCGGGTCACAATGGCAAGCACCAGCAGCAAAGAGAGCGCAATGACCGTCGGTAGCCCTCGCCATGCCTGCCAGTCGTAGCGCGCTCCGCGTTTCGTCCAGAGCAGGGCCAAGGGGGCGAGCGTCAATATTCCGATGTAATCGCCCAGTGCGAATCGTGCTGCGCTGCTGAGAATGGGCAGGCTGGGCGGTATGGGCCACAACAGATGCGACAGTCCAAGCTTCAGAACGGTGGCTACCAGTGCGGCGGTCGCGGCAACCGAGAGAAGCCACACCTCCGCCTGCGCCGTCATCATCTTGCGATGCAGGCGCACCACCAGCGCCACCGCCGGCATCATGCATGCCGACGCGATCACCACCCAGGTCAGCCCGTACTTGTCGATCATGGGATACCGCATCTGGGCGAAGTACGCGTATTCGCCCAGGATCAGGTATGGCCAGAAGCGGGCAGGGCAGAGCAGCAGGGCGGCAACCCGGACGCCAGCGGGCAGATAGAACTGATCAAGCGATACCTGTCGTGCACCCCAACAGGCGAAGGCGTACACCAATGCAACGGCGAACCCGGCCGGCCGGATACGCAGGTTGAGTTGAAGTCCATTTCTCCACCAATCCAATCGTTGGTTCCTCCTGCTGTTCGTGCCCATACCCGCGCGGGTCGACATGGAAACTCATCAGCGCGACAGTATCGACTGATCCCTGCGCATGCAATCGTCGTGGGCGATTATCGGAATCCAATGAGACGCGGCGGGCGTGAAGTGCTGCGTATTATCTACACCTGAATGTGATGCATGTCGCTATTGCTATGGAATTGATTTCGTCATCGGTGTTCACCACAACGCATCCCGCAGTTTGTACCAGGACATCGCCGCCACCAGCAGCGGCGTGCGCAACAGCCGACCCCCTGGGAAGGGGCGGTGGGGAATGCGCTCGAATACATCCAGGCGTTCGTTCTGCCCGGCGATGGCCTCGGCCAGCACCGCCCCGGCCAGCCCGGTCGCGGCCACGCCATGGCCGGAAAACCCTTGCGCGAAGTACACGTTGGGCGTGAGCCGGCCCCAATGTGGCGCCCGGTTGCGGGTGATGTCCACGTAGCCGCCCCAGACCTGTTCCATGCCCACGTCGGCCAACTGGGGGAACACCTGGTGCATGCGCCGGGTCATCACCCCGCGCAGCCCGGGGGGAGGGAGCGCGGAGTAACTGGCCCGCCCGCCGAACAACAGCCGGTGATCGGCGCTGAGCCGGAAGTAGTCCAGCGCCCAGCTGACGTCGGCCACGGCCATACCGTTGCGGATCAGCGACCGGGCGCGTTCGGCCCCCAGTACCTGCGAGGCGCCGATGTAGGTGCCGACCGGCATGATCCGCGTTTCCAGCTCCGGGGCGATGCCCTGCAGCCAGGCGTTGCCGGCGATCACCACGTGGTCGGCGCGGATGCTGCCGTGGGCGGTGCGCAGTTGCGGACGCGGCCCCCGCACCAGCTGCACGACCGGCGATTGCTCGTGGATGACCACCCCCAGGCCTTCTGCCGCGCGCGCCAGGCCCTGGGCATAGGCCAGCGGCTGCAGGTGGCCACTGGCCGCATCGAACATGGCCCCGGTGTAGCGGGGGCTGTCCAGCTGCGCCTGCAGCTGGGTGCGGTCCCACCACTGCAGCGGATAGTCGTAGCGCTCTGCGAGGTCGAGCAGCCCGCCACGCAGCGCGCGCTCCTGGCGGGCCGTGATCGGCACGCTGGCGTGACCATCGTGCCAGTCGCAGTCGATCTGGTAGTGCTGCAGGCGGTGGCGCAGCAAGGCCATGCCGTCGCGCGAATAGTCGAACAGCACCCGTGCGTCTTCGGCGCCCACCAGCTGTTCCAGTGTATCCACTTCACACCCGTAGCCAACGATGGCCTGGCCGCCATTGCGCCCGGACGCGCCCCAGCCCACCCGATGCGCTTCCAGCACGCTGACCCGGTAGCCGCGCTCGGCCAGCGACAGCGCCGCCGACAGGCCGGTATAACCCGCGCCCAGCACGCACACATCGGTGGCGTGGTCGCCGGCCAGCGCCGGGCGCAGTCGTTGCGCGGGCAGGCTGTCGGCATACCAGCTGGACACATGGTCCTGGCCGGCGCGGCTCACGGTGTGCACCGGCAGGGGAGGGTGGGGACGTCAATCATGGTGACAGCATGCCAGCAACGATCCGCGGTGACAGCGCGCAGTCTGTCGCAGGTACTGCCGCCGGTATGTGAGGGCGCACGCCTCCGGCCGGGCGTGTTGCACCGCGCCCGGGCACGGCGCTACCGTGGCAGCAGGTCATCGGAGCATGCCGCATGGTCGCGCCCCCCTGGGTTGGCCTGCCCACTGACAGCACGCCACTGGGCCACCATCGCTTTGCGGTGGTCGGTGAGAAGTACATCCGCGCGCTGGCCGTGGCGGCCGGTGCCACGCCGGTCCTGTTGCCCAGCCTGCAGCCACCATTGCCGGCCAATCACTGGCTGGACCGGCTCGACGGTCTGTTGCTGACCGGTGCAGTAAGCAACATCGAGCCGCATCACTACGGCGGTGCACCTACCTGGCCGGGCAACCCGCACGACCCGGCGCGCGACGCCAATGCGCTGTCGTTGCTGCAGGCCGCGCTGGAACGCGACCTGCCGGTGCTCGCGATCTGCCGCGGCTTCCAGGAATTGAACGTGGCCCTCGGTGGCACCTTGCACGCGCGCGTGCACGGGGTGCCCGGGCTGGCCGATCACCGCGAGGACGCGGCCGCGCCGGTGGAGCAGCAGTACGCAGCGGCGCACGCCGTGCAGTTAACCGGCGGCGGCTGGCTCGCGGCATGGGCCGGCGCGGACCGTGTGAAGGTCAATTCGGTGCACGGGCAGGGCATTGATCGCCTCGCTGCCGGCCTGCGGGTGGAGGCGCGTGCCGACGATGGCCTGGTGGAAGCCGCGCGCAGCCACGCCCACAGCTTCGTGCTCGGGGTACAGTGGCACCCGGAATGGCGTGTTACCGACCATCCCTTCCATCACCGCATTTTCCAAGCCTTCGGCGATGCTTGTCGCCGTTACTCCTGCAAAGCAGACCGGTCATGACCACCCGAACGCGTTCGCGTAAAGCCACAGCCCCGCGCAAAGCGGCCTCTTCTTCGCGCAAGGCCGCTCCGCCGCCGGTGCCCGAAGAAAGCACGCTGCTGCGCTGGCTCAAGGACCGGCGCATCACCGAGGTGGAGTGCCTGGTGCCGGACATCACCGGCAACGCGCGCGGCAAGATCATTCCGGCCGACAAGTTCTCGCACGATTACGGCACGCGCCTGCCGGAAGGCATCTTCGCCACCACGGTCACCGGCGAGTTCCCAGACGATTACTACGAGCTGACCTCACCCTCGGACTCGGACATGATCCTGCGCCCGGATGCCGACACCGTGCGCATGGTGCCGTGGGCGACCGATCCCACCGCCCAGGTCATCCATGACTGTTTCACCAAGACCGGTGAGCCGCATGAACTGGCCCCGCGCAACGTGCTGCGGCGCGTCCTCAATGCCTATGCCGAACTGGGCCTCCGCCCGGTGGTGGCGCCGGAGCTGGAGTTCTTCCTGGTCCAGAAGAACACCGACCCGGACTTCCCGCTGCTGCCGCCGGCCGGCCGCTCCGGACGCCCTGAAACCGCGCGCCAGTCCTACTCCATCGATGCGGTCAACGAGTTCGATCCGATCCTCGATCTGATGTACGACTACTGCGATGCAATGAAGCTGGACGTGGACACGCTGATCCACGAATCCGGCGCGGCCCAGCTGGAGGTCAACTTCACCCACGCCAATGCGATGGATCTGGCCGACCAGGTGTTCCTGTTCAAGCGCACCATGCGTGAGTCGGCGATGCGCCACGGTATCTACGCCACCTTCCTGGCCAAGCCGATGGAGAACGAGCCGGGCAGTGCGATGCACATCCACCAGAGCCTGCTGCGGATCAGCGACGGCAGCAACGTGTTCACCGGCGAGCATGGCGGTGAGGATTTCAGCCCGCTGTTCGGGCACTACCTGGCCGGCCTGCAGAAGTACGTGCCGGCGGCGATGGCATTCTTCGCGCCGAACGTGAACTCCTACCGCCGGCTGATGTTCGGCGAGGTCTCCCCGAGCAATGTGCACTGGGGCTTCGACAACCGCACCTGCGGGCTGCGCGTGCCACTGGATACGCCGGAGAACATGCGGGTGGAAAGCCGGTTCGCCGGCTCGGATGCCAACCCCTACCTGGCCATCGCCGCCACCCTGGCCGCCGGCCTGCTCGGCATCCGCGAGCAGGGCTCCCCCACCGCGCCGATCGCTGGCAGTGCCAAGGAGCTGGGCTACGACCTGCCGCGCTCGCTGGGCGAGGCGCTGGACGGGCTGGAAGGCTGCCCGGAACTGCGCGAGATGCTGGGCGAGCGCTTCTGCCGGGCCTATGTGTCGGTCAAGCGCAAGGAATACGAGACCTTCTTCCGCGTGATCAGCTCGTGGGAGCGTGAATTCCTGCTGCTCAACGTCTGAGCGGCGGCCCGTCGCTAGATCCGGCATGGCCGTGAGGGCCATGTGCTGGGAAAATGGGGGCATGCCCGTTAGGCTGGCACCCGTTGTGCCGGTCTGGCCGGTTCCCCCATCTCGCACCTGACCTGTGGAGAGTCCGATGAAGCTGCGAATCCTCACCCTCGGCATTGCCGTATCCGTACTCAGCGCCTGTGGCGGCGGCAAGTCCGACGACGACAGCAAGGTGCTGAACGTCTACAACTACAGCGATTACATCGCCGAAGACACCATTCCCACCTTCGAGAAGGCCACCGGCATCAAGGTGACCTACGACGTGTTCGACAGCGACGAAATGGTGGAAACCAAGCTGCTGGCCGGCAACAGTGGCTACGACGTGGTGGTGCCGACGCTGAACTTCTTCGGCCGCCAGATCAAGGCCGGCGTGTTCCTGCCGCTGGACAAGAGCAAGATCCCGAACCTGGCCAACCTCGATCCGGAGGTGATGAAGCGCATCGCCCAGCAGGACCCGGACAACCAGTACGGCGTGCCGTACATGATCGGCACCACCGGCATCGGCTACAACGTGGAACTGCTCAAGCAGCGTTTCGGCGGCAGCACCGACATCGCAAACAGCTGGGACCTGATCTTCAAGCCCGAGAACATCGCCAAGATGAAGGACTGTGGGATCACCATCCTGGACACGCCGTCGGACATGATCCCGATCGCGCTGCACTACCTCGGCGAAGATCCGCACAGCCAGGACCCGGCCACGCTGGAAAAGGCCGCCGCGCTGCTCAAGGGCATCCGCCCGTACGTGCAGAACTTCCACTCCTCCCAGTACGTGGGCTCGCTGGCCAATGGCGGCACCTGTCTGGTGGTGGGCTGGTCCGGTGACATCATCCAGGCCCGCGACCGCGCCGCCGAAGCGGCCAACGGGGTGACGGTGGCCTATTCGATCCCGCGCGAAGGCGCCCCGCAGTGGTTCGACATGCTGGCCATCCCCAAGGACGCCAAGCACCCGGAGGCCGCCTATGCCTTCATCAACTACCTGCTGGAACCGAAGGTGGCTGCCGCCAACACCAACTTCATCCACTACGCCAACCCGGTGACCAAGGCCACCCCGCTGGTGGACGAGGCGATCCGCACCGACCCGACCATCTACCCGCCGGCCGACGTGGCCGCCAAGATGTTCACCTACTCGATCAACACCCCGGAGGTGGACAAGCTCTACACCCGGTTGTGGACCGAAGTGAAGACCGGTCGCTGACCGCTTCCACGACGCCGGCCGCAGGGCCGGCGTCGTCGTTTCAGGGGTCTGCACGGCGGCAGGCCGGGGGCCGGGTAGCCGGTCCGGGCACACCATGACGCCGCGACCACCGGTAAAATGGAATCCTCCCCCCGTCCGCTGCCGCTCCTGGAGCCGCCCCCCATGCCATTTGATGCCAAGCCGGAAGGCGAGGTCGTGCCGGTCCTCGAGCCGGGCTATCTGTCCATCCGCGCGCTGCGCAAGGAATTCGACGGCTTCGTCGCGCTCGACGATGTCAGCCTGGACGTGCGCAAGGGTGAGATCTTCGCCCTGCTCGGCGGCTCGGGCAGTGGCAAATCCACGCTGCTGCGCTGCCTGGGGGGGTTTGAAACGCCTACCAAGGGCAGCATCGAGCTGGATGGCCAGCGCATCAACGACCTGCCGCCCTACCAGCGGCCGATCAACATGATGTTCCAGTCCTACGCGCTGTTCCCGCACATGACGGTGGAACAGAACATCGCCTTCGGGCTGAAACAGGACGGCCTGGCCCGCGATGCGATCCGCACCCGCGTGGGCGAAATGCTGGAGCTGGTGCAGCTGGGCAGGCTGGCCAAGCGCAAGCCGCACCAGCTGTCGGGTGGCCAGCAGCAGCGCGTGGCGCTGGCGCGGTCGCTGGCCAAGGGGCCCAAGCTGCTGCTGCTGGACGAACCGATGGGCGCGCTGGACAAGAAGCTGCGCTCGCAGATGCAGCTGGAGCTGGTCAACATCATCGAAACCTCGGGCGTGACCTGCGTGATGGTCACCCACGACCAGGAAGAGGCGATGACCATGGCCACCCGCCTCGCGGTGATGGACGCCGGCTGGATCCAGCAGGTGGGTAAGCCCGATGAAATCTACGAGCAGCCGGCCAACCGCTTCGTGGCCGAGTTCATCGGCTCGGTGAACCTGTTCGACGGGGTCATCGACGAGGATCTGCCGGAGTACGTCACTGTGCGCACGCCGCTGTTTCCGGCGCCGATCTACGTGGCCCACGGTATCACCGGCTACGAAGGCCAGCCGGTGGCGTTCGCGCTGCGCCCGGAGAAGGTGATGATCGGCAAGGACGAGCCGGCCGGGGACACCAACAAGGCGCAGGGGGTGATCGAGGAGATCGCCTACTTCGGTAGCCATTCGGTGTACCACGTGCGCCTGCCCAGCGGGGCCAAGGTCCTGTCCAACTTCGCCAATTCGCAGCGCTGGGCCAGCGACGGGCTGACCTGGGGCGACAGCGTGTGGGTGTGCTGGCGCGACAACGACGGCGTGGTGCTCACCGCATGAACGCCGCCGTCTGGAAGCGCTGGCTCCCCGGCACCCGCGGTGGTGTGATCGCCGCGCCCTACCTGTGGCTGCTGCTGTTCTTCGCGGTGCCGTTCGTGATCATCCTGATGATCTCGTTCGCGCGCACGCAGGTGGGCTCGCCGCCCTACACATGGCTGCTGGAATACGTGGACGGGGCGTTTTCGCTGAAGCTCAACCTGGGCAACTACGCGGCGCTGGTGAAGGACAGCCAGTACGTGCTGGCCTACCTGAGTTCGATCAAGATCGCGGTGATCGCCACGCTGTTCACGCTGCTGATAGGCTACCCGATGGCCTACGTGATTTCGCGGATGTCACCGGCCGCGCGCAACGTGGCGATGATGCTGGTGGTGCTGCCGTCGTGGACCTCGTTCCTGATCCGCGTGTACGCGTGGATCGGCATCCTGGACCGCAACGGGCTGCTGAACCAGCTGCTGCTCAAGCTTGGCGTGATCGATGCGCCGCTGCAGATCCTGTACACGCCGACCGCCGCCTACATCGGCATCGTCTACTGCTACCTGCCGTTCATGGTGCTGCCGCTGTACGCGAACCTGGTCAAACTGGACAACCGGCTGCTGGAGGCGGCCTACGACCTGGGCGCCCGGCCGTGGCAGGCGTTCCTGCGGATCACCCTGCCGTTGTCGCGCACCGGCATCATCGCCGGCTGCATGCTGGTGATGATCCCGGCGGTGGGCGAGTTCGTGATTCCCGAGATGCTGGGCGGTCCGGACACGCTGATGATCGGGCGGGTGCTGTGGGGCGAGTTCTTCAACAACCGCGACTGGCCAACGGCCTCGGCGGTGGCGATCGTGATGCTGCTGTTGCTGCTGGTGCCGATCCTGCTGTTCAACCGTGTCCAGCAGCGTGAGCTGGAAGGAAAGCTGGCATGAGCATGGTGCGCGGCAACCGCTGGCTGGGCTGGTCGGTGCTGGGGCTGGGCTTCGGCTTCCTGTACCTGCCGATCCTGCTGTTGATGATCTACTCCTTCAACGAATCCAAGCTGGCCACGGTGTGGTCGGGCTTTTCCACGCGCTGGTATGGGGAGCTGTTCAACAACCGGCAGATTCTGGATGCGCTGTGGATCAGCCTGAAGGTGGCGTTCTGGACGGCCTGTGCGTCCACGGTGCTGGGCACGATGGCGGCGATGGTGATGACGCGCTTCAAGCGTTTCCCGGGCAAGACGATGTTCGGTGCGCTGATCACCGCGCCGCTGGTGATGCCGGAAGTGATCCTGGGCTTCTCGCTGATGACGCTGCTGGTGGCGATGGGCGGGATTCCCGGTTTTCCGGCACGCGGGGTAACCAGCATCTGGATCGCGCATGTAACGTTCACGCTGTCGTTCGTGACGGTGGTGGTGTCGTCGCGGCTGCAGGAGCTGGACCGGTCGCTGGAGGAGGCGGCGATGGATCTGGGGGCGGGGCGGTTGAAGGTGTTTCTGCAGATCACGCTGCCGATCATCGCGCCGGCGCTGGTGGCCGGCTGGCTGTTGGCGTTTACGCTGTCGCTGGACGATGTGGTGATCGCCAGTTTCGTGGCGGGTCCGAGTTCGACGACGCTGCCGATGAAGGTGTTCGCGTCGGTGCGGATGGGGATCAAGCCGGAGATCAATGCATTGGCGACGCTGATGGTGCTGGCGGTGTCGCTCGCGGCGGTGGTGGGGTGGTTCGTGACGGCCCGCGGCGAGAAGCGCCGCCAGCGCGACATGCAGATGGCGTTGCAGGACAAGGGTTGAGGCAACGGCAACAGCAACAGCAACAGAGGGGCAGGGTCTGGGGTGGCGTCGGCGTGGGTGGGTTGGCGGGACACGCCGCAAGTACATCCCTGTAGCTCGTGGGCGCCATCCATGGCGCCCAACGGTCCCGCCAACCCACCCACGCCGACGCCCGGCAGGTTGTTTGCCCTTTTGTTGAAGGCGCAGGGCAACGGCGCATGGCAGTTGCCGCGTTGCACCGCGTAGAGCCGGGCTCTGCCCGGCTGCTCTTCTCAATCAAAGCGGTCGGCCGGCTCTTGCTCTTGGTTCGGCAACCGACACACTGTCCAGGCATGGTGAGGGTGGGTTGACGGGGCCCTGAGCCGCATGGATGCGGCGACGGAGCTTACATGGGTGAAGGCGCATTGTTTGCGAGGCACTGCCTCGCATGCGACTGAACGCACAGCCGCCAGCGGCTGGGCTGGGCCGCGGAGCGGGACTTGCAGCGTGCCCCCGGCAACTCACCCTCACCGTGCCCGCCCGGAAGAAGCGACTGCTAACGCTTCGGCTCCAACCTGCGACGCCATGTCGCAACCCAACCCCCGGCTCCCCGCCAACCCCGGCAACATCCGGATCACACCCCCGGGCGCAGAATGATGCACTGTCTTCCGGAGTACCACGATGACCGTTGAAATCGTCAACCCCGCCACCGGCCAGGTCACCTACCGCCACGAACTGCTTGATGCCGCCCAGATCGAGCAGCGCCTGGCCGCTGCGGCAGGCGCGTTTCCCGCCTGGTCGGGCCAGTCGCTGCAGGCGCGCAGCGTCATCCTGCGTGGCATTGCCGCGCAGCTGCGGACCCGCAAGGATGAGATCCAGCGGGCCATGACCACGGAGATGGGCAAGCTCAAGGCCGAAGCCCTGGCCGAAGTGGAAAAGTGCGCGCAGGCCTGCGAGTTCTACGCCGACCATGCCGCCGACTACCTCAAGCCGCAGCTGATCGACACCGAGGCCCAGCGCAGCTACGTGCGCTACGAGCCCATCGGCTGCGTGTTCGCGGTGATGCCCTGGAACTTCCCGATCTGGCAGGTGTTCCGCTTCCTTGCGCCAGCCTTCATGGCCGGCAACGTCGCCCTGCTCAAGCATGCCAGCAACGTCCCGCAGTGCGCCGACCTGATCCTGGCCGTATGCCGCGACGGCGGCCTGCCCGTCGGCGTGTTCGACGTCCTGCACATCGACAACGACCAGGCCGCCGACGTGCTGCGCGACAAGCGGGTCAAGGCCGTCACCCTGACCGGCAGCGAACGGGCAGGGCGCTCCATTGCCGCCAATGCCGGTGACCAGCTCAAGAAGTGCGTCATGGAACTCGGCGGCAGCGACGCGTTCGTGGTGCTCGAAGACGCCGACCTCGACAAGACCGTTGCCGCCGCGGTGAAGTCGCGGTTCGACAACAGTGGCCAGACCTGCATCGCCGCCAAGCGCTTCATCGTGGTCGATGCCATCGCCGATGCCTTCGTGGAAAAGTTCGTGGCCGCCGCTGCCCAGCGCGTTTACGGTGACCCGCAGGACGAAGGCACCACGCTGGCCCCGATGGCCCGCGCCGACCTGCGTGATGAACTGCATGCGCAGGTGCAGGACAGCGTGGCCAAGGGCGCCAAGCTGCTGCTCGGCGGCGAGCCCGTGGCCGGCAGCCATGCCGGCTACCCGGCCACCATCCTGGACAACGTCGGCCCGGGCATGCCGGCCTACGACGAGGAGCTGTTCGGCCCGGCCGCGGCCATCCTGCGCGTGCGCGACGACGCCGACGCGCTGCGCGTGGCCAACGACACCACCTTCGGTCTGGGGGGAAGCGTCTGGACCGCCGATGCGGTGCGCGGCGAAGCGATCGCCAAGAAGCTCGAGTGCGGCGCGGCGTTCGTCAACGCCATCGTCAAAAGCGACCCCCGCCTGCCGTTCGGCGGCAGCAAGCGCTCCGGCTTCGGCCGCGAACTGGCCGACCACGGCATCCATGAGTTCATGAACATCAAAACGGTGTACGTGGCTTGATCAGAGGGGCGTAGCGACCGACGGTCGCTACCTACCCACATCACACTGGTAGAGCCGACCGTCGGTCGGATGCCTCAAACGGGGAGAGCCGACCGTTGGTGGGCTCACTCAACCGGGTAGAGCCGACCGTTGGTCGGCTCCCTCAAACGGCTAGAGCCGACCGTTGGTCGGCTCACTCAACCGGGTAGAGCCGACCGTTGGTCGGCTGCCAGGAATTCCAGCATCCAGTGCGTAAATCCAGCACCGCACCCCCCACGCGACCAACCCCCCGCGTCAGAGCCAGCGCACCCGCTTGAACAGCCGGTACAACCCCACGCAGATCGCGCCCACGCCGATGATCATCGCCGGGTACGCCCACGGCTGGTCCAGCTCGGGCATGTGGGTGAAGTTCATGCCATACCAGCTGGTGATCAGGGTCGGCGCGGCCAGCAATGCCGCCCACGCACCGAGTCGCTTCACTGTCTCGCCCTGCGCCAGCGTCACCAGCGACAGGTTCACGTTCAACGCCGTGCCCAGCATCTCGCGCAGGGTGTCGATCACATCGCTGATCCGCACCGCATGGTCATGCACGTCGCGCAGGTACAGCTTGACCTCGTCCGGTACCAGCTCGCCCTGGTAGCGCTTGATCTGCGCCAGCATGTCCTGCAGCGGCGCCACGGCCATGCGCATCTTGTTGAGCTCGCGCTTCAGTTCGTACAGCCGTACCACCGTCTGGCGCTTGTAGCTGTCCGAGAAAATGTCTTTCTCCAGCAGCTCCAGCGTGTCGCGGTAGCGCTGGGTGATGGGCAGGTAGTTGTCCACCACGAAGTCCAGTACCGCATACAGGCAGTACGACGGCCCCATCGTGCGCAGCAGCTCGGGCTCACGCTCCACCCGGGCGCGCGGGGCGGCATAGGACAGCGACGCCCCATGGCGGACCGTCACCAGGAAGCGGGGGCCGAGGAAGGCGTGGGTTTCGCCGTAGGCAATGCGCTCATCGACCATCTGCGCGGTGGTGACCACCACGAACAGAGAGTTGCCATACGCCTCCACCTTCGGCCGCTGGTGCGCGTTGCGGGCGTCTTCGATGGCCAGCGAGTGCAGGCAGAATTCTTCCTGCAGCTTCAGCAGCACGCTGTCGGCCGGCTCATACAGGCCGACCCAGACAAAGCCGTTGCCGCTTTCGATCACATCGCTGATCGCGTCCAGGCTGATGTCATGGCGCTTGCCCTGGTCATCGTAGTGCACGCAGTTGATGACGCAGGGCGGGTTCACGGGTGCGGTGCTTTCCATGGGCGGCATCGTGCGTCAGCGGACCGTGACAGGTACGTCACGACGGCCCAGCGCCCACGCCAGCGCCAGATGCACCGGCAGCAGCAGCACGATCCACTGCAGGTTGACCTGCGCCTGCAGGCTCAGCCAGTGCAGAACCAGACCCAGCGACGCCAGCAGCGCCACCGCCCACAGCATGCAGCGGAACCACGCGCGCGGGGTGCGTCCACGCAGCAGCGTGATCGCGCCGGGCAGCAACAGCAGGCACAGTGGTGACAGCACCAGCAGGTTGCGGTTGGCCCACGCGGCCTGGTGCGCGCTGAAGCCCCACAGATAGGTCAGCAACGCGCCGGCGATACCGCAGAACAGCCACAGCGGCAGCGCGATGCCGCCCAGCAGGCGTCGGCGGGTGCGCAGTGCACACACCCCGGCGGCGACCAGTAGGCCGCACAACAGCCAAGGCCACCAGCGGCGCGGAGATTCGGTGGGTTCCGGGGCGATGCGGTGCGGCAGCAGTTCCTGCTCGGCCTGTACCAGCGGGCGCCCGTCGCTGTTGCGCGACTGGCGCAGCGCATCGGCCAGACGCATCGGCACGAACGCCTCCTGCCAGCGCGACAGCGGCTGGTCGGCGAACGGGCCGAGCCCGATGTCGAAGCCCAGCCACATCCACGGCGAGGGCGAGGCCAGCCGCACCGATTCACTGCGGTAGGTGTTGCCGCGCGATCGCCCGGACAGCTGCGAATGCAGGCCGCCGCCGAGCGCCTGGTCCACCGCATCGCGGACCATGGTGGCGCAGTTGGCGGTGTAGTAATCGTAGTGGTAGCGCGCGTTCTCCGGCTTGGCGCGCTCGGCCAGCGAGGCGGCCAACGTGCGCGCCTGCTGCGGGTCCAGGTCCAGCCACTGGATGCTGGCCCCACGACCGCTCTGGCGGTAGTAGGACATGTCTTCGTCCAGCGGCAGCGCCACCAGGTAGTACATCATCTCGCCGCGCACGAAGCGGCCGATGAAGTCCGTCTCGCTTGGATCGAAGTAGCCGAAGTTATACGAGGTGGCCTGGCCCGTGACCGGGTCCACCACCACCAGCGCGTCGTGACCGAAGCGCTCGAAGAAGATCTCGCCGGGCTGCATGGTGACCACGCCGATGCGCGGTGCCGCCGGCGCGTTGGCGACGGCATCGGCCACGGCTGGGGAGACGGGTGTCGCCTCCTGGGCCAGCGCCGCGAACGGCAGGCTGGCCAGGGTCAGCATCCAGTACAGGAACAACAGGCGGCACGACGGCCACCGCTTCAGCAGGGGCCGCATGGCGTGGATCAATCCTCGTTGTTCGTGTCAGCCGGCAGCACGGTCACATGGAACGCCTGCACGCGGCGGGCATCGGCACGCGCCACCCGGAACACGAAGCGGTCCAGGCTGAGCTCGTCGCCGGTTTCGGGCAGGTGGCCGATCGCCTCGGTGACCAGGCCACCGATGGTGTCGTAGTCGTCGTCCGGGAAGCTGGCGCCGAAGCGCTCGTTGAAGTCCTCGATCGCGGTCAGGGCGTCCACCACATACTGGCCGTCGGCCTGGATGGCGATCTGCGCGGTGTGGTCCTCGGCCTCGTCGTGCTCGTCGTCGATTTCACCGACGATCTGCTCCAGCACGTCCTCGATGGTGACCAGCCCGGAAACACCGCCGTACTCGTCCACCACGATGGCCATGTGGTTGCGCGAGAGCCGGAACTCCTTCAGCAACACATTGAGCTTCTTGGCTTCGGGGATCAGCACCGCCGGGCGCAGCAGCTCGCGCACGTTGGCCGGGCCGTTGTCGGCAACAACGCCGCGCAGCAGGTCCTTGGCCAGCAGCACGCCAAGGATGTCGTCCTTGTTGTCGCCGTGCACCGGGAAGCGCGAGTGGCCCGATTCGACCACCTGCTTCATCAGTTCAAGGAAGGGCGCTTCGACCGGCAGGGACACCATCTGCGAACGCGAGATCATCACGTCGCCCACGGTGAGTTCGGCGACCGAAATCGCCCCCTCCATCATGCGCAGGGTATCGGCAGCGATCAGCCCATCGGCGTGTGCGGTGTGCAGCACCGCCACCAGCTCGTCGCGGGTGTGGGGTTCGCCGGAGAAGGCAGAGGTCAGGCGTTCGAGCCAGCTGCGCTTCTTTTCGTTCTGCTCCAGGGTGGAGCTACTACTGTCGTCTTCAGACATCTCTGGAAAAAAGGGCACCCGGCGAACCGGGCGTTGGATTCAGTCTAGCAGGATGCGGGCCGCTGTCAGCGCCCGCCTGCCGGGGCCGCGTTCACCGAGGCGGCCGGTGGGGTGGGGGCCGGCACCGGCGCCTCCTCCTCAGCGGGCAGGTCCAGGCTGTAGGTGCAGCCGGCCAGGGTCTTGCCCGGGTGGGTCTTGACCGTGGACAGGCTCAGGATGATCGATTCGATCATCGGTTCGCCGGTCTTGGGGTCGGTCACGTCGCGGCTGACAAGCTCCCGTCCGGCCATGAACTTGTCCGGGGTGTCCACCCCGTCCTCCAGCGCCAGCGTCTTCGCCAGGGGGCGCGGGTCGGCCAGGTCCAGGATGGCCATGATGCTCGCCCCGGCCACCGCCACGTACTCGGTACGCTGCCCGAACACCGTCAGGGGCGTGGCCAGCCGGTACTCGTTCATGAACTGGTTGCCCTGCGGCAGCGGCTGCAGGCCATTGGCCACCGCCTTGAGCGGGTCGGCCACCACCGGGGCGACGGCGGCGTAGTCGGCCACGCCCCGGCGGCATTCGATCAGCGCGGCCAGGTCCAGCGGGGCGGCCGATGCGGTGGCGGGCAGCAGGGCCAACAGGCCCAGGCAGAGGGTCTTGAAAGCGGTCATCTGGAATCCGTGGGGAGCCGGGCGGCGCGGCTTACTGCTCGTTGGCGTAGGGGTCGTCGATGCCCAGCTCAGCCAGGATGTCGCGCTCCAGCTGCTCCATGGCCTCGGCTTCCTTGTCGTCCTCATGGTCCCAGCCAAGCAGGTGCAGCACGCCGTGCACGGTCAGGTGCGCGTAGTGGGCATTGAGCGCCTTGTCCTGCTCGGCCGCTTCGCGGGCCACCACCGGCGCGCAGATCACAAGGTCGCCCAGCAGCGGGAACTTCACGCCCTTGGGCAGGCCCTCGGGCACGTCGGCCGGGAAGCTGAGCACGTTGGTGGCGTAGTCCTTGCCGCGGTAGTGCCGGTTCAGCGATTGACCTTCCTTGGCATCGACCAGGCGGATGGCCAGGTCGGCTTCACGGATGCGGCCCTTGAGCGCGGCAGCCACCCATTTGCGGAAGCTCACCGCAGAGGGCAGCCCGGCGCGGGGCAGGGCGTAGCTCACGGCTACATCGAGGCGGACGGGGCCCTTGGTCATGGCGATACCGGTAATTCAGATCAATCAGGAGGGCACAGTATCGCGCGTGTGGCCTTTCACTGCGACTTCCTGTCGTCGGCGTCATGGCCGATCTCCGCCTGCGCGGCATCCGCCGCGCCCGTATCGACGCCGGCGGCGTGGCCTCGGCGATTGCCGCGTCCGGATGGTGGCCAGCAGGAAGTCGGGCACCCGCAGCGACAGACGAACCATGGCACGTCCTTGTGTGCGATTCGGGCCCCGGCCCTGGACGTCTACTCCGCGCCGGGTTTGACCTGCTGCAGGTCGCGTCGGTCGTAGGCGCTGACGATGCGCGCCACCAGCGGGTGACGGACCACGTCGCGGGCCTCGAAGAAGGTGAAGCTGACCCCGTCCACCTCGCGCAGCACCTCGATGGCATCGCGCAGCCCGGACTTCACGTGCTTGGGCAGGTCGGTCTGGGTGAGGTCGCCGGTGACCACCGCGGTGGAGCCGAAGCCCAGCCGGGTCAGGAACATTTTCATCTGCTCCACGGTGGTGTTCTGCGCTTCGTCCAGAATCACATAGGCATCGTTGAGCGTGCGGCCGCGCATGTACGCAAGCGGCGCGATTTCGATGACATTCTTTTCCAGCAGTTTCAGCACTTTCTCCACACCCAGCATTTCATACAGCGCGTCGTACAGCGGGCGCAGGTACGGGTCGACTTTCTGGCTGAGATCACCCGGCAGGAAGCCGAGCTTCTCGCCCGCTTCCACCGCCGGTCGCACCAGAATCAGACGCTGCACGCGCGACTCGTTCAACGCGTCCACCGCGCTGGCCACGGCCAGGAAGGTCTTGCCGGTGCCGGCCGGGCCGATCCCGAAATTGATGTCGTGGGTGGTGATCTGGTGCAGGTAGCGCGCCTGGTTGGCGCCGCGGCCACGCACCGTGCCGCGCTTGACCTTGATGGTCACTTCCTGCGCTTCGTAGGCCCGTTCGACCACCTGGTCGACGTTGGCCTGGTTCAGGCGCAGGTGGATGGCGTGATTGTCGAAGGTCACCTCCGCCGCTTCGGCGTAGAGCGCCTCGATCAGCATCTGCGCTTCCTCGGCTACACGCCGGGGGCCGGTCACGCGGAACACGTGGCCGCGGTTGGCGATTTCCACGCCCAGTTTGAGTTCGATCTGGCGCAGGTGCTCATCGAACGGGCCGGCCAGATTGGCCAGGCGTTCGTTGTCTTCGGGGGCGAGGGTGAAATCGCGTTGCGAGAGTGCGGTCATTGCGTCTGGCAGCCTTCGATCCAGGGAACCGCGGCCGCAAGCAGGGAAAGGGTCTACAGGGTAGCGCGCAGCCCGTGCAGCCGCCATACCGGGGCCGTTTGTCCACACCGGGTGTGGGGGAGTCGTTGGCAAAGCTGTGGATATCCCGCGCCGCCCCTTGTGCGACAAGGTTGAACAAGGGCTGGTGAAAAAATGGCCGGTCGCTTCAGGAACCGGACACGGCGCCAGACCGACCTGTACGCGGCACGCCCTCGTGCACTGGCGCGCTGTACCCGGTGCCTGCCGTGGTGGGGGCCTTGGGAATGTGACGAAATCTGCGTGGCGGAATCGGCCGGAAGTATGTCGTTAGTTTATGTTGATGGGCCAAGGCAGACATCCGGAGGCGCTTCAGGTCCTTGCGTTCCGTGCGAGTAGGGGTTTTCCTACATTATCGTCAGAGTTGCCCCGGATATCGGGCCGCGACGATTCTCTATATTCTTCTTCCATGCAGATTGGTGCGTGCGTCTGTGTGGCGGGGAGAGCCTGCAGATAATGCGGCGGCGTGCGTTTCGACAGTAGCGACAGAGTGGGAGGTGCAGCGTGCTGCCGCCATGCCGGCGGGCCGGGTGCGCCATGGATGCTGGGCAGGTCACGCGGCCGGACGGCTGCAATGGATGGGCACGATGCAGGATGCAATCACACTGTTCGCCGGCATCGCCGGGCTGGACGGCGCCAGCCATCCGCACCGTCTGGCATTGGCCAACGGCCAGGCGCTGCTGGTCGAGCGCTGGTGCGGCCACGAACAGCTGTCCGACGGTTTCCAGTGGTGGGTGGACGTGCTGGCCAACGACGCCCAGCTCGACGTGGATGCGTGGCTGGGCATTGCCGCCACGTTGTCCTCGCGACAGACCGGCGGACAGGATGTGCTGCGCAGCGGCGTGGTATGCGAGGCGGCCTGCGTGGCGTCCGACGGCGGCCTGGCGCGCTACCGCCTGTGCCTGGTGCCGTGGACCTGGCTGCTGGGGCAGGCGCGGCAGAGCCGGGTGTTCCAGGAACGGGCGGTGCTGGACATCCTGCAGGCGCTTGCTCGCTTGGACGTGAAATGCCCCACGGAGCAAACATGAAAACCAGGCAGTCCCCGCTGTCCCTCTTGGTCATCGCAAGTGCCCTCTGCTCTGGCGGTCGCGCGCTTGCGTGCACCGACAGCCTGGACCCTCTGGCATCTCCTGCAACCGGGGTAAGCCTGCTATTCAGTAATGGGCAAGAGGGCGTCGTCGGTGTCGCCACTCCCCGCCTGTTGCCGGGTGGTCGACTGGCACCGCCTGCCATTTCTCCCGCGCTGAAAGAGCTCAAGGCCGGAAAATTCGATCAATGGGGAGGGGGTGTTGTATTCACTGAAGACGATGGGCGAGGCGGTAAGGGGGTCTGCCGGGTGGAAACCTGGAAGAGTAGAAACTTGAACGCTGTTGTAAGAGACAGCCTTGGTGGGAAGCCCGAACGTCTTCGGGATAGTGATGGAAGGGTGGCGGCCATTGCGTACATGCCTACGCCAGCACAGGAAAGACATCCCGTGCTGGTGAAGTTGCTGCCGCACTACTACATGAGCTCGGCAACCGCCTTCTACTACGATGGGTCCAATAATCTCATTGAGGTGGACAGGTATATGTCCCCTGAGGCCAACAGGCTCAACCCGAAGTACCCGTTGAAGATCATTGCACGATCCGTCCTGTATTGCTTCCGCTACGAAGATGGCAGGTTGGTGCAGTCTGCAGGCTTGCCGGGACCTAGTGTCAGCAAGGACCCGGCATTCTCGTGTGGCCAGCTCAAGGCAGGCGAGCATTCGCTTGAGCGGTATCGCTACAACACCGATGGAACCCTGCGCGCCATGCTGAACTACTACGGAGAGGACGATGCCGATTCCTCCGAAAGCCAGCGAAAGCCCGGCGGCGGTGGCTATGGGTCCATTTGGCTGCCCGAACGGCTTCCGTCCGGCGAGCAAGCGCGCGTGGAGGTTCATTTCAATTCGAAAGATGAGCTGACCGACCTCAGTACAACGTATCTGGAATTCGCGGCAGCAGACGCGCAGCCCTCGTACGCAGCGCGGGGCGATGCCGGCGGCTCGACGCTTGAGTACCGGTTCACTGTTTCACCTGTCCCCTTGTCGGTGACAGACAAGGGATTCGCTGCGATCGGGAGCTACCCCAGGGTCAGGATTTTCCCTCATCGAAGCGGAATGACGGTGTCAGAAGTCTTCGACGCTGGTTCCAGAAGGCCGCGCCAGCGGCAGTGGCGTAGCCTGGATCTGAATCGTCAGGAGATGTACGGTGGCAATGGCAAACTGATCCGCGTAGTTCAATACGGTGCCGCACCGCAGGACGCCTACGAGGCAGACCTGAAACGGTATGCAGAAAGTGGTGTGCTGAAGGTCACACCCACCACCGCCGGCTACGCCAGCTACCGCGTCTACGACTACGACACAGCGGGCAAGGAGCGCCTGGTTCTCGTCTGCTGGCAGCACGACGTCCCCAGTAATAAACCCCTCCGCCATTTTCCATGGTGGACGCCCGACCCAACGCCGAAGCGCAGCAAGGAAGAAGCGCTGATCTACGACATGAAGAACGTCGCCAATCGCTGTGGATCGCCCGACGGAAAGATGGTGATTCAGGGGCTGTCGCAGATCGACGCGTACATGGCCAAGCACTACGACTACGACGTAGAGAAGCTCAGCTACGGCGTAGCACAATGAGCCCGCTGCCGGAGGTGAGATCCATCCTGGACAGGGAGGAAGGCGCGGGCGCCGAGGTGCACAAAGCGGTCCTCCATACGCCTCTTTCACGCCTGACCATATGGTCGCTGGCGCTGTCTATTCTGGGTCTGTTGAGCCTGGTTGGGCTGGCGGCCGCGGCCTTTGCCGTTGAATGGGAATCCATCAGCGAACGGCTCGTGGTCAGCGTATTGGTCATACTGCTTTCACAGCTGATCGTATTCTTTACAGGCATGCTGCTCGCCACCATCAGCCTCTTCCGTCGGCGTCAGTTCTGGCGTTCTGCAACGCTTGCGCTGGCGGTGAACATACTGGGACTGGCCGCCATGTTCTTCGTCGGTTACGCGATTGTGGCCGCGATGGCCGCCCTTGCGGTGGGCGCTGCGCAGGCTGCCCTGGGTGGATTGATGGTGTTGCTGTTGATGATATTCGCCAAGTAGCTCGGCGTCGGTGCACGCATGCGGGGAGCTTCCGGCGCCCTGCACGGAAGGCAACTGCATAGCAACGGAGAAGCGTCATGGATGATGGTTGTTGGAGCAAAAGCGTGCCCGTACGCGCGAGTGCACTCGCTATCGCCGGCCTGCTGGCAGCACCGTTGGCCGCGGCCTGCACAGGTGAAGCGGGCGACACCCAGGCAGTGGCCACGTCGACAGTCGAATCCAGATTGTTTGTCACCGGCAACACAGAGGGATTCGCCACCCGCGTTTCCCCGTTCGATACGGACGCCCAGAATCGCGCGGTGCTGCCTGACGTCGAGGTGTCCCAAGCCCCGGAAGATCCGTCCAGCGAGAGGTTTGGCGCCGCAGGCGGCACCGCCATCCATGGTGAACACAGCGATGGACGATGGCGCGTCTGCAGGGAAGAGCGGTGGCAGCCGCGTACGAACAGCGGGGCGGCCAGACAGGCTGATGCGGCGGCACCTGGTGCGGAAGCCGCCAAGCGCTGGTCGAAAGACTTCTTCGTCGGCGCGGTGCGGACCTATCGCTACGATACGGCGGGGCGGCTCCTGGAGGCGCGGGATGTGGTCAGTCCGGATGTGCTGCCGCAGGCGGGCGTTGCCTGGCTGGTGCCCAAGAGCGGCCTGCTGTATTGCGCGCGATATGAGAGCCAGGGGCGCATGACCTGGTCGATCGACACGGCTGGCGTTGGGCGCTGGGACCCTGGCAAGGTGTGTGCGGACCTGAGCGAGGACACGGTGGATTCGCTGCGGGTGACCTACAACGAGGATGGTAGCGTGCTGGCCCTGCTGCGTACCCGCCCGTCTTCGCTGCCGGAAGGCGGCGGCGTGGCGCTGATGCATCCGGATGGATATTCCGACGCGGGGTGGACCGGTACGGCGACGTTTTTGCTGCCACCCCGACAGGGGATTGATGCCGCCGACAATACCGTCAGCGCGCGGATCGCCGAGGGCCGTGGTATCGCGTCGCTGTCCACGCGTCGGAAGGACTTCGCTGCCTACGATGCGCAGCCTCCCTACCATGAGCGGCCGCAGGTGGAGGCGCAATACAACGCCAAGGTCTACTACGACTTTCCTGACGCGGACATTCCGATGTCGGCAGCACGCGATGGCTTTGCCGACCTGGCCGACTATCCGCGGGTGCGCAGCTACGTGTACGACAAGGGCGTGCGGGTAGAGGAAGTGTTCGCGGCCGGCACGCATGCGCCCCGCCAACGCGTATGGCGCTCGCGTTTTGCGTTGCGCCAGGAAGACTACGATGCCGCGGGTAAGCTGCAGCAGGTAGTCCACTACGGTGACGAAATCCCCGGCGGGCACGCCGAGGATCTTGCGGGGGCCGGGCGGCGTGCGGGCTTCAAACATGTGCTGCTGACCAAGGGGGGCAGTGCGTATCGTGTTTATCGCTATGACCGTAACGGACGCGAGCGGCTTGAGCTGGCCTGTTGGTCGACGATGGGCGGTGCAGGGGGCGTCGCGGAGGAAGCGCAATGCGGCGGCGCAGATGGCAAGGTGCGTGCCGAGGGCGCGGCGATCGAGGGGCTGTTGCGCGATACCTACGGCGTGTCCCAGCGACGCCTTGCGTACACGCCAATGTGACACGCCGCGCTATCCACCGGTATCGGCGGACACGCATCAACGGTGGCGTAGGTGCCGACCGTTGGTCGGCACGCCTTCATCAGCCGGCACGCTGTTACGCCGTCACCATCCGCGCACGCAGCGAATTGCTGTACGCCTCGGTGATCACCACGTCGACGAACTGCCCCACCAGGCGCGGGTGGCCGGGGAAGTTCACCGAGCGCATGTTCTCCGTCTTGCCGGTCAGCTCGTTCGGATCGCGCTTGGACGGACCTTCCACCAGCACGGTCTGCACGGTGCCGACCATCTTCGCCGAGATGCCGGCGGCATGTTCGTTGATCCGCGCCTGCAGCCGCGACAGCCGGGCGTGCTTCTCGGCGTCGCTGATGGTGTCTTCCAGGTCGGCCGCGGGCGTGCCCGGGCGGCGCGAATAGATGAAGGAGAAGCTGTGGTCGAAGCCGATGTCCTCGATCAGCTTCATGGTTTTCTCGAAATCCTCGTCGGTCTCGCCGGGGAAACCGACGATGAAGTCCGAGCTGATCGAGATGTCCGGGCGCACCGCGCGCAGCTTGCGGATCTTGGCCTTGAACTCCAGCGCGGTGTAGCCGCGTTTCATCGCAGACAGCACCCGGTCGCTGCCGGCCTGCACCGGCAGGTGCAGGAAGTTGGCCAGTTGCGGCACGTCGCGGTAGGCATCCACCAGCGAGTCGCTGAACTCCAGCGGGTGCGAGGTGGTGAAGCGGATCCGGCCTACCCCGTCGATCTCGGCGATGGTGCGGATCAGCAGGCCGAGATCGGCGAACTCTCCTTCCCCGTATGGCCCGCGGTAGGCGTTGACGTTCTGGCCGAGCAGGTTGATCTCGCGCACGCCCTGGGCGGCCAGCTGGGCCACTTCCACCACCACGTCCTCGAACGGACGGCTCACTTCGGTGCCACGGGTGTAGGGCACCACGCAGAACGAGCAGTACTTGGAGCAGCCCTCCATGATCGACACGAACGCCGAGCCACCGTCGGCGCGCGGCTCGGGCAGGCGGTCGAACTTCTCGATCTCCGGGAAGCTGATGTCCACCTGCGACTTGCCCGATTCGCGCCGCTGCCGGATCAGTTCGGGCAGGCGGTGCAGGGTCTGCGGGCCGAACACCAGGTCCACGTGCGGGGCGCGCTTGATGATCGCCTCGCCTTCCTGCGAAGCCACGCAGCCGCCCACGCCGATGATCACGCCCCGGCCGTTGTTCTTCAGCGCCTTCCAGTAACCCAGCTGGCTGAACACCTTCTCCTGGGCCTTTTCGCGGATCGAGCAGGTGTTCATCAACAACACGTCGGCCTCGGCCGGGTCGTCGGTGAGCTCCAGGCCCTCGGCGGCGGCGAGCACGTCGGCCATCTTGGACGAGTCGTACTCGTTCATCTGGCACCCGTGGGTCTTGATATAGAGCTTGCCGCGCACCGGGCCGTCCACCTTCGGCCGGGTGCCGGGCAGGGGAATCAGGTCGGGGCGGGGCGAATCGGGCGAAACGGAGGCAGGCAAGGCGGAGCCGGCCGAAGTCGGCGCGGTCGAAGCTGGCGTCCCGGTCATGGCGCTTATTCCAGTCGGGTGGGCGGGCAGGCAGCCGGGAAGGCTGCTGGTAAGCCGCCCATTGTAGCGGGGAAGGGGGGAGGGCGCCGGGCGCCCGGGCCGGGCCGGGATGTGACGGTCGTCGGGGTTGGGAGCGACGGTCCGTCAGTGGAGCGTCAAAGACTTGGCAACGCTCCGTTAACTTGGGACACTCGCCGCCATGAAGGGGATCTTGGGGATCGCTGCGCTGGCCTTGGCTGCGCTGACCGCTTTGCCGGCCAGTGCGGGCACCCTGTACAAGTGCGTCGGGGCCGACAACATCCCCAGCTATGTCAGCAAGCGGGTCTCGGGCGCGTCCTGCAGCGTGGTCAGCAGTTACCGGCCCGACCGGGGCGCCGCCCGCCGGTATGTGCCGCCGGCCCCGGCCGCCCCGGCGGTCGTTGCGACACCTGCCCCCAGTCCGGCCGCCGCCGATCACGCCAGCACCGGCACCGCAGTGACGGCCAGCGCCCCGGCCCAGCCGGCCACCGTGCTGAGCGCCCCGGCGGCGCCCGCCGCGCGGCCCAACAAGGCCGGTCGCGTGGTCAACGGCCAGGTCTATTCCTATATGAAGGACGGGGTGCGCCATTACACCAGCGCCCGTCCCACCCAGCTGGCCAGCCTTGGCCAGGTGCGCACCATCCACTACAGCTTCATCGAACGCTGCTACGCCTGCGGCGCCAACCCGGGGGTCAACTTCGGTTCGGTCCGGCTCAACACCACGGCCTTCCAGGCCGAGATCGCCGCTGCTGCGCGCGAGTTCGGGGTCGAAGAGGCGGTGGTGCGGGCGATCATCCATGCCGAATCGGCCTACAACCCGACCGCGCTCAGCCGTGCCGGCGCCCAGGGCCTGATGCAGTTGATGCCGCCCACGGCGCGGCGTTTCGGCGTCACCGATTCCTACGACGCAGCGCAGAACATCCGCGGCGGCGTGCAGTACCTGTCGTGGCTGCTCAAGCGCTTCAATGGCAACCTCACCCTGGCTGCGGCCGGGTACAACGCCGGCGAAGGCGCGGTGGATCGCCATGGTGGCGTCCCGCCTTACAGCGAAACCCAGTACTACGTGAAGCGGGTGGCCCAGTTGGCCGATCGCTACCGCGGTGCGCAGGCCACCACCCAATGAAACACCGCGCCCATGGCGCTGGCGGCCCTTCATGGCGTAATGTCCTGCAGTAATGTCGTTCCGTAGTACCGCGTTGTGTGGCCGACTTCGGTTCAGCTACACTCGCGGCAGATTCAATGTGGACTGGCCCCCACCGGTCCACTGGCAGCCTCAAGCTACCTAAATCAATATCGGAGTGCCGGATGGCCAACGATGGGGTAAACGATCCAGTCAACACCGGACGTCGACGATTTCTTTCAGCAACCACCGCGGTGGTCGGAGCAGTCGGCGTCGGATTTGCAGCGGTACCGTTCATCAAGTCCTGGAATCCCAGTGCCCGCGCCAAATTGGCCGGTGCCCCTGTGATTGCCGATATCAGCGCCCTGCAGGAAGGCCAACGACTGGTCATGGAGTGGCGTGGACAGCCGATCTGGATCGTCAAGCGTTCCAAGGCCATCCTGGAGGCCCTGCATGGCTTGGATGATCGCCTGAAGGATCCAGCATCCGGCGAGAAGGACCAGCAGCCCGAGTACGTGCTCAAGCAGAACCCGGAGTTCCGGTCGATCAAATCCGACGTGTCGGTGCTGGTCGGGCTGTGCACCCACCTGGGCTGCTCGCCGGAAATGGTCGCCGAGATCCGCCCCGAGCCGTACGACCCGCAGTGGAAGGGCGGTTACTTCTGCCCATGCCACAAGTCGCGCTTCGACATGTCCGGTCGTGTGTTCAAGGATGTTCCGGCACCGATCAACCTGCTGGTGCCGCCGCACCATTACCAGGACGACAACACCATCATCATCGGCGTTGATCCGCAGGGGGCGGCTTGATCATGGCCAACATCCTTTCCCGCACCGCCACCGGCGTCGCCGATTGGGTCAATGCCCGCGCACCGGGCCTGATGCCGGTGTACCGCAAGCATGTGAGCGAGTACTACGCGCCGAAGAACTTCAACATCTGGTACTACTTCGGCTCGTTGGCACTGTTGATCCTGGTCAACCAGATCGTGACCGGTATCTTCCTCACGATGCATTACAAAACGAACGCCGCCGAAGCGTTCGCCTCCATCGAATACATCATGCGTGACGTGGAGTGGGGCTGGCTGATCCGCTACATGCACTCCACCGGGGCCTCGCTGTTCTTCATCGTGGTCTACCTGCACATGTTCCGCGGGCTGCTGTACGGCAGTTACCAGAAACCGCGCGAACTGGTGTGGATCCTGGGCATGCTGATCTACCTGGTGCTGATGGCCGAAGCCTTCATGGGCTACGTGCTGCCCTGGGGCCAGATGTCGTTCTGGGGCGCCAAGGTGATCATTTCGCTGTTCGGCGCGATCCCGGTGATCGGGACCGGGCTGACCGAGTGGATCATGGGCGACTACCTGCCCAGCGACGCCACCCTCAACCGCTTCTTCGCCCTGCACGTGATCGCCCTGCCGCTGGTGCTGTTGCTGCTGGTGGTGCTGCACCTGGGCGCGCTGCACGAGGTGGGCTCCAACAATCCCGACGGCGTGGAGATCAAGAAGGGCCCCAAGGGCAACCGCTGGTCGGCCACCGCGCCTACCGATGGCATCCCGTTCCATCCGTATTACACGCTCAAGGATGGGGTCGGCGCCGGGTTCCTGTTGATCATCGCCGCCTTCATCATCTTCTTCGCCCCGGCCTTCGGGGGTCTGTTCCTGGAACACGACAACTTCACCGAGGCCAACCGCCTGGTCACGCCGGAGCACATCAAGCCGGTCTGGTACTACACCCCTTACTACGCGATGTTGCGGGTGGTGCCCAACAAGCTGGGCGGCGTGCTGGTGATGTTCTCGGCCATCGCGATCCTGTTCCTGGTGCCGTGGCTGGACCGCGCGCGGGTCAAGTCCTACCGCTACCGCGGCTGGTTGTCGCGGGTGCTGCTGGGCGTGTTCGCGGTGTGCTTCGTGTGGCTGGGCGTGATCGGCTCGGGCCCTGGCACCGACGCCCACGAAACCTACGTGGGCCGCGTGCTGACCTTCCTGTACTTCGCCTTCTTCATCACCATGCCGCTATGGACCAGGCTGGACAGGACCAAACCGGTACCGGATCGGGTGACCACGCATGACTGACCACTGGATTGTCCGGCTGGCCTGCGCGGCCGCCCTGATGTTGAGCAGTGCCATCGCCGGTGCCGCCGAGGGCGGCAAGACCCTGCAGGCCGGCAACGACCTGAGCGATCGGGCCTCGCTGCAGCGTGGTGCGCAGCTGTACATGAACTACTGCTCGGGCTGCCACGCGCTGAAGTACCTGCGCTATTCGCGCATGGCCGCCGATCTCGGGCTGAGCGAGGACGAGGTGATGAACAACCTCAACTTCACCGGCACCCCGATCGGCGAGCCGATCCCGGTGAGCATGCCCAAGGCGCAGGCGGAAAAGTGGTTCGGCAAGATGCCGCCCGACCTGAGCCTGATTGCCCGGGTACGCGGCAGCGACTGGGTGTACACCTACCTCAAGTCGTTCTACGTGGATCCGTCGCGGCCCCTGGGCTGGAACAACAGCCTGTTCCCGAATGCGTCCATGCCCAACCCGCTGTGGGAGATGCAGGGCCTGCAGCACGCGGTGCACGGCAAGCCGGAAAGCCCGGGCGCCGACCCGCCGGTGACCGGTCTGAAGATTGCGCAGCCGGGCAACGTGGATGCACAGCAGTACGACCAGACAGTGCGCGACATCACCAACTTCCTGGAATACGCCGGTGAGCCGGCGGCGCTCAAGCGCCAGAAGCTGGGCGTCTGGGTGATCCTGTTCCTGGCGCTGCTGACGTTCCTTGCCTACCTGCTCAAGAAGGAATACTGGAAGGACGTGCACTGAGCCTCCAGGCGCCCCGAGCGTGGATCGGCCCCGGCAGGGGTCGATCGGCCTATTGGCTTTTGTGATGGGCAGTTGCACACTCGGGTACTGTGACGACCGCTGGCAGTGGGCTGGCGGCGCCGATACGACCGGCGGTTACCGGACGTTGGAGAGCCTTTGATGGCGGCGAGCGTACGCATGCGAAACACCTTGACGCTGTTTTCCTCGAACGACGATGTGCTGTGCCATCGCGTGCGCCTGGTACTGGCTGCCAAGGGCGTGAGCTACGACTTCGTCCCGGTCGACCCGCAGAATCCGCCCGAGGACCTGATCGACCTCAACCCGTACCACTCCGTGCCCACCCTGGTGGAGCGCGAACTGGTGCTGTATGCGGCATCGGTGGTCAGCGAGTACCTGGACGAGCGCTACCCGCACCCGCCGCTGATGCCGGTCGATCCGCTGTCGCGCGCACGCATCCGCTTGGCGATGCTGCGCATCGAACACGACTGGGTGCCGCAGGTTCAGGCCATCCAGCTGGGCAACAAGACCCAGGCCGAAGCCGGTCGCAAGCGGCTGAAGGAGCTGCTGACCAGCGCGGTGCCGCTGTTCAAGGCCAGCAAGTTCTTCCTCAATCCGGAGATGAGCCTGGCCGACTGTGCGATGGCCCCGATCATCTGGCGCCTGCAGTCGCTGGACGTGCCGTTGCCCAAGGACGGCAAGTCGATCGAAGACTACGGCAACCGCATTTTCCGCCATCCCGGTTTCATCCGCAGCCTGACCGACCAGGAAAAGAAGCTGCGCGATCTGCCGGGCTGACGGCGCGCACCGGCACGCTCAGGCGACCGGTGCACTGAATGAAAACGCAGGACGGGCGCGCGCGGAGGCTGACCTGCGGGTAGGCGGGCGCGTACACTTGCCACTACGCAATCGGATCCCCGCAGCCGAGCAAGGCTCGGCTCTACCCCATGACTGAAGACACTTTCCGCATGACCAGCCACCGTCCGTACCTGTTGCGGGCCTTGGTGGAATGGATCAATGACAACGACCTGACGCCGCACATCCTGGTCGACGCCGGGATGCCGGGCGTGCAGGTGCCGCAGAGCGCGGTCAAGGACGGCCGGGTGGTGTTGAACATCGCCGAACGCGCCGTGGTGCAGCTGCACATCGACAACGACGGCGTGAGCTTCTCGGCGCGTTTTTCGGGCACCAGCTACCCGGTGCATGTGCCGATTTCGGCCGTGCTGGCCGTGTACGCGCGCGAGACCGGGCAGGGCATGGCACTGCCGGATGACATCCCCGGCCACGAACCCGGCCCGGACGATGAGCTGCCGCCGGACGACAGCCCGACCCCGCCTGATGATCTGCCGCCCAAGCCCAGCGGCCGCCCACATCTGCGGGTGGTGAAATAAAACACGCATGGCCGCCGCAAGGCGGCCATTCCACGTAGAGCCGACCGTTGGTCGGCTGCTCTCTGCGGAAATCCATGGCAGCCGACTAACGGCAGCCGACCAACGGTCGGCTCTACCTCGGGATGCAACGGTCGGCTCTACGGCCGGAATGCGCAATGCGGGATGCGTCAGCCGACCAACGGTCGGCTCTACCGCCGGGGTCAGACGTCCTCGGCGCCGCTGGTATCCACGCTGCGCCGGATTTCGCTGATGCGGGCCGCGGAGGGGCCGACAAAGGACACCAGCTCATCCCCGCGCAGCACCATGCGGCCGCTGTGGCGGTCCACGCCATCGTGCGAATACTCGAACTTGAACGTGCGCTCCCAGCCCAGCCAGCCGTTGGGCTTGCGGCAGACGCGCAGCCCCGTGGAATGCACGCTCTGGTCCAGCCATTGCACATCGGCGGCCCGGCAGGCGTTGCGGCCCAGCTCGCCGGCCCGCTCGGCGGCGGCGCGTGCGGAGTTCCAGAACGCGTAGGCGAACGCACCGGCAATCATCAGCAGGATCAAACTGGGCATGGGTGACTCGGTACGTTCGGAGCGGCTGGAACCTCCAAGATGGCGGCGAACCTCGCCCGGATCAAGCCATTGAGGCGCCCGTCATCCCCCGCTGCGCGGCGCAGCCCCGGGCAACGGCACCGGAGGCTGGGCCGGCGTAGCCGGTGACGGCGGTGGGCGAGTTGGTGCCGGTGCCGACCCCGGCGCAGCGGGCGACACGGGCAGCGGGCGCGGCGGCGGCAACGGCTGTGCAGGGCCGGGCGGCATGCCGTCTGCAGCCGGTGGCGACGTGGTGGGCGAGGGCGGAAGCGCTGCAGGCGCGGTCGCCACCAGTTTCAGCAGCGCGGCCCAGTCCTGCCGGTTGAAGTTGCACTCCTCTTCGCGGCCCGGCGTGCAGCCCCGTTCCATGCCATCGCTGGCGGTGGCCTTGGCCGGCGGCAGTTCGATACGACCGCTGCGGTCCAGCGACAGCTTGCGCATCGCCACGGTGTTCATCACGTTGCCGCCGATCAGGTACAGGGTGCGGTCGCCGCCCATGTTGGCTGCGATCACCACCTCGCAATGCGACTTCCAATGCGTCACCGCGCCACTGCCCAGCGACTGTACCAGGCCGCTGTAGCTGAGCGCTTCCCGGCGATCGCGCAGGTAGCACAGCAGGTCGCCCGGCGCGGGTTTTTCCTGCGCCGGATCGGTCATCCGGTACGGGCCGCTGTTCTGGTACGCCGCGCGGAGGTAGTCGATATGCCGGGGCGAGCGGGTAAAGCCCGGCACGCTGGCGCGGGTCATGACCCAGGAAATGAAGGCGGCCGACCATGGGTTGTCGATCAGGAAGGCACGGCAGTCGGTGTCGGTGTAGCGCGTGCCTGGCGGCGCCATGCAGCTGGATGCGCCGGGCTGGCCGCCCATCGGCGACAGCGTGCCACTCTGGCGCCAGTACCCCACCACGCGTTGCCAGGCGACCATGCCGTTGTCGGCGAGGTGCACGTCCTCGGCTTCGGTCGCGCTGATGCTGGCCACGCGGCCGTCGCGGTCGATGAACGGGCGATACCAGAGCCGGTGTTCATTGCAGGCGGTCTGCACGATGTTCACCGCCAGCGGGCTCAGCCCGAACCGGGGCGGGATATCGCAGACCTCGGCCGCAGCCGCGGTGGCCGGCAGCAGCGTCGCCAGCGGCGACAGGCATGCAAGCAGGAACAAGGGGCGCATACGCGCTCTCCGGGTGGGGGCAGGGCAAGCCTCGCAGACCCGGTCTGCCGATCCCGTGAACGCCGCGCGCCGATGCCCCGCGACCAACGGTCGTGCGTTGCCTGCCGAGCAGGTGCCGACCGCTGGTCGGCACGCGTGCCTCAACCCGGCGGCGGGCCCAGCTTCAACGACAGGTCGATCGCCTGCACGTGCTTGGTCAGGCCGCCGATCGAGATGCAGTCCACGCCGTCCTCGGCGATCGCGCGCAGACCGTCCAGGCCCACGCTGCCGGAGACTTCCAGTGGAATCCGCCCGGCCGCAATGCGCACGGCCTCGCGCCGCAGGTCCGCGTCGAAATCGTCGATCAGGATGCGCTCGCAGCCCACTGCCAGTGCTTCGCGCAGCTGGTCCAGGTCCTCGACCTCGACCACCAGCGGCAGCTGCGGCCACTGCGCCCGCGCGGCCTGCACCGCCGCGGTGAGCGAGCCCGCGGCGCGGATGTGGTTTTCCTTGAGCATCACCGTGTCGAACAGGCCCAGGCGATGGTTGTCGCCGCCGCCACAGCGCACTGCGTACTTCTGCGCCACGCGCAGCCCGGGCAGGGTCTTGCGGGTGTCCAGGATGCGTGCGCCGGTGCCCGCCACGGCGGCCACATGGCGCGCCGTCGTGGTGGCCGTCCCTGACAGGGTCTGCAGGAAGTTCAGCGAGGTGCGCTCGGCGCTCACCAGGCTGCGGTTGCGCCCGTGCAGGATGGCCAGCACCGTACCGGCGGCAACGTGGTCGCCCTCGGCCACCCGCCAGTCGATCCGGACCTGCGGGTCCAGGGCGCGATGGGTGGCGTCGAACCACGGCCGGCCGGCGATCACCGCGTCCTGCTTGCACAGCAGGTAGGCACTGTCGGGGCAGTCGGGCAGCAGGGCCGCGGTGACGTCGCCGCTGCCGATATCCTCGGCCAGCGCCCGTGCCACGTCGGCTTCTACTGCGGCGGCATCGGGTGCCGCAAGCTCGGCCCGGCTCATTTTTCCGGGAAGCCGGCGATCTGCGCGGTGGCGATGGCCTCCTCGGCCAGCAGCACCGGAATGCCGTCGTCGACGCGGAACACCTGCTTGCGGTCGCGGGTCAGCAGCGCCTCGCGCAGGGCCAGCGCCTGGGTGCTGCCGTCGGCCTTGAGCACGGTGCCGGCGCCGATCGCGCGGTTGAGTGCCTCCAGGCCCTTGGCGTCCAGCAGGGACAGGGGCTGGCGGGTGTCGGGCGAGCACAGCAGGTCAAGCAGCTTGCGATCCATGGATTCTTCGTCTTGCGTGGAAGATGGCTAGAATACGTCTTTAAGGCAGGTGACGGCCAATGACCCCCAACCAATCCGCGCCGCTCGTCGGCATCGTCATGGGTTCCCGCTCCGACTGGGAAACCATGCAGCACGCCGCCCAGAAGCTTGATGCGCTCGGCGTTCCCTATGAAGTGAAAGTGGTCTCGGCGCACCGCACGCCAGACGTGCTGTTCACCTACGCCGAGCAGGCCGGCAGCCGCGGCCTGCGCGCGATCATCGCCGGTGCCGGTGGCGCGGCCCACCTGCCGGGCATGATCGCGGCCAAGACCGCCGTGCCGGTGCTGGGTGTGCCGGTGCAGTCCAAGGCCTTGAACGGCATGGATTCGCTGCTGTCGATCGTGCAGATGCCGGCCGGCATCCCGGTGGCCACCTTCGCCATCGGCAACGCCGGCGCGTCGAACGCGGCGCTGTTCGCGGCCGCGATGCTGGCCCCGGAGCAGCCGGCGATCGGCCAGGCGCTGGACGCGTTCCGCGCCCGCCAGACCGAAGACGTCATGGCCCACGACGATCCGCGTCAATGAGCACCCGGACCGTAGGCATTCTGGGCGGCGGCCAGCTGGCCCGCATGATGGTGCTGGCCGGCGCGCCGCTGGGGCTGCGCTTTGAACTGTTCGACCCGGCCGCCGATGCCTGTGGTGCCCAGGTGGCGCCGCTGCAGGTGGCCGCGTTCGACGACGAAGCCGCGCTGGCCGCATTCGCCGCCCGCGTGGACGTGGTCACCTTCGATTTCGAGAACGTGCCCGCGCACAGCGCCCGCTTCCTGGCCGAGCGCGTGCCGGTGTATCCCAACCCGGATGCGCTGGCCGTGGCCCAGGACCGCCTGAGCGAGAAGACCCTGTTCCAGCAGCTGGGCATTCCATTGCCGCCGTTCGCCGACATCCGCAGCCGCGATGAACTGGCCGCCCGGGTGGCCGAATTCGGCATGCCCTGCATCGTCAAGACCCGCCGCCTGGGGTACGACGGCAAGGGACAGTTCCGCATCCGCAGCGCGGCCGATATCGATGCGGCCTGGGCCACGCTTGGCGAGTACGTCGAGAAGACCGGCCTGATCCTGGAGGGCTTCGTCGCCTTCGATCGCGAGGTGAGCGTGGTGGCCGTGCGGGGGCGCGACGGTGAATTCCGTGCCTGGCCGGTGACCGGCAACTGGCATGTAGACGGCGTGCTGTCGGCCAGCCTGGCCCCGGCGCGCTTGAGCCCGGCCCAGCACGAGGCGGCCATCGGCCATGCCCGCGCGCTGGCCGAGCGCCTGGACTATGTGGGCGTGTTCGCGCTGGAGCTGTTCTGCCGCGGTGACGAGCTGCTGGTCAACGAGATGGCGCCGCGCGTGCACAACTCCGGCCACTGGACGATCGAAGGCAGCGAGACCTCGCAGTTCGAGAACCACCTGCGCGCGGTGCTCGGCCTGCCGCTGGGCGACACCCGCATGCTGGGGCAGGCCTGCATGCTCAACTGGCTGGGCGCGATGCCGGTCGCGGAGGCCGTGCTGGGCCAGCCCGGCGGGCATTGGCACGACTACGGCAAGCAGCCGCGCGACGGCCGCAAGGTGGGCCATGCCACGCTGCGCGATGACGACGCGGGCAGGTTGGCCGATGCGTTGGAAAACGTGGGCGGGCAGCTTGATCGCGGCGCCCAGGTCGCCCCGGTGGTCGCGGCGCTGCGCGGGTAGAGGTGGTGGCAGGAGGCCGGCGTCCCGGTCACGACCAGCCGTCGTGACCGGCCGGTCTATACCGACCGCCGGTCGGTACGCGCGGCTCAATCCCGCAACTGCGCCGCCACGAAATCCCAGTTCACCACCTTCCAGAAGGCCTCCAGATAGCGCGCGCGCTCGTTCTGGTAGTCCGTGTAATACGCGTGTTCCCACACATCACAGGCCAGCAGCGGGGTGCTGTGCCCGGTCAGTGGCGTGCCGGCGTTGCGCGTGCTCTGGATGGCCAGCGCGCCGGTCGGGTGCTGCACCAGCCAGACCCAGCCCGAGCCGAACAGCCCCAGCGCGGCGCGCTCGAACTCCTCGCGCAACCGGCGCACATCGCCGAAGTGGCGGGTCACCAGTTCGCCCAGCCGGTCCTTCGGGTCGCCGCCGCCGCGCGGGTGCAGGCACTGGAAGTAGAACGCGTGGTTCCAGGCCTGGGCGGCGGCATCGAACAGGCTGCCCTGGCTTTGCCGCACGATGTCCTCCAGCGGCAGGTCGGCCAGCTCGGTGCCTTCGATGCGCGCATTGACCGCATCGATGTAGGCGCGCTGGTGGCGGCCGTGGTGCAGGTCCAGCGTTTCGGCCGACAGGTGTGGCTGCAGGGCGGCGCGGTCGTAAGGCAGGCGGGGCAGGTCGAGGGGCATGGCTGGCATTGGATTGGGGACGGGGGCGCCGGAGGCAGGGCCGGAAGGCTTACAATGGCGCTGAGGGAAGTCTATCCGACCGGCCAGGCCGGGTTGTCCCACCCGCAGGGAGAGTCGTTGTGGCGGTGATGCAGCAGATCCAGACCGAAGTGGAGCGTTACCCCCTCGTGTTGTTCATGAAGGGCACCCCCCAGTACCCCATGTGCGGGTTCTCCAGCCGGGCGATCCAGGCCCTGATGGCCGCCGGCGCGGTCGCGCTGCGCACGGTCAACGTGCTTGAGGAACCGGAAGTCCGCGCCAACCTGCCGCGCTTCTCCAACCTGCCCACCTTCCCGCAGCTGTTCATCCACGGCGAACTGATCGGCGGCTGCGACATCGTGCTGGAGCTGTTCGAATCCGGCGAGCTCAAGCGCATCGTGGAAGAGGCATCGCTCCCATGAGTGCGGTCCCGTCCGTTGTGGTCGGGACTGGATCGCTTGCCGATCGCGTCATCCTCATCGCCGGTGCGGGCGGTGGCTTCGGCAGCGCCGCTGCCGTGGCCTGCGCCGAAGCCGGTGCCACGGTTGTCCTGCTGGGACGCAAGCCGCGCCGGCTCGACCGGGTATACGCGGCCGTCCAGGCCGCCGGCCCCGAGCCGCTGCTGTACCCGATGGACCTGGAAGGGGCGACCCCCGACGACTACGCCGCACTGGCCGAACGCCTGCAGAGCGAGCTGGGCCGCCTCGACGGCCTGCTGTACTGCGCCGCCGACTTCGCCGGCCTGACCCCGTTCGAGCTGGCCGACCCGGCCGCCTTCGCCCGGGCGGTGCACGTCAACCTGACCGCGCCGGCCTGGCTGGCCCAGGCCTGCCTGCCGCTGCTGCGGCAGCGTGACGATGCCGCACTCGTGTTCACCGTGGACGATCCAGCACGGGTAGGACAGGCCTACTGGGGTGGCTATGGCGCCGCCCAGCACGGCCTGCGCGGCCTGATCAGCAGCCTGCATGACGAGCTGGGCCGCAGCCCGGTCCGGGTCAGCGGCCTGCAGCCGGGCCCGATGCGCACCGCCCTGCGTGCCCGGGCCTTTTCGCTGGATGAAGACCGCAGCGCCCGCGATCCGGTCGACTGCGCCCAGGCCGCCGTGCTGCTGCTTTCGGCCGCCGGTGCGGCCCACCGCGGCCAGATCCACACGCCCGCGTAGAGCCGGGCTCTGCCCGGCTGCCTCCGACGATGTGGCGCCAGCCGGGCGGAGCCGGCTCAACGGGGCGCGGGCTGTCATCTCCCCGCCATTCAGCGAGTCCACACTGAATGTGAAGAAGGCGTCACGATACCGTTGTGATGGCGTGTGTTTTGTCGCCAAACCGTCACAATCCGACGCTACCGTGTTAATCTAGTGTTAACCGTTGCGGCTGAAACCAGCCTGCGGCTAGGGAACCCAGATCAAAAGTCCAGTCAGCCGCCAGCAAGGCTGCTTGGGCGCGTTTTTTTCTCCGCCATCCCCAATCTCGCATCGAGGCTATCCCCAAAATGACCCACCTCCGGATGTCCAAGCTCACTCTTGGTCTCGTGGCCGCACTTGCCGCCGCTCCCGCTTTCGCCCAGAGCACCTCTGCCGGTGTCGGCGGCCAGGTCACGTCCGCCGCAGGTTCGCCTGTCGTCGGTGCCGAAGTCACCATCACGCACACCGAGTCGGGCACTGTCAGCCGCGCCACCACGGATGCGTCGGGTCGTTACAACGCGCGCGGTCTGCGCGTGGGTGGTCCGTACACCATCACCATCAACAAGGCCGGTGAAGGCACCAAGACCGAAGAGGGCGTTTACCTGAACCTCAATCAGGTAAACACCGTCAACGCCAACCTGGCCGGCGACGTCGCAGCCACCAACCTCGATGCCGTGCAGGTCGTCGCCATTGCGGGCGGTCTGGACATCTTCAGCGCCACCAAGATGGGCACCGGCACCAACGTGACGCGCGAAACGATGGATGCGCTTCCGTCTGCCAACCGCAATATCCAGGACTACGTGCGTCTGGATCCGCGTATCTCGCAGGTCAGCAAGGCGGACGGCGCGATCTCGGCGGGCGGCCAGAACACCCGCTACAACGCCATCCGCATCGACGGCATCAGCGCCTCCGATCCGTTCGGCCTGGGCTCCAACAATCTGCCGACCGAGCGTCAGCCGGTGTCGATGGACGCCATCCAGGAAATCAACATCGACCTGGCCAACTACGACACGACCATCGCCGGCGGTACCGGTGCGGTGATCAATGCCGTGACCAAGTCGGGCACCAACGAATTCCATGGCACCGTCTACGGCTCCTACCGCGACAAGGACATGGTCCGTTCGCGTCTGGAAGGTGACAAGCAGGACTTCAACGGGTTCGAGGACGAGAAGACCTATGGCATGACCTTCGGCGGCCCGATCGTCAAGGACAAGCTGTTCTTCTTCAGCAACTACGAAAAGTATGAGCGTTCGGCCGCCGGCATCAGCCTGAGCGATACCCCGATCGGCAAGGGCACGATCAGCACCGCCGATGTGACCCGCGTGCAGGACTACCTGAAGGGTCTGGGCTACGATCCGGGTACCCTGTCGGCGCCCAACAGCAAGACCGAGATTGAGGAATACGCGGTCAAGCTGGACTGGAACATCAACGAGAACCACCGTGCCGCCCTGCGCTACAACAAGATGGAGCAGAACGTCGTTCGCTTCCCGCAGGTCTCCAGCAGCGCGATCTCGCTGAGCAACTTCTGGTACCAGCAGCCGACCGAGTATGAAACCTGGATGGGCGAGCTGTTCAGCGACTGGTCGGAGAACTTCTCGACCGAGTTCAAGATTTCGCACAAGGACTATTCGGCCAACCGTGTTCCGCTGGTCAACATGCCGCAGATCCGCATCCGCTCGGGCAACGACTCGCTGTACGTCGGTACTGAGCAGAACACCCACGTCAATATCGTGGAATCCAAGGAACTGAGCGCCTTCGGTGCCGGTACCTGGTATGTCGGCGATCACACCGTCAAGTTCGGCTTCGATTACTCGAAGAACGACCTGATGAACTTCTACGGCCGCAACCTCAACGGCGTGTATGAGTTCAACAGCGTCAACGATTTCCTCAACGGCACCGCCTCGCGCTACCAGCTGCGTGCGCCGCGCGCCGATGGCAGCCGCAGCGACATCCCGGCTGACTTCACCCTGAAGAACACCGGCGTGTTCGTGCAGGATACCTGGGCGATCAACTACAACCTGAGCCTGATGTTCGGCGTCCGCGTGGACATGCCGGACTTCAGTGACCAGCGTCTGTACAACCCGCGCATCGAGCAGCTGTACGGCTTCAACAACACCCAGCTGGTCGACAAGTCGCTGGTGCAGCCGCGTGTCGGCTTCAACTACACCTTCGACAGCGACCGTCCGACCCAGCTGCGCGGTGGCGTGGGCCTGTTCGGTGGCGCGGCGCCGAACGTGTGGCTGGCCGGTGCGTACCAGAACACGGGTCTGAACTACATCGAGTACGACCAGCGCAACCCGCCGGTGGGCACCTTCACCCCGGACGGCAACAACCCGTACGTGCCGGCCGGTGGCCCGGCGTCGGCGCGCCAGAACGTGGACATCATCGCCCCGGGCACCCGCCTGCCGTCGGTGTGGAAGGCCAACCTGGCGTTCGACCATGAGCTGCCGTGGTACGGCATCGTGGCCTCGGCCGAAGTACTGATGACCAAGGTCAAGGACGGTATCTACTTCGACCGTCTGGACGTGTCCGCGCCGACCACCTTCGGTCCGGACGGCCGTGCGATCTACTGGAATGCCGCGGGCCGCAACCCGGCCAACAGCCGCATCCAGAACGGCACCAACTTCGGCATCACCACCGGCACCAGCGGTGCCAATGACCGCGCCAACCGTCCGACCGACATGGGCGATGTGCTGGTCATGCGCAATACCGACAAGGGCCGTGGCAGCCAGGCGACCTTCTCGCTGGCCAAGCCGCTGACCGAGAACTGGGGCTGGTCGCTGGGCTACACCTACACCCAGTCCAAGGAAGTCAGCCCGCTGACCAGTTCGCAGAACACCTCGAACTGGAACAACACGCCGATCTTCAACGCCAACGAAGACGTGGCCTACAACTCGCGCTACGCGATCAAGGACCGCATCACCGGCACCCTGGAGTGGAAGCACAACTTCTTCGGTGACAATGCCACCCGCGTCGGCCTGTTCTATGAAGGCCGTTCGGGTCGTCCGTTCAGCTACATCTTCTACAACGATGCCAACGGCGACGGTGCCGCCACCAACGACCTGTTCTACGTGCCGACCGGTCCGGGTGACGTGCTGTTCACCGGTGGCGCGGCGATGGAGAAGCAGTTCTTCGATTGGCTGGCGCAGAATCCGGAGCTCGATGCCTTCCGCGGCGGCGTGGTCCCGGCCAACCAGCACCGCTCCAAGTGGACCAACTCCTTCGACGTGCGTATCAGCCAGGAGTTCCCGGGCTTCATGAAGGAGCACAAGGGTGAAATCGCCCTGGACATCATGAATGTCGGCAACCTGCTGAACAAGAAGTGGGGTCTGATCGACGACTATGGCTTCTACGCGACCCGCCGTGTAGCCAACTACGCCGGTATCGATCCGGCCACCGGCAAGTACGTGTACTCCTTCACCGGTGCGGACAGCTCTGCGATCCAGGAAAACAACAACGACAAGGGCAACACCGCCGTGTCGCGCTGGTCGATGCAGCTGACCCTGAAGTACAAGTTCTGATCCATCGAGCTTGATGCATGATTGAAAACGGCCGGGGCAACCCGGCCGTTTTTTTTGGTTCTTCGCCCCTCTGAGGGGAGCGTCGTGCTGCAAGGACAGTCGCAGTGTGAGCACCACGCTACCCGGGTGGAGTGTCTGACCCGCCGACCAGCGCCCGGAAAGCGTCAAAGCACGTTTCTGCTTGCCCCGCGGATGGGCGCAGGACCTGTTTTTGTGGCCGGCCGCCAGCGCTGGGTCGTCTCCTTGCCAGATGGCTCGCCTGCATGTATCTTCGATGGGTTGCGCGGAAATAAGCGCGCCGCAGCGGGGCCAGAGGCCGCGCTGGCGTCAGGATGTATCCAACGGTCGGGCTTCCCGGCCGTTTTGCTTTTTAAGGGGGCAGCAGTACAGTCGTCTACCTTGAGGAAGCGAAAAGAATGGAAATGAAGATCACCGAAACGCCGGCGCGGACGCTGCCGGTGCAGGACGCGCGGATCTACCCGCGCGGTGGACTGGATGTGTTGTCGCGCGCCGAGGTGGCACGCCTGCGCGATGCATCCGGCGGTGGCATGCACGAGCTGCTGCGCCGTTGCGCGCTGGCCGTGCTGACCAGCGGCAGTGCCTCCGACGATCCGCGCGCGGCGCGCGATCTGTACCCCGATTTCGACATCCAGGTGGCCCAGCAGGATCGCGGTGTGCGCATCGACCTGGTGAACGCACCGGCGATGGCCTTCGTCGACGGCGAGATCATCCGCGGTGTCGCCGAACTGCTGTTTGCCGTGGTCCGCGACCTGGCCTACATGGCCATCGAAATGGGCCCGGCCTACGCGGCCGAACTGGAGTCCTCCGAAGGCATCACCAACGCCGTGTTCGGGCTGCTGCGCAACGCGCGCATCCTCAACCCGGGTGACCCGAACCTGGTGGTGTGCTGGGGCGGCCACTCGATCGGCCGCGATGAGTACCTGTACACCAAGCAGGTCGGTTACGAGCTGGGCCTGCGCGGCCTGGACATCTGCACCGGCTGCGGCCCGGGCGCGATGAAGGGCCCGATGAAGGGCGCCACCATCGCCCACGCCAAGCAGCGCAAGCACGTTACCCGCTACATCGGCCTGACCGAGCCGGGCATCATCGCCGCCGAGTCGCCGAACCCGATCGTCAACCACCTGGTGATCATGCCGGACATCGAGAAGCGTCTCGAAGCGTTCGTGCGGATCGGCCACGGCATCATCGTGTTCGCCGGTGGCGTCGGTACCGCCGAGGAAATCCTGTACCTGCTCGGCATCCTGCTGCGCGAGGAAAACAAGGACCTGCCGTTCCCGCTGATCCTGACCGGCCCGACCGTGGCTGCGCCGTACTTCGAGCAGATCGACCGCTTCATCCGCCTGACCCTGGGCGATGCGGCCGCCGCGCGCTACGAGATCATCATCGGCGACCCGGTGGCGGTGGCCCGGCGCATGTCTGCCGGCATCAAGCGGGTGCGTGAGCACCGCCTGGAGCAGAAGGATTCGTTCTTCTTCAACTGGTCCATCGAGATTCCGTGGGAGTACCAGCAGCCGTTCGTGCCGACCCATGACGCCATGGCCGCGCTGGACCTTCACCACGGGCGCCCACCGCATGCCCTGGCGGCCGACCTGCGCCGCGCGTTCTCCGGCATCGTGGCCGGCAACGTCAAGGAAGACGGCATGCGCCGCATCGAGGAGTTCGGCCCGTTTGAAATCCACGGCGACGCCGACATGATGCAGGCCCTGGACGAGCTGCTGCGCGCCTTCGTCGAGCAGCGCCGGATGAAGATCTCCGGTGAGTACCAGCCCTGCTACAAAGTGCTGGCCTGAGTCTGCGGCCCCGGCCTGAGGGCCGGGGTACGAGGTGGGCGGGCAGGGCGCAGCCCGCCGCCCAAGCCCCCTGTGGCGTCAACGCCTTGACGCCTGTCGCCCCCGGATGACCGTTCATCCTGCCGCCCCTTGCCGGCGGGCGGCGCGGCGTCCATCGTCTGTCACATCACGCTGGGGAGCGTTCCATGTCCATGCGCCCATCCAAGGGTTTCACACTGGTCGAGTTGATGGTCACCGTCGCGGTGGTCGCCATCCTGTCGGCCATCGCCTATCCGAGTTTCCAGGGCACCATCCGCTCCAACCGTCTGGCCGCCGGCCACAACGAGTTGCTGGGCCTGGTCAACCTGGCGCGCAGTGAAGCCATCCGCAACAGCCGCGGTGGCGGCGTGTGCGGCAGCAGCGACGGCAATACCTGCGACGGCGCCTGGGGCGTCGGCATGATGGCCTTCTCCGACATCGACCATAACGGCCTGTACGGCACCGGCGACACGGTACTGCGGTTCAACAAGATCGGCAGCGGCCTGGTGGTACAGGGGCCCACCGCACCGATTGCCTTCGACGGGCGCGGCCGCCGCAAGCTGGCGGCCGACCAGACGCTGGTGATGCGGCCCGACAAGTGCGGCAGCCAGCTGCTCCAGCGTACCGTCACCATCAACGCCTCCGGCCAGATCAGCGCCGTGAAGGGAGCCTGTCCATGAAGCGTCGTCCCGCCTCCCGTCGCGCTGCCCAGGGCGGTTTCACCCTGCTGGAAGTGCTGATCGCCATTGTCATCCTGGCCTTCGGGCTGCTGGGGTTCGCGCTGCTGCAGACCGCCAACATCCGGTTCGTGCAGAGTGCCAACTACCGTACCCAGGCCACCAACCTGGCCTACGACCTGACCGAGCAGATGCGCAGCAACCGGCACCAGTCGGCGTGGTACACCAATGCCACCTTCGCCCCCGGAACCAAGGCGGCCACCGACACGGCCTGTACGCGTCCGGTGAGCAACGCGGTGACGATCGATCAGAACATTTCCCGCTGGCAGTGCCAGGTAGTCAAGGCCATGGGCGCCAATGCCGGCGCCACCGTGGTCATGGTCAATGGCGCCGCCACGGTCTCCATTACCTGGGCCGACGACCGGTGGGATGCAAGCAACCCTGACTCGCCCACCACCTTCGCCCTGACCACCCAGCTATGAGTTCCCTGTCCATGTCCAGAGCGCGCCAGACCGGCCTGTCGTTGGTGGAACTGATGATCGCCATGGCCATCGGCCTGGTGCTCATGCTGGGTGTCATCCAGATCTTCATCGCCTCGCAGTCGGCCTCCCGGCTGTCCGAGGGCGTGGCCCGCGTGCAGGAAAACGGCCGCTTCGCGCTGGACTTCCTGGAGCGCGATGTCCGCATGGCCGGGCACATGGGGTGCGTGAACGATCTGGCGCACATCGTGAAGGAGTTCGGTGACCCGCGGATCACCACCGGCGCGACGGCAGGCAGTGGCGCGCCTCTGGATTTCAACGTGGCCGTGCAGGGCTATGAAGCCCCGGGTACGGCGCCGAACGCCACCCTGGTGGCCGGCGGCGGCACGATCCCGGTCGGCATGCCGACCACCATCACCGGCCTGGTGCCTGCGCCGATGGCCGGCAGCGACGTACTGGTGCTGCGTTACATGGCCCCCGAGGGCGTGCCGGTAATCGGTGTCACTGCCACCACCTTGACCATGGATGCGGCCAAGGCGGCGCGGCTGAACCTCAACGGCGTCGCCGCACCCACCGTGTTCGGCGTGGCCGACTGCAACTCCGCGCAGGTGTTCCGCGGCTCCGTCAGCGGCGCCACGGTGACCGCCACCGGTGGCGTGGACCTGTCCCGGTTCGTGGCCGCGCCCCTGGCGCCGACCATGGTCTATCGCGCCGAATCGGTGGTGTATTACGTCGGTCGCAACGCCGCCACCGGCGAGCCCGGCCTGCGCCGCGCACGCGCAGGCTCCGCGGGCACCTACGTCATCAATGAGGAGCTGGTGGAAGGGGTGGAGAACATGCAGCTGCTGTTCGGCCTGGACACCACCGCAAACATCAGCAAGGCCACCCAGCCGACCGGCAACATCACCGCCCAGGCGACCGCATCGGGCGTGACCACGCAGGCCAACGCCACCGGTGTGGGGCAGTGGCGTCGCGTCGGCCTGGTGCAGGTGGGGCTGGTGCTGCGAAGCCCGGGCGCGGCCACCGTGGCGGCCTCGGATGTAGCCTCCGAGCTGGGTGTGCTGGGCACCAAGTACGACGCCAGCGGCCTCAAGGACGGGCGCTACCGCACCTCTTACGAAGTCAGCATCGCGCTGCGCAACCGTCTGTTCGGGAACTGACCATGGCGACCAGAAACGCTCCGTCCCTCTCCAGCCGCCGCCACCAGCAGGGTGCGGTGCTGTACGTGGCCTTGATCATGCTGATCCTGCTGGCGCTGCTCGGCATCGCCGGCATGCAGGTGGCCGGCATGCAGGAAAAAATGGCGTCCAATTACCGCGCGGTGAACCGCTCGTTCCAGAACACCGAGGGCGTGGTGCGCACCGCCGAAGCGACGGCGACGGCCGTCTTCAACCGCACCGCGCCGCCGGCCGGCGCGCTGTTCACCGAGAGTGCCATCACCCTGGACTGCAACGCGTTCGACGCGGTGGAGTGGGCCGAGCAACGCAGCACCGGTGCCGCGCCGGCCGTCAACGTGCGTCGCATCGACTCCTGCGGGGGGGACGTTTCAGGCAATTCCAACAGCATGGGGAAGTCCGGCGATACGCCGACGGCGACGTACCAGATCACCGGCTTCTCGGCCGACACCCCGGCCAGCCCGACGTCTGCGTCGGTCGTCGACACCATTTTCAAGCTCTGAGGACGCGGCCATGGCCACGCGCACGTTCAAATGGATTACCGCTGCCTCGGCCGTTGCCCTCGCGGGCATGGGGCTGCTGGGCTACAACCTGATCGCCGCGCAGGCGCAGGGGGCGCTGGCACAGGCGCCGCTGAACAACCAGGTGCAGACGCCCCCGGCGTTCATCATGGCGGTGGATGACTCCGGCTCGATGACCTTCCAGACCCAGTTCCCGGGCATGGACGGCGAGGGCTGCTGGGACACCGGCCGCAAGAGCTTCTTCGATTCCAACGGCAACCTGAATACCTCCGGCAACTGCGATTACTTCTACCTGCTGCCGGGTACGCGCATCAACAATTACTACGGTATCCCGCCGATCGATCAGCTCGGGTTCTCGCGCTCGTCCGACTTCAACCCGACCTACTTCAACCCCGCGGTGAAGTACGAGCCCTGGGTGGCAGGCACCGGCGTGTCCTACGGTGACGCCGGCCTGCAGGCCACCCGCATCGACCCGCGCAACACCGCCACCGTGGCGCTGGCGTCGCTGTACTACAGTACGTCGGCCTCCGATTCTTTCCGTATGCAGGACGGCATGGTGATCCCGGCCGGCACGTTCTACCGGTACGGCAATACCAACTACCAGCGCAACAGCGACTACACCTGGAACAACGGGGTAGCGACGGTTTACATGGAGTACACGCCGGCCACCTTCTTCACCCGCTGGACCTCGGCCAACGACCCGTACCCGCAGATTCCGGGGGTGAACAACGCCTACAACGGCGTCACCCGCGTCCGCGTGACCAATGCCTGCGGTACCAACTGCTCGATGTGGAAGTACACCATCGGCGCGGGCAATACCGCAGCGCTGCAGAACTTCGCCAACTGGTACTCGTACTACGGCAACCGCAACCGCGCGATGATCGCCGGCATGACCCGTTCGCTGGCGGACGTCAACAACCTGCGCGTGGGTTACTTCCGCATCAATCAGAACGGCAGCTACGACAGCGGCTCGGACCAGAGCAAGCGGCTGACCATGCGTGACATGGCGGTCAATGCCGACAAGCTGGCGCTGTACACCGACATGATCTCCCTGACCGCCAGCGGCGGTACGCCCAATCGGCAGGCGGTGAATGCGGCCGCGCTGCAGTTCACCCGTACCGACGCCGGTGCGCCGGTACAGCTGTCGTGCCAGAAGAACGCGGTGATGCTGTTCACCGACGGCTTCAGCAATGGCGGCGGTCCAACCGTGGGCAACAACGACGGCGGCATGGGCAGCCCGTTCCAGGACGGCAACAGCAACACGATGGCCGACATTGTGAGCAAGTATTACAACAGCGTGGGCGGCGCCTCGCCGTTGCGCACCGACCTGACCGCCGGCCAGGTACCGGTGCCGCAGGCCTGCAAGACCGGCAATCCGGACAAGAGCCTGGACTGCCAGACCAACCTGCACCTCAACTTCTACGGCGTCACCCTGGGCGCGCGAGGCAACCTGTTCAACCCGGACCTCGACCAGAACCCATACACCGACGCGTCGATCTACGGCAACTGGCCGCCGCGCCAGGACGACCAGCGCAGCACGGTGGACGACATCTGGCATGCCACGGTCAATACCCGCGGTGAGTACATCAATGCGCGCACCCCGGAAGAAATCACCACCGCCATGCGTCGCGTGCTGTCGTCGGTGACCTCGGGCGCCTCGCCGTCCGGTGGCTCCGGTTCCAGCGGCGCCCGCGTCGGCGCCGGTTCGATCACGGTGGGCCCCAGCTACGAAATCGCCAACGAAGGAACCGACTGGTTCGGTCGCCTGTCGGCCAGTGCGCTGTCGGTCAATTCGCAGCGGCAGGTAGTGTCCACCCCGATCTGGGAGGCGGCCGCGCTGCTGCCCAGCAGTGGGCGCAAGGTGTTCTACACCAAGGACGGCACCACCCGTGAGTTCAACGATGGCAGCGTGACGCTGGCCGACCTGTGCACCAAGTCGACCGCGCTGTACCCGGGCATGTCCCGCTGCAGCGCCGCCGAGCTGACCGCGCTGGGGGCCACGGCCACCACGGCGGTGGCCTACCTCAAGGGTGATCAGAGCGGCGAAGTGAAGAGTGGCGGCAAGCTGCGCGATCGCACCACGCGGCTGGGTGACATCGTCAACTCCAGCCCGGTGGTGAGCGCGCCGGGCGATGACTTCGGTTACCGCCGTCTTGGCGGCGACCTGGCCACGTCGTACCAGACCTACGTGACCAACAAGCGGGCCAACGCCAACTACATGGTCTATGTAGGCGCCAATGACGGCATGCTGCATGCCTTCAATGGCGGCATGAACGGCGCCGGCACCCAGATCGCAGGGGGCGGCACCGAGGCATTCGCCTATATCCCGTCCACGGCGTTGGGCCACATGGGCAACCTGCTGTTCCCGTACAACGCCAAGAATCTGAACGACCAGAAGTTCGATCACCGGTACTACGTCGACGGCAAGATCACCGTGGTCGATACCCGTTACGGCAACAACTGGCATACCACGCTGGTGGGCGCCTCCGGTGCGGGTGGCCGCAGCGTGTTCGGGCTGGACGTGACCCCGGGCACCACCTTTGGTGCCAGCAGCAAGCTGTGGGAGATCAGCGACCTGGATACCGCGCTGTCGGCCGACGTGCGCAACAACATCGGCCACGTGCTGGCGCGCCCGGTGATCGTACCCATGCTCGACAGCAGCGGTACGCCGGTCTGGCGGGCGGTGTTTGGCAATGGCTACAACAGTGCCAATGGCAAGGCCGTGCTGTTCCTGGTCGACATCAAGACCGGCACGCCGACCATTTCGATGATCGAAGCGGTGGAATCCGGTGCCGGGGTGCCGACCGGCAGCAACGGCCTGGGCAGCGTGGTGGTGGTTGACCGGTACGGCGGCACCAGCCAGCAGACCCGCGGCAGCGACGGCTACGCCGACACCGCCTACGGTACCGACCAGAAGGGCGCGGTGTGGAAGTTCGACCTGCGCAGCCGCGCCAACGTGACGGTGCCGCTGTTTACTACGCGCAGCTACACCGAAGGCGGCCGCACGCTGCGCCAGCCGTTCACCGGCGGCATCGAGTCGATGTCCGGTCAGCTGGGTGGCAACATGCTGTTCTTTGGTACCGGCAGCTTCTCCTTCGTGGGCGATCCGTCCGACGTGTCGGTGCAGTCGCTGTATGGCGTCAACGACACCACGGACGGTGCGGTCACCACGACGCTCACCCGCGCCAACCTGGGCGGCAGCAGCGTGATCACCAGCGGCGGCCAGCGTACGCTCAGCACCGGTACACCGCCGAGCGACAGTCGCGGCTGGTACGTCGATCTGCCAGCCGGCGAGCGCTTCGTGGGCAACCCGACGATTTCCGAGGGTGTTGTCTACCTGCCCACCTATGTGCCCACGCCTGGCAACGCCGGCTGCGCTTCGTCGGGTACCAACTGGCTGTTCGGCCTGCAGTCGGGCACCGGCGGCGGTGCGTTCGGTCAGTCGCGTCTTGACTCGACCACCGGCACGGTGATCTCCGATGGCGTGGCAGGGCTCAGGACCGATTCGACCGGCAGCGCCGCCGTGACGGACGTCGGTATCAATTCGCTGCCGGGGACTGGTCTGGCTGCAGGCGGTACCGGCGGCAGTGGCACCTCGCCGCCGTCGGGTGTGCCGCCGACACCGCCGAACGAGTGCTGGAACTACGTCAACAACGGCAATCAGCGGATCTTTGTGCCGTATCCTTGTGGTCGTCAATCGTGGAGGCAGATCCAGTGACCCGTTATCGTTGTCATGCACGCGGCAGGTCGCGAGTGGTGGGCTTCACCCTGATCGAGCTGATGGTGGTGGTGGCCGTGATCGCCATCCTGAGCGCGGTGGCGTACCCGAACTACACCCAGTACGTACTGCGCTCCAAGCGCGCGCAGGCCAAGGCCGAGATGGTCGAGTACATGCAGCGCGCCGAACGCATGCATACGCTCAACAACAGCTACGCGGCGTTCAAATTCAGCGAGACCGGTACGCAGACGATCAACTCGCCGCGCACCGGCACCGCCGCCTACCAGCTGACCATCAACCCGGGTGCCCAGACGTACACCATCACGGCCGTTCCCCAGGGCGGCCAGGCCAAAGACAAGTGCGGCACGATGACCGTCAACCAAGCCGGCCAGAAGACGCCTGCCACGGCGTCCGGGGTGACCTGCTGGTAAGTGCGCGGAGTGTTGCAAGGTCGGGTGTGAGCGTCTAGAATGCGCCTCCCCGCCCGAATAGCTCAGCCGGTTAGAGCACTTGACTGTTAATCAGGGGGTCGTTGGTTCGAGTCCAACTTCGGGCGCCAGATCCTGAAAAGGCTGCGAGAAATCGCAGCCTTTTCTTTATGTTGCGCATGGCCGACACGCGAGTCGCCCGCGCGCAATCCGATCAGGGTGGACACCCCCCTGGACGCCGCACGCTCTCCGAGCGCACCCGCCCGCTGTTGTTCACCACGACTTCTGCCATCAAGTCACCCCGGACGCAGATCTGCAGGGTGAGATTGGTACCCCAGGCGCGGCCATCGGGCAGGAAGCGCAGATGCCGTCGCCCATCGCTGGAGCGGATCGTCCAGCCGGGCGGGTAGCCCGGCGTGTGATGCCGCAGCGCTGGACCCTCCGCGGTGGCCGGGCCCCCCTCCGGTCCCGCGCGGTGGACGATCCAGCCCGTCGCCCAGCCGTTCGCATCCCCGCTGCAGGTTGTGCCATCGATGCTGGCGCACACCCGGATGGCCTGGCGCTGCTGGATGGCGGCCAGCCGCGCGAAGGCCAGGTGGCTGCTCAGCACCTGCCGCGCGCTGGCGGCCCGCTGCCGGTCCAGCAGCGGCTGCAGGCCGGGCAGGGCGATGGCGCACAGCACGGCTGCGACGGCGAGGGTCACGGTCAGTTCAAACAAGGTCAACCCTGCAGCAGGGCGGAGCGGTATCCAACGGCGGTTCGTGGCGGTCACGGCGCGTCCATCCATCACAGGAGCAGGTGACCAGCCTGGGTCGCAGGGGGTGCGGTTCCCATCGGCGGAACGCAGTCGCCAGGCTCAGGCTTCCCCTCAGCCGGCCGTCACCATTGCCCCCGGTATACTGGTAGGCCCCGGATATGGCGGCACCATGAGCGATCGCTTCGAACTTGTCTCCCCGTATTCGCCGGCCGGCGACCAGCCCGCGGCGATCGAGAAGCTGACGGCCAACTTCGAGGCGGGCATCGCCAAGCAGACCCTGCTCGGCGTGACCGGCTCGGGCAAGACCTACACCATTGCCAACGTGATCCAGAACGTGCAGAAGCCGACGCTGATCATGGCGCCGAACAAAACGCTGGCCGCGCAGTTGTACGGTGAGTTCAAGTCGTTCTTCCCCAACAACGCGGTCGAGTATTTCGTCAGCTACTACGACTACTACCAGCCCGAAGCCTACGTGGCCGCGTCGGACACCTTCATCGAGAAGGACAGCTCGATCAACGAGCACATCGAGCAGATGCGCCTGGCCGCCACCAAGACCCTGCTGTCACGCCCGGACGCGATCGTGGTGGCCACGGTCTCGGCGATCTACGGCCTGGGCGCGCCGGAAGACTACCTGTCGCTGCGCCTGATCCTGTCCACCGGCGAGCGCATCGAGCAGCGCGACCTGATCAACCACCTGACCTCGCTGCAGTTCACCCGCAACGAGTACGAGCTGCAGCGCGGCACGTTCCGCGTGCGCGGTGAAGTCATCGACGTGTTCCCGGCCGAGTCGGACAGCGAAGCGGTGCGCATCGAGCTGTTCGACGGCGTGGTCGAGCAGATCAGCATGTTCGACCCGCTCACCGGCGAAAGCCTGCGCAAGCTGATGCGCTACACGCTGTATCCCAAGACCCACTACGCGACCACCCGCGAGCGCGTGCTGGCAGCGGTGGAAACCATCAAGGCCGAACTCAAGCCGCGCCTGGAGCAGCTCTACGAACAGAACAAGCTGGTGGAAGCCCAACGCCTGGCGCAGCGCACTCAGTTCGACCTGGAAATGATGGCCGAGGTCGGGTTCTGCAACGGCATCGAAAACTACTCGCGCCACCTCACCGGCAAGGCGCCGGGCGAGCCGCCGCCGACCCTGTTCGATTACCTGCCGCCCGATGCGCTGCTGGTGATCGACGAGTCGCACGTGACCATTCCGCAGATCGGCGCGATGTTCAAGGGCGACCGCTCGCGCAAGGAAACCCTGGTGGAGTTCGGCTTCCGCCTGCCGTCGGCGCTGGATAACCGCCCCTTGCGTTTCGAGGAGTGGGAGGCCCGCTGCCCGCGCAGCATCTATGTGTCGGCCACGCCCGGCCCGTACGAACTGCGCGAAGCCGGCGATGAGATCACCGAGCTGGTGGTGCGCCCGACCGGCCTGATCGATCCGGTGGTGGAGATCCGCCCCGTGGGCACCCAGGTCGACGACCTGATGAGCGAAGTCAACGAGCGGATCAAGCTCGGCGACCGCGTGCTGGTCACCACGCTGACCAAGCGCATGGCCGAGAACCTCACCGACTACCTCACCGAGCACGGCATCCGCGTGCGCTACCTGCATTCGGACATCGACACGGTGGAGCGGGTGGAGATCATCCGCGACCTGCGCCTGGGCAAGTTCGACGTGCTGGTGGGCATCAACCTGCTGCGCGAAGGCCTGGACATGCCCGAGGTGTCGCTGGTGGCGATTCTGGACGCGGACAAGGAAGGTTTCCTGCGTTCCACTGGCTCGCTGATCCAGACCATCGGCCGGGCCGCACGCAACCTGCGTGGCAAGGCGATCCTGTACGCCGACAAGATCACGCGCTCGATGCAGGCGGCGATCGACGAAACCGACCGTCGTCGCGCCAAGCAGGTCGAATACAACGAACTGCATGGCATCACACCCACGTCGGTGCTGCGGCCGATCACCGATGTGCTCGAAGGCGCGCGCTCGGATGCGGCCGAGAAAGAGTCGCGTGGCAAGGGCAAGGGGCGCGGTGGCAAAGTGGCCGAAGAGGCGGTGGATTACCGCACGCTCGGTCCGGCCCAGATCGCCAAGCGGCTGCAGGCACTGGAGCAGAAGATGTACCAGCACGCCCGCGACCTGGAGTTTGAAGACGCCGCGCAGGTACGCGACCAGATCCGGCAGCTGAAGGAGGCCAGCCTGGGCTGAACAGCGCGTTGTGAAATATCTTCACAAAAGTGTTGCGCTTGCCGGGGGACGTCCGTAATATACGCGGCCTGCCCCGACGCATTCGCAACGGCGCAGACGCAGGAAACGGGCGGTTAGCTCAGCGGTAGAGCACTACCTTGACATGGTAGGGGTCACAGGTTCGAACCCTGTACCGCCCACCACTCCAGTCGCAAAGACTGCAGTGGCACCCACAGAAAAGCCGGCCATCAGGTCGGCTTTTTCGTTTGGGTCGACGTTGACCTGCTGGCATGACGACGCCCCGACATTCACCCACATCCGGATGGCGAGCTGCCTGATGGTGCGCATGTCCGCGCCGGCCCAGCATCGGGTTTTGTGCCCGGAGCGTTGCATGGTTATCGCGGCAGCCCGAGAGGATGCGCCAGCGGCGGTTCCACTTCCCCTGTTCGGCAAGGCCTGCGCCGCGACGCTGCTGCTTGGCGTATGCATCACCGTGTTCGCACCGCAGTTGCTGCCGCGTGCGCTGGGGATGGTGGCGGTCTGTGCGGGCATGATCGTGTGGGGGTGGCCTTCGCGATGGCGATGCCTGGGCGCTGCGCTGCTGGGCATGGGCTGCGCGGCCCTGCATGCGCACGCGTCGCTTGCTGGGCAGTTGCCGGCCGGAGCAGCGGCCATCGATCACATGCTGCAGGGCAGGGTGGTGAGCCTGCCCGATCACGGCGCACGCAGCACCCGTTTCCTGTTCCGCGTTGACGACGATGCCGCGCTGCCACCCTATGTGCGTGGCCGCCTGTTTGCGATGGGCTGGCCTGCCCGCCCCGATGGCAGCGAGGATGCGCGTCGACACGTGCAGGCCGGCGCACGCTGGGTGCTGCATGCACGTCTGCGGCCGCCACGGGGGCTGCGCAATCCCGGTGGTTTCGACGCGGAGCGCCACGTCCTGGTGCAGGGGCTGGCGGGGTCCGGGCAGGTTCGTGAACCGGCACGCGCGCGCATGCTGGCGCCTGCCAGTGGCGTTCCGGCCTGGCGTGAGCGCATGGCGGCGTCCATTGCCTCGCAGGTGCATGGCGAAGAGGCGCGTTTCGTGCAGGCGCTTGCACTGGGCGATACCCGCGCGCTCACCCAGGCCGACTGGGACGACCTGCGCGCGCTCGGGCTCACCCATCTCATCGCGATTTCCGGCTTCCATGTAGGGCTCGTCGCAGGCTTCGCGGCCTGGCTGGCGGCGTGGGTCTGGCGCGCATGGCCACCGCTGGGCCGCTACTGGCCACGACCGCTGGGGGTGGCGGTTGCCGCCGTGTCCGGGGCCGCGCTGTACGCCGCCGTGGCCGGCTTCGCGCTGCCCACCGTGCGCACCGTGCTGATGATTGCGGTGCTGGCCGCCGCACGCTGCAGCCGGCGCCGGGTGACCGTCGGCCAGTCACTTGCGCTGGCCGCCCTGGCGGTGTTGCTGGTGGATCCGCTGGCGGTGCTGGCGCCCGGCTTCTGGCTCAGCTTCGCCGGGGTGCTGTGGCTGGTCTGGTGCCTGCCGGGGCGCGACCCGCGTTGGCTGCGCACCTTCCTGGTGGCGCAGGGCGTGGCCACGCTGGCGCTGCTGCCGCTCACCGTGGCGCTGTTCGGCCAGGCCTCGCGTGCCGGGCCGCTGGTCAACCTGCTGGCGATTCCCTGGTGGAGCCTGGTGGTGGTGCCGCTGGCGCTGCTGGGCACGGCGCTGGAGGCAGTGGTCGCGGGTGCGGGGCGCTGGCCCTGGCAGCTGGCCGCAGGGTGTTTCGAGGGCAGCTGGTGGCTGCTCGGCTATGCGGCCCGCAGCCCGCTGGCGCTGTGGTGGCTGCCGCAGGCCCGCGACGCGGCGCTGCTGGTGGCGTTGCTCGGGGTTGGCTGGCTGCTGCTGCCACGCGGCAGCGGTGGTCGGCTGCCGGCGGTCCTGCTGTGCCTGCCATTGCTGTGGCCGGCCCAGTCCCGGCCCGGCGAGGGGGAGGTGGAACTGCTGGTCATGGACGTGGGGCAGGGCATGGCGATATGGGTGCGCACCCGCACCCACCGGTTGCTGTACGACACTGGCCCCGCGGCGGCGGGCGGGTTCGATGCCGGCGAGCGGATCGTGGTGCCGACCCTGCACGCGCTGGGCGAGGGGCGGCTGGATCGACTCGTGCTCAGCCATGGCGATCGCGACCACGCGGGCGGGGTTGCGGCGGTCAGGCGCGGGTTCGCGGGTACGCCGCTGCTGGCGCCGCAGGGCGCGCTGCCGGGCATCGACGCCCCCTGTCATGCCGGGCAATCCTGGCGCTGGGACGGGGTCGGCTTCCAGGTTCTGCACCCCCGGCCACGCACGCCCTACCAGGGCAACGAAAGCAGCTGCGTGCTGCGTATCGTGACCGCGCATGGCGCGATTCTGCTGGCAGGCGACATTGGCGCGCGCAGCGAAGCGCAGCTGCTGCAGGCATCCTCCGCGCTGCGGGCCGAGCTGGTGGTGGTGCCGCATCATGGCAGCGACGGCTCTTCCAGTGCCGCCTGGGTGGCCGCGGTGGCGCCCAGGCTCGCGATTGTCTCGGCCGGGCATGGCAACCGCTTCCGGCACCCGCGCCCGGCCGTGGTGGCGCGCTGGCGGGGCGAGGGGGCCGAAGTACTGACCACTGCCGACAGTGGCGCGTTGCGCGCCTGGCTCGGGCGTGAAGGCCTGCACGTGCGTGAACAGCGGGTTTTTCAGCCGCGTTGGTGGGATGCCGCGGAGCGGGCGCGGTCGGCTGCTATCCTATCGGCGGTCAAACAAGCGGCTGATGGGCCGGAGGGTTGAAACGTGTGGGAACTGGTCAAGGCCGGTGGCTGGCCGATGGTGCCGCTGCTGCTGTTGGGCGTACTGGCTTTGGCAATTGTCCTGGAGCGTTTCTGGACCTTGCGGCGTAACGAGGTCCTGCCCCCGGGGCTGGGCCAGGAAGTGCGCAACTGGGCCGCGCGCGGCAAACTCGATCCCAGCCACATCCAGTCGCTGCGCGCCAACTCGCCCCTGGGTGCGCTGCTGGCCGTGGCACTGGAAGCACGCAACCGCCCGCGCGACCAGATCCGCGAACGCATCGAGGATGCCGGTCGCCACCTGGTGCACCGCATGGAGCGTTTCCTGAATGCCCTGGGCACGATCGCCTCGGCCGGCCCGCTGCTGGGCCTGCTGGGCACCGTGGTGGGCATGATCCAGATGTTCCTGGGCATCCTCGACCACGGCGTGGGCGACGTGAACCAGCTGGCCGGCGGTATCGGCAAGGCGCTGGTGTGCACCGCCACCGGCATGATCGTGGCGATTCCGGCGCTGATGTTCCATCGCTACTTCAAGGGCCGCATCGGCGGCTACGTGATCGAGATGGAGCAGGAAGCCAGCGCGCTGCTGGATGCGCTGGACGGTCGCCCCGGGGTGATGAACACCGGCGCACGTGCGCCGACAGCGGCGCCGGCCGCACCCGTCACGGCCAAGGGCTGACGGATGCGCATCCGCAATGACCGGGTCCAGGACGAGCCGCACATCGATCTGGTACCGCTGATCGACGTGATCCTCGTGCTGATCATCTTCTTCGTGGTCACCACGACCTTCGACGCGCGCTCGACCCTGCAGCTGCAGTTGCCGACCGCCAGCCAGCAGGACAACAGCGAGCCGCCGCGTTCGCTCAGCGTGCTGGTCAACGCCGAAGGGCGCTATTTCATCAATGACCAGGAAGTGCTGCGCACCGACGTGGAGTCGGTCAAGCAGACCATCGCCGCCGTGGCCGGCAGCGACCGCGAACAGACGGTGCTGCTGCGTGCCGATGCCCGCACGCCGTACCAGGCCGTTGTCACCGCCCAGGATGCCCTGGGCCAGCTCGGCTTCCGCCGCATCGCCATCGCAACCGCGCCGGAGGTGCGTCCATGAGTAACAAACACGCGCCGATCTGGCCGATCTACAAACGTCTGCTCGGTTACACCCGCGCCTACTGGACTTTCATGGTGGCGGCAGTGATCGCCATGGTCGTCGAGGCGCTGGCCGGCTACCACTTCACCAAGCTGATGGAACCGCTGGTCAACCGCGGCTTCGTCAATCCCGAGCCGCGCATGGCGGTGATCCTGCCGTTGACCATCCTCGGCCTGTTCATGATGCGCAGTCTGGCCACCCTGGTCAGCGATTACGCGCTGGCCCGGACCGGCCGCAGCGTGGTGCGCGACCTGCGCGAACAGGTGCTGGAAAAATACCTGCATCTGCCGTCGGCGCATTTCGACAGCGAGGCGACGCCGGTGATGGTCAGCCGCCTCAACTACGACACCGAGCAGGTCACCCAGGCCAGTGCCGACGCGCTCAAGACCCTGGTGGCAGACACCCTCACCATCATCGCGATGCTGGTGGTGATGCTGCAGATGAGCGTCAAGGTCACCGTGGCCATGCTGGTGGTGGTGCCGCTGATCGGCGTGATCGTGTCGTTCGTGGGCAAGCGCTACCGCCGCATCAGCCGGGGCATCCAGGACGGCATGGGCAGCATGGCGCAGACGGCCGAGCAGTCACTGGCCGCGCAGCAGGAAGTGAAGGTGCACGGTACCCAGGCGCACGAGATCTCGCGCTACTCGCGCCTGGCCAACCGCATGCTGGGCCTGAACATGAAGGTGGAAACCACGCGTGCACTGGCCTCCAGCACCGTCCAGTTCCTGGCGGCGTTGGCACTGGCGGTGATCGTGTGGGTGTCCACCCGCGAAGCCCTGGCGGGCAAGCTCAATGCAGGCCAGTTCATGGGCCTGATGACCTCGATGATGGCCATCATCCCCTCGCTGCGTCGGTTGACCAGCGTGCAGACCTCGATTTCGCGCGGCGTGGCCGCCGCCGAGCGCCTGTTCGGCATCCTCGACCTGCCGGTCGAGCGCGACGAGGGCATCAAGAAGATCGGCCGAGCGCGCGGCGAGCTCGCCTTCGAGCACGTGATGCTGCGTTACCGTGAAGATACCGGCATTGCCCTGGACGACATCAGTTTCGTCGCCAAGCCGGGCACGGTCACCGCCATCGTCGGGCGCTCCGGCAGTGGCAAGACCAGCCTGATCCGTCTGGTGCCGCGTTTCTACGAACCCAACGGTGGCCGCATCACCCTGGACGGCGTTCCGCTGGAGGACTACCCGCTGGCCGACCTGCGCCGCCAGGTGGCCATGGTCGGGCAGAAGGTGATGCTGTTCGACGACAGCGTGGGCGCCAACATCGCCTACGGCATGGATGCCAGCGAAGACCAGATCCGCGCCGCCGCCGAAGCGGCCAACGCCTGGGAGTTCATCGAGCGGATGCCGCAGCAGTTGCAGACGCCGGTGGGCGAGAACGGCGCGCTGCTGTCCGGCGGCCAGCGCCAGCGCCTGGCGATCGCACGCGCGATCCTGCGCGATGCACCGGTGCTGATCCTGGATGAAGCCACCGCCGCGCTCGACAACGAATCCGAACGCCTGGTCCAGGACGCGTTGCAGCGCCTGATGCCCGAGCGCACCACGCTGGTGATCGCACACCGCCTGTCCACCATCGAACACGCCGACCAGGTGCTGGTCATGGACCACGGCCGCATCGTCGAGCGGGGCACGCACCACGAGCTGTTGGCCCTCGGCGGGCTGTACGAGCACCTGCACAAGATGCAGTTCCGCGAAAGGCAGGCGTGATGGCGGCCAAGGGCACCCCGACGCCGTCGTACTGGTACGACGGCAGCGCCATCCCGTTGCCGGCGCGGTTGCTTGCCCCGGTATATGGCGGGGCCATCGCGCTGCGCAGGATGCTGTATCGGCGGGGCTGGCTGAAGCGCCATGCGCTGCCGGTGCCGGTGGTGGTGGTGGGCAATGTCACCGCCGGTGGCACCGGCAAGACCCCGCTGACCATCGCGCTGGTCAAGCGCCTGCGTGACGCCGGCTGGAAGCCTGGCGTGGCCAGTCGCGGTTACGGTCGCGACGAGCCCGGCACGGCGCGTTGGGTGGAGGCCACCACGTCCACCGTCATCGGCGGCGACGAACCGGTGCTGATCGCGTGGAAGGCCGGCGTGCCGGTCCGCGTGGATGCCGACCGCGTGGCGGCAGCCAAGGCGCTGGTCGAGGCGGGCTGCGACATCATCGTCTGCGATGACGGCCTGCAGCATTACCGGCTGGCCCGCGATATCGAGATTGAAGTGGTCGACGCGCAGCGTCGCTACGGCAACGGGCGGCTGATCCCCGCCGGGCCATTGCGCGAACCGGTCAGCCGCGCCAACGACTGCGATTTCCGCGTGGTCAACATGGGCCAGGCCAGTGATGGCGTCGGCGCGCAACCGGCGTGCGGCTTCGGCGAATGGCCGATGCAGCTGCACATTGACAGCGCCCAGCCGCTCAGCGGCGGCCGCCCGCGCACGCTGGCGCATTTCCGTGGCCAGCGCGTGCATGCGGTGGCTGGCATTGCCCACCCGCAGCGCTTCTTCGACATGCTGCGCGCGCAGGGTATCGGCGTGGTGCCGCACGCGTTTCCCGATCATCACGCGTACCAGGCCGCCGACTTGCGATTTGGCAGCGAACTGCCCGTATTGATGACCGAGAAGGACGCAGTGAAGTGCAAGGTGTTCGCCAACGAATGGCACTTCGCCGTGCCGTTGGCGGCCGACCTGCCCGCCGCGTTCTGGGTGAACCTGCTCGACCGCGTCGACAAGCTGGGCAAGCACTGAGCGTTTCGCCCGCCGCATCGACTCCCCTGACATTTTCGTGAGTCCCACATGAGCCAGCCCCTCGATTTCGTTGTCGCCATTCCGGCCCGTTACGCGGCCTCGCGCCTGCCGGGCAAGCCGTTGCGCCTGCTCGGTGGCCAGCCGCTGGTGCTGCGCGTGGCCGAGCGTGCGCTGCTGGCCGGCGCACGCGAGGTGTGGGTGGCCACCGACGACGCGCGCATTGCCGATGCGCTGCAGGGTCTGTCCAGCGTGCGCGTGGCGATGACCTCGGCCGATCACGCCTCCGGCACCGACCGCCTGGCCGAATGTGCCGCACAGGCCGGCTGGAGCGACGACACCGTGGTGGTGAACCTGCAGGGAGACGAGCCGTTCGCGCCGGCCGAAGGCATCCGCGCGGTGGCCGAGGCGCTGGTCTACAGCGGGGCGGAGATGTCCACCCTGGCCACCCCGGTGGAAGACGCGGAGACCCTGTTCGACCCCAATGCGGTCAAGGTGGTGCGCCGGCAGAACCTGGATGCGCTGTACTTCAGCCGCGCCCCGATTCCGTGGCACCGCGACGCCTTCGCGCGCTCGCGCGACACCCTGGCGGGACCGCACTGGCTGCGTCACATCGGCATCTACGGCTATCGTGCCGGCTTCATGCGCCAATTCGCGGCGTTGCCGCCGGGCACGCTGGAGCAGCTGGAGTCGCTGGAGCAGCTGCGCGCGCTGGAAGCGGGGCATCGGATCAGCGTGGCGCTGACCCCGGCCGAGTTCCCGCCGGGCATCGACACCCCCGAAGACCTCGCCCGGGCCGAAGCCTGGCTGGCGGCGCAGGGCTGACCGGGCGGCGCGCGCAGGCCGCCGTCGGATTGACGCGGCACGACGATTGCATGACGCCGACTCCGGCATAATCGGGGCATGAACGTACAGCCCGTCCAGGACCTGCCCGAATTCGCCACGTGGCTCAACGCCACGCCGACCACCCTCACCGAACTGCGGGGGCGGCCGGTGGTGCTGGCCTTCGTCAACGCCGCCTCGGTGTGGTGCGCGCAACGGCTGGCCGAGTTGGCGCAATGGCAGTCGCGCAACCCGGGCAAGCTGCAGTTGCTGATTCTGCAGGTGCCCCGCTTCGACTGCGAGCGCGATCCCGCGCAGGCGCTCAAACTGCTGCGTCGCCAAGGCCTGATCGGCCCCGCGCTGCTGGATGCGGACTGGGACGGCTGGCGCCGCTTCGGCGTGACCGCCTGGCCGACCCTGGTGCTGCTGGACGCGCAGGGGCGCGAGCGCGACCGCCTGGTCGGGTTCGGCGGCGAGCTGGAACGCGCGCTCAATGCGCTGTGCGAAGGCGGCGCCCGACCGGTCGACGGCGACATGGCGCTGGTCCGCGAACTCAACCCCGAGCCGCGCCTGCCGCTGTCCTTCCCGACCGGCCTGGTGGCCACCACCGAGCGCCTGTACATCGCCGACAGCGGCCACCACCGCGTGCTCGAATGCAGCCACGGCGGGCGCGTGCTGCGCCAGTTCGGGCTGGGCACCGCCGATTTCATGGACGGCGGGCCGGCCGAGGCGGCCTTCAACCGTCCCCAGGGCCTGGCCCTGGAGCGCGAGTCGCTGTACGTAGCCGACACCGGCAACCATGCCCTGCGCCGCATCCACCTGCTGACCGGCCAGGTCGACACGCTGTGCGGCACCGGCCGCCCGGGCGAGCCGATCGAGGGGCCGGTGGCGCAGCCGCGCCAGACCGCGCTGAACCATCCGCAGGGACTGGCGGTGGCCGACAACCAGATCCACATCGCCATGGCCGGCGACAACCGCATCTGGACCTACCACCTGGGCCAGCGCAGCCTGCACTGGCGCGCCGGCTCGGGCGCGATCGACGAACGCGACGGCAGTGGCCACCTGGCCGCATTCGCGCAGCCGACGTCGCTGGCGGCGGTGCAGCAGGTGCTGTACGTCTGCGATGCGCTGGGGTCCTCGATCCGCGCCATGCAGCTGCGCGGCGATCTGGTGCAGACGCTGGTCGGGCAGGGCCTGTGGGCGTTCGGCGAGCAGGACGGCCCGCGTACGATCGCCCAGCTGCAGCACCCGCAGGCCATCGCGCTCAGCCCGGATGCGCCGTTGCTGTGGATCGCCGATGCTGGCAATGGCCGCCTGCGGACGCTGCGCCTGGGCGGCGGTGAGTTGAGCACGCTGGAACTGCCGCGCCGCCTCCACGGCCCGGCCGGGCTGGCCCTGGGCGGTGGAGCGGTGTGGATCGCCGAGACCGACGCCCATGCCGTGCTGCGTTTCGACCCTGTCAGTGGCGTATTGAGCGAAGTCCCGATCAGCGAATGACTGTTTCTACCGCACCCGCCTTCGATGGCAAGGCATTCGCGGCCCACCTGAGTACCGCGCCCGGCGTTTACCGCATGTACGCCGCCGACGACAGCCTGCTGTATGTCGGCAAGGCGCGTGCGCTGCGCAACCGGGTGGGCAGCTACTTCAACGGCACGCCCAAGACCACGCGGATCATGTCGATGCTGTCGCAGGTGGCGCGCATGGACGTGACCGTGACCCGCTCGGAGGGCGAGGCACTGCTGCTGGAAAACCAGCTGATCAAGTCGCTGTCGCCGCGCTACAACGTGTCCCTGCGCGACGACAAGACCTATCCGCACGTGCTGCTTACCCGCGAAGACTGGCCGCGCATCGCGCTGCACCGCGGGCCGCGCGCGGTGCCGGGCCGGTATTACGGCCCCTATCCGGGCGTGACCGCCGTGCGCGACACGCTCAACCTCATGCACAAGCTGTTCAAGCTGCGCAGCTGCGAGGACAGCGTGTTCCGCAACCGCTCGCGGCCCTGCCTGCAGTACCAGATCGGCCGCTGCAGCGCGCCATGCGTGGATCTGGTAAGTGCGACGGACTATGCCGAATCGGTGCGCCGCGCCTCGATGTTCCTGGAAGGGAAAAGCGACCTGCTCGCGCGCGAACTGGGCACCCAGATGCAGGCGGCCAGCGACGCGCTGGAGTTCGAGCAGGCCGCACGGCTGCGCGACCTGGTCACCGCGCTGCGCAGCATGCAGACCCGCCAGTACGTGGACGGCCGCGCCGCCGACCTGGACGTGCTCGCCTGTGCCACCCGCGGCGCCAATGCCTGCGTGATGCTGCTGGCCTTCCGTGACGGCCGCAACCTGGGCACCCGGCCGTTCTACCCGCGGACCAACGGCGAAGAGAGCGCCGAGGAGATCCTGGCGGCGTTCGTGTCGCAGTATTACGCCGAACACTCGCCGCCCCGCGAAATCCTGCTGGACCGCGAAATTCCGGATGCCAGCCTGATCGAATCCGCGCTCTCGGCCTCGGCCGAGGTCAAGGTGCAGCTGAAGTGGAACGTGCGCGGCGAGCGCGCCGGGTATGTCGAACTGGCCAGCCGCAACGCGCAGATCACCCTGGTCAGCGAGCTCACCAGCCGCAGCGCCCAGCATGCGCGCAGCGAAGACCTGCGGCAGATGCTCGGCCTGGCCGAGCAGGTCAAGCGGGTGGAGTGCTTCGATATCAGCCACACCATGGGCGAGGCAACCGTGGCCTCCTGCGTGGTGTTCGATGCCGCCGGCCCGGTACGCAGCCAGTACCGCCGCTTCAACATCAGCGGCATCGAGCCGGGCGATGACTACGCGGCGATGCGGCAGGCGATCGACCGCCGCTTCCGTCGTGCGGTGGAAGAAGACGGCGTGCTGCCCGACCTGCTGCTGATCGACGGTGGCGCCGGCCAGCTCGGCCAGGCCCAGGCGGCACTGGCCGACCTGGGCGTGGACGGTGTGATGCTGGTGGGCGTGGCCAAGGGCGTGGAGCGCCGGGCAGGGCACGAGGCGCTGGTGCTGCCCGATGGCCGCGAACTGCGCCCCGGCGCGGCCTCGCCGGCCCTGCAGTTCATCCAACAGGTACGCGACGAGGCTCATCGTTTCGCCATCACCGGCCACCGTGGGCGCCGCCAAAAGGCGCGCATGACCAGCAAGCTGGAGGATATCGCTGGCATCGGCCCGCGCCGCCGCGCCAGCCTGCTCAAGCATTTCGGGGGGCTGGTCGGCCTGAAGGCGGCCGGGGAGGCAGAAATCGCGAAAGTCGAGGGCATCAATGACGCCCTCGCTGCGCGCATCTACGCTAACCTTCATGGACTGCCCACGCCCGACGCGGCGGGCGAGTAGAGAGATGCGATGAAGTTGACCCTCCCCACCTGGCTCACCCTGCTGCGGATCCTGATGATCCCGGTGCTGGTGCTGGTGTTCTACCTCCCCTACAAGTGGACCAATTTCGCCTCCGCGGCGATCTTCGGCCTGGCTGCCATCACCGATTGGCTGGATGGCTGGATCGCCCGCCGCTATAACCTGGCGTCCGCGTTCGGCGCGTTCCTCGACCCGGTCGCCGACAAGCTGATGGTGGCCGTGGCGCTGTTCCTGATCGTTCAGGGCCATCCGACCGCGTGGATGGCGGTGTGGGCGGCGGTGATCGTCGGTCGTGAAATCGCCGTGTCGGCACTGCGCGAGTGGATGGCCGAGATCGGCCAGCGCGCCAAGGTGCGCGTGGCCCTGATCGGCAAGATCAAGACCACCGCGCAGATGGTGGCGCTGCTGTGCCTGCTGTACTCGGTGGCGCCGCATACGCCGATACAGGACATTTGGATGGGCGTGCAGGTGTTCCACATCGGTGACTGGACGCTGGCCATCGCTTCGATTCTCACGTTGTTCTCGGGCCTGCAGTACCTGCATGCCGCGTGGCCGAGCCTGCGTGAGGACGAACGCCTGGCCCGCGAAACCGCGCGTGCGAAAAAGAATGCGTAAGGGCTGTTGACACCTGCGCATTTGGTTGTAGAATTTCGCCTCCCAAGCGGGAATAGCTCAGTTGGTAGAGCGCAACCTTGCCAAGGTTGAGGTCGCGAGTTCGAGTCTCGTTTCCCGCTCCAGACACAGCATCCACCGGCACTTCGCTGCGGTGTGAGGCGACGAAAAAAGCGACCTTCGGGTCGCTTTTTTCGTATCTACGGCGTGCGTCGTCAGCGGCGTTGTCCGATGCGCACATTGCACCAGGTGCCGATGTCGTCGCGCTGGAAGCCGGGGCAGGCGTTGTCGATGGGCAGATACACGTAGGCGGCGTCGTCGCGGTGGACGAAGTGGTAGTAGTTCCGGCCGTCCTTGCCATACAACCAGTAGTTCGATGACCCCTGGTTGATCACGTAGGGCTCGAACGAGAAGATCGACGACTCGGTCGGAAGCGTGTTGCTTCGGTCCGTCAACAACATCCAGGCGTTGGAACCCAGCTGGGTCGCCACGCAGGCGATGAGCAGGGCCGACACCACTGTGGCCATGCCGAAAAAGATGGTGCGCGAGATGCGGCTGGTCATGGCGCTCGATGAGGGACGGCGTGGTCCGCCGGCGTAACGCGGATTCTCCCATGCACACTGCGATGGCGGTGGGGAAAGGCGGCGCTTCATATTCGCTTCACCGACACTTCATTGCCTCCCCCTCCATGCATTCGATCCTGTGCACCTCTACCGCACAGGACACCCCGTTGATGGATACGTCTTCTACCGCCTACGACTGGGACCTTGTCGTTGTCGGCGCCAGCTTCGCCGGCGCGGCCTGCGCGCTCGCTGCCGTCCAGTACGGCCTGCGGGTGTGCGTGCTGGAGAGAAAGGCCGATCCCGGTGCGCGACTGCACACCACCGGCATCATCGTCAAAGAGGCCATCGAACAGACCTGGCTGGGCCGGGCGCCGGCCGAACTGCTGCAGCGGGTAGAGCGGGTGCGGCTGTATGCCCCCAGCCTGCGTAGCGTGCTGCTGGCCGCGCCGGGCTACTACTTCATGACCACCGACACGCCGAACCTGCTGCGCTGGCTGGCGGTCGAACTGCGCGCCAATGGAGTGGACCTGCGCCTGCAGCAGTCGTTCACCCAGGCCCGGCGCGACGGTGACGGCTGGCGGGTGGAGGGGGCAGGGCGCACGCGCTACCTGATCGGTGCCGACGGTGCCACCTCACGCGTTGCGCAGCGCACCGGGCTGGGCCGCGTGCAGGACAATCTGTACGGGGTGGAGCAGGAGTTTGCTGGCGTCCAGCTGGCCGAGGCCGGGGCGCTGCACTGCTTTGCCAGCAAGCGCTTCGCCCCGGGTTACATCGGTTGGGCGGCGCAGAATCCGACCGGCGTGCAGATAGGGCTGGCGCTGCGCCATGATCCGACCCATGCACGGCAGCCCGATATGGAGGGATTCCTGCAGCATGTACGCGACGTGGTCGGCCTGTCGGCGGCAGCGGTTGCGACCGCGACGCGCGCCGGGCTGGTGCCGTGCGGCCTGCCGGATGGCCCGATCACCGCGCCCGGGGTGATCCTGACCGGCGATGCGGCCGGTATCGTGTCGCCGCTGTCCGCCGGCGGCATCCACTCGTCCTGGCGGCACGGTTGGGCGATCGGCGACGCCGCTGGCCTGCGACTGCGTGGCAATGGGCCGCCACCGGAAACCGTGGCACGCAAGGCAGCCCCCACCTTTCGCCGCAAGCGGCTGATGCGCTGGGCGATGGACCACCTGCAGATGGACTGGCCGCTGGATCTGGTGCTGCACTCCGGCGCGATGCGGCGGGTGGCCGAGCAGATGTATTTCCATCGGCGCGGGATGCGGGTGTAGCGGCCCCGCTTTCCGATGAACAAGCATGTTGACGGCGTGAAGGAATCCCGACACAATAGCGCTCCTTCGACGCAGGTCGATGGGCCGGCAGCCTCCAGCACTTCACGGTGCGGTGCAGCCGGGGCAAGCGAAAGTCTGCGGGAATAGCTCAGTTGGTAGAGCGCAACCTTGCCAAGGTTGAGGTCGCGAGTTCGAGTCTCGTTTCCCGCTCCATATTTCGACAGGGCCCCCTTGGGGCCTTGTTTTTCTCCGCGGTGGCACGCGGGCATCCTGATCGGCAGCGCCGACGGGGATGTGAAATAAAGTGTAAAAAGGCTGGTGTGTTACCTGCGGTTTCGGTAAGATACGCGCCTGATTTTGCGGGAATAGCTCAGTTGGTAGAGCGCAACCTTGCCAAGGTTGAGGTCGCGAGTTCGAGTCTCGTTTCCCGCTCCAAATCCTGACCAGGCCCCGTTCTCGGGGTCTTGTTTTATCGGGGTATCATCTCCCGGTAAGCTGTAGGGTCACCGGCCTGGTGGCAGAGTGGTTATGCACCGGACTGCAAATCCGTTGAGATGGGTTCGATTCCCGTCCAGGCCTCCAAATTGATGACGCATAAAGCCCGCGAAAGCGGGCTTTATCGTTTGTCGGGTCCCCTCACATCTGAACGCTTCAGCGACGTGGTTTATCTGCCCGGCTGAAGGTGACAGCATCTTCCTTCCATCCAAGGACACGCCCATGCCCCTTCGCGCGATTGCCTACGTCAGTGAGGCGCCCGCCGGCTTGTCCAGCACCGCCCTGGATGCGTTGGTCGACGATGCTGCCCGCTTCAACACCGTAGCCGGCGTCACCGGCGTGCTGTTGTTTGATGGTGGCCGGTTCCTGCAGTACTTCGAAGGCCCGGAGGACGGCATGGCCGCCGTGCACGAGCGCATCCTCCAGGCACGCAGTCACCATGCCATCGTGGAGCTGTGCCGAGGCCGCGTGCCCCAGCGCTGTTTCCCGTTCTGGGGCATGCGCTGGCTGGGTGTCGAGCCGGCCTTGATCCGCCAGTTGTCGGCGGGCGACTGGGCCGGGTTTGCACGCCGGGTGAATGACGGGGCGGCGGTAAGCACCGGTCTGGACCGGTTGCTTGAACTGCTGGCGCACACCATGCCCGCGCGCCCTGCCATGCCGACGGCGGCGGGATAAACCAGGCGCCTGCGGCGGCCCGGTCTTCACCGCATCGGCACGATCGGTTGACCACCATGCAGGCTGGTTTACTTCCCAGGTTCGCCCATGACATTGACCCAACTGTTTGCCGCCACCGGGGCGCCCGGTTCGTTCTGGGCGTCACCCAGCAACGTGCACGGCGTGCTCTGGCTTGCGATCGGTCTGGCAGGCATCGGGTTCTCGCTGGTGCTGGCCAAGGCGCTCAAGCGCTTCAACGGCCTGGTGTGGGCGCTGCTTGGCGTGGGGATCGCCATCTGCGCCTACGGGGTCTGGCGGCTGGCGTCCTAGCCCGGCCGCGTCGGCGGTTTTGACATCACGCTGTCAACATTTCCTGCCCATCCTGCCTGGGCGGAACGGGTGACGCGCATCTGAACCATTCAGCGATGTCCTCGCCAACGTGCCTCCTGCCGATTGACTTGGTGCGAGGACCGTGCAAATTTTGGGTGAAGCGCAAGTGAACCTGTACCACGCAGGGTGGTAGCTCGTCTCCGATGCAAGGCAAGTCCAAGGGAGGTCGTATGCACTACGACGTACATGACTTGGCAAATGGCGTGCGCACCGAGCTGGAAGCCAGTTACAGCAAACATGGCTGCGGCCCGGAATTCTGGACCACCTACCAGCAGGTGCTTGAGCGGTTGGTGCCCAAAGGGCGCAGCCGTACCCAGGTCACCAACGAACTGGCGTTGATCATCGAGCAGTTGGGGATCGTGCGGCGCGCGCAGATGGTGCCGCCACGCAGTACCCGCCTGCGCTGAGTTTCCGGTCGGGGGGCCGGTGCCATTCGGGGAATGGCGCTTGTGGGGCGGGGCAGTGATCTACAGCCGATGCACGCCAACACCCAGCAGAACCAGCAGGGTGATCAAGGCGGTGAGCGTGCGTGTCCGCAGCCAGCGTACGCGACGCTGGTGCATGCGCGTCTCGCTGGCATGGCGAAGCAGGCCGGTCGGGAACTGCCATTGGCGCATCTGCGCGTTGCAGGCGTCCACGCAATCGCCACAGGCGATGCAGTCCGCGTGCGGCCCACTGCGCACGTCCAACCCCATCGGACACACGTCCACGCAGGCGCGGCAATCCACGCAGTCGCCCAGCCGGTCGGCGGGAAAGCGCGGCATCGGCCCGGCCAGGGCCGGATGCGCGGCACGAAAGACGTAGTCGCTGGCGCTGACCGCATCGAGCAGGCCGCGGCCGCGCTGCATCACCGCACCCAGCCCGGGCGCACGTGGCCCGCGCGGCTCGCCACGGCGTGCGTCGTACTGCACCTGCGGGGTGTCCTCATCACACAGGCTCGGGCAGATCCGCGCGAACGGGCACAGGTCGATGCACACCTGCTGACGCAGGAAGCCGGCGTTGCCCCAGGTGGCCAGCGCGTAGAACGCCACCCAGAAGGTTCCCCAGCCGCTCCAGGCCGGCGGCCACAGGCTGTTCACCAGTGCCTGGATCGGGCTGAACAGGCCCACGAAGGTGACCCCGGTCCACAGCGCCACCACCGCCCATAGCAGGTGTTTGGCCGCGCGGGCCAGCGCGGGATGGTGCAGGTGGCGCGCGGTGGCCTGCTCGATCCAGCGGAACAGGCGACTCCACAGTGTCTGTGGGCAGCCGTGGCCGCACCAGATCCGCCCGCCCAGGGTGGTCAACAGCACCAGGCTGGTAGCCATCACCGCAAGCAGCCCCAGCAGCACCCCCAGGTCCTGCGGCCACAGCGTCAGCCCGAACAGGTCGAAGCGGCGCCCGGGCAGGTCGAACAGCAGCGCCTGGCGACCGTTCCAGCGCAACCACGGCAGTGCGTAAAAGGCGGCCAGCAGGCTCGCCGACAGCCATGTACGCCAGCGTGGCAGGCGCCGCCTGCGGGGCGGAGGCGAGGGCGGGGCAGGGTCGACCAGATGCAGGTGAAGGCGGTCTGGCATGGTCATCCCAGCTGCTCGTCGTCATCGTCCCGGCGCGGTGGCCGGGACAGGTACCAGGTCACGCCGCTGGCGGCCGCAGTTACCGCCCAGAACATGAAGAAGCCCAGCGTGTAGCCCAGTTCACGGCTCAGTGCGTGGTGCGGAAAGCTGATGTCGCGCAGCCGCAGCGGGTCCACAACGGCGAAGAACACCATGCTGGCCAGGCCAGCGGCGACGAAGCTGGGCCACAGGATGGCGCCCCATTGCTGGATCAACAGCCGGCGGCGGCGGGCCCCGGGTGGGTCGTGCAGGTCGGTCATTGCAGCCACGGTCAGTGTTTGACTCACAGACTAGGGCGCACCCACTGCGCCGACATTGATCCTGATCAAGACGCCGCACCTCCTGCGCGCGCATGCTCTTCATCACGCGCAGCACCCCTCCGGCCGTAGAGAAACCGCATGCAGCATCCGCCCGCCACCCCGTTGCCCACGCCATCGCTGGACCTGTGCAGCGAGCAGGAGGTCACCCGGCTGGTGCACGATTTCTACGCGCGTGTGCGCGACGAGCCGCGCCTGGCCCCGGTGTTCACCGCACGCGTGCATGACTGGGATGCGCACCTGGCGCAGCTGGTCGATTTCTGGTCGGCCATGCTGCGCGGTACGCGCCGCTTCAGCGGTACCCCGATGCCCAAGCACATGGCCATGGACGAGCTGGACCGCGACCTGTTCGACCGCTGGCTGCAGCTGTTCCGCCAGACCACCGCCGAATGCGCCAACCCGCCGATGCAGCGCTTGGCCGATGACGTGGCTACCCGGATTGCCGATACCTTCTGGCGCCGCTTCCAGATGCTGCGCTGGCCGCAGTTGCCGATTGCCGGTGCCGCGCGCCTGGATTGATCTGGCTCAATGCGCGCGGCGCCGCCTGCGCGCACGCTGGCGGCATGGATATCCTCTCGCCTGCTGCCGCCGGGCTCGCCTGGCACTTCGACCCGGACCTGCTGCGTCGCCACGACCGGCCCGGCCCGCGGTACACCTCCTATCCGGCCGCACCGCATTTTCACGACGGCTTCGGCGCCCACCAGCTGCGTGCGGCCATCGACGCCAGCAATGCCAGCTCCCGGCCGCTGTCGCTGTATGTGCACGTGCCGTACTGCAGTAGCCCGTGCTTCTACTGCGGCTGCAACCGGGTCATTACCCGCGATCACAGCAAGGGTGTGGCTTACGTGGCGCGGGTGCTGAGCGAAGCGGACCAGATCGCGCCGTTGTTCGATGACACGCGCGAGGTGATCCAGCTGCACCTCGGCGGCGGCACCCCCAACTTCCTCGCCGCCGCGCAGCTGCGCGAACTGGTGGATGGCCTGCGCGAGCGGTTCCGCTTCAGCACCGCGACGCACCGTGATTTCTCCATTGAACTGGACCCGCGTTTCGTCAGCCCTGCCGACATCGCCACGCTGGCCGCGCTCGGCTTCAACCGGGCCAGCCTGGGCATCCAGGACTTCGACCCGGCGGTGCAGCGGGCGATCAACCGCGAGCAGGGCGTCGAGCAGACCCTGGACATCCTCCGCGCCTGTCGTGCGCACGGGCTGCGCTCGGTCAACGTGGACCTGATCTACGGCTTGCCGCACCAGACCCCGGCCGGCTTCGCGCAGACCCTGGAAACCGTGCTGCGCGAGCGGCCGGACCGGCTGGCTGTGTATGGCTATGCGCACCTGCCGCACCTGTTCAAGGCGCAGCGGCAGATTCCGGATGCGGCGCTGCCCAGCCCTGAGCAGAAGCTGGCCCTGTTGGGGCTGGCGGTGCGGCGCCTGTCGCTGGCCGGGTACCAGTACGTGGGCATGGACCATTTCGCGCTGCCCGACGAAGACCTGTCGCAGGCGCAGCGTGCGGGCCAGCTGCACCGCAACTTCATGGGCTACACCACCCATGCCGACACCGACCTGGTCGGACTCGGCGCCAGCGCCATCAGCCATATCGGCGACAGCTACAGCCAGAATCCGCGCGACCTGCCGGGCTGGGAAGCGGCGGTGGACGCAGGGCGGTTGCCGGTATGGCGCGGCCTGCAGCTGGATGCAGATGATGTGGTGCGCGCCGAACTGATTGGCCAGCTGATGTGCCAGGGCGAGGTGGATGGTCGCGCGCTGGCCATGCGCCACGGGCTGGATTTCGACCGCTATTTCGCCGATGCGCTGGTGGCGTTGCAGGCCTTGCAGCACGACGGTCTGGCTGAGTATGTCGACGGCGTGGTGCGCGCCACCGAACGCGGCCGCCCGCTGCTGCGTCTGCTGGCGATGTGCTTCGACCGCTACCTGGCACGGCCGGACCAACCGGTACGCTACTCGCGCGCCATCTGAGGGCGGTGTCACCGGCGCGGTGATGCGCGTGTAGTACGCTCCGCTGGCCTTGGCCAGTGGAGTGCTGCATGAAGAAGATGCTGTATTTCTGGGCGGCGTACCTGCTGTTTTTCGCTCTTCCGTTCCCGTGCATCCTGTACTACAGCATCGGCTACCCGGTCGATGCGGTCGACCGCACGTCGCCTGCCGTTGCCCTCGTGTGGTTGGGGCTGTCGATCCTGCTGTGGGGGCTGCTGGCGGCGGCCTACGTGCATACGCTGCTGCGGGCGCCGTTCCGCGCACAGGCGCGCACCCGGGCGATCCAGCGTGCGGCGATCCGCCGCCGCGCACGCGTGGTGCAGGCGCAGGATACCGGGCGGATGCTGCGGGGGTGGCGCGTGTGGAACCTGACCTTGGCCTTCGACAATCTGTCCGGTACGCCCATCCAGGACCAGCTGCTGGCGGTGGACAGCCAACCGCAGCTGCAGCGCTTTGTGACCGACAATCAACTCGATGCGCTGCTCAGCGCCGATCCGGGCGGGTATCCCAATGTGGTGCTGGAAGGGGCCATGCCGGAGGTCGACCGGGGCCGACTGCTGCGCCGCGCGCTGATCGGGGTGCTGCTGCTGGGCGCGCTTGCCGCCTACTACGCCTGGTGCTGGAACGACCCGGGACAGGGAAACGGGCAGGGCTGGACCTTCCTGGCTCCGTGGCATCCGCTGCTGGTCATGCCGGCCTGCCTGTGCGGCTATCTGGTGCTGGGCCGCGTGTTCACCCGCATGGTGGGCATCGACCGGCGCGCCGACGCCCTGAACTACCGCGGCATCGGGGTCGAGGCCCGGGTGCTGCACGTGCGCCAGACGGGGACCGAGGTCAACGCCCAGCCGGAGCTGGAGTTCCAGCTGGCCTTCGAGGACCGGCTGGGCAGCACCCACATGGCCACCGTGCGCAAGGTGGTGAGCCTGCTGGACCTGCCCCGGGTATCCCATGAGCGCGCGCGCATCCTGTACCACCCCGATGACCCGTCTCAGGTGCTGATGCCGGACCTCTGAAATGCCCTGCGCATTCCCAAACCGGGCCCGATCAGGCACCCTATGCCCCGCGTTGCCCGGATGGCGAAACTGGTAGACGCATCGGACTTAAAATCCGCCGGAGGCAACTCCATGCCGGTTCGATTCCGGCTCCGGGCACCAACGCTGGACAGGCGGCGCAACGCCGCCGGGTCCACGCCGAATACCGTTAGCATGGGCGCTCCCTTGCCAGCCTGCGCCGCCGCCATGCTTACGCTCCATATCGGCAACAAGAACTACTCGTCCTGGTCGATGCGTCCGTGGGTACTGATGACCCAGGCGGATATTCCGTTCGATGAAGTGCTGCTGCGGTTCGACAGCTTCGAGCCCGGCTCGCAGTTCAAGCGGCAGGCCATGGCGCTGTCGCCGTCGGGTACGGTGCCGGTGCTGGTGGATGGCGACCTGGTGGTGTGGGACACGCTGGCGATTGCCGAGTACCTGGCCGAACGTTTCCCCGAGCGCGCGCTGTGGCCGCAGGCGGTGGAGGCGCGTGCCCTGGCGCGCAGCGTGTGCGCGCACATGCACAGCGGATTCGGCGCGCTGCGCCAGCATTTCCCGATGAACATCGAGGCGTCGCTGCCGGAGGTGGGTGCACGCGTGCTGCGCGAGCAGCCGGCCGTGGTGGAAGACCTGCAACGCCTGCAGGCACTGTGGGAAAACCTGCTGGCGCGCCACGACGGCCCGTTGTTGTTCGACCGGTTCAGCATCGCCGATGCCTTCTTCGCGCCCGTGGTGATGCGCCTGACGACCTATGCGGTGCCGGTCAGCCCACGCGTGCAGCGCTACATGGACGCAGTGTTGGCGCTGCAGGGCGTGCAGCAGTGGGTGGCGGGCGCGCTGGCCGAACACGACTTCCGCCCGTTCGAAGAGCCGTACCGGCAGGCGCCGGACGCGCGCGACGTCGGTGAATGACCTTCGCCGGTGTTTGACCGGGCGCGCCACGCAGTGATGCGCCTGGACGCTCTGTTCAACCAGCGCATCGCCGCGTTCGTGCAGGGGGTGCCGCCTGCACGCGGACCGGGGCCGCTGTTCCATGTCGAGGATGATGGGCAGCCCGGGCGTTGGCACCTGTCGGCCCGGGACCACCGTGGCCGGGCGATCGCACTGGTGCGCTGGCACGACGTGATCCGGGTGCCCGCGTTGGCGCGTCGCATGCGCGACCGTGGCTACACCGAGGCCGATATGCATGCGCTGCTGCTCATGCTGACGCGGGCGGCGAACCTGTTTGCCGTCGACGCCGGGCAGCGCAGCAACAAGGACTACGCTCTGTTCGGCCACGTGCTGCACCTGTTGACGCTGACGCAGCAGACAGACGAGCACCTGGCGCTGCGCCAGAACGCGCTGTACTTCCTGCTGTTCGAGCTGGACATCGATGATGAAACGCGGGACCGCCTCCAGTTCGGCGAAGGACACCTGCTGTTCCATGCCGAGCGGCTGGGCCCGCACCCGCTGTCGGTTGCCGTCGGTGCGATGCATGACTGCCTGGTACGCCCAGGCCGGCGTTTCGCACCGTTCCTGCAGGTGGTCCGCGCGTTCCACCTGGGCTGGGTGCGCTGGCTGGAAACGCCAGCGCCGCAGCCCTGGCGCCTGGCCCTGGACGAACCGCATGCCGCCTTGGCGCATCCGGATGTCTTCCTGGCGACCCTGCGGGGCGACGAAACGCGGATTTTCGACGTGCTGATCGATGCCACCTCACCCCAGGCGAATCCGGCGGCGGGGTTGGTGTCTCGCCTTGTGCTGATGCACTACGGCCAGCATGTGCTGCGCCACACGCCCGAGGCGGTGCTGCGGCTGCGCGACTACGTGGGCGACGCGACGCACTTTTCGCAGGTGCTGTGCGTGCTGGTCACGCAGGGCGCGGTGCCGGATCGCGGCCGGTTCGACGCGCTGGGGCTGGGCGGCTGCCTAAAAGGCGTGCCTGCGGATCGCGTCGCGAGCGGTTGACCGGACCGGTCAGCGCGAGGCGGGTAGCGGCCCCGCGCCCAGGGCCAGCAGGGCGTGCGCGTACTTCTGCGTCAACCGCTGCACCACCTCCACCGGCAGGTACTGAAGCCGCGCCGGGTCGCTGTTGTCGGCAATGTCGGCAAGCTTGACCTTCCGCGCCAGCGGGTTGCGCGCAATGGCGGCGTAGTAGTCGTCTGCGGGTACCTCCTTGCGCCGGGTAAGGCAGGCGACCGCCGCACGGATATGGGCGGGGAACAGGTCCACCTCGGCCGCGAAGTCCGGGCAGTCTTCCACCACGTCGTGCAGCCAGGCCACCGCTTCGGCGTCAGCGTCGCCACGCACGCGCGCGGCCACACGCGCGACATGACCGATGTACGGGTGGCCGGCCTTGTCGATCTGGCTGGCATGGGCGCGGCGCGCGAGCGCCTCGGCACTGCGAAGGGTATCGATGGCGCATTCTCCTGGGGACCGATGGCTGCATTATGCGGGCAGCGGCCAAACGCAAACTTTACGCAGACGCGCCGCTGTCCCCGTAGGCTGCGTTCGACCCCAACACAGGCAAGGCAGCATGGCGAGCGCGGCACGGGCAGGGAAGGCGGTGGCGGTACTGGCGATGGCGGTGTGGTGCGCGGCCGGCGCGCAGGCCCAGGCCCCTACGGGTGGGCCGACGGTGGTCGATCTGGCGCCGGTGGTGGTATCCGGTGTGCAGCCCGGTCCCGGCATGTGGAAGGTGACCGGCAGCGATGGCCATGCACTCTGGATTCTGGGCACGGTGTCACCGTTGCCGGCCAAGCTGGATTGGCGCGCGGATGAAGTGCAGGCGGTGATCGCCAGCGCCGATGAGGTGCTGGGGCCGCCCGGCTGGAAGGTCGATGCCGATATCGGCGTGTTCAAGGGACTGACCCTGCTGCCCTCGGCGATGAAGGCCGCGCACGATCCGCAGGGCCGGCGCCTGGACGAGATCCTGCCGGCGGCGCTGTATGCGCGTTGGCTGCCGCTCAAGCAGCGCTACATGGGGCGCGACCGCGGCGTGGAAAAGGACCGGCCGCTGGTGGCGGCTGCACGCCTGTATGGCGATGCGTTGAAGTCGGTGGGGCTCGGGGGCGGCACGCCGGTGACCCGCGTGCTGGAGAAGGCCTACAAGGCACGAGGCCTGAAGCCGGTGCCGACCCGGGTGGCGATCCGGGTGGAGGACCCGCGCGCGGCGCTGAAGGAAATGCGGGGCAGCACGCTGGCCGATGTCGCCTGCTTCCAGCGCACCCTGGATGTGGTGGAACACCAGCTGCCGCTGCTCGTGGAGCGGGCCAATGCCTGGGCCGTAGGCGACACCGAGGCGCTGCAGCAACTGGCGGTGCAGAGCCAGTACGACGCCTGCGTGGGGGCGATTGCCGACAGCGAGGTCGGGCGGCGTCGTGGCCTGGCCGGGGTGGACAAGCAGGCGGCGGACAAATGGGTGCAGATGGCGCGGGCCGCGCTGCGGCGCAACGCAACCACCTTCGCGGTGGTGCCGGTGGCGTTGCTGGTGCAGCCCGGTGGCTATCTGGCGCGCCTGGAGCAGGCCGGGTTCGAGGTCCAGGCGCCCTGAGCCTGCGACACACGGACGCACGCCTGCCGGTGCCGTGGCGCCCCGTCATCATCTATCTACACATGCAGGTTCGTGGCATAGTCCAAGCAGTTCTCAGGGGAGTTCTGACTGCATGCCGTTGCGTGCGATCGCCTACACCAGCGTCGCCTTCGAAGGGATTCAAGCGTCGGATATCGATCGTATCCTTGCCGCGGCGACAAGCTTCAACAAGGTGGCCGGGGTCACTGGCGTGCTGATGTTCGATGGCACCCGTTTCCTGCAGTATTTCGAGGGTCCCGAAGACGGCGTCGATTCGGTGTACCAGCGTGTGCTCAATGCGCGCAGCCATCTTTTCCTGCGCGAACTGGCGCGTGGGGCGGTACTGACCCGCTACTTCCCCCGCTGGACGATGGCGTCGGCGGCCATCGAGCCGCAGGTGCTCACCGGCATGATCGAGACCGCGTGGGAGGGCTTCATTCCCGCAGCGCCGATCGCTGGCCAGGGCCGGGTAGGGTTCGCCCGCCTGCTTGAATTGTGGACCGGGGTATCGGGTGAACTGGAACCGGCCGCCGTGATGCTGGGCTCGTAACGCAACTGTTCGTTTGCCGTAACAAGAACATCACGGGTCCGCGCCTACTATCTTCCTACCAGCTGTGACCGGTCCTGCGGAAACTCCGCCAGGCTGTCTGAAAGGGTAGTAACCGCAGCTGGACCATTTTGTTGGCCGTCGTCCGTACTCTCCGCGGACGGCGGCTTTGTTCTTTGTGGCATGCGGCTTCCCGCGTTAGGCTGTGCCATTCGTTTCCCGGCGCCGCCCCCATGAGTCCTTCCGCCCCATTGCCGCCCCCCACCTGCACCTGCTGCCTACCTCAGGGGCGCGGCTGATGGTCGTTGGGGCAGGCGCTGCGGATGCGCCACGTATCGCGGTGATCGGTCTTGGCTACGTCGGTCTGCCGCTGGCGGTCGCGTTCGGCGCCCGCCAGCCAACACTGGGTTTCGACATCGACCACGCGCGCGTCGAGGAGCTCCAGCGCGGCCACGACCACACGCTGGAAATGGAACCGCACGAGCTTGCCGCCGCCCGGCACGCCCGTTACACCGCTGATCCCGCCGCGCTGGCCGCGTGCACCATCTACATCGTGACGGTGCCCACGCCGATCGATGCACTGGAGCAGCCGGACCTGGGGCCGTTGCGCAGCGCCTCGTCGCTGATCGCCGCCGTGCTCAAGCCGGGCGACCTGGTGATCTACGAATCCACCGTCTACCCGGGGACCACCGAGGAAGTGTGCGTGCCGCTGCTGGAAGCCGGTTCCGGGCTGCGCTTCAACCACGATTTCCATTGCGGCTACAGTCCCGAGCGGATCAACCCCGGTGACCGCCAGCGCCGCCTGCCCGACATCCGCAAGATCACGTCCGGTTCGACCCCCGAGATCGCCGCGCAGGTCGATGCGCTGTACGCGACCATCATCACGGCCGGCACGTGGCCGGCGCCGTCGATCCGCGTGGCCGAGGCCGCCAAGGTCATCGAGAACATCCAGCGCGACGTCAACATCGCGCTGGTGAACGAGCTGGCGCTGATCTTCGACCGGCTCGGCATCGATACCCAGGACGTACTGGATGCAGCGGGCAGCAAGTGGAACTTCCTGCCGTTCCGGCCGGGCCTGGTCGGCGGCCATTGCATTGGCGTGGATCCCTATTACCTGTTGCACAAGTCCGAAAGCGTAGGCTACCACCCGGACCTGATCCACACCGCGCGGCAGGTCAACAACCGGGTCGGCGCACATGTGGCCCAGCGCGTGCTGGCGCTGCTGGCGGGGCGTGGCACGTCGCCGGACGCTGCGCGCATCCTGGTGCTTGGCGTGACCTTCAAGGAAAACTGCCCGGACCTGCGCAACAGCCGCGCGCTGGAGTTGGCGCAGTCGCTGCAGGCGGCCGGTGCGCGGGTGGACGTGCAGGACCCGTGGGTGGGGCCGGCGGTATTGGCAGGCAGCGGCGTGCACTGGGTGGAGCGGGCCGATCCCGGCGCGTTCGATGCCGTGGTGCTGGCCGTGGCCCACGACGAGTTCCGTGCGTTCGATGCGGCCACCATCCGCGCGCTGCTCACCCCCAACGGAGTGGTGTACGACGTCAAATCGGTCTGGCCACGGGACGTTGTCGACGACCGGTTGTAGACTCGAATGCGTTATTGATCGAGGAAAGCCATGCATCGTTACCTGGTCTACGTGCTCGCCATCCTGTTGTTGCCGGTCTGCCTGTGGCTGGCCACGATATGGCCCGCCTGGTACTGGGGCGTCGGCACCACCCTCGCGCTGGTGGTGCTCGGCACCTGGGACCTGTTGCAGAAGCGCAGCACGCTGCGCCGCAACTACCCGGTGATGGCGCATTTCCGCTACGGGCTCGAGTCGATCGGCCCGGAAATCCGCCAGTATTTCGTGCAGAGCGACCTGGAGGACGTGCCGTTCTCGCGGCAGCAGCGCGCGCTGATCTACCAGCGCTCCAAGAATGAAATGGACGTGGTGCCGTTCGGCACGCTGCGCAGCACCTATGCGGTGGACTACGAGTGGATCAACCACTCGCTGGCGCCCACCGAGATCGCGCACAGCGATTTCCGCGTGTTGATCGGCCCCAATTGCGCCAAGCCGTATTCGGCCAGCGTGTTCAACATTTCGGCGATGAGCTTCGGCTCGCTGTCGGCCAACGCGATCCGCGCCCTCAACGAAGGCGCGCGCCGCGGCAGTTTCTACCACGACACCGGCGAGGGCTCGATCTCGCCCTATCACCGCGAGATGGGGGGCGACCTGGTGTGGGAGATCGGGTCGGGCTACTTCGGCTGCCGCGATGACGCGGGTGGTTTCAGTGAAGAGAAGTTCGTGGCCAATGCCAACACCGACCAGGTGAAGATGATCGAGATCAAGCTGTCCCAGGGCGCCAAGCCCGGCCATGGCGGCGTCCTGCCGGCGGCCAAGGTCAGCGCGGAAATCTCGGTCACCCGTGGCGTACCGATGGGCGTGGATTGCGTGTCGCCGTCCAAGCACTCGGCGTTCAGCACGCCGGTGGAGCTTCTGCAGTTCGTGGCGCGGCTGCGCGAGCTGAGCGGTGGCAAGCCGGTCGGCTTCAAGCTGGCCATCGGCCATCCGTGGGAGTGGTTCGGCATTGCCAAGGCGATGCACGAGACCCAGCTGCTGCCGGACTTCATCGTGGTCGACGGTGCCGAAGGCGGCACCGGCGCGGCACCGGCCGAGTTCATCGACCACGTGGGCGTGCCGATGCACGAGGCGCTGCTGCTGGTCCACAACACGCTGGTCGGCCTGGACCTGCGCGACCGGATCAAGGTGGGCGCGGCCGGCAAGGTCACCAGTGCCTTCGAGATTGCGCGCACCATCGCGCTGGGCGCGGACTGGTGCAATGCCGGGCGCGGTTTCATGTTTGCGCTGGGCTGCATCCAGTCCCTGAGTTGCCACAGCGACAAATGCCCCACCGGTATCGCCACCCAGGACCCGCACCGCTGGCGGCATCTGGACGCGGCCGACAAGGCCACCCGCGTGCACAGCTACCACGACAACACCGTGCGCGCGCTGCGCGACCTGCTGTGCGCGGCTGGCTTGAACCACCCGTCCGAACTGGGCCCGGAGCACATCCTGCGCCGGGTATCGCCGGTGGAGATCCGCTCGCTGGCGTCGTTGTACCGGTACCTGGCGCCGGGTGAACTGCTGCGGCAGGTGCCCGACCACGCGGTGTTCCATGATTACTGGAGCGACGCGCGCAGCGATTCGTTCCAGCCGCCGGCGCGGATCCAGGCGCTGCGCACGAGCAAGTCGCGATGATGGCCGGGCAGAGCCCTGCGCTACGGGTGGGGAAGGCCGAGGAGGCCGAGCGGCTGTGGGCGCTGCGCACCCGCTGCGTGCGTGAGCTGTGCAGCACGGCGTACCCGCCCGAGGTGATCGCGCCGTGGGCGGCCTCGCCGCCGCCGGCGCAGTACGCTGGGCTGATCGCACGGGGCGGCTGCCTGGTGGCCGAGGACGGGGCAGGGCAGCTACTGGGGTACGGCATCCTCGACACGGCAGGCAATGAAATCGATGCGCTGTTCGTCGACCCCGACTGTGGCGGGCGCGGCATCGGCCAGGTGCTGATGCAGGCTCTGCAGGCCATGGCCGACCCGGCGCGTCCGCTGCTGCTGTCGGCCTCGCTCAACGCCGTCCCGTTCTACCAGCGCTGCGGTTTCCGGGCGCTACGTGAGGAAAGCTACCCGCATCCCAGCGGCATCCCGCTCGCTTCGGTGCGCATGCAACGCCCCTGACCCGGTAGTGCCGGCGGCTGGCCGGCTCTTCGTGGTGTCCATGGATATGCGTGGAGCCGGCCAGCGGCCGGCACTACCGGGTCCACGGCGCCCGTTACCGGCGTTTCAACGCGTCCCGCTTACCGGGTCTGCAGGTACGTGATCACGCCGCGCCCGGCGCGCAGCCCGCTGGCAAAGCAGGCGGTCAGCAGGTAGCCGCCGGTGGGTGCTTCCCAATCCAGCATCTCGCCGGCGCAGAACGTGCCCGGCAGGTCGCGCAGCATCAGCTGCGCGTCCAGCGCCTCCAGGCGGACGCCGCCGGCGGTGCTGATCACTTCGGCGATGGGGCGCGGGCGCAGCAGCGACAGTGGCAGCCGCTTCAGCGCGGCGGCGATGCGTTCGGCAGGCAATTGGCCGGCGTCCTTGCCCTGCACTTCAAACAGCAGCGCCGACTTGACCCCGCCCAGGCCCAGCTGGCGGCGCAGGTGTTCACCGAAGCTGCGGCCCTGGCGGGGGCGCTGCAGCTTGTCCAGCAGCTGCGCCTCGGTCTGCCCGGGCAGCAGGTCCAGATGCAGCGTCACCGCGCCATCGCGGGCGAGGGTGTCGCGCAGGTCGGCGGCCATCGCATAGACCAGGCTGCCTTCGATGCCGTCGGCGCTGATCACGCACTCGCCCTGCAGCGTGCGCGGTTGTCCATCCAGCCCGACCCAGTGGGCCACCAGCGGCTTCAACGGTGCACCTGCCTGGCGCTCACGGAAGTACGCGGTCCAGTCGACGTCGAACCCGCAGTTGGCCGGTTGCAGCGGCGCCATCTCAATCCCGCGTGCGGCCAGCGGTGCCACCCAGGCCGCATCCGAACCGAGCTGTGGCCAGCTGCCTCCGCCCATCGCCAGCACCACGGCATCGGCCTGCACGGTCACCTCGCCGTCGGGCGTCTCCAAGCGCAGGGCGCCGTCGTCGGCCCAGCCGGTCCAGCGATGCTGCACATGCAGCCGCACGCCCTGTTCCTTCAGGCGGCGCACCCAGCCACGCAGCAGCGGGGCGGCCTTGCGGTCCACTGGGAACACCCGGCCGGAACTGCCCACGTAGGTCGCCACGCCGAAACCCAGCGCCCAGTCGCGCAGCGCCGGGCCATCGAAATCGGCCAGCCATGCGCCCACCTCGTCGGCCCGCTCGCGGTAGCGCGCCACGAACACGTCGTGCGCATCGGAGTGGGTCAGGTTCAACCCGCCCTTGCCGGCGATCAGGAACTTGCGCCCGGGCGAGCCCTTGGCCTCATACACATCGACCTGGTGGCCGGCGGCGCGCACGGTTTCGGCCGCCATCAGCCCGGCCGGGCCACCGCCAATGATCGCCACGCGTCGCGCTGCAGTGCTGGAAACGGTCATGCGGGACAATCAGCGCGGGGTGACGTCGAGCAGTTCGACATCGAACACCAGCGACGAACCGGGCCGGATCGGGCCGGCACCGCGGTCGCCGTAGCCGTACTCGGCGGGAATCATCAACGTGCGCTTGCCGCCCACTTTCATCCCGGCGAAGCCTTCATCCCAGCCCTTGATGACCTGGCCCTGGCCGAGGTCGAAGCTGAAAGGTTCGCCACGGTCGACCGAGCTGTCGAACTTGTCGCCGTGCTTGTCGGCGGTGCGTTCGTCGTAGATCCAGCCGGTGTAATGCACGGTCACCTTGCTGCCGGGCGTGGCCTCGGCGCCGGTGCCCGGCTGGGTGTCGATCTTCTCGAACCGGGCGATGCTGCCGCCCGGCGGCGGGCCGGGCGGGGTGCAGCCGGCAAGCGCCAGCAGCATCAGGGGGGCAAGCAGATAGGAGGGCAGGCGGCGCATGGCGGCTCCGGATCGCAAAAACGGGACGCAAGGGTAGCGCATCGCCGGGCGCTATCATGGGCGCATGTCGAAACTGCTGCTCAACCTGCGCAATGTCGCGGACGATGAAATCCAGGACGTGATCGCCCTGCTGGACAAGGCGGGCATCGCCCATTACCGCACCGAACCCAGCCCGTGGGGCATCTCCTGGGGCGGAATCTGGATCCGTGACAATGAGGACCTGCCGCGCGCCAAGGCCCTGATGGCGCCCTACCAGGAGGCCCGCGGGGCGCGCGTGCGGGCCGAGCGCGAGGCGGCGCTGCGTGATGGCACCGCCGAAACCTTCGGCAGCCTGCTGCAGCGCCGACCGCTGTTCGTGGTCGCCGTGCTGCTGGGCATGGTTGCCGCGGCGGCGCTGGTGTTCCTGCCGTTCGTGCTGCTGCGCGGCTGAACCGCGGCGTCCACGGCCCCGGCATCGGGGCGGTCGGCATTTATAATGGGCCGATGATCGCCAATACCGCCGCCTACCATTTCACCCCCATCGCCGACCCCGCCGCGCTGTGCGCCACGCTGCTGGAGCGCGCCACCGCGGGCGGCCTGCGCGGCACCATTCTGGTGGCGGGCGAGGGCATCAACCTGTTCCTGGCCGGCACCGAAACCGGCATTGCCGATTTCTACGCTGCCCTCCACGCCGACCCGCGCTTTGCCGGGCTGCGGGTGAAAACCAGCTACAGCCAGATGCAGCCCTTCGCGCGGCTCAAGGCCAAGGTCAAGCCGGAGATCATCAGCTTCCGCATCGACGACGGCCAGCCGCTCGCGTATCCGCGCGCGCCGTCGGTGGACCCGGCCACGGTGCAGCGCTGGTTGCGCCAGGGCCATGACGATGCCGGCAAGCCGGTGGTGATGCTGGACACCCGCAACACCCAGGAAATCGAGTACGGCACCTTCCAGGATGCGCTGGTGCTGCCGATCACCAAGTTCACCGACCTGCCCGACGCACTGGCGCCGCACCGCGAGGCGCTGCGCGACAGCACCGTGGTCAGCTTCTGCACCGGCGGCATCCGCTGTGAAAAGGCCGCGCTGTGGATGCGCAACGATGGCATGGACAACGTGCTGCAGCTGGACGGCGGCATCCTGGGGTACTTCGAGGCCGTCGGCGGCGAAGGCTACCAGGGCCGGTGCTTCGTGTTCGACGAGCGCGTGGCGCTGGATGCACGGTTGCAGCCGCTGGTGGATCAACCCGGTACTGAAGCCGCCTGAGCGCCGCTCGGCGGGCAGGGCGCGGCGCTACCGGCGGCCGGGTAGCGCCCTCACGAACCCGAACCGCAGGAATCAGCATCCCGCCACCGGCACTGGCGGCGGGCGGTGGCCAGCCCCATCTGGAAGGGATGACTCCTGGACGGAACCCCTCCATGCAACTGTCGATTCTTGATCTGGCCCCCGTCTGCGAGGGCAGTGACACCACCCAGGCCTTCGCCAACATGCTGGACCTGGCCCAGCATGCCGAAGGCTGGGGGTACCACCGCTACTGGCTGGCCGAACACCACAACATGCCCGGTATCGCCAGCGCCGCCACCGCCGTGTTGATCGGCCACGTGGCCGGCGGCACCACGCGTATCCGCGTAGGCGCCGGCGGCATCATGCTGCCCAACCATTCGCCGCTGCAGGTGGCCGAGCAGTTCGGCACGCTGGCCTCGCTCTACCCCGATCGCATCGACCTGGGGCTGGGCCGCGCGCCCGGCACCGACCAGCCCACCGCGCGCGCCCTGCGCCGCTACTTCGACAGCGCCGACCAGTTCCCGCAGGACGTGCGCGAACTGCTGCATTACTTCGAACCGGCCCAGACCGGCCAGGCGGTGCGTGCGGTGCCTGGTGCCGGCATCCCGGTGCCGGTGTGGCTGCTGGGCTCCAGCTTGTTCAGCGCGCGCCTGGCCGCCGCGATGGGCCTGCCGTTCGCGTTCGCGTCGCACTTCGCGCCCGATGCGATGGACGAGGCGCTGGCGGTGTACCGCCGCGAGTTCCGCCGCTCGCAGTACCTGGAGGCACCATACGCGGTGCTGGGCATCAACGTGGTGGCGGCCGAGTCCGAGGCGGAGGCCAAGCGTCTGTTCACGACCCAGCAGCAGAGCTTCGTCAACCTGCGGCGCGGCAAGCCGGGGCTGATTCCGCCGCCGATCGACGACATCGAAGACTTCTGGCAGCCGCATGAGAAGCTGGGCGTTCAGAACGCGCTGGCGTGTGCGGTGGTCGGTGACGTGCGCCAGGTGGGCGAGGGCATGGCCGCGTTCGCGGCGCGCCACAAGCCCGACGAACTGCTGCTCACCGCCAACATCTTCGATCATGGCGCGCGCAAGCGCTCGTTCGGGCTGGCGATGCAGGCGTGGAAGGCCAACGCGTAGGGACAGCGTTGCGAGTGCGCGCGAAGGTTGCGTGACCGCGCGGTTCACGCTGCCGTGGCTGCCGATCGGCTGTGATGGGGGCTCCCGTTTCAGGAGTCACCCCATGGCAGAACACGACCGACAACAGCACATCAAACAACTGGCGGGCATGATCCGCGATGTCGACATCGCCATGTTCACTACCGTCGGTGTCGACGGCCGGCTTTACAGCCGTCCGCTCGGCACGCAGGAAGTCGAGTTCGATGGCGACCTCTGGTTCGCCACCGAAGCCGACAGCCCCAAGGTGGCTGAGATCGCGCTCAACCCGCGCGTCAACGTGTCCTATTCCTCGCCCTCGGGCAACACCTACGTGTCGGTCGCCGGCACCGCGCGCATCGTCGATGACCGCGCGAAGATCGAGGAACTGTGGTCGCCGGCGATGAAGCTGTTCTTCCCCGGTGGCAAGGACGACCCGAACCTGCGCCTGATCCATGTCAGCGCCGAATCGGCCGAGTACTGGGACGGCCCCGGCGGCCTGCTTGGCAGCGCGTTGTATTTCGTATTGTCGGCCGTCACCGATGACCCGGGCGCGTTGTCCGACACCGGTACGGTGGATCTCAAGCCCGGGGCGTGAGTGCCGGGCGATTTCCGGGCAGCCGACCAACGGTCGGCTCTACCCGGAGTTAGCCCTGAGCGTTGGCCGGCGCAGTAGGCGCACCCCGCAACGCAGGTAGGCCCCGACCGTGGGTCGGCGCGCAGCAGGCGCACCCCTAATCACAGGCAGGCCCCAACCGTGGGTCGGCGCGCAGCAGGCGCACCCCGAAACACAGGCAGGCCCCGACCGTTGGTCGGCGCCTGTCGGCGCGCCCCTCAGAACCAGCGCTGGACCTGCTCCACCGTATAGCTCACCAGCTGTCCGGAACTGAAGCCGAAGAACAGCACCGCCGCCAGCGCGCCGATCCAGTTCAACAGCATCAGCATGCCGTCCCGCTCCAGCAACGCCAGCGCGAACAGCAGCAGCTGGAAGCCGAACAGGTAGTTGGTGAACGGGATCGGCAGCGACAGCAGCAGCGCCACCAGGATCAACAGCAGGCCGGTCAGCGCGTGCGCCGGTCGCGGCACCAGCAGGGCGGGCAGGCGCGGCTTCAGCAGCTTGTCCAGCCGCCGCAGGGCGCCGTCGATACGGGCCAGGAAACGGTGCATGGTGCCGCGCTTCGGGCCGCGGTTGGCGATGAACTTCGGCAGCCACGGCCGGCGCAGGCCGAACAGCATCTGGCCGCCGATCAGCAGGATCAGCGGGCCACTCACCGCGCCGCCGACGCCCGGGATCGGAATGAAGGCTGGCAGGATCGCCACGAACAGGAACACACCGAACGCGCTCTGCTGCAGGTCCTGCAGGATGTTGCCCAGCAGCAGCCGCTCCTCCGGGTCGCCGTGGTCGAACATCGCCAGCAACGTGCGGATGCCTTCGTTGCGGTACGCCGGCCGCCCCGCGTCCGGCGGGGTCGGATCAGCCGGTGAGTTCATCGGTCTCTTCTTCGGACAGTGTGCGCAGCAGCAGCTTGTCCACCCGCGCACCGTCCAGGTCGACGATCTCGATGCGCCAGCCGGCCCAGTCGAAATACTCGCCCGCGTGCGGAATGCGCCCGAAGAAGTGGATGCACATGCCGGCCAGCGTGTAGTAATCGCCGTCTTCGGCATCGGGCAGTTCGGCATTGCCCATCAGTTCGCGCAGGTCTTCGATCGACAGCGAACCGTCCACCAGGTAGGAGCCGTCCTCGCGGGTCACCACCAGGGCGTCCTCGTCCACGTTCTCCACCGATTGCAGGCGGCCGACCACCGCGCCCATCAGGTCGCTGATGGTGACCAGGCCCTGGATCTCGCCGTATTCGTCCACTACCAGCGCCATCGACTGCTGTTCCTCGCGGAAGATCTCCAGCAGCTTCATCGCATGGGTGGATTCGGACACATACAGCGGCTCGCGCAGCTGCTGGAACAGCGAATGGTCGTCGCGCACCAGGCGTGTCACCAGGCTCTTCACCTCCAGCACGCCCACGATGTCCTGGTCGTTGTCGCGGTACACCGGGTATCGGGAGAACTCGTTCTCGCGCATCGTGGCGATGTTCTTCTCCGGGTCGGCCACGGTGTCCAGCCAGGCGATCCGGTTGCGTGGGGTCATCAGGCTGTCGGCAGTGCGGTCGCCCAGGCGCATCACCCGGTTCATCATGTCGCGCTCGTGCGCGTCGATGACGCCGGCCTCGTGGCTTTCAGCCACCAGCATGCGGATCTCTTCTTCCGTCACCGATGCGGCCTCGTCCTTGCCCAGGCCCAGCACCCGCAGCACCAGCCGGGTGCTGTGCGACAGCAGCCACACCGCCGGGAAGGCGATCCGGGACAGCCAGCCCATCGGCCAGGCGACCAGCCCAGCGATGTCCTCCGAGCGGGTGATCGCCAGCCGCTTGGGCACCAGTTCGCCGAAGATCAGCGTCAGGAAGGTGATCAGCGCCACGGCCAGTGCCTTGCCTACTTCACTGGCATAGGCAAAGGCGGGGAAAACGCTGTGCAGCCACTCGGCGATGGCCAGGCCGATCGCCTCGCCGCCGAACACACCGGTCAGGATGCCGATCAGGGTGATCCCGATCTGCACCGTGGACAGGAAGCTCTCGGGCTTTTCAGACAATTCCAGCGCGCGTGCGGCGCGCTTGCTGGTGCCGGCCATCTGCTTGAGGCGGCTCTTGCGCGAGGTCATGACCGACATCTCGGACATGGCGAAGAAGCCGTTGAGCAGGATCAGGGCCAGGACAATAATCAGTTCAAACACGGGCGTCGTCCCCGGTTGGTGGCAGGGAGGGCGTGTTCAAGCGATGGCGGCTACCGTAGGGCGCGTGAGCGCGGCGGTGCGGCGGGGGGTAAGGGTCGTCGTCCATAGAGTGCGCCCGAAGGCGCCCGCGCATCTTAACAAAAGGCCGGGGCAGGGAAGCAAACAGAGTCGTTCAGGCAGGCCCTCGGCGGTGTGAAGACGGGGGGGAGTACCCGGAATGGACATCAAACCGTCATAATTCCGCCCGGTGCCGTCCTTCCTCGACGGCGAATAGGTTTCTCAATGTTCTCTCTGCAGACCATTTTCGGCTCCGGCAAACAGTTCTACACCCTGCTGGACGAGGCTGCCCAGGCCGCCCAGGACAGCGCAAAGGCGCTGCACGCCATGCTGCGCGATTCCGACCGCCAGCCGGCGCTGGACGCCTTCAAGCTGGCCCGCCTGCGCGAACGTGCCGCCTCGGACAAGATCAGCCAGGCCCTGGTGGACAGCTTCATGACCCCGATCGAGCGCGAGGACATCGAAGCGCTGGGCTCGGCCCTGTACAAGATTCCCAAGCAGGTCGAGAAGTTCGCCGACCGCTACTCGCTGGCCACCGCCCACCTGGAGCACATCGATTTCGCGCCGCGCGCGGCGATGCTCGAGCAGGCCGCCAGCGTGGTGGTGGAGATGGTCAACGACCTGCGCCACATGAACCTGGACCGGATGACCGCGCTCAACGAGAAGCTGCGCTCGCTGGAGAATGAAGCCGACCGCCTGATGCTCGAGCTGTACCGCGACATCTACTCCGGCCGCCTGGACAACCTGCAGATGTTCCTGCTCAAGGAGTTCTTCGAGATCTTGGAAAAAGCCATCGACCGTTGCCGCGAGGCCGGTGTGGTGGCGTACCAGATCGTGCTGAAGAACAGCTGACGGACGCCACAGCATGCTGACCCTTGTCCTGGTGGTGATCCTGGCCGCGCTCGTCTTCGAGTTCATCAACGGCTTCCACGACACCGCCAACTCCATCGCCACCGTGGTGGCGACCAAAGTGCTCTCGCCCGGTTGGGCGGTGATGCTCGCGGCCTTCATGAACCTCATCGGCGCCCTGACCGGCACCGCCGTGGCGCTGACCATCGCCTCGGGCCTGCTCAACACCAACGTGGTCGACGTGACCCCGCAGGTGATCCTGTGCGCGCTGCTGGGCGGCATCATCTGGAACCTGATCACCTGGTGGAAGGGCCTGCCCTCGTCGTCCTCGCACGCCCTGATCGGCGGCCTGTGCGGCGCGGGCCTGGCCGCGGCCCACAACAACTGGGACGCGTTGATCTGGTCCGAGCGGATCGGCACCTGGGCCCAGAACAAGGGCCTGCTGTGGAAGGTGTTCCTGCCGATGATCACCTCGCCGGTGGCCGGCTTCCTGCTGGGCATCGTGGTGATGCTGCTGCTCTGGGCGATCATCGCCGGCATGGCCAAGGCTGGTGGCTGGCTCGGGCGCCTGGCGCGTCCGCGCATCGTCAATGCGTTCTTCGGCAAGGCCCAGATCGTGTCGGCCGCCTACATGGGCTTTGCCCACGGCCACAACGACGCCCAGAAGACCATGGGCATCATCGCCATGACCCTGATCGGCGCCGAAGCGACCGGTGCGCTGAACGACCTGCCGTCGTGGCTGGCCTTCATGCATCCGCAGGCCAGTGCCGGTGACGGCATCGCCATGTGGATCGTGTTGACCTGCGCGGTGGTGATGGCGGCCGGTACGGCGTCGGGTGGCTGGAAGATCATCAAGACCCTCGGGCACAAGATGGTCAAGCTGCACCCGATCCACGGCTTCGCCGCCGAGACCAGTTCGGCCACGATCCTGACCCTGGCGGCGCATTTCGGCATGCCGGTGTCGACCACGCACAGCATCTCCACGGCGATCATGGGCGTGGGCTACGCCAAGAACCCGCGTTCGCTGCGCTTCGGCGTGATCGAGCGCATCGTCTGGGCCTGGATCCTCACGATCCCGGCGGCAGGCGGCTGCGCGTACCTGATCCTGCGCCTGTTCGAGCTGTTCGGCTGGGCGTAAGCCCCCCGTAGAGACGGGCTCTGCCCGGCTGCCAAGCTGCCCGGCTGCCACGAAAAACCCGCCGAAAGGCGGGTTTTTTAATAGGACGCAGGCAGGGTCGCGCCCGCGCAGCGCAGGGGTCAGGCGCTACGGTCCCGTGCCAGCAACCCGTACAACGCCGAGTCGGACAGCTCTCCGCCCACGCACCAGCGCTCGCGCAGCAGTCCTTCGCGCTGGAACCCGATCCGCTCCAGCACGCGGGCCGAGGGCACGTTGCGCGGGTCGATCTCGGCTTCCAGCCGGCGCAGGCCACGGTCGTCCAGCAGGTGGTCGATGAAGCACTGCAGCGCTTCGCGCATGTAGCCCTTGCCCTGTGCATCCGGCGCCAGGTGGTAGCCGATCTCGGCGCGGCGTGACTCGGCATCGATCGCAAACACCACGCAAATGCCGAGCAAAGGCGCGTCGGCGTGCTCGCGGATGCCCAGCTTGAGCTGGGTGCCGGCCCGCATCGCGGCCAGGTCGTCCAGGATCTGCGCGTAGGCCTGCTTGATGTCGGTCCAGGCGGGGTGGTTCCAGTAGCGCATCACCGCCGGATCGGACTGGATGGCGAACAGGGCGGCGCCGTCGCTGGCGCGGATCGGGCTCAGTACCAGGCGCGCGCTTTTGAGCTGCAGGGTCGGGTCGAAATACATGGGAACACTCGATCAGGAAGAGGGGCGCGCCGCGTCGGGCAGCGCCATGTGCAGCAAGGGATATGGCTGACCCTGGCCATCCAGCGGCGAGCGCCCGGTGACGACGAAGCCCTGATGCTGGTAGAAGCCGACCGCCTGCGGGTTCTGTTCGTTGACGTCCAGTGCGGTGGCACCGAGCGTCTGGATGGCATGGTGCAGCAGGTGTTTGCCGATGCCGCCGCCGCGCCGCTGCGGGTGGATGAACAGCATTTCGATGCGGCCGTCGGCGACCCCGACAAAGCCGTCGATCGCGCCGTGCGCATCGCAAGACACCCACAGGTCCACCGCCGCCAGGTAGACCTCGCGGATCAGCGGTCGCAGCGTCTGGATGGCGTGTTCGGGCAGGAAGTCGTGCGTGGCCCGCACCGACGCTTCCCATACGTCGGTGATGGCGTCGTAGTCGGCGGGCAGGGCGGTGCGGATACCGGTCATCGGCGGGTCTTCAGGTGAACGTGGTTCGATTATCGCCCTTTCCCGGACCCGTTCGCGGCCGGCGATGTCTTCCATACCCACCCGCGATGGGTACCTGCGTCACTCGGAGCACAACAAGAAAAGCCCGCCGGTAGGCGGGCTTTTCCATCAGGCTGCGGCGGGCGGCGCGATCAGACTTCCAGCGAGGCCAGGTCGCCCTTGTTCTCCAGCCACTGCTTTCGGTCGCCCGCGCGCTTCTTGGCCAGCAGCATGTCCATCAGCGAATGCGTCTGTTCGCCATCGTCGATGGTCAGCTGCACCAGGCGGCGCGTGTCGGGGTGGATGGTCGACTCGCGCAGCTGCGGCGGATTCATCTCGCCCAGGCCCTTGAAGCGGGTCACGCTGACCGTGCCCTTGATCTTCTCGCGCTCGATCTTGTCCAGCATCGTGCGCTTCTCTTCTTCATCCAGCGCGTAGAACACCTGCTTGCCCACGTCGATACGGAACAGTGGCGGCATTGCCACGAACACGTGGCCGGCATCGACCAACGCCGGGAAGTGCTTCAGGAACAGGGCGGTCAGCAGCGTGGCGATGTGCAGGCCGTCGGAGTCGGCGTCGGCCAGGATCACCACCTTGCCGTAGCGCAGCCCGCTGATGTCGTCCTTGCCCGGGTCGCAGCCGATCGCGATGGCCAGGTTGTGCACTTCTTCGGAGGCCAGCACGCTACCCGAGGACACTTCCCAGGTGTTCAGGATCTTGCCGCGCAGCGGCATGATCGCCTGGAAGTCCTTGTCGCGCGCCTGCTTGGCACTGCCGCCGGCCGAGTCGCCTTCCACCAGGAACAGCTCGGTACGCGACAGGTCCTGGCTGATGCAGTCGGCCAGCTTGCCGGGCAGGGCAGGGCCCTGGGTGACCTTCTTGCGGGTCACCAGCTTTTCGGTCTTCAGGCGCGCACTGGCGCGCTCGATGGCCAGCTGGGCGATCTTCTCGCCCATGTCCACGTTCTGGTTCAGCAGCAGGCTGAAGGCGTCGTGCGCGGCACCCTCGACGAACCCGGCGGCCTGGCGCGAGGAAAGTCGCTCCTTGGTCTGGCCGCTGAACTGCGGGTCGGTCATCTTCAACGACAGCACGAACGACACCCGGTCCCACACGTCTTCCGGGGCCAGCTTGACCCCGCGCGGCAGCAGGTTGCGGAAGTCGCAGAACTCGCGCAGCGCCTCGGTCAGGCCGGTGCGCAGGCCATTGGCATGGGTGCCGTGCTGGGCGGTCGGAATCAGGTTGACGTAGCTTTCCTGGACCAGCTCGCCTTCCGGAATCCAGGCCAGGGCCCAGTCCACGATCTCGTTTTCCTTCTTCAGGTGGCCCACGAACAGGTCCGCCGGCAGCATCTCGCGCTCGCCCAGCTCGGCCTTGAGGTAATCGCTCAGGCCATCTTCGTAGTACCAGGTGTCCTGCTCGTCGGTGGCTTCATCGCGCAGCTTCACGGTCAGGCCGGGGCACAGCACCGCCTTGGCGCGCAGCAGGTGGCGCAGGGCGCGCAGGTTGTACTTGGGCGTATCGAAGTACTTCGGGTCGGCCCAGAAGCGCACGCGGGTGCCGGTGTTCTTCTTGCCGACGCTGCCGACCACTTCCAGCGGGGTGGCGCGGTCGCCATTGCGGAAGGTGATGCGGTGCTCGCTGCCATCGCGCTTGATGTGCACCTCGACCAGGGTCGACAGCGCATTGACCACGCTGACGCCCACGCCATGCAGGCCGCCGGAGAAGGTGTAGTTCTTGTTGTTGAACTTGCCGCCCGCATGCAGGCGGGTCAGGATCAGTTCGACGCCGGGGATCTTTTCCTCGGGGTGGATGTCCACCGGCATGCCGCGACCGTCATCGCTGACCTCGCAGCTGCCGTCCTTGTACAGGGTGACCTCGACCGTACGGGCATGCCCGGCCAGGGCCTCATCGACGGCGTTGTCGATGACTTCCTGCGCCAGGTGGTTCGGGCGCGCGGTGTCGGTGTACATGCCGGGGCGGCGCTTGACCGGGTCCAGGCCGGACAGGACTTCAATATCGGCGGCGTTATAACGGGCGTTCATCTGTTTTCATATAGCGCAAAGCGACGGCGAAGTTTGCGGTCTGGACGGTTTTTTTGCACGCCGCACGTTCAGGGGGCGGCCGACCAGGGTTGGATACACTGTGCGTGGTGGAAACCGTACCCCGGCGACCCCATCCCAAGCCGATACCGCGAGGAGTGACCCATGAAGAAGTTGCTGACCATCGTTGCCATTGCCGCCGCCGTCGTGGCCGTGCCGCTGGCCATGGCCCAGAACGCCGGACAGGGCCAGCCCACGCCGCAGCAGGGCGAACAGGCCGACAAGGCCCAGTCCGAGGCGGACGCCAAGGCCAAGCGCCGGGCCCAGGCCTCGGCCGAGATGAAGGCCAGGGGCGCGCAGGCCCCGCAGAAGGAAGAAGAGGAAGAGGCCAAAAAGAAGCGCTGAGCCTTCTTCTGCTGCCATGGGCGCCCCGGCCTTGCCGGGGCGCCTTTTTTGTGGGGACCGCAATCCAGTGCTTGGGCTTGCGGCCTTCAATCTGTAAACTAGCGCTTTCCGGGAGCAGTGCGTGTCATCCATCAGCGAATGGACTGGCCTGATCGTGCGCGATCGCCAGCAGGGTAGGCAGGAGGTGACGGTCCCAACGGCGACCGGCACGGCCACCCCGACCTCGCCGACTGGTCCCCGCGCTGCTTCCCCGATCCCGTCCCCGGCGCGTGTGTCCACCGCCCCCGCCGACCGGATCCGCCCCCCTTTCCCCTTCACGTCGTCCGCCGCCCTGCGCGCCGGCGCCGTCTTCCCCTTCCTGACAGGACACCCCCAGCCATGACTCCCTTGATCTTCGTAACCGGCGGCGTAGTGTCCTCGCTCGGCAAAGGCATTGCCGCCGCGTCACTCGCCTCCATCCTTGAAGCCCGTGGCCTCAGCGTCACGATGATGAAGCTCGACCCGTACATCAACGTCGACCCGGGCACCATGAGCCCGTTCCAGCACGGCGAGGTCTACGTCACCGACGACGGCGCCGAGACCGACCTGGATCTGGGCCATTACGAGCGCTTCGTGCGTACCCGCCTGAGCCGCAAGAATTCGGTCACCACCGGCCGCATCTACGAGAACGTGATCCGCAAGGAGCGCCGCGGCGACTACCTGGGCGCCACCGTGCAGGTCATCCCGCACATCACCGACGAGATCCGCCGCTGCATGGACGAGGCCACCGAAGGCTTCGACGTGGCCCTGGTCGAGATCGGCGGCACCGTGGGCGATATCGAGTCGCTGCCGTTCCTGGAGGCAATCCGCCAGGTGCGCACCGAGCGTGGCCCGGAGAAGGCGCTGTTCATGCACCTGACCCTGGTGCCGTACATCGCCGCCGCCGGCGAGCTGAAGACCAAGCCGACCCAGCACTCGGTCAAGGAACTGCGCTCGATCGGCATCCAGCCGGACGTGCTGCTGTGCCGGTCCGAGCAGGTGGTGCCGGATTCGGAACGCCGCAAGATCGCCCAGTTCACCAACGTTTCCGAGCGCGCGGTGATCAGCGTGCCCGACGTGGACGTGCTGTACCGCATCCCGATGGGCCTGCACGCCCAGGGCCTGGATGACATCGTCATCAACCAGTTCAAGCTCGGTGACAAGGCCGGCCCGGCCGACCTGCACGAGTGGGAAGCGGCGGTGGACGCCACCCTGCACCCGCTGGACCAGGTCACCATCGCGGTGGTCGGCAAGTACGTCGACCACCAGGACGCCTACAAGTCGGTCGGTGAAGCGCTCAAGCACGGCGGCCTGCGCCAGCGCACCAAGGTCAACCTGAAGTGGCTGGAAGCCCAGGACCTGGAAGGTAGCGACATGGGCGCGCTGAAGGACGTCGACGGCATCCTGGTGCCCGGCGGCTTCGGCGACCGTGGCTTCGAAGGCAAGGTGCTGACCTCGCAGTTCGCCCGCGAGCAGCAGGTGCCGTACTTCGGCATCTGCTACGGCATGCAGGCGGCCGTGGTCGATTTCGCCCGCCACGTGGCCGGCCTGGAAGGGGCCAACAGCACCGAGAACGACCGCCAGTCGCCGAACCCGGTGATCGGCCTGATCACCGAATGGCGCACCGCCACCGGCGATGTGGAAAAGCGTGACGACAAGAGCGACCTTGGCGGCACCATGCGCCTGGGCCTGCAGGAGCAGCGCCTGAAGCCGGGCACGCTGGCCCGCGAGCTGTACGGCAAGGACGTGGTGTCCGAGCGCCACCGCCACCGCTACGAGTTCAACAACCGCTACCGCACCCAGCTGGAAGATGCGGGCCTGGTGATCGCCGGCAAGTCGATGGACGACACCCTGGTGGAAGTGGTGGAGCTGTCGCGCGACCAGCATCCGTGGTTCCTGGCGTGCCAGGCCCACCCGGAGTTCCTGTCCACCCCGCGCGATGGCCACCCGCTGTTCATCGGTTTCATACGCGCCGCGCGTGAGCGCAAGGCCGGTACCAAGCTGGACGCAGGCGCCTGATCGCGCCGTGCACCGGTCGCCCTGCCGGGCGGCCGGCATGAGCCGGGACCCGAAGGCGGTGCAGGACGTGCGCCGCCGCTGGCGCACCTGGCCCTGGGGCTGGGCCGCGCTGCTGATGTCGATCGGCGCCTGGGCCTGCGCCTTCATGCTGGTGGTGCTGGTGATGAGCAGCATGGGCATGCCCGGCGATGGCAGCCACGCCCTGCAGGCCACCGCCCCGTACCTGTATTTCACCCTGGCGCTGGGCGTCGGCCTGCTGCTGGGCGGCGGGGTCGCCAGCGTTCTGGCCCTGCGCCTGCGCCGGCAACCGGCCGGGGGCGTGTGTGCGCTGATGTTGATGGCGCTGCTGCTGGTAGCGCTGCTGGTACCGGCGCTGTTCTAGGCCGTTGCCGCCGCTGCCTGCCCGCACGCCGATTTGGCAAGCGGCAGGTGGATGGCGATAATCACGCGGCAGCTTTTTCAGCGCTCCTTTTTTGGCGTTTCCCCTTCCTGACTGGTAACCGGCCCACCATGACCACGATCCGCAGCATCCACGCCCGTGAAATCCTCGACAGCCGTGGCAACCCCACGCTGGAAGCCGATGTCATCCTCGAGGACGGTTCGTTCGGCCGCGCCGCGGTTCCGTCGGGCGCCTCGACCGGCAGCAAGGAAGCAGTGGAGCTGCGTGACGGCGACAAGACCCGTTACCTGGGCAAGGGCGTGCGCAACGCCGTGGCCAACGTCAACACCACCATCGCCAACGCGCTGAAGGGCTATGACGCCGCCGACCAGGAAGGCCTGGACCGTCGCCTGATCGACCTCGACGGCACCGAGAACAAGGGCCGCCTGGGCGCCAACGCGCTGCTGGCTGTGTCCATGGCCACCGCGCACGCCGCCGCCGCTGCCAACAAGCAGGCGCTGTGGCAGTACCTGGCCGGCAAGACCGGCGTGACTCCGTCGCTGCCGGTGCCGATGATGAACATCATCAACGGCGGCGCGCATGCCGACAACAACGTCGACTTCCAGGAATTCATGGTGCTGCCCGTCGGCTTCACCTCGTTCTCCGAGGCGCTGCGCGCCGGTACCGAAATCTTCCATTCGCTCAAGTCCGTGCTCAAGGGCCATGGCCTGAGCACCGCCGTGGGCGACGAAGGCGGCTTCGCGCCGGACTTCCGCAGCAACGTCGAAGCGCTGGACACCATCCTGGAAGCGATCGGCAAGGCCGGCTACACCGCCGGTGAAGACGTGATGCTGGGCCTGGACGTGGCGTCCACCGAGTTCTACGAAAACGGCAAGTACAACCTGGTGGGCGAGAACAAGCGCCTGACCTCCGAGCAGTTCGTCGACTTCCTGGCCGACTGGGCCGCGCAGTACCCGATCATCACCATCGAAGACGGCCTGGCCGAGAACGACTGGGCGGGCTGGAAGCTGCTTACCGACCGCATCGGCGGCAAGGTGCAGCTGGTCGGCGACGACCTGTTCGTGACCAACCCGAAGATCTTCAAGGAAGGCATCGCCTCGGGCACCGCCAACGCCATCCTGATCAAGGTCAACCAGATCGGGACCCTGACCGAGACCCTGGAAGCGATCGCCATGGCCGACGCCGCCAACTACGCGGCCGTCGTGTCGCACCGTTCGGGCGAAACCGAAGACACCACCATCGCCGACATCGCCGTGGCCACCACCGCCACCCAGATCAAGACCGGCTCGCTGTGCCGCAGCGACCGCGTGGCCAAGTACAACCAGCTGCTGCGCATCGAAGAAGCGCTGGGTGCCGGTGCGCGCTACGCCGGCCGTGATGCGTTCGTGTCGCTGAAGCGCTGATCCCATGCGCAACTGGCGCTGGATGTTGCTGCTGCTGGCGCTGTTGCTGGCGTGGCTGCAGTACCGTTTCTGGTTCGGCCCGGGCAATTCAGGTGAAGTGATGACCCTGGAAGCCCAGGTCGAAAACCAGAAGCGCGACAACGCCGGTCTGCAACAGCGCAACGACGCGCTGGCCGCCGAGGTCAAGGACCTCAAGGAAGGCCAGGCGGCCATCGAAGAACGGGCGCGCAGCGAGCTGGGCATGATCAAGCCGGGCGAGAAGTTCTACCGCGTGGTGGAAGATGCCCCGGTTGCGCCCGCGCGCGCGCCGGTGGCGATCGACCCCGACGCACCGCACCAGGACGTGCCCTGATGGGCACGGTCTGGGCCGTGGTGCCGGCGGCCGGCCGCGGCACCCGCTTCGGCGGGGAGACCCCCAAGCAGTACCTGGTCGCGGGCGACCGGGTGCTGCTGGCCCATACGCTGGAGGCTCTGCTGTCGCACCCGGTCGTGGCCGGGGTGATGGTGGTGGTCGCCGACGGCGACACCGACTGGCCGGGCTGGCAGTCGCTGGCCGACAAGCCGATCCTGACCTGCATCGGTGGCGCCACCCGCGCCGCCTCGGTGCTGGCCGGCCTGCAGGCCTTGCCCGACAGCGTGCGGGCCGATGATTTCGTGCTGGTGCATGACGCCGCACGGCCCAACCTGGCTGCCGCCGACCTTGGCCGGCTGCTGGAAGTGGGGCGCAATGATCCGGTCGGGGCGATCCTGGCCGCACCGGTGCGCGACACCCTCAAGCGTGCCGGCGACGACGGCGGCATCGACGCCACCGAGCCGCGTGCCCGCCTGTGGCGCGCGCTGACCCCGCAGCTGTTCCGCCGCCACCAGCTGGCACGGGCCCTGCAGGAGGCGGCCGACGCCGGCGTGGAGGTCACCGACGATGCCATGGCGATGGAGCGGCAGGGACTGCGCCCGTTGCTGGTGGAAGGCAGCGAGGACAACTTCAAGGTCACCACCCCGGCCGATCTGTCCCGATTCGAATTCGAGCTGGCGCGTCGCGGGTATTGAGCCCGCGCGCGTCGCCACAACTGCAGGTTTTTGCCATGAATACCGCACCCTTCCCGCCGGTCCGCATCGGACAGGGCTACGACGTCCACGCCTTCGGCGAGGGCGACCACGTGATGCTGGGCGGCATCCGCGTGCCGCACAGCTGCGGCGTGCTGGCCCACAGCGATGGCGATGTGATCCTGCATGCGCTGTGCGATGCGATGCTCGGCGCGCTGTCGCTGGGCGACATCGGCGTGCACTTCCCGCCGACGGACATGCGCTGGAAGGGGGCCGACAGCGCGCACCTGCTCGCGCACTGCAACAGCCTGCTGCGCGAACGCGGCTGGCAGGTCGGCAACACCGACATCACCGTGATCTGCGAGCGGCCCAAGGTGGGCCCGCACGCGGCCGCCATGCGCGAGCGCATCGCCAGCGTGCTCGGCGTGGCGCTGGACTGCGTGAGCGTGAAGGCCACCACCTCGGAGAAGCTGGGCTTCACCGGGCGCGGTGAAGGCATTGCCGCCCAGGCCGTCGTGCTGCTGGTGGCGCTGTGATCGCGCTGCCGCTGGCGTTCGGTGCGCCGCTGTTGACCGCGAAGATCCGCACCACGCCGGATGATTTCCAGGTGGACGAGCTGCCCGCGTTCGAGCCGAGCGGGGAGGGCGAGCACCTGCTGCTTACGATCCGCAAGCGCGGCGCCAACACCGTGCACGTGGCCAAAGTGCTCGCGCGCTGGGCCGGGCTGCCTGACATGGCGGTCAGCTACGCCGGCATGAAGGATCGCCATGCGGTCACCACCCAGCGTTTCAGCGTGCACCTGCCGAAGCGGGTCGCACCGGATCCGGCGCTGTTGGCCTCCGATGAGATCGAGGTGGTCCATTCCACCTGGCACAACCGCAAGCTGCAGCGCGGTGCGCTGGCCGGCAACCGCTTCAAGCTGGTGTTGCGCGACGTGCAGGGCGACGCAGCCGCGATCGACGAGCGGTTGTCATTGATCGCCGCGCGCGGCCTGCCGAACTGGTTCGGCGAGCAGCGCTTCGGTCGCGACGGCGGCAACGTGCCGGCCGCCCTGGCGATGTTCGGCGGGCGTCGGATGCGCCCGGACCAGCGCTCGCTGTTGCTCTCGGCCGCCCGCTCGGCGCTGTTCAACCAGGTGCTCGCCGAACGCGTGGCGCAGGGCAACTGGGACGCGCCGCTGGACGGTGAGGTGTGGATGCTGGACGGAAGCCGCAGCGTGTTCGGCCCCGAGCCGTTCACCGACCTGCTGGCCGACCGCCTGGCACGGTTCGACATCCACCCCAGCGGCCCGTTGTGGGGCGAGGGTGAACTGCGCAGCAGCGATGCGGCGGCGGCGCTGGAAATGGACGCGATCGGCGACGAGCAGTCGCTGGCATTGCGTGCTGGACTGGAAGGGGCCCGTCTGAAGCAGGAACGCCGCGCGCTGCGCCTGCGCCCGGCGATGCTGCAGCACCAGTGGCTGCAGCCGGACGTGCTGGAACTCAGCTTCGCGCTGCCGCCCGGCTGCTATGCCACGGCGGTGCTGCACGAGCTTGGGCCGGTGCAAGACGCCAGCCAACCCGACGCCTGAACCACGCGCCGGAACGGAACGCAGCCGACCAACGGTCCGCCAGATTCCCGCCCGGTAGAGCCGACCGTTGGTCGGCTTGGCGCGGTACGTGGCTTCCCGGCGCCGGAACGGAATGCAGCCGACCAACGGTCGGCTCTACGCGCCAGATCCACGCGCCGGACCGAAATGCAGCCGAACAACGGTCGGCCAGATCCACGTCCGGTAGAGCCGACCGTTGGTCGGCTTGGCCCGGTACGTGGTTTCCCGGCGCCGGAACGGAATGCAGCCGACCAACGGTCGGCTCTACGCGCCAGATCCACGCGCCGGACCGAAATGCAGCCGAACAACGGTCGGCCAGATCCACGTCCGGTAGAGCCGACCGTTGGTCGGCTTGGCGCGGTACGTGGTTTCCCGGCGCCGGAACGGAATGCAGCCGACCAACGGTCGGCTCTACGCGCCAGATCCACGCGCCGGACCGAAATGCAGCCGACCAACGGTCCGCCAGATCCACGTCCGGTAGAGCCGACCGTTGGTCGGCTTGGCGCGGTGCGTGGTTTCCCGGCGCCGGAACGGAATGCAGCCAACCAACGGTCGGCTCTACGCGCCAGATCCACGCGCCGGACCGAAATGCAGCCGACCAACGGTCCGCCAGATCCACGTCCGGTAGAGCCGACCGTTGGTTGGCTTGGCGCGGTACGTGGTTTCCCGGCGCCGGAACGGAATGCGGCCAACCAACGGTCGGCTCTACGCGCCAGATCCACGCGTCGGACCGAAATGCAGCCGACCAACGGTCGGCTCTACCGCTGTGGCGGGCGCTACCGGTTGCTCAACAGCACCAGCACTGCGCCTGTACCGCCTTGCCCGGCCGGTGCCGAATGGAAGGCCAGCACGTCGTTGCGCTGGCGCAGCAGGCGGTCGACCAGGTTCTTCAGCACCGGCGCGCCACCGTCGGACTGCAGGCCCTTGCCGTGGATGATGCGCACGCAGCCATGCTCGTGCGCATGCGCTTCCAGCAGGAACTGGCGCAACAGCGTTTCGGCCTGCGCCACCGTGGCGCCGTGCAGGTCCAGCTCGTCCTGCACTGAATACTGGCCGCGCTTGAGCCGCTGGAACATGCGGGCGGGCAGGGTGTCGCGGCGGTAGCTGGCGGTGTCGCCGGCTTCCAGCGGGCTGCTGTCGCGCAGCAGCCGCGCGAATTCGCCGCGGGCCTCCTGGTCATCGCGTTCGGCCATGCGTGCGCGCGGCTTCGGCTTGGGCGTGGGCGGCGGCGCAGCGGCGGGCTTGCGCAGCGGTTTGACCTCGCCGATGGCCGAACGGAACAGCGCGGCGGGGTCTTCGTCTTCAGGATGTGACATGCGTACAGCGTAATGCCAGCCGAGGGCAGCTGCCTACCGTTTCCGGGGTAGGACGATCTGCCCGCTTGCGGCACAATAGCTGACGCACTTGCGCGGTCGACCCGCCCCATCTGGGGACGCGCCGGCCCCGCCAACGCTGGAAAGTGATGGAATCGAAGTCTTGAAAAATCAAGCGGTTAAATCGCAGATGCGGATCCTGGTCAGCAACGACGACGGTGTCGACGCCCCCGGCATCAAAATGCTCGCGTCGGTATTGCGTGACGCCGGTCATGAAGTGACCGTGTTCGCCCCGGACCGCGACCGCTCCGGCGCCAGCAATTCGCTCACCCTGGACCTGCCGATCCGGCTCAAGCGCATCGACCACTACACCTGTTCCGTCGCGGGCACCCCCACCGACTGCGTGCACCTGGCGCTGACCGGCGTGCTCGAATACGAGCCGGACATCGTGGTGTCGGGCATCAACAATGCCGCCAACCTGGGCGATGACGTCATCTATTCCGGCACCGTCTCGGCCGCCATGGAAGGTCGTTTCCTTGGCCTGCCGGCGGTGGCCATGTCGCTGGTGACGCGCAACCACGAGCCGCGCAACTTCGAGACCGCCGCGCGCGCCGCGGTGGAGATCGTGACCCGCCTCAAGGCCGACCCGCTGCCCGCCGACACCATCCTCAACGTCAACGTACCGGACCTGCCGTGGAGCGAGATCCGCGGCTTCGAGGTCACCCGCCTGGGCAACCGGCACCGTGCCGAGGGCTGCATCGCCCAGCGCGATCCGCGCGGCAACGAGGTGTTCTGGATCGGCCCGGCCGGGCGCGAACAGGACTCCGGCCCCGGCACCGATTTCCACGCGGTGCGCAACGGCTTCATTTCGATCACTCCGATCCAGGTCGACCTCACCCGCTACCAGGCACTGGAGAAGGTGGCCAGCTGGGTGGGTGGGCTGACCGCCGCCCTGGACCAGCCAGCATGAGCCCGCGCCTGCGCCTGCAGCCCGAAGCGGTCGGCATCGGCATGACCTCCCAGCGCGTGCGCGACCGGCTGGTCGAGCGCCTGCGCGAAGCCGGCATCGCCGACGAAGACACGCTCAATGCCATCCGCGTGGTGCCCCGGCATCTGTTCATCGACGAAGCGCTGGCCTCGCGTGCCTACGAAGACACCGCGCTGCCGATCGGCCACGGCCAGACCATCTCCCAGCCGTGGGTGGTGGCGCGCATGACCGAGGCGGTGCTGCAGTGCGCACCGAAGACCGTGCTGGAAGTGGGCACCGGTTCGGGCTACCAGGCCGCGGTGCTCGGCGCGGTAGGGCTGGAGGTCTATACCGTGGAGCGCATCGGCGACCTGCTGCGGCAGGCGCGCAAGCGGTTCCGGGCGCTGGGCATGAACATCCGCACCAAGCACGACGATGGCCGCGCCGGCTGGGCCGAGCATGGTCCCTTCGATGCGATCGTGGTGACCGCCGCGGCACCGGCACTGGTCGATGCACTGGTTGAACAGCTGGCCGTGGGCGGCCGCCTGGTGGCCCCGGTGGGCGGTCCCGGCGCGCAGTCGCTGGTGCAGTTGACCCGTCGCGACGACGGCAGCATTGAACAGCAGGTACTGGCGCCGGTCACGTTCGTGCCGCTGCTGTCTGGCATGCTGGATTGATTCCCAGGAGCGTTACGTCATGAAGATCTTTGGTCCGCTGTACGAGCGGGCGATGAAGTGGGCCGCGCACGAGCGCGCCCCGACCTATCTCACCGTGCTCAGCTTCATCGAGGCCATCATCTTCCCGGTGATGCCCGAGGTGATGCTGGCGCCGATGTGCGTGGCCCAGCCCAAGCGCGGCTGGTGGTTCGCTACCCTGAGTCTGTCCGGCTCGATGGCCGGTGCACTGGTCGGCTATGCGCTGGGGCATTACGCCTTTGAAGTGCTCAAGCCGGTGTTCGCCGCGCTGGGCATGCTGGGCAGCATCGAGAGCGGCATCGCGGTGGTGCAGGCCAAGATGGCCGAGTCGCCCTGGGCGGTGTTCACCTTCCTGGTGCTGGGCGGCTTCATGCCAATCCCGATGAAGGTCTTCACATGGGCATCGGGTATCGTCGGCGTGCCGTTGCCGCAGTACTTCCTGAGCATGTTGATCGGCCGGGGCAAGCGCGTGTTCGTGCTGGCCGCGGTGATCCGTATTGGTGGACCGCGCGCGGAAGCTGCGCTGCGGCGTTGGATTGAACCGCTGGGCTGGATCGCGACCGTGCTGGTCGTGGCGCTGGTCGCCTGGCTTGTCTGGAGGTCGAAGTTAGCATGAGTGCTGATCGGTTGAACAAGGGAATGCGCGCCACGGCGCTGCTGCTGGCGGTGGCCACGCTGGGCGCGTGCGGCACCGCGACGGTGGTGAAGCCGGCCGGCGGCCGCGGCGGCAGCACGGTGCACACCACGCCGCAGGCGTCGGTGGCCAAGCCGGGCCAGACCGCGGTGATCCGCAAGGGCGACACGCTGTATGCGCTGGCGCGCATCCACAACATCACCCCGCGTGACCTGGCCGCCTGGAACGGGCTGTCCGAGCCGTACACGATCTACCCGGGGCAGACCCTCAAGCTGTATCCGGGCGGTGGCGCACCGGGTCGGGCACCGACCACCGTAGTGACCGCACCGCGTCCCGGTACGACCACCCCGGTGGCCACGCCGACGCCGTCGCCGACCACCGCCATCAAGAGCAACATCAGCTGGCGCTGGCCGGCCGATGGCGCGCTGGTGGGCAGGTTCGTGGGTGCCGACGTCACCAAGCAGGGCGTGGATATCGCCGGCAGCAGCGGCCAGCCGGTCCGCGCCACCGCACAGGGCGTGGTGGTGTACTCCGGTGCCGGTCTGGTCGGCTTCGGTGAGCTGATCATCATCAAGCACAGCGACCAGTGGCTGTCGGCCTATGGCCACAACCGCAAGCGCCTGGTCAACGAGGGCCAGAGCGTGAAGGCCGGTGAGCAGATCGCCGAGATGGGCCGTACCGGCACCACCCGCGACATGCTCCACTTCGAGATCCGCTACAACGGCAAGCCGGTCGACCCGCTGCTCTACCTGCCGCCGCGGTAATCAATGCAGCCGACCAACGGTCGGCTCTACCCCGCACAGCCCGTAACCGGGTGGTAAAGCGGCGCCATGCGTCGCTGTCGGGAGCCGGGCGCAGGCACAAAAAAGGCCGCTCGCGGCGGCCTTTTCTGAACGAAAATCGCCGGTTTCAGCCGGCCAGGATGAACGCCGCCGCCACCTTGCGGCCTTCGCCGGCCAGGATGTTGAAGGTGCGGGCAGCCGCCGGGTTGTTCATCACTTCCAGGCCGATCCCACGGGTCAGGCAGGCAGCCATCACGGCTGCCGGCGGAAACACCTGGGTATCGCCGGTGCCAAGCACCACCAGCGCCGGGTTCAGCGCCAGCACCGGCTGCAGGTGCTCCGGGGTCAGTGCGCTGATGTCGGCCACCGGCCACGCCTCGATCAGCGTGTCCGGGGTCAGCACGAAGCTGCTGGCCAGGGTGCGGTCATTCACCTTTGCGGTGCGGCCATCGGCGGCGCGCAGGGCGTAGGCGTAGTCGGGCAGTTCGTGGCTCAGTTGCATCGTGGGGTCCGGGATCAGCCGCGCGGCAGCACGATCTGGCGCATTTCCTTGCTCGGGCGGTACAGCACGGCCACGTGGCCGATGCGCTGCACGAGCGCGCTGCCGGAGGCGGTGGTCAGTTCGGCGATCATGGCGTCACGGGCGTCGCGGTCCTCGGCGGCCACCTTCACCTTGATCAGTTCATGGCGTTCCAGAACTTCCTCCAGTTCGGCCAGGAAGGCCGGCGTGACCCCCTTGCCGCCGATCTGCAGCAGGGCTTTCAGATCATGGGCATGGCCGCGGAGGAAGCGGGTCTGGGCAGAGGTCAGGGCAATAGACATTCAGGAACAAGCGGTTATCTGGGGCGATCAGGGTATCATGACCACCCGTTCCGGCCCTATTACCAATGGTATCGCGCAGCAAGAGCAGTCAACGCTGGTTGAAAGAACACTTTTCCGACCCCTTCGTGAAGAAGGCCCAGGCAGAGGGCATGCGCTCGCGCGCGGCTTACAAGCTGGAGGAGCTGCTTGAGCGTGACCGGCTGCTGAAGCCGCACATGGTGGTGGTCGACCTTGGCGCGGCCCCGGGCGGCTGGTCCCAGCAGGTGCGCCGGCAGATCGGCGACACCGGGCGGGTCCTGGCCCTGGACATCCTGGAGATGCCACCGCTGGCCGGGGTGGAGTTCCTTCACGGAGACTTCAGGGAGCAAGCGGTCCTATCGGAGTTCGAAGCGATGCTGGGGAATCAGCCGGTGGACCTTGTTCTGTCGGATATGGCCCCCAATAAAAGTGGCATGGACGCGGTCGACCAGCCGCGGATGATGCACCTGGCGGAGTTGGCGATGGAATTTGCCGACAACCATCTCAAGCCGGGTGGCGCGTTCCTGATCAAGCTGTTCCAGGGCGTGGGCTTTGACGACTACGTGCGCGAGATGCGCCGCCGGTACGACAAGGTCGCCATCCGCAAGCCGGAAGCGTCCCGCAAGCGCTCTCCCGAGGTGTATGCCTTGGGGCAGGGCAAACGCACGCAGATCAAGTAAGCTCAACCATACGAATCGCGTCAGGAATTAGAGGAACACCGGAGCCAATGAGGATGAACGACTTGACCAAGAACCTCCTGCTATGGGTGGTCGTCGCCGTGGTGCTGATGGTGGTCTTCCAGAGCTTCTCGCCCAAGAGCAGCGGCGCGGGAGCCCAGGGCGCGACCTATTCGCAGTTCCTGGACCAGGTGGACAGCGGCAACGTACAGAAGGTCACCTTTGCCGGTGACGTGCGCGGCGGCACCAGCCAGCTGTCCTACACCACCCGTGGCGGCCAGTCGGCCACCATCACCGCGCCCTACGATCGTGACCTGATCAACGTGCTGCGCGGCAAGAACGTGGAAATCGTCCAGGAAGAGCCGTCCAGCGGTATCTCGCTGGGCGCCATTCTGATGAACTTCCTCCCGGTGATCCTGATCATCGGCTTCTGGTTGTTCATCATGCGCCAGATGCAGGGCGGCGGTGGCGGCTCCAAGGGCGCCATGTCCTTCGGCAAGTCGCGCGCCAAGCTGCAGGGCGAAGACCAGATCAAGGTCACCTTCGCCGACGTTGCCGGCTGCGACGAAGCCAAGGAAGAGGTCGGCGAGCTGGTCGACTTCCTGCGCGACCCGACCAAGTTCACCAAGCTGGGCGGCAAGATCCCGCGCGGCGTGCTGATGGTCGGTCCGCCCGGCACCGGCAAGACCCTGCTGGCCCGCGCCATTGCCGGCGAGGCCAAGGTCCCGTTCTTCTCGATCTCCGGCTCGGACTTCGTGGAAATGTTCGTCGGCGTCGGCGCCAGCCGCGTCCGCGACATGTTCGAGCAGGCCAAGAAGCAGGCGCCGTGCATCATCTTCATCGACGAAATCGACGCCGTCGGCCGCCACCGTGGTGCCGGCCTGGGCGGCGGTCATGACGAACGCGAGCAGACCCTGAACCAGCTGCTGGTCGAAATGGACGGCTTCGAGGGAGGCGAGGGCGTGATCGTCATCGCCGCCACCAACCGTCCCGACGTGCTGGATCCGGCGCTGTTGCGCCCGGGCCGTTTCGACCGCCAGGTCGTGGTGGGCCTGGCCGACGTGCGCGGCCGCGAGCAGATCCTGAAGGTGCACATGCGCAAGCTGCCGCTGGCCGACGACGTCGAGCCGATGGTGATCGCGCGCGGTACCCCGGGCTTCTCCGGCGCGGACCTGGCCAACCTCTGCAACGAGGCGGCGCTGTTCGCCGCGCGTGGTGGCGAGAAGGAAGTCCGCATGGACCACTTCGACCGTGCCCGCGACAAGATCCTGATGGGTGCCGAACGCCGTTCGATGGCGATGAGCGAAGAAGAAAAGACGCTCACCGCCTACCACGAAGCCGGCCACGCCATCGTCGGCCGCCTGGTGCCCGAGCATGATCCGGTCTACAAGGTCACCATCATCCCGCGCGGTCGCGCGCTGGGCGTGACCATGTACCTGCCGGAAGGCGACAAGTACTCGATGAACCGCGTGGCGATCGAATCGCAGCTGTGCTCGCTGTACGGTGGTCGTGTGGCCGAAGAGCTGATCTTCGGCACCGACAAGGTCACCACCGGTGCGTCCAACGACATCGAGCGCGCCACCAAGATGGCCCGCAACATGGTCACCAAGTGGGGCCTGTCCGATGAGCTGGGTCCGATCGCCTACGGCGAGGAAGACGATGAAGTGTTCCTGGGCCGTTCGGTCACCCAGCACAAGAGCGTCTCCGACGATACCGCGCGCCGCATCGACGAAGTGGTGCGCAGCATCCTGGACAAGGCCTACGCCCGCACCACCGAGCTGCTGACCGCCAACCTGGACAAGCTGCACACCATGTCGCAGCTGCTGCTGCAGTACGAGACCATCGATGTGCCGCAGATCGATGCGGTCATGGAAGGTCGCGATCCGCCGCCGCCGATGGGCTGGGAAAAGTCCAACAAGGACGGCGGCAACGGCAACAACAACGACAAGGGCGGCGACGCCCGTCCGGTGCCGCCGATTGCCGGTCCTGCCGAGCAGCTGTAAGCGGGCAGTGAAGTGAATGACGAAGGCCGGGGCAACCCGGCCTTCGTCGTTTCCGCGCCATAATGGACACCTCGTTTCGTCGTCCGTTCCGGAGTTGCCATGTCCATCCCGCCCCCGACCCCGGTGTCGCACACTGCCGAAATGGTGATCGCCACGGTGGTGGGCGTGGGCATCGGCCTGTTCCGTGACAACTTCCTGCTGGGCGCCGGCATCGGCATTGCGGTGGGCATCCTGCTGAGCATTGCCAAGACGCTGTACGTGGATCGCAAGCGCCGCCAGCAACGCTGAGCGAGGCTTGCGCTGCGGTCAGGGTGGCGGCAGGATGACGCTGCCGCGCGGCACACTCGGTGATCGCGCGCCTACATTCCAGGGGGAATCCATGCGTCATTCGTTGCGCGCCGCTGTTGCGGCGCTGTCGTGCTGTGCCACGCCGGTACTGGCTGCCGAGATCCACGTGCAGGACCCGGTGCCCTATGCGGCGTCTTCCTACATTGCCGAGAACATCAAGACCGAATGCCGCATCGGCGCGCAGCTGGCAAGCGCGTTGGGCAAGGATGCCCCCAGGCATGGCAATACCATCGTCTTCGACACCGCGCTGCCCACCGACCACGGTCGGGTACTGCAGCTGGAGCTGGTCGAGGCGCAGAGCGCCGGCAATGCGTTCTCCGGCCACTTCAAGTCGGCCACCGCGCGGGGTGTGTTGTTCCAGGAGGGGAAGCAGATCGCCTCGGTCACGGCGCGGCGCACGTCGCGTGGCGGAGCGTTCGCCGGCTTCAAGGGCTCTTGCGACGTGCTGGAGCGCACCGTGAATGCGATCGGCAGCGATCTGGCGCAATGGCTGGCCAATCCAGTGGACGGCGCCAAGCTCGGCGATCTCTGACGGTCGCAGCGGTACGCCGGCGTAAACTACGCGCTGGCGTATTCCGTGGACCTGCCCATGTTCGACATTTCCCCCCAGCTCGATTGCGGCGGCCGCGTGCTGCGGCTGGATCGCCCGCGCGTGATGGGTATCGTCAACGTCACCCCGGACTCGTTCTCCGACGGCGGCGCGCACGACACCGTGGAGGCCGCGGTCGCGCATGGCCTGCAGCTGGTCGCCGAGGGCGCTGACCTGCTGGACATCGGCGGCGAGTCCACCCGTCCCGGCAGCGCGCCGGTGCCGGAGGACGAAGAGCTGCGCCGGGTGATTCCGGTCATTCAGCGGCTGGCGGCGGAAACCACGGTGCCGATCAGCATCGACACCTTCAAGCCGGCCGTGATGCGTGCTGCCGTGGCGGCCGGCGCCGGCATGATCAACGACATCCATGCGTTGCGTCAGCCCGGTGCGCTCGAGGCAGCCGCCGACCTCGGCGTGCCCGTGGTGCTGATGCACATGCAGGGCGAGCCGGGCAGCATGCAGGACACCCCGCATTACCACGACGTAGTGGCCGAGGTGCATCGTTTCCTGACCGAGCGCATGTTCCAGGCGGAGATGGCCGGCGTGGCCAAAAAGCACCTGGTCATCGACCTGGGCTTCGGCTTCGGCAAGACCACCGAACACAACATGACCTTGCTGGCGCGCTCGGCGCGCTTTCTTGACCTCGGCGTGCCGATGCTGGCGGGCCTGTCGCGCAAGCGCAGCATCGGCGAGCTGACCGGCCGCGAGCAGCCGCGCGACCGCGTCGCCGGCTCGGTCGCCGCGCACCTGATCGCCGCCCAGCGCGGCGCGATGCTGCTGCGCGTGCACGACGTGGCCGCCACGGTCGACGCCCTCAAGGTGTGGGCGGCGGTGGATGCGGTGCCGATGCCGCGCGTGGACGCAGCGCCGACGATGCCGCGCTGGCCGGACGACGTCTGATGGCCGTGGACCAGCGCCCGCTGGCGATCGCGGTGATGGGCCCGACCGCGTCGGGCAAGACCGCCACCGCGATCGCGCTGGCGCAGCAGCTGGGCGGGGAGATCGTCAGCGTCGATTCGGCGCTGGTCTACCGCGGCCTGGAGATCGGCTCGGCCAAGCCGGATGCGGTCGAACGCGCGCAGGCACCGCACCACCTGCTGGACCTTCGCGATCCGTGGCAGACCTATTCAGCCGCCGAGTTCGCCGCCGATGCCGCGCGCGCGGTCGCCGACATCGTGGCCCGTGGCCGCATGCCGATCCTGGCCGGCGGCACCGGGCTGTATTTCCGTGCGCTGCTGCAGGGGCTGTCGCCGATGCCGCCGGCCGATCCCGACACCCGTGCGCGGATTGCCGAACAGGCGGCCGCCGAGGGCTGGGTGGCGCTGCACGCCGAACTGGCCGGCATCGACCCGGTGGCCGCAGCACGCATTCATGCGACCGACCCGCAGCGCATCCAGCGTGCGCTGGAGGTGTACCGGCTGAGCGGCACCCCGATCAGCGAATGGCAGAAACTGCCCGGCGTGGATCGCCTGCCGGTGCGCACCCTCAAGCTGGTGCTGGCCCCGCGCGAGCGCAGCGTGCTGCACCAGCGCATCGAGACCCGTTTCGACGCCATGCTGGCCCACGGCTTCCTGGACGAGGTCCGCGCCCTGCGCGCGCTGCCGGACATGGCGCGGGTGGCGGCACCGCTGGACCTTCCGGCCATCCGCGCGGTCGGCTACCGCCAGGCGTGGGAGTTTCTGGACGGGCAGGGCAGTGCCAGCCAGTTCCGCGAGCGGGGCATCCAGGCCACCCGCCAACTGGCCAAGCGCCAGCTGACCTGGCTGCGGGGCGAGCTTGATGTGCGCTGGTTCGACCCCCATCTGGATAAGGCTTCCCTGGCGGACGCGGTGTCGACCTTCGTCGCACGCTGACTCCACGCCTTCTCCCCTCCGGCCCGTGTACCATCAAGGATTCCGGTGGGCGGCGGGGGCCGTGGAACTGCCGGAAGACCATAAAAACAATAATCAGGAGTTGGCAATGTCCAAGGGGCAATCGCTGCAGGATCCGTTTCTCAATGCACTTCGGCGCGAGCGCGTGCCGGTTTCGGTGTATCTGGTCAATGGCATCAAGCTTCAGGGGACGATTGAATCGTTCGACCAGTTCGTGGTGCTGCTGCGTAATACGGTGAGCCAGATGGTGTACAAGCACGCCATTTCGACCGTGGTGCCGGCGCGCAACGTGCGGGTCGGTCCGGGCGGCGGCTATGTACAGTCCAATGAAGGTGGCGCCGAAGGCGTCCAAGGTGAAGACGACGTTGAGTAATACGTTCGGTATTTCCGGAGAATTGCGTGTTTGACCGTTCCAAGCGAGGCGAACACGCACTCCTGATCCAGCCGCATTCCGGCCGGCTCGAAGAGGATGTGCTTGAAGAGTTCACCGATCTGGCCCGCTCCGCCGGGGCCAGCATCGCCGCGACGCTGACCGCGCGCATCGATCGGCCCAACCCGTCGATCCTGATCGGCACCGGCAAGCTGGACGAGGTGAAAGCCGCGGCCGACGCCACCGGTGCCGACCTGATACTGGTCAACCATTCGCTGTCGCCGGTGCAGGAGCGCAACCTGGAACGGTTCCTGGAGCGCCGGGTGATCGACCGTGCCGGCCTGATCCTGGACATCTTCGCCCAGCGTGCGCACAGCCACGAAGGCAAGCTGCAGGTCGAGCTGGCGCAGCTGCGCCACATGGCCACGCGGCTGGTCCGCGGCTGGACCCATCTGGAGCGTCAGCGCGGCGGTGCCATCGGCCTGCGTGGCCCGGGTGAAACCCAGCTGGAAACCGATCGCCGGCTGCTGCAGAAGCGGGTCGAGCAGCTGCAGAAGAAGCTGGAAAAAGTGGAAGTGCAGCGCACCCAGATGCGCCGCGCACGCGTGCGCAGCGAGTTGCCGCGCGTGGCCCTGGTGGGCTACACCAACGCCGGCAAGTCGACGCTGTTCAACGCGCTGACCGGTGCCGAGGCGTATGCCGCCGACAAGTTGTTTGCCACCCTGGACCCGACCGTGCGCCGCATCATCGTGCCCGGCGGCAGCGTCGTGCTGGCCGACACCGTCGGGTTCGTGCGCGATCTGCCGCATGAGCTGGTGGCCGCGTTCCGCTCGACCCTGAGCGAAGCGCGCGAGGCCGATTTCCTGCTGCACATCGTTGATGCGGCCGATCCGCACCGCGAAGAGCGCATCGCCCAGGTCGACGAAGTACTGGCCGAGGTCGGTGCCGGTGATCTGCCGCAGCTGCTGGTCTTCAACAAGATCGACCGCATCGATGGTGCCGAAGTGCGTCACGACGCGCAGGACGGCATCCCCGATGAGGCGCGCCGCGAGCGCGTATGGATTTCCGCACGCGACGGGCTTGGCCTGCCGCTGCTGCAGTCCGTACTGGGCAAGCGGTTGGGCCTGCAGCATGTCACCGGCGAACTTCGCCTGCCACCCAGTGCCGGCCGGCTGCGCTCGCGCCTGCACCAGCTGGAAGTGGTGCGCAGCGAACAGGCCGACGAAGACGGCTGGTTGCTCGATGTCGACCTGCCCATCGCCGAAGCCGAGAAACTGGCGGCGGGCGAGGGCGGCGAACCGATCCGCGCCCTGCTCCCGGAAAAACTGCCGGAGTGGTAACCCCGGCCGACGCCCACGCCCCGTAGAGCCGGGCTCTGCCCGGCTGCCAGCACACCCGTAGAGCCGGGCTCTGCCCGGCTGCCAGCGCACCCGTAGAGCCGGGCTCTGCCCGGCTGTTCGCGATCCGGCGCGCCGGGCTCTGCCCGGCTGTTTGGCACCTTCAAGCCGGGCAGAGCCCGGCTCTACGTGCGTCAGGGCATCAGCCGGGCAGAGCCCGGCTCTACGTGCATCCGCCGACCACCGGCACCGGTCGCGACACTACGTCGCACGCCCCGCACACGACACCGCCGTCGATTTCGGCTAAAACGGGGCAGTCGCTCCCCTGTTCCAGGATCCCCATGCACGTCCCCACCGATGCCGAACTCGGCGTCCTCGCCCGTGATGTCGGCCAGCGCCTGCAGCAGGCCGCCCTGCAACTGGTCAGCGCCGAAAGCTGCAGCGGCGGCTGGATCGCCAAGGCGATGACCGACGTGGCCGGCTCGTCGGCCTTCTTCGATTGCGGCATGGTGGTCTACAGCTACGAGGCCAAGCAGCGCCTGCTCGGCGTGCGCGCGCACACGCTGGAACAGTTCGGTGCGGTCAGCCGCGAAACCGTGCTGGAAATGGTGTCCGGCGCGTTGATCAATTCCGGCGCCGGCATGGCCGTGGCCGTGACCGGCATCGCCGGTCCGGGCGGTGGCAGCCCGGATAAACCGGTCGGCAGCGTCTGGATCGGCTGGAAGCAGCGCGGCGGTTACGCCCGGGCGCAGCTGTTCCAGTTCGATGGCGACCGCGATGCCATCCGCCGCCAGACCGTGCAGCAGGCACTGACGGGAATTTTCGCCCCGGTGTGACATCCTGAGCGCGTGCGTCGACAGGAGCTGTACCGATGTGGGAAACGCTGGGCACCGTGCGCGACCTGGGGCGATTGCAGGAAATCGCCTCGGTCCTGATCCGCTATGGCTTTGGCGACCTGGTGCGCCGGATCGGCCTGGCCGACGTGCTGGAACGGGCCGGTCGCCTGCTGCACTGGAACGACACGCAGATGCTGCGCATGACCGCCCCGGTGCGGGTGCGGCGGGCGATGGAGGACCTGGGCCCCACCTTCGTCAAACTCGGGCAGGTGCTGGCCACCCGCGTGGACCTGTTCCCGCCGGACTGGATCGCCGAGTTCTCCGAACTGCAGAACGCGGTGCCCGCGCTGCCCTATGCGCAGGTCCGCGAGCAGCTGGAAGCCGACCTGGGGGCACCGGCCACCGAGGTGTTCGCGTGGCTGGATGAAACCCCGATGGCGGCCGCTTCGCTGGCCCAGGCGCACCGCGCCACCCTGCACGACGGCACGGCGGTGGTACTGAAAATCCGCCGACCCGGCATCCGCGACGTGATCGAAGCCGACCTGCGCCTGCTGGCGCGGCTGGCCGAGATCGTCGAGGCGCGCCTGCCGGACCTGCAGCGCTACCGCCCGGCCGAAGTGGTGCAGCAGTTCCAGGTATCGCTGCGACGTGAGCTGGATTTCGCCGCCGAATGCCGCAACGCCGAGCGCATCGCCCGCAACTTCCAGGGGCGCCAGGACATCCTGATACCCAACGTGCATTGGCAGTGGACCTGCGAGAGCCTCAACGTGCAGGCCTTCGTGGATGGCATTCCCGGCCGCGACCTCGCCGGCGTCGACGCGGCGGGACTGGATCGGGTGCAGCTGGCGCGTCGGGGCGGCAACATCGTGCTCAAGATGGTGTTGGAGGACGGCTGCTTCCACGCCGATCCGCATCCGGGCAACATCATCTACCTGCGCGACGGGCGGATCGGCGTGATCGATTTCGGCATGGTCGGGGCCATCTCCGAACAGCGTCGCTTCCAGGTGGCGCAGCTGCTGCACGGCCTGGTCAGCCAGGAGCCCGAAGCGGTGGCCGATGTGCTGCTGGATTGGGCCGGCGGCGTGGATGTGGACGAATCGCGGCTGCAGCAGGACATCAGCACCTTTGTCGACCAGTACCGGGGCGTGCCGCTGAAGGACCTGCACATGGGCCTGATGCTGGGCAACATCACCACGCTGCTGCGCCAGTACTCGCTGACCCTGCCGGCCGACCTGGCGTTGATGATCAAGACCTTCCTGACCCTGGAAGGCATGGGCCGCCAGCTCGACCCGCAGTTCGACATGGCCAGTGCCGCGCGCCCCTACCTGGAACGGGTAATGTGGCAACGCTATGCCCCCGGCGCGGTGCTCAAACGCGGCAAGCGCAGCCTGGTCGGGGTAATGGACCTGCTCGGCGACCTGCCGCGCGACGTGCGCCGCCTGCTGCAGATGGCGCGCCGGGGGCGTCTGCAGCTGAAAGTGGAAACCACCGCACTGCAGGGCTTCGGCGACCAGGTCAACCGCGCCGCCAACCGGCTGGTCATGGGCATCGTGACCGCCGCACTCATCATCGGCTCGTCCATCGTCATGCACAGCGTAGGCGGCGTCTCCAGCCGCTGGCTGCTGGCGCTGGGCGTGGCTGGCTTCATCGGCGCGGGCTTCTGCGGCGTGTGGATACTGTTTTCGATCTGGCGCAGCGGCAAGAACCCGTAGGGTTCCTGCCGCTGGGATCCGAAGGATCCCGCAATCTGCCGCCAACGCGGCAGATGGCACGTAGAGCCGACCGTTGGTCGGCTGCTCTACCTGGCCGCCCTCATGACCCACCAGCTACGTCGCCGACCTTCCTTCGCCGGCCATGAACGCCTGGTCAGTGGCTACCGGCTCAGCCAACACAGATCTGGTTCGCCCACACGCGCTTGCCGAAGGATCACACACCGCCCGGTAGAGGGTGGCTGCTCTCCCTTTCGGCGTCATGGACCCCTGACCGAAGGGATTGCACACCCTAAACCCCGGAAACACAGCCGAAGCCGACAAGAATCCGCGCCGGCATGCAGGGCCGCGCGTTCGCGCGGTCACCGACCAACGGTCGGTGGCTACGGAGTGCTGAGGGCTTCGGTGAGGGTGGGATGGTCCTGCCGCTTCGTGCTCTTCTTCTGTGGGCACTTGCGTGCCCACATCGTTAGTAGTAATACTACTAACCATGGACCTAACCGATACCCAGCAGGCGATCCTGCAGTTGATCGCCGAGCGTATAGAGACCGATGGCGCACCGCCGTCGCAGACGGAAATCGCCCGCGCGTTCGGCTTCAAGGGCGTGCGCGCTGCCCAGTACCATCTGGAAGCGCTGGAGCAGGCCGGGGCGATCCGTCGCATTCCCGGGCAGGCCCGCGGCATCCGGCTTGTGCAGGCGCCGCCGCTGCAGGACGGCCTGCCGGCCTCGCTGTCGGTGCCCGCATTGCCCGACCACGTATTGCGCCTGCCGGTGCTGGGCCGGGTGGCCGCCGGCCTCCCGATCGGCGCCGACATCGGGTCCGACGATTTCGTGGTGCTCGACCGGGTGTTCTTCTCGCCCGCGCCGGATTACCTGCTCAAGGTGCAGGGCGATTCGATGATCGACGAAGGCATCTTCGATGGCGACCTGATCGGCGTGCACCGCACCCGCGACGCCCGCTCGGGCCAGATCGTGGTGGCCCGCATCGATGACGAAATCACGGTCAAGCTGCTCAAGATGGGCAAGGACCGCATCCGCTTGCTGCCGCGCAACCCCGATTACAAGCCGATCGAAGTGCTGCCCGACCAGGACTTCGCTATTGAAGGCCTCTATTGCGGCCTGCTGCGGCCCAACCGCTGACCCTTTTCCTACGCAATAACAGCACGGTCTTTTGTGGCGATTCTCTGGTTCCGCTGAGGTTGGTACGGATGTCCGATAATTTTTTTCCGAACGCCGGGCAGAATCTCAGCCTGTGCGATACGCCAGCCTTAAAGTGAACCCATGGCCAAGAAGACTTCCAAAGACAGCACCTCCACCGACACGACCTCTGCAAGGACCACTCCGATGGACGAAAACAAAAAGCGTGCCCTCACCGCCGCCCTGAGCCAGATCGAAAAGCAGTTCGGCAAGGGCGCCGTGATGCGCATGGGCGACCGCGTCGTCGAAGCGGTCGAGGTCATCCCGACCGGCTCGCTGATGCTGGATATCGCACTCGGCATTGGTGGCCTGCCCAAGGGGCGCGTCGTTGAAATCTACGGTCCGGAATCCTCGGGCAAGACCACCCTGACCCTGCAGGCCATTGCCGAATGCCAGAAGAAGGGCGGCACCGCGGCCTTCATCGACGCCGAGCATGCGCTGGATCCGATCTATGCCGCCAAGCTGGGCGTGAACGTGGACGACCTGCTGCTCTCGCAGCCCGATACCGGTGAGCAGGCGCTGGAAATCGCCGACATGCTGGTGCGGTCCAGCTCGGTGGACATCGTGGTGGTCGACTCGGTTGCCGCGCTGACCCCGAAGGCCGAAATCGAAGGCGAAATGGGCGACCAGCTGCCGGGCCTGCAGGCCCGTCTGATGAGCCAGGCGCTGCGCAAGCTGACCGGCAACATCAAGCGCTCCAACACCCTCGTGGTCTTCATCAACCAGCTGCGCATGAAGATCGGCGTGATGATGCCGGGCCAGAGCCCGGAAGTGACCACCGGCGGCAACGCACTGAAGTTCTACGCCTCGGTCCGCCTGGACATCCGCCGTATCGGCGCGATCAAGAAGGGCGACGAGATCATCGGCAACCAGACCAAGATCAAGGTGGTCAAGAACAAGCTGGCGCCGCCGTTCAAGCAGGTGATCACTGAAATTCTGTACGGCGAAGGCATCAGCCGCGAAGGCGAACTGATCGACATGGGCGTGGAAGCCAAGCTGGTCGAGAAGGCAGGCGCCTGGTACAGCTACGGCGAAGAGCGTATCGGTCAGGGCAAGGACAACGCCCGCGGCTATCTGCGCGACAACCCGCAGGTTGCCCAGCGTCTGGAAGCCGAACTGCGCGAGAAGTTCCAGCCGGAAGAAGCCGTGCGTGAAGGCGGCGACGACGCCGAAGACGACGCCGAGTGAGTTTCCTGCGGGGCAGGGCAGCGCCGTCAGTGACGCTCGCCCTGCACCGCGGTTTCCGTATTCCCCGACGGGGGAGCGCCAGGGACGGCGCATTTGATTGAGTAAATGTGGCCATGCAGGATTCCGACAGCCCGGCACCCCGCCGTAAACGCCGTGTCAGTGAACAGACCCCGGTCCAACGGGCGCTGGGCCTGCTGGTGCGCCGGGAGCACTCACGCAAGGAATTGACCCGCAAGCTGCAGGCCCGGGGCATAGAGACCGAGGCCGCCGTGGCAGCGGTCGACACGCTCAGCGAGGCCGGCTGGCAGGACGACACCCGGTTCGCCGAGAACCTGGTCCGGATCCGGGCCAACACCGGGTACGGTCCGATCCATATCCGGGCCGAACTGGGCACCCATGGGCTGGACAGCGAGCAGATCGCCCTGGCCATGGACACCTTCGAGGGCGATTGGGCTGAAAATGCCCGGGATCTGGTCTGCCGCCGTTTTGGCGAGGCCGGCCCCCAGGAGCTGCCGCAACGCCGTAAAGCGGCTGATCTGCTGGCCCGGCGCGGGTTCGACGGCGATACCATTCGGCGCGCCACCCGCTACGACCCTGACGACTGAGCGGCCCGGGCCTGATACCCTTTATGGTTTCGGCGGTCCAGCAGCGACACCCGGCCATTGGGGCTGAGTGCCATGGACCGGCCGGCCCGCATAAAGCCAGCCCCCATGAACGCATCCGTCACATTCACTACCTCCCAGATCCGCAGCGATTTCCTTGAGTTCTTCAAGGGAAAGGGCCACACCATCGTGCCGTCGGCGCCCCTGGTGCCGGGCAATGATCCGACCCTGCTGTTCACCAACTCCGGCATGGTGCAGTTCAAGGACGTGTTCCTTGGCGCGGAGAAGCGCAGCTATGTGCGCGCCGCGGACGTCCAGCGTTGCCTGCGCGCCGGCGGCAAGCACAACGACCTGGATCAGGTCGGCTACACCGCGCGCCACCACACCTTCTTCGAAATGCTGGGCAACTGGTCCTTCGGCGACTACTTCAAGAAGGACGCCATTGCCTGGGCCTGGGAGCTGCTGACCCAGGTCTGGAAGCTGCCGGCCGACCGCCTGCTGGTCACGGTCTACCAGACCGATGACGAGGCCTACGCGCTGTGGCGCGACATGATCGGCATCCCGGAAGCGCGCATCGTGCGCATCGGCGACAACAAGGGTGCACCGTTCGCCTCGGACAACTTCTGGCAGATGGCTGAAACCGGCCCGTGCGGCCCGTGCACCGAGATCTTCTATGACCACGGCGACCACATCGCCGGCGGCCCCCCGGGCTCGCCGGACGAAGACGGCGACCGCTTCATCGAGATCTGGAATCTGGTGTTCATGCAGTTCGATCGCCAGCCCGACGGCACCCTGGTGCCGCTGCCGGCGCCGTGCGTGGACACCGGCATGGGCCTGGAGCGCCTCGCCGCGATCCTGCAGCACGTGCACACCAACTATGAAATCGACCTGTTCCAGGCGCTGATCCGCAAGGCCAGCGAACTTACCGGCATGGCCGACCTGGAGAACAAGTCGCTGCGTGTCATCGCCGACCATATCCGGGCCTGTTCGTTCCTGATCGTCGATGGCGTGCTGCCGTCCAATGAAGGTCGTGGCTACGTGCTGCGCCGGATCATCCGCCGCGCGCTGCGCCATGGCTGGATGCTGGGCGTGCGCCAGCCGTTCTTCAGCAAGCTGGTGCCGACCCTGGTCGAGCAGATGGGCGTGGCCTATCCGGAACTGCCGGCCCAGGCCGACACCGTGGTGCGCGCACTGCAGGCCGAGGAAGAGCGTTTCGCTGAAACTCTCGATTCGGGCATGAAGATCTTCGACGACGTGGCGGCCAAGGTCAGCGACGGCGTGATCCCGGGCGTCGATGCCTTCCGCCTGTACGACACCTATGGCTTCCCGGTCGACCTGACCGCCGACATCGCCCGCGAGCGCGACATGACGGTGGACATGGACGGCTTCAACGCCGCGATGGAAAACCAGCGCGAAACCGCGCGCGCGGCAGGCAAGTTCGGTGGCGGCGTGACGCTGTCCGCAGACCTGGTGGCCACGCTCAAGCCGACCGTGTTCCTGGGCTACGACCGCCTGCAGGCCGACGGCCTGACGGTGCTGGCCGTGCTCAAGGACGGTCGCCCGGTCGAGGCGGCGCAGGCCGGTGACGAGGTGATCGTGATCACCGACCAGACCCCGTTCTATGCCGAATCCGGCGGCCAGGTCGGCGACACCGGTGAACTTGCCGGTGCGGGCGGGCAGGTACAGGTCAGCGACACCCAGAAGTTCGCGGGCCAGTTCCATGGTCACGTCGGCACGATCACCCAGGGCAGCCTGAAGGTGGGCGATGTGCTGCGTGGCCAGGTCGATGGCGAGCGCCGCGGCGCCACCATCCTCAACCACTCCGCCACCCACCTGCTGCACGCCGCCCTGCGCGAAGTGCTGGGCACCCACGTGCAGCAGAAGGGCTCGCTGGTGGCGCCGGACCGTCTGCGCTTCGACTTCGCGCACTTCGCGCCGATCAGCGCCGAGGACCTGGCGGTCGTCGAGCGCAAGGTCAATGCGCAGGTGCGGGCCAACAACGCCGTCGAAGTACACAACATGGCCATGCAGGAAGCGCTGGACTTCGGCGCGATGGCGCTGTTTGGCGAGAAGTATGGCGAGAACGTGCGCGTGCTGAAGATGGGCGACTACTCCACCGAACTGTGCGGTGGCACCCATGTGGGCCGCACCGGTGACATCGGCCTGTTCAAGATCACCTCCGAAGGGGGTGTGTCCTCGGGCGTGCGCCGCATTGAAGCGGTGACCGGGCAGGGCGCGCTGGATTACGTGGCCCACGAAGAGGCCGTGCTGGGCGAAGCGGCGACGCTGCTCGGCGGCAATGCCGGCGACGTGGTGGAGAAGATCCGCCAGCTTGGCGAGCGCCAGAAGAAGCTGGAACGCGAACTGGACGCATTGAAGGCCAAGCAGGCCGCAGGCGCCACCGCCGACCTCGGCGCGTCGGCGGTCGAGGTCAGCGGCATCAAGATCCTGGCTGCGCGCCTGGAGGGCTTCGATGCCAAGGCGCTTCGTGACGCAATCGACCGCCTCAAGCAGCAACTGGGCAACGCGGTGATCGTGCTGGCCGGTACCCAGGACGGCAAGGCAGTCCTGGTCGCGGGCGTGAACGGCAGTGCAATGGGCAAGGTCAAGGCCGGGGAACTGTTGTCCCATATCGCCAGTCAGATCGGGGGCAAGGGCGGCGGCCGCCCGGATCTCGCCCAGGGTGGTGGCGAGGACGGGCCCGCCCTTGCTTCTGCACTCGCCGCCGTTGTCGACTGGGTTACCCCCCGTATCTGAACACCTGAAGCCTCCTGCTCCTTGAAGGGGCGGGAGGCCTGACGGTACTATGGCTAATCCTTTCCCTTTGTCGTGTGGCGTTCCTTGGCTGGGCGCCGAGCCGGTGGGGAAGATCCACCGGTTCCCTGGAGACTTGCAAAAATGTTGATCCTGACTCGCCGCGTAGGCGAAACCTTGATGATCGGTGATTCGGTCAGCGTGACCGTGCTCGGTGTCAAGGGCAACCAGGTGCGTATCGGTATCACTGCTCCAAAGGATGTGGCCGTGCACCGCGAAGAGATTTACCAGCGGATCCAGCGCGGCGATGAGCCCAATGCATCCGGAAGTGAAAATTCTTCGGATTAAGGCTTTACCTTCGGGCGCGGAAAACGTTATTATTCGCGCCCCCGCTGAGATGATTCAACGCAGCGGCGGAACCAGAACACTGGAGCGGTGCCCGAGTGGCTGAAGGGGCTCCCCTGCTAAGGGAGTATAGGGCTTAAAACTCTATCGAGGGTTCGAATCCCTCCCGCTCCGCCAGTTGTAGAAAAGCCCCTGAGCGCACGCTCAGGGGCTTTTTTTTGCCTTCCAATCCGTCCCGCTGCTGTCCCGCCTCATGCGCAGCAAGCAGGGCGGTGAGGGCCGGGGAGCGCATCACGGGTCCTCGTCGTATTCGCTGGGCAAATGGAGCCGATCACGATTCTTCATTGGTGCCTGTCCGCCGGCTCGGCTACGGTCGTTGTCCAATGCGTCCTGCGGGACGCGGCCGTATCAGGAGCAGGAAAATTCCGATGGGACCGATGGCGCTGCGATGCTGGATGGTCATGAGCATGTTCACGGGCGTGGTCCCGCCGATCAGTGCCGCCTCGCTGGATGAGCGGCTGCATCGCGCCGCGGAAAAGGGGGATGCCGCGACGGTGCGTACGCTGCTGGGCCAAGGGGCTTCGGTGGATGCACGCAACGCGGCAAAGGCCACGCCGTTGCTGGTCGCCACCCACCACAACCACGTGGAGGCTGCGCGAGCCCTGATCCAGGCCGGTGCCGACGTGAACGCCAAGGATGCCATCCAGGACAGCCCGTACCTGTACGCCGGCGCCCGCGGGCATCTGGACATCCTGCGCGCAACGCTGGCCGCGGGTGCGGACCTGGAAAGTACCAACCGTTACGGTGGCACCGCGCTCATTCCCGCCGCGGAGCGTGGTCATGTGGAGGCGGTGGCGACGCTGATCGCGGCGGGCGTCGACGTCGATCACGTCAACAACCTGCAGTGGACGGCGTTGTTGGAGGCGATCACCCTGAGCGATGGCGGGCCTCGACATGTGCAGATCGTCCGCCAGCTCATTGCGGCCAAGGCCGACGTGAACCTGCCCGATGGCGAGGGCACGACTCCGCTGCAGCATGCGCGCCAGCGCGGCTACCGCCAGATCGAGGCGCTGCTTCTTGCCGCAGGCGCGCGTCCGCGCTGAGGTGCCGGAGGTACTGGGCATCGGTCGCCGGCTGGCGGCGAACGCCGGCCAGCCGCGGCGTGCAGGATGAACGCAGGGGCGCTGCGCTGACCCGTTTTTCACGGGTGGGCCTCTATGGTCTTCACCCGCCCCGCCGATTGCCTCCCCTGTGCTGCACGAACACGACACTGCCAAGTGGCGCATCTACGAGGCCCTCCTGCAGGCCACGCCCGACCTGTCGTATGTCTTCGACCTGCAGCACCGTTTCATCTATGCCAACAAGGCATTGCTGGACATGTGGGGCATGCGATGGGAGGAAGCGGCCGGCAAGACCTGCCTGGAGCTGGGCTATGCGCCCTGGCATGCGGCCATGCATGACGACGAGATCGAGCAGGTGATCGCCACCCGGCGGCCGGTGCGTGGCGAGGTGCCGTTCCCGCACACCACCGAAGGCACCCGGGTCTACGACTACATCTTTACCCCGGTGTTCGGGCCGGACGGCCAGGTCGAAGCCATTGCCGGGAGCACCCGCGACATCACCGACCGCACCCGTCATGCGGAGCACCTGCAGTTGCTGGTCAACGAATTGAACCACCGGGTCAAGAACACGCTGGCCACGGTACAGTCGATCGCGCGGCAGACCTTCGCCAATGCCGATGGCATGGACGACGCCTGCGGCAAGATCGAAGAGCGCCTGCTGGCGCTGGCCAGCGCGCACGACATGCTGACCCGTGAGAACTGGCACAGTGCCGACGTCGCCGAGTTGGCCCGCGGACTTGCCGCCCAGGGCCGGTTCGATGCACGTCAGTTCGACGTGCAGGGCGAACCGTGCCGCATCGACCCGCGCCGTGCGATGGCCCTGGCCATGGCGCTGCACGAGTTGTGTACCAACGCGGCGCGGCATGGCGCGTTGTCCACGCCACACGGGGCGGTGCATATTGCGTGGCAGCGTCACCACAGCGGCGAGGGTGAGGTGCTGGAGCTGGTGTGGCGAGAGCGGGGCGGCCCGCAGGTACAGCCGCCGGCCCAGCGCGGCTTTGGTTCGCGGTTGCTCGAACGCGGGCTCCAACATGACATGGGGGGAGCCGTGGACCTGGCCTTTGACCCCGAGGGTGTCACGTTCCGCGTTACGATCCCCTTGCCTGATGATGCACACGAGGTTTACCCATGAAGGCGCGTGTCTTGTTGGTCGAAGACGAATCGCTGGTGGCGATGATGGTCGAAGACTCCCTGATCGAACTCGGGTATGAGGTAGCGGCGGTGGTCGCCAGCGTCGATGCTGCGCTGGCCGCCCTGCAGCGGGGCGGCATCGATTGCGCCATGTTGGACGTGAACCTCGGCGGTACCCCGTCGTTCCCGATCGCCGAAGCGCTGGAGGCGCGCGGCATCCCCTACATGTTCGTCACCGGCTATGACGGCACCGCGATCCCGCCGAACCTGCGGGCACGGCATGGGTTGCAGAAACCGTTCCGGATGCGCGAACTGCAGCAGGCCCTGGCCGGGCTGCAGGATGCGCCGGCCGCGCCGGCCGCGCCGGGTGGCCTGATCGCCTGACGCGGGGCGCGCCATGCGCGCCGCCCGGTGATTACGCGGCGCGTGCCTGCGCCAGCGCCAGCCGCACTACGCCTTCAAAGCGCTCCAGTTCGGCGCTGTCGGTGCTGGCGCGCTGGTACTGCGCCGCATCGTCCAGCACATCCAGGACCACGGCGGTACCGCTGCCGTCGTCGGCCATGACGATCAGGCTTTCGTAGATGCAGCCGCTGGTCACCGCGCGCCAGCACCGCAACGTGCTGCCGTCCAGCCACACCGCCCAGCGGTCGTCGCTTGCGCGGGGCCACAGGCCGTCGCGCAGCTGCGCCAGTTCTTCGGCGGAAAAGCCATGGCCGCACCGGATCGGCCAGCGGGTGCCGGTCAAGGGCGGAAGGCCGCCGCGCTGGGCGGGAGAAAAATCGATCATGTGCGTGCCTCGTCGGCCGTTGTGAGTGCATGCGCAGCGGAGACGCATGCCGGCACACAGTCTACCGGTGAGTTAGTAGTTTTGCTAATTTCCTGCCCCGCCACGCACTGCGGCCGGTGAAGGCCCTGTAATACGCGGCGCCACCGGGGCCCGCGACAGCGACCGGTAGCGCGAGTAGAATCGCGCCGCACTGAAGGCGTTGCAGCCTTCGATCTCCCTTTCCCTCCAGCCGCCGCCAGAGGACTTCTTTCCTTGCTGGAGGCGTTGTCGTGTCCGTCGCTTCGTTCCGTGTTGTCCCTACCCGCGCCGGCCGCACTGCGCCGTCGCCGTCGATGTCCCCGCTGAGCCTGGCGCTGGCCAGTGCACTTGGCCTTGCCGTGTTCGCCACGACCGCACAGGCAGACGATGCGCCTGCGCCGCCGAAGGATGACGCGGCCCAGACCCTGCAGACCGTGCAGGTCACCGCCAATCAGCTGGGCACCGTCACCGAAGGCAGTGATTCGTACACCCCGGGCACGATCGCCACCGCGACCCGGCTGGTGCTGAGCCCGCGGCAGACGCCGCAGTCGATCAGCGTGATCACCCGGCGGGAGATGAACGACTTCGCGCTCAACGGCATCGACGATGTCATGAAGGTCACCCCGGGCATCAGCATCGTCACCTACGACAGCGAACGCACCGAGTACTACGCGCGCGGCTTCGCGGTGCAGAACTTCCAGTACGACGGCATTCCGATGGCGCGTGATTCGGCCTATTCGGCCGGCAACACACTCAGCGACATGGCCATCTACGACCGCGTGGAAGTGCTCAAGGGCGCCACCGGCCTGCTCACCGGCATGGGCGACCCCGGCGCGACCATCAACCTGGTGCGCAAGAAGCCGACCCGCGCACTGGCCGGCAGTGCCACGCTGGGTGTGGGGTCGTGGGACACCTACCGCGCCGAGGTGGATGTGGGCGGGCCGCTGACCGAAAGTGGCCGCGTGCGTGGCCGCGTGGTCGGTGCCTACCAGGACAAGCATTCCAACGTTGACCATTACCAGCGCAGCAACCAGGTGTTCTACGGCATCCTGGAAGCCGATCTCGACGACAGCACGCTGCTCACCGTCGGCGCCGACTACCAGGACAGCGATCCGCGCGGTTCCAGCTGGGGCGGCATTCCGCTGCTGGACAGCACCGGCACCTTCAACGACATGCCGCGTTCGTTCAACAACGGGGCGCGCTGGAGCCGCTGGGGCCAGTACAGCCGCACGGCCTTCGCTACGCTGGAGCACACCTTCGGCAACGACTGGGTGGCCAAGCTGCAGCTCAACCACCAGGTCAACGGGTACGACGCCTCGCTCGGCGCGGCCGCCGGTGGCAACCCGGACCCGGTGACGGGGGAGGGCGTGAGCATGTGGCTGGGCCAATACATCGGCAAGACCACCAGCAACGCCGCCGACCTGTATGTCAGCGGCACGTTCGACTGGTTCGGTCGCCAGCACGAACTGGTGGTGGGCGGCAGCGTGTCGCGCAAGCGCTGGGTCAACAATGGTTACTCGCCGCAGCCCGGTTACATCAGCGGCGTTGCCGACTACTACAGCTGGACCGGTGACGTGCCCGAGCCGGACTGGCAGTGGGGCTACGGCGACAACCAGGTGACCCGCGAGAGCGGTGCCTACGTGGTGGGCCGCTTCGACCTGGCCGATCCGCTGAAGCTGATCGTCGGCAGCCGCATCGCCAACTACACATCGCCGGACACCGACGAGAGCGGCGTGATCGTGCCCTACGCCGGCGTGGTCTACGACCTCAACCGCAACTTCTCGGTCTTCGCCAGCTACAGCACCATCTTCAAGCCGCAGGGCAACCAGGACGAGCAGGGCAAGACGCTCGACCCGATGGAGGGGCGCAGCTACGAAGCGGGCCTGAAGGCGGAGTTCCTGGAGGGCCGCTTCAACGCCAGTGCGGCGGTGTTCCAGCTCGACCAGGACAACTACGCCGAACCCACCGGGGGGCGCACCCCCAGCGGTGGCATCGCCTACCGCGGGCTGATGGGCGTGCGCACCAAGGGCTACGAGCTGGAGATGTCCGGCCAGGTGGCGCCGGGCTGGCAGGTCCAGGGCGGCTACGCGCACAAGATCGCGCGGCAGCAGTCGGTCAAGGTCTCCACGTTGGAGCCGGAAGACCAGTTCAGCCTGCACACCAGCTACCGCCTGCAGGGCGGCGCGCTGCAGGGCTGGAGCGTGGGTGGCGGTGCGCGCTGGCAGGGCAGCACCTTCGGCACCATCACCAACCCGGCCGACGGTGCCAGCCTGGTGCATCGCACCGAGCCGTACTGGCTGCTGGACGCGATGGCGCGGTATGAGTTCAACGACCAGCTGTCGGCCACGCTCAACGTCAACAACCTGTTGGACAAGCATTACTACACGATCTTCAGCTGGTACAGCACCTACACCTGGGGCGAACCGCGCAACGTGCGGCTGACCCTCAAGTACACGTTCTGATCCTGCGCAGCACCCCGGCCCGTGCGCCGGGGTGCTGCAGGCGGTCCAGGCCGCCATTGCCGTCGCGTTGACGCCGTCCACGCATGGCGTGCACCGCGCGAATGCGAGGGTGGGCACTGGCCCGCCCTGCAGGAGTCGTCGTGAACGCACGTCGCCAGTTTCTTTCCGCCGCCGCTGTCGGCACTGCCGCATTGGCGGCGTCCCCGTTGCTCGCCCAGGCCGCCGGTCCCGGCAGCGTACTGCCGACACGCGGGCGGGTCAGTGCGCGCACACTGGCCACCAATGCGGCGGGGCAGGCGGGGCGCTACCGGCCGCACACCCGGTTGGGGCTGGGCGGGGTGGCGATCGGCAATGGCTTTGCGGCCACCACCGATGCCATCAGTGAGGCCACGCTGGCAGCGGCCTATGCGGCCGGCGTGCGCTGTTTCGATACCTCGCCCTGGTACGGGCTGGGCCTCAGTGAGCGTCGTTACGGCCATCACCTGCACAACCACCCGGCACGCGAGTACACCCTGTCGACCAAGGTCGGCCGCCTGCTGACGGCCACGACGGGCGCACTGCAGAAAACGATGTGGCAGGAACCGTCACCGTTCCACTACCGCTACGACTATTCGGCCGATGGCACCCGGCGCTCGGTGGAGGACAGCCTCAACCGGCTTGGCGTGTCGCAGCTGGACGTGGTGTTCATCCACGACCTGTCCCCGGACAACGAGAAAGACCTCGGCATGCCGTGGGAGCAGCGCTTTGCCGAGGCCGCCAAGGGCGCGATGCCGGCGCTGACCCGCATGCGCGAGGAGGGGCTGATCAAGGCCTGGGGATTCGGCGTGAACCGCCCCGAACCTGCGCTCCGTGCAATCGACGAAGCCGACCCGGACATCTTCCTGCTAGCCTGCCAGTACTCGCTGCTGGACCACGACCAGGCCCTGCACGACACCTTCCCGAAGATCGCCGCGCACGGCGCGTCGGTGGTGGTGGGGTCGCCGCTGCTGGCCGGTTACTTGGCCGGGCGCGAGCGGTATCTGTACGACGGCACGGTGCCTGCCTGGGCGCCGGGCAAGCGCGCCAAGGTGCAGGCCATCTGCGATAGTCACGGGGTGGATCTGCGCACCGCGGCGCTGCAGTTCGCCGATGCGCCGGCAGTGGTGTCGGCGGTGATCCCCGGGGCGCGCACGCCCGAACAGGTGCTGGCCAACGTGGCGTCGATGTCGGTGGCCATCCCGGCCGCGTTCTGGGCCGAGCTGAAGCAGCAGCAGTTGATCGCCGCGGACGCGCCGGTGCCTGCGGCCTGATGCGCAGCAGGCGGCCCCGATCGGTTCAGGGCCGCCTGCGTGCATCGCATCGCCTTACAGCGGCAGGTCGAACACCAGTACTTCGGCATCGCTGGCGTTTTCCAGCGTCACCTGGGCCTCGTCGCTGATCTGCAGCGCGTCGCCGGTGTCCAGGGTGATGCCGTTGACCTGCACCTGGCCCCGCGCCACCTGCACATAGGCACCGCGACGCGGGGCCAGCGGCAGCTGCACGCGATCGTTGCCGTCCAGGATGGTGGCGTAGATGTTGGCGTCCTGGTGGATCAGCAGGGCACCGTCACGCCCATCCTTGGCGGCGATCAGGCGCAGCTGGCCGCGCTTGGCCTCGGGGGCGAAATGGGTTTCCTGGTAGCTCGGGGCGATGTTCTCCTGGTCGGGGAACAGCCAGATCTGCAGGAAGTGCACGGTCTCGTCGGCCGAATGGTTGAACTCGCTGTGGCTGACCCCGCTGCCGGCGCTCATGCGCTGCACGTCGCCATAGCGCAGCACCGAGCCGGTGCCCATCGAGTCCTTGTGCTCCAGGGCGCCGCCGAGCACGTAGGAGATGATCTCCATGTTGGCGTGGCTGTGGGTGCCGAAGCCCTGGCCGCCCTGCACGCGGTCTTCGTTGATCACCCGCAGCGGGCCGAAGCTGGTGTAGCGCGGGTCGTAGTAGTTGGCGAACGAGAAGGTGTGCATGGAGTTCAGCCAGCCATGGTCGGCCTTGCCACGGGTAGTGCTCTTGCGGATCTGCAGCATGGTGGATCTCCTAGGGTATTCGATCGTTTCGATGGTGGGCGGGGAAGCGTTTGCAGCGTCCCTTTCCTGTTGGCGCCAGTATCCGCTTGCACCTGGGGTTTGAAAAACGGATAGTTTCGCAAGCCATCATCGAAAAATTCGAATGCTCAAGCTCAGCCTGGATGCCCTGCAGATCCTCGATGCCATCGACCGTCGTGGCTCCTTCGCCGCCGCGGGCAAGGCGCTGCACAAGGTGCCGTCAACCATTTCCTACACGGTGTCCAAGCTGGAACATGACCTGGGCGTGCAGCTGTTCGACCGGGTGGGTCCGCGCGCGCAGCTGACCCAGGCCGGGCAGGCGCTGCTGGAAGAGGGGCGGCACCTGCTGCGGGCCGCACGCGAGCTGGAGGTGCGGGTGCGCCGGGTGGCCTCGGGCTGGGAGGCGGAGCTGACCGTCGCGGTGGATTCGATGTTCCAGCCGGCGTTGCTGGCCGACGACGTGCGTGCCTTCAGCGCGGTGGCCGAACAGACCCGCGTGCGGCTGATCAGCGAGTCGCTGTCGGGCACCTGGGAGGCCCTGCTGGACCGGCGCGCGGACCTGCTGGTGGGCGCGGCTGGCGAAGGGCCGAGCGGCGGCGGCTACGTCGTGGAGCCGATGGGTGTAGTGGAATTCGTGTTCGCGGTGTCACCTTCGCATCCGCTGGCGGCCGCGCGGGGCCCCCTGGGGCGCGAGCAGCTGGCCGCGCACTGCGCGATCGCGGTGGCCGATTCGGCGCGGCGGTTGCTGCCGCGGACAGTGGGCCTGCTGATGGGGCAGGAGACGGTGACGGTGCCCGATACCGTCAGCAAGTTCCGCCTGCAATGCGCCGGGCTGGGTTTCGGCTTCCTGCCAGCGCCGTATGTGCAGCAGGCAGTGGAGCAGGGCCGGCTGGTGATCAAGCAGGTGGAGGAGCCCAAGCCCGATGAGACCTTCTGGCTCGCCTGGCGGCCGGGCGAGGAGGGCGCTGCGTTGCGCTGGTGGCGGGCGCGGATGCAGGGCGCGCGGGTGATGGCCGGCTGGTGGCCGACGATGCAGGCCTGGCTGGGGTGAGGTGTGGCGCCGGGCGGGGTCAAGCTGGATCGCCGCTGCGCTGTCATCGCACGGTCATCTGGATGCGATAGAGCGGCCGGTCGGCGGCCGGTAACCTGCGCGGCTCACTCTGGTTTTCCCTGTGTCCCCTATGAAGCGCCTGCTGCTGTTGTTGCTGGCCGGGGCCGGCCTGTGGCTGGCTGCCTGCTCCTCGCTCACCTCCACCGCTGCCTCGACGTCGCTCAGCGATCGGCTGGTCGCGCCCGGTGGCGTGTCCACGTTGCTGGACACCGCGCGCATTGCTGCCGCGGTGGACGGCGTGCCCAACCGGCACGGCAGGGTCACCAGCCGTGCGGGCGTACCGATCTTCTGGCGGGCGTTCGACCCGGGCCAGTACGGCCTGCATTACCAGTACCTGGCCCAGCCGCACGAGAACGGGGAGCCACTGCAGACCGGACTTGCGCTGGCGCTGCCCACGCCATTTCGGGCGCAGCCGCCGCGCGGCACCGTGGTGCTGCTGCACGGCTGGATGATGAATGGTGATGCGATGTTGCCGTGGTCGCTGCAGCTGGCCCAGGCCGGCTACCGCGTGGTCACCGTCGACCTGCGCAACCATGGCCAGTCCGGTGCGGGTCCGTCGGGCTACGGCACGTTCGAGTCGGACGATGTGATCGACGTGATCGATGCATTGCAGGCGCGTGGCGAAGTGGTTGGGCCGCTGTACCTGTTCGGGGTGTCCTACGGCGCGGCCACGGCGCTGTTTGCCGCCGACAAGCTCGGCGACCGGGTCAGTGGCGTGGTGGCGATGGAGTCCTTCGCCAATGCCGGCGATGCCATCCGTAGCATGATCCCGCACCTGATGGCGCTGCAGCCGACCGCCTGGAAGGCGCAGGCGATGGCGGCCTATGGGCGCTGGCGCTACGGCGGGCAGGATATCGACGCGGTGATCGCCGCGGCCAGTCAACGCCTGGACCTCGACCTGGACCGTGTCGATGTGGCACGCGCGCTGGCCGATACGCGGGCCTGCGTGCTGCTGGTACACGGGCAGAACGACCAGCACGTGCGCGTCGACCAAGGGCGCCGGCTGGCAGTGGCCAGCCCGCGCGTGCACTACATAGAAATGCAGGGCGAAGACCACATCACGCTGCCGTTGCGGCTGGACCTGCTGGGGGGCGTGGTGGACGACTGGCTCGCGCAGGAAGGGCGTGCCGGCGCGCAGTGCGCCGCGCCGCAGATGCCGCGTGAGGCCGACCGCATGGTGATGGCGCGGCTGCAGGCGCAAGCGCCGCGCGGATGATCCCGCGATAGACGTCGCGGCCCGACGCGCTGGTGCCGGCCGCTGGCCGGCTGCAGGCAGATATTCGACCGTTCGGTAGAGCCGGGCTCTGCCGGCTCCAGGCAGATCTTCCAACGTTCATGGCGAGCCGGTCGGCGCGCGCACTCACTGCAGCACGCAAAAAAAAACAGCAGCCCAAGGCTGCCGTTTTTTCATCGATGCAATGGTGCGCCCGGAGAGATTCGAACTCCCGACCGCCTGGTTCGTAGCCAGGTACTCTATCCAACTGAGCTACGGGCGCATTTGCATTGTCTGGTTTTGCGTCCTGCCACACGTGTTGCCACGTTCGACGGGAGGGCAGGCAAGCCTGCTGCGATGTAATGGTGCGCCCGGAGAGATTCGAACTCCCGACCGCCTGGTTCGTAGCCAGGTACTCTATCCAACTGAGCTACGGGCGCATTTACATCACGTTGTACTGCTGATGCCAACGGCGGAGTTGGCAACCTGTTGATGGTGCGCCCGGAGAGATTCGAACTCCCGACCGCCTGGTTCGTAGCCAGGTACTCTATCCAACTGAGCTACGGGCGCGTCAACAGGAGCGGAATTATGCGGATGTGAGCCGCATTCGTCAACGCCTTTGTGAAGAACTTCATTGAACTGAATGAAAAAGCAGCGCGGCCACGGCCTGCGGCGATTTCATCCATGCGAAGTGATCCGCACGCGTTTCCAGCGTCGTGGCATCCAGCACGTGCAGCGAGGCCTGCACCTGCGGCAGCTTGGCCAGCAGGCCCTGCATCGAAGGCACCGGCGCCAGCCAGTCCTGCGCCATCACCACGGCCGTGGCATGGCCGCGCACGTGGCGCAGGCCGGCCTCCAGGTCGTCGGTGATGCCGACACCCGCGTAATGATTGTTCAGCCCGACCCGGGCCCAGTCGCGGATCAGGCCGCGCGCCTCGGTGCCACCGAACCCCAGGCGGCGCCCGTGCAGCACGCCCTGGCGCTGCGCCAGCCAGGGCAGGAACCGGTAGATCAGCGGCAGCGTCCAGCCGCGTGGCGCCGGGAAAGTGCGCCAGTACGGCGTGCCGCTGGCGACCAGCCACAGTTGCTGGAACACCGTGGGATGCCGCCCGGCAAAGCAGCAGGCCAACTGCCCGCCCAGACTGTGCCCGCCAATGATGGCCTGATTGCCGGTGCCGCCATCGAGTGCGGCCAGGCTGGCCGGCAGGTCGTGGTAGAGGATCTCGCGGTAGCCCCAGTCCTGCCCGCGCGCGGGGCGCAGGCTGCTGCTGCCGTTGCCGCGCCACTCGTGCAGGTACACGGCAATGCCGCGCGCGGCCAGCGCATCGGCCAAGGGCAGGTAGTGACGCGCGGCCACGCCCAGTGCCGGCAACCACAGCAGCCGCGCACGTGGTTGCGCCGGCACGCGGGCCAGAACGTCGAAGCGGTGGCCGTCGGCGGCCACGACCGGCAACGTCAGCGTCTCGATCATGCCGGGCGCGCCGCGCCGACGTGGTCGATCACCAGCACCTCGCTGCGCCCCGGGTAGTACCCGCCTTGCAGGCCGCGGGCGACGTAGTCGATGGCCGCTTCACAGGCGTTGGGCAACGACAGGCCCTGGCACAGCTGCGCGGTGATCGCCGAGGCCAGCGTGCAGCCGGTGCCATGCGCGTCCACCGGTAGGCGCGCGTGGATGAACTCGTCGCGGGTGACGCCGTCGAAGAAGCGGTCAACCACGCGGGCACCCTCGTGCAGGTGTCCGCCTTTCAGCAGCACCGCACCGGTGCCCAGGTCGAGCAGGGCCGCAGCGGCATCTTCGGCTTCGTCGGCGGTGGTGATGGTGCGGCCGAGCAGCAGCTCCGCTTCGGGGATGTTCGGGGTCAGCAGCGTGGCCAGCGGCAACAGGCGCGTGCGCATCGCATGCAGCGCGCTGTCTTCGAGCAGCTTGGCACCGCTGGTGGCCACCATCACCGGGTCCAGCACAACGTGCGTGGGACGGTACTTCTCCAGCGCGTCGGCCACCAGCCCGATCACCTCGGCATTGGCCAGCATGCCCAGCTTCACGGCATGGATGTCGAAGTCGGCAAAGCAGGCGTCGATCTGCGCCTGCAGGAACGCCAGCGGCGGCACGTGGACCGCCGTGACGCCCCGGGTGTTCTGCGCGGTCAGCGCGGCGATCGCCGACAGGCCATGCACGCGGTGCGCGGCAAACGCCTTGAGGTCGGCCTGGATGCCGGCGCCACCGCCGGAGTCGGAACCGGCGATGGTGAGGGCGGAAACGGGAGAAGAGGGAGTCATGCGGCGATTGTGCAGTGTTTGCCGCGGGCGTGCTGCTCAGTGCGGGCGCCAGTGCCGCCATTGCTGGAACAGCATGTAGCCCAGGCCGGTGCAGCCGGTCAGCAGGGCAGGGGCCAGCAGCGCGTCGTACCCCCAGCGCAGGAACAGCCAGGCGCCCACGATGCCGCCGGCGAGGAAGCCGCTGACGATCAAGCCACTCAGGGTCAGGCGCCGGATCGGCAACGGCAGTCCGCGCAGCAGGTGGCCCAGGCCGATGCCCAGGTCGGTGAACATGCCGCTGAGGTGGGTGGTGCGCACCACAGCGCCGCTGAAGGTGGTGGCCATGGCGTTCTGCAGCCCGCAGGCCATCGCCGCGGCCAGTGCGCCCCAGATCTGCTGTTGCTTGAACAGTGGAATGGCGGCCAGCAGCAACAGCGATTCCAGCGTAAGCACCACGCCATAGCGGCGGCCCAGCTGCAGGGTGTTGTCCTGCACGATCATGCCGCTGAGCATCGCGCCCAGGCAGAACGCGATCAGCAGGCCCCACAGGTGGCCCACCACGCGCCAGTCGCCCTGTGCCAGCGCCATGCCCAGCTGGCTGGTGGTGCCGGTCATGTGGCTTACCGCCTGGTGCTCGAATCCCAGGAAGCCGACCACGTTGACCATGCCGGCCACGCAGGACAGCGCGATCGCACCGATCCATACCCATGTCGGAAGCCGGATGCTCATCCGGCGTGCGGGCGGCTCATCACGGCACGGTCAGCGCCATGGTCACCGGCCCTTCGGCGGGCCGTTGAACTGCACGTCGGAGAAGGTGCCGGTCGCCGGGTCGAACACCGCGCCCCAGAACTGTGCGCCGCCGTCACACACCCGGATGGCGTCGCGGGAGGGGTCGATATCGGCACCGTCCGGCAGATGGAAGGCGTTGAGGTAGATCACCTGCCTGCCACCCATCTCGATGCCGACGTACTGCCGGTCGAAATCGCCGGCGTTGGGCACCTGGGCCTCCAGCCGGGGCAGCTGGGCTTCCAGCTGTTCCACCTGCTGGCGGCTGGGCGCCCAGTAGCCAGTGACTGCCCCGGCCTCGCGGCCGGGACTGGAACGTGAGCAGGTGTCGAGCACCTGGGCGGCGATCACCGGGCGGGTGACCACCCAGGACTGGCCGGTCTTGACCGCGGTGGGCACGCTGGCGCCCGGACGGACGTTGGCGGGCGTGCAGGCCGCCGCCAGCGCAGCAAGCGCCAGCGGCAGGACGGCACGGGACAGGGGACGATTCACAACACCTCCGAGGCGTAGTCGGCCAGGCGCGAACGCTCGCCACGACGCAGCGTGACGTGGGCGCTGTGCGGCCAGTTCTTGAAGCGGTCCACCGCGTAGGTCAGGCCCGAGGTGGTTTCGGTCAGGTATGGGGTGTCGATCTGTTCGACGTTGCCCAGGCAGACGATCTTGGTGCCGGGGCCGGCACGGGTGATCAGGGTCTTCATCTGCTTGGGGGTGAGATTCTGCGCTTCGTCCAGGATCAGGTAGCGCGACAGGAAGGTACGCCCGCGCATGAAGTTCAGCGAGCGGATCTTGATCCGGCTGGCGATCAGGTCGTTGGTGGCCGCGCGGCCCCACGCGCCGCCTTCCTGGGTGTGGGTGAGCACTTCCAGGTTGTCGGTGAGCGCGCCCATCCACGGCGTCATCTTCTCTTCCTCGGTGCCGGGCAGGAAGCCGATGTCCTCGCCGACGCTGACCGTGGCGCGGGTCATGATGATCTCGCGGTAGCGCTGCTGGTCCATGGTCTGGGCCAGGCCGGCGGCCAGCGCCAGCAGGGTCTTGCCGGTACCGGCGGTGCCGAGCAGGGTGACGAAATCGATCTCCGGGTCCATCAGCGCGTTGAGGGCGAAGTTCTGCTCGCGGTTGCGCGCGCTGATGCCCCACACCGCGTGGCTGCCGTGGCGGAAGTCGTTGACCAGCGACAGGGTGATCTTGTCGCCATCCACCTTGGCCACGCGCAGTTCGACTTCATCGTCCCCGGGCAGGTACGCATACTGGTTGGGGTGCCAGTTCTCGTCTTCGCTGGCGATGATTTCGTAACTGGTGCGGCCCTTGTCGCTCCAGCTGCGCAGGTTGTCGGTGTGCTTCTTCCAGAAATCTTCCGGCAGTTCGGTGGCGCCGGTGTAGAGCAGGCTGAAATCATCCAGCGCGCGGTCGTTTTCGTAGTCTTCGGACACGATGCCGGCGATGGCCGCCTTGATCCGCAGGTTGATGTCCTTGGAGACGAACACCACCGGGATCTCGGGGATCTGTTCCTTCAGTGCCAGGATCGCGCCGAGGATGGCGTTGTCCGGGATGACCGCGCCAAAGCTCTTGCCCGCATCGAAGTGACTGGTCTGGAACCGCAGCAGGCCCACGCTCTGCTTGCCGCGCAGCTGCAGCCCGTTGGGCCGTTGCAGCGGAATGCCGTCGGCCAGGTTGTCCAGGCCCGACGCCTGCACCAGCTCGTTGAGGAAGCGGCTGACCTGGCGCGCGTTGCGGCTGGCCTCGGTGGTGCCCTTCTTGCCGTTGTCCAGCTCTTCGATCACCTGCATCGGCAGGTAGACATCATGCTCCTCGAACTTGAACAGCGCGGTCGGATCGTGCATGAGCACGTTGGTATCCAGAACGTAGATGCGCTTGCCTCGGGTCATCGTCATTTCCTGGTGGCAGAACAGGGACAAGCCATCACAGCCTGCAGGGCAGGGTGATGGCCATTGGGGGGTGCAGGTTGGTCACTGGGTTTTCGCGGCCTTCAGGGCTTCAAGGACGGTGTCTGCGTGGCCGGCCACCTTGACCTTGCGCCACGCCTGCACGATACGACTGTCGGGCGAAATCAGGAAGGTGCTGCGCTCGATGCCGCGCACCTGCTTGCCGTACATGTTCTTGAGCTTGATCACGTCGAAGGCGGTGCACAGCGCTTCGTCGCCGTCGCTGATCAGCGGGAAGGCGAAGCCCTGCTTGGCGCAGAAGTTGTCGTGGGATTTGACCGAATCGCGGGAAACACCGAACACGCGCGCATCGAGGCGGGTGAATTCGGGCAGCAGCGCGTTGAAGTCGATGCCTTCGGTGGTGCAGCCCGGCGTGCTGTCCTTCGGGTAGAAATACAGCACCAGCCACTGGCCGGCGAGTGCGCCGAGGGAGGTGTGCTCGCCGCCGGACAACGCCAGCGGCAGTGCGAGGGTGGTGCTGTCCAGGGTGTCGCCGTCGTTCATGGGTTCCTTTCCGGATCCTGGGGTCGTGCCATTACACCTGCATGAAACGCCGCGCGCCCGTGACGAACGCGCGAACAATCAGAACTTCATCGGATCCATGATGGCATCCAGGTTCAGGTGGTCGCAGAATTCGAGGAAATCGTCGCGCAGCGCGGCGATGTGCATGTTGGCCGGCACCCCGATGGTGACCTGCGCCGAGAACATCTCCGCGCCGGTCTGCATCGCCCGGTAGCGGGTGCTCTGCAGGTTTTCGATGGTGATGCCCTGGCGGTCGAAGAAATCGGCCAGCTGGAACAGGATGCCCGGCTTGTCGGCGGCAATCACTTCCACGATGTACGGCAGCAGGTTGGATTGCGCCTGCTTGGCACCGGTGCGGTACCACACCAGCTTCAGGCCTTCTTCGCGCTCGAGCCGGGTCAGCATGGCTTCCAGCTTGGCCACCGCGTCCCACGAGCCGGTGGCCAGCGCGGTCACCGAGACATCGCGGCCGACCGTGGCCAGGCGTGCATCAACCAGGTTGCAACCGCTGTCGGAGATACGCCGTGTGACAGGCAGCAGGGGGGACTCCGGATGCGTCGTGTAGGCGTTGATCAGGAGATGGTTTTCGGTCGGCGCAGGCCGCGGCGTGGTGTCGGTCAAGAGGGTTCCGGGTGATGCAAGGTGAGTCTGAACGGCCGGCGACGGCACGTTCGCCGGAGTCCAGCATACTTGCCCGTGCTTTCGACCCGCAAGTAACATGCAACCTACATCCGGCCGGCGTTTAGGCCCGCTGGGTTCCCCCTTTCTTCCGAGCAACGTTTCCTTGTCCCTTTCCGGTCTCATCACCGCGCTGGCCACGCCTTTCAAGGCCGATGGCGCATTGGATCCCGACGGTTGGCAGCGCCTGCTGCACCTGCAACTGGAGGGTGGCGTTCACGGGGTGGTGGTGGCCGGTTCGACCGGCGAGGCCGCGACCCTGTCCGACGACGAGTACGACCAGCTGCTGCGCAGCGCGGTCAAAACCGTGGCCGGGCGCATCCCGGTGCTGGCCGGGACCGGCCTGTCGGGCACGGCGAAAACCATCGAACAGACCCGCCGGGCCGCCGCCAGCGGCGCCACCCATGCGCTGGTGGTGACCCCGCCGTACGTGCGGCCCACCCAGGAAGGGCTCATTGCCCACTACCGCGCCGTCGCCGACCAGGGCGGGCTGCCGGTGATCCTGTACAACGTGCCCGGGCGCACCGGCTGCGACATGCGGCCCGAAACCGTGGCCGTGCTGGCCGCGCACCCGAACATCGTGGGTATCAAGGAAGCCGTGGGCGATGTGGGCCGCGTGCAGGCCCTGATGGCGCTGCGTTCGGCCGATTTTGCCGTGCTCAGTGGCGATGACGGGACTGCGGCGCGCTCGATCCTGTCCGGCGTGGATGGCCTGATCTCGGTGGGCTCCAACGCGCTGCCGGGCGCCTACCGACGCATGTGCGACCTGGCCGCGGCCGGCGAGCGCGAGGCGACCGAGGCGTGGGATGCCCGCCTGGAGCCGTTCCATGAATTCTGCGGCGTGGAGTCCAATCCGATCCCGGTGAAGGACCTGCTGCGCCGGATCGGCATCGGCCACGGGCTTCGCCTGCCGCTGCTGTCCCTGTCCGCGGCGCATCACGCCGCTGCCGAACACCTGGCCACCGACATCGGTGCGCTGGAAGCACTATCCAACCACTGACCACCCGTGGTCACCCAGGAGATTCCCATGCGTCAATCCGTTTCCGCCATCCGCGTGCTGTCCTTCGCGATCCTGGCCACTGCCACCCTCGTGGGTACCACTGGTTGCTTCAAGCGCGGGGCCAAGGGCGACTACGCGCTGGCGCCGGAAATGCGTCCGCTGGAAGTGCCGCCGGACCTGAACGCCCCGGGCGGCAGCCCGGCCGCCCAGGTGCCGGTGCTGGCCTCGCAGGCGGCCAGGCCGGCGCCGGCGGCAGCGTCCACCCAGGCCCCGACCAACGCGGCCGGCTTCACCGTGCCGGGCAGCAAGGACGAGGTATTCGGCAAGGTCGGCACCGCGCTGGAATCGGTGGCCGGCGTGAAGATCGCCAGCAAGGCACAGCTGCTGGGTTCCTATGACGTGGCCTACGAAGGCAGCGACTTCCTGGTTCGTGTGGTCGGCGTGGAAGCCGGCGCCTACGTGTCGGCCGTCGACCCGCGCGGTCTGCCGGCCACCGGTGCCGCCCCGACCAAGCTGCTGGGCGAGCTGAAGGCGAAGCTGGCTCCGTAAGGGACGCCGGCGGCAGGTCCGGACCGGCTCGGCGCTGAAGGCGTTGGGCCCGGGAGCAGCCAGCCAGTGGCCGGCACTACCCGTCATCTGTCAGCGATACGAAAAAGGGCGCCCATGGCGCCCTTTTTCGTTGCCGCCGCTTTGGGGGCTCAGCGTTCCAGCAGTGGCAGCTTGTCCGGCTTGCCGTCCCATTCGCCGGCGTCGGCGGGCGGGTCCTTGCGCACGGTCAGCACCGGCCAGGCCTTGGCCAGCTCGGCATTGAGGCCCACGAACACTTCCTGCCCGGCGGGCACGTCGTCTTCGGGGAAAATCGCGTTGACCGGGCATTCCGGTTCGCACAGGGTGCAGTCGATGCACTCGTCCGGGTCGATCACCAGGAAGTTCGGGCCTTCATGGAAGCAATCCACGGGGCACACTTCCACGCAATCGGTGTGTTTGCACTTGATGCAGTTTTCGGTGACAACGAAAGGCATGGGGAAATCCGGCGTTAAGCCGCGTAATTCTAGAACAGGTTGTGACTGAATGCTGGCGCGGCGTACTCGACCGGCCCGCCCCGAGGACTGCGCAGGCACGCGCAGCCCTTGTGCAGCAAGGCGTTGCGGGGTCTGCTTCGCCCTGCAACCGGTCAGTTCACGCGGACCCGGCTCTCCGGGAGGCCGGGATGCGCCTGGGGCGCGCTGAACAGGCTGCCGGCCTGCGGGCTGGCCGCCAACTGTTCGGGCGTGTGGTCCAGCTGCGAACTGATCACGTACAAGGTGCGCAGGTCGGGGCCGCCGAAGGCAACGCAGGTGGGGTTCTTGACCGGCACCGGCTGCACCTCCAGCAGTGCGCCGTCGGCGCCATAGCAGCTCACCTGGCTGGCCCGCCATTGCGCGTTCCAGACCCGCCCGTCGGCGTCCACCGCTGACCCGTCGGGCTCGGCAGCGCGGTTGGCCAGCGTGGTGAACACACGCACGTTGGCGGTGCTGGCGCGCTCGGGGTCGTAATCGCAGGCCATGATCTGCGGCGTCACCGAGTCGCACCAGTACAGCGTGCGGCCATCCAGGCTGAAGCTGATCGCGTTGGGAATCACGATGCCCGGCAGCGGCAGTGTGCGCAGGCCGTGGCGGCTGGAGTACTGATAGAAGCGGCCATCGGCAGCCCGCGCCGGGTGTTCGTTCATCGTGCCGAACACGAAGTTGCCGTGGCGGTCGGCGCGGCCATCATTGCTGCGCGTGTATGCGTTGTGTGGGTCCACATCGGCCAGCCACTGCAGCGGCAGCGCATCGTCGGTAGCGGCGGCCAGGTCGGCGCGGTGCAGCGAACTGACCAATGCGACCAGCAGCGTGCCATCGTCGAACAACCCGATGCAGCCGGGCCGGTCCGGCAACACCCAGTGGCGCGTGCTGCCGCTGGCCGGGGTGTGCTGCCACAGCCGACGTTCGGCGATGTCCATCCAGAGCAGGCTTTGCCGCCGGTCGCACCAGAGAACGCCCTCGCCGTGGGTGCAGCGGCTGTCCACCGCCAGCGTGGCCGTCGCGCGTTCGAGGCTCATTGCGACGCACCGGTGGGCATCCGCACCATCGGCGTGGCGCCACAGCGGGATGGGGCACTCAGGCGGACGTTCATGGGCATGGACAGGCGCTCCTCGACAATGCTGCGCCACGCCCGGGAGTGGGCAGGGCGGCCAGGCGGGCATGGTCGCAGTGGAGGGCGTCGGTGTTCAACCGGTCGTCGCCGTGCCCCGGTCCACCCGCCGCCGCCCAGCCGGCACGAAAGGTATGAGAACCTGCGCCATCCGTCCCTGCTGCGGTCGTGCGCAGCGTCCCTTCAACCCAGGGTTTCCCATGACCAGTGCTTCGCTCAGCAGTACACGTGCCGGCAGCGGCGAGAACACCGGCTTCATCGTCCTGATCAGCTGCGTGGCCACCATCGGTGGCTTCCTGTTCGGGTTCGACAGCGGCGTGATCAACGGCACCGTCGATGGCCTCAAGGACACGTTCCAGTCCAGCTCGGCCGGGATCGGCTTCGAGGTCGCCTCGATGCTGCTCGGCTGCGCGATCGGTGCGTTCTTCGCCGGCCGCCTGGGCGACCGGCTCGGCCGCCGCGGCGTGCTGATCATCGCGGCCGTGATGTTCCTGTTCTCGGCCCTGGGGGCCGGTGCGGCGTACAGCTCCACGGTGTTCATCATTGCCCGGGTGATCGGCGGGTTCGCGGTCGGCGCGGCCAGCGTGATGTCGCCGGCCTACATTGCGGAGGTGGCCTCGGCCCGGTACCGCGGCCGGTTGGCCACGGTGCAGCAGATCGCGATCATCAGCGGGTTGTTCTGTGCCTTCCTCAGCAACTATCTATTGGCCAAGGCGGCCGGCGCCTCCACCGAGTCCCTGTGGCTGGGCCAGGCGGCATGGCGCTGGATGTTCTGGATGCAGGCCATTCCCTCGCTGCTGTTCTTGTGCCTGTTGCTGGTGATCCCGGAAAGCCCGCGCTTCCTGGTGGTCAAAGGGCGGCATGACCAGGCCCTGGCGGTGCTGACCCGTCTGTATGGGCCGGCCGAGGCCCAGGCCAAGATCACCGAGATCGAAGGCTCGCTATCCCAGGACCAGCACCGCCCGACCTTCTCGGACCTGATCAGCAAGGCCACCGGCAAGCTGCGCCCGATCGTCTGGATCGGCATCGGTCTGGCCGTGTTCCAGCAGCTGGTGGGCATCAACGTCGTCTTCTACTACGGCGCGGTGCTGTGGCAGGCGGTGGGCTTCTCGGAGAACGACGCGCTGCTGATCAACGTACTCTCCGGTGCGCTCAGCATCGGCGCCTGCCTGGTCACCGTGGTGCTGATCGACCGCATCGGCCGCAAGCCGCTGCTGTGGATCGGCTCGGTGGGCATGGCGATCTCGCTGGCGCTGGTCACCATCGCCTTCGCCAGCGGGTCGCTGGATGCCGGCGGCACGCTGCAGCTGTCTGACAGCATGGGCGTGCTGGCGCTGGTCGCGGCCAACGTCTACGTGATCTTCTTCAACATGTCCTGGGGCCCGGTGATGTGGGTGATGCTGGGCGAGATGTTCCCCAACCAGATCCGCGGCTCGGGGCTGGCGGTGGCCGGTGCGGCGCAGTGGACGGCCAACTTCGCCATCACCGTGTCCTTCCCGGTGCTGCTGGGCAGTATCGGTCTGGCCGGGGCCTATGGCATCTATACGGTCGCCGCGGTGCTGTCGGTGTTCTTCGTGCTGCGCTTCGTCAACGAGACCAAGGGCAAGGAGCTGGAGCAGATGGAGGGCTGAGCGCCCGCCCGACCGGGGCGACCCGGTCGGGCGGTGCAGCGGGCAGCGCGTGCTCCCCGCTGCGCGCCTGGCAGGGCAGGGGCCGGCGGGCCTGGGCCTGGAACGCAAAAAACCCCGCCATGGCGGGGTTTTTGGCTGCCGTGCAGCGCGACTGGTGCTCCCTAGGGGACTCGAACCCCTGTTTTAGCCTTGAGAGGGCCACGTCCTAACCATTAGACGAAGGGAGCAGACTTTGTCGCGAACTGCGCAGCGCGCTAGTATATGGACCTAGATGCCATTGGGCAATCCCGAAAACTCAACCGGAAGCGCCAACATCAATTCTTCTGCTACATCACCGTTCAGCCTGCGCGTGATTCCGCGCGACCAGCACACCATCTCCCGCAAGGACATCAGCCCCAACGCGTTGCGCGTGTTGTACCGGCTGCGTGATTCCGGGTTCGCTGGCTACCTTGTCGGGGGCGCCGTGCGCGACCTGCTGGTCGGAGGCAACCCCAAGGACTTCGACGTGGCCACCGATGCCACCCCGGAACAGGTCAAGGCGCTGTTCCGCAACTGCCGCCTGATTGGCCGCCGCTTCCGGCTGGCCCATGTGGTGTTCGGTCGCGAAATCATCGAAGTGGCCACCTTCCGCGCCAACATCGACGATGGCAGCGGCGACCGCGAGATGGAAAACGGCATGCTGGTCCGCGACAACGTCTACGGCAGCATCGAAGACGACGCGATCCGCCGTGACTTCACCTGCAATGCCTTGTATTACGCCATCGAGGATTTCTCGGTGCGCGACTACACCGGCGGCTTCGAGGATGTCCAGGCGCGCCTGATGAAGCTCATCGGCGACCCGGAAAAGCGCTACCAGGAAGACCCGGTGCGGATGCTGCGCGCGGTGCGCCTGGCCGCCAAGCTCGGCTTCCAGATCGACGACGCCAGCGCCGAGCCGCTGCCGCGGCTTGCCGGCCTGCTGGCCGAAGCCGCGCCGGCGCGCCTGTTCGAGGAAGTGCTCAAGCTGTTCCTGTCCGGGCACGGCGTGGCCAGCTTCGAAGGCCTGGAGCGCTACGGCCTGCTCGATGTGATGTTCCCCGAGAGTGCCGCCGCACTGCGCAGCAACCGCAGCGGTGCGTTGCGCCGCATGGTCATCGAAGGCCTGCACAACACCGACCTGCGCGTGGCCAACGATGAGCCGGTGTCGCCGTCGTTCCTGTTCGCGTTGCTGCTGTGGCCGGCGTTCTGCCGCGCCCTGGCCAGCCTGCAGAAGCAGGGCGTGGCGCTGGAAGAGGCGCAGCGTCGCGCCGCCGACCGGGTCACCCTGCACCAGCTGACCACGATCGCGCTGCCGCGCCGCTTCTCGCTGCCGATGCAGGAGATCTGGCTGCTGCAGGGGCGCTTCGGCTCGCGCCAGCGCAAGCGCGTGATCCGCACCCTGACCCATCCGCGCTTCCGCGCCGCCTACGACTTCCTGGTGTTGCGCCAGGTGGCCTCCAGCGAGCACAGCGCCGATGTCGAGTTCTGGCGCGAAGCCCAGCTGCAGTCCGGCCCGGAGCTGGATTCGGCACTGGATGCGGCGCATGTCGAGGGTGACGTCGACGAAGACGGTGCGCCGCGCAAGCGTCGGCGTCGGCGCCGTCGTCCGGGCGGGGCCGCCACGGGCGAGTAAGACGTGACCGCTGCCTGCATTGGATTGGGCGCCAACCTGGGAGACGCCGCGCAGACCCTGCGCGATGCGTTCCAGGCCCTGGCGGGGTTACCGCGGACCACGCTGCGCGCGCGCTCGCCGCTGTACAGCACGCCGGCCTGGGGCAATGAAGACCAGCCGGCGTTCGTCAACGCCGCCGCGCTGCTCGACACCGCGCTGGACGGTCCGGAACTGCTGGAGGCGCTGCTCGGCATCGAGCGTGATTTCGGCCGGGTCCGCGCGCCGGGCGTGCACTGGGGGCCGCGGACGCTGGACCTGGACCTGCTGCTGTTCGGCGAGGACATCATCGACCTGCCGCAGCTGAAGGTCCCGCATCCCCACCTGCACGAGCGCGCGTTCGCGCTGCTGCCGCTGGCCGACATCGCCGCCGATGCGGTGATTCCCGGTCACGGCCGTGTGCGGGATGCTGTGATGCGGGTCGAGGCCTGCGGGATCGCGCCAATAGGGGGATAATGCGGGGCTTATCGCCACCGGTTATCAGCTCATGAGTACCCACGCAGACAGCAAGCCCTGGACCGTTCCCGCCCTGGCCGAGGCCAAGCGCAACGGCCAGAAGCTGGTGATGTTGACCGCCTACGACGCCGGGTTCGCGCGTGCGTTCGACGCCAACGGCGTGGACCTGATCCTGATCGGCGACTCGCTGGGCATGGTGGTGCAGGGGCATGATTCGACCCTGCCGGTCACCACCGACGACATGGTCTACCACACCCGTGCCGTGGCCCGCGTGCTGCAGCGTGCACTGCTGGTGGCCGACCTGCCGTTCGGCGCCGACGCCACCCCCGAGCGCGCGCTGGATGCCTCGCTGCGCCTGCTGCGAGCGGGCGCGGAGATGGTCAAGATCGAAGGCGCCGGCTTCAAGCTGGACATCATCCGCTATCTGGTCGAGCGTGAGATCCCGGTCTGTTCGCACCTGGGCCTGACCCCGCAGTCGGTGCTGCGCCTGGGCGGCTACCGCGTGCAGGGCCGGGGCGATGCCGCCCAGCAGCTGCGCGACGACGCCAAGGCCGCGGTCGAGGCCGGTGCCACCCTGATCGTGCTGGAGTGCGTGCCCACCCCGGTGGCCACCCAGGTCACCGCCGACGTGTCCGTGCCCACCATCGGTATCGGCGCCGGCCCCGGCTGCGATGGCCAGGTGCTGGTGCTGCATGATTTCCTCGGCCTGGACAGCGGCCATCGCCGACCCAAGTTCGTCAAGGATTTCCTTGCCGACGGCGGGTCGGTCGCCGGTGCTGTCCGTGCCTACGCCGACGCCGTGCGCGACGGCTCCTTCCCCGACGCAGAACACGCCTACGCCTCATGATCGAAACCGTCACCGAACTGTCCCGCCTGCGCGCCGTCGTCAACGGCTGGAAGCGCGAGGGCCTGCGCGTCGCGCTGGTCCCCACCATGGGCAACCTGCATGCGGGCCACTACTCGCTGGTCACGCTGGCGCGGCAGTACGCCGACCGCGTGGTCTCCAGTGTCTTCGTCAATCCGACCCAGTTCGGCCCCAACGAGGACTTCACCCGCTACCCGCGCACCCCGGAAGCCGACACCTCCGGGCTGGAGCAGGCCGGTTGTGATGTGCTGTGGCTGCCCACGGTCGAATCGATGTACCCGTTCGGCATTGAACTGGCGGCCAGCGTCAACGTGCCCGGCATCAGCGGCCTGCTGGAAGGCGCCCACCGCCCGGGCCATTTCGATGGCGTGTGCACGGTGGTCTCGCGCCTGTTCAACCAGGTGCAGCCGGACGTGGCCGCCTTCGGCAAGAAGGACTACCAGCAGCTGGCGGTGATCCGCCAGATGGTGGAAGACCTGGCCTTCCCGATCCAGATCGTGGGCGGGGACATCGTGCGTGAAAGCGATGGCCTGGCCATGAGCTCGCGCAACCAGTACCTCAACGCCGACCAGCGCCCGGTCTCGACCACCATCCACCAGGTGCTGCTGGGCATGCGCGAGGGCTTCATCGCCGGCAAGACCCGCAGCCTGATCGAAGCCGACGCCACCGCCGCCCTTCAGGCGGCCGGGTTCCAGGTGGACTACGCCGTGGTGCGCAAGCCGGACCTGTCCGAGCCGGCCGACGCCAATGACGGTACCCGCGTGGCTTTGATCGCCGCGCGCATCGGTACCACCCGGTTGATCGACAACCTGGAGTTCTGAGGGCGCCCCCGCACAGCCGATGAACGAACGCCCCATACCCCCGGCCGCGCTCGCCGACGACCATGCCGTGGAGATGCTGCGGGTGTGGGTCGCCGCGCGCGGCCTGCACTGTTCGATGAAGATCGGCATGCACGAACCGTCGCTGGGCATTGCCGAGGAGCGGGCCTGGGGGATGATTCTGGCCGACACCGCCCGCCACCTGGCCGAGGGCATCGCCGGCCTGCGCGGCAGCGCCGACGCGGCCGCGCCGCTGGAGGCGATCATCGGCCACTTCCTGGCCGAGGTCGGCCAGCCGGCGGGCCCGGTCAGCGGCGGTGGGGCCGACGGCGACGCCTGAGGCGGCAGGCGGACCGGCTTCCCGGGCCAGACCGCACAGGGGCTGGGAGGGCCGGGACTGGCTGAACGGAGGGCAGCGTCCTCGCCGGGCGGGGCGTTCAGGACCTGCCGCTGATCCGGCGGGTGCTAGAATTTCCCTTTCCTTTACCGTTGTCCCGTTGCCATGCATCTGTCCCTGCTCAAGACCAAGATCCACCGCGCCACCGTCACCCACTCCGAGCTGAACTACGAAGGTTCCATCGCCATCGATGACAACCTGCTGCAGGCCACCGGCATCCGTGAGTTCGAACAGGTGCACATCTGGGACGTCACCAACGGTGCGCGTTTCTCCACCTATGCCATCCGTGCCGAGGCCGGCAGCGGCGTGGTGTCGCTCAACGGCGGCGCGGCGCGCCACGTGCAGGTCGGCGACATCATCATCATCGCGGCGTTCGCCAGCATGAGCGAAGAAGAAGCTGACAGCTTCAAGCCGAAGTTGGTATATGTGGACGGCAAGAACCAGATCTCCCACACCAACGACAGCATCCCGACCCAGGCCGCATGACACAGCACAACGGATTCGACCCGCTCCACTCCCATGCCCAGCGCCTGCGTGGCGCAAGCATCCCTTCGTTGATCGCTGCCGAACCGGGCCGCGCGCAATCGCTGGGGCTGCGGGTCGGCCCGTTGTACGTCAATTTCGCGCGGCAGAAGTACGACCGCGCGGCCTTGGACGCACTGCTGCAGCTGGCCGCCGAGCGCGATGTCGCCGGCGGCTTCCAGCGCCTGTTCCGCGGTGAAACGGTCAACCTGACCGAAGGCCGCGCGGCGCTGCATACCGCGTTGCGGGGCGACCTCAGTGGCGCACCGGTGGCCGGCGAAGCCTTCGCCACCGCCGCCCAGGTCCGCGCGCAGATGGGCGAACTGATCGCCGCGCTGGAAAAGACCAACGTCACCGACATCGTCAGTGTCGGCATCGGTGGCTCGGACCTCGGTCCGCGCCTGGTGGCCGACGCGCTGCGTCCGGTCAGTGGCGCGCGCTTCCGCGTGCATTTCGTGTCCAACGTGGACGGCGCCGCCATGCAGCGCACGCTTGCCACGCTCGACCCGGCCACGACCGCCGGCGTGCTGATTTCCAAGACCTTCGGTACCCAGGAGACCCTGCTCAACGGGCAGATCCTGCACGACTGGCTGGGCGGCAGCGAGCGCCTGTATGCGGTCAGCGCCAACCCGGAGCGGGCGGCCAAGGCCTTCTCGATCGCCGCCGGCCGCGTGTTGCCGATGTGGGACTGGGTGGGCGGGCGCTACTCGCTGTGGTCGGCGGTCGGGTTCCCGATCGCGCTGGCGATCGGCTTCGAGCGTTTCGAGCAGCTGCTGGCCGGTGCCGCGCAGATGGACGAACACGCGCTTACTTCGCCGCTCGCACAGAACCTGCCGGTCCTGCATGCCCTGACCGATATCTGGAACCGCAACCTGCTGGGCCATGCCACCCATGCGGTGATGACCTACGACCAGCGCCTGGCGCTGCTGCCGGCCTACCTGCAGCAGCTGGTGATGGAAAGCCTGGGCAAGCGCGTGCAGCTGGACGGCAGCCCGGTGGCCAGCGACACCGTGCCGGTGTGGTGGGGCGGGGCAGGCACCGATGTGCAGCACAGCTTCTTCCAGGCACTGCACCAGGGGACCAGTGTGATCCCGGCCGATTTCATCGGCTGCGTGCGCAACGATGACCCGTACGAGGTCAACCACCAGGCGCTGATGGCCAACCTGCTGGCGCAGACCGAAGCGCTGGCCAACGGCCAGGGCAGCGATGATCCGCACCGTGCGTATCCCGGCGGCCGCCCGAGCACGCTGATCCTGCTCGACGCGCTCACCCCGCAGGCGCTTGGCGCGCTGATCGCCATGTACGAACACGCCGTGTATGTGCAGTCGATCATTTGGAACATCAACGCCTTCGACCAGTTCGGCGTGGAGCTGGGCAAGCAGTTGGCAAGCCAGTTGCTGCCCGCGTTGCAGGGTGAAGCCCATGCCATCACCGATCCGGTGACGCTGGAACTGCTGGGCCGGCTGACGGCCTGACCACCGCGTAGAGCCGACCGTTGGTCGGCTAAAAGGCCGGGTAGAGCGCACCGTTGGTCGGCTATCGCGTGCAACGCGCGGGGTTGATCGTTGTGGCGAAGAGCAGCCGACCAACGGTCGGCTCTACCGGTTGATGCGCCCGTGTTTGAGCAGCCGACCAACGGTCGGCTCTACCGGTTGATGCGCCCGTGTTTGCGCAGCTGACCAACGGTCGGCTCTACCGGTTGATGCGCCCGTGTTTGAGCAGCCGACCAACGGTCGGCTCTACCGACTCGTGCGGCCGGTGTTTGCGCGGTCGATTCGCGCCCGGCCTTACCGGCTCGGGTCGCGCTCCGGACTCGGCCGCTTGGCCAGCTTGCGCTGCAGCGAGCGGCGGTGCATGCCGAGCAGGCGCGCGGCGGCCGACACGTTGCCGCCGGTTTCGTGCATGGCCTGCTGGATGTGTTCCCACTGCAGCCGGCTGATCGGGGTCATCGCGTCCGGCGGCTCCAGGTCGCCATCGTCGGCCGGGCCATCGTCTTCTTCGCCCAGCGCACGCAGGATCATCGGCACCGTGGCCGGCTTGGGCAGGTAATCGTCGGCCCCCAGCTTGATCGCCTCCACCGCGGTGGCGATGCTGGCATAGCCGGTGACCAGCAGGATCCGCATGTCTTCGCGCAGGGCGCGCAGCGGCTGGATCAGCGACAGGCCGGATTCGGCGCCCAGCTTCAGGTCGATCAGCGCATACGCCGGCGGGTTCTGCCGGGCCAGCAACAGCGCCGAGGCGATGTCGCTGGCGGTCACCGTTTCCAGGCCCTTGCGGCCCAGGCTGCGCTGCAGGGTGCGCAGGTACAGCTCGTCGTCGTCGACCAGCAGGCCATGGCTGGCAGCGGGCAGGGCGGGAATGTTCATGCGGAAGTCTCCGAAGACGTCAAAGGCAGGCGGAAGCCGACGCGGGTGCCGGCGCCGGTGGCCGGGCGCATCCACAGTTCGCCGTCCAGGCGTTCAATGGTGGCATGCGACAGGGCCAGGCCCACGCCCATGCCCTGCGCCTTGCCGCTGTTGAACAGGGTGCCGGGCAGAACCGCCTGGCGGGCATCGAAGCCGTGGCCGTAGTCGCGCACTTCGCCGATCAGGGTGTCCCCTTCGATGCGCAGCGTCAGGTCCACCTGCGGGCGCTCGGCTTTCTCGCCGGCGTCGGCAGCGTTGTTGAGCAGCACCATCAGCAGGTGGCCGATGCCCGGGTCCAGCGGCAACTTCAACGGTGCGTCCTCGTTGCGCTTGAGGGTGATGGTCGGGCGCACCAGCCGCCACTGTTCCAGCACCTGCGGCAGCGTCACCACGTCGCGCCCGGGGGCATCCCCGGCCGCCGGGCGGGCCAGCGCCAGGACCCGCTCGCGGCACTGCACCAGCAACTCGCGCAGCGTGTCCACGTCATCGCGCACTTCGCTGCTGTTGGTCTGGTCGGCGATGTCGTCGGCCAGCAGGGTCATGGTGGCCAGGGGGGTGTTGAGCTCATGGGCCACCGACGCGGCGTGGGTGGCCAGGGCCACGATGCCTTCGTTGCGCACGAAGCGTTCGCGCAGCAGGGCCAGCTCATGCTCGCGGTGGCGCAGGGCGATCGCCAGCCGGGTGGCGAACACCAGCACCACGGTGGCCGAGAGCAGGAAGTTGCAGACCACGCCCCACTGGTGCATCTGCATGGCGGTGAAGTAGCCGGCCGGCAGGGGCAGCCCGAAGATGCCGCTGACCGCATAGCCGATCAGGCAGGTCGCGGCCACCGCCAGGGTCCAGCGCAGGGGCAGGGCGAGTGCGGCCAGGGCGATCAGGATAAGGAACAGGGAGCCGAACGGATTGCCGATGCCGCCGCTCCAGCCCACCATCCAGGTGAGCACGCAGACGTCCACCAGGATGTGGCCGAAGGCGGTCACCGGCGCGGTGTCGGCGTCGTTCACCCGCAGCTGCGCGTACAGGTTGAACAGGGTCAGCGCGGCCACGCCGGCCCACAGCGGCAGCTGCGGCAGTTCCAGCCCCAGCACCGAGGTGGCCACCAGGATCGTGGCGGCCTGGCCGGCCACGGCCAGCCAGCGCAGGCTGCACAGGGTTCGGAGGAAGGGGGCGTCGGTGCCGGTCATTGCGCACATCCTATGCGGTCGGGGGCTGGCCTGCCTGCGACAATCGGCCGCATCGGTTGAATGAGCACCGACCAACGGTCGGTAACCACCCCGCGCGCGTGAACACGCTCGGCGCGCTAAAATGGGGAATGCATGACGCCGTGACCCAACCGACCCAACCGTCCGACACCACCGTGTGGGCCCGCCGCCAGACCCAGGCCGTCCGCATCGGCGGCGTGGTGGTGGGCGGGGGCAGCCCCGTGGTGGTGCAGTCGATGACCAACACCGACACCGCCGACATCGCCGCCAGCGTCAAGCAGGTGGCCGAACTGTGGCGGGCCGGGTCGGAGATGGTGCGGCTGACGGTCAACAACCCCGAGTCGGCCGCGGCCATCCCGCGGATCGTGGAAAAGCTGCAGATGATGGGCATCGACGTGCCCCTGATCGGCGATTTCCACTACAACGGCCACCAGCTGCTGACCCAGGAGCCTGCCTGCGCCGAAGCCCTGGCCAAGTACCGGATCAACCCCGGCAACGTGGGGTTCGGCAAGAAGAAGGACACCCAGTTCGCGCAGCTGATCGAGTTCGCGATCCGCTACGGCAAGCCGGTTCGCATCGGCGCCAACTGGGGCTCGCTGGACCAGTCGCTGGCGGCCCGACTGATGGATGAGAACAGCCAGCGCGCCCAGCCTTGGGACGCCGGCCGCGTGCTGCGCGAGGCGCTGATCCGTTCGGCGCTGGATTCGGCGCATACCGCGGTCGAGCTGGGCCTGCCGCGCGATCGCATCGTGCTGTCGGCCAAGGTCAGCGGCGTGCAGGAACTGATCGCGGTCTACCGCGACCTGGCGCAGCGCTCGGATTTCGCCTTGCACCTGGGCCTCACCGAGGCAGGTATCGGCAGCAAGGGCATCGTGGCCTCGTCGGCGGCGCTGGCCGTGCTGCTGCAGGAAGGCATCGGCGACACCATCCGCATTTCGCTCACCCCCGAGCCGGGCCAGTCGCGCACCGCCGAGGTGATCGTGGCCCAGGAACTGCTGCAGACCACCGGCCAGCGCGCCTTCACTCCGCTGGTCACCGCCTGCCCGGGCTGCGGCCGAACCACCTCCGAGTTCTTCCAGGAGCTGGCCAAGGTGGTGCAGAACCATGTGCGCGAGAAGATGCCGGTCTGGAAGGTCAGCCACCCCGGTGCCGAGAACATGACCCTGGCGGTGATGGGCTGCATCGTGAACGGCCCGGGCGAGTCGCGCCACGCCAACATCGGCATTTCGTTGCCCGGTACGGGTGAAACCCCGGCTGCGCCGGTGTTCGTGGATGGCGAGAAGGCCGTTACCCTGCGCGGCGACAACATCGCCCAGGATTTCGTGGCGTTGATCGACGAGTATGTCGAGCGAAAGTATGTCCGCAGCGTCGGATAAGCCCGACGTTCTGGCCGGCCAGGAGCCGGTCGCCGGGTTCCGCCATTGGATGGCGCACAACGCGTGGCGGTTCGTCCTGCTGTTCGCCGGCGTGCTGCTGCCGCTGGCCGGTTTCGTGGCATTGGCCGATGAAGTGCACGAATTTGAATCGTTCCACTTCGACGCGCCGCTGCTGTGGAAGATGCATGGCCTGCATTCGCCGGGGCTGGACCAGTTCTTCACGCTGCTCTCCAAGCTCGGATATGAGTGGTTCCTGATCCCGGCCGACGTGCTGATCGTGCTGGCGCTGCTGTGGCGCAAACGGTGGCGCGAGGCGAGTTTCGTGGCCATCAGCTTCGTGGGCTCGGCGCTGTTGAACCTGGGCAGCAAGCAGTTCTTCCAGCGCGACCGGCCCAGTCTGTGGGAATCGATCGCCCCGGAAAGCACGTTCAGCTTTCCCAGCGGCCACGCGATGGGCTCGATGACCCTGGCGGTCACGGTGGCCCTGCTGGCCTGGAACACCCGCTGGCGCTGGCCGGTGCTGGTGCTGGCGCCCGGGTTCAGCGTGCTGGTCAGCGTGTCCCGGGTGTACCTGGGGGTGCACTATCCCTCCGACATTCTGGCCGGTTGGTGTGCCGCCCTGGTTTGGGTGGTAGGGTGCTTCCTGGTCATGTTCCGGCGCCGGCATCCCTGGCGCCACCGACCCCGCGCCGGGGTATCGGCAGCACAGGCCGATCGCGACGGGGTATAGGCGTACAGTAATAGGCGTAGTAAACCGATATGGCCTGGGGTGAAAGGCGTAGGGGGAGGGGCAATCCGGCGTGGTTGTGATGCGGGCACCAGAATGCGCCGACGGGGAGGTTTCTTCCTTGTTATCGCAACATCCCGCCGCTAGGCTTGCCCCCGTTCGCAGCGTTTGAAGAGGTGCGTGGATGACGATTCGAGTGTATCTGGTGGACGATCATGCGCTGGTGCGAACCGGCATGAAGATGATCCTGTCCAACGAGACCGATATCGAGGTAGTCGGTGAAGCGGACTCCGGCGAAGATGCGTTGCCTGACATCCGTCAGCTGCGACCGGACGTGGTGCTGTGCGACCTGCACCTGCCGGGCGTCAGTGGTATGGAAGTCACCGAACGGGTGGTGCGTGGCGACCACGGCACCCGCGTGGTGATCGTCTCGGTGCTCGAAGACGGCCCGATGCCCAAGCGCCTGCTCGAAGCGGGCGCCTCCGGCTACATCGGTAAGGGCTGCGATGCACAGGAACTGCTGCGTGCCGTGCGCGACGCCGCGCTGGGCCGGCGCTACCTGGGCAGCAGCATCGCGCAGAACCTGGCGCTGTCCAACGTGGAAGGCACCCAGTCGCCGTTCGACGCGCTGTCCCCGCGCGAACTGGAAGTGGCGTTGCTGCTCACCCAGGGCCTGCGCCAGGAAGACATCGCCAAGCGCTTGAGCCTGAGCGCCAAGACCGTCAACACGCACAAGGCGCGCCTGTTCGAGAAGATGGGCATCCACGACAACATCGCGCTGGCCCGCATGGCCAGCCAGTACGGTCTGGTGGATCCGGCGCGGCCGATGTAGCCGCCTGCAACGATGGCGCGAACAAAAACGCCCGGGCATGCCCGGGCGTTTTGTTTCCGGCCCATCACCGGTAGAGCCACGCCATGCGTGGCTGCTCCGCCGCCAGTACCTCAGTGCGCGCGCACCCGCGCCACGATCTTCGCCGCCTGCGCCGCGCTGTCGCGCACCTTGTCCCACTGCCCGTGTTCGATCCAACTGCCCGGCACCATCCACGAGCCGCCGATGCAGACCACGTTCTTCTGCTCCAGGTACTCGGCCGCCGTATCCTCGGTGATGCCACCGGTCGGGCACAGCTTCAGGTCCGGAATCGGCCCGGCCAGGCCCTTGATCATCGCCAGCCCGCCCACCGCCGAGGCCGGGAACAGCTTGCACACCCGGAAGCCGCGCGCATACAGCGCCAGCATCTCGGTCGGCGACGCCGCACCCGGCACCACCGGCAGTGCCGCCTGCGCCAACGCATCGGCCATGTGCGCCGGCGTACCCGGCGTCACCAGGAAATCCGCGCCCGCATCGATCGACTGCTGCATCTGCGCCACGGTCAGCACCGTACCGGCACCCACCACCACATCGGGCAGCTCACGCTTCAGCATCGCCAGCGCGTCCATCGCCACCGGCGTACGCAGGGTCAACTCGATCGCCGGCAACCCACCTTCCAGCAACGCCGCACTGACCGCACGGGCCTGGTCGAGCGTATGCACGGTCACCACCGGCAGGATGCCGGCTGCATGCAGCAGCTCGGCTGCGCGCTTCTGATGTTGCTCGATGCTCATTGTTGTCGTTCCCTTTGCTGATTCGAGCGACGCCCTCAAGGCGCCGCGATATGTCGGGAGGGAGCGGTTGGCCCCCTTCGGGACCGTCCAAAACATGGATGTTCTGGACGAGCCCCCATGGATGGGTTCACGGCGTGTCCCGAAGGGGACCAACCGCTCCCTCGGCACGGGACAGCCGCCGCTGCGTCGGGCGTCGCCTCAGGCGTCCTTGGCTTCATGCGGCGCTTCGGCCGCCGCCGCATCACGCCCCAGGTCGTATTCCGCGTCGTAATTCCAGATATCGCCGTCGGCCGTTGCCGGCCCGCACGAAATCGAAATCGCGCCCTGGTCGGCCGGACCGACCACGCGCCGGTTCAGCGCGAACAGATTGCGCCCCATGTCGTGCGCCGCCGGTGCCGTGTTCGGTGCCGGCGCGCGCGCCGCGAACTCCGCCGCGTCCACCAGCAGCTCCAGCGTGCCCGCCTCGCCATCCAGACGGATCATGTCGCCCTCGCGCACCCGTGCCAGCGGCCCGCCGCGCGACGCTTCCGGCGTCATGTGGATCGCCGCCGGGAACTTGCCCGACGCCCCCGACAGACGACCATCGGTCACCAGCGCCACACGCCGCCCCTGGTTCTGCAGCAGCCCCAGCAACGGCGCCAGCGAATGCAGCTCCGGCATCCCGTTCGCGCGCGGTCCCTGGAAACGCACCACCGCCACGAAATCGTGCGGCAGCACACCGGCGGCATGCAGCTTGTTCAACACCTGCGGCGCATCCACCACCACCGCCGGTGCCTCGATCGTACGGAACTGCGGCTTCACCGCCGACAGCTTGATCAACGAACGCCCCATATTGCCACGCAGCAGCCGCAGCCCACCTTGGGCCTCGAACGGATCGGCCACACCGCGGACCACATCCGCATCCGCGCTCTCGCGCAGCCCGTCGACGTACGTCAGCGTGCCATCACGCAGCGCCGGCTCCTGCCCGTACTGCGCCATCCCGCCTTCAGCCACCGTCTGCAGGTCGGCATGCATCAGCCCGGCCTCCATCAGCTCGCGGAACACGAACGCCGTACCGCCGGCGGCCGCGAAGCGGTTCACGTCGGCCTCGCCGTTCGGATACACCCGCGCCAGCAGCGGAATCAGCTGCGACAGCTCGTCCATGTCGTCCCAGGTCAGCACGATACCGGCCGCCCGTGCCACTGCGATCCAGTGGATGGTGTGGTTGGTCGAGCCGCCCGTGGCCATCAACGTCACCACCGCATTGACGATTGCACGCTCGTCGATCAGCCGGCCGAGCGGACGGAAATCGTCCCCCAGCGCGCAGATCTCCAGCGCACGCTCGCCGGCGCGGCGGGTCAACGCATCGCGCAGCGGCGTATCGGGATTGACGAACGACGCGCCCGGCAACTGCACGCCCATCGCTTCCAGCAACGTCTGGTTGGAGTTGGCGGTGCCGTAGAACGTGCAGGTGCCTGCACCGTGGTACGACGCCGATTCGGCTTCCAGCAGCTCCTCGCGGCTGGCCAGACCGGCCGCGTAGCGCTCGCGCACTTCGGCCTTCTGCTTGTTCGGAATGCCCGGCGTCATCGGACCGGCCGGCAGGAAGATCGCCGGCAGGTGGCCGAACGCCAGCGCGCCGATCAGCAGGCCCGGCACGATCTTGTCGCACACCCCGAGGTACACGGTGGCGTCGAACATGTCGTGGCTCAAGCCGATCGCCGTGGACTGCGCGATCACATCGCGCGAGAACAGCGACAGCTCCATGCCGCCCCGGCCCTGGGTGACGCCGTCGCACATCGCCGGCACGCCGCCGGCCACCTGCGCGGTGGCGCCCATGTCGCGCGCAACGGCGCGCAGGATCTCCGGATACGACTCGAACGGCTGGTGCGCCGACAGCATGTCGTTGTAGGCGGTGATGATGCCCAGGTTCGGGGTGACCCCGCCGCGCAGGCGCGACTTGTCGGTCGGGCCGCACGCGGCGAACCCGTGGGCGAGGTTGCCGCAGCTCAGGCGCGAACGGAACGGCCCATCGCGCAGCGACGCATCGATCCCGGCCAGGTAGGCCGCGCGCGAGGCGACGCTGCGCTGGATGATGCGCTGGGTGATGGCATGAAGTTGGGGATGCAGGCTCATTGGCTACCGGCTATGAGAGGGCGGACGAACAACACCGGGGACAGGTCAGTCACACCAGTGGACGCGCAGTTTCGCGCCGTCGAGGTCGATCGCGTTGAGGATGGGATACAGCTGCGGGTTGTTGCTTTCCAGTGCCTGTTTCAGCACTTCCAGCTTCTGCTTGCCACGCAGCAGCAGCAGGCGCTGGCCGCTCTGCCTGAGCCCGTGCGGGGTCAGCGTGATGCGCAGCGGCCACTGGTTCGCGCCCGGGCAACCGGTGGCGTCCAGGGCGGCGTAGGGCAGGGTGCTTTCCAGCGCCCGGGCCAGGTCCTTGGAGCCGGGGAACAGCGACGCGGTGTGGCCGTCGTTGCCCATGCCCAGCACGCTCAAACACGGCGCCTGGCTGTGCTGGGCCTGCAGGTTGGCGGTGTACACGCACTCCGGCAGCGGCTTGCCGACCCGCACCAGCGGGTCGAAATGCGCACCGTCGGCGCGGCCGAGGAAACTCTCGCGCACCAGCCACGCGTTGCTGTCGCGATCCTGCGGCGACAGCCAGCGCTCATCGACCAGGCTGACTTCCACCCGGTCCCAGTGCACATCCAGTTCGGCCAGCGCCTGGTACACCGGTGCCGGCGTGGTACCACCGGACAGCAGCATGCGCGCGCGCCCGAAGGTGGCGATATCGTTGTTCAACGCCTGCGCCATTTCGGCGGCGATGGCTTCGATCCAGGCATCGGCGTCGCCGTGGCGGATCAGGGTGAAGCGATCGGATGTATCCAGGCTGTTCATGCGTTGGTTCCTTGCAGGTCGCGTTCAACATCGGCGGCATAGGCAGCCGAACCCAGCAGGCCGGCATGCGGGTGCATCACCGCCAGCGACGGCACGCGGGCCATGATCGAAGAGAAGCGCCCCTTGTGCTCGAAGCGCTGGCGGAAACCGGAGTGCTGCAGCGAATCGAGCATCTTCGGGGTCAGCCCGCCGGTCAGGAACACGCCGTCCCAGGCGCCCTGCATCAGCACCAGGTCGCCGGCGATGGCGCCGAACACCGCGCAGAACACATCCACCGCGCGCATGGCCTGCGGGTCGCCGTGCAGCGCACGGGCGGTGACATCCACCGGCTGCAGCTGGCCCGGATCGATGTCGGCCATCTCGCACACGGCGCGATGGATGTTGACCAGGCCCGGGCCGCAGATCAGGCGCTCGTTGGAGACCCGACCGAACTGCTCGGAGAGGATTTCCAGGATGCGGATTTCTTCCGGCGTGCCCGGCGGGAAGCTGACATGGCCGCCCTCGGTTTCCAGCGGATAGCAGCGGCCGTGGCGCAGGATCAGGCCACCCACGCCGAGCCCGGTGCCCGGGCCGATCACCGCGTAGTTGCGCGGCTGGCCCGGCTTGCCTGGCACCCACGCTGCACCGCCAACCTGCACCACGTCCTGCGGCTGCAGCAGTGAAATGGCCATCGCCTGCGCGGCGAAATCGTTGATCAGGTGCAGCTCGTCGAAGCCGAGCATGTGCGCGGTGCGGCTGCGCGAGATCACCCACGGGTGATTGGTGATGCGCGCTTCATCGCCGTCCACGCGGCCCGCCACGGCGAACACGCCGCGCTTGGCCTGCGCACCCACCTGTTCCAGGTAGTGGCGCGCGGCATCGCCGAGCGAGGGGAAATCGGCCACCGCGAATTCGCGGATGCTGTCCTGCTGCAGCGGAGCCTCGAGGCTGGTGTCGGCGAGGGCGAAGCGGGCGTTGGTGCCACCGATGTCGGCAACCAGGACCGGTTGGTTCTGCAGCGTCATGCGTCGCTGTCCTTGCGGCTTGCGTCGGCATCCACTTCGGCAGGCAGGAAGCCGGCCGCTTCGGCCGGACCCCATTCGCCGGCCGGGTAGGGCTGCAGCGGCAGGTTCGCGGCCTTCCAGGCATCGCTGACGCTGTCGATCCAGGCCCAAGCGGCGCGGACTTCGTCGTCACGCACGAACAGCGCGTGGTTGCCGTTGAACGCATCCAGGAACAGGCGTTCGTAGGCGATGCGGCGGTGCAGGCCGGTCGGCACGGACAGTTCCAGTTCCAGGGGATGCAGTTCCAGCGCGCCCCATTCCGGGCCGGCCAGCGAACTCATCAGGCCCAGCTCGATGTTCTCCTGCGGCTGCAGCTGGAACACGATGCGATTGGGCGTGGCGTTGCGACGATGCGGCCGCTCGAACAGCCAGTGGGTGACCGGCTTGAGCGTGACCACCACGCGGGTGGTGCGCTCGGCCAGGCGCTTGCCGGTGACCAGGTGGAACGGCACCCCGGACCAGCGCCAGTTGTCGATGTGCGCGGTGACCCCGGCGAAGGTTTCCACGTCGCTGCCTTCCGGCGGCTGGTAGGCCTGCGCAGGCTGGCCGTTGATGGTGCCGGCGGTGTAGCGGCCGCGCACGCTGTCGCGGGCGGCGTGCTTGGCGTCCAGCGGGCGCAGGGCGCGCAGCACCTTGACCTTCTCGTCGCGGATGCGGTCGGCTTCCAGCGAGGCCGGCGGCTCCATCGCCACCAGGCACAGCAGCTGCAGGATGTGGCTCTGCACCATGTCGCGCAGCGCGCCGGAGCGGGCGTAGTAGGCGTCGCGGCCGTCGACGCCTTCGCTTTCGGCCACCAGGATGTGCACCGACTCGATGTAGTTGCGGTTCCACACCGCTTCCAGCAGCGTGTTGCCGAAGCGCAGCGCGATCAGGTTCTGTACCGCGGCCTTGCCCAGGTAGTGGTCCAGGCGGAACACCCGGTCTTCGTCGATCCACTGGCCGATGGTGGAGATGATCTCCTCGGCGCTGGCACTATCGCTGCCGATCGGCTTTTCCAGCATCAGGCGGTGCGGTGCGGCCAGGGCGCCGCCCTTGGCCAGGCCTTCGCAGGTGGAGATGTACAGGCCCGGCGGGATGGCCAGGTAGCTCACGCAATGGCGGTCGACCAGGTCGCTGACCGATTCGGCCACCGAGTCCGGATTGCGCAGGTCCACCGAGCGGTAGTCGATGCGCGACAGCAGCGACTGGATGTCGTCCTGGCTGGCCATCGGCATGGCCTGCTGCAGGCGCGGGCGCAGGATGTCGCGGAAACCCTCGGTGTCGTGCGGGCTCAGGGCCAGCGCGCGGACCTTGAAGTCTTCCGGCAGCAGGCCGTCGCCCAGCAGGCGCAACAACGAGGGGAACAGGTAGCGCTGGGCAAGGTCGCCGGTGGCGCCGAACAGGAAGAGGGTGTCGTGCATCGCTCGAGTTTCAGATCCGGGTGACATCGTTGTCAATCGCTTCTCGTCTATGTTCTCGGGGGTCCAGCTGGGCATGGTGTCCAGTGCTGCAGGTGCAACATGAACAGGCACCGGGCCAGCGCATCATGGGGCATGCACGGGGCGAATCGGGAGACTGTGCAGCTTCCGATGCGTCGCGGTCATGACCGACCAACGGATACTGCCACGTGAAAACGTTTACATGGCAGAATGAGCAGACTGTATTCGATTGCAGTGGTCGCCGTCATGCGGCACCACGCCATCGACCTGCCATCGGGAGGGCCGAAGGCAGTTCCGCATCAACAGCCCGGCAGCGGGCGGACTGGAATGGGTGATATGGCAAAAGTGCAGTTGCAGGGCGTTCGCAAGGTCTACGACAACGGCCAGGTGGCCGTCCAGGGCGCGACCTTCGAAGTGGCCGATGGCGAATTGATGGTGCTGGTGGGGCCGTCGGGGTGTGGCAAGTCGACCTTGCTGCGCATGGTGGCCGGCCTGGAAGAGATCAGCGGGGGCACGCTGACCATCGGCGACCGGGTGGTCAACGACGTGGCGCCGAAAGACCGCGACATCGCCATGGTGTTCCAGAGCTATGCGCTGTACCCGCACATGACCGTGGCCGAGAACCTGGCCTTTGGCCTGAAGCTGCGCGGCCACGACAAGGCCACGATCAGCAAGCGGGTGACCGAGGCGGCCGAGACGCTGGGCCTGACCGACATGCTCGACAAGCTGCCCAAGGCGATGTCCGGCGGCCAGCGTCAGCGCGTGGCACTGGGCCGTGCGCTGGTGCGCGAGCCGGCGGTGTTCCTGCTCGACGAGCCGCTGTCCAACCTGGACGCCAAGCTGCGCCACAGCGTGCGCACGGAAATCGCGCAGCTGCACCGCAAGCTGGGCACCACCATGATCTACGTCACCCACGACCAGGTCGAGGCGATGACCCTGGGCCAGCGCATCGTGGTGCTCAAGGACGGCGTGATCCAGCAGATCGACACGCCCATGGCGCTGTACGACCGCCCGGCCAATCTGTTCGTGGCCGGCTTCCTGGGCAGCCCGGCGATGAACGTACTGCGCGGCACCCTGCAGCGCACCGACAGTGGCGTGGTGGTGCAGGACGCCCAGCTGACCGCGCCGCTGGGCCAGGTTGCGATCGATCCGGCCTGGATTGGCCGCACCGTGGCCGTGGGCGTGCGCCCGGAGCACCTGCAGCCGGCCGCCGCCGACGATGCCACCGCGTTCGTGGCGACCATCGATGGCATCGAGCCGGTAGGCAACGAGATCTTCGTCAACATGACCGGTGGCGGCCAGCCGCTGGTGATGCGCGTGGCCCCGCAGGCGCTGCCGGCAGTGGGCGAAACCATCCGCGTGGCGATCCACCCGCAGGGCCTGCATTTCTTCGATGCGGAGAGCGGCGAGCGGTTGAACGCGGCCGGGTAGGTCACGACCGTTGGTCGTGACCGCGATGTCGGTGACGGTGACGGCGATACGGGTGTGGCCCGCGTGCATTGACCAACGGTCGATGCCTACCGGGCCAGCCCATCCAGCAGCGGCAGGTGCACGGCGTCCACGCCGTCCACCGACAGCGGATCGCTGGCAATCTCCAACGGCAGCACCGCCAGCGCCAGGTCACCGGCCACGCTGGCCACGGTGCCGATTGCCGCGCCGTTCTGCTGCACCTGTGCACCGCTGGGCGTGCCGTCGCCCACCCGCAGCAACTGCAAGGCACGCTTGGCCTTGCCCAGGAAATGGGTGCGCGCCACGATTTCCTGGCCGGGATAGCAGCCCTTCTTGACGCTGTACCCGTTCAACCGGTCCAGCCCGAGCTGCTGCGGCGTCCATTGCTCGCGCTGGTCGGCGGCCAGGCGCGGCACGCCGAAGCGCAGGTCCGATTGACGCCAGGCCAGCGCGAAGCCGGGATCGTCGCTGGCCGGGTGGCCGTCCAGCGGCGCGATCCGCAGCGTCCGCGGCAGGGCATCGCTACCCACATCCAGCTCCAGCGTCTCACCATGCACCGCGATTGCGGCACCTGATGCCGCTTCCGGCGCAGTGAAGCTGCCGGCCACGATCCGGTCCTCGCGCACCGCGATCTTGACCTTCCGGCGGAACACAAAACGCTGCAACTGCGACGCAATCGCATCGGCGTCGCCATCGGCCAGCACCAGCAGGATCCGTTCTTGCTCCACCCGGATCAGCTGGAACACAGCAATGGTGCGGCCTTTGGCGGTCAGCCAGGCGCTCCACTGCCAATGCCGGACGGGCAGGGCGGTGACGTCGCTGGAAAATTGGGCGTGGGCGAACGCGGCCGCATCGGGACCATCCAGACTGAGCAGCTGGTGACCGGAGAGGCGCGGAAAACCGTTGAAATCCATGGGCAGGTTGTCAGGCACGTGAACGGGGTCTAAAATTTGTGCGTTGCGAGACCACCCATGATAGGCCAAACAACCCCCACTCCAGATTCCGACTCCGAAGCCCCGCAGGTCGATGAGAAGCAGCCGCTTCCGCAGACCCCTGTGGTGCCCGTGGAGATTGGTGGCCGCGGCGGACTCGATCCGGTGCGGTATGGAGATTGGGAGAAAAACGGACGCTGCATCGATTTTTGATCAGCATTGAGCCAACGCGGCATTGCGCCGCCCAGCCGAGACAACGAGCCCAGCGAATGGCCGCCAGAGAACGTCCCCTTTCCCCGCACCTTCAGGTGTATCGCTGGCAGATTCAGATGGCCACCTCGATCCTGCATCGAGCATCCGGCATCTTTCTGTCTGTTGGAGCCCTGATCATCGCCGGCGGCCTGCTCGCCCTGATGATGGGTCCTGAATCCTGGAACTGCTTCACCGGCCACGCCGGTAGCTGGTACGGCAAGTTGTTCCTGTTTGCATGGACGTGGGCCTTCGCCTACCACCTGTGCAACGGCATCCGCCACATCGTGCAGGACTTCGCGATCGGCTTCTCCATTCCTGCCTTCGTGCGCAGCAGCTGGATCTCGGTCTTCGCCAGCCTGGTGATCACCGCCCTGGTCTGGGCCTACGTCTTCGCCGGAGCCGCCGCATGAACAAGTACCGTACCCCGCTGAAGAACGTGCGTGGCCTTGGCGCCGCCAAGACCGGTACCGAGCACTTCGTGATGCAGCGCCTGACCGCCACCGCGCTGGTCGGCCTGACCGTGTGGTTCCTGGTGTTCGTGCTGAGCCTGATCGGCGCCGATTACGTGACCGCCACCGACGCGGTGTCCAAGCCGTGGAACGCGGTGCTGCTGGTCGGCTTCCTGGTCGCGATGTTCTGGCACGCCCAGCTCGGCCTGCAGGTCGTGCTGGAAGACTACATCCACAACTCGCTGCTGGCCCTGGCGCTGCAGACCACGGTGAAGTTCATCGCCGTGCTCGGCGCGATCGTCAGTGTGTTTGCGGTCGCCCGCATTGCGCTCGGCGTTGCCTGAGTCCAGGCACCAAGACAGGAATCCAGATTAGATGTCCGCTTACAAGATTACGGAACACAAGTACGACATGGTCGTGGTCGGCGCCGGTGGCGCTGGTCTGCGCGCTACGTTCGGTCTTGCCGCCAAGGGCCTGCAGACCGTCTGCCTGACCAAGGTCTTCCCGACCCGTTCGCACACCGTGGCCGCACAGGGCGGTATTTCCGCCGCGCTCGGCAACATGGGCGAAGACGACTGGCGTTACCACTTCTTCGACACCATCAAGGGCTCGGATTGGCTGGGTGACCAGGACGCCATCGAGTACATGTGCCGCGAAGCGATTCCGGCCATCATCGAACTGGAACACTACGGCGTGCCGTTCAGCCGTACCGAAGAGGGCAAGATCTACCAGCGCCCGTTCGGTGGCATGACCACCAAGTACGGCGAAGGCCCGTCCGCGCAGCGCACCTGCGCCGCGGCCGACCGTACCGGCCACGCCATGCTGCATACGCTGTACCAGCAGTCGCTGGCGCACAACGCGTGCTTCATGATCGAGTACTTCGCGCTCGACCTGATCTTCGATGACGAAGGCGTCTGCCGCGGCGTGCTCGCCCTGGACATGGCCGACGGCTCGCTGCACCTGTTCCGCGCCCACGGCGTGGTGCTGGCCACCGGCGGTTACGGCCGCGCCTACTTCAGCGCCACCTCGGCCCACACCTGCACCGGCGACGGCGGCGGTCTGGTCATGCGTGCCGGCCTGCCGATGCAGGACATGGAGTTCGTGCAGTTCCACCCGACCGGTATCTACGGCGCGGGCTGCCTGATCACCGAAGGCGTGCGTGGCGAAGGCGGCATCCTGCGCAACAGCAACGGCGAGCGCTTCATGGAGCGCTATGCACCGCACTACAAGGATCTCGCCTCGCGCGACGTGGTGTCGCGTTCGATGACCATCGAGATCCGCGAAGGCCGCGGCGTCGGCGAGCACAAGGATCATATCCTGCTCGACCTGACCCACCTCGGCCCGGGCGTCATCGACGACAAGCTGCCGGGTATCGCCGAAAGCGCCCGCATCTTCGCCGGCGTGGACGTGCACAAGCAGCCGATCCCGGTCATCCCGACCGTGCACTACAACATGGGTGGCATCCCGACCAACTACCACGGCGAAGTCGTGCGCAAGGTCGGCGACAACCCCGATGCCGTCGTGCCGGGCCTGTACGCCATCGGCGAAGCGGCCTGCGTATCGGTGCACGGCGCCAACCGCCTGGGCTCCAACTCGCTGCTGGATCTGGTGGTGTTCGGCCGTGCGGTGGCCAACCGCTGTGCCGAGACCATCAAGTCCGGCGCACCGCACAAGACCCTGCCGTCCGATGCGTGCGACAAGGCGCTGGGCCTGCTGGACAAGCTGCGCTACGCCAACGGCGACACCCCGACCTCGGTCATCCGCGATCGCATGCAGCGCACCATGCAGAACGACGCGGCGGTGTTCCGGACCAGCAAGACGCTGGAAGAGGGCTGCGCCAAGATGGCCGAGATCTTCGACTCCTTCCAGGACGTCAAGGTCACCGACCGTTCGCTGGTGTGGAACTCGGACCTGATCGAAACCTACGAGTTGAACAACCTGCTGCTCAACGCGGTGGCGACCATCAACTCGGCCGAACAGCGCAAGGAAAGCCGCGGCGCGCATGCGCATGAGGACTTCCCGGACCGCGACGACGTGAACTGGCAGAAGCACACGCTGGTCAACGTCGACGAGAACGGCAAGTGCGAGTTCGACTACCGCCCGGTCCACATGTACACGCTGAGCAAGGACGTGGACGTCGTCCCGCCCAAGCCGCGCGTTTACTAAGAGATCTGCGGCATGACCTCCGTCCACGCAGCGCACGCGACCGCCACCACCCGCATGGGTGGGGTGGCGCGTGTGCCGCTGGCCGGTGGTGTCGACTTCCTCATCTTCCGTGCTACCCGCGCCTGCACCGCAGCGCGAGCCGCCTGAGCCAACGAGAACAGCCATGGCCGAGTTTTCCCTCCCCAAGAATTCCAAGATCGGAAAGGGCAAGCACTTCCCCGCCAAGAGCGGTGCGAAGAACACCCGTACGTTCAAGATCTACCGCTGGAGTCCCGACGACGACAGCAACCCGCGCACCGATACCTATGAGATCGATCTGGACGCCTGTGGCCCGATGGTCCTGGACGCGCTGATCAAGATCAAGAACGAGATCGACCCGACCCTGACCTTCCGTCGTTCGTGCCGCGAAGGCATCTGCGGTTCGTGCGCGATGAACATCGACGGCACCAACACGCTGGCCTGCACCCGCGCCATTGCCGACTGCGGCAAGGCCGAAGTGCCGATCTACCCGCTGCCGCACATGAGCGTGGTCAAGGATCTGGTGCCGGACCTGACCCACTTCTACGCGCAGTACGCCTCGATCAAGCCGTGGATCCGTACCCAGACCCCGCCGCCGCCGGATCGCGAGCGTCTGCAGTCGCCGGAAGACCGCAAGAAGCTGGACGGCCTGTACGAGTGCATCCTGTGCGCGTGCTGCTCGACCAGCTGCCCGAGCTACTGGTGGAACGGCGAGCGTTACCTGGGCCCGGCCATCCTGCTGCAGGCCTACCGCTGGATCGTCGACTCGCGCGATGAAGACACCGGTGCGCGCCTGGACGAGCTGGAAGACCCGTTCAAGCTGTACCGCTGCCACACCATCATGAACTGCTCGCGGACCTGTCCGAAGGGCCTGAACCCGGCGCTGGCCATTGCCGAGATCAAGAAGCTGATGATGGCGCGTCGCGCCTGATCCAGCGGTTCATGTCATCGCTGCCCGTGCGGCGGCGATCGCGGCGGCACCGACCGGAAGGTCCGGTGCCGCTGCTGTTTCCGGCCCTGGTTGGCCGGCACCTTGAGGAATGCGATGTCGATGGATGAAGCCACTGAACTGAAGAAGCTGCGCTGGCGCTGCCGCCGCGGCATGCGCGAGCTGGACCAGCTGTTCGGCCGTTACCTGGACCGTTGCTGGCTGCAGGCACCGACCGAAGAGCGCGAGGTTTTCCTGTTCCTGCTGGAGAGCGAAGACGATAAGTTGTGGCGCTGGTTCATGGGTTACGAGGAGTGCCCGCATGCCCAGCCTGCCGCGCTCATCGCCCGGATCCGTGCCCTGCCGGCTTGAGTGGCGGCCCTCCCGCTGGCAGTGCGGTGCGCACTGGCTGATCACCGCACTGCTGCCGTGGGCGGTGTGCAGTACGGACCTGGCCGACCGCTGGCACTGGCCGGCCGCCCTGCTGGCCGTGGCCCTGGGCGCAACCGGGGCGTGGCGCTACGGGCGCATGCCCGCCCAGGCCATCGTGATACCGCCCGGTGAGGCCCCGGTGCAGGTGGATGGCCAGCCGGTCGACGACCTGCAGCTGTCCGATCGTGGCGTGTTGCTGCAACTGGCCTGGCGCCGCCAGGGACGCCGCTGCTGGCGGCTGTTCTGGCCCGATACGCTGAGTGCGGCGCAACGACGTGAACTGCGACTGGCCGTGCGCGCACGCTGCATTTCCCGTTCACGTCCAGCAGTGGCACCATAGCCTGAATTGTCCGGCGCACCTGCATGTTCAAACCCATACCTGTTTCGATCGGTCTGCGCTATCTGCGCGCCAAGCGCCGCAACGGCTTCATCTCCTTCATTTCGATGGCCTCCATCCTCGGCATCGCGCTGGGCGTCACCGTGCTGATCACCACGCTGGCGGTGATGAGCGGCTTCCAGAAGGAAATCCGCGACCGCCTGCTGCAGATGACCGCGCATACCACCATCACCAGCGATGGCGCGCCGATGTCGGACTGGCAGCGTGCGGTGGATGCGGCCAAAAAGGATCCGCGCGTGGCCGGCGCCGCGCCCTACATCGAGATCCAGGCCATGCTCAGCGGTCCGCGCGTGCAGGGCGCGATCGTGCAGGGCATCGACCCGGCGCTGGAGCCGGGCGTGTCGGTGATCAACCAGAAGCTGGTCAAGGGCAGTTTCGACAGCCTCACCCCGGGCAGCTACAACCTGCTGGTGGGCAAGGAACTGGCGCTCTGGCTGGGCGTGGATGTCGGTGACACCGTGCTGGTCACGCTGGCCGAAGTGCAGGGCACCCCGGTGGGCGCGATGCCACGGCTGAAGCGCTTCACCGTCAGCGGTATCTTCGAGGCCGGGTACAACGAGATCGACAAGGGCGTGGCCTTCGCCAACATGACCGACATGGAGCGCGTGCTGCGCATGGACGGTGTCACCGGCGTGCGGCTCAAGCTGCATGACATGGACAAGGCCCTGGACGTCGGCGTGGACCTGGCCCATGGGCTGGGCGGCGCATACCGGGTCAGTGACTGGACCCAGCAGAACGCCAACCTGTACCACTCGCTGCGCATGGAAAAAGTGGTGATGGGCATTCTGCTCTCGCTGATCATCGCCATGGGCGCGTTCAACCTGGTGTCGTCGCAGGTGATGCTGGTCACCGACAAGCAGGCCGATATCGCCATCCTGCGCACGCTGGGCCTTACCCCGGCCGGGGTGATGCAGGTGTTCATGGTGCAGGGCTCGCTGATCGGCATCATCGGCACGGTTGCCGGCGTGATCGGCGGCATCACCCTCACCTTGAACCTGGAACGCATCCTTGGCGCGATCGAGACGGTGTTCAACGTCAAGCTGCTTCCCGAAGACGTCTACTACATCACCGGCCTGCCCACCGACATGCAGGCACCGGACATTGTCATCATCACCATCACCGCGCTTGTCATGAGCTTCCTGGCGACGCTGTACCCTGCGTGGCGTGCCGCCCGCACCCAGCCGGCGGAGGCCCTGCGTTATGAATAAGGTCATCAACCGCGGCGACGAAGTGATCCGCGCCCAATCGCTGGCCAAGGTGTATGCCGAAGGGCGCATGCAGACCCACGTGTTCAACGGCCTGGACCTGAGCGTCAGCGCCGGTGAGACGGTGGCGATCATCGGCGCCTCCGGCGCGGGCAAAAGTACCCTGCTGCACCTGCTGGGCGGGTTGGACACGCCCACCGCCGGCGAGGTGTATGTGGGCGGCCATCGCATGTCCGGCCTTTCCGACGGCCAGCGTGGTGAACTGCGTAACCGCGCGCTGGGATTCGTGTACCAGTTCCATCACCTGTTGCCGGAGTTCACCGCGCTGGAAAACGTGATGATGCCGATCCTGCTCACGCCGATGCGCTCGCCGTTGTCGCAGCGCTTGATGTACGCCGGCTTCGGCGTGATCGGTACGGCGCTGGCCAGCGTCGTCAATGGTGCCACCGCCTTCGTGCGCGGCGGACCGCAGGTGGCCGAGGCGCGCGCGCGGGCGACTGCGCTGCTGGAGTCGGTTGGCCTGGGCCATCGGCTTGATCACAAGCCGGGCGAGCTTTCCGGCGGGGAGCGTCAGCGTGCCGCCGTGGCGCGCGCACTGGTCAACAAGCCGGCCTGCGTGCTGGGCGACGAGCCCACTGGCAACCTGGATGACAAGACGGCTGCGACGGTGTTCGAGCTGATGCTCGAACTGAACCGCGCGCACCACACCAGCCTGGTGCTGGTGACCCACGACCGCAGCCTGGCGCGCAAGCTCGACCGTGTGTTGGAGCTGCGCGAGGGGCGCCTGCACGAACTGGCCAACAGCGAGGTCTGAGCTGGCCGCTGAATGGCCGGCGCGGACGTCTCGCCGGCCTCACCCGACAGGTGCATCATCGGCATGTTCATCCTTGAAGGTGGTGCCATGAAGACTCTGATCGGCGCAGCGGCGTTGAGCCTTGCCCTGGTGGCGTGCGCCACCACCGGGCGCCTGTCCAGCCAGCAGCGGCTGGAGCTGTACCGGGCCCATGCCGGCCCGCCGCAGGACAGCCTGCAGTACTTCGGAGCGTTGAATGGCTGGACCGAGCTGGGCGACAGTGCGCTCGCGGTCTGGACCCGGCCCAGCGAGGCGTACCTGCTTGAACTGCGCGGTCCGTGCCAGGGCCTGGACTACGCCACGGCCATCGGCCTGACCAGCCAGATGGGACGGGTGTCAGCGCGGTTCGACAAGGTGCTGGTGCGTGACCCGACGCCCGGGCCAGCCCTGCCGTGCTTCATCGGCAGCATCCGCAAGCTGGATGTCCAGGCCCTGCGTTCGACCGAGAAGGAACTGCGCCAGGCACAGGTGCAGGAACGCCAGGACGTACCGGCGAGATGATGGCGTAGGGGAACTGCCGACCACCCCGGTAGCTGCCGACCGTTGGTCGGCAGGCTGCAATCACGCTTCGGGAATGAAACCGGCCGGCTTTTCGGCATCCTTCTCGAACAGGTATTTCACCAGTTCGGTTTCCAGGAAGGCGCGGTGCTTCGGGTCGCGCGGCGACAGCCGGTTTTCGTTGATCAGCATGGTCTGGTGCGCCAGCCAGGCGCTCCAGGCGCTCTTGCCGATGCCGTTGAAGATGCGCTGGCCCAGCTCGCCGGGGTAGGGCACGAAGTCCAGGCCTTCGGTGTCGCGTTGTTCGTACTGGCAGAAAACGGTGCGGGGCATGGCTTACTCGGACTCGGGTGAAAGTGGTGCGCCCCGCATTGTACGGCGCTTGGGCCGGGCGGGCGGCGCGCCGGTCTCCAGCAGCTTGCGGATCGGCGCGGGCAGGCCGAGGCTGGGCAGGTCCGCCGCGGCCACCCAGCGCAGCCTGGGGTCATCCCGCAGCAGGCCGTCCACGCGCTGCACCAGCACCTGCAGGTGCAGCCGGTAGTGGCTGAAGGTGTGTTCCAGCACCGGCAATGCAGTGGCGTCATCCAGCGCGCCCTGCACGTGGGCATCGAACCAGTCCTGCAGGTCACTGCCGGTGTCGGCCTGCGGCAGCGTCCACAGCTGCGCCCAGATGCCGGTGTCCGGGCGCTTCTGCAGCAGCACGCGGCCCTGGCTGTCGCGCAGCAGCAGCGCGGTGGCCTCGCGTTCGGGCAGGGTCTTGGACGGCTTGGGCGTGGGCAGCTGGTCGGTGCGGCCCTCGCGGCGCGCCACGCAGTCCGTCTGCAGCGGGCAGATCACGCAGGCCGGCCGGCTGCGGGTGCAGACCATGGCGCCCAGGTCCATCTGCGCCTGGGTGTAGTCGGCCAGGCGCCCGTCGGGCACGTGCGCTACGTGCGCGTCGGCCAGGGTCCACAGCGCCTTCTCCACCTTGGGCAGGCCGGGGAACCCGTCGATGCCGTGGTAACGCGTCAGCACGCGCTTGACGTTGCCGTCGAGGATCGCAAAACGGTCGTTCCAGGCCTGGCTGAGGATCGCTGCGGCGGTGCTGCGGCCGATACCGGGCAGCGCGTTCAATGCCTCGACATCGCGGGGCAGCGCGCCGTCGTGCCGTTCAACGCAGCGCTGCGCGGCGGCGTGCAGGTTGCGGGCGCGGGCGTAGTAGCCCAGCCCGGCCCACTGTGCCATTACCGCATCGTTGCTGGCCGCGGCGAGGTCGGGCAGGGTGGGGAACACGCGCAGGAACGCCAGGAAGTACGGAATGACCGTGCCGACCTGGGTCTGCTGCAGCATGATTTCCGACAGCCACACCCGATACGGCGAGCGCGGATGCTGCCACGGCAGATCGTGCCGGCCATGGCCGTCGAACCACGGCAGCAGCCGCGCGACGAAGGCATCGTCGGCGGGGACAGGGGCGCTGGCGATGGGCTGGCGTGGCATGGGAGTTCCGGAAAGGGGGTAGGGCCACCCCATGGGTGGCTGCGCGATCCGGGCGGGGCGGGGCAAACTGCCGGTACTGCATCCCGTGCGATACAGCACCGTCCGATACAGCCCCCCATGGGGGGCTCTACCCATCCGGGTGCGGCGATGCATTCACCGGCGGCGTGCGGCGGGATGCCCCCCGCGCCATTCGATCAGCTGCCCAGTGCTTCCGGCAGCAATGCGTCGACGAAGGCTTCCGGGTCGAACACGCGCAGGTCTTCCGGGCGCTCGCCGATGCCGGCGAAGCGGATCGGAATGCCGAATTCGCGGGCCAGGGCGAATACCACGCCCCCCTTGGCGGTGCCGTCCAGCTTGGTCACCACCAGCCCGGTCACGTTGACCGCGGCATGGAACTGACGCAGCTGCGACAGCGCGTTCTGCCCGGTGGTGCCGTCGATCACCATCAGCACCTCATGCGGTGCCGCCGGGTCGATCTTGCCCAGCACGCGGCGGATCTTGCCCAGTTCGTTCATCAGGCCGCCCTGGGTGTGCAGGCGGCCAGCGGTGTCGGCGATCAGTACTTCGGTGCCGCGGGCCTTGCCAGCCTGCAGGGCGTCGAATGCCACCGAGGCGGCATCGGCGTTCTGGCCCTGGGCAACCACGGTGACACCGTTGCGTTCGCCCCAGATCTGCAGCTGGGCCACGGCGGCGGCACGGAACGTATCGCCGGCGGCCAGCATCAGGCTGTGGCCATCGTCCTTGAAGCGCTTGGCCAGCTTGCCGATGGTGGTGGTCTTGCCGACGCCGTTGACGCCGACGGTGAGGACCACGAACGGCTTGGCGCTGCGGTCGATGACCAGCGGCTTGGAGACCGGCTGCAGGATGGCGATCAGGTCGCTGCGCAGCGCCGCCAGCAGCGCATTGGCGTCGGCGAACTCACGGGCCTTCATGCGCTTGCGCAGGCCTTCGACCAGCGCGGTGGTGGCGCCCACGCCGACATCGGCGGTGATCAGCGCGGTTTCCAGTTCGTCCAGCAGGTCGTCGTCGAGTTTGGGGTTGCGCGAGAACAGGCCGCCGAAGCTGCGCGCGATGACGCTGTTGCGCAGGCGGTCACGCCAGCCCAGCTTGCCCGGCGCCGCGGCCGCGGTGCCTTCACCGGGGTCGGTGGCCACCGGCTGCGCGGCTTCCTGGGTGATCTGGTTGGCCACCAGTACCGGCGGCGGCAAGGGCGCGGCGATGGGTTCGGCCACCACCAGCGGGGCCGGAACGGTCGGTTCGGCAATAGCGAGCGCCACGGCGGCGACCGGGTCGGGCACGGGGGCCGGGACCACGGCGGGTGCGGCTACAGGGGAGGCGACCGGTGCTTCGGGCGTGACCGGTGCTGGCGCGACGGTGGCAGCAGGCACAACCGGCACAACCGGCGGAAGCGGCGCGGCGGGTGGCGCAACGGGTGCCTCGGCAGACGGCACGAGAGCGGCGGGCGCCTCAACAGCAGGCACCTCGGCAGCAGGTGCCTCGATCGGCGCCGGCGCCGACGGGCCATCCTGGCTGGCCTGCGGGAACGCCGCGGCCAGTTCTTCGGCCGAATAGTGCTGGGTCTTGGGCGCGTCCTGCGGAGCGTCCTGGGGCTTTTTGCGACGGAAGAAACTGAGCATTGGATTCGGCGCTGAAATCAGGGGGATATGCTACCACTGCACCCTTGGAAGGCAGTGCGAACGTGGGTGGTGCAGCATTGCTGCGGGCAGCCGACCAACGGTCGGCTCTACCGGCCACCACCCACCACCAGGTAGAGCCAACCGGGGTAGAGCCGACCGTTGGTCGGCTACCGCAGAGCCAACCGGTAGAGCCGACCGTTGGTCGGCTACCGCAGAGCCAACCGGTAGAGCCGACCGTTGGTCGGCTGCCGTAGCTCGGCTCCTCAAGCCCGCCGCACGGCAGCCGCTAACGGCTGTGAAGCACTGCGTCATGCGGACGCAGCTGTGCATCGTGGAGTGTCGAACCGTGAACAATATGTCCATTGCCAGCGCGGGCCTGCGCGCCGCCACCCTCGGGGTGCAGGCGGCCGCGTCGAACGTGGCGCGCCTGCCGGTAGCCGAGGCCACCCGGATCGGCGTGGCCCAGACCGCAGTGGCCGGCGGCGGGGTGGACGCCAGCCTGGTCGAAGCGGGGGCCGATCCGGCTGCGCCGGTGTCGGACCTGCTCGCCGCGAAAGAGGCGGTGCTGGCGTTTGCGGCCAACGCCACGTTGATTCGCCGCAGCGACCAGATGCTCGGCGCATTGCTGGACGAGCGCGCCTGACCCCGGACCACCACAGCCGGTAGTGCCGGCCGCTGGCCGGCTCCTCGCACCCGAGTGGTTTCCCATGAGCCGGCCAGCGGCCGGCACTACCGGTTATGCGACTGCAGCCATCTGCCGGCCGCTGGCCGGCTCCTCGCACCCGAGTGGTTTCCCATGAGCCGGCCAGCGGCCGGCACTACCGGTGCGACGACTACGTTCGTGCCGGCCGACGGGCCGGTTGCGTCCAGGCAATGCCGACCGTTGGTCGGCACGCCCCACCCACCATCGATCGCCTTACGCCGACAATTCCAGCAGCAGCTTGTTGAGCCGGCGCACGTAGGCGGCCGGGTCCTTCAGCGTGTCACCGGCAGCCAGTGCGGCCTGTTCGAACAGTACGCGGCTCAGATCGTCGAAGCGTGCGGCGTCGGCTTCCTGGTCCAGCTTGCCGATCAGCGGGTGGCCGGGGTTGAACTCGAACACCGGCTTGCTGTCGGGCACCTTCTGGCCGCTGGCTTCCAGGATCTGGCGCATCTGCAGGCCCAGGTCCTGTTCGCCGATGGCCAGGATCGCCGGGGAGTCGGTGAGGCGGTGCGACACGCGCACGTCGGCGACATCCTCGCCCAGTGCGGCCTTGATGCGGTCGACCAGGCCCTGCTTGTCCTTGGCGGCCTCTTCCTGGGCCTGCTTGTCTTCGGCGCTTTCCAGTGCGCCCAGGTCCAGGTCGCCACGGGCGACGTCGACGAACGACTTGCCGTCGAACTCGGTCAGATACCCCATCAACCATTCGTCGATGCGGTCGGTGAACAACAGCACTTCGATGCCCTTCTTGCGGAACACTTCCAGGTGCGGGCTGTCCTTGACCTGGGTGTAGCTGTCGCCGGTCAGGTAGTAGATCTTGTCCTGGCCCTCGATCATGCGGCCCACGTAGTCGGCCAGCGACACGCTCTGCTCGCCGCTGGCGTCATGGGTGGAGGCGAAGCGCAGCAGGCTGGCGATCTTTTCGCGGTTGTTGAAGTCTTCGGCCGGGCCTTCCTTGAGCACCTGGCCGAACTGCTTCCAGAAGCCGGCGTAGACCTCGGGCTTGTCGGTGGCCAGCTTGTCCAGCGAACGCTTGGTCAGCGCCGACTTCATGGAGTCGATGACCGGGCCGGACTGCAGGATTTCGCGCGAGACATTCAGCGACAGGTCGTTGGAATCGACCACGCCCTTGATGAAACGCAGGTACATCGGCAGGAACTGTTCGGCCTGGTCCATGACGAACACGCGCTGCACGTAGAGCTTCAGGCCCTTGGGGGCGTCGCGGTGGTACAGGTCGAACGGGGCGTGGCCGGGCACGTACAGCAGCGAGGTGTACTCGAGCTTGCCTTCGACCTTGTTGTGGCTCCACGCCAGGGCATCCTGGTGGTCGTGGGCGGCGTGCTTGTAGAACTCCTGGTACTCGGTGTCGCTGATCTCGGTGCGCGGGCGGGTCCATAGCGCGCTGGCGCGGTTGACGGTTTCCCATTCAACTTCGGCCGGGGCGTCGTCGCCGTGGTGTTCCTTGACCATCTGGATCGGCAGGCCGATGTGGTCGGAGTACTTCTTGATGATGCCGCGCAGGCGCCAGCCATCGGCAAAATCGTGCTGGTCGTCCTTGAGGTGCAGGACGATGCGGGTGCCGCGCTCCGGCTTGTCGATGGCTTCGACGTCGAACTCGCCTTCACCGCGCGAGGACCAGTGCACGCCCTCGCTGGCGGGCAGGCCGGCGCGGCGCGAGTAGACGTCGACCTGGTCGGCGACGATGAAGGCGCTGTAGAAGCCGACGCCGAACTGGCCGATGAGCTGGGAGTCTTTCTTCTGGTCGCCGGAGAGCTGGCGCAGGAAGTCACCGGTGCCGGACTTGGCGATGGTGCCGAGGTGCGCGATGGCATCCTCGCGGCTCATGCCGATGCCGTTGTCGTCGATGGTGAGGGTGTGGGCGTCGGCATCGAAGCTGACGCGGATGCGCAGGTCGCCGTCGTTTTCGAGCAGGGCCGGCTGGGTCAGCGCTTCGAAGCGCAGTTTGTCGGAGGCATCGGCGGCGTTGGAGATGAGCTCGCGAAGGAAGATTTCCTTGTTGGAGTACAGCGAGTGGATCATCAGCTGCAGCAGCTGTTTGACTTCGGTCTGGAAGCCCAGGGTTTGTTTTTGGGTCTGCTCGGTCACGGTGACGATGCTCCTTGGACGATGCCGCGCCCGGCGCGGCGGCTGGCTCAAGGGGTAGGGGTGGTGGGGGTGGTTTTCAAGAGCGGGGCAGGAGCGTGAGCCGGAGCCGAAGCCGGAGCATGAGGCATGAAGCGTGGATCGCGGCGCCTGCCTGTCTGCGTGGGAGGTTGGCGGGGGCGCGGTCCCGGGACACGGCGTAAATCCATCCCTGGAGCCTCGTGGGCAACATCCATGTTGCCCAACGGTCCCGGGACCGCGCCCCCGCCAACCTCTGGCAGACGTTCCGGGGGGCGCGGATGATGTCTGCGACGCCTCCGACGCCTCCGACGCCTCCGACGCCTCCGACGCCTCCGACGCCTCCGACGCCTCCGACGCCTCCGACGCCTGCGATGCCTGCGATGCCTGCGATGCCGGTAGTGCCACGCCGTGCGTGGCTGCTTTTCGTTCCGCCATTGGCATGTGTGTGGTGAGGGTGGCTGGACGGCCTAGAATGGCGACCTGAATCGCCTGATCTTCGTGCCCATGACCTGCTCCCGCCCGTTCGACCTGTCCGCTCTTTCCTTCCGGAGCCGCGCATGAAGCCGCGCCCGCCGGTGGCGGCGGCCGTGGGCCAGGTGCGGATCATTGGCGGCAAATGGCGCGGGACGAAGTTGCCGGTGCCGCTGTCGCCGGGGCTGCGGCCCAGTAGCGACCGGGTCCGGGAGACGCTGTTCAACTGGCTGATGCCGCGGATTGGCGGGGCACGGGTGCTGGACCTGTTTGCCGGGAGCGGGGCGCTGGGGCTGGAGGCCGTGTCGCGTGGAGCCGGGCAGGCCACGTTGGTGGAGCGCGATGCCGCATTGGCCCGCCAGCTGCGCGAATCGGTGGCCAAGCTGGGCGCGCAGGGGCAGGTGGCGGTGGTGCAGACCGATGCGCTGCAGTGGCTGGCGCAGCCGCCGGCCGGGCAGGCCGATATCGTGTTCGTGGACCCGCCGTTCGCCGCCGGGCTGTGGGAGCAGGTGCTGGCCGGGCTGGGGCCGCACCTGGCCGCCGATGCCTGGCTGTACCTGGAGGCACCGGCCGAGCAGGCGCCGCGGGTGCCCGCGCCGTGGCTGCTGCACCGCGAGGGCGGTACCCGGGAGGTGCGTTTTGCCCTGTACCGCCGCGCCACTGCTACACTTTCACCAGATCACAACGTGTAGCTGACGTATGACCGTGGCCAACCGCCGCATTGCCGTTTATCCGGGCACCTTCGATCCGATCACCAACGGTCACATCGACCTGGTGAACCGGGCCGCGCCGCTGTTCGAGAAGGTCGTGGTCGGCGTGGCGCAGAGCCCGTCCAAGGGCCCGACGCTGCCGCTGGAGCTGCGCGTGCAGCTGGCGCGCGATGCATTGGGCCACAACCGCAACGTCGAGGTGATCGGCTTCGATACCCTGCTGGCGCATTTCGTGCGCTCGGTGCAGGGCGGGGTGCTGCTGCGCGGGCTGCGCGCGGTCTCCGATTTCGAGTACGAGTTCCAGATGGCGAGCATGAACCGCCACCTGATCCCGGAGGTCGAGACCCTGTTCCTGACCCCGGCCGAGCAGCACAGCTTCATTTCGTCTTCGCTGGTCCGCGAGATCGCCCGCCTGGGCGGCGACGTGTCCGGCTTCGTGCCCGCCTCGGTTCTCGAGGCGCTGCGCAAGGTCCGTGAAGCGAAGTCGGGCCAGTCGTAACCACCTGTCAGATCCACACATACCAAGAATCACCAAGGGAGGAATTCCATGAACAACACCATGCGTGCCATGTTGATCGCGTCGTTCGCGCTGGCCTTCACCGCCTGCAAGAAGGAAGAGGCTGCTCCGGTCGTCGAAGCCCAGCAGGCGCTGGTCGCCCCGGACGCCAATGACGACGCCGGCTGGAAGAAGTACCTGCAGGCCGTGGCCGTGCAGAACATGGGCAACATCACCAACAGCCCGTTCCTGTACTACCTGTCCCCGGAATCGGACCCGGAGTTCGCGGCCAAGTACGAGCGTCAGGTCGAGAGCGCCACCCAGGCCGTCGCGCGCGGCATCCAGCCGGGCAACATGCTGGCCTTCGGTTCCTCGGCGTCCTCGAAGATGGCCGACATGATCCAGGCCGTGTTCAAGGACGTGCCGGCGGACTCGATGAAGAACGTGCGCGTGGTGTTCATCGGCAAGGCCGCTGACAACGCCCGCGTGCAGTCGATCATCCAGCCGACCGGCGCCGAGTACATCTTCGTAGAAGCCAAGTAACCCGTGCAGTGGCGGCCGCGCGTTCCGCGTGGCCCGGGCGGCTTCTGCGAGGAAGCTGCCGATGACCGGCCGGCGCCCGTGCGCTGGCCGGTCTTCATCCGCCGGCGCGGGCGTGGAGTAACGCCATGTCGCTGAAAATCAATGAGCTCTGCGTCAACTGTGACGTGTGTGAGCCGGCCTGTCCCAACCAGGCCATCTCGATGGGTGAAACCATCTACGTGATCGATCCGGCCCGCTGCACCGAGTGCGTGGGACATTTCGACGAACCCCAGTGCGTGGTCGTCTGCCCGGTCGAATGCATTGATCCCGATCCGGACATCCCGGAAACCCAGGACGCCCTGCTGGCCAAGTTGTTCGGGCTGCAGCGCGACCATCCCGAACTTTATGCGGAGCCCCCATCCGAATGAACATGTTGTCGCGTCGTTGGTTGCTGCTCGTCCTGTTGTGGTCCCCGGCGGTAGGGTCCGCCGCACCCGCGCAGGGTTCCCTGGCCAGCCATCCGGACGGCGCGGCCATTGCCAGCGGCCACCACCTGGCCACCGAGGCCGGCATGGAGATCCTGGCCAAGGGCGGCAATGCGTTCGATGCGGCGGTGGCGGTGTCGTCCACCCTGGCGGTGGTCGAGCCGATCAGCTCGGGGCTGGGCGGCGGCGGGTTCTTCCTGCTGCATGACGCCCGCACCGGCAAAGACGTGATGCTGGACGCGCGCGAAACCGCGCCGCAGGCCGGCACCGAGGCCGCCTTCCTGGACAGCAAGGGCGAACTGGACCGCGACCGCTCGGTCAACGGCCCGTGGTCGGCCGGCATCCCCGGCCTGCCGGCGGCGCTGGTGGAGCTGTCGTCCAAGCACGGCAAGCTGCCGCTCCGCACTTCGCTGGGCCCGGCGATGCGGATCGCCAGCGAAGGCTTCCCGGTGTATGCGCGCATGGCCAAGGGTTATGCATCGCGCCGCGAAGTGATGGAGCGCTACCCCGGTACGCGCGAGGTCTACCTGCGCAACGGCAAGCCGATCGCCGAAGGCGACCTGTTCCGCCAGCCCGAACTGGCCGCCACGCTGGAACGGCTGGCGGACAAGGGCTTCGATGGCTTCTACCGCGGCCAGACCGGCAAGGCGCTGCTGGCGGGCGTGAAGCAGGCGGGTGGCACGTGGACTGCCGACGAACTGGCCGGCTACCGGGTCAAGCTGCGCGAGCCGATCGTGTTCAAGTACCGCGACTGGACCATCACCACCGCCTCGCCGCCGTCGTCCGGCGGCATCGCGCTGGCGTCGATGCTGCAGATCCTGGAGGGCTGGGATCTCAAATCGATGGACCAGGCCCACCGCACTCACCTGGTGGTGGAAGCGATGCGCCGCGCCTACCGTGACCGCACGTTCTTCCTGGGCGACCCGGACTTCGTGCAGATTCCGCAGAAGGTGTTGACCAGCAAGGATTACGCCCAGGGCCTGCGCGCCACCATCCACCCGGAGAAGGCCACCCCGAGCGACCTGCTGTCGGGCAACCCGACCCCGCTGGAAGACGACGAAACCACGCACTTCTCGATCATCGACCGCGACGGCAACCGCGTGGGCGCCACCCAGACGGTGAACCTGCTGTACGGCTCGGGCCTGATTCCCAAGGGCACCGGCGTGCTGCTCAACAATGAAATGGACGATTTCGCGCTGAAGCCGGGCACGCCCAATGCGTTCGGAGTGATGGGCTATGCGGCCAACGCGCCCAAGCCGGGCAAGCGCATGCTCAGCTCGATGACCCCCACCTTCATGGAATCGTCCGACAAGGTGGTGGTGCTGGGCACCCCGGGCGGCAGCCGCATCATCACGATGGTGCTGCTGGGCATCTTGGGCTACGACGACGGCCTGAGTGCACAGCAGGTCGCCGCGTTGCCGCGTTACCACCACCAGTGGCTGCCCGACGAGATCTCGGCCGAAACCGGCGCGCTGTCGGTGGACACGATCAAGCAGCTGCAGGCGATGGGCCACAAGATCGAGCTGCCCGGCGACAGCGCCGAGGGCGGCCGTGGCTCCAGCCATGTGTGGGGCAACCTGCAGACCGTGGAGTGGGACCGCAAGGCCAACGTGCTCAGTGGCGGCAGCGACCCGCGCAACCCGGTGGGCAGTGCGGCGGTAACGCCTGCCGCCGCGCGCTGAGCCGGCGTTCGCAGGTCCCGCGAAAACCCCGCCGGCCGGCGGGGTTTTTCGTTGTCTGAACCGATGCGCCTAGCGAATATTTAACGTGTCGCGCCGGATAATTTGCGCATGAAACTATGGTCGATACGCGGTAACTCACAGAAGCTCGACGGCGGTGCGATGTTCGGCAATGCGCCGCGCGCGGTCTGGGAAAAATGGGCGGCACCGGATGATCTGAACCGGATCGAGCTGGCTTGCCGCGCGCTGCTGGCCAGCCCGCTTGCTGGCAAGACGGTGTTGTTTGAAACGGGTATCGGCGCGTTTTTCGAGCCGAAGCTGCGCGACCGCTATGGCGTGCAGGAACCCAGCCACGTGCTGATGGAATCGCTGCGCGAGGCCGGCTTCGAGCATGAGGATATCGACGTGGTGGTGCTCAGCCACCTGCACTTCGATCATGCCGGTGGGCTGCTGGCGCAGTGGAGCGAAGGGCGCGAGCTGGAGCTGCTGTTTCCCAATGCCACCTTCCTGGTGGGCGCCGAGCACTGGCAGCGGGCGCTGCACCCGCACCCACGCGACCGCGCCAGCTTCATTCCAGAGCTGCCCGGCCTGCTGCAGGCCAGCGGGCGGCTGGAGATCGTGGAAGGGCCGTATTCCAAGGCGCTGGGCAACAGCGTGCGCTTCAGCTTCAGCGACGGGCATACCCCGGGCCTGATGCTAGCCGAGATCGTCGGCCCCGAGCAGGTCGATGGCCAGCCGCGCGGCGGCGTGGTGTTCTGCGCCGACCTGATCCCCGGGCGGTCGTGGGTGCACGTGCCGATCACCATGGGCTACGACCGCAACGCCGAGCTGCTGATCGACGAGAAGCGCAGCTTCCTGGAAGACAAACTGGCGCGCAACGTGCACCTGTTCTTTACCCACGACCCGCAGTGCGCGCTGGCGCAGGTGGTACGCGACGACAAGGGCCGCTACGGCACCGTCCACGAGCAGGGCGAACTGAAGGCCCGCGCGCTGGCGTGACACACCCCGCAACGCGGTAGGTGCCGACCGTTGGTCGGCACGTCATGGTAGTGCCGGCCGCTGGCCGGCTCCTCATGAACCTCGGACGCATAACGTGGAGCCGGCCAGCGGCCGGCACCACCGTGGGAGCGTCCGTCCAAGAACACGGGTAGGTGCCGACCGTTGGTCGGCACGCCCCCAAATCGCGACCGGCCAACCCGGCGCGGCCCTCAATGCGCCTTAAGACACCCGCTCATGAAGGTCTTGCGTGCATCGCCGGCCAGCTTCTTCGCGGCGGCATCGGCATTGCAGGTTTTCATGCGTTCCTGCGGCGTGGTCGCCGTCGGTGCTGGCCCGCTCAGGCAGGCCTTCTGCGCGGACTTGTAGTCCTCGCCGGTCTTGCCCTTGTTCTTGGCCGAACAGTCGGCCATGCGCTGCTGCTGCGGGGTAGCCGCTTGGGCCAGCACGGGGCTGCCGATCAGCAGCAGGCAGGCCAGCAGGGACACAGTCTTCATGGCAACACTCCACGCATGGGTAGGGTTGCGCGCAGCTTCTGCCCACCGATGAGCAGGCCGCGTGAAGGGGCTGGCGGCCGCGCAGGGCCGCCGGCGAACGCGTGGATCAGCCGACGACGCGGGTACCGAAGATGCGATCACCCGCATCGCCCAGGCCCGGCAGGATGTAGCCCTTTTCGTTGAGCTGGGCGTCGATGGCGGCGGTGAAGATCTCCACGTCCGGGTGCACGGCCTGCACGGCGGCGATGCCTTCGGGCGCAGCCACCAGGAAAATGCCCTTGATGCGGCGCGCGCCGGCACGCTTGAGCATGTCGATGGTGGCGATCAGGGTGCCGCCGGTGGCCAGCATCGGGTCCAGGATCAACGCATCGCGCTCTTCCAGGCGACCGGTCAGGCGCTCGAAGTAGGGCACCGGCTGCAGGGTCTCCTCGTCACGCTGCAGGCCCACCACGCTGACCCGCGCGGCCGGGATCAGCGACAGCACGCCGCTGAGCATGCCCAGCCCGGCACGCAGGATCGGCACCACCGTGATCTTGGCCCCGGCGATGCGCTGCACCGTCACCGGACCGGCCCAGCCGGCCATGGTGTGGGCTTCGGTGTCCAGGTCGGCGGTGGCCTCGTAGGCCAGCAGGCCGCCGAGCTCGTTGGCCAGTTCGCGGAAATCCTTGGTGCTCAGGGACGCATCGCGCATCAGGCCGATCTTGTGCTGCACCAGCGGATGGCGCACTTCGACGATTTTCATGGGGAAAGGCAAGGGAAGCAGGAAGGCCGCTAGTGTGCCGCAACCCCACCCGAAGCCAAAGCCCGACCGCGGCCAGCGGCGCTCCCGGCCGCCCGCGTGTCACGCCCATGCAACCTCCCGGACATACCGTGCTGACCCAATCTTTACGCCGTTGGGGAATGCCGTGCAGAACAAGAGCGTGTTGGGCCGGGCGATCAGCCTGTCGTTGCTGGTGATGGCCAGTCCGTCGGTATTCGCCGCCGAAACCGCGGCAGGCGCCGGGGCCAGCGGAGCCGGGGCCGTCGACCTGGACCGGGTCGAAGTGCGCCCGCAGCTGGAGTCGCAGACCCGCGCGGTCGACCTCAAGCGCAGCAGCGACGCCATCGAAGACGCCGTATCGTCCGACGCCATGGGCGTGTACCCGGACAAGAACGTGGCCGAGTCGTTGCAGCGCCTGCCCGGCGTCAGCGTCACCCGTGACCAGGGCGAGGGCCGGTTTGTGGTGATCCGTGGCCTGGACGCCAACCTCAACAGCGTCAGCGTCGACGGCATCGCCATCGGCACTCCGGAAGACTCCAGCCGCGCCGCGCCGCTGGACGTGATCCCCTCCGATTCGACCGAGCGCCTGCGCGTGGTCAAGTCGCCCACCCCGGACATGCCCGGCGACGCCATCGGCGGCGCGATCCTGGTGGAGTCGGCCTCGGCCTTCGACCGCGACGGGCGCAGCCTGCGCGGCAAGATCGAAGCCAGCCACCAGCAGCTGTCCGGCGAGACCAGCCCCAAGGCGGCCTTCAACTACAGCGAGGTGTTCGCCGATACCTTCGGCGTGGCGGTGGGCGTGAACTACCAGAAGCGCACCTTCGAATCGGACAATACCGAGGTGGAGTACGGCAATTTCGAGGGCGGTGCCGACGACGACCTGTTCGCCACCAGTCTGCAGCGCCGCAAGTACGAGATCGAACGCAAGCGCATCGGCGCCAACCTCAACCTGGACTGGCATCCCGACGAGGACAACCGCTACTACCTGCGCACGCTGTACAGCCAGTTCGACGACGCCGAAACGCGTCAGCGCACCATTTTCGATTTCGGTGACGAAGGCATCACCGCGCTGGGCGGCAACCAGTACCGCGTGGATGACCTGGCCGCCGACAGCATCCAGAAGCGCATGCGCTACCGCACCAAGAAGGAAAACACCTTCGCCGCCAGCATGGGCGGTGAGAACCGCCTGAGCGGTGCGGTGGTCGACTACAAGGTGGGCTATACGCGCACCGAAGAGCGCGTGAACGACGAGATGGAAGCGCGGTTCGAGTACGCCGGCGACGACCTGTCCGCCACCGTCGACCAGAACAGCCGGGTGCCGCGCATCGCGCTCAGCGATGCGGGCTGGCTGGACAACGACAACTACGACTTCGACCGCGTGGTGCTGTCACCCAAGCGGGTGGACGACAAGGAACACAGCGCGCAGGTCAACCTGCGCTTCGATGGCGACAACGCCAGCTACAAGGTCGGCCTGCTCGGCCGCTGGCGCGACCGCGACGTGGACAGCAACGAGCGCGAGCTGCGGGTTGGCCCGGACATCGCCCTGTCCGACTGGACCACCGGCACGCCCGAGCACCGCGGCGGCACGCTGGGGCAGGGCATGAGCTCGGACGCGATGCGCCGGTACTGGGCGCAGTTCGGCGGCCAGTACAGTGCGCGCCCGCAGGATGCCGGCGGCAATGCGCTGGCCTCGCTGGAAGAGGATTACACCGCCCGCGAGGACATCTTCGCCAGCTACGCGATGGGCACCTGGGACATCGGTGCGCTGCGCATCATCGGCGGCGTGCGCGTGGAGAACACTCAGTTCAGCGCCACCGGCAACAGCGTGGACGTGGCCAGCAACGGCCGCAGCTACACCGTGACCCCGCTCACCGTCAGCCGCAGCTACACCAACGTGCTGCCGGGCCTGCACCTGCGCTACGACGCCGGTGATGCCTGGGTGCTGCGCGCGGCCGCCAACAAGACCGTCTCGCGCCCGTCGTTCGGCGACATCGCCCCGCGCGTCGGCCTGAGCCGGGGCGACGAGGAAGTGCGCATCGGCAACCCGCAGCTGGACCCGTACGAATCGAAGAACGTCGACCTGTCGATCGAGAAGTACATCGGCACCACCGGCATCCTGTCGCTGGGCCTGTTCCACAAGGCGATCGACGGCTACATCGTCAATACGGTGAGCACGACCGACCCGGCCTACCCGGACTTCAAGGTCACCCGGGTGATCAACGGCAACAAGGCCACCGTCAAGGGTGCCGAGTTCAACTGGCAGCAGCAGCTGGCGTTCCTGCCGGCCGGCTGGGACGGCCTGCTGGTGGGCGCCAGCGGCACCTGGCTGGATACCGATTTCGATCCTGGCGTGGCCGGGCGCGAGCGCGACGACTTCATGCTGCCGCGCGCCTCCAAGCACGTCTACACCGCGCATATCGGCTATGAGAAGGCCGGCTTCAGCACCCGCCTGGCGGCGGTGTACCGCAGCGAGTACCTGGACACGCTGGGTGACAGCGCTGCCTACGACATCTACGTGGCGCCCAACACCCAGCTGGATTTCAGCCTAGGCTACAAGATCACCGCCAACGTGAGCGTATACCTGGAAGCGCAGAACCTGCTCGACAAGCCGCTGGAGCTGTACCAGGGCACGCGCTCGCGCACGCTGCAGATGGAAGAATACGGCCGCACCTATGCGCTGGGCCTGAAGGTGGCGCTGTGATGCGCGCACGTCATGCCGTGGCGGTGGTGAGCCTGGCCCTGTTGGCGGCGTGCAAACCCGCGTCCGCCCCGACGGCCGATACGCCCGCCAGCGCCGCCGCGCCCCGTTCGGTAGCCACCGTGGCCGAAGCCTTCCTCACCCCGATGACCCCGGCCGACAACATCGACTCCCCGGCCAGCTGGACCGCGCCTGACGGCAAGCAGTGGCTGATCGCCACTGCCAAGACCACCCACAAGCTGGTGGTCTATGACGGCCAGACCGGCGCGCACCTGCGTGACGTGGGCAGCCAGGGCACCGCGCCGGGCCAGTTCGACCGCCCCAACGGCATCGCCGTGATCGACGACTTGGTGCTGGTGGTGGAGCGTGACAACCACCGCGTGCAGGTGCTGCACCTGCCCGATTTCGCCCCGCTGGGGGTGTTCGCCGCCGCCGATCTGCGCAAGCCCTATGGGCTCTGGGTGAACAAACAGCGCGAAGGCTACGACGTGTACGTCACCGACTCCTACGATGCCGGCGAAGACGCGCAGGGCAATGACGTGCTGCCGCCCCTGGCCGAACTGGACAAGCGCGTGCGCCGCTACGCACTCACGCTGAAGGGGAGCGCGCTGGACGCCACGCTGGTGGGCAGCATCGGCGACACCAGCGAGGCCGGCGCCCTGCGCGTGGTCGAATCGATCTGGGGCGACCCGGCCAACGACCGCCTGTTGATTGCCGAGGAAGACGAGACCTACGCCAGCGAAATCAAGGTGTACACGCTGGAAGGCCGCTTCACTGGTACGACGTTTGGCCGCGATGCCTTCCAGGCGCAGGCCGAAGGCGTGATGCTGAAAACCTGCGGCAAGGACGGCTGGTGGATCACCACCGAGCAGGGCAAGCAGCGCAGCGTGTTCCACCTGTTCGACCGTCACACCTTGAAGCATGTCGGTGCGTTTCAGGGCAACACGGTGGCCAACACCGACGGCATCTGGCTGGATCAATCGGCGTCTGCGCGGTTCCCGCACGGCGTGCTGTATGCCGTGCATGACGACCAGGGCGTGGTGGCGTTCGACTGGGCCAACGTCGCCCGGCAGTTGTCGCTGCCGCTGGAGTGCACGCCATGACCCGCGCCACGATCAACACCACGGCACTGCTGTTGGCGCTGCTGCTGGGCAACGGCCTGGCCGCCGCAAAGGCACCGGACAGCGCTGCCGAACCCAACACCCAGGTGCCGGCGGGCAACCGCCACTATGCGGCCACGGGCTTCCCGGACCGCATGGTGGCCTCGCCGGCGCAGGACGCTGCGCGCGGCTTCGGGGTGTCCTGGCGCACCGATGCGTCGGTCAGTGCGCCCACGCTGGAGTGGGTGGTGGCGGGCGATTCGCCGGACGTGGGCACGCCCACCCGCATCACGGCGGCCACGCGCGCGCTGGAGACCGAGAACGGCACGGCGCATTACCATCGCGCCGACGTGGCCGGGCTGCAGCCGGACACGCTGTATCTCTGGCGGGTGCAGGGCAACAGCACCTGGAGCGCGTGGCACCAGCTGCGCACCGCAGGCACCGCACGGCAGCCGCTGACGTTGCTGTACTTCGGCGACACCCAGAACAAGAACCTCAGCCACGTCTCGCGCGTGCTGCGTGCGGGCATCAAGGCCGCACCGGACGCGCGCCTGAGCCTGTTCGCCGGCGATCTGGTCAGCGGCGGCGACGGCCAGGACGACAGCGAGTGGGGCGAGTGGTTCGCCGCCGCGGGCTGGCTGCCGCAGGAAACCGCCGTGGCCCCGGCCATCGGCAACCACGAGTATTTCGAGGAATTCGAAGACACCCCGCAGGAGCGTCGCGTGCTGGGCCGGCACTGGCCGGTGACCTTCGCGCTGCCGCGCAATGGCGTGGACGCGGCCGACACCAGCACCTACTGGTTCGACTACCAGGGCGTGCGTATCGCCGTGCTCGACGGCACCTCGGCACTGGACCTGGGCACCGCGCAGGCGCAGGCCGCGTGGCTGGACACGGTGCTGGCCGACAACCCGCACCCGTGGAGCATCGTGCTACTGCACCAGCCGTTCTACTCGCCGCGCGAGGGCCGTGAGAACGCCGAACTGCGCGACGTGCTGCTGCCAGTGGTGCGCCGCCATCAGGTAGACCTGGTGCTCCAAGGCCACGACCACACCTATGGCCGTCGTGGCGAGGGGCAGGGCGCCACCCCGCAGTTCGTGGTCACCGTGGCCGGTCCCAAGCAATACCGCCTTTCTGAGCAGGCGCGCGCGACGATGGCGCCGGTGGGCGAAGACACCCAGCTCTACCAAGTGCTGAAGATCGACCCGAAACACCTGCGCTACGAAGCACGCACGGTCACCGGCCAGCTGTATGACGGCTTCGAACTGACCCGTGACGCCAATGGACGCAAGCGCAAGACCGAACTGACGCAGGGACGCATCGCCCCCCGTGACTGCACGCGCGCGCAGACCCTCAAGGGCCGCGCCGACCGTTGCTGGGAATGACCGCCGGGCCGGGCCGCTGCGACGCGCCCGGCCGATGCTGGAGAAGAAGATGACCCCCCGACGCGTTCTGCCCCTGGCGGCCATCGCCGCCGCCTTGCTGCTGCTGGCCGGTGCCGGTGGCGCCACCAACGCCGTGCTGCACCCGTTCCTGGCCGCTCAGCCCAGGCAGGCCCCGGACGAGGTCAACCTGGCCGTGGAAATACCGGCCGGCAGTTTCACCAAGTACGAGATCAAGGAAGACGGCCTGGTCCATGTGGACCGCTTCCAGTCGATGCCGGTGGCATACCCGGCCAACTACGGGTCGATGCCGCGCACGCTGGCCGGCGACAACGACCCGCTCGACGCGCTGGTGCTGACCCGCGAGCCGCTGCATCCCGGCGTCATCGTGCGGTTCCGCCCGATCGGATTCCTGAAGATGCTGGACAACGGCGAACATGACGAAAAGGTCATCGGCGTACCCACCGACAAGCTCGACCCCACCTACGCCGGCATCCGCGACCTGCAGGACCTGCCACTGATCGAACGCCAGCGCATCGAAGCGTTTTTCCGCGTGTACAAAGAACTGCCCGAAGGGCGCAATCCGGTGCAGCTCGATGGCTGGGGCAACGCCGCCGAGGCCAAGGCGCTGATCCGTGCCTCGATGCAGCGCTTCGACCTGCAGCAGCAGCGCCGCAAGGGCGATTGAGGCGCTCGGCGCCGATGTATCCTCTGCCCACATGGACGAGGGCATCGCGATGGAGAAGGCGGGACGGGCAACGCAGCTGAGTGCGGTGCTGCTGGCATGGGAACTGCAGCTGCTGGCCATGCCGATGACGGCGCTGAGCGTCTTTGCGCTGGCGTGGTTGTGGGGACCTGCGTTTCACCCTGACCACGTGCCGATGCGGGCGGCGGTGGTGGTCGCCCTGATCGCCCTGGTGGGCTTTTGGCGGCTGGTGGTGGGGTTCTATCGCGCCGGCCTGCGCCTGGACGGGACACCGCTTTGGGCACGCGTGTGCACCGCTGCCGGCGCGACGCTATGCGCGGCTGGGCTGGCGGTGGGCATGGTCCAACGTCCCACCGGTTGGGCCTACGTCGGGGTCATGGGCGTGCCAATGCTGCTGCCACTGGGGCACATGCTGGCCCTGTCGTGGCGTACCACCCGGCAACGACGGGTGCGCTGAGAAAGCGCGCCGCGCCGCCTGGCCGCCACGTACATGGGCTGGCCCGCCCGTTGTATGCTCGGCGCACTACAGCCGGGGGTCGGATGATGGGCAAGTCGCAGTGGGCCAACGGGGTTGGCGTGGCCTTGCTGGTGCTGGAGCTGCTGGTGTTTGCATTGCCCGTCACCCTGCTCGATGGCTTCGGCCTGTTGATGCTGTCGCGCCCCACCGGCCACCCGGATTACGCACCGATGCTGGTTGGCGTGCTGCTGGCCAGCGTGGCATTGGTCGGCTTCTGGCGGCTTGCGTTCGGCTTCCTGCTCGATGGTCTGACCCTGCATGGTGCGCCGCGCTGGGCGCGCTGGTGTACCGGCACCGGTGCCGTGCTGTGCCTGGGGGCGTTGCTGATTGCCGGCCTGTTCAACCGGCTCAACGCACTGGCCTTTGTCGGCGTGCTGGGGCTGCCGGTGATGGTGCCGCTGGGCCACATGCTGGTGGTATCCCAGCGCGTGCCCACGCCACCGCCGCTGCCGTAGGCGCGGTCAACCGCGCGCGGCGACCGCCTTGTCCGCGCGGCGTTTGAACACCGCCATTTCCTTCTCGGCCTGCTTGTCGCCGTTGCGCTGCGCCACTGCGATGCCTTCCTGCCATGCCCGTGCCGCCGCATCGGCATCGCCGGCGGCGAGCCACGCCTTGCCCAGCAGTTTCCAGCCCGCCGAATAGGCCGGGTCCTGGGCCACGCAGCGCTGCAGGTGCGCGGCCGCCTCGGCAGGCTCGCCCGCGTCCAGCAGGCCCTTGCCCAGGCTGAAGCGCAGCAGCGCACTGTCGCGACCGGCGTCGAGCATGCGCTGCAGGGCGGTCATGTCCATGGCGACGCATCCACGTCGGCGCAGCCATCGATGCGCGTGTAGCGGCTGCGGTGGTAGGCCAGCGCAGCGCCCGGTGATGCTTCGAAACCCGCAACCCGGCCCACGATCAACACGTGGTCGCCCAGTGGCAGGCTGCGCTCCACCGTGCACAGCAGCCAGCCGACCGCATTGCGCACCCGCGGTGCGGCGCCCCCCAGGTCGAGCACGTCCGCATCGACCGGTGTGCGACGCCGTAGCGGGTCGGCGAAGTGGCGCGCCACGGCTTCCTGGCCGGACGACAACAGGCTGATGCCGAAGTACGCCGCGTCGCGGAACATGGGCAGGTCGGCGGCGCGCTCGCCGATGCTCCACGCCACCAGCGGTGGCTGCAACGACAGCGTGGTGAACGAGTTGATGGTCATGCCCACCGGCATGCCCGCCGCGCCGTACACGGCGACCACCGCCACGCCGGTCGGGTACTGCCCGAACACATGCCGCAATGCAGCCGTGTCGGGCCCGGCACCGGACGCGTCGGCGGCCACGACCGGTGCCGCAGCAGGTGCCGGACCCGCGCGCATCAGCGTCCGCCCGCCGCCTCGAAGCGACGTGCCACTTCGGTCCAGTCGATCAGTTGGAAGAACGCGCCGATATAGTCGGGGCGGCGGTTCTGGTAGTGCAGGTAGTAGGCGTGCTCCCACACGTCCAGGCACAGGATCGGGGTGCCGCCGGACAGGTTGGCGTAGGCGCCCATCAACGGGCTGTCCTGGTTGGGGCTGCTTTCCACCAGCAGGCGACCGTCGCGGCCCAGCGTCAACCAGGCCCAGCCGCTGCCGAAGCGCGTCTGCGCAGCCTTGGTGAACGCATCCTTGAAGGCGTCGTAGCCGCCCAGATCACGCTCGATCGCTGCGGCCAGCGCGCCGCTGGGCGTGCCGCCGTCGGCACTGAGCACGGTCCAGAACAGGCTGTGGTTGGCATGCCCGCCGCCGTTGTTGCGCACGGCGGTGCGGACGCTTTCCGGCAGCGCGTCGATATCGGCGATCAGCTGTTCCACCGGCATCGCCTCGATGCCGGCGTCGGCCAGCGCGGCGTTGAGGTTGTTGACGTAGGTCTGGTGGTGGCGCGCATGGTGGATCTCCATCGTCTGCGCGTCGAAGTGCGGTTCCAGGGCGTCGTAGGCGTAGGGCAAGGCGGGCAGGGTGTAGGTCATCGAAGACAACTCCATCAGGGGAGGAGACATCTTCGGACCTCAAGCATGGTTGAGGTCAAGCGTGCCGGTACAGCGCGTCAGCCATCGTTGGGGCAGGCCGGCGCAACCAACGCCGGCACAGCCGCGAGGCGAGCATGCAGGCAGCCAGGGCGACGGCCCAGCGGATGCCATCGTGGCCCACATGGAGCTGCACCAGCTGCCACCAGTACCGGCCGAACAGCAGCACCATGGCCGCGGTCACCACCACAAGCACGGCGATCAGCACAGGCACCAGCCGCTTCTCGACGCCGGCCTCGTGCACGGCGACCTGTCGCAGTACCGCGGCGGTGAAGTCCGGCGGCGGCGCGCCGCGCGGCAACGATCGCAGTGCCATCGCGATCTGCCGGTAGTCGGCCGACACCGCGCTGGTACGGGCGTCTGCCGCGTCGCCTGCATGCCGCCGGCCTTGCTCCTGTGCCGCCCATTCAACGGCATCGATAGGGGAGATGCGATCACGGTTCATGCGGTAACTCCCATGCGGGCGTGCAGAATCTGCCGCAGTTGCCGGCGGCTTCGAAACAGATGACTCTTGATGGTGCCTTCGGCAATCGCAGTCACACTGGCAATCTCCGCAATGGGCATCTCTTCCAGATGATAGAGCGTGAGCAATGTGCGCTGAAGCGGCGGCAGTGCCTCGATGGCGGCATGCAGCAGGGCGTGGCCCTCCTGCGTGCTGGTGTGGGTCTCCAGGTCGAACCCGTCGCTGACCTGTTCTGCCGCGGCATGCATCTGCCCATCCGGGCCATTGTCGGCGATGGGAATGCGACGGCGTTCGAGGTGCCGCTTGGCCACGGAGTAGGCGACCTGGGCGATCCATGCTTTCAGGGGGCGTTCGCCACGGTACTGGTGCAGTGACTGATGCACGCGCAGGAAGGTCTCCTGGCACAGCTCACGGGTGTCGTCGGGATGGCGGACCATGCGGTCCACGATGTGCCAGCACAGGCCCTGGTAGCTTCGCACCAGCTGTTCGAACGCACCCGGTGTGCCGGCAAGGACAGCGGTGACCAGCACGTGGTCGGCGTGCAGCGTGGCGTCGTCGGGAGCGATGGGGTCGGGCATTCCCATAGGGATACGGCCTGCGGCCGATCGGTTGCAAGTGCGCCTGGTGCAACCGCCGCCGCCCGCACCGTATCTCCTTCTGCACACACCCCAACCACAGCGAGGCATTCCATGGATTTCAACCTCATCCTGCCGATCATCCTGATTCTCGGCGTCGTCTACACCATCAAGAGCGTGGTCGACGCCGGTACGCGGCGCCGGATCATCGCCGCACACGGGTCCGAGGCGTTGGTGCGCTCGCTGCTTGATGGCGACGCCAGCAAGCGCCGGCAGTCGGCGCTGCACTGGGGCAACGTGCTGGTGGCGGTGGCGCTGGGCTTTGGACTGATCGACCTGCTCGGCATCAACGAGGTGACCCCGGGCGCGATCGCGCTGTTGCTGGGTGCTACCGGGCTGGGCAACCTGGCCTATTACCTGCTGGAACGACGCGTCCGCTGAGGGCGGTCACGGTTCGTGGATCGGACAGCGGTTGAACTGGGAACGGAACTGCCGCGATGCCGCCATCACCACCCGGCGTGCACGGTTGAGGCTGCCCAGCGGGCGGTGCGCAGCAAGTGCGTGCCAGGGTGCGAAAGCCAGGGCATCTTCGCGGGCTTCCGCATCGGTGCTCCATGCCGGCTGCGCGCCGATCGACAGATGTCCCACCGGCACGAATGGACTGATGCTCTCCGGCCAGACCACGGAGGCATCCTCGATAGGCATCTGCGCCAGGTCGCGGCACAACTGCACCCGCAGCTCCCACATCACCGGGGCGGCCAGATCGGCGAAGAACGCGGCAATGGCATCGCGCTGTGCGTCCTCGCCGGACGGCAGCGACTGCCCGGTCAGCGCCAGCAGGGCGGGCGACACCGGTACCCAGGAGAACTTGGCCATGTACGGGCCGTACAGGAACGGGACCTGGGTAAAGAAGGTTTCGCCCAGCGGATGATGCTGTGGCTCGCCGCCCAACGCCTTCAAGGTGGCACTTTGCCCGCCCACTGCTTCCAGCGCCGCTTCGGCACCGCGCAACGTGGCCGACAGCACCTGCTTGGTGCGCGGCATGCGCTCGGTGGTGGCGGCCAGCAGTTTCGCCGAGCGCAGGAAGCCCTGCACGCCCGGTGTGGTGAACGCCGGGCCGTTGACCATCAGGAAGTCCTGGCTGTGCTGCTCGTCGCCACCCTCCACGCGCTCGCCCTGCACGCCCAGGATCTTCACTGCCATCGCGCGCGGCGTGGACACGCTGTCGGGCAGCTGCTCGGCCGGCGGCGATGACAGCCGCACCAGGGCGTCATACGCGCCGGGGCGGGCGAACAGCCCGTGAGCAAGTTCAGCGGGCAGGTCGTGCGCCACCTGGAACCGGGCGCGCAGCAGTGCATGGCCCTTGGCGTGAACCGCCCGATGCGCATGGCCTTCATGCTCGGCGACCGTGCTGGCCATGTCGGTGAAGAGCCTGGCCAGGGCAGCGATGGTCTCTTCTTCGTCCGGTGCGCGGTGTTCAACGTCGGGCGAGTAGGCAACGGCGGGCGCGAACGGGGTCATGGGGCGGCATCCTGGCAACGGGAGGAGGTGCCGGCTGGCGTGACCGTGGATGAGGCCCTGGCAGCAGCCGGCTGTGGCATTGGATGCCGCCACCTTGAACGCCGCCGCGTGCAAGGGCGGTGCACGGCGCATGGCTGCCGTGCGAAGGACGCGGCACGTTACCCGCCGGGGTCTGCCGGAATTACCACTCCAGCGTGTCGAAGAAGGCGTCGGCCGCTTCGTCGTTGCCCAGGACGGCCGCCGCTGCCTGCAGGGCTGCGTCCCGGTGCTCGGGGCGAAGCTCGCCGTCGTCGTCTTCCAGCTCCTCTCCGGCCGCCTGGTACACGGTTCCCACTGCGGCGAGGACGGCCAGGAAAGTGGGAAGGTCATCGGCCAGCACCGCGGCGTCCCATGTCCCTGCGCCGTGGAAGGCGAAGAGGACCTGGCCGGTCTGGAGGTCGAGGATGAAGGGATCGGCGTTCTGGTCGGCGATCACCAGCCAGTGTTCGGGCCAGTCCGCGCTGCGCGCGTCGGCGTCGCCTTCCCAGCGATAGCCTGCCTGCAACGCCCACAAGCGATGCAGCGGCGGGAATTCGACGTTCACACCTGGCACGCTGATGCCCACCGGTCCGACGCTCGCATGCACGGTCTCGCCCCACGGACCGACCTGCGCATAGAACGCGGCCAGCGCCGGCGGCAGCGCGACGTCGCCTTGCCACAGGTCGGGCGATTGCGCCTTGAGTGGGCCGAAGCCGGCAAACGAAGCGTGCAGTGCGTGCATGGTGCGGGTCCATCCGGAGCGGGACTGCGAAGACTAGCCAGCATCGATGCGGCACACAAACCCTGCGTGGCGCCGGGCCAGTGCGTGTTCTTCACCGCTGCTGGCTATCATGGGCACGGTTTTTTCGCCTGGGTGGTGGTTGTGACGGTAGCGCTGGTGTGGTTTCGCCGTGATCTGCGGCTGCAGGACAACCCGGCCCTGCAGGCCGCGCTGGATGCTGGCCATGTGCCGGTACCGGTGTATATCCATGCGCCGCACGAAGAGGGTGACTGGGCCCCGGGGGGCGCATCCAATGCCTGGCTGCACCGGTCGCTGGCGGCGCTGGACGCCGACCTGCGCGCGCGCGGCTCGGCGCTGGTGCTGTGCCAGGGTGACAGCCATGCCGAGCTCGAGCGTCTGATCGCGCAGACCGGGGCGGTGGCCGTGTACTGGAACCGCAAGTACGAACCGGCCACCCAGCCGCGGGATGCGGCCATCAAGCGCGCGCTGCGCGAGCAGGGCATCAACGCCGAAAGCCACAACGGCACCCTGCTGCTGGAGCCGTGGGATATCGCCACGCTGCAGGGCAACCCGTACAAGGTATTCACCCCGTTCTGGCGCAACGCACTGACCCGCCTGCAGGTGCCGGCTCCCATGCCGCTGCCGGCAACCTTGCCGGCGCACGCGGTGCAGGGCGTTGCACTGGACGCGCTGAAGCTGGCCGCGGCGCTGCCTTGGGACGCGCAATTCTGGGACCACTGGCAGCCCGGTGAAGCCGGCGCGCACGAGGCGCTGACGGTGTTCATCGACGGCGCGCTCAACGGGTACCGCCAGCAGCGTGACCTGCCCGACCGGGTGGGTACCTCGCTGCTGTCACCACACCTGCATTTCGGCGAGATCGCGCCGTGGCAGATCGTGCGCCGGCTGCAGGACGAGCGAAGTGCCAGCCGTGATGCGGACATCGACGGTTACATCCGCGAGCTGGGCTGGCGCGAGTTCTCCTACCACCTGCTGCACCACTTTCCGCAGACCCCGGACCACAACCTCAACCCGCGTTTCGACGGGTTCGGTTGGGCGCCGCCCAACGCCGCACAGCTGCAGGCCTGGCAGCAGGGCCGTACCGGCATTCCGATCATCGATGCGGGCATGCGTGAACTGTGGGCCACCGGCTACATGCACAACCGGGTGCGCATGCTGGTGGCCAGCTTCCTGTGCAAGCACCTTCGCCAGCATTGGCGCGACGGCGCGCGCTGGTTCTGGGACACCCTGGTGGATGCCGACCTGGCCAACAACACCATGGGCTGGCAATGGGTGGCCGGCACCGGTGCCGACGCCGCGCCGTACTTCCGCATCTTCAACCCGGTCACCCAGTCGGAGAAGTTCGATCCGCAGGCGCGCTACATCACCCGCTGGGTGCCCGAGCTGGCCTCCCTGCCGCTGAAGGCCCGCTTTGCGCCGTGGCAGCACCCGCACCTGCTGGCCGAGCACGCGCCGACCTATCCCACGCTGCCGCTGGTCGACCTGGCCGCGGGACGCGATGCCGCGTTGGCCGCCTACCGTCACACCGGCAGCGTGTAAACCCGGTTGCGCGGGCCGCGCTCAGAAAGCTGAACGGGGAGGCGGCAGGCGTTCGCATCGTCATGCCGGCATCGCGTCCGCGTGTTTATCCTTTGGGCGCTCGCAAGCCGGTAGACCGGTAACCAAGGAGAACACCATGATTCGACCCGCAACCCGTAACGTGGCCCTGGCCCTGATGACCGCCGCTGCCTTGACGGCCTGCGCCACCGGCGGCTCGTATACCCAGTCCGATCCGTACGGCAACCCCACCCAGCAGCAGAACAAGACCGGCCGCAACGCGCTGATCGGTACTGCCGTGGGCGTGGCCGCCGGCCTGCTCAGTGGCAACAGCGCCACCGAGCGCCGCCAGCACGCGATGATCGGTGCCGGTATCGGCGCGCTCAGTGGTGCGGCCATCGGCCAGTACCAGGACCGTCAGGAACGCGCCCTGCGCGAACGTACCGCCAACACCGGTATCGACGTGTCCCGCGACGGCGACAACCTGACCCTGAACCTGCCGGACGGCATCACCTTCGACTTCGGCAAGTCCACGCTGAAGCCGCAGTTCTACAGCTCGCTCAATGGCGTGGCCAGCACCCTGGCCGAGTACAACCAGACCATGATCGAAGTGGTGGGCCATACCGACAGCATCGGCAGCGATGCGGTCAACAACCGCCTGTCCAAGGAGCGTGCCGATTCGGTGGCCGCCTACCTGACCGCCCAGGGTGTGCAGGGTGCCCGCATCGAAACGTTGGGTGCCGGCAAGGCCTACCCGATCGCCGACAACAGCACCGACGCCGGCCGCGCGCAGAACCGCCGTGTGGAAATCCGTGTGATTCCGCTTCGGCAATAACGCGCAGCGTTATTGACGGGTCCGGCTAACGGCCGGAGCAAAATGCCGCCATTTCAGGCGGCATTTTTGTGGGTACCGGCCGTTGGCCGGTAAGCCATGAACACGTCCGCCCGTGCGCGGACCCGTGCCGACCAACGGTCGGCACCTACCGGCGGTGGGTGGGTACCGGCCGTTGGCCGGTACGCCCTGAACCCATCCGTCTGCGCGGCGCTTACCAGTCGTACTGCACCTGCAGCCGGGCGTAACGCGGGGTGGTGTTGTAGCGCGCCTTGCCGTAGTTGAAGTAATCGGTGATCGTCCCGGCGGCATTGACGTCGTAGCGCTGCTCGTACACCTGCACCGGCTTGACCGAATTGAACAGGTTGATCACCGACAGCTGCACGCTCAGCCCGGCCAGCGCGGCCGGCGAATACACCACGTTCGGGTTGAAGGTCGCCGTCCACGGCGTACGGCCACTGCTGCCCAGCTTGGCGATGTCGTCCTCACCCACGTTGCAGGTGTGGAATACCCCGCGGTAGCCGAATTCCGTGCCGAAGGTGCCGTTGCCGCCGCCCAGGCAGCTGATCGGCGTGCCGGACTGCACCAGCAGGTTGGCGCCCACCTGCCATTCCGGGTTCAACTGGTAGCTGCCAAACAGCTTGATGCTGTGCCGGCGGTCATTGAACAGGTAGCCATCTGCACCGTAAGACAGCTCCTTGAAATCGAAGTCCGAGGTGGTGCCGGTGTCATCCTGCCCGTTGGTGCTCTTTACCAACCCTTCGTAGTTGCCGTGCAGCTTGGCCCACGTGTAGCTGGCACTGGCATACCAGCGCTCGGTGCGCTTCTCGGCGGACAGGGTCAAGGAGGTGTAGCGGCGCTTGGCCTTCGGTCCCAGGTCCTCGCCAGGGACGCGGATGCTGTCGGGGGTACCGTCGCCATCCACGTCGATGTCCAGCACCAGATCGCTACCCGGGTTGTACAGCCAACAGCCGGGCAGGCCGCCGGGCACTTCCCACTCACTGTCCCAATGCGAGACGTCGTAGCCGGCCGCCTTGGCGGCGGTGTAGAGCGCACGGGAATCGCAGGTGTCATCGATCACCTGGTTGATGCGGCGCAGGGTGAGCTTGGCGCCCAGGGTCCAGCCATCGACCCAGTCGTTCCCCGAGTGCAGCTGCCGCTGGTAGCCGAGGATGAACTCGTCCTGGGTATACGGCTTGAGCCCCTGTGAGGCGACCGCCCGCGGGTTGGGCGTGCTGCCATCGGCCCCGTTGACCACACCGTCGGCACTGCCATCGCGGTAGGAGCCGGTGATGTTCGGCTTGCCCGTTACCGGGTCGTACCCGTCGTAGGTGAAGTAGTCCATCGTGTAGTAAGAAGCTGTGGCCGCGCGTAGCGCCACGTTGGCCGCGATCGGCAACGAGTAGCGGCCGAGCGAGGCGTACAGCTTGCTGTAGCCGTCACCGATGGGATCCCAAGACAGCCCCAGCCGTGGCTGCCAGATGTTGTCCTGTTTGACGAACGTGGCGCCGCTGCCGTTGCGGTTGTCGAACGAGTCGTTGCGCAGCCCGGCGTACAGCATCAGCCGGTCGTTGACCTGCCAGTGGTCTTCCAGGTACCACGACGCCTGTTTGACGCCGATCGTCCCGCCGGTGCGGAAATTGATGCGCTGGGCGTAGTTCGCGTAGAGGTTCCAGTAGGCACCGCTGGAGTACGCCGTGCCTTGCACCGAGGTCCAGTCTTCCGTGCTGTAGCCGGCGCCGAGCTGGTGATTGCCGAGTTGCCAGACCAGGTCGGCCTGGGTGGTGCGGCGTTCGTTGCTGCCGCCGCGCAGGCCCAGCTGGCTGTCGACAGCGCACCCGACCTGTTTGCCGAGCACGCGGTCCACCACGTACGGGCATTCACCATCGGGAGCGTTGATGTCGCCCTCGTAGTCGCCGCGCTTTCCGTCCGGGCTGAGCGTGTACTCACCCGTGTGGTTGCGCATGCGGCCATGCTGCACGCTGGCGGTGAGGTCATCAGTGAGTTGGCTGGTCCACTTGAACACATGGGTGGTGCCACCGGCGCGACCTTCCTTACGCCCGCGATAGTCGCGCTTGCCGGGCTCGGCATCGGGCTGGTCGCTGCTGTAGTCGGCGTCGTAGTAGTCGTAGCGGTAGCGTTGGCGGTTGTCGAAGCCGGTGTATTCCAGGTGGTTGCGGTCATTGAGGTACCAGTCCAGCTTCAACAGCCAGTACGGGTCGCGCGAGCGGTAGTCCTGTGCCGATGCCGACAGCGAGGCGGGCGGTGCTGGCGTGTCGGGGTCGCTGGCGCGACGCGGGCCGCTGGCCGTGCGGCCACCGAAGGCGGTGCTGTCCGAGCGGCTCAGGCTGCCCAGCGCGAACACGAACAGTGTGTCCTCGATGAGCGGGCCACCGGCCCAGGCGCTGGCCACGTCGCTGGACCTGCTGTTGTTGTCGTACGAGCGCAGGATGCTGCCATCGCTGCGCAGGGTGTCCGGCGCATTCTCCCGTAGCGCGGAAGGTTCGGTGGTCCAGCTGAACCCGCCCTTCCAGGTGTTGGTGCCGCGCTTGACGTTGACGCTGGTCACCCCGCCGGTGGAGAACCCGTAGCGTGCGCCATAGCCGCCGGTCTGCACGTCCAGCTGGTCGATGGCCTGGAACGGCACCTCGGAGAAGGACAGGCTGTCGAACAGGTTGGTGACGTTGAAGCCGTTGACGTAGTAACTGTTTTCCGCCGCCGAGGCGCCACCGAACGAGGCCGGGCCAAAGAAGCTGCTGCTGGCCACGGTGCCCGGTGTCAGCAGCGAAATGCTGGTGATGTCGCGTGCCACCGGCAAGGTGTTGAGCTGCTCGGCGGTGAACGTGGTGCGCGTTTCCACGCTGCCCAGGTCGATCGGGGCGGCGGCAATGGCGCGCACCTTGACCGTCTCCAGCGTGGCTGCCCGGGCGAAGTCCGCCTGCGTGGTCTGGCCTGCCACCACGGTTACCTGGCGTTGCTCGCTGCTGCCGTCGGCACGGGTGATGCGGACCTCGTACTGGCCGGCGGACAGTGCCGGCAGGCGGAAGCGGCCTTCAGGGTTGATCCGGGTTTCACGCGTGGTGCCAGCGTCCAGGTGCCGGATCTGCACCGTGCCCTGGGTGGCGCCGGGGACGTGGCCGAGGATGTCGCCGACGGTGCTCTGCGCCAGCGCGGGCAGCGGCGACAGCAGGGCCACCAGCAACAGGGAAAGACGGGTCTTGCGCGGTTGCATACGTGCGCGGAACGGGTGGTGCATGTGTCGCCTCCAGTGCATCCGGCCGGGCTGGCCAGGTCGCGTGGGGCGGAACCTAACGCCGCGTAGACAGTTGAAGTGCGCAGTGGTTCGCGGGACCGGCGTTCAATGTGACGCGGGTCGGATAAACAGGGATGGGCATGATCAAAGGCGTGATGCAGTTCGCGTTGAACGCCTCCGCAGGAGTGCGATGGATGCAGTGCGCAAGGGCGCCAATCACGACAATTTGCGCAGGCCGGGACAGATGCGACAAGGCCGCCCGGAGGCGGCCTTGTGCGGCAGTGGATCGACACTCCACCGCAGGAAAAAAACTCGCGATCAGGTCGCGGTGACCGTCTCCAGGATCCGCTTGCCAGTGGCCTGCAACTCCTCTTCGGCCTGCGCGCTCTGCTGTTTGGCGAACTTGGCGTTCGGGCACTGCGCCAGCATGTAGTTGGCGTCGAAGTCGAGCTTGGCCACCAGGAAGTCGACGAACGCCCGCACCTTCGGCGAGACCAGCCGGCCGCCGGCGAACACCGCGTTGAAGTCCACTTCCGGGCCGGTCCAGCCGGCCAGCACGCGGCGCACCATGCCCGATTCGACGAACGGCTTGGCCATCACGTCACCGGTGAGCAGCAAGCCTTCGCCACAGACCAGCGCGCCATTGAGCGCGGACGGATCGTTGGCCACAAGCAGTGGATTGACCGGGAAGTCGCGCAGGTCGCCCCCGTTTTCGCCCAGCTGCCAGAAGAACCGGTTGTTGTTGAGGTTGCGTGCCTTGCGCATCGCCAGGATGCGATGGAACTGCAGTTCGTCCGGGTGCAGCGGCTCGCCGTAGCGCTCGATGTAGGCCGGGCTGGCGAACACCTGGGTGCGCAGGCTGCCCAGCTTGCGCGCCACCAGGTTGGAGTCGGGCAGGGTGCCCACGCGCAACGCCAGATCGGCTTCACCTGCAATCAGGTCCAGCTTCTCGTTGCCCAGGTGCATGTCCAGCTGGATTTCCGGGTACTGCGCATGGAACTCGCCCAGCAGCGGAGCGATCCAGGTGATGCCGATGGAGTAGGGCACGGTGAAGCGTAGCCAGCCGCGCGGGCCGGACTGCAACTGGTTGACCGCACCTTCGGCTTCTTCCAGTTCGCGCGCGATGCGCTGGCAATGTTCGTGGTACACCGACCCGGCCTCGGTCAGGCCCAGCCGGCGCGTGGTCCGGTGCAGAAGGCGCGCGCCCAGGCGCGTCTCCAGTTCCTGCACCTTGCGGCTGACCGTGGTCTTGGGCAGGCCAAGCGCAGTGGCGGCGGCAATGAAGCTGCCTTGCTCGACCACCTTGACGAAGATCAGCGTGTCGTTGAGATCGTGGGCCATGACGGGTCCGAAGTCGGGGGAGGGGATAGGGTGCCCGAAAGATTGTGCCGGGTACGGGACGATTATTCCCCTTAATCCGGACTAATCAAGTGGGAGTTTGAGGACTAATCTGGCGCCATTCCCGAATTGAAGGACCTCCGCCATGTGGTTGCGGAACATTCTTGGCCGCGTACTGACCGGCCGCACAGCCCCGCTGGACTTGGCGATGACCGTTGAGAAACGGCCCTCGTCGTTGTCCTACAAGGCTTTCCGAGAGTTCACCCCGCCCGCCAAGATGCAGCGCGGCGGCAGCCTGCGCCTGGGCAATCGTGATCTGGGCCGACTGGGCCGGATTGGGATTATCCCGGCGGCGGGAGTGAAAGTCCCATGAGTGGGACGCTGGCCCCCGAGGTCCTTGTCCTGGGCGGCACCGGTAGTGTCGGCCAGGGCATCGTGGCTGCGCTTCTGGAGGCCGGCAGCCCGGTCCTGGTGGTCGGTCGCGACCCCGGTCGGCTGGCGGCCCTGCAGGAACAGTTCGCCGATGAGCCCGGTCTGGAGACGCTGCTGGGCTCCTTCGGCGACGACGCCTCGGCGCAGACGGTGGCCGAGCGCATCGCGCCACGCCGGCGCCCGTTGTCGGCGGTGGTCGATGCGATGGGCGGCCCGTACCACCGCGGTCGGGTGACCGATCGCAGTGGCGACGCGCTGCTGCAGGCGCTGCAGGCCGACGTGATGCCGCACGTGCATGCCGGCCGCCACCTGTTGCCGCTGCTGCGCGGTGGCAGCCATCCACGCCGCTACGTGTTGATCGGCGGCCCAGCCGGCTTCAAGCCGTGGGCCGGGCACGGCGAATCCTCCATCACCATGTCCACCACGCGCATGTACGCGCAGGTGCTGCACCAGGAAGCGCAGGCGCTGGGCGTACGCGCGCAGATGCTGGAAGTGTGCAACCCGGTCTGCACTCCGGCCAATGCGGCCAACGCCTGCATCGAATGGCCCAGCGCATTGCTGGTGGGTCGCCGCCTGGTCTCGCTGCTGGACACCTGTACCGACAACCGCGCCATCGTCCGATGTGACGCGCGCGATGGCGAACTGCCGCGCGGCCTGCTGCACAGGGATTGGCCTCCCCCGATGTCGCGCGACACCGCTGGCGCTGCTTGACCTCTACCAAGGTTGAGGTCGCAGGATGCGCCACCCACGTTCTGCACTACCCCCGATTTTCGAATACCACCCCTCCGTACGGATGCATGTCATGACCTCCCTTACCTCCACTCCGCATCGTCTTACCCGACGGCTGGCCATGGCCGGCGTCTCGATCCTCGCCGCCGCCGTGCTGGCTGCCTGCAGCGGTGGCCACGCAGAAGAAGCCGGCATGCCGCCGCCGCCGCAGGTGAGCGCCGCGCCGGTGCTGATCAAGCCCGTCAGCCAGTGGGACGACTTCAGTGGCCGCGTTGAAGCGGTGCAGAGCGTCGAGCTGCGCCCGCGCGTGTCCGGCTACATCGACAAGGTCAACTACGTCGAAGGCGAGGAAGTGAAGAAGGGCGACGTGCTGTTCACCATCGACGCCCGCAGCTACCAGGCCGAGTACGACCGCGCCCGTGCCGAACTGGCGCGCGCCCGCACCCAGGCCACCCTGGCCCGCAGCGAATCCGAGCGCGCCAAGAAGCTGTCCGACCAGCAGGCGATCTCCACCGAGACCTGGGAGCAGCGGCGTGCCGCGGCCGACCAGGCCGGTGCCAGCGTGCAGGCCGCGCAGGCCGCGCTGGATGCCGCCGCGTTGAACCTGGAGTTCACCAAGGTGCGTGCCCCGATCAACGGCCGCGCCGGCCGCGCGATGGTGACTGCCGGCAACCTGGTCACCGCCGGCGACAGCGCCAGCGTGCTGACCACGCTGGTGTCGCTGGACACGGTGTTCGTGTACTTCGATGCCGACGAAGCCACCTTCCTGCGGTACGCACAGATGGCACGCAAGGGCGAGCGCCCGAGCGAGCGTGACAGCGACCTGCCGGTGAAGGTGGGCCTGTCGGGCGAGGACGGCTTCCCGCACGAAGGCAAGGTCGACTTCCTCGACAACCAGGTCACCCGCAGCACCGGCACCATCCGCGTCCGTGCGCTGCTGGACAACGCCGACCGCACCTTCACCCCGGGCCTGTTCGCCCGCGTGCAGCTGCTCGGCAGCGGCCAGTTCCAGGCCATGCTGATCGACGAGAAGGCCGTGCTGACCGACCAGGACCGCAAGTATGTGTACGTGGTCGACAAGGACGGCAAGGCACAGCGCCAGGACATCACGCTGGGCCGCAATGCCGACGGCCTGCGCATCGTGCAGCAGGGTCTGAAGGCCGGCGACCGGGTGATCATCGACGGCGTGCAGAAGGTCTTCATGCCCGGCATGCCGGTGCAGGCCAAGGCCGTTGCCATGCAGCCGGTTGCCGCACCGGCTGCGCCTGCGACGGCACCCGTTGCATTGAATTAAAGGCAGCCGACTGACAGTCGGCTCTACCGTCATGTAGCAGCCGACCCCACCGTCGGCTCTACCGTGTCTGCCATCGCCCCGTGCAGGGGAGCCCGCCACCGCTGTCACCTGTGACAGCGGCCGGGGTCGTGCACGCCGGCGCTGGTGAAACCCCAGGAATCCACCCATGGACTTTTCCCGTTTCTTCATCGACAGGCCGATTTTCGCGGCGGTGTTGTCGATCGTGATCTTCGCCGCCGGCCTGATCTCCATTCCGATGCTGCCCATTGGCGAGTACCCGGAAGTGGTGCCGCCGTCGGTGGTGGTGCGTACCGTGTACCCGGGTGCCAACCCGAAGGTGATCGCCGAAACCGTGGCCACCCCGCTGGAAGAGGCCATCAACGGCGTCGAAGGCATGATCTACCTCAAGTCGGTGGCCGGCTCCGACGGCGTGCTGCAGATGACCATCACCTTCCGCCCGGGTACCGATCCGGACGAGGCCGCGGTGAAGGTGCAGAACCGCGTCGCCCAGGCCCAGGCGCGCCTGCCCGAGGACGTCCGCCGCCAGGGCGTGACCACCCAGAAGCAGTCGCCCACCTTCCTGATGGTGGTGCACCTGACCTCGCCCAAGGGCAAGTACGACACCCTGTACCTGCGCAACTACGCCCGCCTGCACGTCAAGGACGCGCTGGCACGTATCCAGGGCGTGGGCGATGCACAGATCTTCGGCGGCGGCGACTACGCCATGCGCGCCTGGCTGGACCCGGACAAGGTGGCCGCGCGCGGCCTGACCGCCAGCGACGTGGTCGGTGCCATGCGCGAGCAGAACGTGCAGGTCTCGGCCGGCCAGCTCGGTGCCGAGCCGATGCCCAACAGCCAGTTCCTGACGCTGATCAATGCCCAGGGCCGCCTGCGCAGCGAAAAGGAGTTCGGCGACATCGTGCTCAAGAGCGGTACCGACGGTGAAGTGGTGCGGTTGTCGGACGTGGCCCGGGTGGAACTGGGCGCTGGCGACTACACCCTGCGCTCGCAGCTGGACGGCAAGAACGCGGTCGGCATCGGTATCTTCCAGGCCCCCGGCGCCAACGCGCTGGAGATCCGCGATGCGGTGATGGCCAGCATGGACGAAATGCAGAAGACCATGCCCGCCGATGTGAAGTACGAAGCGGTGTATGACACCACCATCTTCGTGCGCGACTCGATCAAGGCGGTGGTCTCCACGCTGCTGGAAGCGATCGCGCTGGTGGTGCTGGTGGTGATCCTGTTCCTGCAGACCTGGCGCGCCTCGATCATTCCGTTGATCGCCGTGCCGGTGTCCATCGTGGGCACGTTCGGTGCGCTGTACCTGCTGGGCTTCTCGATCAATACGCTGAGCCTGTTCGGCCTGGTGCTGGCCATCGGCATCGTGGTCGATGACGCGATCGTGGTGGTGGAAAACGTTGAGCGCAACATCGAAGAAGGCCTGACTCCGCTGGCCGCTGCGCATCAGGCGATGCGCGAAGTGTCCGGCCCGATCATCGCCATCGCGCTGGTGCTGTGTGCCGTGTTCGTGCCGATGGCGTTCCTGTCGGGCGTCACCGGCCAGTTCTACAAGCAGTTCGCGGTCACCATCGCCATCTCCACGGTGATCTCGGCGATCAACTCGCTGACCCTGTCGCCGGCCCTGGCCGCCCGCCTGCTCAAGCCGCACGGCGCGCCGAAGGATGCCCCGACCCGCATCATCGACCGTCTGTTCGGCTGGGTGTTCCGTCCGTTCAACCGCTTCTTCAAGTCCAGCTCGGAAAAGTACGAGCGCGGCGTGTCGAAGATCCTCGGTCGCCGCGGTGCAGTGTTCGTGGTGTATGCGGTGCTGCTGGTGGGCACCGGTTTCATCTTCAAGCTGGTCCCGCCGGGCTTCATCCCGACCCAGGACAAGCTGTACCTGATCGCCGGTGTGAAGCTGCCGGAAGGCTCGTCGATCGCGCGTACCGATGAAATGCTGCGCAAGGTGGCCAAGATCGCCCAGGAAACCGATGGCGTGGCCCACACCATCTCGTTCCCCGGCCTCAACGCGCTGCAGTTCACCAATACGCCCAACACCGGCGTGGCGTTCATTCCGCTCAAGCCGTTCAACGAGCGTCATGGCCGCACCGCTGCGCAGATCAATGCCGAGATCAACCAGAAGATCGCCGGGCTGCAGGAAGGCTTTGCCTTCGCGATGATGCCGCCGCCGATCCTGGGCCTGGGTAACGGCAACGGCTACCAGATGTTCATCCAGGACCGGGGCAACCTCGGCTACGGCGCGCTGCAGAACGCGGTGCAGTCGATGCAGGGCGCGGTCGCGCAGACGCCGGGCATGGCGTTCCCGATCACCAGCTACCAGGCCAACGTGCCGCAGCTGGATGCCGAAGTGGACCGGGTCAAGGCCAAGGCGCAGGGCGTGCAGCTCACCGAGCTGTTCGACACCCTGCAGACCTACCTGGGCTCGTCGTACGTCAACGACTTCAACCAGTTCGGGCGTACCTGGCAGGTCATCGCCCAGGCCGACGGGCAGTTCCGTGACAGCGTCGAGGACATCGGCAAGCTGCGTACCCGCAACGACCGTGGCGAGATGGTGCCGATCGGCTCGATGGTCACCGTCAAGGAAACCTTCGGCCCGGACCCGGTACTGCGCTTCAATGGCTACCCGGCCGCCGACCTGGCCGGTGAAGCCGATCCGCGCATGCTGTCGTCGGCTGAAGCGATGACCAACCTCACCGCCATCGCTGCCAAGGTGCTGCCGGTCGGTATGGCCACCGAATGGACCGACCTGAGCTACCAGCAGGCCACCCAGGGCAAGGCCGCCTTCATCGTGTTCCCGGTGGCCATCCTGCTGGCGTTCCTGGTGCTGGCTGCGCTGTATGAAAGCTGGTCGCTGCCGCTGGCGGTGATCCTGATCGTGCCGATGACCCTGCTGTCGGCGTTGTTCGGCGTGTGGATGACCGGTGGCGACAACAACGTGTTCGTGCAGGTCGGCCTGGTGGTGCTGATGGGCCTGGCGTGCAAGAACGCGATCCTGATCGTCGAGTTCGCCCGGGAGCTGGAGATGGGCGGCAAGGGCATCGTCGAGGCCGCGCTGGAAGCCTGCCGCCTGCGTCTGCGCCCGATCGTGATGACCTCCATCGCCTTCATTGCCGGCACCATCCCGCTGGTGCTCTCGCACGGCGCTGGCGCCGAGGTGCGCTCTGTCACCGGCATCACGGTGTTCGCCGGCATGCTGGGCGTGACCTTGTTCGGCCTGTTCCTGACCCCGGTGTTCTACGTGGCCCTGCGCAAGTTCGTCAGCCGTAACGGCGGCGGGCAGCTGGTGACCCACGGCGAACCCACCATCCACCATTGATCCCATCCCCCGCGAGGTTTCATACATGAATACCGCTACCCAAACGATCGCCCTGGTCACCGGTGCCACCCGCGGCATCGGCCTGGAAACCGTCCGCCAGCTGGCCCAGGCCGGCGTGCATACGCTGCTGGCCGGGCGCAAGCGCGACGTCGCCGTGGCCGAGGCGCTGAAGCTGCAGGCCGAAGGCCTGCCGGTCGAGGCGATCCAGCTGGACGTGGGTGATGCCGCCAGCATCGCCGCCGCGGTGCAGACCGTGACCGAACGTCACGGTCGCCTGGACATCCTGGTCAACAACGCCGGCATCCTGCTTGATGACATCAAGCTGGCCCCGTCGGCGCAGACCCTGCAGACCTGGCGCGATACCTTCGACACCAACGTGTTCGCGGTGATCGCCGTGACCCAGGCGTTCCTGCCGCTGATCACCGCCTCGCCGGCGGGTCGTATCGTCAACGTGTCCAGCATCCTGGGCTCGCTGACCCTGCACAGCCAGCCGGGTTCGCCGATCTATGGCTTCGCCGTGCCGGCCTACAACGCCTCCAAGAGCGCGGTGAACGCCTGGACCGTGCAGCTGGCCTACGAGCTGCGCGACGGCACCACCAAGGTCAACACCGTGCACCCCGGCTACGTCAAAACCGACATGAACGGTGGCGAAGGCGAGATCGAGATCAGCGAAGGCGCGCGCTCCAGCGTGGGCATGGCGCTGATCGGCGCCGACGGCCCGAACGGCAGCTTCACCTACCTGGGCGAGGTGCTGCCATGGTGATCCGCCTGTTGACCGTGGCCGTGACCAGCGCGCTGCTGGCCGGCTGCGTCAGCGTCGGCCCCAACTACCAGGCGCCACCGGCTACGCCGGTGACCCTGCAGGGCGCCGCCGCGCCGGTGTTCACCTCCGCCTCGCCGGTGGCCAGCTGGTGGGCGCAGTTCGATGACCCGGTGCTGGAACAGCTGGTGCACGACGCACTGGGCACCAACCTGGACCTGCGCATTGCGATGGCCCGCGTGCGTGAAGCGCGCGCGGTGTTCGTTGAACAGCGCCTGGACCAGCTGCCGCACGTCACCGCCGGCGGCAGCTACGACCGCCGCAAGCAGCCCGATGCCACCGTGGGCGGCGAGCGTGTCTTCAGCGAAACCTACCAGCTCGGCTTCGACGCCGGCTGGGAGCTGGACCTGTTCGGTCGGCAGCGCCGTGCCGCCGAAGCGGCGCGCGCGGACCTGGGGGCCGAGCAGGACAACCTGGCCGATGCCCAGGTCACCGTGGCCGCCGAAGTGGCGCGCAACTACTTCGAACTGCGTGGCTCGCAGAAGCGCATCGACGTGGCCAAGCGCACCCTGGTCAACCTGCGCGATACCCAGCGCCTGACCGAGGCACGCTGGGAACTGGGTGCCGGCAGTGAGCTGGACGTGCAGAGCAGCCGCGCACGCCTGAAGGCGATCGAGGCCGATATCCCGCTGCTGGAAGTGGCCGAAGTGCAGTCGCGGCACCGCCTGGCGGTATTGCTGGCTCAGCGTCCGGATGCGCTGGACGCACTGCTGCAGCCGCGCGAAGTGCCGGCCTACGCCAAGCAGCTGCCGCTGGGTGACACCACCGACCTGCTGCGCCAGCGTGCCGACGTGCGCAGTGCCGAACGCCGCCTGGCCGCCGCCACTGCCCGCGTGGGCGTGGCCACGGCCGACCTGTTCCCGCGGATCAGCCTGACCGGCTTCGTCGGCTTCCTGTCCGGCGATGCCAGCGGCCTGGTCAACGGTGCCAACAAGGCGTGGTCGGTGACCCCGTCGATCAGCTGGGCCGCGTTCGATTTCGGCACCGTGCGGGCGCGCCTGCGTGCCAGCAAGGCGCAGGCCGACGGCGTGGCGGCCGAGTATGAGAAGACGGTGCTGCTGGCGCTGGAAGACACCGAGAACGCGCTGACCCGGTATGCCAAGCAGCAGTCGCGGCTGGGCATCGTCGCCGAGCAGGCGCAGGCCGCACGGCGTGCCGAGCAGCTGGCGCAGATCCGCTACCGCGAAGGCTCGGAAGACTTCCTGACCCTGCTGGATGCGCAACGCACCCAGCTGGCGGCGGATGACGCATTGGCGGCGGCCGAATCCACGGTCAACGTCAGCGTGGTGGGGGTATACAAGGCCCTGGGGGGCTGGGGGCAGCAGCAGGACGCAGCACCGCCGGCGGTGGCCGGCACACTGCGCTGACCCGGCAGGTGAGGGCGGCCTGGCCGCCCTCACATGTGAGCAGCGTCGGAGTTTGCCGCGATGGCGAGCCGGAAAAGCGGCCATTGGCGGCTTTGCCACTGCCGCTGACATCAATCCGGATGATACAAAACGTCCCTTTTTACCGGGGGGACGTTTCCATGATCACACCCAACCCATGGCGGGGCGACGCCACGCCCGCGCATACCGGGCAGGCGGCACTGTCGCCCGGCGCGATCACGCTGCTGGTGCTGGCCGCATTGATGGTGGCGCTTGGCTTTGCCAGGCTTCCCGATACGCTGCTGGACATCGGCGTACTCGTGATCGGCGTCTTCATCGCCGTGGTGGCCAGGATCTGCCAGGCGCGTGACCAGCATCTGGCGGTGTGCCGGCTGTTGCGGGAGTACGCCAGCCAGCGCAGGCGCTGACTCAGTCCCAGTGGTTGGCCTCAGCGCGCTCCTGCCCATCACGCATGCGCACGATGCAGAACCGATGGCCGGTAGGCGCTTCCATCACCCACCAGCGTTTGACGAAGCCGATCCGCCGTGCACCCAGTGCTTCCAGGCGCGAGGCCTCGGCATCGATGTCGTCGCTTTCGATATCCAGGTGCACGCGTGAGGCGTGCTCCACCCGTTGCACTTCCACATTCAGTCCGGCCGGTGCGCCCGCCAGGTCCGCGTACTCGGCCCCCTCTTCGCTGTAGGCCGGTTGGGCGCGGTAGCCCAAGGCCGCCGACCAGAAGGCGGCGGCCTCGTCGGCGGGGGTGTTATGGCAATCGATGATGAATCCGGCAAGGCGGCTGCGGTGGGCCATGGTCGGCACCTCCAGAGTGGGAGGGTGCCGGTATCGCACCGCCGGCATCGACGTGGCGTGAGGTAGCCCGGTCGGCGTCGTCTCACGTCGCTGCCGCGACGTCCTGGCCGCGTCGCGTCGTGCGTCGTGGCCGGAGGCAGGGCGGCTCAGCGCGCCGTCGTTGCCGGGAAGACCAGCTCGGCCTGCACCGGGTAGTGGTCCGACGGCAGCACGCCGCCGGGCGCATCGTCGAGCGTCTGGAAACGGTCGACCTTGAAGCCCCGCACCAGGATCCAGTCCAGTTCCACGGTCGGCTTGCCGGTGAAGTCGTGGAACGTCAGGCGCGGGCCATCGACCTTGGCAGCCAGTTTGCGGGCATCGCCCAGTGCCGCGGTGAATGTCTGGTAGGTGGTGCTGCCCGGTTCGCTGTTGAAGTCGCCGGTGACCACCACCGGGATGTCCTCGGGCAGCGTGGCCAGGCGCGTGGCGATCAGCTTGGCGCCCAGCACGCGGCGCGGCTCGTCCTCCTCGCGGTAGGGCAGGTGGGTGTTGAGCAGGTAGAACTGCTTGCCGTCGGCCTGGCGCTGGAACAAGGCCCAGGTGACCATGCGCGGCATGAGATTGCCCCAGGTGATGCTGCCTGGGACATCGGGCGTGTCGGACAGCCAGAAATCGCCCTGTTCCACCACCGTCAGCTGCGCGCTGTCGTAGAACACGCCCATGTGTTCGTCGCCGCTGCCGCCGCGACGGTCCTTGCCGAACCAGCGGTAGCCGGGCAGGTGGGCAACCAGATAGTCGGCCTGCTTCTGCACCAGTTCCTGGGTGCCGAACACCGCCGGGTGCTGCTCACGCAACAGACTGACCATCGCATCGCGACGGTCGTCCCAGCGGCGGCCGGGTTCGGTATCCACGGGGGTGCGCACATTGAATGACATCACCCGCAGCGGGGCAGCCGGTTCGGCCAGTGCGTGGCCGACGGGCAATGACAAGGCCATCAGGGCCAGCAGCGCGGTACGACGAAAACGAGACAACATTGGAATCCCTCCATCCCATGAAAACGTTTTCCCGAAGGGTCGCATGGAACGGGGCCGCGGGGGAATTGCCGGCGTTGGCGGCTGGAGGGGCAGGCAGCGTGCGCCTGCCCCGTGCGGCTCAACGCCGCAGTGTCACTCGTTGGGCACGTACCATTGCCCATCCTGGTCGATGTGATACACGCTGACCACCTGGCGATTGCCATTTTCATCCAGGTAATAGGTGGTGCAACGCTGGTGGTACACGTACTTGGCCACCATGAACGGAACGCACTCGGTGAACTGGCCGTCCTGTGCGGAGGCCTCGGCCATGCCCACGGTGCCGCTGGCGGCCAACGTGATTACCAGTGTGGCCATCGCGGCCAAATGCAGTTTCATAAGCATCATCCTTGCTTCTGCAGTGGAAATGTCACGGCATGGGTAATCCATGCCCACGTAATCCGTTCAGTCTGCCGGGAGATACCAGACGCCATTCTGGTCGATGTAATACACCGATACCCAGACCGATCCGTCCGCCGCTGTATGGGTGACGGTGCAGCGTTGATGGATGGTATGGCGGTCTACTTTGAACGGGACACATTCGGTGGTGGAGGTGCCGGGCAGGCCGGCATTGGCCGGTGTCGCCGTCGCTACGCTACCTGCGAGCAATACCATGCTGGCCATCGCGGCCAAGTGCAGTTTCATCAGCATTATCCTTGCTTCTCTGCAGCGCACATGCGCCCGCGTTATTTAGCATGGACGTACGTACCGGGCAATATGCCGTTACCCTCGCGCTGGCGCCCGCTCAGTTCGCCAGCAGTACCCAGCCGATCAGGCTGTTGATCACGATGCCCAGCATCAGTACCCAGACGGTCGACAGCACCGTGTTTGGCCACGACCGCTGCAGGGCCACCTTGAGCCAGCCAGCCTGCACCACCGCATACCAGACCAGAGACAGCACCGACACCGCGATGCCGATCTGGGTGGACAACGCGCCGGGCAGCCGCACGAACACCATGCTGGTCGACAGCGCCACCGCGAACGGGGCCGTCAGGTAGCACTGCATGAAGAACGGGCGGCGCAGCGATTCACGGGTCATCGGCACTTTCTTGCGCCGCAGCAGATGCACGCTGCTGATCAGCGGCCACACCGCAAAGGTGATGGAGCGGTACAGCAGCAGGCTTTCCTCATTGCCGAACACCGTGCGCGACAGTTGCCCGGTACCGGTGACCTGCTGGTGCATCAGCAGCTCCACCCCGTGCGCGACCAGCACCGCCAGCATCAGGAACATCGGCGGGCTGATCGCATCGTCGAACTGCTTGTCCAGCTTCTGGGTCAGCTCGGTGTTGACGTACTGCGCCATGCGCCGCGGATGCACGATTACCCGGTACAAGGTGCGCGGAAAGAACAGAAACCAGGTGCAGAGTTCGTACAGAAACTCTTCCAGCGACCGGAGCAGTTTGAGGAAATCCATGGTCAGTGGATGGCGACGGTCAACGTATGCGGTGCCTTCTCGCCGCGACGTGCCTGCGCACGCATCTGATAGACCTGGACCACATAGGTGCCGGAGGCGGGCAGGGTGCCGGTCCAGCGCCGCGTCTCATCGGTGCTGCCCAGTGCTTCGCCCTGGCCGGGCACCACGCCCGGCGCGTACACGTTGAGATTGGCGTTGGCGCTGCCACCCAGCGTGACGGTCATGGTCTGGCCGGCGCGTGCGGCCACCGTGTAACGGACGGTGTCGTAGCCGGCAACAGTGCCGCGCAGCGTGGCGCTGCTGGTGCCCTTGGCGAACTGCACCGGCGTGGTGGTGACCTTGTCGGCCGCGCCGGCCAGGGTCGGGACCAGTGCGAGCAGGGCGGTCAACAGGATCGAACGGAAGGGGGCCATGGCAATCTTCGCAGTCCGGGAGGGGATGACCGGAGCATGATCGCCCGCACATCAAGGTGTTGTCGATGACGCCAGGGAGGGTAACCTTGGCGGTTCCCTTCTAGAACGGCAGGCCCCCGATGGATTACCAGCTTGTGATCAAGTTCTGGAGAAAGTCGCTGGACGACGAGGCCTTCCTGGCCACCCTGGAGGCCGAGCTCAGCCAGGTCCTGGGCGCGACCGCGGCGCTGGACGGCCACGACCTCAGCGCCAAGGAGATCAACCTGTTCATCTTCACCGACGACCCGCGCTCGGTCTTCCGGCGGGCCAAGGACGTGCTGGACCGGCTTGGGGTGCTGCACAGCGTCTCGGCGGCCTACCGGCTGGTGGGCGGCGCGCAGTTCACCTCGGTGTGGCCGCTGCGAATGGCCCGGAAGTTCACCCTGCCGTGAGCGAGCGTCGGCACCGTCACAAGGAGCGTAACGCGTGACCCAGGCTACCCAGTCAATGCTGAAGACGCTTACCGATGCCGTCGCCGCCGATTTCGCGGCCGCGGGATTCGTGCTTAAGCGCGGGCGCCATTTCGAGCGCGTCAGTGCATCTGGTCGGACCCACCGCTACACGGTGGGGTTGTCCAAACAGAAAGGGTGGTACTCACTCCACCTCACCCTCGGCCTGCTTGATCGCGGGCTGATGGCGGGGGTGAACGCCGTGCTGGAACAGGCGCTGCGCGACGAGGCATTCGACTACCCGGAAACCTGGCCGCCCGCTGTGGTTGAATCCACGATCAAGGCGCGCGTGTCCAAACAGGTGGTGGCGGAGCTGACCGATTGGCGGAGCCTCAGGGATGAGGCGGAGACGCTGGAGGCCTTCAACGCACGTTTCGGGATCTGGTTGCGTACGTTCGACAGCCTCGAGGAGGTGCCGGAATGGCAGGCGCAGCTGACGGCGAGTGTCACGCTGTCGCTGGAATGGTTTCGCAGCGTCGACGCAGTGGACTGGATTGAGGCCAATACCGATTATCCCGCGCTGTATCTGTTGCGCCGGCGCGCGGCGCACGACGCGCTGCAGTCGCGCTATCAGGCGCTGCTGGAGCGCGCGCCGCACGCGCAAGAAGTGCGGCTGTTCCACAAGCACCTGAGCGGCTTTGCGGGTTGACCCATCGGGTGTGTCGAGGGCAGATTGAGGGACACCGCACCGACACCCCGCATCATGTGTAACCGCATTCCACCTTCCGGGCACCCCGAGGTCAACCTGCGTCCCCTGGTGCGGGGCGACGCCGGCCACTGGTATGCCTGCCTGATGCAACCGGGCGTACGGGAACACACCAGCTGGCAGCTCTCCTCCGTGGACGATCTGGCGCCGCTGTTCGACGCGCTGGAAACACCCCGCGCGCCCACCCAGATCCGCATGGCCGTCGTGGACCGCGCCGGTGCCTTGGTGGGCAGCATCGGCTTCCACAGCATCCAGTGGCCGCATGGCACCGCAGAAATCGCCTATGAACTCTGCCCTGCGTATTGGGGGCGCGGGATCGCCAGCGCACTGTGCCAGTCGGTCAGCCGGTGGGCGTTGGCGGCCTTCGGCTGGCATCGCATCCAGGCGTGCGTGCTGGACACGAACGTGGCCTCCGCTGCCGTGCTGCGCCACTGTGGTTTCCAGCACGAAGGCCGACTACGCCACTTCCGTCAGGTGCGGGGTGTTGCCCGTGACTTCGACGTTTATGGGTTGATCGTGGCCGACGTTGGCACCGCGTCGGGCTGATCCCCGGTATCGCTGCGTTCGGCGCGGCAGGAAAAGCAGCCGCGCCCGGCGTTGTGCAGATGGACCTGATGCACGTGGGGATCCTCGAACAGCTGGTCCAGCGCTGCGGCTACTTCGCCGCCTTCGCAGATCTGCCCGCTGAGCATGAACGCACGTGCGTCGTAGGCGCGTACCGACATCTGCCGGCGGTGCACGTAGGGCGGCACCACGCCGGGTGGCAATATGCAGCGTACTGCCTGCCGCCGGATGAACACCGGTCCGGATGCGCGGTACGGCGAGCTGGATGCCAGATGCGTGTAGGGAAGCAGCAACAGCTCTTCGCCAACGCGCGCGTCCATCAGGCTGATGCGGCAGGGGAATCCGTGGTCCTGCGTGGCCACGCAGCGCACGATCCCGCGCGCTGCGAGGTCGCTGTCATCCGTCTCAAAGAGGGGTTCGAATTGGCGGTGGTCAAGGCCGCTCAGATGCCAACGGTGCATGGGGGTCTCCTGGTGTGCGCCCATCCTGATGCGATGTGGTGGGCGCTGCTCGCCATCTTTGGACACCACACCATCAGGCTGCACGGCAAGTTACTTTCGGCGCCGGCGGAGCCGACGCGTTTCCTGCCTTCGTCGGCAGCGTGCACACTACGACGTATCACCCGTCTTTTTCTCATGCAGGGACCGCCATGTTCTACCAGACCGATATCCGCGAGCTTCAGCCGGGCCTCACCCCATTTCCTGCCGACGTATTCGTTCCGGGGCAGGCCTGGTTGGCGGCGCATTTACTGCCACTGATCTCCGTGGACCTGGGCATTCTGCGTCCGGAACTGGCGGGTACCGTGGCCACGATGCTGTGCCCGGTCGAACCCTATGAAGGATGCCTCGGCGAAGAGACCGAGGCGCATCACAACGCGTGCATCGGCACCAACTGGATCGCGTTCGAACTGACGACCGACAATCGCATGCGCTTCCTCGGGGAAGAAGGCTACTTCCTGGGGAGCAACGTGCAGGACCCGGAGCTGGTGGAGCACATCGGCGAAATGCGGGACAGCTACGAAAGGGCGAAGGCCTATTTCCAGGACCATGGACGGTTGGCCAGCTATTCGCACTTTGGCGAAGGCGGCCCCAACGAGCAGGCCTACCTGGACACGCTGGGTGGACAGATCTCCGACGGGAACTGGACCGAGACGGCGCCCATCCCCTCTGCGTTCGAGCTGTGGCTGGATCCGCTGATGTATGAGCGCGATCAAGCGGCCGATGCAGAGAATGTGCGGATCACCCGAGCGGGCAGGCCGTTCTTCGCGGTCGCCACGGTTGCCGGCTACAACTGGTGTGCCACCGGCCCCGATGCCATCGTGATGATGTACGAGCCGGACAGCCGCACTGTGTTGTTCTCGTTTGATTGGACCTGATGGAGAGCGTGCGCGGTGTTGAGGCTGCGGGCGAAAGGGTGGGCTGCACATTGAGTGGATAAAGCAACAGACCTGCATCGCGGGTGGCGCTGTTGTCCTAGAATCGCTCTATGGACCTACAGAATCGATACCGAGGCGCTCTGCTCGGCTTGGCCGCAGGCGACGCCGTTGGCACCACGCTGGAGTTCAAGCCACGCGGCAGCTTCGAACCGTTGACCGACATGGTGGGCGGCGGGCCCTTCGATCTGGAGCCAGGGCAGTGGACGGACGACACGTCCATGGCCTTGTGCCTGGCCGAGAGCCTGATCCGTTGCGACGCGTTCGATCCACGGGATCAGATGAACCGCTACGCCAATTGGTATCAGCATGGCTACTGGAGCTCAACGGGCACCTGCTTCGATATCGGCGTGGCAACACGCGGCGCGATCCACACCTACCTCGTGACCGGGGAGCCTCTGGCGGGAAACATCGACCCCGATAGCGCCGGCAATGGATCGATCATGCGTTTGGCGCCCGTGGCCCTTCGGTTTGCCAGGAAGCCGGAGCTTCAAGCAATGGCCGTGCTGAGTTCCCGTACGACGCACGCGGCGGAGGAGTGTCTGGACGCGTGTCGCCTGCTGGTCGTGGCGCTTGAGCGCGCGCTGGCGGGGTGCGACAAGACGGAGGTGTTGGACCTGGCCGCCATCGAGGTGTCCAGCCAGCGTCTGCGCGACATCGCCGCCGGCGGATACCGGAGCGCCAAGCGCGACCAAGTACGTGGCACAGGCTACGTCGTGGACAGCCTGGAAGCCGCGTTGTGGTGCTTCCACCAGCACGACACCTTCGCTGGTGCGGTGCTGGAGGCTGCGAACCTCGGTGATGATGCGGATACCACCGCTGCGGTTGTCGGTCAGCTGGCGGGTGCCTTCTACGGCGTGGCCGGCATCCCAGCGGCTTGGCTCGCCCGGGTGCACCGGGGAGACGAGATCGCGGCATTGGCGGACGGCCTGCTGCAGCGCAATCTTGCCGAGGCATAGGCTGGCTGCGCACAGCCCATGCCGGAAATTAAAAAGCCCGGGAACCCTTATTGTGTAAGGATTCCCGGGCTTCTTCGGATTCTTTCGAACCCGTCATTGGTGGAGGTGGGCGGAATTGAACCGCCGTCCGAAGGCACTCCATCCCCGGTACTACATGCTTAGCTCGCCGTTGAATCTCGCCCTGTGGCAGCACGGCGTGCAAAGCGCACCCCAGGACCAGCCTGCTTTAGTTAAGTCGTGACTGACAGGCAGCCATCACAACCGGTTCCGTGATAATGACCCTACATCTACGAGCACGGGCACAAGTAGGTTCGGGGGTTCGCCTTAGGCGGCTGTAGAACTAAAGCAACTGCTGCTGTTTAGGCGGCGATTGCGAAGTCCGAACCGTAGTTGTCGTCGTTGGCAACTAAAAGTTTGCTGCTGGATTAACGAGGAAAGCTGCCCCCTCGGCATGCACCAAGTAACTTCACAACCCCCGTCGAAACCAATGCACCCCCGGTTTCTTCAAGAACCGCAAGACATCTGGCGACCCAGACGCTACTTGACGGGGCCAATGCTACTCCACTCCAGCTGAACAGTCACGCGAGCGCGTCGGTGCGCGGGGCGGTGGTCTTACAGGTAGGTCCCGTCGCTGTGCAGCAGTTGGCGGATGCTGCGGAACAGCTGCAGCGCTTCGGCCTGCTGGGCTTCGGTCATGCGGGCCTGGAACGTGGCCACCTGGTTGGCGAACTGGTGGTCGTCGATCGGAAGCCCCTCGTCGTGCGCCGCCAGCGCGTAGGCGTAGGCCTTCACGTCGTCCTGCTCGACGCCCGTGCCGTACTCGTGCAGCGCGCCGAGCTGGGCCAGACCCGGCGGGTGACCCAGTTCGGCGGCGATCAAGGTGTAATGCGCGCCCTTGGCCAGGTCCCGTGGCACGACGTCGCCGCGGCCATACAGGTACTGGTCGGCCAGGTAGAACACCGCATGGGCGCGGCGCTCCTTGCCGATCGCCTCCAGCCAGCGTTCGGCCTGCACCAGATCGGGCTCGACGCCGAGCCCGGCGAGGTAGGCGATGGCCAGCTGCTCCTGTGCGAACGCGTCGCCGGCCTCGGCCGCCTTCACGTACCACCGGGCCGCCTCGGGCAGGTCGACCGCGATGCACTGGGCGCCAGCGGGGTAGCGGTTGTAGCGGTTGATCGGGCCACCGATGGCGTAGATGTCACCCAGCCGGCGCATCGCTTCCGCATTGCCCTGCGCCGCGGCCTGGCGGTACAGGGTGATCGCGCGGGGCAGGTCGGGCGGCGTACCCAGTCCGAACAGATGGGCCTCTGCCAGGCTGGACTGGGCGGCGGGAAGTCCCTGGTGCGCCGAACGCTGGTACCAGCGCAGGGCCTCATCCGGATCCCGGAGGACGCCGTTTCCGGCGGCGTAGGCGTGGCCCACCCGGTTCTGAGCAGGCGCATCACCGGCCTGGGCCCGCACCAGATCCGCCGCGAAAGTGCCGTCGGGTTCCTGCAGGGCCGTGCCTCTCATGCTGGCGGCGTCATCGGGGGTTTCCATGCGGTCGTCCGCGATACGTCGGCGGTCCGCTTCGTCGGCCGTGCAGGCGTGCATCGCGGGGATGGCGGCTGGCCTGGCGGCCGTCGCCGCGGTCGCCGTGGCGGCCAACGCACCGAACAACAGCAGTGGGGTCAACGTGCGCATCGTGAATGTCCTTTGCGGAATGTGGGTGCATCCCGAACGGGCGACCGGTAATTCGTAGAGGGTCTCCCGTTGCTGGGGGGGATGGCTCAGGCCGACGCGGTGCGCCGGCTGCGCCACCCGAGCCATAAGCCGGCCAGCAGGCAGGCGGCGATGATCGCGACGGACAGGGGCAGGTGGAAACTGCGCTCGCCGGCCGCGGCGAAGCCGCCATGGATAAGGAAGGTGGCGATCCCGAGTGCCGCGCAGATCCGTGCGTAGATCCGCGCCTGCGGGCTGCCCAGCACGACGTGCCGATACCCGAGCAGCAGCACCGGCAGGGCCAGCAGGTTGAACAGCAGGTAGCCCTGCACGCCGCCCGGCAGGTGGAACAGGTCCCACTCATGCCAGTAGGCGGCGTCGATCTGGTGCGTGATCAGGGCCAGCAACGTGGCGAAGTAACTCTTTTCCATGGGGTACCGGCAGGGGTCCGTTCCTGTCTTGCCTGCTTGCCGCGCTGGTTCAGCGCTTGCCTTCGCGCTGGCGCTTGCTGTCGGCCTGGTGCTTGGCCTTCAGCTTGCGCTGGTGGTTCTGCTCGTTGCGCTGGGAAATGGCCTGCTTGCGGGCTTCCGGCTGGACCTGCGCCATCAGCGCGTCCACGCGCGCGATCAGGCGGCGATGTTCCAGGGTGTCGAAGGTCTGCTTTTCCGACGCGTCACGCTTGGCATTGCGACCCAGGTAGGTCAGCACCTTGAGCAGGGCGGCCGGATCCATCGCGCGGGTCAGCTCGGCGAAGATCGATTCATAGGCGGCGATATCGGCCTTGATTTCGTCGATCGGGTCCGCGCTCGCGGTGGTTTCCTGGGGGATTTCCTGTGTCACGCAACGCTCCAGCCTGGGTAATAAGCGGGGATTCTGACACTTGTGGGTGCGCTGCGGGAGAATGCCGTGCGCGTTGCCCGGCCGTGTGCGCTCAGGCGCCGATCAACCGCTTGCGCAGGTAGGTTCGGTGATGCCCGGGCGGAAAGTCCTCCAGCCGCCCGAAGACCTCATAGCCCTGCTTGAGGTAGAAGCCCTCGGCCTGCCAAGAGAACGTATCGAGCATGGCCGAATGGGCTCCCATCGCCGCCGCCTGCTGCTCGGCATCGGCGAGCAGGGTCTGGCCCAGCCGACGGCCGCGTTGGCTGGCGTCCACCCACAGGGCGTGCACCGTCAGCCAGCCGCCGTAGACATCGGCAAGCACGCCGGCACAGGGCTGCCCGTCCGCGTCGCGGATCACTCGATGCAAGGGCCGGTCGTCCAGTGCACTGCCGCAGGCGGCGTCGTTGAACGCACGCAGCCCCGCAAACACCGCCGCCACGTCGTCGGCCGTGGCCGCTTCGATACGGGGGGGCGGGGCAGGGGCGGTCACGCGTCGCGGTTGTGCCGGCGCATGGTCCGCGACTTCTCGCGGGCCCAGTCGCGGTCCTTTTCGGCATCGCGCTTGTCGTGGGTCTGCTTGCCTTTGGCCAGGGCGACCTCGAGCTTGATCTTGTTCTTGCTCCAGTACATGGCCGTCGGCACGATCGTGTACCCGTCGCGCTGGACTCGGCCGATCAGCTTGTCGATCTCGCTGCGATGCAGGAGCAGCTTGCGCTCGCGGCGGTCGTTGGCCACCACGTGGGTGGAGGCCTGGATCAACGGGGTGATCTGCGCCCCGATCAGGAAGATCTCGCCGTCACGCACGTAAGCGTAGGCATCGACGATGTTGCCGCGACCGGCGCGGATCGACTTGACCTCCCAGCCCTGCAGGGCCAGGCCGGCCTCGAAGCGATCTTCGATGTGGTACTCGTGGCGGGCACGCTTGTTGAGCGCGATGGTTTTGTTGGCCGTCGCGTTCTTTGCTTTATCCTTGCCGCTGTTCTTGCTCATGTCCGTATTGTCTCCGATTCGGGCCTCCCCGGTCGATTCATCAGCAATCAGTAATCGAAATGCCAACTATCCGCCGTAGTGCCCTGGTCGAACATTCGGCTGCCCGCATGTTTGACCTGGTCAATGATATCGATGCCTATCCGCGCCGCTTCCGCTGGTGTTCGGCTGCGCAGATCCTGGAATCCGGACCGGACCGCCTGGTGGCGCGCCTGGACCTGGGGTTGGGCGCGTTCTCGACCTGGTTCATGACCGAAAACACCCTGCAGCGCCCGAGCAGCATTGATATGCAGCTGCGCGACGGGCCGTTCAAGCGCCTGCACGGGCGCTGGGAATTCCACGCGCTGGCCGAGGATGCCTGCAGGGTCAGCCTGACCCTGGAGTTCGAACCCACCTCGCGCCTGCTGGGGCCGGCGCTGGCGCTGGGCTTTCAGGGCCTGGCCGACCGCATGGTCAATGACTTCGTCAGCGTCGCCGATGCGCAGGACTGAGCCGTGATTGCGGTGGAGGTGGTGCTGGCCTGGCCAGACCGGGTGCTGTCGCGGCCGCTGCAATTGCCCGCGACGGCCACGGTGGGCGAGGCTATCGCTGCCGCTGCGCTTGAGGGAAGTGCGCTGTGCCCGGCGGTGGCCGTGCACGGGGTGCTGGCGCAACCGACCCAGCTGCTCCGCGATGGAGACCGGGTCGAGCTGCTGCGCCCGCTGCTGGCCGATCCCAAGGACAACCGCCGCCGGCGCGCCCGCGCCAGCAGCTGACGCCGGGTCAGGTTGGCTCAGCGGCCGCGCTTCTTCTTGTCCTTGGCCAGGTTGCGGCCGAACTGGCGAACGCTGGACTTGGCAAGCTCGGCATCCCGGTTGGGGAAGTACTCGCCGTCCCAGCGGGTGACCTGGTCATTCTCGAAGTAGACCGTGAAGTTCTTCACTTCGGTCTGGCCGAGGCGGTTGACCCGCTCGCTGGCGGTGTAGTCCCAGCGCTGGGCGTGGAACGGGTCCGGGATCGAGGGGGTGCCGAGCAGAGCGTTGACCTGCTGCTTGCTCTGGCCCACCTGCAGCTGACCGACGGCCTGCTCCCGGATCAGGTTGCCCTGATAGATGGGTTGCTTATAGATGATGCCGCAGCCCGTGGTGGACAGGGCAACGGCGGCGACCAGCAGGAGATTGCGCATCGGGAATGGCGTTTGGGGAAATCCAGTCGATGATACACTCACGACGCGTCGCCGCGACCCAATCCGAGGCAGCTGGCGCTAAATCGCCAATGAACGGAGAACTATGGAAACCCACGACCTGCGCAAAGTCGGCCTGAAGGTGACCCACCCGCGGATGCGGATCCTGGCGTTGCTTGAGCAGCGCAATGCCCAGAATCATCAGCACCACATGACCGCCGAAGACATCTACCGCCAGCTCCTGGAGCACGGTGACGAGATCGGCCTGGCCACGGTCTACCGGGTGCTGACCCAGTTCGAGGCCGCCGGGCTGGTGCTGAAGCACAACTTCGAGGGCGGCCAGGCCGTCTACGAACTGGACCGCGGCGGCCACCACGACCACATGGTGGACGTGGACAGCGGCAAGATCATCGAATTTGAAAGCCACGAAATCGAGGAGCTGCAGCGCAAGATCGCGGCTGACCACGGTTACGAGCTGGAAGAGCACTCGCTGGTGCTGTACGTGCGCAAGAAGCGCAAGTAACGGCCCGTTGGGCGGCCGTTAGGCCACCCTTGCCAGGCACAGTGCGTGATCGAACCCCGGGCCCTGGCCCGGGGTTTTTCGTTGTCAGCGCGGTGCCACCGGATGCGCCCCGGGAAGCAGTACCTGCAGATCCACCGCCTCGGCCATCGCCTGATTGCCCGCGTCGCCCGGGTGCAGGTGGTCGCCGGAGTCGTAGGCCGCCGCGATCCGTGAAGGAGTGGCCGGATCACGCAGGGCCGCGTCCAGGTCGATCACCGCATCGAACGGGCTGTCCGTGCGCAGCCAGCGGTTGAGCTGCTGGCGCAGGGCGTCCTTGTCCGGCTGGTAGTAGTCGTCCAACGGCGTGCCGGGCAGGGCGCCGACGAAGGGCGGCAGTGTGGCGCTCAGGATGCGCAGCCCCCGGCGGTGGGCCTGTTCGACCAGCGTGCGGTAGCCCGCCTGCAGCTCGCTCAGGCGGGGCCGGGCCTGATCGCGGGCAAACGCGGTACCCGGCCAGGCGATGTCGTTGATGCCGATCAGCACGATCACGCTGGCGATGCCGGGCTGGTCGAGCACGTCGCGCTGGAAGCGCTCAAGGGCCGATTCGCCCATGCCATCGCGCAGCAGGCGTCCGCCGGAAATGCCGGCGTTGACCACCGCCACGCCGCGCGGGGCCAGCCGTTCGGCCAGGTGGTCGGTCCAGCGCTGATCGCGGTCCAGGCTGGCGGTGGCGCCATCGGTGATGGAATCGCCGATCACCACGACGCTGCGGGCGCCGGCGGCGGCCTGCACCTCGATTCCGGTCAGGAACAGGCGGGCAGTGGTGGTGGACGCCGTGTCCATCCGCGGCGCCAGGGTCTGGTCGCCGGCCCCGATCGACGCGGTCTGGCGGCCATCCCAGTGGAAGGTGCGCAGCGGCGTGTGCGCGGGAACGTAGACACTGACCTGCACGGCTTGCAGATTGCGGGTGGACAGCATCACCGGGTCGCTCAGGCGCGCCTGGCCCGGAGCGATCTGCGTGCCGGCGTGGCCGTCGAAGGTCAGCGCAAGCGGTGCCTGGCCATCGGCACCGGCCACGCTGGCCGCGCCGATCCGCAGCGGCGTGGTGCCGTAGGCGTTGCTCAGGCGAACCCGCAGCTGTTCGCCGCCGAGGCTGAGGCGGGCGGTCTGGCGGAAGGTCTGCCCTTCCAGGGCGGCTGGGATCAGGGTGGGAAACAGGAACGACGCGTCCCAGACCGGCTGCGGGCTGGCCTGCCAGCTGGCCACCCATGGGGCGGGCGCCTGGGCGAACGCCGGGGTCGATGCGGCGAGCAGGGCGGCGGCGGCGAGGCGGGTAAGGGCGTTCATTGGCGATCCGTTGGAGGGGGACGGCCATCGTGATCTTCGCTGCATCTGTGAACTAGACTGCTCGCGGACAATCATCTGTGAACTGGATTCACCCCATGGCAGGCACCGACATCAACCGTTCGGGCGAACTGGAAGTGTTCGTCCGGGTCATCGAAACCGGCGGCTTCTCGGCTGCGGCGCGCTCGCTGGAACTGAGCCCTTCGGCGGTCAGCAAGCTGGTGTCCCGGCTGGAACAGCGGCTGGGCACGCGGTTGCTGCAGCGATCCACCCGGCAGCTGCAGCTGACCCCCGAGGGCTGTGCCTTCTACGAGCGCGGGCTGCGGGTGCTGGCCGACCTGGACGAGGCCGAACGCTGCGCCAGTGCCCATGCCGCGCCGCGCGGGCGCCTGCGGGTGAATGCCAACGTGCCGTTCGGGCACCACTTTCTGTTGCCGCTGTTACCCGGCTTCCTGGCCGCGCATCCGCAGGTGGGCGTGGACGTGGTGCTGACCGACGAGGTCATCGACCTGCTCGAGCAGCGCACCGATGTGGCGGTGCGGGCGGGGCCATTGAAGAGCTCCAGCCTGGTGGCGCGGCGGCTGGGCGCGACCCGGATGATGATCGTGGCGGCGCCCGCCTACGTGGCGCGGCACGGGATGCCGCAGGACGTGGAGGCCCTGCTGACACACAACCGGTTGGATATCGCCCACCCGCGTGCGCAGTCCGGCTGGCCGCTGGTGGTCGACGGCGAGCGGCGGGTGGTGCAGACCGGCGGCAGTGCGCGCGCCAGCGATGGCGAGGCGTTGCGCCGGCTGGTGCTGGGGGGCGTGGGGCTGGCGCGGCTGGCGGCGTTCCAGGTGCAGGCCGACGTCGCGGCCGGGCGGTTGGTGCCGGTGCTGGAGCCAGCCAATCCGGGTGATCTGGAAGAGGTGCACGCGGTGTTCCAGGGGCAGGGCGGGTACCTGCCGCTGCGGGTACGTGCGCTGCTGGATTACCTGGTGGAACGGGTGGATCTGGCCAAGCCGTTGGGATGAGCGGCGTGCGGGTGGATGCATCGGGCGGAGGTACGCCAGGCGGGTAGGTACCGACCGTCGGTCGGTACCCCGCCTCACACCTGCAGCAGCTTGCGGGCTGCCGCGCGGGCTTCCTTGCTGACTTCCACGCCGCCCAGCATCCGCGCCAGTTCTTCCTCGCGGGCCTTGGGGTCCAGTTTTTCCACTGCGCTCTGGGTCATGCCGTCCACCGGGGCCTTGCTGACCCGGTAATGGGCGTGGCCCTTGGAAGCGACCTGCGGCAGGTGGGTGACGCACAGCACCTGACGCTTCTCGCCCAGGGCGCGCAGCTTGTGCCCGACGATGTCGGCCACCGCGCCGCCGATACCCGAATCCACTTCGTCGAAGACCATCGTCGGTACCGCGTCCAGGCCAAGCGCCGCCACCTCGATGGCCAGCGAAATACGCGACAGCTCACCGCCCGAGGCGACCTTGCGCAGGGCGCGCGGTGGCTGGCCGGCGTTGGCCGCCACCAGGAACTCCACGCGCTCGGCGCCGTTCGGGTCGGGCTTGGCCACGGCCTGCGGCTCGATATCGATCAGGAACTGGCCGCCGCCCATGCCGAGCTCGCCGATCAGGGTGGTGGTGGTGTCCGACAGCGCCTTGGCCGCCTTGCGCCGGCTTGCGCTGAGTGTGTCGGCCACGGTCTGCCACTGGCCGGCGGCGCGCTCGATCTGCCCGGCCAGCGCCTGCAGGCGGGTGTCGGCACCGCGCAGCTGCTCGACCTCGGCTTCCATCGCGTCGCGGTGCTCGCCCAGCGTCTCCATCGGCACCCGGTGCTTGCGCGCCAGGTCGTGCAGGCGGCCGAGCCGGCGTTCGATGTCCTCGAACTGCTCGGGGTCGGCATCCAGGTCGTCATGCACCCGGTCCAGCAGCGCCAGGGCCTCGTCCAGCTGGATGGCCGCGCTGTCGAGCAGGGCGTCCACCTCGCCCAGGCGCGGGTCGTGTTCGGCCACGCGGGCCAGTTCGTGGCGGGTCTGCTGCAGCAGCTGCAGTGCCGAGGTGTCCTCGTCGCCATTGAGCCGGGCCACGGCGACATCGCAGGCGGCGATCAGGGCGCTGGCGTGGGCCTGGCGGCGATGGCTGCTGCCCAGCTGGGCGATCGAGGCCGGCTCCAGGTCTTCGCGCTGCAGCTCGCCCAGCTGGTGTTCCAGGTAGCCGATGCGGTCGCTGACGTCGCCCTGGCGCGAAAGCGCTTCGGCCTCGTCCACCAGCGCCTGCCAGCGGGCGGCGGCTTGGCGGACCTGGCCGCGCTCGGCGTCGTTGCGCGCGAACGCATCCAGCAGCGCCAGCTGCGAGGGCCGCGCCAGCAGGGCCTGCTGTTCGTGCTGGCCGTGGATTTCGACCAGGGTCGAGGCCAGTTCGGTCAGCTGGGTGAGGGTGACCGGGCGCCCGTTGATCCAGGCGCGGGAGCCGCCATCGGCGCGGATGATCCGGCGCAGCTGGCACTGGTCTTCGTCGTCCAGTTCGTTCTCGCGCAGCCAGCGCCGCGCCGGGGCGTCCTCGCCGGGGGCGAATTCGGCCGACAGTTCGGCGCGGGCGGCGCCGTGGCGGACCACGCCGCTGTCGGCGCGCAGCCCGGACAGGAAGCCGAGGGCGTCCACCATCAGCGACTTGCCGGCGCCGGTCTCGCCGGACACCACGGTCATGCCCGGTCCGAATTCGAGTTCGGTAGCACGGACGACGGCAAAATCCTTGATCGATAGATGTTTGAGCATGGTTGTCTGTTCTTGAGCCGCGCAACGCTAGCATGGGGCGGGGACAGCTCCAATAACTTGCCTTCGGCCCCCGGAGCCATTATCTAGGATGGCGTCTCACAGGCTGATTCCATGCACCCCACTGCGTCACATCTTGCGCCCCGCGCCCGCCACCTGCTGCGGACGCTGATCGCCCGCCACATCCAGGACGGCGAACCGGTAGGCTCGCAGACACTGGCACGGCTGGCTGGGCTGGATGTCAGCCCGGCCACCATCCGCAACATTCTGGGTGACCTGGAAGACCTGGGCCTGCTCAGTTCCCCGCATACCTCGGCCGGGCGGGTGCCTACCGCGCACGGCTACCGGGTGTTCGTGGACAGCCTGGTCAAGATGCAGCCGCCCGGCGAGGGCGAGCTGAGCCGGCTGCGCACCGAACTGGCCAGCGGCAGCGGCACCCAGGCCTTGCTGGGCAGTGCCTCGGAGCTGCTGTCGGCGATGAGCCACTTCGTCGGCGTGGTCAGCGCGCCGCGGCGCGAACAGTTCGCCTTCCGGCATATCGATTTCGTGGCGCTGGACGCGCGCCGGGTGCTGGCCATCCTGGTGTTTGCCGACAACGAAGTGCAGAACCGGGTGATCGAGCCTCGCCGCAGCTTCGGCCCCGGCGAGCTGGAACAGGTGGCCAACTATCTCAATGCCAACTGCGCCGGGCGGCCCTTGTCGGAGATCCGCCAGCGTCTGCTGCTGGAACTGCGCGACGCGCAGTCGGAAATGGAACAGCTGCTGGCCCACGGCATCGAGCTGGCCGAACAGGCGCTGGTACCGCCGGCCGACGACATGGTGCTGGCCGGCGCGACCCGGCTGATGGGGGTGCAGGACCTGTCCGACCTGGAGCGGCTGCGCGAGCTGTTCGAGGTGTTCGCCAGCAAGCGCGAGATCCTGCAGCTGCTCGAGCGCACCATCCAGGCGCCGGGGGTACGCATCTTCATTGGCGAGGAGACCGGGGTGATGCCGCTGGAAGGGGTGTCGCTGGTCACCGCGCCGTACTCGGCCGGTGGCCAGGTGCTGGGCGTGCTGGGGGTGATCGGGCCCAAGCGCATGGCGTACGACCGCATGATTCCGCTGGTGGAGGCCACCGCCCAGGTGCTGGGCGCGGCGCTGGCCGACCCGGCCGGCGGTGGATTGTCCCGCGATCGCGCATAAAACCCGCGGCTGGACTCTTGAAACGGCACCCCGCGCCCACATAGGGGTGGGTGGAGGCGGAGAGTCACCGCCAAGGATCCGGAAATGAACCAAGATCAGCCTGATATCGCATCCCAGAATCCCGCCGGTGAACCGGCTGCCGAGCCGTCCCTGCAGCAGCAGCTGGACAGCCTGCACAATGAAGTGGCGCTGCTGCGCGCCGAATCGCTGCGCGAGCGTGCCGACCTGGACAACCAGCGCAAGCGCGTGGCCCGCGACGTCGAACAGGCGCGCCGCTTCGCCAACGAAAAACTGCTGGGCGAGCTGCTGCCGGTGTTCGACAGCCTGGATGCCGGCCTCAACAGCGCCGGTGCCGAGCCCAGCCCGCTGCGCGAAGGCCTGGAGCTGACCTACAAGCAGCTGCTCAAGGTCGCCGCCGACAACGGCCTGACCCTGCTGGACCCGACCGGCCAGGCATTCAACCCCGATCACCACCAGGCCATCAGCCAGGTCGACGCGCCCGGCGCGGCGCCCGGCAGCGTGGTCCAAGTGTTCCAGAAGGGCTACCTGCTCAACGATCGTCTGCTGCGCCCGGCCCTGGTGGTTGTGGCCCGCGACTGATCTGGGCGATGGCCAGCCGGTCGTCGGCCAGCCGGTCATCGGCCAGCCGGGCAGAGCCCGGCTCTACTGGACGCTGAACACGTTGGGCCGCCATCGGACACTGTGTTTGGTGGATGGCTTGAAAGTTCTCCCGGCGTCCCACACATCCCATTCATAACCCGGCAACTGCCGGATGTTCCCCGACATTTCAGGAGTCTCCCTCATGGGCAAGATCATTGGTATCGACCTCGGCACCACCAACTCGTGTGTGGCGATCATGGACGGCGGCAAGGCCCGCGTCATCGAAAACGCCGAGGGTGACCGCACCACCCCGTCCATCGTCGCCTACACCAAGGACGGCGAAGTGCTGGTCGGCGCCTCGGCCAAGCGCCAGGCCGTGACCAACCCGAAGAACACCTTCTACGCCGTCAAGCGCCTGATCGGCCGCAAGTTCACCGACGCTGAAGTCCAGAAGGACATCGCGCACGTGCCTTACGGCATCCTGGCCCACGACAACGGCGACGCCTGGGTGCAGACCAGCGACGCCAAGAAGATGGCCCCGCAGGAAATCTCCGCCCGCGTGCTGGAGAAGATGAAGAAGACCGCCGAAGCCTTCCTGGGTGAGACCGTCACCGAGGCAGTGATCACCGTGCCGGCCTACTTCAACGACAGCCAGCGCCAGGCCACCAAGGACGCCGGCCGCATCGCGGGCCTGGACGTCAAGCGCATCATCAACGAGCCGACCGCCGCAGCGCTTGCCTATGGCCTGGACAAGGGCGACAACAAGGATCGCAAGATCGTGGTGTACGACCTGGGCGGCGGCACCTTCGACGTGTCGGTGATCGAAATCGCCAACGTCGACGGTGAGAAGCAGTTCGAAGTGCTGGCCACCAACGGCGACACCTTCCTGGGCGGCGAAGACTTCGACAACCGCGTCATCGAGTACCTGGTCGACGAATTCAACAAGGACCAGGGCATCGACCTGCGCAAGGATCCGTTGGCCCTGCAGCGCCTGAAGGACGCCGCCGAGCGCGCCAAGATCGAGCTGTCCAGCGCCCAGCAGACCGAAGTGAACCTGCCGTACGTCACCGCGGACGCGACGGGCCCGAAGCACCTGAACATCAAGCTGACCCGCGCCAAGCTGGAAGCGCTGGTGGAAGAGCTGATCAAGAAGTCGATCGAGCCGTGCCGCGTGGCGCTGAACGACGCCGGCCTGCGCTCGAGCGACATCAGCGAAGTGATCCTGGTCGGCGGCCAGACCCGCATGCCGAAGGTGCAGCAGGCCGTCACCGAGTTCTTCGGCAAGGAACCGCGCAAGGACGTCAACCCGGACGAGGCCGTGGCACTGGGTGCGGCGATCCAGGGCGGCGTGCTGGGCGGCGACGTCAAGGACGTGCTGCTGCTGGACGTGACCCCGCTGTCGCTGGGTATCGAAACCATGGGCGGTGTGTTCACCAAGATCATCGAAAAGAACACCACCATCCCGACCAAGGCCTCGCAGGTGTTCTCCACCGCCGAGGACAACCAGTCGGCCGTGACCGTGCACGTGCTGCAGGGTGAGCGCGAGCAGGCCCGCTTCAACAAGTCGCTGGCCAAGTTCGACCTGTCCGGCATCGAGCCGGCGCCGCGCGGCATGCCGCAGGTGGAAGTGTCCTTCGACATCGACGCCAACGGCATCCTGCACGTGTCGGCCAAGGACAAGAAGACCAACAAGGAACAGAAGGTCGAGATCAAGGCCGGTTCGGGTCTGTCCGAGGACGAGATCGCGCGCATGGTCGCCGATGCCGAAGCCAACCGCGAAGAAGACAAGAAGTTCCATGAGCTGGTCCAGGCCCGCAACCAGGCTGACGCGCTGATCCACGGTACCCGTACCGCGATCACCGAGCACGGCAGCAAGGTGGGCGGCGATGTGATCGGCAAGGTCGAGTCGGCCCTGGCCGATCTGGAAACCGCCATGAAGGGCGACGACAAGGCGCAGATCGAAGCCAAGTCGAAGGTGCTGGAAGAGGCCGGCCAGGCGCTGTTCGCTGCCTCGGCCGCGGCCGACCAGGGCGGTGCCGCCCCGGGCCCGGACGCCGCTGCCAACAACGGCGCGCACGACGATGTGGTCGACGCCGAGTTCACCGAAGTCAAGGACGACAAGAAGTCCTGATCCGGCCCAGACACGGGGCGTTGCGCAGGCAACGTCCCGTTGTCGTCTCCCCTGGGTCCTGGCAGCCGTAACACGGTTTGTCGGGGCGCCCGACGAAAGAGCGGACGTGGTTCCGCTCTTCCGCTTTGACGAATCCCGACCTCCGGATACCGATTCAAGTTATGAGCAAGCGCGACTATTACGAAGTGCTGGGCGTGTCCCGCACCGCCAGCGAAGAAGAGCTGAAGAAGTCCTATCGCCGCTGTGCGATGAAGTACCACCCCGACCGCAATCCGGGCGATGCGGCGGCCGAAGCCTCCTTCAAGGAGTGCAAGGAAGCCTACGAAACCCTGTCTGACACCAACAAGCGCCGCATGTACGACGCCCACGGCCACGCTGCGTTCGAGCACGGCATGGGCGGCGGCGGTGGCCCGGGTGGTCCGGACATGGGCGATATCTTCGGTGACATCTTCGGCAACATCTTCGGCGGTGCCGCCGGCGGTGGCCAGCGCCAGGCCCGTCGCGGTGCCGATGTCGGCTACGTGATGGAGCTGGACCTGGAAGAAGCGGTGATGGGCGTGGAGCGCCGCATCGAGATTCCGACCCTGGCCGAGTGCGACGACTGCGATGGCAGTGGGTCCGAAGACGGCAAGGTCGATACCTGCAGCGTGTGCCATGGCCACGGCCAGGTGCGCATCCAGCGTGGCATCTTCGCCATGCAGCAGGCGTGCCACAACTGCAACGGGCGCGGCAAGATCATCCAGACCCCGTGCAAGACCTGCCACGGCAATGGCCGTGTGGAGGAAGACAAGGTGTTGTCGGTGAAGGTGCCTGCGGGCGTCGATACCGGCGACCGCATCCGCCTGTCGGGCGAGGGCGAGGCCGGTCCGGCCGGCACGCCGCCGGGCGACCTGTACGTGGAAGTGCGGGTGCGCGAGCACGCGATCTTCCAGCGCGATGGCGACGACCTGCATTGCGAAGTGCCGATCCGGATTTCGCAGGCCGCGCTGGGCGATACCGTACGCGTGGCCACCCTGGGCGGGTATGCGGAGATCCGCATCCCGGCCGAAACCCAGACCGGCAAGCTGTTCCGCCTGCGTGGCAAGGGTGTGCGTTCAGTGCGCAGCCGCAGCGAAGGCGATCTCTACTGCCGGGTGGTGGTGGAAACGCCGGTCAACCTGACCACCGAGCAGCGCAAGCTGCTGGAACAGTTTGAAACCACCTTCACCGGGGAAGAAGCGCGCAAGCACTCGCCGAAGTCGGCGACGTTCATCGACGGCGTTAAGGGCTTCTGGGACCGGATGACCTCGTAAGCGAGACCGGTTGCTGCGATGTACCGAAGGCCCGCTGGCAACAGCGGGCCTTTTTCGTGTGCGCAGGCCGGGGTAGAGCCACCCTTGCGGTAACGCTACGCGGGGGGCGGCGGGCGTAAAATGGTGGCATGAACGAATCCCTCGAAAGCCATCTGGTCCATGGACGCCGCCAGCGCCCGGACGGTCCGTCGCCGGTCGACGTCATCTCGGTGCAGTCGCAGCTGGTGTACGGCTACGCCGGCAACAGCGCGGCGGTACCGCCGCTGCGCGCGCTGGGCGTGCGGGTGGCCGAAGTGCCCACCACGCTGCTCAGCAATGCGCCGTTCTATCCGACCACGCGCGGTCGCGTGCTGCCGGCCGACTGGTTTGCCGAGCTGCTGCTGGGGGCCAGCGAACGCGGCCTGCCGCAGCGCGCCCGCATGCTGGTGTCCGGCTACTTCGGCAGCGTCGGCAATGGCGCGGCGTTCGCCGACTGGCTCGACCAGGTGCTGCCCACCGCGCCGCAGCTGCGCTACTGCCTGGACCCGGTGATCGGCGACACCCACACCGGCCCCTATGTCGAACCCGGGCTGGAAACCATCTTCGCCGAGCGGCTGCTGCCGCATGCGTGGCTGGTGACCCCCAATGCGTTCGAGCTGGGCCGCCTGACCGGCATGCCCAGCCTGGCCGAAGACGATGCCATCGCCGCCGCGCAGGCCCTGCTGGCGCGTGGCCCACAGTGGGTACTTGCGCACAGCGTGGGCGGTGAGCCCGGCCAGCTCGTCACGCTGGCGGTCAGCCGCGATGCGATCTGGCGCTGGTCCTCGCCGCACCTGCCGGTGGACGTAGCCGGCACCGGTGACGTGCTGATGTCGCTGCTGGTAGCGTTCCTGCTGCGCGGCGAATCCTTCGAACAGGCGATTTCGCGTGCCATCGCCGGCGTGCACGTCGCGCTGGAAACCACGCTGGCCAATGGCCACGAGGAGTTCGACGTGCTGGCCGCCGCACCGGCCGCGTTGGCGCTGCCGCAGCGCTTCGTGCCCGAGCGCATCGCGTGAGCGCACGGGTAGTGGGCATCGTCGGCAGTGCCGGCGCGTATGGCCGTTGGCTGCGGAGTTTCCTGCAGCAGCGCATGGGCGTGGAGGTGATCGGCCACGATCCGGCCGACCCGCAGTCGCACACGCCCGACCAACTGCTGGAGCAGGCCGATGTGCTGGTCTTCTCCGCGCCGATCCGGCACACCCCGGCGCTGATCGCCGACTACGTCGCGCGGTCGGCCGGACGCGAAGCCGGCCGTCTGTGGTTGGACGTGACCTCGGTGAAAAGCGCGCCGGTAGCGGCGATGCTGGCCTCCCAGGCCGAGGTGGTGGGCCTGCATCCGATGACCGCACCGCCCAAGGCGCCTACGCTGAAAGGCCGGGTGATGGTGGTCTGCGAGGCGCGCCTGGCACGCTGGCAGCCGTGGGTGCAGCAGCTCTGCGACGCCCTTGAAGCCGAATGCGTACGCGCCACGCCCGAGCACCACGACCAGGTAATGGCGCTGGTGCAGGCGATGGTACATGCCACCCACCTGGCCCAGGCCGGCGTGCTGCGCGAGTACGCGCCGCTGCTGGGCGCGCTGCCCGCGTTGATGCCGTACCGGTCGGCATCCTTCGAACTGGACACGGCGATCATCGCGCGGATCCTGTCGCTGAACCCGGCGATCTATGAGGACATACAGTTCGGCAACCCGCACGTGGCGCCCATGCTGGACCGGCTGCTGGCCCAGCTGCAGCAGCTGCGCGCGCAGGTCGGGCAGGGCGATGATGCCGCGCGGGCGGCGTTCCGCCAGCAGCTGCTGCTGGACAACCGTGACAGCCAGGGCGAGACGGTGTTGGCCGAAGGCAACTACACCTTCGAACGGGTGGGCTATCTGCTGGCCGACCTGACCGAGCGCAACGCGATCAGCGTGCACCTGCCCGAAGACCGGCCCGGTTCGCTGCGCGAACTGCTGCACGTCTTCGAGCGGCATGCGGTGAGCCTGGCCTCCATCCACTCCTCGCGCACGCCGGGTGGGGAAGTGCATTTCCGTGTCGGCTTCGTGGCCGGCAGCGATGTGCGGGCGCTGCAGCGCGCCGCGGTGGAAATCGATGCCACAGGGATCGGCCGGGTTCTGCCGCGCTGACGTGCTGCAACGCCGCATTCATCCACAGGGGGTGTGGATGAGTTGCGCACAAACATGTGGATAACCGCGTGCAGCCGTTGCGGGCAAAGGCTGTCAAGATGGCTGGTCATAAAATGACCAGCCTGCCGCAAACTTTTTTCGGTCGCGCAGATCGGCCGCGTCGCGCGCTCAGGTGGTCAGGGTCAACTCACCGCCAGCGGTGCGGAACTGACGGCCATCGCGGACCAGGTGGCGGCCATCGGCCAGCTCGTAACGCACGTTCGCGTCCGCTGGCGCAGCCGACGCGTCGGCGGGCGCCGGGTCCTGCTTGAATTCGATGATGACGTAGCTTTCGCCCGTGGCGTCGGTCGCGGGAAACTGTCGAAACGACATGAAGCACCTCCTGCAGTGGCATGGACCTGTGACCTGCGCACCATGCAACCGGCAGCGTTAGCGGTGCGTCATCAATCGATGAACTGCAAGCGTGCCAGCTCCGCGTACAGCCCGCCTTCGGCCAGCAGCTGTTCGTGGGTACCCTGGGCGATGATGCGGCCGTGGTCCATCACCACGATGCGGTCGGCCTTGAGAACCGTGGCCAGGCGATGGGCGATCACCAGCGTGGTTCGCCCCGCCATCAAACGCTCCAGCGCCTGCTGCACCGCGCGCTCGCTCTGCGCGTCGAGCGCGCTGGTGGCCTCGTCGAGGAGCAGGATCGGCGCATCCTTCAGCAGCGCCCGTGCGATCGCGATGCGCTGCTGCTGGCCACCGGACAGGCGCGCACCGCGCTCGCCCAGTTCGCTCAGGTAGCCGTCGGGCAGGGCCTGCAGGAACTCGTCGGCTTCGGCGGCCTCGGCGGCGCGCTGCACTTCCTCATCGCTGGCGTCCAGGCGGCCGTAGCGGATGTTGTCCAGCGCGGTGGCGGCAAACAGCGTGGGTTGCTGCGGCACCAGCGCCATCTGCGCGCGCAGGTGGGCCGGGTCGACCTGGCGCACATCCACGCCGTCGACCAGGATGCTGCCGGTGGCCGGGTCGTGGAAGCGCAGCAGCATCGACAGCACCGTGCTCTTGCCGGCGCCGGACGGACCGACCAGGGCCACGGTCTCGCCGGGCCGTACATGCAGGTCGAACCCTTCCAGTGCCGCGGTGTCCGGGCGCTGCGGGTAGTGGAACACGACGTTGTCGAAGCGGATCTCGCCCCGCAGCGGCAGCGGCATTGCCACCGGGTTGGCCGGCGCGGTGATCTCGATGTCTTCCTGCAGCAGTTCTGCGATCCGTCCCATGCCGCCGGACGCGCGTTGCAGTTCATTCCAGACCTCTGCCAGCGCACCGACCGAACCACCGCCGATCATGGCGTACAGCACGAACTGGCCGAGCGTGCCGGCCGTCATGCGGCCGTCGCTGACATCGTGCGCGCCCAGCCACAGCACCCCGACGATGGCGCCGAACACCAGCACGATGGCGGTGGCAGTGACGATCGACTGCGCGCCGATGCGCCGACGCGCGGCCTTGATCGACTCGGCCAGCGCAACGTTGAAGCGGCCGCGTTCATAGGGCTCGCGTGCATGCGCCTGGACGGTACGCACCGCGCCCAGGGTTTCGGCGGCTAGGCTGTTGGCGTCGGCGACGCGGTCCTGGCTGGCACGGGAGATGTTGCGCAGGCGGCGCGCACCGATGATCACCGGCAGCACGGCCAGCGGGATGCCGAGCAGCGACCACACGGCCAGCCGCGGGCTGGTGACGAACAGCATCACCAGGCTGCCCACCACGGTGACGCTGCTTCGCAGCGCCACCGACATCGTCGAACCGATCACGCTGCGCAGCAACTCGCTGTCGGCGGTGAGCCGGGACACCAGTTCGCCACTGCGGCTGCGGTCGTGGAAACCGGCGCCGAGGGTGATCAGGTGGGTGTAGAGCTGGCTGCGCAGATCGGCCACGACCTTTTCGCCCAGCAACGACACGAAGAAGAAGCGCGCCGCGGTGGCCAGCCCCATCACCACCGCGACCAGGAACAGCAGGCCGAACGCGCGATTGATCTGGCCGTTGTTGTTGAAGCCATGGTCGATCATCACCTTGACCGCCGGCGGCAGGCTCAGCGTGGCCGCCGACGAGATCGCCAGGGCGATCAGCCAGGCAGTGAACAGCCCCGAATGGCGACGTACGAACGGCCACAGCGTGCCCAGACTGCCCAGGCGGCGCAGCGCGGGGGGCGGGGCGGGGGTGGTCTCAGTCATCAAGGGGGCCTGGTTCGGTGCATCGTTGGATGCGGATACGATCACGGGTGGCGTCGCGGAGGCGGTTTTTCAACGGCTCGGCCTGGTCGGCCGGCAATTCAACCCGCATTTCCACTCCGGACGGCGTAAAGGACTCATCGCGTTTTTCGGCGGCGTGGCTGGCCAGCGCGGCATGCAACGCGCCCAGGTCCTCGAACGCGGCCTGCACGTGCAACTGCGTCAGCGCCACCAGCGGCACGCGGGGCGCGGTGCGCAGGCATTCGGCGGCCGTGCCGCCATAGGCCCGGACCAGGCCGCCGGCGCCCAGCTTGATGCCGCCGTACCAGCGGATCACCACCACCATCACCCGGTCGAAGCCCTGGCCGTCGATGGCGGCCAGGATCGGCCGGCCAGCGGTGCCGGCGGGCTCGCCATCATCACTGGAGCGGTAGTCGCTGCCGTGCCGGTAGGCCCAGCAGTTGTGGGTGGCATCGGGGATCGCCACCTGCTGCAGGAACGCCAGCGCGGCCGCCGCCGTATCGATCGGCGCCGCATGCGCGATGAAGCGACTGTGCTTGATCTCCAGGCTGTGGCTGACGACGGTGGCGAGCGTATCGAGCATTCCCACCATTGTAGGTGACGACCGTTGGTCGTCACGTGCCCTCAGTTGTCCAGCAGCTGACGTACGTCGCGCGGCACGCGCGCTTCCGGGTACTGCTGCAGGTAACGCTCCAGGCTGGCCCGTGCGGTATCGCGGTCGCCGGCATCGCGACGCTCGCGGATGCGTTTGAGCCACTGCTTGCGCGGCAGCAGGGCATCGGCTGCAACGGCCGCATCGACGGCGCTGGCCGACAACGCGCCGCCCACGGCCGGCGATGCCGCGCGCCGCATCACTCCGGGGGCGCCTTTCATCGTGCGCGCCGCTTCGTTGGCCATCGGTGCCGGTGCGGCGGTGAGCGCCTCGTCGCGCGCCCGCCCGCCGGTCACGGTGACGGTGTCGTTGGGGCGCGCCTCTGCGCTGTCCATCACGTACGCGTCTGCACGCGGGGCAGCGGGGGCCTGCATCGGGGCGGCCGCGGGTGCCGGCGGGGCCGGCGGCATCGGCGGAGTCACTACCGAGGGCGCGGGCTGTGCCGCCATCGGGCGCGGCACGTCGTTGGGTGGTGGAGGCGGCGCGGCGGCGGCCGAGCGTTGTCTGGCCTGCGGCTGGGCCACCGGTGCAGCGGCGGCATCCGCTACCTCAGCGGCGGCCATCGCGGGGGCGGCAACGTCGGCGGCTGGTGCCTGCACGGCATCCTCGGCGGGTGCGGGTGCGACCTCTGCCAGCTCGGGCGGGGTCGGGGCGTCGGGCTTGAGCTGCCAGGCGATGCCGACCGCGAACACCACCGACGCGGCCAAGCCCAGCGCGGCGGGCAGCCGCGACCGCGGCCGGCGCGTGATGGGGGCGGCAGCCTTGGGCGGTGGCGATGCAACGTCCGGGTCGCCTGCAGGGACCGCCGTGGCCACCGGTGCAGGCTGCACGGCCGCCCGTGCGGCCGCCAGCACCGCCTCGTCCAACGCGGCCGACGGTGCGCTGGGCGCGGCACGGCCGAGCAGGCGGGCCAGCGTGCGTTCTTCGGGGGTCAGCGGATCGGAGCGGTTCATTCCGACAGCCCCGCGCGCAGTTTGTCCATCGCATAGCGCAGCCGCGACTTGACCGTCTCGCGGCCAACCCCGGTGATCTGTGCGATCTCTTCCAGGCTCAGTTCCTGCTCCAGCCGCAACTGCAGTACCTCACGCTGTTCATCCGGCAGCTGTTCCATCGCCAGCTGCAGGCGCCGCCGCTCTTCAAACTCGGACAGCTGGCTTTCGGGGGTGCGCGTGTCGCTCATCCGTGCCACCCGCTCGTCGGCGTCGCCGGGCGCTGGCGGACGGTGACGCGCGGCGCGCCAGTGATCGTTGAGCCGATTGTGGGCGATCCGGAACAGCCACGTGGTGAAGGCGGCATCGGGCTGCCAGCCGGCGCGCGCGGCGATCACCCGCTGCCAGACGTCCTGGAACATCTCGTCGGCCAGCGCCGCGTCGCGCAGCTGGCGCAGCAGGAAGCTGTACAGGCGGCTGCGGTGACGCGCATACAGGGTTTCAAACGCGCGCAGCTCCCCGCCGGCCCAGGCCAGCATCAGCGATTCGTCGGTTGGCAGGGCAGCGGCATCCACGGCGCACAGGGTAAGCGCTGGGCGGGATTCCGCATAGCTGGGCGTGGCGGCGATGGCAGGCGACAACAGGGGCGCGGGCACGGGGGACATGGCCTGTTCAACGTCCGAAGGCGCTGAACGGGGTTGTGGGCTTCCATTGCCCCCCGCCCGCCGCGTTATGCTCAGGGCACAGGGGAGGTGCCGGGCATCCGGCGCCAGAAGAGATCAGCATCGTGTCCAGCCAGATAGCGACATCCGTGCGGCATTCCGATCATGACGCAGTGGTTTCCGCTGCGCTTGCGCAGGCGTTGGGCGCGCTGTTGCCCGGCGATGCGCAGGTGGCGCTGGCCTGGTCCGATCCAGGCCTGGGGGAAGGCTGCCAGGCCGATCCTGTCCCCGCTCAGGACCCCGCCGCGCTGCTGGAGGCCCTGCTGGGCGGTGCCACCGGGGCCGAGGCCGCGCTGCGTCGCTGGCAGGACCACGGCAGCGAACTGGCCGTGCAGGCGCTGACCGCCGACGGTGGCGTGCCCGACCAGGCCTGGTGGGACATCGCCCGGCGGGCGTTGCAGGACGCGGTAGCCCTGGCCCGGCAGCGGGCACAGATCCGCTCACTGGAAACGTCCAAACGGCTGCAGCAGGCGCTGTACGAGATTGCCGACCTGGCCGGCGCGGACCTGGAAATGGCCGACATGCTGCGCCACTTCCACCGCGTGCTCAATTCGTTGATGTACGCGCAGAACTGCTACATCGTCGAGTACGACGACGTGCGCCGACGGGTGCGCTTCCTGTACTTCGCCGACCAGCGCGACAGCTTCGTGGCCGACCCCGACCGCAGCTACGAAGAACACGAAATGCCGCGCAGCCTGACGTTCGCGCTGCTGCGCCACGGGCAGCCGCTGAGCGGGCCGTCCAACGAGCTGCTGGCGGCGATGAACGACGAATACGACCCCAGCCGCGGGCCGGAAAGCCTGGACTGGCTCGGCGTTCCGATGCTGCGCGAGGGCCGCGTGTGCGGAGCCATCGTGGTGCAGAGCTACGAGCAGCGGGTGCGCTACAACGAGGCCGATCGCACCCTGCTGGGCTACGTGGCCCAGCACATCCTCACCGCGATGGACCGCCGCCAGGCCCAGGTGCAGCTGGAACGCCAGGTGGAGCGGCGCACGCTGGAACTGCAGCGCGCCAACCGCAGCCTGCAGGACGAGGTAGTAGAACGCCGCCGCGCCGAGAAGCTGCAGCTGGCGTTGTTCAACATCGCTGAAATGGCGATGAGCGCCGAGAGCCTGGCGCAGTTCTACGTGCAGGTGCATGGCGTGGTGGGCACGCTGCTGGATGCACGCAATTTCTACATCGCCCTGGTCAACGAAGGCGGTGACGGGCTGGATTTCGTGTACTCGGTGGATGAGTACAACGCGTCGCGCGCGCCGCGTCCGTTCAGCCAGGGCCTGACCGAGTTCATCGTGCGCAACCGGCAGCCGCTGCTGGCCTCGCGCGAGCACATCGACGCCCTGCGTGACGCCGGGCGGGTACGCGAGTTCGGTGCGCGCTCGCATTGCTGGCTGGGCGTGCCGCTGTTGAGCGACGACGACGTGGTCGGGGTGATCGTGGTGCAGAGCTACTCGCCGGAGGTGAGCTTCACCGCGCACGACCAGCGCCTGCTTACCTTCGTGGCGCAGAACATCGGCAACGGCCTGGCCCGCCAGCGCGACCAGGAGCGCCTGCGCAACGCGCACGCCGAGCTGGAAAAACGCGTGGACGAGCGCACCCGCGAGTTGGCCGAGGTGAACGACAAGCTGCTCGGGCAGATCGGCGAGCGCCTGCGCGCCGAGCAGCGCCTGACCCACCAGGCCATGCACGACGCGCTGACCGGGTTGCCCAACCGGCTGCATCTGCTGGACCGGCTGGAAGATGCCATCGCGCGCGCGCGGGTGCCCGACGGGCCGCGCTTTGCGGTGCTGTTCCTGGACCTGGACCGCTTCAAGCTGGTCAACGACAGCATCGGCCATGCGGCCGGTGACCAGATGCTGGTCGAGGTGGCCAAGCGGATCGTGTCGATGATCGGCCCCGGCGACGTGGTGGCGCGGTTGGGCGGCGATGAGTTCGCCATCGTGCTGCAGTGCGACCACGGCCTGGATTCGGCGCGCGAATTCGCGCAGCGGATGCTGGTGGCGCTGGAAGAGTCGATGTGGGTGAAGGGGCGTGAACTGTTTCCGTCCGGCAGCCTGGGCATCGCGATGTGGAACCCGCGCTACCGCAATGGCGAGGAACTGGTTCGTGATGCCGACGCGGCGATGTACCGGGCCAAGGCTCAGGGCAAGGACCGCTGTGCGGTGTTCGACGAGGCCATGCGCGAAGAAGCCCTGCGCAGCCTGGATCTGGAAGCGGATCTGCGCCGGGCGATCATCAACCGCGACTTCCTGCCGTATTACCAGCCGATCGTGCGGTTGTCCGACGGCGCGGTGGTGGGCTACGAAGCGCTGCTGCGCTGGCGCCACGAACGCCGTGGGCTGCTGCTGCCGAGTGCGTTCCTCGACCTTGGCGAGGAAAGCGGTCTGATCGAGCAGGTGGACTGGCTGCTGTACGAAGACGTGATTGGGCAGCTCGCGAAGGGGGGCGAGGGCTATCTGTCGGTGAACGTGTCGCCGCGGCATTTCCGTTCGGCCGATTTCAGCGCCCGCCTGTTCGGGCTGATCGAGGCGGCTGGGGCCGACCCACACCGGCTGCGCCTGGAGATTACCGAAGTGGCGCTGCTCGACGACGGCCCGCGCACGCTGCGCATCCTGCAGGCGCTGCGTGAGCGCGGCGTGCTGGTGCAGCTGGATGATTTCGGTACGGGCTTCTCGGCGCTGTCCTACCTGCACCGGTTCCCGATTTCGACGTTGAAGATCGACCAGAGTTTCATCGCCGGCCTGCACGGCCAAGACATGCAGAGCACCTACGCGCTGGTGCAGGGCGTGCTGTCGCTGGCCCGCACGCTGGGCATCGAGACGGTGGGGGAGGGCATCGAAAACGATGCCCAGCGCCAGACCCTGCTGCAGCTGGGCTGCGACTACGGCCAGGGCTATCTGCTGGGTCGCCCCGCGCCCATGGACACCTTCGCAGGGTAGTGCCGGCCGCTGGCCGACACCCCCACATCACCGCATCACACCAATGCGGCGCGACGCTTCTCGTCGATCCACTTGGATGCCTGCGCCGGCTCATACGCGCGCATCCAGTCCAGCATGGCGTCGATGTCCGCGCCGTACCAGAGGTCCGCACGCTGTTCCGGGTGCAGGAAGCGCTCTTCGACCATGCGGTCGATCATGCCGATCAGCGGTGCGTAGAAACCGTCGACGTCCAGGAACGCGCACGGCTTGTTGCCGATGCCGAGCTGGCGCCAGGTGAGCATCTCAAAGATCTCTTCCATGGTGCCGAAGCCACCGGGCAGGGCCACGAACGCGTCGGACAGCTCGAACATGCGCGACTTGCGCTCGTGCATCGAGCCGACGATCTCCAGCTCGGTCAGGCCGCGGTGGGCCACTTCCCAGTCGGCCAGCTGCTGCGGGATCACGCCGGTCACTTCGCCGCCGCCGGCCAGCACAGCATTGGCTACGGTGCCCATCAGGCCGACGTTGCCGCCGCCATAGACCAGGCGCAGGCCGTCGCGGGCGATGCGGTCGCCCAGCGCGATGGCGCGTTCGGTGTAGATCGGCTTGCTGCCGGGGTTGGAGCCACAGTAAACGCAAATCGACTTCATTGGATCTTCCTGTGTTCGGAACGGGTGCGGCGGAAACGAAAAAGCCCCGCCGATGACCGATGTTCCGGCCTCGTGACGGGGTTCGTTCCGCGAATGCGGGAGGGGATTATCGCGCGTTCCCGGCGCGGAGGCCAATCGGGGTGTGGGCGACGGGCGCCGGCCAACGGTCGGCTCTACCGGGCGATGGCGGCCGACCGTGCGGGTTCACGCCCGCACGGCCACGGGCCTCACGCCGCCTGCGACTGCTCCCGGCGCGGGCCTTCTTTCAACGCCCGGCCCACCAGCCCCACCAGCAGGTCCAGCTCTTCGCTGTCCATGCCGAAATGCGGGGTGAAGCGCAGCGAGTTCTCGCCGCCGTGGATGACGTTGATGCCGTGGTTGCGCAGCCATTCCTCGGTGGAACCGGCGCCGTAGCACTTGAACTGCGGGGCCAGCTCGCACGAGAACAGCAGGCCGGTGCCCTGCACCTTGGTGATCAGCCCGCCGAGGTCGGCCTTGAGCTGTTCCAGCTTGCGCACCGCCTCCTCACCCCGCACACGGATGTTCTCGCGCACCTGCGGGGTCAGCAGCGACAGGGTGGCACAGGCCACGTCCAGCGCCCGCGGGTTGGAGGTCATGGTGTTGCCGTAAATGCCCTTGCGGTACAACTGCGCGGCATGTTCGGTGACGGCCAGGACCGACAGCGGGAACTGCGCCGCGTTCAGTGCCTTGGAATAGGTTTCCATGTCCGGCGCCTCCAGGCCCTCGAACCCGGGGTAGTCCACCAGCGACAGCACGCCATGCGCACGCAGGCCGGCCTGGATCGAGTCGATCAGCAGCAGGCTGCCGTGCTGGCGGGTCAGCTCGCGGGCCAGCGCATAGAACGACGGCGGCACCGAGCGGCCCGGGTCGCCTTCGCCCATCACCGGCTCCAGGAACACCGCCTCGATGAACCAGTGGTTCTGTTCGGCCTCGGCGAATACGCGCTTGAGCGCTTCCTCGTCGTACGGCGCCAGCGCAATGACGCTGTCTTCGCCGCGGTAGCTGGCCAGGTGCTGGGTGTAGGTCTTGCGGCTGGAATCGGAGTAGAGGCCGGGGCGGTCGGTGCGACCGTGGAAGCTGCCCTTGATCACCACCCGCTTGATCTTCGCGCCGGCATGGCGGGCGCCCGGGTCGGTCTGCAGCTTGGCGTTGACGTCGGCGATGCGCGCGGCCAAGCCGACGGCCTCGGAGCCCGAGTTCAGGCACATGAAGTGGCTGAACGGGCAACCGCCGCGACGGTGGCCGATTTCCTTGCGCAGGGCCTGGATGAAGCGCTGCTGCGACAGGCTGGGGGTCATCACGTTGGCCATCACCTGCGGGGCGGCCATCGCCTCCATCACCGCCTCGGGGGTATGTCCGAAACCGAGCATCCCGTAGCCGCCGGCGTCATACAGCACCGCCCCCTTCAGGGTGACCACCCAGGAACCGCGGGCGGCGAGGGCGACATACGGGGTCACCGCATCGTCGGCATAGAAGTTGACGAAACCGTCCTGCATCGCATCGATCTGGGCGCGTTCGTCGGCGGCCAGCAGCGCGCCCAGGTCGGCGCGCACGCGCTCGAATTCGGCGGCGGCAGCGTCGATCGCGGCAACCAGGTGCGGGTGGCCAGCGGCCAGGCGTTCCAGCGTGGCGTCATCCAGGCCGGCGGTGAGGCGGGTGCCGGGCTGGGCGCGAAGGGGGGCGAGGCGTTCGATGAAGCTCATTGCAGATCTCCTGAAACAATTGGCGGCACGGCGCAAAACGCAAAACGCGCGTCTATTCGCGCGCGCTCGGGGTATTCCTGCTCGTGCATCTGACTTCCAGCCCGATGCTATCACGCGGTTTTTCGCGCGATAACCCCGTCAAAAACTGTTGCATAGCAGCATTTTGCGCGACGTTCGGTAAAAGCTGCGTTGCCACCGAGGGCCAGTCGTACAATGGCCGACATTGCCTACACGTTGCCGTGCGCTGCCTTGAAGAAGTCCGATTTCAACTACGAACTGCCGCCCGAGCTGATTGCCCAGGCGCCCCTGGCCGAACGCTCCGCCAGCCGCCTGATGCTGGTACCGCAGGCGCCGGCCGCCTTCGACCACCGCCATGTGCGCGACCTGCCGGACCTGCTCAACGCGGGCGACCTGCTGGTGTTCAACGACACCCGGGTGATCCCGGCGCGCCTGTTCGGGCAGAAGGCCAGTGGTGGCCGCGTCGAGATCCTGATCGAGCGCCTGCTCGGTGCGCAGCAGGCCCGTGCCCAGGTGGGCGCCAGCAAGTCGCCCAAGCCCGGCAGCCGGATCGCGCTGGACGCGGGCGGTGAGACCGAAGTGCTGGGGCGCGACGGCGAGTTCTATGTGCTGCAGTTCCACGTGCCCGAGGCGCTGGAGCAGTGGCTGCTGCATGCCGGCCGGTTGCCGTTGCCGCCGTACATCCAGCGTGAGCCGGGGCTGGACGACCGCGAGCGCTACCAGACCGTGTTCGCCCGTGAAGTGGGCGCGGTGGCCGCGCCGACTGCCGGCCTGCATTTCGACGAAGCGCTGCTGGCGGCCTTGAGGGACAAGGGGGTCGACTTCGGCCATGTGACCCTGCACGTGGGCGCCGGCACCTTCCAGCCGGTGCGGGTGGATGACCTGACCGACCATGTGATGCACCGCGAATGGTTGAACGTGGGCGCCGAGCTGGTCCAGCAGGTGCGCCGCACACGCGCTGCCGGTGGGCGGGTGATCGGGGTGGGCACCACGGTGGTGCGCGCGCTGGAAAGCGCGATGCGCGACGGCGAACTGCTGCCGTATGCCGGCGAGACCCAGATTTTCATCACCCCGGGTTACCGGATCCGCAGCGTGGACGCGATGGTGACCAATTTCCATCTGCCGGAAAGCACGTTGTTGATGATGATTTCGGCGTTTGCCGGGCAGGCGCGGGTGTTCGAGGCCTACCGGGCCGCCATCGCCGAGAAGTACCGCTTCTTCAGCTATGGCGACGCGATGTTGTTGTTCCCGCAGGCGTGAGCTGAGGGCAGCCGACCGACCGGCAGCCGACCAACGGTCGGCTCTACGTCGGTGGGCGCGCGACCCACCAACGGCCAGGTGCGCGTGCGTGGGCGCGCGACCGACCAACGGCCGGGTCCAGGCAGGACGGGGAGGTACCGGCCGTTGGCCGGTACGGTTGGCGGGTCGATCCGTCCTCGTCGGGTTCCCACCGGCCATGTCGGCCGCTTTTCGGCGATAATCGGCAATTATTTGCCCGAATCCCGCTCCATGTCCCGACTCCAGTTCCAACTCCAGACCACCGACGGCCGTGCCCGCCGGGGCCGCCTGACCTTCCCCCGTGGCACCGTGGAAACCCCGGCCTTCATGCCGGTGGGCACCTATGGCTCGGTCAAGGGCATCCTGCCGGAGCAGATCCGGGCGCTGGGCGCGGAAATCATCCTGGGCAACACCTTCCACCTGTACCTGCGGCCGGGCCTGGACGTCATCGCCGACCACGGCGGCCTGCATGGTTTCGCGCGCTGGGATGGCCCGATCCTGACCGACTCGGGCGGTTTCCAGGTGTTCTCGCTGGCCCATCGCCGCAAGATCACCGAACAGGGCGTCACCTTCTCCTCGCCGAACGACGGCGCACGCGTCTTCCTCGGGCCGGAAGAAAGCATGCGCATCCAGAAGGTGCTCGACTCGGACGTGGTGATGATCTTCGACGAGTGCACCCCGTACCCGGCCACCGAGCCGGTGGCGCGCACCTCGATGGAGCTCAGCCTGCGCTGGGCCCAGCGCAGCCGCAACGCGCATGACGAACTGGGCAACGACGCGGCGCTGTTCGGCATCGTCCAGGGCGGGGTCCACCACGACCTGCGCAGCCGCTCGGCAGAGGGCCTGCAGAAGATCGGCTTCGACGGCTACGCCATCGGCGGTCTGGCCGTGGGCGAGCCCGAGCACGAACGCAATGCCATGCTCGACCATATGCACCCGATCCTGCCGGCCGACCGCCCGCGCTACCTGATGGGGGTGGGCCGCCCGGAGGATCTGGTCGAAGGCGTCGCACGTGGCGTGGACATGTTCGATTGTGTGATGCCCACCCGCAATGCCCGCAACGGCCACTATTTCACCTCGGCCGGCACCATCCGCATCCGCAACGCGCGCTACCAGCGCGACATGGACACCATCGAGCCGGGCTGCGGCTGCCACGCCTGCACCAGTGGCTATACGCGTTCCTATCTGCGCCACCTCGACCGCTGCAACGAAATGCTGGCCCCGATGCTGGGCACCATCCACAACCTGTATTACTACGAGAAACTGATGGCCGACATGCGCGCGGCTATCGAGGCGGGAACCTTTGCCGCCTTCCGTGAGTCCTTCTACGCGGCCCGTGGCATGGCCACGCCGGCGCTGTAAGGGCCCGGCGCAGTTCAAATCGGCGCGCAAACCCTGCCAAACGGCCCAAGGACGAACTCCCGGGGCCATGGCATACTTCGTGGCTGACCCCCGTTTCGCGGCGACTCCCCGGCCCACCTGGGCGGGGCGCCTCCCAACCCAAGGACACAAGATGAACCTGATCGCTTTCCTGATTCCCGCCGCCCACGCCCAAGCTGCCGGCGGCCAGCCGCAGGGCGGCATGGGTCTGACCACGCTGCTGTTCCCGATCATCCTGATCGCGATCATGTACTTCCTGATGATCCGCCCTCAGATGAAGCGCCAGAAGGAACACAAGGCGATGCTGGAGAAGATCAAGCGCGGCGACGAAGTGCTGACCAACGGCGGCATCGCCGGCACGGTCACCGACATCGGCGACAACTTCATCACCCTGGAAGTGGCCGACAACGTGCGCATCCGCGTACAGAAGGGCGCCGTCGGCAACGTGCTGCCCACCGGCACGCTGAAGTCGGCCAACTAAGCCACTCCTTTCCGAAGCACAACCGCGGCGCCGGGATGGGCGCCGCGCGGGACCCAAGCAATGCTCGAATTTCCACGCTGGAAGTATTTCCTCATCCTGATCGTGCTGGCGCTCAGTACCCTGTATGCGCTGCCCAACGTCTATCAGAAGGACCCGGCCGTCCAGATCACCGCCAACCGTGGCGGCCAGATCGACGACGCGCTGCGTGACCAGGTGCTGGCCGACCTCAAGAAGGCCGGTATCGCCACCATCGGCGCGGAAAAGGAAGGCGACAGCCTGATCGTCCGCCTGCCGGACCTGCAGGCGCAGGCCGCCGCCAGCGACATGCTGCGCGACAGCGTGGGTGAGAACTACGTGGTGGCCCTGAACCTGGCCTCGACCGTGCCCGAGTGGCTGGCCAAGCTGGGCGGTCGCCCGATGGTGCTGGGCCTGGATCTGCAGGGCGGTGTGCACTTCGTGCTGCAGGTCGACCAGAAGGCTGCCCTGGACAAGCGCCTGGATGCCTACGCCGAAGACGTGCGGACCAGCCTGCGTGATGCCCGCGTGGCCTACCAGTCGGTGGAGCGCCGCCCGGACAACAGCATCGTGGCCACCATCAGCCCGTCGGCCGGCGAAGAAGCGGTCACCAAGGCGCGTGATGTGATGGCCAAGGCCCAGCCCACCTTGGGCTACAACGTCACTGGCAACCGTATCGCCATCACCGTGCCGGAGACCGAGCTGAGCCAGATCGCCAACGGGGCGATCGAGCAGAACATCAATACGCTGCGTAATCGCGTCAACCAGCTGGGTGTGGCCGAGCCGATCATCCAGCGCCAAGGTGCCGACCGCGTGGTCGTGCAGCTGCCGGGTGTGCAGGACACCGCCGAAGCCAAGCGCATGATCGGTGCCACCGCGACGCTGGAATACCGCGCCGTGGTCGACGGCAACGCGCAGGACGCCATCACCAGTGGCCGCATCCCGCCGGAAGCCAAGGTCTACCAGCGCCGTGACAACGGCGGCCCGGTGCTGCTCAACAAGCGCGTGATCGTCACCGGTGACCAGATGGTCGCCGCGCAGGCCACCACCGACCAGAACGGCTCGGCCGCGGTCAGCGTGACGTTGAACAACGTCGGCGGCCAGCGCATGTTCGACTTCACCAGCGCCAACGTGAACAAGCCGATGGCGGTGGTCTACACCGAGCGCATCCCGACCGTGACCATGGTCGATGGCAAGGAAGTGCGCAGCTTCCGGGTCAAGGAAGAAGTCATCTCGGTGGCCAACATCAACGGCGTGTTCGGCAAGAACTTCCAGACCACCGGTCTGGAGAAGAAGGAAGCCGAGGACCTGGCCAAGCTGCTGAAGTCCGGCTCGCTCGCCGCGCCGATGGACTTCGTGGAAGAGCGCGTGGTCGGCCCGAGCCTGGGTGCCGAGAACGTGCAGAACGGTATTACCGCCGTGGTCTACGCGTTCCTGTTCACCCTGGTGTTCTTCAGCGTGTACTACCGCATGTTCGGCGTGATCACCTCGCTGGCCATGCTGTTCAACCTGCTGATCGTGGTGGCGGTGATGTCGATGTTCGGTGCCACCATGACCCTGCCGGGCTTCGCCGGCCTGGCGTTGTCGGTGGGCCTGTCGGTCGACGCCAACGTGCTGATCAACGAGCGTATCCGTGAAGAGCTGCGGGCCGGCATGCCGGGCAAGACCGCGATCGTGACCGGTTACGACCGTGCCAGCGGCACCATCCTCGACGCCAACCTGACCGGCCTGATCGTCGGCGTGGCCCTGTACGCATTCGGTACCGGTCCGCTGAAGGGCTTCGCGTTGACAATGATCATCGGTATTTTCGCCTCGATGTTCACTGCGATCACCGTATCGCGCGCCCTGGCGACGCTGATCTACGGCCGTCGCAAGAAGCTCCAGAACGTGGCCATCTGACGGGACGACTCGCACAATGAAACTGTTTCCGCTGCATATCCTCCCGAACGACACCAAGATCGACTTCATGCGCTGGCGTCATGCCGCCATGGTGGTCACCCTGCTGCTGTTCATCGGTTCGATCGCATTGATCGCCACCAAGGGCTTCAACTACGCGCTGGATTTCACCGGCGGCACCCTGATCGAGGCCCGCTTCGAGCGCAAGGTGGACGTCGAAGACGTCCGCGCCAAGCTCGAAGCCAACGGCTTCGAAGGGGCCCAGGTGCAGAGCTTCGGTGGCAACACCGACCTGCTGATCCGTCTGGCGCCGCAGGGCGAGCACGCACCGGGCACCGGCAATTCGGCCAGTGACCAGCGCACCGCCGCTGCGGTGGTCAAGGCCATCTCGCTGAGCGACAACCAGGCCACCATCCAGCGCAACGAGTTCGTTGGCCCGCAGGTTGGCAAGGACCTGGCGATGAACGGGCTGTACGCCACGCTGTTCATGCTGGTGGGCTTCCTGATCTACATCGCGTTCCGCTTCGAGTGGAAGTTCGCGATCACCGCCAGCATCGTGGCCCTGTTCGACCTGCTGGTGACGGTGGCCTACATCTCGGCCACCGGCCGCGAGTTCGACCTCACCGTGCTGGCCGGCCTGCTGTCGGTGATGGGGTTTGCCATCAACGACATCATCGTGGTGTTCGACCGCGTCCGCGAAAACTTCCGCAGCCTGCGCGTGGAGCCGCTGGAAGTGCTGAACCGGTCGATCAACCAGACGCTGTCGCGTACGGTGATCACCGCGGTGATGTTCTTCCTGTCGGCGCTGGCGCTGTACATGTACGGCGGCACCTCGATGGAAGGGCTGGCCGAAACCCACATGGTGGGCGCGGTGATCGTGGTGCTGTCCTCGATCCTGGTGGCCGTGCCGATGCTGACCATCGGCGCCCTGCGCGTGACCAAGCAGGACCTGCTGCCCAAGGCCAAGGACATCGAGGCGCTCGAGCGTCGCCCGTAAGCCACCGGCTGCATGAAGTACCTGAAAAGCCGCGCCCTGCGCGGCTTTTCTTTTGCGCGGCGGTAAAGCCCAGCCGGGCAGAGCCCGGCTCTACGGGGCGTAACAGCACGTAGAGCCGGGCTCTGCCCGGCTGCTCTTCTCTCCGCGCGCAGCCCACTGTCGGGCGAGGGACGGGATGGGCGTGGCGGGACCGTTGGGCCGCATGGATGCGGACCACGAGCCCCCAAGGATGGGTTTACGGCGTGTCCCGCCATGCCCATCCCGTCCCTCGCAACACCGGGGCAAGCAACCCGCCATACACCCCCGTCGGTTGTGAAACACCGCCCCGCACACTACGATCCCATGCGTTCCGCGCAGCCGCCCCGGTGGCGCGCACTGCCCCTTTTCATCGCGCAGGCCCGGCCTGCGCCAGTCCAAACGAGGTTTCCATGGTCATCAAACCGCGTGTGCGCGGCTTCATCTGCGTCACCACCCATCCCGTCGGCTGCGATGCGGCCGTCAAGCAGCAGATCGAGTACATCCAGTCCAAGCCGAAGATCGCCAACGGCCCCAAGAAGGTGCTGGTGCTGGGCGCCTCCACCGGATACGGCCTGGCCGCGCGCATCACCGCCGCCTTCGGCAGCGATGCCGCCACGCTGGGCGTGTTCTTCGAGCGCCCGGGCACCGAAACCAAGCCCGGCACCGCCGGCTGGTACAACACCGCCGCCTTCCACAAGTACGCCGAGCAGGCCGGCCTGTACGCCAAGAGCGTCAACGGCGATGCCTTCTCCGATGAAGTGAAGGCCAAGGTCATCGAACTGATCAAGCAGGACCTGGGCCAGGTCGACCAGGTGGTGTACAGCCTGGCCGCGCCGCGCCGCAAGCATCCCAGGACCGGCGAGATCATCAGCTCCACCCTCAAGCCGATCGGCGCGCCGATCACCCTGCGCGGCCTGGACACCGACAAGGAAGTGATCACCCAGACCACCATTGAACCGGCGACCCCGGAAGAAGTGGCCGGCACGGTGGCGGTGATGGGCGGCGAAGACTGGCAGATGTGGATCGACGCGCTGCTGGAGGCGGGCGTGCTGGCCGACGGCGCCACCACCACCGCCTTCACCTATGTGGGCGAAGAGATCACCCAGGCCATCTACTGGAACGGCTCGATCGGCGCGGCCAAGAAGGACCTGGACAACAAGGTGCTGGGCCTGCGCGAGAAGCTGCAGGCGATCGGCGGCGATGCGCGCGTGTCGGTGCTCAAGGCCGTGGTCACCCAGGCCAGCTCGGCCATCCCGACCATGCCGCTGTATCTGTCGCTGCTGTTCAAGGTGATGAAGGCCAAGGGCACGCACGAAGGCTGCATCGAACAGCTCGATACGCTGTACGACATCGTCTACGGCGGCAAGGCCACCGGCACCGCAACCGAGCGCCTGCGCCATGAACTCACCGATGGCGACCGCCAGGTGGAACTGATCGACGACGCCGGCCGCCTGCGCGCGGACTACAAGGAAATGGCGCCGGACGTGCAGGGCGAAGTGGTGGCCCTGTGGCCGCAGGTGACCAACGAGAATCTGTACGAGATCAGCGACCTGGCCGGCTACAAGGCCGACTTCCTGCGCCTGTTCGGGTTCGGCGTGGACGGCGTGGATTACGACGCCGACGTGGCCACCGACGTGCAGATCCCGAACCTGGTCGACATGGCCTGAGCCAAGATGCCCCGCCAGGGGCACGCCTGAGGTGTACTGCAAACGCCGGGATTACCCGGCGTTTGTCGTTCCTGTCTGCGGCGGTTACCCGCGTGCCGTCAGCACCAGGGCCAAGGCCAGCGCGGCGCCGGCACAGCCCGCCGACGACCACAGCATGGCGGTCAGCCCCGGCCCGTCCATCAGCTGGCCGCCGCTCCATGAGCCCAGCGCGATGCCCACGTTGAACACGCCGACATACAGCGCGCTCGCCATTTCAACCGCGTGTGGCGCGGCCCGCATCACCCAGGTCATCAGCGCCACCGACACCCCGCCATAGGCCAGCCCCCAGAGCAGCAGCACGGCGGTACCGGCAGCCGGGCTATCGCCGACGGTAACGAACAGTACCGGCGTGAGCAGCAGGCCCAGCGCAATGGCAGCAACCGTCGGTGCAGTGCGACGGGCGGCCGCGGTGCCCGCGAGGAAATTGCCGCCGATGCCCGCGATGCCGTAGCCGAACAGCACGGCACCCATCCAGCGCGGATCGATGCCGGCCACGCTGACCAGCAGCGGCCGCACGAAGGTGAACGTCATGGAGTGAGCACCGACCAGCAGCAGCGTCAGCAGCAGCCCCGCCTGCAGCGCCCGGTTGCCCAACTGCCCGCGCAACTGGCGCAGCGTGGGCGAAGACGCCACCGGCAGCGCGGGCATTGCCAGAAGATGCAGCGCCAGTACCGCTGCGCTGAACAACGCCATGCCGGCAAAGGCCCAGCGCCAGCCGGCCAGGTCGCCGACCCAGGTGCCCAGCGGTACGCCCAGCACTGACGCCGCCGCGACACCGCCGAAGATGATCGACGTGGCCAGGCCCACGCCCCCGGCCGGCACCAGTCGCGCCGCCAAGCCACCGGCGATGGCCCAGATGCCGCCCATGCAGAACCCCACCAGCACGCGGGCGGCGAGCAGCCAGTAAATGTCCACTGCCAACGCGGAGGCCAGGTTGGCGACCACCAGCAGGCCCAGCAAGCCTGCCAGGATCCAGCGGCGGTCAATGCCACCGGCGCCGATCACCGCGATCGGCGCGAACAACGCGGCCAGCAGCGCCGGTAGCGAGAGCGTTAGACCCACGGTGCCGGTGCGCGTGCCCAACTGTTCGGCGATGCTCGACAGCAGGCCGACCGGCAGCATTTCGGTGGTGACCACCGAGAACGTGGCCAGGCCGGCGGCCACCACCGCCAGCCATGGACGCGGTGCGAAGGAAGGTGCAACGGAAACGCGGGTCATCGGTCGGATCCTGCAGCAAGGGCGGCGGGCGATTCGGCCGCATCGGGTGCGGCGCCCGTCGTGGCGGGCAGACGCTGATGCACCCACAGCGTGGTGATCACCACCAACGCAGCACCGGTCACGGCCACCCCGAATCCCGCGCGTGCACCGGCGATATCCACGATCTGGCCAGCACCGGCCGCACCCATCGCCACGCCCACGTTGAGCCCGGCCAGCAGCCAGGTCATGCCTTCAGTCAGCCGATGCGCAGGCACCAGCCGCTCCACGATCGACATCGCCACGATCATGGTCGGGGCGAAGAACATCCCGGCCACCAGCACGGCCACCGCAAGCGCGGCGGCGCCGTCCACCTGCAGCAGGGGCAGGGTGGACAGCGCGGTTGCCATGCCGCCCAGCAACAGCAGCCGCCGCAGCGGCCACCGCAGCGACACCGCACCGAATACCAGCCCGGCCACGCATGAGCCCAGTGCATAGGCGGACAGCACCACGCTGGCGGCACCAGGCACGCCGCGCTGCGCGGCGAAGGCGACGCTGGTGATGTCCACGGTGCCCACAATCACGCCCATTGCCACCATCAGCAGTGCCAGCAGACGCACGTTCGCCACGCCGATCGCCGATCCTTGGCGGTCGCCCGCATCGATGGGCTGCAGGGGCGGTTCGCTGCTGCGTTGCAGGACCAGCGCGGTGACGCCCAGCGCCAGCAGCGCGGCGGCGGCGAACAGGCCGGCCAGCGGATCGACCATCACCGCCAGCCCCACCGCCAGCGGCGGACCCGCAATGAAGGTCACTTCGTCCAGCACGGTTTCCAGTGCGTAGGCGGTCTGCAGGCGCGGTTGCCCCCGGTACAGCGCGGCCCAGCGCGCACGCACCATCGCCGACATGCTCGGCATGCACCCGGCCAGCACCGCCCCGGCAAACAGCGTCCCTGTCGGCGCCTGCCATGCGGCGGCGGCGAGCAGGAGCGCCATGCCGAACACACTGACCGCCGTCGCGACCGGCAGCACGCGCGATTGCCCATGGCGGTCCACCAGGCATGAGATCTGCGGCGACAGCAGCGCGTAGGTGAGCACGAACGTTGCGGCCACGGCACCGGCCAGGGCGTAGCTGCCGCGCAGCTGCGCGAGCAGCGTGATGATGCCGATGCCGGTCATCGGCAGGGGCAGGCGCGCCAGCAGCCCGGCCAGGGCGAAGCGTCGGTTTTCGGGGGCGGCAAACAGGGTTCGGTACGGGGTGAGCATCAGGTTTCTCCAGACGTCGGCCGTCGGCCCGCACGGGTTGGCGAGCATACATACGGCACGTATGAATAAAATCCTATATACATACGAAGTGAATGTAAATAATCATACGTACCGTATGTAAGGAGCTGACCGGATGGCCCGCCGTACCCGTGCCGAGATGGAAGAAACCCGCGCCGCCCTTCTGGCCACGGCGCATGCGGTGTTCACCGCACAGGGCTATGCGGACGCCTCGATGGATGATCTGACCGCGCAGGCGGGGCTCACCCGTGGCGCGCTGTATCACCATTTCGGCGACAAGAAGGGATTGCTGCAGGCCCTGGTGGCGCAGCTGGACGCCGCCATGGATGCCCGGCTGCAGACGATATCGGCGACGGCCGCCGATCCCTGGGACGGGTTCCGCAGCCGCTGCCATGCCTATCTGCAGATGGCCCTGGAGCCGGACATCCAGCGCATCGTGCTGCGTGATGCGCGCGCGGTGCTGGGCGGGGCGTCACCGGAGGCGCAGCGCCATTGCGTCGCCTCGATGCAGGGCCTGATCGAGAACCTCATGCGCCTTGGCGTGGTAGCCGACGCCAACCCGCAGGCGCTGGCCTCGTTGATATACGGCAGCCTGGCCGAAGCGGCGTTCTGGATCGCCGAAGCGCCCGAGGCGACGGAGCGCCTGGGCCAGGCACAGGCCGCGCTGGATCTGCTGCTGCGCGGCCTGCTGGCCGCCCGATAACGGGCGGCGCTGGCAGGTCCGGTGGGTCGGGTAGGTCACGACCGTTGGTCGTGACGCCCCTTACGCGAAATCAAAGTTCATCACCGGCCCGGCAGGGCCGACGAAGTCGCCCTGCACGTAGTCCACGCCGGCACTGAACAACAGGCTCATCGAGTTGGCATCGGCGACGAACTCGGCGATGGTGCGGATGTTGGCCGACTGCGCGCGTGCGGTGATTTCGCTGATCTTCTCGCTGTGCTCGCGGGTACTGGCCACATCGCGGGTGAAGTCGCGGTCCAGTTTGAGGAACTGCGGCTGGAAGTGCGCCAGCAGCTGGAACGAATCCAGCCCCGAGCCGAACTGCTCCAGGCCGATCCGGCAGCCCAGCGGTGCCACCTCGGCCAGGAACTGCTGGGCATTGCGCAGGTGGGTGAATACCTTCGCTTCCGGCGCATGCAGCCACAGCCGTTCGCCCGGGACGCCCTGGGCCTGCAGCTCGCGGCGCAGCGTGGCCACCATCTGCGGATCGTTGAACGACTCCGGGGTGATCTTGACCATCATGTGGGTGGCATGGCCGGCGCGCGCGCGCTCGCCCAGCACGCCGATGGCGTGTGCCACCACCCAGCGGTTGATGTCGGCCAGCAGCCCATGTTCCTCGGCAATACCCAGGAACGCGGTAGGGCTGAGCAGTTCGCCGTTGTTGTCCAGGCGCAGGTAGGCCTCGTACAGCTCCAGCGGCTCGCCCTGCAGGCTCAGCACCGGCTGGTAGTGCAACTGGAAGCCGTCGCCGCCCAGCGCCTCGCGGATGCGGGTGACCCAGCGCTGGATGCGCTCTTCTTCCACCCGGTCGATGGCGGCCGGATCGAAGATGCGCGTGGTGTTGCCCAGTTCCGACGCAGCCTGCTGGCATTCGGTGGCGCGCGCCAGAACCTGGCCGATGCTGGCGATCTTCTCGCCCACCTGCACGCCGCCGATGCTGACGGTGACCGTGGCCGAGCGCTCGCCGATGCTGAACACCTGGCCGGCGAACGCATCACGGATCTGGTCGGCCAGGGCCACCGTCTGCGCGTAGGCGCCTTCGGTCAGGACCGCGAAGCTGTGCTCGCCAAAGCGGGCCACCTGGGCTGCATCGCCGACACTGGCGGCCAGCACCTGGCCGAGCGCACCGATCAGGGCGTCGGCCGAATCCAGCCCGATGTCCGGCAACAGGCGCGCGTAGTGGTCCGGCTCGATCAGCAGCAGGCCGAACTGGCCTTCGCTGCGGCCGGCCTGGGCCACCGCGTTTTCCACGTGCAGCATGAAGGTGGGGCGGTTGAGCAGGCCGGTGACCTGGTCGCGCTGGCGCAGGTCTTCGACCTCGCGGGCCAGTTCCGGGTCGAACTCCATGCGCCGCCGGCGGAACACCACCTGCAGGCAGGATTCGCCTTCGTAGCTGGCCTGGGTGAATTCCATCGTGGCCGGGAACACCGCGCCCTCCTGGTTGCGCGCATCCACCTGGTACTGCGGCGGCGGCGCCTCACCCTTGCTCATCGACTTGAGCAGCTGCTTGAAGCCGTCCACGTGCTGCGGGGCCACCATGTCCAGCAGCGAGATGCCTTCGACGTCGTCGAAGGATTCGTAGCCGAACATCTCCAGGTACGCCTCGTTGGCGCGGATGTGCATGCCTTCGTGGACGTAGGCGATGGGGTCGCGCGAGGAGGAGATCAGGGCATCGCAGCGGCGTTCGGTTTCGCGCATCTGGGCTTCGATGCGGCGCAGCCCGCGGCGTGCGTGCAGGTCGGTCCACTCGTTGCGCACCACCGCCAGCAGATGCTCGGGGCGGTTGCGCAGGGCGATGGCGCGGATGCCGTTGGCCCCGGCCTCGACCCACTCGTTCTCGTCGATCGATTCGGCCAGCAGGATCATCGGGATGTCCTTGCCGCTGGCCGCGATCTGCTGGGTGACCAGCAGCAGCGGAATGCTCTGCGCAGGCGCGGCCAGCACCAGGTCGATCGGCTGGGCGCCCAGGATCTGGGCCAGCTCCTCGGCGTGCTGCGGGCGCGCCGGGCGCACCGCGATGCCGCTGTTGCGCAGCGTGCTGACGATGGTTTCAGCGTTTTCACCGCTGTCATCCACGATCAGCAGGCGCACGGTCATGTCATTCGTGTTCTGCATTCACTACTCCCCGGACTGCAAACTTGATACACGATGGCTGTGGATACGTCCATGCGGCAAACGGTAGCCGGTCACGAATCCGCCGCCGGCTTACACCACCTGGCCTGCCGCATGGCCGCTGGCCCAGGCCCACTGGAAGTTGTACCCGCCCAACCAGCCGGTCACGTCCAGTACTTCCCCCACGAAGTGCAGGCCGGGGACCAACTGCGATTCAAACGTACTGGACGACACCTTGCGGGTGTCCACGCCGCCCAGGGTGACCTCGGCGGTACGGTACCCCTCGGTGCCGCTGGCCACCAGCGGAAAGCCCTGCAGCAACGCCGCGGCCTCGCGCAGCTGCGGTTCGTCGATCTGCTTGACCGGGCGGTCGGGCAGCCAGTGCTCGCACAGGCGCAGCGCCAGCCGCCGCGGCAGCACCTCGGACAACACCGTGCGCAGTTCGGCCGCGCCGCGGTCGCGCTTCATCGCGCGCAGCCAGCCTTCCGCGTCCTGGCCCGGCAGCAGGTCCAGCCGCAGGTCGTCGCCGGGTTGCCAGAACGAGGAGATCTGCAGGATCGCCGGGCCGCTGATGCCGCGGTGGGTGATCAGCATCGAGTTGCTGAAGGCCACGTCGTTGCAGCGCGCCGTCACCGGCAGGGCCACCCCGCTGAGGTCGTTGAAGCGTTCCTGGTGCTTGCCGCTCAGGGTCAGCGGGACCAGCCCGGCGCGGGTTGGCAGCACCTCATGCCCGAACTGGCGGGCCAGCTCGTAGCCGAAGCCGCTGGCGCCCAGGCTGGGAATGGACAGGCCGCCGGTGGCCACCACCAGCGAGGCGGCATGGAACTGCCCCTGTGCGGTGGTGACATGGAAACCGTCGCTGCCGCGTTCGACCTTGGTGACCCCGCAGTCGGTGCGCACCTGCACGCCGGCGGCCTGGCACTCGTCCATCAGCATGCGCACGATCTGCTTGGAGGAGACGTCGCAGAACAGCTGGCCCAGTTCCTTCTCGTGGTAGGCGATGCCGTGGCGTTCGACCATCTCGATGAAGTGCCAGGGGGTGTACCGGGCCAGCGCCGACTTGCAGAAGTGCGGGTTGGCCGAGAGAAAATTGGCCGACGTGGTGCCGGTGTTGGTGAAGTTGCACCGCCCGCCGCCGGACATCAGGATCTTCTTGCCAACCTTGTTGGCATGGTCGATCACCTGCACCATGCGGCCACGTTGGCCGGCGGTGAGCGCACACATCAGCCCGGCCGCGCCGGCGCCGATCACCAGCACGTCGCATGCAATGGGCTTCATCGCCTGGCTCATTCCTTGATGCGCTTGCGCCAGGTCGGGATCACGTCCAGCTGCATCTGGTCGTTGATCAGCTGCACTTCGCCATCCTGGATCAGCACATTCCAGCGCATGGCGCGCTGGATCTGCTCGGCCCAGCGTTCCACGAAGGTGCTGTCCAGATCCAGCACCGAGAGGTTGTCGAAGCGCTCCAGGCCCTTGGCCTGCTTGCTCCACCAGATATCGGCGCCGTGCCCGGCGAAGGTGATCACCTGAACCTGGCGGCTGCGGTTGCAGGCCTTGCGGATGCGCGATTCGTCGGGCTGGCCCAGGTCGATCCACTGCAGGATGTCGCCGGTGTAGTCGCGGTGCCACAGGTCCGGTTCGTCGTCGGTGCTCAGGCCGCGGCCAAACTCCAGGCGGTCCTCTGCATTCAGCGCGAAGGCCAGCAGGCGCACCATCAGGCGCTCATCGTTTTCCGACGGGTGCTGGGCCAGGGTCAGGTTATGGGTCGCGTAGTAGCCGCGATCCATGTCGCTGATCTGCAGTTCGGCCTTGCGGATGGTGGCGGTGAGAGCCATGGGGATACCGGGAGCAAAGAGGACCATGATAGTGGTTTGCCCCGGGGGTGTCCGGGGCGATGCTTCTGGAGGAGGGCGTTTGGTGGCACGCTGGGCACTTCGCGGTCCGGTTGCACGCCCTGCATGTCACGTCCCCAGCCACGCCGTCTGGTCATCGACGGTGCCTCTTTCATCTGCAGCATCCGGCGCGGGCCGGTCAGCGCCGACCCGGCCTGGACGGTGCTGGCGGCCTACGGTGCCGGGCGCCGCCTGCGTATCCGCTTCGCTGCCGATCCGGCCAGCGGTCGCCTGTCGGGCGACGCGGGGCTGGCCACGGGCAGCGTGCAGACTGCCGGCGGTCAGTGGGTCAACCTGCACCGGCCGGCGGTGATGCGTGCGCTGATCGACGCCGGGCTGGCGGCAGCCGATGGGCGGGGCGATGAGCGCGATGGCTGGGCATTGCTGGCGGTGGCCACGCTGCCAGCCGACGCCGACGCTGGCAGCGGAGCTTCGGTATGACCCCGCCCAGTCGCCTGCAGCTGCCGCCGGGCACGTGGGCAACGCTGCTCGACGGCCTGTGCGCGCGCTTCCCGCGGATCGACCGGGCGCAATGGGAAAGCCGCTTTGCACGCGGGCGGGTGCTGGACGCGCAGGGCAGGGCGCTGGCGCCGGACCGGGCGTGGCAGGTGGGGTTGGAGATCCAGTATTTTCGTGAGGTGGCCGAGGAGCCGGTGATTCCGTTCCTCGAAACCGTGGTGCATCAGGATGCGCATCTGTTGGTGGCTGACAAGCCGCACTTCCTGCCCGTCACCCCGGCCGGGGCGCATGTGCGCGAAACCCTGCTGGCGCGGCTGGTGGCGCGCACCGGCAATGCGGACTTGGTGCCGCTGCACCGGCTGGACCGCCTCACCGCCGGGCTGGTGCTGTTCTCGACCCGCCCCGATTCCCGTGACGCCTACCAGCGGCTGTTCCGCGAACGACGCATCGACAAGACCTACGAGGCGTTGGCGCCAGCGCTGCCCGGACGAAGCTTTCCGTTGGAACGGCATACCCGGCTGGCAGCGGGCGAACCGTTCTTCCGCATGGCCGAAGTGCCCGGGGAGCCCAATGCCCGCACCCGCATCGAAGTCATCGACGCCGACGGCCCGATCTGGCGCTACCGGCTGCACCCCGAGTCCGGCCGCAAACACCAGCTGCGCGTGCACATGGCCGCGCTGGGCGCGCCGATCGAGGGCGACGACCTGTACCCGGTGCTGCGCACGGCGGGCGAGGGCGCAGCCGCGGCACCGCTGCAGCTGCTGGCCCAGGCCCTGTCATTCATCGACCCGCTGACCGGCGAACCGCGTCATTTCAGCAGCGACCGGCAGCTCACAGCCAACGTGACGGCCCCCCCGTAGCGCCGGGCTCTGCCCGGCTCCCCCGCAATGCCGTAGCGCCGGCCTCTGGCCGGCTCCCCGTAATGCCAGATTTCATGAGGAGCCGGCCAGCGGCCGGCACTACCGGGTGCCCGGATTTCATAAGGAGTCAGCCAGCGGTCGACAGCCGCCGTGGTGCCCGGATTTCATGAGGCGCCGTCCAGCGGCCGCCTCCGGTTCAGCGCCCTGAACGCTTCGCCAGCCAGCGATCCAGTTCGGCCGCGAATGCCTGCCGTTCACGCGGGCCGAGCGGCGGTGGCCCGCCGGTCTGCACGCCGGCGCCGCGCAGCTCCTCCATGAAATTGCGCATCGACAGGCGCTCGGCCATGTTGTCGGGGGTATACAGCTGCCCGCGCGGGTTCAGCGCCACGGCCTGCTTGGCAATCACCAGCGCCGCCAGCGGGATGTCCTGGGTGACCACCAGGTCGCCGGCGGCCACCCGCTCGACGATGGCGCTGTCGGCCACGTCCAGCCCGGCCGGCACCTGAAGAAAGTCGATCACCCGCGAAGGCGGGGTGCGCAGCCAGTGGTTGGCCACCAGGGTCAGCGGCACCTGCACGCGCTCGGCGGCCCGGAACAGGATCTCCTTGATCACCCCGGGGCAGGCGTCCGCATCAACCCAGATGCGGCAATTGGCGGAACTTGAATCGGGCATTTGGCTGATCTTAAGGTAGGAAAAGTCTGAATGGGGCGCGCGAAATCGTGTAGGATGCGCCAATCCCTTGTCCCGTCAGGCGTGACGGGGGGATGGCTGAATAAACCAGCTATCGCTTTTTAGGTAAAACACGAGTATCGTCACCCACACTGTGTTTGCTAGGGTCACCGTGAATCGTGGCCTGGTGCAGTTGATCTCACGATCTGCTCATCGATCCGCTTTACCAACGCCTGCAACTCAGTCTCGGCTCCGATAAGCGGCGGCCGCGATTATTTCAACTATTGTTTCAGGAGTTAGTACATGTCTGATCGTCAGCAGGGCACCGTGAAGTGGTTCAACGACGCCAAGGGCTTCGGCTTCATCACCCCGGAAAGCGGCCCGGACCTTTTCGTGCACTTCCGTGCCATCCAGGGCACCGGCTTCAAGTCGCTGCAGGAAGGCCAGAAGGTGACCTTCGTCGCCGTGCAGGGCCAGAAGGGTATGCAGGCTGATCAGGTGCAGGCGGTCTAATCGACCCCCCGCTACCGTCAGGTTGCAATGAAACGCCGGGAGCGAAAGCTCCCGGCGTTTTTTATGCGGGGTGTTTTTTCATCCGTGGGCGCCCGATGACATCGGCAGGGCGCGTACCTCGTTACGATGTCGCTTTGAACCTGCGGACCCGTCAATGATCAAGGTGCACCATCTGGACCACTCGCGCTCGCAGCGCGTGTTGTGGATGCTCGAAGAGCTGGGCCTGCCGTACCAGCTGGTCAACTACCAGCGCGACCCCACCACCTGGCTTGCGCCGCCGGCGCTGCGCGAGATCCACCCGCTGGGCAAATCGCCGGTGCTGCAGGACGACACCCTGGTGCTGGCCGAGTCCGGGGCCATCCTGGAATACCTGGCCGACCGCTACGACAGCGCCCGCCAACTGTCGCCCGAACTGCTGCCGGCTCAATCCGCCGAGCGCCTGCGCTACCGCTACTGGATGCACTACGCCGAAGGCTCGGCGATGCCGCCGTTGCTGATGAGCCTGGTGTTCGCACGCGTGCGCAAGGCCCCCATGCCGTTCTTCGCCAAGCCGATTGCCCGTGGCATCGCCGACAAGGTGATGAAGGGGTTCGTGGGCCCGCAGCTGAAGCTGCACCTGCAGTGGATGGAGCGTGAGCTGGGCCAGTCGCCGTGGTTTGCCGGCGAACGCTTCACCGCCGCCGACATCCAGATGAGCTTCCCGATCCAGGCGGCCGCCTCGCGCGCAGGCAGCATGGACGCGTACCCGAAACTGCAGGCCTTCCTGCAGCGCATCGAACAGCGCCCGGCCTACCAGCGCGCCACCGAGCGCGGCGGGGCGCTGGACCTGGGCGCGGGCGCGGCATGAACTTGCGGGGGCGTGGCGGCGCCCCCATCTGGTGAGCATGGATACCCAGCCCCTGCGCTTCGACAACCGATTCATCGGCGACCTTCCCGGCGACGAGGAAACCGGCCCGCGCGTGCGCGAGGTGCGCGGTGCCGCGTGGTCGTCGGTGATGCCCACGCCGGTGGCCGCACCACAGTTGCTGGCGCTTTCCGCCGACGTTGCCGACCTGCTGGGCCTTGGCCCGGACCTTACCGACAGCCCGGATTTCGCGCGGGTGTTCGGCGGCAACGCGCTGTATGCCGGCATGCAGCCGTGGGCGGCCAACTACGGGGGCCACCAGTTCGGGCATTGGGCGGGGCAGCTTGGCGATGGCCGCGCCATTTCGCTGGGCGAGCTGCTGGCCCCGGACGGGGCGCGCTGGGAACTGCAGTTGAAAGGGGCCGGGCGCACCCCGTACTCGCGCGGGGCCGACGGCCGCGCGGTCCTGCGCTCGTCCATCCGCGAATTCCTGTGCAGCGAAGCCATGCACCACCTGGGCGTGCCGACCACGCGCGCGTTGAGCCTGGTGGGCACCGGCGATGCGGTGGTGCGCGACATGTTCTACGACGGCCACCCGAAGGCGGAACCCGGTGCCGTGGTGTGCCGGGTGGCGCCGTCGTTCATCCGCTTCGGCACCTTCGAACTGCCGGCCTCGCGCGGCGACGTGGCCCTGCTGCGGCAGCTGGCCGATGCCTGCATCGCGCGTGATTTCCCGGCGCTGGCCGATGCCGGCGCGCAGCGCTATGCGCAGTGGTTCGCGCAGATCTGCGAGCGCACCGCGATCCTGGTGGCGCACTGGATGCGGGTCGGCTTCGTGCATGGGGTGATGAATACCGACAACATGTCCATTCTGGGCCTGACCATCGACTACGGACCGTATGGCTGGGTGGACGACTACGACCCCGACTGGACCCCGAACACCACCGACGCGCAGGGCCGTCGCTACCGCTTCGGTACCCAGCCGCAGGTGGCGTACTGGAACCTGACCCGGCTGGCGCAGGCACTTTCGCCGCTGTTTGACGATGTCGCGCCGCTGCACGACGGGCTGGCCCGTTTCCAGGCCGTGCATGCCGAGCGCGAGCGCGCGGACATCGCCGCCAAGTTCGGCCTGGCCGACTGCAGCGACGACGACGTGGCGATGATGGCGGCCTGGCGGCAGATCCTGCAGGACGGCGAGATGGACATGACGCTCGCCTTCCGCGGCTTGATGGCGCTCGATCCGCAGGCACCGTCGGTACAGGTGCTCGCCGAGGCCTTCTACAGCGACGCGCGGCGCGAGGCCGTGCTGCCCGCGTTGCAGGTCTGGCTGCAGCAGTACGCCGCGCGTCTGCGCGCCGATCCGCTGGATGCGGCCACCCGCCAGCAGCGGATGGCCGGTGCCAATCCGGTGTATGTGTTGCGCAACTGGCTGGCGCAGGACGCCATCGAACAGGCCGAGCAGGGCGACATGAGCGGTGTGCACACCCTGCTGGAGGTGCTGCGCACCCCCTACGAGGTGCAACCGGGCCGCGCGCACTTCGCCGGCAAGCGCCCCGACTGGGCGCGCGACAAGGCCGGATGTTCGATGCTGTCCTGCAGCTCCTGAGCCCGGGTGCGCGGCATGCCGCGCCTGAACCGCGAATCTCCTGACGGACACACCATCGCACGCCGCAGCGCCTGCGTTTGCCGTTGTCGTGCCTGCGCCTACGACAATGGTCGTAGCGACGAAATCCGATAATCGCACACGTAGTCGATAAACGCACTTGAATGGTGCAGTGCGATAAACCTACTTTCAATCCCGTTCCAAGCGATCCACCTCTGGCGGGCGAGGGCAGTGCCACTACGGTACTGAAGCCAGGTACAGGGGAAAGACCGCCGGAGTCCCTTTCCCTGTGCGGAGCCTGCGCATGCGTTGCCGTTTGTCTGTTGTTTCCCTGACCCTGCTCGCCCTGCTGCCGTCGTTGGCGCTGGCTTACCAGGCCGAGCCGCCGCGCGAGGCGCTGCAGGTCCTGCACGTGGACCGCTACGCCGACGACGCCGCGCCCTGGTCGCTGCGCTGGGCGATCATCACCGCCAACCAGGCCCCGGGCCGCTACCGCATCGAGATCGACGCGGTGGGCAGCGCGCCGTATGTGATCCGCCCGGCCTCGCCGCTGCCGGAGATCGTCGGCCCGGTGCAGATCGTCGGCACGCCGTGGGCGAGCGCCGGCCAGTATGTGGCCATCGACGGCGCCGGCTACGTCACCGGCACCGGCACCGATGCCTGCCCGGGTGCCGAGCCGGGCCAGTCCGGCACCAACGTGCGCACCACCACGCTGCCGGGGCTGGTCCTGCGCGACACCACGGGCGTTGAGCTCAGCGGCCTTGAGATCCGCAACTTCTGCATCGGCGTGCTGATCAACCGCAGCAGCCACAGCGACATCCACGACAACCGCATCGTGGCCAACAAGGGTGGCGCCGGCATCATGCTGACCGGCGACGACGGCGAGGGCCAGTCCACCGCCACCACCACCGTGCACAACCGCATCGTGCGCAACCAGTTCGTCGACAACGGCGACGGGCTGGAGCTGACCCGCGGCGCGGCCTGGAACCTGGTGGCCGACAACCTGTTCCAGTCCACCGCCGCAAACCCGGAGCCGTCGCAGGGCATCGAAATTCTGTGGGGCAACGACAACACGGTGGTGCGCAACCGCTTCGTCGACTACTCCGACGGCCTGCAGATCAACTGGGGCAACCGCAACTACATCGCAGCCAACACCTTCACCGGCAACTCGATCGGGGTCAGCGTCACGGGCAGCGACAACGTGCTGGATGGCAACACGATCACCGGCAACGGGATCGGCATCGCGGTGCGTCCACAGCCGGTAAGTGCACCGAACCGCTTCAGCGCCAACCAGATGGTCGGCAACGGGCTGAAGATCGCGCGCTGCGAAGCCGGTGGCGCTTGTGCCACGGGCCAGCCGCGCGGGGCGATCGTGTTCGGCGTACCGGGGCTGGAACACGCGAACTTCGTGGGCTCGCGCGGGCGCGGCGTCGATACCGACCCGTCCAAGCGCGCGCGCATCTGCAGCGGCACCGACACGACAGGGTGCCAGCCGGCGCCCAACCTGGGCCAGGCCGCGCCGGTGTTGCAGGCGGTGCAGGGCACCGGCACCGCGCGCACCGTGCACGGGGTGTTCCAGGGCGTGCCGGGGCAGCGCTACCAGCTGGAAGTGTTCGGCAACCGCACCGCGAACAGCAGCGACGCCGAACGCCTGCTCGGCACCGTAGACGCCGTCACCGATGCGCAGGGGCAGGGCCGCTTCACGCTGGCGCTGCCGACCACGGGCGAGGCTGCCGGTATCGCCACGCTCACCGCCACCGCGACCTCCGCGCTGGGTGCCACCTCCCCGTTGAGCGCGCCGCTGTCGCTGCGCTGACCCGTCGACCCCGAGAGATTCCGATGCGATTTCCGAACCCCACTCCGCTTGCCGTCCTGTTGTCCGCTGCCGTGCTGACGCCCGCGCTGGCCCACGCACAGGACAGCAACCGTTACGACGGCAAGACGCTCACCGGCGACTGGGGCGGCACCCGTACCGCGCTGGACGAACGCGGCATCCGCTTCCGTGGCGACTACGTGGGCGAGGCGATGGGCGTGGTCGACGGCGGCTACGGCCGCACCGGCGCGCGCTATGCGCAGCAGGTGCGGGTCGGCGTCGACCTGGACATGGGCCGCCTGGCCGGCTGGGACGGCGGCGCCTTCCACGTCACCCTCAACGACCGCCGCGGCAACAGCACCTCGGCCGACCTGGTCGGCAACCGCTTCCCGATCCAGGAAGCCTACGGCGGGCAGTACACCCGGCTCACCGAGGCCAGCTATGACCAGACCTTCAACGGTGGGCAGTCGTATTTCAAGCTGGGCTACTACGCGATGGGCAACCAGTTCGGCCTGCACAGCCTGCTGACCCACTTCGTCAACGCCGCTTTCTGCGCCCATCCGCTGGCGATGTCCGGCAACAGCGGCTGGTACAACTACCCCACGGCACGCTGGGGCGGTGAAGTGGCCCAGCAGGTGAGCCCGGCGCTGAACGTGCGCACCGGCTGGTTCCAGGTCAACCCGAACCTGGGCGGCAACATCGAACGCAATGCGTTTCGTCCGTTCGTGTCGGGCACCACCGGCTCGCTGATTCCGCTGGAAGTGACCTGGACCCCGGACAAGGGCGGGGCGTATCCGGGCGTGTACAAGTTCGGCGGCTACTACGACACCTCGCGGGTGGACCAGCGCGGGCTCGATACCTCGCCCACCACCGGCCGCCACGGTGCGTATGTGCTGGCCGAGCAGCGGCTTACCCGCGAAGCCGGCGACCCGCAGCGCGGGCTGACCGCCTTCGCGCAGTACATGGTGTCGGACACCGACACCGCGCAGATCCGCCGCTGGTATGCACTGGGCGGCGTCTACCAGGGCATCGGCACGCGTGCGCAGGACAGCATCGCGCTCGGCTACGTGGGCGCGGACATCAACCGCCGCCTGGTGGACGCGCGCCGCGCCACCCTGGCCGACATGGGGGTGGCGACGGACTCGCCGCTGTACCAGCTCAGCCAGGCCGAGGAACTGTTCGAACTGTCCTACAGCATCCAGGTGAACCCCTGGCTGATGATCCGCCCCGACGTGCAGTACATCGTCAACCCCGGCACGTTCGCCTACACCCGCACCGACAACGCGTGGGCCGTGGGCGTGCAGGCCAAGGTGACTTTCTGATGCGCGCCTTCCTTCCCTCGTTCCTGGTGAACCGCATGCGTCCGCTCACTCCCTTCATGCTGGCCGCCGTACTCGGCGGCGCCGCGGCCGTTGCCCACGCCGCACCGGTACCGGTCACGCCCTTGCAGGTAGGCACACTGCGCATCGGCGAAGGCGCGCCACGCACCATCGTGCCGATCACCGGCGCCACCGCCGAACAGGCGCTCCAGCAGGCCGCCGTGATCGCCGCCAGCCCGGCCACCGACCTGGCCGAATGGCGCATCGATTATCTGGACATCGCCACCGACGGCAAGGCGCTGGTGACCCTCGGCAAGCGCATCGCGCGCACGCTGGATGGCAAGCCGATGATCCTCACCTTCCGCACCCAGGCCGAAGGCGGCAGCAAGCCGATCAGCGACGCCGACTACGCCGCGCTGTACGCCACGCTGCTGCGCGGCGGCTTCACCCAGCTGATCGACGTGGAGATGTTCCGCGATCCGGAGCGGGTGGCGGCACTGGTCGCGCAGGCACACACGGCCGGGGTGAAGGTGGTGATGTCCAGCCACGACTTCCATGCCACCCCCGCGCGCGAGGAGATCGTGGCGCGGCTGCTGCGCCAGGAGGCGATGGGCGCGGACGTGTTGAAGATCGCGGTGATGCCGCGCGACGCCGGCGACGTGCTTGCCCTGCTGGATGCCACCTGGCAGGTGCGCCAGCGCAGCCGCAAGCCACTGCTGACCATGTCCATGGGCGGCACCGGCGTGGTCTCGCGGCTGGCCGGGGAAACCTTCGGCCAGGCGCTGACCTTCGGCATGATCGGCACCCCGTCGGCGCCAGGCCAGGTCGAGGTCGAGCAGCTGCAGCAGGTGCTCCAGGTCATCCATGCCTCCAGCCAGGCCGGTCGTTGAGACCTCCCCGCCGGACGCTCCCCGCACTACGTCGTCGCAGGATCCCCGTATGAGCCATGCCACCGCCACCGCGTCCCCGCTCGTGCTCGAGCGGATGACTCCCTTCCAATGGACGGCGATCGCCATCTGCGTGCTGTTGAACATGCTCGATGGCTTCGACGTGATGGTCATGGCGTTCACCGCGCCGCACGTGTCGGCCGACTGGGCGCTGTCGGGCAAGCTGCTGGGCATCATGCTCAGCGCCGGTCTGGTCGGCATGGCGCTGGGCTCGTTCCTGCTGGCGCCGCTGGCCGACCGCTGGGGCCGGCGGCCGATGATCATGCTGTGCCTGGTGATCCTCACCGTGGGCATGGCGTTGTCGGCGCTGGCCAGCAACGCGTGGCAACTGGGCGCGCTGCGCGTGTTCACCGGCGTGGGCATCGGCGGCATGCTGGCCGGCGTGGGCGTGATCACCGCCGAGTACGCCAACCCCAAATGGCGCAGCACCGCGGTGGCGCTGCAGGCCACCGGCTACCCCATCGGCGCCACCCTGGGCGGGGTGCTGGCGGCCTGGATGCTGCAGCATTTCAGCTGGCACAGCGTGTTCCTGATTGGTGCTGGCGCGTCGTTGCTGTGCATCCCGCTGGTGCTCAAGTGCCTGCCCGAATCGCTGGATTTCCTGGTGGCGCGGCGTCCGCCGGATGCCTTGCCGCGGCTCAACGCGCTGCTGGCGCGCATGCACATGCCCGCGCTGCAGGCGCTGCCGCCGGCACCGGTGCGGGCCGATGGACGCAAGGGCTACGCCGCGCTGTTCGTCGGTGACCTGCGCCGGGTGGCGGTGCTGATCGCGATGGCGTTTTTCCTGCACATGTTCGCGTTCTATTTCGTGCTGAGCTGGACGCCGAAGCTGCTGGTCTCGGCCGGCGTATCGGCCCAGCAGGGCATCACCGGGGGCGTGCTGCTCAACCTGGGCGGGATTGTCGGTGGCAGCCTGTTCGGCTGGCTGGCGTCGCGCTGGGCGTTGTCGCGGCTCACCGCGGCCAGCCTGCTGCTGGCGATGGTGGCGATGCTGGCCTTCGCCGGTTTCAACACCCAACTCGGTATCGCCTTCCCGGTGGCGTTCGTGATCGGTGCGGCCCTGTTCGGCGCCATGGCCGGGCTGTATGCCGCCGCGCCGGTGGTATTTGCCGCCGACGTGCGCACCACCGGGCTGGGCTGGGCGATCGGCATCGGCCGGGTCGGCGCCATTCTGTCGCCGCTCACCGTGGGCCTTCTGGTCGATGCGGGTTGGTCGCCCACCGCGCTCTACGTGCTGTGTGCGCTGCCGTTGGCACTGGCGGCGTGGGCCTGCCTGGGCCTGCGCGTCGGCGTTGGCCAGACGCGCAAGTGAGCCGCCGGGCATGGACAGTCGCGTGTGCGATTATCGCATCATGAGTCCGATTATCGGATTGACCGCATGGTCGCCGCTGCGCACCATGTCCGCGTCCCGTTTTCCCCCGTATGTCGCCGCCGCCTGCAGGGCACGGCAAGGAGCAACGCAGTGATCGACAAGACCGTGGCCAACGCTGACGCAGCGGTGGCCGACATCCACGACGGGGCGACGGTGATGATCGGCGGGTTCGGTACCGCCGGCATGCCCGACGCCCTGATCGACGCCCTGATCGCGCAGGGCGCGCGCGGGCTGACCATCATCAACAACAACGCCGGCAACGGCGACACCGGGCTGGCCGCGCTGATCCGGCACAAGCGCGTGCGCCGCGTCGTGTGCTCGTTCCCGCGCCAGGCCGACTCGCAGCATTTCGATGCGGCCTACCGCGCCGGCGAGATCGAACTGGAGCTGGTGCCGCAGGGCAACCTGGCCGCGCGCATCCATGCCGCCGGCTCGGGCCTGGGTGCGATCTTCACCCCTACCGGTTACGGCACCGAACTGGCACGCGGCAAGGAAACCCGCGAGATCGACGGGCGCCACTACGTGCTGGAGTACCCGCTGCACGCCGACTTCGCGCTGATCAAGGCCCACCACGGCGACCGCTGGGGCAACCTGGTGTACCGCAAGACCGCGCGCAACTTCGGCCCGCTGATGGCGATGGCCGCGCGCTGTGCGATCGTGCAGGTGGATGCCGTGGTGCCGCTGGGCGACCTGGACCCGGAGGCCGTGGTGACGCCCGGCATCTTCGTGCAGCGCGTGGTTGCCCTGGATGCCACCGCTACCGCCACCGTTGGAGCCCGCGCATGAACCGCCTGAGCCGCGAACAGATGGCCGCGCGCGTGGCGCGCGATATTCCCGAAGGTGCCTACGTCAATCTGGGCATCGGCCTGCCGACCACGGTGGCCAACTTCCTGCCGGCCGACAAGGAGATCTTCCTGCAGTCGGAGAACGGCCTGCTCGGCATGGGGCCAGCACCGGCAGCGGGCGAAGAGGACCCAGACCTGATCAATGCCGGCAAACAGCCGGTGACCCTGCTCACCGGCGGCTGCTATTTCCACCATGCCGATTCGTTCGCGATGATGCGCGGCGGTCACCTGGACATCTGCGTGCTGGGTGCATTCCAGGTGTCGGCACAGGGCGACCTGGCCAACTGGAGCACCGGTGCGGCCGATGCCATCCCCGCCGTCGGTGGGGCGATGGACCTGGCCATCGGCGCCAAGCAGGTGTTCGTGATGATGGACCTGCTGACCAAGCAGGGGCAGAGCAAGCTGGTGGACACCTGCAGCTATCCGCTCACCGGGCTGCGCTGCGTGTCGCGCGTGTATACCGACGTGGCCGTGTTCGACCTGGGCGAGGCGGGCGCGCGCGTGCTGGAAATGGTGGACGGGGTGAGCCTGGAGCAGTTGCGTGAACTCACCGGCCTGCCGCTGCAGATGAGCGAAGGAGCCTGACATGACCCTGCACGACACCTACATCATCGATGGCATCCGTACCCCGATCGGCCGCTACGGCGGTGCGTTGGCCGGCGTGCGCGCCGATGACCTCGGCGCGATCCCGTTGAAGGCGCTGCTGGCGCGCCATCCGCAGCTGGACCCGGCGTTGATCGACGAGGTCTACCTGGGCTGCGCCAACCAGGCCGGCGAAGACAACCGCAACGTGGCCCGCATGAGCCTGCTGCTGGCCGGCCTGCCGGTGAGCGTGCCGGGCAGCACCGTCAACCGGCTGTGCGGCTCGGGGCTGGATGCGATCGGTACGGTGGCACGCGGCATCGCCGCCGGTGAACTCGGGCTGGCCATTGCCGGCGGCGTGGAGTCGATGTCGCGGGCGCCGTACGTGATGGGCAAGGCAGGCACGCCCTTCGCGCGCGACCAGGTGATGGAAGACACCACCATGGGCTGGCGTTTCATCAACCCGCAGCTGCGCGCGCTGTATGGCGTGGAGACCATGGGCCAGACCGCCGAGAACGTGGCCGAGCGGTACGCGGTATCGCGCGCCGACCAGGACGCGTTCGCGCTGCGCAGCCAGCAGCGCGCCGCCGCCGCCCAGCAACGCGGGTTCTTCGACGGCGAGATCGTGGCGGTGGACGCACCCGGGCGCAAGCGCGGTGAAACCGTGCGCGTGGCGCGCGATGAACACCCGCGCGCGGACACCACGCTGGACGCGTTGGCCGCGCTCAAGCCGTTGTTCCGCCAGCCCGGCACGGTGACCGCCGGCAATGCGTCGGGCATCAACGATGGCGCCGCCGCGTTGCTGCTGGCGTCGGGCGCACAGGCACGCACACTGGGCCTGACCCCGCGCGCGCGCATCCTGGGCTTTGCCAGTGCCGGGGTCGAACCGGCGGTGATGGGCATGGGCCCGGTACCGGCCACGCAGCGCCTGTTGGCGCGGCTCGGGCTGTCCATCGCCGATTTCGATGCGATCGAGCTCAACGAAGCGTTTGCTTCGCAGGGGCTGGCGTGCCTGCGCCAGTTCGGTGTCGCCGACGATGCCGCGCACGTCAACGCCAATGGCGGTGCTATCGCGCTGGGCCATCCGCTGGGCATGAGCGGGGCGCGCCTGGCGCTGACCCTGCTGCGCCAGCTGGAAGCCAGCGGGGGGCGGCGTGGTCTGGCCACCATGTGCATCGGCGTGGGCCAGGGGGTCGCGCTGGCCATCGAGCGCGTGTGACCGCCCCTGTTTTTTCCTGCTTCACGGCCGCTGCCGCCTTCGCATGGCAGCGTGCCACTGCCTTTCAGCTGCGGCCCCACCGGCCGCCCGCCAACCGGAGTACGCCATGAGCGATCCCACTGACCTGCGCGGCTACCGCAGGCCCTATCCCGGCACCCAGCCGGACCGCATCCACCTGCCGTATGCGTCCACCCGCCTGCGCGGCCCCGGACGTGACCCGATCCAGATCCCGGCCACGCTGTCCGAAGTGACCGGGCCTACCTTGGACCGCATCACCCTGGGCGAACACGCCGCCGACCTGACCGCCGGTTTCAAGGGTCAGCCGCTGGGCGAGCGTATCGTGGTCAGTGGCCGGGTGCTGGACGAGAACGGTCGCCCGGTGCGCAACAGCGTGGTCGAGGTATGGCAGTGCAACGCCGCCGGTCGCTACCTGCACAAGGGCGACCAGCACGATGCACCGCTGGACCCCAATTTCACCGGCACCGGCCAGGTGCTCACCGACGACCACGGCCGTTACCGCTTCACCACCATCAAGCCCGGCGCCTACCCGTGGCGCAACCACTACAACGCGTGGCGACCGGCACACATCCACTTTTCGCTGCACGGCGAAGGCATCGGCCAGCGCCTGGTCACGCAGATGTACTTCCCCGGCGATCCGTTGCTGGCGTACGACCCGATCTACAACTGCGTGGACGACGCCAAGGCCCGCGAGCGCATGGTGTCCTCGTTCGACTGGGAAAACACCGCCAACGAATTCGCCCTCGGCTACCGCTTCGACATCGTGTTGCGCGGTCGCAAGATGACCGTGTGGGAGTAAGCAGATGAGTTTCCAATCCACTCCGTGGCAGACCGTGGGCCCGTACTACCGGCTGGGCCTGGAACCGCTGTACCGCACCGACATCGCGCCGGCCCAGGCGCAGGGGGAGCGCGTACAGGTGCAGGGCCAGGTGTTCGATGGCCTGGGCGTGCCGGTGTCCGATGCCGTGCTGGAAATCTGGCAGGCCGACGCGCAGGGCATCTACGCCCATCCGGAAGACCCGCGCCACGCCGCGCATGACCCGGGCTTCGATGGCTGGGGCAGGGTGCCCACCGACGCGCAGGGCCGCTTCGCCTTCACCACCGTGCGCCCGGGCAGTGTGGCCGGTCCCAAGGGGCAGCCGCAGGCACCGCACCTGATGGTGCTGGTGTTCATGCGCGGTCTGCTGCGCGCGGCCAGTGCGCGGATGTATTTCAGCGACGCGCCGGGCAATGCCGACGATCCGATCCTGGCCCTGGTGCCGGCCGAACGCCGCGCCACGCTCATCGCCCAGGCGCAGGGCAACGGCCTGTACCACTGGGACGTGCGCATGCAGGGCGAGCTGGAAACCGTGTTCTTCGACTACTGATGCCGGCCTGCACGCGCGGCCTGACGGCGCGCGGGTAAGCTGGGTCCACCTTTGACTGGATGGCGTTTGATGAGCGATTTCCCCTCGCTGCTTGGCGGCCTGTTCGGTGCGCCGGAGGTGGACGCAGTGTTCACCGACACCGCACGTCTGCAGGCAATGCTCGACGTGGAAGCCGCGCTGGCACGTGCGCAGGTGCGCTGTGCGGTGATTCCACCGGCCGCGCTCGGCGCGATCGAAGCGGCCTGCCGGGCCGACCTGTATGCCGTGCCCGCACTGGGCCAGGCCACGTTGCTGGCGGGCAATCCCGCCATTCCGCTGGTCAAGGCGCTGACTGCGCAGGTGCGCCACGCCGATGCCGACGCCGCGCGCTGGGTGCACTGGGGCGCCACCAGCCAGGACATCATCGATACCGGCGCAGTGCTGCAGCTGCGCGAGGCAGTAGGCCTGGTGCAGGAGCGGCTGCATGTGTTGTGCACCGCGCTGGCGGTGCTGGCCGATGCCGAGCGCGATACCGGCCTGCCCGGGCGCACGCTGCTGCAACAGGCGGTGCCGGTGACCTTCGGGCTGAAGGCTGCCGGTTGGCTCGACGCATTGCACCGCAGCCAACGGCGCCTGCAGGCGTTGTACGACGACACGCTGGTGCTGCAGTTCGGCGGTGCGGCCGGGACCCTGGCCTCGCTGCAGGCGCGCGGCCTGGACGTGGCCCAGGCCCTGGGCGACGAACTGCAGTTGCCGGTGCCGGCGCTGCCGTGGCATACCGCCCGCGACCGGGTGGCCGAGCTCGGCAGCACGTTCGCGCTGCTCACCGGCACACTGGGCAAGATCGCCACCGACATCGTGCTGCTGATGCAGTCCGAAGTAGCCGAAGCATTCGAGCCGGTCGGCGAGGGCAGGGGCGGGTCGTCGGCGATGCCGCACAAGCGCAATCCGGTGGGCTGCGTGGCGGCCATTGCCTCGGCCACGCGGGTGCCGGGCCTGGTGTCCACCTTGTTCGTGGCGATGCCGCAACCGCATGAGCGCGCGGCCGGGCAGTGGCATGCCGAGTGGGAAACCGTGCCGGAGATCGTGCGCCTGTGCGCCGGCAGCCTGGCCCAGGTGACCGTGGTGGTGCAGGGCCTGCAGTTGGACCGGGCGCGCATGCGCGACCACCTGGACAGCCACGGGGGGCTGCTTTACGCCGAAGCGGTGGCGGTGACGCTGGCTGAAACGCTGGGCAAGGCCACCGCGCATGCGCTGGTGGAACAGGCCGCGCGCCAGGCGCTGGCACAGTCACGTCACCTGCGCGATGTGCTGCAGGACATGCCGACGGTGAGCGCGCAGCTGTCGCCGACGCAGCTGGCGGCGTTGTTCGCGCCCGACAGCTGGCGCGGCATGGCCGACACCTGGATCAACCGCGTGCTGGCGCAGCGCTGAACCCTATTTGGAGTGTTGCAATGCAATTTCTTGAGCTGGATACGCATCGCCTGCATTACCGCATTGACGGGCCGGACGATGCGCCGTTGCTGACCTTCTGCAACTCGCTGGGCACCGACCTGCACATGTGGGACCCGCAGGTGGCGGCCTTGTCGAAGCGGTTCCGGATCCTGCGCTATGACCGCCGTGGGCATGGCCACTCCAGCGCGCCGCCGGGCCTGTACGGCGTGGCCGATCTGGGCGCGGACGTACTGGCCCTGTGGGACCACCTGAGGGTAGCGCGCAGCCATTTCTGCGGGCTGTCGATCGGTGGCCTGACCGGGCAGTGGCTGGGCGTGCATGCCGGCACGCGCCTGCATAGCCTGACGGTGGCGGCTACCGCCGCGAAGATCGGCACGGCCGAGAGCTGGGACGCGCGCATCGCGCAGGTGCGTGCGCACGGACTGGTGCCGCTGCGCGAGGGCACCGCCGAACGTTGGTTCACCCCGGCCTTCACTGCAGCGGAACCGGCGCGGGTTGAGGACATTCTGCAGCGCTTCGTCGCCACCACCGTTGCAGGCTACGTGGGCTGCTGCCACGCCGTGGCCACCGCGGACTTCCGTGACTCGCTGGCGCAGATCCGCGTGCCGACCCTGGCCATCGCCGGCGACGACGACCCTGTCTGCCCGCCCGCAGACCTGCACGCCATCGCACGCGGGGTCGCCCACGGCCACGCCGTCACGGTGCCCGGCCGCCACATCTGCAACATCGAATCTGCCGACGCATTCACCGCCGCCCTCACTGCCCACCTGACCTAGATACCGACCGTTGGTCGGTACATCCCATCCAAAACGAGGCATCCCCAATGGACGAACAGGAACGCTACGAAGCCGGCCTGACCGTGCGCCGCGCCGTACTCGGCGAGGCCCACGTCGAGCGCTCGCTGCAGGCGCGCACCGACTTCACCCACGAATTCCAGGATTTCATCACCCGTACCGCATGGGGCACGGTGTGGACCCGCGACGGCCTGCCGCGTCACACCCGCTCGCTGCTGACCATCGTGATGATGGTGGCGCTGGGGCACGACGAAGAGTTCAAGCTGCACATCCGCGCCGCGCGCAACAACGGCGTCACCCCGGACGAGATCAAAGAGGTGCTGTTGCAGGCCGCCATCTACTGCGGCGTGCCGGCCGCCAACCACGCCTTCGCCCTGGCCAAGCCGATCCTCGAAGAACAAGCCAACGACCCACCGCGGTGAGCCCAGCACCGGTAGTGCCGGCCGCTGGCCGGCAACCCGAACGACGCGAACGAAACCGGATATCGCCGGCCAACACCCCGCCTCAATGCAGCAACGTACCCAGCCGCTGCGCCGCTTCCCGCAGCCGCGGCAGCAGCTGCGACTGCATCACCCCCAGGCTGACGCGCCCGGCCTGGGTCCCAATGTTCAGTGCGCCCACCACCGCACCACTGCGCGCGTGCACCGGCACGGCGATCGAGCGCAGCCCGATCTCCAGCTCCTGGTCCACCAGCGCCACGCCGTCGCGACGCACGCGGTCCAGCGTGTCCAGGAATTCGTCCATGCGCGTCACGGTGCGCTCGGTGCGCGGCCGCAGCGGATTGCGTTCCAGGTAGCTTTCCAGCGTGTCGTGCGGCAACGCGGCCAGCAGCACGCGGCCCATCGAGGTGCAGTACGCCGGCAGACGGCTGCCGGCGCGCAGCCCGATCGACATGATCCGCACGGTTTCAGCGCGGGCCACGTACAGCACGTCATCGCCATCCAGCACGCCCAGCGAGCATGACTCGTGCACGTCGTCGCGCAGGGCGTCCAGCACCGGCTGCGCAGCCGCGGTCATCGACGACGACGCGACATAGGCCCCGCCCATGCCCAGCACGCGCGGCAGCAGCACGAAGCCACGGCCCTGTTCGCCCACGTAGCCGAGCTTTTCCAGTGTGTACAACACACGGCGCACCGCCGCGCGCGAGATGCCGGTTTCGGTGCTGATCTGCGACATGGTCACTTCGCGCGGGTGTTGCGAAAATACGCTCAGCACCACCAGCCCGCGGCCGAGGGAGGTCATGAAATCCGGATCGCCCTGGTTGTCCTGGATCAGCTGCATCAGCTCATGGCTGAGCCCGCGATCCTGCGGCGGGGCAGGGGCGCGCTTGGGGCGACGGCTGGGAGGTACGGCAGACATGGCGGTGGTTCGTGCTCGGTGATCGTGCATGGTAAGGGCTGCACGCGACGAAGCGAAGCTGCGCGCCACGGTGGGAAGACCGTGGCGCGCGGGGCTCAGCGCCTGGCCGGCAACGCGTAGGCGATCACGTAGTCGCCACGATCCGGCGACTGGCGTGCACCGCCGGCGGAAATCACCACGTACTGGCGACCGGTTTTCGGCGACACATAGGTGATCGGCGTGCCCTGGCTGCCCACCGGCATGCGCGCCTTCCATACTTCCTTGCCTGTGCGGCTGTCATAGGCGCGCAGGTAATAATCCTGGGTGCCGGCGAAGAACAGCAGGCCCGACTGGGTCGCCAGCGAGCCGCCCAGGGTGGGCATGCCGATCGGAATCGGCAGGCGCATTTTGATGCCCATCGGTCCGGTGTCTTTCACCGTACCGACCGGCACCTGCCAGACCAGTTCGTGGGTGGCCAGGTTGATCGCCGACATCGTGCCGAACGGCGGCTTCTGGCACGGGATGCCCAGTTTGGACAGGAAGCGATCCCGCAGCGAGCCATACGGTGTGCCGGTCTGCGAGGCCGCGCCCATTTCCACGCCGCCCGCACCGGTGGTCATTTCCGCGCGCGGAATGAGCTTGGTCCACAGGCCCAGGCGCATGTCGTTGACGAACAGGTAGCCGGTGGTGGGATCCACCGACGCGCTGCCCCAGTTCATGCCGCCCAGCGAGCCGGGCCATTGCAGGGCCAGGTCCTCGCCCGGCGGGGTGAACATGCCGTCGTAGCGGAAGCCCTTGAACTGGATGCGGCACAGCATCTGGTCGATCGGCGTGGCGCCCCACATGTCCGATTCGGTCAGCGTCTGCGCACCGATCTGCGGCAGCCCCACCGACAGGCGCTGGGTGGGCGAATAGCGCTCGCCCGCGGCGTTGCCCTGCGGTGCCGCGATGTCGCGCACCTCGGTGATCGGCTGGCCGGTGGCGCGGTTGAGCATGAATACCTGGCCGGCCTTGGTGATCTGCAGCAGCGCGGGCAGGGTGCCGCCCTTGCCGTCCGGTACGTCGGTCAGAGTGGGCTGCGCAGGCAGGTCGTAATCCCACAGGTCGTGGTGCACGGTCTGGTAGACCCAGCGCTCCTTGCCGGTGGCCACATCCAGTGCCACCACCGCCGAGCTGTACTTGTCGTCCTGCGGAGTGCGCTCGCCGGCCCACTGGTCCGGCGTGGTGTTGCCGGTGGGCAGGTAGACCAGGCCCAGCTGCGGGTCATAGGCCATCGAGGTCCACACGTTCGGGGTGGCGCGGGTGTAGTGGATGGACGGATCCAGCGGCACGTCCGGGGTTTCCCGGGACAGGTCCCAGACCCAGGCCAGCGCGCCGCTGCGCACGTTGTAGGCACGCACCACGCCGGACGGTTCGTTGACCTCGATATTGTCGGCCACCCGGCCGCCCACGATCACCAGTTCACCGGCCACCAGGGGCGCGGCGGTCAGCGTGTAGAAGCCGGGCTTGATCTCGCCCATGCCCCGTTTGAGGTCCACCACGCCGGCCTCGCCGAAGTCCGGGCAGGGCGCGCCGGTGGTGGCATCCAGCGCGAACAGGCGCGCGTCGATCGAGGTCATCAGAATGCGCTTCTCGCACAGCGCCGGGGCCGGTGCCGCGGCGACGGTAGCCGGTACGGCAGGGCTCGGTGCGGCGGCGACGGTGGGCGCGCCGACCAGCGGCTGGCCTGCGTCGAAATAGCCCAGGCCACGGCAGCGCTGCCAGTTCGGCGCGCTCGCCTTGGGGTCGAACGCCCAGCGCTGTTTGCCGCTGTCCACGTCCAGCGCCACCACCTGGTTGTGCGGCGTGCACAGGTACAGCGTGTCCCCGATCTGCAGCGGGGTGTTCTGGTCTTCGGCGCCGAAGCCATCGCTCTGCGGCACGTCGCCGGTATGCGCGGTCCAGGCGACCTGGAGCTGGGTGATGTTGGCCGGGGTGATCTGGTCCAGCGCGGCAAAACGGGTGCCGGCCGTGGTGTTGCCCCAGTGCTGCCAGTCGCGCTGCTCGCTACCCTTGGCCACCGGCACCACGGCCGGGGCCGCGCCCTTCGCGGTGACCACCGGGCGCGGCTGGAACGCCGACACTGCGGTACCCAGCAGGCCCACCAGCAGCAGCGCGGCCACGCCGTAGGCCGCGCGCCCGGGGCGCTGGCCACGGCTGCGCCGGAGCACCGGCCAGGTCAGTGCGACCAGCGTCGCCAGCACGGCGGGCATCACCAGCCGCGACACCAGCGGCCAGAATTCCAGCCCGGCATCGGCCAGCGCCCAGGCCACGGTGGCGACGAACGCCACGCCATACAGCAGCGCGCCCAGCGGGCGACGCAGGGCCAGCAGCCCGCCGGCCACCAGCGAGGCGGCGCCCATCAGCAGGAAGTACCAGCTGCCGCCCAGCTGGGCCAGCCGCACGCCGCCTACCAGCAGAACCAGGCCGAACAGCATCACCACGATGCCAATCAGGACCACCAAGGTGCGGCACAGGGCCGACGGTTTCGTGTTCTCGTCCACGTTGCATGAACCTCTACAGGAAACCCGGTACCGACCGGCACCGGGCAGGCCCGCGCGCGCCATGCGTGGCGGGGACCGTTGGCCATCACACCCCGGCATTGCCTTGCCCGACAGGGGCGCGGGAATGCTTCGCTGCTTATCGCGGAAAGGGAGTGAACGACCGGTTAGGGCGATTATCGCACCGTTGTGCGATTTACGCGTGAACCCGTGGTGCCACCTGTGGAACGCAGCAACGCAGCAGCCCGGCCGCGCAGGCAGTGCCGCGCCGAAGCGTTTACCCTATGCCACCCCGTTCGTTGCCCGCCCCATGACCGAGTCTTCCGCCACGCCCGCCTGGGCCGGCCGCCTGCGCGATATCGCCGATTTCCCCAAGCCGGGCATCCTGTTCAAGGACATCATGCCGCTGCTGGCCAATGGCGATGATTTCGCCGCGGCCATCGACGCGATGGTGCAGCCGTGGCGCACGGCGAACCTGCAGGCGGTGATGGGCATCGAATCGCGCGGCTTCATCCTGGGCGCGGCCATGGCGCGCGTGTTGGGCGTCGGCTTCGTGCCGGTGCGCAAGCCGGGCAAGCTGCCGGGCCGCACGCTGAAGCAGGAATACACGCTGGAGTACCGCACCGATACCATCGAAGTGCACGCCGACGCCTTGCCGGCCGGTGCGCGCGTGCTGGTGGTCGATGATGTACTGGCCACCGGCGGCACGTTGCTGGCGGCGTTGTCGCTGGCGCGCCAGTTGCAGGTGGAGGTGGTGGGCGCGGCGGTGCTGGTGGAACTGGCCGGGCTGGGCGGGCGCGAGCGCTGGGACGGCGACGTGCCGCTGCTGGCCAACCTGGTGTATTGAGGCGGAACCGTCGTCGGGTCTCTGCGTAGAGCCGGGCTGTGCCCGGCTGTTCGACATGGTCGAAGCCGACCAACGGGGTGGGGCACGTAGAGCTGGGCTCTGCCCGGCTGCTCGACATGGCGTAAGCCGACCAACGGTCGGCTCTACCCGGGTGGTGCGCAAGCCGACCAACGGTCGGCTCTACCCGGGTGGTGCGCAAGCCGACCAACGGTCGGCTCTACCCGTTACATGCGGCGGACGCGGAAGCGGCGGCCCTTGATCTTGCCTGCTTCCAGCCGGTCGATCGCGCGGCCTACCTGCTCGCGCGCGATCGCCACGTACGAGCGCGTGGCGTAGATGTCGATCTTGCCGATCACCTTGGCCGACAGCCCGGCTTCACCGGTCAACGCCCCCAGGATGTCGCCCGGGCGCAGCTTGTCGGTCTTGCCGCCATCGATGCGCAGGGTTTCCATCGCCGCCTGCGGCAGCACAGCGGGGCGGGCCGTCGCCAGCGGCGTCTTCTGCCAGTCCAGCGGCTTGCCCTGCGCGGCTTCCAGCGCATCGGCACGGTTGCGCTCGCGGCCGGTCACCAGGCTCACCGCCAGGCCCGACGCACCGGCGCGGCCGGTACGGCCCACGCGGTGTTCATAGGTTTCGATGTCGGTAGGCAACTCGTAGTTGATCACCGCCGCCAGGTCCTGCACGTCCAGCCCGCGCGCGGCCACGTCGCTGGCCACCAGCACGTTGCAGCTGCGGTTGGCGAAGCGCACCAGCACTTCATCGCGGTCGCGTTGTTCCATTTCGCCGTGCAACGGCAGTGCCGAGAAGCCGAACTGCTGCAGCGAATTGGCTACGTCGTCCACGTCACGGCGGGTGTTGCAGAACACCACCGTCGATTCCGGGGTGTACTTCAGCAGTAGACCGGCCAGCGCCTTCTGCTTGCTGGCCAGGTCCACTTCGCAGAACAGATGGCGAATCGCCGGTGCGTTGTCGGCACCCTGGACGGTCACTTCCACCGGATCGCGCAGCAGCACGCGGGCGATCTCGCGGATCTCGTCGGGATAGGTGGCCGAGAACAGCAGCGTCTGGCGGTCTTTGCTGGTGCGCCCGGCGATCTCGCGGATGGGCTCTTCAAAGCCCATGTCCAGCATGCGGTCGGCCTCGTCCAGCACCAGTGTGGTGACCCCGCCCAGCTTCAGGACGCGCTTGCGGCCCAGCTCCTGGATACGGCCGGGCGTGCCCACCACCACGTGGGGGTCATGTGCTTCCAGCGAGGCCAACTGCGGGCCCAGCGGCATGCCGCCGGTGAGCACCACCAGCTTCAGGTTGGGGATGCCGGTGGCGAGCTTGCGGATCTGCTTGCCCACCTGATCGGCCAGTTCGCGGGTGGGGCACAGCACCAGTGCCTGGGCGCGGATCACCGACGGGTCCAGGGCCTGCAGCAGGCCCAGCCCGAAGGCGGCGGTCTTACCGCTGCCGGTGGGCGCCTGGGCGATCAGGTCGCGGCGCTCAAGGATCGCCGGCAGGCTCTGCGCCTGCACGGGGGTCATCTGGGTATAGCCCAGCGCGTCGATGCCCGCCGCCAGCGAGGCCGACAGGGGCAGTTCGGAGAATTCATTCATGGCGCATTCTACCCGCTGGGCCGCCTGTCGGGCGCGTGCCGCCGCTGCTCAGGCCAGATCCAGCGCCCGCAGCCCCGCCATCAACGCGGTGTGCTGGGCATGGCTGAACTCGCCCGGGCCGTCGCTGACATCCAGAATCAGCGTGTGGAACCAGGGATTGGGGTGGCTGACGTCCTGCTCCCAGCGGACCACGACCTCCGGGCCCAGCACCCGCTGCAGCAGGTCGAGCAGGTCGTCTTCGGCGTCATCGATCGCCCCGTAGCGCTCCAGCACCTGACGGTACGGGATGTGCAGACGACGGCGATCGACGGGGGGAACGCGCTCACGCTTCATCGCACCAGTGTGGCATGCGGCACGCGCTCACCCCAGCAGCGCGTGCACGCCCACGTTGATGCCCAGGCCCCCGGCCAGCAACCAGCCAAACAGCAGCAGGGCCAGCAGCAGCGGCTTCATGCCGGCCTGGCGCAGCGCCGACGCATGTGTGGTCAAGCCAAGCGCCGCCATGGCCATGGCCAGCAGCACCGTGTCCACATCGATGGCGAGGGCGACCCATGCGGCAGGCAGCAGGTGCAGCGAATTGAACCCGGCCACCGCGACGAAGCCGAACGCAAACCACGGCACCACGATCTTCACGCGCGTCGCCCCGGCCTGGGCGCGGCCACCGCGGGCCAGCAGCAACGACAGCGCCACCAGGAACGGGGCCAGCATCATCACCCGCACCATCTTGGCGATCACTGCGGTGTCGGCCGCTCCTTCGCTGACCGCGCGTCCGGCCGCAACCACCTGCGCCACTTCGTGCACGGTGGAGCCGGTGAACACACCGTAGGCCTGCTCGCTCATCGGCATCACGCCATGCGCCAGGGTGAGCTGGTACAGCGCCGGATACAGGAACATCGCCAGCGTGCCGAACACCACCACGGTGGAGACCGCCACGGTGACCTGTTCCGCGCGCCCGCGCACCACCGGTTCGGCGGCCATCACCGCCGCCGCGCCGCAGATCGCGCTGCCGGCGCCGATCAGCAGGGCGCTCTCCCTGTCGATGCCGAACCAGCGCGTGCCGGCCCACCAGGCCAGCGCGAAGGTGCTGGTCAGCACCAGCGCATCGATCAGCACGCCGCCAACGCCAACCTGGCCGATGTCCTGGAAGGTCAGACGCAGGCCGTACAGCACGATGCCGGCGCGCAGCAGCCACTGCTTGGAGAAGCCCACGCCCGCCGCCGCCTGCGGTGCCATGCGCGGGTACACACTGTTGCCGAGCGCAATGCCAAGCACGATGGCCAGGGTGAGGGCGCTGATGCCGTGCGCCTGCAGCCAGGGCAGGGTGGCCAGCGCCATCGCCGCCAGCGCGACGCCGCCCGCCAGCAGCAGGCCAGGCAGGCGCCCGCGCCAACGCTGGGCGAGGGTGGGCAGGTACAGCGTGGGACGGGACGCGTTCACGGTGCGGCTCCTTTCAGATGGCCTCCAGCCTGCGCCCGCGCGATAAACCTGTAAAACGCATTGATTATGTGATTTCAACCGGGTTTATGAGTTAATGGAGCCATGCGCATCAGCCTTCGCCAATGGCAGGTATTTGTGGCCGTCGCCGACATCGGCACCACTGCCGCCGCCGGCGAGCGCCTGGCGTTGTCGCAGTCGGCCACCAGTGCAGCGCTCAACGAACTGGAGGCGCGGTTGCCGTCGCCGCTGTTCGACCGCATCGGCCGCCGCTTGATCCTCAATGCGCAGGGCAGGGCCCTGCTGGACCCGGCGCGCGGGCTGTTGGCCGCGGCCACGGACCTGGAGGCGATGGCCGGGGCAGGGCGGCCGGCATCGGCCACCGGGGTACCGCTGCAGCTGCGGATCGGGGCCAGCACCACCATCGGCAACTACCTGCTGCCCGCCCGGGTCGCTGCCCTGTTGGCCGACCAGCCGAACGTGGACGTGGACCTGCGTATCGGCAACAGCGCCGAGGTGGTCGCGGCGGTGCAGCGGCTGGAGGTCGACCTGGGCCTCATCGAAGGCCCGTGCCACGAGAGCGGGCTGAACGTGCTGCCGTGGCAGCAGGACGCCCTGGTGATCGTGGCCGCCGCTGCGTCCCCGCTGGGCGCCCGCCCCGACCTTGCCGAATTGTCTGCCGCGCGCTGGCTGCTGCGTGAGCCCGGCTCGGGTACCCGCGAGGCGGTGGAACAGGCGTTGCTGCCGCACCTGCACCACTTCGCCCGCGCCATGCAGCTGGGCAGCACCGAAGCCATCAAGCAGGCCGCCGCGGCGGGGCTGGGCGTGGCCTGCCTGTCGCGGCATGCGGTGGCCGACCTGGTGGCGCTGGGCAGCCTGCGCATCCTGGACGCCGCGCTGCCGCCGCTGTCGCGCCAGTTGTGGGTGGTCCACCACCCCGGCAAGCACGTGCCGCCGCCGTTGCGCGCCCTGCTGGGGCTGGCTGCGGACGCTTTCGCATCCGGTTGAGCGACGCCGCGCACCGCCACACCGTACAATGGTCGGATGCCTCTGATTACTCTGCAAAACGTCGACTTCAGCGTCGGCGGCCCCCTGTTGCTGGAAAAAGCCGAACTGTCGATCGAACCGGGCGAGCGTATCGCCCTGATCGGCCGCAACGGCGCCGGCAAATCGACCCTGCTCAAGCTGCTGTCCGGCGACCACAAGCCCGACGACGGAGAAGTCCGCGTGCAACAGGGGGTGCGCATCACCCGCCTGGAACAGGAAGTCCCGCACGGTGCCGCCGGCAGCGTGTTCGACGTGGTGGCCGATGGCCTGGGCGAGCTGGGCCAGTGGCTGGCCGAGTTCCATCACCTGAGCATGGCTGAAGAATTCGACGGCGATGCCCTGTCGGCCGTGCAGGCCAAGATCGACGCCGCCAACGGCTGGGGCCTGGACCAGCGCGTCAGCGAAACCCTGACCAAGCTTGACCTGGATGGCGATGCCGAATTCGCGCGCCTGTCCGGCGGCATGAAGCGCCGCGTGCTGCTCGGCCGCGCGCTGGTGTCCTCGCCGGATCTGCTGCTGCTCGACGAACCGACCAACCACCTGGACATCGAAGCCATCGACTGGCTCGAAATGTTCCTCAAGAACTGGAACGGCAGCGTGGTGTTCGTCACCCATGACCGCCGCTTCCTGCGTGCACTGGCCACCCGCATCGTCGAGATCGACCGTGGCCAGGTCACCAGCTGGCCGGGCGACTGGGCCAACTACGAACGCCGCCGCGAAGAGCGACTCAATGCGCAGGCGCAGGAAAACGCGCGCTTTGACAAGCTGCTGGCGCAGGAAGAAATCTGGATCCGCCAGGGCATCAAGGCCCGCCGCACCCGCGATGAAGGCCGTGTGCGTCGCCTCAAGGCGATGCGCAATGATCGGTCGCAGCGCCGCGAACTGGGCGGCAACGTGCGCATGGAAGCGGCGCAGGCGGAGAACTCCGGCAAGAAGGTCATCGACGTCAAGGACATCTCCTTCGCCTTTGGCGAGCGCGTGATGGTCAAGGATTTCAGCACCGTCATCCTGCGCGGCGACCGGATCGGCCTGATCGGCCCCAACGGCAGCGGCAAGACCACGCTGCTGAAGCTGTTGCTGGGCGACCTGCAGCCGCAGAGCGGCGAAGTCCGCGCCGGCACCAACCTGCAGATCGCCTATTTCGACCAGTACCGTGCGGTGCTGCGCGAAGACTGGACCGCGATCGAGAACGTCGCCGAAGGCCGCGACTTCATCGAGTTCAACGGCAAGCGCAAGCATGTGCACGCCTACCTGCAGGACTTCCTGTTCTCGCCCGAGCGCGCCCGCGCGCCGATCACCCGCCTGTCCGGTGGCGAGCGCAACCGCCTGCTGCTGGCCAAGCTGTTCGCGCAGCCGTCCAACCTGCTGGTGATGGACGAACCGACCAACGACCTGGACGTGGAAACGCTGGAACTGCTGGAAGAGCTGCTCAGCGATTACAGCGGCACCTTGCTGCTGGTCAGCCATGACCGTGACTTCCTCGACAACGTGGTGACCTCCACGATGGTGATGGAAGGCGACGGCGTGGTGGGCGAATACATCGGTGGCTACAGCGACTGGCAGCGCCAGGCCGAGCGCGTGGCGGCAGCTGCCGCGGCACCGGTGGGGGCGGGCAAGCCGGCCGCCCCGGTTGCGGCAGCACCGGCCGAGCCGGCCGCTGCCAAGCGCAAGCTCAGCTACAAGGACGCGCGCGAACTGGAACAGCTGCCGCTGAAGATCGAAACCCTGGAGAAGGACGTCGAAGGCCTCACCGCCGCGATGAACGACCCGGCGTTCTACCAGCGCAGCGCGCCAGACATGGCCGCCCACAACGCGAAGCTTGCCAAGGTGCAGGCCGAGCTGGATGCGGCATACGCGCGCTGGGAAGAACTGGACGCGTAACGCGCCCGTAGAGCCGGGCTCTGCCCGGCTTGTGTCGGGCGTTCATCGCCCCGGACGGAGGGCAGCCGACCAACGGTCGGCTCTACCCGGTGGGGGTCATGGCCCCGGATGGAGACAGCCGACCAACGGTCGGCTCTACCGGGGTCACTTCAACCCGTGCAGGTCCCGCAATTGCGTGGGCCGTGAGCCGAAGTACGCGGCCAGGTCGGCGATGTCCTGATCGCTCAGGTCGGTCGCCTGCGGCGTCATCAATGCGTGCTGGCGGTCGCCGGCGCGGTAGGCCTGCAATGCGTGGGCCAGGTAGTCACCGTACTGCCCACCCAGCTTCGGGTAGGTCGCGTCGATCGGCTTGTTGCCGTCGGCGCCGTGGCAGTCGATGCAGCTCTGGCCGGTGGCCTTGCCCTTGACCTGGGCACGGGCCTCGCCGGCGGCGATGCGTCCGGTGGGTAGACCGGCCGATGAGCCGGACCCGTGCTCGCCACTGGCGTGGCCCGGGTCGGCGGCGGAATCTGCGCTGTTTTCCACCTGCGACTGCGAACACGCAGCCAGCAGCAGGGCAACGGACAGGGCGATGGCATAACGCTTGAAGGGCGCGGCTTTCGTCATGGGCGGTGCTTACTTGACGGTGGACAGGTAAACAGCGAGATCGGCGATCTCCTGTTCGCTGAAACTCATGGACTGCGCCTGCATCGTCGGATGCTTGCGCTTGCCCTGGCGGTACTCGCTCAGCGCCTGGCTGAGGTACTGCTGGGTCTGCCCACCAATCTTGGGCACCCGGTAGCTGGGGTAGGCGTTCTTGTAGCCGGTGATGCCGTGGCACCCCTGGCAGGTGTAGGCCAGGACCCGACCATTGTCGAAACTGCCCGTCAGCCCAGCCGGAGCGGCGGGGGCGGGCGGGGCGGCGGCAGGGGCGGGTACGGCAGGTGCGGCGGGTACTGCTGGAGCAGTTGCGGCCTGTGCGGCGGCCCCGAGGGGCAGGAGGACGGCCAGAAGACAAGCGGCGAGCGGCTGCGGGCGCATGATGTCCTTTCCGGTGTACGGGTCTGGTCGTTCCGGCGTGGGGTACGGAACTGGCCCGAGTATAGCCTGCGTTTTCATCTAGCTGAAACCGGGGTGGGCACGGGCGTTGCCGCAGGTCACCATGACCTTTGGGATATGGTGTGATCGTGACGTGGTGAATTACTTTGCTACCACACCTGCCCACGCATCCCTCAGGGACACGACGATGTCGCGAAATTCCTTCCTGCACGGCCGCACCGGAACCTGCGCCGCTGCACTGCTGATCACCACCTCGCTGCTGCTCAGCGGCTGCGGCGCCGGCGCCGGCAGCGCCGATGCGCAAGCCGCGGAAAAAGATCCCAAGGCTGAAAAAGCCGTCGACGCCGTGCCGGTGGAGGCGGTCGCCGCCAGCCGTCGCGCCGTTGCCGCCAGCTACACCGGCACCGCCGCGCTGGAAGCGCGCGCCGAATCGCAGGTGGTGGCCAAGACGTCCGGCGTGGCCTTGGCGGTGCTGGTTGAAGAGGGCCAGGCCGTGCGTGCCGGGCAGCCGCTGGTGCGGCTGGACCCGGACCGCGCCCGCCTGGCCGTGGCGCAGAGCGAAGCGGTGATGCGCAAGCTGGAGAACAACTACCAGCGGGCGCAGAAACTGATCGGCCAGCAGATGGTCAGCGCCGCCGATGTGGACCAGATCAAGTACGACGTGGAAAACGCCCGGGCGCAGTACCGCCTGGCCACGCTGGAACTGTCCTACACCACCGTGGTCGCACCGATCTCCGGCGTGATCGCCTCGCGTTCGATCAAGACCGGCAACTTCGTGCAGATCAACACGCCGATCTTCCGCATCATCGACAACTCGCGCCTGGAGGCCACCCTCAACGTGCCCGAACGCGAACTGGCCACGCTCCGCGCCGGCCAGCCAGTGACGCTGGTGGCCGATGCGTTGCCGGGCAAGTCGTTCCCCGGCGTGGTCGACCGCATCTCGCCGGTGGTCGACGCGGGCAGCGGCACCTTCCGCGTGGTCAGTGGCTTCGGTGAAGACGCGCAGGGCCTGCAGCCGGGCATGTTCGGCCGCATCCGCATCGACTACGACCAGCGCGCCGACGCGCTGGTGGTGCCGCGCCTGGCGCTGCTCGACGATGGCGCACCGGCGGTGTTCCGGGTGCGCGCCGGCAAGGTGGCGCGGGTGCCGGTGAAGCTGGGCTATGCCGAAGGCCCGTGGGTGGAAATCCGCGAGGGCCTGGCCGAAGGCGACCAGGTGGTGACCGCCGGCAAGGTGGCCCTGCGTGACGGCACGGCGGTGCAGGTGATCGGCGCCAAGCCGGCCACCGCCACCGCATCGGCGCAACCGGCGAAGAAGGCGGAGAGCCGTCAATGACTTCGGCCGGCAACGACCACGGCAACGATCCGCACCACGGCGACCGCCCGGGTGCACAGGGCGGGGGGCTGGTGGAATTCGCCACCCGCCGCCGCGTCACCATCGCCATGTGCACGGTGACGCTGATGCTCTTCGGCGTCATCGCGCTGGGCAACCTCAAGGTCAACCTGCTGCCCGACCTGAGCTATCCCACCCTGACCGTGCGCACCGAATACACCGGCGCGGCCCCCACCGAAATTGAAACCCTGATCAGCGAACCGGTCGAAGAGGCCGTGGGCGTGGTCAAGAACCTGCGCAAGCTCAAGTCGGTCTCGCGTACCGGGCAGAGCGATGTGGTGCTCGAATTCGCCTGGGGCACCAACATGGACCAGGCCAGCCTGGAGGTGCGCGACAAGATGGAAGCGCTGAACCTGCCGCTGGAGGCCAAGGCCCCGGTGCTGCTGCGCTTCAATCCGTCCACCGAACCGATCATGCGCCTGGTGATCTCGGCCAAGGCCGACGCCGCCACCGATGCCGATGCGGTCCGCCAGCTCACCGAGCTGCGCCGCTATGCCGATGAAGACCTGAAGAAGAAGCTCGAACCGGTGGCCGGCGTGGCTGCGGTCAAGGTGGGCGGCGGCCTGGAAGACGAGATCCAGGTCGACATCGACCAGCAGAAGCTGGCCCAGCTCAACCTGCCGATCGACAACGTGATCAAGCGGCTCAAGGAAGAGAACATCAACATCTCCGGCGGTCGCCTGGAGGAAGGCTCGCAGCGCTTCCTGGTGCGTACCGTCAACCAGTTCGCCGACCTGGAGGACATCCGCAACCTGCTGGTGACCACGCAGGGAAGCAATGGCAACGCCGCCGACGCGGCCATGCAGCAGATGTTCGCCATTGCCGCCTCGACCGGCTCCGATGCGGCCGTGGCCGCCGCGTCGGCCGCGCAGAGTGCGTCCAGCAGCAGTTCCTCGACCATCGCCAATGGCGTGCCGGTGCGGCTGAAGGACGTGGCCAGCGTGCGCCAGGGCTACAAGGAACGCGAGGCGATCATCCGCCTGGGCGGCAAGGAAGCGGTGGAACTGGCGATCTACAAGGAAGGCGACGCCAATACCGTGGCCACCGCCGAGGCGCTGCGCGCGAAGCTGGAGCAGATCAAGGCGCAGATTCCCGGCGACGCCCAGCTGACCACCATCGAAGACCAGTCGCGCTTCATCGAACACGCCATCAGCGACGTCAAGAAAGACGCGGTGATCGGCGGCCTGCTGGCCATCCTGATCATCTTCCTGTTCCTGCGCGATGGCTGGAGCACGTTCGTGATCAGCCTGTCGCTGCCGGTCTCGATCATCACCACGTTCTTCTTCATGGGCCAGATGGGCCTGAGCCTCAACGTGATGTCGCTGGGCGGCCTGGCGTTGGCCACCGGCCTGGTGGTGGACGATTCGATCGTGGTGCTGGAGAGCATCGCCAAGGCGCGCGAGCGCGGCCTGGGCATCCTGCAGGCGGCCATTGCCGGTACCCGCGAAGTGAGCATGGCGGTGGTCGCCTCGACCCTGACCACCATTGCGGTGTTCCTGCCGCTGGTGTTCGTCGATGGCATCGCCGGGCAGCTGTTCCGCGACCAGGCGCTGACCGTGGCGATCGCCATTGCGATTTCGCTGCTGGTGTCGATGACCCTGATTCCGATGCTGAGCTCGCTCAAGGGCCGTCCGCCGCTGGCGTTCCCGGAAGAAGCGGCGCACGCGGCATGGCAGCCCGAAAAGCGCTGGCTCAAGCCGGTGGCCAGTGGCCGCCGCGGTATCGGTGCGCTGGTCCGCTGGGCCTGCTTCGGCGTGGCCTGGGCGATCATCCGCGTGTGGCGCGGTGTGGTGGCCGTGGTCGGGCCGGTGATGCGCAAGGCCAGCGACGTGGCGATGAAGCCCTATGCGGGCGCCGAACGCGGCTATCTCAAGCTGCTGCCCGGCGCGCTGCATCATCCGGGCAAGGTGCTGGGCTGTGCCGCGCTGGCCTTTGTGGCCACCATGGCGCTGGTACCGATGCTGGGTGCCGACCTGATCCCGCAGCTGGCCCAGGACCGCTTTGAAATGACCGCCAAGCTGCCGGCCGGCACGCCGCTGAAGCAGACCGATGCGCTGGTCCGCGAACTGCAGCTGGCCCATGCCAAGGATGACCAGATCGCCTCGCTGTATGGCGTCAGCGGCAGCGGCACGCGGCTGGATGCGAGCCCGACCGAAAGCGGCGAGAACATCGGCAAGTTGACCGTGGTGATGGCCGGTGGCGGCGATGCGCGCACCGAAGCGGCCATCACCGAGCGCCTGCGCGATTCGATGCAGCAGCACCCCGGCGTGCAGGTCGACTTCGCACGGCCGGCGCTGTTCAGCTTCTCCACGCCGCTGGAAGTGGAGCTGCGCGGCCAGGACATGGCCACGCTGGAGCGCGCCGGGCAGGCGCTCGCTGCGATGCTGCGCAACAACCCGCACTACGCCGACGTCAAATCCACGGTGGAAGAGGGCTTCCCGGAGATCCAGATCCGCTTCGACCAGGAACGCGCCGGTGCGCTGGGCCTGACCACCCGGCAGATCGCCGACGTGGTGGTGAAGAAGGTGCGCGGCGACGTGGCCACCCGCTACAGCTTCCGCGACCGCAAGATCGACGTGCTGGTGCGCGCGCAGGAAGGCGACCGCGCCAGCGTGGAGAGCATCCGCCGCCTGATCGTCAACCCGGGCAGCAGCCGTCCGGTCACGCTGGATGCGGTGGCCGAAGTGGTCGCCACCAACGGGCCTAGCGAGATCCATCGCGCCGACCAGACCCGCGTGGCGGTGGTCTCGGCCAACCTGCGCGACATCGACCTGGGCGGCGCAGTGCGCGAGGTGCACGACATGGTGGCAAAGGAGCCGCTGGGCGCCGGTGTAGGCATGCACATCGGCGGGCAGGGTGAGGAACTGGCGGAATCCGCGCGCTCGCTGATCTTCGCGTTCGGCCTGGCGATCTTCCTGGTGTACCTGGTGATGGCCTCGCAGTTCGAGTCCTTGCTGCACCCGTTCGTCATCCTGTTCACCATTCCGCTGGCGCTGGTCGGGGCGATCCTGGCGCTGATGCTCACCGGCAAGCCGATCTCGGTGGTGGTGTTCATCGGCCTGATCCTGCTGGTGGGCTTGGTGACCAAGAACGCGATCATCCTGATCGACAAGGTCAACCAGCTGCGCGAAGCCGGCGTGCCCAAGCAGGAGGCACTGGTGGAAGGCGCCCGCTCGCGCCTGCGTCCGATCATCATGACCACCCTGTGCACGCTGTTCGGCTTCCTGCCGCTGGCGGTGGCCATGGGCGAGGGTGCCGAAGTGCGCGCGCCGATGGCCATCACCGTGATCGGTGGCCTGCTGGTGTCCACGCTGCTCACCCTGCTGGTCATTCCGGTGGTGTACGACCTGCTCGACCGCCGCGGTGATGCCTACTACCGCGAGCGCGGCCGCAAGCACGCCGGCCACGTGGAGCCCGCCGGCAGCGGCGCTGCGCAGGAGCCGGCATGAGCATCGCCGAGTTCTCCATCCGCCGCCCCATCACCACCATCATGTGTTTCGTGTCGCTGGTGGTGGTGGGCCTGATCGCCTCGTTCCGGCTGCCGCTGGAAGCGCTGCCGGACATCTCCGCGCCGTTCCTGTTCGTGCAGGTGCCCTACACCGGCTCCACCCCCGAGGAGGTGGAGCGCAACATCATCCGCCCCACCGAAGAAGCGCTGGCCACCATGACCGGGATCAAGCGCATGCGCTCCTCGGCCACCTCCGAAGGCGCCAGCATCTTCATCGAGTTCACCGACTGGGATCGCGACATCGCCATCGCCGCCTCCGATGCGCGTGAGCGCATCGATGCGATCCGCAGCGACCTGCCCGACGACCTGCAGCGCTACAACGTGTTCAAGTGGTCCAGCAGCGACGAACCGGTGTTGAAGGTGCGGCTGGCCAGCAGCACCGACCTGACCGGCGCGTACGACATGCTCGACCGTGAGTTCAAGCGGCGCATCGAACGCATCCCCGGCGTGGCCCGGGTCAACATCTCCGGCGCACCGCCGAACGAGGTGGAAATCGCGATCAGCCCGGACCGGCTCACCGCGCACAACCTGAGCATCAACGAGCTCAGCGACCGCCTGCGCACGCTGAATTTCTCGATCTCGGCCGGGCAGATCGACGACAACGGCCAGCGCGTGCGGATCCAGCCGGTGGGTGAAATCACCGACCTGCAGGAGCTGCGCGACTTGGTGATCGACACCAAGGGCCTGCGCCTGGGCGACATCGCCGAGATCCGGCTCAAGCCCACCCGCATGAACTACGGTCGCCGCCTGGACGGCAATCCCGCCGTGGGCCTGGACATCTACAAGGAACGCAGCGCCAACCTGGTGGAAGTGTCGCGCGCCGCGTTGGCGGAGGTGGAGGCGATCCGCACCCAGCCGTCGATGCGCGACGTGCAGATCAAGGTCATCAACAACCAGGGCAAGACCGTGACCTCCTCGCTGCTGGAACTGGCCGAGGCCGGCGCGGTCGGCCTGCTGCTGTCGGTGACGGTGCTGTTCTTCTTCCTGCGCCATTGGCCGTCCACGCTGATGGTGACGCTGGCCATCCCGATCTGTTTCGTGATCACGCTGGGCTTCATGTACTTCGCCGGGGTCACCCTCAACATCCTGACCATGATGGGCCTGCTGCTGGCGGTCGGCATGCTGGTGGACAACGCGGTGGTGGTGGTGGAGAGCATCTACCAGGAACGCGAGCGCATGCCGGACCAGCCGCGGCTGGCCTCGATCATCGGCACCCGCAACGTGGCCATCGCGCTGAGCGCCGGCACCCTGTGCCACTGCATCGTGTTCGTGCCCAACCTGTTCGGCGAAACCAACAACATCAGCATCTTCATGGCGCAGATCGCGATCACCATCTCGGTGTCGCTGCTGGCCTCGTGGCTGGTCGCGGTCAGCCTGATCCCGATGCTGTCCGCCCGCATGCAGACCCCCAAGCTGGTGCATTCGGAAACCGGCGTGATCGCCCGCCTGCAGCGTCGCTACGCCAAGGTGCTGCAGTGGACGCTGGAACACCGCGGCTGGAGTGTGTTCGGCATCCTCATGGTGGTGCTGATCAGCCTGGTGCCGATGAAGCTGACCAAGATCGACATGTTCGGCGGCGAAGGCGGCAAGGACATCTTCATCGGCTACAACTGGAAGGGCGCCTACACCTACAGCCAGATGTCCGAGGAGGTCGCCCGCGTCGAACGCTACCTGGACGAGAACCGCGAAAAGCTGCACATCACCCAGGTCTATTCCTGGTACAGCGAGCAGGAAGGCAGCAGCACCACCGTGACCCTCGACGAGAAGCACGCCGACAACCTGCCCGCCGTGCAGGAGGCACTGCGCAAGGGCCTGCCGCGTTCGGCGCGCACCGATTACATCGTGGGCAACCAGGGCGGCGATGGCGGCGGTGGCGGTGGGAACCAGTCGGTGCAGGTGCAGCTGGTGGGCGACTCGACCAAGATGCTGCAGGAGATCGGCGAGGACGTGGTACCGCTGCTGGCGCGGCGCAAGGAACTGCGCGACGTGCGCATCGACAACGGCGAGAAGGGCAGCGAGCTGTCCATCCACGTCGACCGGGAGCGGGCGGCCGCGTTCGGCTTCAATGCCGAACAGGTGGCCAGTTTCGTCGGCCTGGCCCTGCGTGGCGCGCCGATGCGCGAGTTCCGCCGCGGTGACAGTGAAGTGCCGGTCTGGGTGCGTTTCGCCGGGGCCGAGCAGAGCAGCCCGGAAGACCTGGCCAGCTTCACCGTGCGCACCGGCGACGGTCGCTCGGTGCCGCTGCTGAGCCTGGTCGATGTCTCGATCAAGCCGTCGGCCACGCAGGTCGGCCGCACCAATCGGCAGACCACGCTGACCATCAAGGCCAACCTGGCCGAGAAGGTCACCGCGCCCGAAGCCCGCAAGGCGATGGAGGAAACCCTCACGCCGATGAGCTTCCCGGCCGGCTACACCTTCACCTTCGATGGAGGTGACTACGGTGACGACAACGAGGCCATGCAGCAGATGCTGTTCAACCTGATCATCGCGCTGGTGATGATCTACGTGGTGATGGCCGCGGTGTTCGAATCGCTGCTGTTCCCGGCGGCGATCATGAGCGGCGTGCTGTTCTCGATCTTCGGCGTGTTCTGGCTGTTCTGGATCACCGGCACGTCGTTCGGGATCATGTCCTTCATCGGCATCCTGGTGCTGATGGGCGTGGTGGTGAACAACGGCATCGTGATGATCGAGCACATCAACAACCTGCGTCGGCGCGGCATGGGCCGCACCCAGGCGCTGGTGGAGGGCTCCCGCGAGCGCCTGCGCCCGATCATGATGACCATGGGCACGGCCATCCTGGCGATGGTGCCGATCTCGCTGACCGACACCCAGCTGCTCGGCGACGGCCCGCCGTACTACCCGATGGCCCGCGCCATCGCCGGCGGCCTGGCGTTCTCCACCGTGGTCAGCCTGCTGTTCCTGCCGACCATCTACGCCATGCTCGACGACATGAGCAGCGCGGTATCGCGCATCATCCGCCGCGCCCGCGGCCTCCCGGCCAAGGGCGAAGCAACAACGCCCGCGTAACGCACAGAACCCGGTAGAGCCGACCGTTGGTCGGCTCCAAGGAATGCATAGGTACCGGCCGTTGGCCGGATCCGGTAGTGCCGGCCGCTGGCCGGCTCCAGGGACTGCGTAGGTACCGGCCGTTGGCCGGTACACGAACGAACCGCAGCCGACCAACGGTCGGCTCTACCGAGGTATCCGCGTGCATCCGCGTTCGCCCGCGATGCGTAGGTACCGGCCGTTGCCCGGATCCGGTAGTGCCGGCCGCTGGCCGGCTCCACGGAATGCGTAGGTACCGGCGGTTGGCCGGTATGCACACGAACGGCAGCCGACCAACGGTCGGCTCTACCGAGGTATCCGCGTGCATCCGCGTTCACCCGCGATGCGTAGGTACCGGCCGTTGCCCGGATCCGGTAGTGCCGGCCGCTGGCCGGCTCCACGGAATGCGTAGGTACCGGCCGTTGGCCGGTACGCGAACGAACGGCAGCCGACCAACGGTCGACACCCCAACACCCGGTCCGACAACAAAAAAGGCCACGCAGTGCGTGGCCTCTTGATTGTGCAGGCGCGCGCAGCGCTTACCCCGCCACCTTGCCCCACACCTGCAGCCCGGTCAGCCACAACCCCAGCATGCTGCCCAGGTTGGTCAGCATGAAGGTCAGCACCACCCGGGTCACCCGGTTGCGGTACCAGCCCTTCACGCTCTGCGCGTCGTCGCGCAGCTTGAGGAAATCCTCATACGCCGGCTTGCGCAGGCGCGTTTCCACCAGCGCGGCGAACGCGCCGGTCGGAATGCTCAACCGGAACGGCTTGAACGGCGCGACCACGATCGCGGTCAGGATGCTCAGCGGATGGCTGCCCGCCAGCAGGCAGCCCAGGCCCGCCAGGCCGCCGGTGTACATCGCCCAGGTCAGCAGCAGCTCGCCGCCCATGCCCAGGCCACCCCGGTAGAAGCCCACTGCGATCCCGGCCAGGACCACGGCCAGGATGATCAGGGTGATCCACGGAATATTGCGCTTCTTCGGCACCGCTTCCAGCGACTCGCGCAGCGGGGCGGGGGCGTCGGTATCGGTTTCCAGGTACTTGGCAAGGCCGGCCAGATGCCCGGCGCCGACCACCGCCAGCACCTCGCGCTGGGCCGGGTCGTGCACTTCGCGCAGGCGCGTGGCCATGTAGCGGTCGCGCTCGCCGATGATGGTTTCATACAGCGCAGGGCTTTCGCTGGCGAACTCGCCGAAGCTGGCTTCCAGCATGTCGCCCTGCTTGAGCTTTTCGATCTCGTCCTCGCCGACCTCGTCGGACGCGAACAGGCCGGCACCCAGGCCCATCACCAGCTTGATCCGGCCGAAGAACCCCAGCCGCTGCGAGGCGCGTTTGAAGGTCAGGCCCACTTCGCGGTCGATCAGGTGCACCGGCAGGTTGTGTTCGTTGGCCAGGGTCACCGCACGCTTGAGTTCGGCGCCCGGCTCGATCCCGAGCTGCTCGGCGAGGCGGCGCTGGTAGGCGGCCAGCGCCAGGTTGGCGGCGAACAGCGCCACGCGGCCCTTGCGGATCACCTCGACCAGATCCAGCTTGGCCAGGGCGTCGGGATTGGTCAGGGCCTGCAGGCGCTGCGCGTCCAGTTCCACGGCGACGGCATCGAAGCGGCCACTGCCGATCGCCCGTTCCACCGCTTCCACGCTGGCCTGGGACACGTGCGCGGTGCCGAGCAGGGTGTAGCGCACGCCGTCGCGTTCGACCACGCGCACGGGCTGGCCGGCGAACAACGTGTCGCCGGTGTCATCGAGTTGGGGTTCAGTCATTTCATTCATTCGAAGGGGCGCTGTCGGCACCATCGCCGAGCGCGCGCTGCATCTGGACGGTGTCCAGCCAGCGGCCATGCTTGCGGCCGAGGCCGCGGAAAATGCCCACGGTGTGGAAACCGAAGCGCTCGTGCAGTTTGATCGACGCAGTGTTGGTCGGCTCGCCGATCACCGCCACCATCTGCCGGTACCCGCGTGCGACGCAGGCGTCGATCAGGCCCTGCATCAGCGCGGTGCCGACGCCACGGCCCTGAAAGGCGGCATCGACGTAGACCGAGTTTTCCACGGTCCACTGGTAGGCGATGCGCCCGCGGTAGGTGTTGGCGTAGGCATACCCGGCCACCTGGCCATCGACCTCGGCCACGATGTACGGGAAGCCACGGCCCACGATGTCGTGCATGCGCCGCTGCATTTCCGCCGCGTCGGGCACGTCGTACTCGTAGGTGTTGACCAGGTCGGTGACCTCCACCGCGTAGATCGCGGTGATGGCATCGATGTCGGTGTCGCGGGCGTCGCGCAGCTGCACGGTCACGGAGTGGGGGTCCTGGGGGTCAGTCGATGTAGCGCTTGAGCAGGTCGCCGTATGCGTCGATGCGGCGATCACGCAGGAACGGCCAGATGCGGCGCACGTGCTCGCTGCGCTGCAGGTCGACGTCGCACAGCAGCACGGTGGGCTCTCCGCCGGCTTCGGCGATGAACTCGCCCTGCGGGCCGAGCACGTGGCTGTTGCCCCAGAACTGGATGCCCGAGGCGCCCAGCGGCGAGGCTTCATGGCCGACGCGGTTGCAGCTCAGGACGGGTACGCCGTTGGCCACGGCATGGCCGCGGTGGCTAAGCACCCAGGCGTCGCGCTGGCGGCCCTGTTCGTCCTGCTGGTCGTCCGGGTCCCAGCCGATGGCGGTGGGGTAGAGCAGCAGTTCGGCACCGGCCAGCGCCATGAGGCGGGCGGCTTCCGGGTACCACTGGTCCCAGCACACGAGTACGCCCAGGCGGCCGACGGAGGTGTCGATCGGGGTGAAGCCAAGGTCGCCGGGGGTGAAGTAGAACTTTTCGTAGAAGCCCGGATCGTCCGGGATGTGCATCTTGCGATACTTGCCCAGCAGGGTGCCGTCCTTTTCGAAGACGACGGCGGTGTTGTGATACAGGCCGGCGGCACGGCGTTCGAACAGGGAGCCGACGATGACGACCCCGTGTTTTTTGGCGAGTGCGCCCAGGCGTTCGGTGCTGGGGCCGGGGATGGGCTCGGCCAGGTCGAATTCGTCCACCGATTCGTGCTGGCAGAAGTACGCGCCGTTGTGCAGTTCCTGCAGCAGGATGAGCTTGGCACCCTGGGCGGCCGCTTCCGCCACGCGCGTTTCGATCACGGCCAGATTGGCGGCGGCGTCACCGTGGTTGCGCTCCTGGATCAGGGCGACGGAAAGGGTGTGGCGTGAGCTCATCCGGGTGCGGTCCTGCAGGGGGAAAAACGCAGTTTATCGCGGATGGGTGCACGCAGCGTGCTGGGCGCTAAACGCGCGGCGGGCACCCGCTCGTAGAGCCGGGCTCTGCCCGGCTGGAACGTATCCGTAGAGCCGGGCTCTGCCCGGCTGGACCGTATCCGTAGAGCCGGGCTCTGCCCGGCTGGACCGTATCCGTAGAGCCGGGCTCTGCCCGGCTGCCTCACCACCACGCCAAACCGACAGCCGTGGCCTGGGAATGCCCGAGCTGGGCCGGCGGGGGTTGGAGTACGGGACACGCCGTGAACCCCGCTCCGCGGTCCGGCCCAGCCGCTGGTGGCTGGGCGTTCAGTCGCATGCGAGGCAGTGCCTCGCGAGCAATGCGCCTTCACCCATGGGGGCTCGTAGAAAACATCCATGTTTTCTACGGTCCCGCACCCCCATCCCCGCCGGCCCCAGACGGTGTGCAGGAGGCCACGGGAGAGCAACCGCCGTCATGCGCACTGTCTTTTTCCGTGGCCGCCTGATCACTGTCGAAGGCGGGTCGGGGCGGGCGTGCGGGGGCGTGAGCCGCATGGATGCGGCGACCAAGTCCCCAAGGATGGGTTTACGGCGTCCCCCCGCAAGCTCGCCCCGACCTGCCAGTCCCGCGAGCGCGCAGACACCCGTGCGTTGCCAAAAACAAAAAGCGCCGGGCAAAGCCCGGCGCCAGGTAGTGCGTCGATCAGGCGATGGCGTTACGCCAGCAACCCTTCCGGCAACTGCATGGTGATGCAGTGCAGGCTGCCGTTCTGCCAGATCAGCGATCGGCACGGCACCGGGACGATTTCGCGGTCCGGGTAGGCTTGTGCCAGCACCGCGCGGGCGGCTTCGTCGGCGACATCCCCATAGGCCGGCATCAGCACCGCGCCGTTGAGGATCAGGTAATTGGCGTAGGACGCCGCCAGCCGGCGGCCATCGTCGATCACCGGCTGTGCCCACGGCAGCGGGAACAGGCGGTACGGCGCACCGTCTGCGGTCCGCAGCGCGGCCAGTTCGTTGCCCATCGCCTGCAGTTCGGCAAAGTGCGAATCGCTGCTGTCATCGCAGGCCTGGTAGACGATGCTGTCCACCGAGGCGAAGCGTGCCAGCGTGTCGATGTGGGCGTCGGTGTCGTCGCCTTCCAGGTAACCGTGGTCCAGCCACAGCACGCGGTCCTGCTGCAGCCAGCCGGCCAGGTCGGTGCTGAGCGAGGCGCGCTCGCGGTCCGGATGGCGCTCGTGCAGGCACTGCCAGGTGGTCAGCAGCGTGCCCGCACCGTCGGTCTCGATCCCGCCGCCTTCCAGTGCGAACGGAATGCTCTGCACCTCCGCGTTCGGCGCGAACACGCCCGCAGCGTGCAGTACGCCGACCAGCTGGTCGTCCAGGCTCGCGTCGAACTTGCCGCCCCAGCCGGTGAAGCGGAAATCGAGCAGGCGGAAGCCGCCGTCGGCGCGCTTGAGCGTGATCGGGCCGGAATCGCGCAGCCAGGTGTCATCGTACTGCGCGGTGACGAACCGGACCCGGTCCATGTCGATCCGGTTGGAGCGCAGGCGCGCATCGGCGTAGACCTCCAGGTCATCGTCGGCAACGATGATCAGCACCGGCTGGAAGCGGGTGATGGCGGCGACCAGGGCGATGTAGGTGTCCTCGACGTCACCCAGGCGGTCGGCCCAGTCGGTGTCGGCGTGGGGCCAGGCGATCAGGATGGCGGACTGGGTTTCCCATTCGGCCGGAAAGCGGAGCGTGTCGTTCATGGTCTCGGTGCGATGGCCCGCCGTGTGGCGGGCGGGGGAAAGGAATGAATCAGCGGATCGGCGGCTTCGGGCCGACCTCGTTGGCGTCGGCCTTGTTGGCCACCACGTCGATCACCTTCTGCTTCTCGAAGTAGACGGTGAACTGCGGGTACACCCAGCGGTTGATGGTTGGCCACTGGCGTTTCTGTCCGCCGCGCGGCTCCAGTCGCTCGCCCGGGTCGCCGAACTGCGACTGCACCTGCTGCATGCTCTGGCCGCGGACGGGCAGGGCGGTGGCGGGCTTTTCCTGGCTGCGGTCGATCAGCAGCGTGTCGGCATGAGCGCTGGCGCAGGCCAGCAGGGCCAGCAACGGCAGGGTGGTCAGGTAACGCTTCATCTCGATCTACTCCCCAGTGGTCAAGAATACGGAAGGGGCCACGACCGACGGTCGTGACCCACCCGGCGATTACAACAAAAACGGCAATAAAAAACCGCCCGGAGGCGGCTTTTTATTCAGGTTGGTCGCGGCCGTCGGCCGTGACGCCTTCAGGCTCAGCGCTGGCGAGCCTTGAAACGCGGGTTCGACTTGCAGATCACGAAGATCTTGCCACGGCGACGGACGACCTTGCAGTCGCGGTGACGAGCCTTGGCGGACTTCAGGGAAGACAGGACTTTCATTGCATACCTCGGCGTAAACGTTGGATTCGGTTGGAGCGCGGCCGCGATATGCAGATGACAATCGGCAGGTGACGCCCGTTCAAGCCCGCAATTGTACCGGTCTTTTTTCCATCCTTTCAAGTGGTTGCACGAAAAAGGTCTCGGGCCGCCCCGGGCGGGGGCTAGAATGGGCGGTCCATTCCACAGGGAAACCCATGAACCAGCTTCCTCCCGTGCTCACCATCGACGGCCCGTCCGGGGCCGGCAAGGGGACCGTCAGCCGCATCGTCGCACGCCGCCTGGGCTGGCATTACCTGGATTCGGGCGCCCTGTACCGCGCCGTGGGCGTGGCCGCCAGCTGGGCCGATATCGACACTTCCGACGCCTCTGCGCTGGTGCGCTGCACCTTCGACACCCATGTCCGGTTCGTCGAAGCGGCCGATGGCGGGCTGCGGGTGGTGGTCAATGATACCGATGCCACCGATGAGCTGCGCCTGGAGACCACCGGTGCGCTGGCCTCGGCCATTGCGGCCATCCCGGAGGTGCGGGCCGCCCTGAAAGAGCGCCAGCGCGCATTCAGGGTTCTGCCCGGCCTGGTCGCCGACGGCCGCGACATGGGTACGGTGATCTTCCCCGACGCCCCATTCAAGGTCTTCCTGACCGCCAGCGCCGAGGAGCGTGCCGGGCGCCGGCATAAGCAGTTGAAAGACAAGGGGGTTTCTGTTAACTTTGAAGACCTCCTGCGCGAGATCATGGCCCGCGACGCCCGTGATGCACAGCGCACAGTGGCGCCCCTGAAGCCGGCAGACGATGCCGTCATCATCGACACCAGTGGCATCGGCATCGACGCAGTCGTTGCCAATGTGTTGGATCTGCTTCCGGTTTCGGGTGCCTGATCCGTTGTACAGGAGAACCGCCAGCGCATCGGCGGTGTCGCACATCGCAAGGCAACAAAAGCTCCGTCCCGCAATAGTGCGTGGCGGTTTTCCTACTTAACACACGACTCGCCGTACCGGGGTCGACCAACAGGCGGGCATCAAGCGGTTCCCCTCGGGGGCCAATGCCCATGTGTCCAACAGAGTAAATCTAATGACCGAATCATTTGCAGAGCTGTTCGAAGCCAGTCAGGCCAATCTGGCCAAGCTGAAGCCGGGCTCGATCGTCAGCGGTGTCGTTGTTGAAGTCCGCGGCGATGTCGTGGTGATCAACGCCGGCCTGAAGTCCGAAGGCATCGTGCCGATCGAACAGTTCCGTAACGACGCTGGCGAGATCGACGTTGCTGAAGGCGACGTCGTCAAGGTCGCCCTCGATTCCATCGAGAACGGCTTCGGTGAAACCGTCCTGTCGCGCGAGAAGGCCAAGCGCGCGATGGTGTGGGACGAGCTGGAAGAAGCGTTGGAAAAGAACGAAACCATCACCGGTCGCATCAGCGGCAAGGTCAAGGGTGGTTTCACCGTGGACATCAAGGATGTCCGCGCGTTCCTGCCGGGTTCCCTGGTCGATGTGCGCCCCGTGCGCGATCCGGCCTACCTGGAAGGCAAGGAGCTGGAATTCAAGCTCATCAAGCTGGACCGCAAGCGTAACAACGTCGTGGTGTCGCGCCGCGCTGTCGTCGAAAGCGAGCACTCGGAAGAGCGCGAGCAGCTGATGGACAAGCTGCAGGAAGGCGCGATCCTGAAGGGTGTCGTCAAGAACCTGACCGATTACGGCGCATTCGTGGACCTGGGCGGTATCGACGGCCTGCTGCACATCACCGACATGGCCTGGAAGCGCGTGCGCCATCCGTCCGAAGTCGTGAACGTCGGCGACGAGCTGGACGTCCGCGTGCTGAAGTTCGACCGCGAGCGCAACCGCGTTTCGCTGGGTCTGAAGCAGCTGGGCGAGGATCCGTGGGACAACATCGCCCGTCGTTACCCGGCCAACAGCCGCGTGTTCGGCAAGGTCTCCAACGTCACCGATTACGGCGCATTCGTCGAGATCGAGCCGGGCGTCGAAGGTCTGGTGCACGTCTCCGAAATGGATTGGACCAACAAGAACGTCAACCCGTCCAAGGTTGTGCAGGTCGGTGACGAAGTTGAAGTCATGGTCCTGGACGTCGACGAGGAGCGTCGCCGCATCTCGCTGGGCATGAAGCAGGTTGCCGCCAATCCGTGGGAAACCTTCGCTGCCATCCACAAGAAGGGCGACAAGGTGTCGGGCCAGATCAAGTCGATCACCGACTTCGGCATCTTCATCGGCCTGGACGGCGGTATCGATGGCCTGGTGCACCTGTCCGACATCAGCTGGAACACCACCGGCGAAGACGTGGTCCGCAACTACAAGAAGGGCGACAACCTGGACGCAGTGGTCCTGGCCGTCGATCCGGAGCGCGAGCGCATCAGCCTGGGCGTCAAGCAGCTGGAGCAGGATCCGTTCGGTCAGTACATGGCTGCCAATCCGAAGGGTTCCAAGGTCGAAGGCGTGGTCAAGGAAGTGGACGCCAAGGGCGCAACCATCGAACTGGCTGACGGCATCGAAGGCTACGTGGCTGCACGCGACGTTGCCAACGAGCGCGTCGACGACGCGACCCAGTTCCTGAAGGTCGGCGACAAGGTGGAAGCCAAGTTCGTGGGCATGGACCGCAAGGGTCGTACCCTGCAGCTGTCCATCAAGGCCAAGGACGACGCGGAAATGCGCGAAGTGCTGGAGGAATACCAGTCCTCTTCGGCATCCAGCGGCACCACCCAGCTCGGCGCGCTGCTGCGTGCACAGCTGAACAGCAACAAGTCCGAGTAATCGGTCTCACGCTGTCGTAGTTTCCTGGACGGCCCGGACATCAGTCCGGGCCGTTTCAGGGTCTGAGTTCCCCCCGAAGAGCCCGTAATGACCAAATCCGAGCTGATCGAAATCCTGGCGCGCCGACAGGCGCATTTGAAGTCGGACGATGTCGATCTGGCAGTGAAGTCGTTGCTGGAAATGATGGGTGGGGCGCTGGCTGGCGGGGATCGCATCGAGATCCGCGGGTTCGGCAGTTTTTCGTTGCACTACCGGCCGCCCAGGCTGGGGCGCAACCCCAAGACCGGGGAATCGGTCGCGTTGCCGGGCAAGCATGTCCCGCACTTCAAACCAGGCAAGGAACTGCGCGAGCGCGTCAGCGCCGTGGTGCCGCTGGAAAGCGACCCCGCGTAGAGCGGACCGTTGGTCGGTTGCTTCTCGTTCCGGGCCTCTTTGTCCCGCTGCTCTATATTCCGCTACTCTTGAATCTCCCGGAACTGGAGCTGCTCCATGAACGTCGTACGTCTCCTTATCCTGCTGGCGGTTCTCGTCGCCGGGCTCATCATCGGTGCGCTCAACTCGGACAAGATGGTCCTGAGTCTGGGCTTCACCCAGATCACCACCACCACCGGCCTGGCGATCATTGTCGCCCTGTTGTCCGGTGCCATCATCGGCGGCGGCATCGTGCTTGCCAGCCTGGTGATCCCGTTGTACGCCAAGCTGCGCAAAGCGCAGAAGGCCAGTCCGACCGTGGTCGTGGCGCCTGCTTCCACCCCTTCTTCTCCTTTCGACGGACGCTGAGCCCCGATGGAATTTGTCTCCGAGTGGTTCTGGTTCTTCCTGTTCCTTCCGCTGGCCGCGTTGTCCGGCTGGGTGATCGGGCGTCGCGGCGGTCAGCGCCATGGCGACAACCAGGTCAGCCGCCTGTCCAGTACCTATTTCCGTGGCCTGAACTACCTGCTCAACGAGCAGCCGGACAAGGCCATCGAACTGTTCCTGCATATCGCCGAGCTGGACAAGGAAACCTTTGAGACCCAGGTTGCCCTGGGCCATCTGTTCCGCCGCCGCGGTGAAGTGGACCGCGCCATCCGCCTGCACCAGGGCCTGGTCAACCGTGCCGACCTGACCGATGCACAGCGCGTCCAGGCGCTGCTGGCGCTGGGCGAGGACTACATGAAGTCCGGCCTGCTGGACCGCGCCGAAACCGTGTTCACCGAACTGGCCCAGCTCGACCAGCGGGCGCCGCAGGCGCTCAAGCACCTGATCGGCATCTACCAGGCCGAGCGCGATTGGGAAAAGGCGATCGACAACGCCAGCCGTTTCGAAGAAGTCACCGGCGAGCCGATGGGCAGGCTGATCGGGCAGTTCGAGTGCGAGCTGGCCGAGCGCTTCCGTGGCGCCGGCAAGATCGAAGAGGCGAGGGCGGCCATCGCCCGTGCCTACCAGGCCGATGCCATGTCGGTCCGCGCCGGCATCATCGAAGGGCGCCTGGAAACCGATGCCGGCAATGCCGAAGCGGCCGTGCGCGCGTTCGAGCGGGCGGCCCGCAACGATCCCGAGTACCTGCCCGAGGTGCTGCAGCCGCTCATGCAGAACTACCGCAAGGTCGGCGACCTCGGGGGTGCGCGTGCGTTCCTGTCGGAGATGACCGAGCACTATCGCGGCATCGCCCCGGTGCTGGCGTTGACCCAGTTGATGGAAGAGCAGGAGGGCGTGGCCCCGGCCCGCGCCTACCTGGGGCGCCAGCTCAAGGACCGCCCGTCGGTGCGCGGCGAGTCGGCGTTGATCGACCTGACCCTGGCCGAGGGTGCCGACTCCACGGCCACCCTGCACGACCTCAAGCACATCACCGACCAGCTGCTGGTGCGCAATCCCGCCTACCGCTGCACCCGCTGCGGCTTCGGCGCCCGCACCCACCATTGGCAATGCCCCAGCTGCAAGGAGTGGGGAACAGTGAAGCCGCTGCTGAACTACGCGGTGCTTTAAGCCATGCCCGTGGCCTGGATGATCGGTCTGCCAGCGGTGCTGGCGATCGCGGCGGCGCTCACCTGGGGCGCGCGCCACTACGCGCTGCGCCGCAACCTGATGGACCAGCCGGGCGAACGTCGCAGTCATGGCGTGGCCACGCCACGCGGGGGCGGTATCGCCATCGTGCTGACCCTGCTGCTGGCCGCCGCCACGGCCGCCGTGGTCTGGCCGGCCGCCCGCACGACGCTGGGGGTATTCAGCCTGGGACTGGCACTCGTAGCCGGCATTGGCTGGTGGGACGACCACCGCCCACTGCCGGCCCTGCGCCGGCTGCTGGTGCACATGGTCGCCGCAACCCTGATCGGCGCCCTGGTCTGGCACGCCAGCGGGAGCGTGGTGCACGCGGTACTGGCGATGCTGTTCACGACCTCACTGGTCAACATCTGGAATTTCATGGATGGCATCAACGGCATCGCCACCAGCCAGGCGATCCTGGCCGGGCTGGCCTTCGCCATGGTGATGCCGCTGCCGTTCGCCCTGGCCGGCGTGGTGCTGGCCTTGGCCTGCCTCGGCTTCCTGCCGTTCAATTTCCCGCAGGCACGCATCTTCATGGGGGACGTCGGCAGCGGCGCGCTGGGCTATGCCATCGCCGCCCTGGTGTGCCTGGCCAGCGTGGTCACTGAGATCAACTGGCTGCTGTTGCTGGTGCCGCTGTCGGCCTTCCTCGTGGACGCAGGCTTCACACTGTTGTCGCGCATGCTGTCAGGGCAACGGTGGATGGACGCCCACACCCAACATCTGTACCAGCGTGCGATCAAGAGTGGTGCAAGTCACACCTTGGTGACTGCGCTGTATTTTGTTTTTGGCCTGTTCAGTATTACAGTGTTTAATGCTTGCAGTGATCTGCAGCCGAGGTGGGAGGCTGCCGTGGCGGGTGCGTGGATGATTTTCGCGACCGGCTTGTGGCTACTCCTGCGCAATGGATTGCGCAATTAGAAGGATTGTTTGTTTTATGACGCCTTGGCAGGACCGTCTCACCAGTTTGCTCCCGCGCGCCGCCATTGTGGCCCACGACCTGTTCATGGTCTGGGCGTGCTGGCAGCTGCTGCATGCCGGCCGCTATTCGATGCTGGCCGATGCCCCCTCCCTGCCGCTCTGGAACATCGACACCTCGCTGGTGCTGGCGATCCAGGCCGTGGTGTTTTGGCGGGTGGGCCTGTACCGTGGCCTGTGGCGCTTTGCCAGCGTGGCCGACCTGCTGAACATCTTCAAGGCCAGCTTCATCGGCCTGTTGGCCATTGTCGTGGCCCTGGCCTACAAGCGCTTTGCCGGCGTCCCGATGTCGGTGCTGGTGATCTATCCATTCGCGCTGTCGGCCCTGCTCGGCGCCCCGCGCCTGCTGTATCGCGCGTGGAAGGACTACCAGTCGCTGCAATCGGATGCGAGTGCGCGCCGCGTGCTGATCCTGGGCGCCGGCCAGGCGGCCGAAGCCCTGGTCCGTGACCTGCGCCGTTCAGGCGATTTCCACCCGGTCGGCCTGCTCGACGATGCGCCGCACCTGCAAGGTGCGAAGCTGCAGGGTCTGCCCATCCTGGGCACGTTGGACGATGCCCCGTCGGTGGTGCGCGAGACCGCGGCCAAGCTGCTGGTGATCGCCATCCCGTCGCTGGATGCGGTCGGCATGCAGCGGGTGGTCGCGCTCTGCGAAGCCACCGGCGTGCCCTTCCGGATGGTGCCCAAGCTCAACGATGTGCTGCTCGGGCATTCGCTGCCCGGTGAACTGAAAGAGGTCGCCATCGAAGACCTGCTCGGGCGCAAGCCGATCCTGCCGGACTGGTCGCTGATCCGCGGCTGGCTGGGCGGGCGTACCGTGCTGGTAACCGGCGCAGGCGGCTCGATCGGTTCGGAGCTGTGCCGCCAGTGCGCGCGCCACGGTGCAGGCCGGATCATCCTGCTTGAAATGAGCGAGCTGCTGCTGCTTACCATCGAAGCCGAGCTCACGCGCAGCTTCCCCGACCTGGACGTGCAGGCCGTGCTGGGCGACTGCGGAGATCCGTCCGTGATCCGGCATGCGCTGTCGCTGGCAAGCGTGGATGCGGTCTTCCATGCGGCGGCCTACAAGCAGGTGCCGGTGCTGGAGCGCCAGCTTCGCGAAGCGGTGCGCAACAACATTCTGTCGACCGAAACGGTGGCGCGGGCCTGCGTGGAAGCGCGCATCGAGCATTTCGTGTTCATCTCCACCGACAAGGCGGTCGATCCGGTCAACGCGCTGGGCGCCAGCAAGCGCTACGCGGAAATGATCTGCCAGAGCCTGGACCAGAAAACCAACCACACGCGGTTCGTCACGGTGCGCTTCGGCAACGTGCTGGCGTCGGCCGGCAGCGTGGTGCCGTTGTTCCGCGACCAGATCATGAAGGGCGGGCCGGTGACCGTGACCGATCCGGAGGTCACCCGTTACTTCATGACCATTCCCGAGGCCTGCCAGTTGATTCTGCAGGCGGCCGCGTCGGCATCGCATGGCGCGATCTACACGCTGGACATGGGCGAGCCGGTGCCGATCCGGGTGCTGGCCGAGCAGATGATCCGTCTGGCCGGCAAGCAGCCGTACAAGGACATCGCGATCATCTACACCGGGCTACGTCCGGGCGAGAAGCTGCACGAGACCTTGTTCTATTCCGACGAGGACTACCGGCCGACCGCGCATCCCAAGATTCTCGAAGCCGGTGTGCGCACGTTCGCGCGCGATCAGGTGCTGGGCAACATACCGCGCCTGCGCGAGGCCATCGCAACCTACGACACCGATGCCATCAACAGCATCCTGTTCGCGACCATGCCGGAGTTCTCGCCCCTGCAACAAGACGATCACGTCGCCTCGGCTAAAGTACTTCCCTTCCCGGCACGAGAGGCCAATAGGCTGTGACGAACAAGCGTATTCGCAAGGCGGTTTTTCCCGTGGCAGGACTGGGTACCCGGTTCCTTCCCGCAACCAAGACGGTTCCCAAGGAGATGCTCCCGATCATTGATCGGCCGCTCATCCAGTACGCCGTCGACGAGGCGATCGAAGCTGGCTGCGACACCTTGATCTTCATCACCAACCGCTACAAGCATGCGGTGGCCGATTATTTCGACAAGGCATACGAGCTGGAACAGAAGCTCGAACGCGCCGGCAAGCTGGAGCAGCTGGAGCTGGTACGCCATGTGTTGCCCAATGGCGTGCGTGCGATCTTCGTCACCCAGGCTGAAGCGCTGGGCCTGGGTCACGCAGTGCTGTGTGCCAAGGCGATCGTCGGTGACGAACCGTTCGCGGTGCTGCTGCCCGACGACCTGATCTGGAACCGTGGCGACGGTGCGCTCAAGCAGATGGCCGATGCGAACCAGTCCAGCGGTGCCAGCATCATCGCGGTGGAAGACGTGCCGCATGAGAAGACCGGCAGCTACGGCATCGTCGCCACCGAGGCGTTCGATGGCCGCCAAGGGCACATCAGCGCGATCGTCGAGAAGCCCAAGCCGGAAGACGCGCCCAGCGACCTGGCCGTGGTCGGCCGGTATGTCCTGAGCCCGAAGATTTTCGAGCTGCTCGAAGCTACCGGCACCGGTGCCGGCGGTGAAATCCAGCTCACCGACGCCATCGCCGAGCTGCTCAAGAGCGAGCCCGTGGACGCGTACCGTTTCGAAGGCACGCGCTTCGATTGCGGCACGCATCTGGGCCTGGTCGAAGCCACCATCCGCTTTGCGTTGAACAACGACAAGCTGGCCGACCCGGCGCGCGAGATCATGAAGAAGGCGCTTGCCGAAGGCTGACCCCCGGTAGCTACCGACCGTCGGTCGGTACGCACGCCATCAAAAAGGGCAGCCTCGCGGCTGCCCTTTTTGCATTTCGTCGGTGTTCCCGCATCGACCAACGGTCGATGCCGTCCGGCGGGGGCAGGGTGCCGGCCTTGGGGCCGGCACCGCCCACTACATCACAGCGACTCGAAGATGCCCGCCGCGCCCATGCCGGTGCCGATGCACATGGTGACCATGCCGTACTTCTGCTGGCGACGGCGCAGGCCGTGCAGCAGGGTGGCGGTACGGATCGCGCCCGTCGCGCCCAGCGGGTGGCCCAGGGCGATAGCGCCGCCCAGCGGGTTGACCTTGGACGGGTCCAGGCCGCAATCGCGGATCACTGCCAGCGACTGTGCGGCAAAGGCTTCGTTGAGCTCGATCCAGTCCAGCTGGTCCTGGGTCAGGCCAGCCTGCTTCAGCGCCTTGGGGATCGCGGCGATCGGGCCGATGCCCATCACTTCCGGGCGCACGCCGGCAACGGAGAAGCTGACAAAACGAGCCAGCGGCTTCAGGCCGTAGTCCTTGACCGCCTGTTCGGAGGCCAGCAGCACGGCGCCGGCGCCGTCGCTCATCTGCGACGAGTTGCCGGCCGTGACGGTGCCGCCGAACTGGCCGTTGCGGAACACCGGACGCAGCTTGGCCAGGCCTTCAGCGGACGAATCCAGGCGCGGGCCTTCATCGGTATCGACGATCTTGTCGCGGGTGATGATGCGGCGGCCGTCGGCCAGGTCGGGCTGGCGGGTGCGCACGTCGTAGGGGCTGATCTCGTCCTTGAAGTCGCCGTTCTGGATCGCGGCGATCGCCTTCTGGTGCGAGGCCAGGGCGAAGGCGTCCTGCTCCTCGCGCGAGACCTTCCACTCTTCGGCGACCTTCTCGGCGGTGATGCCCATGCCGTAGGCGATGGCGACGTGGTCGTTGTCGAACACGCTCGGGGCCATGGCGATCTTGTTGCCCATCATCGGCACCATCGACATCGACTCGGTACCACCGGCCAGCATCAGGTCGGCATTGCCCAGGCGGATCTGGTCGGCGGCCATGGCCACGGCCTGCAGGCCGGAGGAGCAGAAGCGGTTGACCGTCTGCGCGGCGATGGTGTCGGGCAGGCCGGCCAGCAGCACGCCGATGCGGGCCACGTTCATGCCCTGCTCGGCCTCCGGCATCGCGCAGCCGATGATGGCGTCATCGATGCGGTTGACGTCGATGCCCGGGGCCTGCGCGACCACCGAGCGGAGCACGTGGGCGAGCATGTCGTCGGGACGGGTGTTGCGGAACACGCCCTTGGGCGCCTTGCCTACCGGGGTGCGGGTGGCGGCGACGATGTAGGCGTCCTGGATTTGCTTGGTCATTGCAGTGATCTCTTGAATGTAGGGACAGGTGTGCCGACCAACGGTCGGCACCGACCGGGCGCGGACGGGGCCGTCGCGCCCGGCGCGCCATCAATTGCGCAGCGGCTTGCCGGTCTTGAGCATGTGCGCGATGCGGGCCTGGGTCTTTTCCTGCTGGGCCAGTTCGACGAAGTGCTTGCGCTCCAGGGTCAGCAGCCACTCTTCGTCCACCAGCGTGCCGCGGTCCACTTCGCCACCGCACAGCACGGTGGCGATGCGCACGGCAATCTCGTAGTCGTACGGGCTGATGAAACGGCCTTCCAGCATGTTGACCAGCATCATCTTGAACGTGGCGATGCCGACGTCGCCGGCGACCTGGATGCGGCGGGCCGGCATCGGCGGACGGTAGCCACCTTCGGCCAGCGCCAGCACTTCGGCCTTGGCGATATGCAGCGCCTCGAAGCTGTTGAACACGACCTTGTCGGTCGCGCGCATCAGGCCCAGTTCCTTGGCGTTGACGGCCGAGTTGGAGACCTTGGCCATCGCGACGGTTTCAAAGGTCTTCTTCAGTTCGGCGAACACATCACCGCCCGGACCGGCCGCCTGCGAGGCGCGCACGGCCAGCTCCTTCAGGCCACCGCCGGCCGGCAGCAGGCCGACGCCGGCCTCGACCAGGCCGATGTAGCTTTCCAGCGCGGCCACGCTCTTGGCGCTGTGCATCTGGAACTCGCAGCCGCCACCCAGGGCCAGGCCGCGCACGGCGGTCACCACCGGCACCAGCGAATACTTGATGGCCTGGCTGGTGCGCTGGAAGTTGTGCACCATCTCTTCGAACTGGTCGACCTTGCCGGCCTGCAGCAGGCCGAGCGCGCCGGCCAGGTCGGCACCGGCCGAGAAGGGTTCCTTCTGCTGCCAGATCACCAGGCCCTTGTAGTCCTTCTCGGCGCGCTTGATCGCTTCCTGCAGGCCGTTGAGCACGTGGTCGGAGACGGTGTTCATCTTGGTCTTGAAGCTGACCACCGCGATCCCGTCGCCGTCGTGCCACATGCGCACGCCGTCGTTCTCGAACACGGTTTCGCCCGGGGCAAACGTCTCGCCCAGCAGCGGATCCGGGAAGCGCTGGCGCTGGTAGACCGGCAGCGCCGAGCGCGGCAGCTTGGCGTTGCGGGTCGGGCTGTAGCTGCCTTCGGCGGCGTGCACGCCGTCGCGGCCGTCGAACACCCAGTCGGGCAGCGGCGCATTGCTCATGCTCTTGCCGGCCACGATGTCATCGGCGATCCACTGCGCCACCTGCTTCCAGCCGGCGGCCTGCCAGGTTTCGAACGGGCCCAGCGACCAGCCGTAGCCCCAGCGGATGGCCAGGTCGACGTCGCGCGCGGTTTCGGCGATGTCGGCCAGGTGGTAGGCGCTGTAGTGGAACAGGTCGCGGAAGGTCGCCCACAGGAACTGCGCCTGCGGATGCTGGCTTTCGCGCAGCTTGGCGAACTTCTCGGCCGGGTTCTTGATCTTCAGGATCTCGACCACTTCCGGTGCGGCGGTGCGATCGGCCGGACGGTAGTCCTGCTTCTCCAGATCCAGCACCACGATGTCCTTGCCGACCTTGCGGAAGATGCCGGCACCGGTCTTCTGGCCGAGCGCGCCCTTGGCGATCAGCGCATCCAGCCACTTCGGCGACTTGAAGAATTCATGCCACGGATCGTTGGGCAGGGTGTCACCCATGGTCTTGATCACGTGCGCCATGGTGTCCAGGCCGACCACGTCGGAGGTGCGGTAGGTGGCCGACTTCGGGCGGCCGACCAGCGGACCGGTCAGGCCGTCCACTTCATCGAAGCCCAGGCCGAATTCCTGCGTGTGGTGGATGGTGGACAGGATCGAGAACACACCGATGCGGTTGCCGATGAAGTTCGGGGTGTCCTTGGCGTACACCACGCCCTTGCCCAGCGTGGTGACCAGGAAGGCTTCCAGGCCTTCCAGCACGGCCGCGTCGGTGGTGCTGGCCGGGATCAGCTCGGCCAGGTGCATATAGCGCGGCGGGTTGAAGAAATGCACCCCGCAGAAGCGGTGGCGCAGCTGCTCGGGCAACACGTCGGCGAGCTTGTTGATGCCCAGGCCCGAGGTGTTGGAGGCCAGCACGGCGTGGTTGGCCACGAACGGGGCGATCTTCTTGTACAGGTCCTGCTTCCAGTCCATCCGTTCGGCGATGGCTTCGATGATCAGGTCGCAGTCCTTGAGCTGCTCCAGGCCGGTCTCGTAGTTGGCCGGTGTGATCGCCTCGGCGTAGGACTTGCTGGCCAGCGGGGCAGGGCTGAGCTTGCCCAGGTTGGCGATTGCCTTGAGCACGATGCCATCGGCCGGACCTTCCTTGGCGGGAAGGTCGAACAGCACGGTGTCGACGCCGGCGTTGGTCAGGTGGGCCGCGATCTGGGCACCCATGACGCCGGCACCCAGCACGGCGGCGCGGCGGACTAGCAGGGAATTGGACATGTCGATAAGCCTTTGTTGGTCTGGCAGCCGGGCAGGGCCCGGCTCTACGGAGGGTTCAATGGGCAGAGCCCGGCTCTACGGGGTGGAAAGGGAGGTCGACGGAGCATCGGTGACCGCGCTGGCGCGGAAACCGGCTTCGGCGAAGTGGATCAGTTCGCGGGCGGCATGGGCACGATGCGCCGCTTCGGTGACACCGGCGGGTCGCTTGATCAGGCCGAAGTCGGCCATTGCATAGGTCAGCGAGCCGGCCAGGAAGTCCAGCCGCCAGTACAGCTCTTCCTTGCTGAGCTCCGGCACGCAGGCCGCGATGGCCTTGCCGAAGTCGCGCAGCACGTGGCCGTAGTGGTCGGACAGGAACTTGCGCAGGTTGTCGTTCTTCTCCGCGTAGGCGCGGGCGATCACGCGGACGAAGGCGCCCCCGGTCTGGCGGTCCTGGGCCATCGCCAGGGCCGGCTCGACGAAGGCCGCCAGCACCGGGCGCAGCTGGCCGGGGTGCTCGCGGCGGGCCGTGTCCAGCTGGGCCAGGCGGGCGGTGGTCATCTCGTCCATGCGCCGGCGGAACACCTCGTTGACCAGGTTTTCCTTGGAGCCGAAGTGGTAATTGACCGCCGCGATGTTCACATCGGCCTGGCTGGTGACCTGGCGGAGCGAGGTGCCGGCGAAGCCATGCTGCGCGAACAGCTCCTCGGCGGCGCCGAGAATGCGGTCCTTGGTGGAGAAATGAGCGGGCTTGGCCATGGGTCGGGCAGGGTTCAATCAAACGATTGTTTGATATTAGACCCGGGGCTGCGCGGGCGCATTGTGCGACGCACAAAAGCGCCGGCTCCGTTCATCGTCGTGGCGGGACCTGCCCGGCAATCCCCGCACCGCCTGAACGGGGGGCTCCGCTTGGCATTGGTGGGTTTGCCGGGCAGCGGCCGGCACTACCGCATGGGCGGGTTACACGTTAGAATTGCCTCACGTATATCAGGCTAAGCCCGCGTTTCGACGCGGGTTTTTTTCATGTTACTCTCGGGCCGATCAGTGGCCCGCCCAACGGAGAATTCCCATGGCGCTGGAGCGCACCCTTTCCATCATCAAGCCGGACGCCGTCGCCAAGAACGTCATCGGTGAAATCTACGCCCGCTTCGAAAAGGCCGGCCTGAAGGTCGTCGCCGCCAAGTACAAGCAGCTGTCGCGCCGTGAAGCCGAAGGCTTCTACGCCGTGCACCGCGAGCGTCCGTTCTTCAACGCGCTGGTCGAGTTCATGATCTCCGGCCCGGTGATGATCCAGGCCCTGGAAGGCGACAACGCCGTCCTGGCCCACCGCGACCTGCTGGGCGCCACCAATCCGAAGGAAGCCGCTGCGGGCACCATCCGCGCCGACTTCGCTGAATCCATCGATGCCAATGCCGCCCACGGCTCGGACTCGGTTGAGAATGCCGCGATCGAAATCGCCTACTTCTTCGCCGCGACCGAAGTCGTCTCGCGCTGAGAGTGATGCCGTGAACGAGGTCGTACAGCCAACCGCCATCCCATCCGTGCTCGTCCCGAGCGTGGCTGTGGCCAAGCAGAACCTGCTCGACCTCGATCGCGAGGGTCTGGAGCGCTTCTTCGCCGAGACCCTCGGCGAGGCGCGCTACCGTGCCCATCAGGTGATGAAGTGGATTCACCATCACTACGTCACCGATTTCGATGAAATGACCGACCTCGGCAAGGCCTTGCGCGCCAAGCTCAAGCAGCATGCCGAGGTGCTGGTCCCGAACATCGTGTTCGACAAACCGTCCAACGACGGCACCCACAAGTGGCTGCTGGCGATGGGCAACGATGGCAAGAACGCCATCGAGGCGGTCTACATCCCGGACAAGAACCGCGGCACGCTGTGCGTGTCCTCGCAGGTCGGCTGTGCGCTGAACTGCACGTTCTGTTCGACTGCTACCCAGGGCTTCAACCGCAACCTGTCCACCGCCGAGATCATCGGCCAGGTGTGGGTGGCGGCGCGGCATCTGGGCAACATCCCGCACAAGCAGCGTCGTCTCACCAACGTGGTGATGATGGGCATGGGCGAGCCGTTGATGAATTTCGACAACGTCGTGCGCGCCATGAGCGTGATGCGCGACGACCTGGGCTACGGGCTGGCCAACAAGCGCGTGACCCTGTCCACCTCGGGCCTGGTGCCGCAGATCGACCGGCTGTCCGCCGAGAGCGACGTATCGCTGGCGGTGTCGCTGCATGCGCCCAACGATGCGCTGCGCGAAACCCTGGTGCCGCTCAACAAGAAGTACCCGATCGTCGAGCTGATGGCCTCGTGCGCACGTTACCTGCGTGCCAACAAGCGCCGCGAATCGGTCACCTTCGAATACACCCTGATGAAGGGCATCAACGACCAGCCCGAACACGCCCGCCAGCTGGCGCGGCTGATGCGCCAGTTCGACAACGCCGTGCAGGCGTCGCACTCGGGCAAGGTCAACCTGATCCCCTTCAATCCGTTCCCGGGCACGCGCTATGAGCGCTCCGGCGACACCGAGATCCGTGCCTTCCAGAAGATCCTGCTGGATTCGCAGGTCCTGACGATGGTCCGACGCACCCGCGGCGACGACATCGACGCCGCCTGTGGCCAGCTCAAGGGCCAGGTGATGGACCGCACGCGCCGCCAGGCCGAGTTCAACAAGACGCTCCAGGATGGGAAAAGCCGGGATGCCGCTGCCTGATTTCCGATTGCCAGCCGTTGTTTTCATCGCGCTGGCATTGGTCGGCTGCGGTAAAGAAGGCAAGCGAGCGCCCAGTGCGCCGCTCGGTGTGGCTCCCACCTATGAAGTCCGTGACAGCGCGGCCACGCGCCGCCGGTTGAATTACCAGGACCAGATGACCCTGGCCGACCGGGCCTATCAATCCGGCTCGCTGGCGGCGGCGGAGAAAAACGCCCGGACGGCGCTCAAGCTGGATGGCGACCGGCCCGAGGCCTACCTGATGCTGGCCACGCTGGCTGCACGGCGCGGCGAGGATACCGCCGCCGGCGGACTCTACCGCAAGGCCGCCGAGCTGGCGCCCGAGCGCGGGGACGTCCTTAACAATTATGGTGCGTGGTTATGTACACATGGCCGCCCGGCCGAGTCGCTGGTCTGGTTTGACCGCGCGCTTGCCGCGCCGGGCTATGCCACACCGGCGTCGGCGCTGGCCAATGCCGGTGGCTGTGCGCTGGACGCCGGCCAGTCCGAACGGGCCGCCCGCGACCTGCGTGCCGCCCTGCAGGCCGAGCCGGGCAACGCCTATGCGCTGGAGTCGATGGCGCGCAGCGAGTTCGCCCAAGGCCGCTATTTCGAGGCGCGGGCCTTCTCCCAACGTCGTCTTGCGGCTGCACCGGCCACACGTTCCGTGTTACAACTTGCCTCTGAAATCGAGGCGCAGTTGGGCGACACGGTTGCATCGGGTCGCTATCTGCAGCGAATTCGCGACGAATTTCCGCAGGATGCGGCTCCTAATTCCCGGGGTTGAAGCATTGTGATTGATGACCAGACTGTGAACGCTTTTGATGCCGCTGCCGGCTGTGGGGTCCGTCTCCGCCAGGCGCGCGAAGCGGCAGGGCTGACGCTTGAAGCGGTAGGGCAGCAGTTGCACATGCCGGTGCAGGTGGTGAAGTCGCTGGAAGCCGAGCAATGGGACCGCCTTGGCGCCCCGGTGTTCGTGCGCGGCCAGTTGCGCAGCTATGCGCGCCTGCTGAAGATCGATCTAGGCGATGTGCTGGAACAGGCCCGGATCGGACCGGTGGTGCCGCCGCAGCTGGTCAGCCACACCCATACTCCGCGGGCCCGGCGCATTGCCGAGAGCCTGGGGCGCCGCGTGCTGTATGTGGGCATCACCGCCGTACTGGCGGTGCCGGTCTGGTTTGCCACCCGGGGCCACTTCGACGGCAGCGCCAACACCCCCAATACCGCGTCGCTGGATGTGATCCCGGCGGCCGTCCCGGTGGGCGGCGGTGCCGTTCCGGCCGAGACCACCCCGGCGGCGCCCGCACCGACCAGTGCGGCTGCCGGAACGCCTTCGGCGCCTTACCTGGCGTCACTGACCCCCGTGCCACGCCCTGCGGCCACCGCAGCAGCGCCGGCCGGTGCGCTCAGCCTGCAGTTCAATGGCGACAGCTGGGTCGATATCGCGGCCCCCGATGGCAGTACCGTGGAAAAGGCACTGATCAAATCGGGCGAAGCGCGCAGCTTCACGCCGGGCCAGGTGGGCCGCATGGTGCTGGGCAATGCGTCGGCGGTCGAGGTTCAGCAGGCGGGCACTATCGTCGACCTTTCGCCGTACCAGCGAGCCAACGTGGCACGCTTTACGGTATCCTCTGACGGCTCCGTGGCCCCAGTTTCGCACTGAGTCGCGTTTCCCAATCCAATTCAAACAGCCCCTCCTCACGGACGGGGCGAGAGTACGCATGGCGATCGACGACCTGCTCGACGAGCACGAACAAAGTGAACGCGTCCGCGGCTGGCTGCGGAAGAATGGTGTCAGCATCCTCGCCGGCGTGGCGATCGCAATCGGCGGCATCGCCGGTTGGCAGTGGTGGCAGAAGGACCACAGCAACCAGCTGGCCGGCGCCAACGTCCAGTACCAGGCGGTGCTCAAGCACCTGCAGGACAAGGATCTGGCCCAGGCGGCCAAGGGCGTGAAGGCGCTCGACGACGGCAAGGCCAACATCTACTCGGACCTGGCCGCGCTGCAGCTGGCCAAGGCCCAGGTCGAGGCAGGCAAGAACGAAGATGCGCTGGCAACGCTGCGTGCGATCAAGGCCGACCCGGAGTTCCAGCCGGTGATCGAGCAGCGCATCGCACGCCTGTTGCTGGCCACCGGCAAGGCCGATGACGCGATCAAGGCGCTTGGCACCGCCAGCGACAGCGCCAGCCTGGAAATCCATGGCGATGCGCTGATGGCGCAGGGCAAGCGTGATGCGGCCCGGCAACAGTATGAGAAGGCGCTCAAGACGCTGGACGTGGCAGCGCCGCAGCGGCGCCTGCTTGAAACCAAAGTGATGGATGCCGGTGGCACCGTCACCGATGCTGCGGAGTCGGTGTAATGAAGCATATGGTCATGATCAAGCGCGTTGCCACCCTGGTTCTGCTGGGCGTGGCGCTGTCTGGCTGCTCCACCGTCAAGGGGTGGTTCGCCGGCAAGGATGCAGCAGCCAAGAAGGCGCTGGAACCGGCTGAACTGGTGAAGTTCGAGCCGACCGTGAAAGTGGACCGGCTCTGGAGCGTGAACGTCGGCAAGGGCGAGAAGCGCATCGGCGTTCGCCAGGGCCCGACCGTGGCCGATGGCCGCGTCTACGCGGCGGCCATTTACGGCGGCGTGCACGCCATCGACCTGCAGACCGGCAAGAAGGTCTGGACCTGGGAGCCGGCCAAGGAAAAGAAGAAGCCCAAGCTGCGCCTGTCCGGCGGCCCCGGCGTCGGTGACGGCCTGGTGGTGATCGGGACGCTGGACGGCCAGGTGATCGCCCTGAGCGCCGAGGATGGTGCCGAGAAGTGGCGCGCCAAGGTGCCCGGCGAAGTGATCGCCGCCCCTGCAATCGCCCAGGGCATGGTGTTCGTGCGCAGCAACGACGGTCGCGTGACCGCCTTGGACGCCGACAACGGCACCCAGCGCTGGTTCAACCCGCGTGAGCTGCCGGCGCTGACCGTGCGCGGCAATGCCGCCGTGGTGACCGGCCCGGGCGTGCTGTTCGTCGGCAACGATGATGGCAGCGTGTCGGCCCTGGCAATGACCGATGGCCGCACCGTGTGGGACCAGATGGTCGCCAACGGCGAAGGCCGTACCGAACTGGAGCGCATGTCCGACGTGGACGGTGCGCCGGTGCTGGAAGGCAACACCCTGTTCGTGGGCAGCTTCAAGAACCAGACCATGGCGATCGAAGGCCCGACCGGCCGTCCGCTGTGGTCGCGTGATCATGGCGGCGCCGGTGGCGTGGCCCTGACCTCGGGCAATGTGTTTGTCACCGACAACAAGGGTGGCGTGTTCGGCCTGGACAAGAACAGTGGCAGCGCGATGTGGTCGCAGACCGCGTTGGCGCGCCGCTCGCTGACCGGGCCGGCGGTGCAGGGCGACTACGTCGTTGTAGGCGATTACAAGGGCTACCTGCACTGGTTGCGGACGGATAATGGCGAGCTTGCCGCTCGCGCCAAGAGTGGCGGTGACGCCCTGCTGGCGCAGCCGGTAACCGCCGATGGGATTCTGCTGGTGCAGAACGTTGATGGAAAGCTGACCGCATTCCGGTTGGCACAATAAGGAGTTACCGCGATGCTGCCCTTGGTCGCCCTGGTTGGACGGCCGAATGTCGGCAAGTCCACGCTGTTCAATGCGTTTACCCGTACGCGCGACGCGCTGGTCCATGACCAGCCCGGCGTGACCCGGGACCGTAATTACGGTGTTTGTCGTCTTAACGAAGACCACCCGTTCCTGGTGGTCGATACCGGCGGTATCGCCGGTGAAGAAGAAGGCCTGGCTGGCGCTACCGCGCGTCAGGCCCGCGCTGCCGCCGCCGAGGCGGATCTGATCCTGTTCGTGGTCGATGCCCGTGAGGGCCCGATGGACGACGAGATCCTGTCCTGGCTGCGCAAGCTGGCGCGTCCGACGCTGCTGCTGATCAACAAGATCGACGGCATGAACGAAGACACCGTGCGGTCGGAGTTCGCCCGCTACGGCTTCGGCGAAATGCTGACCGTGTCGGCCGCGCACCGCCAGGGTCTTGACGATCTGCTGGACGAAGTCGTGGAGCGGCTGCCCGAAGAGGGCACCACCGAAACCCTCGACACCGATCCCAACCGCATCCGCATTGCCTTCGTGGGCCGCCCCAACGTGGGCAAGTCGACGCTGGTCAATCGCCTGCTGGGAGAAGAGCGCATGATCGCCTCCGAAGTGCCCGGTACCACCCGCGACTCGATCGCGGTGGACATGGAGCGCGACGGTCGCGAGTACCGCCTGATCGACACCGCCGGCCTGCGTCGCAAGGCGCGCGTTGAGGAGGTGGTCGAGAAGTTCAGCGTGATCAAGACGCTGCAGGCGATCGAGCAGTGCCAGGTGGCCGTGCTGATGCTGGACGCGTCCGAAGGCGTGACCGACCAGGACGCCAGCGTGCTGGGCGCGGTGCTCGATGCCGGCCGTGCGTTGGTCGTTGCGATCAACAAGTGGGATGGCCTCACCGACTACCAGCGCGAGCAGGCCGAAGCGCTGGTGTCGCGCAAGCTCGGCTTCGTGCCGTGGGCCGAAGTGGTGCGCATCTCGGCCAAGCATGGCTCGGGCCTGCGCGAGCTGTTCCGCTGCATCCACGCCGCGCATGCCTCGGCGACGCATGAGTTCAGCACCAGCGAGGTCAACAAGGCGCTGGAAGTGGCCTACGAGACCAACCCGCCGCCGGCGATCCGTGGTCACGTGTCCAAGCTGCGCTACGTGCATCCGGGCGGCTCCAACCCGCCGACCTTCATCGTGCACGGCACGCGCCTGAAGGATCTGCCGGAGTCGTACAAGCGCTACCTGGAGAACTTCTTCCGCAAGCGCTTCAAGCTGGTTGGTACCCCGGTGCAGTTCATCTTCCGCGAGGGCGTGAACCCTTACGAGGGCAAGAAGAACGTACTCACCGAGCGTCAGATCAAGCGCAAACGGCGCCTGATCAAGCACGTCAAGGGCAAGTGATCCACGAAGAGCCGGCGAAAGCCGGCTCTTTTCGTTACGGTGCCCCCGGCTGCCCGGCACGCGCCGGTAATGCCGGCCGCTGGCCGGCAACCGCGACAAACCCACCGCGTGCGCGCCGGTGCGCGATAATCCCGGCATGAGCACGATCCCCGAACTCACCCCCGCACAGGCCCGCGAACGCGTCGCCCGTGGCGCGTTGCTCATCGACGTGCGCGAGGCGCACGAACGCGCCGTCGGCATGGCCGAAGGCGCGCTGGGCATCGCCAAGGGCGAGCTGCTGGCATCGCCCTCGACGCACCTGCCCACCATTGATCGCGAGGTCGTGTTGATCTGCCAGAGCGGCCGGCGATCGCTGGACGCGGCAAGCGCGCTGGCCGATCTGGGCTACACGGATCTGGCGTCCGTGGACGGTGGCACCAACGCCTGGCGTGCCGACGGACTGCCCCTGGTGCAGCCGCTGCAGACCGACGCCGAGCGCGACTTCAACGCGCGCTACGCGCGCCACCTGCTGCTGCCCCAGGTGGGCGTGACCGGTCAGCAGACATTGTTGGCCTCGCGCGTGCTGGTGCTCGGTGCCGGTGGACTGGGTGCCCCTGCGGCCTTCTATCTGGCGGCGGCCGGGGTAGGGCATCTGCGTATCGCCGATGACGATGTGGTGGAGCGCAGCAACCTGCAGCGCCAGATCCTGCACACCGACGCCAGCGTCGGCATGCCCAAGGTGCTGTCGGCACGCGACCGCCTGCTGGCGCTCAATCCGCACCTGGATGTGGAGGCCGTGCAGGTGCGTGTCAGCGCCGACAACGTCGATGCACTGCTGGACGGGGTGGACGTGGTGCTGGACGGCTCGGACAACTTCCCGCTGCGCTATCTGCTCAACGATGCCTGTCTCCAGCACCGCGTTCCGCTCGTGTATGGCGCGGTCGAGCGCTTCACCGGGCAGGTCAGCGTGTTCGACGCCGGCCGCCAGCGTGGCCAGGCCCCGTGCTACCGCTGCCTGTTCCCGGAGCCACCGCCGCCGGAATTCGCGCCCAACTGTTCGGAAGCCGGCGTGCTGGGCGTGCTGCCGGGGATGGTCGGCCTGCTCCAGGCCACCGAGGTGCTCAAGCTGCTGCTGGGCATCGGCGAGCCTCTGGTCGGGCGGCTGCTGAGTTTCGATGCACTGGGCATGCGTTTTCGTGAGACCCGGCTTCGCCCCGATCCGGCCTGCCCGCTGTGCGCGCCGGGGAAGGCGTTTCCCGGGTACATCGATTACGCCGCGTTCTGCAGCGGGCCGTAGCGTGGGTGCTGCCCGGCTGCATTTCGCACGTTGCTGGTCAGCCGGGCAGAGCCCGGCTCTACGTGATTGCGTCGACCCCGTAGCGCCGGGCTTTGCCCGGCTGCATTTCGCGTGTTGCCGGCCAGCCGGGCAGAGCCCGGCTCTACGTGATTGCGTCGACCCCGTAGCGCCGGGCTCTGCCCGGCTGCATTTCGCACGGTGCTGGCCAGCCGGGCAGAGCCCGGCTCTACGTGATTGCGGCGACCCGTAGCGCCGGGCTCTGCCCGGCTGCATTTCGCACGGTGCCGGCCAGCCGGGCAGAGCCCGGCTCTACGTGATTGCGTCGACCCCGTAGCGCCGGGCTCTGCCCGGCTGCATTTCGCGTGTTGCCGGCCAGCCGGGCAGAGCCCGGCTCTACGTGATTGCGGCGACCCCGTAGCGCCGGGCTCTGCCCGGCTGCTTTTCGCACGGTGCTGGCCAGCCGGGCAGAGCCCGGCTCTACGTGATTGCGGCGACCCCGTAGCGCCGGGCTTTGCCCGGCTGCATTTCGCGTGTTGCCGGCCAGCCGGGCAGAGCCCGGCTCTACGTGATTGCGGCGCCCCGTAGCGCCGGGCTCTGCCCGGCTGCATTTCGCACGGTGCTGGCCAGCCGGGCAGAGCCCGGCTCTACGTGATTGCGGCGACCCCGTAGCGCCGGGCTTTGCCCGGCTGCATTTCGCGTGTTGCCGGCCAGCCGGGCAGAGCCCGGCTCTACGTGATTGCGACGCCCCCGTAGTGCCGGGCTCTGCCCGGCTGCATTTCGCGTGTTGCCGGCCAGCCGGGCAGAGCCCGGCTCTACGTGAATTCAGGACGATCCTCGCCGTCACCTGGTCCATCGTTCTGTTTTCGGCACGATCATGCGCAACGTGGATGCTATTGCCGCTCGGCGCTTTGCCCTATCGTTGAGTCCTCTATGTAGTCCGGGGAAACAACCGCATGGCGGTCGAAGCAGGTGCCAGTGAGCTGGTGAAAGTCGTGGCGCTGCTGGGTGCGGCGGTGGTGATGGTGCCGCTGTTCCGACGGCTGGGATTGGGCTCGGTGCTGGGGTACTTCGCTGCCGGCCTGGCCATCGGCCCGTTCGGCTTTGGCTGGTTCTCCGATCCGCAGGCCATCCTGCACACCGCCGAACTCGGCGTGGTCATGTTCCTGTTCGTGATCGGGCTGGAAATGCGTCCCTCGCACCTGTGGGGCCTGCGCAACGAGATTTTCGGCCTCGGCACGCTGCAGATCGTGGTCTGCGGCGCAGTGCTGACCGGCGTGTGCATGCTGTTTGGGTTCCCGGTCAACGTGGCCTTTATCGGTGCCTTCGGCTTTGTGCTGACCTCCACCGCGGTGGTGATGCAACTGTTGGCCGAGCGCGGCGACATTGCCCTGCCGTCCGGGCAGAAGATCGTCTCGATCCTGCTGTTTGAAGACCTGCTGATCGTGCCGCTGCTGGCCGTGGTGGCCTTCATGGCCCCGGTGCAGGCCGACGCCGGCGACAGCTCGCGCTGGCTCAGCGTGGGCATCGGTGCCGGCGCCATCGTCGGCCTGGTGCTGGTGGGCCGGTTCCTGCTCAATCCGTTGTTCCGCATCCTGGCCGCGGCCAAGGCGCGCGAAGTGATGACCGCCGCCGCGCTGTTGGTGGTGCTGGGGGCGGCGCTGCTCATGCAGCTGGGCGGGCTGTCGATGGCGATGGGCGCGTTCCTGGCTGGCGTGCTGCTCAGCGAATCCACGTTCCGCCACCAGATTGAAGCGGACATCGAGCCGTTCCGCGGCATCCTGCTGGGGCTGTTCTTCCTCAGCGTGGGCATGGCGCTGGACCTCACCGTGGTGGCCAACAACTGGCCGCTGATCGTCTCGGGCGTGTTCGCGCTGATGCTGGCCAAGGGCGTGTGCATCTACATCGTGGCGCGCATCATGGGCAGCGACCACCGCCAGGCGCTGGACCGCGGCGTGGTGATGGCGCAGGGCGGCGAGTTCGCGTTCGTGCTGTTTTCCGCGGCCGCAGCGGCCGGTGTGATCGGGGTGGAGGTCAACGCCAACCTGACCGCGATCGTGGTGCTGTCGATGGCGCTCACGCCGCTGTTCGTACTGCTGCACGACAAGCTGATGCCCGACCGCGAAGTGTCGCTGGATGGCGTTGAAGAAGCCGACGGCCTGTCCGGCAGCGTGTTGATGATCGGCTTCGGCCGCTTCGGTCAGGTCGCCAGCCAGTCGCTGCTGGCACGCGACGTGGACGTGACCATCATCGACAACGATGTGGACATGATCCACAACGCCGAGCGCTTCGGCTTCAAGATCTACTACGGCGACGGCACCCGCCTGGACGTGCTGCACGCCTCCGGTGCGGGCTCGGCGCGTGCCATCGCGGTGTGCGTCAACAACGCCCAGGACGCCGACCGCATCGTGGAACTGGTCACCCATCAGTTCCCGCAGGCCAAGCTGCTGGTGCGCTCGTTCGACCGCGAGCATTCGCTGCGGCTGATCCATGCCGGCGTGGACTACCAGATCCGCGAGACCTTCGAATCGGCGTTGCAGTTCGGCCAGGTCGCCTTGATGGAACTGGGCGCCGACCAGGACGATGCGCGCGAGATCGCCGAGCAGATCCGCGAGCGCGACGCCGAGCGCTTCGAGCTGGAAATGGCCGGTGGCAGCCTGCGCGCCGGGGCGCACATGGTGTTCGGCACGGCGCTGCCGGGCGTGCCCACGCCCACGCCGTTCACCGCGCCCAAGCGCAAGGCACGCACGCTCAACGCCGACGAAGTGCCGGAAGAGGAATGACGCGCCGGTGGGCGGGGCGGGCCTAATCGGGGACAATGGCGTCCCCGCCGCCCCCGCCTGCCGCCCTCGATGAGCTCACCGACCCCCGCACCTGCCGCCCCCGCCCGCATCCTGGATGGGCGCCGCATCGCTGAAGACCTGCTGGACAGCCTCAAAGTGCGGGTGGATGCCCGCCTGGCGGCCGGTGGCAGCCGCCCGGGCCTGGCCGTGGTGCTGGTGGGCGGTGACCCGGCCTCGACCGTGTACGTGCGCAACAAGCGCCGCGCCGCCGAGAAGGTGGGCATCGAGGCCTTCGATTACGACCTGCCGGCCGGCACCAACGAGGCCCAGTTGCTGGAACTGATCGACCAGCTCAACGCCGACCCCAAGATCCACGGCATCCTGGTGCAGCTGCCGCTGCCGGGCATTCCCGACGCCAGCCGGCTGATCCACCGCATCGACCCGCGCAAGGACGTGGACGGTTTCCACCCCGAGAACGTGGGCCACCTGGCCCTGCGCGAGTTCGGCCTGCGCCCCTGCACCCCGCGCGGCATCGTCACCCTGTTGGGCCACACCGACCAGCCGGTGCGCGGCCGCAACGCCACCATCGTGGGCGTGAGCAACCACGTGGGGCGCCCGATGGGCCTGGAACTGCTGATCGCCGGCTGCACCGTAACCAGCTGCCACAAGTTCACCCCGCGCGATGTGCTGGAGCGCAGCGTGCGCGACGCCGACATCCTGGTGGTGGCGGTGGGCCGCCCGGGCATCGTGCCGGGTGAATGGGTGAAGCCGGGCGCCGTGGTGATCGACGTGGGTATCAACCGCCTGGACGACGGCCGCCTGGTCGGCGACGTCGGCTTCGAGGCCGCCGCCCAGCGCGCCAGCTGGATCACCCCGGTCCCGGGCGGGGTAGGGCCGATGACCGTGGCCACGTTGATGCAGAACACGCTGGAAGCCGCAGAAGCGGCGGTCTGACCGCCCGTGCCGACCCCGGTCGGCGCTTCGCCCGGATGCCCAGGCGGCGCGCGCCCCGTGCCGACCAACGGTCGGCACCTACCGTGGCGGCAATCTCCGGGCGCCCTCTACCGACCAACGGTCCGAGGCGGCAATCTCGGTCGCTCTGCGCCAACCAACGGTCCGCGGCGGCAATCCCCGGTCGCCCTGTGCCGACCAACGGTCCGCGGCGGCCACCCCGGGTAGAGCCGACCGTTGGTCGGCTGCCGTTGGCGCGGTGGCGCATCGCTCGAAGGGCAGCCGACCAACGGTGGGTTCTACCGTTCGCTGGCGCGACACAGCGTCGCACCGGCCCCCTGCCCAAGCGGGCCGAATCAGGGTAAAATGTCGCGCTTCCCCACATCTCGGGTATGCCGATGCTGCGCATCCAGGCTGAAGCTCTCACCTACGACGACGTCTCGCTCGTCCCCGCACACTCCACGATCCTGCCCAAGGATGTCAGCCTGGAAACCCGGCTGACCCGCGACCTGCGGCTGAAGCTTCCGATCCTTTCCGCGGCCATGGATACGGTCACCGAAGCACGCCTGGCCATCGCCATGGCCCAGCTCGGTGGCATGGGCATCATCCACAAGAACCTGACCGTGGAGCAGCAGGCCGCCGAAGTGGCCCAGGTCAAGAAGTTCGAGGCCGGTGTCATCCGCGACCCGATCACGGTCGGCCCGGAAACCACCATCCGCGACGTGCTGGCCCTGACCCAGGCGCGCAACATCTCCGGCGTGCCGGTCGTGGACGGCGGCGGCCAGCTGGTCGGCATCGTCACCCACCGTGACATGCGCTTCGAGACCGAGCTGGACGATCCGGTCCGCCACATCATGACCAAGAAGGATCGCCTGATCACGGTCAAGGAAGGCGCCGCATCGGAAGAAGTGCTGCAGCTGCTGCACCGCAACCGCATCGAAAAGATCCTGGTGGTCAACGATGATTTCGCCCTGCGTGGCCTGATCACCGTCAAGGACATCCAGAAGAACACCGACTACCCCAACGCCGCCAAGGACACCGCCACGCGCCTGCTGGTGGGTGCTGCGGTAGGCGTCGGCGGCGACACCGATCGCCGCGTTGAAGCACTGGTCGCCGCCGGTGTGGACGTGCTGGTGGTGGACACCGCGCACGGCCATTCGCAGGGCGTGCTGGAACGCGTGCGCTGGGTCAAGAAGAACTTCCCGAACGTGCAGGTCGTGGGTGGCAACATCTGCACCGGCGAAGCCGCGCTGGCGCTGCTGGACTGTGGCGCGGACGCGGTCAAGGTCGGCATCGGCCCGGGCTCGATCTGCACCACCCGCGTGGTCGCCGGTGTCGGCGTGCCGCAGATCACCGCGATCGACCTGGTGGCCGAAGCGCTGCAGGACCGCATCCCGCTGATCGCCGACGGTGGCATCCGCTACTCCGGCGACATCGGCAAGGCGCTGGCCGCCGGTGCCTCCACCATCATGATCGGTGGCCTGCTGGCCGGTACCGAGGAATCGCCCGGCGAAACCGAGCTGTTCCAAGGCCGCTCCTACAAGAGCTACCGCGGCATGGGCTCGCTGGCTGCGATGGAGAAGGGGTCCAAGGACCGCTACTTCCAGGACGCCTCCAGCGCCGACAAGCTGGTGCCCGAAGGCATCGAAGGCCGCGTGCCGTATCGCGGCCCGGTGGGCGGCATCATCCACCAGCTGATGGGCGGCCTGCGCGCCACCATGGGCTACGTGGGCTGCGGCACTGTCGAAGACATGCGCAGCAAGCCGAAGTTCGTCAAGATCAGCGGCGCCGGCCAACGTGAGAGCCACGTCCACGACGTGCAGATCACCAAAGAGCCGCCGAACTACCGCGCCTGATGCGGCATGAGCAAAGAGGAACGAGGAAGCTGATTCCCGTTCCTCTTTCTCTATCGGCCGCAGGTTTTCGTATTCGTTTCCTGTTTTCTTTCCTGCATTGCCCAGGGCGCCATGACCAACATCCATAACGACAAGATCCTCATCCTCGATTTCGGCGCGCAGTACACCCAGCTGATCGCGCGCCGCATCCGCGAGCTCGGCGTGTACTGCGAAATCTGGGCATGGGACCACAACCCGGCCGACATCGCCGCGTTCGGCGCCAAGGGCATCATCCTGTCCGGTGGCCCGGAATCGACCACGCTGGCGGGCGCGCCTGCCGCGCCGCAGGAAGTGTTCGACAGCGGCCTGCCGATCTTCGGCATCTGCTACGGCATGCAGACCCTGGCCGCCCAGCTCGGTGGCGCCACCGAAGCGGCCGACCAGCGCGAGTTCGGCCATGCCGAAGTCAACGTCGTGCATCCCGATGCGCTGTTCAAGGGCCTGAGTGACCACGGCGGCGAGCCGAAGTTGAACGTCTGGATGAGCCACGGCGACCACGTCTCCGTCGCCCCGCCGGGCTTCACCGTCACCGCCGTGACCGACCGCATCCCGGTGGCCGCGATGGCCAACGAAGAAAAGCGCTGGTACGGCGTGCAGTTCCACCCGGAAGTGACCCACACCCTGCAGGGCCAGGCGCTGCTGCGCCGCTTCGTGGTGGACGTGTGCGGCTGCGAAACCCTGTGGACCGCCGCCAACATCATCGATGACCAGATCGCCCGCGTGCGCGAGCAGGTCGGCGATGACGAAGTGATCCTCGGCCTGTCCGGCGGCGTCGATTCGTCCGTGGTGGCCGCGCTGCTGCACAAGGCGATCGGCGACAAGCTGACCTGCGTGTTCGTCGATACCGGCCTGCTGCGCTGGCAGGAAGGCGACCAAGTGATGGCGATGTTCGCCGAGCACATGGGCGTCAAGGTGATCCGCGTGAACGCCGCGGACCGCTACTTCAGCAAGCTGGAAGGCGTGAGCGACCCGGAAGCCAAGCGCAAGATCATCGGCAACCTGTTCGTGGACATCTTCGATGAAGAGTCCAACAAGCTGAAGAACGCCAAGTGGCTGGCGCAGGGCACCATCTACCCGGACGTGATCGAGTCGGCCGGCAGCAAGACCGGCAAGGCGCATGTGATCAAGAGCCACCACAACGTGGGCGGGCTGCCGGAGCACATGAAGCTGGGCCTGGTCGAGCCGCTGCGCGAGTTGTTCAAGGACGAAGTGCGCCGCCTCGGCGTCGAACTCGGCCTGCCGCGCAGCATGGTCTACCGCCACCCGTTCCCGGGCCCGGGCCTGGGCGTGCGCATCCTGGGCGAAGTGAAGCGCGAGTACGCCGAACTGCTGGCCAAGGCTGATGCGATCTTCATCGACGAGCTGCGCAAGGCGGATCTGTACGACAAGACCAGCCAGGCGTTCGCGGTGTTCCTGCCGGTGAAGTCTGTGGGCGTGGTGGGTGATGCGCGGGCTTATGAGTGGGTGATTGCGCTGCGTGCGGTGGAGACGATTGATTTCATGACGGCGCATTGGGCGCATCTGCCGTATGACTTCCTGGGGACGGTGAGTAACCGGATCATCAATGAGTTGCGGGGGGTTTCGCGGGTTGTCTATGACATCTCGGGGAAGCCGCCGGCGACCATTGAGTGGGAATGAGTTGAAAGAACGAGGGCGCCGAGAGGCGCCCTTGTTGTAGCTTCGAGTTGAGCGGGGATTCTATTAATGCTTCCCTGAATCTATTCGCTCCGAGGACTGTCATCTTCAGCTAGCTCAAGAATGAGGCCGTAATCATCCCGAAGCTCTCTGTCCACGAGATGGAACCGGTCAAGTTGCAGCGACGTCCAGTGATCTTCGGCTATGTGCTCCAAAAGAATGATCTGAAATCCGCCGCGTTTATCCATTCTAGAAACAAAATCATTCAGTTGTGCTAGGACCTTGTCAAGGCTGCGGATGTCATCATTCGGTTGGCCGTCGCTTGAGAAATATGGGGTGCTGACTTGATCAAGTATTAAGAAGGACGGCATCCAAGGGATCAGTAACGTCCTTGCGATTTCATGTATCGCAAGGAAGTGCGCGATATGAAGGTACAGATAGTTAGATGCACTTCCCACATCTGGCATTTTCTCTATTTGAGTCAGATCGGGCGAGTGTAGATGAATTAATTTCTCCTTCTCTGAGTAGTGAGCGGAGAATTCGCTGTATCCCTTTAGTGGCAGATGGCTTAATACTCTATTTATAAGGCTATTTAATCTTTCCTTCGCGATCGAATTCTTTTCGTCATTCTGATCAACAACCTTCTGTAGATCTGCGATTGCGTCGTCGAACTCTTCGGATTGCGTGTCGACGGGTTGGGTGTGGCTCTGACTGTAGATGTCAAGCTTTGTCTCCAGCCGACCCAAGAAACGATAGTATTCATTCGGGTTTTGCTGGACATCCTGTCTTGCGTTAAGAGTGTCAAGTTCATTCCTTAGTCTTCGCAGCTCTACTTCATTGCCTTCGTGAATCTTTCTAACTTCATCAAGGAATGGGAAGCTCTTCCGATTTCGCAAAGTCTCTTTGACTTCAGAAAGCTCACGTTGCAGCTTCGATATGACCTGGTTGGCAAACTGCGAGGGGAATATATCATCAGACTGCAAGTTGAACGTATTGACCGGCTTTAGCGCATCTTCAATTTGCTTAAGGGAAGCGAGGTAAGTCGGCTTGTTGTCGATAAACGCCTGAAGCTGACGATTCTTGGCAGTGAGCCTGAAAATCTCGCGCTCGACCCTTTCCACTTCAGCCCTGTGGCCAGTCGGAGTAGTGGGTATCTGGACAACCTTCCTTAGTTCGGCGAAATTCTCGTGATAGGTGTCATGAACCTGATCAATAACTCCCAGTGAGTGAGCCTCGATAGATAGCGCAGAAACTTCCTCTGAAAAGGAATTTGCGGCTTCTCTATAGGAATCCTGCTTTCTAACATGAGCTGCTCTCTTTCGTTCAAGCTCTGCCAACTTGCTGCGAGAAATAGCGGTGTCAACGTTCTCTGCGCCAATCGCCATTCGAAATGTTCTTTCAATGGACTCTTGGAATCGGCCATCAGTAGGTCTAATGTACAAATGGTCTGGCGCGACGATGGTGTTCTGATCCTGATAGCAGTACGCTAGAAAATTTCGGAAAGAGACTTTAGATCCGGCCTGAATGTACCTTCCGCCGTATGGAACTCTCAATTCCGTGTCGATTCCAAAGGCTGCACTGAGAACTTTTTTTAGGCTGTCAACGCGGACATTCAGGTCGGGGGTGTCTGGGATGATTCCGTTCTCGTTAAAGTAGGCCTGGTCGGTGCAACCAGCGCTCTCCGCTGGGCGAGCTATTACGATCTCCTTGCCATCTACCGAAAGCTTGATGCCATACCAATTTACCTTTGAGTCGATGTTTGCTTTCGATATGCCTGTTGTTTCACTCGCGAGTAAGCAGTAGTCAATTATGAAAAGTACTGACGACTTTCCTTTTCCTGAGTCTCCAGTAATCACGTTAACGCGATTGTGGAGGAAGTCTAGTGATCTTGTTATTCCGTTCTTTTGCCAGAGAATTACGCTGGAAATCTGGATGTTGCTCACAATTCGATCCTGAATGTTTGATAGAGGTCCAAAGTCGATTCGCCAAGGATTAGGCCAAGTTTGGGGCCTGAATCGAAGATCTCGGTCGCGATCTTTCCGATGTCCGTAGCGTCTCGGAAGAATATTTTGGATCTAAGGCTCAATGAGTGATCCTCCAGGGTGATCATTCCAAGCTCCTTAGCTAGCAAAATAGTATTCAAGGACGTAATTGTAAGATCCTCATACTTCACGCGGACTACAGTAAACGCACCCGGGTTTGAGGCAATTAGGTCTTTACTACTTAATACAATACTGTTCTTTCTCTTTAGAACTGAGCGAATTGTTCTATCAAAAATCAATGGAAGGATGAGCATTGCTTTAGATAGGGCGAGACTATGGCCGGGCGAGTTCTCAAGTGCAATCTGAAGCGCAACGGTTCCGATTAATTCATTCTGAGAGATTCGGTTCATTTCAGAACTTGCTCCGCCAGTTCTTGCGCCACCCTATTCGAGGAATATTGGAAAGTTTAATGTACTTTCCGCAGCTGAGATTGATTGGAATTTCGACGCCGCCAGCCGTCATTTGCTTTTTCATTGTTTGGTCATAGCAATGCTGAGACGCTTTTAGATGAATTGGCTCGTCATCATCCGGCGTGTTCCTGTGAGACTGATTGTGTAAAAGTTGCCAATCTGACAGTGCCTTGTTTTCGAGCCTTGAATCGTCGCTAGCGCTGAACGATCCCGAGTCCTTAAGTGACTGTATAAATTGCTCTGACAAGACCATTTCGACGCCGCGATCAATGATTTCGTCTTCGTGTATTCCGATGTCCTGAAGCTGTTCATGGAACTTGCTTGAGCGGAATGACAGGGTGTGAGGTCGCTCATATTCGTAATAAAAATCAATGAATCGATCAAACTCAATAGGTTCGGACCGTGCTGATCTTATAATCCTGTCAAATCCCATCGTTGTTCTGAAATCGTCAAACGTAATGACTACTTTTTCGCCACTGATTATTCGGGAGAACTTCGATTCTTTGAATGCGCCGATTACATGGCGTCTGGTTTCTTCAATTTGAGATGCTGGAACGGAAAGCTGCCTCAGTTCTGAGGTAATTCTTCCAATGACGGACGAGTCGTCAGAATGGAATTCGAATCGGCTAAAAAGATGATTAAGTTTTTCATTGCTCGCATCGCATACCGATTGAACGTACTTTGCGAGAGGGTTCTTTGATTCGTCAGGCTTCTTCTTGGACTCGACTAGCGAGATTTTATCGTTAGTACTTCTTATGTGCGAAATTATGGCTTCAATGTTCTGACGTGGACTCTTTAGTAAGGAAACAAACTCTTGGTTATTTAGGCCTTTGTTTGTATAGAGTTGAAGCGTCAGATTTCTATGGCTGGGGAGGCCTGGGATGATCTGGAGCCAGTTATGCAGGGTTTTCCAGAGATCAATGTCTCTGTCTGTGATGTTGCCAGGTTCTACCGAGTGCTTTACCTGGATTAGTGTGAGGTCTTGAATGGATCCGTCATCTGAAACTGTTTGAGCATGGATGTCGTCATGGAGCTCCAGGCCAAGTGCCTGCCCTTCTCTAAGGGAAATCAGTTTTTCGACATATACGAAATCCTGAAATTCAAAGCCTAACGATGTCTTGTCGGCAGAAAATTTGTCGGCGCCGCTCATTGTTCGATTACCAGAGAAGTTGGCGCTTTACTTGCGATGAGTGAGTTTTCATGTGAGCTGGCGCCCTTGCTTGCTGCGTCCGGAGCGCTGGTCGACAGGAGTGCGTCGCGATTTATAATCTTCCGAACCATGTCTCTACGCGAATCCCATTTTCTTAGTCGAGCATGGGTAATGAAAGCTATGGATTTCTCGATTGCTTCATTCGATAGGTAGACCGGATTTTTCAGGAATATTTGAACGTTCTGCAAAGTTACCACTGACTGCCCCCTTGCAAGCCATTGCAGCTTCGGGGGCGTCAGCTGAGCTTGGGCCACCCTTGGCCGTGATTAGGATCCGTTCTAGGGACGCGTGAGTGACGCGACCACCGACTGAGCTCGTGCTCTAGCTTACGGTCCCACAATCTCACTGAACTTTCAAGCTCGGTAAGCATATTGGCCAGAGGCTTAAGTGTTGGCCTAATTGGAGAATGTTATTGGAGGGTCCAATAGTCCATTCTGCCAAAGTTTGAGAGCGCGACGTTTGCTGTGCGTCTTGGTATTTTTGCAGATATGTGTGCTAGATCGACCGGTATCTAGCTTTGATTCGGTTGAGGCGAGGTCTAGGTGGAGTGTTGAGCTTTGATTTACTTCGGCCTCACCTCATGACAAGCCCACTCAACCAGCCCCCGGCAAGCCAGAAACAGCCCATCAACAACCCCCTCAACCAAATGCCGCTCCGGCTCCGCTGCCACCCGGCAGCGGTCCGCCGCATGCAGCAGCTCCAGAACCGTCAGCGCCCCAACCATCGCGCGTTCGCTCCTGGCCAAGCTCACGCGGCGGCCGGGTGACACATCTTGCTCTGGCCAGGGCTGTCCGTTGGCACCCTCGCAGCCGCGCATGCGCTTGAGGATGCCGAGGAGGTAGTTCAGGTCGGGCAGGGGAGTGTCGTCGTTGATGGGCTCAACAACGGTGTACGAAGAGAAGGTGTCGGAATCGTTTATGGCGTCGGTTTCCTTGGCTGTGCTTAACAGCGCCACCGCGTAAGCGGGGTGGCGGACGATGCGTGGCTGCAAACCGGACGTCAGTTGTCAGTACCCGGCGGGCCCGAAGACCCCCACGCACCGCCCGCCATAAAGGCCGACGGATTACCCGCCGGCACCGGTTAAGGGCGGTGCCGACGGGTAAGCGTAAACAACTAACAGTTCGGGTTTGCAGACCCGGCCACCCGTTGTCGGTGGCGCGCCATGGTGTTTACGCGGTCGCTTCGAATGCAAATCGAAATTCCCGAAGAAATCGCGGGATTCGAGAGCGAAGAACCACTGTTGCACGCAGCATTCGTGCAACACGCGACGCCACAAGACGCATTCGCGCAGATACCCTGCGGATTACGAATCAAAGTGGCGCAATCGCCCATGCCGCAAGCGCATAGTGGGACTGCCTTCTTTACAACAGTTCTTAGTCAGCCTCGGTAGACAACGGCACCCGATCAGCCGCACGCCCCGAAAACCGGTTCAAAGCCGACACCGCCAGCGAACCTCGCAGCCTCAACCAACGCTGTCCTCAACCACCGCCACATTCCCCACCAGCAACTCAATCATCGCCCGCGCCGCCGCCGACTGACGCCGATGCGGCGCATAGATCACCGAGAACGGCCGCGATCGCCCCCGCAGCTGCGGCAACACCTCCACCAGCTGCCCACGCCGCATCCGGTCGCGCACGATGAACTCATAGCTCTGGCAGATGCCGATGCCCTGTTCGGCCAGCGACACCACGCCCAGCACATCGTCGGAGGTCTCGATGGACGAACGCGGCAGCCAGTTCACGTCGCGCCCGCCGTCGCGGAAGATCCACGGCGCCAGCCGCCCGGTGCGCGGCATCACGAACGGCAGGCACAGGTGCTGCTGCAGGTCGTCCAGCGTCTGCGGCGTGCCACGGCGCTGCAGGTAGTCCGGTGCGGCCACCAGCAGCAGCGGCGCGTCTTCCAGCTTGCGCGCCACCAGCCCGCTGTCCGGCAGCTGGCCCAGGCGGATGGCCAGGTCGAAGCCTTCGGCCACCAGGTCCACGTTGCGGTTGGTGATGTTCAGTTCCACCTGCACCTGCGGGTACTGCTGCGCAAAGCGCGCCAGCACGGGCGGCAGGCGGTAGTGGCCATAGGTGGTGGGCACGCTCAGGCGCACGCGGCCGGCCAGCGCACCGTCCTGGGCCAGTACGTCGCGTTCGGCGTCGTCCAGCAGGCTGAAGGCGGTGCGCACTTGTTCCCGGTAGAGCCGACCGGCGTCGGTCAGGCCCACGCGGCGGGTGGTCCGCTGCAGCAGCTGCCGGCCCAGCCGCGCTTCCAGACGGGTGACCGCGCGGCTCAGCACCGAGGGCGTGGTGGACAGCGCCACCGCGCCGGCAGTGAACGAGCCGTGCTCGACCACCGCCAGGAACACCTCTACATCGCCCAGGTAGTCGAACTTGCGGCTCATTTGGCTCTCCGGGGAACAGATGTTTTGCGGTCGGGCCAATTTATCGCCGCTGGGGCGATGAATAAAGTGGCGGCCATTCCCCGATAGGAGCTCCCCATGAACCTGATGACCCGGCTGGCCGCAGCGCTGGCCCTGACTCTGGCCGCCAGCGGAGCGCATGCCGCCAACGTACTGGTGGTGCTGTCCGACGAAAACCACCTGGACCTGAAGGATGGCAAGGTGCTGTCCACCGGCTTCTATCTCAACGAGTTGATGCAGCCGGTCAAGCTGCTGTTGGACGCAGGCCACGAGGTGACCTTCGCCACGCCGCAGGGGCGGGCGCCGACGGTGGATGCGTCCTCGGTGACGCCGGCGTACTTCGGCAACGATGCCGCGCAGCTGACGCTGCACAAGGACCTGCTGAAGAAGCTGGCGCTGACCTCGCCGACGGCCTCGCCGGTGGTCAGCCTGGCGCGCGTTGAGCAGCAGGGTTACGCGCGCTTCGATGCGGTCTACATTCCCGGTGGCCACGCGCCGATGCAGGACTTGCTGAAGAGCCCGGTGCTGGGCCGGCTGCTGGCCGACTTCCACCAGCGCAACAAGACCACCGCGCTGGTCTGCCACGGGCCGATCGCGCTGCTGTCCACGCTGCCGGATGCGGATGGCTTCGTGGCGACGCTGCACGCGGGTGCGATGCCGACCACGCCGAGGTGGATCTACAGCGGCTACCAGATGACGGTGATCAGCAACCAGGAAGAAGAGCAGGCCAAGCCGCTGCTGGGTGGCGGTGAGATGAAGTTCTACCCGCAGACGGCGCTGCAGCGGGCGGGTGCGCGGTTCAGCAGCAACACTACGCCGTGGACGGGGCATGTGGTGGTGGACCGCGAGCTGATTACCGGGCAGAACCCGGCTTCGGCGGTGGAGGTGGGGCAGCGGGTGGTTGAGCGGTTGAAACAAGCCGGTTCGTTCTGAGCGCGTGTGGTTGCGGAGAATTCCACGCGAACGGCGCGGGATCTCCGCCAGTTGGCGAGGAGCGTTATCACGGGCACCTTCATGGCCGACGGCGACGAGAGGTCACGGTGGCGGCCTGCGCTGATGGGCATCCCGGCGGCTACACTGACCGCCTACGCCCGCTGGAATCTCGCCCATGTTCACTGGAAAAGTCGCGGTGGTTACTGGCTCCACCAGCGGTATCGGCCTTGGCATTGCCACTGCGCTCGCGCGGCAAGGCGCTGACATCGTGCTGAATGGCTTTGGCGATGCCGCAGAGATCGAACGCATCCGCTCCCGGCTGGCGACCGAGTTTGGCGTACGGGTGGCGCATGATGGCGCCGACCTCACCCGTGGTGAGGCGGTGCGGAAAATGATCGCCCAGGCCGTCGAGAAGATGGGGCGCATCGACATTCTGGTGAACAATGCGGGCATCCAGCACACCGCGTCGATCGAGGACTTTCCCGTGGAGAAGTGGGATGCGATCCTCACGCTGAATCTATCGGCGGTGTTCCATGCAACAGCGGCTGCCTTGCCCTACATGAAGCAGCAGCGATCCGGCCGCGTGATCAACATCGCGTCGGTGCATGGACTGGTTGCGTCGGTGAACAAGTCTGCTTATGTGGCGGCGAAGCATGGCGTGGTGGGGTTCACCAAAGTGACGGCGCTGGAGAACGCGGGCACGGGCATCACGGCCAATGCGATCTGCCCAGGGTGGGTGCGAACGTCGCTGGTCGAGCAGCAGATCACCGCGTTGGCGGAACGGGAGGGAACGGATCAGGCGTCCGCCGCCCGCGCACTGCTAGCCGAAAAACAGCCCTCGCTGCAGTTTGTGACGCCCGAGCAGCTCGGGGAAATGGTGGTCTTCCTGGCCTCGGACGCCGCTGCTCAGATTACCGGCACGGCACTTCCGATGGATGGTGGCTGGACAGCCCGCTGACTGGCTGGCTGTGCCCGCCGCTGCAGCATCGGCAGCGCCCCCCGGTGTGTTACCCGCGCGCCGTAGTCTACGCACCAGGCGGAGCATCGCGCCCATGCCGGTGGGCGAGGTGACCATGCTGCCTTATCGAATTCCGCCGTCAGGCGCTACAGTTCGCGGTTCCACCCGTACCCGCAAGGAAGCACGATGTCAGAGCTGGATTACCGCGCCTTCTACCGCCTGTTGGCTGCTGAAGTGCGCGCCTCGACGGGCGTCAATCAGTCCATGCAGACGCTGTTGGCCTGGGGCGACCAGCGCATCCCGCACCCGTCCTGGGCAGCGCTGGCTAAACTTGACTGTTCGGTTGAGAGTGCCGGCATGGGCAAGTGGCTCACCCGTGTGCTGCGGCGGGCACCGTGCCCCTTCCCGGTGCGCGCGATCTACTTCGGGCTTGGCGAACGTGCCACCCGCGACCGGGTGGAATTCGCGGACCTGTACTTCGGCCTGTTGAGTCACTACGAACCGGAGGACAAGGCCTGCGAGTGGTTGTGGCGCAACCCCAGGCACTATCCCGACAAGGCCTACCTCGGTTCGGCAACCTTGAAAGCGGCCGGCATGATCTGCAACGAGGACGAGGTTACCGGACTGGGCACGCCCGGCCACATGGTGTTTGCGTTGGCGTTCGCAACATTGCTGCTCCGCGCTTCACTGGATGGATGCATTCATCAGCTGCTGGGTGCCGTGGAGCCGGTGGGCGTGGTCGTGGGCTTCGATTCGGGCGACCTGTTCCGGCTCGGGGAGCTCCACAGCGATGGTTTCCGGCCCACAAAGGGTGCAATGACCTAGGGAGCGCGGAGGTGCGACCTGCACAAACCCCCATTCCCGACATGGGGACGACTGCCCGAAAACCGAGCTTGACGATGGGCTGGTGCTGTTCGTAATCGGCTTCGCGTTGCAGTGCTGGCATATCCGGGCACAGTCGCGCGGCGCAGGCCGGTTGCAGCGTGCCGGATGAAGCAGTCGACGTTCAGCAGCCGGGCCCGCGCGCCGTGGCGGCTTCCCGGTGCCGGTCGCGATAGGTCGCCGGGCTGAGCGCTGTCTGCCCGCGGAAATGGCGCCGGAACGATTCCTGCGATCCAAACCCGGCCTGTTCGGCCACCCAATGCAACGGGCGGTCGGTGGTTTCCAGCAGCTCGCGCGCGTAGGCCACGCGCTCGCGGATCAGCCAGTCGATCGGTGACAACCCGGTCGCGTCGAGGAACTGCCGCTGCAGTGTGCGTTGGCTGAGGGCGGCCTGTTCGGACAGGCTCTTGAGCGAGTGTTCTTCGCGCAGGTTGCGGCGCAGCCATTCCATCAGCCGGGCAAGCCGGGTGGGTTCACCCACCGGTATCGAGCGCACCACGCGCTGGCTGCGCTCGGCATCCCGCCACGGTGCCAGCACCAGTCGTTCGGCCACCAGGTTGGCCACGCGCGCGCCGTAATCCTTGCGCACCAGGTGCAGCATCATGTCCATGCCGGTGGCCGAACCGGCCGAGGTGATGATGCTGCCCTCGTCGACGTACAGCGCGTTCTCGCGCACCCGCACGTTGGGAAATTCGCGGGCGAGGGTGTCGGTGAGCCGCCAATGGGTGGTGGCGCTGCGGCCGTTGAGCAGGCCGGCCCACGCCAATACGAAGGCACCCGAACAGATCGAGGTGATGCGTGCGCCGCGCTGGTGGGCGCGGATGAGCGCATCCAGCAATGGCTGCGGTGGGCGCTCGGCCGGGTCACGCCAGCCGGGGACCACGATGGTGTCGGCGTGGTCCAGCGCCTCCAGGCCGTAAGGCAGCTGCACGTGGGTGCCGCCGAGCATACGAAGGGGTCCCGGTTCGGCGGCGCACACCTGGGTGGTGTACCAAGCCACGTCCAGCTCGGGGCGGATGGGGGCGAACAGGCCGACGGCGCAGCCGAACTCGAACAGGCCCTGGCCGTGGCAGGCCGCGATGGCAACGGTGGGCGGGGTGTGCGGGTCATGGGGGGAGGGCATCGTTTGATGCTAGCGGGGTGGGCGCTGCCACGCAGGGCGGGGCGCTAATGACGTCATGACATCGGGATATATGGCCGCCGATGTCGCGCATCGATGCCCGGCGATGGGGCGGCATCCACGCGGGGCGTGCAGCGGGGTCGGCGTCTAAGGTCATGCCGAACGGGCATGTGCGTGGCGCGATGTTGCGGGTGGGTGGCGCGTGAACGGCTGTTGCGCGCTGCCCGCAGGCCCTTGAATGGAGGCCTGTTCTCGATCAGGCCCCGAGATGTCCTTGCCTTCTCTGTCGCGATGTTGCCGGTGCGCTGCGCCCAACTCCAGCTGATGCCCTGCGACGCACCGTCGCGGACCTGACCGTCCTCCTTTCTTCAAGAGCCCCCATGCCTCCTGCCTTCCGCTCCCTGCCTGCGGCACGCTTGCCGACGCTGACCTCCCTGTCTGTCCTGATCGCGCTTGCACTGGGCGCAGGCGCTGCCCACGCCGCCGGTCCGGAGGCACCGCCCGAGACGGTGGTGGCGTCCGGTACCGCCGCTGCGTCTACGCTGGATGCCGTGGTGGTCACCGGCTCGCGCACCAGCAACCGCACGGTCAAGAACAGCTCCACGCCCATCGATGTGATTTCAGCTGAGGACCTCGCGTCCACCGGGCAGGCGAACCTGCTGGAGGCATTGCAGCGCAGCCTGCCGTCGCTGAGCCAGATCGGTGGCTACCAGAGCGACCAGGAAAGCCTGATCCGTGGCTACCAGCTGCGCAACCTGTCGCCGGGGTACACGCTTGTGCTGGTCAACGGCAAACGCCGCAACGCCAGCGCCTATGTCAGTGGCGCCAACGGGGGCGGTTACCCGGGGCACGCCTGGACCGACCTCGCGTTGATTCCGGTCGCGGCCATCGACCATATCGAAGTGCTGCGCGATGGTGCATCGGCGCTGTATGGCTCCGACGCGATCACCGGGGTGATCAACGTGATCCTGAAGTCGAACGCGCACGGCGGCGATGTGTCGGTGGAGAGCGGGCAGAGCATCGATGGCGATGGCACCCGCACCAGCGTGCGCGCCAACATCGGGCTGCCGTGGGGACAGGACGGGTTTGTCAGCCTGTCCGGCGAGAACACCCGCCAGCACCATGCGATCCGCACGCGACGCTACATCGATGCCTACCTGAGCTATCCGGCGGTGGACGCCAGCGGCAACCTGGTGGCGCTGCGCCCCAACAACCGCTTGCCTGCCGGCACGACGCCGAACCCGGCAGAGGCATCGCGCGATCCGGAAGCCAACACGATCCTCAGTTCGCCGTCCTATGCGCTCACCGCGCTGGCAGTGAATGCAGGCCATGGCCTGGGCGAGAACGCGCAGTTCTACGCCACGGCAACGGCCAGCGACCGCACCGCGCAGGCCATCCAGAACTTCCGCCTGCCGGCGACGATCTTCGGCACCTACAAGGCACCGAGCGTGCTGAACGTGTGGCCCGATGGCTTCCTGCCGGTACTGGAAACCAAGGAGAAGCAGTACACCGGCACCGCCGGGGTCAAGGGTCATTGGGGGGGCTGGGACATCGACGGCAGCCTGACCGGCAATCGCAACACGGTGCGCACCTATACGCGCCACTCGGCCAACTTCTCGCTGACCTACCCCGGTGCGCCCACCGATTTCTATGACGGCAAGCTGGACTACCAGCAGGGTATCGCCAACCTGGACCTGCGCCGTGGTTTCGACGTAGGCGCCTTCGCCTCGCCGTTGGAGGTGAGCGCGGGGGCGGAGTACCAGCACGAGCGCTACGAGCGCGGGGCCGGGCAGTGGGAGTCGTACATCGGCTTCGGTGCGGCCGCCTTCGTCGGCTACTCCACCGCCGATGCGGTGGAGGCCACGCGCAACAGCAAGGCGGTGTACGTGGGTGCGGCGACCAACGTGACCTCGCGCTGGTACCTGGATGCCGCGGCGCGCTGGGAGGATCACTCCGATTTTGGCAGCGTATCGACCGGGCGGCTGACCACGCGCTTTGATGTGACCGATGCGTTCGGCGTCCGCGCGACGGTGAGCAACGGCTTCCACGCCCCGAGCCTGGGCGCGCAGTACTACCAGGCCACAGGCAGCTGCCCGTGCGGCACCACGCTGGTGGCGCAGGTGTCCTCGCCGGCGGCGCTGGCGCTGGGTGCCACGCCGCTGCAGCCGGAGAAGGCCGACAACTACAGCCTGGGCGTGACCTGGGACCCGAGCGCGGCGTTCCACCTGGCGCTGGATGCCTACCAGATCGACATCCGCGGCCAGCTCGGTCAGTCCAGCCAGATCGGCTACAACGCGCAGGACCCGGCGCGCATCACCGACAACAGCGGCACGGTGCTGAGCGCCGCGCAGAAGAACACGATCGATGCGCTGCTGGGCACGGCAGGTATCAGCATCCTGCCCGGCGATGCCTTCTACGCCAGCTACTTCACCAACGTGGGCGACACCCGCACGCGGGGTCTGGAGCTGACGCTGGAAGCCAACCAGGAAACCTCCTGGGGGAAACTGCGCTGGAGCTACGCCGCCAACGTGGGCCGCACCACCATCCAGAAAGTGCGCGACATCCCGGCGGTGCTGCAAGGGCTGCCCAACATCAACCTGCTCACGAAATCGAGCGAGTACGCACTGCGTTTCCGCACGCCGTCCTACACGCAGGTGGCCGGTCTGGGCTGGCAACACGGGCGCTGGCGCTCGAATGTCGATTTCACCTACTACGGGACGATCAAGCGCCTCAACAACGGGGTGGAATACAAGCAGCCGCCGGTGCTGGTGACCAACCTGTCCGGCAGTGCGGAGCTGGGCGGTGGCTGGAGCGCTGCGCTGGGCATCAACAACGTGTTCGACAAGCGCACCCGCAAGGTGCCCGAGTACGCCCGCAGCGCCACCGACGTGGCCAGCATCGAAACCACCTGGGACACCGGCGATGTGCTGAGCACCATCGGCGCGTTCTGGTATGGGCGCGTCAATTACCGGTTTTGAGCAAACGCAGCCGACCAACGGTCGGCTCTACAGGGAGCATGGTGATGTCATCTGCATTGAACGTGGTCGCGCTGATCGGCTCGCCGACCAGCTCGGCCAACTCACGCACGTTGTTGCTGGTACGGCAACTGCTGGACCAGCTGCGTCACCGGCTGCACATCGATGCGCAGCTGGTGGAACTGGCGCCCATGGCACGCTCGCTGGGGCAGGCGCTCACCCGCGAGGAAGTGGAGCCGCGCATCGAACAGGCGCTGCAGCGGATTGAAGCGGCCGACCTGCTGATTGCCGCAGCACCGGTGTACCGCGGCTCGTATCCCGGCCTGTTCAAGCACCTGGTGGACTTCATCGGGCTGGAGGCGCTGGTGGATGTGCCGGTGCTGCTGGCGGCCACCGGCGGCAGCGAGCGGCACGCGCTGGTGATCGACCACCAGCTGCGCCCGTTGTTCAGTTTCCTGCAGGCGCACACGCTGCCGATCGGCGTGTACGCCACGCCGGCCGATTTCAGTGGCGACCAGGTCGACAGTGCCGCGTTGCAGGCACGGATCGTGCTGGCTGCCGAGCGTGCCGCGGCCCACCTGTCACCGACGGCTGCGCCGCTGCCGTTGCGCCGCATCGCCTAGGCATCGGCGCATGCAGCTGCGGCATCTGGCCTTTCTTACCCCCGGCAGCTACCGGCCCGACGATCCGCGCAGCGGCCTGGACGATGCGTTGGCGCTGATCGCCCTTGCCGAGGCGCTCGGCTACGACGGCGCGTGGGTGCGGCATCGGCACCTGGAGCCGGGCATCAGCTCGGCGGCGGTGTTCCTGGCGGCGGCCAGCCAGCACACCCGGCGTATCGAACTGGGCACGGCGGTGATCCAGCTCGGCTACGAAACGCCGTTCCGCCTGGCCGAGGATCTGTCACTGCTGGACGTACTGTCCGGCGGCCGCCTGCAGGTGGGCGTGAGCACCGGACCGCCGCCATTTGCGGACCTGGTGGGCCACCTGCTGTTCGATGGCGATCCAACGCGGATCGACTTCTCGCATGCGCGGGTGGGGCGTTTGATCGAGGCGCTGCACGGACATCCACTGGGCGACCCCGATACGCAGGTGGGCAACGCCGTCTCACAGTACCGCCCACGGCTGCAGCCGCATGCGCCCGGGCTGGCACGTCGGCTCTGGTACGGCGCCGGTTCGCTGACGTCGGCACGCTGGGCAGCCGGGCAGGGGCTATACCTGCTGCTGGGCAACGTGGCGCGCGCTGAATCCCATGCGGATTTCGTGAACACCCAACGCGAGCACCTGGCGGTGTACCGCAGCGGCCTGGCTGATAGCGCGACCTCACGCGTTGCCGCCGGGCGCGTGCTGGTGCCGCTGGACGGCGCCGACGCCGCCACCCGCCAGCGGCTGCTCGCGTTTGCCGCGCGACGCCACGCGCGCACGCTGGAACCGCAAGGGCCGCGGCGCACAGTGTTTGCCGCGGACGTGGTGGGCAGCGCTGCGCAGATCGTGGACCTGCTGCAGGCCGACCCGGTGCTGCAGCAGGTGGACGAGCTGCGCGTGGAACTGCCCTATGAACTGCCCGCCAGCGACTACCGGCGGATCCTGCAGATCGTGGCCGAACAGATTGCGCCGGCGCTGGGGTGGGCAGGGGCTACCGCTGCCCCACGCTTGCGTGCGGCCCCATAACCCCAGGCGCTTTGCATATGGCCAACGCGCATTTGCGTGGCCGGATCCGACCGCTGATTGTCGAGTTACGACGCAGGCCCACGCGGCCACGTCTCTAGCATCAAGGTTCCAACGGCGCGCTGCTGCCGGCCACGACGAGGAACGTATCCGTGTCTGCTTATCCCCCGAACAAACCCATCCTGTTCCTGCTCGACCGCGAATTCGAAGACGGCCAACTGCCGGGCCAGCGCTTCTTCTGCCGGCACAGCCTGCTGCTGGAAGGCGCGTTGTCGAGCATCGAGGGACTGGACGCGCAGCTGGATGTGCGCCGGATCGGATTTGCCCGGCCACGCCGCGAAGTGATCGCCGAGATCGGGGAACAGGACCAGTCGCTGCCCAAGCTGGTGCTGCCCCAGGGCGTGCAGTCGGCGCATGCCAGTGGCGCGCACGACGACCGCCAGTACATCTCCGGTGCCGAACCGATCCTGGCCGCACTGAACGGGTTGCTGGGCATTCCCGTGGCCCATCCCTGAGCAAGGAATACACGATGAGCTACCTGACCAGCGTGCTGGACAAAAGCCCGATCCGCGACGGCGGCACGCCCGAGCAGGCGCTGCGCGACAGCCTGCGCCTGGCCCAGCATGCCGAGCACCTCGGCTACCACCGGTACTGGTTCGCCGAACACCACGCCACCCCGCAGCTGGCCAGCCCCGCGCCGGAAGTGCTGGCGGCCTGGGTGCTGGCACAGACCGGGCGCATCCGCGTTGGCACGGGCGGGGTGATGCTGCGCCATTACGCGCCGTACAAGGTGGCCGAAACCTTCAACCTGCTGGCCAGCCTGGCCCCGGGCCGGGTGGACCTGGGCATCGGCAAGGCACCCGGTGGACTGCCGGCCTCCACGGCGGCGCTGGCGGCCGGACGTACGCCGGCCGGCGCGTTCGAGCAGCAGCTGCACGACCTGGAAGGCTTCCTGTCCAGCAGCCTGCCCGCCTTCCACCCGCATGCCGCCGCGCAGGCCCGGCCGCTGCCGCGCACGCCGCCGGAGCGCTTCCTGCTCGGTGCCAGCCCACAGAGCGCACGCCTGGCGGCCGAGCTCGGCTGGCGATTCGTCTATGCGGCGCATTTCGATGGCGACCCGCGCAGCATCGAAGCGGCCTTCAACGCCTACCGCGCGGTGTCCGCGCAGGCCCCGTTGCTGGCTACGGTGGCCTTCGCGGCGCCCACTGCCGAGGCGGCCGCACGCCATCTGGGCGCGTTGCGCATCTACAAGCTGCACCTGGGGCCGGGGCAGACCGTCAACCTGCCCAACCCGGAAGCGGCCGCCGAGTATGCGCGGCAGGTGGGCGTGGCCGACTACCGCATCGAAGAGACCCATCCCAGCGTGCTGTCGGGCGATGCACAGCATGTGCGCCGCGCGCTGGACGACCTGCACCAGCGCTTCGGCGTGGGCGAATTCATCCTGGATGCGCCGGTGGCCGACCTCGACGCACGCCTCACCTCACTCGAACTGCTGTCGCCCGCGCCCCGCGCGGCGGTGGCCTGATCCCCCAGGAGAACGCCATGAGCAAGACCTCGCGTCCCATTCCGTTCGGCATCATGCTGCAGGGCCCCGGCAGCCACATGCACGCCTGGAAGCATCCCTCCAACGTGGCCGATGCCAGCGTCAACCTGCAGTACTACATCGATGTGGCCCGCACCGCCGAAGACCACGGCATCGCGTTCGGCTTCGTTGCCGATGGTCTGTACATCAACGAGAAATCGATTCCGCATTTCCTCAACCGCTTCGAGCCGATCACGCTGCTGTCGGCGCTGGCCACGGCCACCACGAAGATCGGCCTGGCCGGCACCTTGTCCACCTCCTACAGCGACCCCTATACGGTGGCGCGGCAGTTCGCCTCGCTGGACCTGATCAGCGGCGGGCGCGCGGGCTGGAACGTGGTGACCTCGCCGCTGGAAGGCTCGGGGCGCAACTACGGCCGCCCGCATCCCGAGCATGCGCTGCGCTACCAGATCGCCGACGAATACCTGGAGGTGGTGCAGGGCCTCTGGGATTCCTGGGACGACGATGCCTTCGTGCGCGACCGCGACAGCGGCACCTTCTTCGCGCCCGGAAAATTCCGCCGGCTGGACCACAAGGGCCGGTTCTTCCAGGTGGAAGGGCCGCTCAACATCCAGCGCTCGCCACAGGGGCAACCGGTGATCTTCCAGGCCGGCGCGTCCGATGATGGCATCGCGCTGGCCGGCAAGTACGCCGATGCGGTGTTTACCCACGCGCCGTCGCTGGAAGAAACCCGCGCGTTTACCCAGAAGGTGAAGAACGCGGCGATCGCACACGGTCGCAGTGCCGCCGACGTGAAGATCTTTCCGGGCATCGGGCCGATCGTCGGCGCCACCGCGGAAGACGCCGAAGCCAAGTACCAGGCCATCGCCGCGCTGGCCGGGCTGGACGATGCACTGGCCTACCTGGGGCGCTTCTTTGACCACCACGATTTCACCCAGTACGACCCGGATGGCCCGTTCCCGGAACTGGGCGACATCGGCGCCAATTCCTTCCGTTCAACCACCGACAAGATCAAGCAGGACGCCCGCGCGCAGGGCCTGACCCTGCGCCAGGTGGCGTTGCAGGCGGTCAGCCCGCGCCCGAACTTCATCGGCACCGCCGAGCACGTGGCCGACGAGTTGATCCGCTGGTTCGAGGCCGGTGCCAGCGATGGCTTCATTCTCGGCTTCTCGGTACAGCGCGAGGGACTGGACGATTTCGTCAGCCACGTACTGCCGATCCTGCAGGCGCGGGGTTACCACCGTGGCACGTTGGAGGGTGGCACCTTGCGCGACCATCTTGGACTGCCGCGCAAGGCCAGCCGCCATGACAGCGACACCGCACTCGTGCGCAAGGCGGGCTGAAGGAGCATCACGATGACCATTCTGCACCGGCCCCCGGTTGATATCGTTCCCCTGCACGGCGGCGTGCTGCCCGCCATTGCAGCGCGCAACGCCGACGCCATCGCGATCCGCCACGACCTGCACCAGCACCCCGAGCTGGCCTTCGAAGAGCATCGCACCAGCGCCCGCGTGGCCGAGCTGCTGCAGCAGTGGGGCTATGCGGTGATCACCGGCGTTGGCGGTACCGGCGTGGTGGGCACGCTGCAGCGCGGGCAGGGCGGCCGTCGCCTGGGCCTGCGTGCCGACATCGACGCACTGCCGATCCACGAGGAATCCGGGCTGGGCTACGCCAGCCAGCGCCAGGGATTGATGCATGCCTGCGGGCACGATGGCCACACCGCCATCCTGCTCGCGGCCGCGCACTACCTGGCCCACCACGGGCGCTTCGACGGCACCCTGCAGCTGGTGTTCCAGCCGGCGGAAGAAACCGGTTCGGGCGCATCGAAGATGATCGCTGACGGCCTGTTCGAGCGCTTCCCGGTGGATGCGATTTACGGCCTGCACAACTGGCCCGGCGTGCCGGTGGGCCAGTTCGGGTTCGTCGACGGCCCGGCGATGGCGTCGGTGGACTGGGCGAAAGTGCGGGTGGTGGGCAAGGGCGGCCATGGTGCCGAACCGCAGGGCAGTGTCGACCCGATCCTGGCCGCCGCGCATATCGTGACCGCGCTGCAGAGCGTGGTGTCACGCAATGTCGATCCGCGCCAGATGGGCGTGGTCACGGTGGGCTCCATCCACGGCGGCAAGGCTGCCAACGTAATTCCCGATGCGGTCGAGCTGACCCTCACCGTGCGCGCCTACCTTCCCGAGGTGCGCGACACCCTGCGCCGCCGCGTCACCGAGATTGCCGAACACACCGCGGCCGCCTTCGGTGCGCGTGCCGAGGTCGCGTTCCCGCGTGGTTTTCCCAGCGTGATCAACCATCCCGAGCAGACCGCGTTCGTGCGCCAGGTGGCGCTGGACGCGTTCGGTGCGCAGCAGGTGGTGGACGGGTTCGCGCCGCGTACGGCCAGCGAGGATTTCGCCTTCCTGCTGCAGGCGAGGCCGGGCAGTTTCGTCTTCGTGGGCAACGGCGACAGTGCGCCGCTGCACAGCCCGCGCTACGTGTTCAACGATGCAGCCATCGCGCCGGCCGCCAGCCTGTGGGCGCGGCTGGCCGAGCGTTACCTGGTGGAGGATGCGGCATGAGCGACCTGTTCCTGTACACCTCGGTGCACGACCCGCTGGCCAGGCCGCTGTTCGATGGGCTGGAGCAGGAGTACGACAGCCGCTACGCGGACGTGCGTGGCCGTATCGGCGGCAGCGCCCGGGAAGAACTGGAGCGCTACCCGGCCGAGGCATTCGCTGCGCCGGTGGGGGCGTTCCTGCTGCTGCTGCGCGACGGCGTGGCCATCGCCGGCGGGGCGTTCATGCCGCACCGCGATGCCGACACCGCCGAGTTCAAGCGGATCTGGACGTTGCCGGGCCTGCGCCGCCAGGGCATCGCGCGACGCGTGCTGCAGGAGCTGGAGGACCAGGCCGTGCGGCAGGGCTACCGGCGCGTGTACCTGACCACCGGGTTCCGCCAGCCCGAAGCGGTGGGGCTGTACCTGGGCCATGGCTACCGCGCGCTGTTCGACCTGCACGCCGACCCGGAAACGGTGGCCCACCTGCCGTTCGAAAAGCACCTGCCGCTGCTGCATCCGGGCGCCAACGCCGCGCCGCCGTTGCGGCAGGGAGTCCACGCATGAGCACCCCGTCCAGCACGCTGCCGGGTATCGCCACACCCACCACGCCATCGCCTGCGCTGCGCATCGTGCCGGCACGGCATCCGCTGCAGCTGGCCGGTAGCGTGCTGGCGTTGGCCTTGATCCTGTTCGGCCTGCAGTCGGTGCTGGGCAACCCGCGCTGGGGCTGGGGCACGTTTGCCGAATGGTTCTTCGCCCGCCCGGTGCTGGAAGGGTTGGCCCGCACGTTGTGGCTGACCGCCCTGGGCACGGCGCTGGGCTTCGGCCTGGGCACCGTGCTGGCGCTGGCGCGGGTCTCCGGCTCGCCGCTGCTGGCGGCGGTGTCGTGGGGCTACGTGTGGCTGTTCCGCTCGATTCCATTGCTGGTGTTGTTGCTGCTGCTCAACAACCTGGGCTATCTGTACAGCACCATCGCGTTGGGCGTGCCGTTCACCAGCATCACCCTGTTTTCGTACCCGACCACGCAGCTGATCGGCGTGTTCACCGCTGCGGTGCTGGGGCTGACGCTCAACCAGGCGGCGTTCTCGGCCGAGGTGATCCGCGGCGGCATTCTCTCGGTGGACCAGGGACAGTACGAAGCCTCGGCCGCGCTCGGGCTGCCGCGCGGGCGGCAGATCCGCCGCATCATCCTGCCGCAGGCCATGCGCTCGATCCTGCCGGCCGCGTTCAACGACGTGATCGGGCTGGCCAAGAGCACCTCGGTGGTCTACGTGCTGGCGTTGCCCGAACTCTTCTACACCGTGCAGGTGATCTACCGGCGCAACCTGGAAGTGGTGCCGCTGCTGATGGTGGCCACGGTCTGGTACCTGGTGATCCTCACCGTGCTGTCGCTGGCCCAGCACCGTATCGAGCGACGTTTCGCGCGCGGCCAGCTGCAGCGCGAACGTACGGTGTCCAAGGTGCCGCCACGTGCGCCTGCAGCGGCCACCGCTGCCCGCACCGGGTCGCGTCCGTCGATCGCCCCGGTGTTGCAGGGCAACGGCGCCACAGTGTCGCTGCAGGGCGTGAGAAAGGTGTTCGGCGACCAGACCGTGCTCGATGACGTGCACCTGGAGCTGAAGGCAGGCAGCGTCACCGTGCTGATCGGCCCGTCCGGCGCCGGCAAATCCACCCTGCTGCGCCTGATCAATCATCTGGATCGTGCGGATCAGGGGTTCGTGACCGTGGGCGGGCAGTTGGTGGGCTACCGTCGCGAAGGCGAGACCCTGTACGAGTTGCCCGAAGGCGAAATCCGCCGACGCCGTGCAGACGTGGGCATGGTATTCCAGAGCTTCAACCTGTTTCCGCACCTGACCGCACTGGAGAACATCGTCGAGGCCCCGATCGCGGTGCGCGGCATTGCCCGCGCCCAGGCCGAGCAGCAGGCGTTCGACCTGCTGGAACGGATCGGCTTGGCCGACAAGGCGCATGCCTACCCGCGCGAGCTCTCCGGCGGCCAGCAGCAGCGTATCGCCATTGCCCGCGCGTTGGCGCTGCAGCCCAAGGTGCTGCTGTTCGACGAACCAACCTCGGCGCTGGACCCGGAGCTGGTGTCCGAGGTGCTGAGCGTCATTGAAGAGCTGGCGCGCTCGGGCACCACGCTGGTGATCGTCACCCACGAGCTGGGCTTTGCCCGCCGCGTGGCAGACCACGTGGTGATGATGGACCAGGGCCGGGTGGTGGAGCAGGGCCCGCCGGAGGTGGTGTTCGACCGGCCGCGCCAGCCGCGCACGGCGGAGTTCCTTGCCAAGACGCTGTAACCGTACCTTTCACTTTCCGCAGGGAATCCGCATGAACGCTCCCCACACACGACGTTTCTCCACCGGCAGCGTGCTGGTTGCCGCGGCGCTGGTGATCGGTGTTGCCGGCATCGTCTACTCGCGCGTCCAGCAGGGCAACGACGGGCCACCTGCGGCCCGCGCCACGCTGGCCGGTGACGCCGCGCCTGCCTTGCAAGGCACGCCGGATCCGAAGGCGGCGGCGCTGATCCCGGCAGGCTTCACCTTTGTCACCCCGGGCACGCTGACCGTGGCCACGCATCCGGGGCAGCTGCCGTTGGCCGACTACGGTGCCGACAACAAGCAGATCGTCGGCGTCGAACCGGACATCGCCCGACTGATCGCCGACGGGCTGGGCTTGAAGCTGGTGCTGGTGCCGGTGGCGTGGCCGGACTGGCCGCTGGGGCTGCAGTCGGGCAAGTACGATGCGGTGATCTCCAACATCACCGTGACCGAAGCGCGCAAGCAGAAGTTCGACTTCTCCAGCTACCGCTACGACCTGCTGGGCATCTACACCCGCACCGACGGCCCGATCCAGAAGATCACCGCGCCCGCCGATGTTGCCGGGCTGAAAGTGGTGGTGGGGGCCAGTACCAACCAGGACCAGATCCTGCGTGCGTGGGACCAGCAGAACATCGCCGCCGGCCTGAAACCGGTCGAGTACCAGTACTTCGACGACGCGGTGGTGGGCCGGCTGGCGGTGATCACCGGGCGCGCGGATGTGTCCTTCGAGCCCAACGCCACCGGGGCGTATTCCGCGCGCGACGGCAAGGTGCGGCGGGTGGGGCTGTTCCCGGGCGGCTGGCCCGACGCGGCGGCGATTTCGGTGACCACGCGCAAGGGCAGCGGGTTGGCTGAACCCATCACCCAGGCATTGAACACACAGATTGCCTCGGGCACCTATGCCCAGGCGCTCAAGCGCTGGAACGTGAGCGAAGAGGCGGTGGCGCAGTCGCAGACCAATCCGCCGGGGCTGCCGAACCTGTAGGCGTCAGGATGCCAGCCAGACGATGCCCTCGGGCCTGTCGCCACCGCTGTGGAGAAAGGTGGCCACGGCGCTGAAGCACTGCTCGACCGCCACGCACCAGGAAAGCGGGTAGGTGTCCACCTGCCCGTTGCCGAGCACGTACTCGGCCGATCCGATGCGCGTGGCATCACCGCAGGAACGCACGCCGGCATCGCCTTCAACCGGGATGTACATCAGCCAGGCATGGACACCGTTGCGCAACATGCACAGGGTGGCACCGGTCGGGGCAGTCGCCCATAGCTCCAAGGCCGGCAGGGTGTGCGCCCGCGCGAGGGCTGCGTCCACCTGTGCTGGCGTTGCAGCGGCCACACTCTGGCCGTTGAGGTCCATCTCCATCGTGCTCGCGTTCCTTTGTTCGTCTGTTGCGTTCACCAGCGCGCTTCAAGCGTGCGGAACGGCTGCGCCAGCCGCACCCCGTCGGCATCGTAATCGCGCACCGCGCGGCCATCCACGCGCACGCTGGCCGGGCGCGTGCGTGCCGGCCACCACACGCGCACGGCACTCTGCCTGCGCAGGCCGGGACCCAGGGTGACCCGCAGCGTGCCGTCGTGCTGCCGCGCCTCCATCTGCAGGGTGCCATAGGCGGTGGGCAGGCGATCAACCGCCAGTCCTTCCCCGGCCACCCACGACGGTGGGGCGCCCGGCAACAGCGACAGCGCATCGTCGTCCTCGCGCATCAACATGCCGAACAGCGTGCGCCCGTACTCCGCGCCGATCCAGGTATGCGGCATGTCACCCAGATAGCGCGGGAAGCGCAGCCGCGAATGCACCACTTCGGCGAGCACCTGCCATTCCAGCGGGCGACGGTCGTGCAGCAGGCCCTGCAGCAGCTCGTCGGCGGCGTCGGGCTGGTTGAGATGCACGTAGCTGAGCACGTTGCGGATTTCATACGGGGTGTAGGCATACAGCGCCCCCGGCTGGTTGCGCTTGCGCACGTCGTCCAGGTAGCGCGCGAACGTGGTACGCAGCGCCTCGGCGGGCAGCACGTCCTGCGCGCCGGTGGGGTCCAGTGCGATCGACACACCGGTCGGGTCGCCGTCGCCCAGGTCGGCCGAGGAGGGGATGAAGTCGATGCCCTTCCAGGCCATGGTGGCGCGGATCGAGGCGGCCAGTGCATCGTGCAGTGCGGTGTATTGTTCGCGCGCCCAGCGGGCGGTGTCGGGGTCGCCCAGCGAGTCGGCCAGCCACGCGCCGTCGTGCCAGCCCTTCAGGCCCCAATAGTCATCCCAGTAGCTGTGGGTGGGCGAGGGGTAGCCCTCGTGGCTGATCGACGGGGCCAGGATGCCGGCGAAGCGTTCCGGCGACGGTTGGCTGGCCATGTACCCCGGCACCAGCGTGCGCTCGCGCAGTTCCTGCAGGAAGCGCAGCGCGGCCTTCACCTTGGGCAGGTAGGCACGCACCGATTCGGGGCCACCGTCCAGCCGCGCCACGTCGGCGACCAGCGAGACGTACTGGCCCTGGCTGTCATATTCGATGTCCGAGCCGAAGCCGGTGTTGACGCTGCCGTCGTCGTTGAGGATTGGCGAGACCAGGCCGTTGGCGTGCACGCCGTGCGCGCTGTACCAGGCCAGGTAATCGCGCGCGACCTTCGCCTCGCCCATGCGCAGCAGCACGGCGGAGGTGGCCATGCCATCGCGGATGAAAGAGCGGTTGTAGTTGCGCGGCCCCGGCTGCATGGCCGGGCCGGTCTGGTTGATGAGCATGTACGCCGCCTGCGCACGCAGCATGTCCACCAGCGACGGATCGGGCAGGCGCAGGCCGACCTGGCCGAGCCGTGCCTGCCAGTCCGCCGACACCTCGGTGGCCAGCGCGTCGTAGGCCGCGTCGGGGTCGGCGGGCAGGGTGGCCAGGTCCAGCGCGGGTGCATCGGGCAGGCTGCCGTTGGCGGCGGTCGCCGCAGTGCCCAGCGGGAAGGCCAGCACCACGGCGCGGCTCGCGCCAGGCGCAAGCTGCACGCGATAGGCGAGCGCGGCGGCGGCCAGGCCGTCGGCATCGTCGGCGTGCTGGGCGGCCGGAAGCGTGCCGGTGGCGATGGCCGTGGTGATCTCGCTGCTGCCTTCGTTGCCGAACGGGGCCGCACCGGCGGCATCGACCGGCGTCAGCGACTGCAGCAGCGGTCGCCCATTGATGCGCACCGCGCGGCCTTCGATGGCCACCTCGCGGATCGGCGACAGGCCGCCGTTCTGCCACGGCGGATTCATCTGCATCGGGCGTACGGCCAGCGTCAGCGTGCCCATCACCGGCGTAGCGCCGGTATTGCGCAGCCGATGGCGCACGAACGTGACCGGTTGGCCGCCGCGCTCGATGGCGAAGGTTTCGCTCTGCAGTTCCAGCCCGGGTTGCGGCGACCAGGTGGCCGACGGCATCGGTTTCCAGCCATCGCGCAGGGCGTGTTTCACCGGCGCTGCGGCGGCGCCGGCCGTGGTGCCATCGGCGTTGCGCCAGATCGGCTGTACCAGCGGCGCACCCTTGAACGCTTCAAGGTTGCCGTACTCGTCGAAGATCGATTTCTGCCGGCCGGCGTGCACGCCCACGGCGGTCCAGTAGGTCTGCTGCAGGTGCAGCGAGGTGGGGAACAAGGCGCGTTGCGCGCCGCTGGCGGCGACCTGGTAGCGCTTCATCGGGGTCATCACCGCGGCCGGGCCGAGCAGGCGCAGTCGCCCGATCCGCGGAGCATTGCCGGCCACGGTCAGGCGCAGTGCCTTCGCGGTCACCGGTGCGTTGCCGGCCAACCAGCTCTGGGTACGGCTGCCGGCCTGGAGGTCACCGGCCAGGTCGATCCAGCGGCCGGTGGCGTCCTGGGCCTGCAGGCGGGCGGCGCCGTGGCCGCCGGCCCAGTCCACTGCCAGCCCGGTGGTGGGCTGCGCGCGTGGCAGTGAAATGTCCAGCCGCGATTGCCCGCCGGTCTGCGCGGGAAGGGCAACGCTGGCCCCGCCCTGCCAGAGCGACGCCGCCTGGCCCGGATCGAGCCCGGCCACGCGTGCCGCCGCCGTGGTATCCAGCGGCTCCAGCTCGAAGATCGATACGCCCCAGTCGGAGGTCTTGTCCGGGCTGGCCAGGCGTAGATAACGGGCCTGGCGGGGCGCGAAGAACAGCGTTTCGATCCCGCCCAGCGAATCGCGCATGGTGTAGGCGGGCTGCCACTGCGTGCCGTCCATTGAGGTCTGCAGCGTGTAGCCCTCCGGGTTGGAGACGTCCCAGGTGATCCGCGCGCCGCCCAACTGGGCGGGGGCGCCCAGATCCACCTGGAACCAGTGGCCCGGGCTGAAGGCGCCGCCGGTGACCGTCCTTGGGTTGCCGTCGATCAGGTGGCTGACCGCCATCGCCGGCACCTGCTGCGAGGAACTGCTGGCCTGCCACTGGGTGCGGGGCGGCAGGTTCTGCGCCAGGCCGGTGGCAGCCAGCGCCAGTGCGGGAAAGAGCAGGGCACGGGCCAGATGGCGGGGCGCGGGCGGAAGAGTCCAGCGTTGAGCATGCAGCCGCATCGATGCGCTCCCGGTCAGCAGGCCCCAACGGCGGGGCAGGGACACGCTAGCAGGGGTTGTAATCGTTTACATGACGCGTCGCAATATCAGGGTTCGGCGATCGCGGGCGGCCGCATCACCCCATCGCGGCCACGATCTGCTCGCGCAGCCAGCGGTGGGCCGGGTCCCGGTGTACGCGCGCGTGCCACAGCATCACCATCTCGAAACCGGGTACATCGATGGGCGCCTCCACGGCCTTCAGCGCGGGGTCCTGCGCCACCAGCCGCGACGGCATCATCGCCACCAGGTCGGTGTGCAGAAGCGCGCCGCGCAAAAACAGGAAGTGCGGCACCGACAGCACGACGTTGCGGCGCGCACCTGCGTGCGCCAGTGCGGTATCGGTATTGCCGTGGAAGCCGCCGCCGTCGGGCGAGACGATCACGTGGTCGAGCGCGCAGAACTGCTTGAGCGTGGGGCGGCGCTTGAGCCGGGGGTGGTCGCGGCGGCCCGCCAGCACGTAGCGCTCCTGGAACAGCGGCCGATGGTGCAGGCCGGGCGGCGCTTCGGAGGTAATGTGGATGGCCAGGTCGATGTCACCGCGCTCGCACTGCGGCACCATCTGCACCGGCGCCAGGCCCACCACGGCCAGGCGCGCTCCCGGCGCGGCCTGACGCAGCGCTGGAAGCGCGGGCAGCACCACGGTTGTTTCGCCGAAGTCCGATGCCATGATCCGCCACGTGAGCCGTGCCTGGCCCGGGTCGAAGGACTGCATCGGCGCCAACGCGCGCTGCAGGGCCGCCAACGCTTCTGCCAGCGGGCCGCGCAGGGTGTCGGCACGTGCGGTGCTGCGCATCCCGCGCGGACCCGGCAACAGCAGCGGGTCGTCGAACAGCGCCCGCAGCTTGGCCAGCTGCACGCTTACCGTCGGCTGGGCCAGGTGCAGGCGTTCGGCGGCGCGGGTGACGTTCTGTTCATCGAGCAGCGCCTGAAGCGTCACCAGCAGGTTGAGGTCGACACGTCGCAGGATATTGTCCATGGCAATGCCTGGGATTGCGGGAATTCATTTCCACTATATCGGAACGCCACACACCATCACCGCATTCCCCCACTGGAGTGCCCATGAACGTCCTGATTGTCTACGCCCATCCCGAATCCACATCGCTCAACGGCGCCTTGAAGTCCTTCACTGTCGACCGTCTGCAGCAGGCCGGCCACTCCGTCCAGGTCTCCGATCTCTACGCCATGCAGTGGAAATCCCAAGTGGATGCGGATGACCATGTAGGCCGCGATCCTGCGCTTCCCTTCCACGCCTCGCTGGATTCGCGCCAGGCATTTACAACCGGCAGGCAGAGCGCGGATATCGCGGCCGAACAGGACAAACTGCGCTGGGCGGACGCGGTGATCCTGCAGTTTCCGCTGTGGTGGTTCTCGATGCCGGCGATCCTGAAAGGGTGGGTCGATCGCGTGTATGCCTACGGTTTCGCCTATGGCGTCGGCGAGCATTCCGACAGCCACTGGGGCGACCGCTACGGCGAGGGCGCCATGACCGGCAAACGCGCCATGCTGGTGGTCACCACCGGAGGCTGGGCGTCGCACTATGGTCCGCGCGGCATCAACGGCCCGATCGACGACGTGCTGTTCCCCATCCAGCACGGCATCCTGTTCTATCCCGGATTCGACGTACTCCCGGCGCATGTGATCTACCGCAGCAGCCGCGTCGATGCCGACTCTTACCCGTATGAGCTGGAAAAGCTGGGCGCACGCCTGGATGGCCTGGCCAGCGATCCAGTCATTGCCTACCGGCGCCAGAACGGCGGTGACTACCGGATTCCCGAGCTGAGCCTGCGCGATGAACTGGCCGTGGGCCAGACCGGCCTTGCGGTGCATATCGCGTCTTGAGCGACCGGCCGGCGGCACGTCCCCTTGCATTTCGTGTGGCCGGCCGCACGATGGACGTATGCCGCCATCCACGATCCTTCCGCACGACACGGGCAAGGTGCCTTTTCCGAACCCGTGGCGCGAGCGGCTGGCCGGGTGCCGCATCGACGCCGAGGCAATCGGCGCCTCGCGCGCGGATGTGTACCGTGTGCAGGGCGGGCGCGGCTGCGATGTCTTCATCAAACGCGAGCCGGCCGACGATCCCTTCGGTGAGCTGCACGATGAGGTCGCGCGCCTGCAGTGGCTGCAGACGCAGGGCATGGAAGCCGCGCAGGTACTGGATACGCACGACGATGCCAACGGGCGCTGGTTGCTGATGCGCGCGGTGCCGGGCCGTGACCTGGCCTCGTCACCGGACCTCGCCCCGCTGCAGGTGGTGCACCTGATGGCGGACGCCTTGCAGGCGCTGCACAGGCTGCCGACGGATCGCTGCCCGTTCGATCACCGGCTGCCGCATCGCCTGGCGGCGGCGCGGGCGCGGATGGAGGCCGGCGTAGTGGATGCCGAGGACTTCGACGACGCACGCGCGGGGCAGACGGTGGAGCAGGTCTTCGCGGCGCTGCTGGCGAGCGTGCCGACCCGGGCGGACCTGGTCGTCACCCACGGCGACGCCTGCCTGCCCAACCTGATGGCGGCGCAGGGGCGCTTCACCGGATTCATCGACTGCGGGCGGTTGGGCGTGGCCGATCGCCACCAGGACCTTGCGCTTGCCGCGCGCAGCATCGCCAGCAACCTGGGGGGACAGTGGGTTGCGCCCTTCTTTGCGCGCTACGGCACCTTGCCGGATACCGCGCTACTGGCCTTCTACTGTCTGCTCGACGAGTTCTTCTAAGCCTGCCCACTTGACGCATCGTCAAGTGCACGGCCCGGCAACGTGACGCACTGCGGGTTCCGTCGCCGTCCGCCGTTGCCCAGACTTTCCCGGTGCCAGCGCAGTTCCGCTGCTGGCGATGACATAACCGGGGCCTTTGATGATCAGTATTCCTGTGTCGGACACGTCGCACGCACGCATCCGCCGTTTCTCGCGCTGGCTGTGCGCCATCGGCTATGCCGTGCTGGCCCTCGGGTTCGCATGGACCGCGCTGAGCGGTCACCGCAACGCCGAGGCCATCCTCAAGGACGCGGTGACCGTGCAGGCACCGGTACAGCTGGATCGCATCGACGAGCACCGGCGCAAGGGCCGGGTCAGCCACGAATACCAGTTCCAGTACCAGTTCAACGTCGATGGCGTAGCGCACACCGGCACATTCACCACCAGCGAAGACAATGCCGCGCCGTACCTGGAAGAGGGCGCGCAGGTGCACGTGGCATATTCGCGGGCGCAGCCAGCGCGCTTCGACCGGCTCGAGCGGCTGCAGAGCCAGCAACGCCTCGGTGATGTACTGGGGCGGTTGTCGGTAGGGGTGCTGCTGCTGGGTGTCCTGGTCTTCGTGGTGTACCTGCTGCTGACACGCAAGCTGTTCGTGCCGCGTGCACCTGCCGCTGCAGCCGCACCTTGACCCCGGCCGTTACGCAGGTGGTTGACAGTGCAGGCGGCCACGGTAGGGTGGCCGCTTCCCCTCCGTTCTGGTCGCTTCCGATGGCTGTTCCCGCATTCGCCGAGCTGCTGTCGCGCCACATGCGTCGCATCCGCGCCAGTGCGGGGGGCGTGGCCGCCGAGATCGGCATCAGCCGGGAAGCGGTCAACAACTGGCGCTCGGGCGCGTCGCTGCCCAGCCGCCGCCACCGCGACCGGGTGCTGGGCTGCTGCAACTACCTGCGCCTGACCGAAGCGGAAAGCAACGCGCTGTTGTGTTCGGCCGGTTTCGAGCCCGAGTTCCCGGTGGAGCCGGCCGTCGCACTGCCCGTGCGCAACGCGACGCCGCCCACGGTGCTGCACCTGCTGGACCGCCTGCAGCAGTTGCGGCCTTACCCGGTCTGCCTGCTGCTGACCCAGGCGCACTGGGGACAGCCGCCCGAACGCGAGGCGATCCTGGCCGAGGCTGTCGCGCGCTATGGCCACGACCGTGTGCTGCACCTGCAGCCGCCGTTCCGGGCAGGGGAGGGCGACGAGGATTATTTCGCGCGGCTGGCCGAACAATGCGGGCTGGAAGGCGTGACCTCCGATGCCGGCTTTGAAGCGGCGCTGGCGCGCCGACTGCAGCAGCCCGGCAGCCTGTTCTGCCTGGTGAGCCGCTTCGAGCAGGGCGCAGCCGGGCCGCGCGATGTGCTGGCTGGCATCCTGCGCAGCCTCAGCGAGATGTACAGCGGCAAGCTGCACCTGTTGATCTGCGGTGGCGCAGCGCTGGCGGACCTGAAGTACCAGGGCGGCGACCTGTCGCTGCTCAACATCGCGGCCAGCGAGCAGTGGCCGGAGCTGGTCGTGGACGACCTGCAGCGCACTGCGCCCGACGTACCCGACTACCTGCTGGCGCGCGCGCTGCACCTCTCCGGCGGCCATCCACTGCTGGCCCAGGCCGCGCTCACCTTGTTGACCACGCCCTCGCCAGAGGCAGTGCTGGACGACGAGGCCGTGATCACGACCTTGTCCACCCATCCGCGGTTGTGGGAGGCGCTGCTGCCGGTGCTGCGTGAGGTCCACGCACGCGCCGCGATCGGCAGCTGGCTGGATCGCGCGCGGCTGGCGCCGGCGCGACCGTACTTGATCGACCCGCTGCTGCGCCAGCTGTATTGGGACAACCTGCTGGCGGTGCGCGTGCATGCCGACGGCGCGTGGCTGGAATGGCGATGCGACGCCGTGCGGCGCTGCGCACGCCACGTCATCGACAGCCTTGCCGAGCTGCCCGCATGAGCGCGGCGGGCGGCATGCTGCTGCGCTGGCGCACCTGGCGGCTGCTGCTGATCGCGGCCGCGACGTGGTTCATCGCCAGCCTGTTCGTGGCGCCGATGCTCAATCCCTGGGTGGCGTGGAAGATCACGCACGATGGCCAAAGCATGATGCTGATGCAGCGTGCCCGCATCGACACGATGTTCCTGCGCGAAGAAGCACAGGGCTATTGGGAGCGCGAAGGCGCATGGCCCACCGCCGTCGCCGTGCCGGGTGTGCATGATCCGGCCGAAGCGGTCGTGGTGGCCGAGGTGCCCGCACCGTTCGTGCTGCGGCTGCGCTTCACCGCTAAGTTTCCGGCCAGTGCGGGCCTGGCCGGCACCGCGCTGGACCACACCCTGGATCCTGCCAACGGACACTGGCGTTGCCAGCCGGGCACCCCGGCACCGCCCTCGCGCTGGCTGGCGCCGGACTGCCAGTCCAGCGCGCCCTGGACCATCATGGAATGGCTCTGCCTACTGCTGGGCATCACCGCGCTGTTGCTGATCGTGCTGGGCCTGATCTGGTTCCGCGCGCGCCCCGCTGTGGCCAGCATCCTGCATGCCCCGCGGCTATTGTTGCAGCAGCCCTTGCAAGCGCTGCCCGCACTGGACCGCCAGTTGGGCTGGCTGCGGCTGCGCGCGCGCGTTCTGGCGGACGTGGGCGTGGCCGGTGTGCGCTGGCGCGAAACCTTGCGCCACGTAGAGGCGCCCGCCGACGCCCAGGCTGCGCTGCTGGCCGCACGCATCGGCGCGGCGGATGCACCGGCGCAAGGCTGGACACTGCCCGGCTGCGTGCGTGAGTGGCGCCTGCCCGACACGCTGCCATTGGCGCTGGAGCGCCTCTGGGTGTACCTGCCCGATCCGGAGATGACCGGCGACGCCATCGTGCAGCAGCTGCGCGGCATGCCCAACGGCCAGGACGTGGTGCTGCTGGTCAGTCCGTCGCTGCAGGCCGAGCCGGCACTGATGGCCTACGCCGACGACCCGGCCAACCTCTGCGCCTGCCTGGACCAGGCGGCGCAGACCCGCTGGCTGCTGCAACCGGGCGCGGTGGCGTTGCTGGTCGCGCTGCTGGCGCGCCAGCTGAAGGTAACCCGCATATCGCCCTACCAGACCCATGGCGGCATCACCCGCCCGGCGGCGTTCTTCGGGCGTGAATCGTTGCTGGCGCGCGTGCTCAACCGGGAACCGGGCAACTACCTGCTGGTGGGCGGGCGGCAGCTGGGCAAGACCAGTCTGATGAAGGCGATCGAGCGACGCTTCGTTGGGCATCCGCACGTGCATTGCCGGTATCTGTCCCTGCGTGACCATCGCCTCGCCGTGCGGCTGGCTGTGGAGCTTGGCTTGCCCGAAGACACCGGCATCGACGTGCTGGTCGCGGCGATCTCGGCCAGCGCCGAGGGCCGGCGGGTGCTGCTGTTGATCGATGAAACCGACCTGTTCCTGCGTGATGAGGCCCAGCACGGCTACCCGCAGTTGTCCGCGTTGCGTGCCATCAGTGAAGAGGGGCGCTGCCACTTCATGCTGGCCGGGTTCTGGGATCTCTACGAAGCGGTGACACTGGATTTCGCCTCGCCACTGCGCAACTTTGGCGAGGTCATTCACGTGGGCGGGCTGGAAGACGAGGCCTGCCATGCGCTGGCCACCGAGCCTATGGCGCGGCTGGGCGTGCACTTCGCGGCGCTGGACCTGCCGCGTACGCTGGTGGCGGCCTGCGGTCGCCGCGCCAACCTGGTGGCGATCGTCTGTCAGCAGCTGCTGTCGCAGCTGGGGCGGGGCGAGCGGGTGATCGATGCCCGCCAGGTGCATGCGGCGCTTGGATCGGAGCCGGTGTTCGATGCGTTGGCCGGCTGGGCGCGGTTGACCCCCGACCCGATGGCGAACCGGATCGACCGCATCGTGGTGTATCGCCTGGCGTGCGCACAGTTGGGTCCGGGTGCAGAGCGCGGGGTTGCCCTGGAAGACGTGCTGGCCGACTTCGACGCGGCCGGCGTGGTGGTGGAGGCCGAAACACTGCGGCGCGCGCTGGCGCGGTTGCAGCTGGCGTATGTGATCCGGCGCGACGACAGCGGTGCGCGTTTCGTGTTCGCGGTGCCGCTGTTTGCCACGCAGTTCCAGCTGGAGGAGGCACGTGCGCTCCAGCAGCGCGAACTGCAGGCGCTGGCGTCGGTAGCGACGTCCACGTGACCGCGCCAGGCGCGGTTGCTTGCCCGCCGTGGCGTGTGCGCGAATGGTGTTCCGCCCGCGATGGCTTTGTGCAAGACTCATTCCCTGACCCCGGCGTTGCAAGGACGGAAAGCGCATGCAGTTTTTTGCCCTGGATAATTTTGCAGGACTGGTAAACCAGACGTTCGAGGTGGCACTGGGCGATGTGGGAAACACCTCGTTCGTACTGGTCGAGGCGCGCCCGTTGCAGCCGGGTGAGTCAATGCCCGGGCAGGTGCGCGCGCCCTTCTCGCTGCTGTTCCGCCACGAAGCGGCGATCGTGTTCCCGCAGAAGACCTATCCGATGCAGCATGCAGCGCTGGGAGAGTTCGGCATCTTCCTGGTGCCCATCGCGCGTGATCGCACCGGGTTCATCTACCAGGCACTGTTCAACTGAGTGCCTGGCGCATTGCCAGGCGCAGCGTGTCGCCGCCAACGCTGGTAAAGCCCAATCGCTGATACAGCCGAAGTGCGCCCGCATTCTCACGCAGCACGCTCAACTCCACGGCGTTGCACGCGCCATCCCGTGCCAGCTGCTGCACATGTGCAAGCAGGGCGGTGCCTACGCCCTGTCCACGCACCGCCGACAACAGCAGGATGTCGATGATGTGCAGCGTATCGCGGTCGGCATGCAGGTAGAGCCGGCCCAGCGGGCTGCCGGCGCGCTCCACGATCAGAAACGCCGCATTGGCGTAATGCCCGATGTAGTGGCGATGTTGCAGGTCGAACTGGCTGTCCAGAAACGCACGGCGTGCCACGTCCGGCCAGGGCACCGTGGCAAGCTCCGCCGCACGCGACTGGTGGTACAGGTCACGCATGAACGGCATGTCATGTTCCAGGGCAGCGCGCAGCGTGATGCCATGGGCGTGCAACGGCGACGTCGCCGCCACGGGATGTGGCAGCGACGTCGGGAAGCCCGGCAGTGATGGGTGGCCGGATGTCACGGACGTTGAGGGAAGATGCCCCTCAGCGCGATGCAGAAGTTCACCGTCAGGTAGGGCTGCCGGTTTTCGTGGGGCAGACTGCCACCGGCCACGCCCACCATCGACGGCGCGAAACCTGCGTTGGCCGGCGTGGCGTCGGCAAAGGGCGCTGTGGCGGTGGGAATGGTCACGGCGTCGCCTTGGAGCGGCGTTCCATGCAGCTTGGTTGCGTCTCGCTGTGCGTAAATGGTCACCGCATGGCTGTGCCGCGGCATCTCGCTTTCCAGCAGGGTAACGCTGGTAGTGCCAAACACCTCGCCAAGCGTCCGATCCGAGAGCGCAGGACCCTGGCCCTGTCCGCAGGCGGTGAACCCCTGCAGGTTGGGCAGTGCGAAGGTGGTCCGCCCATCGCCGCCGTAGTTGGTGCCAAGCAGCGAAAAGAGCGCTGTATTCTGGGAGATGGGCAGCAGTTGGCCGGCGCACAGCGCCCATTGAGCCGGCGCGAAGTCGAAGCCGAACATCTGGATTTCGCCGAGAAACTGGTCAGACATAAGTGGAATTCCCTGTGGATTTGCGGCAGTCCATGGTGGTCGTGCGCGGGCTCAACTCTGTGACGGATAAATGCCGAACAGGCTGATGCAGTACCGCAGGGTCAGTGTCGGCATGAGGTTGTCGTGGGGCTGGCTGCCGCCGCTGAACGACAGCATGGTTGCTGCCAGCCCGCGACTGGCCACGCCGTTGATGTCGCTGGTGTACATGGTGTCTCCGCTGATCCCACCCAGGACGGTGCTGGTCGATGGGGCCTGCGCGGAGGCGGCGGCGTCGGTGGCCACCATGGGGTGGCTATGGGCCGGCAATTGCGTCAGTTGCAGCGTCACGGTTTCGCTGCCTGCCACGCTGCCCAGTGCACGGGGTGTACCACCACCGGGCATGGTGCCCTGGTGCAGCGGCACACGGCCTCGCAGGTCGGGTACGGCGAACGTGTTGATGCCGTCCCCGCCGTAGGTGGTGCCGATGAGGTTGAACAGGACGTCGTACTCGGCAATCGACAGCAGTGCGCCATTGCAGTCCTGCCAGCCGACCGGGGCGAAGGTAAAGGGAAGCAGCCGGATTTCGCCGACGTAGGGATTGCTCATTGCAGGTCTCCGGTCAGCCGCGCGAAGGAAAAATGCCCGACAGCAACATGCAGAAATTCAGCACGCTGTAGGGCTGCATGTTGTCGTGCGCCTGGTTGCCACCACTGCTGGAAACCGTGGCGGGATTCAACGTCACCAGGTGCCCGTTTGCCGGGCCATAAAGTGGACTGCCGGCCTTCGCGTACAGGTTGTCGACCGGGTTGCGCGCGGTGCCATCGGCGCCGGTGGCGGCGGCAACATGCGTGTGCATGGGTATCTGGGTCTGCTGGAGCGTTACCGTTTCCACCCCGCCGAGGCTGCCGATCGGATTCTCTGGACTTTGCCCGACCGGAACCCGGCCGCGCATGTCAGGCAATGCGAACGTGGTCTGCCCATTTCCTCCAAATCTGGTGCCCAGCAGGCTGAACAATGCCTGGTTCTGGTTGATCGGCAGCATCGCGCCATTGCATTGCGCAGTTTGCCTGGGCGGAAACCCAAACGAGTAAATGACTATCTGGCCAAGAAATGAATCGGACACCGTGAATATCCCCTTTCCTGTACTACTCCCGCTCCTGACCCCGAGCGTGGCTGTACTGTTCATCAAACAGGACATACTTGACAAGTGCTGCCGCTGGTTACCTACTACGCCCGCCGGGGGGCGTTTTCGTGGGGAAGTGCGGCCCTGGTTTCAGGGGATAAACTCATGGCACAGGGAACGTGGGTCCAGCGCGCTGCGCTGGCCGTGGTGAATCAGCTGTCGGCATTCAAACTGCGTCGCGTCATTATATTGACGCCGCTGTGGATGGCGTTGCTGTGGTCGGCCAGCGTGCATGCGGCCAATTGCCCGGACATGGTGGTTCCCGATTCGCGTACCAACCCGTCCACCTCGCCCATGGCCTCCGGCGGCACCATCGTCATCGATGCAAGCCACTGCGACTCCTTCGGCGGCATCGGGGGCAGTGGCCCGGGAGGCAATCCGAACAACTACGCCACCCCCCACGGCCAGGTGAGCGTGAACCCGCTGACCAACCAGGTCACCTACACGAACAACGGCAGTGGCGCGCCGGTGGACAATTTCACCTTCAAGGATGACAACGGCGACATCATCAATGTCACGGTGAGCATCGGCGCCGCATCGTCGCCGATCACTGTCACGCCGGCCAACGCCCCCAAGCCGGTCATCGGTGCCAGCTACACGCTGTCCATGGGCAGCAGCGGCGGCACCGCTCCCTACGTCTACACCCTGGGCGCGGCGTCGCTCCCGCCGGGCATCACCTTCAGCAACGGCACCTTCTCTGGTGTCGCCAGTGGCGGCGGCACCTATTCGGCCACGGTGAATGTCACCGATGCAGCCAGCCTGAGTACCAGCAAGACCTATACATTCGTGGTGGACACCCCGACCATCACATTGCAGCCCCCGCCGACGATGACCGTGAACGTGCCTTACAGCCATCAGCTGGTCGGGCAGGGCGGAACGGCGCCGTACACCACATTCGCCCTGGACACCGGCAGCCTGCCGCCGGGCATAGCGTTGAGTGCCGCCGGCGTGCTGGCGGGCACTCCCACGGCAGTGGGCAGTTACGCCTCCTCCATCAGCGCCTTTGACAGCAGCACCGGCACTGGACCATATCGCAACGCAACGAGCTTCACGATGGTGGTCTCGGCGGCCCCGCCGATTGTCATCGCGCCCACGACGTTGCCAGACGCGGGCGTGGCCACTGCCTATAGCACCGCGCTGACCGCCACCGGCGGCAACAGCGGGCCGTATACCTATGCGGTGACCGCTGGCGCATTGCCCGCAGGTCTCACGCTGGGCACCACTGGCACCCTGAGCGGCACGCCGACCGCAGGCGGTACCTTCAATTTCACTGTGCGTGCCACCGACAGTGCCAGTAATACGGGGTCGAGGGCGTACGCGCTGGTCGTGTCCGCACCGACAATTTCAATTGCGCCCACCACCTTGCCCACGCTTACCCGCAACGCCGCCTATAGCCAGACCATTACCGCATCGGGTGGCACGGGGACGTACACCTACGCTGTTACTGCTGGCGCGACGCCGGTGGGCATCACGTTGTCCGGGACGGGCGTGCTGTCCGGCACGCCCACCACCGCAGGTTCCTACGCGTTCACCATCACGGCTACCGACAGCAGTACCGGCAGCGGCCCTTACACCGGCTCGCGTGCCTACAGCGTCACGGTGCTGCAGGACGCCCCGGTGCTCGGGCCGGCAACGCTGCCCGGTGGCATTGCCGGAGCTGCCTACGCCCAATCCCTCACGGTCACGGGCGGAGCAGGGGCGCCGTATACGTTTGCGATCGTCGCTGGCTCCTTGCCGAGCGGTCTGGCTTTGAACACCAGCACCGGGCAGATCTCCGGCACGCCCACCGCCGTAGGATCGTTCCCGGTCACGATGCAGGTCACCGATGCCGGCGCCTTCACCGGCCAGCGGGCGTATACGATCACCATCGCCCCGCCCGTCCTTGCCATCGCACCGTCGAGCGCGACGCTGAATAGTCCTTACGGGTCGGCCTTCAGCCAGACCTTCAGCGCCAGTGGTGGCACGGGCCCCTATGCCTATTCGGTCAGTGGTGCGTTGCCCAGTGGCCTTATCTTCACTCCGGCCACCGGCGTGCTGTCCGGCACGCCAACCCAGACGGGTACGTTCCCGATCACGGTCAGCGTGACAGATGCGACAACGGGCGCAGGCGCGCCGTACACGGCCAGCCGCTCCTATACGCTCAATGTGGCCGCGCCAACCATTGCGATTGCACCGTCGACGCTGCCCGCCGGCGCAGCGGGCTCCTCCTATTCGCAGACCCTGACCGCCAGCGGTGGCGTGGCGCCGTACACCTTCCAGGTCACTGCGGGCAATCTTCCGGCCGGCGTGTCGCTGTCGGCGTCCGGGGTGCTGTCGGGCACGCCGACCGCGGCCGGCACGTTCAACGTGACCGTGCAGGCCCGCGATGCCAACCTGCAGGCCGGTCAGCGCGCCTACGCCATCATCATCGCTGCGCCCACGCTGAGCCTGTCGCCGACAGGCGGCAGCACCCTGTCGGCTGCCTACGGCGTGGCGTACAGCCAGAGCTTCACCGCCGTGGGTGGCAACGGGCCCTATGCCTACTCCTTGAGTGGCGCAGTACCCGCGGGTGTGAGCTTCAACAGCAGTACCGGCACGTTGTCCGGTACGCCGGTGCAGACCGGGAGTTTCCCGCTGACCGTCACCGCCACCGACAGCAGCACAGGCGCCGGTGCGCCGTTCAGTGTCTCGGACAATTACACGCTGGCTGTGGCCGCGCCTACCGTCGTGATTTCGCCGGCGACGTTGCCTCCGGGTAGTGTTGGGATTGCGTATGCACAGACAGTAACGGCCAGCGGCGGTATAGCGCCGTATACCTTTGCCGTCACCGCAGGCGCGTTGCCGGCCGGCATGACGTTGTCGTCCGCGGGCGTTGTCAGCGGCACGCCCACGGCGGGCGGCTCGTTCAACTGGACCGTCACGGCCACCGACGCCGGCAGCATGACGGGCGCGCGCGCCTACACCATGACGATCAGTGCACCCACCATCGGCATCACGCCAACGACGCTGCCCAACCCCACCCAGGGCGCGGCCTACAGCGCGGCGCTGAGTGCCAGTGGCGGCACGGCACCGTATACCTTCAGCGTCGTCGCGGGTGCATTGCCCGTTGGCATGACCCTCAACAGTAACGGCACGTTGTCCGGCACGCCCTCCAGTGCAGGTCCGTACGCGTTCACCGTGGAGGCCACCGACAGCAGCACCGGGATCGGGCCGTTCACCGGCAGCCGTAACTACAGCGGCACCGTGCAGCCCGGCATTCCGGTGCTCAATCCGGCCACTCTGCCCAACGGGGCGATCGGTGCGGCGTACACGGCGACCTTGTCGGTGACCCAGGGGGCTGGCGCGCCGTATACCTTCAGCCTCGTGTCAGGCGCACTGCCCAACGGCCTCACCCTGAGCAGCGGTGGCGTGATTTCCGGTACGCCCAACACGGCCGGCTCGTTTAACGCCGTGGTGCAGGTGACCGATGCCGCCGCACAGGTCGGGCAACGCAGCTACACCCTCACCATCGGTGCGCCGAGCCTGACCCTGTCGCCGGCGGCAGGCGCGCTCAACGCCACCTATGCGGCTGCCTACAGCCAGACGTTCAGCGCAGGCGGTGGTATCGCGCCTTACACCTACGCCGTGACCGCGGGTACGTTGCCGAACGGGATGTCGCTGGCGGCGGCCACCGGTGCGTTGTCGGGCACGCCCACCCAGACCGGTTCGTTCGCGGTCACGGTGACCGCGACCGATAGCAGCAGTGGCACGGGTGCACCCTTCAGCATCAGCCAGAACTACACCGTGATCGTCGCGTCGCCCGCCATCGCCATTGCGCCGACAACGGTGCCCGGCGGCACCGTGGCGATTCCGTACACGCAGGCCCTGTCCGCTACCGGCGGCATCGCGCCGTACACGTTCGCGATCAGCGCCGGCGCGCTGCCGGCCGGCGTGAGTCTGTCCGGCGCGGGTGTGCTGTCGGGCACGCCGACGGCCAGTGGCACGTTCAACACCACCGTGACGGCCACCGATGCCAACGGCCAGAGCGGCGCACGGGCGTACTCCGTGCAGGTCGCTGCGCCCACCATCGTCGTGGCCCCGGCAACGCTGCCGTCGCCAGCGCAGGGCCTGGCCTACAGCGCCACCTTCAGTGCAAGTGGCGGCGTGGCGCCGTACAGCTTCTCGGTCACCGGTGCGTTGCCGCCGGGTCTGTCGCTGACCAACGGCGGCGTGCTGTCCGGGACGCCGACCGCATCGGGCACCAGCACGTTCACCGTGCTGGCCACCGACAGCTCGGGTGGGGCAGGGCCGCATACCGGCGCACAGAGCTACACGCTGAGCACGTCGGCCGGTCCGTCCATCGACCAGACCAGCGTGCCGGCCGCCACCGTGGGCAGCGCATACAGCACCACGCTCTCGGCCACGGGCGGCACCGCGCCGTACAGTTTCGCCCTGGTTTCCGGTGCGCTGCCTGCCGGCATCGTGCTCAGCAGCGGCGGCGCCTTCAGCGGTACGCCGACCCAGGCCGGCAGCTTCGCCGTCACCGTGCGCGTCACCGACAGCAATGGCATCACCAACCAGCAGGCCCTGATGCTTGTGGCCGGTGCACCGACGCTGGCGCTGACCCCGGCCGCGGGCAGCCTGCAGGCCGACTACGCGGTGGCCTACTCGACCCCCTTCGCCGGCAGTGGCGGCACCGCGCCGTACACCTACACCGCCACCGGTGCGTTGCCTGCCGGGATCAGCCTCAATGCAGCCACTGGCGTGTTGTCCGGAACGGCCACGCAGAGCGGCAACTTCCCGATTGCAGTAACCGTGACCGATTCCTCCACCGGTACCGGCGCACCGTTCCAGCGGATGCAGAACTACACGCTGGAGGTGGCCGCACCCAACCTGGTGGTAGCGCCGGGCAGCCTGCCCAACGCGGTGGTGGGCGCGGCCTACACGCAGACGCTGACCGCCAGCGGTGCGGTGGCGCCGTACACCTACACGCTGCAGGGCGGCAGCTTGCCTGCCGGGTTGCAGCTGGATGCGGCAAGCGGCGTGATGTCCGGTACGCCGGTCAGCGCCGGGAGCAGCACGCTGACGGTGCGCGCCACCGATGCCAATGGGCAATCGGTGGACCAGGCCTACACGTTGACCGTGGATCCGGCCCAGATCGTGATCGATCCGGCGGTGCTGGCCGCGCCGCAGGTGGGCCAGGCCTACCGGCATGCGTTCAGCGCCACCCGTGGCAACGGCAGCTACACCTGGAGCGTGACCACTGGCAGCCTGCCGACCGGATTGGCGTTGTCGGCCGACGGTGTGCTCAGCGGTACGCCCACCAGCATCGGCACCAGCACCTTCGTGCTCAGTGCCAGTGATGGGCAGAACTATCCCGGCACCCGCAGCATCACCCTGACCGTCAGCCAGGCGCAGGCCGTGGCGGCGGCGCAGACGGTGACGGTGCTGGCCGGCCAGACCATCACCTTCGATGCCACCACCGGTGCCAGCGGCGGGCCCTTCGACACCGCCGCCATTGCGGCTGCACCGGCCACCGGCAGTGCCAGCGTCGCCGGCCTGCAGATCAGCTACACGGCGCCGTTGGAGGCCCGTGGCACGGTTGGGTTCACCTACACGCTGGCCAACAGCAGCGGCGTGTCGGCCCCGGCGCAGGTGACGGTCACCATCAACCCGCAGCCGATCGCTGCCGCGCTCACGGCCAGTGGCCTGGCGGGCACCACCATCAGCGTGGAGCTCACCGAGGGCGCGCGCGGTGGCCCGTTCACCGCAGCCAACGTGGTGTCGGTGATGCCGGCCAACGCGGGCACGGCCACGGTGAAGGCAAGCGATGTCGGCTACCGGCTGGAGTTTGCCGCGGCCGGGGGATATGCCGGCGTGGCGCAGCTGGTGTACACGCTCAGCAACGCCTATGCGACCTCCGCACCGGCCACGCTAGCGGTGACCATCACCGCTCGCCCCGACCCGACCAAGGACGTTGAAGTGATGGGCATCCTGGATGCGCAGGCCGATGCAACCCGGCGCATGGCCAGCGGCCAGATCAACAACTTCCAGCGTCGTCTGGAAAGCCTGCATCGCGGCGGTGGCGACGGTTTCAGCAACGGCATCAGCCTGTCGTCGGCTTCGTCGGGACGGGCAGGGCAGCGAGGTAACCTTTCGGCGGTGGACCAGAGTCTGGCCGATTCCCTGCGCATGAACCTGATCGAGCCTGCAGCAGACCCGGCCGATGCCAGGGCCGGGGATGCCACCGGCGGCAATGGCGGCCTGCCCGGCGGCATTGCGGTGTGGACCGGCGGCGCGCTCAGCTTCGGCAATGGCAATAACCGCAACGGCCGCAGCTCGGCGGACTTCACCACGTCCGGCCTGAGCATGGGCGCAGACAGGCGCATCAGTGACAGGTTCGCGCTTGGCGCGGGCGTGGGCTATGGCCACGACAGCTCCGATGTCGGCAACAAGGGCAGCCACAGCAGTGTGGACAGCTACAGCGTGGCCACCTATGCCAGCTGGCGGCCGAGCCGCAACACCTACCTCGATGGCCTGGTGGGGTACCAATGGTTGTCGCTGGACGCGCGGCGCTTCGTTACAGGCAACGGCAACACGGTGCAGGGCAGCCGCGACGGACGCCAGCTGTTTGCCGCGCTGGCACTGGGCTACGAACACCGCAGCGAAACCCTGCTGCTATCGCCGTATGCACGACTGGACGTGGCCGACGCCACGCTGGACGGTTACACCGAGCAGGGCCGGGTGGGCGACACGCTCACCTATGACGAGCAGAAGCTGCGCACCAGCACGGGCAACCTGGGCCTGCGCAGCGAGTACCTGGTGCGCACCGACAGCGGTACCTGGTTGCCCGGCGCACGCATCGAGTTCCAGCGTGATTTCCAGGGCAGCAATGCGGCCACGTTGCGCTACAGCGACCTGCTGTCCGGGCCGGCCTATTCGGCGTCGCTGCGCGACCAGTCGCGCAGCCGCACGCTGCTCGGCATCGGGGCGCCGTTCCAGTCCACCTCCGGCTGGTTGTTCCGGTTCGAGTACCAGTTCCTGTTCGACAGCCAGGCGGGCGACGTGCAGTCGATCCTGATCGGCGCAGAGAAGAAGTTCCTGCCGTAACCCAACGCGCGCTGCCGTCCTGACGGCAGCGCGCAGCGGCGTGGTTCGTGATCGGTTGCGCTGTGCGCCGCCCGTGTTTCTGACATAGTGATGGCGTGTGCGTGCGACACGGCGGAGCGATGCTGCATCCTCAGGAATTGTCTTCTTCCCAGATTGGCGTGGCGTTGTCGCATGCATGGGGCGTGCAGGCCAACATGGTGGTGCAACGGCCGACCGGCGCCGATGCGGGCGCCACCGTGTACCAGGTGATCGCACGCGATGGCGCGCGCTGGTGGTTGAAGTGCCGGCGCTATGCCGTCGATGACGCCGTTTGGAAAGTGCTGCAGTACCTGCGCAACCAGCGCGGCCTGGCCGAGATCGCTGCGCCGCAGCCCACACGCGAGGGCGCGCCGGCCCTGCGCCTGGACGGCCTGCAATGGACGCTCTTTGCCTACGTCGAAGGCCAATCCGGGTTCGAATCGGCGCTGTCACAGGCGCAGTGGCGACGGTTGGGCGCGGTGCTGCGGCAGGTACACGACACGCCGTTGCCCGATGAACTTCGCGCCGGGCTGGCGCAGCCGGACTTCGATGACGACACGGCGGTGGAGCGGGTAGGCGCATGGCTGCATCGCAATGATGCGCGCTGGCCCGTGCGCGATGACCTCGCCGCTCAGTTCCTGCGCGCCTGGCAGCAGCATCGGCCACGTATTGGCGAGGTCTGGCAGCGCTGTGCGCAGCTGCGTGAGCGACTGCAGGGTCGTGCATGGGCGCGGGTGCTGTGTCATGGCGACCTGCATGCCGGCAACCTGCTGCTGCGTGCCGACCACGGGCTGTGCCTGATCGACTGGGACGACATGCTGCTGGCCCCGCGCGAACGCGACCTGATGTTCATCGGTGCGGGTGTGGGGGGGCGCTGGGGGCGCGATGACCCGCCGGGGTTCGCTGAGGGCTACGGCGCCGTGAGCATCGACCGCGACCGCCTTGCCTACTACCGGCATTGGCGCATCCTGCATGACGTGCAGGAGTTTCATGACCTGCTGCTGGAACCAGGTGCGGCGTCGCGCCCGCCGGCGCAGCGGCGCCAGGCCCTGCGCTACATGGAGGAGCAGTTTGCGCCGGGGAACGTGGTGGACAGCGCGACGCGCAGCTGGATGGCGGCCACCGGGCTGCCGGGGTAGCGCCACCCCACTGGTGGTTGTTGTGTGATCGGGATCGTTGGATGTCAGCCACCCATGGGGTGGCTCTACTCCCCTGGTTTGGCGCCGGCCGATGCGGCCTGCGAGGCGGCGCGCCGCACCAGTACCGCTTCACGATGGGCGATGTAGGCGTTGGCGCCCAGGATGATGCCGGCACCGATCACGGTCCAGCGGTCCAGGGTTTCGCCGAACAGCAGCCAGCCCAGCACGGCAACCAGCGGCAACTGCATGAAGCTGATCGGGGTCAGTGCCGAGACCTCGCCCAGGCGCAGCGCTCGCGTCCAGAGCAGCTGGCCCACCGTGCCGAACAGGCCCGTGGCAGCCAGCCACAGCCAGGCCATGCCGGTGGGCCACACCCAGAGGAACACGGCGGGAATCAGCGACAGCGGCACCCAGAACACGTAGGTGTAGAGCACCACGGCATCCGCGCTGTCCACGCGGGTGAGCTGCTTGATCTGGATCGCCACCAGCGAACTGAGTACCGCGGCCAGCACGGCCACCAGTGTGCCGGGGGAGAAGCTGGTCGAGCCCGGGCGCACGATGATCAGCACGCCGATGAAGCCGATGATCACCGCCGCCCAGCGTCGCGCGCGCACGGTTTCGCCGAGCCACAGCACCGCGGCGATGGTGACGAACAGCGGCGTGGAGTACGACAGCGAGATGGCCTGCGACATCGGCAGGTGGCCGATCGCCCAGAACGCGCACAGCATCGACGCCAGGCCGATCGTACTGCGCAGCAGGTAGCGCGGCAGCTGCTGGGTCTTCAGTGACGCGCGCCCCGGACGCAGCAGCATGGGCAGCAACGCCATCAGGCCGAAGGCGTTGCGGAAGAACGCCACTTCCTGGGTGGGCACCGAGCGGGTGGCGTAGCGGATGGCCACCGCCATCAGCCCGAACGCCAGCGTGCTGCCCAGCATCAACAGTGCCGCACGCAGGGGTGTGGGGGCAGGCAGGGCGAGTGGCGGTGTCACCACTGCGCGCCGATCAGGCGCGGCTCCGGTTCGATCGGGACGCCGAACTTTTCCAGCACCGAGGCCGAGATCTGCCGTGCCAGCGCCAGCAGCTGCTCGCCGGTGGCCGTGCCATGGTTGACCAGCACCAGCGCGTGGTGCGGCGACACGCCTGCGTCCCCCTCACGGTAGCCCTTCCAGCCACACGCCTCGATCATCCAGGCCGCCGACAGCTTGCGCCGGGTGTCCTGGTCGGCCGGGTACACCGGCAGGTCGGGGAAATGCTGCAGCACCACCTCCACCTGTTCCAGCGGCAGCACCGGATTCTTGAAGAAGCTGCCGGCATTGCCCAGTACGTCCGGGTCGGGCAGCTTGCGGCGGCGGATGTTGATCACCGCGTTGGCCACATCGGCGGCCACCGGCAATTCCACGCCCATCGCCTGCATCTCTTCCGTGATGCCGGCATAGCCCAGGCGCAGCGCGTGCAGCAAGGGTAGGCGCAGTTCAATCGCGGTGATCAGGTAGCGCTCCGGCATCTGCTTGAACACGCTGTCGCGGTAACCGAACTGGCAGGCCTCGGGATCCAGCCGGACCCACGCAGCCGTCTCGCGGTCCCAGGCTTCGACGGTCTGGATGAACTCGTCCACCTGCACGCCGTACGCGCCAATGTTCTGGATCGGGGAGGCGCCGGCCGTACCGGGAATCAATGCCAGGTTCTCCAGCCCGGACAGCCCGTTCTGCAGCGACCACATCACCAGCCCATGCCAGCTGACCCCGGCGCCGGCACGGACCACGGTGTGGTCGGCGCGGTGTTCCAGGATCTCGATGCTGCGGTTGGCAAACACCAGGACCGTGCCGTCCACGTTGCCGGCCAGCAGCACGTTGCTGCCACTGCCCAGCACCAGCAGCGGCGCGTCGGCGACCTGGGGCAGCGCCAGTACGTCCGGCAGCAGCGACGGGTCGTGCAGCTCCAGCAGCTGTGCCGCGCTTGCCTCCACGTGGAAGGTGTTGAGCGCCTTCAGCGATGCGTTCTCAGTCAGGGTCCAGGCAGGCATTGCGTCACTCATAGGGGGGCAACCGCACCGCGGCTGGGGGCCTCGCGGCGTCGGCGGATGGCTTCAACGCAGTCCTGCACCAGGGCCGGGCCGCGGAAAATCAGGCCGCTGTAGCACTGCACGAGGGCCGCACCGGCGGACATCTTGGCCACCGCGTCGGCACCGGACTGGATGCCACCGACGCCGATCAGCGGCATCGACTCGGGAAGGCGTGCGCGCAACCGGCGCAGCACCAGCGTGGACTGGCCCAGCAGCGGCGCGCCGGACAGACCACCTGCCTCCTGCGCGCGCGGATCACCGGCCACCGCACTGCGGTCGATCGTGGTGTTGGTGGCGATCACACCGTCCACCTTCAATTCGCTGAGCACGCGGGCGGCCGCATCGATGTCGCGGTCGCTCAGGTCCGGCGCCACCTTGACCAGCATCGGCACGCGCCGGCCATGCTTGGCGGCGAGGTTTTCCTGGCTGTCGCGCAGCTGCGAGATCAGCTGGCGCAGCGCCGTTTCTTCCTGCAGCTCGCGCAGGCCGGCCGTGTTCGGCGAGGAGATGTTGACAGTGATGTAGTCGGCCAGCGGATACACCTTCTGCAGGCAGTGCTGGTAGTCGTCGAACGCCTGCTCGTTGGGCGTGTCCTTGTTCTTCCCGATGTTGATGCCGAGCAGCCCGTGGCGGCGCTTGGCCCGTTCAACATTGCGCACCAGTGCATCCACGCCGAGGTTGTTGAACCCCATGCGGTTGATGATGGCCTGGTGTGCCGGCAGCCGGAACAGCCGCGGTTTCGGATTGCCTGCCTGCGGACGCGGGGTGATGGTGCCGATTTCGACGAAGCCGAACCCCAGCGCCAGCAGGGCATCGATGTGCTCGCCGTTCTTGTCCAGCCCGGCGGCCAGGCCGACCGGATTGGGGAACTCCAGGCCGAAGGCCTTGGTGGGCAGCGGTGCGATACGGCCGGCCAGCAGGGGCGTGGTGCCGGTGCGGTAGGCCATCTCCAGGCCGCTCAGGCCAAGGCCATGGGCGCGCTCTGCGTCGAAGGCGAACAGGAAGGGGCGGGCAAGCGAGTACATGGCGTTCTATCAGTCCAGCGTGCCGACAAAGGCACGGGTGTGGTATTCAAAGGCAACCTGGCCGTCCACGGCGTGGGCATCGAACAACTGCTGCAGCGCCTCCAGCATCGGCCCATGGCGCGGGTGGCCGACCTGGGGCGCGTAGGACGAGGACAGCAGGCGGCCGCGCAGGCCATCGAGGTCCATGCGCTGCACGTTGGGGAAGCTGGACAGGCCACGCAGGCCCGCACCGAACCAGGCACGCATGGCGTCGTCATCCTGGTAGCGCTCGGCGACCTGGGTGTAATCGGTGCCGAACTCCAGCAGCAGCTGTTCGTAGCCGATCAGGAACGGCGAGGCGTCCAGCAGGCGGGAATTCCAGAACACCAGCGCCATCCCACCGGGATGCAGGATGCGCGACCACTCGCGGCGCACCGCCACGGTATCGAACCAATGGAAGGCCTGGGCGGCAGCGACGAGGCCAACGCTGTCGTCGGCCAGGGTGGTGGCCTCGGCGGTGCCGTCGACCAGTTTCAGGCGCAGGTAATCGGGGGTCAGCCACTGCTCGGCGGCGGCGCGCATGGCGGCATTGGGCTCCACCGCGATGACCGGGTGGCCGCTGGCCAGGAACAGACGGGTGGAAATGCCGGTACCGGCGCCGATATCGGCGACCAGGGTTTCGGTGGGCACGCCGATATCGTGATGCAGCCAGTCCAGCAGGGCCGGCGGGTAATCGGGGCGGTAGCGAACGTAGTCGGCGACGCGGTTGCTGAAGCGTTCGGTCGAATCCGATGCACTCATGGGGACCTCACGATTGGGATGCGGCAAACAGGGCCAATCCACCGAAAAAGAGCACGAAACCCACCACCACCAGGATGCTGCCGATCACCGCCAGCCAACCCAGCACCAGTCCGGCGACCGCCAGGCCGTCGCCTTCCAGCGCCTGCGGCTGGCGGCGGATTTCCGCGCGCGCCATGTGGCCGGTGACGATGGCAATGAGACTGCCGAGAAACGGAAAGACCGTCCAGCCCACGATGCCCATGATCAAGCTGACTACGGCCAGCGAGCTGGTCTGTCGATAGGGCTGGTTCATCCGTTTCCTCCATGGCAGAGCGCCCATGATAGTGCCTGCGCCGGGATTAGCCCATCGGCGCGGGGCGGCGTGCACCCGGGCAGGGCCTCAGCCCATCAGGACCTGGCCACCATCGACGTTCAAGGTGTGGCCGGTGATCCATCGCGCCAGCGGCGAGCACAGGAACAGGGCGGCATTGGCGATCTCCTTCGGCTGCCCGAAGCGGCCGAACGGAATTTTAGCCAGCGTGGCGTGGTACAGCGCCGGGTCCTGTTCGCGGCGGCGGGCCCACAGGCCGTCCTCGAACTCGATCGAGCCCGGGGCGATGGCATTGACGCGGATACGCTGCGGCGCCAGCGCCAGTGCCTGGGAGGTGGTGTAGTGCATCAGTGCGGCTTTTGCCGCGGCATACGGGGCGGCGCCCGGTCGCGGTTGCAACGCGGCGATCGAGGCCAGGTTGAGGATGCAGGCATCGCGGGACTGCTGCAGCCAGGGCAGGGCCAGCCGCGAGGCGCGGACCGCCGCCATCAGATCGATGCCGAGGCTGGCTTCCCAGCCGGCTTCATCGTCGGCCATGCCGTAGCCGGTGGCGTTGTTGACCAGCACATCGATACCGCCCAGTGCGTGGGCGGCGTCGGCCAGCCAGCGGCCGATGTCGTCGAGCACCCCCAGGTCGGCCGATGCGGTGTGGATGTCCAAGCCCAGGGCCTGGGCATCTGTGCGCAGCGCAGCGAGCCCGGGCTCACCGCGGGCGCAGACCGACACGCGGGCGCCCGCCGAAGCGAACGCCAGCGCCATTGCCCGCCCGATGCCCTTGCTGCCGCCGGCCACCAGTACCCGGCGGCCGGTGAAATCCAGCGATGGGGCAGCGGGCGCGGGCATCACAGGTCGAACTTGATGCCCTGGGCCAGCGGCAGCGAATCGGAGTAGTTGATGGTGTTGGTCTGGCGACGCATGTAGACCTTCCACGCATCCGAGCCGGACTCGCGACCACCGCCGGTGTCCTTCTCGCCGCCGAACGCACCGCCGATCTCCGCACCGGACGTGCCGATGTTGACATTGGCGATGCCGCAGTCCGAGCCGGCAGCCGAGAGGAAGCGCTCGGCGACCTTCAGGTTGGTGGTGAAGATCGACGAGGACAGGCCCTGCGGCACGCCGTTCTGCATGTCGATGGCTTCGTCCAGGGTGCTGTACTTCATCACGTACAGGATCGGGGCGAAGGTTTCGTGCTGCACCACTTCATCGCTGTTCTTCAGGCCGGTGACGATGGCCGGCAGTACGAAGTTGCCGGCGCGATCGATACGGGTGCCGCCGGTTTCCACGGTGCCGCCGCTGGCCTTGGCCTTTTCGATGGAGGCCAGGAACTGCTGCACGGCGCCGTCGCTGTTGAGCGGGCCCATCAGGTTGGCCGGGTCGATCGGGTCGCCGATCTTGCCTTCCACCTGCTTGTACGCCTTGACCAGCGTGGCCAGCACGTCGTCATGGATGGATTCGTGCACGATCAGGCGGCGGGTGGTGGTGCAGCGCTGGCCGGCCGTGCCGACCGCGCCGAACACGATGCCCGGGATGGCCAGCTTCAGGTCGGCGGTTTCGTCCAGGATGATGGCGTTGTTGCCGCCCAGCTCGAGCAGGCAGCGGCCCAGGCGGTGGGCGACCTTCTCGGCGACCTGGCGGCCCACCTGGGTGGAGCCGGTGAAGCTGATCAGCGGCACGCGCTTGTCGGCCACCATCTTCTGCGACAGCTCGGTGCCGGCGTCATTGATCAGGAAGAAGATGTCCGGGAAGCCGGCGCCGCGCAGCGCTTCATTGCAGATGCGCATCGAGGCGATGGCGGTCAGCGGGGTCTTGTTGGACGGCTTCCAGATGCACACATCGCCACAGATCGCGGCCAGGAAGGAGTTCCAGGCCCACACCGCGACCGGGAAGTTGAACGCACTGATGATGCCGACCAGGCCCAGCGGCTGGTACTGCTCGTACATGCGGTGGCCGGGGCGCTCGGAATGCATGGTGTAGCCATAGAGCATGCGGCTCTGGCCCACGGCGAAGTCGGCGATGTCGATCATCTCCTGCACTTCACCGTCGCCCTCGGGCTTGCTCTTGCCCATTTCCAGCGCGACCAGCGAGCCCAGCGCGTCCTTGTGCGCGCGCAGTGCTTCGCCGCACAGGCGCACGGCTTCGCCACGGCGCGGGGCCGGGGTGGTGCGCCATACCTTGAAGGCTTCCTGGGCGCGGGCCACGATGGTTTCGTAGTCGGCGTCGGTGGTGGCGTGGACCTGGGCGATCGCTTCGCCGGTGGTCGGGTTGACCGGGGTGATCAGACCGGCGCTGGTGGCGGTGGACCACTCGCCATTGCCGAGGTAGGTGCCAGCGTTGGTCGCGTCCAGGCCGAGGGCCTTGAGCAGATCAGAGGACATGCAAACTCCTGTTGCGTATCAAAAAGGGCGCAGCCGCTGGCAGGGTGGGGGTGCGGCATGCAGAACGCGGATTTTAGCAGACCGACGCCATATGCCCGTACCCGGGCCTGGCACGCAGCCGCTAGAATGGGCCATTGACCCCAAGCGGCTTCGGTCGTGGTCGGTCGTCTTGCCCCAGGAGTCTGAATGAACGTTACCGTTGCGGAAGGTGTGGTGGTCGGCAATCGTCTGCCGTTCGTGCTGTTTGGCGGCCTCAACGTGCTGGAAGACCTCGATTCGACCCTGCGTGCGGCCGAGCACTTCACCACGGTTACCGCCAAGCTTGGCATCCCGTATGTCTTCAAAGCCTCGTTCGACAAGGCCAACCGCTCGTCGATCACGTCCTTCCGGGGCGTTGGCCTGCAGGAGGGTCTTCGCATCTTCGAGGAGGTCAAGCGTCGCTTCGGCGTGCCCGTGATCACCGACGTGCACGAGGTCGCCCAGGCGGCGCCCGTTGCTGAGGTCGTGGACGTACTACAGATACCCGCGTTTCTCGCGCGTCAGACCGACCTGGTCGTCGCGATCGCCGAGACCGGTCGCGCGGTCAACATCAAGAAGCCGCAGTTCCTCAGTCCCACCCAGATGAAGCACATCGTGTCCAAGATCCGTGAGGCGGGCAACGAGAACATCATTCTCTGCGAGCGCGGGGCACAGTTCGGCTACGACAACCTGGTCGTGGACATGCTCGGTTTCCGCGAGATGATCGAATCGACCGGCGGGCTGCCGGCGATTTTTGACGTCACCCACAGCCTGCAGCGGCGCGATGCCGGCAGCGAGGCGTCCGGTGGTCGTCGCCGTCAGGTTGCGGAGCTGGCGCGTTCCGGCATGGCCCTCGGGATTGCGGGCCTGTTCCTCGAGGCGCATCCCGATCCGGACCACGCCCGCTGCGACGGCCCGAGTGCGTTGCCGTTGGCTGCGCTGGAAGCGTTCCTGGGGCAGATCAAGGCCGTGGACGATCTGGTCAAGGGCTTCCCGGCGCTGGATATCGGCTGATCCGGACCCGGCAAGGGCGGCCCTGGGATCAGGGCTGCCCTTCTGCAGTGGCTGCCTGCTCCTGCGGCGAGTGCCCCGGAGACCAGTCGGGTGGGTCGCGGTGCCAGCGCCACGCGCTTTCGATGATCGGGGTCAGCTCCGTCCAGCGTGGTCGCCAGCCCAGCAGTTCGCGCGCCTTGGCACTGGATGCCACCAGTGAGGCCGGGTCGCCCGCACGGCGTGGGGCCATGGCGCATGGGATGGGGACACCCGCTACGGCTGCCGCCGCAGCGATGACCTGCTTTACCGAAAAGCCGCGGCCGTTGCCGAGGTTGAAGGCATGGGCGCCCTCCTGGTGCTTCATGAATTCCAGCGCCAATGCGTGGGCCTGGGCAAGGTCCTGGACATGCACATAGTCGCGCACGCAGGTGCCGTCGATGGTGTCGTAGTCGCTGCCGAACACCTTCAGTGGCGGCCCCTTGCCCAAGGCGGCACGCAGGACGTTGGGTATCAGGTGTGTTTCACACGCATGCGCTTCGCCGATCCCGTGTTCGGGCAGGGCACCGGCGGCGTTGAAGTAGCGCAGGGTCACTGAGCGAAGGCCGTACGCTGTCGCGGCGTCGGCCAGGAAGCGCTCGGCCATCAGCTTGCTGGCCCCATAGGGGTTGATCGGCGCCGTGGGGTGCTCCTCGTTGATCACGGCGGTGGCCGGGTGGCCAAACACTGCTGCGGTCGACGAGAAAACCAGCTTCTCCACCCCGTGCTGACGCATCGCCTCGAGGAGGTTCAAGGTGCCGGTAACGTTGTTGCTGTAGTAGCCATAAGGATCGGCGACCGATTCGCCGACCAGTGACCGCGCACAGAAGTGCATGACCGCGTCGAAGCGTCGCCCGTGGAAGGCCCGCTCAAGCGCTGCGGGATCCATCAGATCCGCTGTAATCAGTTCACCCCAGCGCACGGCTGCGCGGTGCCCAGTTGAAAGGTTGTCCAGCACCGTGACCCTGTGGCCATGTTCGGCCAACCATTGGGCCATATGGCTGCCGATGTAGCCGGCGCCGCCGCAGATGAGTACGTCCTGCAAAAGAGCTCTTCCTTGAGTGCTGGAGGGCGCCGGGCAGTTACCCGGGCGTGCTCGGATCGTGGGGGGGGGGATGTTAACAGACCGACTTGCCCGCTTTTCAGGGCCGGGCTCAAGGATGGCATGCGTCGTGACGAGCTTCTCCTGAAGCGGCAGGCGCGTGCCTTTCAGTCGGCCCCTGCACAAACCGTGCCTATTCAGGCAGCCGGCTTCGCAAACGGCGAGAAATTCCGCTAAGTTCCGTCACAATCTGGTTACAATACTTGATTGTGTGCGCGCAAGACGGCCGATACGGAGCCTTTGGCGTCGGCTCGTATCAGGATGCGGAATGAGTGCGGAGAAAAAGGAGCGGTACATGCTACAAGGATCTGTAGAAAGGCTGGCCGACACGGGTAGTCGGATTCGAGCGCGCCGCGGTGAGGCGAGAGCCGCGCTTGAGCTTGGGTTGCGTCTGGGCGACTTCCTGGCGGTGCCGGCGGCTGCTGTTGCCACCCATTTCCTGCGTTATGGATGGGCGGCCCCCACCCATGAGCAGAAGGTCATCTTTGGCGCGGTGCTGCTGAGCGCCATAGTGTGCTTCTCCATTGCCCCGATGTATCGAAACTGGAGGGCCCGGGGATTGCTGGCCGATCTCTGGATCCTGCTGATGGCGTGGACCTCGGTGTTCGCGCTGTTCTCCATGTACGCCATGCTGATCGACGTGGCCGACGCCGTGCCGACGCTTTGGCTGGTGGGCTGGTTCGGTGCCGGCCTGTTGGCCATGACCGGCGTGCGGGTGGTACTCAGGGTGCAGCTGCACCGGCTGCGTGCGCGCGGGCTGGACAGGGAGCGAGTGCTGTTGGTGGGGTTGCGCGCGCCCGCGTTGAAGCTGCATCGACTGCTTCACGGCAAGCCGGAGCTGGGCAAAGAGGTGATCGGTTACTTTGCCGGCGCCCACGACATCGCCGGTGGGCGGCGCAATGGCTGGCCGCATCGCTTGGGAGCGGTGGAGGATCTGCCGGCGTACATGGCGGCCCATGCGGGAGACTTTGATCAGCTGTGGGTATCCATGCCGATGGGCAGCGCCGTCCAGATCAAGGCAATGCTGAAGGACATCGAGCGGTTTCCGGTTCCCGTCCGGCTGATCCCCGATACCACCGGCCTGGGGGCATTGAATCCGGGCGTGCACGAGGTGGGTGGCGTGCCGATGATTGGCGTTCGCCAAGGCCTGGTGGACCAGAAATTCAAGCTGGGCAAGCGGATCGAGGATCTGTTCGTTGCCAGCATCGCCGTGGTGCTGCTTTCGCCGCTGCTGGCGTTGCTCGCTATCGGGGTCAAGCTGAGCTCGCCGGGCCCGATACTCTTCCGGCAGAAGCGCCACGGGTTGGGTGGGAAAGAGTTCTGGATGCTGAAGTTCCGTTCCATGCGGGTACACGCCGAGCACGGCGAAAAGATCACCCAGGCCACCCGCAATGATCCGCGGGTAACGCGGTTCGGCGCGTTCCTGCGCCGCTCCAGCCTCGACGAACTGCCCCAGTTCTTCAATGTGCTCGGCGGCAGCATGTCGGTGGTGGGTCCCCGGCCGCACGCCATTCAGCACAACAATCACTATCAGCGGCTGATCGAGCGCTACATGCACCGTCATTACGTCAAGCCGGGCATCACTGGATGGGCGCAGGTGCACGGCCTGCGCGGCGAAACCCCCGAGCTACGGTCGATGAAAAAGCGGGTTCAGTACGACATCGACTACATTCGCCGCTGGAGCCCCACCTTGGATGCACGGATCATCGTGATGACGGTCTTCAAGGTCTTTGGGCAGAAGTCAGCGTACTAGGGTGAGGGGCGAGTTGGTGGCCTAAGTCGATGATTTGATGAAAAAAACTGTGCCACTGCGTGCGTCGTGCGGTAACCTGTGCGACTGGCTGGGCGTCGTAGGCACGCTGTGGCCTGCGCGAATTGTTATGGAATCCAGGTAGTGTTCAAAAACATTCTTTTTGTGTGTGTCGGCAACATCTGCCGTAGCCCATCGGCCGAAGTGATGCTGCGCCAAGCCGTCGCCGGCAAGGACATCCACGTCTCGTCCGCGGGGCTCGGCGCACTGGTCGACCACGGCATCGATGCCACCGCGCAGGAGCTGTTGCTGGAACGTGGGTTGGATGGGGCGGCGCATCGCGCCCGTCAGATCAACGGTGCGATCCTGGGCTCGGCCGATCTGGTGCTGACCATGGAGCGCAAGCACGTCCGCCGCATCGCGGAAATCGCGCCCGAGGCGTCCGGCAAGACCTTCCTACTGGGCAAGTGGCAGCAGGACCGGGAGATTCCCGATCCCTACCGCCAGCAGCGCCCCGCGTTCGAGCACGTGTACAAGCTGATGGCCGAGGGCGTGGAGAGTTGGTCGCGGCATCTTTAATGCGCGCCTCTTGCACGTTCTATTGCCTTTAACCCTTTTTGCCTTGATGCCTATTCCCCCATGACAACTGATTCACGCAGTTCCGCGCAAGACGACAACGACGAGATTGACCTGCGGCAGCTGCTGGGCACGCTGTTGGACTACAAGTGGTGGATCATCTCCATCACTCTCGCGTTCTTCCTCGTGTCTGCGGCATACGCGCTGCTGGCAACGCCGATCTACCGCGCCGATGCGATCGTGCAGGTCGAGTCGAAGGTGCCGTCGCTTCCGGGGTTGGCGGATGTGAGCCAGTCGCTGGGCATGAGCGGCGGCGCGGCAGAAGCCTCCACCGAAATTGCATTGATCACGTCCCGGTCGGTCGTCGGCAGTGCCGTTGACGCCCTGAAGCTGGATGTCAGCATTGAGCCGAACCGTTTCCCGCTGATTGGCAATTATCTTGCCCGCAAGGCGGCAGCCAGGGATCCGGAGGCCTTGGCCGACGTGCGCTTTGGCATGCGTCGTTTCGGCTGGGGCGGTGAAAAGCTCGATATCTTCCAGTTTGACGTCCCGCGCGCGCAGTTGGCGCGCGAGATGACGCTCGTTGTCGGGGAGAAGGGCAGCTACGAGCTGCTGGACGACGATGGCAACCGGCTCTTGAAAGGGCGTGTCGGTGAGCCTGCAACCGGCGGTGGCGTGAAAATGCAGGTTGCCCTGCTCCGCGCGCATCCTGGCATGCGGTTTGACCTGATGCGTCAGCGCCATCTGACCGTCGTCAATGATCTTCAGCGCGATATCGGCGTCAGCGAGTCCGGCAAGGACTCCGGCATCCTCACCCTCGCGTATGAGAGCGCCGATCCCGTACTGGCACAGAGCTTCCTGCAGCAGGTCGCACAGGCGTACGTGCGCCAGAACGTTGAGCGCAACTCGGCCGAAGCGTCGGCCCAGCTGGCCTTCGTGAAAGAGCAGCTGCCGAACGTTCGCAGCCAGGTGGATGCAGCACAGAAGGCACTGAGTGCTTACCAGACCAAGGCCAATTCGGTCGACCTTACCCTGCAGACCAAGGGCCTGCTGGACCAGGAGGTTGCGGTCGAGACCAGCATCCAGCAACTGCGCCTGCAACAGGCCGAGATGGATCGAAAGTTCACCCGCGATCACCCGGCCTACCAGGCACTGATGCGCCAGGTGGGCGAGCTGGAAGGTCGCAAGAGCAATTTCCAGGGCCAGGTGAAGCAGTTGCCCGAAGCCCAGCAGCAGTTGCTGCGACTCACCCGCGATCTGCAGGTGAGCAATGAGATGTACACGGGCATGCTCAATCAGGCGCAACAGCTGGATGTGGCGCGTGCAGGCACGGTCGGTAATGTGCGCATCATTGATGCCGCAGAAGTGGATGCAACCACGCCGGTGAAGCCACGCAAGGCGATCGTGGTGCTGATCGGTACGGCGTTCGGCGCCTTCCTCTCTGTTGCCATGGTGTTGCTCAAGCAGTTGCTGAATCGCGGCGTGGAAGACCCGGCGCAGATCGAGGAGCTTGGGCTTCCCGTATACGCCTCCATCCCGGTCAGCGTGCAGCAGCAGGGTGACTCGGTGCGGGGCAAGTTCCGCGCGGATGGGAAGTTGCATCTGCTTGCGGTGAAGGATCCTGCCGACCTGGCCATCGAAGCCGTGCGCAGCCTGCGTACCAGCCTGCATTTCGCACGGCTGGAGGCCAAGAACAACATCGTCCTGATCTCCGGTGCCAGCCCGAATGCGGGCAAGACGTTTGTTTCCTCGAACCTCGCCGCTGTCATCGCGCAAGCCGGGCAGAAGGTCCTGGTGATCGACGCCGACATGCGCAAGGGCACCCTGCACAAGGCGCTTGGCACCACACAGACGCCGGGCCTGTCGGATCTGCTGGTTGGGAAGGCCGAGCGTTCCGAGGTCATCCGCACGCTGCCCGGCTTGGACAACCTGAGCTATATCGCCCGAGGCGACGTGCCGCCGAACCCGTCCGAGCTGTTGATGCATTCCAACTTCACGCGTCTGCTGGAAGAGCTGGCCCCGCAGTACGACATCGTCATTGTCGATACGCCGCCGATCCTGGCGGTGACCGATGCGGCAATCATTGCCCACCACGCTGGCACCTGCCTGATGGTGGCCCGTTTCGGGCTGAACCAGGCCAAGGAGCTTGCGCTGGCCAAGCGCCGCTTCGAGCAGAACAACGTCCGCATCAAGGGCGCGATCTTCAACGCAGTGCAGCGCCGCGCAACCGGGTACTACAGCTACGGGTACTACGAGTACAAGTCCACCTCTTCCTGAGGCGGTGGCGCGGGAGGCCGGGGTGCGCGCCCGGCCTGACCCACGCTGTGTCCGGCCCCGTTGCTGAGGCGATGGCGTTTCATCGGCGGCGGCCGGTACTGAACCAGGCAACTGCATGTCTGCGCGTTAGTCGCGGCATCCTCTCTGGCAGGGCCTTGCCCCGCACGCATACGCGGTTTGAAGTCATACACAATGAAACGTTCCATCCAGCACGTTTCCGTCATCGGTCTGTTCACCATCGTGGGCGCCGGGCTGACGTTCCTCACCCAGATACTCGCCGCGCGCGTATTGGGGCCGCGGGAGTACGGCATCTTCATGGCGGCGTTCACAACGATCAACATCGTCTCACCGTTGACTGCCTTTGGCCTCCAAGCGTTCTGGTTGAAGGTATTCGGGCGCGAAGGTTGGCATGCCATGCGCTGGATCCGCCCCACCTTCATGTTCTGCGCGTTGAGCACGGTCATCACCATTGCCGGCGTGGCGGCTTGGGCGCTAGTCGGGCTGGGTGTTGAAGACCCGACGGCCTGGTGCCTGCTCATCCTGTCCACGAGTCTTCTGGCCGTGGCCAGCATCGAGGTCGTCACCACACGGTTCCTGCTTGAGGAAAAGCCTGTTCCGCTGATGGTCTGGCAGACGTTGCCGCAGGTGGTCAGGTTCCTCGTGGTGGTCGGCGTTCTGTTGGCAGGGCAAGGTCTGGATGCGGTTACCCTGGCGTGGTTGTACGCGCTGGTGGGCGGTTTGCTGGTACTCGCCGGCATTCCGAACATGGTCGCGCTTGCGACCGGACGCATGGGCGTGGTCGGGCACGAGCGACCCACCGACCCGGTGGTTCTGAAGCAGCCGGGCATTCTGGCCGTGGCATCGGAGACCTGGGCATTCGGTCTGGGCAACCTGTTCTTCCTGGTCTACTTCCAGAGCAGCATTCTTTTCATCAGCCACCACCTGGGGCCCGAGGCTACTGCGACCTTTGGCGTAGCGGTCACCATCCTGGCCGCGCTGTACCTGCTGCCCACCACGATCTACCAGAAGCTGATGATGCCGCGCCTTCATCGCTGGGCATTCCAGGATCGGGCCGCGTTCCGCGCCGCTTATCGTGCCGGCAACAAGTACATGCTCCTTCTAGGGCTTGCCGCGGCGGCCTGTACGGCCCTGCTGGCTCAGTACCTGGTGCCCCTGTTGTTCGGCAAGGAATATGCGAAAGCCGCGTGGGTGCTCATGTGGCTTGCACCGTGCATTCCGATGCGCTTCGTTGCCACCAGTGCCGGTGCGATTCTCAGCACGGGCAACCTGATGCGGGTGAAGATCCGGATCATGGGGCTGGTAGCGGTCTGCAATCTCGTACTGAACCATCTTCTGATCAGCCGGTTTGGCATGCAGGGCGCAATCCAGGCTGCCATTGCGACCGAAGCACTGTTGGTGGGCCTGTATTGCTACACCGCCCACCGTTCATTCAGCAAGAGCGAGCCCGCATGAGCCAGGCAATTACACTTGGGCAGATCGTCAAGGGCGGCTACTGCGTTGGCTGCGGCGGCTGCGCAAGGGCGGCTAGCGGTGTGCAGATGTCCATCAACGACGTTGGCATGCCACAACCGTCCCATGCGGCTCTGGAATCACTGTCTGCAGCAACGTGTCCGTTCGGGACCGACAGGAATGAGACGGTCCTGGCCGAGGAGCTGTTCGGCGGGCTGCAGGGCATCTCGCATCATCCTTCGACGGGCTTCTACTCGGATTTGCATGCCGGCCACGCGATCACCGGGCCGCATCGTCTTTCGGGCAGCTCCGGCGGTCTCACCTCCTGGGTGCTTGAAGAACTGCTCACTCGTGGTGAGGTCGATGCGGTCATCCACGTCGGGCGTGGCGCCAGCGACGGCATTTTCGAGTACCTGATTTCCAGTTCAGTGGATGAACTGCGGACGCGGGTCAAGTCGATCTACTACCCCACGGGGTTCCACGAGGTGCTGGAGCAGGTGCGCGCCGATACCACGCGGACGTTCGCCATTACCGGTGTTCCGTGCCACATCAAGGCGCTGCGCCTGGCTGCCGAGACCGATCCGCTGCTGCAGGGAAAGCTCAAGTACTTCGTGGGTATTTTCTGCGGTCATCTCAAGTCGCGAGGCTTTGTGGAGTCGTTCGGGTGGCAGTTGGGCATTCATCCCGACGCGGTGAGCGATGTGGACTTCCGCGTCAAGGACACGTCCCGCCCGGCCAATGATTACTCGATCGAAGTACGGTCCAATACGAAGGTTGCGCGCACGGAGAACTTCCGGCTGTACGGCTCGGACTGGGGGCTGGGCCTGTTCAAGCCGCTGGCCTGCGATTTCTGTGATGACGTTGCCTGCGAGACCGCCGATGTTGTCATGGGCGATGCATGGCTGCCGGAGTATGTGAAGGACAGCCTCGGCACGAACGTGGTGATCGTGCGCCATCCTGTCATCGCAGCGCTGCTCGCGGGCGCGAGCGCACGGGGCGAAATTTCGCTTGATCCGATCGACCCCGGCAAGATCCACCAATCGCAGGCGGCAACCTTCCGTCATCGCAACGAAGGGCTCCAGGTTCGCCTTGCCCATATGGATTCGCGTGGCATCTGGCGTCCCCGTAAACGCGTCCAGGCCGGCGACGGTGGGTTGGAGCCCATGAGAAGGCGTCTTTACGTCACTCGCATGCGCCTTTCCCAGGTCTCCCACCGGGCCCTGAAGGAGGCCAAGCAAGGGGGCGGGCTTGGATGGTTCTTCCTGCGCCTGTTGCCTTACGACGTGCTTTACAACTATCAGAATGGCCAGCTTCTGCGCAGGACGTACCGTACGTTGCGGGCCATGCTGCAGTCCCTGGTCCTCCGACCCTTGAGGAAGAAATCATGACTCGCCGAATCGGCCTGCTCACCCTCCCGCTGCATTCCAACTACGGCGGTATCGTCCAAGTTGCGGCGCTGTATGCATTCCTGAGCGAGCAGGGATACCAGCCTATTCTGCTGCGCAAGGAGCATCACAAGGCGGCGTGGAAGTTGGCTGCCATAGCCGCATTGAAGCGCATTCCGGGCCAGAACATAGCCAACTATCGCAGCCAATTCCTCAAGCTGCGCAAGCACGCCGGCTTCATGCAGGCGTTCTTGCCGAACCAGTCCGGGGTCAGTCGTACCCCATCGCAGCTCGCTGCGGAAAGCGCGCGACTTGGTCTGGATGCCGTCATTGTGGGAAGCGACCAGGTGTGGCGATTGGATTACATCGACGACGGGGCTTACGACGCCTATTTTCTGTCGTTCCTGCAGAATTCGTCTGTGCGACGGATTTCATATGCCGCTTCGTTTGGTACGGACCAATGGGCCGATGATGGAAAGGTGGGGCAGGTTACACGGCTGCTTGGGGAGTTTGATTCGGTGTCGGTCCGTGAAGATTCGGGCGTCGCGCTTTGCGGGCAACGCTTCGCAAGGAAAGATGCGGTGCATGTGCTGGACCCGACGCTGCTTGTCGAGCGGGCGTTCCATGAACGTGTGATCCAGCAGTTGGCACCGGGAAACAGCGCTGGGGGCTTGTACGCCTATGTGCTTGATCGATCCGCAGCGAAGCAGGGCGTCATCGAGGCCGTCCAGCGGGCGCAGCAGCTGGCTACGGTGACCCTTGCCGAACCGGAGACGGATCTGGCCGGGTACGTGAATATCGGTCAATGGGCGCGCCGATTCCGTGACGCCGATTTTGTCGTGACCGATTCGTACCATGGCATGATCTTCTCGATCATCTTCGAAAAGCAGTTCGTTGCCATCGGCAACGCCGGACGTGGACTTACGCGCTTCAAATCACTTCTGGCAATGCTCGGCCTTGAAGACAGGTTGTGCGACGCCTCGGTCAGCCCAGCCTTCGGGGCGGTTGAGCTTGAACCGATCGACTACCAGCGTGTGAATCAGCGTGTCGTGGAGCTTCGGGAGCACTCGAAGGCGTTTCTGCTTGGGGCGCTAGCAAAGGAGCCCGTATCGTGATTCCAAAGACCATCCACTACTGTTGGTTCGGGGGCAATGCGTTGCCGCCGCTGTACAGCCGATGCATCGATACATGGGCGGAGAAGCTGCCGGGCTATCGCATCGTGCGTTGGGATGAGTCGTCCACGCAGTTCGACACCCCCTTCCTGCAGCACTGCCTGAAGAAGAAACAGTGGGCCTTTTTGTCGGACTATATCCGGCTGCGCGCCATCGCCGACGAGGGTGGCATCTACCTTGATGCAGATATTGAGGTTGTGAAGTCGTTCGATCCACTTCTGGGCCATGGCTGCTTCCTGGGTCTGGAGGCACCTGGCCGGCCCACCACCGGCGTCATCGGATCCGTCCCGGGGCACTGGTTGCCTCGTGAGTGCATGCGGCTGATCGATGAGCGCTTTGCTGCCCGAAAGCCTTACCTGATCGCCCCTGAAGTGGCGATGGCGTCCGTTGCTGCCGGTGATCCTTCGACAGTTTCGATCCTGTCAGAAGAGCACTTCTATCCCTACAACCCATACGACGCCAGTCGTCCGGTCAAGGAGCTGATGTTCTCGAGCATCACCGAGAACACGTACGCAATCCATCACTGGGGCAAATCGTGGCGCCAGAGCTTTGCGTCCCGCGCCCTGAAGAAACTGGGATTCTGATGGCGGGCACCTCTGAAGCGGTCGCAGCGCTACAGCAGCTGACTGCCCTGTTGGGGCGGCGGCACGATGACTGGCGTACGTTCAAGGCCTACGGCGAACGCGCGTTGTTGATCAGCTTCGTCAATCCTCATGCAGTCCGCATGACGATCGACCGGCCTGGCTACGCCTCTGATCTGGCTGGCATGGATGTGCTGCTGCCCGATGGAAACCTGCTTGCAGCAAGTGCGAGCCGGCAACTTGGCCGCGTTATCGCCCGTGAGTCCTTCGATGGCAATTCCCTGGCCCCCGAAGTGTTTGCTTTCTGCCGCACGCATGCGCTCAAGGTTGCGCTCGTTGGGGGTGTGGATGGCGTCGCGGAACGAGCGGCGGCAGTCTTTGCAACAGAGTTTGACGTGGATGTCGCGTACGCGCGCTCCGGATTCTTCAATGGCGAGGGCGATGTCCATGCGTGCTACGACAGGCTGCGTGCGTTGAACGTGGATGTTGTGATCTGCGGCATGGGCGCGCCCCATCAGGAGCGTTTCCTTCTTGGCCTGAAGAACTCCGGATGGACGGGGCTAGGATTCACGTGCGGAGGTTATCTGGACCAGGCCCTCGATGGCGGGGTGAAGTACTATCCGGAATGGGTGAACCGGTTCAATCTGCGTGCTCCCTACCGGCTGTTCCGTGAGCCGGGCCGCCTCTGGCGGCGGTACCTTATCGAGTACCTTCCCTTTGTTGTTGCGGATCTTCGCCTGCGCATGGCGCGCGGCCCCGCATTGCCTGGGGCTGAGCCGTGAGCCTGCTGTCCATTGTTGTGCCCGTTTACAACGGTGAGGCATATCTCGACGCCTTCGTCTATTCGGTGGCGCCGTTGATTGCCACCGGCCAGGTCGAGCTCCTCTTCGTGAATGACGGATCCACCGATCAGACCGGCCGCCTGCTGGATGAGATGGCGCTCCATCAGCCTTCCGTCGCGGTGCTGCATGTGCCCAATGGAGGCCAGGGCAGAGCCAAGAACATCGGCGCGCTGGCAGCTGTCGGGCAATATCTATGGTTTGTCGACGTCGACGACCTTCTCATCGTTGCATCCGCCCCTGCATTTCTCCTGCAGCTCGCGGGAGACGCCGACCTGGTGCTGGTTGGCTACGAACGTGTGGATGTGGACTCGGGGCGCTCCCTGGGCCAGTACCTGCCGGCCGTGCCCGGTATCGACGGCACGCCGGAGGAGATTGCGCGATTCGATGTCTATGGTCATAGCGCCTGGAACAAGATTGTCCGGCGCGAGCTGTATCTTCAATCCGGTCACGCGTTCCTTGAAGGTGTGATCCATGAGGATCTCGCGGTCGTGCCGCTTTGGCTGTCCCGCGCGAGGAAGATCACGTTTGACCGGCAGGTTCGCTACAGATACGGGGTGCGTGCATCGTCAAGCATCCACGGAAACTTCAGCCGCCACCCTGACCTGATCGTGGCACTGTCGCATCTGATGGACAATGGCGACCAGGATGATGCTCGCATCGGTCCCTCGATCATCAAAGAGCTGTTCTTCTACTCCTTGCCGCGCTATGCAGGTGGCTTGGGCAAGGGATGCTCCTGGGCGAGCTACATGCAGTGCTACAGGGATTCGATGACGATGTACCGTCGGATTCCGGCGGCGCGTCGCTCCCGGTTCACCGCCCAGTTTTCCCCGGCGTCCAGAATCTACATAGGTGCCACCGCGGCAGGCTGCTTCTTCCTGCCGCTGGTCGTTTCCCTGGCAAAGAGGGTGCGTGATGCGCGCAATGCCTGACCGCTCGAGCGCGAGCCTGTTTCAATGCTGTTACGCCAGCCGTGTTGCTGAGCTGTATCCAGAGGGATTTGTATGCGTACGTTGAGGGCGCGCTTGTCGGCGCGCGTATTCTTTTACTCTTTTCTGCTCATTGGGTTGGTCGGTCTATTCAGCCCGCTGTCCTACAACGTCCTTCCCGCGAACGCGATGTTTGAATGCGTGCTGCTGGTGTGTGCCGCCCTGATCGTAAAGATACCAAAGCGTTCGGTGATCGCGTTCTTCATCGGCTCCGTCCTCTATGTCGGCATATCGTATGTACTGATGCTGCTTTTCCAGCCGGCGCACATCCTCGATTTTGCCCAAGCCTACAAAGCGTTCTTCTACATCGCGCCGCTTTGCCTGTTCTTCGGTGCCAATGTGTTTTCGCGCTCATCCGCGGTGAAACTGCTGAAGTGGCTGCTGGTGATGTTCCTGGCCAAGTACGCATACTCGATTGCGTTGGATCTCACGCCGCGCATGGGGAGCAGGCCGGGTTTGTACGTTGAGAACAACTTCGAACTTATCTTCCTGATGCTGATGTTCTACATCCTCCGGAATGATCTCGGCCGACGGATGGTTCTCTGGTTTGCGGTGCTGGTGGCGATCATCGGCCTGTCCGGCTCCCGTAGCTCGGTGCTGGCGCTGCTGGTGCTTTTCTACGGCGTGTTCCTGAACCGCTTGACCCTGCGAACCTTCTTCTACATGGCCGGCCTGCTTGCGCTGGGAGGCGTGGCAGTGGCAATTTTTGTGCTTCGGTCCGACGGTGGGGGCATCCAGTCCATCGACCGCTACAACTTCATGATGGTGTTCTTGGGCGAGGTGGCGCATTGGCCCGCGTGGAAGTTCCTGCTGGGCAGCATGCCGCTGACCCCGCTGTCGAGCTATTCCTGTCAGAGCCTGTCCTACTATGAGGACCTGTTCAGTTTCTCCGGGGACGGCCACTGTTATTCGGTGATCCTGCACTCCTACTTCCTGAGAGCGGTGTTCGATCACGGCATTCTCGGCCTGCTGTTCCTGCTGACATTCATGGTGATGGCGCTGAAGAAAAGCGGCTACAGCCGTATCGAGGTGGTGGTCGTCCTCGGTATCGTATGCAGTTCGGCGTTGTCTGTTTCGGCGATGAACAGTGTGTTCGTCAGCCTGGCGCTCGCGCTCGCAATGGGCCTTCGCCGACCGATGGAGGCGCAGCCCCATGATACTCAGCCACTGCAGACCCAATAAGCAGCTCGCTGGAGGCTGCGAGACTCGCGCCTGCCGCCAGTGGTTCGAGCGCCGGTCACGCTATGCCGGCGCTCGCTGAGTCCGTCGTTCGTGCGAAGGGTTGTGCTGTTGTTGCATGGCGCTGGGGCAGGGTGGGACTGCCCGCCATGCGGCCGACTCAGTCGGCCGCCGACTTGATGTTGTCGTAGAAGAACCGCTCGTCCCGCTCGCCTGTCAGGTTGTACAGAGGGTACTTGCGATTGAGCATGGCGCCACCGTCGCGGATCAACGGAGCCCAGTTGATCGTGGCCTGAGAGCGCGTCGAACGGGGCAGTACCGTGTCGAGCGGAATGCTGAAGTAGATGCCCTTGTCGAAGCTGCCCTCGCCAAATTCGGCCGCCGACACGTTTGTCTTGGTCGCGTAAGCGCCCATGGTCATGCCATTGTCGAACACACGGGCCAGGTTGATCGTGGCGCCGTAGTCACCGGCCAGATAGCGCCCGGCCGAGAGCGATCCGACCACACGCTCCTTCGCGTCGAACGTGTAGTACAGCGTGGCATGGCCGGTGGTGATGCTGTAATCACGCAGTCCGAAATGCTGGTCATAGTCGCGCTGGCGCACGTAGTTCAGATTGCCGCCCACCGCCCAGCTTTCGCCCATGGGGCGGTAGAGCAGCTCACCGCCGACGCCCGCGTACATCCACTCCAGGTAGCCTGCATACGCCATGCCATAGATGTCGCGTCCGAGCCTGCGTGCAACATTGAGCTGCAGGTTCGGCATCATCACGTCCGACGTCGTGGAGTACTGGCGCAGGTCGGTGCGTACGCGCGGCAGGTTGCTGGGCGCGTCGAAGCGGAACTTGTCGTAGTTGTTGATGATGTCCGCGCTGACGGTGCCGGTCAGCCAGACATTGGGCCGGAAGAACACGCTGCCGCTGAAATTCGCTGCGACCTGGTAGAGGATGAAGCCGTCGGGACCGCCAAGGTTCTGGCGGTAGCCGATGCTGTAACCGCCGCCCCACGGCTTCTTGGCTTGGGTGTAGAGGACTTCGCGTTCAACATCGGCAGGCACGGAAACCTCGGTGCTGCGGCGCAGATCATCTTCGGTTGCACGCCCGTCCAGGTAGGCTTCAAAGGTGTCTTGCTTCATCGACGCATCGATGATCGGCATGCCCAGTCGCGTAGTCCGGAAGGTATACCAGTCGTATTCGCTGCCCACCTCGTTGCCCAGGATGCGTGCGGCGCGCCCCATGCCTTTTGCGTTGTGGTAGTAGTTGGCCTGGTAGCCGTCGATGTACAGTTCACTGCCGCGACGCGAGATCTGCTCGATGCGGAGACCGGCATTCTGGCGCAGTTGGCGGGCGACGCTTTCCCAATCGACTTCGGTACCTTGCGCCTGCGCATTTGCCACCGCGGACTGCGGTAGCGCATCCGGCTGTGTCGGGACGCGCTGTTTCAGCTTGACCGGCGCAGGGTCGAATGGCTTCGCCGACGAAGCGGCCTGCCCTGGATTGCCCCGGAACGTCAGCGAGAACATGGCCGCATCGCCGCGTTCCCACGCGGCAGCCAGTTCGATGTTCCGGTTCGGAACATAGACCAGGCCGACGTTGATGGGCGTGGACTGATTCAGGTTGTTCCTGCGGGGCTCGCGCTTGTAGTCATTACCGTCGTACTCCACCTTGAGCAGGAGCGCATCCCAGGGGGTTTGGTAGGTAATGCCGCCGAAGATGCCCACCGGCCCCTTGAACATGTTGCTGGCACCAAACTTGCCGGCGTCGTTGATGTTGCTGCCTGCGATGGGGCGGCGATCCTTGAAGCGATCATCAATCGCGCCAAGGGGGTTTGAGAAGTCCCCGCGGTTGCCGATGTAGCCGGTGGCCAAGCCGATGGAGGCATCCACCGGGCCAAAGTTCTTGCTGGCGACAAGATACTCACTGGAGAAGAAGCCGGTGCCGCCAAGGTCACGCACACCGAAGGCAAGGTCGGGTGTCCAGCGCGTTTCCTGCCAGAGACGGACCTTGAAATCGATCGACTTGTCCTTGTAGTTCTGGTCGCCGCTTATATCGGTTGAGCCGTAGCGGATGTTGGAGACGTTGATGTAGCGGAACGCACCCTCCAGCCAGGGAAAAGGCTGCATGGTTAGGTTGTAGCGGCTGTACGGTGAATTGTGCGAAGCAGTGAAGGCGATGTCGCCATCAGCCGCCATCCGTGCGGTGGGCGTCTGCAACAGTCCTACGCCGCCCCATTCACTCGCGGTGACGGGTGGTGCTTCCTGTGCATGGAGGCTGGCCGACAGGGCCAGCGCAAGCATCGAGAATGCAAGCGTCGTCGGACGCGTCGTCTTACGGCAGATCACGGTGTCAAAGCCTGTGTTGCGATGAACGCAGCAAAATCGGTGTTGAATGACGGGTCGACCTTGTTGATCTCGCGCTCGCGCAGGGGCACGTAGATGACCCCGCCCGGTGCAACCGTCTGGGGGTCGGCGCGGTTCCAGAGCGCGATTCCGATCCGCTGGACGACCATGTCCGGCTGGATGACAAACAGGTCGCTGGGGTCGGCCGCCTTCGTGATGGAGCAATCCCGAAGATAGTCGCGGGCATCGCGTTCGGGTTGGTGCGGCAACTCGCAGGCAGCGCCGACGGCACCCATAACGGTGATCGTCGTCGGACGGGGCGGAAAGTGTAGTTTGTCACCGGGCGCCAGCACCGGGTCTGCCATAGGTTGGACCTGCATCAGGCGTACATCCGTGGTTGCCAGAGGGACGCGCCCCGTGGCGTCGCGCGCGTCGATCCACTGCAGGAGTTGTTCGGCGACCTTCGCTATCTCCGGGCGTTTGTGGTCCTGGAGGTCGATGAGGTCGTGCTCGATACCCGCACGCAGACGCACCTGTTCAAGGCGATCGTGTTCGCGGAAAAGAGCGGCACCGGGCAGGTAGGCCTGGGTGCCAGGGCGCGCGGTTGCAAGCAGGCTCGAAACTCGCGCGCCTGTAGCGAGCGTGTAGTCGCCCGGTGCATGGACCTGTCCGTCGACACGGGCTATCAGTGATGCGGATTGTGCCATAGCCGTCCAGGTGGTGCACGACCACACAAGCCCTGTCGCCAGGGCAAGGAAACGCAACTGCATGTCTCAGTCCTTCGATGTCCGGTAGGGCTTGAGCTGAACCAGCTCAACCTCATAGTCCGGGCTCAGTTGTTGGCGGCTTTTCCAGATGAAGCCCGTCGCAGGATCGGCCCAGTAGATATTGTGGGCCCGCATGCCACCGTCGAGGCGTTCATCGAATCGGATCAGGTCGCGCTTGCGGCCCAGGATCTCCACCGACTCCAGCGGACCTCGTTGGACGGTGCCATGCGCCTGGACACCCATCCGGTAGCCGGGGATCCAGTCGTATTCACGCTGCACGGGCGCACTGCCTTGAAGGTGTGCAAGGTTGCTGAAAGGCGAGGGGCCAACGATACGCGAGTGGAGCTGGCGCCCATTGCCCGTTGTCCCCGTCAGCAGCCCGTTGGCATCGAGCTTGAACACGGCATGGTTGCCGGCATACCAGGTCTGCTGCCCTTCATCGACGAAGCCCAGCACCATAACGGCCGCCATGTCCGGCGCCTTCAGCTGTGCCTGTGGATAGGGCGTGGCTGCCACCTGCGCGGGTGTTGCCTGTACCCGACCCTGGAACAGCAGGCGGAACGAATCACTGGTGGCGCGGCTGCCCGTGGTGCAGCTGGCCAGCAGCATTGTGCTGGCCAAGGCGATGCACGACATCAGCACCATGGGCGCCTTGTGGCGCCGTGCGTGCACGTCAAAGGCTGCCATGTCAGTTGTTCCCGACTTCGCTCTCCGTGCGCGCAGCGGTATACAGGATGTTGCTGAACGGCAACAGCTGGTTCACGAAGCGATTCCAGCGGGTCACGCCTGCGGCACCGACGAAGACCACATCGCCAGGCTGCAGCATGAACTGGCTGCCGACGGCGAAGGCGGTGGGGGAACGAGCCTCAAGCTGGAACACGCGCGAGGGTATCGTCTGCAGGTCCTTGCTGCCGCGGATCACATAGACCGCATTGCCGTTCGAGGTTTCCTGGGTCAGCCCGCGGGCGCGACCCAGTGCCTGGTTCAGCGATACGTCGCCTGTGCGGAAGCTGTAAGCGCCCGGCAGATTCACTTCGCCGACAACGAAGATTTCTTTTCGGTCAAGGTACGGAATGAAGATCGAATCACCGTCCTTCAGGTAGAGCTGCCGGCCGCCATACTGCGTGGCGAGCGTCTCCAGGTTGACAGTGAAGGTGGCACCGCCGCGGCTCAGCTTGACGCCCGACAGGTCGGCCTGACTCGGGTTGAGGCCCGCCTGGCTGATCGCATCGGACAAGGTGAGGGGAGAGGTGCCCAGGGCAATGGGTGCGGAACGTTCCGCAGCGCCGGTCACCCACACGCGTTGGCTGCCGTAGTTGAGGATCGAGACGTCGACCTGGGGCGATTCGATGTACTGCGCCAGGCGGCGGCTGATCTCTTCGCGCAGCGCCATCGGCGTCTTGCCGCGGGCCTGCACTTTGCCGATGTAGGGATAGAACAGGGCGCCGTCGCTCTGCACCAGGCGGCCGGCAAGGTTGCCCTGCTGCTGGGAGCCGGCGGGGACGGTCAGCTCCGGGTGGTCCCAGACCGTGATGTACAGGACATCGCCCGTCCCGACGGTGTAATCGGCAGGCTGGTAATCGAACAGTTCGGGCGGAAGGACCTGCTCATCCTGCGTCGCGCGATCCATCGCGATGAGTTTTGGAGTGATGGTGACCATCTCCAGGGTGCGATCATCGCTTTGCCGGCCAGCCGATACATCGCTGTGACGCAGGTACTGTCCTGGCGCAAGCATGCAGCCGGACAGGGTGGCAGTCGCCAACAGGGCGACCGCAAGGCAGGTGAACTTCATGGTCATGTAGAGTCTGATTTTTCGGCGGGCATAAAAAACCCTCGCCAAGCATGGCCCGGCGAGGGCATGGATTCAGGCTTTGGCTAAATCAGCCGCCGGTGCCGCCGGTGCCGCCGGTACCACCAGTGCCACCGGTACCGCCGGTGCCACCCGTACCCGGGCCGCCCGGATCGGTGCCGCCGTTGTTGCCGCCATCGTCGTTCGAGCCGCTGGAGCTGTCGCCGCCAATGCTGTAGAGCACGGCGCCGGTAGCGATCACGCCGACGGTGGTGCCGGCGATGGCAGCGGTCGAGTAACCGGCAGCTTCGGTGCCAGCGATTTCAGCAGAGGTCGTGGTTTCGGTAGCAGCACCCGTCTGCTCAACCTGAGCGTCCTGGGCGAAAGCCGGGGAGGACAGGCCTACCAGGGCGATTACGGCAAGCATCTTCTTCATAGAACGGGTTCTCCTACTCCGTTAGGGGGTAATTCATCCCTATGATCACGGCTGAGCGCTTTTGATGTCAAGTCGCTGTGTGACCAGGGGACGGGTGGTTCAGTGGGGCGGATGCCCGGTGGCAAGCAGTAATAAGGTGTGTGGGCGCACAGTCCAAAGAAGGGTCAGGCAGACGCTGCCAACGGCCAGTGCGGCAGGGGTCCAGTACGGTCGGTGAAAATCGGCAGGAGCAGCGCCGCGGACTGCCCAGGCCGCGGCCAGCGCGCCCAACAGCCAGCCGGCGATGACTTCGGTCCAGGAGTGGGTATGCAGTGGCGGCCGGGATGCTGCTATGAGCGCGGCAAGGATCAGGCCGGATGCAGCAGCCAAGCACGGTCGCCGAGGGGTTGCGGTGGCGAACAGAACGGGCCACACGGCGGCGGAAAATGCGGCATGTCCGCTGAAGCCGGTGAACTGTGGTGACGTCAAGCCGATTCCCAGCCCCAGGAAGGCCAGCTTGCTCGTCAGCACAGCCGCACCGACAGCGCCAAGCCCCCATGACCATCGTCGATAGGGTGTCCTGCCATCCAGGTAACCAAGCAGCATCAACGTGACCGCAGCCGGAAGGAGCAATCGGCTGTCGCCAAGCAGGGAGAGGGCTCTCCAGAAGTAAGGATCCATGGACGGACAAATGCTGCGGGCAGGTGTGGGCACGGAAGGATAGGGGAGAAGCGGCCCCCCTACGTGTACGGTGGCCAAGCGGGATGGCCGCGTAGCCGATCACGCTGTATCCTTCACACCTCTTCCAGGCCCCGTAGCTCAGCTGGATAGAGCGTCCCCCTCCTAAGGGGAAGGTCGCCCGTTCGAATCGGGCCGGGGTCACCACAATCAAACGCTTGGGCCAGTGCATAGGGCGTTGTTGCTCTACATCGACAGATTCCCTTGTGATGTTGGCAAGGGCGCGCCTTTACGGTCGGGCCACGCGCAGGACACGTCAGACGACGTGGTGGAAAGTCAGATCAGGGCGGCACTGCAATGCCGTCATTCGTACGGTTCAGAGTGTGAGTTGACCCGCGCATCCGTCCGATACTCACATTCAATATCGCCCCCCCCAAAAAAACAATGAGTGGTCACCCGAAAGGAGCAAGGCCCATGTTGCAGGCGCGATCGACGTACAGCCTTTGAGTCTGTGGAAGCGGGCAAGGGACGATTGGGCGTTGCGAGCGACGTACGACCGAGTGGAAGGGCGGAGTGCAATTTCATGAGGCTGTGATTGCGCGTGTGGCAATCGTGCTATAAGACCGGCCTTCAAATGGCGTGGGCAGGCTGTGAGGAATCTCTACTGGGACGTGTGGAAGGGGCTCGCGATCGTCGCGGTGGTCGCCATACATGCGTGCGGCAGCGCACTGGCTTTCCCAGATGGGAGCGGTAACCATACGTTTGGCATCGTGCTGAGGCAGTTCATCAATTTTCCGGTGGCGCTGTTTGTCTTCCTATCGGGCATGTTCGCCCTTCAGGGAACCGCTTCCAGGAATTGGGTGGCCGGCATTCAAAGCAGGGTGAGGCGCCTGCTGGTCCCGTATCTCGTGTGGGCGGCTGTTTACACCAGTGCGAAGGCGCTCACGGGCAAGCTGGCTGTTGCGGATTTACCAGAAATGCTCGCAACGGGCACTGTGATTTCCGTCGGCTACTACGTGATCGTGATGCTGCAGATAGCCGTCCTCTCCCCGGTTCTCGAACGCTTGTCGTCAAACGCGCTCAAGCTGGCAATCCCGGTTTCCATCGTGGCGTCCGTCACGTTCACCTACGGTATCCGAACCATTGGATTTGATGGGGTTTGGTCGCAATTCCCCTACAACGCGCTGCCATTCTTCCTCTGGCTGCCCTTCTATCTGGCTGGGTTGGCATTTGGCCGGAGCGGACCGGCATTGTCCTCCAGCAACTGGCCGCTTTTGCTTGTGATGGGGCTTGTGTCGGCGGCGGCTTCCGTTGCTGAGGCATTCGTGTGGATTCCTGGCGCGGCAGACTTGGCGATATCACAGTTGAAGCTCTCTTCGATGATCACGTCCTTGTGCGTGTGCGCTATTGCGATTGCGCTGGCTCGCACGTGGACGCGGGTGAGCGGTTGGCGACGCATGCTGAGCTGGCTGGGGGCACGCAGCTTCTATTTTTACCTTTCGCACATGCTCGTACTTGGCGTCGTTCAAGCGGGACTGCGTCGAATCCCCGGTATGGAAGCCATGCAGCCTGCATTCGTGAGTGCAACTGTGATCATCACCATCACGTTATGCGCAGCCGGGGCGATTGGCTTCGAGTTTTTGGTCAAAGGCCGCAGAAATGCTCTGCGCTGGGTGGGGATAGCTTGACGCCTGCAGAGTGTTTACGGCAGTGAAACGTCTCCCTTGACGAGCCCTCCTCACAGCCGGCTCGATGGCGATACAGGCGGGTGCTGCGACTTGATAGCCAACGGACCCAAGTGCCCGCACCTTCCGTGAAAAGCTCGTTTCAACTGAAGACGGCGGGAGGCTATTCCCGCCTCCGCAAGATGTCCTCAAACACCACGCTGCTGATGGCCTGTCTCGCCTTGCAGCCTGGGCAGCGCATTGCAATGCCCCCGGGCACCGCCAGCAATGTTGATTCGTCCGCGGCAGTGAAGTGGTGGTTGCACTTGAGGCAAGACGCGGTCACGGACGTGACACGCGCTGCGCGATCGCTGGAGGGCTCGCGATCGCCAGCAACTTCAATCAGATGGAAGACACCGGTGGAGGACATCGTTGACTGACCCGTTGTCTTGTGAAGGAGTGGGGCAAGTACACCAGCGCACGTGTACTGCGCCGGTGTAGCCATGGTCAACGCCAGGTGTAGAGCGGAGTTCGCCCAGTTACCGCATCGAACGAATACCATGTTGCCCGCGTTGCAGCTCGCGGCCTGCCGGTATTCGCTGGCCGTCACGGCCCTGCGCTGACTACGACTTCTTCCTGCGCGCGGCGCGAACAGTCGTCGCCCATTGTCCTCGTGATCATCTAGTCGCAGCCGCCGCTGCGGGGGCAGGGTGGCTGGCGGGCAGCGCCGTCCCCAGGTGCCGCGCAAAAAACCTCGCCATCACCCGATACGCCTGCTGGCTTTCCGGCAGCTTGGCATCCAGATGGAACGCGTGCCCCAGACCCTCCCACACATGCAGGTCCGACACGCGCTCCAGGTCCACCAGCCGGCTGTGCATGTAGGACACATTGCTCAGCTCCGCCGCGCGGGTGCCGGTGATGAACAGTGTGGGCGGAAACTGCGCCAGCAGCGGTTCGTAAAACACCGGCGAAACCAGCGGGTCGCGGAAGTCCACGTCGCCGTAGTAGAGGTCCTCCATGATGGGCAATGTGCCGTCGGCATGGGGTAGCAAGGCGTCGTTGATCGCGGCCATGACGTAGCGCGAGTCGCCGCCGTAACGCGCATCGCCGCCCGCGCAGAACAGGCCGGCAGCGCCGGGCATGGGCAGCTTCTCCTTGGCGAACCAGGCCAGTGATTCGCCGGTGAGCACGCCGCCGGCCGAGCAGCCGAAGATGCCGATATGCGCGGCGGGCATCCGCGCCAACGCCGCCCGGTACACCGCTGCGACATCCTCGCTGGCGGCAGGGAAGCGGTGCTCGGGACCCTGGCGATACTCCACGGCAAGCACGGTCATGCCCGTCATCGCCGCCACCGGGATCGCCTCGAGCAGGCCCAGGCTGTCGGCGCGGCCGAACACGAAGGCGCCGCCATGCAGTTCGATCAGCAGGCGTCGGTTTGCGGGGTCAGCCGGTGCGCTCTGCGGCTGCACGCGCACCACCGGAATGCCGCCCCAGGTTTCGTGATGCAGCTCTACCGCGAAACGCTTGCGCAGTTCGGCGATCTCGCCATACGCCCACTGGTCGGCACCCTTGCGGATACTGTCCAGCTGCGCAAGGACGGCCGCATTGTCCAGCTTGGCCGTGGGATCACCATGGATCACTGCGCCGCGTACGCTGTCCTGCGCCTGCGGGCTGAGGTAAGGCGACACGGGCAATGCGAAGCTGGGCACCTGGCGGACACCCTCGGCAGGTGTTTCGGCGTGCGCGCCGGCAGCCAGCAGCAGGCACAGCGGAAACGTTGACATCCATTTCGAAACAACCATGTGCAGGGTCCACGCTGGGGGAATGCCGTACAGGATAGCGCCCGGCGTGGCCAGGTACTAAGGGTCACCCTCCCGATACGTGCACGGTGCCGTCGCCGGTTGTTTACGCGCCACCGGTGATGCTGTGTCACCCCATCCGTTGGAGCTACCCGATGAGCGTATCGCCGCATTCGCCGCCCGGCGCGCCCACTACGCCCACGCCAGGGTCGCCTGTTGCGCCGCCCGTGGAAGTACCGGTAAGCCCGGAACCGCCGGTGCAGGAGCCACCGACCGAAGCGCCGCCGCAAGGCGATCCTCCCGCGCAAACCCCGCCGCTGGAGGCGCCGCCTGAAGGCGATCCGGCCCCTGCATCGCCACCGGTGGAAGCGCCGCCCGCGCCGCCGCCTGGGCAGCAGTAGGCGCACAACGGGTGCGTTGACTCAGTCCCGCGACGGGGGCGCCTCATAGTCGGACGGGGTGACCTTGCCGTCGTCCTGTTCCGGCATGTCCTTGTCCTTCCACCGGGCGTCGTCATTGCGGACGGTGTCAGGCGTGAACGCCTTCTGCTGATCGTCTTCAGGCGTGCCGCGTGGGTGGGTGGGTGTGTTCATTCGCTGACGCCTGTGCGGGTGAAGTTGGAGCATCCTGCCGCCCGGGTGAACGTACCGTCGCTCCCCCTCAACATGGCGCACACGGTTGAGTCACCCCCCCCGTACGCGGTACGGCGTAGCAATGGTGCATCCCTCACTGGAGCAGCATATGCGCGCTTTGACCTACCACGGCAGCAAGGACGTCCGTGTCGACACCGTCCCCGATCCGGTGCTGGCGGCCCCCGACGACCTGATTCTGCGCGTGACCGCCACCGCGATCTGCGGCTCGGACCTGCATCTGTACCGCGGCAAGATCCCCGACCTGCACAGCGGCGACGTGCTGGGTCATGAGTTCATGGGCATTGTCGAAGAGGTTGGCAGCGGTGTGAGCGACCTTCGGCCGGGCGATCGGGTCGTGATTCCGTTCGTGATTGCCTGTGGCGCCTGCTTCCATTGCCGTCTTGCCGAATTTGCCGCATGCGAAACCACCAACAGCGGCAAGGGGGCGGCGATCAACCAGAAAGGTATCCGTCCGCCGGCGGCGCTGTTCGGCTATAGCCACCTGTATGGCGGCGTGTCGGGCGGGCAGGCAGAGTTCGTGCGCGTGCCCAAGGCCAATGTAGGGCCGTTGCGGATTCCTGACGGGCTGTCCGACGAGCAGGTGCTGTTCCTGTCCGACATCCTGCCCACTGGCTACCAGGCGGCAATCAATGCCGGGGTCAAGCCCGGCTCCAGCGTGGCGATCTTCGGCGCAGGGCCGGTGGGCCTGATGAGCGCGGCGTGCTGTCGCCTGCTGGGGGCGGAGACCATTTTCATGGTCGACCACCTGGCGTATCGCCTCGACTTCGCGCAACGCACCTACGGGGTGACGCCGATCGACTTCACGCGTGTCGATGATCCGGCCGAGTACATCGTCACCCAGACCAACGGACGCGGCGTGGATGCCACCATTGAGGCGGTTGGCTTTGAAGCCGAGGGCAGTGCGCTGGAAGCCGCGCTGACCACGCTGAAGGTGGAAGGCAGCAGTGGCGTGGCGATCCGCCAGTGCATCGCGGCCACGCGCCGCGGTGGCACGGTGAGCATTCCCGGGGTGTATGCCGGCTTCGTGCACGGCTTCCTGCTCGGCGATGCGTTCGACAAGGGCCTGACCTTCAAGATGGGGCAGACCCACGTGCAGAAATTGATGCCGGAGCTGCTCGACCATATCGCCGAAGGCAACCTGGACCCCGGGGTGATCGTCACCCACCGGATGCCGCTGGAAGAGGCGGCCAAGGGTTACGAAATCTTCGACCGCAAGCAGGAGGATTGCCGCAAGGTGATCCTGACGCCCTGAGATGGCCGCGAGGATGGAGAGGGCAATCCCCACTGCGGAATCACCCGCGTTGATACAGCAGGCGCGTGCATGGCTGGCCAGCCATCACGCATTGCCGCCACCGGGAGGAGGCGACACGCTGGAGCGCTGGCGGCACCTGGCGCACCTCGGCGCGCGGGACCTGTGCCTGGCCAAGGTGCTTGAAGCGCATCATGACGCCGAGGCGATTCTGCAGGAGCTGCAGGCGCCACCGTTGGCTGCAGGGCAGCTCGCTGCGGTATGGGCCGCCGAGGGGCCCGCGGCGACGCTGGCCTTCGATGCACGCAGCAGCACGTTGAGCGGCACCAAACCGTGGTGCTCGGGCGCCGGGTGGGTGGATACCGCGCTGGTGACGGTGCGGACAGACGGGAAATGCCGCCTGTACCGTGCAGATCTACGGGGTGCACGCATCCAAAGCGACGTGCAGGACTGGCAGGCCACCGGGATGGAGCGGATTCCCAGTGCCACCGCCCACCTTGACCAGGTGCCTGCCGTGGAAGTCGGCACCGCCGACGCCTACCTGCAACGACCGGGCTTCTGGCACGGCGGCGCGGGCATCGCCGCGTGCTGGTATGGGGCGGCGACGGCGCTGGCCGAGCCGCTGCGGTGCAGCGCCAAGGCAGCCGAACCGGGCGTGGTGGCTGCGTTGCTGGGGCAGGTCGATATGACCCTGTCTGCATGCGCGGCGCTGCTGCGTGAGCTGGCCGCCCGGATCGACGCGGACCCCACGCGCGCCCACATGACCGACGTGGTGAGGGTGCGCAGCGTGGTGGAGCGCGGCTGCGTGCAGACCTTGGACCTGGTTGCGCGGGCGTTGGGACCGGGGCCCATGTGCATGGACCCGGCGCACGCCCGGCGCTGGAGCGACCTGACCGTGTTCATCCGGCAGAGCCATGCCGACCGCGACTGGCAGCAGCTGGGCATGGACTGTCACCGGGAGGGGCAGGGATGGACGCTGTAGCGCGCCACATCACCGGTGGCGGCGTCACCGAGGCCCAATGGATGGCGTGCGACTGGCTGGCTTCGCTGCCGGCATCCAATGTCGCGACGCTGCTTGCCGACCATGCACGGCTGGTGGTGGTGTCGCCGCATCCCGATGACGAAGTGCTGGCCTGTGGTGGGCTGATGGCGCAAACGCAGGCGCTCGGGCTGCCGGTCGTGGTGATTTCCGTCACCGATGGTGAAGCCTGCTACCCCGGTCAGCCGGCGTGGCCGCCGCATCGGCTGCGCTGCGCGCGTCAGCAGGAGCTTGCGCGCGCACTGGGCTGCCTGGGTCTGGTCGATGTGGATCATCAAGCCTGGCACATCGGCGACGGTGAGGTGACCGGCAGCGAAGCCGCGCTGGACGCGCGCCTGCACACCGTGCTGCGCCCCGGCGATCTGGTGCTGGGGCCGTGGCGCCTGGATGCGCATCCAGACCACGAAGCGGTGGGCCGTGCCTGCGCGCGGGCCGCAACGTCGCGTGGCTGCGCGCTGCGCGAGTACCCGGTGTGGGGCTGGCATTGGCTGGATCCGCGCGACGCGCCGGGCGTCTGGACACCGGCAACACGGTTCGCGCTGAGCCCGCAGGTCCTGCAGCGCAAGCGCGCAGCCATCGCGCAGTTTTCGACCCAGCTGGGTTCCGTGGACGGACTGGACTGCGACCCCATCCTGCCACCGGCGGTATTGCAGCGTTTCGAACGCGCCTACGAGGTCCTGATCGGATGAACACAACCGCCTACTTCGACGCGCTCTACCAGCAGGAAGATCCGTTCGAGTACCGCACCCGCTGGTACGAGGCGCGCAAGCGTGCGCTGACCCTGGCCAGCCTGCCGCGGGACCACTACCTGCGGGGCTGGGAGCTGGGCTGCTCCAACGGGGTGCTTACCGCTGCGCTTGCGCCGCGCTGCGCGCAGTTGCTGGCCACCGACCTGAGCGAGCAGGCGGTGACGGCGGCGCGCCTTGCCTTGGCCAGGCACGTGCATGTGCGGGTCGAGCGCGCAGAGCATCCGCGGCAGTGGCCCGATGGCACCTTCGACCTGATCGTGTTCAGCGAGCTGGGCTACTACCTGGACCCGCCGACGATGCAGGCGATGGCGGCGCGGCTGGCTGCGTCGTTGGACACGCAGGGCGTGCTCGTCGCCTGTCATTGGCGTCCCGACTTCGCACAGGCGCGGTGCTCGGCGGAATTCGTGCACGCGCAGCTGGACGCGTTGCTGCCGCGAGCGTTCTCTTGGAGCGATGCCGACATGCTGCTGCAGGGCTGGTCGCGCGACCCCCGCTCGGTCGCCGCGCACGAGGGCCTGCGATGATCGCCGCAATCGTTCCGGCGCATAACGAGGAGCGTCTGATCGGCCCGTGCCTGCAGGCGCTGCAGTCCGCCGCGCGGCATCCCGGGCTGGCGGGCGAGGCGGTGGCGATCGTGGTGGCGCTGGATCGGTGCAGCGATGCGACGGCTGCGGTCTGCCGGCGCTTCGGCGTGCACGTGGTACGGGTGGAAGCCGGGTGCGTCGGCGTGGCCCGGGCCGTGGCCAGCGAGCATGCGCTGTCGCTGGGCGCGCGTTGGATCGGCTGCACCGATGCCGACAGCCGGGTGCCGGCCGACTGGCTGTGGCGGCAGGTGGCCTGCGAGGCCGGCGCCTTCTGCGGGGTGGTCAGCGTGGATGACTGGCTGGACTACGCGCCTTCGGTACGGCAGCAGTTCCTGCTTGGCGAGCGGGCGCAGGATGGACATCCCCATGTGCACGGCGCCAACATGGGATTCAGTGCAGCGGCGTACCGCGACAGCGGCGGCTTCCTGCCCCTGGCCACCGGCGAGGACGTCGCGCTCATCGATGCAATCCAACGCAGCGGCGCGCGGGTGGCGCGGCTGGCAGCGCCCCAGGTGGTGACCAGTGCGCGTCGGCACGCGCGGGCAAGCCATGGCTTCAGCGATTTCCTCAAGCGCCTTGAGCGCAGCATCGGCGATGCACCCGCATCTTCCGGTCTGGCGGTGTGCGCCACGGGCACCAAACCGGCGGGGGCGTGCTGATGGCCGCTATCGATCTGCTGGGGTGGGCTGCGACGGCGGTGCTGGTGGCGACCTTGTGGCGCCAGATCTGGAAGCAGTGGCGCGCCGACGATGCCCAGGCGGTATCGACGTGGCTGTTCATTGGCCAGATGACCGCCTCGGTGCTGTTCATTGCCTACAGCATCGCGCTGCATTCCTGGGCATTCGTGGTGACCAACAGCCTGGTGCTGGCCACCGCGATTGCAGGGCAGTGCATGGCTTGGATGAAGCGCCGACGCGCGCTGTCGTGACGGAGCAATCGCGCATTGAACACGCCGAACAAACAACTGTATTTCGCCGTGCATACCTCGCTGAATCGTGTGTTTTCAGTGTCACGCCGACTTCATCGGCGATGCGGAAAAGTGGACCCACCCAAGCACGGGCACCCCGCAGAAGCGGGCATCCCGACACCACAGGAGCATCACCAGTGACTACCGAAACCAAGACCACCCACACCTTGAACGACCTGATTGAAATCGCCCGCGACGGCAAGGATTTCTACACCGAAGCTGCGGGCAAGGTGAAGGATGCCGAACTGTCTGCGCTGTTCACCCGCATCGCCGGGGTGAAGGACGAACTCGTCCGCTCGCTCAGCGCCACGGTTCTGGCCGCCGGTGGCAAGCCGGCCGACCACGGCACGGTGGTGGGTTCGATGCAGCAGTTCTACGGCAAGGTCCGCGCCACCCTGGGCGACACTCAGTATGGCTATGTTGCCGAACTGGAAGAGTCTGAAGACCGTCTGCTGAAGGCGTTCAAGGACACCCTCACCGACAGCGACACCACCCCGGCTGCCCGCCAGGAAGTGCAGCGCTTGCTGCCGCAGGTGCAGGAATGCCATGCGGTGATGCGCGACCGCAAACATGCGATGAAGCACTGACACCTGGCAATACGGGCGCGTTGACCGGCGCCAGATGAACACGCGCACACAGCCCCGGGATTCCCGGGGCTGTCTGCGTAAGGGGGCCGGACGCCGCCGTACGGGGGGTGGGGATTTGGTGCATACTCGATCGAAAGGCCTGACTGGATCTGTTATGGAACACATGCGTTGGCTGACACTTCGGCTTGGCAACAATCAATCCATCGGACCGAAGGTGCTGTCGGACCTGTGGTCCAATGCCTGTGAAACGAATCAGTCGTCGGTGACCCGCGATACGATGCCGGGCAAGTCCACGTCCTATGCGCTGCATGCGCCGCTGTCGCTGGCCTACCCGAAGCGCGCCGAACTACGCATGCGCAAGCTGCTGGAAGAGGCGGGCTACACGTTCACGCTGGGCTCGCTCGCCGACCGTCCCGCACCGCAGCCGGTGCGCGCGCGCTGACCCATCACGGCGGCGAAAGCCGTCGCACCATGATGCGCACCGGAAACCCGCCGGCGTGCTGGATCGACTCCAGCGGTTCCCATCCCAGCCGGCGGTACAGGCCGCCATCGTCGGCTTCGGTCTGCAGGTACACCTCGCGCACGCCCTCGCTGGCGGCACGTGCCATCAGGTCGGCGATCAGCGCCTCGGCGATGCCCTTGCCGCGTTGCGTGGCATCCACGTACACGCCGCCCAGCCAGTGAAGACGTTCCGGGCGTTCCTCGCGTTCGTGGAACTTCAGCTGCGCGGCCGCGACAGGGCGGTCACCCTGCATCGCGATCAACAACATCGGCAGGGCGTCGGGCTGCAGGAATACCTCCAGCCGTTCGCATTCGTCGGCCAACGTCCTACCAGGCACGTGGTGTCCCCACTGCGCGAAGTACCAGGCCGCGACCTCCGGCAGCAGCTGGGGCCGGTCGCTCAACGTCACCCGGAGCAGGGCGGTCACGGCGCAGCCGGGTAGACGGCGAGGATCGCGCAACGCGACAGCGTGCGGTTGATGGGCGGTTCCGGCAGGGGCCCACGTTCGGAGATTGCGACCAGGATGGGGTCCACCGTGGGGATCACTTCCAGCCGGTCGCCCGGGTGCCCGCAGATGACGCCGGTATTGAAACCGGAATGGAAGCGTACCTGCGGCGAATGCACCAGCTCGCCGCAGGACGACGCCACTTCAATGACGTAGTGCCGGTGGCCACCGGAATAGCGCGGGTTGGTTTCCACGGTGAAGCCCTGCGGGCTTTCGCTCCAGCTGCGCACGTGGCGGGTGTTGAAGCAGTACGACGGTGAACCGCGGAAGGTGCGCCGATGCTCGGTGACATTCACCGTGCCCAGCGTAACCGGGCGCGCAACGCCGCTCTGCTTTGCGTGCTGTGCGAATTCGCGGCGGCTGATCCGGTCCACCGCGGTGATGGGGCAGGCTGTGTCGCCGGCAACGACCCGTTCATTGCCGGTGCCACAGACCCAGCTGTCGACAGCGGCAATGCGCGGGTCTTCGGCGGCGAGCAGTCCCGGGCAGGCGGCGCTGAAGCGCAGCCGCCACGGTGACTGGTCGCGATCCAGCAAGGTGATGCTGTCAGGGCTGCTCTGGTTCATTTCCAGAAGGCCCTTGGCGTCCATGCAGTGCGGGCCCGGCGCAGTGCGCGCGACGGACACCGGGGCAGGGGATTCGGCGTGGGCGGTGGTCAAGGGAAGACCCACGGCCAGGAGCGTGAGCAGGGTCGGAAACCGGCGGCGCTGTCGCGTAGGCAGAGTGGAACGGGTCGTCACGGCATGCACTCCTTGCTGACTGGACGGTTCCGACTATATCACCGGCCCGCACAGCCCTTGTTGCACCGGGGTCATGTGGCGCGCAGACTGCTTGTTTCCCGGTTCCGCGCGCTTATCGCCATGTTCACCGCTGCCTTCAACCTGCGTCGCTACGGTCGCACGTCCAGCGTGGACCGGCATGACTTCGCGCAATGGGTGGTGCCGCTGCAGGGCGAACTGGCCTTCGAGCTGGAGGGGCGCGGCGCACGCCTGGACGTGTGGCAGGGCGCGTTCGTGGCGCCGTCGGCGGGGCACGCGCAAAGCGCGCTGCAGGATGACCGCTTCCTGATCGTGGATTGCCCGGCCGCGCTGCTGGATGACGACACTCTGCAGTGCCTGGCGCAGCAGCCGGTGTTGGCGCTGCCTGCGCCGGTACGTGCGATGGCGCGCCGGGTCTGCGTGGCGGGCGCCGGGCAGATCGACGCTGCGGTGGTGGCACGCGAAATGCCGCTGCTGCTGCACGCATTTTCGCTGGCCGGCAGTGCGACGCGCCTGCAGGCGGTATGCGCGCGCATTGAACGCCAACCAGGACACGCGTGGCCGGTGGAGCGCATCGCGGCCGAGGTGGGCGTCAGCGTCAGCCGCGCGCATGCCTTGTTCCGCCAGGCATTCGGGTTGAGCCCACAGGCCTGGCTGAGCAGCTGCCGGCTGCGCTGGGCGCGCGGGCAGTTGGCCACCACCGATGCGACCATCGCCCAGATTGCCCAGCACGCTGGCTATTCCGAGCAGAGCGCACTGACCCGGGCGTTGCGTCGCGAATGGGGCATGAGTCCGGCCGAGTACCGGCGCCGCCAGCGGCAGTAGCCTGGGTCAAGATTGCTACCGCGCCGATGCCTACACTGGCGCCTTCTTTCCGGCAGCGGTGCACGCACGCAGATGAATCGATCGATGGGAGTGGGCATCGCCAACGGGATTGCCGCCGGTGCGCTGTGGGGCGTGGTGTTCCTGGCCCCGGCGATGCTGAGCCAGTTTGGCGCGGTGCAGCTCTCGGCGGGCCGCTATCTGGTCTACGGCCTGATCGCCGTGGTGCTGCTGGCGCCGCGTTGGCGCGACCTGCGCACGCGTATCGGCATCGCCGAGTGGCGCGGCCTGCTCTGGCTGAGCCTGGCCGGCAATCTGGTGTATTTCGTGCTGCTGGCCAATGCCGTGCAGTGGGCCGGTGGCGCGGCGGCCTCACTGATCGTGGGCCTGATTCCGGTCGTGGTGACGCTGGCGGGCGTGCGCGAGAAGGGCGCCGTGCCGCTGCGCAAACTGGCGCCCGCGCTGCTGCTGTGCCTGGCCGGCGTGGCGTTGGTGGGTTACGAGGCGCTGCAGGCCGAGCACGCGCAGGGTTCCACCGGCCGCCGCCTGCTGGGCCTGCTGTGTGCGCTGGGCGCGCTGTTTTCGTGGGCGGTCTATTCGATCGGCAACAGCCGCTGGCTGGCGCGGCGGGCAGACCTGTCCGGGCACGACTGGTCGCTGCTGACCGGCGTGGCGACCGGCGCGCTGGCGCTGTTGTTGGTGCCCAGTGCCTTCCTGCTGCCGAACGCACCCCACGCCGTGGTGGACTGGGGCTGGTTCTGGCTGATCAGCGCCGGCGTGGCCGTGGTGGCGTCGGTGCTGGGCAACGCGTGCTGGAACCGGGCCAGCCGCAACCTGCCGCTGACCCTGACCGGGCAGATGATCGTGTTCGAGACCCTGTTCGCGCTGCTGTACGGGTTCGCCTGGCAACAGCGATGGCCCACGGCGATGGAGACGGTGGCGATCGTGTGCCTGGTTTCCGGGGTGCTGATGTGCGCCCATGCACACCGGCCCCCACGTGCAATCACCGAACATGCGGGCTGATCGCGTTGGCGCAGCTGCATGGTCTCATTCGCAACCTTTTTGCCGACGATGCAGGCCGATCGCCCCCAGGTTGATTTTGCACTGCAACACTTGACAAGCCCCCCGGCGGCGTAGTTTTCTTGCCCCATGGTCTTCGTCCCCGCCACCGCCCAGCGCTGCACCTCCGCCCTCGCGGCCGGTCGAGCCGTGCCTGCGCAGACCACCGGTACCACCACCATTACCACCGTCACCACTCGCCTGGTGCGGCCCGTCGTCTTCGCGTAATTTCCGAAAACAACGGCCCCGCACCCGGAACAGGTTGCGGGGGAGCGCCTTCAACCTGACCCGATGCGGGGCCTCGAATCGAGGTCTTCATGTCATCCGTCGCCGTCCTGCCTGCTGTCGCTGAACCCGCTGCCCCCGGACTTCGGGCCGCCACCTCCACCATCGTGCATAAATTCGGCGGCACCTCGGTGGCCGATGCCGAGCGCTACCGCCATGTGGCCCAGCTGCTGCTGGCACGCGAGGAAGCGGTGCAGGTCACCGTGGTGTCGGCCATGAAGGGCGTCACCGATGCGCTGATCGCGGTGGCCGGTCTGGCGGCCGACGATGCGCCGCACTGGCGCGACGCGTGGCATGCATTGCGCGCACGTCATCGCGGTGCCGCGGTGGCGTTGCTGGGTGAGCACGCCGGCCTGACGGTGGAGTGGCTGGACGCCCGGTTCGACCACCTTGCCGAGGTTCTCGGTGCACTGGCGGTGATCGGCGAGCTGCCGGTGGAAGTGCTGGACCGGGTGCAGGGGCTGGGCGAGGTGTACTCGGCGCAGCTGCTTGGCCAGTACCTGCAGAGCCTGGGCGAGGAATGCGCCGTGCTCGACGCACGGGATGTACTGGTGGTGGATCGTGGCGAGCTGGGCGTGGACGTGGACTGGGTGCAGAGCGCACAGCGCCTCGCACGCTGGCGTGAGGCGCACCCGTCGCCGCGGGTGGTCGCCACCGGTTTCGTGGCCCGCGACCGCCGCGACCGCATCACCACCCTGGGCCGCAACGGCAGCGACTATTCCGGCGCGATCTTCGCAGCGCTGTTCAACGCCGACGAACTGCATATCTGGACCGATGTGGATGGCGTGCTCTCGGCCGACCCGCGCGTGGTGCCGGAGGCCGTGCAGCTGGACGCCCTCAGCTACGACGAGGCCTGCGAGCTGGCGTACTTCGGGGCGAAGGTGGTGCACCCGCAGACGATGTCGCCGGCGATCGAGCGCGGCCTGCCGATCATCATCCGCAACACCTTCAATCCCCTCCACCCGGGCACGCGCATCACCGCCGAACGGACCGTTGCCGGGCCGATCAAGGGCCTGACGCTGAGCCCGGACCTGGCCGTGCTGAACCTGGAGGGCACCGGTCTGATCGGCGTGCCGGGTACGGCCGAGCGGGTGTTCGCCTCGCTGCGCAACGCGCATGTGTCGGTGGTGATGATCTCGCAGGGATCGTCGGAGCATTCGATCTGCTGCGTGGTCAAGCAGGCCGAAGCGGCGCGCGCGCGCGATGCACTGCTGCAGGCGTTTGCCCATGAACTCAACCTTGGCCAGGTGCAGCGCGTGCAGCTCACCGACAACGTCAGCGTGCTGGCGGCAGTGGGCGATGGCATGGCCGGGCAGCCGGGCGTGGCCGCACGCCTGTTTGAATCGCTGGGGCGGGCGCAGGTCAACATCCTGGCGATCGCGCAGGGCTCGTCCGAGCGCAACATCTCGGTCGCCGTCGACAGCCGGCACGCCACCAAGGCGCTGCGCGCCGCCCATGCCGGGTTCTGGCTGTCACCGCAGACCTTCTCGGTGGGCGTGATCGGGCCGGGCAACGTCGGCGCGGCGCTGCTGGACCAGCTGCAGGCGGCGCAGTCGCAGCTGCTCGGGCGTGCCAACGTCGACCTGCGTCTGCGCGCGGTGGCCTCGCGCAGCCGCATGGTGCTCGATCAGCGCGGCCTGCATGGCGACTGGCGCAGCGCGCTGGCCGCATCGTCCGAAGCCACCGACCTGGACGCCTTTACCGAACACCTGTTGTCGGCCCACCTGCCGCATGCGCTGGTCATCGACTGCAGCGGCAGCGCCGAGGTGGCCGACCGCTACGCCGGGTGGCTGGCGGCCGGCATCCATGTGGTAACCCCGAACAAACAGGCCGGCGCAGGCCCGCTGCCGCGCTACCAGGCCATCCGCGAGGCGGCCGCCGCCAGCGGTGCGCGTTTCCGCTACGAAGCCACGGTGGGAGCCGGCCTGCCGGTGATCACCACGTTGCGCGACCTGGTCGATACCGGCGACGAAGTGCTGGCCATTGACGGCATCTTCTCCGGCACGCTGGCGTGGCTGTTCAACAAGTACGACGGGCAGGTACCGTTCTCGCAGCTGGTGGCGCAGGCCCGCGGCATGGGCTATACCGAGCCGGACCCGCGCGATGACCTGTCAGGCGTGGATGTGGCGCGCAAACTGGTGATCCTCGCGCGCGAGGCCGGGCGTGGCCTGAGCCTGGAGCAGGTGCAGGTGGAGAGCCTGGTGCCCGAGGCGCTGCGTCAGGCCGGGGTGGAGGAGTTCATGGCCGGGCTGGATGCGGTGGATGCGGTCTTCGCCGAGCGCCTGGCCGCGGCCCAGGCGCGGGGCGCGGTGTTGCGTTACGTGGCACGGCTGTCGCCCGAGGGTGCGCAGGTGGGGCTGGTTGAGCTGCCGGCCGGGCACGCGTTCGCGAACCTGCGCCTGACCGACAACGTGGTGCAGTTCACCACGCGACGCTACTGCGACAACCCGCTTGTGGTGCAGGGCCCGGGTGCGGGCCCCGAAGTGACCGCCGCTGGCGTATTCGCCGATGTGCTGCGGGTGGCGGTGGGCGAAGGAGCGCGCCTGTGAGTCGTGGTGATGACAACGTGGCACGGGCGTTCTCGCCAGCTTCGGTGGGCAACGCCGCGGTGGGCTTCGACATCTTGGGACATGCCATCGCCGGTGTTGGCGACACGGTGACGGTGCGCCGTATCGACGCGCCGGAGGTGCGCATTGCGGCCATCCGCGGCACCCCGTTCGCGCTGCCGCTGCACGCGCCGGACAATACCGCAGGTGCGGCGTTGATCGCGCTGCGCGAGGCGCTGGCCTTGCCGTTCGGATTCGAGGTGGAGATCGACAAGGGCATCGCGCTGGGGTCGGGCATGGGCGGATCGGCGGCGTCCTGCGTGGCCGCGCTGGTGGCGGCCAATGCGCTGCTGGACGCGCCGCTGTCGCGCAAGGCGCTGTATCCGTTCGCGCTGGAGGGCGAGGCGGTGGCCAGCGGCGGGCGGCACGGCGACAACCTGGGCCCGATGCTGCTGGGCGGGCTGGTGTTGAGCACGGCCGAGCGGCTGGTGCCGATTCCCGTGCCCGACGCCTGGCACAGCCTGCTGGTGCATCCGGAGGCCGTGCTGGAAACGCGCCGTGCCCGCGCGGCGCTGCAGGGCAGCTACGCGCTGGGCGAGTTCGTTGAACAGAGTGCCAACCTCGCGCTGGTGCTGAGCGGCTGCTTCACCGCCGATGCGTCGCTGGTGCGTGCCGGGCTGCGCGACGTGCTGGTGGAGCCGCGCCGCGCGGGATTGATTGGGGGCTTCCATACCGCACGTGATGCGGCGCTGGCAGCCGGTGCGATGGGGGCCAGCATTTCCGGTGCCGGGCCGAGCCTGTTCGCCTGGTTCGAGCGGCGCGACGCCGCGCTGGCGGCGCAGGCGGCGGTGCAGCAGGCCTTCGCCGACGCCGGGTTCGACAGCCAGGGGTGGGTCTCGCCCTTGAACGCGCCGGGCGCGCAGTTGCTGTGAGTGTGGTGTTTATTACTTTCTTCCAGGATGACCGATGAATTTCGTTTCCACCCGTCACACCGCACCGCCCGCCACGCTCAGCCAAGCCATTGCCGCCGGGCTGGCTCCCGACGGCGGCCTGTATGTTCCGGCGCAGCGCCCGCAGGCGTCAGCGTGGCAGCCGCAGGGCTCGCTGGCCCTGGATGCCGCCGCGGTGCTGGCACCGTACTTCGAAGGCGATGCGCTGGCACCGTACCTGTCCAAGCTGTGCGCCGACGCCTTTGATTTCCCCGCGCCGCTGCGCGCCCTGAGCACCCCTGGCGACCATGTGCTGGAGCTGTTCCATGGTCCCACCGCAGCGTTCAAGGATTTCGGTGCGCGCTTCCTGGCGGCCAGCCTGGCCGAGTTGCAGCGCGACCGCGAGCAACCGCTGACGATCGTGGTGGCCACCTCCGGCGATACCGGCGCGGCGGTAGCGGCGGCCTTCCACGGCCAACCGGGCATCCGCGTGATGGTGCTGTACCCGGATGGGCGCGTGTCGCCCCGGCAGGCGCACCAGCTGGGGTGCTTCGGCGACAACATCCACACGCTGCGCGTGGCCGGCTCATTCGATGACTGCCAGGCGATGGTGAAGCAGGCCTTGGGCGACCGCGAGCTGCAGGCCCGCGTGCCACTGAGTTCGGCCAACAGCATCAGCCTGGGGCGCTGGCTGCCGCAGATGAGTTACTACGCCCATGCCGCGTTGGAACACCACGCCCGTACCGGCAACGTGCTCAACCTGGTGGTCCCCACCGGCAACCTGGGCAATGCGATGGCCGCGCTGCTGGCCCGGGCGATGGGCCTGCCATTGGGGCAGGTCGCACTGGCCACCAACGCCAACGACGTGCTGCCGCGCTTCTTCCAGGGTGGCGCGTACCAGCCGGCGACCAGCGTGGCGACCCTGGCCAATGCGATGGACGTGGGCGCGCCGAGCAACTTCGAGCGGCTGCGCTGGCTGTATGCCGGCGACGATGCGGCGCTGCGCGCGGACCTGCACGTGGAGGCGGTGGACGATGCGGCGATCCGTGCAGTGATCGTGCGGCGCTGGGCACAGGCAGGTGAAGTGTTCTGCCCGCATACCGCCACCGCGGTGGCGGTGCTGGAGGCGTTGCGTGCCGATGGCATGCAGGGGGATTGGGCGGTCGCGGCGACGGCGCACCCGGCCAAGTTCGAATCGGTGGTGGAACCGTTGATCGGCCGGGCGCTGGACGTGCCGCCGTCGCTGTCGGCGCTGCTGCAGCGGCCGGCGCACGCGCAGCCGTGCGCGCCGGAATACGCAGCGTTACGCGAACGGCTGCTCACGTAGCGCCGGGCTCTGCCCGGCTGCTGTTCGTTCCGGGGTCATGATGTCTGATACAAGCCGGGCAGAGCCCGGCTCTACGCGCCAATCGCCGCAGTGGCTGCTCACGTAGCGCCGGGCTCTGCCCGGCTGCCGTTCGTTTCGGAGGTCATGATGTCTGATACAAGCCGGGCAGAGCCCGGCTCTACGCGCCAATCGCCGCAGTGGCTGCTCACGTAGCGCCGGGCTCTGCCCGGCTGCCGTTCGTTACGGGTGTCATGACGTCTGATGCAAGCCGGGCAGAGCCCGGCTCTACGCGCCAATCGCCGGAGTGGCTGCTCACGTAGCGCCGGGCTCTGCCCGGCTGCTGTTCGTTCCGGGGTCATGATGTCTGATACAAGCCGGGCAGAGCCCGGTTCCACGCGCCAATCGCCGGAGGGGCCGCTCACGTAGCGCCGGGCTCTGCCCGGCTGCCGTTCGTTCCGGGGTCATGATGTCTGATGCAAGCCGGGCAGAGCCCGGTGCTACCAGTTACTCGCCGGAAAGCGTCTGCAGTGCGGCTTCGTCGAGGATCTCGACGGTGTTCAGGTGGGGCAGGGCGATCAGGCCCTGCTGGCGAAGCTTGGTGAACGTGCGGCTCACCGTTTCCATGGTCAGCCCAAGGTGGTCGGCGATGTCGCCGCGGCCCATGGGCAAGGTCACGCGCAGGCCGTTGCCACCCAGGCGGGCTTCGCGGGCAGCCAGGCGGAGCAGGAAATCGGCCAGCTTTTCCGCCGGTTGCAGGCGGGCCAGCGACATGGCCGCGTCCTGCGCCGCGTCCAGTTCCTGGCAGGCGCGCTGCAGCAGCTTGCGCTCCAGGTGCGGGTAACGCGCACGCAGCTCTTTCATCTGTGGCAGCGCCACCCGGCAGACGCGGCTGTCGGCGATGGCTTCGATGTCGTAGCGATGGTGGTCGTTGCCACTCAGGCCCAGGTAATCGCCGGGCAGCACGAACCCACTGATCTGGCGGCGGCCGTCGGCCAGTGTCCGCACCAGGCGCAGCGCCCCGGCGGTCAACGTATAGACATGTAGGCGCGGTTCGCCGCTGCGGGCGAGGGTGGCGCCCAGCGCCAGCGGCTGGGACACGGTCACCCGTTCCAGCGCCAGCACTTCGTCGGGCGACAGCGCCGAGCACACGGCCAGATGACGTACCGAGCAGTGCAGGCAGTCGCGCAGCGGCGAGCAGCCCGGGCTGGCGGGATCTTCAACGGCGGAAAGGGCGGTACCGGAGTGGGGCCGGGTCATGTCGAACCAGGGAGCGGGGCCTGCTTATGATACTTCATGCGGCCATTGGCCCGGACCGGCGCGATCAGCGCAGCCCGGCGCGCCGGCTGCGGCTAGAATATGCACCACGCTCATCCCCCGATTCGCAGGAGTCCCGCAAGTGATCAAGCCCCGTACGCCGCCCGGCATCATGGAATTGCTGCCGCGCGAGCAGATCGCGTTCCAGCGCATGCTGGACGTCATCCGCCGCAACTATGAGCGGTTCGGGTTCCTGCCGGTGGAAACCCCGGTGTTCGAGCTGTCCGACGTGCTGCTGACCAAGTCCGGCGGTGAAACCGAGCGCCAGGTCTATTTCGTGCAGTCCACCGGCGCGTTGGCCAACGCCGCCGAAGCCGGCGACAAGGCGCTGCCCGAGCTGGCCCTGCGCTTCGACCTCACCGTGCCGCTGGCCCGCTACGTGGCCGAACACGAGCACGACCTGACGTTCCCGTTCCGTCGTTACCAGATGCAGCGCGTGTACCGCGGCGAGCGTGCCCAGCGCGGCCGCTTCCGCGAGTTCTACCAGTGCGACATCGACGTGATCGGCAAGGACACCCTGAGCACCCGTTATGACGCCGAAGTCCTGGCGGTGATCCATGCGGTGTTCGCCGAGCTCAGCATCGGCGCCTTCAGCATCCAGCTGAACAACCGCAAGCTGCTGCGCGGCTTCTTCGAGAGCCTGGGCGTGGCCGATGGCGAGCGTCAGCTCGCGGTGCTGCGCGAAGTGGACAAGCTGGACAAGCGCGGGCCCGACTACGTGCGCGAGACGCTGGTGGGTGAGGGCTTCGCGATTCCGGCCGAGCAGGTCGAGCGGATCCTGGCTTTCGTGGCGGTGCGTTCCAGCAGCCACGCCGACGCGTTGGCGCAGCTGGACGCGCTGCTGGCCGATCCGGCCGCCAGTGACACGCTGAAGGTGGGCGTGGCCGAACTGCGCGAAGTGCTGGAGCTGGTCAAGGCGCTGGGCGTGCCGGAAACCGCGTACTGCCTCAACTTCTCCATTGCGCGCGGCCTGGATTACTACACCGGCACCGTGTACGAAACCACGCTGACCGACCACCCGCAGATCGGTTCGATCTGCTCCGGTGGCCGGTACGAAGACCTGGCCAGCCACTACAGCAAGTCCAAGCTGCCGGGCGTGGGTATTTCCATCGGCCTGACCCGCCTGTTCTGGCAGCTGCGCGAAGCCGGCCTGATCGCGGGGATCGAAGACAGCAGCGTGCACGCGCTGGTGGCGCTGATGGACGACGCCAGCCTGCCGCAGTCGCTGGACATCGCCCGTCGCCTGCGCGCCGGTGGCATCAACGCCGAAGTGCAGATGGAGCCGAAGAAGATCGGCAAGCAGTTCCAGTACGCGGCCAAGGCCGGGATTCGCTTCGTGGTGCTGGCCGGTGACGACGAGCTGGCCCGTGGCGTGGTAGCGGTGAAGGACCTGCTGCGCGAGCAGCAGTTCGAGGTGTCGCGCGAGGAACTGGCCAGCACCCTGCAGGTGGAACTGGAGCAGGCCAAGGTCATGCCGTGAGGCGGCTGGGGGCGGCGGCAACGCTGCTGCTCCTGCTGACCGCGTGCCGGACCGATCCTGCGCTGCATAGCCAGCGGATCGGTCCGGGCCAGTACCGGCTGACGGTCGACCGCTGCCACGTGATCGACCGGGAGCAGTTGCAGCATGACCTGCGCGGGTTGGCCGGGCAGAAGTGCCCGGACGGGGCAGGGGAGCTGCAAGCCATCCAGTCCATCCCGAGCCGCCAGGGCAGCCTGTTCGGCGAGTGCCTGCGCAGCGGCGCCCTCCGCGCCGAGGTCAGGTGCCCGTAGGTACCGACCGCTGGTCGGTACGCCCTTGAACGCCCCACACCCCAAACAAGCGCCCGCTCAGCGGGCGTTTTTCGTTCCCGCCCTGAACCAACCCGATCCGGGCACCAATCCGGTTTGACCCTGCCCCTTCATTTGCGCTAATGTAATAGCACGCTATTACATTGATACGATGAAACTACGTCCCGCCCCCCGAGAAAAAGACGCCCAGGCCGATCTGGCCTGCCTGGCGGCGGCCTTCGCCGCGCTGTCCAGCCCCGAGCAGGTCACCGCGTTCCTGCGCGACCTGTGCACCCCGGCCGAGCTGGAGGCGCTGTCGGACCGCTGGAAGGTGGTCCCGCTGCTGCAGCAGGGCGTGCCGTACCGCGAAATCCACGAACTGACCGGCGTCAGCGTGACCACTACCGGGCGCGTGGCGCGTTCGCTGGAGCATGGCCACGGCGGCTATGCCGCCGCCATCGCCGTCACCGCCACGCCTACGCCCCCCGAATCCGAGTAAGAGAGCCTCCCCCATGAGTGCAACCCAGAACGCCCCGGCCCGTGACCGGCTGCGGATCGCCATCCAGAAGAACGGGCGGCTGGCCGAGCCGGCGCGCAGCCTGCTCACCGCCTGCGGTCTGAGCTGGCGGCAGAGCCGCGACAAGCTGTTCTGCTACGGCGAATCGCTGCCGGTGGACCTGCTGCTGGTCCGCGATGACGACATCCCCGGGCTGATCGCCGACGGCGTCTGCGATTTCGGCATCGTCGGCCGCAACGAGCTGGACGAACAGGGCGCCGCGCGCCGCCGGATCGGCCTGCCGGACGCCTACCAGGCGCTGCGCGGCCTGAATTTCGGGCAATGCCGGTTGATGCTGGCGGTGCCCGAGGAATGGGAATGGACCGGCGTTGAGCAGCTGGCCGGCAAGCGCATCGCCACCAGCTACCCGGCAATCCTGGCCGACTGGCTGGCCGCGCGCGGCGTGGATGCGCAGGTGGTGGAACTGTCCGGGTCGGTGGAAATCGCGCCGCGCCTGGGCACCGCCGACCTGATCTGCGACCTGGTCTCGAGCGGTGCCACCCTGGCCGCCAACCAGCTCAAGCCGGTGGAAACGCTGCTGGAAAGCGAAGCGGTGCTGGCCGGCCCGGTGAAGACCCCCGACGACGCCCGCGCCGGCCTGATGGCGATGCTGCTGCGGCGGCTGGATGGCGTGGTCAAGGTGCAGGACAGCAAGCTGCTGATGTTCCGTGCCGCGCTGGACCGGGTGTCCGAACTGACCCGGCTGCTGCCCGATGCCGACCCGCTGGTGCAGCTGCCCGACGACGGCGGCCACCTGCGCCTGCAGACCATGTGCCACGGCGCCTTGACCTGGCAGCGGCTGGAAGACCTGGAGCGCGCAGGCGCCCAGGGCCTGATGGTATTGAGCGTGGAGCGTTCGCTGGCATGAACCGTCTTTCGATGAATGTAGTGGAGTGGTCCACCCTGGACGCCAGCGCGCAGGTGCAGGCGCTGCAGCGCCCGGTGCAGGCCGTGGCCGCGCAGACCCGTGATGCGGTGGCCGGGTTGATCGCCGCCGTGCGCGCTGACGGCGACGCCGCGCTGCGCGAGATCAGCCTGCGCTTCGATGGCGTGGCCCCCGAATCGTTTGAGGTCACCGAGGCCGAGTTTGCCGCGGCCGAACAAGCCGTCCCGGCCGACCTGCGCCAGGCGATGGTCGAGGCGGCCGCGCGCATCGGCGTGTTCCACAAGGCCGGCATGAGCGAGGGCTATGCAGTGGACACCGCGCCGGGCGTGCGCTGCGAGCGCGTGGTGCGGCCGATCGGCCGGGTGGGCCTGTACGTACCGGCCGGCAGCGCACCGCTGCCGTCCACCGCGTTGATGCTGGGCGTGCCCGCGCAACTGGCCGGGTGCCGCGAAGTGGTGCTGTGCACGCCGCCGCGCAAGGACGGCAGTGCCGACCCGGCGGTGCTGGTGGCCGCGCGCCTGACCGGCGTGCACCGCGTGTTCAAGCTGGGCGGTGCGCAGGCGATCGCCGCGATGGCCTATGGCACCGACAGCGTGCCGGCCTGCGACAAGCTGTTTGGCCCCGGCAACAGCTTCGTCACCGAAGCCAAGCAGCAGGTGGCCCAGGACGGTGCAGCGGCGATCGACATGCCGGCCGGTCCGTCCGAAGTGCTGGTGATCGCCGATGCCGGCGCCAACCCGGCCTTCGTCGCTGCCGATCTGTTGTCCCAGGCCGAGCACGGCCCCGATTCGCAGGTGCTGCTGCTCACCGACGACGCGGCCCTGCTGGGCCGGGTCGACGCTGAGGTGCAGGCACAGCTGGCGCGTCTGTCGCGCAGGGACATCGCCACCCAGGCGCTGCAGGCCTCGCGGCTGATCCTGGTGGATTCGCTGGCGCAGGCCTTCCAGATCAGCAACCGCTACGCACCCGAACACCTGATCCTGGCCCTGCGCGACCCTCGCGCGTGGCTGGAACAGGTCGAGGCGGCAGGCTCGGTATTCCTCGGTGACTACACGCCGGAGGCGCTGGGCGACTACTGCAGCGGCACCAACCACGTGCTGCCCACTGCCGGTGCCGCGCGTGCCTACAGCGGCGTCAGCGTGGCCAGCTTCCAGAACATGATCAGCGTGCAGTCGGCCACCGCGCAGGGCATTGCCGCGATCGGCGGCTGCGCGCGCACGCTGGCCCGCGCCGAAGGCCTGGACGCGCACGAAAATGCGGTGGCACTGCGCATGCAGGTGGCCGCATGAGCGCGCCCGCTTCGGTGATGTCGCTGGTCCGTGCGGACCTGCAGGCCTTTGTGGGCTATTCGTCGGCGCGCAGCAGCGCGCTGGTGGGCGATGTATGGCTGAACGCCAACGAGTCGGCCTGGGCCAATCCGGCCGACAGCGAAGGTCGCGCGCGGCGCTACCCGGATCCGCAGCCGGCCGCGCTGCGTGCACGCTTGGCCGAGCTGTATGGCTGCGCGACCGAGCAGCTGCTGATCGGCCGCGGCAGCGACGAGGCGATCGACCTGCTGGTGCGCGCGCTGTGCGAGCCCGGCCGCGATGCGGTGCTGGTGACCCCGCCGGTATTTGGCATGTACGCGGTCTGCGCGCGGCTGCAGAACGCGCCTCTGCTGGAGGTGCCGCTGCGTGACGACGGCGATGCGCTCAATGCCGATATCGACGCGGTGATCGCCACCGCACTGGCCGGCAACGCCAAGCTGGTGTTCCTGTGTTCGCCTTCGAACCCGGCCGGCAGCGCGATCGCGCTGGAACAGGTGGAACGGGTAGCCACGGCGCTGCAGGGCAGGGCGCTGGTGGTGGTGGACGAGGCCTACGCCGAGTACGCCGCGCTGCCGTCGGCAGTCACGCTGCTGCCGCGTTACGACAATGTGGCCGTGCTGCGTACGCTGTCCAAGGCGCACGCGCTGGCCGCGGCGCGCATCGGCAGCCTGATTGCCGCGCCGGCGCTGATCGCGCTGCTGCGCCGCTGCCAGGCGCCGTACCCGATTCCCGGCCCCTGCGCCGAGCTGGCCCTGGCGGGCTTGAGCGACAGCAACCTGCAGCTCACCGCCTCGCGCGTGGAGCGCATCAAGGCCGAGCGCGGACGCCTGCAGCAGGCCTTGGCGGTGTTGCCCGGTGTGCTGCGCGTATATCCCTCGCAGGGTAATTACCTGCTGGTGCGCTTCACTGATGCACAGCAGGCCTTCGATGCGCTGCTGGCAGCCGGCGTGGTGGTACGCGACCAGCGCGCCGCGCCACAGCTGCACGACGCCCTGCGCATCACCATCGGCAGCACCCTGGAGAACGACCGTGTGCTCAGTGCGCTGGCCGCGCGGAGGGTAGCGGCATGACCCCCATCCTGTTCGTGGACCGCGACGGCACGCTGATTGAAGAGCCGGCCGATTTCCAGATCGACGCCTATGAAAAGATCCGCTTCGTGCGCGATGTGATCCCGGCGATGCTCAAGCTGCGCGATGCCGGCTACCAGTTCGTGATCGTCAGCAACCAGGACGGCCTGGGCAGCGAAGGCTACCCGCAGGCCAGTTTCGACGGCCCCAATGACCTGATGCTGCAGATCTTCGCCAGCCAGGGCATCGTATTCCGTGACGTGCTGATCGACGGCACCTGGCCGCACGACAACGCGCCCACCCGCAAGCCGGGCATCGGCATGATGCTGCCCTACCTGCAGGACCGCAGCATCGACTGGGCCCGATCGGGCATGGTCGGCGACCGTCCCACCGACATCCAGTTCGCCGAGAACATGAAGATCCGCGGCTTCCAGCTGCGCACCGAACAGTTCGGCGGGCAGTGGGACTGGAACGGCATCGCCCATGAACTGGCCGATGCACCGCGCCGCGCCACCGTGCAGCGCAACACCAAGGAAACCCGGATCCGCGTCGAGGTCGACCTGGACCGTACCGCCGAGCCGCAGACCCACACCGGGCTGCCGTTCTTCGACCACATGCTGGAGCAGATCGGCAAGCACGGCGGCTTCGCGCTGAGCGTGCAGGCCGAGGGCGACCTGCACATCGACGAACACCACACCATCGAAGACACCGGCCTGGCGCTGGGCCAGGCGCTGCGGGAAGCGCTGGGCGACAAGCGCGGCATCGGCCGCTACGGCTTCACCCTGCCGATGGATGAAACCCTGGCCAGCGCGGCGCTGGATTTCAGCGGCCGGCCGTATTTCGTGTTCGAAGGCGAGTTCAAGCGCGAGCGCGTGGGCGATATGCCCACCGAGCTGGTGCCGCACTTCTTCCGGTCGCTGTGCGACGCCGCCGGGCTCAACCTGCACCTGAGCGTGCGCGGCGACAACGACCACCACAAGGTAGAAGCGTGCTTCAAGGCACTGGCCCGCGCCCTGCGCCAGGCGCTGCCGCGCCAGGGCACCGCACTGCCCAGCACCAAGGGGGCGCTGTGACCGAGGTTGCCCTGATCGATGCCGGCGGCGCCAACCTGGGCTCGGTGCGTTATGCACTGGAACGGCTGGGCGTGGAGGTGCGGCTGGTACGCGATGCGAAGGGCCTGCGGGGCGTGTCGCGGGTGATCCTGCCGGGCGTGGGCGCGGCCCCGCACGGCATGGCGCGCCTGCATGCGCAGGACCTGGTGCAACCGCTGCGCGACCTGCAGGTGCCGTTGCTGGGCATCTGCCTGGGGATGCAGCTGTTGTTCGAGGGCTCCGAAGAGGGCCACGTGGAATGCCTGGGGCTGATGCCCGGGGTGGTCCGCCACCTGCACCCGGCCACCGGCATCCGCGTGCCGCACATGGGCTGGAACCGGCTGCGGCCGTTGCGCGAATCGATGCTGCTGGACGGCGTGCCCGAGCGCGCCAGCGCCTACTTCGTGCACAGCTATGCGGCGCCACTGGGCGAGCACACCGTGGCCGCCTGCGACCATGGCGGCCTGTTCGCCGCAGTGGTACAGCGCGGCCTGCACAGCGGCGCCCAGTTCCACCCGGAGCGCTCGGCCGCCACCGGTGCCCGGATCCTGCGCAACTTCATCGAGAACGAACCGTCATGAGTTTCACCGTCTATCCCGCCCTGGACATCCGCGAAGGCCGCGTGGTGCGCCTACTGCAGGGCGATTACGCGCAGCAGACCACCTATGGCGACGACCCGTTGCCGCGCGCGCAGGCATTCGCCGATGCCGGCGCCACCTGGATGCACCTGGTCGACCTGGATGCCGCACGCGCCGGCGGTTACACGCTGGCCCCGCTGCTGTCGGCGATTGCCGGCCAGACCGGCTTGAAGGTGCAGACCGGCGGCGGCGTGCGCTCGCGCGACGACGTGGCGCGCATTCTCGATGCCGGCGCTACCCGCGTGGTGGTCGGTTCGGTGTCGGTACGCGCGCCCGAGACGGTGATCGGCTGGCTGGCCGAGTTCGGCCCGGAGCGGCTGACCATCGCGCTGGATGCCCGCCAGGCCGACGACGGCCGCTGGCTGCTGCCCGTGCACGGCTGGACCGAGACCGCCGAAGACACCCTGGACGTGCTGGCAACGCGCTATGCGCAGGCCGGCATGACCCACCTGCTGTGTACCGACATCGCCCGCGATGGCATGTTGTCCGGCCCCAACATCGACCTCTACCAGCACCTGGCCACTCTGCTGCCGGGCGTGGCGGTGCAGGCGTCCGGTGGCGTGCGCAGCGCTGCCGAAGTGGCCGAGGCCAGGGCGGTGGGCTGCGGCGGCGCGATCCTGGGCAAGGCGCTGCTGGAAGGCCGCATGACCCTGGCGGAGGCGCTGGCATGCTGAGCCGTCGGCTGATTCCCTGCCTGGACGTGCGCGACGGCCGCGTGGTCAAGGGCGTGCGCTTCCGCGACCACGTCGACATGGGCGACATCGTCGAGTTGGCGCTGCGGTACCGCGACCAGGGCGCCGACGAGCTGGTGTTCTACGACATCGGCGCCAGCCCCGAAGGCCGTGCGGTGGACGTGGGCTGGATCGAGCGCATCGCGCGCCTGATCGACATTCCGTTCTGCGTGGCCGGCGGCATTTCCGACGTGGAGACCGCCCGCCGCGTGCTGTATGCCGGTGCCGACAAGATTTCGATCAACTCTCCGGCACTGGGACGCCCGGCGCTGATCGAGGAACTGGCCGACGCGTTCGGCGTGCAGTGCGTGGTGGTCGGCGTCGATTCGGTGCGCGAGGCCGACGGCGAATGGCGGGTGCGGCGCTTCAGCGGCGACCCGGACAAGACCCAGGCCGTGCCGGTGCGCACGCTGGACTGGCTGGTAGAGGCACAGCGTCGCGGCGCTGGCGAGATCGTGCTGAACTGCATGGACAGCGACGGTGTGCGCCGGGGCTACGACGTAGCCCAGCTGCGCCAGGCGCGCGCGCTGTGCCATGTGCCGCTGATCGCCTCCGGCGGTGCCGGTGAGATGCAGCACTTCGCCGACGTGTTCGACCAGGCCGATGTCGACGGTGCCCTGGCCGCCAGCGTTTTCCACAGTGGCGCCATTGCCATTCCCGCGCTCAAGCAGTTCCTGCGCGAGCAGCAGATCGAGGTTCGAGATGTCTATTGAAGTACTGCCGTCGCGCGAGGCGCTGGACGGACTGGAGTGGAGCAAGGGCGACGGCCTGCTGCCGGTGGTCGTGCAGGACGCCGACAGCCTGACCGTATTGATGCTCGGCTACGCCAACGCCGAATCGCTGGAGCTGACCCTGGCCACCGGCCATATGACCTTCTACAGCCGCAGCAAGCAGCGCCTGTGGACCAAGGGCGAGTCGTCGGGCAACGTGCTGGCGGTGGTGGCGGTGCGCGTGGACTGCGACAACGACACCCTGCTGGTGAGTGCGCGCCCGGCGGGCCCGACCTGCCATACCGGCAGCGAAAGCTGCTTCGACCAGGCCCCGGGCAACTTCCTGGGCCGTCTTGATGCATTCGTGCGCCAGCGCGAGCAGCAGCGCCCGGTGGGCAGCTACACCACGTCGCTGTTCGACGGCGAGATCCGTCGCATCGCGCAGAAGGTGGGCGAGGAGGGCGTGGAAACCGCGCTGGCCGGGGTGGCGCAGGACGATGCGGCGCTGCTGGGCGAGTCGGCCGACTTGCTGTTCCATCTGATCGTGTTGCTGCGGGCGCGCGGCTTGTCGCTGGCCGACGCGGTGGCCGTGCTGGCGGCGCGCCACGCAGGGTGAGCGCATGAATCGCGTTTAACGTCGGTGAAACGCGGCACAAGCGATGATGTGCCGCTTTACAATCACCCACCCCGAACGGACCGTCCCGATGACCCGCACTGCTGCCTGGCTGGCTTGCCTGCTGTTGACTACCGCACCCGCCCTGGCCGCCGAGGTGACCGTGACCGGCAAGGTCTACCAGGAACGCGACGGCAAGCCGGGGCGCGGACCGACCGACCCGGGCATGGCCGGGGTGCAGGTGTCCAACGGCGAGGTGATCGTGCGTACCGCCGCCGACGGCAGCTACAGCCTGCCGGTGCGCGACGGACAGACGGTGTTTGTGATCAAGCCCGATGAGTACCGTTTCCCGGCCGCCAGCAATGGGCTGCCGTCGTACTGGCGCCACTACGCACCGCAGGGCTCGCCGCGGCTGAAGTACGACGGTATCCGCGCCACCGGCAGCAACGTGCGCAACTGGGACTTCGCGCTGGAACCGGCCAAGGGCAGCGACGCCGCGCGCGCCGGGTTCGAGATGCTGGTCTTCACCGATTCGCAGACCGCCAGCCGGCAGGACATCGACTACTACCAGCGCGCCATCGTCGACCCCATCATCGGCAAGCATCCGGCACGGCTGGGCACCACGCTCGGCGATATCGTCAACGACGACCTGGACCTGTACCCGACCATCAACAAGGCCACCGCGCTGCTGCAGGTGCCGTGGTTCCACGTGCCGGGCAACCATGACCTCGATTTTGACGCCGGCGATGACCGCCACTCGCTCGACAGCTGGCGCGCGGTGTACGGGCCCGATACCTACGCGGTGGAAGAGGGCGGGGCCAGCTTCGTGTTCCTCGACGACGTGGTCTACGACCCTGCCGCCAAGCCGAGCTACGTGGGCGGGCTGCGCCCGGACCAGTTCACCTTCCTCGGCAACTACCTGAAGGGCCTGCCGCGCGACCGCCTGGTGGTGCTGGGCATGCACATTCCGCTGTTCGATGCCGCGCCCGGCCGCGAAACCTTCCGCCACGCCGACCGCACGCGCCTGTTCGAGATGCTCAAGGTGTTCCCCAACGTGCTGGTGCTCAGCGGCCACAGCCACACCCAGCAGCACTACTACCATGGCGCCGCCGAGGGCTGGCAGGGCAGCAAGCCGTTGCATGAGTACAACGTGGGCGCCGCCTGTGGCGCGTTCTGGTCGGGCGTGAAGGACAGCAGCGGCATTCCCGATGCCACCATGAGCGACGGCACGCCGAACGGCTATGCGGTGTTGTCGGTCAAGCCCGGCGGCGACTACGGCCTGCGCTACTACGTGGCCCGCGCCCCGGACGACTACCAGATCGCCCTGCACGCGCCCAAGGTGCTGCGCAAGGATGCCTACCCGGCGTGGGGTGTGTACGCCAATGTGTTCATGGGCCAGGCCGACACGCTGGTGGAGTACCGCGTGGACAGTGGTGCCTGGCAGAGCATGAAGCGGGTGGAGCAGCCGGATCCGCGCCTGCTGGTGGAGAACGTGGCCGACGACCAGGCCGAGCGCCTGCGCGGTTTCGATCGCTCTCCCGAAGCGACGCCGTCGCCGCACCTGTGGCGCGGCGCGCTGCCCACCAACCTGGCGGCCGGCGAGCACAAGGTGGAAGTGCGCGCGGTTCACGCCGATGGCCCCACCGCCTCGGCCAGCACCAGCTACCGGCTGCAGGTCGGCAAGCCTTGACGAGGTGCCTGCCGCGCACCGTGCAGCAGCTGCATACGCTGCTGTACGGCGCTACGTGCTTTGCAAACCCGGGCGATCGCCGAAAATCGCACCGGGTTATTCGACCCCAGCCAAGGCCTGCGAGTGAGCGTTGCGGTACCGTTTCCGGAGCATCCTCCGGCCCCGTCCGATGTGTCCCTGCTGACACCCGGTCGGGCATCGTCTGTTGAAACGCTGCTTGTCGCCGACGTCGGGGGAACGTTCGCGCGCCTGGCCGTGGCCGAACTGCGTGCCGGTCAGCCGCCGCAGCTGGTTGGCCTGCGCCGTTACAGCTGCGCCGCGTTTGCCAGCCTGGCCGCTATCCTGGCCGATTTCATCGCCAGCGCCGGGCAGCCGCTGGACAACGCCGTGGTGGCGATCGCCGGGCTGCTGGAAGGCGACCACCTGGTCAACACCAACCTGCCGTGGCCGGTGTCGGTGGCCGACACGCGCACCCAGGCCGGCCTGCGTTCGCTGGCGCTGATCAATGATTTCGAAGCGGTCGCCTACGCGATCCCGCATGTGCAGCCCGATACCTTGGTGCCGCTCAACGGCGAGCCCGAGGGCGGCTCGCGTTGGCCGGCGCTGGTGCTGGGCCCGGGCACCGGGCTGGGCGCGGCGCTGCGTTTCCAGGGCGGGCATCAACCGGTGCTGGCCAGCGAAGCGGGCCATGCCGCGCTTACGGCCGGCACGGAACTGGAACTGGAGATCCTGCGGCAGATGCAGCAGCGCTGGGCGCACGTGGACCAGGAGCGCATCCTGTCCGGCAGCGGCCTGATGAATCTGTATCCGTGTCTGTGCGGCCTTCGTGGCGTGGCACCCCAATGGAACACGCCCGAACAGCTGATCGCCGCGGCGCATCTGGGCGACGACCCGGTGGCGGTGGAAACGCTGGAGGTGTTCAGCGCATGGCTGGGCAGCCTCGCCGGCGACCTCGCCATTACCTTCGGTGCGCGTTCGGTGTACCTGGTGGGCGGCATTCCGCCGCGCATCGCGCATTTCCTGCACGCGGGCGGCTTCCAGGCGCGGTTCCTGGCCAAGGGTGTGATGGGCCGGGTGCTGGCCCAGGTGCCGGTGTGGCGGGTGGAACATGGCGAACTGGGCATGCTGGGTGCGGCGGTCTGGCACGCCGCGCGCCACGGACGCGCCGTGGCATGACGCTTCCGCCCGGTTGGCGGGCGGCTCGATGACAGATCTTGCAGGGAGTGGGTGGGATGACCGATCGCAGGCAGTTCCTCCAGGCCGGTGTGCTGGCCGCAGGCGCGCTGGCCTTGCCGCGTGCGGGCGCGCGGGCGGCCAGTGGCGCGCGGGTGGTGTCCACCTGGGACTTTGGCGTGGGCGCCAACCAGGCGGCGTGGAAGGTCTTGGCGGGCGGCGGCAGCGCACTGGACGCGGTGGAAGCTGGCGCGCGCTGGGCTGAAAGCGAGTTGTGCAACCCCACCGTGGGCCGCTGCGGCAATCCCGATCGCGACGGTGTGCTCAGCCTCGATGCCAGCATCATGGACGGCGATGGCCGCTGTGGATCGGTGGCGGCGCTGACCGACATCCTGCATCCGGTGTCAGTGGCACGCAAAGTCATGGAAAACACCCCGCACGTGATGCTGGTCGGGGAGGGAGCGCAGCAGTTCGCGGTGGCGCAGGGCTTCGAGCGCCAGAAGCTGCTCACGCCCGCCGCCGAGAAGGCATGGCGCGACTGGTTGAGGACCGCGCAGTACACGCCGGAGATCAACGTCGAGCGCCGCGGGCGTCCGGGCGACAGCAGCAACCACGACACCCTGGGCATGCTGGCCATCGACGCCAACGGCCGTCTGGCCGGTGCCTGCACCACCAGTGGCATGGCCTGGAAGCTGCACGGCCGCGTGGGCGACAGCCCGATCATCGGCGCTGGCCTGTACGTGGACAACGAGGTGGGCGGGGCGACGGCGTCGGGGGTGGGCGAAGAGATGATGCGCAACGCCGCCTCGTTCCTGGTGGTGGAGCTGATGCGCCAGGGGCGCTCGCCCGCCGAGGCCTGCCGCGAGGCGATTGCCCGGCTGGTACGCAAACGCCCCGAGGCCAGCAAGACCCTGCAGGTGTGCTTCCTGGCGCTGGACAAGCAGGGCCAGGTCGGCGCGTATGCGTTGCACCGCGGCTTCGTCTATGCGGTCTGCGACACCGATCGCCAGGACGACCTGCGTGATTCCGCCTCGGTCTACGCCAGCGAGCAGACCTGAGCATGGTGCGGCGGCTGCTGGAAATCGCCTCCAATTCGGTAGCCTCCGCGTTGGCCGCGCAGGCCGGCGGGGCCGATCGCATCGAGTTGTTCGACAACCTCGCCGAGGGCGGCACCACGCCGTCGTACGGCAGCATCGCCGTGGCCCGCGAGCGCCTGCGCATTCCGTTGTTCGTATTGATCCGCGCGCGCCCTGGTGACTTCCACTACGGGGCGCTCGAGGCGGAAATCATGCTGCGCGATATCGCCCACTGCCGGCAGCTGGGCTGCGATGGCGTGGTGATCGGCGCGCTGGACGCCGACGGCAACGTGGATACGGTGCTGTGCCAGATGCTGGTGTCGGCTGCCGGGCCGCTGCAGGTGACGTTCCATCGCGCCTTCGATGCCGCGCGCGACCTGCCGGCCGCGTTGGAACAGGTGATCGCCCTGGGCTGCCAGCGGGTGCTGACCTCGGGTGGCCAGGCCAGCGCGGAAGCGGGCGCGGACACATTGGCCGCGCTGGTGGCGCAGTCGAACGCACGCATCAGCGTGATGGCCGGCGCAGGGCTCAACGCACGCAACATCGCCGCGGTGGCCGCACGCACGGGGTGCGTCGAACTGCACGCGTCGGCCAAGGCCGCGCAACGTTCGGCGATGCGCCACCACAACCCGGCCCTGGTGGGTCTGTCGCCGGATTGGACCGTTACCGAAGCCGGCGAAGTCGCCGCGTTGCGCGCCGCGCTGGATGCGATCTGACGAAGTGACGGGTGCAGCCACCCATGGGTGGCTGCTCGGTAAACGTGCCCGCCGCGGGACGGAGTCGGCACTGTGCGCCACCACAAAAAACGGCAGCCACCTGTACCAGCGCGGCTGCCGTGGAGGACCGTTGCCCCGCCCGGAGGCGGGGGCGGGTGACGCCTAGAACTTGTAGTTCACGCCGAAGTACAACTGGCGACCGGTGTAGGTGTTGGAGATCAGGCGCGCGGTGGTGTCGTTGCCCAGGTTGATGCGCTGCTCGGACTTGGTGGCATTGAGCACCGAAGCGGTGAAGGTCAGCGCATCGGTGAAGTTGTAGGCCACGTTGAGATCAAGCTGGTCGTAGGGTTCGAAGTACTGACTCATGCCGTTGACCGGACCGCCCACCACTTCGCCGCGCCGGTTGTAGGAGGCGCGTGCCAGGAACGTCTCGTTCTCGTAGAACACGGTGATATTGGCCTGGTTCTTGGCGCTGCCCACCAGCGGCGACTCGCCGATGTTCTCGCCGTCCAGCACGATGGCGGCCAGGTTGGTGTCGTTGTAGGTGTAGTTGGCCTGGATGCCGAAGCCCCTGTCGAAGGTGTACTGGCCATACAGTTCCACGCCCTGCGAGACGCCGTCGCGGCCATTGGCCTGCGTTTCGTACTTCTGCACGGTGACCGTTTCGCCGCCCACGGTCATCTGCTGGTCGCGGATCACCGGCACGGTGAAGTTGTCGACGTTCTTGCGGAACAGACCGATGCCAGCCACCGCGCCGGGCTTGAAGTACCACTCCAGGCCGATGTCGACCTGGGTGGCCTCGAACGGTTCCAGGTTCTTGTTGCTGCCATGGCCGTACCAGCCGGGGGTGTCGGTGCCGCCGGCCACGCGGCGGTCGTTGCTGTACTCCTCGCTGATGTAGTTCAGCGCACCCGGTGCGGCGATGCTGGTGTAGCTGGGGCGGGCGATCACCTTGGAGGCCGCGCCACGCAGCACCAGGTTGTCGGTGATGTCCCAGGCGATGTTGAAGCTCGGCAGGATGTCGGTGTAGGTCTTCTCCAGCGAGGTGAACGCGTAGGTCTTCTCGCGCGCCAGGCCATCGGGCAGGCGCACGAAACCGCTCTGGCACACATACCCGGTATTGGAGCCGATCAGCGCACCAGCCGCCGGGTCATTGCAGTCCATCGGCGCGCCGGCTGCGTTGTCCTGGAAGTAGTCGTTGAACTTTTCCACCGAATCGCTGGATTCTGCGAACTGCTTGGTCCTGACCACGCGCACGCCGACGTTGCCGCGCACGCGCTCGGTGCGGAAGTTGGCCTGGAAGTAACCGGCAAAGACCTTCTCGTTGACGTTGTAGACGAAGTCGTCTTCCTTGCGGCTGTATGAGCCGCCGTACTTGTCGTTGAGGTAATCGATGTATGCCGGGTAGTTGATCCCCGGGAACACGTTGGCATTGAAGCCGCCGGTGATGTTGCTGATCGGGTTGGACAGGAAGAAGCCCGGCTGGGCGACACCGGCGGTGGCATCGCAGCCGGCCTGGTACCGGTTGTTGTCGTAGTCGGCCGGGTCCTTGCCCTGGCACACCCAGTAGGTGTTGCCGGTGTTGCGGTGCACGTCGCCATCGCGGTACTTGGCGCCGAACTGGATGGAGTCCAGCCAGCCGCTTTCAAACAGCTTGGTCACATCGGCCTGGAAGTAGCTCTGCTTGACCTCGGTCTGCATCCACGACGAACCGGTGGACCCGGTATCGATCTCGGCCACGCCGTTCATCAGCTGCTGCTGCAGGTCCGGCGAGAAGGTCACCGACGGAGTGCCACTGACATCCCACGCGGTGTACTGGTTGCCGGACTGCCACACGCCATCCACCTGGCGGCGCGGCTTGGCCGACATGCCGAAGTTCATCGACGGGCCGCCTTCGGACCAGGTGCGACCGCCGGTGAAGGAGGCCTTCCACAGCGGGCTGATGTCCCACTCAACGCTGAGGTCGGCGGTCTGCGAGAGTGCTTTTTCCTTGCTGTAGGTACCGGTCAGCTGCGGGGTGGGGATGGTGCAGTCATCCGGGCCCCAGCCACCCGGCGGCAGGCCGGCGGCCGCGGCCTGCTGTTCGCTGCAGTAATAGGTTTTGCCGGCCAGCTTTTCATACTCGGCACCGGTGACGATGCTGCCGCTGGGATCGAAGGTCAGCCCGTTGAGCAGGCGCCCGCCGGCCCAGTTGCCGTCCCCGTTGAAGCGGGCCAGGTTCCACTCGGGCACCTTGAGCATGTTCTGGGTGTAGTTGCCTTCCAGCTCGAAGCGGAAGTAGTTCGCGGTCAGGGTGAGGTTGTCGACCGGCTTGAACTGGAAGGTGAACTGCCCGCCGGTACGCTGGCGGTCTTCTTCCTTCACCGCGAAGTTCACCGAGGTGGGCATGAAGAACTCGCTGTAGTTGCGCCCGCTCTGGTCATTGAAGCCCGACTGGCCCCACCAGTAGTGGATGCCGTCCTGCAACTGCGGGGTGCCATACGCATTCACCGCATCGGTGCCGTTGCCGTACCACTGGTAGTCTTCGGTACTGGCCTGCATGGTGCGGCTGGTGCGCTTCTGCTTGGTTGCGCCGACCAGCACGCCGAAGCGCTCGTCCTGGCTGTGCCAGGAGTACAGCGCCGAGGCCTGGGGATCTACGTCGTGGCTGGTGTCCGAGGAGGTGCCTTCCAGGTTCACGTAGCCCGAGTTGGCTTCCATGTCCAGCGGCCGCCGCGTGTGCAGGATCACCGTGCCGCCGATGCCGCCTTCGTCCAGGCGCGCCTCGGGCGATTTGAACAGCTCGGCGCTGGACAGCATGTTGGCCGGCAGCAGGGTGTAGTTGAACGAACGGCTGGCTTCGTCGTTGGTCTCCGACGTGGCCACGTAGTTGCCGTTCAACTGGGTCAGGGTCAGGTCCGGATCCAGGCCGCGCACGCTCACGCTTTTGCCTTCGCCACCGCTGCGCTCGATGATCACGCCCGGCACGCGCTGCAGGGCATCGGCCACGTTTTTGTCGGGGAACTTGCCGACGTCTTCGGCGGTGATCACTTCGACAACGGCGTTGGCGTCGCGCTTCTGCTGCAGACTCTTTTCGATGGCGTAGCGATAGCCGGTGACGTTCACGCTGTCGAGCGTGGTGGCCTCCGGCGACGAAGCGGGGCTGGCCTGCTGTGCGAAGGCACTGGCGGGCACCATCGCGGCGGCGAACAGCGTGGCGGTAATGGCGGCCGACAGCGTGTCGCGGTTGCGCATGCGGGACATCTTGTTCATTCCACTCTCTCCCTCTCCTGGATTGAAACGGTGGCGATACGTTGTTGAATCGATCTAATGTTTTGGGAGAGCTGTTGCCAGCGCTGAGCTCCCGTGCGTCCCGCATGCAGCCTGGTGGGCCCCCACCCACCGCTCCGGCAATCGTGACCGTTTGAAGTTGGATCGATCTAAACGATTGGCGGGGAATTTTTAGCACGGGTTCGGCAGGGAAGCATGCTGCTCCGCAATATGGCCAAGGCCGGCAGGGAACCGGGCTAATGAGGTCGAAGGAGTGAAAACGTTTTCTTGCGCAGGACGGCGGAGGCGGGGCCGTTGGTCGATCCTCCCAACGTAAAAAACCGCTTCTGCTGGAACTGCAGGCGCCGGTGGAGGCGGGTTCTCGGCGCCAGGCTCTGCAACGACGGCCTTGGCCGCCCTCCTGGACGAAAAAACAGCTCGCCATGTTGCGCCGCAGAATGCATCCGCCGAAATCTCCGTGCTTTACTTGAATCGATCTAAATTCACGTCAACGTGGATCTGGACAGGTGCCAGCGGGGGAGTGGCTGGCACGCCATGGCGGGCATCCGCCGTGCCTTTTTCCGTCTGCCGTACCGACATCGACCCACAGGATCCACGCATGCGCCGACTGCCGTCCGTCATCGCCGTTACCCCCTTGCGCCGCCCACTGCCGCGCCTGGCTTGCCTGCTCGCGCTGGCCTTTGCGCCGGTACTGCAGGCCGCCGCCCCGGTCGCGCTGGAGCGCGAGGTCAACACCTTCATCGGCAGCAAGGATGACGGCAACACCTTCCCGGGGGCATCGGCACCGTTCGGCCTGATCCAGGTCAGCCCGATCGGCGAGCACTACGCCGGCTGGCGCTACGACGACCCGAAGATCCGCGGGTTCGGCCATTCGTTCCTGTCCGGGGCCGGGTGCTGGGAGCAGGGCGGCCAGGTGTCGGTGCTGCCGGTCACCGGCAGCATCGGCAAGGGCGGCGACTTCAACACCGACGATGCCAAGAGCTTCGACCACAAGCGCTACGCGTCCCCGTACACCCACGATGGTGAGATCGGCCAGGCCGGCTACTACAAGGTGCGCCTGACCGGCTACGGCGGCATCGATGCCGAAGCCACCGCGCGTACCCGTGCCGCCGCCGAGCGCTACACCTTCCCGGTCGACGCCGGCACCGGCCACGTGCTGGTCAACGTGGGCCAGGCCAACGAGCGCCATTCGGTGATCGGCAGCGTGATCGACGTGGTGGGCGATCGCGTGGTGGAAGGCAAGCTGGTTACCAAGAGCTTCTGCGGCGGCCACCAGTACACCACCTGGTTCCGTCTCGAGTTCGACCGCCCGTTCAAGGCGTTCGGCACCTGGGGCGAAGAAGGCGGCCTGGCCGGCGCGCGCCACCGCATGGAGGGCGAACAGAAGCCCAGCGGGGCCTGGTTGAGTTTCGATACCGGCAAGAACCGCACGGTTACCGCGATCAGCGCCATCTCGCACGTGGACGCAGAAGGCGCGCGCAACAACCTGCGCAGCGAGGGCATGCAGGGCGGCAAGCTGCTCGGCTTCGAGCAGATGCGCAGCCAGTCGCAGCAGCAGTGGCGCCGCGAGCTGGCCACGACGCGCGTGCAGGGCGGCACCCCTGACGACCGCACCGTGTTCTATTCGGCGCTGTACCACGCGCTGCTGCAGCCGCTGACCGGCAGCGATGCCGACGGGCGCTACCGTGGCTACGACGACGCGATCCATCGCGCCGACGGCTGGACCTACTACGAGTATTTCTCGCTGTGGGATACCTATCGCGCACAGAACCAGTGGCTGGCCCTGACCCGCCCGCAGGTGGCGCGCGACATCGGCCGCAGCCTGCTGGCCATCAACGAACAGGGTGGCTGGCTGCCGCGCTGGGGTTACGCCAATTTTGAAACCAACATCATGACCGGCGACCCGGTCACCCCGTTCCTGGTCGACCTGTGGCGCTTCGGCGCGCTGGCCGGGCGCGAGGGCGAGGCCTACACCGCGCTGCGTCGCAACGCCTTCGAGCAGCCGCCGCTGAACTCGCGGCATGCCGGCCGGTCGGGCAACCCCGGGTACGTGGACAACGGCTACGTCGCCTACGACCGCGCGTTCCCCTCCAAGGGCATGGACGTGGACCCGCACCACGGCGGCTCGGCCACGCTGGAATACGCACTGGCCGACTGCGCGCTGGCGCAGATGGCCGATGGCCTGGGCCACGCCGACGATGCCAGCACGCTGCGCGCGAGGGGCGGCAACTGGCACAAGTTGTGGGACCCGCAGGTGCGCGATGAGGAGACCGGCATGAGCGGCTTCCCGCGTCCGCGCATGGACGACGGCAAGTGGTACGTGCCGTCCGACGGCCTCTACAGCCCGCGCTCGCACCATGGCTTCCATGAGGGCACCGCGTGGCAGTACCAGTGGCTGGCGCAGCAGGACGTGCCGGGGCTGGTGCAGGCCATGCACGGCCGCGAACAGGCCGGCAAGCGCCTGGATGCGTTCTTCGCCTACGACGCGCTGGTGCAGTCGCCGCTGACCGCCGCGCGCAAGGAATGGGTGGTGGGCCCGTACAGCTACTACAACCAGTACCGCTACAACCCCAACAACGAACCGGACCTGCATGCGCCGTGGATGTACACGCTGATCGGCCAGCCGTGGAAGACCGCCACCGTGGTACGTGCCGCGCAGCAGCTGTTCACCAACGCCCCCAACGGCGTCACCGGCAACGATGACCTGGGCACGATGTCGGCGTGGTACCTGTTCAGCGCGATCGGCCTGTACCCGGCGGTGCCGGGCAGTGGCCAGTTCCTGCTGCATACCCCGCGCTTCACCCAGGTGGAGGTGGACCTGGGCACCGGCCGCACGCTGACCTTGGCCGCCGACGGTGCCGATGGGCGCACGCTGCAGTATGTGCAGGGCGTGCGCGTGGACGGCAAAGACCATGCCCCGGTGTGGCTGGACTGGACCCGGCTGCAGCAGGGCGGTCGCATCGACTTCGCGCTGGCTGCGCAGGCGCCCACCCGTGGCTGGGGCACCCAGGTCGACGCGCTGCCGCGCTCGTTCTGCGCTACCCCGGGGGCGGTGCTGGAATGAAGCGTTGCATCGGCGGCGGTCGCCATCCAGCTGCGTGCAGGGGCGCGGTCCGCTGGCCGATGCGATCGTTTACGCTTGCCGGATGACAAGGACCGGGCAGACACCATGAACGACAAGGTCAAACCAGCGGGCAAGGGCACGCGCGCCGTCACCGTGACCGATATCGCCGAAGCCATCGGCGTGTCGCGGGCGACCGTGTCGCTGGTGCTGCGTGGCAGCCCGTTGGTCAATGTCGACACCCGCGCCAAGGTCGAGGCCGAGCTTCGCCGCCAGCGCTATGTCTACAACCGGGGCGCGGCCAACCTGCGCCGCCGCACCTCGTCCAGCGTGGCCCTGGTGATCAACGACCTGTCCAACCCGTTCTTCGCCGAATTCGCCTCCGGGGTGGACGAGGCCCTGGGTGCGAAGGGTTTCGTGACCCTCCTGGGCAGCACCGGCGAATCGCCGCAGCGGCAGCAGGCGGTGCTGACCACGTTGATGGAACACACCCCGGCCGGATTGATCCTGTCGCCGGCCGAAGGCAGCGATGCAGCCGAACTGCGCCAGGTGCTGGGCTTCAACGCCAACGTCCTGCTGTTCAACCGCGAACCGCCGGGTGCCGACTGGGATTTCCTGACCCTGGACAACCAGCAGGGGGCCTACCTGGCCACCCGCCACCTGATCGAGCGCGGGCACGAGCGCATCGCCTTCTTCGGTGGCCATGCCGATTCCAGCTCCTGCCACCAGCGCCGGTTGGGCTACGCGCAGGCACTGGCCGAAGCGGGCAGGGAGCTGCACCCGGACTGGCTGATCGAGTCGGCCCCCAGCCGCCTGGAAGCGGCGGCGCGCAGCGAAGAACTGTTCGCGCGCGTGCCGGCACCGACCGCGGCGGTCTGCTACAACGACAGCGTTGCACTCGGGCTGATGCTGGGCCTGGCCTCGCGCGGGGTGCGCCCCGGCGTGGACTTCGCCGTCACCGGTTTCGATGATATCTCCGAAGCGGCGGTGGCCTTGCCGCCGCTGACCACGCTCACCGTGAACCCGCGCGAGCGCGGCCGCCAGGCGGCCGAACTGCTGCTGCAGCGCCTGGACCACCCCGACGCCGCGCCACAACGCACCGTGGCGCCCGTACAACTGCGCATCCGCGCCAGCAGCGGCCCGGTGGCCGCGTGATGGCGTTTCCCTTTACCTGCCCGCGCAACGAGGCGCGTACCTGAATGCCCATTTCTCCAACGCCCCGACTGCCTGCCTCGTCTTCGTCCGCGCCCGTGGTCAACACGCGCATGGCCCTGGCCGTGGCCACCACGATCTTCTTCATGTGGGGCTTTCTGACCTGCCTCAACGACATCCTGATCCCGCACCTGAAGGCGGTGTTCGAACTGAACTACGCCAAGGCGATGCTGGTGCAGTTCACCTTCTTCGGCACCTACTTCCTGATGTCGCTGCCGGCCGGGCGGCTGGTGGCGCACCTGGGCTACAAGAAGGGCATCGTGGCCGGCCTGGCCATCGCGGGCGTCGGCGCACTCGGCTTCTGGCCGGCCGCCGAACTGCGCGTGTATGAAGCCTTCCTGGGCGCACTGTTCGTGCTGGCCACCGGCATCACCGTGCTGCAGGTGGCGGCCAACCCGTACGTGGCGCTGCTGGGACCGGAACAGACCGCTTCGAGCCGGTTGACCCTGGCCCAAGCGTTGAACTCGCTGGGCACGGCGATCGCGCCGATCTTCGGCGGGCTGCTGATCCTCGGCAACACGGTCAAGAGCGCCGATGAGATCGCCGCGCTGCCCTCGGCCGAGCAGATCGCGTACCGCGTGCAGGAAGCGCAGTCGGTGCAGGGCCCGTACGTGGGCCTGGCGATCGCGCTGGCGCTGCTGGCCATCTTCGTTTACCTGTTCCGCCTGCCGGCGCTGACCGAAACCACCGAACAGGCCGACAGCGGCACGCATACCCTGATGGATGCGCTGCGCCACAAGCACGTGTTGTTCGGCGTGCTGGCGATCTTCTTCTACGTGGGCGCCGAAGTGTCGATCGGCAGCTTCCTGGTGAACTACCTATCGATGCCGTCCATCGGCGGCTTCACCGAGCAGCAGGCCACCCATTACGTGTCGGCGTACTGGACGCTGGCGATGATCGGGCGTTTTGCCGGCTCGGCGATCATGACGCGGTTCTCGCCGCGCCTGCTGCTGACCCTGTTTGCGGTCGTCAACGTGCTGCTGCTGGCACTGACCATGCTCGGCTCGGGTCACGTGTCGCTGTATTCGGTGGTAGCGGTCGGCCTGTTCAACTCGATCATGTTCCCGACCATCTTCGCGCTCAGCATCGAGCGCCTGGGACCGCTGACCAACAAGGCGTCCAGCCTGTTGATCATGGCCATCGTGGGCGGCGCCGTGGTGCCGTACCTGCAGGGCGTCCTGGCCGACCATATCGGGCTGCAGCCGTCCTTCATCCTGCCGCTGGTCTGCTACGGCTACATCATTTTCTATGGCCTGTCGGGTTCGCGCCCGAGCGCCGCATTCCGCCAGGGAGCCTGAGGCCCGAATGAGCAAGATTGTCTGTTTCGGCGAGATTTTGATCGATCTACTTGCCCAGCCGCCGGCCACGCCGGACACGCCGCGTGCGTTCCTGCAATACGCCGGTGGTGCACCGGCCAATGTTGCCGTCGCGGCGGCACGGTTGGGGGCCGACACCCATTTCACCGGCATGCTCGGCCAGGACATGTTCGGTGACTTCCTCGCCGAAAGCCTGGCCGATGCGGGCGTGGCCACCGACTGCATCGTGCGCACCGACGCGGCCAAGACCGCGCTGGCGTTCGTGGCCCTGGACGCGCACGGCGAGCGCAGCTTCAGCTTCTACCGCCCGCCGGCGGCAGACCTGCTGTTCCGCAGCAGCCACTTCCATCCCAACTGCTTCGCCGGCACGCGCAGTTTCCATGTGTGTTCCAACAGCCTGACCGAAGCGGAGATCGCCGAAGCCACGCTGGACGGCATGCGCCGCGCGCGCGCCGCCGGCGCCATGGTCAGCATCGACCTCAACCTGCGCCCCGCGCTGTGGCCGGCCGGCGTGGACCCGCTGCCGCGGCTGTGGGAGGCCCTGCAGCTGGGCGAGCTGGTCAAGCTGTCGCGCGAGGAACTGGATTACCTGGCCGCCGCACACGCGGGTGGCGGCGACGCCGTCATTGCACGGCTGCTGGGCGCGCAGGCCCAGGCGGTGGTGATCACCGACGGCGCCGCCCCGATCCGCTGGCACACCCGCCATGCGGAGGGCGTGCTCACCGGCTTCCGCGTGCAGACGGTGGATTCCACCGCGGCAGGCGACGCGTTCGTGGGCGGTTTGCTGTTCGGCATCGGCGAGCGCGGTGGCGACGGCAGTGCCTTCGCCACGTTCTGCCAGGACCCGTCCGCCCTGACTGGGGCCATCCGCTTCGGTGCGGCGGTGGGGGCACTGGCCGTGACCCGCAAGGGCGCGTTCGCCGCCATGCCCAGCCTTGATGAAGTCCACCAGCTGCTGCAGCAACAACAGGAAGACGCCGCATGACCACGCCGGTTCCGCCGACCCCCGATTTCCGTTCGCCTGCGTTCCTGCGCGCCCATATCGCGCAGACCATGGCCTTCTACCAGCCGCATGAGATCGACCCTGACGGCGGCTTCTTCCACTACTACCGTGACGATGGCAGCGTGTACGACACCCGCCATCGCCACCTGGTAAGCAGCACCCGCTTCGTGTTCAACCACGCGATGGCCTACCGCGAATTCGGCAAGCCCGAGGATCTGGCGGCGGTCGAGCACGGCCTGCGCTACCTGCGCCAGGTGCACCGCAACCCGGCCACCGGCGGCTACGCCTGGACCCTGCGTGATGGCGTGGTCGAAGACGCCACCAACCACTGCTACGGCGTGGCGTTCGTGTTGCTGGCCTACAGCTGCGCGCTGAAGGCGGGCATCAGTGACGCGCGCGGCTGGATGGATGAAACCTGGCAGCTGCTGGAGCTGCGCTTCTGGGAGCCGTCGTTCGGCCTGTACAAGGACGAGGCAGACGCGAACTGGACCTTCAGCGACTACCGCGGCCAGAACGCCAACATGCACATGTGCGAAGCGATGCTGGCCGCCTTCGAAGCCAGCGGCGAACAGCGCTACCTGGAACGCGCGCTGCTGCTGGCCGACCACATGACCCGCCGCCAGGCCGCCCAGGCCGATGGGCTGGTGTGGGAGCACTACGACCGCCAGTGGCAGATCGACTGGGACTACAACCGCGACAACCCCAAGCACCTGTTCCGCCCGTGGGGCTTCCAGCCCGGCCACCAGACCGAGTGGGCCAAGCTGCTGCTGATCCTGGACCGCCACGTGCAGGCCGACTGGCTGGTGCCCACCGCCCGCCACCTGTTCGACGTGGCCGTGGCGCGCAGCTGGGACGCCGAGCGCGGTGGCCTGTACTACGGCTTTGCGCCGGACGGCACTGTGTGCGACGGCGACAAGTACTTCTGGGTGCAGGCCGAGTCGCTGGCCACCGCGGCGCTGCTGGCCAAGCGGACCGGCGAGGCGCAGTACTGGGACTGGTACGACCGGCTGTGGGGCTATGCCTGGCAGCACATGATCGACCACCGTTACGGCGCCTGGTACCGCATCCTGGATGCGGACAACCGGTCCTACAGCGACGAGAAAAGCCCGGCGGGCAAGACCGATTACCACACCATGGGCGCGTGCTACGAAGTACTCAACGTGGTCCGCTGAATCGGCAGAGCCGACCGTCGGTCGGCTGCTCCAACACCCCGGTAGAGCCGACCGTTGGTCGGCTGCTCCCACAACCAGGCAGGCCACCATGCGCGCGCACCGCCGTTTCCATGTCGTTGCACCGGCCCGCTGGCTGATGCTGGTTCTGCTGGCAGCATGGGCACTGCCCGTGGCTGCCGCGCCGTTGGCGGCGGACTGGTCATTCCGCCTGCTGCCCGGTGACGCGCGCGGTGCCGCGCATCCCGGCCTGCAGCAGTGGCGCCCGGCACAGGTGCCCGGGGCGGTGCACACCGACCTGCTTGCGCAGGGTCTGATCGCCGATCCCTACGTGGGCGCGCCGGAGGCAGGCCTGCAGTGGATCGGGCTGGCCGATTGGGAATACCGCGCCCGCTTCGACGTGGACGCGGCCACGCTGGCGCGTGCGCATGCCGAGCTGGCATTCGACGGCCTGGACACGTTCGCCACGCTGAGTTTGAACGGGCAGCCGCTGCTGCAGGCCAACAACAGCCACCGCACCTGGCGCGCGCGGGTGGACGGCCGGTTGCGTGCCACCGGCAATGAGCTGCGCATCGTGCTGCGGTCCCCGATCACCACGTTGCTGCCAGGCGTCCAGGCGATGCCGCACAAGATCGCCGGCAACTACCCCTCGCCGTACGGCGACGAGCCCAAGGACGCGATGGTCGGCAACTTCGTGCGCAAGCCCGGCTACCATTTCGGCTGGGACTGGGGCCCGCGTTACGTGACGGCCGGTATCTGGCGAGCGGTGCAGCTGGACAGCTGGAACGGGCAGCGCCTGACCGACGTGGCCGTGCAGACCCGCGCGCTGGACGCCGCGCAGGCCGACCTGGCGATCACGGTGCAGGTGGACAGCGCCGCACGTGGCTCTGCCGCAGTGCGCGTGGAGGTGCTGGATCCGGACGGTGTATCGGTGGCCCGCATCGATCGTGACGCCGCGCTGCAGGCCGGCGACAACGCCATTACCGTGCCGGTCGCGTTGAAACAGCCACGCCGCTGGTGGCCGGCCGGGCAGGGCGAGCAGGCACGCTATACCGTGCGGGCCACGCTGGGGCCGGGCGGTGCGGACGCGCGCCACATCGAACGGCGCATCGGCCTGCGTACCGTGGAGCTGCGCCGTGAGGTGGACCGCCAGGGCGGGCAGGGCTTTGCGTTCGTCATCAACGGCGTGCCGATTTTCGCCAAGGGCGCCAACGTGATTCCGTTCGACATGTTCCCGGCCCGCGTGGACGCCGCGCGGATCCGCCGCGAACTCACCGCCGCGCGCGACGCCAACATGAACATGCTGCGCAACTGGGGCGGAGGGTACTACGAGGATGATGTGTTCTTCGACATCGCCGACGAACTGGGCCTGCTGGTCTGGCAGGACTTCATGTTCGGCGGCGGCATGCAGCCCGGCTACGATCCGGCCTTCCGTGCCAACGTGGTGGCGGAGGCGCGCGACAACGTGCGCCGGCTGCGCCACCACCCCAGCGTGGTGCTGTGGTGTGGCAACAACGAAGAAGAAACCGCCTGGAAGGACTGGGGCCACGGCCGTGACCTGACCGCTGCCGACCCGGCCTTCGCGGCGAAGGTATGGCAGGGCTACGTGGACCTGTTCGGCAACGACCTGCGCCAGGTGGTGGCCGACGAAGGTCTGGGCGTGCCGTACTGGTCCAGCTCGCCCAGCAACGATCTGGACGACAAGGCCAACGATTCCACCCGTGGCGACAAGCACTACTGGCAGGTATGGGGCAACCCGGCGCTGCCGGTGACCGCGTACCTGCGCGAGACCCCGCGCTTCATGTCCGAATACGGGCTGCAGGCATGGCCGTCGCTGCGCACGCTGGAGGGTATCATTCCGGCCGCCGAGCAGCAGGTGGACAGCGCCACGGTACGCGCCCACCAGAAGTTCATGGCGGGCGAGGGCAACCAGCGCCTGATGAAGTACATCGAAGAGGAGTACGGCACGCCACGCGATTTCCCGGCGTTCGTGTACCTCAGCCAGGTGATGCAGGCCGACGGCATCCAGCTGGCCGCGCTGCACCACCGCGCGTCGCGGCCGTACACCATGGGCTCGCTGTACTGGCAGCTCAACGACGTGTGGCCGGGGGCGTCGTGGTCCAGCATCGACTACGCGGGCCGCTGGAAGGCACTGCACTTCCATGCCAAGCGCTTCTTCGCGGACCAGGCCGTGGCCGCACTGCGCGACGACGGCGTAACCCGGGTCAGCCTGCTCAACGACCGTCAACACGGGCTGCAGGCGACGTGGCGGATGCGGGTGATGGATCTCGATGGCGGGCTGCGCAGCGAGCAGCGGGATACCGTTGCGGTGCCGCCGTTGTCCGCGCTGGAGGTGGGCCGGTTCGCCGATGCGGACCTGTTGAAGGGGGCCGATCCCGCCGGCACGGTGGCGGTGGTCGAGTTGCTGGACGGCACGCAGGTGGTGTCGCGGCAGGTGGTCTATTTCGTGGCGGCCAAGGCGCTGGCGTTGTCGCCGGTGAAGATCGACAGCGCGCTGCGCGCGGACGGCGAGGGTGCCGTGCTGACGCTGCGTGCGCCGAAGCTGGTGCGTGCGCTGTGGATCGACTTCGACGGCCTGGATGCCACCCTGGACGACAACGCGCTGGACCTGGTGCCGGGCGAGACGGTCACCATCCGCCTGCGCAGTGAGGCGGACCTGGACACGCTGCGTGATGCGCTGCGCTTTACCTCGCTTGCGGATGTAATGCGACGGGCGCCTGGCATGGCGCCAGCCGACCGGTAGAGCCGATTCGGTAGAGGCGACCGGTAGAGCCGACTGTTAGTCGGCTGCTCTTCTTCGATCGGCATGGCGTCAGCCGACTAACAGTCGGCTCTACCCGTCAGGTCTACCGGTCGGGTCTGCCCGTGCGCTCTACAGCGTAATCTGCTGGAAATTCTCGACGCGGTCGTGGCCGTGGGTCGCCTCGCCGCTGCGCGGCAGCGGGTAGTCGTCCAGGCGGTCGAGCAGACGGGTCTGCAGGCCGGCCTCGCGTGCGGCATCCAGCTCTTCGACCACGTCGGACAGGAACACGATCTGGCCCGCCGGTACCCCGATCGCCTTGACGATGTGGCGGTAGCTGTCGGCGTCGCGCTTGCCGCCCACTTCGGTGTCGAACCAGCCCGACACCAGCCCGGTCAGGTCACCGGCCTCGCTGAAGCCGAAGAACTGCTTCTGCGCCGGCACCGAGCCGGACGAGTACACGTACAGCGGCTTGCCTTCGGCATGCCAGCCCTTCAGCACCGCTGCCACTTCCGGGTAGAAGTGCGCCTTGTAGTCGCCGTTGCGGTAGCCGCTTTCCCAGATCATGCCCTGCAGCGCCTTCAGCGCGGTGTGCTTGCGGTCCTGGTCGATCCAGCCCTGCAGCGTCTCCACGATCAGGCTGTCCTGGCAGGCGCCGCCGATCTCCGCGGCCACCGCGTCCAGCCAGCGGCGCACCTCCGGCTGCTGGCCATGGGCGGCGACGAACGCCGGCAGGGCCTTGCGCGCATACGGGAACAGCACATTCTTGACGAACGAAATGCTGCTGGTGGTGCCCTCGATATCGGTGAGGATGACGGTCGGATGCGGCATGGATCAGTCGGCCTGGTGCTGTGCGGGGTGGTAACGCGGGAACTGCTGGGCGATGTCGCTGCCGGTGAAATGGCCCACCCAGCCGTCGGCTTCGGTGAAGAAGCGGATCGCCACGAAGCTGGGCTCTTCGCCCATGTCGAACCAGTGGGTGATGCCATCGGGCACGGCGATCAGGTCGTCCTTGACGCACTCGATCTCGTAGACCTTGCCGTCCAGGTGCAGCGTGAACAGGCCGGAGCCGGCCACGAAGAAGCGCACCTCGTCTTCCTTGTGGAAGTGTTCGTCGAGGAACTTCTTGCGCAGCTCGGCGCGGTTGGGGTTGTCCGGGGCAATCGAGGCCACGTCCACGCTCTTGAACCCATGCTCGGCGACCAGCCGGTCGATGTCGGCCTTGTAGGCGGCGAACACCTCCTCCTGGCTCGCGCCGGGCGCGACCTCCTGGGTGGCTTGCCAGCGCTCGAAGGTGACGCCGATCTGCTTGAGTTCGGCGGCGATCGCCGCGCCTTCGCGGCTGTCGAACAGCGGGGCGTCCGGGGCGGTGTCGTCAAAAATGCGGAGTCGGCTCATGGCGGCGGCAGTGAGGCGGAGAAAGGGGGAAGGAAAGGGTACCAGCGCAGCGCCGGGGAAGGGGCCGCAGGCTGATGGTGAAGGGCAGAATACAGATTCCCTTCAGGAATCTGCATGGACCCGTGGCCACCGAGCGGCCGGCACTACCGGGTCCGGGGGGGCGTTGAGCCCGCCGGCGGTACCCGCTGTGCCCCGGAGATCGCGTGGAGCCGGGCGGCGGTACCGGTCAGCCGCGCAGTTTGCGCAGTTCCAGTTCGCAGTGGAACAGGAATTCGAAGGCTTCCAGGTGGCGGCGTGCTTCGGCCATGGTGCGGCCCCAGGCGTACAGGCCGTGGCCGTCGATCAGGTAGCCCCACAGGCATTGGGTGTCGAGCAGCGCGTCGACCTGGGCCGACAGCACGTCCATGTCCTGGGTGTTGGCGAACACCGGCACGTCGATGGCCATTTCGTGGGTGCTGTTGCCGTGGAAGGCCTTGAGCAGCTCATAACCTTCCAGGCGGATATGGCCCTGCGGCGCATACAGGCGCGAGGCGACGGTCTGCACGGGCGAGTGGGTGTGCAGCACGCAGCCGATTTCCGGGAACCGGCGATACAACTGGGTGTGCAGCAGGGTTTCGGCGGACGGCCGCAGCGGACGCCCCACGGCCTTGCCGTCGAAGTCGACCACCATGATGTCGTCCTCCACCAACCGGCCCTTGTCCTTGCCGGACACGGTGATCGCCGCATGGCGATCATCCAGACGATGGGAGAAGTTGCTGCTGGTCGCCGGCGTCCAGCCCGCCTGGGCCAGCTCACGCACGTTGTCGATCAGCACCTGGGCCAGCTCGCTCAGGCGCGCCGTATCGTAGGGGAAGGTGTTCATGGCTGGCATTTTAACGGGGTGGATCGGTAAAAGCAGGTACTACGTAGATCCGTTTTCCTGACTGGGCTGGGCTGGGCGGGGTGGGGTTTGCGGGGGACGCCGTGAATACGTCCTTGTAGGCTTGGTCGCCGCTTGCGCGCGTGCGCTCTCGTGCGCACACGGCAAGACCGGGGTTGGGCGTCCTGCCCAACCCGCCCGAGGCACGCCTCGGGCCCATGCGGCTCACACCCCCGCAAACCCCACCCCGCCCAGCCCCCCACACGCTGAGGCGCGTGCCAGCGTTGTGGGGTGGGGGGGAGAAAAAGCAAAGCCGGCCAGTGGCCGGCTCCAAGGCGTGACGACCAACGGTCGTCACCTACCGCGATTGCATTTTTGGTGGCCAATCACCGAACACCGAACATCGGCCATCAAGGACCACGCTGTCGAAAAGCGGCGACCAACAGTCACCCCTCATCAATTTTCATCCTTCCCCAGCGCCCCCGATCACCCGAAGCAATGAAACCAGGCAACAGCCACCCAGCCCTAACGCCGCGTTGGCTCCTGGCACCGTCACACGGAACCTGTCGAGGGTGGGGCGGGGTGAGGTTGCGGGGGTGTGAGCCGCATGGATGCGGCGACCAAGCCTACAAGGACGTACTTGCGGCGTCCCCCGCGGCCTCACCCCGTCCCGCCATCCCCACAGCACCCCCAGAGCCGCAGTTGCCGTTGCCGTTGCACTTGCAGTAAAAGCGGGCAGCCGGGCCGCAGGCCCGGCACCCCCCCCTTACTTCCCGGCAAGCCGACTATTCCGATACCCGTACCCGAAGTAGATCGCAAAGCCCACCGCCGTCCAGATCCCCATCAGCATCCAGTTGTGCGCCGTCATCGCCGTCAACAGCGCGATACAGCTCAGCACCCCCAGACTGCAGATCAACCACGCCATCGGCATCCGGAACGGACGCGGCAAGTCCGGCTGCGTACGACGCAGAATCAACACCCCCGCGCACACCGCCGCGAACGCAATCAGCGTGCCCATCGACGTCAGCTCGCCCAGGATATCCAGCGGAAACAGCGCCGCCAGCAGCGCGATCCCGATCCCCGTGATCACCGTATTGATGTGCGGCGTCCGGTACTTCGGATGAATCTTCGTGAACACCGGCGGCAACAATCCGTCGCGCCCCATGATCATGAAAATACGCGGCTGCCCGATGATCATCACCAGCACCACCGACGACAACCCGATCAGTGCCCCGATCTCCACCACGATCCGCAACCAGCCCAACTGCGGGTGCGCGGCCACCGCCGTCACCACCGGCTCGTCGGTGCCCAGCAGCTGGTACGGCACCAGCCCGGTCATCACCGCCGCCATCGCGATGTACAGCACCGTGCAGATCACCAGCGACAACAGCATGCCGATCGGCATGTCACGCTGCGGCTTGTGCGACTCCTGCGCCGCCACCGACACCGCCTCGAACCCGATGTAGGCGAAGAACACCATCGCCGCACCGCGCAGCACCCCCTCGAAGCCGTACTTGCCCGGTCCCGCGTTCTCCGGGATGAACGGCGTCCAGTTGGCGGGATCCACGTACTTCCAGCCCGCGACGATCACCAGGATGATCAGCCCGGTCTTGAGCACCACCATCGCCATGTTCATCGCCGAGGATTTGCTGATCCCCACGTAACACAGCCAGGTCAGCAGCAGCACCAGGATCGCGGCCGGAATGTTGGCGATCGCCCCGGTCGGGCGCAACTGCGCATCCAGCGGTGCGCTGACCAGCGCGGCCGGCAGGTGGATGTCGAAATGACTGAGCAGGCTCAGGAAATAGCCGGTCCAGCTGACCGCCACCGCCGAGGCCGAGACGCCGTATTCGAGCACCAGCATCCAGCCGATGAACCAGGCCGACAGCTCGCCGAAGGTGGCGTAGGTATAGGTGTAGGCGCTGCCGGAGACCGGCACCATCGCCGCGAACTCGGCATAGGCCATCGCGCAGAACGCGCAGCAGATCGCGGCGAGCACGAACGACAGCATGATCGCCGGGCCGGCGTGGTTGGCCGCGGCCTGGCCGGTGATCACGAAGATGCCGCCGCCGATCACCGCGCCGATACCCAGCGCGGTCAGCCCCCAGGGGCCGAGCGTGCGGCGCAGGCTCAGGCCGTTGGCGTCTTCGTGGGCGGCGTGCGGGTGCTTGGTGGCCCACAGTTGCTTGAACATGGTGTGGTTTCTTGTACGTGGAGCGTATGTGGAACGGGCCGGCGCTGGGCCGGCCCGTCAGGTGCATCAGGCCGACGGCGTATTGAGCTTGCTGTGGCGCATGCCGTAACCGAAGTAGATCAGCAGGCCCAGGACCGTCCAGCCCACGAACAGGTGCCAATGCACCACGAACGCCTGCCAGAACAGGAACAGGCACGACGCCGCGCCCAGCGGGCAGATCACCCACACCATCGGCACGCGGAACGGACGCGTCAGCTCCGGCCGGGTGTAGCGCAGGATCAGCACGCCCACGCAGACCGTGGCGAAGGCCAGCAGGGTGCCCATCGAGACCAGCTCGCCAAGCACGTTCAGCGGCACCAGGCCGGCCAGTGCGGCGGCGATCACGCCGACCACGATCGTGGCCCAGTACGGCGTGCGGAAGCGCTTGTGGACCTTGCCGAACACCTTCGGCAGCAGGCCGTCGCGCGAAATGGTGTAGGCGATGCGGGTCTGGCCCATCATCATCACCAGCACCACCGAGGACAGGCCGGCAATGGCGCCGATCTCCACGGCGGTCTTCAGCCAGGACAGGCTCGGGTAGGCCTCCAGCGCGGTGGCCACCGGCTTGTCGGTGCCCAGCAGGTGGTACGGCAGCATGCCGGTCAGCACCGCGCACACGATGATGTAGACGAGGGTGCAGACCGCCAGCGAGCCGAGCAGGCCGATCGGCATGTTGCGCTGCGGGTCCTTGGTTTCACCGGCAGCGGTGGAGACCGCATCGAAGCCGATGTAGGCGAAGAACACGATGGTGGCCGCGCGGAACACGCCGCTCCAGCCGAACTCGCCGGACACGCCGGTGTTTTCCGGAATGAACGGGTGCCAGTTGGCCGGGTCCACGTGGGCAGCGCCGATACCCACGAACAGGCAGATCACGAAGACCTTGATGGCCACGATGATCGCGTTGACGAACGCAGACTGGGTCACGCCCACATACAGCAGGCCGGTCACCGCCGCCACGATTAGCATCGCCGGCAGGTTGAACAGCTTGCCGGAGGCGGCGAACTCATGCCCGTTCCAGGCAATCGGTGCGGCGCTCAGCGCGTCCGGGAACGGCATGTGCAGCGTGGTGGTGATGAAGCTGATCAGGTAGGCCGACCAGCCCACCGCGACCGACGCTGACGCGAACAGGTACTCCAGCACCAGGCACCAGCCGATGAACCAGGCCATGCCTTCGCCGAGGGTGGCGTAGGAGTAGGAGTAGGCGCTGCCGGAGACCGGCATCATTGCCGCGAATTCGGCGTAGCACAGGCCGGCCAGCGCGCAGGCGAAGCCGGCGAACACGAACGACAGCATGACCGCCGGGCCGGCATGGTTGGCCGCGGCCTGGCCGGTCAGCACGAAGATGCCGGCACCGATCACCGCGCCGATCCCGAGCATGATGAGGTGTTTGGCTGTGAGGGTCCGTTTCAGTGTGGCTTCGCCGTCCAGGCTGCCTTCGATGGGTTCACCCGCGTCGACGTGGCCGGCGGGTTCAACCGGTTTGACCCTCAACAGAGACTTCAGCATGCAGTGCTTCCCTAAATGGACAAAGGTGAGGTGCGCGGTACATTGCCGGGCACCTTGATGGCAACTGGGCGCCCCAGCGTGCGGGGCCCGCTGTACCTTAGCCAAAGCTGAAGCCCGCGCACAAGCACAAATGCAGCATGGCCCGGCGATAATCGACAAATCCCGCCCGAACCCCCCGCCACCATGTCGCTGAACCCTGAATCCGTTGTCATTGCTGATGCTGAACTGCGTGCCCAACTGGCTGCGTATGCGCAGCGCCAGCCCGCCGACGCCGCCCTGGCTGACGAATTCAGCACACTATTGGACGATCCGGAGAACCCGTTCCTGCGTGAACGGCTGGCCGGTCATTTCACCGGCAGTGCATGGCTGGTCAGTGCCGACGGGGAGCGCGTGCTGCTCACCCACCACCGCAAACTGGACCGCTGGCTGCAGCTGGGCGGGCATGCCGACGGCGACCGCAACCTGGCCCGGGTGGCGCTCAAGGAGGCGGAGGAAGAGTCCGGGCTGAGCGGGCTCGTGCTGGAGGATGGCGCGCTGTTCGACATCGACAAGCACTGGATCCCCGAACGCAGGGACGTGCCGGGCCATTGGCATTACGACGCCCGCTACGTGGTGCGGGCGGTGGGCAGCGAACAGTTTGCGATCAGCGAAGAGTCGCTGGCGCTGGCGTGGCGGGAGATCCGTGACGTGGCCGCGGCAGTGATCGACGCCCCGGACAACGACGACTCGCTGCCGCGCATGGCCAAGCGCTGGCTCGCCCGGTAGGCGACGACCGTTGGTCGTCGCGTGGGGCGATCGGCTCCCGTTCGAAGGTGTATCGACCAACGGTCGATACCTGCCTGGGGGTCAATACAACACGCGCGTCCGCAGCGTGCCCGGGATCGCGGCCAGTTCGTCGCGCACCGCGCCGGCCTGTGCCTCGCTGGCGGTGATGTCGATCACCACGTAGCCCACCTTGGGGTCGGTGCGCAGGAACTGGCCGTCGATGTTGACGTTGTGGCGCGAGAAGATCTCGTTGACCTTGGACAGCACGCCCGGCACGTTCTGGTGGATGTGCAGCAGGCGCAGGCTGTCCTCGTGCTCGGGCAGGGTCACTTCGGGGAAGTTGACCGCCGACAGGGTGCTGCCGTTGTCGCTGTAGCGCACCAGCTTGGCCGCCACTTCAACGCCGATGTTGTCCTGCGCCTCCAGCGTGCTGCCGCCCACGTGCGGGGTCAGGATCACGTTGTCGTGCGCGGTCAGCGGCGACACGAAGGCATCGCCGTTGCCCTTGGGCTCGATCGGGAACACGTCCAGTGCCGCGCCCCCGATGTGGCCCGCATGCAGGGCCGCATCCAGCGCGTCGATATCGACCACGGTGCCGCGTGCGGCGTTGATCAGGTGCGCGCCGGGGCGCATGCGGGCCAGCTGTTCGGCGCCGATCATCCACTGCGTGGCCGGGGTTTCCGGCACGTGCACGGTGACAATGTCCGCACGCGACAGCAGGTCGTCCAGGCTGATGGCCGCGCGGGCATTGCCCAGCGACAGCTTGGTTTCCACGTCGTGGAAGATCACCTGCATGCCCATGGCCTCGGCCATCACGCCCACCTGGGTGCCGATATGGCCATAGCCGATGATGCCCAGCGTCTTGCCGCGCACTTCGTGGCTGCCGGCGGCGGATTTGGACCAGCCGCCGCGATGGCATTCGGCATTCTTCTGCGGGATGCCACGGGTGAGCATGATCGCTTCGGCGATGACCAGTTCGGCCACGCTGCGGGTGTTGGAGTAGGGCGCGTTGAACACCGGGATGCCGGCCAGTTCGGCCGCGTCCAGGTCGACCTGGTTGGTACCGATGCAGAAGCAGCCTACCGCCATCAGGCGCTTGGCGTTGGCCAGCACGTCGGCGCTGAGCTGGGTACGCGAGCGGATGCCGACGATGTGCGCTTCGGCGATGCGTGCCTTCAACTCGTCCTCCGGCAGCGCCTTGCTGTGCAGTTCGATCTGCGAATAGCCGGCGGCGGTGAACACGTCGATCGCGGTCTGGCTCACCCCCTCCAGCAACAGCACGCGGATATCCTGCTTCGGGAACGAGGTCTTCTTCGGCGACATGGGCGGGGCGCAGCTGTAGGGCGGGAGCGCCCAACTATGCCAGAACGGGCGGGGGATTGTGCAGTGCGCCAATCGGCGCGGCGATGGTTTCAGATGCATCCTTTGACACGCGCAACCGGACGCCGGCGGCCAAGCCCTCCGGGGTGTCTGCTACGCTTGGGAATTCCCTTGTCCTGCCGTGCCGCCATGACCGACCCGCGCCTTTCTTCGCTGTTGCAGGACTGCCCCGGGCTGCGGCTCACGACCGAACCGGCCGACCTGGAGCATTACGGGCGCGACTGGACCCGGCGCTGGACCCCGGCACCCCTGGCGATCGCCCTGCCAGGCAGCGTGGAGGAGGTGCAGGCGATCCTGCGCTGGGCGAGCACGCAGCAGGTGGCCGTGGTGCCCTCGGGCGGCCGCACTGGCCTGTCCGGAGGCGCGGTGGCTGCGCACGGCGAGCTGGTGCTCAGCCTGGAGCGGATGAACAAGCCGCTGGCCTTCGATGCGGTGGACCGCACTCTGACCGTACAGGCCGGTATGGCGCTGGAGGCGGTGCACAACGCGGCGCTGGAACACGGGCTGATCTACCCGGTGGACTTCGCCGCGCGGGGCTCCTGCTCGATCGGCGGCAACATCGCCACCAACGCCGGCGGCATCCGCGTGATCCGCTACGGCAATACCCGCGAGTGGATTGCCGGGTTGAAGGTGGTCACCGCCAGTGGCGAGCTGCTGGAGCTCAACAAGGGCCTGATCAAGAATTCCAGCGGCTACGATTTCCGCCAGCTGCTGATCGCCTCCGAAGGCACCCTGGGCGTCATCGTCGAAGCGACGCTGCGGCTGACCGATCCGCCGCCGGCCAGCAACGTGATGCTGCTGGCACTGCCCAGCTTCGAGGTGCTGATGCAGGTGTTCGCCGCGTTCCGTGAGCGGATGCAGCTGCAGGCCTTTGAATTCTTTACCGACCGCGCGCTGGAACACGTGCTTGCGCACGGTGCGCAGGCGCCGTTCGAGCAGGTGCACCCGTTCTACGTGGTCACCGAATTCGCAGCGGGCGACGAGGCCCAGGAGGCCGCCGCGATGGCGGCGTTCGAGGCCTGCATGGAGCAGGGTTGGGTCAGCGATGGCGTGGTCAGTGCCAGCGATGCGCAGGCCGCACAGCTGTGGCGCCTGCGCGAAGGCATCACCGAGGCGGTGGCGCGTTACAAGCCGTACAAGAACGATGTGTCGGTGCGAATCTCGGCGATGCCCGCGTTCATGGCCGAAACCCAGGCGCTGATCGGGCAGGCGTATCCGCACTTCGATGTGGTCTGGTTCGGCCACATCGGCGACGGCAACCTGCACATCAACGTGCTCAAGCCTGATGGCACCGAAGACGCGGAATTCCTGGCCCAGTGCGAACACGTCACCACGTTGCTGGCGCAGGTGCTGGCCCGGTTCGACGGCAGCATCTCGGCCGAACACGGCATCGGGCTGGTCAAAAAGGGCTACCTGGACAGCACCCGCAGTGCACCGGAAATCGCTTTGATGAAAGCGGTCAAACGAGCGTTTGATCCCGAAGGGCTGCTGAATCCCGGCAAGCTGTTCGACCTCTAGGACGCGACAGGTCTTCACACAGGCTATACGCTCTGCGCTTTCCCACTTCGAACGACACCATGACGATGCGTCCGATCCTGCTTCTTGCCGTCCTTGCCCTGCCGTTGCCCGCGCTGGCCTCCAGTTTCGCCGGCTCGTCCGCTGGCTCCGCCTCCGGTGCCTCGTCGGCCGGTTCGTCCAGCTCGGACGATGACAAGATCGTGCTGGATGCGCGCGAAGACGCGGCGGCGTTCGTCGCCAGCGACGGTGCCATCCGCGGCGCCCGCCTGGAAGCGGCCCTGCTGCACCTGCGCGAACACGATGCCGCGCAGCGTGATGCCAGCGACCTGGCGCTGGCCCGGACCCTGCTGGCACGCTGATGCAGGCGCGTCGCCGGGCCCGCCGCTGGCGTTGGGCGGCCCTGGCGGCGCTGTTGGCCAGTCCCTTCGCGCAAGCCGAACTGCAGTTCGAGCTGCAGCCGGACGGACTCGATGGGCAGCAGATCCTGGCCGCCGAACGCGCGCTGCAGGACGTGCAGCACGTAGTGCCTGCCGCCTGGCAGGCCCGTTTTGATCGCCCGGTACGGGTGCGCTGGTCGTCCACGCTTCCCGACCACGTGCATGGCCGCACCCGCCGTGGCGCGATCACCCTGCGCCGTGACCTGCTGGCTGACGTACGCGCGGGTGAACCACTGCCGCGCGCGCTGCAGGCCGCGCTGATTCATGAACTCGCCCATGTGCTGGACCGCGGCCCGGGTGGGGGCTGGTCGCAGACCGCGCGATGGCGCGACCTCAGTGGCTGGCAGCAGCGCCCCTGGCGGCTGGGCCGCACCGGCAATCATTTCAGCACGCGCAGCCCCGACGCTTACGAGCGGACCAGCCCGGCGGAGTACCTGGCGGTCAACGCCGAGCATTTCGTGCTCGACCCGGCGTATGCCTGCCGTCGCCCGGCATTGCACGCCTGGTTCACCGCGCAGATCGGTGCCAGCGGGCACGCGGCCGACTGCGACGCACGCCTGCCGTTGGTACAGGCCGACGACGCGTCCGGCGCCGCATCGCTGCTGCAGGTGGACCCCGCCCGCGTGTACGCGGTCGACTACCTGCTCGCCGAGGGCAACGACCAGCTGATGAGCCGCTGGGGCCATAGCATGCTGCGGCTGGTGATCTGCGCACCGGGCCGCGCGCCGGGGCCGGCCTGCAGGATGGACCTGTCGTACCACCGGGTGTTGTCGTTCCGCGCATTTGTCGGCGATGTGCAGATTTCCAGTTGGCGCGGGCTCTCCGGGTCGTATCCGTCGCGCCTGTTCGTGCTGCCACTGAACCAGGTGATCAACGAGTACACCCAGCTGGAACTGCGTGGTCTGTCGTCGGTGCCGCTGCGTCTGCAGCCCGGCGAGATTGCCAGCCTGCTCGAGCGCGCGGCCCAGGTGCACTGGAGCTATGACGGCAAGTACCTGTTCGTGAGCAACAACTGCGCGGTGGAAACCGGCAAGCTGCTGCAGGAAGGCGTGCCGGCCTGGGCCACGCCCGGCCTGAACCGCATCACCCCGCGTGGCCTGCTGACGCGCCTGACGCGAGAAGGGCGGGCCGATCCAACCGTCCTGCAGAACCGCGCAGAGGCGACCCGCCAGGGCTACTACTTCGCCTCGGCGAAGGATCACTACCAGCAGCTGTTCGAGGTGGCGCGGCGTGAACTGCCGCTGGGCACCCCCGAGGTGACCGCATGGCTGCTGCGTCCGGCAGCACAGCGGGCGCCGTGGCTGGATCAGGGGGGGCTGCGTGCCACGGCCGCGTTGCTGCTGCTGGAACAGGCAGCACGCCAACGCGAAGAACTGCGCGCGCGCGACCAGCTCAAGCGCACCCTGGGCAACCCCGCACACGGCACCGACCCGGCGCGCGACACCTTGATGGCGCTGCTGCACGACACCGGCCAGCTGGTCAGTCCGGCGGCGCTGCTGCCGGCCGGCGGCTACGGCCTGCCGCTGGGCAGCGAGCGGGCGGCCGCAGCAGCATCTACCGCAGCCATCAGCGCCCGCGCCGTACCGGCCTGGCAGCAGCTGCAACAGCAGCTGCGGGCGCGCCTGCCGGCGGCACAGCAGCAGGAACTGGTCACCATCGAGGACAACCTGGACCGGCTGGGCGCGCGCATGCGTACCCTGGCGCGCGAGGAAACCGCTACTGGCGCGGCAGTTCGATGACGAAGCGTGCGCCGCCGAGCGCGCTGGCGGTGCACGAGACGCGGCCGCCATGGGCATCGGCGATGGCCTTGACCACCGCCAGGCCCAGCCCGCTGCCGCCGCGCTGGCGTGAACGCGAGCCATCGCCACGCATGAACGGGTCGAAGATGTGGGCGCTCAGGGCGGGGTCGATGCCCGGGCCCTCGTCGTCGATGGAGACCTGCACGTGGGTGGCGGTGTCATGCACGGCGATGCGCACGCGCCCCGGCGTGGCGTAGCGGCGCGCATTCTCCAACAGCGCCATCAGGGCCTGGCGCACGCGGGTGGGATCGCAGTGGGCCGGATGCTCCTCGCGCGAGGTTTCCAGTTCCAGCACGAAACCGCCGCTGCGGAAGCCGGGGTCGACCAGGGTCATCACCGAATGGACTTCATGCACCACGTCGCTGCGCGCGCGGCGTACGTCGAGCCGGGCGCTGTCGGCCAGACTGAGCACGCGCAGGTCTTCGATCAGCCGGGACAGGCCTTCAACCTGGGCCAGCAGGCTGCGGAACTGCGCTTCATCAGGCTGGAACACGCCCTCGGCCAGGCCCTGCAGGCGGCCGCGCAGGATCGTCACCGGGGTGCGCAGTTCGTGGGCGATGGCGGCGTGCCACATGACCCGGTCGGCATCCATGTTCTGCAGGCGGCGGGCCATGGCGTTGAAGTCGTCCACCAGCAGCGCCACTTCGCCCAGCGAGCGGTCGCTGGCGGCGGCGCGCGCGCCGAGGTCGCCGCCGGCCAGCTTGCCGATGCTGTCCACCACCGAATTGAGCGGGGTCAGGATGCGCTGCGACAGCCGCACCGAGGCAGCCACGGCCACGGCCAGCCCGAGCAGGGTGACCGCGGCCACCCACACCAGTTCGGGGCCGGTGGGGGCCCAGCCGGTGGGTTCCTCGGCGTAGGGGTAGAAGTTCACCAGCACCGCATACAGCAGGTAGGAGCTGAGGATCACCATCACGATCACCGCCAGCACCATCAGCGACATCGATACCACGATGTGCCGGCTCAGGCCCGGGCGGCGCATCAGTGGTCGGCCGCCAGCCGGTAGCCCACGCCGCGCACGCTGGCCGGCACGTTGCCCAGGCCCACGTCGTCGAGCTTGCGCCGCAGCTTGCTGACATGGCTGTCCACGGTGCGCTCCAGGGCTTCGCTCTCGGGCAGGCACTCGTGCATGAGTTCGCTGCGGCTGAAGATCCGTGACGGGGCCAGTGCCATGCAGTGCAGCAGTTTGTACTCGGTCAGGGTGAGCAGCAGTTCATGGCTGTAGCCGTCGCCCTCGACGTGGACGGCGTGGGTTTCGGGGTCGATCACCAGTCTGCCGACGCGCAGGATGCCGGGTTTGGCCTGGCCACGCGCATTGAGCGTGCGGCGCAGGACGGCGCGCACGCGGGCGGCCACTTCGGCCGGGTTGAACGGTTTGACGACGTAGTCGTCGGCGCCCATGCGCAGCGCGGTGAGCTTGTCCAGGTCCTGGTCCAGGGCGGTGAGCATGATGACCGGCGTGTCGCCGCGCTGGCGGACGGTGTTGAGGACGGTCCAGCCGTCCATGCCGGGCATCTGTACGTCGAGCAGGATCAGGTCGGGGCGGGCGCTGCGGTGCATGGCCAAAGCGCCGATGCCGTCCTGCGCGCGCACCGTGCGCAGGCCTTCGCGATGCAGGTAGGCGGCCACGATGTCGGCGATTTCCGGTTCGTCTTCGACGATCAGGACCAGCGCGTTGAGCGAGCGGTCCCAGTGCGCGGCGGCGCTGGGCGAATCGGTGGCGTGCATGCGGGGCAGGGCCAGAAGGTGCTTGTGCTCCATCGTATCTCCACAGTTCCTCCATCGAAACCCCACGCAGGCGCCGCAGACTTCGCCATTCATGATTCTGGCCGCGCGTGCGGCCCTGTGCTGCTGATGAAAACCAACAGGATTCAAACCGCTGTATGGGCGGTGCTTGCGGTCATGCTTGCGGGATGTACCAAGGAAGAGGTGGCGTCGGTAGCGGTGCCGGAGGTGACCGTGGTGTCGCTTTCGCCTGCGACGGTGCAGCGTGACGACGAGTTGCCGGGCCGGGTGGCCGCGGTGCGTACGGCGCAGATCCGCGCGCAGGTGGGCGGGATCGTGCAGCGGCGGTTGTTCGCGCAGGGGGCGGAGGTGGAGGCGGGTACGCCGCTGTTCCAGATCGACCCGGCGGCGTTCCAGGCGGAGGTGGACAGTGCGCGGGCGTTGCTGCAGCGCAGTGAGGCGGCGGTGGTGCGGACGCAGGTGCAGTCGGCGCGGCTGGGCTCATTGGCGGCGGCGCAGGCGGTGAGCCAGCAGGCGCGTGACGATGCGCATGCCGAGCACCAGCAGGCGGTGGCGGATGTGGCGCAGGCGCGCGCGACGCTGGCGCGGCGGCAGCTGGATCTGCGCTATGCGACGGTGGCGTCGCCGATCGCGGGGCGTATCGATGAGGCATTGGTGACCGAAGGGGCGCTGGTGACGGCAAGCGATGCGACGCCGATGGCGGTGGTGCAGCAGGTGGACCAGGTGTACGTGGATGTGCGGCAGCCGGCGTCGATGCTGGAGGGTATCCAGCGTGCGGTGGTGGCCGGTCAGCTGGATGCGGCGAAGGGTTTGCCGGTGACGTTGCTGGGTACGGGCGGGACGCCGTATGCGGAGCAGGGTCGGATGCTGTTTTCGGGGATCAACGTGGACGCGGAGACGGGCGACATTGTGTTGCGGATCGTGGTGGACAACCCGGCGCGGCGGTTGTTGCCGGGGATGTTCGTGCGGGCGCGGGTGCCGCGCGGGGTGCAGGTGGGTGCGTTGCTGGTGCCGCAGCAGTCGGTGCTGCGGAGTACGGGCGGGCAGTCGTATGCGTGGGTGGTAGGGAAGGAGGGCAAGGCGGTGATCCGGACCATCGAGGTGGATGGGCAGGTGGGCCGGCAGTACGTGGTGAGCCATGGGCTGCAGGCCGGCGAGCGGGTGGTGGTGGAAGGGCAGGATCGGTTGCAGGAAGGGATGGCGGTGACGGCCCGACCTTGGCAGCCGGCTGCTGTTGCCACTACTACTGCCACTGCCGCGAAGGCCGTTGGCTCGCGCTAGGGCAAAAGCTGCTTTTTGCACCTGGTCTCTGGCTGGGCCGGGGTGGGTGGGTTCACGGGACACGCCGCAAGTCCCGCTCCGCGGCCCGGCCCAGCCGCTGGCGGCTGTGCGTTCGGTCGCATGCGAGGCAATGCCTCGCAAGCAATGCGCCCTCACCCATGTAGGCTCCGTCGCGCCATCCATGGCGCTCAGGGTCCCGTGAACCCACCCACCCCGACCCTCGACAGTGGGCTGGTGGCCTTGGGCGAGCGAGGAGCGAAGCAACGTCGGTATGCCTTCTGCGTCTATGCGCGGCTTGGCGAGGGCGGACTTCGGTTTGTACCAAAAGGCTGGCAGGGCGGAAGCGCTGGTCGCTTTGCTCTCCTGTGCGCACCGCAATCTGTCAGGGGCTGGTGCGGGTGGGGTTGCGGGACCCTGAGCCGCATGGATGCGGCGACGGAGCTTACAGGGGTGAGGGCGCATTGCTTGCGAGGCATTGCCTCGCTTGCGACCGAACGCCCAGCCGCCAGCGGCTGGGCCGGGCCGCGGAGCGGGTCTTGCAACGTTTCCCGCCAACCCACCCCCACCAGCCCAAACCAGTGCAGGCGCGGACAGTAGCTCTTGCTCTTGCTCTTGCTCTTGCATCGCAGTGGCGTGAGCAATCCCGCAGTACGACAAAGAACCTTTTTTGTGGATGACGATGCCACTGCACCGGCTGCTTTCGCCGCGGTGCGAGGGCGAGAGGATGTTGCATGCCGCAGTTTTTCATTGAGCGCCCGGTGTTTGCGTGGGTGCTGGCTATTTTCGTGGTGCTGGCCGGTGCGTTGGCCATTCCGCGCCTGGCGATCGAGCGCTATCCCAGCGTTGCGCCGCCCAGTATCAGCATCTATGCCAGCTATCCCGGGGCGTCGGCGCAGACCATGAACGATGCCGTGGTCGGGCTGATCGAGCGCGAGCTGTCCGGGGTCAAGCACCTGCTGTACTTCTCCTCGTCCACCGATACCTCGGGCGAGGCCTCCATTACCGCCACGTTCCGCCCGGGCACCGATCCGGAGCTGGCCCAGGTGGACGTCCAGAATCGCATCAAGGCGATCGAATCGCGGCTGCCGCAGGCGGTGCGCCAGAACGGGCTGGGCGTGGAGGCCGCCGATTCGGGCTTCCTGATGCTGGTCGGACTGCGCTCCACCGATGGCCGCCTGGACGAAGTGGCCCTGAGCGACTACATGGCGCGCAACATCGTCGAAGAACTGCGGCGTATCGAGGGCGTTGGCCGCGTGCAGCTGTTCGGTGCCGAACGTGCGATGCGTATCTGGGTGGACCCGGCGCAGCTGGTGGCCTACCGCCTGACCCTGGGTGATCTGACCACCGCGATCAGCGAACAGAACGCGCAGATCGCCCCCGGCCGGGTCGGCGATTCCCCGGCGGTGCCAGGCCAGCGGGTCACCATTCCGCTCACCGTGGAAGGCCAGTTGAGTACGCCCGAGGCGTTCGCCGCCATCGTGCTCCGCGCCAATCCGGATGGCTCCCGCGTGGTCATCGGTGACGTGGCCCGGGTCGAGCTGGGCGCCGAAAGCTATGCGTGGTCCACCCGCGAGAACGGCGCGCCGGCCACTGCGGCGGCCATCCAGCTGTCGCCCGGGGCCAATGCCGTGAAGGTGGCCGGCGCGGTACGCGCGCGCATGGCCGAACTCGAACCCACCCTGCCGGTGGGCATGCACGCCACGGTGCCGTTCGACACCGCGCCGTTCGTGGCGATCTCGATCCAGAAAGTGCTCATCACCCTGGTCGAGGCGATGGTGCTGGTGTTTGCGGTGATGTACCTGTTCCTGCAGAACATCCGCTACACGCTCATCCCGGCCATCGTGGCGCCGATCGCGCTGCTGGGCACCTTCGCGGTGATGCTGGCGGCGGGCTTCTCGATCAACGTGTTGACCATGTTCGGCATGGTGCTGGCGATCGGCATCATCGTCGACGATGCCATCGTGGTGGTGGAAGGCGTCGAGCGGATCATGGCCGAAGAAGGTCTGCCGCCACGCGAGGCCACCGCCAAGGCGATGAAGGAGCTCACCGGTGCGGTGATCGGCATCACCCTGGTGCTCACCGCCGTGTTCATTCCGATGGCGCTCGCGGATGGTTCGGTGGGCGCGATCTACCGGCAGTTCAGCCTGGCCATGGCGGTGTCGATCCTGTTCTCGGCGTTGCTGGCGCTGACCCTCACCCCCGCGCTGTGCGCCACGCTGCTCAAGCCGAGCACGCGTGGCCACCACGGGCGCGGTGGTTTCTTCGGCGCGTTCAACCGTGGCATGGCGCGCATGACCCGCGGCTACCAGGGGCGGGTGGTGCGCATCCTGCAGCGCGGCGGGCGCAGCATGGCCGTGTTCGCCGCGCTCGTGGTGGCGTTGGGGCTGGGCCTGCACCTGCTGCCCGGCGCCTTCCTGCCCGAAGAGGACCAGGGCTACTTCATGACCTCCATACAGCTGCCGGCCGACGCCACCGCCGAACGCACCCTGGAGGTGATGCAACGCTATGAAGCGCACATTGCCGCGCGCCCGGGCATCGCCTCCAACCAGGCGATCATGGGCTACAGCTTCGCCGGCTCCGGGCCGAACGCGGCGATGGCCTACACCATGCTCCACGACTGGGGCGCCCGCGCCGGTGCCACCGTGGCCGACGAGGTGGAACGCGCGCAGCAGGCCATGGCCGCCGCGCCGGAAGGGCGGGTGATCGTGGTGACCCCGCCGGCGATCGACAGCCTGGGCACCTCGTCCGGGTTCGACCTGCGCCTGCAGGCGCGCACCGGCCAGAGTCAGGCGCAGCTGCAGGCCGCACAACAGCAGTTGCTGGCGCTGGCCGCGGCCAGCCCGCTGCTGCGCGACGTGCATGCCGAAGGCCTGCCCTCGGGCAGTACCGTGCGGCTGGAGATCGACCGGCACAAGGCGCAGGCCATGGGTGTGGGCTTCAGTGCGATCAGCGACACGCTATCGGCGGCGATGGGCTCGCAGTACGTCAACGATTTCCCCAATGCCGGTCGCCTGCAGCAGGTGATCGTGCAGGCCGACGCACCGCACCGCATGCAGGTGGACGACGTGCTCAAGCTGCACGTGCGCAACGCCAAGGGCGGCATGGTGGCGCTGGCCGAACTGGTCACCCCGGTGTGGTCGCAGACGCCGTTGCAGCTGGAACGCTACCAGGGCTTCCCGTCGCTGAGCCTGTCCGGCAATGCGGCAGCGGGCGCGTCCAGCGGCCAGGCCATGGCCGAGATGGAGCGGCTGGCGCGGCAGCTGCCGGCCGGTTTCGCGCTGGCCTGGACCGGGCAGTCGCTGCAGGAGCGCGCCTCCGGTGCGCAGGCGCCGTGGCTGATGCTGCTGTCGATGCTGGTGGTGTTCCTGGTGCTGGCCGCGCTGTATGAAAGCTGGTCGATCCCGGCGGCGGTGTTGCTGGTGGTGCCACTGGGCCTGCTGGGCGCGGTGGCGGCGGTGCTGATGCGCGGGTTGCCCAACGATGTGTTCTTCAAGGTCGGGATGATCACCGTGATCGGGCTGTCGGCCAAGAACGCGATCCTGATCGTGGAGTTCGCGCGCCAGCTGCAGCTGCAGGGGCACGGTCTGGTCGAGGCCGCGATCGAGGCGGCACGGCTGCGGCTGCGCCCGATCCTGATGACCTCGCTGGCGTTCGCGCTGGGCGTGGTGCCGTTGATGCTGGCCACCGGCGCATCGGCCGAAACCCAGCACGCGATCGGCACCGGGGTCTTTGGCGGGATGTTGACCGCCACCGTACTGGCGGTGTTCTTCGTGCCGCTGTTCTACGTACTGGTGCAGGGCGCACGCCGCTGGCGCTGGCCATGGCGGCGACGCCGGGAGGAATGACATGAGCACGACCGTGCTTGAACACACCATCGCAACGGCCGAGGCGCAAGTGCTGCAGCTGCTGTTGGCGCAGGACGTGGACGCACTGCAGGCCTGGCTGTCGCCGTCGCTGTTTTTCAGCGACGGGGCAGGGCAGTGGTTGGGCGCCCATCCCTTCCTCACGGCATGGTCAACCGGACAGCTGCGGATCAGCGCGCTCGAACAGGGCGCGGTGGAGCCGTTGGTGTGCGGGCAGCTGACCTTGGTGTCCAGCGACGTGCGGCTGCGTTATGCCGACGCGGGCGGCGAACACGCGCGTGCGCTGCGCCTGCTGCGGGTATGGGCCACCGCATCGAACACGGCCGGCGTGCACCTGCTGTCGATCGGACTGCTGCCGCCGCGCTTGGTCTGAACCGATGCTGCAGCCCGTGGAGTCAGGGCTGCTTCACCTCCTGCTGCAGGCTGCGGGCTACGATGGTTCGCTGATCGCAACAACCGCAAGGAGTCCAACATGCGTGCATCCCCGTGGCTTTTCAGCCTGGCCATCGCCACCGGCCTGAGCGCCTGTCAGCCCGCGCAACGTGCCGAGGGCAACGCCAGCGAGGCGGGTGCGGGCGAGGCGCCGCCGCCCATGGCCGCTGCCACCTCCGACGAACGCAGCTACGCGTTCCAGTGTGGCGACGTCGCCGTGCAGGCCACCTACCGCGGCCAGGATTCGGCCAGTGTCGTGGTGGAAGGTCGCACCTATCCGATGGCATCGGAACCGGCGGCGTCCGGCGCGCGCTACGGTGACGGGCAGGGCAATGTCTTCTGGACCAAGGGCACCACCGAAGGCACGCTGCAGTTGAAGGGCGAGCCGGATCGCACCTGCACGGGCAGTGGTGAACAGGGCGCTGCGGCGCCGCTGCCGACCGCGCAGGACGCCACTGCGGCCGGCTTCCGCGCCACCGGCAACGAGCCGGGCTGGCTGGCCGAAGTGGCCGCCGGCACCACGCCGCACCTGCGCGTGGAAACCGACTACGGGCAGCGCACGCTGGAGATCGCTGCGCCCACCCAGGGCAAGGATGGCTGGTCGGGCAAGGCGGCCGATGGCACGCCGGTGAAGCTGACGTTCCAGCGCACCGTGTGCCAGGACGACATGAGTGGGCAGGCGTTCGGTGCCACGGCCATGTTGACCGTAGGCGCCCGCCAATATCACGGCTGTGGTGATTTTGCCGGGGCCCCGGCCCTGGCCGCCAAGCCGTAAAGCCGACCGTTGGTCGGCTGCGTTGTTGGCATCGGAAGCAGAAGCAGCTGACCAACGGTCAGCTCTACCGGCTTGCGTCACGAGCAGCTGACCAACGGTCAGCTCTACCGGTTTGCAGCACAGGCAGCTGACCAACGGTCAGCTCTACCTGTTTGGGTCAGCTCTACCCGTTTGGGACAGCTTTACCGACTAGTCGGCACGACCGGCGAACTCACCGGTGGCGGTGTTGACCAGCACGCGCTCGCCGTTGGCGATGTACTCGGGCACCATGATTTCAATGCCCGTGCTGAGCTTGGCTGGCTTCGGGCGCTTGGTGGCGGTGCCGCCCTTCATTTCCGGCGGGGTTTCGACCACTTCCAGTACCACGCTGGTCGGCAGCTGCACGCCCACCGGGGTCTCGTCGATCACCTGCACGTAGATGCCGGTCAGGCCATCGGTGATGTACCCGGCGTCATCGCCCAGCACTTCCGCGTCGACCATGTACGGGGTGTAGTCCTCGTCGTCCAGGAACACGAACGCGTCGCCGTCCTTGTAGGAATAGGTGGACTGGCGGCGCAGCAGTTCGACTTCGGGCAGGTTGTCGTCGGCATCGAAGCTGGCATCGAGCTTGTTGCCGCCCGGCACGCTGTACATGATGAAGCGGAAGCGGACGTTGCCGCCGCGACCCTGCGGCGAGCTGCGCTCGATGTCGCGGATCTGGTAGACGCCGTTGTTGTATTCGACGACGTTGCCTTTCTTGATGTCGTTGGCTTTCATGGAATGAAGGTCGGTTCGTGGGAGGTCAGGGTGCCAGTCCGGGCGCCCGGCGGGATGGGTATGTGTTTACTTCGGCGCCAGGCGCACGCCACCGTCCAGGCGGATGGTTTCGCCGTTCAAGTAGGTGTTGCCCAGGATATGGCCGACCAGGCCGGCGAAATCGTCCGGCTTGCCCAGGCGCGGCGGGAACGGAATCGAAGCGGCCAGCGATTCCTGCACGGCCGGCGGCATGCCATCGACCATCGGGGTCCAGAAGATGCCCGGGGCGATGGTCATCACACGGATGCCGAAGCGCGACAGCTCGCGTGCCATGGGCAGGGTCATGCTGACCACGCCGCCCTTGGACGCCGAATACGCGGCCTGGCCGATCTGGCCCTCGTAGGCGGCCACGCTGGCGGTGTTGATGATCACCCCGCGCTCGCCGTCGTCGCCGGGGGTGTTGTGCTGCATGCGGTTGGCCGCGGCCTTGGCGACGTTGAAGCTGCCCACCAGGTTGACCATCACCGTGGTCTGGAAGTTGGCCAGCGGCATCGGCGCCTCCTTGCCCAGCACGCGGCCGGCACCGAGGATGCCCGCGCAGCTGATGGCGACATTCAGGCCGCCCAGGAAGTCGTGTGCGGCATCGATCTGCGCGGCCACGGCCGCCTCGTCGCTGACGTTGGTGGTGAAGTAGCGCGCGTTGTCGGCGCCAAGCGCAGACACGGCGGCCGCGCCCTTGTCGTCATTGAGATCGAACAGGGCGACCTTGCCGCCCTGGGCAACCAGGAACTGGGCCACGGACAGGCCGAGGCCGGAGACGCCACCGGTGATGACGGCACGGACAGAAGACAGCTGCATCGCAAGGTTCCGCTGGATCAGGAACCGCCGATTCTAACGGAAGCCGGGGGTGCCGCTGTTGTGCGCTGCGCGCCGGGCTCAGTGGCGGGGTGTCAGGCGCCGGGCGAATTCATCCGGCGCCAGCCCGGGCGCGAACAGGAACCCTTGCCCGACCGTCACCCCCAGCGCCTGCAGGAAACGCCGCTGCGGCTCCGATTCGATCCCCTCGGCGACCAGCCCCAGCCCCAGGCTGCGGGCGATGCCGCAGACCGCCTCGCACACTGCTTCGTCGGAGCGGTTGCCCGGCACGCCCTCGACGAACAACTGGCTCAGCTTCAGCCCGTGGATTGGCAGCCGGCGCAGGTAGTTCAGTGCGCTGTAGCCTTCGCCGAAGTCGTCGATGGTCAGCTGCACGCCCATGTCGCGCAGGCGCGCGAAGGTCTGCAGGGTGTCCGGCGCGTCCTCGATCAGCACCCGCTCGGTGAACTCCAGCTCCAGCGCGCTGCCGGGCAGGCCGAACTCGTCCAGCACCTGACGCACGTGGCGGGCCAGGTCCTCGCCGACGAACTGCCGGTAGGACACATTCACTGCCACACGCACGATGCCCAGCCCGGCATCCTGCCACTGGCGCACCTGGCGGCAGGCCTCGCGCAGTACCCACAAGCCGATCCGCACGATGTCGCCGGTGCTTTCGGCATGTGCAATGAAGATGTCCGGGCGCAGTTCGCCCAGCTGCGAGTTGCGCCAGCGGATCAGGGCCTCGGCAGCCACCATGCGGCCATCGTGCAGGCTGACCTGCGGCTGGTAGACCAGGTGGAACTCATCGTCGTCCAGCGCGCGGTGCAGGCGGCTTTCGATCTGCAGACGGTCGTGCTGGCGCTGCGCTAGCTCCGGTGAAAACACCTGCCAGCCGTTGCGGGTACGGCGCTTGCAGTCGTACATGGCGATGTCGGCGTTCTGGATCAGCTGCTGCGGGCGCAGCCCGTCCTGCGGCGCGCGGGCGATGCCGATGCTGGTGGTGACCGCGAATTCGTCGCTGCCGAAGCGGAACGGGGTGCTGAACCCGCGCGTGATCGCCTCGGCCAGGCGCTCGGGCTGGTTGGCCTGGTCGCGGGTGTCGCAGACCACCAGGAACTCGTCGCCGCCGAAGCGCGCCAGCAGCCCTTCGGTGCCGATCGCGGTGGCGATGCGGCGGGTGGCGTCGATCAGCAGTTCGTCGCCGGCGTTGTGGCCCAGCAGATCGTTGACGGTTTTGAACCGGTCCAGGTCGATGTAAAGCACCGCCACCCGGCAATGGGTCGGGTTGGCCATGCGTGCGGCCAGGTCGTTGAGCACCGCATCGCGGTTCATGATGCCGGTGAGCGGGTCGGTACGGGCCTGGATGCGCAGGGTTTCCTCGGCCTGCTTGCGCGCGGTGATGTCCTGCACGGTGCCGGCGATGCGCGCGGCATCCACGTCGCCCGCTTCGGCCTCGCCGATCATGCGCACCCAGAACGAATGGCCGTCGCTGCGCTGGCCCTGCAGCTCCAGTTCGAACGGCGCCTGCTTGTCGATCACGTCCAGCAGCGCCTGCTGCAGCTGCGAGCGGTCGTCCACGCGCAGGCATTCCAGCAGGTGCGCCATGTCGTGCAGGGGCAGCTCCTGGCCGAGGATGCGGTTGGCCTCGTCGGTAAGGTACAGCCGCTGCAGGCCGCGGTCCCACTCCCAGCCGCCGATGTGTGCCAGCGACTGGGCGCGGTCGAACAGCGCATTGGTGCGCTTGAGTTCGGTGATGTCGCTGAACATGCCGAACACGTGGTCCGGGCAGTCGCGGCCGGTGCCGAACACCGGCACGTTGGTGGTGGAGATCCAGATCATGCGGCCGCGTGGGCGGTGGTACAGCCCGACGATGGTGCTGCGGATGATCCGGCCGGTACGCAGCGACACTGCCGCCGGCCATTGCTCGCGGGTGAGCGGGTGGCCGTGTTCGTCCACGCAGATCCAGTCGTCCGGGGCCAGCATCGCCTGCAGGCTGCCGCCGTTGCCGGCGGTGCCCAGGATGCGGTGCGCGGCCGGGTTCGCCGAGACCACGCGCAGGTGGCTGTCGAACAGGACCACGCCTTTGTCGATCGACTCCATCAGCAGCCGGTAGCGCGATTCTGCCTGCCAGCGGCTGCTCAGGTCGCGCGCCACCGCCACGATGCAATGCTCGCCCTGGTGCTCGAAGCCGGCCGAGTGCACCTCCACCGGAAAGCGGCTGCCGTCGCCGCGCATGTTGGTCACTTCGATGACGTAGGTTTCGCCCCGGTGCAGCGCTTCCCACACCGGGTCCAGGTGGTCGTTGGGCAGGTCCGGATTGAGCAGTTCGATCGGCTTCCCGACGATGTCCTCGCGCGGGCGGCCGTAGGCGCGCACGCCGGCCTTGTTGAGGTCCAGCACCACGCCCGTTTCGCTGAGGATGCTGACCGGGTCCGGCACGGCATCGAACAGTGCGGCATACCGGCGCAGCGCCAGCTGGCGATCATCCATCGCCTCCTGCAGCGCCTGCTGCACCTCCCGCAGCAGGGTGTGCAGGTCGGCTTCGGCGGGCGGACTGGCCAGCGCACGATCCATGGCGGCCAGCGCGTGAACGTGGGCGGTGAGATGGTCACCGACCGCAACGTTCCGGCGCGGGCCGCGGCGGCTCATGTGGCCGCCAGCGCCTTGCCGGCCTTGCTGCCGGTTTCGCGGCCCAGCCGCGCCGCCAGCCAGCGGCCGGTCGCGGCCAGCGCCGGCAGGTCGATGCCGGTGCGCATGCCGATCCCGTGCAGCAGGTACACCACGTCTTCGCTGGCCACATTGCCGCTGGCGCCCTTCGCGTACGGGCAGCCGCCGGCGCCGGACACGGCCGAGTCCACCACGCGCACGCCTTCTTCCAGGCACGCGTCGATGTTGGCCAGTGCCTGGCCGTAGGTGTCGTGGAAATGCACGGCCAGCGCCGACATCGGCAGTTCGGTGGCGACCGCGTGCAGCATCGCGCGGGCCTTGCGCGGGGTGCCCACGCCGATGGTGTCGCCCAGCGAGATTTCGTAACAGCCCATTTCGTGCAGGGCGCGCGCAACCCGCACCACCTCGCTGACCGCCACCTCGCCCTGGTAGGGGCAGCCGAGCACGGTGGAGACGTAGCCGCGCACCTTGACCCCGTCGGCCTTGGCGCGTTCGAGGATCGGGGCGAAGCGCGCCAGCGATTCGTCGATGCCGGCGTTGGTGTTGGTGCGGTTGAAGGTTTCCGAGGCGGCGGTGAACACCGCCACTTCCGAAACGCCCACGGCGCGGGCACGGTCGTACCCCTGTTCGTTGGGCACCAGCACCGGGTAGGCGATGCCGGGGCGGCGCTCGATGCCGGCGTAGACCTCGGCGGCGTCGGCCAACTGCGGCACCCAGCGCGGGCTGACGAAGCTGGTGGCTTCAATGGTGCGCAGGCCGGTCAGCGACAGCTGCCGGATCAGTTCGATCTTGTCGGCGGTGGCCACCGGCTGGGCTTCGTTCTGCAGGCCGTCGCGCGGGCCGACTTCGACGATGCGGACGACATCATCCATGGCAGGCCTCCCGGCGGACGGGACGGCGCACAGCAGGCTGCAGAAGGGGCAGGGGTCGGGTCACAGGGATACCAGGGAAAAGAGGGCGGCCCACGTTCCCCGGCGGGCCACGAAAGGGGGATACGCGGGCTGGGCGACAAAGCGGCCAGCCCGCGCGGAAGGATTGCGGTCGTCGGGGGCGACCGGGGCGCTCAGCCCGGGCGGTGGCAGACCGCTTCGATGTTGTTGCCGTCCGGGTCGAGCACGAACGCCCCGTAGTAATTCGGGTGGTAGTACTCGCGGATGCCCGGGGCGCCATTGTCCTGGCCACCGGCGGCGAGTGCGGCGCGGTGGAACGCATCCACCGCCTCGCGGTTGTCGGCACTGAAGGCCACGTGCACGCCGCCGTGGGCGCCGGGGGCGTTGCCGATCCAGAAGTCCGGCTTGCCGGTGCGGCCGAAGCCGGCATGGTCATGGTCGCCGGTCTGTTCGGCACTGACCTGCATCACTACCGTGATGCCCAGCGGGGCCAGGGCCTGCTGGAAGAACGACAGGCTGCGCGTGAAGTCGGTGCAGCGGATCCCGATGTGGTCAAGCATGTGCGTGTCCTCAGTCCTGGGTGACCCAATGCGGGGCGCGCTTGTCCAGGAAGGCGCCCAGGCCTTCCTGGCCCTCGGCCGACACCCGCAGGCGCGCGATCAGCGCGGCGTTGTCGCGGTCCAGCGCGTCGCGGTCGCGACCCACGCTGACCCGGCGCACCAGTTCCTTGGCCGAGGCCGAGGCCACCGGGCCGGCCTTGTCCAGCAGGCCCAGCTGGCGCTGGACCGCCTCGTCGATGCGTTCAGGTTCGATCAGCTGGTGTACCAGGCCGATCCGCAGCGCGGTCTCGGCATCGAAATGCTCGCCGGTGGCAAACCAGCGGCGGGCCTGGCGCGGGCCGATCGCGTCGATCACGTAGGGGGAAATCACCGCCGGCAGCAGGCCCAGCCGGCTTTCGGTCAGCCCGAAGCGGGCGGCGGTGCTGGCAATGGCGATGTCGCAGCAGGCCACCAGCCCCACCCCGCCACCGAAGGCGGCGCCCTGGACCCGTGCGATGGTGGGCTTGGGCAGCTCGTCCAGGGTGCGCATCAGCCGCGCCAGCGCCAGCGAATCCTCGCGGTTGTCTTCCTCGCTGGCGGCGGCCATCCCGCGCATCCACTGCATGTCCGCGCCCGCCGAAAACGACGCGCCCTGGCCGGCCAGCACCACCGCGCGGACCTGTTCGTCACGGCCGGCCGCCTCCAACGCTGCGGTGAGCTGGGCGATCAGGGCTGCGTCGAAGGCGTTGTGCAGGGTGGGGCGGTTCAGCCACAGCGTCAGCACCGAGGCGCTGCGTTCTATCCGTAATGCATCACTCATGGGGGCAGGGGACCTGTGGTTGCTCCATACATGTACAGATCATAGCGGGCCATGGGGCAGCGGCCATGACGCGACGCGGCGATGCTAGAATTGATAACCATTCCTATCAACCACAAGGCGCTCCGTGACGCTGTCCGATCTGCCCCTGCACAGCTCCGCCCTGGTGGAATCGGTGCAGGAACTACACGCCAACGATGCCATCGCCCGCCGGCTCAAGGAGCTGGGCTTCGTCAAGGGTGAAGATGTGCGTCTGGTCGCCCGTGGTCCGGTGGGCGGTGAGCCGCTGCTGGTACAGGTCGGGTTTACCCGCTTTGCCCTGCGCCGCAGCGAGGCCCGGCGTGTCCATGTGACCGCGTTGCCCGTCGGGGTGCCGGCATGAACGCGGCGACCGCACCCCTGCGCGTGGCGCTGGTCGGCAACCCCAACAGCGGCAAGACCGCGCTGTTCAACCAGCTCACCGGCAGCCGCCAGAAGGTGGCCAACTACACCGGCGTGACCGTCGAGCGCAAGGAAGGCCGCCTGCGTGCGCCATCCGGCCGTGAGTTCGCCGTGCTCGACCTGCCGGGCGCCTACAGCCTGCAGCCGGCCAGCCTGGACGAAGCGATCACCCGCGACCTGTGCCGGGGCTTCTACCCGGGCGAGGCCGCGCCGGATGTGCTGCTGTGCGTGATCGACGCCACCAACCTGCGCCTGCACCTGCGCTTCGCGCTGGAACTGCGCGAGCTGGGCAAGCCGATGATCGTGGCGCTGAACATGGTGGACGCGGCCGAGCGCCGGGGCATCAAGATCGACGTGCCGGCGCTGGAACAGACGCTCGGCGTGCCGGTGGTGGAAACCGTGGCGGTGCGCCGCAACGGTGCCCAGGCGCTGGTCGCGCGGCTGGACGCGATGGTGCCGCACCTGCAGGCGCCCGTGGCGGTGCCGGACGCGGCGGTGGATTACCACGCGCAGGTGCGCGGCATCCTGGCCGCGTCGGTCAGCATGCCCACCCGCACCGCGAAGATCGACGATGCGCTGGACCGCTGGCTCCTGCACCCGGTGTTCGGGCTGATCACTCTGGTGGTGGTGATGTTCCTGATCTTCCAGGCAGTGTTCGCCTGGGCCACGCCGCTGATGGACGGTATCGAAGCCGGCTTCGGCTGGCTGGGCGAGAACGTGGCCGCGGTGCTGCCCGAAGGCCCGCTGACCAGCCTGATCACCGACGGCATCATTGCCGGCGTCGGCGGGGTGGTGGTGTTCCTGCCGCAGATCCTGATCCTGTTCGCCTTCATCCTGGCCCTGGAAGAATCGGGCTATCTGCCGCGCGCGGCGTTCCTGCTGGATCGCATGATGGCCGCCGCGGGGCTGTCCGGACGCTCGTTCATCCCGCTGTTGTCCAGCTTCGCCTGCGCGGTGCCGGGCATCATGGCCACCCGCAGCATCCAGGACCCCCGCGACCGCCTGGCGACCATTCTCGTGGCGCCGCTGATGACCTGCTCGGCGCGGCTGCCGGTGTATGCGCTGCTGATCGGCGCGTTCATTCCGGCCAAAACCCTGTGGGGCTTTGTCAGCCAGCAGGGGCTGGTGCTGTTTGGCCTGTATATGGCCGGCATCCTCAGCGCGCTGGTGATGTCGTGGGTGATGAAGAAGTGGCGCCGCGACAAGAGCGAGCACCCGCTGATGCTGGAGCTGCCGTCCTACCGCATCCCGCACCCGCGCGACCTGGCCGTGGGCCTGTATGAGCGCGGCATGATCTTCCTCAAGCGCGTGGGCGGCATCATCCTGTCGCTGACCATCCTGCTGTGGGTGCTGCTGAAGTTCCCGGCGGCCCCGGCCAACGCGACCATGCCGGCCATCGACTACAGCTTTGCCGGCCAGATCGGTCATGCGATGACCACGATCTTCGCGCCACTGGGCTTCAACTGGCAGATCTGCATTGCCCTGATCCCGGGCATGGGCGCGCGTGAAGTGGCGGTGTCCTCGCTGGCCACGATCTATGCGCTGTCCGCCGCCGACGACGATGCGGCGATCCAGGCGCTGACCCCGGTGGTGGCCCATGGCTGGTCGCTGGCCACCGGCCTGTCGCTGCTGGTGTGGTTCATCTATGCGCCGATGTGCATTTCCACGCTGGCCACGATCAAGCGTGAAACCAACTCGTGGAAGCAGGTGGGCTTTGCCACCGTCTACCTGTTCGCGGCGGCCTATGTTGCCGCGCTGGTCACCTACCAGGTGACCGTGGCACTGGGCGGCGGCTGATGAGCACCGGCCTGCTGCTGCAGTACATCGTGGTGGTGCTGATCGTCATGGTCAGTGCCTGGGTGGTGCTGAAGAAGCAGTTCCCCGGCACCGTGCGCAAGGCGCGTGGGGCGATCGCGCTGGGGCTGGTGAAGCCGCAGCGCGCCGCCTGGCTTCAGGCACTGGGGCGGAAAATCGCGCCGCCGGCCAGCGGCGGCGGTGGCGCGTGTGGCGGCTGCGACAGCTGCGGCCCGAGCACCCCGAAACAGCACTGACGCAAGCCCCGTAGCGCCGGCCTCTGCCCGGCTGCTCTTCGGCCAATGCTGCGGTGATCTGACACAAGCCGGGCAGAGCCGGGCGCTACGGGGGTGCACTTCGGTCATTCGCGCGGCGATCTGGCACAAGCCGCGTAGCGCCGGGCTCTGCCCGGCTGCTCTTCGGCCAATGCTGCGGTGATCTGACACAAGCCGGGCAGAGCCCGGCGCTACGGGGGTGCACTTCGGTCATTCGCGCGGCGATCTGGCGCAAGCCGCGTAGAGCCGGGCTCTGCCCGGCTGCTCTTCGGCCGATGCTGCGGTGATCTGACGCAAGCCGGGCAGAGCCCGGCGCTACGGCGGGTCAGCGGGCCTGGCGGCCCAGCTGCTCGGCCTGCTGCAGCCAGGCCTCGCGCTGCGCCGCGGAGGCGCTGCGCACCGGCCCGAAGCCGCTTATCTTCACCGGCCGGATGCCGCAGAATTCAAGGATCGTCCGCCGGATCTGCTGGTGCCCCGGCATGCGGTAGACCCAGCGGTAGTACCAAGGCGGGGTGTCCAGGGTTGTGATCACCCGTGCGCTGCGTCCGGCCAGCAGGCGGTCCCACCACACCGAATCGGCGCGGTACCGGAAGGCAACGCCAGGCAGGAAGGCGCGGTCGAAGAAACCTCTGAGCAACGCCGGCATGCCGCCCCACCAGGTGGGATACACCAGGACCAGATGCTCGCAGCCGGCGATGGCGGCGTTGATCTGCTCCAGGCCCGGCTCCAGCGGCTGGATCTGGCGGTAGCCGTGGCGCAGGATCGGGTCGAAATCGATCTCGCCCAGCGCGAACAGCTGCACCGGGTGGCCGGCGGCGAGCGCGGCGTGTTGGTACCGCTCGGCCAGCGCACCGCACAGGCTGTCGCGGTCGGGGTGGCCAAGCAGGATGACGATGGATCGGGACATGCGGGCGCTCGTTGCCGGGCGGTGCAGGCTACGGTCTGCCCCATGGGGCAGAGTCAAGCGGCCACGCACGCGCCTTGGGCGAGGCAGGCATCGAGCGGGCCGCTGTGGCCCTCGGCGGCCAGAACGGCCACCTCGGCACGCAGGTCGGTCAAGGCGCTGTCCAGCTGCCGCAGCCGCGCAAGGTCGGCGCGCACCGCGCGCTGGCGTGACGCCAGCAAGGCCTGCACCCGGTCCCAGTCGATGCTTCCGTCGGGCCGTCGCAACGCAGCCACATCGGCCAGTCGGAAGCCCAGTACCAGCGCCTGACGGATCAACAGCACCAGGTTGAGGTCCTGTTCGCTGTAGTCGCGGTACCGGTTGATGCGCGGCACCGTGGCCAGCAGGCCACGCGCCTCGTACAGGCGGATCGCTTTCTGGCTGGCGCCGCTGCGCCGGGCCACCTCGGAAATGCGCATGTCAGTCGCGCACCGTGTCGCCGGTGACAAGAACACGTTGCTGCGAAAGCTGCATGGGCAAGGCCTGGAAAAAGCAGGTGCACAGGGTAGCAAGCGGGAGCGGGCGGGGCGGCGCGACAACGGTCTGGTGCCGTTGCATCGCGCCGGCCGGGATGTGCGCGGCATTTCCCCTTGTGCAGGCCTGCGCGCATCGCTAGCCTGCGGGCATGACCACTCCCCCTCTTCGTTTGCTCATCCACGGCGCGTCCGGACGCATGGGCCAGGCCCTGCTGCGGCTCGCCGCCGAGAATCCTTCCCTGCAGATCGTTGCCGCGGTGACCCGCCGGTCGCCGGCGCAACGCGTGGTGGACGGTGTGCCGCATTTCGCCAGCAGTGAACTGGCCGGTGCGCCCACGTTCGACGTGGCGATCGACTTCAGCCTGCCCGAAGGCTTCGATCCGGTCCTGGCACTGTGCGTCGAGCGGGGTGCCGGGCTGGTGTCGGGCACCACCGGCATCAGCGAGGCGCAACGCCAGGCGCTGATCCAGGCGGCCGCCGGCATCCCGCTGGTATGGGCGTCGAACTTCAGCCTGGGCGTGGCGGTACTGGACGAGCTGGTCGAGCGCGCCGCGGCGGCGCTGGCCGGCTGGAACTGCGACATCGTCGAGTCGCACCACGTGCACAAGCAGGACGCGCCCTCCGGGACCGCGCTGACGCTCGGTGCCGCAGCGCAGAAGGGTGGGGCAGACCCGCACTACGCCAGCCTGCGCGCCGGGGACATCGTGGGCGAGCACCTGGTCCAGTTCACCGGGCTGGGCGAGCGCATCGAGTTGACCCACCGCGCCACCAACCGGGACATCTTCGCCCGCGGCGCGCTGTTTGCCGCCACCCAGCTGGCCGGCCGCGCGCCCGGCAGCTACCGGGTCCGCGACCTGCTGGCCGGTGCCACGCCCGCTGCTGCTGGCTGAACGCGCTGGCTGAACAGGCCGGCCAGCCCACCCGGGCCGACCGGCCCAGCGGGGCCGGGAGCGGCGCGCTGGCTGAACCCCGGGCGCGGTGATTGCGCCCGTACGTCAGCGCATGCATGTAAACGCTGGCGTCGCAGCCCCCTTGCCTTTACAATTCCCGCTCGCTGAATCACGACAGCCGGACCGGTCCCGCACCGCAGTCCGCGCTTTTTTGCAGCCGCTTTTTCGTGGAGCGCAGGCGTGACTTCGGTGCCCCCATCGGTAGCCAAAGTGAGATCTCCGTGACCCAAGCCGCAATCCTCGTCCTCGAAGACGGCACCGTATTCGAGGGCGAATCCGTAGGCGCGCCCGGCCTGTCCGTCGGCGAGGTGGTGTTCAACACCGCCATGACCGGTTATCAGGAAGTGCTGACTGATCCTTCCTACGCCCGGCAGATGGTCACGCTGACCTACCCGCATATCGGCAACACCGGCATGACCGACCAGGACGACGAAGCCCACAAGGTGTGGTCGGCGGGTCTGATCGTGCGCGACGTGCCGCGCCGTCCCAGCAACTGGCGCAGCCAGGTGTCGCTGCAGGACTGGCTGCTGCAGCGCGGCGTGGTGGCCATTTCCGGCATCGACACCCGCAAGCTGACCCGCATCCTGCGCGAGCGCGGCGCCCAGAACGGTGCGCTGATGGCCGGTGACGGCATCAATGTGGACACGGCCCTGGAAGCGGCACGCAAGTTCCCCGGCCTGAAGGGCATGGATCTGGCCAAGGTGGTGAGCACCGACAAGGCCTACCCGTGGACCGAAGGCCAGCTGAACCTGGACAACAACGAGTTCGTCAGCGCCGCACCCAGGTTCAAGGTGGTGGCCTACGACTTCGGCGCAAAGCTCAACATCCTGCGCATGCTGGCCGAGCGTGGCTGCGACATCACCGTGGTGCCGGCGCAGACCCCGGCCGCCGACGTGCTGGCGATGAACCCGGACGGCGTGTTCCTGTCCAACGGCCCCGGCGACCCGGAACCGTGCGACTACGCGATCGAGGCGATCAAGGTGTTCCTGGACAAGAAGCTGCCGGTGTTCGGCATCTGCCTGGGCCACCAGCTGCTGGCGCTGGCCTCCGGTGCCAAGACGGTCAAGATGGGCCATGGCCACCACGGCGCGAACCACCCGGTGCAGGACCTCGACGATGGCCGGGTGATGATCACCTCGCAGAACCATGGCTTCGCGGTGGATGAAGCCACGCTGCCGGCCACCCTGCGCGTGACCCACCGCTCGCTGTTCGATGGCACCAACCAGGGCATCGCACGCACCGACGTGCCGGCGTTCTCGTTCCAGGGCCATCCGGAAGCCTCGCCGGGTCCGCACGACGTGGCGCCGCTGTTCGACCGTTTCGTGACCCTGATGGCGCAGGCCAAGGCCTGATCCGCCGCCGCCGGCGCCCCCGGCGGCATCGCGACGGAACGCGAGTCCCTGCAATGCCGCAGCCCTTGGCGCGGCGCTGCACCCCCGGAAGTTTCCTGATCGACAGCGTGCGATCACCCCGACACGCTGTACTGACTTAGAGAAGACAATGCCCAAGCGCACTGACCTTAAAACCATCCTCATCATCGGTGCTGGCCCGATCGTCATCGGCCAGGCCTGTGAGTTCGACTACTCCGGCGCGCAGGCCTGCAAGGCGCTGCGTGACGAGGGGTATCGCGTGGTGCTGGTCAACAGCAATCCGGCCACGATCATGACCGACCCGGAGATGGCCGACGCCGTCTACATCGAGCCGATCAACTGGCAGACGGTCGAGAAGATCATCGCCAAGGAAAAGCCCGACGCCCTGCTGCCGACCATGGGCGGTCAGACCGCGCTGAACTGCGCGCTGGACCTGGCCGACAACGGCGTGCTCGAGAAGTACAACGTTGAACTGATCGGCGCCAAGCGCGACGCGATCCGCATGGCCGAAGACCGCGAGCTGTTCCGCGTGGCCATGGGCGAGATCGGCCTGGAGTGCCCGTCCGCCGCGGTGGCGCACACGCTGGAAGAAGCGATCGACATCCAGACCCGCGTCGGCTACCCGACCATCATCCGTCCCAGCTTCACCCTGGGCGGCAGCGGCGGCGGCATCGCCTACAACCGCGAAGAGCTGGTCGATATCGTGACCCGCGGCCTGGAACTGTCGCCGACCACCGAAGTGCTGGTGGAAGAGTCGGTGCTGGGCTGGAAGGAATTCGAGATGGAGGTGGTGCGCGACACCGCCGACAACTGCATCATCGTCTGCTCGATCGAGAACCTGGACCCGATGGGCGTGCACACCGGTGACTCGATCACCGTGGCCCCGGCCCAGACCCTGACCGACAAGGAATACCAGCGCCTGCGCGATGCCTCCATCGCCGTGCTGCGCAAGATCGGCGTGGACACCGGCGGCTCGAACGTGCAGTTCGGCATCAGCCCGACCACCGGCCGCGTGGTGGTGATCGAGATGAACCCGCGCGTGTCGCGTTCGTCTGCGCTGGCCTCCAAGGCCACCGGCTTCCCGATCGCCAAGGTCGCGGCCAAGCTGGCGGTGGGTTACACCCTGGACGAATTGAAGAACGAGATCACCGGCGGCCTGACCCCGGCGTCGTTCGAGCCGTCGATCGACTACGTTGTCACCAAGATTCCGCGCTTCGCCTTCGAGAAGTTCCCGGCCGCCGATGCGCGCCTGACCACCCAGATGAAGTCGGTGGGCGAGGTGATGGCGATGGGCCGCACCTTCCAGGAATCGCTGCAGAAGGCCCTGCGTGGCCTGGAAACCGGCAAGATCGGGCTGGACCCGACCGGCCTGGACCTGGCCAACGAAGACGACATCACCACTCTCAAGCGCGAGCTCAAGGCCCCGGGCCCGGAGCGTCTGTTCTTCGTGGGTGACGCGTTCCGTGCCGGCTTCAGCGTGGAAGACGTGTTCGCGCTGTCGCACATCGACCCGTGGTTCCTGGACCAGATCGAAGAGATCATCCAGGCCGAAGCACAGGTCGCGGCCGATGGCATCGACGCACTGGACGGCGCACGCCTGCGCAAGCTCAAGCGCGCCGGTTTCTCCGACGCCCGCCTGGCCGAATTGACCGGCACCAATGAAGCGGCCGTGCGCGCGCTGCGCCGTGCGCACAAGGTGCGCCCGGTGTACAAGCGCGTGGACTCCTGCGCCGCCGAGTTCGGCACCAGCACCGCGTACCTGTACTCGACCTACGAGGACGAGTGCGAGGCCGCGCCGAGCAACCGCGACAAGATCATGATCCTGGGCGGCGGTCCGAACCGCATCGGCCAGGGCATCGAGTTCGACTACTGCTGCGTGCACGCGGCCCTGGCGCTGCGCGAGGATGGTTATGAAACCATCATGGTCAACTGCAACCCGGAAACCGTCTCCACCGATTACGACACCTCCGACCGCCTGTACTTCGAGCCGCTGACGCTGGAAGACGTGCTGGAGATCGTCGAGCTCGAACAGCCGAAGGGCGTGATCGTGCAGTACGGCGGCCAGACCCCGCTGAAGCTGGCGCGCGCGCTGGAAGCCAACGGCGTGCCGGTGATCGGCACCTCGCCGGACTCCATCGACCTGGCCGAAGACCGCGAGCGCTTCCAGCAGCTGGTGGAGAAGCTGGGCCTGAAGCAGCCGCCGAACCGCATCGCCCGCAACGACCAGGAAGCCCTGCTGCTGGCGCGCGAGATCGGCTACCCGCTGGTGGTGCGCCCGAGCTACGTGCTGGGCGGCCGCGCGATGGAAATCGTGTACGGCGAATCCGACCTGGCCCGCTACGTGCGTGACGCGGTGAAGGTGTCCAACGATTCGCCGGTGCTGCTGGACCGCTTCCTGGACAACGCGGTGGAAGTGGACGTGGACATCATTGCCGACAAGGACGGCAACGTGCTGATCGGCGGCGTGATGGAGCACATCGAAGAAGCTGGCGTGCATTCGGGCGATTCGTCCTGCTCGCTGCCGCCGTACTCGCTGTCGGCTGACACCCAGGCCGAGCTGCGTCGCCAGGTGGTGGAGCTGGCCAAGGCCCTGAACGTGGTCGGCCTGATGAACACCCAGTTCGCGATCCAGGCCGGCGAAAACGGCGAGGACATCGTGTACCTGCTGGAAGTGAACCCGCGTGCCTCGCGCACCGTGCCGTTCGTGTCCAAGGCCACCGGCATGGCGCTGGCCAAGATCGCCGCGCGCTGCATGGCCGGTAAGACCCTGGCCGAGCAGGGCGCCACCAAGGAAATCGTGCCGGACTACTACTCGGTCAAGGAAGCGATCTTCCCGTTCGCCAAGTTCCAGGGCGTCGACCCGATCCTCGGGCCGGAGATGCGCTCCACCGGTGAGGTGATGGGCGTGGGCCGCAGCTTCAGCGCCGCCTTCGCACGTGCGCAGGAGGCCGGTGGCATCAAGGCCCCGCCGCTGGGCAAGGCGTTCGTGTCGGTGCGTGACCCGGACAAGCAGCGCGTGCTGCCGGTGGCCAAGCTGCTGCTGGAGCGTGGTTACACGCTGGTGGCCACGCGCGGCACCGGTGCGTGGCTGCAGCAGCACGGCATGGACTGCGAGATCGTCAACAAGGTGGTCGAGGGCCGTCCGCACATCGTCGACTCGATCAAGAATGGCGAGATCGTGTATATCGTCAACACGACCGAAGGGCGTGCGGCGATCAACGACTCGTTCTCGATCCGTCGCGAGGCGCTGCAGCACCGCGTCACCTATTCGACCACCATTGCCGGCGCCAAGGCGCTGGTGCAATCACTGGAATTCCGCGGGACCGGCCCGGTCTGGTCGCTGCAGGAACTGCACAAGGAGTTGAACGCATGAGAGCACCGATCACGTTGAAGGGCGCGCAGCGTCTGCGCGAAGAGCTGGACCATCTGAAGTCGGTCAAGCGCCCCAAGGTCATCGCGGCGATCGCCGAAGCGCGCGAACACGGCGATCTCAAGGAGAACGCCGAGTACCACGCCGCGCGTGAGGAGCAGGGCTTCATCGAAGGCCGCATCAAGCAGCTGGAAGGCGAGCTCTCGCACGCCGAGATCATCGACATCACCAAGCTCAACGCCGGCAGCAAAGTGGTGTTTGGTGCCACCGTCGAGCTGTCGGACGTGGAAAGCGACGAGGAAAAGCGCTACCAGATCGTGGGTGACCTGGAAGCGGACATCAAGCTTGGCCTGATCGCCATCTCCTCGCCGCTGGCGCGTGCGTTGATCGGCAAGCTGGAAGGCGATGCGGTCACCATCGACGCACCGGCCGGCCAGCGCGAGTACGAAATCGTCAGCGTCCAGTACCTGGACTGAAACGATGGCCACCGCGACGCTGCTGCTGCCGGCCCGCAGCCGTTTTCCCGCCGCGCCCTTGCCCGATGACGTGGCAAAGGCGCTGGGGCGGGCCGAGCGCAGCAGTGTCCAGGCCGGCGAGCGTGCCCAGCTGCAGCGGCATTTCCAGCTGCAGCCGGCGCACTGGCCGGTGGCCGCGCTGACCCGCCAGCTGGACGTGGGCGATGCCGCCGATGCGATCTGGCTGCGTGCCGACCCGGCCAACGTGGTCCCGGACATGCAGGGCGCGCGGATGATGGGCCACGGCGACACGCTGCGGCCCGATGCACACGACGCGGCGCAGCTGCTGCCCGCCCTGCAGCCGCTGTTTGCCGGGTTCGGCTTCACCCTCGATGCACCGGTGCCCTCGCGCTGGTACCTGCGCCTGCCGCCGGGCACCCACCTTCCCGAGTTCGACACGCCCGACGATGTCCTCGGCGATGACCTGTTCGCCCACCTGCCCGAAGGCGACGCCGGGCGCCGTTGGCGCGCGCTGCTGACCGAGGCGCAGGTGGTGCTGCACACCCATGACTGGAACCAGCAGCGGGTCGCAGATGGCAAGCGGCCGATCAACTCCCTGTGGTTCTGGGGCGGCGGCGCGCTGCCGCAGGCGGTACAGACCCCGCATGCCCAGGTACGCAGCCGTGAGTCGCTGCTGCAGGCGTTGGCCCGCGCGGCCGGCGTGCATGCCGATGGCGAACAGCAGGTGGACGCGCTGGTCGACCTGCGCCAGCTGCGTTCGCTGGAGCAGTTGGGCAACGATGCGATCCGCCCGCTGCTGTCGGCGTTGCAGCGTGGCGAACTGCGTCGGCTGGTGCTGGATTTCGAGGACGGCGTGCGCTTTGAGATCGACAAGGGCCAGCGCTGGCGCTTCTGGAAGAAGCCGGTCCAGCTTCACGACGCCTGAGTGCAGCGCCGACCGAGGGTCGGCGTTCCTGCCTCTGGCCAGGGCCAGGGCTCAGCGCAATTCTGTCTCGAACGTGGCCAGGTGCCAGAAGCCGCCCGGCATGGCCCGGCACAGCCCGGTCACGTATTCGCGGCTCACCACGAACTGCGTGCCATCCCACACCCAATAGCGCCCGAACCCGCAGCGGCCCAGGGTCCGCTCGTCCCTCTCTTCGTAGAGCACCGCGTCCGGAGGCCGCAGGAACACGTGCGCGGTGGTGACCAGCGCCGGCTCGAACGGCGGTTGCGCGCGGATCACCCAGCTCGGCCCGCTCGCGTAGTAGCCCGGCCCGAGGCAGGTCATGGACGCCAGCAGGTGCTCCGGGTCCAGCCGGTGCACGTCCAGTGATGTCGATTCCACCCGATCCTCCTGCCATGCGCACACCGTCTGCATGTCACGGCCGGCCAACAGCGCGTCCATCAGGTCCTTGCGTTCGGCAAGCGCCGCATCGTTCGGCCGTGTTTCCGCCAGCGGTGGCGGATTCTTCAGCACCGGCTTGGGCAAGGCCGGCGGTACGCTCGACTCTGGCCGGGTGCCGCGCTGGATCAGCGCGCCGGGGGTGTCGAGCCGGTCCTGCGCCGCGTCCATCTTCAGCAGCAGGGCCTTGGCGCCGCGGTTGGAAATGGGCCAGGCGCTGCCGGCCGCATCCACGATCGCGATGGGCGCATCGCGCCGCAGCGCCACCAGCAGCGCGTCTACCTGTGCTTGGCTGAGTGTGGCCGGTGCCTCGGGCTGCGTGGGAACCACCGCACCCAGCGCACGGCCGTCCACGCGCAGCTGCAGCGCGCCGGTGGGCCTGGGCGCCGGCGTCTTCTCTCCGGCATCCCCGTATTGCGCGCCGTCCACGTAGCCCAACATCGCGGTGACGGGGGTATCCGGCCCGCCGGCACGTTCGAACAGCAGGCTGAAGGCCAGCGGTGCGTCGGCGCTGAATCCGGCGGCGCGGCAGGTCCGGGTGTTGTCACAGGCCAGCAGCCAATCGTGCTCGAAGAACGAGGTACCCAGTGAAGACGCCGTCGCGGCGGTGACCGGTGCCAGCGAGAGGGCCATGGCCAGGCGCCACGGCAATGCAGAGAAAGGCATGAAACAACCGGGTGGAAGCGGGCAGGGAGTATCCAGCATCGGCGCATGCACGGGAACGCACGTGTCGACCGATGTACCCGCAGAGCAGCTACCGGAGCCAGCCGGTATCATGGCGGCACTCTCTGCAACCCGGCGATGCCGATGTCTTCCACCGCCGCCGCTGCGCCGCTCTCCGCTTCCCCTGCCACCACGCACACCGTCACCCTGCAGCGCCGCCACGCAGCGCCGGTGGCCGGTTGGCCCGACGACATGCTGCCGCTGCTGCAGCGTCTGTATGCCGCACGCGGTGTCACCGATGCGGCGCAGGCGCAGCCAAAGCTGGCGCAGCTGCACGCGCCGGAGCTGATGGGTAGCATGCAGGCCGCAGTAAACCTGCTGGCCGAGGCGATTGCCAGCAACGCCCGCATCCTGGTGGTGGGTGATTTCGACTGCGACGGCGCCACGGCCTGCGCGGTGGGCGTGCGCGGGCTGCGCATGCTCGGTGCGCGCGACGTGGTGCACGCGGTGCCCAACCGCATCTTGCACGGCTACGGATTGTCGCCGTCGCTGGTGGCTGACCTGGCGCACCTGCAGCCGGGCCTGCTGGTCACCGTCGACCACGGCATTGCCTGCCATGCCGGCGTGACGGCGGCCAAGGCGCTGGGCTGGAAAGTGCTGGTCACCGACCACCATCTGCCGGGCGAACGGCTGCCGCCGGCCGATGCGCTGGTGGACCCGAACATCAGCGGCGATGCCTTCCCCAGCAAGGCGCTGGCCGGCGTGGGCGTGATCTTCTACGTATTGATGGCGCTGCGTCGCCACCTGCGCGAACAGGGGGCGTTTGCCGCGACCCGCGAGCCGGACCTGCTGACCCTGCTGGACCTGGTCGCGGTGGGCACCGTGGCCGACCTGGTGGCGCTCGACGCCAACAACCGGGCACTGGTTGCTGCCGGGCTGCGCCGCTTGCGTGCCGGTCAGGGCTGCGTGGGCCTGCAGGCCCTGATCGAGGCCAGCGGCCGTGATCCGGCACGGCTGAGCGCCACCGACATCGGATTCGCGCTGGGCCCACGTTTGAATGCCGCCGGGCGCCTGGAAGACATGGCGCTGGGCATCGAACTGCTGCTCACCGAAGACCGCGGCCAGGCCCGCGAGATCGCCCAGACCCTGGAACAGATCAACGCCGAGCGTCGCGCGGTGCAGCAGCTGATGACCGACGACGCCGAACTGGCGGTGTCGCGCGCGATGCTCACGGCCGAGGGCGAACGCCCGATCGCTGCATGTCTGTTCGATGCCGAGTGGCATCCCGGCGTGGTCGGCCTGGTGGCATCGAAGATGAAGGACCGCCTGCACCGCCCGGTGATTGCGTTTGCCCCGTCCGAACCGGGCAGCGATTCACTGCGCGGCTCGGCACGCTCGATCCCCGGCTTCCACATCCGTGACGCGCTGGCGCTGGTCAATGCCGCGCACCCGGGCCTGATCGACAAGTTCGGTGGCCACGCGATGGCGGCGGGGTTGAGCCTGCCGCATGCGCGCTTGGATGATTTCCACAAGGCATTCGTAGCCGTGGTCGAGTCGAGCATGGACCCGGCGTCGTTGCAGCAGCTGCTGCTGAGCGATGGCGAGCTGGCGGCGGGGGAACTCGATTTCCGCCATGCCGAAGCGCTGCGACTGGCCGGCCCGTGGGGGCAGGGCTTCCCCGAGCCGCTGTTTGACGGCCATTTCCAGGTGGCGCGCTGGCAGGTGCTGAAGGAAAAGCACCTGAAACTCAGCCTGCGCGTGCCCGGCCGTGCCGAACCGATCAATGCGATCCACTTCAGTGGCTGGAAAGGCACCGCCCCGGCCAACCACGTGCATATCGCCTACCGCCTGGTCAGCGATGACTATCGCGGAGGCGGCGCGATCCAGCTCATCATCGAGCACTGCGCCGACGCGTGAGTGCTGCGCGCGGGCGCGCAGCACCGGTGCCGCTGTTTACTCCTGCACCTTGGTCACCAGCGTGGGCATTTCCCAGGCGCCGCCGGCCGAGACCAGCCGGCACAGCCCGGTGCTGGAGACTTCGGTCTTCACGAACTGGGTGCCGGTCCAGCCCCAGGTGGTGCTGTAGAAGCAGTCGCCCAGGCCGCGGCCCTTGTGCGATTCGCCGATGGTGCGCACGTCATCGCCCGCGCCCGAGGTGGTCACCAGCCGCGGCTGGTAAGGGGCGCGGTCGTTGACCACCCAGTAGCCGTCACCGGTGTTGTAGGCCGCGCGCCAGCAGGCCTGCGAGACCAGCAGCTTGTCCGCGCTCAGCCGCTGCACGGTGATCTCCTGCGGGCCTTCATTGGAGATCATGCTGTCGCCCGGGTGCAGGGCCTCGCAGTCGTCGGCCGAGGTCGATGCGGCCAGCGCAGCGCGCAGTGCCTTCGATTCGCCCAGTGCTTCATCGGCGGGGCGGGTCGGCACCACCTTGGCCAGCTTCACCACCGGCATCGGCACGGCCGGCAGCACCGTGCTTTCCGCCTTGGTGCCCTTGCGGACCAGCGCGCCCGGCGTGCCCAGCCGGCCCTGGAATTCGTCCATCTTCAACAGCACCGCCGAGGCGCCGCGATCGGACACCGTCCAGCGCTTGCCGTCGTTGCCGGTCAGCACGATCCGGCTGGTGCCGGTCAGGGTGGACAGCAAGGTCTTCACCTGCGCCGGCGAAAGCACGGCGGTGCCGTCCGCGGCCTTGTACGCCAGCGCGCCCAGCTTCGTGTCGTTGATCTGCAGTGACAACTGCCTGGGCAGTTTGGTTTCGTCGTACTGGCCGAGCATGACCTCGGCCTTGACCGGCTGGTCGGGCCCGGCCAGCCGGGTCAGCAGGATCGACACCGGCGCATTGCCGCCGTCTTCGTCGTTCTGGTAGCCGGCCGCGCGGCAGGTGCGGGTGTTGTCGCAGGCCAGCGTCCAGTCGTTGTGGGTGAAGCTCAGGCCGCTGACGGCGGCGGGCGCGGCGTGGGCCGGCAGCCACGGGGCCAGCATCAGCAGGGGGAGCAGGGCGGACAGGCGCATGCGGGACATCCTTGTAATGACGCAATGGGGGAGCGGCATCTTGGCCCACTGCGGCGGACACGCCAAGCCTTGCATCGGCTCAACCCCGTTTGCCGGCATGATCCGTTCAACCTGCTGTCATCGGATAAGGAGCGTCACATGCAACGCACACTTCGTGGGATCGGCATGCTGGGCATGCTGCTGCTGGGCACGCAGGCAGCTCTGGCACCGGCGCGCACGGTGCCGCGTCCACCACCGGTGACGCCGGTGCTGCAGGTGGCCGGGGCCGAGGTGCCCGTGCAGCTGCGCCAGGTGCGCCTGGACAGCCGCGTGGTGGCCGGCCTGGGAGAGACCCGCATCGAGATGACCTTCTTCAACCCCAACCGCCGTGTGCTGGAAGGCCAGCTTGAGTTTCCGCTGGTCGACGGCCAGCAGGTGGCCGGGTTCGCGCTGGACATCGACGGCGTGCTGCGCGACGCAGTGCCGGTGCCCAAGGCAAAGGGCCGCCAGGTGTTCGAGGCCATCGAGCGGCGCCGGGTCGACCCGGGCCTGCTGGAGCAGACCGCGGGTAACCAGTTCCGCCTGCGCGTATACCCGCTCCCGGCCCAGGGCAGCCGCCGGATCGTGCTCACCTTCCGTGACACCCTGCCCGTGGATGCAAAGGGGTTGCGCTGGGCGGTGCCGCTGCAGTTCGCCCGGGGCGCCGAGGAGGTGGTGTTGCGCATGGAAGCGCGGGGCACGGGTGCACCGACAGCCATCCAGCCCTCGCCCTGGAAATTCGGTGCCGAACAGGGCGCCTATGTTGCGCAGTGGCAGGGGCGCGGTGATGCATTGCCGGCACAGGTGCTGTGGCGGCTGCCGCAGGTGCGGCAGCCCGACGTGGTCACCGGCCTGCACGAGGGGCAGCGCTATCTGCTGGCGCAGGTGCCGGTGCCGGCGCAGGCCACGCCGCGGGTGCTGCCCGGGCGCATCGGGCTGGTGTGGGACGCGTCCGGTTCGGCGCGCCAGCGGGACCGGGCCGCGGAGTTCGCGGTGCTGGACCGTTACTTCGGTGCGCTGGGCACGGGCGAGGTGGAGCTGACCGTACTGCGCGATCGCGCCGAAGCGGCGCGCCGCTTCCGTATCCAGCGCGGCGACTGGAGCGCGCTGCGGACCTACCTGACCGGCCTGCCGCTGGACGGTGCCAGCGCGCTGGGCGCGTGGACCCCGCGCGCCGACATCGGCGAGTACCTGCTGGTCAGCGACGGCCTATCCAACTACGGCACCCCGGCGCCGCCGACATTGGCCGTGGGGCAGCGCCTGTACGCGCTGAGCAGCGCCGGCGCGCGCACCGACGGTGGACGCCTGCGGGCGTGGACGGGGGCCCACCATGGCCAGGCGTTGGTGTTGTCCGGTGTGGCCGAGGTCGAGGCGGTGCTGCCCCTGCTGCTGCAGCAACCGGCGCAGATAGTTGCACTGCGCGGCACCGGCGTGGACCGACTGGTGGCCGATGCGAGCGCGGCCAGCCGGGGCTGGGTGCGGGTATCCGGCCGGGTGCAGCGCGACAATGGCGTGGTGGAGGTGCAGGTGCGCCTGGCCGATGGCCGCGACCACACCCAGCGGATCACGCTGGCCGGTGCCCGCGCACTGGGTGGTGGGCTGGTCGCGCAGGCCTGGGCCGGCGCCACGTTGGCCGGCTACGCCGCCGACCCGGTGGGCAATGCCGCGCGGATCGGCGCGCTGTCGCAGCAGTTCGGGATGGTCGGTGCCGACACCTCACTGCTGGTGCTGGAGACCCTGGACGACTACCTGCGCTATGGCATCCGCGCCCCGGCGCCGCTGCGCGCCGACTACGACCGCCTGCATGCCGTGCGCATCGGCGACGAAACGCAGGCGCGTGCACAGCGCCTGGACCAGATCGCGCTGCAGTTCGCCGAACGCGAGCGCTGGTGGAACACGCGCTGGCCCAAGGGCGCGCCCGCGACCCAACCGGTGCTGGCCAAGGCCGCCCCCATGGCGGTTGCCGCTGCGGATGCCCAGGTCTACATGGAGGCGCGCGTGAGTGACGTGGTCACCCCGCCTTCGCCGCCCGCACCGCCGGCGCCATCGCCACAGATGGCCCCGGCCGCCGCACCGCGGGGCAATCTGGAGAGAATGGCTGTCACCGGCAGCAAGCGCAGCCGCAGCAGCAACAGCGGCGCCATCGCCGTCACGCTGGCTGCCTGGGAACCGGATTCGGCCTATGCCCGCCGCCTGCGCGGTGCTGCGCCGGCGCAGCTGTACGCGCTGTACCTGGCCGAACGCGAGCAGCACAGCGACAGCAGTGCGTTCTATCTGGACGTGGCCGACCTGCTGTTGGCCGCCGGCCAGCGCGAACTGGGCCTGCGCGTGTTGTCCAACCTGGCCGAGATGCAGCTGGAAAACCGCCACGTGCTGCGCGTGCTCGGCTACCGCCTGATGCAGGCCAATGCGCCGGACCTGGCGGTGCCGGTGTTCCGCCAGGTGCTGCGGCTGGGCGAGGAAGAGCCGCAGAGCTTCCGCGACCTGGGTCTGGCGCTGGAGGCCAGCGGCCAGTACCAGCCCGCGCTGGACGCGCTCAACGAGGTAGTGGTGCGTCCCTGGGACAGTCGTTTCGATGGCATCTCGCTGATCGCCCTGGACGAACTCAACACCCTGGCCGCACGCGAACGCGTGGATGCCCGCGCCGTCGATCCGCGGCTGCGCCGGGCGCTGCCGCTGGACCTGCGCGTGGTGCTCAGCTGGGACAGCGACAACAGCGACATGGACTTGTGGGTGACCGACCCCAACGGCGAGCGCGCCTACTACGGCAACCGGCTCACCTATCAGGGCGGGCAGATGTCGCAGGACTTCACCGGCGGCTACGGGCCCGAGCAGTTCTCGCTGCGCGATGCCAAGCCCGGCAAGTACAAGGTGGAGGCGAACTTCTTCGGCAGCCGCGAGCAGCTGGTCACCGGCGCCACCACCCTGAGCCTGCGCCTGAGCACGCACTGGGGCACCGGCAAGCAGCGCGACCAGCAGGTCACGATGCGCCTGAAGGACAACGCCGAGACGGTGCTGGTGGGCGAGTTCGAGGTGCGCTAGCACGCCATTGCGGTTGGACAGGGAGCAGGGCAGGGCGACGCAGGTGACGTCGCCCTGTCTGTACTGGGGCGGGCGGCTACAATCCAGTGTCTGCCCCTTTTTTCCGGCCTTTCTGCATGGACCCTGTCATGGCCCCCGCCACGCCGGTGCGCTGGCGCCCCGCTACCCGTTTGCTGGTCTGGTCGGCGATCCTGCTCACGACTGCGGTCGCCAACGCCTTCGTCGAGGTGATGGATGCCCAGCGCCGCGGCGATGGCCTGGCCCTGTGGGAACCGATGATCTGGGAGCTCAGCAGTGTCGTCATGATCCTGCTGACCCTGCCGTTGCTGTGGTGGGGCTGCCAGCGCTGGCCGCTGCACGCCGATACCTGGAAGCGGCGGCTGCCGGCGTACCTGCTGGCCAGCGTGGTGTGGTCGTTGGTGCATGTGGTGGGGATGATGGCCTTCCGTCACCTGTCCTATGCGGCGCTGGGCCAGCACTACGAAGACGGCTCACCCTGGCCGACGCGGCTGGTGTACGAATACCTCAAGGACGTACGCGCGTTCTTCAGCTTCGTGGCGATCGAACACTTCTTCAGCTGGTTCGGCCGGCGACGGCAGGGCGAGGCGCATCTGCTGGCGGCGCCCGATGACGCGCCCACGGTGGAGCCCGCCGATGTGGCACGTCCCGAACGCTTCCTGGTGCGCAAGCTGGGCCGGGATTTCCTGGTGGCCACCGCCGATATCGAATACGCCCAGGCCGCCGGCAACTACGTCAACCTGCGCGTGCGCGGGCATGACTATCCGTTGCGCAGCACCATGGCGGCGCTGGAGGAGCGGCTGGATCCGGCGATCTTCGTGCGTGCCCACCGCAGTTGGGTGGTGAACGTGCGCCGGCTGGTCTCGATCGAGCCCCTGGACGGCGGTGAGGCGCTGCTGCACATGGACGATGGCGGGCGGGTGCCGTGCAGCCGCCGGCAGCTGCCGTCGTTCCGCCAGGCACTGGCGGCGCAGGCCACCGGCTGACGGCAGCGGGCCGCCAGCCGGCGTGGCACCCCGGATGCCCGGGATGCCGTCAGGCAGCTCAGCGCTTGCCGTCCTTCTTGATCATCGCGTCGATGCGACCGGCGCGGGCTTCCGAGCCCGGGTGCGACGACATCAGGCCACCTTCGCTGGACAGCTTGCGGAACATGCTGGCCAGCGCGGCCGGATCGTAGTTGTGGCGCTTCATGAAGCGGTAGCCGTACTCGTCGGCCGCGCTCTCTTCCTTCTGCGAGAACTGGGCGTTGACGAAGCCTTCGGCCAGCTCGCCGAGCTGGCCCTGGGTCAGCTCGGCGACGTTGGCGTTGCCGGAGGCGGCCAGGGTGTCGCGACCGGCCGAAGTCAGCATGGCGGTGCGCATCTTGGTCTTGCTGTGGCCCAGCTTGACGTGGCCGATTTCGTGGCCGATCACGCCACGCACTTCGTCGTCGGAGGCCATGTCCATCAGGCCCGAGTACACGCGCACGCAGCCGTTGGCCATGGCCCAGGCGTTGACGTCTTCGGTCAGGTAGACCTTGAAGTTGAGGTTCAGGCCGTCTTCGTTGGCCAGGCCCTGGGTGATCTTGGCCAGGCGCTGGGCATACGGGCTGTTGGCCGGTGCGATCTTGTTGTCCTTGTCCATGTACGCGCAGGCCTGGTCGGCGGCCTTGGCCACGTCGGCATCGGACAGGGTCAGGGCCTGGCCGGCCTTCATGCCGGTGCCGGCCAGCGACTTCAGGTCGATGGCCGAGGCGTTGCCAGCGGCGAAGCAGGCCAGGGCCAGCAGAACAGCGGAGGATGACTTCCTCATCGGGTAAAGCTCCATGTAGGTGGTATTGGGGGCGACCGCTGGCGGGGGCCACCGGGCGCGGCAGGAGTCTACCCTCTGGCCCGCCCGGCGTGTTCACCCATCGCTGACGCGGGCCGCCCGGGCGCCACCGCCGCCGGCCGTTGCGGCCTCAAAGCCCCGGATAGGCTATGATGGACAGTCTTTTCGCACGCACTAATTGCCGACATGATCGAGCTCAATCCTGTCCGCCAGCGCATCACCGATCTGACCGATCGCGTGCTGTCGCTCAGGGGGTATCTTTGACTACGACGCCAAGAAAGAGCGTCTGGAAGAAGTAACCCGGGAACTGGAAAACCCGGATATCTGGAACAACGCCGAATACGCCCAGAACCTGGGCCGCGAACGCGCCAACCTTGAAAAGACCGTGGGCGGCATCGCCACGATCCTGGATGGCCTGTCCGAGTCCGGCGAACTGCTGGAACTGGCCGACAGCGAACAGGACGAAGATACCGCCCTGGCCGTGGTCGCCGACCTGGACAAATACCAGAAGCACGTCGAACAGCTGGAATTCCAGCGCATGTTCTCTGGCCAGATGGACAACGCCGCGGCGTTCGTCGACATCCAGGCCGGCGCCGGTGGTACCGAAGCCCAGGACTGGGCCGAGATCCTGCTGCGCATGTACCTGCGCTGGTGCGAATCGCGCGGCTGGAAGACCGAGCTGATGGAAGTGTCCGGTGGCGACGTCGCCGGCATCAAGTCGGCCACGCTGCGCGTCGAAGGCGATTACGCCTACGGCTGGTTGAAGACCGAAACCGGCGTGCACCGCCTGGTGCGCAAGTCGCCGTTCGATTCGGACAACCGCCGCCACACCAGCTTCACCTCGGTGTTCGTGTCGCCGGAAGTCGATGACAACATCGAGATCGACATCAACCCGGCCGACCTGCGCACCGACGTGTACCGGTCCTCCGGTGCCGGTGGCCAGCACGTCAACAAGACCGAATCGGCGGTGCGCATCACGCACATTCCGACCAACACGGTCGTGGCCTGCCAGACCGGCCGCAGCCAGCACCAGAACCGCGACAACGCGATGAAGATGCTGGCCGCCAAGCTGTACGAGCTGGAAATCCAGAAGCGCAACGCCGAGCGTGACGCCGTGGAAGCCACCAAGTCCGACATCGGCTGGGGCAGCCAGATCCGCAACTACGTGCTCGACCAGAGCCGTATCAAGGACCTGCGCACCGGCATCGAACGGTCGGACACGCAGAAGGTGCTGGACGGCGACCTCGACGAGTTCGTCGAAGCCAGCCTGAAGTCCGGCCTGGCCGTGGGTGCCAAACGCACCGACGCCTGACCGTCGGGGCCGCCGCGCGCGGCCCCGATCCGGTGTGCCCGGGCCGCGCCCGGTTTCGCAATCCGCCCCGACCATCGGCATGATGGCGGGGACCGTACCTCCCCCCGACATACATAGACCCACGCCATGAACGATCAGACCGCCGCGCCGCAGCCCCCCGTCGACGAGAACAGCCTCATCGCCGAGCGCCGCGCGAAACTGACCGCCCTGCGCGGGCAGGGCATCGCCTACCCGAACGATTTCCGCCGCGAACAGTTCGCCGGCACCCTGCAGGCCGAGTTCGCCGACGCCGAGCAGTGGACCGCCGAAGCGCTGGAAGCCACCGACCGCCAGGTGAAGATGGCCGGCCGCCTGATGGCCAAGCGCGTCATGGGCAAGGCCAGCTTCGCCCAGATCCAGGACGAGTCCGGCCGCATCCAGCTGTTCCTGCAGGGCAGCACCCTGGGCGATGCCTACACCGCCTTCAAGGGCTGGGACGTGGGCGACATCATCGGCGTGGAAGGCGGGCTGACCCGCACCAAGACCGGCGAACTGTCGGTCAAGGCCACCAGCATCCGCCTGCTGACCAAGTCGCTGCGCCCGCTGCCGGACAAGTGGCACGGCCTGGCCGACGTGGAGCAGCGCTACCGCCAGCGCTACGTGGACCTGATCGTGACCCCGGAGTCGCGCGAGGTGTTCATCAAGCGCTCGCGGATCATCCGCGCCATGCGCGCCTGGCTGGACAGCCGCGACTTCCTGGAAGTCGAAACGCCGATGATGCATTACATCCCCGGCGGCGCCACGGCCAAGCCGTTCACCACCCACCACAACGCGCTGGACCTGGACCTGTACCTGCGCGTGGCCCCGGAGCTGTACCTCAAGCGCCTGGTCGTGGGTGGGCTGGAGCGGGTGTACGAGATCAACCGCAACTTCCGCAATGAAGGCGTGAGCACCCGCCACAATCCGGAATTCACCATGATGGAGCTGTACGAGGCCTACGCCACGTACACCGAAGTGATGGACCTGACCGAGGGCGTGATCCGTGACGTGGCCAGCAAGGTACTGGGCACCACCACGGTGGAGTGGGACGGTGCCACCATCGACCTGGCCCCGGCGTTCCGCCGCTGGCGCATGGACGAGGCGGTGCGCCACCACAACCCGGAGATCAGCGCCGCCGACTGCACCGACCGCGACGCGCTGGCCGCCCATTGCGAGCGCCTGAAGATCCGCATCAAGCCGTCCTATGGCTGGGGCAAGCTGCTGCTGGAGATCTTCGAGGCGACCGTCGAGCACACCCTGGTGCAGCCGACCTTCATCACCGACCACCCGGTCGAGGTGTCTCCGCTGGCCCGCGCCAACGATGACCAGCCGGGCTACACCGACCGCTTCGAGCTGTTCATCAACGGCAAGGAGCTGGCCAATGGCTTCTCCGAGTTGAACGACCCGGAAGACCAGGCCGCCCGCTTCCAGGCCCAGGTGACGGCCAAGGAAGGCGGCGACGACGAGGCCATGCACTACGACGCCGATTACATCCGTGCGCTGGAGTACGGTATGGCGCCGACCGGCGGCCTGGGCATCGGCATCGACCGCCTGGTGATGCTGCTGACCGGCAGCAGTTCGATTCGTGATGTCCTGCTGTTCCCCTACATGCGTCCGGAAAACTGAGACGTACGTCCGGGTGCCCGACACGGGCATCCCGGGCGGGGTTCCGCTGTCGTGGCCGCGCGCGTATCGTTTCTGCGTGGTCATCCGGGCAGTTCTGCGTGATGGCCAGGCAATGATCGAGCAGGGGGCGGGCGTGACGTCCGCCTCACACTGCGGCTACGATCATGAACCGGGCGATCGCGACGGGAGGCGGATCCATGCAAGGTGCCAGTGTGCAGAGTGGCGGAGTATCCTTTCCGCAGCATGTTCCAGTGTGGTCCAGGAAGACGGCGGAAGCAGCCTTGAATATTGTCATCGTTGACGATCAGACGTCCGCGCGCACCATGCTGCGTCATGTCATCGAGGACATCGCGCCCGAACTGAGCGTGCACGACTTCGGCGACCCGCTCACCGCGCTGGCCTGGTGCGAGTCGCACCCGGTCGACCTGCTGCTGCTCGACTACCGCATGCCGGAAATGGACGGGCTGGAATTCGCCCGCCGGTTCCGCCGCCTGCCCAAGCACCGCGACATCCCCGTGATCCTGATCACCGTGGTCGGCGACGAACCCATCCGCCAGGCCGCGCTGGAAGCGGGCGTGATCGATTTCCTGGTCAAGCCGATCCGCCCGCGCGAACTGCGCGCGCGCTGCTACAACCTGCTGCAGCTGCGCCAGCAATCGGAAAACGTCAAACAGCGTGCGCTGTCGCTGGAGCAGCGCCTGCTGGCCAGCATGCACGAAGTGGAAGAGCGTGAACGCGAGACCCTGTCGCGGCTGGCGCGTGCGATCGAGTTCCGTGATGCCGGCACCAGCGCCTACCTGGAGCGCATGGCGCACGTGGCCGGGCTGATCGCCGAACAACTCGGTCTGCCCGAGGAAGAGTGCAAGCTGATCGAAATGGCCGCGCCGCTGCACGACATGGGCAAGATCGCCATTCCCGATGCGGTGCTGCTCAAGCAGGGCAAGCTCAACGAAGAAGAGCTGGCGATCATGCGCCGGCACCCGCGGATCGGCTACGAGCTGCTCAGCGGCAGTCAGAACCGCTTCATCCAGGTGGGCGCGCTGATCGCGCTGCGCCACCATGAGCGATATGACGGCAGCGGGTACCCCGATGGCCTGATCGGCGATGCGATCCCGCTGGAAGCGCGGATCGTGGCGGTGGCCGATGTATTCGACGCACTGATCTCGCCACGCCCGTACAAGGAAGCATGGACGATGGAAGCCACCATGGCCTACCTGTACGCGCAACGCGGCCGCCTGTTCGACCCGCGCTGCGTGGACGCGCTGATGAAGGGCCGCGAGCAGCTGGAAGAAATCTGCGCCCAGCACTCGACCGCCTCGACCCGCCCGGGAATGTGAGATGCAGCCCCTGTACCCGTGGCTGACGCGCCGACTGGCGCAACGTCCGGATACCGAGCACGGCCAGGTGGTCGTGCGGATCGCGCTGATTTCGCTGATCCTGCTGTACGTGCTGCTTGCCGGAGCGCGCAACCATCTGCTGGACCAATACCACGGCGTGCTGGCCACGGCGCTGACCGGGCTGGGCATGTCGTTGTTGTTGCTGGGCTGGCTGCTATGGCGGCCGCAGCGTTCGCACCTGCGCCGGGTGGTTGGCATGTTGGCCGACTATGGGCTGATCGCGCTGGGCATGATCCAGATGGGCGAGCCGCTGGCCTGGGTGTATGCGGTGGTGATGTGGGTGACAGTGGGCAATGGGCTGCGCTATGGCAACCGGTACCTGGCCGCGGCCATTGCGCTGGCGATGCTTGGCTTTGGCACCACCGTGTTGCTGACTCCGTACTGGATGGACAACGCCAGGCTGGCTTTCTTCCTTTGGCTGGGGCTGGCAGTGGTGCCGATGTGCTGCTCGACCCTGCTGCGCCGACGCATGCGAGTGCCCCCCATGAACGACTCTCCCCGCACCGGCCACGCCGGCAAGCAGCACCTGCTGGCCCGCTTCAGGCAGCGCCTGTCCGGCCGGCCCGACAGCGAGCACGCGCAGAACCTGATCCGCATTGCCATCACCGCGCTGTTCATCATCTACCTGGGCTGGCGCTACCTGGAGAACCACGGCGATACGCTGCTGGCCACCTGGCTGATCCTGGCCTTCGAACTGACCGTGTCGGCCGGGCTGCTGGTGGCCATCCTGCTGCAGCCGGGCGTATCGCACGTGCGGCGGGTGATCGGCATGCTCACCGACTACTCCTGCATGGGGCTGATCATGACCATCCAAGGCGAGCCGGCCGCCCCGCTGTATGCGGTGTGCCTGTGGGTCACCATCGGCAACGGCATGCGCTATGGCAGTACCTACCTGCGCGTGGCCACGGCCATGGGCTGCGTGGCCTTCCTGTGCACCATCATGCTGGCGCCGTACTGGCAGCAGCACAGTTACCTGGCGTGGGGGCTGCTGCTGGGCCTGGCGGCGATCCCGCTGTACTTCGATTCGCTGCTGCACGCGCTGACCCGCGCGGTGGCCGAGGCGCGCCAGGCCAACGAAGCCAAGAGCCGCTTCCTGGCCAACATGAGCCACGAATTTCGCACCCCGCTGAACGGCCTGGCCGGCATGACCGAAGTGCTGGCCACCACCCGCCTGGACGAAGAGCAGCGCGAGTGCCTCAACACCATCCAGGCCTCGGCGCGCAGCCTGCTTGCGCTGGTGGAGGAGGTGCTGGACATCTCGGCCATCGAGGCCGGCAAGGTCCGCGTGGAGCGCCACGAATTCGCCCTGGCCGACGTGCTGCAGGCGATCAACCTGATCCTGACCCCGCAGGCGCGCACCAAGGCGCTGGAGTACCGCGTGGTGGTGGACGAGCACGTGCCGCCGCGCCTGTACGGCGATGCCGGCCACCTGCAGCAGATCCTGCTCAACCTGATGGGCAACGCGGTCAAGTTCACCGATGACGGGTTCGTGGAACTGCGCGTGTCGCTGCTGGACGGGCAGGCTGGCGAGCGGGTGATGCTGCGCTTTGAGATCCTCGACAGCGGCATCGGCGTGCCGGCCGCGTTGCGCGAGCGCCTGTTCGACGCGTTCGAGCAGGCCGACGTGGGCCTGGCCCGCCGCCACGAGGGCACCGGGCTCGGCACCTCCATTGCCAAGGGCCTGGTCGAGTCGATGGGCGGCCGCATCGGCTACAGCGCCAACAGTCCGCGTGGCAGCGTGTTCTGGGTGGAAATCGCGCTGGACGTGGCGATGACCCCGGTGCTGTCCGGTGATACCACCGAGAACGGCAACGTCATCGCGTTCTCCAATCCGTTCCTGCGCCACCGCGCCCGGGTGCGCAGCCTGCGCGTGCTGGTGGCCGACGACCATGCGGCCAACCGCATGGTGCTGCAGCGCCTGCTGGAAAAGGCCGGCCACAAAGTGGTCTGCGTCAATGGCGGCGAACAGGTGCTGGACATGCTGGAACAGTCCGACTTCGACACCGCCATCGTCGACCTGCACATGCCGGGCATGAGCGGGCTGGACCTGCTCAAGCAGCTGCGGGTGATGCAGGCCAGCGGCATGCCCTACATCCCGGTGATGGTGCTCAGTGCGGATGTTACCCCCGATTCGATCCTGCGCTGCGAACAGGCCGGTGCGCGCGCGTTCCTGGCCAAGCCGGTGGTGGCGACGCGGTTGCTGGACATCCTGGCCGACATCGCCGCCAACACCCGGCCCGAGCCGGGTATCCAGGCGGTGCCCGCCGCGCCGGTGGTGGCCGGCGCACTCGATCCGGCGGTGCTCGACGAGCTGGCCGCGCTGGGCATGGGGGAGGGGTTTGAAAAGCAGTTCATCGCCCAGTGCCTGAGCGATGTCGACGGCTGCATGGCCCGCATCCAGGCCAGTGGTGAACAGCAGGCCTGGGATCAGCTGCGCGAACACGCCCACGCGCTGCGTGGGGTGGCCAGCAACCTCGGCCTGGTACAGGTGGCCAGCGCCGGGGGTGAACTGATGCGCATGCCCGACTGGCAGCTCAAGGCCGAATGGACCCCGCGTGCGGCCACGCTGGGCAATGCGTTGCGGCAGGGAAGGAAGGCACTCGACGCCCGGGCTGTCGCCCTGCGGCAGTCCGATGGCGATGAGTGCACGCCCTCCTGAACATGGCCAGGCTCAGCCGGCATCACCATTGCGCCGTCCTTGTGCACGCACCAGCCGGTCCATCGTACGCAGCGACTTTTCGCCCAGCTGCATGGCCGTGTCGACCCAGATCTCGGTGATCCGCATCATTTCGTGCAGCGGCACCATGCTGGACACTTCCGACACTTCGCGCATGGCCGCCCAGGCGTGCGGAATGCGCTTGCTGTCCTTGATCACCCGTTCGACCGCGGCGACGCCTTCACCGACCGGCACCACCACGTCCACCAGGCCCATCTCGTGCAGCTGGCGTGCGGTGTAGAGGTTGCCTTCCAGCATGATCTTCTCGGCCAGGCGCGGGCTGATCCGCTGGCACATGAAGGAGTAGGCGCCCATGCCCGGGAACAGGTCGAACAGCACTTCGGGCAGGCCCATCAGCACGCCTTCCTCGGCCACGATGGTGTGGCAGCTCAGGGCCGCCTCGAAGCCACCGCCGAGCGCGTTGCCCTGCACCAGCGCGATGCTGTGCGCACGCACGCCCAGGCCGGCGTGGAACGCGTGCACCCCACGCACGCAGCGCTGGGCATAGTCGAGCAGGCGCGGGCGGTCGCCCTCGCGGATGAGGCGGCAGAACAGTTCCAGGTCGCCACCCAGGTTGAACACATCACTGTCCGAGGCCAGCACCACGTGCGGGGACAGCGCGTGGGAGATGCTCAGGCGCTCGCCGAGCTCGCGCTGGTAGCCCACGATATCGTCCACCAGCCGCGAAGCGAAGCAGGGGCGGCCGGGGTTGTCGACCAGGTTGGCGTGCATGTGGATCCAGTACACGTCACGGTGCGCTTCTTCGGTGATGCGCAGGGTCGGGTGCAGCTGCGGGCGGGGGGCAAAGGGATGGACTGCAGACATGGGAGTTCTCCGTAAGACCGTCCGGCCGACCGCATTGCGGACGGAGAATGAAGGGGGCGAGCAGAACGTGCGGCGGCGAGTGATTCTATGCGCGGGGTGTGAACCGCCCGCAAGCGGGGCTGGTACCGCCCGGCCGCCGCGCCGTCCCAGGGAGCACCCGGCACGGCCCGCCTTGGCAAGGCGAGGCCGGCAAACCCCTGCGGGGCGGGGCATCCTGCGGCGCGCAGGGGCTGGCACAGGGCCTGGCGCTACGTTTCGGAATTTGATAAATATGGAGGGTGGAGGCTGCGTACGTTACCGGTGGCCGGGGCGGGCGCGCCGATGCAGCGCGGGGTCCATGGCGCACTTCGGCGACGGCCATGCGTTCGCCGCGACGATCTGATGCATCGGCAGAGGTTGGGAGCCGACCCTACCAGTACCACCGCCCTTGGCAGCGGCATGTCGTCCTTCCGACCGGAGGCGCGCCAATCAAAAACCCCCGCCGTTTCCGGCAGGGGTCCTGTTCGTCATCGCTGTCCGCACATCCTTACGGGGCAGGCGTATCGCGCAGTTCGCGGCGCAGGATCTTGCCGACGTTGGTCTTCGGCAGTTCCTTGCGGAACTCCACGATCCGCGGGTGCTTGTAACCGGTCAGGTTGGCCCGGGCGTGTTCCTTGACCATCTCGGCGGTCAGGTTCGGGTCCTTCTTGACGATGACCACCTTGACCACTTCGCCGGACTTCTCATCAGGCACGCCGACTGCGGCCACTTCGAGCACGCCGGGCATCATCGCGATGACGTCTTCGACCTCGTTGGGGTACACGTTGAAGCCGGACACCAGGATCATGTCCTTCTTGCGGTCGACGATGTAGAAGAAGCCGTGCTCGTCCATCCGCGCCATGTCGCCGGTGTGCAGCCAGCCGTCGGCGTCGATGGCCTGGGCGGTTTCTTCCGGCCGCTGCCAGTAGCCCTTCATCACCTGCGGGCCCTTGATGCACAGCTCGCCCACTTCGCCCGGGGTCAGGGTCTTGCCGTTGTCATCCTTGACGCACGCATCGGTGGACGGGATCGGCAGGCCGATCGCGCCGTTGTACTCGGCCAGGTTGAGCGGATTGATGCAGGCGGCCGGTGAGGTTTCGGTGAGGCCATAGGCTTCCACCAGCGTCACGCCCGTGGCCTTCTTCCAGCGCTCGGCAACCGCGCGCTGCACGGCCATGCCGCCGCCCAGGGTGAACTTCACGGTCGAGAAGTCGATCTCGTCGAAACCGGGCGTGTTGAGCAGGCCGTTGAACAGCGTGTTGACGCCGGTGATGGCGGTGAAGCGGGTGGCCTTGAGCTCCTTGACGAAACCCTTCATGTCGCGCGGGTTGGTGATCAGGTGGTTGCAGCCACCGAACTTCATGAAGACCAGGCCGTTCGCCGTCAATGCGAAGATGTGGTACAGCGGCAGCGCCGTGATGATCACTTCCTTGCCCGGCTCGATGCCGGACGTGGACAGCCACGCCGAGGCCTGCTGCATGTTGGCGATCAGGTTGCGGTTGGTGAGCATGGCGCCCTTGGCCACGCCCGTGGTGCCGCCGGTGTATTGCAGGAAGGCCACATCCTCGTGGTCGATCTCGACCTTGGGCAGGGTATGGCGGCTGCCCAGCTTGAGCGCCTGGTTGAACCGCACCGCGCCGCGGATGCTGTAGTTGGGCACCATCTTCTTGATGTACTTCAGCACGAAGTTCACCAGCAGGCCCTTGGCGCCGAGCATGTCGCCCAGGCCGGTGGTGATGACCTGCTTGATCGGGGTGTCGGCAATGACCTGCTGGACGGTGTCGCCGAAGTTGTCGACCACCACCAGCACCGCGGCGCCCGAATCCACCAGCTGGTGCTTGAGCTCGCGCGCGGTGTACAGCGGGTTGACGTTGACCACGGTGAGGCCGGCGCGCAGCACGCCGAAGGTGGCCACCGGGTACTGCAGGCAGTTGGGCATCATCAGGGCGACGCGATCGCCCTTTTTGAGCTGCAGCTCGCCGAGCAGGTAGGCAGCGAACTGCTCGACCAGCGCGTCGGTTTCACCGTAGGTGAGCTGCTTGCCGAAACTGGAGTAGGCGGGACGGTCGCGGTACTTGGCCACCGAGGTATCGAACACGGCAGAGACCGAAGCGAACTCGTTGACGTCGATCTCGGCAGGTACGCCGTTGGGATAGCTCTGCAGCCAGGGACGTTCCAGACTCATATTCCCCCTCCAGGAATCGTTGATGAAAGTGTGTGCTGGCCCTGAGTATCCGCCAGTTCACGTCCGGGCAGCATACCGGGCCGGATGGAAAAGGCGAAGGGGGCGTGAAGGGGCGGCGATCCGCCGTGGGGGCGGCCGCATGCGGCCACGAACCGGTGGACCACGGCCGTGGCGCGCCACGACCGTTGGTCGTGGCGCTATCGCGGCAGCCCCGACCAACGGCCGGGGCCTACCGCTGGGGTCAGCCCTTGGCTGCCAGTTGGCGCAGCACGTACTGCAGCAGGCCGCCGTGCTTGAAGTACTCCACTTCCTTCGGCGTCAGCAGCATGACGTGGACCTCGAAGGTCTTCGCCGTGCCATCGGCCTTGGTCGCGGTCACCGTGGCCGTCTTGCTGGCACCATCGTTCAAGCCGGTGATATCGATGGTTTCCGAGCCGTCCAGGCCCAGGCTCTGCGCGTTCTCGCCGGCCTTGAACTGCAGCGGCAGCACGCCCATGCCCACCAGGTTGGAGCGGTGGATGCGCTCGAAGCTCTCGGTGATCACGGCCTTGACGCCCAGCAGGTTGGTGCCCTTGGCCGCCCAGTCACGCGACGAGCCGGTGCCGTATTCCTTGCCGGCGAACACCACCAGCGGCACGCCGTCGGCCTTGTACTTCATGGCCGCGTCGTAGATCGCCAGCTTCTGCGGCTCGCCACCGCCGGCGGGGAAGTACAGCGTGTTGCCGCCTTCCTCGCCCCCGAACATCAGGTTCTTGATGCGAATGTTGGCGAACGTACCGCGCACCATGACGTCATCGTTGCCGCGGCGGCTGCCGTAGCTGTTGAAGTCGGCCGGCTGCACGCCGCGCTCCTGCAGGAAGCGGCCCGCCGGCGAGTCCTTCTTGATGTTGCCGGCCGGGGAGATGTGGTCGGTGGTGATCGAGTCGCCGAACAGGCCCATCACCCGTGCGCCGTGCACGTCGTCGACGTGACCGACCTGCATGGTCATGCCGTCGAAGTAGGGCGGATTCTTGATGTAGGTCGATGCGCCGTCCCATGCGTACAGGTCGCCGTCCGGCGAAGCGATGGTGTTCCAGCGGGTGTCGCCCTTGAACACGTCGGCGTAGTTCTGCTTGAACATCTCCGGCCCGATGGTTGCGGCGATCACATCGCCGATTTCCTTGTTGCTCGGCCAGATGTCGCGCAGGTACACCGGGTTGCCGTCGCGGTCCTTGCCCAGCGGCTCGGTGGTCAGGTCGATGTCGGTTGTGCCGGCAATCGCGTAGGCCACCACCAGGGGCGGGCTGGCCAGGTAGTTCATTTTGACTTCCGGGTGCACGCGGCCTTCGAAGTTGCGGTTGCCCGACAACACCGAGGTCACCACCAGGTCGCCGGCGGCGATCCCGGCGCTCACTTCGGCCGGGAGCGGGCCGGAGTTGCCGATGCAGGTGGTGCAGCCGTAGCCGACCACGTAGAAGCCGATCTTTTCCAGCTCGGTGAGCACACCGGCCTTTTCAAGGTAATCGGTGACCACGCGCGAGCCTGGGCCAAGCGAAGTCTTTACCCACGGCTTGCGGTCCAGGCCCTTGGCGGCCGCGTTGCGCGCGAGCAGGCCTGCACCGATCATCACCGCCGGATTGGAGGTGTTGGTGCACGAGGTGATCGCGGCGATCACCACCGCGCCATCCTTCAGGCGGAATGTCGTGCCGTCCAGTTCCACATCGCTGTAGCCCTTGGCCAGCTGTTCGTTGCCGACCGCCGCGCCGCCGCCTTCGTTGACGAAGTTGGAGACATCCTCAGTGCGCTTGTCGCGGTTGGTGGTCAGCCCCACCAGGCTGTCGCGGTAGTTCTGCTTGACGTCTTCCAGCAGCACGCGGTCCTGCGGGCGCTTGGGGCCGGCCAGCGACGGCTTGACCGTGCCCATGTCCAGTTCCAGCGTGGCGCTGTAGCTGGCGTGCGTGGTCTGCGCGTCGTGCCACAGGCCCTGCGCCTTGGCGTAGGCCTCGACCAGCGCGATCTGCTCTTCGCTGCGACCGGACAGGCGCAGGTAGTTCAGTGATTCTTCGTCGATCGGGAAGATGCCGCAGGTGGCGCCGTATTCCGGGGCCATGTTGCCGATCGTGGCGCGGTCGGCCAGCGGCAGGTGCTGCAGGCCTTCGCCGAAGAACTCGACGAACTTGCCGACCACGCCATGCTTGCGCAGCTGCTGGGTAACGGTGAGCACCAGGTCGGTGGCGGTGGCGCCCTCGGGCAGCTTGCCGGTGAGCTTGAAGCCCACCACCTGCGGGATCAGCATCGAGGAGGGCTGGCCGAGCATGGCCGCCTCGGCCTCGATGCCGCCCACGCCCCAGCCGAGCACACCGATGCCGTTGATCATGGTGGTATGGCTGTCGGTGCCGAACACGGTGTCGGGGTAGGCGACCGGCGTACCGTCCTTGTCGGCGGTCATCACCACGCGCGCCAGGTTCTCCAGGTTTACCTGGTGGACGATGCCGGTGTTCGGCGGCACCACTTTGAAGTTGTCGAAGGCCTTCTGGCCCCAGCGCAGGAAGCCGTAGCGCTCCATGTTGCGCTGGAATTCGATCTTGCCGTTGAGGTCCAGCGCGTCGGGCGTGCCGAACACGTCCACCTGCACCGAATGGTCGATCACCAGCTCCGACGGAATCTGCGGATTGATCTGTTCCGGGCGGCCGCCCAGCTTGACCACCGCATCACGCATCGCAGCCAGGTCGACCACGCAGGGCACGCCGGTGAAATCCTGCAGGACCACGCGCGCGGGCATGAAGGCAATCTCGATGTCCGGCTCGGCGGTCGGGTTCCAGCGGGCCACCGCCTCGATGTGGTCGCGGCCGACCGTGGCGCCGCCGTCCTCGTGCCGGAGCAGGTTCTCCAGCAGGATCTTCATCGAGTAGGGCAGGCGGGAGATGTCGAACTGCTGTCCGAGCTTGGGCAGGCTGAAGTAGTCGTAGGTCGTGCCGCCGACGTCCAGCTGGCTGCGGGTGGAGAACGAATCGCTCATGCGGGGTGACTCCTCTTGCGGATGGCTTGCGTTGGCCCGCCCGAGGCAGGCCTGCTTGCGTTCGCCGTTGGCCCATAGGCCCGGTGACCGTTCCGAGTATGAACGATTCAGCCGGCCTTCGGCCTGCGGCATCGGGTCTCAGGGTACATAGAGATATGTATCGCTGATGTCATGGGGACCTGCGTATCCTTTGCCCGGCAAGGCTGGGGTGGGAAGTGGCGCGTCCTCGGGTAGAAGTATGCCCCCGGAAGTATGTATAATTTGTGCATACTTTGGAGGGCCTACCGATGGAAGCCACCGTTGCAGAACGCGGACAGATCACCTTGCCCAAGGCGGTCCGCGATGCGCTTGGCCTGACCAAGGGCACCCAGCTGAAAGTGGAACTGGACGGCAGCCGGATCATCCTGCGCAAGAGCGTGGACGACGCGATTTCGCGCGCACGCGGCAAGTTCGCCCTGGATGGCTTCGATTCGGCCCAGGCCGCCGTCGACGCGGTTCGCGACGCCGAGTGAGCCGCGCATGATTGCCGTTGATTCCCCGGTCCTGATCGAGCTGCTCAGCAACGGGCCCCAGGCCGATGCCGTGGAAGCCTGCCTGCGTCAAAGCCTGGTCGGGGGCCGCGTGGTGATCTGTGGCGTCACCCTGGCCGAGATCTGCGCCTCCCTGCGCGGCGGCGCCGAGGTGCAGGGCGCGCTGGAGGAAATGGGCATCCATTTCAGCCCGCTGGAAGCCAAGTCGGCGTTGCGCGCCGGCGAGATGCACCGCCGCCACCGCCAACGCGGCACCGGCAGGCGCGGGCTGGACGATTTCATGGTCGGGTCGCACGCGCTGCTGCAGTGCGATGGCCTGATCACCTGGAACGATACGTTTTACCGCGACTACTTCAAGGGCCTGAAGCTGATCGTGCCGCACGCTTGAGCCCACGTATTCCACCGCTGTATTCAATCGCAGTCTTTTCAAAGAAATCCCGGGAGTTGTCATGTTGGAAGCCTACCGCCACCACGTAGCCGAGCGCGCCGCGCTTGGCATCCCGCCGCTGCCGCTGAACGCCCAGCAGACGGCCGACGTCATCGAACTGCTGAAGAACCCGCCCGCCGGCGAAGCCGGGTTCCTGCTGGACCTGCTGACCCACCGCGTGCCGGCCGGCGTCGATGACGCGGCCAAGGTCAAGGCCTCGTACCTGGCCGCGATCGCGCTGGGCAGCGAAGTCAATCCGCTGATCACGCGCGAGCGCGCCACCGAGCTGCTGGGCACCATGCTCGGTGGTTACAACGTCGCCCCGCTGGTGCAGCTGCTGGACGACGCCACCGTCGGCGCGATCGCCGCCGATGCGCTGAAGAACACCCTGCTGGTGTTCGATGCCTTCCACGATGTGCAGGAAAAGGCCAAGGCCGGCAACGCGAACGCCCAGGGCGTGCTGCAGAGCTGGGCCGATGCGGAGTGGTTCACCAGCCGCCCGCAGGTGCCCGAGAGCCTGACCATCACCGTGCTCAAGGTGACTGGCGAAACCAACACCGACGACCTGTCGCCGGCCCCGGATGCCACCACCCGCCCGGACATCCCGCTGCACGCCCTGGCGATGCTGAAGAACAAGCGTGATGGCATCGAACCGGAAGAAGACGGCAAGCGCGGCCCGGTCAAGTTCATTGAATCGCTGAAGGACAAGGGCCACCTGGTGGCCTACGTGGGCGACGTGGTCGGTACCGGTTCCAGCCGCAAGTCGGCCACCAACTCGGTGCTGTGGTTCACCGGCGAAGACATTCCGTTCATCCCGAACAAGCGCTTCGGCGGCGTGTGCCTGGGTTCCAAGATCGCCCCGATCTTCTACAACACCATGGAAGACGCCGGTGCGCTGCCGATCGAACTCGACGTGTCGCAGATGAACATGGGCGATGTGATCGAGCTGCGCCCCTACGACGGCAAGGCCCTGAAGGATGGCGCGGTGATCGCCGAGTTCAAGGTCAAGTCCGACGTGCTGTTCGATGAAGTGCGCGCCGGTGGCCGCATTCCGCTGATCATCGGCCGCGGCCTGACCGCCAAGGCGCGTGAAGCGCTGGGCCTGGCCCCGACCGACCTGTTCCGCCTGCCGATGGACCCGCCGGATACCGGCAAGGGCTTCTCGCTGGCGCAGAAGATGGTCGGCCGCGCCTGTGGCCTGCCGGAAGGCCAGGGCATGCGCCCGGGCACCTACTGCGAACCGAAGATGACCTCGGTGGGCTCGCAGGACACCACCGGCCCGATGACCCGTGACGAGCTGAAGGACCTGGCCTGCCTGGGCTTCTCGGCCGACCTGGTGATGCAGTCGTTCTGCCACACCGCCGCGTACCCGAAGCCGGTGGACGTCAAGACCCACCACACGCTGCCGGAGTTCATCTCCACCCGTGGCGGCATCTCGCTGCGCCCGGGCGACGGCGTGATCCACAGCTGGCTCAATCGCATGCTGCTGCCCGACACCGTCGGCACCGGCGGCGACTCGCACACCCGTTTCCCGGTGGGCATTTCGTTCCCGGCCGGCTCGGGCCTGGTCGCCTTCGCGGCCGCCACCGGCGTGATGCCGCTGGACATGCCCGAATCGGTGCTGGTCCGCTTCAAGGGCAAGATGCAGCCGGGCGTGACCCTGCGTGACCTGGTCAACGCGATCCCGCTGTACGCGATCAAGTCGGGCCTGCTGACCGTGGCCAAGGCCGGCAAGAAGAACATCTTCTCCGGTCGCATTCTGGAAATCGAAGGTCTGCCGGACCTGAAGGTCGAGCAGGCGTTCGAACTCTCCGATGCCTCGGCCGAGCGTTCGGCCGCCGGTTGCTCGGTGCACCTGAACAAGGAGCCGATCATCGAGTACCTCACCAGCAACATCACGCTGCTGAAGTGGATGATCGCCGAGGGTTACCAGGACGCCCGTTCGCTGGCGCGTCGCATCGAGAAGATGGAAGCGTGGCTGGCCAACCCGGAGCTGCTGGCCCCGGATGCCGACGCCGAGTACGCCGCCGTCATCGAGATCGACCTGGCCGACATCCACGAGCCGATCGTGGCCTGCCCGAACGATCCGGACGACGTCAAGACGCTGTCGGACGTGGCCGGCGCGGCCATCGATGAAGTCTTCATCGGTTCGTGCATGACCAACATCGGCCACTTCCGTGCGGCGGCCAAGCTGCTGGAAGGCAAGCGCGACATCCCGACCAAGCTGTGGGTGGCCCCGCCCACCAAGATGGATGCCTCGGAGCTGACCAAGGAAGGCCATTACGGCACCTTCGGCACCGCCGGCGCACGCATGGAAATGCCGGGCTGCTCGCTGTGCATGGGCAATCAGGCACAGGTGCGCGAGGGCGCCACGGTGTTCTCGACCTCGACCCGCAACTTCCCGAACCGTCTGGGCCGCAACTCCAACGTGTACCTGGGGTCGGCCGAACTGGCCGCGATCTGCTCGCGTCTGGGTCGCATCCCGACCAAGGAAGAGTACATGGCCGACATCGGCGTGCTGGATGCCAGCAGCAAGGACATCTACCGCTACATGAACTTCGACCAGATCGAGGACTACCAGGACGTGGCCAAGACGGTCGCTGCCTGATGCGTTGCCGGCCGATGGCCGGCAACCGGTAGCCATCGACCGTGGGTCGATGGGCTGAAAACAAGAAACCCCCGGTGAACGCCGGGGGTTTTTCGTTGTGATGCGGATACCAAGCGGCGATCATGGCCGGCCCGAACGTTGAAGACCGCCATGCCCCGTTGCCGATCGTCCCTGCATTCCCTCGTGCGCCTCGCCGTGCGCGCGCTGCTGATTCCCGCGCTTCTGTGCACGGTTGCGTTCGCCGCGTCTGCGCAGGACGGACGCCTGGGCGCTGCAGTGGATATCGCCTCCAAGAACCGCAGTCCACCCATCTACCCACCCGCGGAATACCGTGCGGGCATCGAGGGCGAGCTGTTGATCGAGGTGCATGTCGATGCGCAGGGGCAGCGCACGGCCACCACGATCGTGCACAGCAGTGGCTCGGACGTGTTGGATCAGTCCGCCCTGCGGGCCAGTGCCACATGGACGTACATCGCCGGAACGGAGAACGGCCAGCCGGTGGCGGGCACGGTGCGGATACCCGTGGTGTTCAAGCTGCCCTGATCGGGTAGAGCCGGGCTCTGCCCGGCTGGGTTGGTGCGCGCAAAAGGCAGCGACGTAGAGCCGGGCTCTGCCCGGCTTGGTAGGTACGCGCGAAAGGCAGCGACGTAGAGCCGGGCTCTGCCCGGCTTGGTGGGTACGCGCGAAAGGCAGCGACGTAGAGCCGGGCTCTGCCCGGCTTGGTGGGTACGCGCGAAAGGCAGCGACGTAGAGCCGGGCTCTGCCCGGCTTGGTGGGTACGCGCGAAAGGCCGCGACGTAGAGCCGGGCTCTGCCCGGCTTGGTGGGTACGCGCGAAAGGCAGCCGGGCAGAGCCCGGCTCTACGTTATGCGCGGGCCATGGCCATCAGTCGTTCGGCGATGCGTTCCAGCGGCACCATTTCTTCGGTGGCACCGAGTTTGTAAGCCGCGCCGGGCATGCCCCAGACCACGCTGGTGGCTTCGTCCTGCACCAGGGTGGGAGCGCCGGCGTTGCGCAGTTCCAACAGGCCGCGGGCGCCGTCGTCGCCCATGCCGGTGAGGATCGCGCCGATCGCGTTGGCACCCGCGCTTTCAGCCACCGAGCGGAACAGCACGTCCACCGCCGGCTTGTGCCGGTTCACCGCCGGGCCGTCGTCCACACGGCAGCGCCAGCGCGCACCGTCGCGGATGATGCGCAGGTGCTTGCCGCCGGGCGGCAGGTAGGCGTGGCCGGGTAGCACCGCTTCACCGTCGCTGGCTTCGCGCACGGACATCGCCGAATGGCGGTCCAGGCGTTCGGCGAACGGGGTGCTGAAGGTGGCAGGCAGGTGCTGGGTCATCACCACCGCCGGGGCGTCGGCGGGCATGCCTTCCAGCACCACGCGCAGCGCTTCGGTGCCGCCGGCCGAGGCGCCAATGGCGATCAGGCGGTCGGTGGTGCGGAACTGGATCGCACGCGGCACGGCGGCCGGGGCCACCGCATCCAGGGTGATGCGCGGGGCGCTGGGGCGGGCGAGGGTACGAACGCGGGAGCGCGCGGCCATCTTGACCTTGCCGATGATCTCTTCGGCATAGGCCTGCAGCCCGCGGGCGACGTCGAATTTCGGCTTGGACACGAAATCCACCGCGCCCAGCGCCAGCGCCTGCAGGGTGGTGTCGGCGCCACGTTCGGTCAGCGAGGAAATCATCACCACCGGCAGCGGGTGCAGCCGCATCAGGTTTTCCAGGAACGCCAGGCCGTCCATGCGCGGCATTTCCACGTCCAGGGTGATCACGTCCGGGGCCAGGCGCTTGATTTTCTCGCGCGCCAGCAACGGGTCGGCGGCAGTGCCGACGACCTCGATATCGCGGTCGCTGGCGAGGATTTCGCTGAGCATCTGCCGTACGACCGCGGAGTCGTCGACGATCAGCACGCGACAGGGGCCGGTGTGGGTCATTCGAACAGCTCCACGCCACCGGTGACCGGGGCCTTGGACAGGCGGGCGCGCACGGCCGATTCGGTAGCGGCCACTTCGGCTTCGTGGGCGTGCGGCAGGCGCTGCACGACGACGCGGCCGGTATCGGCGAAGAACCACACCTTGCGCGGATGGATGCCGCACAGGTCCTCGGCCAGCACCGGGATGTGCTCGGCCTGCAGGTACTGGCGCACGAACTCGGCGTTGCGCGTGCCCACCGGGTTGCTGGTGAAGCCCTTGAGCACGTTGGCACCGCCGAACACCTTCGCTTCCAGGCGCTTGCGGTGTGCGCCGCGCTTGAGCAGGTCGTTGATCAGCAGTTCCATGGCATAGCTGCCGTAGCGCGCGGGCGCGCCGTCGCCGACGTTGCCTTCCGGCAGCAGGAAGTGGTTCATGCCGCCGATCTTCAGCACCGGGTCGCGCAGGCAGGCGGCCACGCACGAACCGAGCGTGGTGGTCAACGCGGTGTCGTCGTCCACCACCAGGTACTGGGTGGGCAGCAGCTTGGCGGCGGTCACCTTGAAGCGGCTGTCGAAGTAGCGCATCACATCGTCGGTGCGGACCACGGCGTTCATGCCGGGGCTCCGGGGGCGCGCTTGTACAGGGTGCGTCCGCAGGGCTGGATCAGGTCGGCGGCGTGCAGGTAGTTCTCCGAGTGGCCGGTGTAGAGCAGGCCGTCATCGCCCATGTGCTGGATCAGCCGCGACAGGATGCCGCGCTGGGTGGGCTTGTCGAAATAGATCATCACGTTGCGGCAGAACAGGGCGTCGAACGGACCGCCGACGTCGTAGCGGTTGCTGAGCAGGTTGAGCGGGCGGAAGTCGATCAGGTCGCGCAGGGCCGGGTTGACCCGGCAGCTGCCTTCGTTGGGGCCGCTGCCGCGCTGGAAATAGCGTTTCTTGATCGCCGGGTCGAGCCCGGACACGCGGTCGATGGCGTACACGCCGCGGCTGGCGGTGGCCAGCACCTGGGTGTCCACGTCGGTGGCCAGGATCCGTACCGGCGGCTTGAGCGTGCCGAACGCTTCGCAGGCGGTGATGGCCATGGAGTAGGGCTCTTCCCCGGTGGAGGCCGCGCACGACCACAGCTGCAGAGTGCCGTGGCCGGCCCGCGCGCGCAGTTCGGTGTCGAGCTTTTCGAAGTGGTGCGGTTCGCGGAAGAACGCGGTGAGGTTGGTGGTCAGTGCGTTGGTGAACGCCTGCCATTCGTCGCCGCCGTCGCGTTCGAGCTGGTCCAGGTAGTCGTGGAAGTTGCGCAGGCCCAACGCCCGCAGGCGCCGCGACAGGCGGCCGTAGACCATGTCGCGCTTGGCCGGTGCCAGCGAGATGCCGACACGCTGGTAGATCAGGTCGCAGACGCGGCGGAAATCACGATCGGCGAACTCGAATTCGCGGCCGTTCTGGGCGGTAGTGGCAGGGGCAGAAGGCGTGGACACGGGCGGACTCGAAGGAGGGTGGGGAGGCGGCGGCCGGGTGGCCGCTGCGGAGGCTCAGAACTCTTGCCAGTTGCCGTCGTCGGGCGTGGTGCGCGGCGCGCGCGGGGCGGGCGCGGCACGTACCGGACCGGGTGCGGCCGGGCGGGCGGCAGGCCGGGCCGGGCCGGGCACCACCACGCGCGCGGTGACCGCGCTGACGGCGGCGGCCACGTGGTTGTCCAGGCGGAAGATGGCCACGGCATCGGACAGCTGGCCGGCCTGTTCTTCCATCGCACGCGCGGCGGCGGTGGCTTCTTCCACCAGCGCGGCGTTCTGCTGGGTGGTTTCGTCCATCTGCACCACGGTCTGGTTGACCTGGTCGATGCCGGCCGACTGTTCCTGCGAGGCGGCGGAGATCTCGGCCATGATGTCGGTCACGCGCTGTACCGAGGCGACGATTTCGCCCATGGTGGTGCCGGCCTTGCGCACCAGCGCCGAGCCGTCGGCCACGCTGGCCACCGAGTCGTCGATCAGGCCCTTGATCTCCTTTGCCGCACCGGCCGAACGCTGGGCCAGGGTGCGCACTTCGGAGGCGACCACGGCAAAGCCGCGGCCCTGTTCGCCGGCACGCGCGGCTTCGACCGCTGCGTTCAGTGCCAGGATGTTGGTCTGGAAGGCGATGCCGTCGATGACCGAGATGATCTCGGCGATGCGCCTGGAGCTGGCTTCGATCGCGCTCATGGTGGTGACCACCTGGCCGACGACCTCGCCGCCCTGGCTGGCCACGCCGTGCGCGCCGATGGCCAGCTGGTTGGCCTGGCGGGCATGCTCGGCGTTCTGGCGGACGGTGGAGGTCAGTTCCTCCATCGAGGCGGCGGTTTCTTCGAGGTTGGCGGCCTGCTGTTCGGTGCGGCGTGACAGGTCGCTGTTGCCGCTGGCGATCTCGCCGGCCGCCTGGTTGATGCTGCCCGCCGCAGCCTGGATCTGGCCCACGATCTGGGTCAGCTGGGCGACGGTGGCGTTGGCATCGTCGCGCATGCTGGCGAACACGCCCTGGAAGTCGCCGTGCATGCGCACCGTGAGGTCGCCCTCGGCGATGCCCGAGAGCAGCTGCGAGAGCTTGCCCAGGTTGTCATCGCTGACCTGCATCATCGCGTTGAGGTTGGCGATCATCAGGCGGAAGTCGTGGTCGAAGCTGGCGATGTCGCCGCGCTGGCTGAAATCACCGGCCGCCGCAGCCGCGCCCAGGCGCTTGATCTCGGCATTGATGCTGGCCAGGTTCTGCTTGACCGCATCGACGGTGTCGGTGATGGCGGCCTTCTCGCCGGGGTAGCGCGCGATCTCGGCGGACAGGTCGCCCACCGCGTAGCGCTGCACCACCTGCAGGACGCTCTGCATGGTCTGCACGTGCGCGCCGACCAGGGTGTTGGTTTCGTGCACCATCAGCCCGTACTCGCCGGGGAAGGCGCTTTCGTCCATGCGGTAGCTGGTCTGGCCGGCGTCGTGGCGGTTGGCCATCTCGCGCTGGCCGCTGATCACCGCGTGCAGCTGCTGCTGCATGCGCGCCATGCTTTCCAGCAGGCGGCCGGGTTCGTCGTGGGCCTGGGTACCGATGCGGCTGTCGAGCTTGCCGGCGGCGATGCTCTCGGCCACCTGGGTGGCCTGGCGCAGCGGCAGGGTGATGCGGTTGCCGATCAGCCAGCTGAGCGCCAGCACGATCAGCACCACGGCGCCGCCGCTGGCGGTCATGATGGCGGTGAACACCAGCGCCTGCTGCTGTACGTCTTCCATGTACACGCCGCTGCTGATGACCCACTGCCAAGGCGCGTACAGGCCGGCATAGGACGACTTGTCGTACAGGCCTTCGGCGCCCGCCTTGGCCCACTTGTAGGACACCACGCCGCCACCCTGGCGCGCCACCTGCACCAGGTCGTGGAACAGCTGCACGCCGTCCTCGGAACGGAACGCCTGCATGTCCTTGCCGATCAGGTCCTTGCGGAACGGATGCATCAGCACGCGATACTGGGTGTCGTAGACGCTGTAGTAGTAGGCGTCGCTGTCGGCGCGCATGCGCTCGAGCGCTTCCAGCGCGGCGGCCTTGGCGGCCGGTTCGGTCAGCTCGCCGGTCTCGGCCAGGCGGTGGTAGTGGTCCAGGATGCCGTAGGTCAGTTCGACCTGGATCTTCAGGCTGTCCTTGCGGGTATCGGTGAGGTCCAGGTACTGCATGCGCGCAGCGATCACGGCCAGGGCGATGACGCCCACGGCGATGAGCGCGGTGAGCAGGTTGAGCTTGCGCCTGACGGACAGGTTGGAGAAATACTGGTTCCAGCGGCTGATCAGATTCATGGGCAGGGCATCTTTGGTCGACGAACGTGTCGCGGCAATGCTGTTATCGGCCAAAGGCAGCGGCTATTGAGGGCAGGTGACTGAGCGTATTCAGGTTCGACCGGCCCACGGATGGGTAGCGCCACCCCATGGGTGGCTGCACGCGGTACCGAAGCGGTAGAGCCGACCGTTGGTCGGCTGCACGCGATGCCCGCACACGGGTAGAGCCACCCCATCGGTGGCTGCACGCGGCGCCTAAGGTGCACAGCCACCCATGGGGTGGCTCTACCGGCGTTTGTGGCCACAAAAAAGGCCCCGGTGGGTACCGGGGCCTTTCGTCATGCAAGGTTGCAGGGCGCAGGTGCGCTTAGAACTCCTGCCAGTCGCCGTCAGCCAGCTCGGTGGCAACCGGGCGGGCCGCTGCACGGCGAACCGGGGTCGGCGCTGCGGCAGCCGGGCGTGCGGCACGCGGGGCCGGGGCCGCCACGGCTGCCGGCGGCAGCACCACGTCATGCGCGTCGAGCTTGAAGATCGATACCGCGTCGCTGAGGTGGCCGGCCTGTTCTTCCATCGAACGGGCGGCGGCAGTGGCTTCTTCCACCAGCGCGGCATTCTGCTGGGTGGTTTCGTCCATCTGCACCACGGTCTGGTTGACCTGCTCGATGCCGGCCGACTGTTCCTGCGAGGCCGCGGAGATCTCGGCCATGATGTCGGTCACGCGCTGCACCGAGGCGACGATCTCGCCCATGGTCGCGCCCGCCTTGTGCACCAGGGCCGAGCCGTCGTTGACCTTGCCGACCGAGTCGTCGATCAGGCCCTTGATCTCCTTGGCCGCACCGGCCGAACGCTGGGCCAGGGTACGTACCTCGGAGGCAACCACGGCAAACCCGCGGCCCTGTTCGCCGGCACGTGCGGCTTCCACCGCCGCGTTCAGCGCCAGGATGTTGGTCTGGAAGGCGATGCCGTCGATGACCGAGATGATCTCGGCGATCTTCTTGGACGAGGTCTGGATCGCGCTCATGGTGGTGACCACCTGGCCGACCACTTCACCGCCCTGGCTGGCGACGCTGTGCGCGCCGATGGCCAGTTGGTTGGCCTGGCGGGCATGCTCGGCGTTCTGGCGCACGGTGGAGGTCAGTTCCTCCATCGAGGCGGCGGTTTCTTCCAGGTTGGCGGCCTGCTGTTCGGTACGGCGCGACAGGTCGCTGTTGCCGGTGGCGATCTCGCTGGCCGCCGAGCTGATGGCCTGGCTGGAGTGCTTGATCTTGGTGACGATGCCGCTGAGCTGTTCGGCGGTGGCATTGGCGTCGTCGCGCATGGTGGCGAACACGCCCTGGAAATCACCGTGCATGCGCACCGTGAGATCGCCCTGCGACAGCGCGGTGAGCAGGCCGGAGATCTGCTCGATGCTGGCCGCGTTGGCGTCCAGCAGGCCGTTGATCTGCTGGGCCAGCTGCAGGAAGAAGCCTTCCTTGCCGTCGGCGCGGATGCGGCCGGACAGGTCGCCGGCGGCGGCCTGGGCAATCACGCGCGCCACTTCGGCCTCGACCAGCGCTTCCGGCGTACGGTCGCGCCACTCGACCACGTGGCCGACGCTCTCGCCTTCTTCGTTGCGGATGGTGGAGACCACCTGGGCGAACTGCGCATCGCCGAACTGCATGGCGCGACGGGCCACGCCGTTCGCCTTGAGGTTGTTCAGCAGGTTGGCATCCATCTCGCCGCGATGCTCCAGCACGGTCAGCGGACGGCCGACCAGCGAGGTGCCGGCATCGAAATCGGGCAGGTGCTTGCGCAGCTCATCCTGGTACTGGGACAGGCTCTGCTCGAGTGCGCGGTTGGCGTAGACGATGTTGAGCTGGTTGTCGGTCAGGTATACGCCGGTGGAGCTGTAATCCAGCGCGGTGCGGATGCGCAGGTTCTCGCGGGCAACGGCCTGGTCGGTCTCGGTGCGCTCGCGCAGGTCGCGCTGCATGCGCTGCATGGCCTGCATCAGGTCGCCGACTTCATCCTTGCGGGTGACGTCGATATGGCCGTCAAGCTTGCCGCCGGCCACGTCGTTGGCGACCGACACGGCGCCGCGCATGCTGCCCACCAGCGAACGGGCGAACAGGTATACCAGCACCAGGCCGAGCGCGGCACCGCCGAGCAGGGCGATGACGGTCAGGGTGGCCGAGGCGGCATAGGTCGATTCGGCTTCCTCGCGCGAAGCGCGGGCCAGGCGGTTGTCTTCGGCGATCAGCGCTTCGAGCGCCGAGGAGGCCTTCAGGTGCTTGGTGCGGGTTTCGCCGACGAAAGTATCCACGGCGTCATCGGGGAGATCCAGTTCCAGCATCTCGGTGACGGCATCGTAGGAGGCCAGCGAGTCTTTCCAATCCTTGGCGAAGGTGTCGAACAGCTTCTTCTGCTGGGGATTGTCGATCAATTCGGGGTATTTCTTGATGGACAGGTCGATCTTGCCGCGCAGTTCGGCGGCGCGCTTCTTGGCGTCAGCCTTGACGTCGTCGCTGGCGCGGATCAGGCCCTGGTAGGCCGAGTTGCGATATTCGCCAACCATGCCGCGGATTTCACCGGCGGTGCGGATGCTTTCCATCCGGTGGCCGGCCAGTTCGGTGGTGACGTTGTTGAGCGAGTACAGCCCGCGATACGCCACGATGCCCTGCAGCAGCATCACCAGCAGGAGGACACCGAAAGTCAGCATCAACTTCGGCATCAGTTTGAGGTTGTTGATCCAGGGCATGGGCGGTGCGATCTCCAGTGGCAAACGCGTCCGGGCATCGTGCCCGGTTGCAGCGACCACGCCGGCCAGTGCCGGCGTGGCATGGCGTACGACGGATTACTTGATGTTGGCGAGCTTGAGGCCGGCCGGCGAGCTGACTTCGATTTCAGCACGCGATGCGTCGCGGGCGATCTTGCCGATCACGCAGACGGTCTTGCCTTCCAGGGTTTCCAGCGGGAAGCTGAACTTGCCGCGGTTGGCGCCGGCGATGCGGGCCGAGAAGGTGTGGCGCGGGAACGCGCCGCCCATGTAGAGGAAGGTCGGCTGGCCTTCGGAGCCTTCGGCGTAGCGGGCCTTTTCGACCTTGCCGCAGACCATGCCGTCCTTGCCGACCGAGCGCGGCGCCATTTCCGGCGGGATCATCTCAGCCGACTGGGCGAAGGCGGACGAGGCAGAGGAAGCGAGGACGGCAACCGAGAACAGCGCAAGCAAGGACTTCATCGGGAAAAATCTCCGGGGGAAATTGGACGAGTTGGCCCGGCCTTGGGCAGTCCCACACAGCCGGGTCCTGAAGCAGCTATCGGCCGTCGCGGGGGGAACTGAAGAACTTTTTTCGTCATCCCGGTCGAATCGACCGGGATGGCGAGGGCGCGATCAGGCGGCGGCGTCTTCAACGTGGGCCGGCTGGCCCATGTCGGCGCTGTCGAGCAGGGTTTCGATGTCCAGCAGGATCAGCATGCGATCGTCCTGGGTGCCGATGCCGGAGATGAAGCGGGTATCGACGGCGGCGCCGAACTCGGGGGTGGGGCGGATCTGGTCGGCGTTGAGCGGGATGACGTCGGAGACGCTGTCGACGACGATGCCGACGACGCGGTCTTCGACGTTGAGCACGATCATGACGGTGAAAGCATCATACGTGGCCTTTTCCAGGCGCAGCTTGAGGCGCAGGTCGATGACCGGGACGATGGTGCCGCGCAGGTTGATCACACCCTTGATGTAATCGGGGGCATCGGGCACGCGGGTGACCGAGTCGTAACCGCGGATTTCCTGGACCTTGAGAATATCCACGCCGTAATGCTCGGCGCCGAGGGTGAAGCTGAGGTACTCGCCACCGCTGCTGGCGGCGTTGGGGTTGCTGTCGTTCATGGAAGGAATCCTGGGTCGGGCGTGGCGGTAAGGAAAAACCGGGCGTCACGCTCAATATCGGCCTGGAGTCGGGCGACTTTAGACGGGGTGTGGTTGGCTGTTTTCAGCTATTCGCTGCTGATGGACGGCGGGCGGTGCCAGGCCCTGCCGGGACACGCCGTGAATCCCGCTCCGCGGTCCGGCCCAGCCGCTGGCGGCTGTGCGTTCAGTCGCATGCGAGGCAGTGCCTCGCAAGCAATGCGCCTTCACCCCTGGAGGCTCGTGGGCGCCATCCATGGCGCCCAACGGTCCCGGCAGGGCCTGGCACCGCCCGCCCCACAGGTTCCGTGATCGGTTGGATAAAGCCGCGTGGGTGGGGAGGGGTAGTGCCGAGCGTTGCTCGGCACCTACACCCACTCCTCAAGCGCTGCGTGCTCGTGATCTCAACACAGCGAAAGCCATCTGCGCTGGGGCGGTACGGGTGGGTTGGCGGGACCGTTGGGCGCCATGGATGGCGCCCACGAGCCTACACGGACGTACTTGAGGCGTGTCCCGCCAACCCACCCGTACCGACCCACCCCAACAGACCGAACCGCCGCAGTTGCTGTTGCAGTTGCTGTTGCAGTTGCTGTTGCCGTTGCCGTTGCCGTTGCTCCAAAAGCAGCAGCCCGCCTAACTCTCCCCATTCTTGCGGGCGCTGCGCTGGCGGTCGATGCGGAAAATGTAGCGTTGGATCGCACTGTCGCCCCCGCGTGGCAGCGTGTCGAAACGCATCCCCACGCGCTTCATCTCCACCCCGTTGGGCAGCTTTACCGCCAACTGATTGCACACGATCAACGCAATCTGCAGCTGCCCGCCCTCCGGCACGTCCAGCCGCGCCTCGTACCGCTTCTGCAGCGCGAACACATTGCAGTCCACCGGCACCGTCACCGCCAGACCGCCGCCACTGATGTCCACCACCCGCAGACTCAACGCCTCGGTGCGGTCCTCGTTGATCGGGAAAAGCAGCTGCGGCGAATCCGTGATCGGCGTCTCCAGACGGTACAGCTCGCGACGCTGCAGGTGCACCAACTCGCTCGGAAACGCCACCCGGAACGCCACATGGTGCGTACTGCCCACGCGCTCCAGATGGTCCAGCCGGAACCGTACCATCACCTTGTCCAGCTGCGCGAAGCACAGCAGGTGCCCGGCTTCCTCCGCCGCCCGGTTGGCCGGCTCGGACGGACTGCCGTCGAGCAACAGCATGTCGTCGTCCTCGTCCAGCTCCAGGATCGCCGTCGGGAACGACTGGTCCCGCCCGCCCAGGTGGGCGTTGATCAGCGAACGCTGGTCGATCAGTGCCTGCAGCAATTGACGGATCTGCCGGGGATTGCGGACCAGGTAACGATCGTCCGTGCCATCGTCGTGCGCGGTGTGGGGATCGTCGTGTGCCTCAAGGCTGCCTTCGGACATGGATGCGTGCTGAATTGAGTGGGCGCCGCCGGCGGGTTTTACCAGGGCTCTGTCCGTTTATCGGCAGCAGTTCACATTAATGTAGGGCCAATCCGTGTAGCCCGCGTTGGCTGGCCCAAATGCACGACACCCCGCCGAAGCGGGGTGCCGTGGACAGACGTCACAGACGGGGCGGCTTAGAACTCCTGCCAGTCGCCTTCATTGGCCAGCACCGGCTCGCGCACCGCAGCACGGCGCACCGGCGCTGCCGCCGCACGCGCACGCGGTGCCGCAGCGGCCGGGGCACGGGCGGTGGCAGCCGACACGCTGGCCACCGACGCCGCCTGGTCGTCCAGCTTGAACAGCGCCACGGCGTCGGTGAGGTGGCCGGCCTGCTCTTCCATCGAACGGGCCGCGGCGGTTGCTTCTTCCACCAGCGCGGCGTTCTGCTGGGTCGTTTCGTCCATCTGCGTGATGGTCTGGTTGACCTGCTCGATGCCGGCCGACTGTTCCTGCGAGGCCGCGGAGATCTCGGCCATGATGTCGGTCACGCGTTGCACCGAGGCCACGATTTCGCCCATGGTCTCGCCGGCCTGGTTGACCAGCGCCGAGCCCTCGGCCACCTTGCCGACCGACTCGTCGATCAGGCCCTTGATCTCCTTGGCCGCACTGGCCGAGCGCTGGGCCAGGGTGCGCACCTCGGAGGCCACCACGGCAAACCCGCGGCCCTGCTCGCCGGCACGTGCCGCTTCCACGGCGGCATTCAGCGCCAGGATGTTGGTCTGGAAGGCGATGCCGTCGATCACGGTGATGATGTCAGCGATGCGGCGCGAGGACGCGTCGATCTCGTGCATCGTGCTGACCACGCGGCCGACCACATCGCCGCCCTGGCTGGCCACGCCGTGCGCGCCGATCGCCAGCTGGTTGGCCTGGCGGGCGTGTTCGGCGTTCTGGCGCACGGTGGAGGTCAGTTCCTCCATCGACGCGGCGGTTTCTTCCAGGTTGGCGGCCTGCTGCTCGGTACGGCGCGACAGGTCGTTGTTGCCCGAGGCGATTTCGCCGGCGGCGGTGCTGATGCTGGACGACGCGTGCTGGATGCGGCCCACGATCTGGGTCAGCTGGGCCACGGTGGTGTTGGCGTCGTCGCGCATGCTGGCGAACACGCCGTGGAACTGACCCTGCATGCGCGCGGTCAGGTCGCCGTTGGCGATCGACTGCAGCAGGTGCGACAGCTGCGACAGGTTGCCGTCGGCCACTTCCATCATGGTGTTGAGATGCTCGATCATCACCCGGAAATCGTGATCGAAGCGCAGCGCATCGCCGCGCTGGCTGAAGTCACCGGCCGCGGCAGCCTGGGCCAGCGACTGGATCTGGGTGTTGATGGCCAGCAGGCTGGCCTTCGCGGCGTCCATCGATTCGTGCAGGATCGCGCGGCTGCCGGGCAGGCGGCGGGCGTTGGGCGACAGGTCACCGGCGGCGTACTGGTTCAGCACGGCGATGGCGTCCTTGATGGCATCCAGGTGGTCGAACACCACCGTGTTGGTGCCCACGGCCAGCTCACCGTACACGCCCGGGAAGTCGGTGGGCATGCGGTGCGAAATATCCGGGCCGGCATGCATCGCGGCCATCTGCCGGGTTTCCTCGGAATAGCGGCGCAGCATGCTGGTCATTTCGCCGGTGGCGGCCAGCATCTGCCCGGCCTCGTCGGTGCTGGTGGCGCGCGTGGTGACGCTCAGGTCGCCACGGGCCACCGACTTGATGGCATGCACGGCCTGGCCCAGCGGGCGGGTGATGATGCGCGAGATCACGAAGGCCAAGGCGGCGGCCACCAGCGACAGCAGCACCATGCAGCAGATGATCGCGATCACGCTGGTGCGGTGAGTGGCATTGGCATCGGCGAGCTTGTCGGTCATCAGGCTGTTGCTGTAGACGCCCAGTGCTTTGAGGTCTTCGAACAGCTGCCGGCGGGCCGGGCGCGACTTGTTGTCGGAGACGTCGCGGGCACCGGCTGCGTCGCCGGCGGCAACGGCGGCCCGCAGGTCCGTGTTGGCCTTGAAATACGCGTCGGTGTCGGCGGCGACCTTGGCATACAGCGCACGTTCGCGGTCATTGGCCGGCAGTGCCGCATAGGCGGCCAGTTCATCACGAACCTGCTTGGCCGAGTCATCCATGCGCTTGTTGTAGTCAGCCACCTTGTCGGGCTGGTCCAGCATGCTCACCTGCGCCAGTTCGTAGGTGCGGAACTCGCCCAGGATGGCGCGTGCCTCGCCCAGGTGCTGCAGCGTGGGGATGTTGTTCTCGGCCATCGCGCCCAGTTCGGCGTTGGCGCCATTGAGGCGGACCAGCGCGAACACACCGAGCACGACGGTCATCAGGGTGGTGAGGGTAAAGCCCACGGCCAGCTTGCGGGCGATGGGCAGATTGTGGAACCACTTCATGGCAGGAACTCCGGGCAGGGCAGTGGCGCGCAGCCGTGGGGGCGCTGGGCGTGAGGTCGTGGCGAATGCGGAATGGGGCGAGGGGCACGTGACGGTGAAGTCAACGCTCTCCCGAAATAGCGGCGACGCAGCGCCGCAACTTGAGTGTTCGATGTCACATTTTTTCTCGGCATGCCGTCAGGCCACGCCAGCCCGCATTGGTTGCACAAGCAAGCAACCGCAAGGCATTCGATCCGCAGCCCACGCAGACGCCTCAGTACGCCAACGTATCGCCGCCGATCAACGTCACAGTTTCAAAAAGGGCCATAACGCACAGGCCCGGCCGAAGACAAATCACCCGATAGTGCCGGCCGCTGGCCGGCAACCAGGAAACCCCCAGCAATTGGTAGTGCCGGCCGCTGGCCGGCAACCCCATGGACCCCAGCCGACAGCGCGAGGAGCCGGCCAGCGGCCGGCACTACCGGGATGCAGACGAAGGTCGCAGACCCGCAAACGAGGAGCCCCCGCTAGTAGCGGGGGCGCGCCGACAGGCGGGGGGTGTTGGGAGGTGATAAGACGGGGCCCGCGTTCTGCGAAGCGGAACGTGGGGAGCCATCGCGCATGCGAGGGCGTCCCGGGGGCGCGCCGACGGCGGGGGGTGTTGGGTGCTGGTAAGCCGGGGCCCAGGGTTTGCGCAGCAAACCCTGGGGAAATCTTCGCGAATGCGGAGATTTAAGCGGCCTGTGGCATCCGCAACGACCGCACCAGGCCACCGATATCCACGATCAGCGACACCCGGCCATCGCCCAGGATGGTGGCACCGGAGACGCCACTGATGCGGCGGTAGTTGTTCTCGATGTTCTTGACCACCACCTGCTGCTGGCCGACCAGTTCGTCCACTTCCAGCGCGATCTTCTGGCCATCGCCTTCGACCACCACCACCAGCGAGTCGTCCTTGGTGCGCCCGCCGAACCCGTAGTACTCGCTGAGCGAGAGGATCGGCAGGTACTCGCCACGGACGCGCAGCACGCGCCCTTCGCCGGCCATGGTGCGTACGTCCTCGGGCTGCGGCTGCAGCGCCTCCAGTACGTAGGCCAGCGGCAGGATCACCGTTTCACCGGCCACCGCCACGGTCATGCCGTCGAGGATGGCCAGGGTCAGCGGCAGCCGGATCAGCACGCGGGTGCCATTGCCGGCCTTGCTTTCCAGCTGTACTTCGCCGCCCAGCGCCTGGATGTTGCGGCGGACCACGTCCATGCCCACGCCTCGGCCCGAAAGATCCGTGACGGCATCGGCGGTGGAGAAGCCCGGCTGGAAGATCAGGTCCCAGACCTGCGCGTCGGTGGGGTTGTCGGGCACGCTCAAGCCGCGCTCGAGGGCCTTGGACAGGATCTTGTCGCGGTTCAGGCCGCGGCCGTCGTCGCTGACTTCGATCACGATGTGGCCGCCCTGGTGCGAGGCCGCCAGGGTGATCGTGCCGGTCTCGTCCTTGCCCGCGTCGCGGCGGACGTCGGGCATTTCCAGGCCGTGGTCGATCGAGTTGCGGACCAGATGCACGAGCGGATCGGCGATCTTCTCGATCAGGCCCTTGTCCAACTCGGTGCCTTCGCCGATGGTGCGCAGGCGCACGTGCTTGCCCAGGCGCGAGGACAGGTCGCGGACCAGGCGCGGGAAGCGGCGGAACACCGCATCCACCGGAAGCATGCGCACGCCGATGACCGCTTCCTGCAGGTCGCGGGTGTTGCGTTCAAGCAGGTCCAGGCCGGCGAACAGCTGTTCGGCATGCACCGGGTCCAGTGCGTGCGAGACCTGCTTGAGCATGGCCTGGGTGATGACCAGTTCGCCGACCAGGTTGATCAGGGCATCGACCTTTTCCACGGCGACGCGGATCGAGGTTTCTGCTTCGTGTGCGGCCGGCGCAGCGGCTGCGGCGGGTGCCGCTGCGGCTGCGGGTGCCGGTGCCGGGGCGGCCACCGGGGCCGCTGGCGCGTGGGTGGCCAGGCTGGGCGGTGCGGCCGGACGGATGTCCAGTTCGCAGTCGTCCACGACCCAGGCGAAAGTGTCTTCGATCTTGCTGCGCGGCACCTTGCCGACCAGGCCGAGGTCCCACGCCAGGTGGGCTTCAAGCGGGTCGAGCTGGTCGAAACCGGGCAGGCGGTCCAGCCGCGCGGCCACCTGCAGCGAGCCCAGGTGTTCCAGTTCGCGGATGATGCGCAGCGGGTCGTTGCCGCTCATGAACAGCGAGGGCGAGGGCACGAAGCCGATCTGCCACGCTTCGGGGGTGTCATCCACCTTGGCCGCGGCTACCGGCGCGGCGGCTGCGACCTGGCCGGACAACACCGCTTCCAGGCGCGCCTTGATCGCGGCCACGGCCTGGGGGTCGGCGGGCTGGCCGTGTTCGGCTTCGCGCAGCAGGGCACGCAGCACGTCCACCGAGGACAGCATGGCGTCGACCGCGGTGGCTTCCAGGGCGCGCTTGCCGGCACGCAGTTCGTCCAGCAGGGTTTCCAGCACGTGGGTCAACGCGGCGATCGCGTCGAAGCCGAAGGTACCGGCGCCGCCCTTGATGGAATGCGCGGCGCGGAACACCGAATTGATGATTTCCGGGTCCTGCTGGCCCGATTCAAGCGCCAGCAGGCCAGCCTCCATTGCATCCAGCCCCTCGCGGCTTTCTTCAAAGAACGTGGCGTGGAAACGTTGCAGATCCATGCTCATGGTGCGTGGGGTCCGGTTGCGAAGGGAGGGAGGGTGGTGCGGTGGGGTGTGCCGGGATCAGCCCAGCACTTTCTGTACGGTGGCGACCAGCTGTTCGGGATTGAACGGCTTGACCAGCCAGCCGGTGGCACCGGCGGCCTTGCCTTCGGACTTCTTGTCGGCGGCCGATTCAGTGGTCAGCATCAACATCGGGATGAACTTGTAGTCCGGCAGCTGGCGCAGCTCGCGGATCAGCGAGATGCCGTCCATGTTGGGCATGTTGACGTCGGTCACCACCGCGTTGAAGCGCTGGCCTTTGGCCCGGCCCAGTGCGACGGCACCATCTTCGGCCTCTTCGACCGAGAAGCCGGCCGAGGTGAGGGCGAAAGAGACCATCTGGCGCATCGACGCCGAGTCGTCCACCACCAAGATTCGTGCGCTCATGCAGCGTTCTCCACAGATTTCAGGTTGTCATGGGTTGCGTCCAGGCCAAGGGCCTGGGTGAGGCCGAGCAGTCGCGCGGCATCACGGAAGGTGGCAGTGCAACCGTCGAATCCGGTCGGGTGGCCTGCCTGGCGGCGGGCGTCGACGAATGCGCACAGGACCTGCATTGCTGCGGTATGGATACGGCTCACCTGGCTGGCATCCAGCGTCAGTTCGCCGGCCTGGTCCACCAACGGGGCCAGGCGGGTTTTCAGCTCGGTGCTGGTCTCGATTCCGAGATCACCACCCAGGGCAACAGTGCTCATGTTTGCTCCGGACAAACGGTTCCGAGAGAGATAACGGCCTGAGCCCAAAAAGCTTTAGGGGAGGCGCGGGCGATCTTCATCATTCTGTCGGCCGGCCCGCCGGGGGTAGAGCCACCCCATGGGTGGCTGCGTAGCACGGCAGGACCCACACCCGCCGTCAGGTGGCCACGACGTCGGATCGGACGGCAGCCACCTATGGGGCGGCTCTACCGCGTGAGGGTTCCGGTCAGTTCAACAGCTGGGTGGCATCCAGCAGGATCATCGGCTGGGCGCTGATCCTGGCCACACCACGGAACAGGTCGTTGGAAATCTGGCAGATGCGGGCGGTATCGGGCGGCTCGATCTGCGAGTCGGTGAGGTTGGCCACGTCTTCCACGGCCGACACGCGCAGGCCCATGGTTTCGCCGTCTTCCTCGAGCACCACGATGCGGGTGTTGGCGTCTTCCTGGGCGGGACCGGCGCCCAGATGGATGCCCAGGTCCATCACCGGTACCACCTGGCCGCGCAGGTTCATGATGCCCAGCATGGCGTCGGCGGTACCGCGCAACGGCAGCAGCGGCACCGGCAGCACCACTTCCTGCACCTTGAGCAGTTCCAGTGCGTAGGCCTGGGCGCCACAACGCAGGCGCAGCCAGCGCGAGGTGCGCTCGCTGGCCCGACGGTTCTCGCGCGGGCTGGAGGCCGGATTGCGCGCCTGTGCCTGCAGCTCCTGCCAGCTGCCCGGCCGGGTGTGCGCCGGCGCCGGCGCGCTGCGGGCGCTGGGGGCACTCATCGGCATCGGGGTGGGCATGGCGCGGGCAGTGGGTATCTGGGTGGGGGCGGGGGCAGGGCGGGCAGGGGCCACCGGCGCTGCCACGGCGGCGACGGTCGGCGCACTATCGTGCAGCACATCGTCGGGAAGGTCGTCCCAGCTGGGCCTGGCCGCGTCCGCACCGGTACCTGCAGCGGAGAGAGCGGCGACCGGTGGGCCGAGCGCCGGATCGTTCATCAGCTCGTCGAGCAGGGCCAGGTTGGCCGGTGCGCCGGGCGAGGTGGGGGTGTCGTGGACGGGCGCGAGGGTCTCGACCGGTGGGCCGAGCGCGGGATCGTTCATCAGTTCGTCGAGCAGGGCCAGGTTGGCTGGTGCGCCGGGCGAGGTGGGGGTGTCGTGCACGATCGCGAGGGTCTCGACCGGTGGGCCGAGCGCGGGATCGTTCATCAGTTCAGCGAGCAGGGCCAGGTTGGCTGGTGCGCCGGGCGAGGTCGGGGTGTCGTGCACGGTCGCGAGGGTCTCGACCGGTGGGCCGAGCGCAGGATCGTTCATCAGCTCAGCGAGCAGGGCCAGGTTGGCCGGTGCGCCCGCGGCGGTGGGGGTGTCGAAATGCGCTGCGGGTGCGGGCGCGTCGCTGTCCGGATCAGTACCGGCATCGGCCAGCGCGTCGCGGGCGAACTCGGCGCTGATCGCACGCGCCACGCCATCGGCTTCGGCGTCGTCCTGCGCGGCCACCGCGGCGGTCGGCGGGGTCGATACGTCGGCCTGCACCGGTGCGGCCGGCACGGCATCGCCCAGCAGTTGTTCCAGGTAGTCGTCGAGCACGCCGGCGGTGTTCATGCCGCGCGCTCCATCTGCAGCGCGTCGTCGGCCATGATCCATTCCAGGGCACGGCGGTACGCGGCCAGGCCACGGCCAGGGTAGTCGTCCGACTGCGCCGGAATGGTCAGGCTGGCAGCATTGCAGATGCGGGTGTCGACCGGAATCGCGTCTTCCCAGACGCGGTGGCCGTGCGTGTCCTGCATCAGCTTGACGGTTTCGTTGCCGGCGCGGGTGCGGCGGTCGAACAGGGTCGGCAGGATCGACATCGGCAGCGGGCGGCGGCGCGAGCGTTCGACCATCTCGCCGGTCCGCACCATGCCGTCCAGCCCATGCAGGGCGAGCGGTTCGGCCTGGGTCGGAATGATCAGGCGGTCGGCGGCGGCCAGTGCATTGATCATCAGCAGGCCCAGCGTGGGCGCGCAGTCCAGCAGGATGTAGTCGTGCTGGCCCTGGTGGCGGGCAAAGGCGTTCTGCAGGGCCAGGCCGAGCCCGGGCTGGTTGGCGCTGCGCCGTTCCAGGGTGGCCAGCGCGGCCTGTGCGCACACGTAATCCAGGCCGGGAATAGTGCTGTGACGGCTGAGCGAGGACAGCTCGGCCGGCGGCGTCCCGAACAGCTCCAGCACGCCCTGCGGCGGCGGGTCCAGCGGCACGCCGAAGGCGCGGGTCAGCGACGAATGCGGATCGAGATCGATCAGCAGCACGCGGTGGCCCAGGGCGGCCAGGCCACGGCCGAGAGCCAGGCTCGTGGTGGTCTTGCCCACGCCGCCCTTCTGATTGGCGATTGCCCAGATGCGCATTCGGTTCACTCCTTCATTGCGGGGGAAACGGCGGCGCCCACGCGGCTGCCGGCCGGCACCGGTGGCAACTGCACCGGTGCGATGGGGGATATGGCGGGGGTCTTGCCGGGCGTGGCCGGGTCCGATTCGGCGGTCAACTGCGGCCCGATCGGATCCACGCCCTGCGCGGTGTCGGCCAGGATGATCACCATCACCCGCCGGTTGCGGTTGCGCCCTTCGGCGGTGGCATTGTCTTCGCGCGGGCGGAACTGGCCGTAGCCGACCATCGCCAGCCGCGACGGCTGCAGGCCCTGGTCGGCGAACAGGTGGACCACGCTGGCCGCGCGCCCGGCAGAGAGTTCCCAGTTGGAGGGGAACAACGGGGTGGCGATCGGAATGTTGTCGGTGTGACCTTCCACGCGCACGCCGTTGGGTGCCTCGCGCAGCACCTGGGCCAGCTTGGACAGGGTGTCGCGTGCGTGCACATCCAGCGTGGCCGAGCCGGTGGGGAACAGGATGTCGCTGTTGATCTCCACCTCGATCCACAGCTCGGTGCGGCGCACGGTGATCATGCCGCGCTCGATCAGCGGTGCCAGCGTGGCGGTGAGGCGGTCGGCGATGGTGTTGAGCTGGCGTTCGGCGCGCTGCAGCTGTTCCTGGTTGCGCACCGAAACGGGCATGCGCATCTGCGAGGCCATTGCCGGCAGCAGGGTGGGGTCGTTGGACGGCGCTGGCGCGGCCGGGCCGACGCGGTTGCCGGCCTTGATCACCGACGGGCTGTCCCAGCCGCCGCCCTGCACCTGCTGGTTGCCCACCTGCACCGGGTTGATGGTGCGCGGCGCGCCCCCGAAGGCGGTGGTCAGCGCATCGGCCATGACCCGGTACTTGCCTTCGTTGAGCGAGGAGATGGCGTACATCACCACGAAGAAGGCGAGCAGGAGCGTCATGAGGTCGGCATAGGGAATGGCCCAGGCCTCATGGTTGGCGTGCTCTTCGTGATGCTTGCGACGGGCCATGTCAGTGCAGGAACCCGGAGAGGTTGGTTTCGATGTTGCGCGGGTTTTCGCCCTGCGCGATCGAGATCAGGCCTTCGATGATCATTTCGCGGTCGCGGCTGTTGTGGTGGATCACGCTCTTCAGCTTGGCCGACACCGGCAGGAACAGCAGGTTGGCCGAGGCGATGCCGTAGATGGTGGCGGTGAACGCCGCGGCGATGCCGTGGCCGAGCTTGCTCGGGTCGGCCAGGTTCTTCATCACCGCGATCAGGCCCAGCACCGCGCCGATGATGCCCAGCGTGGGGGCGTAGATGCCCATTCCCTCGAACACCTTGGACGCGGCCAGGTCCTGGTGCTCCTGGCTGCTCAGTTCGATTTCCATCATGTGGCGGATGGTTTCCGGCTCCACGCCGTCCACCAGCAGCTGCAGGCCCTTGCGCAGGAACGGGTCGTTCTGCGCATCCACCTGGGTTTCCAGGCCGAGCAGGCCCTGGCGACGGGCGATGTTGCTCCATTCGACGATCTGCTTGATCAGTTCGTGGCGGTCGCTGCTGGGCGGCAGGATGACCCAGCGCACAATCTTGAAGGCATGCTTGAACACCGCCGGCGAGGTGTGCAGCAGGATGGAGGCGATGGTGCCGACGATCACGATCACGAAGGCGGCCGGCGACCACAGTGACGCCAGGCCGGCCCCCTTGAGGATGCTGCCGCCGACCAGTGAGGCCAGGGCGAGGAAAAGTCCGATGAGGCTGAGTCTGTCCATGGGTCCGTTATCGGCGTATGTGAATGGGACTTGAGATGCCGAAGGAATCCGGTGGGGCGGCGGTCACAGTTTTTCGGGGTAAAGCAGCCGACCAACGGTCGGCTCTACCGGCGTCAGCGGAGGCCGTCCACGTCGAGGATCAGCGACATGCGGCCGTCGCCGATCAGGGTGGCGCCGGCGTAACCGCGCAGGCCGCGCAGTGCCTTGGGCAGCGGTTTGATCACCACTTCCTCGCGGCCCCGCACCTGGTCCACCACCAGCCCGAAGCGGGCTTCGCCGGCCTGCAAAACCACGATGGTGAGCAGCGAGGAGGCAGCCGGTGCGACGGCGAGCCAATGGCGCAGGTCCACCAGCGGCAGCGTGTGCGACTTGCGGTCGAGCACGGCGCGGCCATCGAACCAGCCCAGCGAGGTGTTCGGTGCATGCAGCACCTCCATCACGCGGGCCAGCGGCAGGGCGTAGACGTCGTCGCCGGCCTGCACCAGCAACGTCGGCAGGATGGCCAGGGTGAGCGGGACGCGGATCATGAAGCGACTGCCACGGCCCAGCTCGGACTGGATCTGGATCTGGCCGCTGAGCTCGCGGATGCGCGACTGCACCACATCCATGCCTACGCCACGGCCGGAAATGTCGGTGACTTCCTGTTTGGTCGAGAAGCCCGGCAGGAACACCAGGTGCAGGCATTCCTCGCTGGTCAGGCGGGCGGCCGCTTCCGGATCGATCAGTCCCTTCTCACGTGCCTTCTGGCGCAGCCGTTCGGGATCGATGCCGGCGCCGTCGTCCTGGACTTCGATGCTGACGTAGTCGCCTTCCTGTTGCGCCGACAGCCGCACGTGGCCGCTGCGCGGCTTGCCCTGCGCTTCACGCAGATCGGGGGTTTCCACGCCGTGGTCGATGGCGTTGCGCACCAGGTGCACCAACGGGTCGGCCAGGGCTTCGACCAGGTTACGGTCGAGCTCGGTCTCGGCGCCGATCAGCTCCAGTTCCACTTCCTTCTTCAGGTTGCGCGCCACGTCGCGGGCGACCTTGGGGAAGCGCGAGAACACCTTGCCCACCGGCTGCATGCGGGTGCGCATCACCGCCGACTGCAGGCGTGCGGTGGCGATGTCCAGCGTGGAGACCGCGCGGTCGAGTTCTTCGTCGTGCAGGCGCGCACGCAGGGTCTTGAGCCGGTTGCGTGACAGCACCAGTTCGCCGATCAGGTTGACGATGGCGTCCAGGCGCTTGGTGTCCACGCGCACGGTGTGCTCGGCTTCGGCCACCGGCTTGTTGGCGGCCGGCTTGGCGGCCGGTGCTGCCGCTGCACGGGGCGGCGGTGCGGGCGCGGCCACCGGCTTGGCGCCGGGCACGGCACCGCCATGCAGCTGGTCGAGCAGCGCCTCGAACTCGTCTTCGCCGATCAGGCCATCATCGGCCTTGCCGGCTCCCGCCACGGCGGTGGGTGCGGCGCCGCCGTGCAGGGTGTCGAGCAGGGCTTCGAACTCATCGTCGGTGATCAGCTCGCCGCTGACCGGGGCGGCAACTGCCGCCACCGGAGTGGCCGGGCCGTTGACGTCGAACTGTGCGATCAGCTCCGGCGGCGCATACCCGGGCTCTTCGCCGGCCGACACCGAATCCAGCATCGACTGCAGGTAGTCCAGCGACTGCTGGGCCGCATCGAAGTGGTGGGCCTGCAGCGTGGCCTTGCCGGAGCGGGCCATGCCCAGGGTTTCCTCGGCGGCATGGCACAGCTCGACCATGGCCTGGATGCCGAGGAAGCCGGCACCGCCCTTGAGCGTGTGGAAGCCGCGGAACACCGCATTGAGCTGGTCGCTGTCCTGGGGCGACTGCTCCAGCGACACCAGCTGTTCGCCGAGGCGGTCCAGGATTTCCTGGGCCTCGAGGATGAAATCGGCGGCAATATCGTCTGGAACAGCGCTCATGGTGTTACAGCCCCAAATCCGAAAGCAGGTCGTCAGCATCCACCTGGGATACCTGGTGACGGTCCAGGCCACTCACGGCCGGGCCGGCCAGGCCGTTGTCCCGCTTCTGCGCGGTGTCGTCCTGCGGCGGCAGGCCGAGTGCGCCAAACCCTTCGTGCACGCGACGCACGATCCCCACCACGCGGCGGATGATCTGCCCGGTGAGGTCCTGGTAGCTTTGGGTAAGGGCGATCTCGGTGAGGTTGTGGCGGATCCGGTCCAGCTGCTGGTCCTGGTCGGCGGTGAGGCCATTGGCCCGCAGCTGTTCGGTCAGGGCCCGGCATTCCTCGGCCAGGTCCAGGGTGCGGTGGGTGGCCTGTTCGGTCATCGTCACCACGTGGTCCAGGCGCGCGCAGGCATCGTCCAGCTCGCCGGCTTCGCTGGGCAGGCTGGGCAGTTCGCCCAGGGCCTGGCCCAGTTCGCGGGCGAGCCGGTTCAGGCCGGCCATCATCGGCTGGGTGCGCAGGGCAGCCAGCGCGTCGATTTCCCGGCGCCAGCCGGCTTCATCGCCGCTTTCCAGCGCAGCCAGGGCGTCCTGCAGGCGCTGCACCAGCGCGGATTTGTCGCGAAGGGTTTCCATCAGGCGCTCGCTGCCAGGCGTTCGAAGATCTTGCCGAGCTTTTCTTCCAGGGTCTGCGCGGTGAACGGCTTGATGATGTAGCCGTTGACGCCGCACTGGGCCGCTTCGATGATCTGTTCGCGCTTGGCTTCGGCGGTGACCATCAGTACCGGCAGGGTCTTCAGCTTGGCGTCGGCGCGGATCGCCTTGAGCAGGTCGATGCCGGTCATCACCGGCATGTTCCAGTCGGTGACCACGAAATCGAACGGCTGGCTCTGCAGCAGCGACAGCGCGGCATGCCCGTCCTCGGCTTCGGCCGTATTGGTGAAGCCCAGATCGCCCAGCAAATTCTTGACGATACGACGCATGGTCGAGAAATCGTCGACGATCAAGATACGCATGTTCTTGTTCAAAGCACTTTCCTCGGTATCAAGTGTTCGCGAGGCCGGCGTCGGCCGCCTCGAAGATCTTCAATCGGCCCCGCAGGCGCAGCACGGCCTGGCCGTGGATCTGGCACACGCGTGACTCGCTGACGCCCAGTACGGCGCCGATCTCTTTCAGATTCAGTTCCTGCTCGTAGTACAGCGACAGCACCAGCTGCTCGCGCTCGGGCAGCAGGCCGATCGCATTGCCCAGTTCACGGCCGAACTCGCCGCGCTCCAGCACCTGCTGCGGGGTCGGGCCGCCCTGGGCGACGGTGTCCAGCTCGCCCTGGTCCTCGATCCGCGATTCCAGGCTCAACACCTGGCCGCGTGCGGCGTCTTCCATCAGGCGCAGGTAGTCCGGCAGCGGCATGTCCATGGCGGCGGCCACTTCGGTGGCGCTGGCGGCACGGCCGGTGCTCTGTTCCAGGCGGCGGATGGTGGACGCGGCGTCGCGGGCACGGCGGTGCACCGAACGCGGCACCCAGTCGCCCCGGCGGATCTCGTCGATCATCGAACCGCGGATGCGGATCGAGGCGTAGGTCTCGAACGAGGCGCCCTGGTCGGCGTCGTAGCTGCGCGAGGCCTCGATCAGGCCCATCATGCCGGCCTGGATCAGGTCATCCACTTCCACGCTGGCCGGCAGGCGCGCGGCCAGGTGGTGGGCGATGCGGCGCACCAGGTCCGAATGCTGGGCAATGCACTCGTTGGCGGCGGTGCGTTGCACCTCTTTGTATTGTGCGGCGCCTTTCATGCGGTCACCCCGCGTTGCTTGAGGATGCGTTCCAGGAAGAATTCGACCCCGCCACGCGGCTCGGTCGGAGCCTGCCAGCGGGCGGTGCGGCGGGCGATCTCGGTGATCGCCTGGGCGGCCGGGCTGGACGGGTAGGCCTTGACCACCGGCTGCTGGCGCTGCACCGACAGGCGCAGCCAGTCGTCCTGCGGCACGCAGCCGAGGTAGTTCAGCGACACATCGGCCAGGAACTTCTCGCAGACCCGGGTCAGCTTTTCATACAGCACGCGGCCTTCGTTGGGGTCGCGCACCATGTTGGCCACCACCTGGATACGGTCCACCCCGCGTTCGCGCGAGAGCACCTTGATCAGCGCGTAGGCGTCGGTGATCGAGGCCGGTTCGTCGCAGACCACCACCACGGTGTCCTGGGCGGCCTGGCAGAAGGTCAGCACCCCGTCGGTGATGCCGGCGGCGGTGTCCACCACCATGAAGTCCAGCTCACGCTCCAGTTCGGAGAACACGTTGACCAGGCCCACGTGCTCTGCCGGCTGCAGTTCGGCCATGTGGCGGCGACCGGATGCGGCCGGTACCACCAGCACGCCACCGGGGCCTTCCATGATCACTTCATCCAGGGTGCAGCGCCCGGCGACCAGGTCGGCCAGGGTCAGCTTGGGCTGCAGGCCCAGGATCACATCGATGTTGGCCAGCCCGAGGTCCGCATCCAGCAGCAGCGTGCGCTTGCCCATGTCGGCGAGCGCCACGGCCAGGTTGGCCGACACGTTGGTCTTGCCCACGCCGCCCTTGCCGCCGGTGACGGCGATGGTGCGCACAGGGCCCAGCGGCTGGCTGCGGGTGGCAGACAACGGGAAGGTCTTGGTCAGCTTGGCGTACTCACGCGACGGCATGGTTCAACTCCGGGTTGCAGGGCATATCGGCCGCGCGGCGCAAATCTTCAAGGCGAAGTACAAGATTGGCGGCACTGGCCCGGTGCAGGTCTTCGGGAACGTCCTGGCCATCGGTGACCCAGGTGATCGGCAGGCGGTGGTCCACGGCCACCGACAGGGCGGTGCCGAAGCGGCCGGTTTCGTCCAGCTTGCTCAGCACCACGCCCTGCGGGTTGGCGGCGCTGAAGCGGCGGACCACCTCGTCCATGTCGCCGAAGCTGGTGTTGGCCGGCAGTACCAGTAGCGTGCGGATCTGCTCGGCGGCGCGCAGCCACTGCAGCTGGGCGGCCAGGGCACGGTCACGCGGACCCAGCCCGGCGGTGTCGATCAGCACCAGCTTGTAATCCTGCAGGCGCTCCAGGAGCTGGTTCAGGTCGCTGCCGCTGTTGGCTTCGTGCACTGCGATGCCAAGCTGGCGGCCGAAGCCATACAGCTGCTCGCGGGCGCCGATGCGGCCGGTATCGGTGGTGACCAGGGCCACGTCGCGGGCGGCATGCTTCTCGGCGAAGCGCGAGGCCAGCTTGGCGATCGTGGTGGTTTTGCCGGCACCGGTCGGGCCGACCAGGGCGATCACGCCGCCGGACTCCAGCGGGTCGACCGGGGCGATCGGCAACTTGCGCGACAGCAGGCCCAGCGTCAGACCGCGGCCACGGTGGGCTTCGGTGTCCAGCGGGATCTGCATGGCCACGTCGCGGCTGATGCCGGCGTCGAAGCCATATTCGTCCATCAGGTCCAGCGCGGCGGCGCGGACCGGCGAGCCGCGGAGGCGCTCGTCGGTGAAGCGGTGCATTTCGCGCTCGATGACGTGGCGCATGCCGGCCACTTCATGGCGCAGCTGGCGGATCTCTTCGTCGTCACGCTGCACCACCACCAGTTCGGCGGCGGGCTGCGGCTGGGCCTGCGCCGGTTCCGTGACGGCAACCGGTGCCGGGTTTTCGGCGCGCACCTCGGCGACGGCGGCCAGCGGCTGCGGCATCACGGGGGCGACGGCCTCGGCAACCGGCAGGGCCGGCGGCACGGTCACGCTGACCGGCAGCGGCGGCATCGCCACGGCGGCGGCCGGCACGTGCATCTGGAAGTGCGGTTCGTCGTCCAGCGGCGGGTCGATGATGAAGCGGGCGCGGTTGATCGGCGGGGCGACGGTGGCGACGGCAGCGTCGGCGGCCACCGGCTCGGCCTGTGCCAGCGCCGGCGACGCGGCGGCGGCCTGCTCGACGTTGAACGGGGCGAAGATCTGTTCCGGCAGCGCGCTCATGCCGGCCGCCGGGGCGGTGGCGGCGCGGGCCAGGGTGGCCGCGAAGCCGCTGCTGCCCGGCGGCGGCACGATCTCGTTGGCGGTGTCCAGGGTACGGCCGGTGGCACCCACTGCGGCACGCGCCAGCGCGGCCACCGCGGAGGTGGTCGCGGCCACCGGTTCGGCCGCCACCACGGTCGGCTTGCGACGGGTCACCGCGGCGATCACCGCATCGGCGGCATTGCGCGGTCGCGGCGCCGGGGCGGGGGCCACGTCCTTGCGCGCTGCTTCCAGCGCACGCTGCACCGCACCTTCGTCGTAGTTCGCCGCGGCCACGATCTCGACGCCTTCCTCGATCCGCCGGTTCGACAGGATCACCGCATCAGGACCATGTTCCTTGCGCACCAGGTTCATGGCCGAGCGCATATCGGGAGCGACGAAGCGTTTGATTTTCATGCTGTGGTACCGGGACTGGGGCGGCGGGGTGGTGGAAGGGAAGCGCTGGTTGTCGGTGGTCTGCACGGTCCGGGTTTCCCTTTGTGTCCTGCTGCGTTGATATCGAAATGGGGGTGTGTCTGTTTTCTGGCGCATGTCCGTCGGCGTTCCGACGTCAGCTGATCGTGCCGACCAGCTTCAGTCGTTTGTCCTCGGGTACCTCGCTGTAGGCCAGCACCGACAGCGAGGGGACGCTGTGGCGTACCAGCCGTGCCAGCGCGGCACGCACCGGGCCGGGTACCAGCACGACCGCCGGCTCGTTCTTCGCTTCCTGCTTGCTGACACATTCGGCCAGGCTCTGGTGCAGTCGCTCAGCGAGTCCGGGTTCCAGCGCGGCGCCGTTGCCCTGTGTGGACTCCTGCAAGACACGTTCCAATTGCGGGTTGAGGGTGAACACCGGCAGCTCGGCCGACATGCCGGCGATCTCCTGCACAATGAAACGGCCCAGTGCGTTACGCACCGCGGCGGTCAGCGTGGCCGGGTCCTGGCTGAGCGGTGCGTTCTCCACCAGCGATTCGACGATCTTGCGCAGCTGGCGGATCGGAATGCGTTCGATCAGCAGGTTCTGCAGCACCCGCACCACCGCCGACAAGGGCAGCGACTTCGGAGTGAGGTCTTCGACCAGCTTGGGCGCGCTCTTGGCCAGGTTGGCCAGCAGCTGCTGCACTTCCTCGTGGCCGAGCAGTTCCGGCGCGTGTTCGCGGATCAGGTGCGACAGGTGGGTGGCGACCACGGTGGCCGGGTCGACCACGGTGTAGCCCATGGTTTCGGCGTGGGCACGCTGGTGCGGCTGGATCCAGGTGGCGTCCAGGCCGAACGCGGGGTCCTTGCCGGCAATGCCCTCCAGCGCACCGAGCGCGCTGCCCGGGTCCAGCGCCAGCTCGCGGTCGGGGTGGATCTCGGCGGTGGCCACCGGCACGCCGTGGATCAGCAGGCGGTAGGCGGTGGCCGGCAGCTCCAGGTTGTCGCGGATGTGCACCGAGGGAATCAGGAAGCCGATGTCGTGGGTGAGCTTGCGGCGCACGCCCTTGATCCGGGCCATCAGCTCGCCGCCCTGGTTTTTGTCCACCAGCGGGATCAGCCGGTAGCCCACTTCCAGGCCCAGCGGGTCGACCGGGCGCAGTTCGTCCCAGGTCAGTTCGGCGGTGGGCGAGGGCGTGGCACCGGGCAGGCCGAGGGTCTCGCCGCGGCTGGCGGCCGGCGTTTCGGCGGCGCGTGCGGCGGCGGTGCTCTTCTTCCAGGCCTTCCAGGCCACCACGCCGAGGATCGCGGCCAGCGTCAAGAAGGCGACGTTGGGCATGCCCGGCACCAGCCCGACCACGCCCATGATGGCGGCGGCGATGGTGAGCGCGCGGTACTGGCCGAACACCTGGCCCATCATGGCCTGCGCCATGTCCTGCGAGCGCGACGCGCGGGTGACCAGCATGGCCACCGCCGAGGACACCAGCAGTGCCGGCAGCTGCGCCACCAGGCCGTCACCGATGGACAGCAGGGTGTAGGTGGCGGCGGCGTCGCCGAACGGCATGCCGTGTTGGAGCACGCCGACGGCCAGGCCGCCGAGCAGGTTGATGAACAGGATCAGGATGCCGGCGATGGCGTCGCCGCGGATGAACTTGCTGGCACCGTCCATCGCGCCGTAGAAGTCGGCTTCCTCACGCACTTCCTCGCGGCGGGCCTTGGCCTCCTCGCGCGTCAGCAAACCGGCGTTGAGGTCGGCATCGATGGCCATCTGCTTGCCGGGCATGGCGTCCAGGATGAAGCGGGCGGTCACTTCGGACACGCGCCCGGCCCCCTTGGTGATCACCACGAAGTTGATGATGGTCAAGATGGCGAAGACCACGATGCCGACCGCGTAGTTGCCGCCGATCACGAACTCACCGAACGCGGCGATCACCTTGCCCGCCGCCTCGTGGCCGTTCTGCCCGTGCAGCAGGATCACGCGGGTGGAGGCCACGTTCAGCGCCAGCCGCAGCATGGTGGTGATCAGCAGTACGATCGGGAAGATGGTGAAGTCCAGCGGGCGCTTCACGTACACCACCGCCAGCAGCACCATCAGCGAGATGGCGATGTTGAAGGTGAACAGCGCATCCAGCACCGGCGGGGCCAGCGGCACCACCACCATGGCCAGCAGCGCCAGCACGATCAGCGGGGCGCCCAGCCCGTTGCGGATCATGTCCAGGACCTTGCGGGCGTTCATGCCGGCACCGACGGGCTGGGCGCTCATGCGCGGCCTCCCGTGCCGAATTCATCCACGTTGATGCTCGGGGCGGCCGGCATCGGGCCGCCGCGCCAGGTGCGCAGCTGGTAAACGTAGGACAGGACCTGGGCAACGGCCGAATACAGTCTCACGGGAATTTCCTTTCCAAGTTGACCTTCCCGATACAAGGCGCGTGCCAAAGGCGGGGCGGAGACGATGGCGACCTTGTTGCCGTCGGCTACTTCACGGATGCGCAGGGCGGTTTCATCCACGCCCAGGGCCACCACGGTGGGGGCGCCCATCTTGCCGCCCTCGTACTTCAGGGCCACCGCGTAGTGGGTGGGGTTGACCACCACCACGTCGGCGGTGGGCACCGCTTCCATCATCCGGCGGTTGGACAGCTGCTGCTGCAGCTGGCGGATGCGGCCCTTCACTTCGGGGCTGCCTTCGCTTTCCTTCATTTCCCGGCGCAGCTCTTCGCGGGTCATCTTCAGCTTGCGCATCCAGTTCCAGCGCTGGTAGGGCGCATCGAAGGCCGCCAGGAGCATCATCGCCCCGCCGGTGGCCAGCATCAGCTTCAGGGTGAAGCCCAGGCCATGCACCATGGCTGCTTCCAGTGGCTGGTTGAGCAGGTCGCGCAGCGAGCGGGTGCCATGCCAGACCACCAGCCCGGCGGCGGTGCCGACAAAAGCGATGCGCAGCAATGACTTGGTGAACTCGGCAATGGCTTCGGGTCCGTACAGGCGCTTCATCCCGGCCATCGGGCTGAGCCGCTTGAAATCGGGCATCAGCGACTTGTTCGACCAGCGCAGCCCGCCCATCAGCACCGGTGACAGGAAGCTGGCCAGCAGGCAGATCAGCACCAGCGGCCACATTGCCCACAGCAACTGCAGCAACAGCTCGCCGAAGTGGCCGAACAGGGCCTGGGGGTGCATGCGCAGACCGGGTTCCGGGCTCAGCGCCAGCTTCATCCAGGCCTTGGCACTGCTGCTGATGGTCCCGGCATAGGCCATCAGCGCCAGCACGCCGGCGCCGAACACCGCGGCGGTGGCCAACTCCCGCGAGCGCGGGATGTTGCCCTGCTCGCGGGCATCGCGCAGGCGTTTTTCGGTAGGTTGCTCGGTCTTTTCGCCGGCTTGTTCGTTCTCGGACATGGGCTGCACGACACGGGGGGATTACCCGGGGTCGTGCAAGAACCGTTCCGTGACGTCAGGTCGGGCCGCTGCGCGCGTGCGACACCGGCACCTGGTCGGACTGCGTCGCGGTGGGGATGTTCTCCTTCAAGGGCACCTCACCCACGCCCAGGGCCCGTTCGATCACCAGCGCGGTGCCTTGCCCGTGCAACAGCGCCTGCAGCCGGCCGAACTCGCCGCACCACAGGGTTTCGATGTCGCGGTCGCGATTGCGGTCACGGTCGGCCGCCAGCGCCACCGCCCGGACCTGCAGGCGCCCACCGTCGGCCTGGCCGCCCACCTCAACGCCATAGCCGGGGGTGGCCGCTTTCTTGAGGACCACCGCGCCAGTGTTCTGCCATGCGGTGGCCATGCCTTCGCGCACTTCATAGCCGAGGCTGGCCAGGCCGTCGAGTACGGCCTGGCGCCGGGAAACTGCCGCCAGCGCCTGCTGGTGGCTGGCAAGGGCGGTGTCGCACTGCAGGGTGAGCTCGGTGAGCAGTGGCAGCGCGGTGTCGGTACTGCAGGCGGCCACCCGGGTCAGCAACGGCGCATGCTCGGCCGGGTCCACGGCAGTCAGCCTGCTGGCCACATCCTGCAGCCGTTCCAGCTGCGTGCGGCGCTGGGCGAACGCGGCCGAGGCGGCGGCCAGTTCCAGTACCAGGCTGTCCAGCAGCAGGTTGCGCCGTTGCGGGGCGGTTTCCTGCTCGGCCTTGTGCAGCGCCTCCAGGTAGGGTGCAGCGACTGCCGCGCCCTGCAGCAACTGCAGTTCGGCGATATGGCGGTCCACGCGCAGCAGGCGCGCCTCGCGCTCGGGGTCGGCGGGCTGCCGGGCGGCCCAGTCGGCCAGCGTGGGGGTGGGCGTGGACGTGGCGGTCTGCAATGCGGCGGCCAACGCGCGCTGGTCATCGCTCAGTGTTGCCTGTGCGTCCGGCGGCGACAGGAGCGCGAAGGCACGGGCCAGCACCGCCTCTGCGTCAGTACCGGGGTGACCGTCGGCCAGTGCCTGCAGCACCTGCAGCAGGCCGGCGTCTGCATCAACGGATCGGTCCTGCAGGGTGTTGAGCACGGCGGCGGCGTTGTCGCGCTGCCGCCGCTGCTGCTGGCGGCCTGCGGCAGCGCGGTCGATGGCGCGCGCCTCGCGGTCGCGGGTGTCGGCCTGCAGGAAGGCCGTTTCGGCCTCGATCAGCATCGCATACCGCGTGTTGTCGCTGTCCGCCAACAGCGCCTGCAGCGCTTGGCGGCGCGCCACTACCGCGGCCACCGCCGATGCGTCGCGCTCGCCGACCCGCTCGCACTGGGCCTGCCAGCGCGCCACCGCCTGGTCCAGCCGGTGCAGCATCGCTTCGCGCAGCGCCAGCAGTTCTTCGGCAGTCACGATACGGACGACTTTGGGACCACTCATGGCAGGGTTTCCGGTTGTGCGGGGACAGGCGGGGGCGGCACCGGGGCGGGGGCCATGGCCGCCTCGATGGCAACGCGCAGGCGTGCCCGTTCGGCCTCGCCGTCGTGGTACCAGGCATGCGAGGACACCCGGTGGATGCCGCCGATGGCGCGACGCAGGACCGAGGGCCGCCAGATTTCACGGGCGCGGGCATGCGCCAGCAGCGGGTGGCTGGGCGCGTCGCACTCGATGCCGATGGCGAAGTTGCCGGTGTCGGGGTGTTCGATGGCGAAGTCCAGACCGAATGCATCGCCTTCGCTGGCGGCGGCCGCATCCCATCCCAGCGACTGCAGATAGGCACCGACGATCTGCGTGAAGCCGTCGGCGGGCGCCGCGTGGGTGCGGTTGGCCATGCTGCGGTCGGTCTGCAGGCGATCCAACAGCCGTGCGCCGCCGTCGAACTCGCCGGCACACAGGGCGCGGGCGTATTCCAGGTAACCCTGCAGGTAGTCGCGCGGGCTGGCCGGGGCGCGCTGGGTGTTGAACAGGTCGGAGATGTCGGCGATCGGCATCGAGGTGATCATCACCACCCGTTGCCGGGCGCGGGTGACGGCCACGTTGAGGCGGCGCTCGCCGCCGGTCTGGCCGAGCACGCCGAAGTTGCGCCGGAAGGTGCCCTGCGCGTTGCGGCCGAAGGTGGAAGAAAACACGATGATGTCGCGCTCGTCGCCCTGTACGTTCTCCACGTTCTTGACGAAGACCGCCATGTCCTCGCCCTCTTCGCTGCGCTCGCGTTCCTCGGCGAACGCGGCGCGGAAGGCGGGATCCTGTCCGGCGCGCTGCTCCAGGTGTTCCTCGATCAACTCGGCCTGCTTGCGGTTGAAGGTGACCACGCCCACCGAGGGGCGCTCGGCATAGGGCTGTTGCCACACCTGGGCCAGGTACTCGACCACCCGCGCCGCCTCGGCAGGGTTGCTCTGGTGCTGGTACACGCCGTCGACCTGGATCAGCTCCAGGGGCTTGATCCGCGCGATGCTGCTGCGCGGATGGCGTACCGGCACGTTGAGGCGGTTGCCGTAGAAGGCCGCATTGGAGAAGCCGATCAGTTCGCGGTACGCCGAGCGGTAGTGGATCTGCAGCGTGGTGCTGGGCAGGGCATTGCGGGCCAGCTGCAGCAGGTCCGGGCAATCCTTGATCTCGCGCCGATTCCAGGTTTCCTCGAAGGCGTCGCGCTGCTCGGCATCGACCTCGGCATCGGGCTCGTCGCCATCGAAGACCTCTGCTTCATCGCTTTCCACCCGGCTGGAGAAGAAGGCGGTGGGCGGCATCTGCTTCTCATCCCCGCTGACGACCGTGACCCGACCACGGAACAACGTGGGCAGGGCGAACTCCACCGGCATCTGCGAGGCCTCGTCGTAGATCACCGTGTCGAACAGCCCTGCCTGCAGTGGCAGCACGCGGCTGGCCACGTCCGGGTTCATCAGCCAGACCGGGCGCAGGTGCATCAGGCCCAGTTCGCTGCCCAGCTCGATGAACTCGCGCAGGCGGCGCGAACGGCGTCCGGTCAGCCGGGTGACGTCTTCCCACTGCTTGCGGTTGCCCAACTGCTGCAGGTCGATGTGGGTGCCCAGCATCTGGCGGTTCAGCCGGCGCATCTGCTGGTCGGCCGCGGCCAGGCTGGCGACCTTGGCCTGGGTTTCATCCTGACCGAACTGCAGCGCCGGGTTCGCCTGCTCCATGCGGTGCTTCCAGCCCAGCCGTGCTTCGCGATGCAGCAGGCGGCGCACGGCCGGCTCCAGCGCGTCGCTGGCAAGAGAATCCAACTGCGGTTGCAGTTGGCGCAGCAGTGCCAGCAGCTCCAGGTCTGCGCCCGACAGCTGCCCGGCGCGCCCGCGGAAGGCCTGGTAGGCAGCCAGATGGGGCAGGGCATCGTGCAGGTGCTGCAGCGCCTGGGCGTTGCTCTGGTTGTGGGCGATGGCGGTGGCCAATGCGTCGGCCAGCGCCTGCTCCAGCCAGTCGGCCAGCAATGCGAGCTGCTGCGCACTGGCATGGCGGGCGGCATGCCGGGCGAGCGAGGCATCCAGGTCCTGCAGCAGTGCATCCAGGTGCGCGCGGTCGCCCGCCAGGGCTGCGTCGTCGGTCTGCTGGGGGCGCGGCGACTGCGCCAGCGCCTGCGCCAGTGCCTGTACATGCAGCAGTTGGCGCCCGCTGGCGCGTGCCATCGGGCCCAGCGCGATGCCGGTCTGTTGGCCAACCGGGTCCAGCGCGAGCTGCTGGTGCAGGCCGGCCAGTTCGGTGCGCAACGGGCGCAGGCGCGCTTCCAGCGTCGCGGCGGCCAGCAGTGCTGCGGTGCCCGCTTCCCCCATCGCATGGGACTGCGCCTGCAGGACGCGGTTCACCCGTCGCCGGCGCAGCAGGTGCAGCGGGTTGATGCGCGCCAGCAGGCCGCGCGCGCCCAGTACGCGCGCGGCGTCGCGCTGCAGCTGCGCAAGCGTGCGCTCGTCGATGCCAGTGAGGGCCGGCGACAGCGTGCTGGAGACCGCGTCAAGGTCGAGCGCCGCCACGGCCTTCTCGATCTGCTGCAGCCGGTCCAGAGCGATGTCGCCCTGGCTTGGCTGCCCCGCGCGTGCGGTACGGAACAGCGGCAGCCAGCGTGCCAGTCGACTCCGTTGTGCGTCGTCCAGGCCGAGCAGGGTCGCCACGTGCGCCGACTTCCACGCATGGTATGGCGCGGGATCGTCCAGCTCGAAGCTGGCCGGGTGCGCCAGCAGGATCGCCTGCCGGTGCTGCTCGGCGGCGGTGAACGTCTGCAGGGCGGCAACGAATGCGGCGAGGGTGTCCGCGTCCGCCGCGAAGGGGCGCAGCTGCGCCAGCGGACTGCCCTCGTAGCGGGCCGGCAGCCACAACCGGATCAAGGGCGCGCAGGCTTCTTCGCGCTGCACCAGGGTGGGCAGGTCCAGTACCAGCAGGCGTTGGCGCAGGGCGGGCAGGACCAGCGGTGGCGTACCGGCGTCCAGCGCGATCAATTCGCCGAGCAGGCGCCGGTAGCTCAGCCCGGTGGCGTCGTCGATCTGGTGCAGGCTGTGCTGGTGGCGGTCCAGTTCGCCCTCCAGCGCCTCGATCCGCGCCGCCACCTGCTGGCGTTGCTGCTGCCACGCCGGTTGCGTAGTGCCGGCGGCAAACAGGGCGTCGAGCTGCTCGCGGATGCTGCGGATGACCGGTTCGCGGTCGCGGTTGACGTCGTTGAGCATGACCACGCGCTGGCCCAGCCCTTCGGCGACCAGGCGCTTGTGCACCACTTCCAACGCCGCATGCTTCTGGCAGACGATCAGCAGGCTGCGTTGCCGGCCGATCGCGTCGGCCACCATGTTCACGATGGTCTGGCTCTTGCCGGTGCCGGGAGGGCCTTCGATCAACAGGCCCGGTCCCTGCCGTGCCTGCAGCACCGCCGCCTCCTGCGAGGGATCGCTGGCCACGGTGAAGTAGCGCTGCAGCTCCGGCGTGGCAGGCGGGGTCGTGCCGTCGGCGTCGGTCGGCGGTGCCAGCCGCAACGCGGTTTCAAGACCGGTGCCGGACGGCGACAGAACCTTGAGCTGGCGCAGGTCTTCGCCGATGGCCTGGCCCATGAACGTGACATGGAAAAGTACCGCGGCGCACTCCAGTTCGTCCTGGTACGGCGCCACCTCCACGCTGCTCGGGGGCAGGCCCACCAGGCTGCGCGAGCGGATCGTGGCCAGCATCCCGAAGGCATCCATCACATCGGCGGCCCGGATCGCCGAGCGCCCCAGCAGTTCGTCGGCGGTGCTGCGCCAGCGCTTGCAGGTTTCGGTGCCCAGCACGCTTTCAAGGGCCGGGTTGAGCCGCACTTCCTCGCGTTCGCCATCGAAGGCCAGCCCGACCTGGCCGCGCGTGCCCGGTTCCAGCAGCAGCGTGACCGGCCACAGCAGCAGCGGAATGATGCGGGTGCGCGAGGTGCCGCGCGGATCGCGGCTGAGCAGGAACGGAAAGCCCAGATACAGCCCGTCGATGCCGGTGTCGCGCTTGTACAGCGCGCTCTGCCGTGCCAGGGCCATCAGGCGGGGTTCCAGCTGCGGGGTGCGCTGGAACGATTCGGGGTCCAGCTGGACGGCGCGCGCGTTGCGTTGCAACAGGTGATCGAGCAGCGCAGCGGCGGGGCGCCGGGCGCTGTCCACGTCGTGCATGTCCACGCGTGCGGTGGTCTTGCCGATGCTCATGCGCACCAGCGGGCCGCGCATCACCGCGGTGACCACCTTCTTTTCGAAGAAGTCCAGGATCTGCGACACGTACTGCTGCTTCTGCGGCTGCAGCCAGCGGCTGGCGGGCACGGCCAGCACCACCAGGGCGCGCGCCATCGGCATGCGCCGTTCCAGCCGGAACTGCTCGGCCCAGCCATCCACCACGGGCAGGCCGGAGCGGGCGAAGCCCAGGATGCGCGCGTCCACGCTGCGATACAGCTCGGTACGCGGGTGCTGCAGCAGGGCCGCCGCTGCGTCGCTGTCGAAGGCATCGAGACCAGCGCTTTCGGCGAGCGTGGCCGCCTCGGCAAGGATGGCCTCGGCGCTGCGGAACTGGCCGATTTCCGCACTCAGCAATACGATCAGGTCTTCTTCGGCCACCACCCTGCGCTCGGCCAGCGACAGCAGCCCGGGATGCGCGGTGTCAGGCAGCAGGCGCTGGCGTTCCTGCCATTGCGAGGCCAGCTTGGCCCGCGAGGTGGACAGCAGGTAGACGCGCAGGGATTCCTCGACCAGGGCGATGTGCTGGTGCAGCGCGCGCTGGCGTACGCTTTCCTCGCGCCGCTTGAGCCTGCACAGCCAGTTGTCGGTCTGCAGGTGGTCCAGCAGGTCCGGTACCGAACCGCTGATCAGCCGGTATCCCTCCAACGGGTGCTCAAGCAACCAGCCGGGCGTGACGATGTCGCCCCGATGGATCAACGGCATTTCCGGGTTGAGCAGCTTCAACGCCAGCATCAGCCGGAAATCGTCCTCGATGCCTTCGTGGCGGGCAATCTGGCGCAGCCCCGCGACGCGGGTGGCAGGCAGGCCGACCTGCTCGGCCCAGGTGACGATCGCCCCGCGCAGCAGGTGGTCCAGGGCCTGGTCCCAGCCGTCGGCCTGGGCGGCGGCCAGCGCGAACACGGCGGGGCGATGATAGCGGCGCGTGGCCAGCGGCAGGCTGGCGCCATCGCCCTCATCGTGCGCGTGCTGCGCCGCCGGCGGCGCCGGTACGGCGATGCCGGCCAGCCAGTCGGCCACCTGCGGCCATTGCCAGCGCTGGTGGCGGTCGCGGGCCAGCAGCCCGCGCAGCAGCAGCCCCAGCTCCGGGTCCAGCGTCTCCGGAATCGGGACACCATTGGCCAGCACGTGGATCAGGAACGCATTGGGATGGATGCCGTCGAAGCAGGCGCCGTCGGTGAGCTGTTCGAGCAGGATCATCCCCAGGCTCCACCAGTCCGACGCGGCAGCCACGCCACCGGCGATCGCCTCGGGCGCCATGTAGCGGCTGATCTCCAGGGGCGAGACGATGTCCAGGTCGAACTCGGACAACTGGGCCGAACCGAATCCGCTGATCACCAGGTCCAGTGGCGCGCGCGCTCGCACCAGCAGGCTGGCCGGGCGCAGGTCGCGGTGGCGCAGCCCGGCTTCATTGAACGCATGCAGCGCCTGGCCCAGTTCGCTGACGATATGCCGGACCGCATCGCGGTCGCCGATCACGCTGCCCAGCTCGGCCAGGGTGCCACCGGTGAGCATTTCCACCACTTCAAACGCGCGGTCATCCCATCGCCCGGTGGCGATGATCTCCGGCACGTGCGCGCGGGGCAGGCGGCGGATCACATCGTAGATGGCCGGGTCGGGCTCGGCACCGGGGCGGTACAGGGTTAGCACGGCCTGCACCGCTGTGGCGGCGTGTTCGGCCTGGTAGCGGTCACGCACGCCGTCGGTGCTGCTGATCTGGCGCAGCAGCCGCCAGCCATCGATGACCGTTTCGCTGCTGTCGGCCACCGGAGGCGGCAGGTCCGCCGCCGCCGTCCCATCGGTCGCGCTGGCGCCGCAGTGCAGGCACATCAGGTCGCCGGGGGTCATCGGGTGGCCGTTGTCGCAGACCACCTCCGCGGCAACGGCGCCGACCATCGATGCCTGCACCGTTGCCTGGGTGACCACGCTCTGCGGCCGCCAGCCATCGGGATGGATCGGCTCGCCGGCCAGATCCCAGCCGCACGCGTGCGCATCGACATGGCCTTCGCAGAACATCTCGGCCAGCGCGCGTTCGGTGTGGCAATTGGGGCAAAAACGAATCATGGACTTACTCGACTGGACGACGCGATGAAGTGTGTGCGCTGGTCTGTACCTGGTGGCCCTGCGCGCGCAGCAGCTCGCGCAGGCGCAGCAGGTCGCCGCGGCGGGGGATGCCGGCCATCCAGACGGTGCCGGTGGCATCGAACATCAGGTCAAGTGCCTTGTCGGCCGGCGTGCTGGCCCGCTCCAGGCTGGCCAGACGCGACCGACCCAGCGCGGTGAGCAGGGTGAGGCGCTGGTTGTCGCTACCCCGCAGCGCCAGCGACTGGTCCGCCTGTTCGAGGTAGGGGTCGCTGATCAACGCATCGATCAGGTCGCGCGCCTGGTCCAGCATGGGCTGCAGCTTTTCCAACGGGTGGCCGCTGTACACCAGGATGTCCGCGGCGGTGCGTTGGCGCAGTCCCCCCAGCATCTGCAGCAGGGCGTCGAACTGGTCGAACGGCTCGCCGCCGGAAATCGTGATGCCGTCGGCCTGGTCCAGCCACGGCGCCACCTGCTCGAGCAGCGTGGTCACGTCGGCGACCGTGCGCCCCGGCCCCCAGGTATCGGCTGAAATGCAGCCGCTGCAGCGGATGCTGCAGCCCTGGAACCAGATACCCAGGCGCTGCCCCGGCCCCAGCGTGGTCACCGGGAAATGCACGCGCGACAGCTGCAGGGGACGGTTCACCCGCGCGCCAGGTGGAGTACGTTGGCATCCACCGCAACGATGGTGAACTGCTGGCCGGGCTGCGCGTCCTGGTCGAACAGGGCACGCGCCAGCGGGTTGAGCAGGTGCGCCTCGAGCTGGTTGCGGATGCCGCGCCCGCCGTTGGACAGGTCCTTCAGGCAGAGCGACCGCAACGCCTCGCGGGCCGGCGCGGCCAGGGTCACGCGCAGGTGCTGGGCCTGCAGGTCGGCCAGGGTTGCGTCGACCATCTGGTCGAAGATCTGCACGGCGACCTCCTCGCGGATGAAATCGAACACGATGATGTTCTCGCCGATCCGGTTGAGGATCTCCGGCCGGTTCAGGACCAGCTTGAAGTGCCGGTCGATTTCGTCGTGCACCTTGCTCTGTACCTGCTCGAAGGGCTCGCCGGGCAACACGTTGGCCACGCGCTCGCCATGCTCGCCCTGACGGTAGATGCCCAGATTCGAGGTGAACACGATCAGCGCTTCGGAGAAGTACACGCGGTCGCCACGCCCGGAGGTGAGCACGCCGTCGTCGAGGATCTGCAGGAACTTGTCGAGGATGCGCGGATGGGCCTTCTCGATCTCGTCGAACAAGACGACGCTGAACGGCTTCTCGCGGATGGCGTTGGTCAGTTCGCCGCCCACGTCGTAGCCCACGTAGCCGGGCGGGGCGCCGATCAGCCGCTGGTCGGCATGCTCGGCGCTGAACTCGGACATGTCGAACCGGATGTAGGCGCTTTCGTCGCCGAACAGCAGGCTGGTGACGGTCTTGGCCAGCTCGGTCTTGCCCACGCCGGTGGGGCCTGCGAGGAACGCCACGCCGCGCGGCCGGTTGCCCTTGCGGCTTGCACCCACGCCGGTCATGGCGCGCTTGACGATGTCCAGCATGTGGGTCACCGCATGGTGCTGGCCCTTGACCCGCTCGTGGACGAACGCATCGCCCATGCGGATGCGCTGCCGGTCAATGCGCAGCCAGGGGTCTTCGGTGACCCCGACCTTGTAGCGGCGCACGGCGTCGCTGATCTGGTCCACCGCCACCCCTTCGACCCGGGCCAGCTGCGCGATGGCACTGAGGTCCAGCAATAGCAGCCCCTCGGTGCTCTGCACGAAGGCATCCACCGCCTGCGCGGTGGCCTCGGCGCTGGCGTCCGGGGCACCGGCCAGTCCCTTGAGCAGGGCCGGGGCCAGTGCGCGCCGGGTGAGCTGGTCCGGCTTGGCCACCGGAATGTGGCGGATGCGCGGGTTGCCGACCAGCAGCCAGTCGGGCAGGTCACCTTCCTTCTCCACCACCCAGAGCACCGTATTGAAGAACGGCTTGCGCTGCACGCCGCCCGGTCGGCTGCGTGCCTGGTGGGAGAGCACCAGGGCCTGGGTGAACAGCTGGTGTTCGGCGGCGCTGAGGGCGTCGCTGCGCACCGCCAAGCGCGAGGCGAAATCGATGATCACGGCCACCGGCTCGCCCGGACGGACCACCAGCCGTTGGAGCGTGGCGCTGAGCAGATCGATACCGGCGGGCGCGGCGCCGTCCACCGGGGTGAGTCCCAGCGATTGCAGCAGGGCGATGCCGCTGGCGGGATCGATGCCGGGGCGTTCCAAGGCGCGGAAACCGGCCAACGGGTCCCAGCCCAGCACCTGCGCGTAGCCTTGGTCGAGCAGGGTGTTGCACAGGGTCTGGTTGAAGCTCTGCGCGGTTACCGTGCCCGGCGCCACCTCGGCTGCCTGCAGGTCGCGGATGTTCCCGGAGAGCACGAACTGGCTCTTCAAGGGAAGAAAACGAACAAGATCGCGCTGCCAGCGCGGACCTTCAAACACATTCTTCCCTGACATCCTGCTGCCTGCTAATCCCATGGTATGGGCAGGGTATTGCGCGCAGCCGCCAATTTCCAGCGCGTGCCGCTAGCCCGTCGCCGCGCCCGGTCGTGCCTGCGCCTTCCATCCGGCGGCCATCTCCACCCGCGGGCGCGGGTGGTCGTGCAGCTGCATGAAACGCTCCGGGTCCACCGGGCGGCCCAGCAGGTAGCCCTGCAGGTAGTCGCAGCCCAGCCGCTCCAGGTACGCACGCTGGCCGGTGGTCTCCACGCCTTCGGCCACGATGTCCATGTCCAGCGCGTGGCCCAGCGCGACAATCGCCGAGACAATCACCACGTCTTCCGAGCTGGTCTCCAGGTCGCGCACGAAGGCGTGGTCGATCTTGATCTCGGTGGCGGGCAGCCGCTTGAGATACAGCAGGCTGGAATAGCCGGTGCCGAAGTCGTCGATGGAAATGCCCACGCCCAGGCTGGCCATGCCCTGCAGCAGGGTGAGGCTGGCCTCGGTGTCGCGCATGACCGTGCTTTCGGTGATCTCCAGCACCAGCCGCCGCGGTTCCAGCCGATGGGTCCGCAGCGCGTCGCGCACCTCCTGCAGCAGGTGCGGCGAACTGAACTGGATCGGCGACAGGTTCACCGACACCGTCCAGCTTTCGTGGCCGGCGTCCTGCCACTGGCGCAGCTGGCGACACGCCTCGCCCAGTGCCCAGCGCCCGATTTCGTTGATGACGCCGCTGCGCTCGGCCAGCCGGATGAAGCGGTCCGGTGGAATCAGGCCCTGCTGCGGGTGGCGCCAGCGGATCAGGGCCTCGGCCCCACTGACCCCTTGGCCGGCCACCCGGATCTTGGGCTGATAGTGCAGGAACAGCTGGTCGGTGCCGATCGCCCGGCGCAGGTCGGCCAGCAGCTGGAACTGCTGCTCGGCGCTGTCGTTCATCCAGTCGGAGAACACCGCGTAGGCGTTGCGGCCGGCCTCCTTGGCCTGGTACATCGCCGCGTCGGCAAAGCCCATCAGCTGGCGTTCGCTGGCGGCGTGATCCGGGCAGATCGCGATGCCGATGCTGGCGGTGACCTGCAGTTCGTGGTCGGGCAGCAGCGGGCCGCCGCCCACCGCCTGCAGGATGCGGCTGGCCAGCGTGGCGATGTCCTCGTCGTTGTCGATCCGCACCACCAGCACGAATTCGTCGCCGCCCAGGCGGGCCAGTACATCGGTCGGGCGCAGCAGCTGGCGGGTGCGCTCGGCCACCGCCACCAGCAGCGCGTCGCCGGTCTGATGGCCGTAGGCGTCGTTGACCTGCTTGAACCCGTCCAGGTCCATGAACATCACCGCGAAGCGGCTGCCGCGCTGCTCGGCCTCGGCCAGGGCCTGCTCGATCCGCTGCTGCAGCAGCAGGCGGTTCGGCAGGCGGGTCAGCGGGTCATGCAGGGCGGCCTGGGTGAGCTCGGCCTGGGCATCGTCCAGCGAACTGCGCAGGGTTTCATTGCGCAGGCGCAGCAGGTGCGCCTGCATGCGCTGGTCCAGCCAGGACACGATCAGCACCACGGCCAGGATCGCGGTGGTGAGTACCAGCACCAGCGCGGCCAGCCACTGCGCCTGCAGGCCATCGCCGGCGGCGGCGCCGCAGATGCTGCCGGCCGGGAACCGCGCGGCGGCCATGCCGGTGTAGTGCATGCCGACAATGGCGCTGCCCAGCAGCACGGCCGGCATCAGCCGGTGGCGCATGCGGCGCTGGCTGTGGCGCAGCCGGAAGGCAACGAACAGCGCGGTCCACGAGGCCGCCAGCGCGATCAGCAGCGACGCGGTGACCCAGCCGGGGTGGTAGTCGATGCCGGGCTGCATGCGCATCGCCGCCATGCCCAGGTAGTGCATCGAGGCGATGCCGCTGCCCATCAGCAGGGCGCCCAGCGCCAGCCGCGAGTGCGGCAGGGTGGGGCGTGACACCAGCCACAGCGCGAAGATCGAGGAGGCCATCGCGGCCAGCAGCGACACCGCGGTGCAGCCCAGGTCGTAGCCCAGTGGAATGGGCAGGCGGAAGGCGAGCATGCCGATGAAGTGCATCGACCAGATGCCCAGCCCCATCGCGCAGCCACCGCCGAACAGCCATAACGTGCTCAACCGCGCGCTGGGCGCGGTGGTGATCCGATTGGCCATGTCCAGCGCGGTGAACGACGCGAGCATGGCGACCAGCAGCGAAACCACGACCAACCACGGTGTGTAGCTGCCGTCGAGCATCGATGACTCTCCTTGGTCAGCACATCTGCAATGGCGTTGGGCATGCAGGCCGCACGTGCCTTTCCCCGGCGTGTGCGGCTCCCGGCCCCGGAATGCGGGCGGTGACTACAGCCTACCGCCAACGATGGGGGGGAGGGCAAGTGTCCGCGCGCACTTTTTCGTGAGGGCGGGGTGAATCAGTGGGTCACGCCGTCGGCGGCCTGGAAGGCGGCATCGAACAGGCGTTGCACCGGGGGGCCCATCTCGCCGGCCAGGACGGTCAGCAGGAACAGGCCCAGCAGCAGCGCCACCGGCAGGCCCAGCTGGATCGGGTTCAACGCCGGCGCGGCGCGGGCCAGCACGCCGAACGCCAGGTTGATCGCCAGCATCGCCACCGTCAGCGGCAACGCCAGGCTGAGCGCCCCGCGGAACACCTGCAGGGCAAACGTCGGTGCGGCACTGAGGAAGGCATCGATATCGGGCAGCGACGTGCCGATCGGCACCGCCTTGTAGCTGTCCATCAACAGCGAGATCAAGGCCAGGTGGCCGTTGGTGCTGAAGAACAGCAGGCCGAACAGCAGGTAGAACCACTGGCCGATCACGCCGGAGCTGCCGCCACGCAGCGGATCGCTCATCTGTGCGAAGGCCAGGCCGGTGCCCTGGGCGACCAGCTCGCCGGCCATGGCGCCGGCTTCGAACACCAGCCGCAGCAGGAAGCCGATCGACACGCCGATCGCCAGTTCGCGGGCGATGCTCAGTACGGTGGCCGCATCGAAGCCGGTCCATTCCGGCACCGGCGGCAGCAGCGGCGACAGCGCCACGGCCAAGGCGCCGGCCAGCACCACGCGCACCCGCGACGGCACCGCGCGGGTACCGATCAACGGCATCGCCATGAGCATGGCGCCGATGCGCAGCATGGTCCACAGGATGGTGCCGATCATGCCGAAGGCCTGCAGGCCGTCGGCAGCCATCTGGGTGGCGGAATCCATGGCCTGCTACCCGATCAGGTGCGGGATGCGCTGGAACAACAGCGTGGTGTACTCCACCAGCTGGCCGATCAGCAGGCTGCCCAGCGCGAACAGTACCGCGGTGAGCGCGGCGGCCTTGGCCACGAAGGCGATGGTGGGCTCGTTGAGCTGGGTGGCGGCCTGTACCACGCCCACCACCACGCCGACGATCAGCACGGTGAGCAGCAGCGGGCCGGCCACCCACAGCACCACGATCAGGCCGCCACGCAGTTCGGTCAACGCAAGTTCGGGCGTCATGTCACTGCACCGCGTTGAAGCTGGCGGCCAGGGTGCCGACCACCAGCACCCAGCCGTCGACCAGCACGAACAGCAGGATCTTGAACGGGGCCGAGACCAGCATCGGCGACAGCATCATCATGCCCATCGACATCAGCACGCTGGCCACGACCAGGTCGATGATCACGAACGGGATGAAGATCAGGAAGCCGATTTCGAAGGCGGTCTTCAGCTCGCTGGTGACGAACGAGGCCACCAGCACCGGGAACGGAATCGCGTCCGGACCGGAATAGGTGCCGTGCCCGGCCATACCGGCGAAGGTCATCAGGTCGGTTTCGCGGATCTGCGCCAGCATGAAGGCGCGCAGCGGCTGGGTGGTGAGCGTCCAGGCGGTCTGGAAGTCGATCTCGCCATTGAGGTATGGCGCCATGCCGCTGCCCCAGGCCTTCTGCCACACCGGCAGCATCACCATCGCGGTGAGGAACAGGGCCAGGCCCAGCAGCACCTGGTTGGACGGGGTCTGGCCGGTGCCCAGCGCCTGGCGCAGCAGCCCCAGCACGATGATGATGCGGGTGAAGGCGGTCAGCACCAGCAGCATCGACGGGATCAGGGTGATCGCGGTCATCAGCAGCAGGGTCTGCAGCGGCAGGCTGACCGGCTGGCCGCCGATCTTGCCGACATTCACGTCCGGCAGCGCCGGGGTGCCCGGCAGGCCGGGGGCGGCCATCGCCAGCGCCGGCAGCGCACACAACAGCAGGAGCAGCAGCAACGGCAGGTAACGGGTCCAGGAGGCGTTCGGGCCACGCATGATCAGGGTTCCTTGCGCAGCCGCTGTTGCAGCAGCTGGGCGAAATTCGGGAGGTTCTTGAGATTCGGCAGGTTCTTCAGGTCCGGCAGGCGCGCCGGCACCGGCGTCGGCAGCGGTTCGGGCAGGTGGTGCAGGGTGTTGATGCCGCCGGCGGTGACGCCCAGCAGCAGCTGCTCACCGTTGACCTCCACCACCACCACGCGTTCCTTGGCGCCCACGTTGAGGCTGGCCACTACGCGCATGCCTTCGGCCGGGCGGAAGCCGCTGCCGGGCATGCGCTTGAGCAGCCAGCCCAGGCCGACGATCAACGCCAGCACCGCCAGCAGCGCCAGCACCGCACCGAACATGCTCGGTGCGGCGGCCGCGTGCTGGCCGACCTTGGCCGCCGGGGTGCCGGCGGCGATGAGCAGCGATGCGATCAACGCAGTCTCCGGATCCGTTCGCTGGGGCTGACCACGTCGGTCAGTCGCACGCCGAAACGATCGTTGATGACCACCACCTCGCCATGGGCGATCAGGGTGCCGTTGACGAACACGTCCAGCGATTCACCGGCGCCGCGTTCCAGTTCCACCACCGAGCCCTGGTTGAGCTGCAGCAGGTTGCGGATCGGCAGGCGCGCGCGGCCCACTTCCAGCGACAGCGTCACCGGCACGTCGAGGATGACATCCAGGTTCAGTTCGGGCCCCAGGCTTTCATCGGACTGCAGTGTGGTGAACTGTGCCGGTGCCGGTTCGTTGGTTTCGATATCGTTCATTGCGGGTCTTCCTGGATAACGGGAACGCGTGGGCGGGTGCCCGGGGGATGGGTGGCGATGATCTTCACCGCGTTGCTGCCATTGGCGACGCCGAACTCGCCGGTGAACACCGGAATGTTCTCCACGCACACCGGCACCTGCGGCTGCAGGTCGATCGGCAGGATGTCGCCGACCTTCAGCCCGGTCAGTTCGCGCAGCGTCATGCGCTTGCTGGCGAGCACGCTGGACAGGGTGACTTCGGCGATGTTGAGCTGTTCGCGCAACATCACGCCCCAGCTGGCATCGCGGTCGTTGCGGTCGCTCTGGATGCCGGCATCGAGCAGTTCGCGGATCGGCTCCAGCATCGAGTAGGGCAGGGTGACGTGGATGTCACCGCCACCGCCATCGAGCTCGACATGCAGGCGGCAGACCACCACGTACTCGCGCGGCGTCACGATGTTGGCGAAGTGCGGGTTGATCTCGGAATTGATGTATTCCAGTTCCACGTCCATCACCGGCGCCCAGGCTTCCTGGAGGTCGGCGAAGGTCTGCTTGAGCAGCAGGTGGATCACGCGCATCTCGGTGGCGGTGAACTCGCGGCCTTCGATGCGGGTGGGGTAGCGCCCGTCACCGCCGAAGAAGTTGTCCACGATCGCGAACACCAGCGTCGGCTCGAACACGATCAGCCCGGTGCCGCGCAGCGGCTTGAAGCGGATCAGGTTGAGGTTGGTAGGCACGTACAGCGAGTGCATGTAGTCGTTGAACTTGATCAGCTCGATGCCGCGCACCGACAGCTCGGCCGAGCGGCGGATCAGGTTGAACAGGCCGATCCGCCACAGGCGCGCAAAGCGTTCGTTGACCATCTCCAGGGTCGGCATGCGCCCACGGATGATGCGGTCCTGGCTGGCAAAGTCGTAACTGCGCGCTTCGCCGGGGGTAGCCGCGTCCACATCGGTTTCGACCGCACCCGAATCCACGCCATGCAACAGCGCATCGATCTCGTCCTGGGAAAGCAGGTCATTCATGGTGTGCCCTTACTGGGTGACGAAGCTGGTGAACAGCAGTTCGTCGGCGCCCTTGGAGCCGGTTTCGGCCTTGAGCAGCTTCTGCACTTCGGCCAGCGAGTCGGCCTGCAGGCGTTCCTTGCCGGCGCGGTCGGCGATCTGGGTCGGCTCGACCTGCGAGAACAACATCAGCAACTTGGCGCGGATGGCCGGGGCGTGCAGCTTGATCGCCTCCAGCGCGGCCGGGTCGCGGGTCATCAGCTGCACTTCCACCTGCAGGTAGCGTGGGCCGTCGAAGCTGCTGTTGAGGTTGACCACGAACGGCGGCTCCAGCCCGAAGTACTGCGCCGGTGCGGGCATGGCCTTGCTGGCGGCCGGCTTGGCGGCCTTGGGATCGTGTGACTGGGACGAGGCGAAGTACCACGCACCGCCACCGGCGGCGCCGGCGGCGAGCACGGCCACCAGGGCGGTGATCAACAACGGACTACGCGGCTTGGCGGCCTTGTCCTTGTCGGCGGATTTCTTGGTTTTGTCGGCGGCTGCGGCCACGAGGGGAAGCTCCATTGGATTGCTTCCTGCCTACATGCAAAGGCCGTGCCTGAATGCCGGGGCGCGCCGGTGTCGGGTTTCTGGCGCCCGCGATGCCGAGGTAGAGCCGACCGTTGGTCGGCTTCACGCATAACCGTGATTCCCCCGGTAGAGCCGACCGTTGGTCGGCTCCACGTATACCCGTGATTTCCTGAGGAGCCGGCCAGCGGCCGGCACTACCGGGTGCGGGCGGTGCTTGGCGAGGAGGAAAGCCCCTGAGTCAGGGGGCGGCCGCGAATAAGACGGGGCCCACGCGTTGCGCAGCAATGCGTCGGAGCGTAAGCGCGCATGCGCCTACGCGTACGCGTCAACCAACCCGCGCTGGCGCATCAGCTGCGCAGGCGAGACGGTGATGTCGGCCAGCGTCGGTTCGCCGTCGCCGCCGGTCGCGCCGCCCTGCCCATTGCCGTCCTGGCCGCCCTGCGCGGTGTGTTGCTGGCCCACATCGGCGTTGCCGAGCTGGAAGCCCTGCTCGCCGAGCATCTCGCGCAGACGGGGCAGGCTGGTTTCCAGCGCGTGGCGGACCTCGGCATGGGCGCTGTTGAAGCTGGCGTGCACCTTGTCGCCGTCAATCTGCAGGCGCACTTCGATCTGGCCCAGGTCATGCGGGGTCACCCGGATGACCGCATGGCCGATCTTCTGGTCGGCCAACCAGCCGATGCGGGCGCTCATGGCATCGCCGAAGTCATCGGCGCCCACGTCCGGGGTGGCGGTCGGGCTGCCGGTGAATGCCCCCGTGACCGCACTGGTTTTCAGCTCGGCAGTGGCGTGCAGCGCGTGCAGCAGCGGGGTGCCCGGGGCATCACCATTGTCAGCGCCGGCCAGGGCGTCGGTCACGGTCTTGAGCAGCGCCGGGTCGTCGGCCACCGTGGCATCGGCGGGCAGCACCAACGCGGCGGCCGGTTCGCTGGCGGTAGCGGCCCCCGCCGCAGCGACCGCCAACGGCAGCGCCGGGGTGGGCAGCGGGGCAGCGGTAGCCAGCAGCGGGTCGGCACCGGTCGCCGCAGCGGCGGCCGGTTGCAGTACGGGCGGCAGCTGCGGCGGGGTGCCGGCCAGGGCGAGCCCGGCCAGGCCGAGCGGCGGCCACGGCGCGGGCTCGGTGTCGTCCGCATTGTCCTGTGCGGTCGGTTTCGCGGCGGCGGTGCCTTCGGTGGTTACTGCGTCGCCCGTCGCTTCGGTGGCGGCGTCGCTGCCCGGACGCTTGGGCGCATCGGCAGTGGCGGCGGTGTTCGGCTCGGTGCCGGATTTGGCTGACCCGTCGGCAGTGCCCGCGTTGCCGGTCTTGCCGGCGGGGCGCGTGGGCGCCTTGGCGGTGCTGGCGGCATCGCCGTTGAGCAGGGCGTCAAAGTCCCGGCGGGTATCGCCGGCCGACCCGTCGCTGCGCGGGGATGTACCGGTGGCCTTGGCAGCGCCGGTGGACGCGGTGCCCTGGAGTGCGGGGGGCATCACGGCGTGCCTCCGGTGTCGGTGTCTTCGCGCTGCGCCTGGCGGCTGCGACGCGCGCCCAGGTCGTCCATCTCGCGCTGGTCGCGGCGGTCGGTGACCACCTTCTCCTGCGCGCGGTAGCTGGCGGCCAGCTGTTCCAGCACCGCCTTGTCGCGGCTGGCCAGAATCAGGCGCGCGCGCTCGGCCTCGACCTTTTCGCGGTTGTGGTCCACGGTCTGGCGCTGCTGTGCCACGGCACTGTCCAGGCGGTCCAGGAACGCGCGCCGGTTGAGCAGCTGGGCCGGGCTGGTGGCCGCCATCTGCGCGTTGGCGTACTCGTCGGCGTAACGGCGCAGCTCGTCCAGGCGCGACAGGTGGGTGTCGAGCGTGCGCTGGCGTTCGGCCAGGTCACGGGCGACCTCGTCTTCGTGGTCCTGGGCTCGCTTGAGCAGGGGATCGAAACGCTTGGACTGGATCATGGCTTAGCTCTCAGGTTCCACCAGGCGCTTGAGTGCGGCCTGGCTGTGCGGCAGGTCGGCGGCCTTGCCGACGTCCTGGCCGAGGAATTCGGCGATGTCCGACCAGCGCTCCAGCGCTTCGTCGGTGGCCGGATCGTTGCCGCGCTGGTAGGCGCCGATGGCGATCAGGTCGCGGTTGGACGAGTACGCCGAGACCAGCCGCTTGAGCTTGCGGATGCGCAGGCGCCACGGTTCGTCGGCAATTTCAGTGACCACGCGGCTGACCGACGATTCGACGTCGATGGCCGGGTACAGGCCGCTGTCGGCCACCCGGCGCGACAGCAGGATGTGGCCGTCGAGAATCGCGCGGGCCGCGTCGGCGATCGGATCCTGCGGATCGTCGCCTTCGGTGAGCACGGTGTAGAAGGCGGTGATCGACCCCCGGCCCTTGGCGCCGTTGCCGGCGCGTTCCACCAGCGCCGGCAGCTTGGCGAACACCGACGGCGGGTAGCCGCGGGTGGTGGGCGGCTCGCCCACCGACAGGCCGATCTCACGCTGGGCCTGCGCGAAGCGGGTCAGCGAGTCCATCAGCAGCAGTACGTTCAGGCCCTGGTCGCGGAACCACTCGGCAATGGCGGTCGCGCGGTAGGCGCCGTGCAGGCGGGCCAGCGGTGGGCGGTCGGCCGGGCTGGCCACCACCACCGCGCGGCGCAGGCCTTCTTCGCCCAGGGTGCTTTCAACGAAGTCGCGCACTTCGCGGCCGCGTTCACCGATCAGGCCCACCACGATCACGTCGGCCGCGGTGTAGCGGGTCATCATGCCGAGCAGGGTGGATTTGCCCACGCCCGAGCCGGCGAACAGGCCGACACGCTGGCCACGGCCGATCGGCAGCAGCGCGTTGATCGCGCGCACGCCCACGTCCAGCGGCTGGGTGATGGGTTCGCGGGCAAGCGGGTTGATCGATACCCCGGCCATGCTCACGGTGCCTTCGGCGCGGATCGGGCCTTTGCCGTCCAGCGGCACGCCATCGCTGTCGATGACCCGGCCGAGCAGGCCTTCGCCCACTTCCACGCCGCCGCGGCCCAGCACCGGCACCACTCGCGCGTTGGGCAGCAGGCCATGCAGTTCGGCGCTGGGCATCAGGTAGGTGCGCTCGCCGGCAAAGCCGACCACTTCGGCATCCACCCAACCGCCGTCGGCCACTTCCACCTTGCAGCTGGCGCCCATCGGCGATTCGCAGCCCACCGCTTCCAGCGTCAGCCCGACCGCGCGGCGCAGCACGCCTTCGCGGATCAGGCCACGGCCGTGGTTGCCGTCGGGCTGGATGCTGTCCAGGCGCGCGGCCAGGCGCAGGTTGCGCGCGGGGGCCCACTCGGCGGCCGGGACGGGCAGGGGTTCGGTGTTCATGCACTGGCTCCGGATTTGCGCAGCACCGCATCCAGCGCGCCACGCAGGCGTGCCTCCAGGGTGCCGTCAATGCGCACCGCTTCAGCGTGCACGCGCAGGTCACCGCGGCTCAGGCTGACGTCGGGGGTAAGGCGCTGGGTGGACGACAGCTGCAACAGCGGGGTGAGCGCGGCGATGTCGTCCGGGTGCAGGCGCACTTCGACCTCGCGGTTGGCGCCGCCGACCGCGTCGACGGCCTCGCCCACCAGCTGCGCGAGCAGCGCCGGGTCGGCCTGGTACGCACGCCCGACCAGGGTGCCGGCGATGCGCACCGCCAGCTCGCCCAGCGCGGCCACCACTTCATTCTCCAGCCGCACCAGCGGCCGGCTGAAGTTGTCCAGAATGCCTTCGATCTGTGCGACCAGACGGCGTACCTCGGCCTGGCCCTGGGCCTGGCCGTCGGCATGGCCGCGGTCGAAGCCGTCTTTCTCGGCGGCGTCCTGGATCTGCTGGATTTCCTCCAGCGTGGGCAGCTGCAGCAGCGGTTCCGGTTCGTGCTCCGGATCCGGTTCGGTGAGTTCGAAACTCTCCTCCGCCGGCGCCGGTTCGGGCACCGCCAGCAGGTCCGGGGCAAGCCAGCGCACGGCGTTGTTCACAGCATCGCCTCCGCGTTGCCACCAATGGTGACGGTTCCTTCATCTGCCATGCGCTTGACGATGGCCAGGATCTCGCGCTGCGCCACTTCCACGTCGGACAGGCGCACCGGACCGCGTGCCTCCATGTCTTCGAGCAGGATCTCGGCGGCGCGCTGGGACATGTTGCGGGTGATCTTGTCGCGCACCTTGATGTCGGCGCCGCGCAGGGCCAGGCCCAGACGCTCGCCGCTGACTTCGCGCAGCACCAGCTGCAGTTCGCGGTCGTCCAGGTCGACCAGGTCGTCGAACACGAACATCAGGTCCTGGATGCGCCCGCTCAGCGGGGCGTCGATGCGGGCGATCTCGCCCAGGATCGCCTGGTCCTGGCCGCTGTCCATGAAGTTCAGGATGTTGGCCGCGCACTGCACGCCGCCGATGTTGGACGACTTCAGGTTCTGGTTGCCGGCGAACTGGCGCTCCATGATTTCGTTGAGCTCGTTCAGCGCGTTCGGCGGAATGCCGTCCAGGGTGGCGATGCGCAGCAGCACGTCCACCCGGGTACGCTCGGGCAGCAGCTTGAGCGCGTCGGCGGCCTGGTCGGTTTCCAGGTGGGCCATCACGATGGCGATGATCTGCGGGTGTTCGTTGCGGACCAGGTCGGCCACCGCACGCGGGTCCATCCACTTCAGCGCGTCCAGGCCGGTGGTGTTGCGGCCGAGCAGGATGCGGTCGATCAGGTTGCCGGCCTTCTCGCTGCCCAGCGCCTGCACCAGCATGTTGCGGATGTAGTCGTCCGAGCCCACGCCCAGCGAGGTCTTGGAGCCCAGTTCGGAACTGAACTGGTCCATCACCCCTTCGACCTGGGCACGGGTGATGTCGGTCATGGTGGCCATGGCGATGCCGATCTTCTGCACCTCCTTGGGCTCCATGTGGCGCAGCACTTCGGCCGCGTCCAGTTCACCCAGCGACAGCAGCAGCACGGCAGCGCGTTGTACGCCGCTCAGCGGCGCAGTGGTGGCGTCAGTCATTGGCCACCCAGCCCTTGACCACCTGGGCCACGCGCTTGGAATCGGTCTTTACAGCTTCACGCGCCATGCGCAGTCGTTCCTCGTAGGAGTCCACCGGCAGCGCCAGGGTTTCATGTCCGGCCGCGTTCAGGCGTTCGCTGCCCAGTGCGGGCAGGCCTTCGCCATCGTCGACCAGCTGTACATCGGCACTGTGCGGTTCCAGTGCCTCATCGCTGTCTTTTTTGGTCTGGCCGGTGATCGAGCGCAGCGCCGGGCGCAGCACACCGAACACCAGGGCCAGCACCACGATCGCGCCGAGCAGCAGACGCAGTGCGTCCTGCACCTGCGGCAGCTCCCACCACTTGGGCCCTTCGACCGGGGTGACTTCACGCACGAACGGGGCATTCATCACCGATACGGTGTCGCCACGTTCGGCATCGAAGCCGACCGCCTGCTTGACCAGGGCTTCGACGCGGGTCAGTTCGGCCGCCGACAGTGCCTGCTCGGTGGTCTTGCCGTTGGCGCCGGCACGCGGCACGTTGTCCACCAGCACCGCCACCGACACGCGTTTGATGCGGCCCGCCGGCTGGCGGGTGTGCTGCAGGGTGCGGTCCAGCTCGTAGTTGCGGGTGGCGTTCTTCGAGGTCTCGGTCGGCGCGGCGGCGGTGGCCGGCGCGGCGGTCGGGCCGGGCGGGGTGTTGCTGGCCGCACCGGGCACGCCCTGCGGGCCGGGCACGTTGCTGCTGTTCTCGCTCATCTGCTCGCTGCGCAGCTTCTGCGGCTCGCCGTTGTACAGCTCACGGGCTTCCTCGATGACCGAGAAGTCCATGTCCACGCTGGTTTCCGGATTGACCCGGCCCGGGCCGGTCATCGGCTCCAGCAGTTCGCGGATGCGCTGGTTGAACGAGGTTTCCTGGCGGCGCACCTGTTCGAACTGCGCGGCATTCATCGCCGCATCGCTGTTGGGGTCGGACACGCTGAGCATCCGCCCGCTCTGATCGACTACGGTGACGCGTTCGGGGGTCAGGTCGGGAATGCTGGCGGCCACCATGTGCACGATGGCATCGATCTGGCCGCGTTCCAGCTGCTGGCCACCGCGCAGTTCCAGCACCACCGAGGCGCTGGCCACGTCACGCTGGCGGGTGAAGGCGCTGGGCTTGGGAATGGCCAGGTGCACGCGCGAATCGCGCACCGGGCGCAGCGTGTTGATGGTGCGCGACAGCTCGGTTTCCAGCGAGTGCTGATAGCGGGCGTTTTCCATGAACTGGCTGACGCCGAAGCCCGGATCGCGTTCCATCAGCTCGAAGCCGAGCCGGCCGCTGTCGGTCAGGCCCGAGCCGGCCAGCTTCAGGCGGGCGTCGTGCAGGTTCTTTTCCGGCACGGTGATGCCACCGGTGGCCGGATCCAGCTCGAACGGAATCTGCGCAGCACGCAGCAGGTCGGTGGCTTCGGCGGTGGCCTTCTGGTCCAGGCCGGTGTACAGCGGCACCATGCCCGGCTTCTGCGACCAGAAGAACACGAACAGACCTGCCGCCACGGCCACGGCGATCATCGCCATCAGTCCGAGCCGACGGGTGATCTGCAGGCTTTGCAGCCGGTCGAACCACTGCCCAGCCTTTTCGGTGTTCAGCGATTCTTTGGAGAGCGACAGGGCCATGCGTTTCTATCCTTACAGCGGCATGTTCATCACGTCCTGGTAAGCCTGGACGAGACGGTTACGGACTTCCACGGTGGCGCGGAAGGCGATCTGGGACTGCTGCGAGGCGACCATCACCTTGGCAAGGTCGGCACCGGGTTCACCCAGTTCGAAGGCCTTGGCCAGGGCGCCGGATTTCTGCTGGGCATCGTTGACGCCGGCAATGGCGCCACGCAGGGTTTCGGTGAAGCTCGGGCCCTGCACTTCCTGGGGGGACACAAGGCCCTGGATGGCATTGTTCTTCGGCGCCTCTGTCAGCGGGCTGACGGCGGACTGCCCCATCTGGGTCTGGAAGGAGCGGATCTGGGAAAGGACGGAGGTGACGGAGTGCGACATCTGGAACGTTCCGAAGCTGGGATGGGGTTTCGAGTGAATACGTTGCAAGTGGCGTGCCGAAACCGTTTATCGGTTCAGTTTTGTTGGTGGCACAAGGGTTTGCGTGTTCACGGGGTGACGGCGTGCGGGGCGGCCGGCCGGTTGCGCGACGGAATGTTGCTGCGGCGGTTTGACGCGGCGTGCGTGCCGGAGCACCGGCGTCGGAAAACCGGCGGGGGGTGTGCAGCCGTCCATGGGGTGGCTCTACCGCCGTCGTGCGGTCTTCCATGGGGCGGTATCGGAGTGCCTTCGATGCTGGTCAGCGCGTGGCGCGTGTCTGTCGGAAAACGTGCAATCTCAAGGCAGGCCGATGCCGGTTCGGGCCGCCACAACGATAAAGCCCGGGACAGGCCCGGGCTTCTGCGTCATTCCAGAGGCGGTCGAATCAGCCGGCCAGTTGCTCCTGGTCGCGCTCGATACCGTACTTGCGCAGCTTTTCCACCAGGGTGGTGCGGCGCAGGCCAAGCAGCTGGGCGGCGTGGGCCACCACGCCCTGGGTGCGTTCCAGGGCTTCGTTGATCAGGTTCAACTCGATGTTGGCCATGTGGTTGCGCAGGTCCAGGCCGGCGTCGGGCAGGGCCGGGACGCGGGCGGTCGGGCCGCTGTCCATGGCGGTACCGTTGCCGGGCGTCGGCACGTGGAAAGAAAAGCTGCGCAGGTCCAGGCGCTCGTCGCTCACCGGTGCCGGGGCCACCACGGGTGCCGGGACGCTGACGCTGAAATCGCCGCGGTAGCGCGCCGGCAGGTCCTGCACGCGCACGGTGCCGCCGGGGTGCAGCACGGCAAGGCGCTCGACCAGGTTGGTCAGTTCGCGCACGTTGCCGGGCCACTCGTAGCTGGCCAGCGCCTGCAGGGCCTCGGCACTGAAGCGCACTTCGCCGCGACCGGTGCGTGCCAGCTGTGCGGCAATGGTGGTCACCAGCGCCGGCAGGTCTTCGCTGCGCTCACGCAGGGCCGGCACGTCGATCGGGAACACGTTGAGGCGGTAGAACAGATCCTCGCGGAACTTGCCGTCGGCGATGCGCGATTCCAGGTCGCGGTGGGTGGCGGCAATCACGCGCACGTTGCAGCGGATGGTCTGGTTGCCGCCCACGCGCTCGAAGCTGCGCTCCTGCAGCACGCGCAGCAGCTTGACCTGCATCGGCAGGCTCATGTCGCCGATTTCATCCAGCAGCAGGGTGCCGCCCTCGGCCATTTCAAACCGGCCCTTGCGCGCGCTCAGTGCACCGGTGAAGGCGCCCTTTTCGTGACCGAACAGCTCGCTTTCCAGCAGCTCGGCGGGGATCGCGCCGCAGTTGATCGCCACGAACGGGCCATCGCGGCGCGGCGAGCGCTGGTGGATCGAGCGCGACACCACTTCCTTGCCGGTGCCCGATTCGCCCAGCACCAGCACGGTGGTGTCGAACGCGGCCACCTGCTCGATCATCTGGCGCAGTGCGCTGACCGCCGCACCTTCGCCGGTGGGACCCTGTTCCTGCACGGCACCGGCCTGGTGCTCGGCGTCCAGCCGCTTCAGGCTGGCACGGCGCAGCAAGGCTTCCATCTGGGCGTGGCGCAACGGCGCTTCCAGCGGCCATACGTTGGCTTCGTGCAGGCCATGCTGCTGGGCGAAGCGCGGGGCATCGCCGTCGATCAGCATCACCGGCGGGGGCAGTGCGCCCTGGCCGGCCCAGGCGAACAGCGCATCGCTGCGCGCGCCGGCTTCCAGGCCGCCGATGATCACGGCCATCCAGTCGGTGGAGCGCTGGCGGGTGATGTCGAAGTCGGCTGCGTCGGCGACCCAGCGCGGGTTGAAGTCCATGAATTCGAGCAGGGCGACGGTGCGCTCGGCACGCACCGCGTCGCTGTCCAGTACCAGGATGCGCGACTCACTCATGACCCATTCCCCTTCAGACCTTCCAGGATCGGCATGACCTCCTGGATGTAGGACAGCTTGCTGACGAAGTTGTCGGCGCCGGCACGCAGGGCGTGATCGCGGTGCTCGACGTCGTCGAAGTGGCTGGCGATGACGATGTACGGGGCGTCGTCCTGCGACTTGATCAGGCGGGTGGCCTGCAGGCCACCCATTTCAGGCATCGCCAGGTCCATCAGCACCACTTGCGGGCGCAGCGTTTCCGAGCGTTCGATGGCTTCCAGGCCGTTGGCGGCGCTGCCGATCACGTCCAGCCAGTCGACCTTGCGGAAGTGGCGCATGGCGGCGTTGATGAAGCCCTCGTGGTCGTCGACCAGCAGGACGGTGAGCTTGTTCATGTCTTCCATTTCCTTCAGCCCACCCGGGCCAGTTGCGGAGTCCTGGCATTGATCCGGCGGCGTTCACGGGCCGGGGCGATGTCCAGTTGTTCGCGGTATTTTGCAACGGTACGGCGGGCGATGTTCACCCCCTGGCGCGACAGCAGGCCGGCGATGGCTTCGTCGGCCAGCGGGCGGCCGGCCGGTTCGGCGTCGATCAGGCGGCGTACCATGGCCTTGACGGCCTGGCCGGAGACGCTGGCGCCTTCCAGCCGCACCGCGAAGAAGTGCTTCAGTTCCAGGGTGCCGCGCGGGGTCTGCAGGTACTTGCCGGTGGTGATGCGCGACACGGTCGATTCGTGCATGCCGATCGCATCGGCCACTTCCTTCAGGGTCAGCGGCGCCATGGCCTCTTCGCCGCGGGTAAGGAAGCCGGCCTGGCGCTCGATGATCACCCGGGTGGTGCGCAGCAGGGTGTCATAGCGCATGGACAGGCCGCGGGTCAGCCAGCGTGCTTCCTGCAGCATGTCGCGCAGCGGCTGGGCCGCCTCGCCGGCATCGGCCAGCGCATGCTCGTAGCTGGGGTTGATGCTCAGGCGGCGGCTGGTGGCCGGGTTCAGCGCCACGCGCCACTGGTTGTCGGCGTGCCAGGCGATGACGTCGGGGATGACCACGCCGTTGTCCTCCGGGCGCAGGCTGTCGCCCGGGCGCGGCTGCAGCGACAGGATCAGGCGGACCGCCTCATGAATGTCGGCCACTTCGGCGTCGAGCTGGCGGGCCAGGGCGATGTAATCGTGCGCGGCGAGGCTTTCCAGCCCGTTGTCGAGTACGCGCTGGGCCAGGTGGCGGGCCGGAACGCGGCCGGGCAGGGCGCGCAGCTGCACGCTCAGGCATTCATGCAGGTCGCAGGCGGCCAGGCCGGCCGGGTCACCGTGCAGGATCTGCTGGCGCACGGCTTCCACGCCGGCCGCGTCCACGTCGTGATGGGCGCTGGCCAGCAGCTGCAGCTGGGCCAGCGGGGCGTCCAGGTAGCCGGCGTCATCGCAGTGCTCCAGCCAGAAGCCGGCAACCGCCAGTTCGCGTGCGTCCAGTTCCAGGCTCAGGCGCTGCAGGGCACGCAGCTGCGGGTCGCTGGACTCGTCGGCGGCAATGCGCTGCATGCGGTCGTCGTCGCCGTCCTGCCAGCTGGCGCCGGGAACATCCCACATCGCGCTTTCGGGCAGCTCGTCGAACGCGGCCACTTCCTGCACGGTGGTGGTGTCGCTGGTCTCGGCGGCGGGCGCGTCGGGCGCATCCTCGATCTCCAGCAGCGGATTGGTCTCCAGGGCGCGGCGGATCTCCATCTCCAGCTGCATGCCGTCCAGCTGCAGCAGCCGGATCGACTGCAGCAGTTGCGGCGTGAGGTGGAGCTGCTGACCCAGCTGGGTCGACATCGTCGGCTTCATGTGTGTTCCCCATCGCGCCGACTCCCCGACGCGTTATGGAACACATCTTGCTTGTGTTATCCCGACACCGTAATCAGGGGGTTCCCTAGTGCTGTCGTCAGGTTCCTGACAGTGAGTAAGGAAAATCCCTACACCGGCGCGGAATATTGACGCCCCTTGCGACTGGAACCCTTGTATCTGGTCGCCGGGGTGGCCCGGTGCCGTTCAAATTCCCGTCGCCGCCCCGCCTGAAGGCTTCAGACTGCCGGAGAACCGGCGCACTTCATTCCAGTTCGTGCTGGTGGCGCGCGGCAAGCAGCAGCAGATCATTGGCGCGGCGGCAGCCCAGCGACTCCATCATGCGCGCGCGGTGAGTTTCCACCGTCTTGACGCTGATGCCGAGGTCAGCGGCGATTTCCTTGTTGCTTTCGCCGCGGCCGATCTGGCGCAGGATCTCGCGCTGGCGGGGCGACAGCGCCGCCACCCCGACCGGTTTTTCCTTGCCCAGCATCGGCGCCAGCATCTTGGCCGAGATCTGCGGACTCAGGAACACCTGGCCGGCATGGGCGGCCAGCAGCGCCAGTTCCAGCTCCTGCGGGGCCGCGTCCTTGACCACGAAGCCGACCGCGCCGCGATCCAGCGCATCGCGGACGTGCACCGCGTCGTCGTGCATGGTCATCATCACCACCCGGGTGCCGGGCGCGCGCAGCAGGATGTCGCTCAGGGCTTCCAGGCCGGTACGGCCCGGCAGCGACAGGTCCATCAGGATGACATCGGGGCTGTGCTGGATGGCCATCTGCAGCGCCTGTTCGGCATTGCTGGCATCGGCGACCACCTCGACATTGGCAAAGCCCTGGAGCAGGCGGCTGAGGCCGGCGCGGACCAGGGTGTGATCGTCGACGATGAGAACGCGCACAGGCAGGCTTGGGGGGATGTGAAGAAGACGGCCACATTAACGGAGTGGCGGCCTACCGCCAAGCCGAACGCGTCACGGTGTGCCGGGCCGGACGGCGGCCGGCACCCTTGAGCCCCGGTTACGGGCGGCGATCGGCCAGGCGCGCCTGGGCAATCTGGCGCCGGTGCAGGCGGAACAAGTGGCGTTCCAGCGCCATTTCCAGCGCATCGCTCATCGGCTCGAAGCGCAGCCAGAGGAAGTGCGCGCCGGCGCCGGTGGCCGCTTCGGCCAGCACGGCGACCGGCAGGTCGATATGGTCGGGCAGCCAGTCGCAGGGCTGCAGCCGGATCACGCCCAGGCTGCCGGCGGCCGCGCCGCTGCGCGCACCCTGTTCCAGGCGGATGCCACGGCGCGACCAGCGCAGCGGGCGGAGGTCCAGGTCCTGGGCGCTTTGCCGCACCAGCCGGCCCAGCAGCACCATGGTCAGGTCCAGCTTGGCCTCCAGCCGCTGCATCTGCGCACTGGACTCGCCGCGGTCGTCGTGGCCGTCGTCGCTGCGCGCATCTTCCACCAGGGCCACGCTGCGCAGCAGGGTTTCGGCCGTGCCGGGACGTATCACCGCACTGCCCAGGCGGAACTCGGCCGGCAGCGCCACCTCGCAGCTCAACGTTTCATCGAACAGCTCGCTTTCGGCCGGATGATGGATCGCCGCGGGGCGCGCGTCGTTCATGCCAGCGACTCCGCAGTGAGGTAGGCGTGCGCCGCCCGGTTGGCGTTGGCGCCGTGGCGCAGGTGGCGGCCGGCTTCGTCGCGCTGGCTCATCATCATCACCATGATCCGCTGCTGGCGGCCTTCCAGGGCACTCAGGCCGGGCACATCGTCGAGGGCGCCGGGCTGGGCCAGGAACCGCGCCTGGTTGACGTGCAGCGTATCCAGGCAGTCGCTGGCGCGCTCGTGGTCATCGGCCAGCAGCGCGGTTTCCAGCGTGTCCAGCTCGGCATTGAGGTCGGCCAGGGTGAGCAGGGTGGTCGCCATTACAGCGCGGCCTGGGCAGGCACGCGCTGGTCGCGCGGGATCGCGTTCCAGGCGGCGTCGATTTCGCCCAGCAGCTCCAGCGATTCACGCAGGGCTTCGGGGTCGTTGTGCAGGTTGGCTTCGGTCAGCCGCTGCATCACATAGTCATACAGCGCCGACAGGTTGCCGGCGATCTCGCCGCCGGCCTCGTGGTCGAGCGAGCCGTTGAGGTGGCCCACGATCGCGCAGACTTCGCCGATCGCCTTGCCCTTGCGGGCCTGGTCGCCGCCTTCCAGGCAGGCCTGGGCCAGGCGGACGCGTTCCAGCGCGCCGGCCAGGAGCAGGGCGACCAGCTTGTGCGGATCGGCGTCGGTGATCGCGCTCTGCACGCCGACCTGCCGGTACTGCTCGGTGAATTGACGGTTCGAACCGTACATCAATCATGTCTCCTTCGTGCGGGGCCGCGTGCCTCGCGAGGTCTGCGGCACCGGGGGTGGAGCCTGCGTTGTTACTGCGTCGGTACCTGTATCGGCAGCGTGCGCGATTAACTTGAGCACGCTGCCGTAGGGATCAACCGGCCAGCTGGCTGAGCTGCGCGCTCAGCGAGGAGGTGGTCTGGCTGAGCTTGCCCATCAACGTATCCAGGGCCAGGAACTGCTTCTTGTAGCGCTCTTCGACACCGGCCATGCGCACGTCCAGGGCCTTGCGGCGCTTGTCGATGTCGGTGAGGGTGGCGTTGATGCTCTTGGTGCGCGAGACGAAGGCGCCTTCCTTGCCCACCGTGGTGCTGGTGTAGCCGTCCACCATGTTGAACAGCTTGGCGGCCGCGCCGTCGTCACCGGTCAGGGCTTCGCGCACGGCACCGGCCTTGTTGACCAGGGCCGCTTCGAACTTGGTGCCATCCAGCACCAGGCTGCCATCGGCATTGGGGTAGGCCCGGGTCTGCAGCCCCAGCGTCTTGGGATCCAGGCCGGCCGCGGCCAGGTCCTTGAGCACGCCGCCCATCATGGCGCGCAGTTGGCTGGACGCGCCACGCATCTGCGCATCGCCGGTCAGCGACGACGGCTCCTTGTTCTCGATGTCGTACTTGGTGGCGGTGTTGATCGCGCTGATGGCGCCGTTGTAGGCGGTCACGAAGTCCTGCATGACCTTGCGTGCGGCGGCCACGTCGGTGCTGACGGTGACGGTGCTCTTGCCCTTGGCCTTCAGGTTCAGGGTCAGGCCGGGAACCACGTCGGTGACGGTGTTCTCGCTGGCCACCACTTCAACACCATCGATGGTGAGCTTGGCATCGGCCGCCGGGGTGCGTTCGGACATGCTGGCCGCCAGGGCGGTCAGGTCGGCATTGCCGGCGCCGGCGCTGAGCTTGATGGCATTGGCGGTGCCGGACTTCTCCTGCGAGATCGACAGGAACTGGTTGTCGCCCGAGGCGATCAGGGTGGACTGCACGCCCAGGCTGCGGCCGGCCTTTTCGATCTTGGTGCGGATCGAAGTCAGGGTGTCATCGGCCTCGACCTGGATTTCCAGCGTCTTTTTCTTGTCGCCCACGCCGACGTCCAGCGTCAGGGTTCCGGCGCCGAAGGTCTTGGTCTTGGGCACGGAGGTGTCGGCGATCCACTTGTTGGCCGTGGCCAGCTGGGTGACGTCGATCTCGTGGCTGCCGGTTGCCGCGGCGTTGGTGCTGCTGACCGTCAGGATCTCCACGGTGTCGGCCTTGGTCGCACTGACCAGGCGTGCATCGAACGCGGTGGAGGCCTTGAGCGCTTTGAGCGAGGTGGTCAGCACGTCGAACGCGGACTTGACCGTGCCCACCGCCGACAGCTGCATCTTGGCCTTGGACTGCTGCAGGTTGAGCGCGTTGTCCGCCGGCTTGCGGTCGGCCGCGACCAGGCTGGCCACCATGCCGGAAATATCCAGTCCCGAACCGATGCCACCATAACCAAAGTCAGCCACGTTGTTTCTCCTGTCTGTGAGCCGCCGCGGGGGTGCCGCGTGGCCGTGCCGTCAACGAATGTAGCGGCCGTAGCCGCCGGGTCTTTAGAACCACGTTGATGCAGGAGTTGTGCCACTGGCTCGGCGCGGAAGAATGGCACGCGCTTTGCAGGGGTATCCGGGCGGGACGCAGTACTGGTCCGGCCAGGGGTCTGTAAAAAACCCTCCTCCAATGTAGAGGAGGGCTCAGGCTACTGAAAAAGCGGGGGGAGACGAAGCCACCCGGGATGTTCAGTCAAACTAACAGCGCTGATAACGGTTCTGCCGCAGGGGCGGGCCATGGCCACGGGGATGTGGCTGCCGGGAGAGAGAGTCCGGCCCATGGCCATGGCCCGTTCCTGCGTGACGTTTGAACGGATGTTTCGGGGTTTGCCCGCGCCGCCGGCGGTTGCCGGCGGCGTGGACGCGTGGATCAGCGCAGCAGGCTGAGCACGTTCTGCGGCACCTGGTTGGCCTGGGCCAGCATGGCCGTACCGGCCTGCTGCAGGATCTGGGTGCGGGTCAGCTCTGCGGTTTCCTTGGCGAAGTCGGTATCGCGGATGCGGCTACGCGATGCCGAGAGGTTCTCCGTGGAGGTCTGCAGGTTGGCCACAACCGAGGTGAAGCGGTTCTGGATGGCACCGAGGTCGGCGCGGGTGTTGTTGATCGAGCTCAGGGCCTTGTCGACAACTTCCAGCGCCTGCTGTGCACCCTTGACCGTGGAGATGTCGATCTTGTCGGCATACACCTTGGTCGGCGCGGCACCCGCGGTGTAGTCCGCGGCGGTGGTGGTGAACGCGGTGAATGCGCCGCTGCTGTTGACACTGTCCTTCACCGAGCTCAGCGTCACCGCACCGGCGGCGTCAGCTTCGGCATACACACCGGCTTCGCCGATCTTGGCATTGATGGCCGTTGCAATGGCCTTGCCGGTAGCGGCCTGGTTGGCCGCCTCATCGCCGACGCTCTTGACCGTCATCGCGTCGAACTTGACCACGGTGCCCTTGCTGTCGGTGATGGTGAACGCCGCAACGGCGGTGTCGGTGTCATCGGCGGCGGTGGTCGAGGCAGCGATGGTGCCGGTGGCGAACTGCGCGCCACCCAGTGCATTGGTCTTGGCGTCCACCACCTTGTCGATGGCAATGGCCTGGCCGGCGTTGGCGCCCACCTGGAACAGCTGGCTGGAGAACGAGCCGTCCAGCAGCTTGGTGCCGTTGAAGTCGGACTGCTTGGCCACGCGGTCGATTTCGCTGACCAGCTGGGTCACTTCGGCCTGCAGGGCCTTGCGGTCACTGGCCGAGTTGGTGGCGTTGGAGGCCTGCACCGACAGTTCGCGGACGCGCTGCAGGTTGTTGCCGATTTCGGTCAGCGAACCTTCGGCGACCTGGGCCAGCGAAATGCCGTCGTTGGCATTGCGGATGGCCACGTCGGTGCCGCGGATCTGAGTGCCGAAGCGCTCGGAGATGGCCAGGCCGGCGGCATCGTCCTTGGCGCTGTTGATGCGCGAACCGGACGACAGACGCTGGATGGTGGTGGCCAGGGAGCTGCCGCTGGTGCTCAGGTTACGCTGAGCATTCAACGACATCGTATTGGTGTTGATGACTTGTGCCATGGTGTTTCCTTCGGGCGTACGTGGAGCGTGGTGCGGTGGAAGCGGCGCCGGTTGCCCGGCGCCTTCGAATCACGCGGGATCAGCGCAGCAGGCTGAGCACGTTCTGCGGCACCTGGTTGGCCTGGGCCAGCATGGCCGTACCGGCCTGCTGCAGGATCTGGGTGCGGGTCAGCTCTGCGGTTTCCTTGGCGAAATCGGTATCGCGGATGCGGCTACGCGAGGCCGACAGGTTCTCCGTGGAGGTCTGCAGGTTGGCAACGACCGAGGTGAAGCGGTTCTGCACGGCGCCCAGGTCGGCGCGGGTGTTGTTGATCGAGCTCAGGGCGTTGTCGACCAGCGACAGTGCCTTCTGCGCACCGGTCACCGTGGACACGTCCAGGTTGGCGACATTGGCGGTGGTCACAGCGGCATCGGCCGTCTGCGCAAAGCCAGCCGCGCCGGTCAGGGTGATGTCGCCGTCGGCCATGGCCACGCCGTCCTTGACCTGGGTGACCACGATCTTGCCCGTGTCATCCAGCTCTGCCAGCACGCCGGTTTCGCCGAGCTTGGAGTTGATGGCGGTGACGGCAGCCTTGTTCTGGTCGGCCACGGTCGCGCCGCTCTTCAGTTCGATCTTGTCCAGCGTGACGGTGGCCGAACCGACCTTGATGGTGCCGGTCAGGGTGGCATCGGCGGTCAGGGCGGCCGTCGCATCAGCCACCTTGCCGGTAGCGAAGGTCGACGTACCCAGCTTGGCGGTCGTGGCATCGACGATCTTGTCGATGGCGATCGCCTGGCCGGCGTTGGCGCCGACCTGGAACAGCTGGCTGGAGAACGAGCCGTCCAGCAGCTTGGTGCCGTTGAAGTCGGACTGCTTGGCGACGCGGTCGATTTCGCTGACCAGCTGGGTGACTTCGGCCTGCAGGGCCTTGCGGTCACTGGCCGAGTTGGTGGCGTTGGAGGACTGCACGGCCAGTTCGCGGACGCGCTGCAGGTTGTTGCCGATTTCGGTCAGCGAACCTTCTGCAACCTGGGCCAGCGAGATGCCGTCGTTGGCATTGCGGATGGCCACGTCGGTGCCGCGGATCTGGGTGCCGAAACGCTCGGAGATGGCCAGGCCAGCCGCGTCGTCCTTGGCGCTGTTGATGCGCGAACCCGACGACAGGCGCTGGATGGTGGTGGCCAGCGAGCTGCCGCTGGTGCTCAGGTTACGCTGAGCATTCAACGACATCGTGTTGGTGTTGATGACTTGTGCCATGGAAGTTCCTTCAGGCGTGGGTGGAGCGTTGGACGTCGGTGTCGATGCCGGCGCCGGTCACGCCGGCGCCGGCACTGCAGGCGGGGATCAGCGCAGCAGGCTGAGCACGTTCTGCGGCACCTGGTTGGCCTGGGCCAGCATGGCCGTACCGGCCTGCTGCAGGATCTGGGTGCGGGTCAGCTCTGCGGTTTCCTTGGCGAAGTCGGTATCGCGGATGCGGCTACGCGAGGCCGACAGGTTCTCCGTGGAGGTCTGCAGGTTGGCCACGACCGAGGTGAAGCGGTTCTGCACGGCGCCGAGGTCGGCACGGGTGCTGTTGATCGAGCCCAGCGCCTTGTCGACGATTTCCAGCGCCTGCTGTGCACCCTTGACGGTGCTGACATCCAGGTCGCTGGCGAACTTGTTGGCCGGTGCGGCGGCGGCGGCCGTGGCGGTGAAGGTCGGTGCGGCGGCGCCGCCGGTCCAGGTGCCCGGAGTGGCCGTGATCGCCTTGAAGGTGCCGTCGGTGTTGACGCTGTCCTTGACCGAGGTCAGAGTGACAGCATCGCCTGCGGCGTTGACCTCGGCGAAGACGCCGGTTTCACCGATCTTGGCGTTGATCGCGCTGACCACCGCTTCGCGGGAGGCCTTGCCGGTAGCGGCCAGGTCGGCACCCTGCTTGACCTCGACATCGGCGATGTCCACGCCGTTGATCTTCATGCCGGTGATCTTGAAATCGGCATTGGCGGCCGGGTTGGCCAGGGCCAGCGAGTTGCTGTCGAACTTGGCACCGCCCAGGGCGTTGGCCTTGGCGTCCACCACCTTGTCGATGGCGATCGCCTGGCCGGCGTTGGCACCGACCTGGAACAGCTGGCTGGAGAACGAGCCGTCCAGCAGCTTGGTGCCGTTGAAGTCGGACTGCTTGGCGACGCGGTCGATTTCGCTGACCAGCTGGGTCACTTCGGCCTGCAGGGCCTTGCGGTCGCTGGCCGAGTTGGTGGCGTTGGAGGCCTGCACGGCCAGTTCACGGACGCGCTGCAGGTTGTTGCCGATTTCGGTCAGCGAGCCTTCGGCGACCTGGGCCAGCGAGATGCCGTCGTTGGCATTGCGGATGGCCACGTCGGTGCCGCGGATCTGGGTGCCGAAGCGCTCGGAGATCGCCAGGCCAGCCGCGTCGTCCTTGGCGCTGTTGATGCGCGAACCGGACGACAGACGCTGGATGGTGGTGGCCAGGGAGCTGCCGCTGGTGCTCAGGTTACGCTGAGCATTCAACGACATCGTGTTGGTATTGATGACTTGTGCCATGGGAAGAGGTCCTTGAGCGGTTGCACGTGATTTGGGTTAGACGCTCATGACGTGCTTCAGGAGCGGCTCATGTCAGCGCTGCAACAGGCTGAGCACGTTCTGCGGCACCTGGTTGGCCTGGGCCAGCATGGCCGTACCGGCCTGCTGCAGGATCTGGGTGCGGGTCAGCTCTGCGGTTTCCTTGGCGAAGTCGGTATCGCGGATGCGGCTGCGCGAGGCGGACAGGTTTTCCGAGGAGGTCTGCAGGTTTGCGACAACGGAAGTGAAGCGGTTCTGGATCGCGCCGAGGTCGGCGCGGACGCTGTTTACCGATTCCAGTGCCTTGTCGACAATTTCCAGCGCCTTCTGTGCACCGATGTAGGACGAGACATCCAGGTCCTGCACGAAGCTGGAGGTGGCGGTGGCGGCAACCGAGCTGGGCGCGGCGGCGGTGGAATCGGCCAGGCCGAGCTGGGCGGCGCCGTCGATGACCAGGTCGCGGTCGGCCTGGACCGAGGTGAGCTTCAGGCGGTGGGTGTCGGGGGTGCCGGCGGTGGTGACCACTTCGGCATAGACACCGGCTTCGCCGATCTTGCTGTTGATCTGGGCAGCGGCGGAGGCGGCAAACTCGGCGGTGGTCTTGCCGGTGATGGTGCCGATGGCGGCGCCGTTGATGGTGACGCCGGTCAGGTCGGTGATGGTGGCGACGTCGGCGGTGCTGTCCACGGGGGCGGCGAACTTGGCGTTGCCCAGCGAGCTGGCCTTGGCGTCGACCACGTTGTTGATGGCGATGGCCTGGCCGGCGTTGGCGCCGACCTGGAACAGCTGGCTGGTGAAGCTGCCGTCGAGCAGTTTGGTGCCGTTGAAGTCGGACTGCTTGGCCACGCGGTCGATTTCGCTGACCAGCTGGGTGACTTCGGCCTGGAGGGCCTTGCGGTCGCTGGCGGAGTTGGTGGCGTTGGAGGCCTGGACGGCCAGTTCGCGGACGCGCTGCAGGTTGTTGCCGATTTCGCTCAGGGAGCCTTCGGCGACCTGGGCCAGCGAGATGCCGTCGTTGGCATTGCGGATGGCGACGTCGGTGCCGCGGATCTGGGTGCCGAAGCGCTCGCTGATGGCCAGGCCGGCGGCGTCGTCTTTCGCGCTGTTGATGCGCAGACCAGACGAGAGGCGCTGGATGGTGGTAGCGAGCGAGCTGCCGCTGGTGCTCAGGTTGCGCTGAGCGTTGAGCGACATCGTATTGGTGTTGATTACCTGTGCCATGGGTCGTCTCCCTTATTGGAATCCCGGTGGTGAATGGAACGAAGCGCCGCCGTTTTTTTTTGTTTGGCTGTGTGCTTCGCTGTTGCCAAATCAATAACGGCGCTTTGTCAACAACCTTTAGGCGGAAATTTCGCTGGGGTTGCCGGTGCTGCCGTCCGGGGCCTTGGCTGTGCACCCCGATAGAAGGGTTAACGGCGCGGGAGGCGGAAATTGAAGGGGTTTTCACGCGTATCGCCGGGCGCGGCCGGGCTCGCGCCGTAGAGCCGGGCTCTGCCCGGCTTGCATCCACAGCTCGACGTAGAGCCGGGCTCTGCCCGGCTTGCATCCACAGCCACAGCCAAAGCCAAGCGCCGCATCGGCCACGTCCAGGGAGGCCCGGCCCGGGTGGGCCGGCGGGACACGCCGTAAACCTCGCTCCGCGGTCCGGCCCAGCCGCTGGCGGCTGTGCGTTCAGTCGCATGCGAGGCAGTGCCTCGCGAGCAATGCGTCTTCACCCCTGGGGGCTCGTGGGCGCCATCCATGGCGCCCAACGGTCCCGCCAACCCACTCGGGCCGGGCCGGGCCTTCCTGAGTAGGTCGGCGCGCAAGCAAGGGGCGGTAGAGCAGGGCATCGGCTGCGGCGCGGGCGCATTCGAAGACGCACAACAAAAAAAGGCCGCGATGCTGTTCGCATCGCGGCCTTCAGGCCTTCATGGCATTTCGTAACGCGCTGTCAGCGCAGCGTGTTGAACAACGACATCTGCTGCATCTGCGAGAACAGGGTCTGTGCAGCCTGCAGTGCAGTGCTTTCCAGCTGGTACTGGCTGATGGCGTCGGCGTAGTCCAGGTCGCGCATCTGCGAGAGCGTGCCCTTGAGGGTGACGGTGTTGGATTCGCGCATGTCCGCGACATTGTCCAGCGCCTTGAGCTGGGCCCCGCCTGCGGCGCGGGAGTCGATCATGCGTTCGGAGGCGCGGGCGACGTCGCGCAGGCCACTTTGCAGCAGGTTCTGCTGGGCGGCGGACTGGCTGGCGCTGCCGGTGTCCATTTTCAGCGAGCCGATCAGGCTGTCCAGGGTGCTGAAGATGTCGCGGCTGGTGGCGGGGCTCACGTTGAAGGTGTCGCCGGCGGCCGGCTTGCCGTCCACGTGCAGGCGCACGCCATTGAGGACCAGGTCGTCGCCGGCCTTCATGGTGCCGGTGGACACCACGGTGCCGGTGTCGTCGAGCAGTTCGTACTGGTCGGCGGCGGTGAAGCGCACGCTGAAGGCCTTTCCGTCCCAGCTGTTGCTGCCGTCGCGGGTGACGTTGGTCAGCACGCCGGTGCCGGTGTTGCCGGTGGCGGCCGCACCATCCACGTGGCCATCGCCGGTGCCGATGCGCAGGAAGATCTCGCTGCCGGGCAGGGCGTCGAGCACGTAGGTGTCCGGGCCCACTTCCACCTGGCGCTGGTTCTGGTCGCCGTTGTAGACCACCTTGCCGTCGACCTGGCTGAAGGGCGGGCTGCCGTCGGCGGTGCCGCCGAACAGGTAGCGACCGGTGCCGTCGGTGCTGTTGGCCAGCGCCAGCAGGTTGCTGCGGATCGCCTCGATTTCGGTGACCATCGACTGCTTGTCGGCCGCAGCCAGCGCCGGATTATTGGCGTAGATGGTCAGTTCGGTGATGCGGCCCATCATGTCACCGACCTGGGCCAGTGCGTTTTCCTGCAGGCCCAGCCGGTTCTGCACGTTGCCGGCGTTGAGCTGCATGCGGTCCAGCGAGGCCAGCGTGCGGTCCAGGCCCACGGCGGCGCCGGAGGCGACCGGGTCGTCCTTGGCGGTCACCAGGCGGCGACCGGTGGCGATCTGCTGTTCCAGGTGGCTCATCTTGGCCTGCTTGGCCATCATCAACGAGACCGACTGGCTGAACATCATGCCGGTGGAAATACGGTTGTTCATCGGCCTACGGCTCCGAGGATGGTCTGGAACATGGTGTCGGCGGTGGAGATCAGCTGCGAGGCGGCCTGGTAGGCCTGTTGCAGCCGCAGCATGTCGGCGGCCTCCTCATCCAGGTTGACCCCCGATATGGAATCGCGCGCGGACTGCGCCTGGTCGGTGATGACCTGCTGGGCCTGCAGGGAGTAGTCGGCCGAGCGTGCGGCGGCGCCCACCTGCGTGGTCAGCCCGCCGAGGGCGCCGCTCAGGGTAACGGTGCCATCGTTGAATGCCTTGGCCTGTTCCACCTTCGCCAGCAGCAACGCGTTGCTGTTGTCCGACGAGCCGGCCGGGGTCGGCCCGATGGTGAAGGTGTCACCGGTCTTGGGCGCGCCGTCGAGCACGAAGCTCCAGCCGTTGGCGCTGATGGTCTGGCCGGCGGTGTAGGTGAACGGGCCGGCGCCATCCAGCGTGTACTGGGTGCCGCTGGTGAACACGATCGCGGCCGGGTTGCGCAGGCCGGCATTGCCGTGGTCGGTCACCTTGACCCCGGTCAGCTTGCCCGTGCCGCTGTTGGACAGGGCGGCGGTGCCTTTGATCGGGGCGGCAGCGGCAATGCGCGAGGTGTCGGTGATGGCCACCGACATCGTGCCGGCCACGCCGGCGGTGGGCTGCAGCAGCATGCGGTCGTTCAGCGCCGGGGTGCCGGTCATCACCAGCTCCACGCCATTGAGCACCAGCGGGTCGGTGGCGGTGCCGGTGCCGGTCATGGCGATCGCCACGCCAGTGTCAGCGCGGCTGGCCTGCCACTGGGTGCCGTCGAACTTCAGCACCACGTTCTGCCCGTCCAGCTTGGACAGGTCGCCGAAGCTGGCGGTCATGCTGGCGGTACCAGCATTGCCGGCATGGCCGGTGATGCGCGGCGCGCCGATGTTGAAGAAGTCGCCGCCCAGGTTGCCGTACAGGTCCGCGCCCTGGCGGTGCACGTCGTTGAAGCTGCTGGCCATGCCGATCGCCAGCTTGCCCAGTTCGGCCTGGGTGGGGGTCAGCACGGTGTCGCGGAACTCCAGCAGCCCGCCGATCTGGCCGCCGAGCGTCTTCGATTCCAGGGTGAGCTTCTGGCCGGCACTTTCCAGCGCCAGCTGCAGGCGCTCGGGCATGTACGGGTCCGATACGGTGGTGACCTTGGACGCGGTGGTGCCCACCACCAGCGCCTGGCCGCCGGCCGTGTAGACGTTCATGATGCCGCCGTCCTGCATCACCGCGTTGCCGCCGGTGTAGCCGACCAGGTTGGCGATCAGTTGGTCGCGACGGTCCAGCAGGTCCGGCGCGGCATTGGCCGCGTTGCCGCCGATGGCGCCATTGAGCTGCGCGATTTCCTTGGCCAGCCGGTTGATCTCGCTGGCGCCGGCGATCAGGCCGTTGTTGACCTCGCCGTTGAGTGTGTTGAGCTGTCCGTTGAGCTGCTGGAAGCGGTTGGCCAGGGTCTTGCCCCCGTCCAGCATGTTCTGGCGGTCGGCGGTGCCGGAGGCGTTGGAGGACAGGCCGCTGACGGTGTCGAAGAAGCTGGACCAGACCCCGGATACGTTGGTGGCGGTATCGGAGAACATCGCATCGACGCGGTCGGCCATGCTGGACAGCTGCTTCAGCCGCGCCAGTTCGCCGCTGCCATCGAGCAGCCGCGAGATCGCCAGCTGGTCGGCTACGCGGCGGATGTCGCTGATGCGCGTGCCATTGCCCACGTCGCCATACCCGAAGTTCTGCGGGTTGGCGGTGGCGAAGTCGACCTTCTGCCGGCTGTAGCCGGGCGTGTTGATGTTGGCGACGTTATGGCTGGTGGTCGCCAACGCCCGCTGGAAGGCGAGCAGGGCGCTGGTGCCGGTGGAAAGTACGCTGGACATGGGTTACCTCAACGACGGATGACACCCAGCCCGGTCGGGCTGGCGGTGCTGGCAAAGGTGCGGCCCAGCTGCTGGCTGGCATCGCCCACGGCGGCGATGGCGCGCTCGATGGTCGGGCCGCCGGCAATCGCGGCGATCTTGGCCGCGTAACTGGGATCGGTGGCGTAGCCGGCCTTCTGAAGGCCCTGGGCAAAGCCGCGGACGTCGCCGCCAGCCTGCAGCGCGTTCTGGTAACGCGGGCTGTTCTTGAGCAGTTTCACGTAGTCGGCAAAGCTGTCGCCGACCGAGGTGTAGGCGCGGAAGCTGGCGGTTTCGTTGCGGCGCACGCCGTCCACATATTCATGCGTGCCGCTGCTGGCGCGCTCGCCGCTCCAGCCGGTGGCCTTGATCCCGAACAGGTTGTGCGAGCTGCCGCCGCCGTTGCGCTGCACCAGCTTGCGGCCCCAGCCGGTTTCCAGCGCGGCCTGGGCGACCAGCGCCTTGGCGTCCACGCCCAGTTCGCGCGCGGCCTGCTGGGCATGGCCCCAGATGCTGGCCACGAAGCCTTCCGGGGTGTGCGGGCCGAGCTTGGCGGCGGCGGTGTTGGCCGCCAGCGTGTCGACCGCGCCGGGGCCACGCGCGGTGTCGGTGACGCCGCTCCAGCGGTCGTTGGCCAGCGCCGCCCAGTTTTCCTGGGTGGGCTCGCTCACGCCCGGCGGCGTGGCATACGGATCGCTCCGACCGATCGCCTCGTGCATCTGGCTGCTTTCGCGGCCGGCGATCAGGTCCAGGGCGCGCTCCATTGGCTGCAGCACCGCCGACGGATCGGCGCCACGCAGCTGCTGCAGCAGGTCCACTTCGCTTGGCGCGCTGGCCGGGGCGGTGCCGGCGGGCAGCGCCATCGGCGTGGCGGCGGGCGCGTTGAGCCGGTAGGCACGCAGCGCGGCCGCCGGGTTCAGCGCGGTGTCGGTCGGTTTGGCCGCGTCGGCCTCGGCGCCGCCCAGCTGGCGGGTGATCATCGCCGACAGTCCCAGGCCGCGGCCCCGGGTCATTGCCTCGGCGATCTTCTTGTCGTACATCTCGCGGAACATGGTGTTTTCGGCGGGGAACAGCGAATCGCCGAAGCTGGCATCGCGCATGCTCTTGACCAGCATCTGCGCGAACTGGCCTTCCAGCTGGCGCGCCACCTTGTCGACCTTGGCCGGGCTGTTGGCCTGGGTCGGATTGAGTTCCAGTGCGGGAGTGATGCGCATGTCAGATCACCTCGAGTTCGGCGCTCAGCGCGCCGGCCTGCTTGAGGGCTTCCAGGATGGCGATCAGGTCGCCGGGGGCCGCGCCCACCGCGTTGACCGCGTGCACGATCTCATCCAGCGTGGTCCCGCCAGTGAACTTGAACATGCGGCTGCCATCGTTGGTGGCGGTGATGGTGGACTGCGGCGTGGCCACGGTCTGGCCATTGCCGAACGCGTTGGGCTGGCTGACGTTGGTGTTTTCGTTGATGGTCACAGTCAGCGAGCCATGCGAAATGGCCGCCGCGCCCACCCGCACCTGCGCGCCGATCACCACCGTGCCGGTACGCGCGTTGACCACCACCTTGGCCGGCGCACTGCCGGGGGTGAGTTCCAGGTTCTCGATGCGCGCCAGCAGGCCGATGCGTGCGCCCGGGTCGCTGGGCGACTGCACCGACACCGTCACGCCGTCGATCGCGCGCGCGGCGCCATCGCCGAAGGCGTTGTTGAGTGCGGCGACCATGCGCGACACCGTGGTGAAGTCGTTCTTGTGCAGGTTCAGGGTGATGTCGCCGCCGCCGTTGAACACGTCCGGCAGCGCGCGCTCGACAGTGGCACCGTTGGGGATGCGGCCCACGCTGGGCACGTTCACCGACACCCGCGACCCGTCCTTGCCCTGCGCGCCGAAGCCGCCGACCACCAGGTTGCCTTGGGCGATCGCGTAGACCTGGCCGTCGGCACCGCGCAGCGGCGCCATCAGCAGCGAGCCGCCGCGCAGCGACACCGCGTTGCCGATCGACGACACGGTGATGTCGATCGGCTGGCCCGGCTTGGCGAACGGCGGCAGCTCGGCATGGATGGCCACGGCGGCCACGTTTTTCAGCTGCGGGTTGACGTTGGCCGGCACGTTCACGCCCAGCTCGCCCAGCAGGTTCTTCAGGCTCTGCACGGTGAAGGGTGCCTGGCTGGTGCGGTCGCCGCTGCCGTCCAGGCCGACCACCAGGCCATAGCCCACCAGCGCATTGGTGCGCACGCCGCCCACCTGGGCCAGGTCCTTGATGCGTTCGGCAGACGCCGGGGCAACCACCGCGAACACGGCCAGCAGCGCCAGCACCGCGCGCATCGGGTAGAGCGTCGCCGCGCGTCGCTGCTGTGCCGCGTAGAGCGACGTCATACGTCGCTGCCCGAACAGGGAAAAGGAAAAGGTCATGTCAGGCTCAGAACGGCGTCAACGCCGAGTTGAAGAAGCGGCTCAGCCAGCCCATTGCATTGGACTGGGCAACCGGGCCGCGGCCGCCGTAGACGATGCGGGCATCGGCAACGCGGCTGGACGGAATGGTGTTGTCGGGGAAGATGTCCGCGGCGCGCACGATGCCCTGCACCTGCACCAGCTCGTTGCCCTGGTTCAGGCGCAGGTTCTTGGCACCCTGGACCACCAGGTTGCCGTTGGGCAGGCGCTGCACCACCGTGACGGTCACGCTGCCCTGCAGGCGGTTGCTCTGCGCGCTGGTGCCCTTGCCGGTGAAGTCGCGCGAACCGGCCGCGCTGGCGGCCAGGATGTCCTTGCCGCCCAGGGTCACCGGTGCGCCGAACAGGGTCGGGGTGCCGATGCTCAACTCCGATTCCTTGGCCGTGGTGGTGTTGGCGGTGGTCTGCGCGGTGGTGCTTTCGGTCAGGGTGATGGTCAGCAGGTCGCCGACATCACGCGCGCGGCGGTCCGAGTACAGCTGCAGGCCGGGGCCGGCGGCGTAGATCGCACCGGCGGTGGCCTGCGCGGTCGGCGCCACGATCGGGGTGATCGGCGCCATCGCGGGATAGGGCCGGACATCGCCGGCGATGACGCAGCCGCCGAGCAGGGCGACCACGGAGCTGGCAAGCAGCAGGCGAAGGGTAGGGCGCAGGGGCGACATGGCAGTGCTTCCGGTTCGGCCGATCAGACGTTCTGGTTGAGGTAACCGAGCATCGCGTCGGTGGTGGAGATCGCCTTGGCGTTCATTTCGTAGGCGCGCTGGGTTTCGATCATCGACACCAGCTCTTCGACCACGTTGACGTTGCTGCCTTCCAGCGCACCCTGCACCACGCCGCCCAGGCCGTTCAGGCCGGGGTTGCCGTTCTGTGCGGGGCCCGAGGCGGTGGTTTCCAGGAACAGGTTTTCACCGCGTGCCTGCAGGCCGGCCGGGTTGACGAAGTCGGTCAGGGTCAGCGCGCCGATCTCCACCGAGGCTGCGTCGTCGGCCATCTTCACGCTGATGGTGCCGTCGGTGCCGATGGTGAGCGACTGCGCGCCTTCGGGAATCTGGATGCCCGGCTGCACCGGGTAGCCGCTGTTGGTGACCAGTTCGCCCTGCTGGTTGCGCTGGAACGAGCCGTCACGGGTATAGGCCGAGGAACCGTCGGGCATCTGCACTTCGAAGAAGCCGCGGCCGTTGACCATCACGTCCAGCGCGCGACCGGTCTGCTGCTGGCTGCCCTGCTCGAAGTTCTTCGAGGTGGCTACCACGCGCACGCCGGTGCCCAGCTGCAGGCCGGTGGGCAGCTGGGTCTGCGCCGAGGATGCGCCTCCGGGCTGACGCACCTGCTGGTACAGCAGGTCTTCGAAACTGGCACGGTCCTGCTTGAAGCCGGTGGTGTTGGTGTTGGCGAGGTTGTTGGAAACCACCGACATGCGCGTCTGCTGCGCATCCAGTCCGGTCTTGGCGATCCACAATGCCTGGTTCATGGCGATGTTCCTTTGTCTGTTGCGGGTGGCCGCATGGGGCGGCCGTTACAGGAAGCGAATGCATGGCGCGTGCCAGAACCGCGCCGGAAAGCCGTCACCGGGGCGATCAGCCGCCCAGGCGCAGCAGGCTGTTGGCGCTGCGGGCGTTGTCGTCGCCGTGCTTGATCACCTTCACCTGCATTTCGTACTGGCGCTGCAGCTGGATCATCTGCACCAGTGCGCCGGCGGCATCGACGTTGCTGCCTTCCAGCTGGCCGCTTTCCAGGGATTTGCCCTGGGCCTGCACGAACGGCTGCTGCGGATCGGTGTTGCGCATCAGGCCGTCCAGGCCGCGTTCCAGGCGTTCGTCGGCGGCGGCGACCACGCGGATCCGGCCGATGTTGGCCATGGTCTGCGGGCCTTCGCCGAGCGGAATGATCGAGATCGTGCCGTCGTTGCCGATGTCCATCGCCTGGTGTGGCGGGATGGCGATCGGCGCGCCGTTCTCGTCCAGCACCGGATGGCCGCCGGCGGTCACCAGCTGGCCATTGGGCGTGATCGAGAGCGCGGCACCCCGGGTGTAGGCTTCACCGCCCCCGGCCGGCGCCTGCACCGCCAGCCAGTTGCCCGACTGCAGCGACAGGTCCAGCGGGTTGCCGGTGATCTGCTGCGCGCCCATGCGCCGGTTGAAGCCGGCGTCGACGTGCAGGGCGTCCACGCGCGAGGCATAGCCGGTGCCCTTGATCGGGAAGGCCTCGGTATTGGCGAGGGCTTCCTTGAAGCCAGGGGTATCGGTGTTGGCCAGGTTGTGCGAGAGCGTGCCCTGTGCCTGCAGCGACGCACGCGCACCGGTCATCGCTACGTAGAGCGCCTTGTCCATCGTCTTGTTCCCGTGATGCGATCAGTGGCTCATCAACGGATGTTGATGATGGTCTGGGTGATCTGGTCCATGGTCGAAACCATCTGCGAATTGGCCTGGAAGTTGCGCTGGGCCGTGATCATGTTGACCAGCTGCTCGGTCAGGTCGACCGTGGAGGCTTCCAGCGAACCGGCCTGGACCTTGCCCAGGTTGGAGCTGTCCGGCGCGCCGGTGCGCGGGGTGCCCGAGCTGAAGGTTTCCACCCACAGGTTGTTGCCCTTGGCTTCCAGGCCCTGGGTGTTGTTGAAGGTGGTCAGTGCCACCTGGCCTAGCGCCTTGTCATCGCCGTTGGAATAACGCGCGTAGACCACGCCGTCTTCGGACACGGTGATCTCGTTGAGCTTGCCGGCCGCGTAGCCATCCTGCTGAGTGTTGCGCAGCGCGAACTTCTCGCCGTACTGGGTGGACCCGGAGATGTCCAGGGTCAGCGCCAGCTGGCCGGCACCGGTGCTCGGAGTAAAGGGGGTCAGGGTGATCTGGCCGTTGGCCGGGGACGTCAAGGCGCCGGCGTTGTTGAAGGTCAGCGTGGTGGCGGCACCGGCAGCCTGGCCGTCGACGTAGTTGTAGACCTGCCATTCGTTGGGATTGGCGGTCTTGACGAAGTACGAGGTCTGGGTGTGGCTGACGCCCAGCGAGTCGTACACGGTGATGCCGCCGGTGGACTGGCTGTAGCTGTTGGAGTCGGTCGGGCTGAACGGGTTGACCGTGGGTACCTTGGCGTCGGCCGGCAGGGTGAAGCTGACGTTGACCTTGCTGGTCTGCTTGGGCGGGCTGTCGGTGGTGAGCAGCTGCAGGTCGACCAGGCGGCCGGCATCGAAGTTGGTGCCATCGGCGTTCGGCGCGAACACCTGCAGGCGCGCACCCTGCGGGTTGGTCACGTACCCGGCCTGGTCGGTCTGGAAGTTGCCGGCGCGCGAGTACACGCGGGCGCCGTTCATGGACATGGTGAAGAAGCCCTCACCGGAAATGGCCATGTCCAGGCTGCGCCCGGTCTGTTCGTTGTTGCCCTGCGAGAACTGCTGGGCCACGTTGGTCAGGCGCACGCCCTGGCCGATGGCATTCTTGGACAGGCCGTAGCTGGTGGCCGAGAACAGGTCGGCGAACTCGGCGCGCGACTGCTTGAAGCCGGTGGTGTTGACGTTGGCGATGTTGTTCGCGGTGACGTTCAGATCGGCATTGGCAGCGTTGATGCCGGACAACGAGACATTGAAGCCCATGGGATTGCTCCTGGTATGCGGGGTGGGGCGGCTCAGCTGATGCGGAGCACGTAGTCGATCGGGGCCGTGCCCAGGCCCTTGAGGTTGAGGTACAGCCCATCGGAGCCGACGGTGACGCTCTCCACCGGGGCTTCGACGTAGGTGTTGGCCTTGGTCTTGGCGCCGGCGCTGTCGGTGAAGGTGGCGGCGAGGGTGTAGCTGCCGGCCGGCATGCGGTTGCCGTTGGCGTCCTTGCCGTCCCATTCGAAGGTGACTTCGCCGGCGGCCTTGGCTTCCACGCTGATCGTGTTGACCTTGACCCCGTTGGCATCGGTGATGTCCACGTTGACGAAGCCGGCGCCGGGCGCGGCGACCATGCCGTTGGTGGCGCCTTCGGTTTCCAGCGACCACTTGGTCGAGGGAATCAGCACGTCGTGGCCCACCAGCGCCGCACCGCGCAGGATCTGGTCGCCGGACATCTGGTCCTGGAAGCCCTTCACGGTGGTGTTGAGGTCGGTGATGCCCTGCACCTGCGACAGCTGCGCCATCTGCGCGACCATCTGGGTGTTGTCCATCGGCTTGAGCGGGTCCTGGTGCTGCAGCTGCTCGGTCATCAGGCGCAGGAAGTCGGCCTGGTCCAGGGTGCTTTTCTTCTTGCTGGTGTCGCTGTTGGGTGCGTTGAGGCCGAGCGCGGAATAGATATCGCTGCCCTGGCCGACGCCGCTGGTGCTGCTCATGACGGTATGTCCTGTGGAATGAAGGGTCAGCGACCCATGGTCAAGGTGGCCAGCGCCAGTTCCTTGGCGGTGGTCAGCATTTCCACGCCGGCCTGGTAATTGCGCGAGGTGGAGATGAGATTGACCATCTGCGCGACCGGGTCGACGTCGGGCTGGTAGATGTAGCCATCGCCATCGGCGAGGGGGTGGCCGGGCTCGTAGCGCTTGATCGGCGCGGCGTCGCTCTGGCTGATTTCCTTGACCTGGACGGTGGTGATGTTGGGGTCGGTGCGGCTGGTGACCGACTGGAAGATGGGTTCGAGCGGCTTGTAGACGGTCTCGGCCGAGCCGGTCACGGTGTCGGCGTTGGAGAGGTTGGAGGCGATGGTGCTCATGCGCACGGACTGGGCCTGGAGGGCAGAGCCGGCGATGTCGAAAATGGGGAGGTTGCTCATGGCTTATTGGCCTGTGATGGCGGTGAGCATGGAGCGCACCTTGGATTCGACGAAGCTGAGCGAGGCGCGGTATTCGAGCGCGGCGCGGCCGTAGGCGGCCCGTTCGGCGTCGGGGTCGACGGTGTTGCCGTCGATGCTGGGCTGAACGCCTTCCTTGGCAATCTGGAAGGGGTTGAGGCCGCCGCCGATGGCGTAATGCTGTTCGTTGGTGGTTTTCATGAGGCCGTTGCTGTCCAGGCCCTGGGCATTGCGCAGGGCGGCATCGAAGTCGAGGTCCTGCGCCTTGTACCCGGGGGTGTCGGCATTGCTCAGGTTGCTGGCGATGAGCTTCATCCGCTGCTCGCGCAACGGCATGGCCTGGGCATGGACCCCCAGATAGTCGGAAATCAGATTGGGCATGGCGCGCTCCCACGGGACGATGGGGGGAGCGGTGCAAGGGCTGTGCCAGTGGGTGGGCGGTGACGGAGGCGGCGCTAGTCATTCCCGCGCGCGGCGAGAGGCGGTAGACCCTGCCGGGACACGCCGTAAATCCATCCCTGGAGGCTCGTGGGCGCCATCCATGGCGCCCAACGGTCCCGGCAGGGTCTACCGCCTCTCGCCCGGACAGGTCTGCATCGTCGGACGGAAATGCCACAGCCGGCTTCGGGAGGAGGGGTTGTGCCGGCCGCTGGCCGGCAACGCCTGCGACGCAGGCGACGTAGAGCCGGGCTCTGCCCGGCTGCGGGACCCTGACGCCCACAAAAAAGCCCAGCAGGGGCTGGGCGTGATGATGAATCGATGCCGCGTTGTGCCGGCGAAGGGAATGCAGCGGCGCCGAGGTAGAGCCGAGCGTTGCTCGGCTGCTTCACCTCAGCCCCAATAGACAAGCGGGCGCCGACCCACCGTAAGCAGGCCGGGGCGGATGGGGTTGCGGGACCGTTGGGCGCCATGGATGGCGCTCACGAGCCCCCAGGGATGGGTTCACGGCGTGTCCCGCAACCCCATCCGCCCCGGCCTGCCCACGGAAACGTGGCCGCCGCTTTTCGGGTGCAACCGCCCCGCGATCAAGCCGCCATCGCCACCTTGCGCAAACGATCCAGCACGAAATCGGCCAGTTCGTGCGGGGAATACTTGGCCACGAACGCGTTGGCGCCGACCCGCTCGACCATTGCGTTGTTGAATACGCCCGACAGCGAGGTGTGCAGCAGCACATACAGCCCGGCCAGGCCGGGGTGGCGACGGATTTCCGTCGTCAGCGTGTAGCCATCCATCGCCGGCATCTCGATGTCCGAGATCACCATCGCGTAGCGCTCGGCCGGGTTCTCGCCCGAGGCGTGGATCTGGATCAGGTGGTCCAGCGCCTGCTTGCCATCGGAGAGCAGCGTCGCGCCTACCCCCAGCTGGTCCAGCACGCTGCGGATCTGCTGGCGCGCCACCCGCGAATCGTCCACCACCAGCACCTGCAACTGCGGGCCGTGGGAGGGCAGCGACTGCGCCAGCGACGGGTCCAGCACCGCTTCGCCACGCACCTGGGCGATGTCGGCCAGCACGCTTTCCACGTCGATCACCTGGATCAGCTCGCCCTGGAACCGCGTGACCGCGGTCAGATAGCTCGACTCGGCGCCCAGTTCCGGCGGCGGGTGGATGTCTTCCACCGCGATGTTGACGATCCGTTCCACCCCGCTGACCAGGAAGCCCTGGATCGACCGGTTGAACTCGGTCACCACCAGGTAGCCCGGGGCCTTGTCCGCGTCCGGTTCCCGTTCGGGGTGGCCGATGGCCAGGCCCAGGTCCAGCACCGGTACCGAGCGGCCGCGTACATCGGCCACGCCGGCGAACTGGCTGGGCAGCCCGGGTACCTGGAACAGGTCCGGACGGCGCAGGACTTCCTGCACCTTGAACACATTCACGCCAAAAAGCTGGCGTCCGCCGAGCCGGAACAGCAGCAGGGCCAGACGATTGTGGCCGGCCAGGCGCGTACGCTGGTCGATGCGGTTGAGCAGGTCATGTGACATGGAAGGGGTATCGGCGCCAGCGCGGTCGACTTGAGGGTTCGGCAAAACCGCGTCCGGCACGCCGCTTGCAGGACGCTGCGCATGTGCCTTGCCCCTGGAGCCGCCATGCGTTGGATCATCCTTGCCCTGCTTGCCGTTGCCGGCGCGCCTGCGTCCGCCGCCGGTGCCTGGCAGCCGGTGGACAGCATCCGCGCCGCCGCGCTGTCGACCCTTCCGGCCGGTAGTGAAGGCGACACCACCCTCGATTCGGCGTTGCGCCTGCCCGTCTGCGGGCAGGGCCTGCGCGCCCAGCCCACCGGCACCAGCACTGTAGAGGTCAGTTGCCCCGATGCGGGCGGCTGGCGGCTGTTCGTGCCGGTCAAGATCCGCCGCAACCAGACCGTGCTCATCCTCAACCGCGGTATCGGGGCTGGAGAAACCATCGCCTTGGCCGATATCACCACTGCCCAGCGTGACGTGGCCCGGATTGCCGGTGCGGCGCTGGCCGATCCGGCCGCCGCGGTCGGGCGGGTGGCCCGGCGTACCTTGAGTGCCGGCAGCCTGCTCGCCGCCAACGACCTGGTCGCCCAGCGCCTGGTGCGCCGGGGCGACAGCGTGGCGCTGGTCTCGCGCTTTGGCGGGGTGGAAGTCCGCGTGGCCGGGAAGGCGCTGGCCGATGCCGGTGAAAATGAACGTGTTTCGGTGGAGAATCTGTCCTCACGCAAGGTCGTGCAGGGTACGGTGGCCACCAATGGCGACGTTTTTGTGACGCGCTGAGCACAATGCTGAACCTGCGGCGGAATTCGTCAAAAAAACCGCAGAACCCCCTAAAGATGGCGGTCCCCATGCCGTTATCCCTTGTGAACCGCATTCCCAGGACAACTTCATGAGCCAGAAAATCGACGGCAACCTGCAGGCCACCGCCCATCTGCGCAGCGTCGCGCTTGGCAGCAAGCCGGCAGCCAGCACCGATGCCCCGACCCGTCCGGTCGAGGCTGCCGACAGCCTGCGCCTGACCGGCGAGGCCACCAGCCTGCAGGCCATGCAGCGCGAACTGAGCACCGCCCCGGCCATCGATGCCGGCCGCGTGCAGGCCGTGCGCGAGTCGCTGCAGAACGGCACTTACAAGATCAACCCCGATGCCATTGCCTCGCGCATGCTCGAGCTGGACCAGCAGCTGCAGGGATGAACCTGGCGATGAGCGAGCCATTGCAGCGCCTCAGCGATGCCTTGGACGTCGAACGCCAGGCATTGGTGGAGCATGACGTGCAGGCGTTGATCCGCGCCACCGGGGCCAAGCTCGACGCGCTGCGTGCGCTGGAGACCACGCTGCCGGTCGGGCAGGGCGAACGCCTGCAGGAACTGGCCGAGCGCAACCGCGCCAACGGCGTATTGCTCTCGCGCCGCCGCCGCGAGGTCAACTGGGCGTTGCGCCAGCTGGGCCGCAGCGAAGCCTCCTCGGCATACGACGCCAAGGGCCAGGCCAACATCCTGCATACGCGGCGGCCGCTGGCCGTCGCCTGATCCGGCCCCCACACGGGCCGCTGTGCGTGCACGGGCTGCCGTCACGCGGGTCAACGCGTATATTGGGCGCCTGTTTAGACTGCCCGATGTGACCGTGACCGCTTCTTCCAACCTTGTCACCGCACCGCTGCCGCCGCAGCCGGTCCTGCTTGCCCTGTTCGAGCGGGTCAACGAAGGCATGCTGTTGTTCCGCGAGGATGGCAGCGTGGCGCTGGCCAATGCCGCGGTCAGCGAAATGCTCGGCCATGCCGAAGACGCCGCCGGCCTGGGCGCCGCGCAATGGCTGCGCCAGCTGCTGCCCCCGGACGCGCTGGAGCATGCCCGCCAGCACGGCCACTGGAACGGCAGCCTGCCGGTGGGCGAGCGCATGGTCATCGCCCACGTTTACCAGCACGAAGATGCGGGTCAGCGCCACTATCTGGCACTGTTCCGCCGCATCGAAGGCCAGGAAGACTACGAACGCGAACTGCAGCAGCGCCACGCCGAACTGCGCCAGGCCTACCTGCGCCTCAATGGCACCCAGGAAAAGCTGCTGCAGTCGGAGAAGATGGCCTCCATCGGCCAGCTGGCGGCCGGCGTGGCGCACGAGATCAACAACCCGATCGGTTACGTGCACTCCAACCTGGGCAGCCTGCAGGAATACCTGCGCAGCCTGTTCACCGTGATCGAAGCCTACGAGCGCGCCCTGCGTGCGCCGGACCCGAAGGCGCTGATCCCGGAAATCGACGACATCCGCACCCGTTTCGATATCGACTTCATCAGCCGCGACCTGCCGCAGCTGATGGCCGAGTCGCGCGAGGGCATCGAGCGGGTGACCCGGATCGTGCGCGACCTGAAGGATTTCTCGTATTCCGGCCGCGATGAATCCTGGAAACTGGTCGACCTGCACGCCGGGCTCGAGTCCACCATCAACATCATCTGGAACGAGCTCAAGTACAAGGTGACCCTGCAGCGCGAATTCGGCCAGTTGCCGCTGGTGGAATGCCTGCCGTCCGAGCTCAACCAGGTATACATGAACCTGCTGCTCAACGCCGGCCATGCGATCGCCGATCGCGGCACGATCACCGTGCGCACCGGGGTGGACGGCGACCATGTGTGGGTGGAATTCGAAGACACCGGCGGCGGCATCTCGCCAGACCTGCGCCAGCGCATCTTCGACCCGTTCTTCACCACCAAGCCGGTCGGCAGCGGTACCGGACTGGGCCTGTCGATCTCCTACAGCATCGTCAACAAGCACCACGGCCGCATCGACCTGGACAGCACCCCCGGCGTCGGCTCCAGGTTCCGCCTGGTCCTGCCGATCAAGCAGCCGCGCTGACCCACCCCGCCGCGTAGAGCCGGGCTCTGCCCGGCTGCCGACGCACGAGCCGACCGTTGGTCGGCTACCGACGCACCCCACCGGGGGTAGAGCCGACCGTTGGTCGGCTACCGCCGCACCCCACCGGGGGTAGAGCCGACCGTTGGTCGGCTGCATCGCGCGGGGGCGTCCTGAAGCAGCCGACCAACGGTCGGCTCTACCTCGATGAGGGGCGTCCTCGGTCGTCGTCCGGCGCGATGCTTGGCGCCCTCAGTCGTCGTCCGCCGCCGGCAGCGCGACCGGCGGCGCCGTGTTGGCCCGCCGCTGCTCCTCGTGCGTACGGAACGCCTGGTGGATGTGCTTGCGCAGCTCGTCGTCGTTCCACGGCTTGGTCAGGAACCGGTAGATCGCGCCGCGGTTGATCGCGTCGGTCACTGTGTTCAAGTCGGTGTAGCCCGACAGCACCAGCCGGATCGTGTCCGGGTACAGCATTTTCACCCGGCCCAGGAACTCGGTGCCGCTCATGTCGCTCATGCGCTGGTCGGACAGGATCACCTGCACGTCGTTGATCGCCAGCAGGTCGAACGCATCGCGCACGTTGCCCGCCGCCAGGATGCGGTAGCCATCGCGACGGAACAGCCGCACCAGCGAGCGCAGCACGTTCTCCTCGTCGTCCAGCAACAGCAGCGTGCGGTCGGGGCGGGTCTCGGCGAACGCTTCCGGGCGCAGGTAGCGGCGGCGCAGGGTCATGCCGGCCGCATCGGCCGACATCGGCTCGCCGAACAGGTAGCCCTGGAACACGTCGCAGTCGTTGCGGCGCAGGAAGCCCAGCTGTGCTTGCGATTCCACCCCGTTGGCAATCACCGTCATGCCCAGCTGGTGGCCCATGGCGATGATGGCGCGCGCGATCGCGGCCTCTCGGTTGCCGGCCGGCGCGCTCTTGATGAAGCTGCGGTCGATCTTCAGCTTGTCCACCGGGTAGCGCACCAGCGCGCTCAGGCTGGAGTCGCCGGTGCCGAAGTTGTCCAGGCTCAGGCTGATCCCTTCGTTGCGCAGGTTGACCAGGGTTTCGTGCACGAAATTGACGTTGTTGGTCAGCGCGCTTTCGTTGATCTCCAGGGTCAGCATCTGCGCCGGCACGCCAGCGGCCTGCATCACCGACATCACCTCGGCGAAGAAATTCGGACGCAGCAGCTGCAGGGTGGAGACGTTGACGGCGATGGTGAAATCATCGAAGCCTTGGTCGCGCCACAGCTTGGCCTGCTTGAGCGCGCCTTCCAGCACCCACGTGCCGATCTGCACGATGATGCCCAGCCGTTCGGCGGTGCGCATGAAGCGCTCCGGCACCAGCATGCCCAGCGTGGGCGACTGCCAGCGCAGCAGGGCCTCCATGCCCACCACGTGGCCGTCGCGCGCACTTACCAGCGGCTGGTAGCGCAGCTTCAATTCGCCATTGGGGATGGCGTCCACGATCTGGCGCGCGATGATGCTTTCGCTGTGCGCACTGGAGGGCGTGTCCACCGCATGGATGCGCACCGCATTGCCGCCTTCGCGGGCGGCCTGGTGCAGGGCGTCTTCGGCGTGGTCCAGCAGGCGCGAGGTGCCGGTGGCATGTTCCGGGCACAGGCTGACGCCCAGCTTGCCGGTCATGAACAGCGTGTACGGCAGCACCGACAACGGCAGCTCCAGCTGCTGGCGGATTTCCTCGGCCAGGTCTTCAGGCAGCGGTACGCCGGCGCTGCGCGGCACCGCGATCAGGAACTCGTCGCTGCCATGCCGCCACAGCTTGCCGCAGCCCCTCAGGTGGTGCTGCAGGCGCTGGGCCACCAATACCAGCGCCTGGTCGCCGACTTCGGCACTCATGTTCTCGTTGACCGACGCGAAATGGTCGATGTCCACGTGCATCAGCATCAGCGGCGTGCCACCGGAGGCGGCCTCGGTGACCATCGCCTGCAGCTCGGGGTTGCCCGCGCCCAGGCGCGGTGGCGCGTCCTCGATGCTGACCAGGGGCAGGGAAGGGTTCCACATGTTCAGTGTTCCAGAATTTCAGAAGTGGCCGCAGCGCTGCTGCGATAAGGCAGGTACAGGTCGATCAGGGTGCCGGCGCCGTGTGCCGACTCGATGCGCAGGGTGCCGCCCACGCTCTGCGCGCGCTCGCGCATCACGATCAGGCCCAACCCGCGCGGGCCTTCCGGGTCGAAGCCCTCGCCGTCGTCGCGCACCTGCAGGTGCAGGCCCTTGTCGCCGACATCGTGCAGCTGCAGGCTCACCTGGCTGGCGCGCGCATGGCGCAGCACGTTGGTCAGGCTTTCCTGGGCAATGCGGAAACAGGCCTGCTCGATATCGCCCTGCGGGCGGCGTGGCAGCGCCTGGATGTCGGCCAGCAGTTCGATTGCGGCCGAGCGGAACAGCATGCCGGCCTGCCAGCGCAGCGCGGCTTCCAGTCCCAGGGCATCCAGCTGCGGCGGCCGCAGCAGGGTGGAAATGTCGCGCAGCTTGCCAACGGTGGCATCGGCCAGCTGGATGATCTGTTCCAGGTCTTCGCTGCGGCGCGCGGCGTCGGCCTCGTCCTGGGCTGCATACGCCGACAGCTTCATGGCGGTGATTGCCTGGCCGATGTCGTCATGCAGGTCGCGCGAGATCGCGCGACGCTCATCTTCCTGCAGCGAGAACAGCCGCCCGGCCATCGCCTGCAGCTCGCGGTTGCTGGTCTCCAGGGCTTCGCGGATCCGTTCCGGTTCGCTCAGGTCGCGCACGATCAACAGCTTGCAGTTGCGTCCGCCATAGCGCACGTCGCCCACGGCCAGCCCGGCCTGGAAGCGCTGCCGGTCCAGCCGGCGCATGCCGATCACTTCACCGGCGCCGGTGCTCGGCAGCGGGATCGGCGCGAACAGCTGCGCCCGCACCCGCGCCAGATCAGCGGCGTCCACCAGCGCCGACAGCGGCTCGCCCAGCAGCGTGTGCTGCCCATAGCCGAACTGCGCCGCCGCGCAGGCGTTGGCATACAGCACGTATTCGTCGGACAGGATCACCACGCCATCTGGCAGCACCCGCACCAGCTCGCGGAACTGCTCTTCGCGCTCGCGCAGCAGCCGGCGCGACTGTTCGCGCTCGGTGACATCCTGCAGCGTGCCCAGCACGCGCGGCCGGCCGGCGTCGTCGTGCCCGCTTTCGGCGCGCAGGTGCACCATCAGTGCGCGCCCGTCCATCGCCAGCAGCGGCAGCAGCACGTCGATCTGCACCTGCTCGCCGGTCATGTCCTGCAGCAGTTGCTCGCTGAGTGCGGCGGTGGCCGGGTCGGCCGGCACCAGCAGTTCCTCGAAGCGGTGCCAGCGGCGTGCTTCCGGCGGGCGGCGGCCGAGCAGGTGGTAGACCTGGTTGGAATAGCGGCCCAGCCCCGTGGCCGGGTCCACTTCCCAGGCACCGATGCGGGCCATCTCGTGGGCTTCCTCGACCCGGGCCAAGGCCAGGTCGCGGCGGCGCAGGGCCTGGGTTTCGCTGGTACGGTCGATGGCGATCAGCAGCCGGGCGGGCCGGCCGGCGTAATCGATGGCGTTGCTGCGCATCTCCATGCGCCGGCGGCTGCCGTCACGCAGCTGCAGGTCGGCGGTCAGCACGCAGAGCTCGCCGGGCTCCGCGCGGATCTGCGCCAGCTTCTCGGCCAGCTGGTTCTCCTCGCCCGGCGGCCACAGCGCACTGATCGGCATGGCCATGAACGCCTCGCGGTCCCAGCCGAACAGGCTGCTCGCGGCCGGATTCACATCCAGGATCGCCAGCGAGTCCAGGTCGTACACCAGGATCGGCCCGGGGTTGCCCTGGAACATCTGCCGATGGCGGGTTTCCGAGCACTCCAGCCGCGAGTGGGCGTGCAGCACGTGCTGGGCCAGCGGGCGCAGCAGCAGATAGATCAAGCCGGCGCTGGCCACCACGAAAAACGCGCCCTTGGCGGTCTGCCAGCGGGCGGCGGTGGCCATGTCGGCCGCCAGCACCTGCACCGCGGCATCGCTGCACAGGATCCACACCAGGGCCAGCACCAGGTAACCGACCACCACCCGCCAGCGGTCGCGGCGCAGGGCCTGGGCGAGCGGGCGATCGGGTGCAGCGGGGTGGGGCAGGCCGGAGGGAGCGACAGGCATGGACGGGTCGGGGACCTTCGGGGCGGGCGAACTGCATCTTAGTGGGTGTCATGCCTTTTGGGGGCGCACGCCGCGCACCGCTCAATAATTGGCGAAATCCGCCGCTAACGATTGCGTTCCCGGTCGTCGGGTGCGTTATCGGAGTCTTACCGCGTGGACCAAGGGATTATCGCGAGTCTGCTGCAGCACCCATTGGCGTCGGCCTTGGTCATCCTCGACCGGGCCGGGCGGCCGCTGGCGGCCAACCCGGTCGCGCGCGAGCTTGGAGTGCCGGCAACCGTGGCGGCCTATGGCGAGCTGCTTGAAGACCTGCGTCTGCTGGCGGCCGACGGTGGCCTGGTGCCCTGCCAGCTGCCGGGCGGGCCACGTGGTCGCCTGGACGGCTGGATGCGTGCGGTGCACGACCCGGACGGCAACCTGCTGGCATTCACGCTGAGCGTGCCCGAGCCGGTCGCCAGCTACGCCGGCAGCCGCTGGGAGCTTGCCCTGGACCACGCCGGCCACGGGCTGTGGGACTGGGACCTGCCCAGCGATGCGGTGATCCGGTCGCGGCGCTGGGACGACCAGCCGCGACCGGCCGAAGAGGTCACCCGGGGCGATGTCGCCGCAGCGCTGCTCGCCCCGGTGCATCCGGAGGACCAGCCGGCGGTGCGCGCCGCGCTGGACGCCCACCTGCGTGGCGACGGTGAGGTTTATACCGCCCAGTACCGGCTGCGCCACCCCGACGGTGACTGGCGCTGGGTGCTCGACCGGGGTCGGGTGGTGGCACGTACCGCCGACGGCCAACCCCTGCGCATGGTGGGCACCCACACCGACATCCAGGCACAGAAGCAATTGGAGGCGCAGCTGCTGGAGCAGCAGGTGCACCTGCGCGAGGCCCAGCGCATCGCCAGCATGGGCAGCTGGTCGTGGGACCCGGCCCAGCGCCAGTTCTGGTGGTCGCCCGAGTTCCGCGCCCTGCTGGGCGTGGGCGAAGATCCGCTGAGCGGTCGCCGGCGTTGGCTGCGCCAGCTTGAACCGCGCTCGCGCAGCCTGCTTCGCCACGCCTGGCGGCGCATGCTGCGCGACGGCAAGCCGGCCACGCTGGAACTGGAGTTGCCGCGCGAGCGCGACGGCGCGCTGCACCTGCGCCTGTGGATGCAACCGCTGCTGGGCGCCGATGGCCGCATCCAACGGCTGCTGGGCCAGGTCCAGAACATCACCGAACAGCACCAGACCGATGCGCTGATCCGGTGGCGCACCGAACTGCTCAACCGCGTGTCGGCGCTGGGCCGCATCGGTGGCTGCGAAATCGAAGTGACCACCCGCCACATGCAGTGGACCGAGGAGTGCTATCGCATCCACGGCCTGCGCAAGGAGCCGATCAGCCTGGACCAGGCGCTGGCCCTGTACACCCAGGATTCGCGCAACGCCTTCGAGGCGGCACTGGAGCGCATCGCCGACGGCGGCCTGCCCGAGCAGCTGGACCTGTGCTTCTACCGCCAGTCCGGCCTGCGCATCTGGGTGCAGGTGCTGATCGAGCTGGACCGCCGCGACGGCCTGCCGACCCGCTTCGTGGTGCTGTTCCGTGACATCACCCGCGAACGCGAAGCCAACGAGCGCATCGAACTGCTGGCGCACTACGACCTGCTGACCGGCCTGCCCAACCGCATGCTGCTGCGCGAACAGACCGCCGATGCCATCGAAGAAGCGCGCGACCGCGGTGCACCGCTGGCCATGCTGTTCATCGACCTGGACGGCTTCAAGACCATCAACGACACCTTCGGCCACGCCACCGGCGATGCGCTGCTGAAGGCGGCGGCCACCCGCCTGCACCAGAACCTGCGCAACGCCGACCTGTTCGGTCGTTTCAGCGGCGACGAGTTCATCGTGGTGCTGCGTGACCTGGCCGACCCCGAGGACGCCGGCCACGTCGCCCGCAAGCTGATTGCCTCGCTGGCCGAACCGCTGCATCGCGGCGAGACCACGCTGAAGGTGGGCGCCAGCGTGGGCATCGCCATGCTCGACCAGAGCCATCACGACTTCGAATCCCTGCTGCGCGCGGCCGACGCGGCGATGTACGCGGCCAAGGAAGCGGGGCGCAACACTTACCAGTACTACAGCCAGGACGCGCTGGCCAAGATCCAGCGCAAGCTGGAGATCGAGCATGCGCTGCTGGGCGCGATCGAGCGCGAAGAGTTCACCCTGGCTTACCAGCCGCTGCTGCACGCCGAGAACGATCAGCCGCCGGCCATTGAAGCACTGCTGCGCTGGCATCGGCCCGGTATCGGTTACTGCAGCCCGGCCGAGTTCATTCCGATCGCTGAAAAGTGCGGCGAGATCGTCCGCATCGGCGACTGGGTCCTGGCCGAGGCCTGCCGCCAGGCGGCCGCCTGGGATGCCGCCGGCCTGGCGTTCGACCGCGTGGCGGTCAACGTATCGGCCGTGCAGCTGCGCGACCGCGGCTTCGCCGAGCGCGTCATCGGCATCTGCCACGCCCACGGCTGGCCCCCGCAGCGGCTGGAACTGGAGCTGACCGAGTCTGCGCTGATCCGGGATACCGATGTACTGCGCCACTGCTTCGACGTGCTCGAACGCCACGGCGTACCGCTGGCGGTGGATGACTTCGGCACCGGTTTCTCCAACCTGCATTACCTCAACCGCTTCCCGGTGGGCCGCCTGAAGATCGACCGCAGTTTCGTGCAGGGCATGCTGCACGACACCGGCACAGCTGAAGTCACCCAGGCCATCGTGCACCTGGGGCACGCGCTGGGCATGAAGGTCGTCGCCGAAGGCGTGGAAACCGAGCAGGAAGAGGCCATGCTGCGCCGCCAGGGCTGCGACGAGATCCAGGGTTACCTGTATTCGCGCCCGCTCACCCCGCGCGACCTGGCCCAGTGGCTGAGGACCGGCGGCACCCGCATCGCGCCACGCGAGGCGCTGGTCGCGCTGACCCACGCCATCTGATCGCGCGCGACCGCCCAGCGTGCGCGGCGTTCCGTTGGCCGCGCACCCCTGACGGGTAGAGCCGACCGTTGGTCGGCTGCTCCCGGTGCAGCCGACCAACGGTCGGCTCTACGTTTGTGGGACTTCGCGTGGATGGCCTTGTCCCAGCGGCCCCGGCTGTATTACCGGCTCGAGAGCTCTGACCGTCCGCGATCCCTCAACGTTCGCGGGGTTTCGTTTGTCGCGCACAATTGGCGGGTAGAGCCGACCGTTGGTCGGCTGCTCCCGGTGCAGCCGACCAACGGTCGGCTCTACGTTTGTGGGACTTCGCGTGGATGGCCTTGTCCCAGCGGCCCCGGCTGTATTACCGGCTCGAGAGCTCTGACCGTCCGCGATCCCTCAACGTTCGCGGGGTTTCGTTTGTCGCGCACAATTGGCGGGTAGAGCCGACCGTTGGTCGGCTGCTCCCGGTGCAGCCGACCAACGGTCGGCTCTACGTTTGTGGGACTTCGCGTGGATGGCCTTATCCCAGCGGCCTCGGCTGTATTACCGGCCCGCGAGATCTGACCGTCCGCGATCCCTCAACGTTTGCGGGGGTCCGTTTGTCGCGCACGATTGGCGGGTAGAGCCGACCGTTGGTCGGCTGCTCCAAGTGCAGCCGACCAACGGTCGGCTCTACCGCGGATCGCGTGGTTGCGCTTACCCCTGCGGACCCGGAATCTCCCCCACCGTATCGCCTTCGCAGGTCTGCACGGAGATGCGGTAGATGTCGGTCCAGCCATCGTCGGGGCCCGGTCCCAACCGGTGTCGCGCACCGAACATGTAGAGCGTTTCGCCCAGTGACATGTGGCCGATCAGGTGATGCGCGGCAGGGCTGACCTGGAACTGGTGCAGGAAGACCATCGGCTGCCCCTGGTGGTACAACCAGGCCGGCTCACCCACCCACTTCGGCTTGGCATCCATGCAGGGAAAGGCGTCTGCCAGCCGCGTGGCCAGCCATTTCTTGCGCGGCTTGGGTGCGCCCTGTTCCAGGTACTCGCGATAGAGCTGCTGGGCGAAAGCGTCGGCACCATCGGCCTGCATCGAAGCGGCATGCCGCTCCGCCGCCGCCATCGCTTCGCCCCAGAAAAGATGGAAATCTGTCAGTTCGGCCATGCTGTTCCTTGTGGGTACCCACCCTTGCAGGCTGGCGCAGCAACACAGGATAGCCCGCCAGCGGCGCATCCGGATCGACGGCCGATAGACGGCGGCGCCTCAGACAATGACGGGGCAGGGTGCACCAAACGTCGCCGGCCAACACCCGGCTGTCGCCGCTTCAGGCCGTGGGCAGGCAGGCAACCGCTACCGCAGCGCCATCCCGTCCACCGCGCGTGCGTTTCGCCCGTCCGTATCGCCTGCATCCGGCGCAGCGCATGGCGGTAATCGCGCATCGGAAGATAGGCAGCCGCGTGATACCGGTACTGGAAGATCTGCCGCTCGCCGACCAGGCGGTTCAAGTGCGCCAGGTCGTAATCGGGCACCCGATTCCACAGCACGTGGTGATGCGCGCGCTCCATCACCGACAGCGTATCGATCTGCACATAGCCCAGATGGGCGATGGCGCGGTGGGTGCCCGCCGGGCCTTGGCCGAACGGCGCCCGAGACGCCAGCCCCTGCGCGTGCAGTACCAAGCGTCTCTAACCAGAGGTCATGGACGGTGCGCGGGATGCTTCGGGTCCGGGGACGTGGTCACCACGGCATCGCCGCTCAGGCCGAGGTCCCAGGCCAAGCCGATCAGGGCCGGGTCCATGGCAGCGGCGCCCAACGACCCGGAAAGCCCGCCCTGTGCCGCCAGCTGCGCCAGTTCCCGCTGCGCCACCTGCTCAAGCTCGGCCAGCAATGCGCGTCCGCGAAGCGGCTCGGGCATGCGAACAGGCGAGGGCGGGGAGATGCGTTCCTCAGGCGCAGCCACTGCCTCGGGCAGGGGGACGGAAGAGGAGGGGGCGGCATGGGGGGTGTTCGTCAACAGCATGGGTCGATCATCTGCAGCCAGGACGGATCTTGCAAGCACGACGGCCCCGGGGAAACCGGGGCCGTCGTGGGCGCCGTTGCCGACGCGGAACATCTGGGTCAGAACAGCTCGACCGCGCCAGCGGCCATGCTCTGCTGGGCAACGGCCTTGTGCGGCGGGCGTTCCCACTCGCTGCGCATTTCACGCAGGCGGCTGCCGGTGCGCTGCAGGGCGCTGACGACTTCTTCGTCGAACACGCCGCCATTGCGGTGCAGCAGTTCCTGCAGGGCCACCGCTTCGCGGTTGATGGCGGTCAGGCGGTCCAGGTGGGTATGCACGCCGCCCAGGGCCTGGGTGGCGATGTCTTCGAACTGCAGCGCGCGGACCGCTTCGGCCACGCTGCTGTCGATGGCACGGCCGCACTCGGAGATCTCGCGCATGCCGTCGCCAAGCGAGGCGTTGATCTGGGCCACGTTGTCCAGCATCTGCGCTGCTTCGTGACGCGCTTCGCGGGAACGGTCCATATCGCGCGAGGCCATGTGCGACACCGTCTCGCGGACCTTGGCGATGGCGTCCTTGGAGCTGTGCGCCAGCTTGCGGATCTGCTCGTTGAACGTGGTGGAGCGCTCGGACAGGTTGCGCACCTCGTCGGCGACCACCGCGAAGCCGCGACCGGCCTCACCGGCACGGGCCGCTTCAATGGCCGCGTTCAGCGCCAGCAGGTTGGTCTGGTCGGCAATCGACTTGACGTCTTCCAGCAGGGCGAAGATGCCATCCAGGTGCTGCGCCATCTGGTCGATGTGCTGCACGGTGTTGCTGCTCTGGCCGCTTACCTGCTCCAGCGCCTCCACCAACTGTTCCATGCGGTGGCTGGCATGCTGAGCGAAGCGGGCGACGTCGACACCGGCGCCACCGTCTTCACCGGCACGGTCGACGATGCGGGCCAATGCCTGGCTTTGCTGGCGCGATTTGCGGTTCATGGCGTCGAAGCTGCCACCCAGGCCGCTGACCGCGTGGCGGATCAGGTCGCGGGCACGTTCGACTTCGCCGCGCGAGCCCTCCACTTCGTTGGCAACGAAGCTGCGCAGCTCGGTGAGCAGCTGGTCCTGCTCACGCAGGATGCGGGCGTGCTCGGGGGATCGCTGGGTCTGGGCCCGGGCGGTCCACCAGGCAAAGCCCAGCCAGCTGAGTGTCATCGTGGTCAGGATGGCCAAGCTCAGCGCGGCGGGCCATTCGAAACCGATGGCGAAAGGAAGAAGCAGGGTCAGGACCAGGGGGGCGGCCAGACGGATGAAGATGCGTGAGTACATGGACGTTCTCGGGAAGTGCACGGTTGATGTATCGGCCGTACCCCCATTTGCTTTAGTGCTGCACTGCACATTCCATCGAAAACCTCCCCAAGGCAGGGCCACCCCATGGGTAGCTGCGGGATTGGCGACCGCTCAGCCCAGCCACCCATGGGGTGGCTCTACCCGCATCCCCGAATGGTAGGGCGATCCCATGGGGGCTGCGCGCGGGGCTGGGCGCGCCGTGAATCAGCGTAGCTGGCGGTCCACCGCTTCGATCATCGCCTTGCGCGAGAACAGGAAGTCCCAATACTGGCCGCCGGTCTGGCGCCACAGCACCGCCGAGCGCACCGCCGCCAGCAGCAACGCGCGGATCTCGGCCACCACGCCGGCCTGGCCCAGGTAGTGCGGGTTGCCCTGCACCATCACCCGCGGCTTGAGATTGCTGATGGTGTCCGCATAGAGCCCGCCCAGGGCGGCCAGCACGTCGGGGTGGGCGCTGTCGCCCAGCTCGGTGGCCTGGCGCTGCGCGCGCGCGATGCCCTGGCTCACCTTGTCCACCACCGCATGCTCACGCACGAACCGGCGCTCCAGCTGCAGCACGGCCAGCGCCAGACGGGGCAGGGCGTCATCCTGGCCCTGATTGCGGAAGTAGTTGTGCAGCAGGCGCAGCCCCGGGGCCACGTTGGCCGGGCTGCCGTAGATGGCCTGCGGGCTGTCGGCATCAATGCGGAACACGCTGTCCACGGCGGTGCGCACCACGGCCGCTTCGGAGTGGCCGGTTTCGGCGATGCGGCGCACCTGCTGCAGGGCCTGGGCGATGCCGGCCAGTGCAAGAACGCGGTCGTCGACGGAAAAACTCATGCAGCAGATACCTCGAAAGGGGAAGGGGCAGTCCGCAGCCGCTGTTCCAGCGGCGCGTCGGTGGCGGCGATCACCGCGCCACCCAGGCAGACCTCATCGTCATACAACACCAGCGATTGACCGGGGGTGACGGCGCGCTGCGGGCGCACGAACAGCACCTCCAGGGTGCCGTCGTCGCGCACGGTCACCGTGCAGGGTTCATCGGGTTGGCGGTAACGGGTCTGCGCGGTGCAGTCGAACCGGCGGGCGGGCGGGGCGCCGGCGATCCAGTGGGCGGGCTCGGAATGGAGCCGGGTCGAGAGCAGCCAGGGGCTGTCACGGTCCTGGTCCACGTAGAGCACGTTGCTGGCCACGTCCTTGCCCACCACATACCAGGGCGCGGCCGGGCGGCCACGCACGCCGCCGATGTTCAGGCCCTCGCGCTGGCCCAGGGTGAAATAGAACACGCCGGGGTGCTCGGCGATCAGTGCGCCGTCCGGGTCGCGGATCTGCCCGGCCTTGGCCGGCAGGTAGCGGCCCAGGAACTCGCGGAAGTCGCGCTCGCCGATGAAGCAGATCCCGGTGGAATCCTTCTTGGCGTGGGTCGGCAGCCGCGCGTCGCGGGCCATCCGGCGCAGGTCGTTCTTCTGCAGGTCACCGATCGGGAACAGCGTGGCCGCCAGCTGCTCCTGGCCCAGCTGGTGCAGGAAGTAGCTCTGGTCCTTGCTGCGATCGGCGCCGCGCAGCAGCGCCCAGCGCCCAGCCACCTGCGCCACGCGGGCGTAGTGGCCGGTGGCGATGCGCTCGGCGCCCAGTTCGCGGGCCGCGTCCAGGAAGTGCTTGAACTTCACTTCGCGGTTGCACAGCACGTCAGGGTTCGGGGTGCGGCCGGCGGCGTATTCGGCCAGGAAGTGCGCGAACACGCCCTGCCAATATTCGCTGGAGAAATCGCGGAAGTGGAACGGGATGCCCAGCAGGCCGCAGACGGCCACCGCGTCGCGGCGGTCGTCCTCGGCCCGGCAGTCGCCGCTGCCGTCATCGGCCCAGTTCTGCATGAACAGCCCGGCCACCGGTTCGCCCTGCTGGACCAGCCGCCAGGCTGCCACCGAGGAGTCCACGCCGCCGGACACGCCGACCATCACCCGGGGAGTGCTCATGCGGTTTCCTTCAGGACCGAGAGGGAGTGGCGTTGGCCGCCCAGGTAGTCGGCGACGACCTCCCAGACCAGCGGGCTGCGCAGGCGTGCCGCGCTGGCCTGCAGCTCGGCCGGGGTCATCCACAGCGCGCGCACGATGCCCGCGTCCAGCGGCCGGGCCGGATCGTGCTCCACCGGGTCGGCAGCGAAGGCGAAGCGCAGGAAGGCCGTGCCGTCCGGCGCGGTCCACTGGTAGACGCCGATGAAGGCGCTCAGGCGCACCGTCCAGCCGGATTCTTCCAGGGTTTCGCGCACCGCTGCCGCGGCCAGGCTTTCGCCCGCCTCCAGGTGCCCGGCCGGCTGGTTGAGCACGTCGCGGCCGTCGATCCGCTCTTCTACCAGCAACAGGCGCCCGTCACGCACCACAACGGTGGCGACGGTGACATGGGGCGTCCAGCGCGGGTCCTGCACGGCATTCACCTCAGTACTCGTCCGTCTCGGTCAGTTCGTTTTCCATGGCATCGGCGGTGCGCATGGCCGCATCGATGGCATCGCTCAGCGCGGCCGAACTGGCATTGGCATCCACCTTGACCACGAACATGGCCAGCTGGTCCTGCTTGACCCAGGCGCCCAGCTTGGCGTCCTGCGAGTCTTCCAGCAGGCGGTTGGCCACCGCAGCGGGGAACTGCTTGCCGGGGGAGTTGTAGCCGGGCGACCAGATCTCGCGGATCTTGTGGCTGCCGAACTCTTCCACCGTCGAGCGCACGAATACCAGCTGGGTGCGGTCATCGCCGGCGTCGAAGACCAGCTTGTAGTCGCCGTCTTCGTCGATCTCGTAGGGGTAGTCCAGCTGCTTGAGCACGCGGCCGACAGCCTTGTCGGGTTCGGCTGCGTGGGCGCCGAACATCGTGGCGGTCAGCAACAGCGCGGTGACGATCCTTTTCATGAAATCCCTGTGAAAGTGTGGGGTGGATGTGCAGATTGTGAAGGGCGACAGAGGCGGCGTCCAATCCCGCTATAATGTGCGGATGCCCCGCGAGCCCAACCAAGAACCCCACCACGATCACGGCGTCCTGCTGGAACCGGCCCGGCCGGAGGTGGCGCCGCCGCCGTTCTACCAGGTGATGCTGTTGAACGACGACTACACCCCGATGGATTTCGTGGTGACCGTCCTGCAGAGCTTCTTCGCCATGGACCTGGACAAGGCCACCCAGGTGATGCTCCACGTCCACACCCGCGGTCGCGGCGTGTGCGGAGTCTTCACCCGTGAGGTTGCCGAGTCCAAGGTGGCCCAGGTCAACGAATTCTCGCGCATGAACCAGCACCCGCTGCTGTGCACGATGGAGAAGACCAGCGGCTAGCCGCCGGTGCGTGCCAGCCGACGCAGCGCCATGTCCGCCACCGCCAGGTCGACGTCGGCGGCGCTGCCATCTTCCAGGAACCACGCCGCCGACAGCCCGGCGCCGGCCGCGATCCAGCGCAGCAGCCGCGTGCGCTCCAGACCCGCCAGCGCGCTGACCTGGTCCACCCGGCGGTCAAAGACCTCCGGGTGGATGGCCACGTGGATGCCCGGCCCGCACAGGTCCGGGTTGCAGAACAGCACGGTGTAGTCGAATGCGCGGTCGCCGAGCAGGCGCTTGGGGTCGATTGCCAGCCAGCCGCGCGCGCCGCCGTCGACCACGTTGTCGTGGTGCAGGTCGCCATGCAGCGGGCGCACCTCGATCTGGGCGGCCAGCACTGTCGTCGCCAGCGATCTGCACTGTTCCAGCAATGGCGACAACGCGATCGTGGGCTGCAGCAGCGCGTTGAACCAGTCCTGCAGGTCCATCAGACCCTCGGGCAGGGCGCCGCGCGGCCGGTGGAGGCGTGCGGCGGTCTGGCACAGCAGCGCCGTGGCCTGCGCATCCTGCCCGGCGATGGACATCGCGCGCAGTGAAACGCCCGGTTGGGCCCGTTCCAGCAGGACCGCCTCGTGGTCGTGGGCCAGCAGCCGCACCGCGCCGTCGCCGTCCCACCAGCGCAGCAGTCGGTGGCCGTTGCGCTCCTCGGTCTCCGTGCTCACCTTCAACATGGCCGCGGAGCCGTCGGGGAGGCGGACCGGCCACAGGCGGGCGTGCGGGGTGCTGATGACGTCGCCATCACGGACAAGCTGCCATTTCGTGAGCTGGAGTTCAGGCATCATGGAGTTGCTGGGAAGCGCCTTGGGGAAACCGGGTGGGGTTGGACCGCTAACGCCGTCTGAACGCACCAATCCGCTAGGGTGATGGAAATTGCGCAGCTAGGCCGCATATTGTTCCCACCTGCCGCCGGAGTACAACATGTTCAGTAAAGACCTCGAACACACCATCGGTCAGTGCTACAAGCGCGCCCGTGAGGCCCGGCATGAATTCATGACGGTGGAACACCTGCTGCTGGCACTGCTCGACAACCCGTCCGCCCAAGCCGTGCTGAAGGCATGTGGGGCCGACGCCGAGCGCCTGCGCCAGGAACTGGAACAGGCCATCGAGGCCTCGGTCTCGCGCCTGGCCGAAGATGATGGTCGCGATACCCAGCCCACGCTCGGCTTCCAGCGCGTGCTGCAGCGGGCCGTGTACCACGTGCAGTCCTCGGGCAAGAAGGAGGTGACCGGCGCCAACGTGCTGGTGGCGATCTTCGGCGAGAAGGACTCCCACGCGGTGTATTACCTCAACCAGCAGGACGTGACCCGGCTGGATATCGTCAATTACCTGTCCCACGGCATCGCCAAGCTGGGCGAAGACGGCGAAGTGCCGCCGGCGGCCGATGGTGAAGGCCGCGCCGAGGGTAGCGAGGGCGAAGGCAAGGGCGATGCGCTGGCGGAGTTTGCCAGCAACCTCAACGAGGCCGCACGGAACGGTCGGATCGACCCGCTGGTTGGTCGCCGCGATGAAATCGAGCGCACCATCCAGGTGCTGTGCCGCCGCCGCAAGAACAACCCGCTCTACGTGGGCGAGGCAGGCGTGGGCAAGACCGCCATCGCCGAGGGCCTGGCCAAGCGCATCGTCGAAGGCTCGGTGCCTGACGTGCTGGCCGACGCGATCATCTATTCGCTCGACCTGGGCGCACTGGTGGCCGGCACCAAGTACCGGGGCGACTTCGAGAAGCGCCTCAAGGGCGTGCTCACCGCGCTGAAGAAGATGCCCAACGCGGTGCTGTTCATCGACGAGATCCACACCATCATCGGTGCGGGGTCGGCGTCGGGCGGCACCATGGATGCCTCCAACCTGATCAAGCCGGCCCTGGCGTCGGGCGAGCTGCGCTGCATCGGCTCGACCACCTTTCAGGAATACCGCGGCATCTTCGAGAAGGACCGCGCGCTGGCGCGGCGCTTCCAGAAGATCGACATCGTCGAGCCCACCGTGGGCGAAACCTACGAAATCCTGCAGGGCCTCAAGCCGCGTTACGAAGCGCACCACGGCGTGACGTACGCCGACGATGCGCTGCAGGCCGCAGTCGACCTGTCGGTCAAGCACATCGGTGACCGCCTGCTGCCGGACAAGGCGATCGATGTGATCGACGAAGCCGGCGCCCGCCAGCGCCTGTTGCCCGAGGGCGAGCGCAAGGAGCTGATCGACATCGAGGAGATCGAAACGATCGTGGCCAAAATGGCGCGCATCCCGGCCAAGCAGGTCAGCGCCACCGACAAGGACGTGCTGCAGCACCTGGAGCGCAACCTGAAGATGGTGATCTTCGGCCAGGATCCGGCCATCGAGACGCTGTCGTCGGCGATCAAGCTGGCCCGTTCCGGCCTGGCCAACCCGGAAAAGCCGATCGGCAACTTCCTGTTCGCCGGCCCCACCGGTGTGGGCAAGACCGAGGTAACCAAGCAGCTCGCCCTGCAGCTGGGCATCGAGCTGGTCCGCTTCGACATGAGCGAGTACATGGAGCCGCATTCGATCAGTCGCCTGATCGGTGCGCCCCCGGGTTATGTCGGCTTCGACCAGGGCGGCCTGCTCACCGAGAAGATCGTCAAGACCCCGCACTGCGTGCTGCTGCTGGACGAGGTGGAAAAAGCCCACCCGGACATCTTCAACATCCTGCTGCAGGTCATGGACCGTGGCGTGCTCACCGACACCAACGGGCGCGAAGCCAACTTCAAGAACGTGGTGCTGGTGATGACCACCAATGCCGGCGCGGCGCAGGCCTCGCGGCGTTCGATCGGCTTCACCCGCCAGGATCACGCCACCGACGCGATGGAAATCCTGCGCAAGAGCTTCACGCCGGAATTCCGCAACCGCCTCGATGCGGTGGTGCAGTTCCAGCCGCTGGGCTTCGAGCACATCCTGCGTGTGGTGGACAAGTTCCTGATCGAGCTGGAAATGCTGTTGCAGGAAAAGCATGTCAGCCTGTCGGCCACGCCGACCGCGCGGGACTGGCTGGCCCGCCACGGCTTCGACCCGCTGATGGGTGCCCGCCCGATGGCGCGCGTGATCCAGGACAAGGTCAAGCGCCCGCTGGCCGACGAACTGCTGTTCGGCAAGCTGGTCAACGGTGGCCGGGTCAGCATCGACGTGCGCAACGACGAGCTGTTCGTGGAAACACAGGCAGAGCCGGAGCGCCTGTTGCCGGCAACGGTGTAAGTCACGACCGTCGGTCGTGACGTGTAGCCCGGGTGCCGCCTGCTGCGGTGACGCCGCAGGCGGTACATGAAAAGGCCCCGCAAGGGGCTTTTTCATGTCCGCCTTCCTGCGGTCAGCGACGCGCGCGCGCCCGCGAGGTGAATTCCTGGACCGTGATCGTCTCCACCTCACGGACCACGCACTTCTGCGACTTGGTGCGCAGGCTGCTTACGCCGCCACCGCACAGCTGTCCGTCGCGTTCGGGGGTGACAAAGCGCAGGTCGGAGGTTTGCGCGGCGCTGCTGCAGCTGTCCTTGAAATGCACGATGTAGTGCTGGTCGGCGTTGCGCAGCAGGATGTTGCGATCGGCGCCTGCGCGCACGATCTGCTGGTCGGCCGACAGGGAGATGCACGCGGCATCGGTTGCGGGCGCCGGTTCGGCGGCCTGGACCGCAGTGGCAAGGCAGGTGCAGGCCAGCAGGCTGAGCAGGGACAAGGTCTTCATGGCAGGGGCCGGGGGATGGCGATCCGGATTGGATCGACAACCAGCGTGCCGCGGGAGGTGCCAGTGCGAATCTGCGGCAAGGCAGCCTTACCGATGTCAGGGTGCACAGGGTCAGGGTGCCGCTTGGCAGGGTCTGGCCGCTTTATCGCGGCCACGCAAAAAGGCCAGCTCCTGGCTGGCCTTCTGGCGGGGCTTCTGTTGGGAAGCCGCCCCGAACCGCTTACTTCATGCGGTACGTGATACGACCCTTGGTCAGGTCGTAGGGCGTCATTTCGACCTTGACACGGTCGCCCGTCAGGATGCGGATGTAGTTCTTGCGCATGCGGCCGGAGATGTGGGCGATGATTTCATGCCCATTTTCCAGTCGTACGCGGAAAGTGGTGTTCGGCAGCGTCTCGCTGACGGTGCCTTCGAACTCGATGGAGTCGTCTTTCGACATGTAGTCCTGTGCAGTTCTGTAAACGGCCGAGCTGGCCTTAAGAGCGGGCATTTTACGCGGGTTCGCCCGTTCATGCAAAGTTTGCGTTAAGCGGCCCGGTTTACCGGCCATTCACCGCCTCGCCGCAGCCACCGCAACGCGATTTACGGACCGTTAGTGCCGGCCGCTGGCCGCCTCCCCAGGATCTCGGCTACGCCAGCGCCGCAGCGGCCATCTCCCCAAACCGCTCCGTCCAGCTGCCGGCCGGTGCATCCCGGCGCACCTGCTCCCGCACCAGCGCCAGGAAGCGCGCACGCGGCCAATGTTCGGCGCCCATGCTCAGCAGGTGATCGTTCTCCACTTGAGCATCGATCAACGGCCAGCCCCGCTGTGCCAGATGATGGGCCAAGGCGGCCAACGCCACCTTGGAGCCGCCGCTGGCCGCACTGAACATGCTCTCCCCGAAGAACATCTGCCCGATCGCCACGCCGTAGATGCCGCCCACCAGCCGCTCGCCCTCGAACACTTCCACCGAATGCGCGTGCCCCATCCGGTGCAGGGCCACATATGCCTCGCGCATCGCATCGGTGATCCACGTACCGTCCTGGCCCGGGCGAAAGCTGGTCGCACAGGCGGCGATCACCTCGGCGAAGCGGGTATCGGCACGTACTACCCAGGGGTTGGCGCGCAGGCTGCGGCGGAACCGCGACGACAGGCGCACGCCGTAGGTGCGGAACACCATGCGCGGGTCTGGCGACCACCACAGCAGCGGCTGCCCGTCGGAAAACCACGGGAACACGCCGCCGGCATAGGCGTTGAGCAGGCGTACCGGGGTCAGGTCGCCGCCGACGGCCAGCAGTCCGTCCGGTTCGCGCAGCGCGGTTTCGGCAGGAGGGAAGGGGGCGTCGGCGCGCGCATCAAGCGCCCAGGGCAGGCGGCGGGTCATGCCGGGTCTTCGGACTTGAATGGACTGTGTGCGGACAGTGTCTGCGCATAGCGCGCCACCTCGTCGCGCTCGTGCCCACACCAGTCGGCCAGTGCTTCGGCAAAGGCGGGCTCGGCGACCCAGTGGCGGCTGCGCACCGTCTGCGGCAGGAAGCCGCGGGCCAGTTTGTGCTCGCCCTGCGCACCGGGCTCGAAACGGGCCAGGCCTTCGCGCAGGCAGTATTCGATGCCCTGGTAGTAGCAGGTTTCAAAATGCAGCCCGGGCAGGGTGGCCCCGCCCCAGTAACGCCCATACAGCGTGTCGGGTCCGCGCAGGCACAGCGCGCCGGCCACGGGCGCATCGTCGATCACGGCCAGGAAGATCACCAGCTGGCGCGGCATCCGGGCAGCCAGGTGGCGCAGGAACGGCAACGTGAGCGCCGGTGCATTGCCGTACTCGGCAAAGGTCTGCAGGTAGAAGCGGTGCATCGCCAGCAGGTCCTCCTCGCTCGCCTCGTCGCCATGCACGATCCGGTAGGCCACGCCGGTACGCGCCAGCTTGGCGCGCTCCTGGCGGATGTTCTTGCGGTGCTTGTGGTTCATCGCCGCAAGGAATGCGTCGAAGTCCCTCCACTGGCCGGTGTTGTGCCATTGGAACTGGATGTCCTGGCGCAGCATCCAGTCGGGTCCGAACGCGGCGTCCTCATCGGCGGGATGGAAGTTGATGTGCGCCGACGACCAGCCCATGCGCGCCACTTCAGTGCGCAGCCGCTCGGCGAGCACGGCACGGTCGGCATCGCCGCGCGCGAGCAGGCGCGGCCCGGTCACCGGCGAGTACGGCACCGCCCCCAGCCACTTCGGGAAGTAGTCCAGGCCATGACGCGCGTAGGCGTTGGCCCAGGCGTGGTCGAACACGAACTCGCCGTGCGAGTTGTCCTTCAGGTAGCCCGGGAGGGCGGCGACCAGCGTGTGGCCGTCCCACAGCGTGAAATGGCGCGGTCGCCAGCCCCATTCCGGACGCAGGCACCCATGGTCTTCCAGGCCGGACAGGAAGGCATGGCTGACGAACGGGTTGCTGCCGTCGTGGAGGGCATCCCAGGCCGTGGCGGGGACATCGGACAGGCGATGCAGGAAACGTGGATCGGGCATGTGGGGAGGATAGGGCAGAGTGGTGCGAAGCGGGCGTGCGGCGGTGGCCCATGAAAAAGGCCGACGCTTCCGCGCCGGCCTTTCGGTGTCATGCGAAGGTGGCCGGGATCAGCTGGCCATGCCCTTCGCGTCCAGGTAGCGCTCGGCGTCCAGCGCGGCCATGCAGCCGAAGCCGGCCGAGGTGATCGCCTGGCGGTAGTGCTGGTCGGCCACGTCGCCGGCGGCGAACACGCCTTCCACCGAGGTCTGGGTGGCATTGCCGCCCAGGCCCGAGCGGATATCCAGGTAACCGTTGTTCATGGTCAGCTGACCCTCGAACAGGCTGGTGTTGGGGTGGTGGCCGATGGCCACGAAGAAGCCGTGGGCCTGGATGTCGCGGGTGCTGCCGTCCAGGGTCGACTTCACGCGCACGCCGGTGACACCGGCTTCGTTGCCCAGCACTTCGTCCACCTGGTGGTGCCACACGGTCTCGATCTTGCCCGCGGCAACCTTGGCGAACAGCTTGTCCTGCATGATCTTTTCCGCCTTGAGGGTGTCGCGGCGGTGAACCAGATAGACCTTGCGGGCGATGTTGGACAGGTACAGCGCCTCTTCCACGGCGGTGTTGCCGCCGCCGACCACGACCACGTCCTGGTCACGGTAGAAGAAGCCGTCGCAGGTGGCGCAGGCGGACACGCCGCGGCCCTTGAACTCCTCTTCGGTCGGGATGCCCAGGTACTTGGCGGTGGCGCCGGTGGCGATGATCAGCGCGTCGCACGTGTATTCGGCGCTGTCGCCGATCAGCCTGAACGGGCGCTGGGCCAGGTCGGCGGTGTGGATGTGGTCGAAGATCACCTCGGTCTCGAAGCGCTCGGCGTGGGCCTGCATGCGCGCCATCAGGTCCGGACCCATCAGGCCATGTGCATCGCCCGGCCAGTTGTCCACTTCGGTGGTGGTCATCAGCTGGCCACCCTGCTGCAGCCCGGTGATGACCACCGGCTTGAGGTTGGCGCGGGCGGCGTAGACGGCGGCGGTCCAGCCGGCCGGGCCGGAGCCAAGGATGACGAGCTTCTGGTGGCGGGAGGGCGTGGAATTGCTCATGTAGACTCGCGTAAAGGTGACAGGGTGGGGCGCCGGCGGTGCATTGCGGGACGTCCGGGACAGGTCATAGAGTGGCGGCAGGGGCAGGGCGATTCAAGGTGAACGGTGGAACGGCGCAACCCGCAGGGCGTGTGATGGTCCCCGTGCCGGGGTTTTGACATGGCACGCGCCGGATGGGCGCGTCGCCCCGTGGTCGACACCTACCGGGGTGCCTGCCAGTCGTTTATTATCAAGCACTAACAGTGCATTCCCAAGGTGTGGTCTAAGGTGGCGAAGCGGCTCCCGGAACGATCCAAGTCTCCCGACAGCAAACCGTCGCGCAAAGCGGCAGCCGCGCCTGCGCCTGCCGATAACCCGCGTCGCCAACGGCTGTGGCGCGACCTCGGCCTGATCGCGATCGCCCCTGCGCTGCTGTATCTGGTGGCCAGTCTGTTCACGTATTCGGCTGCCGATCCCGGCTGGTCGCATACCGGCAGCGTGGTGGCCCCGGTGCACAACATGGGCGGCCGCGTGGGCGCCTGGATCGCCGATGTGCTGCTGCAGCTGTTCGGTTACATCGCCTTCGTGCTGCCCATCGTGCTCGGCGCGCTGGCCTGGATCGCGATGTTCGGCCTCAAGCGCGAAAGCAAGGGCGAGCATGACCTGGACCCGGCACTGCGCCTGGTGGGCCTGGTCGGCTTCCTGATCGCCGGTACCGGCTTCCTGCACGTGCGGCTGTTCACCGGCGACGTGGCGCATGCCGGTGGCATTCTGGGGCGGCTGGTGGGCAATTCACTCAGTGCCGGTTTCGGCGCGCTCGGCGCGAACCTGTTCGTGCTGGTGCTGCTGCTGGCCTCGATCACGCTGGCCACCGGCATCTCCTGGTTCGTGGTGATGGAGAAGATCGGGCGCTGGGTGCTGGCGCTGCCGCCACTGTTCAACAAGAAGAAAGAGCAGGCCACCGAGTGGCAGCAGACCCGCGCCATGCGCGAGGAGCGCCAGGAAGTGCGCAAGGTCGATGCCGAAGTGCGCGCCAAGCGCGAGCCGGTCAAGATCGAGCCGCGCCCCGAGCCGGTGCTTGAAAAGAGCGACCGCGCCAAGCGCGAAACCCAGATTCCGATGTTCCGCGGGGTCAATGGCGATGGCTCGGACCTGCCGCCGTTGGCGCTGCTGGACGATCCCAAGCCGCAGCCCAAGGGCTATGACGAAGACACCCTGGAAACGCTGTCGCGGCAGATCGAGTTCAAGCTCAAGGACTTCCGCATCGAGGCGCAGGTGGTGGGCGCGTACCCCGGCCCGGTGATCACACGCTTCGAGATCGAGCCGGCGCCGGGCATCAAGGTCAGCCAGATCAGTTCCCTGGACAAGGACATCGCGCGCGGTCTGTCGGTGAAGTCGGTGCGCGTGGTCGATGTGATTCCGGGCAAGTCGGTGGTGGGTCTGGAAATCCCCAACGTCACCCGCGAGATGATCTACCTGTCCGAACTGCTGCGCTCCAAGGAGTACGACAAGTCGGCCAGTCCGCTGACCCTGGCGCTGGGCAAGGACATCGCCGGGCGCCCGACCGTGGCGGACCTGGCGCGTATGCCGCACCTGCTGGTGGCCGGCACCACCGGTTCGGGCAAGTCGGTGGCAGTCAATGCCATGGTGCTGAGCCTGCTCTACAAGGCTTCGCCGAAAGACCTGCGGATGCTGATGATCGACCCGAAGATGCTCGAACTGAGCGTCTACCAGGGCATCCCGCACCTGCTGGCGCCGGTGGTGACCGACATGAAGGAAGCCGCCAACGGCCTGCGCTGGTGCGTGGCAGAAATGGAGCGGCGCTACAAGTTGATGAGCGCGGTGGGCGTGCGCAACCTGGCCGGCTTCAACAAGAAGGTCAAGGACGCCGAGGACGCCGGGCAGCCGATGATGGACCCGCTGTTCAAGCCGAACCCGGAGCTGGGCGAAGCCCCGCGCCCCTTGGAGACGCTGCCGTTCATCGTGATCTTCATCGACGAATTCGCCGACATGATGATGATCGTCGGCAAGAAGGTCGAAGAGCTCATCGCACGTTTGGCGCAGAAGGCGCGTGCAGCCGGCATCCACCTGATCCTGGCGACCCAGCGCCCGTCGGTGGACGTGATCACCGGCCTGATCAAGGCCAACATTCCCACCCGCATCGGCTTCCAGGTCAGTTCCAAGATCGATTCGCGCACCATCCTGGACCAGTCCGGCGCCGAAACGCTGCTGGGCCACGGCGACATGCTGTACCTGCCGCCCGGCACCGCGCTGCCGGATCGCGTGCACGGCGCGTTCGTGTCCGACGAGGAAGTGCATCGCGTGGTCGAGCACCTCAAGGCCAGCGGCCCGGCCGACTACATCAGCGGTGTGCTGGACGAAGTGCAGATGATGGGCGACGGCGTGGTGGTGGGGGCTGGTGGCCTGCCCGAAGCCAGCAGCAGTGCCGGCGATGAGTCCGACCCGCTGTACGACGAAGCGCTGCGCATCGTCACCGAGACCCGTCGTGCGTCGATCTCCGGCGTGCAGCGCCGGCTCAAGATCGGCTACAACCGCGCCGCTCGCCTGATCGAAGCGATGGAGATGGCCGGCGTGGTCAGCCCGCCCGAACACAACGGCGACCGCAGCGTGCTGGCGCCGCCGCCGCCCAAGTAACGCCGGGCTCTGCCCGGCTGCTCCATCCCCGGGCTGTCCCGGCCGCGTCATCACCCGGCTCCGTTCGGGTGCGCGCACCCGGCGACACACCCAACCAAGGCCTCGCCGGGCTCCGTCACCGGCACCCCCGTCCCAAGGAAGCGCAATGAAGCCGATGCTCTGGTTGATGGTGGGTGGACTGACCCTGGTCGCAGCCGCCGCGCATGCCGGCGTGACGCCGGCAGTGCCTGCCGCATCCCCGGCCGCCGCGGCACCTACAGGGCAGGGCGCCGACGCGCAGGCCAGCAACAACTACAGTTTCGTACGCTATCGCGCCGACTATGCCGTGCGGCCCGATGCGGGCAACGTGCAGACCGAAGAGTACGAGATCCTGCTCAAGACCAAGGCAGCGGTCGAGCAGTTCAGCCAGGTGCGCCTGAGCTACAGCGAGAAGATGGAAACGCTGGAGGTGCTGGCGGCCTACACGTTGACCGCCGACGGCCAGCGCCGCGACGTGCCGGCCGATCGCATCTACACACAGGAAAGCTACTCCAGTGCGGCCGCCGCCATGTATGCCGACCGCAAGGTGCGGGTGGTGGTGTTCCCCAACCTGGCGCCCGGCACCCGGGTGGTCTACCAGACCCGGCGCACCCAGAACACGCCCTATTTCCCCGGTTACTTCGGTCTGTGGGAGACCTTCAGCGTGTTCACCCAGTACGACGATGCGCAGGTGACGCTGTCGGCGCCGGCCACCATGCCGATGTTCGTGCAGCAGCGCGGCGTGCAGGGCAGCGATGTGCCGACGATCCGCAATGGCCAGGCCCGCTGGCAGTGGCGTTACCAGCGTCGCGTGCCGATGCAGACGCAGAACTGGTCGGCGGCCGCCTGGGAGTTCAGCCCGAACATCATGGCCAGCACGTACCGCGACTGGGCCCAGGTGGCCCGCGCCTACCAGCTCAAGGGCGGCGAGGCGGCAAAGGTCACGCCGGGCATCCAGGCGCTGGCCGACCAGCTCACCGCCGGCATCGGCGACCGCCGCGAACAGGCGGCGGCGCTGTACCGCTGGGTCTCGCAGAACATCCGCTATGTGGCGGTGTACCTGGGCAACGGCGGGCTGGAGCCGAACCCGGCGCAGAGCATCCTCGACAACCACTACGGCGACTGCAAGGACCACGTCGTGATCCTGGAGGCCCTGCTGGCCGCGCGCGGCATCCAGAGCACGCCGGTGCTGATCGGCGCCGGCGGCGGGCCGACCCTGCCGGCCATTCCCCTGCTGGGGCGCTTCAACCACGCCATCACCTACATTCCCGAGTTCGACCTGTACCTGGACTCCACCAGCGCCTACGCGCGCTTTGGCCAGTTGCCCGATGGCGACCTGGGCGCGCCGGTGCTGCTGACCCGCCAGGGCACCGTGGCGCGCACCCCGGAAAACGATGCCGCGCGCAACGGCAACGGGCTGGAGGTGGACTTCCGTTTCGATGCGGCCGGCAACCTCGGCGGGCAGACGGTGCAGCAGCCCAGCGAAATCAGTGAGATCGGCATGCGCGCCTCCTTCGCCCGGCTCAATGCTCAGAACCGCGCCCGCGTGGAGGAGTCGATCATGGCTTCGTCCGGCTTTGACGGCAGTGGTGCGCTGACGTTGCTGGGCGACCCGCAGGACCTGACCCGGCCGTTCAACTACCGCTACGATTTCCACGCCAGCGACTACGTGGATTTCAGCGTAGTCGGCGGCATGCCGCTGCCCGATGCGCCCGGTGGCGAGTCGTTCCGTGACATTTACGCCACCACCTCGGCGCCGGGCAACGACACGCCGTTCTACTGCACCGACAGCCTGCGCGAGGAAAGCTACCGGCTGCGGTTCCCGGCCGGCGTGCCGATCGTGGCCATCCCGCGCAGCCAGCAGTTCCGCAACGCCGCCGGGGAATACCAGCTCGACTGGACCCGCGACGGCCAGGTGGTCATTGCCCGGCATCGCCTGCACCAACGGGCGGTGCGCGGTCCGCAGGCGCTATGCCAGCCGCAGGACTACATCGCTTTCCGCGCGCTCTACCAGCAGGTGCGGCGTGGCTTCCGTGGGCAGGTGGTGTATGGCGACCTGAAGACGGTCCAGGCCGGCCCCTGACGGCGCAGTGGATAGGCGGGCGCGGCGGCGGGGCGCATACTATCCCTGATCGCCCATTCAGCTTTGGCTGGGCACACTGCTCTCCATCCTTCCCATCTGTTCGGATACCGCGCATGCACACCACTTTCCGTCGCTACCTGGTTGCCGCCACCCTGGTCATGGCCAGCGTGGGATCAGCGTCTGCCTGGGCCGGCGCCCGTGATGAGCTCAACCGCTTCACCCAGGGCCTGAAGGGCCTGGACGGGCAGTTCAGCCAGCAGGTGTTCGACAGCAAGGGCAAGGTCAAGGAAAACACCAGTGGCCGGGTCGCGCTGTCGGCGCCGCGCCTGTTCCGTTGGGAGTACATCAAGCCGCACGAACAGCTGATCGTGGCCGACGGCAAGAAGGTCTGGGTGTATGAAAAGGACCTGGAACAGGCCACGGTGCGCCCCCAGGGTGCCGAAGAGCAGAACAGCCCGCTGACCGCGCTGATCAACCCGGCACTGCTGGACAAGCAGTACGACGTCAGTGAAGAAGCGGCCGCCCGTGACGGCCTGCAGTGGCTGGCGCTGAGCCCCAAGCGTGAGACCGATACCGCCTTCCAGTACGCCGCGCTTGGCTTCAATGCGCAGGGCCTGGCCCGCATGGAAGTGGTGGATGCCGTGGGTCAGCGCACGGTGATCACCTTCACCGGCTGGAAGCGCAACCCGTCCTTCGCCGCGGGCACCTTCACCTTCGTGCCGCCCAAGGGCACCGACGTCATCGGCCAGTAGAGCCGGGCTCTGCCCGGCTTGGTAGGAACGCGCGAAAGGCAGAGACGTAGAGCCGGGCTCTGCCTGGCTTGGTAGGTACGCGCGAAAGGCAGCGACGTAGAGACGGGCTCTGCCCGGCTTGGTAGGTACGTGCGAAAGGCAGCGACGTAGAGCCGGGCTCTGCCCGGCTTCGTGGCCGCGCGCGAACGGCTGCCGGGCATATCCCGGCGCTGCGGGCAGGTCGATGCATGGCCGGCCACGGTAGAATAGGCGCGTGGCCAGAAACCGAACGACATTCAACGGGCCCGATCTGCTGACCGTGGATCGGGACAACATGCGTCCGCTCGCCGAGCGGATGCGCCCGCAGACGCTGGACGAGATGGTGGGCCAGAAGCGCCTGCTCGCGCCCGGCAGTGCATTGCGCCGCGCGGTCGAGTCCGGGCACGTGCACTCGATGATCCTGTGGGGACCGCCAGGCTGCGGCAAGACCACCCTGGCGCTGCTGCTGGCGCACTACGCCGATGCCGAATTCCGTGCGATCTCGGCGGTGCTGTCCGGGCTGCCCGAGGTGCGCCAAGTGCTGGCCGAGGCGGCGCAGCGGTTCGCCGACGGGCGCCGCACGGTGCTGTTCGTGGACGAGGTGCACCGCTTCAACAAGGCCCAGCAGGATGCCTTTCTGCCGCACATCGAGCGCGGCACCATCGTGTTTGTCGGCGCCACCACCGAAAACCCGTCCTTCGAACTGAACTCGGCGCTGCTGTCGCGCTGCCGCGTGCATGTGCTGGAAGCGGTGTCCCCGGCCGACATCGTGGAGGCGCTGGAGCGCGCGCTGGACGATGCCGAGCGCGGGCTGGCGGCCGAGCCGGTGCAGGTGGCGGCCGAGTCGCTGCTGGAAATCGCCACCGCTGCCGATGGCGACGTGCGCCGCGCACTGACCCTGCTTGAAATTGCCGCGGAACTGGCCGGCGGCGACGGCGGCACGATCACGCCGGACATGCTGCAGCAGGTGCTGGCCGACCGCACCCGGCGGTTCGACAAGGGCGGCGAGCAGTTCTACGACCAGATTTCGGCGCTGCACAAATCCGTGCGCAGCTCCAACCCCGACGCCGCGCTTTACTGGCTGACGCGCATGCTGGACGGCGGCTGCGACCCGTCCTACCTGGCCAGGCGCCTGACCCGCATGGCGATCGAGGATATCGGCCTGGCCGACCCGCGCGCGCAGTCGATGGCGCTGGAAGCCTGGGACATCTACGAGCGGCTGGGCAGCCCGGAGGGTGAGCTGGCCTTCGCCCAGCTGGTGCTGTACCTGGCCAGCACCGCCAAGTCCAATGCCGGCTATGCCGCCTTCAACCAGGCCAAGGCCGACGTCCGCGACAGCGGCACCGAAGAAGTACCCCTGCACCTGCGCAACGCGCCGACCAAACTGATGAAGAACCTCGGCTATGGCGCGCACTACCAGTACGACCACGACGTGGAAGGGGGTATCGCGCTGGACCAGACCGGGTTCCCGGATGCGCTGGGCGAGCGCGTGTACTACCAGCCGGTCGCGCGCGGGCTGGAAATCAAGCTGAAGGAAAAGCTGGACCGGCTGCGCGCCGCGCGTGAACAGGCCCGCGCCGACAAGGGCGGGCAATGATGGACGGCCTTACCCTCTGGTGGCAGCAACTGGGGCTGGTGATGGCTGGCGGTGCGCTGGGCGCGGCCCTGCGCTTCATGATCGGTGACGCGATGCTTCGCCAGTTCGGTCACGGGTTTCCGTGGGGCACGTTGACCGCCAACCTGGTCGGCGCGTTCGCCGCGGGCTACCTGATGATGTGGTTGCAGAGTCGCGGCAGCCAGGCGGCGTACTGGCGCGCGTTCCTGATCGTGGGGCTGCTGGGCGGGCTCACCACGTTCTCGGCCCTGATGATGGAAACGCTGGTGTTCGCCCGTGCCGGGCGCGGCGCACTGGTGCCGCTGTATCTGGGCGTCACCCTGGTGGGCGGGATGCTGCTGGTATGGCTGGGCGCGCGCCTTGCCGAAGCGACGCGCTGAAAGCAAAACGCAGAAAACCGCGCAAAAGGCTGGATTAAAGTGATGTCTCACGATATGGTGCGCGCCCCCGTTTGCATCTTCGTCCGTCATGCGCGATGAACAAGACCCCGGCACCCTGGAGCTGATGCTGCCGCGCAAGCGCGGCCGTCCGCCCACGTTCGGCTATGCGATGACCGATGCACAGCGCGCGGCACGTTACCGTGCGCGTCGCGCCGGCCAGGCCGATCACGCCGATGTGCGCAGTTGCAGCGACATGGTGCTGCTGGACAAGATCCGCGCGGCGATCACCAGCAAGGATCCGGAACTGACCGGGTTTCTGGTGCACGTGCTGTGGCAGCGGTATCCGTTGCAGCTCAAGTAGGATGCTCACGCTGCAGGGCGTGGGCGTGGGCGTGCGCACGCAGGTGGGCCAGCAGCCGGTCCGCTTCGTCCCAGTCGCTGGGCGCATCCAGCGGTAGTTCGTGCAGGTCTGCCGCGGTATCGGCCAGCGTCTCGCGTCCCAGCATGCGCAGCACCCCGGCCAGCCGATGGGCATGGCGGCGCAGCGCGGCGATCTGTCGCTGGTCGCGCGCCTGCTGCAACGCACACACCTCCTCCTGCAGAGATTGCACATACGACGCCCACATCGGGTCGTCGTTGTCCACGGCGTGGCTGCCGCCCGACCCCGGCGCGATCTCCACATCCAGCACTGCCAGCAATTGCGCCGGGTCCAGCGGTTTGTACAGCACCGCGTCCATGCCACTGCTACGGCAACGCTGCACATGCGCAGGCGAGCTGGAGCCGGAGAACGCCAACAGACATGCCGGCGGACCGGGCTGCAGGGCTTCGGCATCGCGCAGCCGGGTCGCCAGCTCATAGCCGCTCATGTCCTTCAGGTCGCAGTCGATCAACACCACGGCACTGGGCGCGGCACGCTGCGCGCGCAGGGCGCTGGCAGCATCGCCGCACGTCTGGACCGTGGCGCCGAGCGCGCGCAACTGCCGCGCGACGAAGGTCCGGTTCAGTCGGTGGTCTTCGATCAGCAGCAGGGTGCGGCCTGCAAGCGGGGCGGGAGGTGCAGCCGGCAGCGGCGGCCGGACCGCGGTGGGCAGGCAGACGTCGAAACGACTGCCCTGACCGGGCGCACTGTGCAGTGTGATCCGACCCTGCAGGGCGGCCACCAGATCGTGGCAGATCGACAGCCCCAGCCCGGTGCCACCCGCATCCGGCGCGTGGTCGGCATGGGACTGCGCAAAGGGTTTGAACACGCTGGCCTGGTGTTCGGCGGGAATGCCGATGCCGGTGTCGCGGATGGTCAGCTGCAGCTCGGCGCCACCGGCGCGCCGCTGCACCGACACCGCGACATCGATACGGCCCTGCGCGGTGAATTTCAGTGCATTGCCGAGCAGATTGTTCAGGATCTGGCGAAGGGCGGCGGCATCGATCCAGAGCGGTGGCAGCGGGTCCGGGCTTAGTGTCAGGTCCAGGTGCAGGCCCTTGGCGTGGACGCTCGGGCGCACCGCGGCGAGGCAGTCATTGGCCAGTTGCTGCACGTCGTGCCAGTCCGGCGCCGGTTGGAACTGCCCGGCGGCCATCCGCGAATAATCCAGTGCGTGGCCCAGCAGGTGGCGCAGGCCGGTACCGGCGGCGCGCGCCGCGTTGACCAACTGGCGTTGGCCGGCATCCAGGCCGGACTGGCTCAGCAGATCCACCGACGCCACCAGCGCCTGGGCGGCATTGCGCACCTCGTGGCTCATCACGCCAATGAAGCGCGCCTGGCGGCGCTCGTTGCGCTGGGCGGACTGCTGGGTCCGCAACAACCAGAAGGTGGCGGCCAACAGCAATGACAGCAGCGCGCCAGCCCCCAGCACCTGCCACTGGTAGTGCCGGACCAAGGTGCCCAGTGGCGGAATGCTGAGATAGGTGTTTCGGGCCAGCTGCTGCAGTATCTGGGCATGCTGCTGCGGGGTGATGGCCTGCATCGCCGCATCGATCTCAGCGATCATGCCGTCATCTGCGCCGCGCGCCACCAGGTGGATCGTTGCGGGCAGGTCGTCGGGGGCGCGTTGCAGCAGCAGGCTGCCGAACTCCCGGCGCGCCAATGGCCGCATCAGTACGTCCAGCCCCACCGCGGCGTCGGTGACGCCGTTCTCCACCGCCGACAACGCATCGGGCAGGTCGGTCACCGCGATCACCTGCAGTTGTGGGTAGTGCCGGCGAAGCCAGCTGCCATAGCGGCTGCCACGGACCACGGCGATGCGATGGGGCGCGCCGTCGCCCAGCACCACCTGCGCCCGCTGCGCGTGCCGGCTGGCAAGCAGCGCCTCGCCGCGGTAGTAGGCGGGCGAGGCGGCCAGCGCGCACGGCGGCTGCTCGGGCAGGCCGACCATCAGCATCAGGTCGGCGCGCTCATCGCACAACGCCTGCACCGCTGCCCGGCTGGAGGGCTCCATGTGCTCGTCGAAGTGCAGCCCGGTGTGCGCCGTCACCAGTGCGGCGTAGCCGTGCGCCAGGCTGGCGTGGCGGCCCGGCATGGCCTCGCGTGAGAGCGTGCGGTACTGCCCCGGGTCGAGCGCTACCCGCACCGTGCGGGGTGCAGGGGCCGCACCAGCGGGCAACGGTGCGGCCAACAGGGCGATCACCAGCAGGACGTGCCAGTGCCCGTTCACAGCGGTGCCAGTTGCGGGCGCAGGGTGAACAGGTCGCGATCGCTGCGCAGGCCCAGCTTGCGGAACGCGGCGTGCTTCTGGGTGCTGATGGTCTTGATGCTGCGATGGCGGTGCAGGGCGATCTCGCTCACGGTCAGGCCGGACAGGCACAGCCGCAGTACATCGCGTTCGCTGCGTGACAGGGTGACGTCGGGACCTGCCTCGCCGAACTCGGCCGGCACCCTGCAGTGGCCATTGGCCACCTCGGCGACGGCGTCGGACAGGGCATCCAGGCGCTCGGTCTTGGTCACCATGCCGGCCGCGCCGACGCGCAGCACCGACGACAGCAGCACGCGGCTGGCGTGGGCGGTGAACAGCAGCACACGCACGGCGGGAAAGCGGTCCCGCAGCAATGCCAGCAGGTCGTTGCCGGTCAGGTCATCGCTACCCAGCGTGTAGTCGACCACCGCCACGTCCACGGGCGTGCGTTGCAGTGTTTTGATCAGCTCGTCGCTGCGCGCGTGGCTGCCGACGACGTCGAACCGGGGGTCGGAGGAAAGGTGGACGAAGCTGCCGTGCCGGACAACATCGTGGTCGTCGAGCAGGGCGATCTTCAGGGTGCAGGGGGTGGCCTGTCCGCTCATGGGATCTGTTTGCTGTTGGACAAAGGAAAGCACGCTAGCGACAGTGTTTCGGAATTCTCCTCGCTTGGCTGTGCGGCAATGCCGCTTCCTTGCGTAATTGCGACGATTCCTATGGCCAGATCGCGAGCGCCGTCACTATCCAGTCGGATCGCTGTCACTCAACCCCGTGCCGCGCGCAGTGCTCAGCGACGTTCGCGATCGAGCAGCCGTGCGAAGCGTGCGGCCAGTTCACCCACCAGCGGATCGGCGTTGGGCCGATGCAGCAGGGCGATTTCCATGCTTTCCACCGGCGGCAGGCCCTGTCGCCGGGTGAGCACGCGATGGTCGCTGATGGTCGCGCGCGCGGGCAGCAGGCTGATGCCCATGCCGTCGGCAACCGCGCCCTGGATGCCGCTGAGGCTGGAACTGGTGAAGCTGATGCGCCAGCGTCGGCCCATGGCCTCGACGGCGGCGATCAGATCGTCGCGGTACAACCCGAGCGGCGGGAAGGTTACCAGTGGGATCGGGTCCAGGCCGATGCAGGGGCTGCGGGCGCTGTCGATCCAGCGCATCGGCTCGGGCCAGCAGGCCACGGCCTGCCGGCTGTTACGGCGTTGCTTGATGAGCACCAGGTCCAGTTCGCCGTGGTCGTAGCCATTGGCCAGGTCCCGGCTCAATCCGCTGGTGACCTCCAGTTTCACCTGCGGGTGGCGGCGATTGAAGCTGGCCAGCAGGCGGGTGGTGCGGGCATTGACGAAATCCTCCGGCACCCCAAGGCGCACGATGATCGCCACGGTCGCCCCGGCCAGCGCCTGCAGCATCTGCTCATTGAGGGCCAGCATCTGCCGCGCGATGCCCAGCAGGGTCTGCCCGGCATCGGTGGGGTGCACTTCGCGATTGCCGCGCACCAACAGCGGATGTCCGGCCATGTCTTCCAGGCGGCGGATCTTCTGGCTGATCGTCGACTGGGTGGAATGCAGGCGCGCGGCCGCCGTGGTGAAGCTGCCGCAGTCGGCGACGGTGACGATGGCGCGCAGCAGGTCCAGGTCGAACAGGCTGCGATTGGATGTGGCGGGGGAAGTCACGGTGCCATCCGCATCTGGCAGGGGCTGGAGTTCTAGCATGGCGCCGTGGGGGCGGCAAACGCGGCGCGTCTCAGCCGCCGCTGCGTGCCAGGCTGCGGGCCACCCGTTGCCCGGCATCGCGCAGCTTGTCCTGCAGTTCCGGCGGACCCAGCACCTCGAATTCCAGATCCATTGCCATCAGCCAGTACACGATGGCGCCCACCGGGTTGGCGCTACAGCGCAGCAGGCAGCGCTGCGCGTCGACGTGTTCCAGTTGTCCGGCCGTGTCGGGGATCTGTCGGCGCATCGCGGCCAACGGCGCGTGCAGGATGATCCGCGCCGGTTCGCTGGATTGGGCAAGCGACAGCGACTGGGCCACCCAGGTGCGCAAGTCACCATCGCCCGGGCCCGCACGCGGGCTGAAGTGCGCCCCGACCACCGGTGCGGCGGTGATGCGGTCGATGCGGAAGGTGCGCCAGTCTTGCCGGGTGGTGCACCAGGCCACCAGATACCAGCGCCGATCGGTATGCACCACGCCTTGCGGTTCCACCCGGCGCTGGCTCGCCTGATCGTTGCGGTCGGCGTAGGCCAGGTGCAGCTGCAACTGGTCGCGGCAGGCGCCCGCCAGCACGGCCAGCAGTCCGGCATCCACCACCGGGCCGGAAGGACCCAGCGGCAGGATCGCCGACCCAAGTGCATCCAGCCGCCGGCGCAGACGCGGTGGCATGACCTGTTCCAGCTTGACCAGCGCGGTGATCGCGGTCTGCTCGATGCCGCTGACGGTGCCGGTCACGGCGGTGCGCAGGGCCACGGCCGTGGCGAGGGCTTCGTCGTCGTCCAGCAGCAGTGGGGGCAGGGCGCGCCCCGCACGGAACGCATACCCGCCGGCCACGCCGCTGCTGGCCTGGATCGGGTAGCCCAGCTGGCGCAGGCGGTCGATGTCGCGGCGCAGGGTGCGCGGATGCACCCCGGTTCGCTCTGCCAAGGCGGTGCCGGGCCAGTGTGGCCGCGATTGCAGCAGGGACAGCAGGCTGAGCAGGCGGGTCGAGGCGGTGAGCATGGCGGCAGTGTGCGCGACGATCGCGGACAGAAGGTGTCCTCAATGGTGGCTAGCCTGTGGGTGTGGTGCAAGGCCCGCGCGGCAGCACCGTCCATCCAGTCCAACCACACGGAGTTCCGCATGTCCCTCGTCTTCTATTGGCACCCCATGTCCAGCGCCACCCCGGTCGCCTGCGCCCTCGCCGAACTGGCCGTGCCCCATGAACGCGTCCGGATCGACATCCGCACCGGCGAACAGCGCACGGCGCAGTACCTGGCCATCAACCCCAATGGCAAGGTGCCGTGCCTGGTGGTCGATGGCACGCCGTTGTTCGAGGGCCTGGCCATCCTGCAGTGGCTGGGCGCGCAGCATGGCGTAGCGCAGGGGCTGTGGCCGCAGGACGGTACGCCCGAACGCCTGGAGGCGCTGTCGTGGACCACTTGGGCCTACGTGACCTATGCCGCGTTGTTGAACCGGCTGTGGCTGGCCACCCGCGACGAGGCGTTGCGCAGCCATGAGCACGCCGCTGCGGCACTGGCCGGGGTCAACGAGCTGCTGGATCTGTTGGAGGCGCGGCTGTCAGGGCGTGAATGGATGCTGGGCGAGGCGTACTCGCTGGTCGATCTGGTGGTGGGGTCGGTGGTGGGCTACGGCGTTTACTTCGGGGCCGACGTCGAGGCGCATCCGCAGGTCAAGCAGTGGTTGGGCCAGCTGCAGGCCCGTCCGGCGATGCAGGGCGAGGTTTAAGGTTGCCGGCACTGCCCGGCCGCGTACGCGGCCGGGCAGTGCCTTGCATTCGATTGCTGCATGTCGAACATGCTGAGATTTAACTGGTGCATGTCATCGCCAGCGCCGTATGGTGGCGCTGACTTCCCTGATCGTGCCCCGCCAATGAAACCCTCGCTGTGCGCCTTGCTTCCGACCCTGTTGATGCTGGCTGCGCCGGCCTTCTCCGCCGAGCAGGCCGACCTGATCATCCGCCAGGCCACGGTGGTCGATGTGGAGCATGCCCGCACGCAGTCCAACCAGAGCGTGGTGGTGCGCGGCGCCGACATTATCGCTGTTGGCGAGGACAAGACAATCGCGCGGCAGTGGCGGGCGCCGCGCCAGGTCAATGCCAAAGGCCGCTACCTGATTCCCGGTCTGTGGGACATGCACGTGCATTTCGGCGGCGGCCCGGAGCTGATTGAAGAGAACAAGGCGCTGCTGCCGCTGTACATCGCCCATGGCATCACCACCATCCGGGATGCCTCCGGCGATCTCCCCGCGCAGGTGCTGCAATGGCGGGGGCAGATCCGCGACGGCAGCCTGATGGGGCCGCAACTGTTCACCTCCGGCGCCAAGATCGAAGGAGTGAAGCCGGTCTGGAAGGGCACCATCGAGGTCGGCAACCAGGCTGACCTGGATGCGGCCTTCGTGCGGTTGAAGGAAGACAAGGTCGATTTCGTCAAGATCACCGACAGCACGCTGAGCCCGGACCTGTTCCTGGCGGCGGTGCGCGGTGCGCGTGCCAACGGGCTGCGTGCCTCGGGCCACATTCCGATGGCATTGACCGTGCAGCAGGCAGTGGACGCCGGCATCAGCTCCATCGAGCACCTGGACTATGCGTACAAGGCCGGGGTCAAGAACGAAGCGGAGATTGCAGCAGCCTTCGCGGACAAGCGCATTGATCGCGCCGAAGCCAATCGGCAGCTGGACGCCGGCTTCGACCGGGACACGGCGATGGCGGCCTACCGCGGCTTCGCGGCCAAGGGCGTATACGTCACGCCCACGCTAAATGGCGGGCGCATCCTGGATTTCCTCGACCAGGACGACCATGCCAACGATCCCTACCTTGCCTACATCGGGCCGAAGCTGCAGGCGACCTACGCCTGGCGCGTCGAGCGCGCCGCCAAGGCGACGCCGGCGCAGATCGAGGCGCGTCATCGCGAGTATCACCAGGTAGCCGCGGTGCTGCCGATGCTGCAGCAGGCCGGGGTCACGATCATGGCCGGCACCGATGCCGGCTTCCTCAACTCGTTCAACTATCCCGGTATCGGCCTGCACGACGAACTGAGCCTGTTCGTCAAGGAAGGCCTGACCCCTGCGCAGGCACTGTCGGCGGCAACGCGGGCAGGGCCGTCGTGGTTCGGGGCGCTGGATCGCTATGGCGGCATCGCGGCGGGCAAGGCCGCCGACATGGTCCTGCTGGACGCCAACCCGCTGCAGGACATCACCGCCACCCGGCGCATCGACACCGTGCTGCTGCGTGGCCAGGTGTACGACCGCAAGGCACTGGATGGGCTGCTGGAACAGACCCGTGCCAAGGTGGCGGCGTGGCAGGCCGCAGCGAAGTGAGTGCGTCGTTCCGGCAGTGAGCGGCCGGGGCGGCGTGACGTTGCAGCGCGCCGTGCATCAGCGCGCGGCGATGGCGCGGCCCAGTGCCGCGCTGGCCTCCAGGTGCGCGTCCGGCGCGGAGGTGTCAACTTCCAGCAGCAACGTGGACGACACCACCGGTGCGCCGCAGTAGTCGAAGATGCCGGTGTCGATCTGGGTCTTCATGGCGGTCTCGTACCCGCGTTTGGTCCACGTGCGCTGGTCTGCGCCGCCGAGGCCGACCAGATGCACCTGCAGGCGTGAGAGCTTCTTCTGCACGCGGCCGCTGCTGTCGTCGTAGGCCCAGCCGTTGGAAAAGACCCGGTCGATCCAGCCCTTGAGCTGGGCAGGCATCGCCCACCAATACACCGGAAACACCAACACCAGCGTGTCGGCACGGTCCAGTCGGGCCTGCTCGGCCAACACGTCGGTGGGGAACGGCTGCCGCCGCTGGTGGCCGTCCAGGTCGGCCCGGGTGAAGCGCGGGTCGAAGCCTTCGCTGGCCAGGTCGGCCATTTCGACGGTCGCGGTGGGGTGGGCGCTGGTGATCCCGTCGCGGATGTGAGCGGCCACGGCGTGGGTGAGGGAATCCGGGCTGGGATGCGACGTGACGATCAGGGTGTGCATGGGGGAATCCTGCTGACGGGGGAGGGTGTATACTTTTGGTAAGTTACATCCAGTAAGTTACGATTGGTATATAGTCATGTCAAGCCGCCTGCCTGAACCTCCGGATGCCGCACCCCGCCGTCGGCTGAGCCGCGCCGACCGCCAGCAGCAACTGCTGACCGAGGCGTGGCGACTGGTGCGCGAGGAGGGCACCGATGCGCTGACGCTGGGGCGGCTGGCCGAGCGCGCCGGCGTGACCAAGCCGGTGGTGTACGACCATTTCGGCACCCGCGCCGGATTGCTCGCCGCCCTGTACCGCGATTTCGACGCGCGCCAGGACGTGGTGCTGCAGACGGCACTGGCTGCCGCCGGCCCGACCCTGCAGGAAAAAGCCAAGGTGATCGCGCAGGCCTACGTGGCGTGCGTGCAGACCCAGGGACGCGAAATTCCCGATGTGGTGGCGGCGTTGGCGGGCTCGCCGGAGCTGGCGCGCGTCAAGCGCGAGTACGAGACGGTGTTCCTCGAGCAGTGCCGCGCGCTGCTCGCGCCGTTCGCGCGTGATCAGTCGCTGCCGTCGGTTGGGTTGTGGGGAATGCTGGGCGCGGCGGAAGGGTTGTCGTATGCCGCCGTGAACGGCGACATCACCGCGGCGCAGGCGCAGCGTGAGTTGGCCGAGACGATCGTGTGGATGGTGACGCGCGCCTGAGCGCAGGGTTGCGACAAGGCGTGGCAGCGCGCGTTGCTTATGACGAATGCGTGTCTGCATATGCCACGCGGCGCAGCGGCGACACCGAAAAGGCGTGCGTAGTTCCCTGCTGCCTGTGTCATCGCGATGTCAGTCCCAGGCGACGTCATGAATTGTTTAGTGACATGCGGGCGGCGTCTACGCGCCATGCCCAACTTCGCACGCGTTGCTAACCCGCGCACGCCTACGGTGCAGTCACCGGCATCATTTCGTTGCCGAACACCGGAGATGCACAGATGGGTACCAACCAGAACCCGCAGCAGAACCAACAGAACCAGCAGGACAAGAACCAGCCGGGTCAGCAGGGCCAGCAACAGCAGCAGCGTGATCCGCAGCGCCAGGGCCAGCAGCAACAGCAGGACCAGGATCAGGACCAGAAGCGCGAGCGCGCCGGTCAGCAGGGCGGGCAGGACGAAGAAGAATAAGTCGGCTGCCGGTTGAACACTGCGCAGCGGCCCGGCCGGTTGGTCGGGCCGCTGCATTTTCAGAAGACGGAAACGGATACAGACCGTCACATTGATCTATGTGATAAGCATTCGCATTTGGGGTAGACTGCGTTGTCTCCATGTGAAGAGGGCGGCGTAGCCAAGGCTGCCGCCCCTGAGTGCCCATGACGTTGTCTTTTGCGGCCCGCCGCTTCTACGCCTTGCTGCCCGTTGCCGGTCTGATGGTGGGCATGGCCTGCACGCTGCCCAGCGCATCGGCACAGCAGCGCAACCCGCAGCAGCGGGTGAGCAACACCATCTTCGAGCAGAAGGCCGAAAGCTATCGCTTCGAGCGCTTCACCCTGGACAGCCCGGATGGCCAGCGCCGCTGGCAGGTCAACGTAGGCATCCCGCTGCGCGCCGGCAACGCGCCTGCACCGGTGCTGTACATGCTCGACGGCAACGCCGCCGCCATGGTGATGGACCAGCCGCTGCTGGCCGAGCTGGCCGCGCGCACGGCCGCGCCGGTGCTGGTGTTCATCGGCTACGACAACGACCTGCGCATCGATTCGCCCGCGCGCACCACCGACTACACCGCCTGGATCGACCGCGCCGACGATGAAGGTGGGCAGCCGACCGTAGTGGGCGGCGGTGCGTTTGCATTCCAGGACCTGATCGAACGGCGGATCAAGCCGGAAGTGGAGAAGCGCGCCACCATCGACCGCCAGCAGCAGGCGCTGTGGGGCCACTCGCTGGGCGGCCTGTTCGTGCTGAGCACGCTCTACACCCGGCCGGCGGCATTCCAGTACTACCTGGCCGCCAGCCCCTCGTTGTGGTGGAGCCAGGGTGCGCCGCTGGGCGACATGGAGCGCCAGTTCCTGGACAACCAGCATGGCCAGAAGGCCCGCGTGTGGCTGATGCTCGGGGGTGCCGAACGCGTTGGTGACCGCGGCAAGCGCGACATGAGCAATCCGCGCGTGGTCGCGCATCTGCGGCGCATCGGTGGTGCCACCCCGGACGCGGCGATGCAGCTCTCCCGGCGCCTGGCCAACGTGCCCGGCCTGGAGGTGCAGTACCGCGAATTCGATGGTCTGGGCCACGGCCCGATGCTGCCGGCCTCGCTGCAGGCGGCGCTCAGTGTGCTGTACGGCGTTGAAGACCGCAGCCGCACCGCGCCGACGCAACCCTGACCTTTTCCGTGACCTGCACGGCTTGGCCGTGCACCCCCGCTACCCAGGCTTTCCGTGCGCCTTTGCACCGGCCCAGGCAACCAATGAACCGCCGCGCGCTGCGCGGCACCCCGTGCAAGGAGCCTGTCATGTCATTCCGTTCTTCCCTCCGTCTCACCACCCTGGCCGCCGGCCTGCTGCTGGCCGTCGTCGGCAACGCGCAGCCCGTGTTCGACCAGCCCGCCAGTGTGTTCAAGGGCGAGGTTGTCTCGCGCGGTGAGAACGTCGTGCCGGGCAGCAGTGCCGAAGTGATCGGCCGCGGCTTCGTGCCGGGCCAGCAGGTCAGCCTGCTGCGCGGCGACACCGTGCTCAACGGGCAGCCGCTGACCGTGGATGCCGAAGGCAGCTTCAAGACCCAGCTGCAGATTCCCGCCGACGCAGTGCCGGGTACCCACCCGGTAGTGGTGCGCGCCAGCCAGCCGGCTGCAGCGACCGTGCTCAAGCTGCGCGTGTCGCCGCAGCTGCCGCTGTCCGGGCAGGAGCAGTTCACCACCCAATCCAACAAGCTGGTGCAGGGGCTGTACCAGTCGGCGTACAGCCCGGCCAGCAACGCGGTCTTCGTGACCTCGGCCGTGGGGCGCCCGCCGGTGACCCAGTCGCAGCTGCTGAAGGTGGACCCGAAGACGCTCAACGTGGTCAAGGCGATCACCCCGGCCCAGGTGCCCGACGCCAAGGGCGGCAGCGTGTTTGCCGTGTACGGCGTGGGCGTGGACGACGCCAATGGCACCGTGTGGGTGACCAACACCCGCCAGGACAGCGTTGCGGTCTACCGCCAGTCGGATCTCTCGCTGGTGCATCAGTTCCCGGTCGGCACGGTGCCGCACGCGCGCGACGTGGTGGTGGATGCCAAGCACGGCAAGGTGTTCGCGTCGGCGACCGGTGAAGACCATCTGTCGGTGTTCGATGCAAAGACCTTCAAGGCGCTGGCGCCGATCACCCTGGCGTCGGGTGTGGACGATGAGAAGTTCGTTCCGATGAGCCTGGTGCTGGACGAAGCCAGCGGCAAGCTGTTCACCGTCAGCATCGGCACGCCCGAAGCGGCGGTGATCGACGTGGCCAGCGGCAAGGTCGACAAGGTGATCGACCTGGGCAATTCGATCAGCGCCTCCGGCGTGGCCTACGACGCGCAGCAGAACCGGCTGTACGTGGCCTCGCAGGGCACCGACAACCTGCTGATCGTGGATGTCGCCAGCGGCAAGGTGCTGCACGACGTCGCGGTGGGTGCCGGCGCGCTGAACGTTGCCTTCGATCCGAAGGCGGGCCTGGCCTACGTGACCAACCGCGGTGCCGGTACCGTGACTGTGGTGGACCGCAGTGGCAGGGTGGTCGGCAACCTGGACGGCGGCACCTTCCCCAACCACGTGCGTGCCGACGGCAAGGGCAACGTGTTCGCGGTGAACAAGTCGCGCGGCACCGACGATGCCAAGGGCGACCGCATCACCCGCATCGCGCTGCGCCAGCGTTGAGTCAACGGGCAGGGCGGTCATCGGCCGCCCTGTCGAAGGAGTCATGATGAAATCCAGTACTTCCCTGCGGTTGTTGCCGCTCGCCATGGCCGTGGCACTGGCCGCGTGCAGTGGCCCGGCCACCCCGCCGGCCGCCGACGCGCCAGCGGCCACCACCGCGCCCGCTGCCGAAAGCGCTGCGGCCGACGCATTGCCTGCCGGCTGGACGCGGCTGGACGGCGGCGCATTGCCGAGCCTGGTTGGCCAGGCCGCCGTGCTGCCGGCCAAGGTGCGGTCCGATGACGGTGCCGAGGTCGAGGTGGATGACACCCGCCGGATCATCGTCGGCGGCGATGACGTGATTGCGGTGATCGATGCGCTGGGCCTGGGCAAGCAGGTGTTTGCCGCCCCGAAGAACACCACGACCGCGTCCGGCCGCGCTGCGCCGCACCAGTTCCTGTTCAACCGCACCACCGGCGTGGAAGGCGTGCTGAGCCTGCAGGGCTCGCTGTTCCTGGGCAACAGCCTGCGCCGCCACACCGAACTGGCGCAGAAGCTGCGCGCGGTGGGCGAACCGGCGGTGGTGGTGGACGACCTGCAGCCGGCCCCGGACAAGGTGCGCAAGATCGCCGCTGCGCTGGGCCTGGCCGAGGCCGGGCAGACGCTGGCCAGCCAGGTGCAAACGCAGCTGGACGAAGCGGCGGCGATCGGCAGGGCCAGTGGCCGCGCACCGCGCGTGATCCACGTATCGGCCACCGGTGCCGGCGGCGCGCCCACCGTGGCCGGCGCCGACAGTGCATCGGCCAAGCTGATCGCGCTGGCTGGTGGGCTCAACATCGGCACCGAAGCGGGGGTGTCCAACTACTCGGCGCTGAGCAACGAGGGCGTGGTGGCGGCAGCACCGGAGGTGATCCTGGTGACCGAGCACGACCTGGCCCTGTTCGGCGGCGCTGACGGCCTGTGGAAAGCCTACCCGACCTTGAAGCAGACGCCGGCCGGACAGGCCAACCGGGTCTGGGTGATGCCCGATGTGCAGCTCAAGTACGCCAGCGTCGGTTCGGGCGTGGGCGCACTGGCGTTGGCCAAGGCGCTGGCGGCGCTGCCCAAGGCATGAGTCCGGCCGATCGGCGCCGCCGACGCGGGCGCGGCATGTTGGTGTTGGCCGCCGTGGTGCTGCTGCTGGCGGTGCTCGCCTCGTTCGCGGTGGGGCCGTTGCGGCTGCCACCGCTGGAGGTGCTGCAGGCGCTCGGGGTGAAGCTGGGGCTGGTGGATCCGCAGGCGGTGAGCAGCCGTGATCTGGCGGTGGTCTGGCAGTTGCGCATTCCGCGCGCGCTGCTCGGGGCGATGGTCGGTGCGGCGTTGGCGATGGCCGGTGCCAGCCTGCAGGGGCTGTTCGGCAATCCGCTGGCCGACCCGGGCATCGTGGGCGTCAGCCAGGGGGCAGCGCTGGGTGCGGTGGCGGCCATCGTGCTGGGCGCGGCCGGTGCGGCCGGCTGGATCGTGCCGGTGGCCGCATTTGTCGGCGGTGCCGTGGCGATCAGCCTGACCTATCTGCTGGCGCGGCCGGGCAAGGGCAGCGGCAATGCGACGCTGCTGCTGGTGGGCATCGCGATGGCGGCGTTCTGTTCGGCGCTGATCGGTTTCCTGACCTATATCGCCAGCGAAAGCGAGCTGCAGTCGCTGGTGTTCTGGCAGATGGGATCGCTGGCCCGGGCCAGCTGGCGCGACGTGGTAGCGGTGGTGCCGTTGTTCGCCATCGGCGCGTTTGCGCTGAAGCGCCTGGCCACGCCGCTGGACATGCTCGCGCTGGGCGAACGCCAGGCGCAGCATCTGGGCCTGGACGTGGCCCGCACGCGGCGCCGTCTGGTGGCCTTCAGTGCGCTGCTGGTGGGAGCCGCCGTAGCGTTTGCCGGTTCGGTGGCGTTCGTGGGTCTGGTGGTGCCGCACGTGGCGCGCATGCTGGTGGGCCCGGGCCATCGCTGGTTGCTGCCTGTGTCTGGCGTGCTGGGCGCGCTGTTGATCGTGGTGGCCGATACGGCCGCACGCACCCTGGACCCGCCCGCGGAGATTCCGCTGGGCTTGTTCTCGGCCGCGCTGGGCGCGCCGTTCTTCCTGTGGCTGGTGCTGCAGCAGCGTCGCAAGGACAGCCCATGAGCGCGCTGTTGCGCCTGCGCGGGGTGATCGTGCGCCGCCAGCAGCGCGAGATCCTGCACGGCGTCGCGCTGGATTTCATACCGGGCACGGTCACGGCGCTGGTCGGGCCCAACGGTGCGGGCAAGTCGACCCTGCTGGCGGTGGCCGCGGGCGATCTGCAGGCCGATGCGGGCGAGGTGCTGCTGCAGGGCAGGCCACTGGCCGATTACAAGGCCGGGCCGTTGGCGCGCGAGCGCGCGGTGATGCCGCAGGAACACGGGGTGCGGTTCGCCTTCAGCGTGGAGGAAGTGGTGGCGATGGGGCGGTTGCCGCATCCGCCGGATCCGGTAGCCGACGATGCGCAGGTGGAAGCGGCCATTGCCGCGGCGGAACTGCAGGCGCTGCGCCTGCGCGAGGTGCAGCAGCTGTCCGGGGGTGAATCGGCGCGCACCACGTTTGCCCGGGTGCTGGCCCAGCAGACCCCCTTGCTGCTGCTGGATGAGCCGACCGCGGCGCTGGACCTGCGCCACCAGGAGCGCACGCTGCGCAGCGTGCGCGCGCTGGCCGATGCCGGCGCCTGCGTGATCGTAGTGCTGCACGACCTGAATCTTGCGGCGGGCTACGCCGACCGCATCGTGCTGCTGGAGCAGGGCCGGGTGGCCGCCGATGGCACGCCCGCCGAAGTGCTCACCGAAGCCCATCTGGGCCGCGTGTATCAGCAACCGGTGATCGTGCTGCAGCACCCGCAGCGCGGCGTGCCGTTGGTGGTGGTGGCCGACGCGTAGGTGCCGACCGTTGGTCGGCACGAAGGTCGCGCACCGGTAGTGCCGGCCGCTGGCCGGCTCCACGCAATCCCGCATCCAGAGCAGCCGACCAACGGTCGGCTCTACCAGGGGTTCAATGCCCCTCAGCCCACCATCGGTCGGCTCTACCGCGGGTGCGATTTTGCCCGCCGCGCGTCATCGTGCCGTTACCACCCCAGCGTCGCGGTCGCGGTCACCGTGCGGCCGCTGCCGTAGTAGCACGACGAGACCCCGGTGCAGGTGGACAAGAAGCGCTTGTCGGCCAGGTTGCTGGCATTGAGCGCCAGTCGCACCGTGGTGCTGCCGATCTGGCCCACGTCGTAGCGGATCGCCGCGTCAAACAGCGTGTATGAGGGAATACGATACAGATTGGCACTGTCGCCATAGCTCACCCCGTTGTAGCGCGCGCCGGCCGCCAGGCTCAGGCCCTGCAGTGCGCCGCCCTGGAAGGTGTAGTCGGCCCAGAACGAGGCGCTGTAGTCGGGCACCATCGCCAGCGCCTTGCCCTTGTAGGGCGCCGAACGGGTCATCTCCGCGTCCATGCGCGACGCCGCGCCGATCAGGCTGAAGCCCTCGAACGGGGTGATCCGGCCTTCCAGTTCGATCCCGCGCACGCGGCCCTCGTCGCCCTGGATCGAACAGGTGGCGGTGCCGGTAGCGCCGCAGGTGCGGTGGCTGGCCACCGGGTCGTCGACGATCATGTTCTGCTGCCGCAGGTCATACACCGCCAGCGTCACCAGCCCATCCACGCTGGCTGGCTGGTACTTCAGGCCGGCCTCCCACTGCGACCCGGTGACCGGTTCGAACGTGGCCTGGGTGAAGCTGTCCAGCGGCGACTTGGTCGAGGGCTGGAACGATTCGGCGTAGCTTACATAGGGGGTCAGGCCGTTCTCGAACACGTACAGCACGCCGGCGCGGCCGGTGAAGGCTTCGCTCTTGATCACGTTGCGCCCGCTAGGCGTGGAGATGCCGGTGCTGATGTTGCGGTTGGCGCTGCTGCTGTCGTCCTTGGTCCAGTCGTAGCGGCCGCCCAGCGTCAGGCGCCAGTTGCCCAGCGCCAGCTGGTCCTGCAGGTACACACCGCTCTGGCGGTTGACGCCGGCGGTGGGCGTTTCGGTGCTCAGCGTGGGCGCGTAGTTCGAGTACACCGGGGTGAAGATGTCGATCGGACGCGGGCTGCTCATCGCGCTGCGCACGCCTTCCCAGTCGGCCCGCTGCCAGTCCCAGCCCAGCAGCACGGTGTGGTCGACCGCACCGGTGGCGAAGCGGGCCTGCAGGCGGGTGTCGAACGTGTCGCCGTCCGAGTCGCCGGTACCCATCACGCCGCGGCGGTTCTGGGTGCGGCCGTCGGCGTTGAGCGCGCCGAAGGTGACCACGCCGCTGTACAGCGAATCCACATGCGTGCGGCGTGCGCTCTGGGTCAGGGTGAGGTGGTCGTTGAACGCGTGTTCGAACAGCCAGCCGGCCGTCCACAGTGTGCGGTCGAAGGTGTTCCAGCCCGGTTCGCCGATGAAGGTGCTGTTCTTCATGTAGCCGTAGCGGGTGGGGGCGAGCGTGCCGGCGGCCGGCAGGAACTGGTAGGTGGAGCCGCCGTCGTCCTTCTGGTACATGCCCAGCAGGGTCAGGCGCGTGCGCTCGGCGATCTGCCAGCTGTAGCTGGGCGCCAGGAACCAGTGCCTCTGTTCGGTGTGGTTGATCTGGGTGTCGCCGTCGCGGTACAGCCCGACCAGGCGGAACAGGTGGTCGTTGTCGGCGGTGCCGGTGCCCACGTCGAAGGCGGCGGTGTACTGGCCATTGGCATCCACACCCAGGCGCAGCTGCGGGGCCTGGTCCGGCGTGGGCGTCTTGCTGACCTGGTTGACCATGCCCCCCGGGGCGATCTGCCCGTACATCACCGCCGAGGGGCCCTTGAGTACTTCCACCCGCTCCAGGTTCCAGCTGTCGAACATGCTGCGGTTCCACTGGCTGCCCTGCGGCGCACGCATACCGTCCAGGGTGACGTTGTTGGACCAGCTGCCGGCGTCGAAGCCGCGAATGCGGAAGTCGTCCACGCGGTTGTCGATGCCGCTGCTTTCCAGGCTCACACCGGCCACGTAGCGCATCGCGTCGTTGAGCGACTGCACACCCCGCGCATCCAGTTCGGCGCGCTCGATCACCGACACCGACTGCGGCGTTTCAGCAATGCTGGTGCTGGTCTTGGTCGCGCCGCTGGTGCTGTTGGCGGTGCGGTAGGCGTTGACCTGCACCGCATCCAGCGCGGTGGCCTGCTGGGCGAGGGCATCGAATGCGAGCGTGGTGGTGGCCACGGTGCAGGCCAGGGACAACAGGGTGCGGCGCAGCCTGGAGGGAAGGGGGGCGGGAGAATGCATGGCGCGGCTCGGGACGAAGGGGGCGAGTGCCTGGCCGGTGGCGATGCGCAAGACTGCGGACGTCGATTCCAATCCAGGCAAGGGGAATCTGCACACCATTTTAACCGGCTGGCGCTCTGATGCAATTGCAACCCATTCGCATATGCGAGCTCGCGACATCCGGTCGCAGCGGGCCACGGAGCCGATTCGCCCGCGTATCATGCGCGGCCCTGTTCGACGTTGATCTCGATCGACGCGCTTAAGCAAAGGATGGATCCCATGACCCACACGCCCACCTGCATCGCGCTGGCCACCGCGCTCCTCGTTCTGGCTGGCGCCACCCATGCAGCGGCCGTCAGCACGGTGTCGTTGAGCAAGGCCAGCGAAGCTGCCGCCAGCATCGATGTGCAGCACCTGCCCAGCGCAGGTGCAGAGATATCGCGGATGCAGACGCAGCATTTCGCCGACGGCGACCAGCTGACCACCTGGGCCGACGGTGGGGTGATGATGCTGTGCCGCAAGGTGGGCTACATCAAGGTGCCCGCCGACAAGCCAGAGGTGGCCACGCTGCCGCTGGAGCAGCGGCAGATGCTGGTGTACGCCGCGATGATGGGCAGCGTGGGCGGCGTGGTGCAGGTGATGCAATGGACCGGTGAGAACGTGGAGGTGGCCGACGACGGCAGCGAAACCACGCGCAGCGCCGAATCAAAGTGGGCCTACGGCGTGGAGCGGGCCGAAGTGACTACCCAGCGCATGCCCGACGGTGCCTTGCGGGTACGGGCGCGCAAGACCGCCACGGAAGAATCCACGCCGCGTTCCGGGCCGGATGCCGACTTCAGCACCGACGACGACCGTGACGCGCGGATCGCCGAGCTGCCGGCCGTGGGCAGCTGGATGGAGGTGTTGATCGGTACGCAGCCAAAGGCGGCCCGCATCGATCCGGCGTTCTCCCTCGCCGGTTGGGTGTCCTCGGGCGAAGGCCATGCCGCGACGGTGGGCGAGGCGCGGGCGGCGGCGGGCTGCAAGGACTGACGCTCCAGCGCCATTGTTCTGCTGGCGGCGATTCGAATTGCATGTGGGCGTCAGTGTTCTGCTGTTGATACTTAAAAGCCCTTGCTGCCGGCCTGCACAGGTCTACAATGGCGCCATTCCTTCCAGGCTACCCCGATGCGTTCGCAACCGCTCCTGACGTTTTTTACCCAGACCCGCGCAAGCGTGGAACGGGCGCGTCTGCCCTGCGGCTCATCCGGCGGCTGATCGATATCCGATCCCCCTGAACGACCCAGACAGAGCGCCCCATCGGGCGCTCTTTTCGTTTCCGCGTTTCACTTCCGTCCCCTGTTACAGAACGCATCAAAGGAGAACGTGCCATGCACCAGATCGCCGAGCCCCAAACCTGGCCGCACGCCCGTTAGCCAACGGCGGCGTGCGGCTCCCCGATGTTGGCGATGCGAGTACCCACCATGAACACCCACACCCATACCCTTTCCCATTGGCGCAACCTGGGCATCATTGCCCACATCGACGCCGGCAAGACCACGCTCACCGAACGCCTGCTGTGGAAAACCGGCGAGATCCGCCGTGTCGGCGAAGTGCATGACGGCGCGGCCACCACCGATTTCTCGGCCATCGAGCGCGAACGCGGCATCACCATCGGCGCAGCCGCCGTGCAGGCGCACTGGGCACCGCGCGGTGGCGACGACCATCGGCTGACTTTGATCGACACCCCCGGGCACATCGATTTCGCGATCGAAGTGGAGCGTTCGCTGCGCGTGCTGGATGGCGCGGTCGCGGTGTTTTCCGCGGTCGATGGCGTGCAGCCGCAGTCTGAAACGGTCTGGCACCAGGCGCGTCGCCACGGCGTTCCGCTGATCGCCTATGTCAACAAGATGGACCGTGTGGGCGCCTCGTTCGAGCGCGTGCTGGGCCAGTTGCAGGACAAGCTGCAGGCGCGGCCCTGGGCGCTCGGCTGGCCGCTGGGCGATGAGAACCACTTCCACGGCTGGGTCGATTTCATCGCCCGGCAACGCGTGGAGTGGGACGACGCCGGCAACCCGACCCGCAGCGGATGGACCGCAGACGAGCAGGCGCAGTGGGAACCGTATCGTCTGCGTCTGATCGAGGCGGTGGCCAACCATGACGACGCGCTGGCCGACACCTGGCTGGCGGGCGAGGCCGTGGATGACGCGCTGTTGCGTGCCGCGCTGCGCCGGGCCACGTTGGCCGGTGCGGGCGTGCCGGTGCTGGCCGGTGCCGCGTTCAAGAGCAAGGGCATCGACACCTTGCTGGATGCGATCGTGGATTTCCTGCCTTCGCCGCTGGACCGCCCTGCGGTGGTGGCCACCCGTGGCGACAAGGAGGTGCTGCTGCCGCCGGATCCGAAGGGACCGCTGGCGGGCCTGCTGTTCAAGATCACCCACCAGAGCCATGCTGCGTTGAGCTTCGTGCGGCTGTACTCGGGCACCTTGAAGGTGGGCGACCAGGTGGCCAGTTCGCAGCACGCGCAGGGCCGGCGCATCAGCCGGCTGGTGCGGGTGCAGGCCGACCACACCCACGACATCACCGAGGCGGTTGCCGGTGAGATCGTGGCGGTGATCGGCTGGAAGGATGCGGTGAGCGGTGAAACGCTCAGCGCGCCGTCCGCGCCGCTGCTGCTGGACACCATCCATGCCCAGCACGCGGTGCTGGCATGGCGGTTGAATGCGGACAAGGCGTCGGACCTGATCCGGATGAGCCAGGCCCTGTCGAGCCTGGCCCAGGAAGATCCCTCGTTCCGCGTCGCGACCGACGCGGTGACCGGGGAGACCCTGATCTGGGGCATGGGCGAGCTGCACCTGGAGGTGATGGTCGAGCGTCTGCGCAGCGAGTGGAACGTGCCGGTGCGGGTGGGTGAGCCGCGTGTGGCCTACCAGGAAACGCCCGCCCGCGCGGTGCACGGCGTGGAAGGCAAGGTGGCCAAGCAGACCGGCGGCCAGGGTCAGTTCGCCCGGGTGCTGATCGAGGTGGCGCCCACCGGCGACGACGCGGTGCGCTTTGTCGACCGCACCGTGGGCGGCGTCATTCCGAAGGCGTTCGTGGCGGCGGTGGAGAAGGGCGTGCGCGCGGCCCTGGAAGAGGGCCCGCGTGGGTATCCGGTGGTCGGGATCGAGGTGACCCTGACCGACGGCCAGACCCATGCCAAGGACTCGTCGGAAATGGCGTTCCATCGCGCGGGCAGCGAGGCGGTGAAGGCGGCGCTGGCCACGGCGGGCACGCGCCTGCTGGAGCCGGTGATGGAAGTAGCGATTCATGCGCCGTCGGGCAACGTGGGCGATGTGGTGGGCGACCTCAACCGCCGGCAAGGGCGGGTGGCGTCCATCGAGGACCACGGTGCGCAGGTGGACGTGTTGGGTTATGCGCCGCTGGCGCGGCTGGCCGGTTACACCACGGCGCTGCGCTCGCTGACCCAGGGGCGTGCGTCCAGCGACATGCGCTTCAACGGCTACGAAGAAGTGCAGGCCGCATGACACGCTGGTAGGCACCGACCGTTGGTCGATGCATGAGGGGGCCGGGCAACCGGCCCCCTTTTTTTTATTTTCGCCTCGATCGCGCCAAACGCATAAGCGTGGTGCCGTTATCTGCCCTGCAGCCAGGCCGGGATGGGTCATGTGGCACGTGCCGGTCTGCACCCATGCGCGGATCTGCGCGGCGCGTCCGGGGTCATGACCGGCCACGCTGTCGAGGGCTACCAGGGCCTCCGGGTGATGGGGGCTGCAGGGGCGATGTCGATCACGCGTTAGCTTCCTTCCGGGGGTGTCAGGTGCCGGCGGGCACCTTGCCCATTCTGGCTTGGGCGGACGCCGCTGGGACCGGTCAGGCCTTCTGCATTTACACTACTGGGCTGGGTCACGCGTTTTCGCGCGGACCCGTTTCCCGACTTCTGGAGCCTCCGATGACCCTTGCGCATTTCTACCCGATCGGCACCCCCGGCCAGCCCTGGGGCGACGCCGAACGCGCGCAGTGGCGGGCCCGCCAGCAGCGCCAGCGCAGCTACCACGAGGACGTGGTGGCCGCGCTCGAGCGCCTGGGCGAGCGGTTCGAGGTGGTCCAGTATGGCCAGCTCGACTATGCCCCGGACCACTATCCGCTGTTTGCGGTGGTGAACCAGCAGTGGGACCCGGCGCTGCCCAGCGCGCTGGTGACCGGTGGCGTGCACGGCTATGAAACCAGTGGCGTGCACGGCGCGCTGCAGTTCCTGGACCAGCACGCCGACGCCTACGCCGGGCGCATCAACCTGATCGTGGCCCCGTGCGTCAGCCCGTGGGGCTATGAGCGCATCCAGCGCTGGAACCCCGACGCGATCGATCCCAACCGCAGCTTCCGTGACGGTGGCCAGATCGAAGAGGCGGCCGCGCTGATGCGCTGGGTGGGCGCCCGTGCAGATGGCCTGCTGGTGCATCTGGACCTGCATGAAACCACCAACAGCGACCTGGAAGAGTTCGATCCGGCCCGCTGCGCGCGTGACGGCAAGGACCTGGTGCCGGACATCATTCCCGATGGTTTCTACGTGATCGGCAACAGCGAAGACCCGCAGCCGGCGTTCCAGCAGGCGCTGGTAGCGGCAGTCGAAAAGGTCACGCATATCGCGCCGGCCGATGCCAAGGGTGAGCTGATTGGCATGCCATTGCAGTCCAACGGGGTGGTGTGGGGCGAATCCCGCTCGATCGGTGCCTGCGCCGGCTTCACCAACGCCCGCTATGCCACCACCACCGAGGTGTATCCGGACAGCCCCCGCACCAACCCACAGGAATGCAACGATGCGCAGGTGGCGGCCGTGTGCGCTGGCCTGGACTTCGCTCTGGCCCAGCCCTGATCATCGCCGTCATGTCGTCACCGGGCACCCCCAACCCCGCTGCCGCCGATGACGGCGATGCGCTGCATTTCTGCAGCACCTGCGCGTTTTCCGATGCGTGCATGTCGCAGGGCTACGACAAGACCGCGCTGGCCGAACTGCATGTGCTGGTGGACCACGTGGGGCCGTTTCGCGCGGGCGAGCATATCTTCCGCGCGGGCGATCCGTTCGATTCGATCGCCGCGGTGCGTGGCGGCATGGTCAAGACCTACCTCAACGACAGCCAAGGCAACGAGCAGGTGCTGGGCTTCAGCCTGCCCGGCGAGGTGATCGGGCTCAACGCGATCCACGGTGCGCGTTACCCCTGCAATGCCGTTGCGCTGGACACGGTGTACCTGTGCCGGTTCTCGTTCCCGCGCATGAGCCTGCTGGCCACGCGCATGCCCGGCCTGCAGGCCAAGCTGTTCAGCTTGCTCAGTGCCGAGATCGGCAAGGTGGCGTTGATGGCGGCCAACCATCGCACCGAGGCGCGCATGGCCGCGTTCCTGCTGGATCTATCCGAGCGCTATGCGCGCCGCGGCTTCTCGCCGCTGCGCTTCAGCCTGAGCATGAGCCGGGTAGAGATCGCCAACTACCTCCGCATGGCGCCGGAGACCGCCAGCCGGGTGCTGCGCCGACTCAGCGATGACGGCGTGATCGCCGTCAACCAGCGCGAAATGCAGGTGCTGCAGCCGGAGCGGCTGGCTGCGCTGGCCGCGGCAAGCGACGGGACCGGCGCGGCCGGTTGACGGGACGGCGTAGGCCGGGGCTGCGCAGCACTGCCCTGGCGGAGTGCTCAGTACAGTTCCCGATGCAGCCGGCCCTCCGCCTGCAACGTATCCCATGTACTACCGCCGTCTTCGTGGGCCGGCATGATCGTGTTGATCGCGTCCTGCACGGCAGCGCCCAGGTGCTGCTTGTTGCCGCACAGGAACACATGCGCGCCATGCTGCAGCAGGTTGCGTACCGTATCGGCCTGCTCAGCCAGCGCGTGCCGCACGTAATACTTGGCCACGCCGTCGCGCGAGAAGGCCGTGTGCAGTCCCTGCAGGCGACCGTCGGCGCGCCAGGCCTCCAGGTGCTGCTGGTAGAGGAAGTCGTGGTCGCGATGCTTCTCGCCGAACACCAGGTGTACCTCGCGCTCCTGACCGGCGGCGTCCAGCTCGTGCAACAGCCCCATCAACGGCGCGATCCCGGTTCCGGTGCCGACCAGCAGCAGTGGGGCGTGGGGGTCGCGGGGCAGGTGGAAACCCGGGTTGGCGCGGCAGTACACGCGGGCGCTGCCGTCGCCGTCCAGCAGCCAGCCGGTGGCGGTGCCGCGACGCTCGCGACCGCTGCGGGTGTAGCGCACCTCGCGCATGCACAGCGCGGCCTGCGCGCTGCCGGCGGCCGATGCGATCGAATAGGCGCGCGGCAGGCAGGGCGACAGCAGCTCCGCTAACCGCGCCAGTGGCACGCGGTCGGGGCTGGCGTGGTCGTTCAGTACATCCAGCAGGTCGGCGCCGTGCAGGTAGGCCTCCAGTGCGGGGCGCTGGCTGCTGCGCAGCAGGTCCTTCAGTGCGTCGCTGCTGCCCAGGCGTGCCAGCTCGCGCAGCACTGTCTTCCCGAGCAGTCGCAGCTCCTTGTTGCGCAACAGGTCGACCGCTTCGTCCTGGCCATACCAGCGCGCCAGTGCCTGTAGAAGCGTTGGGTCGTTCGGGGCCACCACATGCAGGGTGTCGCCCGCGCGGTAAGCGATGCCGCTGCCGCTCAGGTCCAGCTCCAGGTGCCATGCCGCCGGATCGCGTGCGCTGAGGCGACGACGCGTGGTAATCGGTGCCGCGAACGCATTGTCCTCGGCGTACGCGGTCACCTGCAGACGAAGGTTGCGGCCTGCCGCTTCGTTGCCGTCCAGCACGTGGCCCAGCACCGGCGCCCATTGGTCGAAGAAGTGCTCGTAGCCTGCATCGGCGTCAACCCGGTGCATGATCGGCCGTGCCTGCCGCTCACCGAGCAGGGTGTCGAGGGTCTTGCTGAAGCCGCAGAAGCGCGGGTAGCCGGTATCCCCCAACCCGAACACGGCGTAGCGCAGTCCGGGCAGGGCAGGGGTCTGGCGCAATGCGTCGGCGAAGCGTTCGCCATTGGCGGGTGGCTCACCGTCGCCGAAGGAACTGGACAGCGCCAGCAGCACGTCGCCCGCGCCAAGCGAGGCCACGTCGATGGCGTTGAAGGGCAGCACCTGCGGGGCGTGCCGCTGCAGGGCCGGGAACGCGCCCAGGCGGTGGGCCAGGGCGCGTGCGTTGCCGGATTCGGAGCCGTATCCGACCAGCACGCGTTGGATCGGGGAGGCAGCGTCCATCAGGCGGCAGCGTAGAAGTCGTCGAACTTTTCCTTGCTGAACTCCACCGCGTCGAAGTTGCTCATCAGATCGTTCACCACGCGGCGAATGCTGATGTAGGCGGTGATGGCGCCCTCGGCGTCGAACAGCGGCTGCACCGTGGTGTCCACCACGTACAGGGCGCCGCCCTTGCCCAGGTTGGGCACGATGCCGGTCCAGCTCCTGCCGGCCTTGATGGTGTCCCACATGTCCTTGTAAACCGCCTTGGGCACGTCGGGGTGGCGCACGATGCTGTGCGGCTGGCCGATCAGTTCGTCGCGGCTGAAGCCGGTGAGCGTGCAGAACAGGTCGTTGGCATAGGTGATGTTGCCCTGCAGGTCGGTGGTGGAGATCACCATGACGTTCTGCAGGGCATTCAACAGCTGGGCGTTGTCGGGGGTGTAGCGCATGGCCGGATCCTTGTGGAGGGGGGGGCGTGTCCCGTACAGGATCGGCGCGCCACGCCGGGGTGACCATGACAAAGATCAAGCGGGCCGGCGCCGTGGCTGCGACACTACGTCGCAGCGGAAACGCCGACGGCGCGGGAATCGCTTCCCGCGCCGTCGGTTGTGCCGCTTGCCAGATGCGTTACAGGATGTCGCCGTACGCGCAGCCCACGGTGACCCAACCCGGCGAATAGCTCAGGTCCACCAGCACGCGCGCGTTGCGGTTGCCACTGAGTGCCTTGCGGTAATCCATGCCCTTCCAGCCGAAGGTTTCTTCCATCGCGGCCTGGTCCGGACGCGGGGTCATCCCGCCGATGCGGTCCACGATCGCTTTGCCGCGGGCCAGCTCCTGCCCCGGCGTGACCTTGAAGGCCAGCAGCATCTCGGTGGTGCTGGACAGGTGCACCAGATCAGAGGTTTCGCCCCACGCGGTGATGGGCGCGTCACTCTTCCACAGGCTCAGCGCAGCGTCGCCCGAGGCGGCCGAACCGGCATGCGCGAAGTCGGTGATTTCCTCTGCGTTGATGCTGTCGGTGAATGCGGCGACCTGGTCGGCGGTCAGTTTGCATTCCAGCAGGCGCGACAGCGTGGCGGCGGTGCTGTCCTGGGCCATGGCGGCCGCGGGTGCGAGCAGGCCGAGCAGGGCGCACAGGGTGGTGGTCTTGATGGACATCGGGTGGTATCTCTTCGTGCTGATGGTGGGATGCCGCGCGCACGTTCCGTGTGAGCACGTCGCGGCGGCGGAGGGATTCTGCACGATTCCCGGTGTCCCTCGATAGCGCTGCAGTGCCGTAATGTGAAGATGAGGTAGGGATCACATTTTCGATGTGTAGTACCATGCGTCGCTTGATCATTGTCTCGGGCCGTTGCCCGTCTCTCGGTCACCCTTCCTGCAGCGCCGTGGAATTCCACGCGGCCGTCCGGGAACGCCTGTTGCCACCCCTTCTTCGCGCCTTGTGCCGCGTTCCTTCGAAGGCGGTTCTTTCCTGTGCCGTGCGCGGGACCTCGGGCGTGGTGGTGGCCATGCTTCCAGGAGAAAGCAGAATGCAGGACCTGCATGCCGCACACGCCCATTTCGGGTGGTTCAAACGCCGTCGCCACGTCCAGGTGGACGAAGTGACCGTTGTTGATCGCCCGATGCTCAAGAAGGCCGTGGGTGCCGCCGCCCTTGGCAACGCGATGGAATGGTTCGATTTCGGTGTGTACGGCTACATCGCGGTCACCCTGGGGCAGGTGTTCTTTCCCGCCAGCAATCCGACCGCGCAGCTGATCGCCACCTTCGCCACGTTCACCGTGGCCTTCCTGGTGCGCCCGCTGGGCGGCCTGGTATTCGGGCCGCTGGGCGACAAATACGGTCGCCAGAAAGTGCTGGCCTTCACCATGATCCTGATGGCGCTGGGCACCTTCAGCATCGGCCTGATTCCGTCCTACGACCGCATCGGATTGTGGGCACCGGCATTGCTGCTGCTGGCGCGGCTGGTGCAGGGCTTCTCCACCGGCGGCGAGTACGGCGGGGCGGCGACCTTCATCGCCGAGTACTCCACCGACCGCAACCGCGGGCTGATGGGCAGCTGGCTGGAGTTCGGCACGCTGGGCGGCTACATCGCCGGCGCGGGTACCGTGACGGCGCTGCACATGGCCTTGAGCAGCGCGCAGATGCTGGACTGGGGCTGGCGCATTCCGTTCCTGGTGGCCGGTCCGCTGGGTCTGCTTGGCCTGTACATGCGGATGAAGCTCGAAGAGACCCCGGCGTTCCGTGCCTACGCCGAAGAGGCCGACAAGCGCGACAACGAGCGTCCCGGGCTGGGTGCGCTGTTCCGCGTGCATTGGCCGCAGCTGCTCAAGTGCGTGGGCCTGGTGCTGGTGTTCAACGTCACCGACTACATGCTGCTCACCTACATGCCCAGCTACCTCAGCGTCACCATGGGCTATGCGGAGAGCAAGGGCCTGCTGCTGATCATCATCGTGATGCTGGTGATGATGCCGCTCAACGTGGTGGGCGGCCTGTTCAGTGACAAGCTCGGCCGCCGGCCGATGATCATCGGCGCGTGCATTGCGTTGTTCGCGCTGGCCATCCCGTGCCTGAAGCTGATCGGTACCGGCAACGACTGGCTGATCTTCCTCGGCCTGATGCTGCTGGGCTTGGCGCTGGTGTGCTTCACCAGCTCGATGCCCTCCACGCTGCCGGCACTGTTCTACACCCCGGTGCGCTATAGCGCGCTGTCGATTGCGTTCAACGTGTCGGTGTCGCTGTTCGGGGGCACCACGCCGCTGGTCACCGCCTGGCTGGTCGAGCGCACCGGCGACCCGCTGGTGCCGGCGTACTACCTGATGGGCGCGGCGGTGATCGGCGTCATTACCATGGTGTTCGTCAACGAAACCGCGCGCCTGCCGCTGCGCGGCTCGCCGCCGGCGGTGGCCAGCGAAGCCGAAGCGAGGGCCCTGCTGCGCAGCGACGCCCCGATGACGGTCGACAACGCACAGCCGACGTTGCCCGAGGCAGCCATCCCCGACGAAGCACGCCTCACGTAGTGCCGGCCGCTGGCCGGCTGCTGACCCTCCTGCCGCATCCCCATCGGCGCACTGCAGCATGCGACCGTCCCGCACCGATGCTAGGATCGACCCCACCTTGAATCGATCTAAATTCAACGCCATGACGAAAACGGGGACGTTACGCTGGTTGGGGCTCGCGGTGGGAGCGATGTTGGTGGCCGGCACGGCAGGGGGAGCGCCGGCGAAGGTCGGCGAGCGCGCTTACGCCGCCGTCGACCCCTTCATCGGCACTGGCGGGGAAGGGCACACCTATCCCGGCGCCACGGTGCCGTTCGGCATGGTCCAGCTCAGTCCGGACACCCGCATCCAGCCGCGCGAAAAGGCCTACGGCTGGGCTGCCGGGTACCGGCATGACGACAGCAGCATCGTCGGCTTCTCGCACACGCATTTCTCCGGCAGCGGCCATTCGGACCTGGGTGACGTGCTGGTGATGCCGTTCACCGGTGATCCCGGGCTGGAGCGCGGCGATCCGGACAAGCCGAAGAGTGGCTATGCCTCGCGGTTCCACCACGACAACGAGAAGGCCGAGCCGGGCTATTACGCGGTAACGCTGGACGACTACAACGTGCGTGCCGAGCTCACCGCCAGTGCCCGCACCGGCGTGCACCGCTATTCCTATCCGAAGGGCGAGAAGGCGCGGGTGCTGCTGGATCTGCGCACCAGCCTGTACGACTACCCGGGCAAGGTCCTGTGGTCGCGGCTGCGCCTGCAGCCCGATGGCACGGTCACCGGCTTCCGCGAAACCCGCGGCTGGGCGCCGGGTCGTCAGCTGTATTTCGCAATGCGCTTCTCGCGCCCGCTTACCGGCCACGCACTGCACAACACCGAAACCGACATCGCGTACAAGGGCTTCCCGCCGCCGGGCCAGAACGACCCCACGCAGCGGCCGCAGATCGAAGGACGGCAACTGGTCGGTACGTTCGATTTCGGCACGCTGGATGCGCCGCTGGTGGTCAGCGTGGCCATCTCGTCGGTGAGCGAGCAGGGCGCAATCGCCAACCTGGACGCCGAAGCGAAGGACCAGAACTTCGACCGCGTGCGCGCCGAGGCCAGGCAGCAGTGGACCCAGGCGCTGTCGGCCGTGGAGATCGAGGCGCCCGCGCATGACCTGCGCAGCGCCTACACCGCGCTGTACCACAGCATGCTGGGCCCGACCCTGTTCATGGATGCCGATGGCCAGTACCGCGGGTCGGACAACGCGGTGCACCGCGCCGAGGGTTACACGAACTACTCCACGTTCTCGCTGTGGGATACCTACCGTGCGCTGCATCCCCTGCTCACCCTGGTGCAGCCGGAAAAGCGCAACAGCGATTTCATCAACTCGCTGATTGCCCACCAGCAGCACAGTGCGTACGGCATGCTGCCGGTGTGGGCGTTCCACGGCCAGGAAACCTGGTGCATGATCGGCTACCACGCCGTGCCGGTGATCGCCGATGCCTACGTCAAGGGCATCCGCGGTTTTGATGCCGACAAGGCGCTGCAGGCCATGGTGGCGACCGCCAACTATGGCCCGTACGACGGCATCGCGCAGTACCGCGAACTGGGCTGGGTGCCGATCGATGAAGAGGGCGAGGCGGCGAGCAAGACGCTGGAATACGCCTTCGACGACTGGACCATTGCGCGCATGGCCGAGGCCATGGGGCGAAAGGACGTGCAGGCTACCTTCGACGGCCGCGCCGGCAACTGGCGCCACGCGTTCGACGCCGAGACCGGCTTCATGCGCGCCCGCAAGCGCGACGGCAGCTTCCGCACTCCGTTCGATCCGTCGGCCAGCGGGTACGGCACCGACTACACCGAAGGCAATGCCTGGCAGTATTCCTGGTATGTGCCGCAGGACGTGGCCGGGCTGGCCGCTGCACACGGTGGCAGCGAGAAACTGCTGGCCCGCCTGGACCAGGTATTCGAGGCCAAGGTCGATCCGTCGATCTTCGAGCACATGGAAGACATCACCGGCCTGATCGGCTGGTACGCGCACGGCAACGAGCCCAGCCATCACGTGGCCTACCTGTACGCCCATGCCGGGCAGCCGTGGCGCACCCAGGCGCGGCTGAAGCAGATCATGGACACCCAGTACGCCGACCGTCCCGATGGCCTGGCCGGCAATGACGACCTGGGCCAGATGTCGGCCTGGTATGTGTTCACCGCGCTGGGCTTCTACCCGGTGGCGCCGGGCAGTGGCGAATACATCATCGGCCGTCCGTTCCTGCCCAAGGCGACGCTGAACCTGCCCAACGGCAAGCGCTTCAGCATCGTCACCGAGGGAATGGGCAAGGGCCATCAGTACGTAGGCTCGGTTACCCTCAACGGACAGCCGTTGCAGCGCACGTTCCTGCGCCATGCCGAGATCCTGGCCGGCGGTGAGCTGCGCTTCACCCTGCAGGCCGAGCCGAACAAGGCCTGGCCGGGGGAGGGGGCCCAGGCGCCGTACTCGATGTCGCGCTGAGCCTTGGCAGGGACCCGTCCGGCCTTGCCATGCAAGGACTCCGGCTGGGGGTGGATGGCCAAAATGGGATTTATGCCCAATTTGGCCAAAAGGCGTATGATGCGCACATACCCCGCGCTGGAGCCTGCCATGACCCTGCCCCTGGACCTGCCCGGCCTTGAAAAGGCCACAGCATCGTCGGTGAAGACCCGCGGCTGGCCAAGCCTGATGCGCACTGTGCGTGAGAAACAGGCCTTGGTGATCACCAACCACAACCACCCTGAAGCGGTGATCGTGGATATCAAGGCCTACCAGGAGCTGCTGGCCAAGGCCGCCGAAGCCGATGCCGACGAGCGCGGCGGCGAGCTGGAACGGCTGCGCGCGCAGTTCGACGTGCAGTTGGCCAGCCTCAACCGCGACGGCGGGCTGGGCAAGGTGCTGGGCCAGCCAATCCGGCGCGGCAGGATCACCCCCGGCAAGTCGCTCTGACCGATGGGGCGGATTCTGGTGCTTGCCGGCGTCAATGGCGCCGGCAAGAGTTCGCTGCTGGGAACCTGGCTGGAGGCCGATGGCCTGACCTGGTTCAATCCCGATTCCTTCACCCGCGCGCTGGTCCAGGCGGGCTGGGCGGTCGACGAGGCCAACTCCGCCGCCTGGCACGAAGGCGCGCGGCGGCTGCGCACCGCCATGGCCGAAGGCAGCGATTTCGCCTTTGAAACCACCCTGGGCGGCAACACCATCGCGCGGCTGCTGCGCGCGGCGTGCGAAACCCACGACATGGCCATCTGGTTCTGCGGTCTGGACAGCGTGCAGCTGCATATCGAACGGGTGGCCGCGCGCGTCGCCAAGGGTGGCCACGACATTCCCCAGGACAAGATTCACGCCCGCTTCGACGCATCGCGTGAAAACCTGTTGGCGCTGCTGCCCCATCTGGCCGAACTGCAGGTCTACGACAACAGCGCACCGCTGGACGCACAGGGGCAGGCCGATCCGTTGCCCCTGCTGCACCTGGACCGCAAGGGCCTGCACTACCCGGAATCGGTGGCGCAATTGCTGCACACCCCGGACTGGGCCAAACCGATCGTGATGCGGGCGATGGAGCTGCACGGCAGCGCGCCCTGATCCTGCGCAGGGCGTGCGCTGCATACATCGCGAACACATTCGTATGCGCGGTCCTTACACCTAGCCGCCTACGGTGGACGTGGGTGCACTCGCACCCGTTTTTCCACAGGAGTTCACCATGCAGCAGCAGATCCCGGAAGGCACCTTGATTGTCGTCGCAGACGGCGGTTCGGCGCGCGTGTTCACCAACATCGGCAGCGGCCATACCCTGCAGCTCAAGCAGCAGGAAGCGCTGAAACTGCAGGACATCAGCGCACAGGGTGTTTCGGGGCAGGGTCCGTCCGGCTCGATGCCGCAGGACACCAGCATCGCGCAGATGAACGAAGCCACCTTCGCCAAGCAGCTTGCCGGACAGTTGAACGAGGACGCCCTCAACAACCGCTATGCGCACCTGGTGCTGATCGCCGACCCGCAGACCCTGGGACGCATTCGCCCGCAGCTGCACAAGGAAGTCCAGGCCCGCCTGCTGACCGATATTGCCAAGGACCTCACCAATGCACCGCTTGAAGACATCCAGCGGGCCCTTGAGTCACCGCGATGAGCTATACGCGGGCCTATGCCGCGCAGGAACCCAGCCGGGCCGCCATCGACGCGACTCCCGGCTGGCAACTGCTGGAATTTGGCGCGCCGTGGTGCCCGCACTGCAGTGCTGCGCAGGCCCCCTTGAAGGACTGGCTGGCGGTGAGGGACATTGCGCACCTCAAGATCGAAGACGGCAAGGGGCGGCCGCTGGGGCGATCCTTCCAGGTACGCTTGTGGCCGACGCTGGTGTTGCTGCATGACGGACAGGAAGTGGCGCGGATTGTACGTCCGCGTGCGGATGCGGACCTGGCGGCATTGGCGGCGGCCACGCCGACGACCTGACGCGCAGGGCGCGTTGGTTTGGCCCTTAGGTGGCTCAGACCATTGCCGCGGCTGCCCTGCAATGACCCAGCAAGCCCTGCATACCCTCGCGGTAGACCTCCGGGTCCATCGCAGCGCTGTGCTTCGGGATCCAGTAGGCCTGCCCGCGACGGTGCAGTGAGGTGCAGGCCACAACCAGGAAGGCCTCGGTCTCCCGGACATGCACCACGTCGCTCCAGCGCAACAACGCCGGTCGCTGTCCTGCCTGCGCAACCTGCATGCCTTGGGCATCGAAGTGCACGCGGTAGTCACCCTGCAGCCGCTTGAAGCGCGTCGTCAGGGTGAGCTCGGCGAGGGCGCGTCTGACCGGGCGCCCACCTGCCGTGCTGTCCGTCTGCTGTTGCGCCATCGTGCGGCGCAGGCGCGCGGTGAACGGGCGGGCAACTCGCCATGCGGGCACCAGCAGCAGCGCCGCCAGTGCCAGCGTCATCCACGTTTCGGGCGTGGCGCCGCGATGGATCAGCAGCCAACCCGCGCCGCATGCCGGCAGCAGCATCAGCATCGGCAGGACCGCCCGCTGCTGCATAGCGCCAAGACGCTCGGCCAGCGCATCGTCGCGGCGCATCTCGCGTTCCAGTGCCTCATCCACCCAGCGCCGGGTGTGCGCGGCCGTAATCGTGTAGCGCAGCTCGCCGCACGCGTCGCTCACCGTGCACGGGTCCTGGGCAGGAAGGCCGTGGCCAGCCCCAGTAGCGGCAGGTACGACGTGAAGTGGTAGATCCACACGATGCCATGCACGTCGGCCAGCTTGCCCAGGCCGGCGGCGCCCAGGCCGCCGATGCCGAACATCAGGCCGAACATCAGGCCCGACACCATGCCCACGCGGCCTGGCACGGCTTCCTGCGCGTAGACCACCAGGGCGGCGAATGCCGACGACATCACCAGGCCGATGGCCACGGCCAGCACTGCGGTGCCCATCAGGTTGGCGTAGGGCAGGGCAAGCGCGAACGGGGCCACGCCCAGGAAGGAAATCCAGATCACCGCCTTGCGCCCGATCCGGTCGCCCACCGGGCCGCCGATGAAGGTGCCCAGCGCGATCGAGGCCAGGAAGATGAAGAGGTACATCTGGCTCTGCTGCACGCTCAGATGGAAGCGCTCGATCAGGTAGAAGGTGAAGTAGTTGGTGAAGGAGGCGATGTAGACGAACTTGGCGAACATCAACACTGCGATCACCGCGATGGCCTGGATCACCTTGCCGCGCCCCAGCCCGACCCCTGTGTTGCGCGCCAGGCTGCTCATCTTTGCCTGCCCATGGCGGATGGTCCACCCGGTGAGCAGGAACAGCACGCCAACGGCCAGCGCAGCGGCCAGCATGAACCAGGCAATGGAGCGCTGCCCATACGGAATCACCACCGCGGCCGCCAGCAACGGACCGATCGCCGATCCGGTATTGCCGCCCACCTGGAAGGTCGACTGGGCCGTGCCGAAGCGCCCGCCGGAGGCCATCCGCGCCACGCGCGACGCTTCCGGGTGGAAGGTAGCCGAGCCCACCCCGACCATCGCGGCCGCGACCAGCAGCATGGGATAACTACCGGCCAGGGCCATCATTGCGATGCCGATGAGCGTGGCGATCATGCCGCACGGCAACAGGTAGGGCAGCGGGCGCTTATCGGTGTACATCCCGATCCAGGGCTGCAGCAGCGACGCGGTGATCTGGTAGACCAGCGCGATCACGCCGATCTGGCCGAAGCTGAGCTGGAACTCGCTCTTGAACATCGGGTACACCGCTGGCAGCACCGCCTGGATCATGTCGTTGAGCAGGTGTGCGAAGGCCGCCGCGCCGACGATATGGACCGCAAAGCCCTGGTGGGGCGCGGTGGCGCTGGCGGCGACGGGAAGCGGCGGTTGCGCGGGGGAAGGCGACGTCATGGGCGGTATCGGAACGAAGTACGGTCGACGGCACCACGCGTGCGCACCCGGGCGCCGCAGGGTCCCTGGCCCGTAGGTGAGGGGTCCTCAAGGATAGGCCGGTTGCAGGGTGCCGTCCTGTGCCGGACCGGGCGATTGGTCGGGATATGGGCAGCGCATCCACCGGCGCGGTAGCATGCGCCGGCCTTCTGTACTGCCAACGGGACATTCCATGGCCTTCCTTTTGCCCGCACTGGCCCTGGCCGTGGCGGGCAGCGCCGCCGCTGCGCCCGACCTGTTGCAGCCCGGGCTGTATGCGCTGCAGCCCGATGCGTACCTGCGTGCCGCCCCGACGATCCCGCCGACAGGAGACGCCTACCGGGAGCGCTACGCGCACGCCGTGCCGGCAGCGGCCGGGGTGCGCTATGCGTTCGTGTCGCGCGATCCGCAGGCCCGGCTCAACAAGCTGGTGTTCCTTACCGACCCGGCCTACCAGTACGACATCAACGGCGCCAAACTGCTGTGTCCGGCGTATGCGTTCCCCGAGTGGAACGCGTATTCGGAGGCGCAGCCCTATTGCCGCACCAACATCGGTGCCAGCGACCGGGAAGCAGCACTGGACTGGACTGCCACCGGGTTCTCGGTACGCTGGGCCGACCGCAAGCAGCTGCTGGGGGCGGTGCAGGTGCCGGCGCAGCGCGCACCCACCGCAGAGGAGGCCGGTGCCTGCGCCATCGCCGATGTCTGCGCGCCGGAGGCCTACGGGCGCCACATCAACCAGTATGAGGTGGTGCACTACCGCGACCAGTTCACGCTGCAACAGCCGCGGGCGTATGTGGATGTACTGCATGTGGACAGCGCGTTGCCGTTGCACGCCGAGGCCCGCGATGCAGGTGTTGTCGCGACGATTGCCGCCGGCAGCTATGTGGCGGTGCTGCGCCGGACCCCGGCGTGGTACCAGGTCGAGCAGATCGCGCAGGACGGCAGCGCCGTGCGCGGCTGGATCGACCGCGATGCCTTGTCCCCCCTTGCCTGGGTGGTACAGGCGGCCGCCACGCCCCAGAGCACGTTCCGCGCGGGGGTTGAGCAGGGCGAAGAAGGCGCCAGGTTGACGGCGATCGAGGTGCTGGACGCGCGCACCGGCCAGCGGCGTCAGGTCCTGCGTGATTTCGAGGCCGATCCGATCGGCGACGGCGACGGCGACGCGTTGCTGCAGACGGTGGACGCCAACTTCGACGGCCACCTGGATCTGCTCGCACCGGGCATGTCCGGCGGTGCCGGCCCAAACAGCACCTCCAACGTGTTCCTGTTCGACCCGGCCAGCGGCGCGTTCGTGTACGCCGCCGCGCTGTCGGCGCTACCACAGCTGTCGATCAACGCGCACGACCGCACCCTGACGTCCGCATCGCGGGGCGGATGCTGTTCGCATGCCGCGGAAACCTATCGCTACCGCGATGGCGCGTTGCAGCAGGTGGGCAGCTGGGAGGAGACGCTCTCCGCCGACGGCGAATATGTCGAGACTACCCGTGGCAGCTGGCGCAACGGGCGGATGCAGTACCGCACTACGCGGACCCGCGCCACGCCCGCCGAACCATGACGCCGGTCTAGCCGGCGTACGCGGGAACCGCTTCGCTGGTCGATGCCGCAGTCTTCTGGCTGGGCCGCACCGCGCCAGGAGCACGCTCCAGCAACAACGGCGATGGCATCGCGCATGCGGGATGCATCCGGCAGAAACCGTAGATCGCGCCGGCGAGGCCGATCATCAGGCCGGGCGTGAACGCGGCGCGGGTCAATCCGCCGACCATGCCGTGGTGCTCTTCGATCGAGGAGATGACCTCGATGGCCGCCGTGTCGATATCGTACGGGCAGGCCGGGTCCAGCTCGGCCGCGCGCAGCAGCAGCTCGCGGGTGGACAGGTCGCCATGGCAGAGCGTGTGGCTGAAGCCCCATTTGCCGGCGGCGTCCGCTACCGCCCGGCGCAGTCCGCGCAGATGCTGCTCGCTGCCCGTGCGCGCATACAGGTCGGCATGGGCCAGGCCGATGCCGACGCTGCCGTGGCACCAGGTCGGGAAGTTCTTCTGGCCGTCCTTCAGGTGGATGTCGCGCCAGCGCCCGGTGGCCGGCTCGAACAGTGCCTCCTGGAACGCGAATGCCGCCGCCGCCAGCTGCCGCCACCCGTCGCGTTCGGCGGCGGTCCCGGCGTCGGTCGCGGCCAGGCGCGCCAGCGACCAGCCGATGCCCATCGCCCCATGCGCGAAGCCGCCGATGGGTTCGTCGAACTGCGGGCTGGGCCAGCGGGCACCGCCACCGTCCACGATGGCGGCTGCCTGCACGGCGCCGGCGACACGTGCGGCCAGCGCGAGCCAGCGTGCTTCACCGGTGGCCTCGGCCAGGCCGATCAGCGGCAGGATGGCGCCGCTGACGCCATCGAGCACTTCGAACTTCGGTGACGCATCGAAACTGTGCCGTTCCAGCGACGCCGCGCAGTGCCGTGCGTCGTCGAGCAAGGCAGGGCGGTCCAGCATGTCGGCCAGTGCGAGCAGCGCCCAGATCCGCGAGCCGGCGCCCACGAAACCGCCGTCCATCTCGGAGTGGTCCAGCCGCGACATCCTCGCCAACACCTGGATCGATCCCTCCAGGGCGGACGCCAGGCCGGCTACCGCATCGGCACGCCCCGCCTGCACCTCAAGCCAGTATCCGGCCAGTGCGAAGGCGATGCCGCCCAGCCCGAAGTAGGTGTCCGGGCGGACGGGCTGTACGGTCCAGCCGTTGGGCGTGATCTCCGGTGTGATCCAGGTCATCGACCCATCGTCGCCCCGAACGGACAGCCGCAGCAGGCTTTCCACCGCAGCGGCGGCCAACGTGCGGCGGCGCGCGTCCAGGTCTTCAGCGCGGGGCGCACGTGCGGCATAGGAGTAGCCCTCGCGCGCCTCGGCCCGCGCCAGCGCATGCTGATTGAGGTCGGTCGCCACCAGCGTGCTGCGTATCGTGACGTCTTCCAGGTCGATGCGCATGTCACGCCAGTTGGCCACTACTGTGCGGATCCGTTCCGGCGCAACGGGGGCAGCGAAGATCGGGATGTCGCCGTGCCGCAGGTCGTCGATCTCGCCCATGATCGCGGCCGGCTCGGAGGGCGCGGCACGCACTACCTGCGCATTGCGCACCAGCAGATCCATCGCACGCGCGACCGCCTTGGGTTCGTCATGCAGGGACGCCGGGTGCCACAGCATCCGACCGATTTCGGCGTAGGCCATGGTGGGGCGGCGCACGTCACGCACCTGGCAGCCCTCGAAGGGCGCCAGCAACGGCATCAGCGCGTCGGCGGCATCCAGCTCGCGCAGCCGTTGGCTGGCCTGCATGAACCCCTCGCTGATCTGGTCCCAGTACTGGGACACGTCCGGGTGCGGGCACGGATGGTTCTGTGACGCCGCAAAGTCCGCGTCGACCATGCCCAGGCGCGGCCCGTCTGCCGCATCCTCGACAATCACCGGTACCCGCAGCCGCGGCTGCTCGCCGGGCAACGCGCCCGCGGCGGAGAGATCGACGCCGGCCATGCCCAGGCCGGCGGTGCGGAACGGCACGATGCCCGTGCGCAGGACCGAATTCATCATCAGCTTCACGGCGATGTCGTACGCCTGCCCGTAGCCGGATGTCTCGATCTCGATCACCGGGGCGAACACACTCTCTGCATCGACCACCACCGGCACCGGCCCGACCGCAATCAGGTTTTCCAGATGGATGTCGGTACCGCCGATCAGGCGCAGCACCGCCAGCCAGTGGCCGAGCCCGCGGTAGTAGGTCTGCAGCTCCTGGTCACCGTCGCAGTAGCGGTGCGCGGCAAACGCCGCCCAGCCATGACTGCCGCGATCGATCACGCGCGGCACCCGCACCCGGTCCGGCACGTCGCCGAACACGGCGCCAAGGAAGGCGTCCAGTGTGGCGTCGATGCGCAGCGAGCGCGGCTTGTACATCAGGGGGCCGCCTTCGAAGACCAGGCGGGCAACGGTGCGGCCCTGTGAATGCAGGTCGCCCTTGCCCAGCGACACGGACACCAGCTGGCCGGCCGGGCGCCCGAGCAGGGCAGGGAAGTCGTCGCGGTCGGCGACGATGCGCGTTGCCAGTTCTTCGACGGCATTGCATTGCGCGGCCAGCATCTGCTGGAACCTGGCGCGCAACGCAGGGTAGCGCTGGTCCAGGTGCGCGCTGAAATCGGGGTGGGTGGCGAGCTGCACGAACTGTGCAAACTGCTCCGCGTTGTCGGTCGCGGTGATGGTGCCGCTGCGGACGGCTGCGTGCAGCTCCAGCAGCAACAGCCGGTTGAGTTTCAGGTGGGCATGTTCGAGCAGTGCGCTCTCGGCCTGTGCGCGGATGAGCGCAATTTCCGCGGCATTCAGGCAGGGGGCCAGGCTGTTCAGGCGCCTGGACAGTGCGTCGCGCTGGTCTGCCGTGATGTGATTGATAACAAGAGCAAACGAATCGACTACGGTTGTGCCCGCCATTGCCTTCCCTGCGATAGTGTCCGGATGCGGCATTGCTGGAGACGGCGCGCAGCACGGTTGGCTGCGCGCCGGTACAGGCTAGATCAGCAACACATGCAGTGATTGACCACTGACATGGTGGTGGTGCAGTTGCCGGTGCCGCCGGTCGCCATGGTGGGGGCGATCGCGGTCAGGGCAGCATCGGTTGCTTCCTGGCCGTAGATGAAGAGCGAACCCGCCGGATTCTCGCAGCCGTCGACGCTGTCCGCGCCATTGAGCCAGCCTGCAACGACGTTGTCATTCAATTGCATTCCGCGTTCTCCTGTTGATCAACAATGAAGCGATCAAGGCGCCAGGACGAAGCTGGCGCCTCTGGGATACGGCCATTCCATGGCAAGGCGAGGACGCCCGGCAATACGGAGTGACGATGGTCAGGCCGCGTTTGTAGGGTGCACATAATTGTTTGTCAGGTCAAACTGAGAAATGGTGCTCAGAACCATTCCGTCTACGCTCATTACTGTGTAGGAAAATACCTACTCCCGACTGTGTAGGAAAATACCTACTCCCCGATGCGATGCGATGCGGTGCGGTGCTGCAGCATCGACGTGACAACGGCGGGCGAGGCGAGTATCCGCCTGCTGCATGGGATCGATGGCGGAAACTACACGCCAGAAAGGTGCCGCTGCGGTGACGCATTATGTTGCGTCTGTCAGCAGGCCACGTGCCTGCTGAAAAGTGAAACCGGGAACGGGTGCAGGATGCCCCGCAACCCGGTATGCCGGGCTGCGGGGAGTTTCAACGCGTCATTACCAATCGGTAGGCGCGTAGTCTTTCAGGAACTGACCCCAGACGTGCTCGCCGGTGTTGATCCCATGGATGATCGGGTCAACGATGCGTGCGGCACCGTCCACGATGTCCAGCGGCGGATGGAAGCGCTCTTCCTGCACTTTCTTGGCCGCAATGTCCGCCGGATCCTCGTCGGTCACCCAGCCGGTATCCACGCTGTTCATGTGGATGCCGTCGTTCTGGTAATCGGCCGCCGAGGTGCGCGTCATCATGTTCAACGCGGCCTTGGCCATGTTGGTATGCGGATGCCGGGTGGTTTTGAAGTTGCGGTAGAACTGGCCTTCCATCGCCGACACGTTGACGATGTGTTTGTCGCGGCCCGGCGTGCGCAGCATCAGCGGCTTCAAGCGCGCGTTGATGATGAACGGCGCGATGGCATTCACCAGCTGGGTTTCCAGCAGTTCCACCGACGGCACTTCGGCCATCAGCATGCGCCAGGAATTGCGGCCGCGCAGATCCACCTGCTGCAGGTCCTGGTCCAGGCGGCCGTCCGGGAACAGATGCTGCTGGGCCACCAGCTCATCTTCCAGCAGCGGCACCTGCGACAGTTCGGCGGCGCGGGTGAGGCCATTGGCACCGTTGAACCCCTGGTCCTGCACCACCGGCAGCGACGCGGTCGACGTTGCGCCCAGCAGCTCGGCGCTGCGCAGGCCTTCGTAGTCGCCGATCAGCTTGCGCAGCGTCTCCGGCACTTCGTGCAGTGCCGCGGTTTCGCCGGCCATCATGTGCGCGTAGAACTGCGGCGGGCGGCGGACGGTCTGGCAGGCGTTGTTGATGATGAAGTCCAGGCGCGTACGCGTGGCCAGCAACTCGTTGCAGAACGCTTCCACGCTGGGCGTGTGGCGCAGGTCCAGACCATAGACCTGCAGGCGGTGGCCCCAGTCGGCGAAGTCCGGCTCTTGGGCATAACGGGCGGCCGAATCACGCGGGAAGCGCGTGGTGACGATCAGCTCGGCGCCGGCACGCAGCAGCTTCAGGCCGGCCTGGTAGCCGATCTTGACCCGGCCACCGGTGAGCAACGCGACGCGACCGTGCAGGTCCGCGGTCTCGGTGCGCTTGATGAAGTTGAGCTCGGCGCACGCCGGGCACATCTGGTCGTAGAAGTGATGCAGCTGGGTGAACTTCTGCTTGCACACGTAGCAGTGGCGCAGCTCCGGCGAATGCACCGGCTCGGGCGTTTCGGCAGCGTTCCCGCCGTTGCTGGCGTCATGCAGCCCGGGCGCATGCGGGGGGAAGTAGTTCGGCGTACTGAACACCGGCTTGCGGCGCAGGGCGCGGATGCCGGTCTGCTCCAGCAGGGCCTCGGCCTTGGCCACCTTTTCCTGGTGGCGCTGCTTGGCCTGCTGCTTGAGCTTCTGCCGGCGCGCCTTCGGTTCGGGGTGGTACACCTTGGCCACCACCTGGTGCAGACGCACCCGGTCGGCTTCGGGCAGCGTGTCGAGCACGGTGCGGTCGGCCTCGATCGCCTCCAGCAGGTCCAGCGCGGCGCGCAGGCGGTCGGTCAGGGGCAGGTCGTCGGCGTCGACGGGCGTGGCAATGGTGTTCAAGTCAGATCCGGGAGCAGCGGCGGGAAGACAGCAGGGGACGGCAGAGCGATGACCGCCTCGATGCGGGTCCATGCTGTAGCGGACCGGAGGGTCCGGCCAGCCGCCATTGTCCCCGATCCGGGGGTGTTGGCGCCAATCCGGCCTCCCGCCGGAGGAGAAGGCGGCGCCGCGCGGTGTGGTGGACGGCGGGAAAGGGGGCGCGGCGACGCGGATTGTTCAGGTTTACCCGGCGCCTTATGACAGCGATAGACGCCGGCTGCTGTGCAGCAGGAAACCGCTGCGCAGCAGCCCGTCGTCCCCGCAGCTAGCGGTGACCCTCAGCACCGGTGTCGTCCCCGGCAGCGGCTTCATGAACACGACGCACCACCTCTTCGGCGGCGGCATCGGCGCGCCGCTCGGCCTCCCTGGCCGCTTCGATCGCCTGCTGGGAGCACTCCATCGCCCTGCGGACGGCCTCGTCCGTGGCGGCCATCGCGGCGTCTACCATTTCCTGGATGGTCTCCATCCGGGACTTGGGGGGCACGTACGCCTCCGGGGGCGAAGGAGGCGGCGCAGGACGCGATACAGGGCCGGCGCCGGCGGGTGACGGGGGAGAGGGCGACGGGGGCTCGGGCTGCGCGGGCGCGGCAGTCGGCTGGCGGGCCTGGTCGACGACCGTGGCGTCGCCAGCGTCATCGCGTCGTGTGGGGCTGTATCGAGCCAGGGAGACGCTGTTGTCCTCCACCTGCACCACCGCATGCCCGTCTGCGCCCTCTATCAGGCAGTGCATGCTGGCGCCGTCCTGGCCCAATCGACTGCTGTGGACCCGGTGGCTGCCCAGGAGCGCCTGTACGTCGCGCATTCGGCAACGTGCATACTCGGCGATTGCCTGTTCCCCCAGGTGTGCAGGCGGCAGGCTGATCGACAGCTGCTGGGCCGCCAGGGATAGCCGGGCGAACCCCACCGCCCTGCCGCTCGCCAGGGTCGCGTTGATCGCCTGGTCAACTTCCTTGGGTGTGGGAAGGTGGGTCAGCTGAGCGCCGTCCAGCATCTCGAACAGGTTGGGCAACAGCAGCTGGAGCGTGGACATGGCATCCAGCCGGCGCTGCTCGGCACGGTCCGCAGTGTGCAGGACCGTGTGGTAGAACCGGTAGTAATCGCAGAATTCGATGGGCCGGCGGGCGTTCGCCAGAGCGAAGTCGGCCGCCTCGGCGCGCGGCACCTCGGACGCCATGGCCGTGCCCTCTTCACTGGCCAGCTGGCACAGGGCCAGGCTCTCGTGGAAGTCCAGCTGCTGAAACAGCGGTGCGTCCGCCACCCCGATGCTGGCCAGGAAGGGATGGTAGGCCTGCAGCGCGGTGTTGGTGAGCAGCGCGTGCCGCGATAGCAGGTCGTGGAAGTCGAGGCTCAACGGGTGGCCATCCTCACCCGCCTCGATCCGGCGCAGCGTGTCGATGTCTTGCTGGCCCAGGCTGAGCAGTTTGACCGGTCCGATCTGCAGGCCCGCCTGGGGCAGCCATGCCATGCGCGCGCCATGCAGACCCTGCTGCACGTCCTGCAACAAACTGCCTTCTTCAGCGAAATAGTACCGATGCACGCCCGAGTCGATGGCCCATTGCACCCACTGCGTGCCACCATCCAGAAGGGAGAGCACCCTCTGGCCCAGCGTGCTGAGCTGGCGCGGGTGGACGATGGAACGACCAGCAATCATTAGACTCATCTGCGGTTCTCCTGATGGGCCCCAACCGGGGGGAGCGTCCCCGGTGGTGATGCAACGGGCGTGCCAACACGGTTGGCGCCTGCCCTTGCAGACCTTCAGTACCTTGACCGGAAGGAACGCGGTAGCTGCCGCGTCATCGCCAGCGTCAGGGGGCTTTCTGGCGTCATCAGGTGGTCGTGGCTGCCCTCCGAACCCAAGCGATGTCGCCACTGAACGGTGCCGCGCTTGCGTCAGCCGGGGACCGTAGCGGTGTGCGGGTCATGCAGGCTGCGCAGTTTCTTCTTGTTGATCTTGCCCACGCTGGTGCGTTCGATCGCATCCACGAAGCTGACGCGGTCCGGGATCGCGAAGCGGGAGATGTCGCCCGAGCGGCTGCGCGCGGCGACCAGTTCAATGATCTCCGCCTCGGATACCTCGCTGCCGGCATGCCTGACCACCAACGGCAGCGGTCGCTCGCCCCATTTCGTGTCGGTGATCCCGATGACGGCCACTTCATTGACCGCCGGATGCAGGGCGATGATGTCCTCCAGCGCGAGGGAGGAGATCCACTCGCCGCCGGTCTTGATCACGTCCTTGATGCGATCGGCGACGCGCAGGTAACCGCCGGCATCGATGTTGCCGATGTCGCCGGTATGCAGGTAGCCGCCGGCCCACAGTTCCGCCGACGCATCCGGGTTGTGCAGATAGCCCTGGGTAAGCCAGGGCGCGCGCACCACCACTTCGCCGGTAGCCACACCATCGTGGGCAACATCGTGCATGTCTTCGTCCACGATCCGCAGGTCCACCAGCGGCACCGGAATGCCGGCCTTGGTGCGTAGTGACAACGCCTCGTCCGACCCACCGAGGGTGGTGGCATCGATCTGGGCGAGGGTAAGCAGGGGGCAGGTCTCGGACATGCCGTAGCCGCCGAAGATGTCGATGCCACGGGCCAGCGCCTGCTGCGCCAGTGCGCGGGGCAGGGCGGCGCCGCCGATGACCACTTTCCAGCCGCTCAGATCGGTGTCGGCCGCGCTGGGATGGCCCAGCAGCATGTGCAGGATGGTGGGCACGCAGTGCGAGAAGGTCACCTTCTCGCGGGCGATCAACGCCAGCAGCTGCCCTGGCAGGTAGCGACCGGGGTAGACCTGCTTGACGCCCATCAGCGTAGCAACGTACGGCAGGCCCCAGGCGTGGACATGGAACATCGGCGTGATCGGCATGTACACATCGTCGCGGTGCAGGCGGCCCTGGCTGGCGGCACTGCCCAGCGCGGCCATCCCCGCCAGCGAGTGCAGGACCAGTTGCCGATGGCTGAAGTACACCCCTTTGGGCCGGCCGGTGGTGCCGGTGGTGTAGAACATCGTGGCGCGCGTGTTCTCGTCGAAGTCCGGGAAGTGGATGACCGGCGTGGCGGCACGCAGCCCGGCCTCATACTCGGTCACGAAACCCGCCGGCAGCGGTTGATCGACCTCGTCCTCCAGCAGGATCCGCGTGCGTAGATCCGGCAGCTGGTCGTTGATGCCGTCCAGCACCGGCAGGAATGCGCGGTTGGCAAGGAGTACGCGCGCGCCGCTGTGGTTGAGGGTGTAGGCGATCTGCTCGGGCGCCAGGCGGATGTTCACCATCATCAGTACCGCACCGAGCATCGGCACGGCGAAATAGCTCTCCAGATAGCGGTTGCTGTCCCAGTCCATCACCGCCACGGTATCGCCGTGCTTGACCCCAAGGGACGTCAGCAGCCCGGCCAGCTGGCCGATGCGCGTCTGCAGGGTGCGGTAGTCGAAGCGTACGCTGTCGCCGTAGACGATCTCCTGCTCGGGACGCACCGCCAGCGGCGTGAGCAGCAGCTGCTTGATCAGCAGCGGGTAGTCATGGGCTTCGGGGGCAGGTGCGTCTGCGGCGTTGGCAGGTGACATGGGGACTTCCTGGTGGGTCGAGTGTCAGCGGCCGCGGGCGGCGGGAATGGACAGCTGCTCACGCAGCAAGGGTGCGTCCACGCGTGGCGTTGGCTTGATGCGCGCATCCTGCGGCAGGGCGCGGGCGGGATCCTCAAGGTGATCCCACACCTGGTCCATCGCCGCGAACACGTAGGGCAACAGCGGCACATAGCGTCTGCGGTAGTCGGGGAAGGCCAGCAAGGAGTCGAAATGCTGTGCGTTTTCAACGCGCCAGTACGCAATCTGCGCCCCCGCCTTGCGTGCCAGCGGCACGTAGCGATCGCTGGTCATGCTGATCGGCACCAGCCCGTCGTCAAGGCCGTGAATCACCACGATGGGCAGGCCGCGACGCGGAGCCGTGGCGGCCGCCTCGGCGATACCGGCGCGTACCCGTCGGGCATCAGCGCTGTCGCCACGGCCGAGCGCGCGCAGGCAGTTGAGGCCCTCCAGCGTTTCCTCTGCCGCCGCGTTGCCATGCACCAGCACCACGCCGCTGCCCGGCGGGATGCCGCTGCCTTCGCTCCACCAGGTGGCACGCAGCGCCGCTGCGGCCGGGCCGGGTGTGCCGTCCGCACCCGCGGCGGAGAAGGCGTACGCGCAGGGGTGTTCGCCCGCCCCAAAGCGCCCATAGGCCGACGCATAGGTCACTGCGATCGCGCGCCACAGATCGAATCCGGTCGAAAACGCGCCAGCACGAAGCGCAGCGTCGCTCAGGCCAGCATCGGTCAGCTGCTGCCGCGCGGAGCGTGCCTGTGTTGCGCTGTCTTCGCCCTGCACCTGCCCCGCAGTTTTCAGCAGGGCACACCGCTGGCTCCCGGCCGCCACGGCCTGTGCCTGCAGCGGCGGTTGTGGCAGATCCTCCACGCCCAGCAACGCGCAGGGCATCAGCAACGCGGCCTGGGTGACGAAGTCGTACAGCGGTGGCGCGCCGGCCACCGAGACATTGGGCTCGCCGGCCACCATCGCATCGAACCAATCGCCGTCGATCTCCGCAGCACGCAGTACCGCGCCACCGCCATTGGAGACGCCGACGCCCAGCGTGCGCGTCGTGGCCGGCGTGAAGGGCGCCGCGTCGGGGTAGGCGCGGTCCAGTGCCTGCAGGCCGAACTGCAGCGCCTGCAGCAGATGCCGGCCCCAGTCGGCCTCCGGGTTGTCGCCCGAATGCGCGTGCTTGAACGCAATGCCGTGGGTAGCGCGTGGCGTGACGGGAACGAAGGCCAGCGCGCCCTGGGAGGCGGGCGTGCCGTCGGCCTGGGTGCCGACCTTGGCGTCCAGGTCGTAATAGTCGCTGCCGGTGCCCTTGTCGGTATACGCAACAGCGCAGCCGTGGGCCAGGCCCCAGCTGCCGGCCACCGCAATGGCACCGTAGATGCCCCGCGAGCCGGAGGAGGCGGCCACCACCACACACCTGCGTGCGGCATCGAAGGTATCGGGCACCTGCACCAGTACGCGATGCGGGTGGCGTGCACCGGGAATGCGCGCATAGGCCGAGAACTCGCGGCCGGGTACCGCCTGCAGAGTGCCGTAGACATCGCCGAACCCGCCGCCGGGGGTCAGGTCGGCAATCCCGCGCCAGCTGCTCCAGATCGCGCGGCGCCGGGCTTCGTCGGCCGTGGGCTCGGCCGGGTTGGCGAAGGTCGGCGCGGTGGTCGAGCGCAGGGCGTCGATTCCCAGCCCGGCGGTCAGCAGGTCATCGTTGCCGCGATGCCCGGTTTCCCGCCACTGCTCGAACACGGGCACTGCAGCGGTGGAGCGGGGCGCGGCCGCATCGGCGACGGGGATGCAGCCCGGCAACAAGGCCAGCGCGGCGCACAGCGGAGCAAGGGAGCGGTGGATGTTCATTGCGCCACCCTAGCAAGCCCGTCAGCGCGCGCCAGCGTACCTAGGTACCCGTGCCGAGCCGTAGGCGATTTGCTAACCTCGGCTGGACATGCCGACCCTGCTCATCGCCGATGACCATCCCTTGTTCCGCGCGGCGCTGCATCGCGCGGCCGAGGAAGCCGTTGCCGACCTGCAGATCAGCGAGGCCGATTCGCTGGACAGCGTGCTAGAGGCGATCGAGAGCCAGCAGATCGACCTGATGCTGCTGGACCTGCACATGCCCGGCAACCACGGGCTGGCCGGGCTGGCAACCATTCGTGCGTTGCAACCGGGCCTGGCGATCATCATCGTGTCGGCCAACGAAGAGCCCCACGTGATCCGCCGGGCCATCGACCTGGGCGCGGCTGGTTACCTCCCCAAAAGTTCGGGGCTGGCCGACCTGCAGTCGGCGTTGCTGAGCGTGCTGGAAGGGGAGCGCTGGATCCCGGCGCTGCTGCGCGAGCCGGTGGCCCGGGTGGCGCCCTTCAGCAAGGACGCCGACCTTGCCGCGCGCCTGTCCAGCTTGTCGGCGCATCAGTACCGCGTACTGAGTTTGGTGGCCGAAGGGCTGCTCAACAAGCAGATCGCCGACCGCCTGGGCGTGCAGCTGCGCACGGTAAAGGCGCACATGACCCGCATCATGGGCCGGCTGGGCGTACGCAATCGTGCGCAGGCCATCCGTGTGCTGCACGAGATGGGGTTGACCGATCCCGCACGGCAGATCGAAGCGGCGCAGGATGCCTGATCCTGCGTCAGGCGGTGGCCGGGCGCGGCGTGGCCAGCAGGTGATTGATCGCCCAGCGCAGCGCCAACGGCTTGAACGGCTTGTTCAACAGGGATAGCCCCACCTCGCGCACCGCTTCACGGGTGTCGCTGCCCGTGTCAGCACTGAGAATCACCGTTGGCCGCGGCCCATGCACGGCGGCAAGGCGCGTCCACAGCCCAACCCCGGTATCGCCCTCGTCAAGGTGGTAGTCGAACAGCCACAGCGCGGCCTCGTGCGCGGCTGCACCCACTTCACTGGCGTCGCGCACGGCGACGACCTCGCAGCCCCACGCAAGCAGCATCTGCCGCATGGCCTCCAGTGCGTCCGGGTCGTTGTCGACCACCAGCACGCGGATGCCTTTTAGGGTGCTGTTGCCGGTCGTGGGTTCAATCCGCGGCGCGGCGGGCGCAGCGGATTGTGTCACGGTGATGGAGAAGGCCGAGCCGCGGTCGAGCACGCTGTGCAGTTCCAGCGGTGCGTGCAGCAGGTCGGCAATACGGTGGGCGATGGTCAGGCCAAGGCCCAGGCCCTGGCCATTGCTGCGGTCGCCACGGTGGAACTCTTCGAACACCACTGCCTGCTGCTCCGCGGCGATGCCGGGGCCACTGTCATGCACTTCGATGGACAGCGTATGGCCAGTGCGACGCACCCCCAGCAACACGCCACCGCTGCGGGTGTAGCGGATGGCATTGGCCAGGAAGTTCTGCAGCACACGGCGCAGCAGCAGCGGGTCGCTGTGCACCCAGGCGCGGGTGCGCACGTGGCGGAACTGCAGGCCGCGCGCCGCAGCCAGCACGGCGAACTCCTGCGCCAGCGGATCGAGGACGCTGGACAGTGCAAACGGGCGTGGATCGGCCACCAGCCCGCCGGCCTCCAGTCGCGAAATATCCAGCAGGCCCGACAGCAGGTCATCGGTGGAATCCAGGGCGCCACGGATCTGGTGCAGGAAGCTGCCAAGGAAGTCGGAGTCGATGTGCTGCGACATGGCGTCGGTCAGCAGCTGCGCGGCATGCAACGGCTGGATCAGGTCATGGCCGACCGCAGTGAGGAAGCGCGTCTTCGCCACATTGGCCCGTTCGGCCTCCTGCACGGCGTGCTCCAGCCTGGCAGTGCGGTCCTGCACGCGGCGCTCCAGGGTTTCGTTGCTGCGCTTGAGTGCGTCCTCCGCACGGCGGAAGGCGGTGACATCGGTGAACGTGGCCACGTAACCGCCGCCGGGCATGGGGTTGCCGCGGATTTCGACGATGGTGTTGTCGGGGAAGATCCGCTCGGACAGATGCGGGGTGCCGCGCCGCATGTGCACCACGCGGCGCTGCAATGCCTTGTCCAGCGTGTCACCGGGGCTATCGCCGATGTTCAGCTGCCCCAAGGCCCACGCCGTGAGGTTGACCACCGGCTGGCCCACCTGCAGCAGTGCCGGCGGGAACTTGAACAGCGCGGCATAGCGGCTGTTCCAGGCCACCAGCTGCAGCTGGGCATCGACCACGCTGATGCCCTGGCTCATGTTCTCCAAAGCCGCTTCCAGCAGGCGCTGGTTGAAGCGCAGCACCTGGGTGGCTTCGCCGACAGCGCGGGTGACGGCGTCCAGTGGCGCGGCGCCGCCATCGCGTGCGGCCTCCACCAGCAGCCGTGCCATGCCCGCACCGACCACGGCGGTGAGTTCCCGTTCGATGGCGGTGACCCGGTCATCATCAAGCATCTGCCCGGCGTGGCCGTCCATCAACTGCCGGGCCCGTTCCTGGCCGAGGAAGCGACCGGCCGTCTTGCGCATCGACGCGGCGGCCACCGCGTCCCGCTGGAGGGGCATGGAGGGGCGTACCGCGCGCGACACCAGTACGACGGTCGCCAGGTTCGCCGCCAGACTGGCGCCCATGCTGATGGCGATGTGGCCCGGCTGCATGCGCAGCGAGAACATGGCCAGCCAGTGCAGCCCGTCGGGGCCGGACGACGGTGGCGGGGCAGGGACTACCATCGGCAGCAGCACCAGCCACAGCCACACCAGGGAGCCCAGCACGATGCCGGCGATGATGGCCGGGGAGGGCGTACGCGGGCGGTAGACGGCAAACAGCACCGCCGGTGCCAGCTGCGAAAGCGCGGTGAACGACATCAGGCCGAAATCGCTGAGCGCCTCGGTGCCGCTCATCGCACGGCTGTACAGCCACGACATCAGGAACACGGCGACGATGCCGGCGCGGCGGAAGGCGAGCACCCGCGGGCGCAGGTCGGCGCCGGAGTTGAATCCGTTGACGCCGCTCAGCAGGCGTGAGCCCACGCCGTGGTTGCCCAGCATGATCGACAGGGTCAGCCCCGACAGGATCATCATGCCGGTGGCGGCGCTCAGGCTGCCCAGGTACGCCAGCAGCGCCAGCACGTGATGACCGCGCGCCTGCGGAAGGGCCAGCACATACAGGTCGGGCGACACCGCGTGCGACAGCTGTGCGGCGCCGGACAACGCCATCGGCACCGACGGCAACCCGATCAGCAGCAGGTAGAGCGGAAACAGCCAGCGCGCGGTCTTCAGGTCCGACGGCTGGCGCAGTTCGACCACGCCCACATGGAACTGGTGGGGCAGGGTGAACGCGGCCATCGCACCAAGCGCCACCATGGTGAGGAAATCGGGAATGACCGCCGGTGGCGGCAGGTGCGCCATCTTGTCCAGCAGGGGCGTGCCCGCCTGGTGCACCGACAGCCCGGCATACAGGCCAATGGCCAGCAGTGCCGCCAGTTTCAATACCGATTCCAGCCCCAGCGCGACCACGATGCCGCGGTTGTGCTCGGTGGCCGACGCCTTGCGTGCGCCGAACAGCAGGGTGAAGGCCGCCATCGTCAGCGCGAACCAGAAGGACACGTCCAGCTGCCACCCGATGGGGGCGAACTGGTCCCCCAGCAGCGCGCCTAGGCCTTGGCTGACCGCTTTGAGCTGCAGCGCGATGTAGGGAATGATGCCGAACAGCGCGACCAGGGTGATGGTGACGCCCAACCCCTGGTCCGCATGCAACCGCGCGACCACCAGGTCGGCGATGGTGGCACTGTTGTGTTGTTTGGCCAGTCGCCCGAGCCGTGCCAGGAACGGCAGCCCGAAGGCGAAGATCAGCGCCATGCCGATCAGTGTCGGCGGAATGGGGAAGCCCCATTGCACGCCCTGCGAGGCTGCCCCGTAGTAGGTCCACGCCGTGCAATGCACGCCCAATGACAGGGCATAGATGGCCGGCCAGACCCTGGAGAGCCGATGCCCCCGGCGCTCCCCCCACAGGGCGACGCCGAACAGCAGCACGGTCCACGCGATGCAGGCGAGCAGGACAATGGTGGGCGTCAACATCGCTCCAGTGTAGAGAGAACCGCCGCCGTCGGGCAGTAGGCCGGCGCGATGGGGTGGGGCAGTGCTGCGCTAGGCGCCGAGCACGATCAGCGAGAGCTGCTCGGCGACCAGCGCCACCTCGCCCCCAGGGACCAGCTCGACCGTCTTGTGCTGGGTCAGCAACCATTGCCCCGGGCTGCGTGCTTCCAGTGACATCAGCCGCGAGCGCACCCGGACCTCGGCGCCGCTGGGCACTGGCGCCAGGAAGCGCACTTTGTTCAAGCCGTAGTTCAGTACGTGGGCGATGCCAGGGAAGCCGGTCAGCGCGGCCACATCGTCCTCGACGGTGAGGGAGAGCAGAAGGAAACCATGCGCGATGGTCTGCCCACCGGGCAGGCCGGCCTGTGCGCGGGCCGGATCGACGTGGATCCAGTTGCGGTCCCCGGTGGCCTCGGCGAACGCATCAATGCGTGATTGCGTGATGCGCGTGCTGCCGCCCAGTCGCTCCCTTGCTGCCCACTGTCCCAGCGCCTGCAGTGCGGTCGGCAACGCACCGATCCTTGCCGCGTCGGTCATCGCACGTCCGCCAGCAAGGCCAGGATCGCGTCACGCGCCACCGGCTCGGACAACGTGGGTGCGTGACCCACCTCCGGCACTTCAACCAGACGGGCGCTGGCCGATGTGGCGGCCATCTTCCGCGCGACATCGGGCGGCAGGATGTCCGACAACGCCCCACGCACCACCAGCACCGGCACGCGCGCCGTCAGCCCGCGCACCGCGCGCCATAGCACCGGGCGCAGCAGCCACAGCACCCACGGCCGCGTGGTGCGGATCACCGCCGGGTCGTAATCCAGCTCCAGCAGCCCATCCTCGCGTTGGCGGAAGGTGTTTGCGGCCATCGTCCGCCAGTCCTCGGCGGTGAAGCGCGGGAACGCCGCCTTGCCGATGGATTCCACATAAGCGCTGGCCTGGGCCAGGTCCATCGGGGGTACGGGCTTGCCGGCGTACTTGCCGATCCGTGCCAGGGCCTCGCGCGGTACCTTGGGGCCGGCATCGTTGAGCACCGCCGCAGCGATGCGGTCGGGTGCACGCGAGGCGAGGGTGATGGTGACCAGCACGCCCAGCGAGGTGCCGATGAAGACCGCCTTGTCGATGTTCTGCGACTGCAGCAGCGCCACCATGTCGTCAGCATATGCACGCGGGTTGTACCCGGACGGGTCCGGCGCCCGCGCCGAACGTGCACGCCCGCGCAGGTCCACGGCGAGCACGCGCCACCCGGCGGCGGTCAGGGATTGGGCAAGGGCATCAAAGTCGGCCGCATTGCGGGTCAACCCCGGAATGCAGACCACCGTGCCGCGGGGCGGTCGCCCCGCATCCGGCGCATGGTCGCGCGCATGCAGGCGCAGGCCATCGCTGCTTTTCCAGTACAGATCATCGTAAGCCGGCGTCATGCAGAAGCTTCCTAGAAATCGTAACGGACGCTGAGACTATATTGGCGCGGCGGCCCGTAGAAGCCAATCAGCGTGCCGACCGCCGGAATGTTGTAGCCGGTGGTGCGGTATTCCTTGTCGGCCAGGTTGGTGCCCTGCAGCGAGAAGGTCCAGGCGTCATCAAGCTTCCAGATGACCCCCGCATTGACCAGTCCGTACCCATCCTGGCGGATCACCGGGCTCAGGTCGGTGGTCGGCCACACCTCGCTCTGGTAGCTGTAGCTCACCCGTGCGGAGAGGTTGCCGCCGCTGGCCAGATCGGTGCGGTACTCCACGTTCAAGGCGCCGGAGAAATCCGGTGCGTTGGTGAACTTCATCTGGTTGGCCACGTTGACGCCACGGTCCATGTATTCATCGTACTTGGCGTCCAGCCAGGCCAGGTTGCCGGAGATCAACCAGTGCTGGCTGGGCAGGTACTGGTACTCGATTTCCAGCCCGTTGATGGTGCCGGCGCCGGCATTGGTGAAGTCGCCGAAGAAGGCATCATTGGTGCCGTCGCCATTGGTATCGATGCCGGTGAACACCGACAGCTGGATATCCTTGTACTTGTTGTGGAAGGCCGACAGGTTCAGGAATACGCGCTGGTCGAGGAAGGCCATCTTGCTGCCAACTTCGAAACTGTCGACGGTCTCGTCGTCGAACGGCTCGGCCGAGCGCGGCACGGCCACGGCGTTGGCGCGGATGTTGTAGCCGCCCGACTTGAAGCCGCGCGTCGCCAATCCGTAGACCATGATGTCCGGGGTGATCTGATAGTCCAGCGACACCTTCGGCGAGACGTTGGTGAAATTGGTTTTCTTGTCGAAATCCGCCGCCACTGCGATGGGTCTGCTGAAGGTCGCATCGGCGTAGAAGCGGTTCAACACGATCGCGCGTTTATCCTCGTCGGTGTAGCGGGCGCCGACGTCCAGCTTCAGCTTGCTGGTCAGGTCGAACGTCCAATCGGCATACAGCGCGATGCTGTCGGTCAGTACCTTGCCGCGGGTATCTCCGAACTGCAGGTTGAAGAAGTTGTTGCGGATCTGGCCACCGGCTTCACCGCTGAACTGGTAGAGGCCCACCACGCCGCGCACGCGGCCGCCGGCATCATAGTTGAGCTGCACCTCGTTGCTGACCTGGTTGTCGGTGTAGGCCCCGCCCACATCGGCCAGCTTGACCGGCGTGCTGTCGAAGTCGATGTTGGCATCGCTGTCCGACTCGCGCTTGGCCACCACGTACTTCAGTGCGAGGTCGTCGTTGGGCCGCCAGTTCACCGTTGCCGACGCGCCCTTGGTCTCGACGCTGTTGAGGTTGCGCATGCCCGACCGGATGTCGTAGCGGTCATCCATCGGCGGGTAGGCCGGGGTGAACGGGTTCGGTGCCAGCATCCTGGACCCGCGCATGCCGGACTGGTCGTCGATCCAGTCCAGGGCGAACTGCACGTCGATATCGTCGCCTGCGTAGGCACCCACGTTGAGGCGGGCGGCGTTGATCTGCTTGTCACTGACCGGCTGGCCATTGAACGTGTTCTCGCCGAATCCGTCGCGGTTCATGCTGGCCACCGCCACGCGAGCCCGCAGGCCGCTGTCGGCGCCGCCCACCGGACCGCCGATGGCGGCTTTGGCGTCCAGCTGACCGTAGTTGCCCACGGTGATCTGGGCGAAGCCCTCGTTCCGGGTGGGCAGGCCACGCGAGATGTACTTGATCGCCCCGCCGATGGTGTTCTTGCCATACAGCGTGCCCTGCGGACCGCGCAGCACCTCGATGCGCGATACGTCGAACACGTCCAGCAGCGCACCCTGCGGGCGTGCAATGTACACGTCGTCGAGGTAGATGCCCACGCCCGGGTCCGCACCCCAGGTGGGATCGGACTGGCCGATCCCACGGATGTAGGCGGTGACCGTGCTGCTGGCGCCGCGTGCGGCATAGATGGTGAGGTTGGGCACCTGGCCATCCAGGTCGCTGATGTCCTGGACATTCATCTTGTCCAACGCTTCAGAGGTGAAGGCGGTGACGGCCACCGGCACCTCCTGCAGGGTTTCCTCGCGCTTGCGCGCGGTCACCGTGATGCTGTCCAGGTTGGTGGCCGAAGCGGTCTTGCCTGCCGCCGGTGCGGCGCGTGGCGCCTCCTGTGCCAGTACCGGCCCGGAGGCCAACAGCGCGCCGATCATCAGGCTCAAGCAATTCCGTTTCATTCGGTCCTCCCCCAAGGCATGTACGTGGCGAATGGCCCATTGCCACCCATGCAACCTAGGCTAGCGGTGCCACGGCGCACCGGCGAGTGGACCTAGGTCCAGTCGGCAGCGACCGCCAGATCCGGATACTGGGCGCGTCCTCACCTGGAAGCGCCGTATGTCGTTATTGATCGTACTTGCAGCGCTGGCTTTCCTGATCCTGGTGGCCTACCGCGGTTACAGCGTGATCCTGTTCGCGCCCATCGCCGCGCTTGGCGCCGTGGTGCTGACCGACCCCTCGCTGGTGGCGCCGATGTTCACCGGCTTGTTCATGGACAAGATGGTCGGCTTCCTCAAGCTCTACTTCCCGGTGTTCCTGCTGGGTGCGGTGTTCGGCAAGCTGATCGAACTGTCCGGCTTCTCCCGCTCCATCGTGGGTGCCGCGATCCGGCTGTTCGGCCGCCAGCGGGCGATGCTGTCGATCGTACTGGTGTCGGGCCTGCTCACCTATGGCGGCGTGTCGCTGTTCGTGGTGGTGTTTGCGGTGTATCCGTTCGCAGCGGAGATGTTCCGGCAGAGCAACATTCCCAAGCGTTTGATCCCGGCGACGTTGGCCGTGGGCGGTTTCAGTTTCACCATGGATGCGTTGCCCGGTACGCCGCAGATCCAGAACATCATCCCGACCACGTTCTTCGGCACCGACACCTGGGCGGCGCCCGTGCTCGGCACGTTGGGCAGCATCTTCGTGCTTGCGGTGGGCATGTCGTACCTGGAGTGGCGCCGCCGCGCGGCGCTGCGCAGCGGAGAGGGCTACGGCGACCCGGCCACCCTGGTGAACGAGCCGACCCCCTTCACCGGTACCCATCTGGCGCATGCAGGCATCGCCGTGCTGCCGCTGGTACTGGTGTTCGTTTCCAACAAATTGTTCACCCTGGGCATCCCGCACTGGTACGGCGGCGCGCACAGCTTCATGCCCTCCATCATGGGCAACGCCGCGCCGGTGGTGCAGGACGTGGCGAAGATCGGGGCGATCTGGGCCGTGGTGGGCGCGCTGCTGGTCGGCATCCTGTCGGTGCTGGCGCTGGCCTGGCGGCCCGTGGTCGTCCAGTTTGCCGAGGGCACCCGTGCGGCGATCAGCGGTGCGGTGCTGGCGGCCATGAACACCGCATCGGAATACGGCTTCGGTGCGGTGATCGCCGCATTGCCGGGCTTCATGGTGGTGGCCAATGCGCTGGGCTCGATCCAGGATCCGCTGCTGCATGAAGCGGTCACGGTGACCGGCCTGGCCGGCGTCACCGGCTCGGCCTCCGGCGGCATGAGCATCGCCCTGGCGGCCATGTCGGAGACCTTCATCGCCAACGCGCAGGCGGTCGGCATCCCGATGGAGGTATTGCATCGAGTCGCCTCGATGGCGTCCGGCGGCATGGACAGCCTGCCGCACAACGGGGCGGTCATCACGCTGCTGATGGTGACCGGGCTGACCCATCGCCAGGCTTACAAGGACATTTTTGCGGTGACCGTCATCAAAACCCTCGCGGTGTTCGTGGTGATCGGCATCTACTACGCCACCGGCTGGGTGTGACAGCGGCGTCGCAGCACCCTCTGGCCGGCCGGACCCCGAGGATTCCCGGAACCACTTCATCCACGACTCACGCATGAGGATCTGGCTATGAACTCTGGAATCGATACGATCAAGGCGGCGCTGCTGGTGCTGTGCATCTGGCTGGCAACGGCGGGCAGCGCCTTCGCGGCAGGGCCCGCCGGTCACTGGGATGTGGGCCTGTTCGGCAACATTTTCGGCGCCCGCGAGTACCAGGTGTGGGTGCCGGCGGGCTACAACGACACGCAGCCGCTGCCCGTGCTGCTGGTGCTGCACGGCTGCGTGACCGGGCCAAACCTGATGGGTGAGGCCTCCGGCTTCAACGACGTGGCCGATACCGAAGGCTTTCTCGTGGTCTACCCTCGGCAGAACGTCACCGCCAACCCCGCACGCTGCTGGAACTGGCAGCTGCCGATCAATCAGGCCCGGGGCAGCGGTGAGGCCTCGATCCTGGCCGGGATCGTGGACCAGGTGAAGGGCAGCTACGCGGTTGATCCGCGCCGGGTCTACGTGACCGGCATTTCGGCTGGCGGCGCGATGACCTCGATCATGCTGGCCTGCTATTCCGATGTGTTCGCCGCCGGTGCGATCCATTCCGGCGGTATGTACAAAGGGGCCACCACCGTGTCCGGCAGCGCCTACGCGCTGTTGGCCGGCAGCATCTATTCGCCGGACAGCAACGGGCGGCTGGCCTGGCAGTGCTCCGGCTCGCCGACGCCGCGGCCGATCCCGGTGCTGGTGTTCCATGGCACCGCCGACAGCACGGTGAACCCGGTGAACGGCCAGCAGGCCGTGCGCCAGTTCCTGCAGACCAATGACCTCGCCGACGATGGCCTGGACAACGACTCGGTGAAGAACGTTCCGACCAGTACCTTCAACGGGCAGGTGCCGGGTGGGCGCGCGTATCGCGTTGACACGTATGCCTACGGCGGCAGGACGCTGGCCCAGCATTACGTGGTGCAGGGAATGGGCCATGCCTGGAGTGGCAGCCAGACGGGATTGCCGTTTACCGATCCCAACGGGCCTGATGCCACGTTGATTACGTGGGTGTTCCTGAAGGATCAGCTGCGCTGAGCCCATGGAATGAAAGGCCGGGGACATGGTAGAGCGGACCGTTGGTCCGCTGCCGCCCGCGGCATGGCCGGGAGCCGCCCAACCTCCCGCGACAGGCGTGCGCGCCGTCCATCCGCTATCTTAAGATCCCTTTCCGCCTCCCACCAAGCACCGACGCATGCGAGCTACTCCGATAGTTGTTCGACACAGGCTGTGGCTGAGTTGCCTCGTGGTGTCCGCTGCGCTTCTGGCCGCCGGATGCGCCGCCGAAAAGGCCCCCGCGAAGGATCTGACCACGGACATCGACGAGGTCGCTGCAACCCTCATCGAGCAGCCGTTGCTGCACTCGACCTCGATCGGGGTGGTGTACCGGGGCAAGGAGTTCATCCGGCATCGCGGTGACATGCAGGCAGGCAAGCCCGGCCCTCCGACCGACGCGACCCTCTACGAAATCGGGTCGTTGAGCAAGACCCTGGCCGGCACCCTGATGGCCAACGCGGTCCTGGAACACAAGGTGGGCCTGGACGACGATGTCCGGATGTACCTGCAAGGCGACTATCCGAACCTGCAGTACAAGGGCGAGCCCTTGCGCGTTCGCAATCTGCTCTCACACACCAGTGGTCTGCCGAACATGTTGCCGGCGCGTGCGAACACGGTGCTCGCGGACTTCACCGATCACCGTACGCCGGGCGAACTCAACGCCGTATACGCGGGTTATGGCCAGGCGGACTTCCTGAGGGATCTGCACACCGTCCAGATCGGCAGGCCGCCCGGAAAGGAGTACGCCTACTCAAGCGCCGGCACGGAGCTGGTGGCGCATATCCTGGAAGTGGTCTACCAGCGCGACTACGAAACACTGCTGCGCGACTTCCTGGGCGATTCTGCAGGGATGAGCGGCGCCAGAATCCGACTGGGCGACGCCGAGGTCCCGCGGCTTGCGATTGGCTACCACAGCGACAATCCGGTGCCGACAACGCCGATGCCACAGTTGCCCTGGGGCGCTTCCGGGAACGTGAAGGCGACCACCCCGGACATGGTGAACTACCTCAAGTTCCAGCTGGCCGGTGGGCCGGTCGTGACCGAATCGCACCGCGCCCTGGTCAAATTCGATCCCGAATTCAGCATCGGCTACTTCTGGAACATCGTCAGCAGCGACGCCGTGAAGGGCGTCTACTATGCGCACCATGGGGGCGTACCACGGTCGCAGTGCTACATCTACATCGTGCCCAAGTACGACCTGGGCATATTCGTGATCACCAACCAGAGCGGCGACGATACGGCCCACGCCATGGAGGCGGCGATCGATACGCTGGTCGAGAGAATCGCCGCGCGCGAGAAGGCGGCGGGTTCGACCTGAAACACCGGGCCGAACCCTGACCGGCTGACCTCAGCCCGGCAGCTCGCACTTCATTTTGCCGTCCACGTAGTAGGGCTTGGGCACATTCGGGTTGTCGCTGGTCTTTTCGAAAACCACTTCAAACGACTCGGCGTCGGGCGTGCCCTTGCGGTCGGTGCAGGCCTCCTGCAGTTTCTTCTTCACCGCCGTGATGCCCGCATCGCGGTTGGCGCCGTCCGCACTGTTGGTCAGGTTGACCGTCTCAGCGGACGCAACGGCACTGAAACCCAACAGGCAGCCGGCCATCATCAGCGTGTGCAGTTTGGTCATGGCGCTTTACCTCGTGGACGCGAAGGGGGCTCCAGCATAGGACGGCGCGGTGAAGATGCCGTGGTTGGATGGCTCGGGTCGGCGTGGGGGCCGCGGCTATCGGCGTGCTGACCAGCCTTGTCCCGGACCGGTGGCTTCCTGCGGATGTGGCCCTGATCGTAGTCGTGGGCTGCCTGGTCGTTGAGTGCGCCGGCCTCGCCCTTGGCGGCATGTCAGTACTCTGCGGACCACCCTGATTGATCGCATGGGCCTGATGTACGGTGGGCGACAGCGTCTTGGGCCGTTCCCGTTGCTGCTTGCCCTCTACCTGCAGTTCCGTGGCTGGAAGTGGGGAGAGTGGGGCGCTGTTTTCGATGTTGGCTGGGTGGGTGCCCTGCTCATTTTTGGACTGACGCTCTTGTATCTGCTCGGCTGGATGTTGATTGGGCAACGTATACGGCTGGATACCTACGTTGCCTTGCTGGAGGCTTCCATCCAGGAGCCCGAACCGGCGTCAGCGCCGCCGAAGTAATCCTGGAACAGGCATCGTCAGGCTGCTTCAGCGTCATGGCGCATCGATGTCGGTGAACCGGTCCGCTGCTTCCGGCCACGGCAGCGGTCCAGGCGTCAGTACAGGCCTCGATACGGAAGCGCGCGTGACCAGCTGGTGCGCAAGGACCTGGTTGACCGTGACGCGTTCGGAGGAGTCCGTGCGGCGAATCTCCCGCAACAGGATGTCTACCGCGCTGTCTGCCATCTCTGCCACCGGTTGATGGATGGTGGTCAGTTCTGGCCACACCATCGTGGCGGCGGAGGTGTCGTCGAAGCCCACCACCGAAAGATCACCCGGCACCTCCAGGCCGCGACGATGCGCCACGGAAACAACCGCCGCTGCCATGTCGTCGTTGCTGGCGAAGATCGCGCTGGGGGGCGGCTGCAGGCTCAGCAACCGCTCGGCCGCGTCCAGTCCCGAACGGTAGGTGAAGAAGCCGGGTTGGACGAGTGCCGGGGCATAGCCGATGCCTGCGTCCGCGAGCGCGTCCCGGTAGCCCTGCCAGCGGTGCGCACTCGCGGTCTGGTTCGGATCGCCCTTGATGTACCCGATGCGGGTATGACCGTGTGCGATCAGATACGACACCATGTCGTGGCTTGCCTGGCGATCGTCGATGCGCACGCAGGAAATCCTGTCGTTCAGATGGCTGGACGCAATGGAGACCACCGGGATGCCGGCACCGACGAACTGATCGACGATCGCCTTGGATTCACACAGGGGCGGTGGAAGAATCACGCCCGCCACGCTGGTGGACAGTTGCCGTGCCGCCTCGCACCGTGCCTGGGGGCCCAGCTCATCCCAGGTGGAGATGACCAGCTGCGCCGCCGCCCGCGTGGACCCGCGTAACGCGCCCACCAGCAGCTCGCGCAGGTAGCTGGAACTGGGATTGGTGTAGATCAGGGCGATGCAGGTGTGTTGCGCTGCCGCCAGGGCGCTTGCGGCAAGATTGGGCCGGTAGTCCAGTTCGCGCACGCTGCGCATGACCCGTTCCCGATTGGCGTCGCGCACGCTGGCATGGCCGTGGATGACGCGCGACACGGTCATCGCCGACACCCCGGCATGGGCCGCAACGTCTTCAATGGTGATGCCGCTCGCTTTCCGACGGGCCGCTTTGGGGCTGTTCTTCAAGGGCTCGGCTCCTTTGCTGCGCTGCATGATGACAAGCGTTATCCCGGGTGATTAGTCTGCGCCCGTGACGTGATGGTAGCGCTACCACTGTGCCAGGGTAAGGCCAGCGGGTACCCCCCCCTTTACCACGCGGCTGTTCTGGCAAGCCTGCAAGCGAGTTGAGTCGCAGCGAGCGCACAGCGCGCTGCGATGTTCGGTGTGGAAGACGGGCATCGCCCGTACGTGCCCCTGGAGGGGCGGTACATCCATTCGATCGTATGTCAGAGGGGAGAGTCATGAGCGCGTTTTCGATCCGTCGTACCGTAGGCCGGAGGGCTCGTTCATGAGCCGTACGCTGGCGAAGTTCACATCCAGGGCGATGTTCACCTTCGTAGGTGGCGTCCTGGTCATCAATCCCGCATTTGCACAGGACGCCTCGACGCCTGCGCCGGTTGCCCAACCGCAGGCCCAGCCCAGCCCGACACAGCTGGACACCGTGCAGGTCACCGGCATCCGCAACAGCCTCAGCCAGGCGATGGACATCAAGCGCGACTCGGCCGGCGTGGTGGATGCGATCAGTGCCGAGGACATCGGCAAGTTCCCCGATACCAACCTGGCCGAGTCCCTGCAGCGCATCACCGGCATTTCCATCGAACGCCGCGATGGTGAGGGCGCGCAGGTAACAGCGCGTGGCTTTGGTCCGCAGTTCAACATGGTGACCCTCAACGGGCGCCAGATGCCGGGCGCCGATGCGTTCGGTGCGTCGGGCCAGGTAGCCATCGGCGGCGTGGACGGCGGTACCCGTGCCTTCAACTTCGCCCAGTTGGCCGCCGAAGCGATCAATGGCATCGAGGTCTACAAGACCAGCCAGGCCAATGTGCCCAGCGGGGGTATTGGCGCCACCATCAACATTCTGACCGCGCGCCCGTTCGATCATGAAGGCACGGTCGCCAGCGTCGGCGCCAAAGCCGTCTACGACGAGAGCCAGCCGTTCGCTGACGATCTGACACCGGAACTCTCCGGCATCTTCAGTTACAGCAATCCGGACAAGACCTTCGGCGTCGGACTGAGTGCCAGCTACCAGAAGCGCAAGGGTGGCTCGGTGCAGGCCACCAACAATTACTGGAACATCCAGCCGTGGACCGGCACGATGCCCGGCAACCCGACCGTGATCAATGCACCGGCGGTGGGCGAGCTGTACGGTCGCCCGAACGACCTCCGCTATGCGTTCTCCGAGTTCGAGCGCGAGCGCATCAATGGCCAGGCCGTGCTGCAGTTCGCGCCGACGGACGCAGTGACCTTGACCCTGGACTACACCTATTCGACCAACGAGATCACCGAGAATCGTGGCGAGCAGGGCATGTGGTTGCAGAACAGCAACTACACCGATGTAACGTTCGACACCAGCGGTGCGGTCGCCACGCCGATCTATATCCGTGAAATCGCAGGTACCAAGGATTTCGGGCTTGAACAGCAGCGCAGCATGCAGAAGTACAAGCTGGGATCGCTCGGATTCAATGCATTGTGGAACGTCACCGACCGGTTCAAGTTGACTTTCGACGCGCACAATTCAAAGAACGAAAGCCGGCCGAACGATCCGCTCACCGGGGGCGGCTCCATCTTCAGCAGCATCGCCGGGACGAACAACTGCACCACCGGGCCGCACTGCGGTGGGTCATGGGTGCAGGAAATGAATTTCAACAACGGCCTGCCGGTGGGCACCCAGGTCTGGTACCCGAGTACGGCCGATGCCATCGCCAAGACCAACGGCGTGGTCAACCCGGGCTTCGTGCCGGGCGAGATTGGTTCGCAGGTGCTGCGCATCAATTCGCAGAGCCAGGTCAGCGAGATCAAGCAGGGGCGTGTCGACGGTGAGTGGAGCTTCGACAAGGGTCGCTTCCAGTTTGGCGTGGACTCGAGCAAGCAGACCACCCACCGCATCCAGGCCGCGGAATACTACAACACCCTGGGCGACTGGGGCGTGGCCAACGTGGACGGGGATGTTGCCAACGGGCTGATGGACCTGCTGCAACCGGTCAACATCGTCGGGTTGTTCAACGACTACAACGCCAACAGCTTCACGGCCTGGCGCGGCGATGCCGGCCGCCTGGCGCAATGGGCGGCGGACAACTATGGCGCCAATCTCGGCGTGAGCCCGCAGCGCGCCGCCGACAACCTGGTGGAGGAGAAGACCAAATCGGCCTATTTCCAGGTCGAGCTGGACGGCGAACTGGGCGGCCTGCGTACCAATACCCGCCTGGGCGTGCGCTATGAAACCACCGATGTGGTGTCGACGTCCGTCATCGCCATCCCGGAAGCCATCGAATGGCAGTCCAACAACGACTTCCGCGTGGTGTTGTCCGACGAGCAACAGCCCTTCACCGAGAAAAACAGTTACAGCTACATCCTGCCCAACCTCGACTTCAGCATCGACCTCATGGACGATCTGAAGGGGCGCGTCTCCTTCGGCAAGAGCATCGCGCGTGCGCCGATCGGCAACCTCTACGCAGGCCCGACCGCGCAACAGCCGTTTGGCTCGGTGCTGATCGATCCGTCGTCGCGGGCCAGCGGCACCGCACAGAACCCGCAGCTGAAGCCGCTGGAGTCGGACAACCTCGACCTGGCACTGGAGTGGTACTTCGCGGACGCCAGTTACGTTTCGGTGACGTACTGGAACAAGTCGGTCGACAATTTCATCGGCAACACCATCGTGCAGGAGAACCTGTACGGCCTGCGGGATCCCACCGCCGGCCCGGATGCGCAGGCCGCCCTGGCATTCCTCAACAGCGGCGCCTGTATCACCCAGGTGGGCGCAGCCAATGCGGCGGCGTGCTCGGCCAATGACACCGCGCTGTTCACCGCGCTGGCCCTGCTGCGCAACAACCCTGCCGGGTTGGGCGCCTACACCGGTACCGATGCCCAGGTGCTGGCGACCGAAGCGGCCTACGATCTGTACGGCAACGCCGCTGACCCGTTGTACCAGTTCAACGTCAACCGCCCCATCAACCAGAACAAGGCCAAGCTGCACGGCTGGGAGCTTGGCGGGCAGTACTTCTTCGGCGACACCGGCTTTGGCGTCCTGGCCAACTACACCATCGTCGACGGCGATGTCGGCTACAACAATGCGGGTGACCCGGGCATCGACCAGTTCTCGCTCACGGGCCTGAGCGACACGGCCAATGCGATGCTAATGTACGAAAAGTACGGCTGGTCGGTCCGCTTGGCATGGAACTGGCGTGACGAGTACCTGATTCTGGCCAACCAGGGGGCCAGCCGGAATCCGTACTACGTGGAAGCGTACGAACAGTGGGATCTCAGCGTGAACTACACTCTGGATGATCACTGGTCGTTCGGCCTGGAGGCGATCAATCTGACCGGTGAAGACGTCCGCTGGCGTTCACGTACGTCCCAGATGATCGTGAAGCTGGCAGATCAGAGTCCGCGTTACATGCTTGGCGTTCGTTACAGGTTCTGAACGGAGGGTGCCGCTGCACGTGCAGCGGCACCTGTTCACCGCTCCTGAGGGGATTGGACAGCACCATGCCGCGTTACGAAATGCTCAACAACATCGCCCATCGCGACCTGCGGGTGGCGACCGGCTTCGGGCCCGAATATGGCGATGCGGTGGGCATGGTCCCGGCCTACCCGAGCGAGTTTGCCGAACTGCAGCGTGAGTACCCCATCTTCCTTCGCAAGGACACTGCGACGGGCCAGTGGCAGTCGGTCGTTCTGCTGGGGTTTGAGCAGCACGAGAATCTGTTTCTGCAGGACGGTCGCTGGAATGCGTCCTATCTGCCCGGGGCGGCAGCCAAGGGGCCGTTCCTCATCGGATTCCAGGAGCACCAGGTCGACGGTGCGTTCACCCAGGAAGCGGTGCTGCACGTGGACCTGGATCATCCCCGCGTCAATGCGATGCAGGGCGAGCCGGTGTTCCTGCCGCAGGGCGGCACTACCCCCTACCTGGACCACATCGCAGGCGTGCTGCGTGGCATACATGATGGTCATGCCTTCGGGGCGGACATGTATGCCATGTTCGATGCGAAAGGCCTGATTCAACCCCTTGCCCTCGACGTGCAGATCGATCCGCAGCATCGGATCGGCGTCAATGGCCTGCACGCGATCGACCGTGACCGCCTGGCCCTGCTGGAGGGTGCTGCGCTGGCTGAGCTCAATCGCGCCGGGTATCTGGAGGGTGCGTATCTGATGCTGGCGTCACTGCACAACATGCGCCGCCTGATCGCCGAGAAGCAGCGACGCCTGCGCATGCACGATGCCGCCGTTGCGGCCGCGGGACACTGACCCGTGCTGGGCGGCGCCGCCATGCAGACCCTGGAAGGCCTGGACCCGGCCGCACTGCCGATGGACGCCTTGGTGGCCGCAGGAGTGCCGGTGGTGCTGCGGGGCATCGCGCGCAACTGGGAGGTGGTGCACGCCGGGCTGCGCTCCATGCACGAGGCGATGGACTATCTGCGCGGCTTCGATGTCGGCGTGCCCGTGCCGTATTCCTTCGGCGGCGCCGAGATCGATGGTCGTCCGTTCTACAACGCCGATTTCACCCGGTTGAACGTGGAGGTCCGGCGTGGACGGCTGACGCAGGTGCTCGACGAGATTGCCGACACCCTTGATGACCCGAAACCACCCACCTATTACGTGGCGTCGCTGCTGATTGATCGGGCGCTTCCCGGGTTTGCGCAGTGCAACGACGCCGGCCTGGCGGGGCAGGGCATCGAGGCCTCGGCCAGCATCTGGATCGGCAACCGCGTGACTGCTTCCTGCCATTTCGACACCCCCGAGAACCTGGCGTGCTGCGTCGTGGGCCGACGCCGGTTCACCCTGTTTCCGCCGGAGCAGATCGACAATCTGTACCCGGGGCCGCTGGAGCCCACCCCGGGTGGCCAGGTGGTCAGCGTGGTGGATATGGACCACCCAGACTTCGCGCGCCATCCCCGGTTCCGTGACGCGCTCGCCAGCGCGCAGACGGCCGTGCTGGAGCCTGGCGATGCGATCTTCATTCCGAGCATGTGGTGGCACCACGTGCGCAGCCTGATGCCGTTCAACGTGCTGGTGAACTACTGGTGGCGCAGTTCGCCGCACTTCCTTTCCTCGCCGCTGCCGGCGCTCCAGCATGCGATGTGGGCGCTGCGCGATTTGCCGCCACGCCAGAAGCAGGCATGGTCTGAGATCTTCGCGTACTACGTTTTCGGGCCCGGCGAACGCGCAGGGCAGCACCTGCCGGACGTGGCCCGGGGTGAACTGGCGCCCTTCGACGAGACACAGGCACGGCGCACCCGCGCTCAACTGCTGGCGCGACTCAACCGCTGATGGGAGCACTGCATTGAACGTGGCGGACACAACACAGACGCGGATTCGCAGGGTGGTCATCGCCGGCGGCGGTACAGCAGGCTGGCTGGCCGGCTGTGCGCTGTCCCACCAGTTCCGCGACCAGCTGGACATCACCCTGGTGGAGTCCGAGCAGATCGGCACCGTGGGTGTCGGCGAGTCGACGGTACCGCCCATCCGTACCTTCCACCGCTTTCTTCAGATCGACGAACAGGAGTTCCTGCGCGCCGTCGCCGGAACGTTCAAGCTTTCGATTTCGTTCGAGAACTGGCGTCGCCCCGGGGACCGGTTCATCCACCCGTTCGGCACCATCGGGCAGGGCACCTGGGCCACGCCGTTCCATCACTTCTGGCTGGACAGCCTGCGCCGTGGCATGCCGTCGGATCTGGGCGACTTCTGCCTGGAGAGCGTCGCCTCACGCGGCGACCAGTTCTCGCTGGAGACCCAACCCGCGGTCAACTACGCGTATCACTTCGACGCCGGGCTGTATGCCAGGTTCCTGCGACGCAAGGCCGAAGGGCATGGCCTGCGACGGGTGGAGGGAAAGATCCGTGAGGTCAGGCAGCAGCCCCACGACGGCTCCGTCGCGTCACTGGTACTCGAGGATGGGCAGGTCATCGAGGGCGACCTGTTCATCGACTGCACCGGGTTCCGCGGGCTGTTGACCGAGCAGACCCTGCATACCGGCTATGAGGACTGGCACGAATGGTTACCCAGTGATCGCGCCGTTGCGGTGCAGACCGAGGCGGTCGCGCCGCCGGTTCCGTATACCCGTGCGATCGCACACGAGGCCGGGTGGAGGTGGCATATCGCGCTGCAGCACCGGGTTGGGTGCGGGCTGGTGTTCTCCAGCCGGCACATGTCCGACGACGAGGCGCAGGCCAAGCTGCTGCGTGATGTTGACGGTCCGCCCCTGCGCGATCCCTGGTTGGTGCCGTTCCGCAGCGGGCGCCGGCTGAAGGCGTGGAACAAGAATGTGGTGGCGCTCGGGCTTGCCAGTGGCTTCATCGAGCCGCTGGAATCGACCAGCATCCACCTGACCATCAGTGCCGTGGTCCGCCTGATCCAGCTGTTCCCGATCGACGGCATCAGCCCGGCGCTGGTGGCGCTGTACAACGATGTCAGCCGCCAGGAAATGGAGCATGTGCGCGACTTCATCATCCTGCATTACCACGCCACCCAGCGCGACGAGCCCATGTGGAAGGCCTGCCGCGAGATGGCCCTGCCGGAGTCGCTCGCGATCCGGCTGCGCGCCTGGCGCGAACGTGCCCATGCCTGGCAGGACCCCGGTGAGCTGTTCCGGGTGGATTCCTGGACCAGCGTGTTGATGGGGCAGGGCATCCAGCCAGGTCCGCCGCACCCGCTGGCGGCGGCCATCAACGACGCAGACCTGCGGACGCTGTTGGCGCGGATCCGGCAGCCCGTGCAGCAAGCGGTCGCAACGATGCCGTCGCAGGCCGCCTTCATTGATCGCTACTGCAAGGCAACGGCGGACGTATGGCCACGGCGGTCCGCCGTGGTGTAGCAGAGCCGCATGCTGCGGCTTGCAAATGGTAGCGCTACCTTCAACAACAGGCGAGGTGGAAGACGATGGATCTGGTGGCTGGAATCGACGCGGGTACGCAGAGTCTGAAGGTCGTGGTCTATGACCCTGCCGGGCGGCGTCTCATCGCAAGCGCCAGCGCGCCTCTGGACTTGACGTCTGACGCCGATGGGAGCCGCGAACAGCGCCCGGCCGATTGGATCGTCGCACTGCATGCCTGCTTCGCCGCGGTTGATCCCAAGATACGGTCCCGCATCGCCGCACTGGCGGTGTCGGGCCAACAGCACGGCTTCGTACCGCTCGACGCGGCAGGAGAGGTGCTGGCACCGGCCAAGCTGTGGTGCGACACCAGCACCTCTGCCGAGTGCGTGCAGATCATGGATGCAGTGGGCGGAGCGGCGCGGACCATCGCACTGGCGGGCAATCCAGTGCTCACCGGTTACACCGCATCCAAACTGCCGTGGACAAAGGCCCACCGCCCCGAGGCTTACGCGCGTCTTGCCAGCATCCTGCTGCCGCACGATTACCTCAATTTCGTATTGACAGGCCAGCGCTTCTGCGAATACGGGGATGCCTCGGGCACGGGCTGGCTGGACGTGCGGACCCGAACCTGGTCTGCCGAGCTGCTGCGCGCGACCGATCCGGAGCGCGACCTTGGCGCGTGCCTGCCGCGCATCGCCGCGCCCGAGGAAGTATTCGACATCGACCCGTCCACCGCGGCGGCACTGGGCCTGCCCGCGACAGTGAAGGTTGCCGTTGGCGGTGGCGACAACATGATGGCCGCCATCGGGACCGGCTGCGTCGCACCGGGCCGCCTGACGGTGAGCCTGGGCACCTCGGGCACCCTGTTTGCCTACTCCGACACCCCGGTGGTTGACCCCGACGGGGCGTGGGCCGCGTTCTGTTCGTCCACCGGCGGCTGGCTGCCGCTGATCTGCACCATGAACTGCACCGTGGTGACCGAACAGGTTGCCGACGCCTTCGGCTTCAGCACCCGCTACGGCGACGGACACCTGCGCGCCACCGCGCCTGGCGCCGACGGCCTGGTGATGCTGCCGTTCCTCAACGGCGAGCGCACGCCCGACCTGCCGCTGGGCAAAGGGCTGATGGCGGGCCTGGATACGACCAATATGACCCCGGCGCACTTCTACCGCGCGGCCATGGAAGGGGCGACGTACACCCTGAAGTATGGCTACGACGCCTTCCTCCGCGCCGGCATGCGGTTTGAACGCATCGTGCTGACCGGTGGCGGAAGCAACAGTGCGCAGTGGCGGCAGATGGTGGCCGATGTGTTCGGCCTGCCGGTGGACGTGCCGATCCAGCCCGAGGGCGCAGCCTTCGGTGCGGCATTGCAGGCCCTGTGGGCCCTGGGCCGGGCGCGCGGTGACGCTGCCACCATCGCCGACATCACCGACCGGCACGTTGCGGTCGACCCGCTGCAGTCCGCACAGCCCGACCCAGCGCGTGTGGCCGCCTATGCCGCGGTCTATGCCCGTTATCTCCGACATCTGGATGCCATCACGCCGTTGTATCGCGGCTGATTTCCCTTTCCCCCGACACCTCGCACAACGACAGGAAGACGCACCATGAGCAATCAGCCCTTCATCGGCGGCAAGGAATACTTCCCCGGCATCGGCCGCATCCCCTTCGAAGGCCGCGGCTCGGACAACCCGCTCGCGTTCAAGGTCTATGACGCGAACAAGGTCATCGGCGGCAAAACGATGCAGGAGCACCTGCGTTTTGCAGCCTGCTACTGGCACACGTTCTGCAACGCCGGCCATGATCCGTTCGGCCCGGGCACGCGCCACTTCCCGTGGGAGGCCAGCTCGCCGATGGGCACCGCCGAGGCGAAGGTGGATGCGGCGTTCGAATTCTTCACCAAGCTCGGCGTGCCGTACTGGTGCTTCCACGATATCGACCTGGCGCCGGATGCCGAGGATGTCGGCGAGTACGAAAAGAACCTGAAGCACATGGTGGGACTGGCCAAAGAACGCCAGGACGCGACCGGCATGAAGCTGCTGTGGGGCACGGCCAACCTCTTCTCGCACCCCCGCTACATGAACGGTGCATCCACCAATCCGGATTTCGCGGTGGTCGCGCGTGCCGCCGTACAAGTGAAGGCGGCGCTGGACGCCACGGTTGAGCTGGGCGGCGAGCACTACGTGTTCTGGGGCGGCCGCGAAGGCTACGGCTCCCTGGCCAACACGCTGATGAAGCGTGAGGTCGACCACTTCGCGCGGTTCCTCACCATGGCGCGCGACTATGGCCGCAGCATCGGGCTGAAGGGCAATTTCCTGATCGAGCCCAAGCCGATGGAACCGATGAAGCACCAGTACGACTTCGACAGCGCCACCGTGGTGGGCTTCCTGAAGGAGCATGGCCTGGACAAGGACTTCAAGCTCAATATCGAGGCGAACCACGCCACGCTGTCCGGTCACACTTTCGAGCACGACCTGCAGGTCGCTTCGGATCATGGCCTGCTGGGGAGCATCGACGCCAACCGCGGCAATGCCCAGAACGGGTGGGATACCGACCAGTTCCCGACCGACCTGTACGACACCGTGGGCGCGATGCTGGTGGTGCTGCGCCAGGGTGGGCTGGAAGGCGGCTTGAACTTTGATGCCAAGGTGCGACGCGAATCCACCGATCTGGAGGACCTGTTCATTGCCCACATCGGTGGCATGGATGCGTTCGCCCGCGGGTTGGAAGTGGCCCATGCGCTGCTGAACGACTCGCCCCTGGAGCAGTGGCGCAAGGCGCGTTATGCCAGTTTCGACAGTGGGTCCGGCGAGCAGTTCGCGCGCGGCGCGCTCAGCCTTGCCGACCTGGCCGCACTGGGTGCCAAGGGGGGTGAACCCACGCAGATCAGCGGCAAGCAGGAGCGTTACGAGAACCTGATCAATCAGTACCTGCTGCGCTGAGCGTTGCAGCTCGCATTGATGACACCGGACCGGAGAAGGGCAGGGCAATGGACCAGGCAATGAAGGGCGGCGAGAATACCCGCCTGATTGTAGTGATCAGCGTGGTGGCGACGATTGGCGGATTCCTGTTCGGGTTCGACAGCGGAGTGATCAACGGCACCCAGGACGGGCTGCACCAGACCTTCAAATCCGGCGAGTGGATGCAGGGGTTCGAGATCGCCTCGATGCTGCTGGGCTGCGCGGTCGGTGCCTTCAGCGCTGGCCGTCTGGCCGACCGCCTGGGGCGCCGCAACGTGCTGATCGTCTCGGCAGTGCTGTTCCTGCTGTCGGCGATCGGCGCGGGTGCGGCGTCGTCCTCGGCCATGTTCATCGTTGCGCGGGTGATGGGCGGCTTTGCGGTGGGCGCGGCGAGTGTGATCTCGCCGGCCTACATTGCCGAAGTGGCGCCGGCGCGTTACCGCGGCCGCCTGGCCACGGTGCAGCAGATCGCCATCATCAGCGGGCTCACCGTCGCGTTCCTGTCCAACTATCTGCTGGCGGCCACGGCGGGTGCGTCCACCGAAGCGCTGTGGGGCGGGTACGCAGCGTGGCGCTGGATGTTCTGGATGCAGGCGGTGCCATCGCTGCTGTTCCTGGCGCTGTTGCTGACCATTCCGGAAAGTCCGCGCTATCTGGCGGTGAAGCGTCGCAAGGACGAGGCGCTGCAGGTGCTGACGCGGCTGTTCGGCGCTGCCGAGGCGCACGCAAAGCTGGCCGAGATCGACGCCTCGCTGTCGACCGACCATCATCGCCCGCGGCTGTCGGACCTCCTCAGCAAGGCGACCGGCCGGGTCCGCCCGATTGTCTGGGTCGGCATCGGTCTGGCCACCTTCCAGCAGCTGGTCGGCATCAACGTGGTGTTCTATTACGGCGCCGTGCTCTGGCAGGCGGTCGGCTTCTCCGAGAACGACGCGCTGATGATCAATGTGCTGTCCGGTGCACTCAGCATCGGCGCCTGCATCGTCACCGTGCTGCTGATCGATCGCATCGGGCGCAAGCCGTTGCTCTGGGCTGGCTCGGCCGGCATGGCGGTGTCGTTGGCGCTGTTGGTGGTGGCCTTCGCCAGCGGCTCCCTGGTCGATACACACCTGCAGCTGCCACCGGGCATGGGCACGTTGGCGCTGGTAGCGGCCAATGCCTACGTGGTGTTCTTCAACATCTCCTGGGGGCCGGTCATGTGGGTGATGCTGGGCGAAATGTTCCCCAACCAGATCCGTGGCTCGGGGCTGGCCGTGGCGGGGGCGGCGCAGTGGACCGCGAATTTCGCCGTCACGGTGACCTTCCCCATTCTGCTGGCGGGGACCGGGCTGGCAACGACGTACAGCCTCTACCTGGCGGCGGCCATCATCTCGATCTTCTTCGTGCTCAGGTACGTGCACGAAACCAAGGGCAAGGAACTGGAGCAGATGGAAGGATGAACACGATGACGAATCACGGCGCTTCCCTCGCCCGCAAGGGCGTGCTGCTGACCGCGCTGCTGCTGGTGCTGGCCGCCTGCGGGAAGGCTGACAAGGCGCCCGCAGCTGCGACGGCGGCCTCCAATCCATGGCCGGAGGTCACCTGGCCGCTGGCCGAGGACCCCGCTCTGGAAAAGCGCATCACCGACCTGATGGCCAGCATGACGGTGGAGGAGAAGGTAGGCCAACTGGTGCAGGGCGATATTGCCAGCATCACGCCGGATGACCTCCGCACGTACCGGCTCGGCTCGATCCTGGCCGGCGGCAATTCCGACCCGGGCGGCCGGTACGATGCGTCGCCGGCCGAATGGCTGGCGCTGGCCGACGCTTTCTATGCGGCCTCGATGGACACCTCGCAGGGCGGCAAGGCCATTCCGGTGCTGTTCGGCATCGATGCCGTGCACGGGCAGAGCAACATCATCGGCGCGACCCTGTTCCCGCACAACATCGGCCTGGGTGCGACCCGCAACCCGGAGCTGCTGCGGCGGATCGGTGAGATCACCGCGCTGGAGACCCGCGCCACCGGGATGGAGTGGGCGTTCGCACCCACCGTGGCCGTCCCGCAGGATGACCGCTGGGGGCGCACCTATGAGGGCTATTCCGAATCACCCGAAGTGGTGGCCAGCTATGCCGGTGCGATGGTCGAGGGCCTGCAGGGCAAGGTGGGCACGCCTGCCTTCCTGGACGGTCGCCATGTGATCGCGTCGGTAAAGCACTTCCTCGGCGATGGCGGCACGACCGATGGCAAGGACCAGGGCGATACCCGGATCAGCGAGGCCGAGCTGGTGCGCATCCACGCGGCCGGGTATCCGCCGGCGATTGCCGCCGGTGCGCAGACGGTGATGGCGTCCTTCAACAGCGTCAACGGCGAAAAGATGCACGGTCACACGCCTTATCTGACCGATGCGTTGAAGGGGCGCATGCACTTCGGCGGGTTCGTGGTGGGCGACTGGAACGGCCACGGGCAGGTCAAGGGCTGCACCACCACCGATTGCCCGGCCACCGTCAATGCCGGCCTGGACATGGCCATGGCGTCGGACAGCTGGAAGGGCTTCTATGACACCACGCTGGCCGCGGTGAAGGCGGGCATCATCTCCCCGCAACGCCTGGACGATGCGGTGCGCCGGATCCTGCGGGTCAAGATGCGGCTGGGCCTGTTCGAGGCGGGTACACCATCGTCGCGCGCGGTCGGTGGCCAATTTGCGCTTATTGGTGCCCCGGCGCATCGTGAGGTCGCACGTCAGGCGGTGCGTGAATCGCTGGTGTTGCTGAAGAACCAGGGCGGCGTGCTGCCCTTGTCGCCGAAGCAGCGCATTCTCGTCGCCGGTGACGGTGCCAACGACGTCGGCAAACAGGCGGGTGGCTGGACGCTGAACTGGCAGGGCACCGGCACCACCCGCAAGGATTTCCCGAATGCGGACACCATCTTCGAGGGCATTGCGCAGCAGGCCAAGGCCGCTGGCGGTCAGGCGGAGCTGGCGGTGGATGGAAAGTATGCGACCAAGCCGGATGTCGCCGTGGTGGTGTTCGGGGAGAATCCCTATGCGGAATTCCAGGGAGATCTGCCGACACTGGCCTACAAGCCGGGGGACGACGCCGATCTTGCGTTGATCAAGCGACTGAAGGCCGAGGGCATTCCGGTCGTTGCGGTGTTCCTGAGCGGGCGCCCGCTGTGGGTGAACCGGGAGATCAATGCCGCCGACGCGTTCGTGGCGGCCTGGCTGCCCGGATCGGAAGGCGGCGGCATTGCCGATGTGCTGCTGCGTGGGCCGGGGGGCGACGTGCAGCACGACTTCAAGGGGAAGCTGAGCTTCAGCTGGCCGCGGACGGCAATCCAGTACGTCAACAATGTCGGGCAGAAGGACTACGCCCCGCAGTTCGCCTTCGGTTTCGGCCTGACCTATGCCGATAACGGGGATCTGGCGGCGTTGCCGGAAGTCTCCGGCGTTACCGGCAATGAAGGCGCGGGCGGCGTATTCTTCGCGCGCGGCGATGCCGGCGCCGGCATGGCGCTGCGACTGGAGGGCGGCACGGGGCAGGGTGTGACCGTCACCAAAGTGCCGGAGTCCCTCGATGGGGGCCTGCTGCAGGTCACCGGCGTGGATCATCTCGCACAGGAAGACGGTCGTCGCCTTGCGTGGACGGGCAAGGGGGAGGCGATTGCCGCGTTGCAGTCGCACACGGCGCTGGACCTGCAGCGCGAGAGCAACGGTGACCTGATGCTGTTGACCACGCTCCGGGTGGACGCCGCGCCCCAGGGCGAGGCGTGGTTGTCGGTAGGCTGCGGTCCGGGCTGCTCGGCACGTGTTGCGCTTGGACCGACGCTGGCGAACCTGCCCAAAGGCCAATGGACTCGCGTGGGCGTGCCCTTGAAGTGCCTGGCAGCAGCAGGCGCGGATGTCGGCAAGCTGGATCGCCCCTGGTCCATCGGGACGGCGGGCGCGATGACGCTTTCGGTGTCACGTGTTGCGCTGGGTGCCTTGAACGAGGCGGAATCCACCCTCGCATGCCCGGGCGCGTGACAATGCGTCGCGCGCCATCAGCGCTTGGGTGGGCGAGCGACCGAGTCGCGCACCACCAGAAGGTGCGGCATGACGTGGTCGGTCAACACGCGCGTGTCCTCGCCCTTGCGGCGAATGGTGCGCAACAGGATATCGATGGCGGCGTCGGCCATCGCGGCGATGGGCTGATGGATGGTGGTCAGCTCGGGCCAGACGGTGGTGGCCGCCGAGGTGTCATCGAAGCCCACCACCGACAGGTCGCGGGGCACGTCCAGGCCGCGCCGGTGCGCGACGGAGATCACCGCCGCACCCATATCGTCGTTGCTGGCGAAGATCGCGGTGGGCGGCTGGTGCTGGGCCAGCAGCTTCTCGGCGGCGGCGAGCCCCGAGCGGTAGGTGTAGTCGCCCTGCTGCACCAGGCCGGGTTCAACGTCCAGCCCGGCCGCGTGCAAGGCGGTCACAAAGCCGTCGTAGCGCCGCGCACTGGCACTGAGGTCCTTGCGCCCGCAGATGAAACCGATGCGGCTGTGGCCGTGCTGGATCAGGTGTTCGGCCAGTTCCCTGCCGGCCTGGAAGTCGTCGATGCGCACGCAGGAGATGCCGTTACCCAGGTGGCCCGGTGCGATCGCGACCACCTGGATGCCGGCCTTGATGAGCTCGGTTACCGCCGGCTGCGACTCGCACAACGGGGGCGGCAGGATGACGCCATCCACACGGCCGGCCAAGGCACGCGCGGCCTTGCGCTCGGCGGCCGGCTCGAAGTCCTCCCAGTAGTCGACCACCAGCTGGATGGCGGCATTGGACGCCACACGCAGCAGGCCGACCAGCAGTTCGCGCAGGTAAGCGCCGCTGGGATTGGTGTAGATCAGGGCAATGCGCGTGTGCTGTGCGGCGGCCAGCGTGCTGGCGGCCAGGTTGGGCGTATAGCCCAGTTCGCGCACCGCGCGCATCACGCGTTCGCGGGTGTCATCGCGCACCTTGCCCTGGTTGATTGCCCGCGACACCGTCATCGGCGACACCCCGGCCAGGGCCGCCACCTCGTCGATCGTCACGCCACTGGTTTTGCGACGGACCGATTTCTTCGGCTTGTCCAATACGCGCTCCCGTTTCTCGTTGCGACGCTGGCGCATCGAAGGCACGTCCGGAGCTTACAAGGTTTGCTGTGCCCCTTGCGCTTCCGCTGGGATGTCGAGCGGTGTCATTGGAGGGTGGGTGCGGTGATGGCGTTGTTGGCGTGCACAGGCAATGCGCGCGCGGAGGATGGCTATGCGCTCTGGATGCGTTACGCCCCCCTCGAACCCGCGCTGGCGGCCGATTACCACGCGCGTCTGGCGGAGGTGGTCGCTCCGGATCAGACGCCCATCCAGCGTGCCGCGCGCGAGGAGCTGGAACGCGGCCTCACGGGTCTGACAGGCAGCGCGCCGCGGATGCATGTCGCCCCTGCCATCAAGCCGTCACTGGTCATCGGCACACCGCAGTCGTCGACGTTGATCGCGCCGCTACGCCAGGAGCTTGGCGCGCTCGGCGACGAAGGCTATCTGCTCCGGCAGACCCGCATCGACGGGCGCGAGGTAATGCTGGTGGCCGCGCCCCGGGACATCGGCGTGCTGTACGGCGTGTTCCATCTGCTGCGACTGCTGCAGACCGGCGCATCACTGGACGCGCTGGAGGTGCGCGAATCGCCGCGGATGCGGCTGCGCGTGCTCAACCACTGGGACAACCTGGACGGCTATGTCGAACGTGGCTACGCCGGGCGCTCGCTGTGGGATTGGCAGACGCTGCCGGAGTGGCACGACCCGCGCTACACCGACTACGCACGCGCCAACGCCTCGGTGGGGATCAACGGCACCGTGCTCAACAACGTGAACGCCAATGCGCAGAGCCTGGCGCCGGACTACCTCGACAAAGCGGCGACGCTGGCGGACATGTTCCGGCCCTACGGTATCCGCGTGTACCTCAGCGTGCGTTTCAGCGCGCCCATCGAGCTGGGCGGCCTGAAAACCGCCGATCCGCTCGATCCGGAGGTGCAGCGCTGGTGGCGGGACAAGGCCGGCGAGATCTACACGCGCATTCCGGATTTCGGGGGCTTCCTGGTGAAGGCCAATTCCGAAGGGCAGCCGGGTCCGCAGGACTATGGCCGCTCGCACGCCGACGGCGCCAACCTGCTGGCCGATGCGCTGGCCCCGCACGGCGGCGCGGTGATGTGGCGGGCGTTCGTCTACGCGCACGATGTTCCTGCCGACCGTGCCACACAGGCGTACACCGAATTCGCGGGGCTGGACGGCGCCTTCCGCCCGAACGTGATCCTGCAGGTGAAGAACGGGCCCATCGACTTCCAGCCCCGCGAGCCGTTCCACCCGCTGTTCGGGGCCATGCCGCGCACGCCGCTGATGATGGAAGTGCAGATCACCAAGGAATACCTCGGCTTCGCCACGCATCTGGTGTACCTGGGGCCGTTGTACGAAGAGGTGCTGCAGTCCCACACCCGTGGACAGGGCGCCACGGTGGCGCAGGCGCTGACCGGCATGGCCGGCGTCGCCAACATCGGCACGGATCGCACCTGGAGTGGCTCACAGTTCGATCCCGCCAACTGGTACGCCTTCGGCAGGCTGGCATGGAATCCGCAGCAGTCGGCGCGCGCCATCGCGGTGGACTGGGCGGCGATGACCTTCTCGCCAGACCCCGCGGTCGTGCAGCCCATCGTCGGCATGATGATGGCCTCGCGGGAGGCCGCCGTGAACTACATGACCCCGTTGGGCCTGCACCACCTGATGGCACGCGGACACCACTACGGGCCCGGCCCATGGGTCGACGGCGGCCCGCGCGCGGACTGGACGTCGGTGTACTACCACCGCGCCGACCGCGATGGCATCGGCTTCGACCGGACCGCCCTTGGCAGCAACGCGGTAGGCCAGTACGCGCCTGAGGTGGCCGCGCTGTACGGCGACCTGGCGCGGGTGCCGGAGCCGCTGCTGCTGTGGTTCCACCACGTGCCCTGGGAGCACCGCATGGCGTCGGGCAGGTCGTTGTGGGACGAACTGGTCGGGCGCTACGCGCACGGCGTGCGCCAGGTCCAGGACATGCAGGCGACCTGGGCCAGCCTCGGGGGCAGGGTGGATGCGCAACGGCATGCACAGGTCACCGCGTTCCTGCGCATCCAGCTGCGCGAAGCACAATGGTGGCGGGATGCGAGCGTGGCGTATTTCCAATCGGTGAGCGGCAGGCCCCTGCCTGCCGGCGAGATGGCCCCGCCGCACCCGCTGCACTGGCACCAAACCCTGCAGTTTCCTTCCGCGCCGGGAGATGGGCGATGAGTCATAGGGCGTGGATTCGCTGGATGCTGGCAATGGCGCTGGCTTGCTGCGCGGTGCCGTCAACGGCGCAGGAGCCGGTGACGACGCTGTTGCATCCGCTGTTCCAGGATCACGCCGTGCTGCAGCGCGACCAGCCGATTCCGGTCTGGGGCAACGCTGCACCGGGCACCACGGTGTCTGTGACATTGGCAGGGCAAATCGTCACCACGCGCGCCGATGCCAGCGGTCGCTGGCAGGCACGGCTCACGTCTCTCGCCGCTGGCGGTCCGTACGTACTGTCGGTGCAGGCAGGGAAGGGCAGCCAAGTGGTGCAGGACGTGCAGATGGGCGATGTCTGGTTGTGTTCCGGGCAGTCCAACATGGAACTGCCGGTGTGGCGCGCGCTCGACGCGGGCAGCGAGATCGCCTCGGCCACACACCCGACGATCCGCCTGTTCACCGTGCCCAAGGCGGTGGCCCCCGTGCCGCAAGAGCAGTTCGGCACGCCGGTTGCGTGGCACCCCGCGTCGCCGGAGGCGGTACGCGACTTTTCTGCGGCCTGCTTCTACTTTGCGCGCGAGCTGCAGAAAACCGTCACCGTTCCGATGGGGCTGATCCAGGCGGCGTGGGGCGGTTCGCGGATCGAGGCCTGGACCAGCGCCGATGCGCTGCGCGCACAGGGCGCCATGGACCCGGCACTCGATGTGCTCGCGCTGTATGCCCGCGATGCGGCCGCGGCAAACGCACGCTGGGGCGTGCAGTGGCAGCACTGGTGGGCAACGCGCGAGGGTGCGGTCGCGGACGACAGGCCCTGGCAGCCAGGTAGAGTTGGCAGGGGATGGCAAACGGCGCCGGCCATGCTTGGGGCATGGGAGCGCTGGGGTGTGCCGGCGCTGTCCACCTACAACGGCATGGTCTGGTACCGCACCCAGGTGACCCTGACCGCCGCGCAGGCGGCGCAGGGCGCACGACTTGCGCTGGGCCCCATCGATGAGACGGACATGACCTGGGTGAACGGCGTGGCCGTGGGCAGTCAGTACGGTCCGGGCGAGGCGCGATCGTATGTGCTGCCCACCGGTGTGCTGACCGCAGGTGCGAACACGGTGGTGATCAATGTGCTGGACACGTACGGCGACGGTGGCCTGGCAGGCCCTTCGGACGCCCACGCCGTGGCGCTCGACGATGGCACGCGGATCGTCCTGGATGCGCCGTGGCAGTACAGGGTCGCGCCGGGCGCGCAGGCACCGCCGTCCGCGCCGTGGCACGCCGCCACCGGCCTGTCGACGCTGTACAACGCCATGATTGCGCCGCTGGGTGCCTATGGTCTGCGCGGCATGCTGTGGTACCAAGGCGAATCCAACACCGGGGATGGCCTTGCCTACGCAGCACGGCTGCGCGGCCTGCGCGCGGACTGGCGCAGGCAGTTCGGTGCGCAGATGCCGCTGCTGGTGGTGCAGCTGGCCGGGTACGGTCAGCCGCCCGTGGCGCCGGTGGACAGTGGCTGGGCGCAGGTACGCGAGGCACAGCGGCGGGTCGCGGCCGAAGACCCGCGCACCGGGCTTGCGCTGGCCATCGACATCGGCGACGCCTACGACATCCATCCGCCCAACAAACAGGAACTGGGCCGGCGCCTGGCCCGGGTGGCGCACCACGTGGTGTACGGCGACCGCACGCTGGCACCCTCCGGCCCGACGGCGCGCACGGCGTCGCTCGCACAGGGCAAGGTGCGGGTGGTGTTCGATGGCGTCACTGGCCGCCTGGTCACGACCGGTGCGAACGGCCCCATAGGATTCGAGCTCTGCGACGCCGACGCACGGCACTGCGGCTATGCCGATGCGGTGCTGGAGGGGCATGACGTTGTGCTTTCTTGCGCGGATTGCGTGGAGCCGGCCAGCGGCCGGCACTACCGGGGCGCTGCGTTGCGTGTGCGCTATTGCTGGGCGGACGGTCCGGTCTGCACGCTGCGCGACAGCAGCGGTGCGCCGGCCGGGCCCTTCGAGCTTTCCCTTAACGCTGCGGAGGTTCGCTGATGCGTCTGCTGATGGCCACGATAGTTCTGCTGTTGTCGGCGACGGTGCCGCCACTTGGCGCTGCGCCTGCACCTGCGCCGCCGGTGTACTTCGACTGGTTCGAATATGCCGGTCACGACGCGGCCTTTGAAATACCCCTTCCAGCCGGTCACTATCGCAACCCGATCCTGGCCGGCTTCCACGCGGACCCCAGCATCGTCAGCGCGAACGGGCGCTTCTACCTGGTCAATTCCAGCTTCACCTACTTCCCGGGCATTCCGGTGTTCGAGAGCATGGATCTGGTGCACTGGAAGCAGATCGGCAACGTGATCGACCGTCCGGACCAGCTGGATTTCGATGGCCTGAGCGTGTCGCGCGGCATCTTCGCACCGGCGATCGCGTACCACGACGGCATGTTCTATGTGGTCACCACAGCGGTGGACAGCGGCGGCAACTTCATCGCGACCGCGCGCGACCCTGCCGGCCCCTGGTCCGACCCGCACTGGCTGCCTGGCGTGGAGGGCATCGATCCGTCGCTGTTTTTCGACGACGATGGCACCGTCTACCTGCTGAACAACGATGTGCCGCCCGGCCCGCCGCGCTACGAAGGCCATCGCGCCATCTGGATGCAGCAGATCGAGTTGGCCGCATTCGAGCCGGTAGGGCCGCGCAAGGTGCTGATCGACGGCGGCGTGGAGCCGGCGAAGAACCCGATCTGGATCGAAGGGCCACACCTGTACAAGCGCGATGGCTGGTACTACCTCTCCGACGCCGAGGGCGGCACCGGGCCACAGCATTCCCAGGTGGTGCTGCGTAGCCGTGACGTCTGGGGACCCTACCTGCCGTATGCGGGCAACCCGATTCTCACCCAGCGCGACCTGCCCGATGACCGGCCGCTGCCGATCACCAATGCCGGGCATGCCGATCTGGTGGAAGGGCCGGACGGCTCCTGGTGGGCGGTGTTCCTTGCCAGTCGCAATTACGACACACGCCACTACAACACGGGCAGGGAGACATATCTGCTTCCGGTGGAATGGCGGAATGGCTGGCCGGTGATCCTGCCGGCCGGCCAGGCCATCCCGTATGCGGTCAAGGCACCGGCGTGGATGCAGGGCGAGGCGTCGCAGGCACCGTCCACCGGTAACTTCGTCGACCGCGATGCGTTCGATGCCCCGGTGCTGGGCACGGGATGGGTGCACGTGCGCGTTCCCAAGCAGGCCTGGGCAGACCTGCGCGGGCGGCCGGGCAGCTTGGCGGTGCACCCGCTGCCGGAGAATCTGGACACGCTGCGCAACCCGGCCTTCCTGGGACGCCGCCAGCAGCATCTGCACTTCGAGGCCAGCACCGCGATGACGCGCCCGGCGGCAGGGGTGGCGGCCGGCCTGGCCGCGTTCCAGAGCGAGGCCTACTGGTACTTCCTTGGCGTGCGCAGCCTTGGCGGCGACCGTGTTGCGGTCTTCCTCGACGTGCGGGACGGCGGCGGGGTGACCAGGACGCTGGCGAGCCGGGAGCTGGACGCGACCCCGTCACTGCACCTGCGGATTGCAGGTGACGCAGGCCACTATGCGTTCGCGTTCGACACGGGCGACGGCCGTGGCTGGCAGACACTCGCCGACAACGTGGACGGCACCGTATTGAGTACTGATCGTGCCGGCGGTTTTGTCGGCGCCCTGCTGGGACCATTCGCGCGCGATGAGCGTGCCTTGAGGAGCAAATGATGACGCGCATGCCCATCGTCCGCACGCTGGCGCTATGCGCCGCCGCTGCCTTGGCGAACGTCGGTTACGCCGCCGGACCCCAGCCTTGGCTCGACACCTCGGCCAGCTTTGAAACCCGGGCCGCCGCGCTGGTGGCGAAGATGAGCCTGGAGGAGAAGGCGGCACAGATGCAGAATGCCGCCCCTGCCATCGAGCGCCTGGGCGTGCCGGCCTACGACTGGTGGAACGAAGGACTGCACGGCGTCGCGCGCGCAGGGCAGGCCACGGTGTTTCCTCAGGCCATCGGGCTCGCGGCCACGTTCGATGTGCCGTTGATGGGGCAGGTGGCGACCACCATCAGCGACGAAGCGCGCGCCAAGCATCACCAGTTCGTTCGTGAAGGATCGCATGGCCGCTATCAGGGGCTGACCTACTGGTCGCCGAACATCAATATCTTCCGTGACCCGCGCTGGGGGCGGGGCCAGGAGACCTACGGTGAGGACCCGTACCTCACCGCACGGATGGGCGTTGCCTTCGTGCAAGGCCTGCAGGGCGACGACCCGGTGTACCGCAAGCTCGACGCCACGGCCAAGCACCTGGCCGTGCACAGCGGCCCCGAGGCCGACCGTCACCACTTCGACGCCCGCCCGAGCAGGCGCGACCTCTACGACACCTATCTGCCGGCGTTTGAGGCGCTGGTGAAAGAGGGGCAGGTAGATGCGGTGATGGGCGCCTACAACCGGGTCTACGGCGAGTCCGCCAGCGCCAGCCAGTTCCTGCTGCGCGACGTGCTGCGCCGCGACTGGGGCTTCAAGGGCTACGTGGTATCTGACTGCTGGGCCATTGTCGACATCTGGAAGCATCACAAGATCGTGCCCACCCGCGAGGCTGCGGCGGCGCTGGCCGTCAAGAACGGCACCGAGCTGGAGTGCGGCCAGGAATACGCGACGCTGCCGGCGGCCGTGCGGCAGGGCCTGATCAGCGAGGCGGAGATCGATGACGCGGTGACGCGCCTGTTCACCGCGCGGATGCGGCTGGGCATGTTCGATCCACCCGAGCGCGTGCGCTGGGCGCGGATTCCCGCGTCGGTGAACCAGGCCCACGCACACGATGCGCTGGCGTTGAAGGCCGCCCAGGAATCGCTGGTGCTGCTGAAGAATGACGGCGTCCTGCCACTGTCACGCAGCCTCAAGCGCATTGCCGTGATCGGTCCCACTGCCGATGACACCATGGCACTGCTCGGCAACTACTTCGGCACGCCGGCAGCGCCGGTAACGATCCTGCAGGGGATCCGTGATGCGGCCCAGGGCGTGGAGGTGCGGTACGCGCGCGGCGTGGACCTGGTCGAAGGGCGCGACGATCCCGGGGCAACGCCGTTGATCGAAGCGGCCTACCTGCGCCCCTCGGCCGATTCCCCCGAACGTGGCCTGCGCGGTGAGTACTTCCGCACGGCCGATCTCTCCGGGACGCCGGCACTGGTCCGCACCGATGCACAGATCGGCTTCCGTTGGGACCGCGGTTCACCGACCGACAACCTGCTGGCCCGCGGCGAGGCGGCGCCAGGGCAGGGCATTCCCAACGACGGGTTCAGCATCCGCTGGCGTGGCCAGCTGCTGCCGCCGGTGTCGGGACGCTACCGGATCGAGGCGGCCGCCGACGACGGCTTCCGCCTCTACGTGGACGGCAAGCGGGTACTGGACCATTGGGCCAACAGCGATCGCCTGCGCAGCGATGGTGTGGAGCTGGACCTGCAGGCGGGCCGTGCGTACGACCTGAGGCTGGAGTACTACGATGCCGAGCGCGACGCCGGCGTGCGCCTGGGCTGGCGCATGCCGGGGGCAAAGCCGCCGTTCGAGGAGGCGGTGGATGCCGCCCGCAGCGCGGATGTGGTGGTGTTCGTCGGTGGGCTGACCGGCGACGTGGAGGGTGAAGAGATGACGGTCAATTACCCCGGCTTTGCCGGTGGCGACCGCACCGACCTGCGCCTGCCCGCGACGCAGCGCGCCCTGCTGGAAGCGTTGCACGCCACCGGCAAACCGGTCGTGATGGTGTTGACGGGGGGTTCGGCGTTGGCGGTGGAGTGGGCCCAGGCGAATCTGTCCGCGATTTTGATGAGCTGGTATCCGGGGCAACGCGGCGGCACGGCCGTGGGCAACGCGCTGTTCGGCGACGTCAACCCGGGCGGCCGGTTGCCGGTGACGTTCTACACCGCGGACCAGGCGATGCCCGCGTTCGACGATTACACGATGGAAGGCCGCACCTACCGCTACTTTCGCGGCACACCGCTGTATCCCTTCGGCTATGGGCTGTCCTATACCCGGTTCGACTACGGCAGTCTCCGCGCCGATGCGCCCCGGATTGCCGATAACGGCACGCTCAAGCTGCAGGTGGACGTGACCAACACCGGAAAGCGCGCGGGCGATGAAGTGGTGCAGCTGTATGTGCGACGCCTCGCCGCCGGAGCAGGGGACGCGCAGCAGACCCTGCGTGGCTTCCAGCGCGTTCACCTGGCCCCGGGCGAGCGTCGCACCGTGGCGTTCAACCTGGACGCGCACCAGGCGCTGCGCGAGTACGACGAAGCGCGCGGTGCCTATCGCGTGCCGCCCGGGGCGTACGAGGTGCGGATAGGCGGCTCAAGCGCCGATGCCCGCGTGCAGGCCCGCTTCAACGTGGAGGCGAATCGTGACTGATTCGCGATCCGTGGAGACCCCCGAGCACACGCTGTCGATCCGGGAGAAGCTGGGCTACAGCCTGGGCGACCTTGCGGCCAACCTGATCTTCCAGACGCTGATCACCTACCTGGCCTTCTTCTATACCGATGTGTACCGGTTACCGCCCGCCACGGCGGCCACGATCATTTTCGTGATCGGTCTGCTGGGCGCGTTTGTCTTCACGCCGCTGATCGGCATCGCGGCCGACCGCACCGCCACCCGATGGGGAAAGTTCCGGCCCTGGATCCTGTGGACGGCGATCCCGTTCGGCGTGTTGTCGCTCCTCGCGTTCAGTACGCCGGACCTCGGTGAGCACGGCAAGGTCGTCTACGCCCTGACCACCTATGGCCTGCTGATGCTGGTGTATGCGGCCAACAACCTGCCGTATTCCGCGCTCAGCGGGGTGCTGACCGGCAGCATGGCCCAGCGCAACAGCCTCTCGGCCTACCGCTTCGTGGCGGTCATGATTGCGCAGTTCATCATCCAGGTACTGCTGTTGCCGCTGGTGCTGATCCTGGGCGACGGCGATCGCGTGCAGGGCTTCGAGCGGGTGATGACCCTCTTTGCCGTAGTGGGAACCCTGTTCTTTCTGATCACCTTTGCCACCACGCGCGAGCGCATCGTGCCCGCCAGGGAGCAGACGGGCGGGGTGCTGCAGGATCTGACCGACCTGCTGCACAACCGGCCGTGGAAAGTGATGCTGGCCCTCACCGTGCTGGTCTTCATCAACCTGGCCCTCAAGGGCGGCACGTACATCTACTACTTCCAGTACTACATGAGCGAAGCCGCATTGGCGGGCTTCCTCGACACGTCCGGCTTCAACCACTTCATCGGAGGATTGAACGCGACGCTCAATGGATGGGGTCTGTCCGGCTTCACCTGGCCGGAGGATCCGGCGACCTCTGCGTTCAGCCTGTTCAACGCCTGCGGCATCCTGTGCATGATCCTGGGCATTGGCGTGTCCCGCCATCTCGCCGATCGCTTCGGCAAGCGCAGTGTCTTTGGCGGCGCGCTGTTGGTGTCCACCCTGTTTCTGCTTGCGTTCTACTTCCTCCCGCCTACGGCGGTTGCCGTGGGCTTTGCGGCCTTCATGCTGCACGGGTTCTTCTACGGCATCACCATCCCGCTGCTGTGGGCGATGATCGCCGACGTCGCCGATTACTCCGAGTGGAAGAACCACCGCCGCGCCACCGCGATCATCTTTTCGGCGATGTTGTGTGGCCTGAAGATCGGCCTGAGCATCGGCGGCGCACTGGTCGCCGGCATTCTGGCGCACCACGGCTACCAGGCGGGCGCGGAACAGCAACCCCAGGCCGTGGTGGACGGCATCCGCCTGACCGTGAGTGTGTACTGCTCCCTGCCGTTCCTGCTCGCGGTCGTGCTGCTCCTGCTCTATGAGATCGACAAGAAGATGGAAGCCCGCATCGAGCAGGACCTGCATGCGCGCCGGCAGGGCGGCACCGGGCATCACCTCACGGCACACGCGATCTCCCCGCCGCTGGTGACCCACATCTACACGGCCGATCCGTCGGCCCATGTGTTCGAGGGGCGCCTGTACATCTACCCGTCGCACGACATCGACAGCGGCGCACCCTTCGACGATGAGGGCGGTCACTTCGGCATGGAGGACTACCACGTACTGCGGATGGACACGCCCGACGGCGAGACCACCGACTGCGGCGTGGCGCTGCATGTCCGCGACGTGCCGTGGGCCGCACAGCAGATGTGGGCGCCCGACGCGGCCAGCCGGGACGGACGCTATTACCTCTATTTTCCGGCCAAGGACAGGCAGGGTATGTTCCGCATCGGCGTAGCCGCGTCACATCGCCCGGAGGGTCCGTTCACCCCCGAACCCGCGCCCATGGAGGGGACGTACTCGATCGATCCTGCCGTGTACGAGGACGACGACGGCACGCACTACCTCTATTTCGGCGGCATCTGGGGTGGTCAGCTGCAGAAGTATCGGGACAACCGTTACGACGCAGCGCACGAAGAGCCGACCGGAGACGCGCCTGCACTCGGCCCGCGGGTTGGCCGGCTGGATGCCAGCATGACCCGCCTTGCCGAACCCACGCGCGAGATCATCATCCTGGACGAGCACGGGCAGCCGTTGCGCGCCGACGACCACGCGCGCCGGTTCTTCGAGGGACCGTGGCTGCACAAATACCAGGGGCGCTATTACCTGTCGTACTCCACGGGTGACACCCATCTGCTCTGCTATGCCATCGGCGACAGCCCGTACGGACCGTTCACCTATGGCGGCGTGATCCTCACGCCCGTGGTGGGTTGGACCACGCACCACTCCATCTGCGCCTTCGAAGGGCAGTGGTACCTGTTCTACCATGACGCCGTGTTGTCCGGCGGGGTGACCCACCTGCGCTCGGTCAAGTGCACACCGCTGCACATGAACGCGGACGGCAGCATCCGGACGATTGATCCCTATGGCGCTTGAAACGGCCTCACCCAGGGACGATGCGCAGGCGCCGCTGCCTGCCGGCCGCCTTTACTGGTTGCGTGCAGGCAAGCTGGAGGTCGCGCTCGCCCCGGAAGCCGGTGGGCGCATTGCCCATCTGCGCTACGACGGCGTGGAGTGGCTGGTGGGCGAACACGAGGGTAGTGCGGCTGCCATCGGCTGGGGGTGCTACCCGATGGTGCCATGGGCGGGACGCATTCGGCAGGGACGCTTTGTCTTTGACGGCAGGGCAATGGAGTTGCCTGCGAACTTTGGGGCGCACGCTATCCACGGGGTCGGTTTTACGCGGCCCTGGCACATCGAGAGCATCGGCGCGGAGGCGGTGACGTTGTCGCTGGCGCTGCCCAAGGACGCTTACTGGCCCTTCGGCGGCAGTGCGACGCAGAGCATCCACGTACGGCCGGATCGCCTGGACCTGCACCTCTCCGTCCAGGCTGGCGACCACGCAATGCCCGCCGTGCTCGGCTTTCATCCCTGGTTCCGCAAGCCGGATCAGGTGCTGTTCTCGCCCAGTGCGATGTATCCACGGGACGGGGAGGGCATTGCCATGTTGCCTTGCGTCAGCCCCGCGCCCGGACCTTGGGATGACTGTTTCATCAATCAAGCCGAGGTGTCGCTGGTGTCTGGCACCCAGCGCCTGCGGCTGTGGGCGGATACGGATCACTGGGTGCTGTATGACGGTGCTGGACACGCGACGTGCGTGGAGCCTCAGACCGGTCCGCCGGATGGGTTTACCCTGGCGCCGCGGCGGCTGGTGCCAGGCCAGAAGATGGAGGTGACATTCACGCTGAGGTGGGAGAAGGATGGGACTGCGCAGCGATAGCACCGCGATGAAGTGGGTATCACCGGCACCCGTCGCAGCAGCGTCGCGTCCACCCTATAGGTAAGCGCATATGCGCCGCTGGACCCGGCGACACGCTCGATGCGTATGCCATCGAAATCAAGCGGCAGGAATGCGATTCAGTGAACCCGCAGTGATGCACGTCGTCCAGGAATTCACGGCCTGGAAACTGCACGACGGCGACTCTTTACCGACCCCCGTTTTGAAGTGAAGAGTCCTTTCCCATGCCCAACAGCCATCTCACCACGGTAAATCCGCTGACCGAAGAAGTGGTCGCCACCTATTCCTACATGTCTGACGCCGAAGCCGCTGCCGTCGTCAAGGCGAGCCATGAAGCCTTTACGCAATGGCGTCTCCGCAGTCTCGATGAGCGAGCAAAGGTGATTGCCGGCATTGCCAAGGCACTTCGCGAGCGGAAGGAGGAGTTCGCACAGCTGATGACCGACGAGGTCGGCAAGCTCATTGAAGACAGCCGCACTGAAATCGAGCTGTGTGCCAGCATCTGTGACTACACCGCCAAGCAGGGCCCTGTCGTTCTGGCTGATGAGGAGCGGGATGTGGAGGGCGCCACGGGCGTCGTCACCCACGCGCCGATCGGTGTGGTGTACGGCATCCAGCCCTGGAACTTCCCGGCCTACCAGGCGATCCGCTACTCCATCGCCAGCCTGATGGCCGGCAATGGCGTGCTGCTCAAACACGCCGAGAGCTGCACCGGCAGTGGGTTGCTGCTGCGTGACATCTACGAAAGTGCCGGGCTGCCCAAAGGGCTGTTTGGCGTACTGTTGATCAGCCACGACCAGTCCAATGCCATCGTGGAAAACGATCTGGTGCGCGCGGTGACACTGACCGGGAGCGAAGCGGCAGGGCGTACCGTGGCCGCGAAGGCGGGGGCAGCCCTCAAGAAGACGGTGCTTGAGCTGGGCTCCAACGATGCTTATCTGGTGCTGGACGATGCCGACCTGGATCTGGCCGTGGCGACCTGCGTCAAAGGCCGCCTGTTCAACAACGGGCAGACCTGCGTCAACGCCAAGCGCTTTATCGTGACAAAGAAGAACTACGAGGCCTTCGTCAGCGCCTATGCCAAGGCGTTCGTGGCGATCCGGATGGGCGACCCGAACGCCGACGACACCCAGCTCGGCCCCATGGTCTCCAAGGCGCAGCGTGACAAGCTGCACGAACAAGTGACCAAGAGCGTGGAGCAGGGCGCACGCCTGGTGGTTGGCGGTGAGGTGCCAGACCGCACCGGCTGGTTCTACCCCGCCACGGTGCTGGCGGATGTGGCACCGGGCCAGGTGGCCTACGAGGATGAGCTGTTCGGTCCTGCGGCGGCCATCATCCGCGCCGAGGACGATGAAGATGCGCTGCGCATCGCCAACGACAGCCGCTACGGCTTGGGTGGGGGCATCTTCAGCCGAGACGTCCAGCGCGCCCGGGAACTGGCGAGCACGTACTTCGACACCGGCATGGTGTTCATCAACACCTTCGACGTGGCGTCCCCCGCGCTTCCCTTCGGGGGTGTGAAGGCCTCCGGCTATGGGCGTGAGCACGGTCCCGAGGGGCTGAAGGAGTTTGTCAACGTCAAGTCCATCAAGATTCCCGCTGTCGTATCGGGTTGATCCGCGCCCGGCGGTTGGCGAGGCCACGTTGCGCACGCGCCTGGCCACGGATGGCCGGCGCAGACGACGCGAGGCCGTCGCCCAGCGCCAACCCCGCACACTGCTGGTCGGGACGGTTCCCAGCGACACCGGCTGAACCGGCTGCACACGCACGTGAAGTACAGCTTCTGATCTTGAGCCGGCACGGGCACTCCGCTATCACGCTCCCGGCGTCCCCGGCGGCGGGGTGTCGCCGCGTTCGAACCAGGACGGGAGTTCCAGCGCATGGCGTTCGAGCATGGCCTGGATGCACGCACACGCATGGTCCCTTTCCGCGTTCGCGCATTGGTCGAGAATCTCGCCAGCCAGCTGTTCAAACTGTGTCCAGAATTGCGCTGGGTGGCGCACGCGCGCCACCCAGTGGTCCAGCTTGTCGGCCAGCGCATCAAGTTGCACCTGTATCTCGGGACGAACGTTCATCCCGGCGGTGCACCCAGATCAAGCGCGACACGGTAGTAATGACCGTCGTCGCGGAGCAGGACGGTGAGGTCCGGCTGCAGGACGTCATCCACATGCAGGGTCGGCTGACCCTGCGCAGTGCGGGTCACCACGAACTCGTACAGGCTGCGCCCGAAGCGGTAGCTGAGCTCGAACGACGGCCAGTGATCGGGCAGGCAAGGTTCAAGCGACAGTCGATCACCGTCGCGACGGATGCCGAGCAGCGATTCCACCAGCAGGCGATACATCCACCCGGCCGACCCGGTGTACCAGGTCCAGCCGCCTCGCCCGACGTGCGGGGACACGGCGTAGACATCGGCAGCCAACACATAGGGTTCGACGCGGTAGGTCTGGACCGCCTCGGCGTCCAGCGTGTGGTTCAGGGGGTTGATCATGCCGGCCAGCTCCCAGGCACGCACCGCATCGCCCTGTTGGGCGAATGCCATCGCCGCCCACACCGCCGCGTGGGTGTACTGGCCGCCATTCTCGCGCACGCCCGGTACATAACCCCGAATGTAGCCGGGGTCCTCCGTGGTCTGGTCGAAGGGCGGGTCGAGGAGCTGGATCAGCTTGGCGTCCTTTCGCACCAGATGCGTGTACAGCGAATCCAGGGCTTGGCTGGCACGCTCAGGCGCGGCCACGCCTGACAGCACCGACCAGCTCTGGGAGATCGAATCGATGCGGCATTCCAGGTTCTGTGACGAGCCCAACATGGCTCCGTTGTCGAACCAGGCACGGCGATACCACGCGCCGTCCCAGGCATGCTGTTCCAGGTTCTGACGCAGGCGTTCGGCCTGTTCTTCGCACCATTGCGCACGGGCGGCATCGCCACGCGCGTTGGCCAGCCCGATGAAGCGGCGAAGCGTGTCATGCAGGAAGAAACCGAGCCACACACTTTCACCGCGCTGCTGGTCGCCGACGCGGTTCATGCCATCGTTCCAATCGCCGCTGCCCATCAACGGAAGCCCACGTTCGCCGAGCAACCGGCACCCGCGCTCCAGCGCGACGACGCAGTGCGCATACAGTGTGCCGCGCTGCGCCGAAAGGGTGGGCATGTCGTAGTAGCCTTCCTCCTCCGGGGTCACCGCGCGACCCTCGATGTAGCCCACCACTTCGTCCAGCACGCTGGCGTCGCCGGTGACCTCCAGGTAGCGGGATGCGCCCTGGGGCAGCCACAGATAGTCGTCCGAGCAGCGGGTGCGCACGCCGCGACCCTGCGGCGGGTGCCACCAGTGCATCACATCGCCTTCGGTGAACTGGTGTGCCGCGCAGAGCAGCAGGTGTTCGCGGGTCAGGTCCGGGCGCGCGTGTACGAGGGCGAGCGCGTCCTGCAGCTGGTCGCGGAAGCCGAACGCGCCGCCGGACTGATAGTAGCCACTGCGTGCCAGGTAGCGGCAGCCCAGGGTCTGATAGACCAGCCAGCCATTGGCCAGTGCATCGAACGCCGGGTCCGGTGTGCGGACCTGCACCGTGGCCAGCACATTGCGCCAGTGGATGCGCACGGCATCCAGCGCATCGATGGCTTCCTGATTGCCCTGGCGGCTTCGTGCCAACGCCAGCGTTTCCTCGCGGTCGCGCCCCGCGCCAAGGCGGAACGTGGTTTCACTGCGGTCGCCAGGCGCCAGCTCCAGCGGCACCTGGATCGCCGCGCAGGGATCAAGGCCCGCGCCGGCCCGGGCATCCAGACGCTCGCGACGCAACGCTGCAGGTGCGTGCAATCCGCCGTTGCGGCCGATGAACTCCAGGCGGTCACAGGTCCAGCCGCAGCCCTCGGCATCGGTGTCGAAGAAGGCCATCCGGCCGCCGAACTCGGTGCTGTAGCTGTTGCGCGCCAGCAGCGCCCCGGTCTGCGGGTCGCGTTCGGTCACCACGTGCATGCGTGACTTCGGGCGCAGGTCACCCATGACCCACTCCACGTAGCCGATGGCCGACAGGCGCCGTGGCCGCCCCGACAGGTTGTGCAAGCGCAGGACCGAGAACTTCAGCGGCGCGGTGACATCGACGAAGACCCACAACTCGCTGGCGATACCGTCTTCGACGTGCTCGTAGACCGTGTAGCCGAAGCCATGGCGGGTACGGTACGCACCAGTGCCCCGGCATGGCAACGGCATCGGCGACCAGACACGGCCGGTGTCCTCATCGCGCACGTAGAAGGCCTCGCCGCCGGTGTCGGACACCGGGTCATTTAGCCAGGGCGTCAAGCGGAATTCGTGTGCGTTCTCAAACCAGGTATAGCCCGGCGCACTCTCGCTGACGACCGTGCCGAGACGGGCGTTCGCGATCACGTTGGCCCACGGTGCCGGCGTCGGGGCACCTTCGCGCACCACCACCACGTACTCGCGGCCATCCTCGCTGAAACTGCCGGTGCCGTTGTCGAATCGGCCAGCGCCGCGGTACGGAAGGAACGGCCACGGGTCGTCCACCTCCTCGTCGTGCTCGACACCCGGGGGCAGCCCGGGTTCGGGTCCCGGGTCGGCGACGACGGGCAGCCCGGGCGTCGCGTCCATCGCCAGTGCCAGCTCCTGCTGCTCCGCCTGCGGCACCAGCGCCGGTATCCGTCGCACGGGCAGCGGCTGGCGCCCCACCTGCGCGGCCAGCGTGCCGTCCTCATCGCTGAGCACCACCCGTGCCACCGCCTGCAGCAGAACGCGGTCCTCGTGGCTCATGTTCTGCACCGGCCGCACGAAAATGCCGCCGGGGCGATCGAGCAGGCCCGTCTCCGAACTGGCGGCTACCATGCCCAGGATCTGGTCCTGCAGTTCCTGCCGGTAACCGGCCTTGCTGTCGTTCCAGATCACCAGGTCGGTGTTGAGTCCCTTCTGGCGCCAATACGCGTGCGCCTGCACCAGCTGCCTGACCAGTTCCACGTTCTCCGCGTCGGTGACCTTGAGCAGCACGATGGGCAGGTCGCCCGAGATGGCATGGCCCCACAGCCCGGATTGTCCGCGCTGGTTCTGCTGCAGGACGGCGTCGCCCGCGCGCAGGAGCGGATTGGCATACAGCACGTGGCTGGCCAGGCGCTCGTACAGAGAGGCCTCGGCCTGGCTGGCGTTGATCTGACGGCGCACCACCTGGCTGTGTGTCCAGGACAGGTCGAAGACACGGTCCGCCAGGCGGCGGTCACGGTATTTGTCGACCATCGCCTCGCAGCCGGTGCGGTCGGCGCCGATGCCATACACCATGTCCAGCTGCACGGTCTGCTCGGGCTCCAGCACCACGCGGACGCGGATCGCCACGATCGGGTCGAGCACCGAGCCGTCCGTGCCGGAGAGGTCGATATCGGTGGTCAACGCCTGCGGCGTCCGCGGCGTGTTGCCACGGCCCAGGAAGCGCGCACGGTCGGTTTCGTAGGAGATCGACACCACCTCGGCGTCATGCACCGCGACCAGATGGAACATCCACGGTGGCACTTCGTCGTGCGAACGGGGCCGGCGCGTGCAGAGCACGGCCTGCTTGGCGGCCAGGATCTCGCTCTGCACGAAGAGGTTGCTGAAGGCCGGATGCGCGTCGTCGGACGCTGCGGGGGCCAGCACCACTTCGGCATAGGTGGTGATTTCCACCGTGCGCTGGCGACGGCCGCGGTTGGTCAGGCGCAGGCGCCTGAGCTCGATGTCATCCTCGGCGGAAATGGCGACCTGCAGATGGCTCTCGCAGCCGCGGCGGGCACCACGGAACTCTGCCTTGGCGTCGGAGAAGATCGCCTCGTAATGCTCCAGCGCCACGCAGGTGGGCTGGTAGGCGGCAGACCAGAACTCGCCGCTGTCCACGTCGCGCAGGTAGCAGAACGTGCCCCAGGCATCGGTGGTGCCGTCTTCGCGCCAGCGGGTGAGCGACAGGTCGCCGTGGCGGCTGTAGCCGCCGCCGGCATGGGTCAGCATGCCGTGGTAGCGACCGTTGGAGAGCAGCTGCACTTCCGGGCGCGGGCCGGCCGGGTCGCGCAGGACGCGCAGGGAGGTCTCGTGCTCGGTCATGGCCGAGTGCTCGCCCAGGGCTTCGACCTCATGCGGATGGAATACGCCGATGCGCGGGATGCGTTCCTGCAGCAGCAACAAGGTCGCCTGGAACTCGGTATCGGCAACGAAACGGCGCTGCATCGGCTGGTCGCGCAACAGGTAATCCAGCGACAGCAGGCCCATGCCCTGGTGGTGGGCCATGAATGAACGCAGCAGGACGTGATCGTGCCCCGGCGGTAGCCGGGCAGGGGTGTAGTCGATCGCTTCGTACATGCCAAAGCGCCCGGAGAACCCCAGGCCTTCGAGTGCCTGGAGGTTCTGGCACGCCGCCTCCGGTGCCACCATCAGCGCCATCATGCTGGCATAGGGCGCGATCACCCGGTCCTGGCCCAGGCCGCGCTTGAGGCCCAACCCGGGCACGCCGAAGGCACGGTACTGGTAGTTCAGGCGGGCATCGACGGCGTTGTAGCCGGACTCGGAGACGCCCCACGGCAGATTCAAGCTACGGCCGTAGACGATCTGCGCCTCGACCGCATGCCGCGCGGTCTGGTCGAGCAGTGTGTCCGGGTAGCTGGGCATCACCAGCTGCGGCATGAGGTACTCGAACATCGAGCCACTCCATGACAACAGCGTCGGCGTGCCGTTGACCTCGGTGAGCATCCGGCCAAGTGCGAACCAGCTCTCCTGTGACAACTGGCCCTGGGCGATGGCGACGAAGGCGCACAGCCGTGCTTCGGAGGCCAGCAGGTCGTAGAAGCTATTGTCGAGGCGATGATCGTCGACGTTGTAGCCGATCGAGAGCAGGTTGCGGGTACGGTAGAACAGGAACCCGTATTCCATCAGCGAGAACTGCCCGGCGCGGTGCGCCAGCGCCTGCAGCTGCTCGATGCGCACGCGCGCGTCCGCACCGGCGGAACCGGGCAGCGCGGCCAGCTGGCGCAGGCTGGGCACCGGCGCCTCCACGTCCGCGCCGGCATCGGCAGGGAGGTCGGCGAGCGTCGCGTGGGCGGCATGGCATTCGGCAGCGAACAGGGCCGGCCAGTGCAGCGCACCTTCTTCGGGCGACTCCGGTGCCGGCCACTGCGCCAGCACGGCGTCGGCCAGAGCGGCCAGCTCCTGCAACCGGGCAAGCAGCTGTGCGGTCCCACGGGGGCGGTCGGTACGCGTTGATGCCAGGCGCTGGCGAAGATGGTTGAGCGCCTCGCCCAGTAGTGCGTCAGCGGGGCGATGGCGCTGCCGTTCCTCTTCCAGCACGCCGAGCGTATCGGCCAGGCCATCGAAGGTGTGTGGCGCCAGCACCGGCGCGTCCACCAGCGCGAGCAGGCCTTGGCGCAGCGTCAGCAGGTGGCCGGCCAGGTTGCCGCTGTCCACGGTGGAGACGTAGCGCGGCTGAAGCGGCGCCAGGGTTTCGGTGTCGTACCAGTTCAGGAAGTGGCCGCGATGGCGCGGGAGCTGGTCCAGCGTATCGAAGGTGAGGGCAGTACGTTCCGCGACCGCGCCCAGCTGGAGCCAGCCGAAATCCCACGCGGACAGATTGGCCAGCAGGGACAGGCCGATGTTGGTCGGCGAGGTGCGCCGCGCCACCACCAGCGTCGGGTGCTCCTGGATGTTGTCCGGCGGCAGCCAATGATCCTGCTCGCGCACCCACGCCTGGAAGAACGACCAGGTGCGCCGCGCCAGCCGGCCCAGGAACGCCCGCTGGGTCACGGACAGTTCGGCCACGCTCGCGGCCGGCGGCCGGCCCAGCCACGCCATCAACGCGGGCGCGAAGGTCCACGCCAGCAGCAGGGGCAGGGCGACCGGCAGGGCGTGCGGAGCCACACTGGCCACGACCGCTGCCAGCGCAACCGCCAGCACCGACGCCGGCGCCATCACCCGCCATTCCGCACCGCGGTCGCTGCCAAGGCGGCGCTCGACTTCGCTGGAGGGGTTCCATTGCAGCAGGTGGCGGCGGGTGACGGTCATGCGCCAGAGCGTACGCAGCACCGCGCCAGCGGCCAGCAACGCTTCGTAGGGCAGGCACGCGACCTGGGTGGCGGCACGCAGCAACGACTGCAGCGTGCCGCGCCCAACCATGATGTAGTGCGCTTCCAGCGGGGTGTCGTCCGGAACGCTCAGCGCATCGCGCAGCATGCCGATCAGCGGCGGCGCGAACCACAACGCCAGCACCCACGCCGTCCACGCGACCGGGCGTTCGGCATACAGCCAGCCCGCCACGAGCAAGGCCAAGGCAGCAATCGGCACCACGCTCCGGCGCAGGTTGTCCAGCAACTTGCCGCGCGACAGCAGGCTGAGCCGGTTGCGTTCCCACCCTGATCCCGGGCGCGGCGTCCACGGCATCAACCACGGCAACAGCTGCCAGTCGCCGCGGATCCACCGCGCACGGCGCTTGGCATCGGCGGCATAGCGTTCGGGATAGTCCTCGTACAGGCGCACGTCGCTGACCAGGCCAGCGCGTGCATAGCAGCCTTCCAGCAGGTCGTGGCTGAGGATGCGGTTCTCAGGCAGGCGACCCTCCAGCGCATGCTCGAACGCTTCGACGTCATAGATGCCCTTGCCCACGAACGAGCCTTCGTCGAACAGGTCCTGGTAGACATCCGAGACCATGCGCGAGTACGGATCGATGCCGGGCTCGCTGCCGAACATCCGGGCAAACCGCGAGGTGCGGCGCGTGCCCAGGCTGGTGCCGACGCTGGGTTGCAGGATGCCGTAGCCCTCCACCACGCGTTGCAGCGCCGGATCAAAGCGCGGGCGGTTGAGCGGGTGCGCCAGGGTGGCGACGAAGGCGCGTGCGGCATCCCGCGGGAGCTGCGTGTCCGAATCCAGGGTGATGACGTAGCGGACGCCGACCAAGGCCGCCGTGTCACCGACGGTGCGCATGAACGCGTCCGCATCGCCTTGGCGGAGCAGGGCATTGAGCGCTGCCAGCTTGCCGCGCTTGCGCTCGTGCCCCATCCACACCCCTTCGCCCGGGTTCCATTGCCTGGGGCGATGCAGCAGATAGAAGCGATCGCCGCGCTCGGCCGCGTAGCGGCTGTTCAGTGCCTCGATCCGTTCAACGGCGTGCGCGAGCAGGGTGTCGTCCGTCGGCGTCTCGACGGCCGGGGCGTCCAGGAAGTCCGTCAGCAGCACGAAGCGCAGCTGAGGATCGCGATTGGCCAGGAAGCGGACCTCCAGCGCTTCGGTCAGCACATCGATGCCGTCGATGCTGGACAGCATCGAGGGGACCGCGACCACGGTGGAGCAAGCCACAGGGATGCCTTCGCTGAAATCGAGCTTGGGCAACGGCCTGGGGGTGACCAGTACCGTCGCGGTCCAGTTCACCAGAACGATGCCCAGCTCGCTGAACACCAGCAGCCCGAACAGCGCGGCCAGCCACACGGGCACCGCGCCACTGCCCGAGGCCAGCAGGCCAGCGGTGGCCACCACGGCCAGCAGCGCGATCGGCAGCAGGTAGAGGGCAAGTGGCACGCGATGCGCCCGTAGCCGGGCCTTGCGGTGGCGCGGTGCTGCCTCGGCCACCGCGTCCACGGTGGCGTCCACGCCTTCGCCGACGAGCCAATAGCCCACGTGCGTGCGTGGCCCATCGACCGGTGTGGCCGCCCGTGCCAGATCAAGCGCAATGGTCGCAACGCGCTCTTCGGCGACGCGGCTACCGCGGGCGATCTTTTCCACGACATGGCGATAGGCGTCGCGGGTCCCGAAATCCATCTGCGGATAGACGCCCATGGGGTCCTCCTGCAGCCGCTGCTCGACCACGCTCATATCTTCGACAAAGGTGCGCCAATCCATGGTGGAGAGGAACCGCAGGCTGCCGATGCTGTTGCCGATTGAGACCTGATCCGCCGCTTGTTGCTGCCCCTCGGCGGCAACCAGCTCGTCGATGCGCTGCCCAGCCGCGGCAGCCCACTGTTCCAGCCAGGAGACGGGCATGGCCCAGGCGCCGCCGCGCCCTTGCAGCGAGCGGGTCAGCTCGGCGATGAACGCGCCGGTCAAGGGCGGCTCAGAGCGTGCCATGTCGGCCACCACCAGGACCACGTCGGTAGGGGTGTCGGAGGCGGCGCGATTGAGGTTGTCCGCCCATTGGGCCGCCAGGCCGCGGTCCGTCCCGTCACGCATCACCCGTGCCGCCATGCGCCGCAGATTCTCCAGCAGCGCCAGACGCAGCATGATGGGAACGGCCCACAGTTCGCCCAGGCTCAGTGGCGCAAGCGACTGGTACGAAGCGATGAAGCGGCTCAAGGTGTCTGCATCGATGCGGCCATCGCCGTGCGCGATGGCCTGCATCGACAGTTCATACACGCGCGGCAACCCGGCCGAGGGGCCGGCGACAAGCGACGGCAGCTGCCGACTGTAGCCACGCGGCAGGTGGCGGCGCGCGGTCTGGATCTGCTCCTGGATCAGGTAATAGTTGTCGAGCAGCCATTCCCCGGCCGGCGTCACCGGCCGCTGTTCGCGCACTACGTTGCTGAGCAGCGTGTTGGCGTCTTCCAGGACACGTTCGTTGGCCTGCAGGCGATCGAGCAGGCGCTCTGCGCCAGGACGCATCCGCACGCGATGCTGGCGCGCAAGCGCGCGGCCGTACACCTCCATCTGTTCAACGCTGTACAGCGCGGCCCGCAGTGGAACCTCGGCGGCTTCGATGGCCGGGACCGAGGCCTGGCGCTCACGCCAGCGCCAACGGACAAGACGACGCAGACGGAGCCAACGACCAAAGAGACGGCGAAAGTGGGGCATAGGTTACCGAGGGGGCAGGTCGCGTGCTTGCATAGTTGCATTCGGGGTGCCGTGGTAACTGTGAAGGCCGCGAGCGCGAGCGGCCCGGATGGTCGGGGCGCAACCTCAGGCGGTCGGTACCGTGCCGCCATCGATCGTGTACTCGGCCCCGGAGATGGACGCCGCCCGCGGCGAGACCAGGAACGCAATGAGATCGGCTACCTCGGCGGGCTTGGCCGGGCGCCCCAGCGGGATGCCGCCCAGCCCCTGCATGACCTGCTGTTTGGCGCGCTCATAATCTGTGCCTGCATTGGACGCAATCCGCTCGACGAATGCGATCGCAGCGTCTGTCTCGATCCAGCCCGGCGACACGCGGACCACGCGCACCCCCTTGGGGGTCACTTCCTTGGAGAGGGCCTTGCTGTAGGTGGACAACGCCGCCTTCGCTGCGGCATAGGCAATCGTGGCGTCATGCAGCGGCAGTAGCCGCTGGATCGACGTCACATGCAAAATCACTCCTGAGCCCTGGGCGATCATGGCGGGCAAGCAGGTGCGATCCATCCGCACCGCCGACATCAAGTTCAGATCGAGCGCTTTGGTCCACTCCATATCGTCCAGCCGAGCGAAGCCACCCGCCGGCGCCGACGACCCGCCCACCACGTTGATCAGAATGTCGAGGGTGCCGAGATGGCGTGTGGCTGCCTCCCACGTCTGGCGCACGCCTTCGGCGGTAGCGAGATCCGCCGCTACATAATGCACACCATCGACAGGGTGCTTCGGCGCCGACAGCGCAGCCGTCACGACACGTGCCCCCAGCCTCGACAACAGATCGACGACCGCAGCGCCCAGGCCACGGGCACCGCCTGTCACCAGCACCCGCTTGCCTGTCAATTGAAGATCGAAGGTCATGGGGCAATCTCCAGCGAGGCGATCTTGCGGCGTTCCAGAATGAAGATGTAGCGCAGGTCAACCGGGCTGCCCTGGAAGTTGCCTGACACTTCGGCGATCACGATATAGCTGCGATCCAGCCTCTCTACCGCTCGGGGGCGGGCGACGTAGGTGTATTTTGCCGAGGAAGCGTCTTTCCATGCTTCGATCGCCGCTGTACCTGAATGGGTATTTCTTTCATCCAGCACACGCCCGTTGGGCGTGAAGCATCGGGCAACCGCCCGGCCGTCGTGCTGGTCGGCGACAAAATAGGCCTTGATCGGTTCGGGAAGATCGAGTCTTTGCATGTCAGTTCTCCGTTGTGGTGGACGGGGCCAGAGTGACTCGTTCCTTGTGGTAAGAGAATCACCTACTATCTGAGCAGGCTATGTAGAAACGAGTGCACAATGCGCGGCTCTGAATTTGCAGAACTGAAGGCGTTCGTCGCCATCGTGGACAGGTCAAGCTTCGCCCAGGCGGCCGATCACCTGGGGCTCTCCCGGTCCGCGCTCAGTCAGACCATTCGCCAGCTGGAAGCGCGACTGGGCGTGCGCCTGTTGAACCGGACCACGCGCAGTGTTTCTCCCACCGAGCCGGGCAGGCGGCTGCACGAACGCATGGCGCCGATGCTGCGGGAAATGGACGCGGCCGTAGCGGAGGCGGTGGACACACGGACCCGTACCTCGGGAACGCTGCGCATCAACACGCTCAGCATGGCTGCCAAGCGTCTGATCGCGCCACGGCTTGGACGTTTCGCACGTGCCCATCCCGATGTGGTGCTGGACATCGTGATCGATGACGGCCTGAGCGACATCGCGGGCGAAGGGTTCGATGCCGGCATCCGCGTGGGCAATCGCGTGCAGAAGGATATGGTTGCGGTCCGAATGACGCCCGATGTCGAACTGCTTGCCGTCGCATCGCCGGACTATCTTGCCCGCCACGGTGAACCCAGGACGCCTGAGGAGCTGAGCCGACACGCCTGCATCCTTTGGCGCTTCCCCGGCAGCGGCAGGATTGCGGGCTGGGAATTCAGTAAAGCGGGGAAAACCGTCGAGTTCCTCGGCGAAGGAAACGTGATCTCCAACCACCAGGACATCATCGTGCCCGCAGCGTTGCAGGGACTTGGAATCCTGTATGCCTATAACGACGATGACATCGCCGAGGCACTGCGCGATGGCCGCCTGCGGCGCGTACTGGCGGACTGGTCGCCCAAGGTCCCTGGCCTTTACCTGTACTACTCGAGCCGCCGGCATATGCTGCCGGCGTTGCGGGCTTTCATCGACTGTATGCTGGATCGGGACTTGGGCGGTGAAGCAGATTGATCGGCGCTAAGTGGGCGATCAACGACCAGTTGGGAGGCTGACCTTCTCAATTAACCCGCTCTTCGTCCGAGTGCGGGCACGGGATAGGGCGGGCGATTACGGATCGTTATCAGGGGTAGGGCAAAGGTCTACTTCGGGCCGGCAGCGAACATCCGGTAGGGCAGGCGATCAGGGATCGCTATCGGGGGAGGAATGGCAGCTGCTAAGCCGTGTTGGTCTTAGCGACCTCTCGTCGGTACCTGGCGGGGCTACCAATTCGCTGGTGATGGGCAATTGGCGGCCCAAGCAGTGTGAAGACTACGGTCACCTTGGTTGGCCCATTGTGAATAAGTCATCTTTCTCAGTGCGTGCTCATGCATGATCCATCGTCAGGTCCATCGTCTTCACTAAGCGTTCTTGTGGTCGAGGACGACGCAGTCTTCGGCGAGATTCTTGAGGCTCTCTTTCTTGATCATGGATACCAAGTGCACTGGGCTAGAACTGTGAGCCAGGCTGTCCAGATGAGCAATGAGCAGACCTTTTCGGCTGCACTGCTGGACGTTCATGTCGGCAACGAGCTTGTCTTTGAGCTTGCTGACCATCTGAGAGATCAATCAGTCCCGTATGTGTTCATGTCGGGGCCGTTCATAGACTTGCTCCCTCAGTCTCACGCAGGGGTTTCGTTGGTGCGTAAGCCTCTTAGATTGAAAGATCTCTTGTCAGCAGTGGATCGGCTCACGGTCAGACCACACCACCTGACTAAATGAGCTGACGTTGTCTACCGGGCAATCTGGGCCCACTGGATGCAAGCGCTTGGATTTCGTCGAAGTGCGCAGAGTCGCCACAGCATTCAGCTTGTGGCGAGTGATTCGAACCATGTGCCAATCGCATACGTGCTTCCCATCGCCATTGCGCCCCAGATCACCACGCGTAAGGTCCCGCGCAATTGTGATGCGCCTCCGAGCTTGGCTGCGAGAGCTCCCAGGATGCCCAGGATGACGAGAGTCATAAGCACTATCGCCGCTGCCAAGCCGCTGTGGTTCAGAAGTGCGACCATGAGGACAGGTGGGAGCGCTCCGAGCACGAATGAAGCTGCAGAGGCGACCGCGGCCTCTAAAGGCCGGGCCTTGGTAAGCTCATGTATGCCAAGCTCGTCTCGAAGGTGAGCAGATAGGGGATCATGCGCAGTGAGCTCACGAGCCACCTCCGCGGCCAGTTGGCGGCTCAGTCCTCGCTTTTCGTAAATGGTAGTCAGTTCAAGCAGCTCTGCATCCGGCTGTTTGGCAAGCTCACCACGCTCTTTTTCTGTATCGGCTTTCTCCGCATCGGCTTGCGAGCTGACTGAGACATACTCGCCAGCAGCCATTGAAAGGGCGCCGGCAAGAAGTCCAGATAGTCCAGTGATGAGAACGGTGTGCGTCGCTGCCCCAGCACCGACCATTGCCACGATCAGGCTGCTGGTAGAAAGAAGCCCGTCATTCGCACCCAAAACGCCAGCGCGCAAGCACCCGCCACGCTGGCTTCGGTGAAATTCTCTGTGAATCATCACTTGTCCGATTATGAGTGGCGAGAGGTCGAAGCATCGCTGTTTCGGGTGCGCCCAATGAATGGGGCGCAAGTGGACGCCTTCAGGCTACCCATCAACCTACGGGGTCGATGAATATGGTTGCTACCTTGGCTGCTGCGCTCTGGAAGGTAATTGAACCGTCACCTTCAGCCCGTTAAGGCACTGCGAAGTGCCAAGGGTGATCGCTCCGTCATGTGCCTCCAGTGTCTCCTGTACGATAGATAGGCCTAATCCGCTGCCCTCCGCGCCACTTCCGATCACACGGTAGAAGCGGTCGAAGACGCGGCCTTGGAGGTCCTTCGGAATACCGGGGCCAGAGTCCTCCACCGTAAGGACGCATTGCTCGCCCGTCTGTTCGGTAGACACCACCACGACCCCATGCTCAGGGGTATACCGGATGGCATTCTCGACAAGGTTGCGTACCAGCAAGCCCAGCGAGAACTCGTCGCCGAAAACGTCAGCTCTATCGAGAACGAGGTTCATAACGTGGCTTTTTGAAGCTGCCAAGGCCCTGAGCTCTTCAACCTCGTTGCTCACCAGGGCGTCCAGGCTTAGCTTGGCAAACGCATCCTTTCCGATGCTGCGCTCGGTTCGGCTCAGCGACAGCAGCTGTGATACCAAGCGCTCAACCCGTTCGACCCCTCGGGCAAGCAACCGCTGTGACTCGTGGCGCTCCTCATCCAACAACGCCAGTCGCGCGTTGTCTGCATGAACCTTCACCGCGCTGATCGGCGTGCGCAGCTCGTGCGCAGCATCTGCGATAAAGCGACGTTCGCGTGCCAATGCCAGATCAAGCCGCTGCAGCAGCTCGTTCAACGCGCGAACCAGGCCGTGGACCTCCTCTGGGAGCTTCGTGTCATCCAAAGGTGTCATTCGGTCGAGGTCACGCTCACCGATATCGGTGGAGACTTTCCGCAACGAGCGCGTCGCCCAGGCGACCGTCAGCCAGATGACCAAGGCCATCACCGGAAGCGCAAGCAACAGCGGCAGCAGCGTGCCGACGGCAATGTCCTCGGCCAGCTCCTGGCGGATGTCCGAGCGCTCGGCGGACTGAAACCATCGACCCTGTGGAGAGCGCAGCGTGAAGGTGCGCCACTGCGCCCCTTCTATGTCGACATCCGCGTAGCCCGGCGACAAGCTCGCCATTGGCGCAGTGGGCGCACTGTCCGATCGGAGCAGCAGGCGACCCTCAGGCGTCCATATCTGAAAGGCCAGCTTACTTTCGTAGGCGTGCCCGTCTTTGAAGGCCAATGCCTCGCCAACGCCGTCGGCGCGCCCGTGCCAACCGCGCAGGACGATGGGATCGCCGGGAAACGCGCTCAGATCGCTGAGCGGCTCGTCCACCAGGCTCAACAGCACCCGCGAGGACTGCACCAGCCGAGCGTCGAACAGTTCCCCGGCCTCCTGCAGACCGGCCCGATAACTCAGACCGGCCGCCAGGAGCATGAGCAGGGAGAGCACCCCCAGCAACACGACCAGCAGGCGGCGACGGATGGACGTCATGCAGTAGCGTCCGAGGGGTCGCCCAAGGCGTAGCCGATCCCCCGCACCGTGCGGATGATGCCGGGATCCAGCTTCCTGCGCAGTTGGTGGACATGCACATCGACGGCATTGCTGGCCACGTCCTCATCCCAGCCATACAGGTGCTGCTGGATGGTCTCCCGCCCAAGCGGCCTGCCTTGTTGTTCCATGAGCAGTCTCAGCAGGGCGAACTCCCTGCGGGTCAAGTCGAGGGTGTGCCCTTTCCAGATGGCGGTCAGACGGGCCGGGTCCAGGCTCAGCGCACCCGCTTCCAACGTCGGTTTTGTACGGCCTACGCTACGGCGGAGCAGGGCGCGCACCCGGGCAAGCAGCTCGGGGGTGTCGAACGGCTTGCCCAGATAGTCGTCGGCACCCACATCCAGCCCAAGGGTGCGGTCGGACGCCCGCTCGCGGGCGCTGAGGACCAAAATGGGCACGTTTCCGCCCGCTGCGCGCACCTTGCGAATGACGTCGATCCCGTCCATTCGTGGCAGACCCAGGTCCAGCACAACCAAGTCGATGTCGCCGTCGCCGATGGCGGTCAGCGCGGAGGCACCGTCCTGCACCCAGTCCACGGCGTATGCCGCCCGACGTAGTGCGGTCCGGATGCCTTCCCCGAGTGATGCATCGTCTTCGGCGAGCAGGATGCGCATGCAGGCAGTCTCGTTGTCCCGGGCTTACTTGGCAAGGTGGCCCCGGACCTCGTTGAGTTTGGCGGTCGCTTCGGCACGCCGGCCGGCATCGGCGACTTCCCGGCCGGGGCGGGCAGGTGCAGCAATCGCCTTTTCGAGCGCTGCCCGGGCGCCTTGCCAGTTCTTCTGGTCGCGCAGGAAATCGCCGTAGAAGTAGTTGGCATCGATCCCGTTCGGATCCACGGCCAAACCCTTCTTCAGCATAGCCGCCGCGGTTTCGTCATTGCCGAAGCCCAACGGCCAGCCCGGAACCTGATAGTAAAGGGCACCCAGGCTGGTGTAGGCCGCACCCTGCAGTGCGTTGGGATCTATCTTCAGGGCGGCCTCGAAGTCCGCCCGTGCCTGTTTCACCAGGCTGAGCGCCCCCATGCCACCTTTCTCGCCGGCGAGGCTGGAGAGGACGATACCCTCCCAGATCAGTGCGCCGGCATCACCTGGCTCGGTCTGACGGGTCCTCGCTGCCTGGCTGGCCAAGGCCTCGAACGCGGTCTGTCGCTGCGGCTTGCTGGTCTGGTAGTTGATCTGGGCCCAGCGGTCGCGCAACTGGGCGACTGTCATGGGCGTTCCCGGTTCGGCAGCACAGGCAATGCCGACCAACATGACCAACGCGCTGATGAGCAGGATGAACATGGTTTTACCGTGACGTTGCTTCATGAGAGGAGTCCTCTTGGATGGGCTGCGCTTGAGAGGCGTGGCGCCTGATGATGGGAAGCTGGGCACGCAGGCTGCGGTCGACCAGCGCCGGGAACATGCCGTTGATGCGGGCGAACAGCTTCTCCGGCCAGCCGAGCTGGCGGCGCCGATCGCCTTGGACGATGGCCTGGACAAGCGCAGCGGCGACGGCCTTCGGCGCATCGCTGCCGACCTTGAGCTCTGCATTGAGCGCATCGACGGCAGGCGTATTGAAGGCGGTGCGCGTGGCGCGCGGAGAGAGATACTGGAAGCTCAGGCCGGTGCCGTCGTGTTCACGGGACAACGCCTCCATCAGGCCGCGCAAGCCGAACTTGCTGGCGCTGTAGGTGGCAAAGCCGGCAAAACCGATGCTGCCAAAGGTGGAGCCGATGGCGACCACGCTGGCCTGTTCGTGGCGGCGCAGCATCGGCAACAGGGCGTGGATGAGCAGCGCAGAGCCGACCAGGTTGGTCTGCAGCAGGTGTTCCAGTTCATCGGGGTGCTGGTCTTCGAACAGACCGAACGCGCTCTGGGCGTGGCCCAGCACCAGCACCGAAGGGGACACATTGGCCTGTCGGAGTGCGGCGATCAGGTGCGAGCGGCCCAGTGGCGTGGACAGGTCAGCGACCACGGTCTGCAAGCGCCCAGCCGGTAGCTCTGCGGCAAGTGAGGTGAGCCGGCTGCGGTTGCGCCCGACGGCCATGATCGAGGCGCCCGCCTGGACCAATGCGTGGCACAGCGCCACGCCGATGCCGCCACTCGCGCCGGTGACGATGACGGTCCTGCCGGCGAGGTTCATCACGCGGCCTCCGCCCAGCGCACGCCGTCCTGGCGAAGCGTGCGGAAGATGTCCCCGTACAGCACGTAGAAGCGCCGGGCGGCATGGATGACGGCCTGCTGGTCGGCGGGGTCGTCCAGACGGTCCATCAGCCCTTCGAAGAAGCCGACATGCTCGATGTCCAAGTCGCCGTGGGACAACAGGTAGCTGAAGGCATTGCGCGGCAGGTCGAGCGAGGTCTGGATGGTGTTGGCCGCACGGGTGGCCAGCGCCACGCTGGTTCCCTCCAAGACCAGCACCATGCCGAAGAAGCCGACCGGGTTGCCTCGGTGGATGGTGTCATAGGCGTAGCTCACCATCAGCTCGGTGGCCAGTGAGGGCAGGCTGGCGGCGGCTTCGGCGCGGTCGGCACCGCAGGCCGCCAAGTCGTCCAGCACCCACTCCTGGTGGCCCATTTCTTCCTCGATGTACTCGCCGATGGCGGTGCGCAGCCATTCAAGCCGGGCGGGCAGACGCGCGCCGCAGGCCATCAACAGCGGAACGGTGTGCCTGACATGGTGGTAAGCCTGCCCGAGGAAGGCGACGTAGTCTTCGCGGGCGATCTGGCCCCCCAGCGCGGACTGGATGATCGGCACGGAGATCAGGGTGGCTCGCTCCTGCTGGGTCTGGGCGAGCAGTTCGGAATGGAAACTCATGCGGATACTCCCGTGGAAGGAACGGAGGCGGGACGGCGATAGCTCGCATCGACCTCGGCCTGGAAATGGGACAGGATGGCGTCGCGACGCGGGCGCCCATTGGCGGTGAGCAGCCCGGCACCTGCAGTGAATGGTGCCGGTGCGCGCACGATGCGCGAGACGCGGGCGTAGTCGGGCAGGCCGGCGTTGACCTCGGCGACGGCGCGGGCGAGGGCGGCATCGTCCAGGTCGGCGCGACGCGGAACCAGCACGGCGACGTTGTCGGCCTGTGCTTCGCCCCATACCACCGCCTGGACAAGGTCCGGGTGGGAAAGCAGCTCGCTCTCCACCCATTCCGGCGAGACATTCCGACCGAACGCGGTGATGAAGACATTCTTGCGGCGGCCGGTGACGTGGACGAATCCGTCAGCGTCGACGTGGCCCAGGTCGCCCGTGCGGATGGGACCGTCGGGAAGCGGTTCGGCACCGAGGTAGCCCAGTGCGCGTGCCCCATCGACCTGGATTTCATTGTCGACAATGGCGATACGAGCGTGTGGAAGCGCTTTGCCGACGCTGCCATCCCGGCTCGCACCGGGTTGATTGAGGCAGACCACCGAGGCACATTCGGTCAGCCCATAGCCTTCGAAGACCGGCAGCCCCAGGGCGCGCGCCCGTGCAAGCAGCCCCGACCCCACGCGCCCACCGCCGACGGCGATGTAGCGCAGCGAGGCGGGCAGGGGAGCACCGCTTTCGGCGGCCATCACCACCGCCAGTAACAGCTGAGGCACCAGGATGACGCTCTCCGGCTGATAGCGGTGCAGGCACCGCAACAGCGTCGGCACGTCCAGGCCCGAGGCGCCGGTGTAGCCGATCTCCGCCAGCGATGGGAGCGCGATCTGCGCGTCCGAGAGTAGCGTTGCATACAGCCCGGCGACGTTCTCCAGGAGCGTGGAGAGCGGCATCAGGCAGAGGTGGCGGCGCGGGGCAATCGCAGACGATCCTTGCACCAGTGAACTGGCGACCGTGAGCAGCGTGTCGGCCGACAGGCACACGCCCTTGGGGCGGCCGGTGGTGCCGGAGGTGTAGGTCACGCATGCGGTGCTAGCGGGAAGGTCGACCGACGTCGCCGGACAGGTCCGCCACTGGGCGAGCGTCCCGCCGTCCAACGTCCCCAGTGTGCCCATGCTGCCCGTTGGCGCAGGCGCGCCCCGGGCGGTGACCACGCATTGGGCACCGCTGGACGCCAGGGCATGAGCGATCTGTTCGGGAGAGAAGAATGTGGGCAACGGCACATGCACGCCGCCGAGCTCGCGCACGGCAAGATCCAGGACCAGCCAGTGAATGCCGTTGTCCAGCTGGCTTGCGACGCGGTCGATGCCTTGCAGGTCCAGCCGACTAGCCAATCGCAATGCGCGTTGCCGGATCTGCTCATCGCCAATTTCCGCGCTGGAAGTGAGCACGCGTGCGTTGCGCCTGCCGAGACCGGCGATCAGGGGAGAGGTCAGCGCGTTCATTGCGCCCCCACCATGGCTTGCAGAGACGAATCAGGATCCGTTTTGGCGCGCGCATCGTGTTTTCGTGCTTGATGCAAGAACGCACGTCCGGCGGCGACATTCCCACAGACCACCTTCGGCCGGGCCTGGTAGTAGCTGCCCCACTGGGAGGCATCGCCGGTGAGTCGCTCTGGGCTTGCCTCGCCAAGTTCCACCGTCACCAGATGCAGTCTGTCGAGGGTGTTGCGCAGCTGTTGGGTGGCCGCGAACAGCACCCAGCGCACGCGTGCGGCATGCAGCATCTCGGTCAACCGGACAATCAGTTCACGGGCGATGCCGGGCGTGGTGGCGGCAAAGTTGCCGATCTCAGCGATGCGGTCGCGGCCCACATTGGCGATCTCCCGATGCGAGAGGATGGCCTGCACCGGTTCATCGAGATATTGCTCGACAAACAACGGGCCTTCGCTGCCCACGCGCATGCCGACCGCCGCCACCAGGTGCCCCTGTCCATCCCGGAACGCAAGCAGATGGGGCAGGAACGCGTGCAGGGTGGCACCGTAGCGCTCGCGGTATACGTGGGCGATGAACTGCTCCACCTCGCTGCGGTTTGAGTCTTGCTGGCCCACCACCTGCGACTGCGGCAGGTGGGAGGGGAACGTGACAGCGAGGGAGGTGGGGATCCAGGACATGGCGAGCATGCTGGCCGGCTTGGATTAAGGACCAATTAGCCGTTAGTTAAGCAGTCATTAGCTTTTGGGAAGACTTTCGTTGAGGTCGCCCGGTCCTCCTGACATCCCCCAAGCTCTCAGGAGCAAGTGCGCGTGCGCGATGGAATCTGATCAATCGCTGGCAGCGTGGAGGATTAGGGATGTTTATCGGGGGTAGGGCGGCTCCCGACCCAAAGCGGACTTGTGTCTGCCGGCTAGGGCCTCTCGAGGTCTCTTGCCTTAACCCTCGGGCCGGTTATACGCTGGGGTGTTAGTCGGTCGCGGCCACCCTAAGATCGAGCTATGCCAAAGGGGAAGCCCGCAATACGATGTTTTGTGGGGAAATCGTATAACCGGACCCACGGGTCCGACTGTTAGGTAGTTAGGCCTAGTTTGGAGAGTAAAGTGGAACTCGACTCAAAATCGGTCATGGACGTGCTCCGCAAGCTAGATATCGACACCCTGCATCACGCGAACACGATCCAAACATCCTGTGTTTTTCTCCAGCACGGTCGTTTGCTTTCACGTGGCACTGTTGATGAAAAGGGAATAGAGCAGACGCCGCAAAAGTCCGACGGTCTAGATAGGCGCTATGGAATCTGGTACGACATATTCCTAGATAGCGTCGACATACATGCCAGAGCAAGTTCGCGCAATTTTTACGGGCCCGTTCTCTTTCGCTTCAATCTAGACCTTCTCGGCGAAGATTGGTTGCCGTCCGTGTGGATTACCAAAAAAAACCCCACAGAATGGAAGGACGGCGAAACGGCCGCTGACCGTTATTACTCTTCAGTTGAAGAATTCAAGGCTCGCTACAAAAAGGGTAACTTTGGGTCCATGTTCATGCTTCGTCATGTAGGCGGCGTGCTCCGCCTTACGCCACACTTACGTGATATCGTTCTGGACGATCCTCAATGGGATTACCAAGACACAGACGTTTATAGTCAGGCCGTTGGCGCGCTCAGAGCTTCTGCATGGCAGGGCGGTCTCAAGTCATTAGACATTTTGAAGAGGCAGTGCCCGGACGCTTGCAAATGCAAGAAGCAGTACAGCGATGTGCTGAGTGACGCGGAAGCCAAGAAGAAGTACGGAAAGCAGACTGCAAAACAGTTCTTCTTCATGGCAGACGATGCCTAACAATTCGTCCAAGCCGACGCCGCTTCGCGGCGCGGCTTAACTCAGGCGCTGGGAATTTCCGCTACTGGCCGGAAGCGGACACGGGCGGGAGTAGGGGCACGCCCCTACGGTGGCGCTTTCATCCGGCAGACTTCCCGAAGTGGCGTTCCCTGAAATCGCCCAGATCCACGACAACGACCTTGACCATCTGACGCCGACCCGCGATTGCCTTACTGGCCTCGGCCTTGCGTCTGGAGGCGTAACCGGCCAGCCTAAGTTCCATCTTGCCGCGCCATGCAAGGCCTACAAGGCGTTCGGGGGTCATGCGGTCACCGTCAGGGCTGACGAGGTAGTTGCCGCGGATGCTCCAGCCTGCGAAGGGGCCTGTCAGGTACTGAGACATGCATCAATGCTCGCTTTGTCCTTGGAACCACGAATAGGCTAGAACGACGCCAGCACCAGCTTCAGCGGACCCAGGTAGTACCGGGCAGCATTTAACATAATATACATTATGCGAACTGGTAGATCTGTCCCAGACACGCTGTTTCAGGTGGCTGGGCCCCGCTTCAACGGTCGACCGGATCAGAATGTCCGCTGGCCTGATCCGGATCCGCCAGGCGCGCGTGCACCAATCCTGCGCCCCTGGCCGATCTGATCAGGGCGACTGTGATCGGCATGGAGATTCGTGAACACAGCAATCGAGACGCCCGTTCCCAGGTATCTGGCGAAGTACGACGTAAACCCTTGCCATGCGCCGTCATGCTCCACGATGGGACCCGATGGGTGGATGCGGACAAACCAGCCGAGACCGTAGCCTTCCTCGGGAACCACGCCGTCGACCGGATATGGTGTCCACATCTGCGCCAACGTAGCGGGAGCCAGGACGGAGCGCGCTGCACAAGGCGCGACCCCAGTGCTTCAGATCCCGACCGGTCAGGTACTGGGTGCCGTCGGCCGTGGAATTGAAGGTGGGCGATACCCAGGCCTGGTTGTACAGGGTCCCTCCCCTGCGTTCGTAGCCTGCGGCCCGATGGGGGACGATCTCCTGGTCGGATATCACCCGGGATGCGGTCATGCCGAGACGCCCGAAAATCTCCTCCGCCAGGATGTCGCCGTGGAATTTCCCGGTGATGCTGCGGATGACGGCACCAAGCAGAAGGTAATTTGCGTCGCGGTAGCTCCACGTTTCTCCTGGAGACGCCTCAACGGGCAGCTGGGAAACCTTCTGCACCAGTTCCGCTTCCGTAAAGTCCCGGCGCACGTAGAACGGCCCGTCGCGGCCGGTCAACTCGTCGCCGTCATAATCGGCAATGCCCGACGTGTGCGAGAGCAACTGGCCGATGGTGATCGCCTGCCACGTCTCAGGCAGTCCGACCACATGTGAGCGGATGCTGTCATCCAGGCGAAGACGGTATCCGGGGTGGCCGGCACGTCGTGCTCGATGTTCGAAAATCCATACCCCTTCAAGAGCACGGCGTGCCCATGACGATAGACGCCGAGCGTCAAGCCAGGGATCTGCTGCCGAGTCGCTTCAGACGCGACATAACGGTCAATCGCCTGCCTCGGGTTACAGGAAGTTCGGCCGGATAGAGTCTTCGCAGAAGTACATGGCGTGCAGAGCGTTACTCTGCAATCCTGGCAGACTAAGCTATGGCCCGTAGCCGCTTGGATAGGGCCAGGACAGGAATTGCACGAAACCGTACGTCAAGGTCCCACGAATGGAGAGCGATTTTAGATGAAGAATTGGCTGATCGGCGTAGTAGTCACCATGGCATGGACCAGCCCCTGCGCTGCTCAAATCGCCCCTGAGTTGCTCGGCGGCGCGGATCCGGGCAAGCCGATGTTCAGCGAATCCTTCTACAAGGGGGTTGAGGGCAATTGGGTGCTGGTACGCGAACCCGTCAACACCGGTTACCACTGCTCGGTTAATTTCATCACGCCAGATTCCACCTTTTCGCTTCGTGGCCCCGCCGACGCTGGAATGGCGCGAAAGGGTCATGGCGGCGTTTGGTTCATCAGCGAGGCGATCTCTCCGGTGACAAAGACCGAGATCGTTCCCATCACGTTGTCATCTACCAACCACCCCACGCAGAACGTCCAGGCCGCCCATGTGAGCATGCCGGGCCAGAGCAGTGGGGCGTTGTTGCTCACCATCGACGTGCGGAAATCGGTGAAGGAAAAGCCGGACAGCAATGAGCTCGCTATCCAGTTTCAGGGGAAAGAGGTGTTCCGCGCAAAGGTTGTCCAGCTGCAGCTGGCGTATCGCCAGCTTTCGGCTTGCATGAGCATGGCTCAAAAATAGGCCATGATTTCAGCCGTTTGGCACGTTCAAGATGTCGGCGCAGGCGTCACGTATCTTTCTTGTGTCGCCACTTGCTTCACCGAAGACATTCACATCGGCAACCCTCAGCATCCCGGCGCCGTCCGGGATCAGCACATAGCGGACGTTGCAGCTTTTATAACCGCCGCCGCCATACGTCGCGCCGGTCGCGAGGTTCTGCCACATGACGCGATTGTCAAAGGACTGCCCATAAGACAGCGTCCGCGCAATCCCGGCCTGACGGACAGCTGGGTTGCCGTTCGCGGCGACGACCTCTTGCTCGGTCTTGCCCGTCCACACCTGGATCAGGATCGATTCACTGCGTGATAAACGCCTTGCCCCCCGGTATTCAGCGGCGGCCTGAGTAAAATCCAGATCGGTCTTCATCGTCGCCAGACTGCCCTGTACCCTCCCCTGCGCTTCGGTTACTTTTTGCTGCATTTGCGCCAATTTTGCCTTGTGCGCTGCCGATTCTGCCGGCGTCAGCTTGCGGCCGTTGTTGATCGCAGGCTTCGGTACATCGGACCACAGCTTTTCCCAGGTAAAGTCGGCAAGCGAACTCATCGACAGTCCGTCCGGGACCAGTTCCAGTCCATTCAAACCAAGGGCTGCCAGTTTCGGTCGCAATGCTTCGGCCTTAACCACACGATTGACCGAGGCAGTTTCTTTGGCGCCGATAATGCTGTCACTGTTGCAGGCTACATTCCATGCCTGTCGCATCGTATGGCTGCTCGTACTTTGCCAATCGGTGGGCTGGAGATCAATGATCGTCGGATCCTGTTTCATGGACTTTGTTCCGCTGGCCACCCGGAATTCCACCGAATCCGGCGTGTCCAACATGCCGGTTGAGTCAGCCTTGTGCTTGGGCGCGCCACGGCCACGTTTGCTCGGCTTGGGGCATTTGAACTGGAGTTGATATTCCAACCATAGGGGTTGGTCGATCGCTTCATAGACCATTGTCAGGTCAATCTGACGGATCCGGTTTGGCCCGGGATTCGTGACATCATCGGCCGGCGTGTGGTCGGTCGCCGCGTCATTGGCGTACACATTGACACGCTTTCCGGCGGCACCCTGCACATCGATCAGAAACTCGCTGGCCCCGACTTGCGCCGCGATAGCCATGATGCCCGCGCCGATTACGAGTTTTGTGATTTGTCGTGTCATGAGCGCTTCCTTGTCCGTTTTACCAACTCGCGCTCTACCGCGCACGTACGCTACGCAACCTTTTGAGCTTCTGCCGGAACCAGGCACCACCTGGTCGATCGTGCTGCAGCGATGCTAAGCACCGGCAATGGCTCTGGCAACCCCCGGCCCCCTCCAGCGCCTGCGCCGCGACCAGGGTTTCGCCGATGGATTCTGTTGCCTTGGCTGCCATGCCGGCAGGAAGCCCGCCGGGTAGTTCGATGGCGTTGCGGTAGCTGGATGCCAGCACCAGCCCAAATCCGGTGATGCCCAGGCCCGTACCCAAGTCGTAGCGGGTGGCTTCCAGTGCCTCGGCCGACCCGGCTTTCTCTTCAGGTGCACTGCCCATGATCGCAATGGACGACGCAGTCAGGCCGACAGCACAGCCCGCTTCGACATGACCAAGGTCGATGGTCGCTACGCGCTCGCGCTTGACTCCATTCGCGCCATCTAGTGGAATCACCGGCTGAGCATGGAGAGCCATGAACTCATTGGCAGCTGAAGCGCTCCCAATGGGTTCCATCGAAGCGCAAGATCGCGTCATCGCCAACAGTCCACATTGCTCCCGCGGTGGCGGATGCGCTGTAGTAGGCCAGATGTCCTTCCAAGGGCACGATCACCCTTTCCACCGTGCCGCCCGACAACGCCAACAACGCCCGCTGCGCGCACAGGTAGAGCGTGTCCTGGAACAAGCAGGCATGTTCGATGCTGAGATGCGCCAATGCCGGCACAGTGAGCGTACGCCAGCCGTCCACGCGATTGCCGCGGAACACCGTGCCCGCATCCCCGGCCAGCACCACGCTGCCATCGGGCATGCAGTGCACTACACGAATGGTCCACACGGAAGGTGATGCTAGCGCCTGCCACTCCCGGCCATCCCAATGCCAAAGTGCACCGCCCTCGCCTGCGGCATATATGTTGTCCGCCCCAAAGCCATCCATCGCGTTGAAACCACAGGTGACCTGGTCCACCAATGGCGCGTGGCAACCATCATCCATCCGAACCCATCCGTCGGCGCTGCGATGGTGTACTTGTTGCTGCGTGCCGCACGCATACAACTCCCCTGCGATCTGCTGCAGGTGCAACACCTATGCATTGGGCAAGGTCAGCGTTTCATCGTGCGGTGCTTGGCCGGTCGGGTTGATCCGCAGCAGGCCTCGCCTGCCCAGCATGGCGAAGGCGAGCGGCTGCTCGTCCGTGGCCGGCAGCAACGTGGCGCCGTACGTGATGTCGGGCAGATCATAGACAAAGTAGAACGTGCCATCGCGTAGCAGCATCACCCGGGTGATGCTGGGGTCGTGGCCCTCCAGGTACAGGTGGCCCAAGAGCAGCGCGACGTTGGGCGCGCTGGATATCACACGGGTGAAATATAGGTCCGTGTCCTTCCGACCTTCGGTGCTGCGTTCTTCATTGTTCATGCTGAAGGATAATATGCCGCGCTCGCCCCTGACAGGCCCGTCATCCCGGCCGACCCCCGCGGAAGCATCCATTCGCCAACTCTGGATCCAGCGCTCGCTGCGCTGCACATTGCGCCATGCCGCCGCGGAGCGCGGACGGTTGAACCTGCCTGCACTCATCTATCCCCACAGCCTGCCCCCCGGCCGGCAAGCCAGGAAGGCTCACTGAGTAGTCAGCGGCATTGCTGTGCGACGTCGATGCCGTCCCGATGCTTCATGACGAAGGCCTCAAGCCCCGACGGGTCCACATGGACCCGGCCGAATTTGGCAGGCTTCCCTTCGGGCACGAAGGTCGTAACCATCTGGCTCTCAAGGTGTGCAATGCCTGGCGCGCGTTGGTCGGCATGTCCAAAAACATGAAGGGTGAGAAGGTCATATCCGTTCTCGACCAGCATCAAGGGAACGCTCTTGCATCGTAGTTCGAACACCTGAGACAGTTCATGCCCTGGGTTGATAACAATTCCCTTGGCGGCATTCTCTTGAGCGAACGTGATCGCACTGGCTCGGATCACCTTGAAATCCTCCGGCGACAATGCCCGGAAGGTCTTGAGCTCAGACTCAAGCACAGTGGGATACGTGATCCATACGATGCCTGCCGCAACCACCAAGCCCAGGAATGTGAGGAAGGACGTTGCCTTCTTCATTGGGGAGCTTTCACCTTGCCGACTTGAGCCTTGGCGGTTGCCACCATGCAGAACCCCGCTTCCCAATTGCCATCCATGGTTGCCATCCTCCTGAAGTCAGCACCTTGAAGGAATGCTAGCAGCACTCCCTCGTGACAAGAGGCAGCAGCGGTGTCGAAAGCACCCTGACCGCTGCCCTTCCCCACACCCCGCTCAACTCCTCCGCATCAGAATCATCTTCTCCTGCGACATATCCCGCATCGTGTAAGGAATACCCCCAGTGCCATAGCCGGACTCCCTGCGCCCTGCAAACGGCATCCAGTCGGTGCGGAACGCAGTCGGGTCGTTGATCATCACCGCCGAGGCATCCAGCCGGTTGGCGGCACGCATCGCGATGTCGATGTCCTGCGCGAAGACGCTTGCCTGGAATGCGGTAGGCAGGGAGTTGGCCCGCGCGATGGCCTCGTCAAGCTCCCCGTAGCGGTACACCGCCACCACCGGGCCAAACACCTCCTGCGTGGTCACTCGCGCGTCGCTGGCGGGATCGAGCAGTACGGTAGGCTGCAACGTCGTTTCGGAAAGGCGTTTGCCGCCGGTTGCACACTGCGCCCCGGCCTTCACTGCCTCCTCGATCCATTCGGCCACCCGGTCGGCCTCGCGGGGCTGGATCAGCGGCCCCACCTCGGTATCTTTCAGTGTGGGGTCACCGGTACGCAGCTTTTCTACGCGCGCGATCAGCGCCTGGGTGAAGTCGTCGGCGATGGCGTTGTGCACGAAGATGCGCTGGGTGGATACGCAGACCTGCCCGGCGTGGTAATAGCCGCCCTTGACGATGGGTTCGATGATCTTGGCCAGATCCGCGCTGCGGTCCACGATGGCCGGCGCGACGCCACCATGCTCCAGCGCCGAGCGCGCCCCGTGTGCCAGCTTGGCGTGCAGCGACCAGCCGACGCGGGCCGAGCCGATGAAACTGAGGAACGCAACGCGCGGGTCGGTAACAAGCGCCTCGGCCAGTTCGTTGCCATCCGGCAGGAAGCTTTGGCACCAAGGCTCCGGCAGGCCTGCCTCGTGGACCATCGCCACGAATTCCAGGCAGGACAACGGCGTGGTGGAGGCTGGCTTGATGATGACCGGGCAGCCCACCGCGATGGCCGGCGCCACCTGGTGGACGATCAGGTTCAACGGGTGATTGAACGCCGAGATCGCCGCGACGACGCCGATCGGCTCGCGGGTAGTGAACGCCCAACGATTCTCCGCTGCGGCCGAGAGACCCATCGGAATTTCCCGGCCGGCAAAGTTGCGTAGCTCATCGGCGGCGTTGTGGACGCCATCGATGGCACGGGTTGTCTCGACGATGGCATCGGGCAGCGGCTTGCCGCCCTCGCGCGCGATCTGCAGGGCCAGGTGGTCACGTTTGGCCTCCATCAGCGCAGCCAGCTTGCGCAGGATTGCGATGCGCTGGTGCGGCTGGAGCCAGCCGTCGCGGTTCTTGAACGCCCGCTGCGCGGCGCTGAGTTTGCGCTCCAGTGCCGCCGCGTCGTCGAACGGGATGTCGGCGATGGGCGCGCGGTCGAAGGCTTGTACGACGGTCAACATCGGGGATTCCTTGTATTGGGCGTCAACGTGGCCGCTTACGCACAGCCCACGTCGGGCGTGCGGTTGCGCAGTTCGTCGACCAGGACGCGGGTGTTCTCGGAGTAGTCGATGGGCACATCCAGCAGATGGACGCCACCGCCCGCAAGGGCGGCCTCGATCGTGGGCACCAGCTGCTCCACCGCCGTGATCCGGCTGCCTTTCGCGCCGTAGGCTTCGGCGTAGCGCACGAAATCGGGGTTGCCAAAGCGCATGCCGAAATCCTCGAAGCCGTCCACCGCCTGCTTCCAGCGGATCATGCCGTAGGCGCTGTCGTTGAGGACGATGACCACCAGGTTCAGCCCCAGCCTGACGGCGGTCTCCATCTCCTGCGAATTCATCATGAAGCCGCCGTCACCGCACACGGCCAGCACGCGGCGCTGCGGAAACAGCATCGACGCCATCATGGCCGACGGCAGGCCGGCGCCCATCGTGGCCAGCGCGTTATCGAGCAGCAGCGTGTTGGCCACATGCGTGCGGTAGTTGCGGGCAAACCAGATCTTGTACATGCCGTTGTCAAGACACACGATGCCGTCTTCGGGCATCGCCTGCCGCACGTCATGGACCAGGCGCTGGGGCGTCACCGGGAAGCGGTCTTCCTCGGCGCGGTCGTTGAGGCGGGACAGGATCTTCTGACGCAGCTCACCGGTGCCCGCATCTTCGACCACCCTGCCCTCCAGCCGTTCGGCAAGCGCGGTGGCACTGGCGCCGATGTCGCCGATCACCTCGATATCGGGGTGGTAGACCTGTTCGACCGTGGCCGACTGGAAGCCGACATGGATCACCTTGGGCCCGCCGTTGTGTTTCATCAGGAACGGCGGCTTTTCGATTGTGTCATGGCCGATGGCGATGATCAGGTCGGCACGTGCCACGGCCTCGTGGACATAGTCGCCTTCGGAGAGGGCAGCCGTGCCCATGTACAGGTTGGAGCCACCGGTAACGGCGCCTTTGCCCATCTGCGTATTGAAGAACGGCAGGCGCGTGCGCGCGACAAATGAGGAGAGCGCCTCGGTCAGCGAGGGACGGCTGCAGGCCGCGCCGATCATCACCAGGGGGCGCTTGGCGGCCAGGATCGCAGCGGCGGCCCGGTCGAGCGCGGCGGCAGTAGCAACAGGGCGATCCAGGGCGTGCACCGGAATCACCGGCACCGCGTCCACTTCTTCCCCGGCGATATCCTCCGGCAGCTCCAGATGCACCGGCCCCGGTCGTTCCTCCATGGCGACGCGGAAGGCATCGCGCACCATCGCCGGAATCGCCGCAGGGCTGACGATCTGGCGGGTCATTTTCGTGAGCGGTTTCATCGAGGCCACGATGTCCACGATCTGGAAGCGTGCCTGCCGGGCGCTCATCACCGCCTTCTGGCCGGTGATCAGGATCATCGGCCATGCCCCGAGATGGGCGTAGGCCGCGCCGGTGGAGAAGTTCAGTGCGCCCGGCCCGAGAGTGGCCAGGCAGACCCCGGGCCTGCCTGTGAGGCGGCCGTGGGTGGCGGCCATGAAGGCGGCGGCTTGTTCGTGACGGGTGAGGACCAGCTCGATGCTGGAATTTCGCAGGGATTCCAGGAAATCGAGGTTTTCCTCGCCTGGAACGCCGAAGATGCGGTCTACGCCCTCATTCTCGAGTGCGGCGACCAGTAAGTCTGAGCCCTTGGGCATTGCTTCGATCCTTGCGGTGATGAACTACGGAGAGTTCTGTGCCATGGGGAAAAGCGTGGAGCGTAGGACGACTATACGCCCGGCACTGTGCACACCCGTCGAAGAAACGGCATCACGCGATAGGACGGTGCGGTCCATGAGCCGGCACGAAGGTTGCGTCCTCGCCTCCCCCCGGGTCCTCGCGCGCCCGCAGTGCCCTCAGCAGCGCTGGCTGACGGTATGGAACCGCTGCTGCTGCGCGTCGAAGAATAGATAGGCCTGGCCGGTATCGTGGCCCAGCCCGCGGATGTCCAGTTGCCCGACGAACACCATCGGCACGTCGTCGGCGAGCGGCCATTCCGGCTCCTGCAGCCACTTCGGCGGCGCTTTCAGGTAGCGGAAGTCACGCGTGATCGCCGCCTTCAACGCCGTCTGCAGGGCCTTCGGATCCAGCGCATCGTGATCGGCCATGAAGCGGGCGATGTAGGCCGATGGCAGTGACAGCCATTTCGGCTGGGCGTTGAGGGCCAACGTGAAGCGACGTTCGTGGCTGTCGTCCACGGCATGCGCAATGCCCTGGCTGTCGAGCCGTTCGGAAAGCAGTGTCTGGACGTTGTAGATGCACGCCAGGCTCTCGTAGTCCTGGCTGATCAGGTACAGGTACAGATCGGGCTCTGCCACGTAGGCCGGCAGGTTCCGTTCGCCCTCAAGCAGGACCTGAAGCGCCGCGTCGGTGTGGAGGCACTGCTCGAACGCGCGCGGTGAGATTCGGCCTTCGACGAACTGCTTGATGATGTCCACGCCACTCATTCGGTGTTGCCTCCGTGCCGCAGACGCGCCGCGCCGCGCGCCGCCCCTGCCCTGCTGATGGCCGGCCATCGTGGCATCGGCAGTGGCGGATTCGCAATGCCATGCATGCGGGGTGCGCCTGTCCCGCCCGAACCGATCACCGCCGGGGCGGGGCCAATGCCACGCCCTCGCCCACTCCTGTGGCCCTCTTCCCGGTGCCTGATATAGTCCAGCAGGTACGGCGGGCACCCTGCCCGTCCACGAACGACACGGAGTTGGCCATGGGTCTGGTACAGGCGGTGAAGGGTGCAGTTGGCGGCGTTCTGGCGGACCAGTGGAAGGATTTCTTCACCGTGCCCGCCGGCCTGCCGTCCACGGCGGCGCTGTTCGCGGCGGTCCCGCGCGGCACCAATGCCGGGCGCGGGTCCAATACCAGCGCCTCGTCCAACATCATCAGCAACGGGTCGAAGATCGTCGTCCCCGAAGGCTACGGCCTGCTGCTGTTCCAGGACGGGGCCATCACCGGCTTCGTTGCCGAGCCGGGTGGCTACGAATGGCGCTCCGATGACCTGAATTCGCAGTCGATCTTCGCCGGCGACGGCGTGGTCACCCCGCTGATCAAGCAGAGCTGGGAGCGCTTCAAGTTCGGCGGCCAGCCCGGCGCGCAGCAGGCGGCGTACTTCGTCTCGCTCAAGGAGCTGCCCGACAACCGCTTCGGCACCCAGTCCGAGATCTACTGGGACGACGGTTTCCTGGGCACGCAGGTGGGGGCGGTCACGCGCGGCTCGTACACGCTGAAGATCGTCGATCCCATCCTGTTCGTGAAGAACTTCGTGCCGGCCAGCTACCTGCAGCCGGGCCAGGTGTTCGACTTCACCGATCTGGACAACGCCGCGGCCAGCCAGCTGTTCAACGAAGTGGTGGGCTCCCTGGCGCCGGCCTTCAGCCTGTATACCAACGATCCGGGCAAGGGCAACCGCATCACCAAGCTGCAGCAGGACTCGCTGGGCTTCGCCAAGAGCCTGTCCGACGCCGTCGAGCAGGCCTACCAGTGGAAGTCCGACCGCGGCCTGGCCATCGTCAAGACCGCCATCGTCTCCATCGAGTACGACGCCAACACCCGCGAACTGCTCAAGACCGTGCAGCGCGCCGACGCGCTGGCCGGTGCGCGGGGCAATTCCAACCTGCAGGCCAGCGTTGCCCAGGGCATCCAGTCGGCCGGTGAGAACGGCGGCGCGGCCGGCCTGGTGGGCGTGGGCATGGCCTCGGGCATGTTCGGTGCCGGCACCCTGCAGCAACCGGTCGCCCCGGCCGCGCCGGCTGCCGATGACCCGGTGGCCAAGCTGAAAAAGGCCAAGGAAATGCTGGATCTGGGGCTGATCACCCAGGACGACTATGACGCCCTGAAGGCCAAGGCGCTGGGCCTGTAACAGGCAAGGCGCCCAACGACCATGTCCGATTCCCGCACTCCGCCGCCCCTGCCGTCGGCGCCGCCACCACTGCCTGCGCAGCCGGTGACCGGCCCCGGTTCGCCGCAGGAGGTGCCGCCCCTGCCCGGCAGCTTCCCGGTCGACCCGGCCACACTGCCACAGCCCATCCGCGACGAGATCGAGGCGCCGGATCCGGTGGCCCTGGACACCCGTGCAGCCGAGCTCAAGGACGGCCTCAACCGCTGTCCCAAATGCGGCAGCACCGACGTCCGGCTCAAGCTCGGCACCGACGTGCTGGTCTGCCAGTTCTGCCGCAACGAATGGCAGGGCACCCGCGCCGAAGAGGCCTTCGGGCTGGGCGACGGCCTTGACCAGTTGCGTGGCACCGTTATCGCGTCCGGCGCACGGGACATCCAGGCCGATACCGCCAGCCTGATGAGTTTCAAATGCACCGGCTGCGGCGCCGAGGTCACGATCAATACCGAAAGCACGATGACGGCACGCTGCCACTGGTGCCGTCACGTATTCGGGGTCAATGAGCAGGTCGCCAACGGTGCCGTACCCGATGCGGTGTTGCCGTTCCGCATCTCCAAGGACGATGCGGTGGCGCGCATCCGCCAGTTCGTGGACAAGCGCCGGCTGTTTGCCTTGAAGGCCTTCAAGGAGCAGTTCACGCCTGAGAACGTGGTCGGCGTCTACCTGCCCTACATGATCGTGGACAGCAATGTCAGCGCGAGCGTCGCCGGCAAGGGTGAAATCAAGACGCGCGAGTACACCCGCGGCACCGGCGACAAGAAGCAGACCTACTACGATGCCGACGTGTACCAGGTGGAGCGGCATGTCGACTTCACCGTGGACGACCTGACGCTCGAATCCTCGGCCGAGCGTGGCAACCTGGATGCTCGGGCCAACACCAACAACATCATCAATACCATCCTGCCGTTCGACACCAAGAATGCGTTGAAGTGGAACGCCTCGTTCCTGACCGGCTTCACCTCGGAAAAGCGCAACCTCGACGTTGAGAAGCTGCGGCCGCGGCTGGAAGACCAGCTGTTGTCGATCGCCCGCGCCGAGGTCGAGGACTCCGTACGCCGTTATACCCGCGGCGTCCGCTGGGAGAAAGAGCGCCTGGACGTGCACGGCACGCGCTGGGTATCGATGTACCTGCCGGTGTGGCTGTACTCGTACCACCAGCCCGGAAAGAACGGCGGCATGCTGCATTACATCGCGGTCAATGGCCGTACCGGCGAAACCATGGGCAGCGTGCCGGTGCAGCAGTGGAAGATGCTGCTGGCTGCGCTGACCACCGGCACCATTATCGAAGCCCTCGTGCTTCTCTTCCTGGTAGCGTCCTCATGAGCGATGACAGTGGACTGTGGTTGCTGGCCGCCGGCCCCGCCGGCGCGTCGGCGTTGTACTGGGCGCTGTACCGGTATTACCGGAACACCGACAAGTCGCACGCGTTCGAGCGTGAAACCACCATCGACGCCAAGCCGGTGACCGGCTCGGACCGCAAGATCGATACGATCACCGGCACCCAGACCACCAGCATCGCCGGCAACAACGTCGGGGCGTACCGGTCACGGGTACAGCGCGACACGGGCTGAGCCCACCTGGCACCGCGGTTTCACATGGATATGTGCGGTGCCTCCCATAACCGAATATTGATGCCCGCACCGGGACCGCATTTCGCAGCGCCCGGTGTGCGCGGCGTGCTACTACTGCCCCGCCATCCCGCGCCTGGGCGGGTTTCCCCAACCGTCAACGCGTGCTGGCACGGGGCCTGGAGGCCCCGTCGGGCATGGCTTTGTGTAGTGGCATGTCCGCGCAGTGATTCGTAACCCATGCGGTTCCATCGATCACCAGGGAGTACCACCATGCGCTACACACGCCGTGATTTCCTTGCCACCGCCGCCAGTGCCTCGGTCGCCGCCTGGGCATCGAGTACTGCATTCGCCGGGGGCGCCACCGGCACCGACGCGACTGCCGCTGCCACCTTCCATCGTTACAACGTCAACACGCCGCAGGGCCAGCGCATGCTGGCCAGCTACGCGCGCGGCATCCAGAAGATGCTGGCGCTGCCGGCCGATCACCCGCACAACTGGTTCCGCAACGCGTTCGTGCACCTGATGGACTGCCCGCACGGCAACTGGTGGTTCTACGTCTGGCACCGCGGCTATGTGGGCTACTTCGAGCAGACCATCCGGATGCTCAGCGGTGATCCGCAGTTCGCCATGCCGTACTGGGACTGGACGTCGCAGCCGGAGATTCCGGCGACCATGTTCGACGGCGTGCTTTCGCCTACCGACCCGGCCTACGCGCCATACACCGGCAACCTGGCACGGTTCACAAGCTTCATCCAGCCGGCGTTGCAACAGTACTGGAACAGCCTCGACACCCAACAGCGCCGGCAGCTGGCCGCACGCGGCTATGCGGACTTCGGCGCCTTGTGGAACGATGTCACCGGCTACAACGCCGACGCGAAGACCGGCATCTCCGGCAATGCGGGCTATGCCATCACCTGTGGGGCGCGCTACCTGTGGCGCCAGAACGCCCGCCTCGATGCCAAAACCGCCGCCGCGGTATCGCCCGACACCATCCACGCCGGCCTGTCGCCGGTGGATTTCTACAACAGCGACGTCAGCCGCAGTTTCACCAGCTCGCGCACGGCCTCGCACGTGGACTCGCCGGACAAGAACACCCAGTTCTCGGTGCTGGAGGGCTTCCCGCACAACAAAGTGCACAACTGCATCGGGGGCGTCGGTGCGATCGATCCGGGCCCCTACGGGAATATGACCAACTTCCTGTCGCCGCTGGACCCGATCTTTTACCTGCACCACGCCAACATGGACCGGCTGTGGGACGTGTGGACCCGCAAGCAGCTGAGGCAGGGGTTGCAGATCATGCCGCCGCCGGGGCAAGCCCGCGATGCGTTCATGACCGAGCCCTTCCGGTTCTTCGTCAAGGCCGACGGGAAGTTTGCCGGGATGAAGCCCGCCGCGGACTTCTTCAGCACCCAGGCCTTCGACTACGACTACGTGGGCGAAGGGGCTGGCGCGCTGCAGAGTGCGGCGCTGGCGGTGAAGGCCGCAGGACCGGCCACGCTGGTGCGCGGCAAGCGCCGCGGTGCCGCCGTATCCGTGTCGCTGCCGGGCACGGCCCGAGGCCAGTTGGGTGCGACGGCAGCGCCCGCGCTGATTGCCGAAGTCACCGTGGAGCGGCCGCGCGGCCTGCACAACACGCGCGAGTTCGACGTTCTGGTGAATGCACCGGCAGGGGTCGAGACGGTGGATGCGAACAGCCCCTACTACGTGGGCACGGTGTCCTTCTTCGGTCCGCCGATGACCGGCATGGACCATTCCCACCCCACCACGTTCGCCGTACCGCTGCCACAACGGCTCAACCTGCTCAAGGCTGGCGCGGCCGACGCCAGTGGCAGCAAGGCGCTGGAGTTCCGGCTGGTGGCCTCCACCGGACAGGCCGCCGAAGCGTTCCCGGTCCTGGACGCGGCGGTGCTGGTGGTGCCCTGAGGGAGGCGCCAGGCGCCGTAGTACGTCACGCAGACAGGGCCGCCACGCGGTCCTGTCTGTGCTCGCGGGTGACGTGCGTCAGGCCGATGCGGCGTCGTAGGTTGGGCCATCCCAGCCGTCCAGGAATTTGGGCAGGGCGTCGATGACGTCGACAATGCGGTCACGGTAGAACAGGTGCATCGTGGGCGCGAAGGACTCCGTCAGCGCGCCACCCAGGGCACGGGCCACCAGCGCATTGGGCACCACGCGCATGCCCAGTCGATTGGTGCCGAACAGCACGTCCCCACAGCGGCTGCAGAACGTTTTTGAGAGCTGTTTGTGCGGATGCGGGAACACCGTTGCCGCGCCCTCCTCCACCTCGACCGCGTCTGCGTTCCAGGCCGTGGCCGAGAGCATGGCCGTGGCGTAGAAGTCCCGGCAGGTACTGCAGTGGCAGATGGCGCGCGCAACCGGCGCGCCGTTCAGGGTAAGTGTGGTGCGTCCACACAGGCAGTTGGCGCGAAGCATCATGCGTGTCTCGGCGTTCAGTAGGCCGGCATGTTACCGGCAACGGCGGCCCGCCAGCGCAGCACTGCCATGCACGCGGCAGTACTGTGGATTCAGTCCAGGCTGGCTATGCTTGTGTTCTCCGTCCACGAGCACCCGCCATGCGCATGTTGTATCCCACCATCGAACCTTACCGCGAGCATCGTCTGCCGGTGGATGCCGTGCACACGCTGCATGTCGAGGAATGTGGCGCAGCGGACGGCATTCCCGTGGTGTTCCTGCACGGCGGCCCCGGTGCGGGCGTGTCACCCACGCACCGTCGTTTCTTTGATCCCGCGCGCTACCGCATCGTACTGATCGACCAGCGCGGCAGCGGTCGCTCTACTCCGTTCGGCGAATTGCGTGACAACACCACCGCGCACCTCGTGGCCGACATCGAGTCCGTGCGCGAGCACCTGGGCATCGACCGCTGGCTGGTCTTCGGCGGCTCGTGGGGGTCCACGCTGGCGCTGGCCTACGCGCAGGCACACCCGGACCGCGCCACCGGCGTGATCGTGCGCGGCGTGTACCTCGGCCGTGCCGAAGAGAACCGCTGGTTCAACGAGGCCGATGGCGGCGCCCGCTGGATTTTCCCCGAACGGTGGGCGCGCTATGAAGCGCACATTCCCGAGGCCGAACGCGGCGAACTGATCGCCGCTTACTGGCAGCGCCTCGACAGTCCCGACCAGGACGTGGCCATCGCTGCGGCGCAGGCATGGCTGGGCTGGGAAGACCACGCGGCCACGCTGGTGCATGACGTGGAGGCGCGCTCGCACGCCGATCCCTTGGCGACGCTGGCCAAGGCGCGCATCGAAGCCCATTACTTCCGCCACCATGCGTTCCTGGAGCACGGGCAGCTTTTGCAGGGCGTTGATCGCATCCGCCACCTGCCGGGGGTGATCGTGCAGGGCCGCTACGACATCATCTGCCCCGCGCGCAGCGCCTGGGATCTCGCGTCTGTCTGGCCGGAGGCGCAGCTGGAGATGGTGCTGTCGGGCCATGGCGCAACCGAACCGGCCACCGCTGACGCGCTGGTGCGGGCCACCGACGCCTTCGCCGACCGCATCGCCGGTCCTGTCCGCGCCTGAAGCGGTCGGATGCAGTAGCAACACCCAGGCATCGCGCGACGCGGCGGTGCGCTGCATCGCCGGTCCATGGCACGGCGTTAACGGGGTGCGGTGCACGCTCGCAACCACGTTGAGCGAAGCAGGACCACGTATGCACCCCACCCTTCGAACCGTTCTGGCCGGCGCCGCCATGGTGGCGTTGGCCACGGCGTGCACCGCGTCCGATGCCGATGCGTCACGCGAGACAGCGGCGCCCTCGGCACTGCCGACAGCCACGCCACCGGACACGGACACGGTCGCGTCGGTGGCGGGCCGCGCCACACCACCCGCGCAGTCAGCGGATGCCTTCGCCGAATCTGCGCCGGGCATCGCAGTCCGACCGGTGGCAGGCACCACCGTGCACCGGGACTTCAAGCGCAGCTACCTGGCGATGGATACGTGGACGCTATACCCCGCCGAAGGCAGCACCGGCCGGCCGCTTGTGGCGCTGGTGCTGGATGGCTCCAACGAGATCACATCGGCAGAAATGCGGATCGGGCGCAGCGACGGCGCCGCAGACGTGAAGTCGTGCACCACGCCCCCGTCCGATGCGGCAGGCAAGGCGGATACGGCGGATGTAGACGGTGTGCGTACCACCCACTTCAGCAGCAGCGACGCGGCGATGAGTCACTACCTGTCGGCCGACAGCTATCGCGTCGTCCAGGGCGGCGCCTGTTATGCCGTCGACCTGATCATCGCCGGCACCCGTCCGGAGGTGTACGACCCGCCGCGCACGCCACCATTTACCGCGCAGCAGGCCAAGGCGGCGCTGGCGGCCATGCTCGCTGCGGTGCACTGGACGCACTAGCGGCGTAGCTGCGCGCCCGTTGATGTCGCCACCACGCATCAACGCTCACCATCCAAGGCAACGGCGCGCGCCACGGGCGCCCCTGTGATGAGGCCTCTGCATGCACGACTGGGCAACACTCCCTCGAACGTTCTACCAACGCCACCCCACCGAGATGGCACCGGCGCTGCTCAACAAACTGCTGGTGCGCGATGACGGGCGCGCGGGCCGTATCGTCGAGGTGGAAGCCTACGCGGGCAGCGAAGACCCCGCCGCGCATTCGTTCCGCGGGCAGACGCCGCGCACCGCCACCATGTTCGGTGAGGCCGGCCACCTGTATGTGTATTTCAGTTACGGCATGCATTGGGGATCGAACGCGGTCTGCGGCGAGGTGGGTCAGGGCTGGGGCGTGCTGCTGCGTGCATTGGAGCCGGTGCAGGGCCTGGCGTTGATACGTGAGGCGCGCCCGGCCATCCGCCACGACCGCGACCTGGCCAGTGGGCCGGGCCGGTTGTCACAGGCAATGGGCATCACCAAGGCACTGGATGGCGCGGACCTGGTGCGCAACGATCGCGGCGTACGCATTGTCTCCGATGGGATGGCGCCGCCCACCGAACCGGTGGTTGGCCCACGCATTGGTATCAGCAAGGCAACGGATTTTCCGTGGCGCTGGCACGTGCCCGGGCATGCGCACGTATCGGGTCGTTCCGCGCGGCGCTGATCCTGCCGCGAGCTGCGCTGGTATTCTGCTCGGCTGCCCGGCACCGGTTGACGCACGCGTGGTGATCGCGCGTCGTCGCCCGTTGTTGCATCACGAAATGGATGTCCCCCGATGAAACCCCTTCCCACCCTGCTGCTGGGTGCTGCCCTGCTGTGCGGCGCAGCGCCGCTGCGCCGCACAGCAGGGCACGTCTACTAGGTTGGCCTGGACATCCGCCTGGCCGGCCACGGCACGTTCCGGCAGCGTAGTCTCAACAGCCTTGCGTCAGCGTGGAACTCACCGGAACCGACGTGCAGGGTCGTGGCCGGCAGGTGCTGCAGCGTGCCGACGGCATGCCGATCGAGACGCGCATGCAGCTGACGCTGGCACCCCGCGACGACCTGCCCGCCACCGAGCAGCGGATGGATCTGGACCCGCTGCAGCGCCTGGAGAGCGAGACCCTCCTGAAGACGTATCCGGCGACGATCCAGGCCCACCTCGATGCACCGCCCTTTTCGGCGGTGTCGTCCAATGCCGACGATTACCCACTGTCGCCGCCGGAAGCAGGCGCTGCCTTGGCGCGAGAGAAGTAATTGCACCGCCTCGCGTAGCGCGTGGCGCACCGCAGAAAGCGCATCCGGTCGATTACCGCTACGGCGGGACGTGGTTAGTTGTTGATCGGCATCACACTTCCATCGAAGGCGACTGCCTTGCATGCAGGGCCGCCCTATCGTCGTGCACGCCCGGAATCCAGCAAAGTGCCCGGGTTTTTCCTGTCTACGGCAGGCGTCGCCACGTCCAGACGCAGGGGCGCCGCATTGGAGTAGCCAACCCGGTGCCGATGACGGCAGCGCAGCGCCCTTTCACACCGATGCCACCGCATTTTCCGTCGATTCCGCCAATCGGGATATCGCGCGGCGCCTTACTGTGGCCCCACGGTGAAGCGGTTCCACCGTCAGGAACACCCGCCCACTTCCACTCATCCGCAGGAGGACATGATGGCATTCCCTACATCGGTCAATGACCAGATCACCGATTCGGTCACCCAGGTCAACACCAAAGTGCTCGGCGACGGCCCGGCCGTGGCGATGGGCAACCTGTACCAGGCCACCGCCCAAGCGCTGGCGAACGCCGCCCACAACGCCACCAACGCGCAGCAACAGTCCTACGTGACAGCGCAGTCTGCCACCACCATGGGCGTGGCCACGCTGTACTCCATCGACACGGCCACCACCGGGGTGGCCACCAAGGACATCCTGAGTACGCGGGTCCGCGGCCTCGGTAACTGATCCCTTCCCTGATCCACGCCCGACAAGGATATCGACATGGCATTCCCGACCTCCGTCAACGACCAGATCACCGATTCGGTCACCCAGGCCAACACCAAGGTGCTTGGCGATGCGCCCGCCATCGCAATGGGCAACCTGTACCAGGCCACCGCCCAGGCGCTGGCCAACGCGGCACATAACGCCACCAATGCCCAGCAGCAGTCCTACGTCACCGCCCAGGCCGCCACCACCATGGGCGTGGCCACGCTCTATTCGCTGGATACCGCCACCACCGGCGTGGCGACCAAGCAGATTCTGGGCGCGTAACACCGCGACGACGTTCAAGGAGTTGAGCAATGGCATTCCCCACCGCCGTCAATGACCAGATCACCGACACGGTTTCGCAGGCCAACGTGTTGGTACTGGGCATCGCGCCCGCCACCGCCATGGGCAACCTCTACCAAGCCACGGCACAGGCCCTGGCCAACGCCGCCCACAACGCAACGATGGCGCAGCAGCAGATGTACGTCACCGCCCAGGCCGCGACCACGATGGGCGTTTCATTGCTCTACTCGCTCGATACCGGCGCCACTGGCGCCGCCACCCGGAAGATCCTCGGCGGCTGACCCCGGCCGTCGCCGATCTCCATACCGCTCCACCCACAGTTGAGGAGTCACTACCATGGCATTTCCAACCGCCGTCAACAGCCAGATCACCGATTCGGTTTCGCAGGTCAACACCAAGGTCCTGGGCGATTCGCCGGCGATCGCGATGGGCAACCTGTTCGTGGCGACGAGCCAGGCGTTGTCCAACGCAGCGCACAACGCCACCAACAACCAGCAGCAGTCCTACGTGACGATGCAGGCGTCCACCACCCAGGGCGTTTCAACCCTGTACTCCATCGACACCGCCTCGGCTGGTGTCGCTACCCGGGAAGTACTGGGCCTGCGGTGACCCACCCGGCCGCGGGTGCGCCTGTGGCCCACCGCAGCGCCCGACGTGACAGGCGCCCCCGCGCATGAGTAGTTCCCCCGCCATCGCCAGCCTGTTGCAGACAACCGCCGCAGGCTCGGCGATGGCAATTGCCCTGGCCCCGTCCTTTGCGATGTCGGCAACCTATCTGGTCGCTTCGGACACGCTGGGCCTGGCCATGCAGAACGCTGTCGCCCACCAGCAACGCGCCCAGGTGCTGGCAGGCGCATCGCTCGCCCAGGTCCTTGCCTTGATCATCCAGAAGGGAGCCGCTACATCATGACCGACGACAGCACCGTGAACAGCCAGCTGGTGGACAGCATCAGCAGCGTGGTGACGCTGACCGCCGGGCAGGCGCCAGGCCAATCATTTGGCATGCTCGACGTTGTACTGCTGGAGACACTGGGAACTGCCATGCACAACGCCGTCAATCGGCAGCAGAGTGCAGGCATGGTCAATGCCGCCGCGATCACCGCCGCGTGCGCCAAGATGATCTCCGCCCCGTTCCCGATGCCGCCCGCTCCCCCGCCGGTGCCCCCCGGCCCGCCGCCGGTCGTACTGCCGCTGCCGAGCCCGCCGCCGGCGCCGATGTCACCTGCGGCATTGATCGCTGCGGCCACCGCAGAAGCAACCACGGCCATCGACGTTCTCAAAGCGCAGTCGCAAGGCGCAAGCAGCGATGCAGCAACGGCGACCGCCGACCTGCAGCAGCTGGCCGCGGCTGCCACGGCTGCGCAGGCGCCGGCCACCCGTGCTGATCCATCGCCCGATCCGTCGCCCGACCCGGCACCGGTGCCGGTTCCCGCCCCGGCTCCCGCACCGACCACGCCGCCGGCGGGCACCGACGCGGCCACGTAAGCCCTGCCCGCCGCCACGCGTGCATTCCAAGGAGTTGTCATGGATCCCAGCAACGTCAACGCCCAGGTCATCGACGTCATCAACCAGGTGCAGATCGCGACGATGAGCCCGCAGGTCGTGCTGACCAGTGGCGCGGGAAAGGCCTACCAATCGGTCGCCCAATCGACCGCCATCGCGGTGCAGGACGCCACCGATGCCCTGCGCAATGTATCCACCATCGCTACCACGGCCGCCGGTGTCGCCATGGCGCAGTACCTGGCCACCGGCGATGACAAGTACGCCAAGGTGCTCACCCAGGCACAAACGATGATGCAGGGCGCCACCGAGGATTTCACCCGCATCGGCACCGCTGCTGCATCCGTGCTCAAGGGCTTTCCGGCCGGCTGAGCCCTACAGGAGAACTCCCCATGACCTTGTTCGTCGCCGAGCGCTCTGTCGCGTTGCCGCGCATGCTGTCCAGCCTGTGCCAGCAGGCGCTGTCCTTCATCGATGGCGGGATGCAATGGCTTGACTGGGCCATCCGCACGCCGCTCCACCGTTATCAGTTCGATGATGAAAGCCAGCTGCTGGATGCGATCCAGCAGGGCCTGCATGACACCCCGATGGCCTGGCTGCCGCAGATAGGCCTGCAGGTAAGCCCGGTAAAACTCTTCAGCCTGGGCAGCGATGGATTGGCCGCGCTGGCGGCGGCCGAAGCCGGCGACACCCGTCAGGTGCTGGCCTTGCAGGTGCAGCACGTGCTCGTTGACAACGGCCTGGTCACCACGGCCCAGCTCGGTGCGGCGTCGGCGCTGCCCGGCGAACTGGGCGTGGCGGACGCCCCGCTGCTGCAGGGGCTGGGGTTCGATGAGCGGCTGGCGCTGTTCCAGCTGGTGGCCACGCCGCCGGCTGCGGCACAGCCTGCCGTGACGCCGCAGGAGGCCGCCAGCTTCGCCGTGGCGCAGGCGCAGCATCCGTTGGAATTCTGCGATTACTACCGTTTCTACATGCAGTCCGCGGCTGCGGGAGAAACGGCCGACGCGCGCCAGCAGAACACCACGGTGGCCTTGCAGTCGCTGCTGCCCACGTTGTTTGGTGCACTGGACGGCATCCCCATCGCAACGCTGCCGTCGCCACAGCAGGTAGCACAGGCGCTGGCCAGCTACATGGCCGGCGGTCGCCAGATAGGGTTTCCGCGCATCAGCCTGGCGCTGCAGCAGACGGCCGCGCAGTCGCGCACGCCTGGCGTGGAGCTGGCCGTCAGCCCGGACGCCAGCGAGGCCTACCTGGCCGCTGCGCAGCGTTTCCTTGCCAGCCACCCGCCCCGCAACGGCCGTCTGGGTCAGGATGGCCGCAGCGTCCAGTTCCAGCTGGAGGGCGATGGTCGACAGGCACAGCTTGCGTTGCACAACGGCGTGCTCAGCCTGGCGGCCTTCGGCACGCAGGACACAGCCACTGCCAACACCCCCCCAGCGCCGACGGGAGCACCGCCGTGACGTCCGACCCGCCGCCCGATCCGCCTCCCGACACCCTGTCTGCGGCCGGCCCTCCCGCACCCACCGACGGTCAGCAGGCACACCGCGATGCCCCTGGCGACATCTCCCGTGGCAGACAGGTGTTCCGCGCCCTGCTGCAGGCGGTGCGCCGCCCTACCCCCTCATTCCCCGCTCCAGGAGACCATGCCATGCCTACCCTGCCCCCCGGCGTCCCCCTTCCCCCGACCACCGCACCGGACCCGGCGCCGCCGTCGGACCCGATGCGGGTCGCACAGACGCTGGTTGACCAGGCAATGTGCGCCAGCGACGCGCTGATCCAGGCCGCCATGGTCAGCACGCAGCAGTCCATCACCGCGGCCAACCAGGCGGTGCAGGCGGCCGATGCAGCCGCGCAGGCCGCCGTGCAGGCGGCAACGTCCGCCGCCGACGCTGCGGTGCAGGACGCCATGCGCCAGGCCAGCAGTGCCACCGACGGCGGCGCTGCATCCCCACCCCCCGCCGACGGCCCGGCCCGCTGACGCCGGCAGCGCCCCGCCGTAGAGGAGCCGCACGCATGTTGAAGATTCCCTACTCACCGCCGCAGTTGCCGCGGAACCAGGTCGAGAACGCAGACGCCTCGCGGGTCGCCATGACTGGCATGGTGACCCGGCTCGAACAGTGGATCGGCAACAACCCGGTCTATGCAGCCGGCAAACTGCTGCAGCCTGACGATCGCGCGCTTCTCGCCCAGACCTGGGGCCCCACCCTGGCCAGCACGGCCGTCATTTCCACCGCCGGTGTGCGTGAGCATGGCGACACCGGCTGGCGCGACGAACTGAGGGTCATGGCCGGCGTTACCTCGGCCGCCTTCGATGCGTCGCTCTATGCCAGTGCCGACATGAAGCAATGGCTGACCCACTCCCACCTGGGCCGGTGCGCCTACTGCGAATCGCTGGTCCAGCATGTCAGTTGGGGCGACGTGGAGCATTTCCGGCCCAAGGCCGGATGGGGCAAAGGGGAGGAACTGTATCGGCCGGCCTACTACTTCCTCGCCTACACACCGGACAACCTGCTGTATGCCTGCGTGATGTGCAACGAGGCATACAAGAAGAACGAATTTCCGATCACCGGTGTACGCGCCCGGGAGCGCGCGGACCTGGATGCCGAACTGCCCGTGCTGATCCAGCCGTATGTCGACGATCCGCGCAACCACATCCGCTTCAATCCGCTCAACGGCAGCGCCTATCCGTGGGATGTGGTCAAGGCGTTCTACAGCGATACCGCCCCGCAATGGACATCCGGTGAGATACAGGCGCGCATCTGGGCCGATCCGCGGCTCATTCCCCAACAATCCACTACCGCCCCCGGGGTCGACAGCGCGTTCGCACGCTGGGTAACCCAGCTCGATATCGGAACCGCCAACGGGCTTGCCCGCGGCGGGTCCAGCATCGCCATCCTGGGGCTGAACCGCGCCACTCTGCTGCGCGCACGCGTTGCGCATCTGCGCCAGTTGCGGGCGTTGGCGATTGTCAGCAACGGCGACACGCCGGAGGCGCTGTCGGCACGGCAGCTGATCGCCACCATTCTGCAGGGCGATGACAACGCCGTGCGTGCGGTGGTTCAGTACGCCTCAGCCTCCATTGACGCGCTGCGTTCATGGATGGGCGCCCCAGACGGCACGCTGCAGCCGCTGCAGGTGAACTGGCTGGATGTCTACAACCGCATCGTGGACGTATTCCCCGCGCCACCGGCGGGCGGCGAACCGATCCCGGCCAACGACGCGTTGTGCTATCTGCTCACCGCGGCAGACTTCGCCAACACGCGGTCGCGCCGCCTGGTGTTCATCACCGATGCCGATGCCGATGCCGAAGAGGTGCACGGTTACGTCGGTACGGACGCGTACTACACGCTCGCCGTCGATTGGGACGCCGACGCCGACAAGAACGTGGTGATCCGTCGTTCCGGAAAGCCGGACCAGGTGATCGCACTACGCGACTTCATCAAGCGCCGGATCACGCGCCGGACATTCAGGGGCGCGGAGATCACCGTCAATGGCACCTTCCCATCGTTCGACCCGAGGGTTTGAAGACATGGATACCTGGACGCTCCGCCCTTCCCGGGTATTTCCGTACCCGCGCCTGGCCGTCACCACCACCGTTCCGGATGCCCTGCGCGCCCGTCTGTACAGCTTCGAGCTGAGAGTGGTCTGGCGGTTGTTCGAGCAGTATGCCGAACAGCACCCGCGCCTTGCGTCGGCGCTGCTCGATCCTGCCCTGTTCGGCACCCTGGCGCGCCTGCTGGACGAACAGGTGGCGCCGACGGTGGTGGAGCTGGTCAGGGGCGAGGCCGCGATACGTTTCCCCGGTGCCGGCATCACCCGCGACATGTACCGGCAGCTGGCCGCAACGCTGGTGGCCAACCCGGAGGCATTCCTGGACCAGCACGACAGTGTCCGGCGACGGATCCACAGCACCGCGTTGAACTTCCAGCGCAGCATCCTGCGCTGCTGCGCGCGCCTGGAGGAAGACTGGGCCGATCTGCAGGCATACTTCTTCGCCGGCGTGGTGCAGGTGGCGCTGGTCCGCCTGGGCAGTTCCGGCAGCGACTTCCACAAGGGCGGCGGTCAGGTGCTGCTGCTGACCTTCCGCGACGCTGCAGGCAACGAAAGCCGCCTGGTCTACAAACCATCCGACCTGGAGCGCGACTTCCGCATCGTCGGCGATACCGCGGCACTGACGGCGGCGTTGAACGCCGCGCTGCTGAACGTGGTCACTGGCAAGGGCGTCACGGCAGCCGTGCTGCTGCAGGGCAACGGCAGCCTGTGCGAACTGTTCAACGACCAACAGCAGGCAGCTGCCGCGACCGGACCTGCGCTACCGGTGTACCGCATTCTGCCGGTGTGGCCCGGATCGGCGCTGGCGCTGCAGACCGATGCGGCGGGTGCGTCCGTGCTGCCGTTGCGCGACTCTTACGGCTATACCCAGTTCCTGACCAGCGGCGAACAGGACAACCGTTTTACCGCGGCGCAGCGTCAGATCTACTACAGCGCCTTCGGCGCGCAGGTTGCGCTGTGCTGGCTGCTGCAGATCACCGACATGCATCAGGAGAACCTGATCGTGCACCAGCATCTGCCCTACCTGATCGACTTGGAGGCGTGCAGCCCCGGCGTGCTGGAGGTACCGTCGGGCACGCAGTTGGACACCGCCTACAGCACCTTCTGCGCCGAGCAGCAGGACCGGCAGGTGATCGGGTGGGACACCCCAGACCTGCGCTATGAAACGCCCGGCACCGCCGCCAGGCAGCCGCTGCTCAATGCACTTTACGACCTGGATGGGCACCTCGCCTACCCCACCAACGTCGATCGTGCACAGCTGAGCGCCGCGTTCCAGAGTGCGGTCACGCTGATCCTGGCCAACGTGGCGGCCTACCAGACCTGGCTGACCAATGCAGCGCAGTTGGTGGCCCGCGTGCTGGTCATCTCCACCCGGTCGCTCCAGGGGGCGGAGCGCGCCATGGCCGACGCCGGCAACGTGGCCGATATCGTGCTCATGTGCCAGCGGGGTGGCGACATCGATCTATCCAGGTGGTCGCCGTTGTTCGCCGATGCCATTTCCCCCGCACAGGGCGATCCACCCACGCCCCAACAGATCGGTGCGCGCTATGCAGCGCTGCAGCCGGCCTTTGCGGTATGGAGCGATCCCCAGCTGGCGGCGGACTTCGCTGATGGCGACGTACCGACGTTCTACCAGCGCATGAGCGGCGTGGACCTGCTCAACTCGCGCGGGCGTGCCCTCACGGTGGATTATGGCCGGATGCTGGCCTCCCTGCCGGCGCCGAGGCAGCTGCCCGTGGCAACCGCACTTGTCCAGCAATGGGGCGCGCAGGCACCGCTGCAGCCCACCTGGTGGTTCGTCCAGCCGGTGCTGCAGACACAACGTCAGTACCTGCAACAGATGCAGGCACCCGGTGGCTTCAGTACGTTGCGCATCCAGGCTGCGCTGCAGGATCTGCAGCGTTGGCCCAATCGCCCTGACAGCCAGCCCGGATGATGGCAAGGCCGTGCGCAGCTCTCCTCTGCGCCAGGCCTGCGGGTTGGGACGGCAGGATCAGGTCGGCGGCAGCCGCCGGAAGGCGCGCGGACTGACCCCTACCACCCGGCGGAAGGTCTTCTCGAAATGGCTCAGGTCGCCGAAGCCTACCTGCAACGCGATATCGGTGATGCGCGGACGCAGGCTGGCCCGCAGCAGCTCCTTGGCCTTGCCGATGCGCATCCGCTGCAGCAGCGGCTTGAAAGTGACGCCCAGTTCGCTGCGGAACAGAAAACCGAGGTGGGACTGGCTCACGTGTGCCTGGCGGGCCAGATCGGCAAGCACCAGCGGCTCGGCGAAATGTTCGCTCATGTAAACCAGTGCCTTGCGCAGCGCATCGTGGAGGTCGCTCGACCCTGTCCGGTCCAGCGCCAGGACGTTGGTCACCCAGTCACTGTCGCGACGCCCGCCGCCGGGCGCGGGCATCGCTTCGGCCCCCGAGGCCCTGGCCGATCCCGCATCGCCACCGGCGACCGGCAGCGCCGCCGCCAGTGCCGGTGCATGCAGTTGGATGTCGGCGGCGCGGATGGGCCGACCGCCGGTCATCACGGCCAGGCGCGCCACCACGCGCTCCATTTCCAGCAGGTTTTCCGGCCAGCGATGCCGCCGCAGTACATCCAGCAGTTCGTCGGTGAGCGCGCGTTGCGGATCAAAGCCGTAGCGCTCCAGCGTCCGCGACACCAGTGCGGCGATATCGCCGGGACGCTCGCGCAGCGGTGGCACGTCGCCCACCAGGAATGCCAGCCCGGCCAGCAGCGCACGCGCGAAGCGCCCTTCGCGCACGCACGCCTCCAGGTCCTGGCTGGTGGAGGCCACCACCCGTGAATGGCGTTCCGGCGCCACCGTGATGGGCTGGATGCGCTGCGGCAACTGAGCCTGCAGGTGCGGCGGCAGTTCATCGATGGCATCCAGGTACAGCGTTCCTCCGGCGGCCTGTTCAAACCATGACGCCGGGTCGCCGGGTGGATCGGCGCAGTTGATCTCGATGAACGGCCCCTCCCGCAGCGGGCCGCAGGAGTGCAGTGCGACTGCGACCTCCATCTTCTCGGTGCCGAATTCGCCGCGCAGCAGCACCGGCAGATGACTGTGCGCGGCTTTTTCCACGAACGCGTCGACCCGACCCAAGGCGTCGCATACCCCCACCAGCAGGACCGGCCGCCGCAAGCGGGCGTCTGCCCAGGATTGTGCCTCATAGCGCTTGATCAGGTGCGCGCAACGCCGTGCGAATACTTCGCGCAGCCCCAGCGTGCTGTCCACGGTGGCCGCACTGCCCCCTTCCAGGTGCAGTTCGCCCAGCAGTTCGCCTGCATAGCGGATCGGGGTTGTCTGCCCATGTGCCGGGTTGCGGAGGGCGGTATCGCGCGGCACCCGGCGCGTCCCAGCGGAGGCACGGCGCTGCAGATGGAGCGTGCTGCCACGGAAGGCCTGGTGGCGGGAGAGCTCGTTGACCAGCGCGCCGAGCAGTTCGTGCAACGAACCGTAAGGGCGGTAGGCGCGATGCAGTACTTCACTGACTTGTCTGTACATTGAACGTCCTTCTAGGTTGACATCCTGACGCGCCGCTCCTGCGAGCGGCGCCATGCACGGCGAAGGAGCGCGGCAGCGGCGCATGCGTCAACGCTTTGACACGCGCATGCGCACGGCCAGGCTCCTGCCGGATGCTGCGCAATCCATGCCAATACCAGCCATCGCCAGGGGGGCAGGCCTCGTTCAGACAGGCCCGTTGTCTTTCCGGTGTAAAATTCAGCGTTTTAACCGGAACAATGGCGAAACCGCAGCACCGCCCGCCCCTGCCCGGCCCGGCCTTCATCCGTCTGTTGGCAGAATTTGCCGACGGCCAGGGGACCCCGACCAGCCCGGACCTGTCCGACCGCCTGAGCCAGTGGGTCGACTGGAACCGTGCGGTGGCGCTGTCGCGGGCGCTGGACGGAAGGGTGCCGCCCCCGCCTGCCGAGGCGGTCGCGTTCGATGCCGCCGAGGCGGCCGAATGCGTGCGGGTGCGCTCGGTACTGGCCGCCGCCATCGTTCAGCAACCTGACCCGCCAAAGCCCGGCGCCACGGACGATGCGACGGCGATCCGCCAACGCGTCGTTGCCCTGCAGCGTTCGATGCAGGCCAACACCGGACGGCTGCGTGGCCGCCTGCGCGACATGCTCAGCCTGGCCGGCCCCGAACTGGGGCGGCTGGCCGAGGTGGATGCGGTGATGGAACAGACGCTGAGCCCGCGCGAGCAGGCGTTGCTGGCCACGGTGCCTGCGCTGCTCGCCCAGCATTTCGAGCGGCTGCGCAACGCGGCGCTGCCAACGCATGTCGAAGGCGAGTCCGCCGACGCGATGCCTCCCGATGAGGGCTGGCGGCTGCGGTTCAACCACGCGATGCAGAGCGTGCTGCTGGCCGAACTGGATGTTCGTTTTCAACCCATCGAAGGCCTGCTTGCAGCGCTTCGCCCCCGATAACTGGGACGTCATGTTCAGAACTAGTCTTTATCTCGTCGTTTTCCTTGCAGGTCTGTTTGCCGCGTGCTGGATCGGCGTGGGATACATCGGGTCGAACCCGGTGGGTTTCGCGGTCGCACTGGTGATTGCCGCCTGCTACACCGCCGGGGGCGTCGAGCTGTTCCGCTACCGCCAGGCTACCGCTGGGCTGGGGCATGCGTTGGCCGATGTGTCGGCGGCCGAGCAGGACCTGGGCGCCTGGTTGCAGCGCGTGCCGGCCAGCCTGCGCAATGCGGTGCGCCTGCGCGTGGACGGCGAGCGTGTTGCCCTGCCCGCCCCGGTGCTGACGCCCTACCTGGTGGGGCTGCTGGTCCTGCTGGGCATGCTCGGCACCCTGCTGGGCATGATGGCCACGCTGCGCGGTACCGGGCTGGCACTGGAAAGCGCTACCGACCTGCAGGCCATCCGCGGCTCGCTCGGGGCACCGGTGGAAGGCCTGGCGGTGGCATTCGGCACCTCCATCGCCGGCGTGGCGACCTCGGCGATGCTCGGCCTGCTGTCGGCGCTGTGCCGCCGCGAGCGCCTGCAGACCGTGCAGCAGCTCGATGCGCGCGTGGCCACCGACCTGCACCCCCATTCACAGGCATGGCAGCGCAGCGAGACCTTCCGCCTTGCGCAGGCGCAGGCCGCGCTGATGCCGGCGCTGGTTGAACGCCTGCAGGCGATGACCGCGGCGATCGAGCAGCACAGCCTGCAGGCCAACCAGCAGCTGCTGTCCAGCCAGGAGACCTTCCATGCCAAGGCCGACGCCGAACACGTCCGTCTGGCGGGCGCGGTGGAGCTGGCGCTGAAAGACAGCATCGCCGCCAGTGCACGCGCGGTGGGCGAGGCCCTGCAGCCGATCATGGACAGCACCCTCCGCGGCATCGCCGCCGAAACCACCGCCCTGCAGCGCAGTGTCGGCGACGCCGTGCAGCGCCAGCTGGACGGCCTCAACGTCGGCTTCGAGGCCAGCCGCGCAGCCAGCGCGGACAGCTGGAACAGCGCGATCGCTGCGCAGCAGCAGACCAACCTGGCGCTCACCACCGACCTGCGCGCGGCGCTGGAGCACCTCACCGCCCAGCACGACCAACGCGCGCTCGGCCTGCTGGATGCGCTGTCGTCGCGTCTGGCGGCCAACGTGGATCACTGGGCCACCGCACAGGCGGCGCAGCAGCAGACCCATCAGGCGCTCACCGCCGACCTGCGGCAGACGCTACAGCAGTTCAGCGACAGCCATGACCAGCACACCCTGCGCCTGCTGGACGGGGTGGCGCAGCGCCTGGACGCCAGCGCCAGCAGCTGGACCACCGCCCAGGCCGCGCAACAGCGCACCAACGAAGCGTTGGTCGTGGAACTGCGCGACGCACTGGCCCGCTTCACCGACCAGCACCAGGAGCAGGCCGGCAGCCTGGCCGAGGCCCTGGCCAGCCGCCTGGACGCCACGGCCGAGCGCTGGAACAGCAGCCAGGAGCGCCAGCAGCAGGCAAACGCCGCGCTGATCGGCGGGCTGGACAGCACGTTGCAGGGCTTCACCCAGGCCCACGACGCACGTGCCAGCGCCCTGCTTGAGACGCTGTCCGATCGCCTGGACGCCAGCACGCGCAGCCACGCCGACGCGTGGCGTGATGCATTGGCCCAGCAGGCGGCCACGCATGCCAGCAGCGCTGCGCGCAACGAGCAGGCACTGACTGCCGTGGCCGGCAGCTTCGATACACACGCACGCACCCTCGCCGAGACGATGCAGCACGCGCACGCCACCCTGCAGGACGCGCTGGAAGCGCGCGACGCGCAGCGACTGGCGGCCTGGAGCGAGGCGTTCGGCACGCAGTCCACTGCGCTGGCCCAGCAGTGGGCGCAGACCGGCGAACATGTGGCGCGCCGCCAGCAGGACATCTGCGAGACGCTGTCGCGGACCGCGCAGGAGATCACCACCCAGACCCAGGCCCACGCAAGCGACACCATCGCCGAGATCTCGCGGTTGGTGCAGGTCGCCTCGGAGGCACCGAAGGCCGCCGCCGACGTGGTGGCCGAGCTGCGCCAGAAGCTGTCCGACAGCATGGTCCGCGACACCGCCATGCTGGAAGAGCGCAGCCGTCTGCTGGCCACGCTGGAAACGCTGCTGGATGCGGTCAACCATGCCTCCACCGAACAGCGCACTGCCGTCGATGCACTGGTGACCACTTCGGCCGACCTGCTCGACCGGGTGGGTACGCGCTTCACCGACCACCTCGCCACCGAAACCGGCAAGCTGGGCGAGGTTGCCGCGCAGGTCACCGGCAGCGCGGTCGAAGTGGCGGCACTGGCCGATGCGTTCGGCGGCGCCATGGAGGTGTTCGGCAGCGCCAGCAGCGGGCTGGGCGACCGCCTCGCGCAGATCAGCGGCGCGCTCGATGCCTCGCTGGCACGCAGCGACGAGCAGCTGGCCTATTACGTGGCCCAGGCGCGCGAAGTGATTGACCTGAGCGTGCTGTCGCAGAAGCAGATCATCGAAGAACTGCAGCAGCTGGGCGCGCGCCGCACGGCCGATGCGACCGGGACCGCCACCGCATGAGCGACGAGATCGAGGTCGATGGTGAATCCGGTGCACCGATCTGGGCCGCCTTCGGCGACCTGATGTCGGTGCTGCTGGGCGCCTTCGTGCTGATCCTGGTGGGCGTGGTGGCGCTGCAGCTGGAACTGTCCAACCGGCTGGACCACGAGGTCAAGCAGCGCCAGGCCGAAGCGCAGCGTCGCAAGACGCTGGAGCAGGCGCTGGCGGTGCCGCTGGCGGCCGGGCGGGTGACCATCGTCGATGGCCGCATCGGCATCCGCGGGAGCGTGCTGTTCGCTTTGAATTCCGACCAGTTGCAGCCTGAAGGCCGTGAACTGCTCAAGAGCCTGGCCGGCCCGTTGGCCGAGTACCTGTCCTCGCGCGAGGAAATCCTGATGGTGAGCGGCTTCACCGATGATCGCCAGGTGCGCGAAGGCAACCGCCAGTTTGCCGACAACTGGGCGTTGTCGGCCGAGCGCGCGCTTACCGTCACCCGGGCGCTGATTGCCGAAGGCGTGCCCGCCTCGGCGGTGTTTGCCGCCGCCTTCGGTGCCGAGCAGCCGGTGGATTCCAACGCCGAGGAAGCCGGGCGCGCGCGCAATCGCCGCGTTGAAATGGCACCGATTCCGCGGCCGAAAGCCACGGCGCCAGCCGATGCCCCGTAAGTCGTTGCCGGTGGCCGCACAGCTCGATGCTTGGCGCTTGCAGCAGCTGGACCGGATCGACCCGGTGGGCTTTGCGGTGATCGAGGCCTTGCAGTCGCGTGCGCAGGCATATCAGGGCGCAGTGCGACAGCTGCTGGATGCGCGGCTGGCCGCGCGGGTGGCGGCGTATGCGGCGCGCATTGCCGAGCAGACTGCGCGCACGCCACGCCACACGCGGGCCGCGCCTGCCGCAGACACCGACCGCGCACGTCCGCTGTCGGGCCTGCTGGCGACGTTGTCCGCGCATGCGGATACGCAGGCACCGTCGGTGCCGCACGACGCCCCCCTCGACACCGCGCCCACACCGGCATTCCCCGCGCTGCCGGCCATCAGCGAGTTCCGTGACCTGTGGGCCACGGTGCGCAATGAAAGCCAGAAGCGCATCTCGCTGGCGCAGGGGCCCGGCGACGGTGGCCCGTTGAATTCGGCGGTGCTGGTGCACCGCTCGCTCACCTTGATGAGCGAACTGTCCCCGGGCTACCTGCAGCACTTCCTGATGTACCTGGACAACCTGGCCTGGCTGGAACAGATGCAACCGCGCACTGCAACGCCGGCGCGTGACGTGGGACGTATCGCCAAGCCGCGCCGCGCCCGCGCCCCGAAGGCCTGACCGCCCCGCCGGCACGGCGCGCCCTGCGCTGCGCTGGATATACCAAGGTATATCGCCGCTAACCCACGGGCATCTAGGCCTGCGCGCAGCGGGCGCGGACAATACGCACACCGGCCAGGCGCACTGCGTCGCCGGCATCGCCCCTTCCACCACCGGACATTTCCATGGATCCCGACCCCGATCCTGCCGGGTGCCGCGCGCCCCTGGTTCCGCCCCTGCCCTGTTCCACCCCGGCGTCCGGCCGGCGGCGTCCGCACGTCTGAGTGCCGGGCGGCCGGCGGGCGCTGCCTGCCCGGAGGCCTTCCGATGCACTACAAAATCCTCTACATCACCCTGCGCCGCCTGATCCTTGATCGCGACGTGGCCGGCCTGCGCAGCCAGCTGCTGCAGCACGGCGCCCCGTTGTTCGCACGCGCCCTGGCCCTGGGCTCCGAGCGCGTCATCGCCGACGCCCTGAGCCTGCTGCCGATCTCCGAACGCCTGCGCGTGCTGCGCCACCTGCCGGCCGCCCTGCGTAGCGCGCTGCTGCCGCTGTGCTCGCGTGTCAGGCCCGGCCCGGCGCGCCCGCGCTGGTCGTTTCCCATCGCCAGCGTCCAGCACGCCTGATCTCCGCGCGGCCACGTCCTCACAGGCCGCGCGCAGCCCTGCATCCCGACCCGTGCCGCCCTGCGCGGTGTCGCCTGTCTTTCAAGGAGTTCCCCATGACCCTGCTCAATGCATGGTTCGATGCCTTCCTGCGCAGTCGCCGCGCCGCCAGCCTGTTCCGTCGCCGCGCCCTGCCCGACGCCGGGATGGGGCGCGGTGCGGCGGGCGCGGTGCCCACCGATTTCAGCGATGCGTTGCGGCGTCTGGCACAGGTGCCCGTGGCAGCCGCGCTGGCGGCGGTGGCGTCGCACCCCGACGGGCTGGCCACCGACGAAGCCGATGCCCGGCTCGCCCGCGTGGGTCCCAACGAGATCGATCACGAAAAGCCGCTGCCGTGGTGGCGCCACCTTTGGCAGTGCTACCGCAACCCGTTCAACCTGCTGCTCAGCCTGCTGGCGGTGGTGTCCTGGCTGACCGAAGACGTCAAGGCCACGGTGGTGATCGGCACCATGGTGGTGTTGTCCACGCTGATCCGTTTCGTCCAGGAGGGCCGCTCCAACCGCGCGGCGGAGCGGCTCAAGGCGCTGGTGGGCAACAACGCCCGCGTATTGCGCCGTCCCGACGGCACGGGCGCAACCGCGCAGGACGCCGGCGCCGAACCCCGCGCTCCGCGTCCCGCGCAGCAGCGTTCGCTGCCGATCCGTGCAGTGGTGCCCGGCGACCACATCGTGCTGTCGGCCGGCGACATGATCCCCGCCGACTGCCGCGTGCTGAACGCCAAGGACCTGTTCGTGGCGCAGGCGGCCATGACCGGCGAATCGCTGCCGGTGGAGAAGTTCGCCGCCCCCGACCCCGCCCAGGCCAACCTGCTGGAGCAGCCCAACCTGCTGTTCATGGGCACCAACGTGGTGTCCGGCTCGGCCACCGCCATGGTGCTGGCCACCGGCAACCGCACCTGCTTCGGCACCATTGCCCAACGCAGCACCGCCACCGCAAGCGCGCCCACCGCGTTCCAGGCCGGGGTCAACAGTGTCAGCTGGCTGCTGATCCGGTTCGCCTTGGTGATGGTGCCGTTCGTACTGCTGGTCAACGGCGTGACCAAGGGCAACTGGACCGAAGCCTTCCTGTTCGCGCTGTCGGTGGCCGTCGGGCTCACCCCGGAAATGCTGCCGATGATCGTCACCTCCACCCTGGCCAAGGGCGCGGTGCTGTTGTCGCGGCGCAAGGTGATCGTCAAGCGCCTGGATGCGATCCAGAACTTCGGCGCGATGGACGTGCTGTGCACCGACAAGACCGGCACGCTTACCCAGGACCGCATCGCGCTGGAGCGGCACACCGACGTGTTCGGCAACGACTCGCAGGACGTGCTGGCATTCGCCTACCTCAACAGCCATTTCCAGACCGGGCTGACCAACCTGCTCGACCGCGCCGTGCTGGAGCACGTGGAACTGCAGACCGAGCTGCGCCTGGCGCAGGACTACCGCAAGGTGGATGAGATCCCGTTCGACTTCGAGCGCCGCCGCATGTCGGTGGTGGTGTCCGAGCGCGACGACCACCACGAGCTGGTCTGCAAAGGCGCGGTGGAAGAGATGCTGGCCGTGTGCAGCCGCGTGCGCGAAGGGGGCCAGGACCTGCCGCTGGATGCGCAGCGGCTGGCACGGGTGCGCCAGACCACCGAGGAACTCAACGAACAGGGCTTGCGCGTGGTCGCGGTGGCCATGAAGGAAGTCCCGGCCACGCGCGAGGTGTATTCGCAGGCCGACGAGCAGGATCTCACCCTGCTCGGCTACGTGGCCTTCCTGGACCCGCCGAAGGAATCGACCGCGCAGGCGCTGCAGGCGTTGGCCGGACTGGGCGTGGAAGTGAAGGTGTTCACCGGTGACAACGAACTGGTCACCGCGCGGGTGTGCGCCCAGGTGGGGCTGCACGCCGACGGCATCGTGACCGGGCCGCAGATCGACCGCATGGACGAGGCTGCGGTGGCCGACGCGCTGGGCCGCCACCGCGTTTTTGCCCGGCTCACGCCCCTGCACAAGGAGCGGCTGGTGCGCGCCCTGCGTGCACAGGGCAAAGTAGTGGGGTTCCTCGGCGATGGCATCAACGATGCGCCGGCCCTGCGTGCTGCCGACATCGGCATCAGCGTGGACAGCGCGGTGGATATCGCCAAGGAGGCGGCCGACATCATCCTGCTCGAGAAGAACCTGATGGTCCTCGAGGAAGGCGTGGTGCAGGGCCGGCGCACCTTCAGCAACATGCTCAAGTACATCCGCATGACTGCCAGTTCCAACTTCGGCAACGTGTTCTCGGTGCTGGTGGCCTCCGCGTTCCTGCCCTTCCTGCCGATGCTGCCACTGCAGCTGCTGGTGCAGAACCTGCTGTATGACATCTCGCAGATCGCCATTCCATTCGACAACGTCGATGAGGAGCTGGTGCGCAAGCCGCTGAAGTGGAACCCGGCCGACATCGGGCGTTTCATGGTGTTCTTCGGCCCGATCAGCTCGATCTTCGACCTGACCTGCTTCGCGCTGATGTGGTACGTGTTCGATGCGCGCACGGCGGCCGACCAGAGCCTGTTCCAGTCCGGCTGGTTCGTGGTGGGCCTGCTGACCCAGACCCTGATCGTGCACATGATCCGCACGCCCAAGGTGCCGTTCGTGCAGAGCATCGCCGCCCCGCCGCTGCTTCTGATGACCGGCCTGATCATGGCCATCGGCGTGCTGCTGCCGATGAGCCCGCTGGCCGGCTACTTCAAACTGCAGGCACTGCCGCCCGGTTACTGGCCGTTCCTGGTTGCCATTCTGTTCGGGTATGCGGTGCTGACCACGCTGCTGAAGAAAGTCTACATCCGTCGTTACGGGTGGCAGTGATGGACTTCAACCCGCACCTGCCGGCGTTCAACGCCGGGGCCACGATCAGCACCCTGATCAGCCTGGGCACGGCCTTCGTGCTCGGGGCGGCGATCGGGCTGGAGCGGCAGCTGCGCCAGCGCACCGCCGGCCTGCGCACCAACACGCTGGTGGCGGTGGGCGCGGCGTTGTTCGTGGACCTGGCCGTGCGCTTCCACGACCTGTACGGCGGCCCGCCCTCGCCGCTGCACGTGGTGGCGTACGTCATCTCCGGGGTCGGTTTTTTGGGCGCCGGCGCGATCATGAAGGACGGTGCGCAGGTGTCCGGCCTGAACACCGCTGCCACGCTGTGGGGGTCGGCGGCCGTGGGTGCCTGCGCCGGCATCAAGCTGCTGCCCGAAGCGCTGCTGGCGGCACTGTTCGTGCTGGCGGCCAACACGCTGTTGCGGCCGGTGGTCAACCGCATCCAGCGCCAGCCGGTGGAGGAATCCTTCAGCGAGGCGACCTACGCGGTCACGGTGGTGTGCCAGCGCGAGCACCAGGCCGACGTGCTGGACCGGCTGCTGGGGCTGCTGGAACAGGCGCACTACCCGGTGCGCGCCGTCGATCCGCGCCCCTTCGGCGAGCGCGACGTGGAGATCGAGGCGGTGCTGTACGCGACAGCCGTGGACGCCGCCGAACTGGACGCGGTGCTGGCCACGCTCGCGGGCCTGCCGGGCGTTCTGCAGGCGTTCTGGAATGCCACGCTGGAGGACTGACACCGGCCGGCCACGGCCCCGATGCTATGCTCGGCCGCGTCGAACCACGCGGCCTTTGTCCACGTTTTCCACGGAACCGTTCCGATGCTGTCTACCTCCTCGCGCCGTACCGTTGCCCTGCTCGTGCTGGGCGTGGTGATGGCTGCGATCTTCGCCGCCGATACGCTCACCGACTATGCGGTGGCCGCCGCCTGCTTCTACGCGGCGGTGATCCTGGCCGCCTCGCGCGTGCTGTCCGGACGCGGGCTGGTGCGGTTGGCCGCCCTCTGCATCGGCCTCACCGGGCTCAGCTTCTTCCTGACCCGCTTCGGCACGTACCGCATCGGCCTGGTGAATTCGGGCATCGGCATGCTGGTGATCGGCATCACCACCTGGCTGGCGCTGAAGATGGAAGCGGCCAAGGCCGCCGTGCAGGACGCGCAGGCCCGGTTGCTGCGGGTGGCACGCGCTTCCACCGTGGGCGAGCTGACCACCTCCATCGCGCACGAAGTGAACCAACCGCTGGCGGCGATCGCCAGCAGCGCCGAAGCCAGTCAGCGTTGGCTGGCCCAGGATCCGCCCAATGTGGAGAAGGCGCGGCAGACGCTGGCGCGGATCCTGGCCGATGCGCACCGGGCCAGCGACGTGATTGCCCGCGTGCGCGGGTTGACCCGCGGCGCGGTGCCAGAGCGGCAGGGGTTCGACCTCAACCAGGCGGTGCTGGAAATGCTGGCGCTGTCGCAAAGCGAACTGGAACAGCATGCGGTGACGCTGAGCACCGAGCTGGATGACGCGCTGCCGCCGGTATTCGGCGACCGCGTGCAGGTGCAGCAGGTGATCGGCAACCTGATTCTCAACGCGGTCGATGCGATGGCCGAGGTGCCGGCAGGCAGCCGGCGGCTGGTGCTGCGCAGCTGGCGCGCAAGCCCGACGCGGGTGGCGATGAGTGTGCGCGACCACGGCAGTGGCCTACCGCTGGACGCGCCGGAGCGGGTATTCGATGCCTTCTGGACCACCAAGTCCGGCGGCCTGGGCTTGGGCTTGAGCCTGAGCCGCAGCATCCTGGAGGCCCATGACGGCCATATCCGGGCCGAGCCGATGGCCGCCGGTGGCGCCTGTTTCGTGTTCGAACTGCCGGTCGATGGCGGAGGTTCGCATGGTTAGGCCGACGCCGCCGGAGACGTCGCCTGCGCCCATCGTGTACGTGGTGGACGACGATCATTCGGTGCGCGCCGCTCTGGAGGACCTGTTGGCCTCGATGGGCATGCAGGTGCGTGCCTTCGACTCCGTGGCCGCCTTCCTGCAGCACCCCCGCGCGGACGCGCCGGCCTGCCTGGTGCTGGACGTGCGCATGCCGGGCCAGAGCGGGCTGGAGTTCCACCGGCAGATGGCCAGCCATGGCCTGCATCTGCCGGTGGTGTTCATCACCGGCCACGGCGACATCGCGATGGGTGTGGCGGCCATGAAGGAAGGGGCCATCGAGTTCCTGACCAAGCCGTTCCGTGATCAGGAGCTGCTGGATGCGATCCACCTCGGCATCGAGCGCGACCGCGAGCGGCGCCGCGATGACGCTGCGGTGGACGTGTTGCGGCAACGTTGGGCATCGCTCAACGACGGCGAGCGCGACGTGGTGGGCGGCGTCGTCCGCGGCCGGCTCAACAAACAGATCGCCGCCGAACTGGGGGTGAGCGAAATCACGGTGAAGGTGCGCCGCGCCAACGTGATGCGCAAGATGCAGGCGCGCACGCTGGTGGATCTGGTGCGGATGTACGACCGTCTGGGGATCGGCTGAGGCCCACCCGCCCCCGTGGCGGCCGTCATCACCAGCGCGACTGGGCAGATGAGCAATCGGCATCAGCGCGCCTGCGATGCGGGCACCGTCGCTTCCTAGAATGCGCCATGGCCGCTGCCGCGGCTCCCCTTCCTGCCGTGGATGCTGACCATGCGTGCTGCCCTGCCCTTCACTCTGCTTGCCGTGTGCGCCGCACTTGCCGCCTGCCAGCAGGCCCCGTCCGCCAGCCCGGTGGCCAGTGCGCAGGCCGCGCCCGTTGCCGAGGAAATCGCCTGGCGGCACGGTGATGTCGAAGACGCGTTTGCCGATGCGCAGCAGAGCGGCAAGCCGGTGCTGCTGTACTGGGGCGCGGTGTGGTGCCCGCCGTGCAACAAGCTCAAGGCCACCCTGTTCCGTGACCCGGCATTCATCGCGCTGACCCGGCAGTACGTGCCGGTGTACCTGGATGGCGACTCGGAAGGTGCCCAGGCACTGGGCGAGCAGTTCGGCGTGCGCGGCTACCCCACGCTGATCGTACTGGACCCGCAGCGCCACGAAATCACCCGGCTGGCCGGCGGCAACGACAGCGCCGAACTGACCCGGGCGCTGCGCCTGGCGGTGAACCGGCGCACCGCCGTGGCCGACGTGCTGCGGGTGGCGGTGGTGTCGCCGCAGCGCGTCTCCGAGGACGATTGGCGGGTGCTGGGTGATTACGGCTGGGAGGTGGACGCCAATCGTCTGGCCGGCCAACGCGATCCGGTGGCGCTGCTGCGGCAGCTGGCCGCCTCCGCGCCGGACCCGGCCCTGCAACGTCGTTTCGGGCTGCTGGCGCTGGGCGCCGGCAGCAGCGGGAAAGATGCGCCTGCGCCCAATGCGGCGGAACGCGCGGCAACCCGCACCCTGCTGACCACGGTACTGGCCGCGCCGGCCGAAGTGCGTGCCAACCGCGACCTGCTGGGCTACCAAGGGCCCGCACTGGTGGCACGGGCCGCGGCCACGCCGGAGCAGGCGCAGCAGCTGGGCACCCAGTTGCTGGCAGCATTGGAGCGCGCCGATGCCAGCCAAGACAACGCCGCCGATGCGCGGCTGTCCAGCGTGATCACCGAGTTGGCGCTGTTCAAACAGCAGCATCCGGGCACCGCCGTGCCGCCAACGCTGCAGGAAAAGGCACACGAACGCGTGGCCGCCGCCGATGCAGCGGCCACGACCGCGCACGAGCGCCAGGCCACTATCAGCAGCGCGGTGTATGTCCTGCGCGAGGCCGGCGATGATGCCGCGGCCGAGGCGTTGTTGCGGGCCGAGCTGGACCGCAGCCAGACGCCGTACTACTACATGCCCGAGCTGGCCGAACTGGCCGAGGCGCGCGGCGACAAGGCGGCTGCGGTGGACTGGCTGCGCAGGGCCTACGAGGGCGCGCAGGGGCCGGCCACGCGGGTGCAATGGGGCGTGTTGTATGTGGAAGGCCTGGTGCGGCTGACGCCGGGCGATGGCAAGGCCATCGAGCAGGCAACGGCGCAGGTGATCGCCGAACTGGACGCGCAGCCGGCCGGCTATCACCAGCGCACGCGGCAGCGCTTCGAGCGGCTGGGAACCACGCTGCAGGCATGGGGCCGCGCGCACCATGGCGCTGAAACGCTGGGCCGGTTGCAGGCCCGGATGGGCGAATCGTGCGCCAAGGCCGCACCGGGCGCGGACGCCGGCGCGGCGTGCAACCGCTGGTTGAAGGGCTGACAGGTAGAGCCGACCGTTGGTCGGCTGCAGATCTGGCCCGGTAGAGCCGACCGTTGGTCGGCTGAAGATCCGGCCTGGTAGAGCCGACCGTTGGTCGGCTGCAGAGCATCCGAAGCCATGCACGAAGAGCAGCCGGGCAGAGCCCGGCTCTACGCGGTGTCGTGCCACCGCGGTGTGGTGCGACCGTCGAGACGTCGCACGCCCCCGGACGTGTCGGGCGCGCCCGGCCCGGTAGAGCCGACCGTTGGTCGGCTGCACATCATCCGGTAGAGCCGACCGTTGGTCGGCTGCAGAGCATCCGAAGCCGTGCGCGAAGAGCAGCCGGGCAGAGCCCGGCTCTACGCGGTGTCGTGCCACCGCGGTGCGGTGCGACCGTCGAGACGTCGCACGCCCCCTGACATGTCGGGCGCGCCCGGCCCGGAGCCGACCGTTGGTCGGCTGCGGAGCATCCGGAGCCGTGCGCGAAGAGCAGCCGGGCAGAGCCCGGCTCTACAAGGTGTCGGACGATCGCGGTGCCCCCGGCGACATCGGGCGCCCCACCCCGGTAGAGCCGACCGTTGGTCGGCTGCAGATCATCCGAACGCGCGCATGACCAAAGCCGGGCATTGCCCGGCATCTTCTCAACCGCGCAACGTGGCGCCCCCGTCCACATACAGATCGCTCATCGCGATATGGCCGGCCTGGTCGGACAGCAGAAACATGACCGCCTGGGCGATATCGTCGGGGCTGGCCAGCTTGCGCAGTGGAATACCCGCCTTATAGGTGTCCAGGTTGCCCTCGATCACGCGCTGTGCGCCATCGGCGTCCTCCCACATGCCGGTCTGCATCGGGGTCAGCGTCGAGCCCGGGGCGACGATGTTGCAGCGGATGCCATGGGGGGCCAGTTCCAGCCCCAGGCAGCGGGTGAACATGGTGGCGGCCGCTTTCGATGCGGCATAGGCGGCCATGCCATGCCGCGGCACCCCAGCGGCATTGGAACTGACGGTAACGATGGCGCCCTTGCCGCGTGGCGTCATCACCCGCGCCAGGGCGCGCGACAGGTGGAACACGCCGTCGGTATTGACCGCGAACACGCGGCGCCAGTGCGCGTCATCGATCTGATCGACCGTGCCCACCTGCAGCACACCGGCAACGTTGATGCCGAAGCCTACCGGCCCCAGTGTTGTTTCAGCCCAGCTCACCAGCGCATCCACGGCACCCGCATCGCTGACGTCCACTGCTCTGGCGTGCAGGTTCGGGTGCGTCGGCAGCGCGGGCGCTGCAAGGTCCGTGGCGACCACCACGCACCCGCTGTCCAGCAGCTGCTGCACCAGCGCCGCGCCGATGCCGCCGGCAGCGCCGGTGACCACGGCCAGCGTGCCGTCGAATCCGCTGAGTTTCATATGGGCTGTTCCTGTGCGGGCATAGGGGTATGGATGGGGTCGCTGCGCTGCAGCCGCGCCGACACCCAAGGGGCGATCTGTGCGACGGCATCGCGGCCGGTCAGCTCGGCATGCACGAACGGCAGCTCGATTGCCTCGACCGTGGCCGCGTGCGGTGCCCAGAGGGACGCCTGCAGATACGGGCGCGCGGCGTGGTCGCGGCCCGCCCGCACATGGCTGAGCACGCCGCGGTACGGCTGGTGATGGTGTGCGCGGATCAACCGGTTGGTGCCGGTAACCGCGCGGACCACGCCGTCCAGCACCGGTTCGGGCAGGTTGCCCAGTGCGCTGTTGCCGCGGCGCAGGAACGCCATGATGCGCGCGCGGCTGTCCAGTTCGGGATGGGCGTCGGGGTCATGCCCGGCGATGGCCAGCAGCGCACGCAGCGCTGCGATCGGGTCCGGCTCGGGTTCGGCCCGCCAGCATTCGCTCGGATAGGCATCCAGCAGCACCAGTTCGCCGACGCTGCGGCCCAGCGCCTGCAGGCGCACGGCCATGGCCTGGGCGATGATGCCGCCCACCGACCAGCCCAGCAGGTGCACCGGTCCGTTCGGATGCAGGACCACCACGCGCGCCACATAGTCCGCGGCCAGGGCGTCGATGCTGTCGGGCAGCGGCTGCGCGGCATCCAGTGCAGGCGACTGCAGGCCATGGACGTCGCGAGCCGGCTGCAGCGCACGGGCCAGGTCGCGGTAGTTCCAGGCAATGCCGCCGGCGGGATGGACCACGAACAGCGGTGCCCTGCCCGGCTCGCCGCGCGCCAGCTGGATCATCGGCGACAGGCCGTGGTCGGTGCCGTGTTCCGGGGCGTCGAGCACGCTCGCCAGTGCGGCCACCGTGGGATGGGCGAACACCGCGCCCAGGCCCGGATCGCGCTGCCAGTGCTGCTGGATCGCCAGCAGCAGGTGCACCGCTGACAGCGAGTCACCGCCCAGACTGAAGAAGTCCGCATCGGCGGCGGGCGCGGCATCCAGGCCCAACGCCTGGGCAAACAGCGCGGCCAGCTGGCGCTCGCTGTCGGTGACGGGCGCGCGGCCCGATACCGTGCCCAGCGTTGGCACGGGCAACGCGGCACGGTCCAGCTTGCCGTTTGTCGTCACCGGCCATTGCGCCACCACGACCAGCGCGGCAGGCACCATGTAGTCCGGCACGCGTGCGGCCAGGCCGGCGCGCAGCGCCACCGGGTCCAATGCCACGCCGGAGACATACGCCACCAGCCGCCGCTCGCCGGGGCGGTCTTCGCGCAGCAGCGTTTCAGCGCGTTCCACGCCGGGCTGCAGGCGCAGCGCGGCATCGATCTCGCCCAGCTCGATGCGCAGCCCGCGCAGTTTTACCTGGTGGTCACTACGCCCGAGGTATTCCACGGCACCGTCGGCACGCCAGCGCGCCACGTCGCCGCTGCGATAGATCCGTTCACCGGCCACGTGCGGGTCGGCGAGGAAGCGCTCGGCAGTCAGGTCATCGCGGCCCAGGTAGCCACGCGCCAACTGCACGCCGCCCAGGTACAGGTCGCCGGGCACGCCCGGCGGCAGCGCCCGCATGCGCGCGTCGAGCACATACAGGCGGGTGTTCCAGACCGGGTAGCCGATCGGCACCGGCCGGCTGCGGTCGTCGCGGCCCGCTGGCCACCAGCTCACATCCACGGCGGCTTCGGTGGGGCCATACAGATTGTGCAGCTCGGCGTCGACGGTGGCATGGAAACGGTCGCGCAGGGCCGGTTCCAACGCTTCGCCGCTGGTGAATACCTGGCGCAGCCGCAGGCCGCGTGCGGCGGGCACGGCCAGGAACGCATCCAGCATCGACGGAACGAAATGCACGATGCTGATCCGGGCGCGGCGGATCAGATCGGCCAGCGCCAGCGGGTCGCGGTGCAGGTCGGGCGGCGCGATCACCAGCGTGGCCCTGCACAGCAGCGGCAGGAAGAACTCCCAGACCGAGACGTCGAAGGTGGCCGGCGTCTTCTGCAGGATCCGCGCATCGGCGTCGATGCGGTAATGGCTGCGCATCCACTGCAGGCGGTTGACGATGGCGCGGTGCTCCACCAGCACGCCCTTGGGCTCGCCGGTGGAGCCGGAGGTATAGATGACGTAGGCCGCATCCTGCGGCTGCACGCTGTCGGACAGCTCGCGGGCATCGCCCGCGCTCCACTGCGACGGTACCAGCACGCGATACCCGGCAAAGCGCGCTGCCGCCGTGTCGTCGGCCAGTACGCAGCTGGGCTGGGCCGACGCCAGGATGCGGGCGAGCCGCTGGTCCGGATGGGCCAGGTCAACCGGCAGGTAGGCTGCGCCGGCGCGCAGGATCGCCACCAGCCCGATCACCAGGTCCAGCGAGCGCGGCAACGCCACCCCCACACGGGATTCGCGGCCCACGCCCATCGCCTGCAACTGCAGTGCCAGTGCCCGGCTGCGCTGTTCCAGCTGCGCATGGGTCAGCCGCTGCCCATCGAACTCCAGCGCGATGGCATCGGGGTTGGCACGCATGCCGTCCAGCAGAAGCGTCACCAGTGAGACATCGGGCAGCGGCCTGGCCGTGGCGTTCACCTCGAACAGGTAGCGCTGCGCTTCGGCCGGCGTGGCCAGCGCGACGTCGTCCATGCGCAACCCGCGGTCATGCACGTCCAGCGCAGCCTCGATGAAGTGCAGCAGCCGTGCGGCATGCGCGTCCATCTGTGCGGGATCGTACAGGGCAGGATTCGCCTCGATCTCCAGGTCGAGGTGGTGCGCGCCGTCGCCACGGAAACCGAACGTGATGTCGTCCACCGGGCCGGTGCCCAGTACGTCCAGCCGCACCTGCACGCCCGCCAGCGGCAGCGTCCGGTAGAACGGCTGCACGTTGATCATCGGCCCGTGCAGACGGTGCTGGCTGCCGACCAGGCCCAGGTCGCGGCGCAGCTGTTCGCCACGATAGCGGCCGTGGCGGCGGGCACGGGACAGGTCGCGTGCGGTGGCCTGCACGGCCTCGGCCAGGCGGGCGTCGCGGGCGGCCACGCGCAGCGGCAGCACATTCATCACCATCGCCGGCACGCGCGCGGAGGCATTGCCCAGCCGGCCCATGAACGGCACGCCCAGCACCACTTCATCGAGGGCACTGAAGCGGCGGCAGTACTCGGCACCCAGCGTGGTCAACAGGTCCGGCCAAGGCTGGCCGATCTGCGTGGCCACCGCGAGCAGCCGGCTGCGCAGCGCCACAGGCAGCGCGCAGACGTGGCGCAGCGCATCGGCGGCCGCCGGCGCAGTGGCGCCCGCCAGGCCCTCGGCGGCCGGTGCACCGGCCATGTACTGCTGCCAGTAGGCGGCATCGGTGGCGCGGCGTTCGCCGTGGCGGTAGGCGAGGTCATCGGCCAGGACCGGTGCCAATGGCGCAAGCGCTGCCGCATCGGCATCCCCGCCGGCATACAGCGCGCTGACCCGTTCACTGAACAGCCCCATGCCGTAGCCATCGGTCGCCAGGTGGTGCACGCGCAGGTACCAGAGATGCCGCGCGTCGCGCAGCACGAACAGGCGCTGCTGTGCCAGCCGGTCGCGCGCCGGATCCACCGCGCGCAGGCGGTCCTGGTCCATTGCGGTGCGTGCGGCCGCCACCGGGTCCGGCAGCGCGGACAGGTCCACCACCTCCAGCAGTGGCACATGCGCGGACACATGCCATTGCTGCGGCATGCCGTCGGCGCTGTCGGCAATCCGCAGCGCCAGCGCCTCGGCCTCGTGCGCGGCGGCATTGGCTGCGGCCACGAAGCGTGGGACGTCCAACGGGCCGTCGATCCACAGCGCATGGGCGGTGTTGAATGCCGCCGGCGCAACGGCCAGTCGCTGCGCATACCACAGCCCGGTCTGCGCTTCGCTCAGGCCCTGCGGGTGCGTCTGCGCGTGTGCATCGGTTGCGTCCGCGCCCTGCCCTGCCTTCATGCGCGGGCAGCGCTGCCCTGCAGCCGCTGCACCACGCCCCACCAGCCGGCCAGCGTGGCGTGCTCGGCCAGGTGGCTGAACTCCAGCGCGATGCCGGTGTTGCTCCAGGCCAGCACCAGGCCCAGCACCCGCATCGAGTCCAGGCCCAGGTCGATCAGGTTGTCGTCGTCGCCGATGGTCTCGGGCGATTCGCCCAGCATGCCGGCCACGTCGGCACGCATGCGCGCCAGGTCAAGCGGGAGATCGTGTACGGGAGTATTCATGCCAGGGCCTTCAACAGCTGGTCGGTGGTCAGGGGCACGCCACAGGTGCGCGCGATCAGGTGCAGGGCCAGGTCATGGTCGGCGCGTGAGAAGTCGGCCACTGCATCGGCGGCGATGAACGCCTCGATGTCGCGCTGGAACGCCTCGGTCACGGTCGCCGCGCAGCCGATGTGCGCATACACGCCGGTCACCAGCAGCTGGTCGCGGCCACGTGCGCGCAGCATCGTGTCGAGGTTGCTGCGCTGGAACGCGCTGTAGCGGTGCTTCACCAGCACGTGGTCGCCGGGAGCCGGCGCCACGGCGGCAACGATGGTTTCGTGCTCGGCGGTGGCGCTCATGCCCGGACCCCACAGGTCGGCCTGCAGGCCGCGGTCACGGCGGTCCTGGTTGCCGCGTTGGGCGGTGTAAAACACCGGGATGTCACGCGCACGGCAGTGCGCCAGCAGGCGCGCGATGTTGGCCACGGCGGGCGCAAGCGGCGCGGCGTCGGCAGCAAACGCGGCCAGGAAATACTGCTGCATGTCATGCACCAGCAGCGCCATGCGCTCGGTGCGCGGCACCCAGGGGCCGCGCGGCGGCGGCAGTTCACCGGCCAGCGGCAACGGATACGGGGCAATCTTCGGCAGCGCCATCAGCGCGGTTCTCCTGTCTGTTCAAGGTAACGCGCGCGCAACTGCGCGCGCAGTTCGCGGCGGCTGATCTTGCCCACCGCGGTGGTGCCGAAGGCCGCCACGAATACCACCTGGTCGGGCACTTTGAACGCGGCCAGGCCACGTCCGCGCACCCAGGCCTTGAGGCTGGCGGCGGTGGGCGGGGTGCCGTGCGCAATCACGAACGCGCAGCTGCGTTCCCCCAGGAAGGCATCCGGCATGGACACCACGGCCGCATCGAATACGTCGGCGTGGGCAAGCAGATGATCTTCGATCTCCTCGGCCGAGATCTTTTCACCGGCCCGGTTGATATGGTCGCCCGCCCTGCCCTGCACTACCAGGTACCCACCGGGCAACTGCTGCACCATGTCGCCGGTGCGGTAGTAGCCATCTTCGGTGAAGGACCGTGCATTGGCGGCCGGGTCGTTGTGGTATGCGCGGATGGTGTACGGGCCCCGCGTCAGCAGGCGGCCGATGCCGCCTTCGGCGACCGGGTTGCCGTGGTCGTCCACCACCAGCACCTCGTCGTCGGGCGAGATCGGCCGGCCCTGGGTGCCCACCACCACGTCCAGCGGATCGTGCAGGCGGGTGTAGTTGACCAGGCCCTCGGCCATGCCGAACACCTGCTGCAGGCGGCAGCCCAGGCTGTCGATCACCCGTCGCGCCGCTTCTGGCACCAGCTTGGCGCCGCCCACCTGCAGCACCTGCAGGCTGCCCAGGTCGTGCGTCGTAGTGGCTGCGGCCTGCGCCCACAGCAAGGCCAACGGTGGCACCAGGCCCACGCAGGTGACGCGCTCGCGCGCAATCAGCGGGAAGGCCGCGTCGGGCCCGGGGCCCGGGCTCATCACCACGCGCGCGCCGGCATACAGCGCGCCCAGGAAACCGGGCGAGCTCATCGGGAAGTTGTGCGCAGCGGGCAGCGCGACCATGTACACGCTGTCGCGCGTGATGCCGCAGATCTCGTTGCTGGCGCGGAACGAATAGATGTAGTCGTCATGGGTGCGCGGAATCAGCTTGGACAAGCCGGTGCTGCCGCCCGACAACTGCAGGAACGCCACCGATTGTGGGTCCGGATCGGGCGGCAACAGCGCCGCGTCGCCCTGCAGGCTGTCTACCGCGCCGAACTCGGCGGCATCGCCGACGATCAGCACGTGCTGCAGCGTCGGCAGCAGCGCCTGCAGTTCGCGCGCCAGCACGCGGTAGTCGAAGCCGTCCTGCCTGTCCGCGGCAATGTACCCGCGCGCCTGCGCCTTGTGCATCACATGGCTGACCTCGGTGAGGCGGTGTGCCGGCAGCGCGTACACGGGGATCAACCCGGCCCGGAACAACCCGCAGACCACCGTCACGAAGGCCGGCGTATTGCCCAGTTGCACCACCACCCGATCACCCGGCACCAGACCGCGCGCCAGCAATCCCGCGCCGATGCGGCCGGCGTCCTGCCAGAGGGCTGCGTAACTCAACCGCACCTCGCCGCCCACCACGGCGATGTCATCAGCGAACTGCACGGCGCGCTCGCGCAGCACGCCCGGCAGGGTTTCGCCACGCCAGTAGCCAGCGGCGCGATAGCGCGCCACCAGGGCCGGCGGCCAGCTCTGGCGTAACGGCACCAGCGCGGGGGAAGCACTCTCGTTCATCAGGAACCAACTCCGTTAACGCGTATGGAAGGCAGCGCATCGACGCCCAGGGCGTTCAACACGGCGCCGAATTTGGCGTCTGTTTCGGCCACTTCCAGCGCGGGCTGTGAGCCGGCCACGATGCCCGCGCCGGCGTACACGCGCACCTGCGCGCCCTGCACGCGGGCGCAACGGATCGCCACGTACCAGTCGCCGTCACCGTCGGCATCTGTCCAGCCCACCGCGCCCGCATAGAAGCCGCGCGGCACCGGTTCCAGCGTGCGGATGGTAGCCAGCGCAAGCGCGCGCGGCGTACCGCACACCGCCGGGGTGGGATGCAGCGCCGCCACCAGCGCGGCAACCGGCGTGCGGGCGTCGGCCAGCGTGGCCTCGATACGCGTGCCCAGGTGCCACATGGTGGCGGTGGCATGCAGCGAGGGCCGCGGTTCGGCGTCGATGTGACTGCACCACGGCGCGAGTGCCGCAACGATGGCCTCGACGACATGACGGTGTTCGTCGTGGTCCTTGGCCGAGCCCAGCAGCGCCTGCGCGACCCGTGCGTCTTCGTCCGGGTCGGGATGGCGCCGGGCCGAACCGGCCAGCGGATGCGACAGCACGTGGCTGCCGCGACGCGACACCAGCAGCTCGGGGGTGGCCCCCACCAGCCACGCCGGTGGGTCCTGTGCATCGACCGGCAGCGACACCAGATACGTGGCCACGCTGGGATCGTGGCCCAGGCGCGCGGCCAGCGCGTGCGGATCAACGTCATGCGCACCGTGCAGCAGCAGGCTGCGCGCCAGCACCACCTTGTGCAGCGCCGGTGCCGGCTGCTGCAGGTGCTGCAGCGCTGCACCCACCGCGTCCGCGTACTGCGCGGCACTGGGTTCGGCGGCAATGCGACCGGTGAAGCGCGCGGCAGGCGGCGCCGACGGCAGTGCCGTGTCCGAAAGGGCCTGCGGCTGGTGCAGCGCGTCGTCACCGTCAGGATCGAACGGCAACGCGCCGACGAGCAGCGGCAGGCCGGCGCGCGGCGTAGCGAAAAATGCCGCCACACGCGCGGCCAGGGTGGCGGTGCCGCCGGACGGCAGCCGCGCCCGGCACCCCTGGGTGTGCAGCGAGCGCAATGGCGCCCGCAGCAGGAACGGCGCGGCCACGGCAGCATCGCCCGCCACAGCACTGTCGTCGTCGCGCACTACGCGTGCCTGCGTGCTGTCGTTCATGCCATCGCTCCATCGCGGTGGCGCACCGCGGCCACCGACAGCACCAGCAGCAGCGCACCCACCAACAGGTAGGGTGCGCTGGGCCGCCACTGGTACAACAGCGTGCCCAGCATCGGCCCGATCACCATGCCCAGGCCCTGCACCGAGGCCACGGTACCGGCAGCGGCGCCCTGCTCATGCGCTTGGACCGAATCGGCGGCGAGCGCCTGGAACGAGGGAAACACGAAGCCCATCCCGAACGCCGCCACGGCGTAGGCCAGCAGCAGTTCCCACCGTGCACCGACCAGCGCCACCGAGGCGAAACCGATACCCGACACCAGCGCACCCAGGGCGATCCAGCGCCGTGGCGGCACGCCGACCAGCTTCATCACCAGCACCTGCGCCAGGATCAGCCCAACACCCACCGCGGTGAGCGCCAGGCCGGCCGCACGCGCGCCGTCGGCCGGCGACAGGTGCAGGCGGTCGATGGCGAAGAAGCCGACGGTGACCTGCGCGATGGTGACCGACACCATGGCCGAGAAAACCGCCAGGATCGGCAGGCGAAGCCGTGCATCGGTCCAGCCCAGCCGCGCGCGCGGGCCGGTGGCGGCCGTGCGCAGCGGCGCATCCGGCGGCAGGCGCCAGGCGATGGCAGCGAGCGCCAGCAACGGCAGGAACGCCGCGATATAGAGGGTGAGCGACAACTGGTGGAAAGCGATCCACCCGGCGGCGGCCGGCCCGACCACCATGCCAAGCGCGTTGGCGGTGCCGAGCTTGGCCATGGCCGAGGCGCGTTGCCCCGGCGCGGCACCGTCAGCCACCAGCGCGGCAGCGGTGGGCGGCACGGCGGCATAGAACAGCCCCACCAGCGCCCGCGTCCCCACCAGTACCAGCACCGACAGCCACAGCGCCGGTGGGCGGGCCAACGCGGTATCCACGAAGATCGCCATCGCGACGTAGATCAGGACGTAGGCCGCCAAGGCGATCAGCAGCACACGCTTGCGGCCGATGCGGTCGCTCAGGCTGCCCCAGCGGCGCGCAGACAGCATCCACAGCACGCCGGCGGCGGTGACCGACAGGCCGGCATGCCATTCGGCCAGCCCCAGCAGGCGCACCACCGGCCCCACTACCGCCACGTAGGCCATCATCGCCATGGTGCCGGTCAGGGCCGCGAACACCATGGCCGGCAAGCCGGGTACTACCGAACGCTCATGCATAACACCACTGCCAATCAGGGAATAGGGCGCGCAGCCGTGCAAGGCGGCGCGTCGGATCGATCGGCTTCGACGATGCGGGGATCGCCGTGGCTATCCATTCAAATGATAACAGGTCGCATTCGCAGTTTCCTGCCCGCGTCGGCGCGGCATTCATCCGTGCACGATGGACAACACGGATGCGCCCCTGCGCGCGGGACATTGATGTCGATCAACCCGCGCACACACCGACCCGACTAAGCTGGCTCCACCCCCCCCACGGTCTCTGCAATGGCGTCATCTCCTCCCACAACCGCCCTGCCCGGCATCGTGGCCGATATCGCCCACGGCCTGCCGGTGCAGATCATCAGCCTTTCCGGCGAGATCTGGAGCGGCGACGTGCGCGAGATCAGCCTGCCGGGCAGCGAGGGGCGTTTCGGCGTGCTGGCGCAGCATGCGCCGCTGCTGGCCACCCTGCGCGAGGGCATGGTGTCGGTGTTTCCGGTCGGGGCCGAGCCGCCGCTGCACGTGTACGTATCGGGCGGGCATGTGGAGGTGCAGCCGGGCAAGGTGATCGTGCTGGCCGACCTGGGCCTGCGCAGCGAAAACCTGGATGACGCCCGCGCGCGTGCCGCGCGTGAGGCCGCCGCATCGCCGATGGCCATCGAACTGACCGACCCCGACAACGCAAAGGTGCATGCCGAGCTGGCGCTGCAACGCCTGCAGCAGTTGCGCTCGCTGCCTTTCAAGTAATTCCGCACCCGCCGCAAGGACCCCGCGATGCTCAAGCGACTGCAGGACCTGTTCCGTTACTTCAACGGGGCGGTGCCGTTCCGGCTCGTGCCGGCGCTGATTGCCACGGCGGTGCTGGTCACCCTGTTGCTGCTGCCCTGCCCGGCCGGGCTCACGCCCAAGGCCTGGGGACTGGTGGCGATCTTCCTGACCACCATCGTGGCGATCATCCTCAAGGTGATGCCGATCGGGGTGATGGCGATGATGGCGATCGTCATCGTGTCGCTGTCGCAGGTCACCTCGACCTCGTCCAAGGGCGCCATCACCGATGCACTCAGCAGTTTCGCCAGCCCGCTGATCTGGCTGATCGTGGTGGCGATCCTGATCTCGCGCGGCCTGAAGAAGACCGGGTTGGGCAGCAGAATCGGACTGATGTTCATTGCCCTGCTCGGCAAACGCACGCTGGGCGTTGGCTATGGCCTGGCGGTGTGCGAGCTGGTGCTGGCCCCGTTCACGCCCAGCAACACCGCCCGCGGCGGCGGCATCGTGCATCCGGTGATGCGCTCGATCGCCAACGCGTTCGATTCGGACCCGGCCAAGGGCACCGAGGGCAAGGTGGGCACCTACCTGGCGCTGGTGAACTACCACGCCAACCCGATCACCTCGGCGATGTTCCTCACCGCCACCGCGCCCAACCCGCTGGTGGTGGATTACGTGGCCAAGGCCACCGGCCAGCAGTTCCACCTCACCTGGACCACCTGGGCGCTGTGCATGCTGGTGCCAGGTCTGGTGTGCCTGCTGCTGATGCCACTGGTGATCTACCTGCTGTCACCCCCGCAGTTGAAGGCCACGCCGAACGCGGTGGACTACGCGCGCGCCGAACTGGCGCGGATGGGGCCGCTGGCGCCGAAGGAGAAGGTGATGATGGGCACCTTCGGCCTGCTGCTGGTGCTGTGGGCGAACGTGCCGGCGATGCTGTTCGGGCCGGCGTGGACGCTGGATCCCACCGTGGTCGCCTTCCTCGGCCTGTTCGTGCTGATCATCACCGGCACCATCGACTGGGACGACGTGCTGTCGGAAAAGAGCGCCTGGGACACCCTGGTGTGGTTCGGCGCGCTGGTGATGATGGCCGAGCAGCTCAACAAGCTCGGCGTCATCGGCTGGTTCTCCGAGGGCATGAAGGGGGCCATCGTCGCCAGCGGCATGGGCTGGGAAGCCATCGCCGCGGTGCTGGTGCTGGCGTTCGTGTTCTCGCACTACCTGTTCGCCAGTACCACCGCGCACATCAGCGCGATGCTGCTGGCTTTCCTCGGCGTGGGCGCCCTGTTGATTCCGGCCGACTACGTGGTGCCCTTCATGCTGATGATGACCGCCGGCTCGGCGATCATGATGACGCTCACCCACTACGCCACCGGCACCTCGCCGATCATCTTCGGCAGCGGCTACGTCAGCCTGGGGACGTGGTGGCGCGTCGGGTTCGTGATGTGCGTGTTCGAGCTGCTGGTGTTTGCCGTGGTCGGCGGTGCGTGGTGGAAGGTGCTCGGGTACTGGTAGAGCCGACCGTTGGTCGGCTGCCGTTCGCCTGATCGTAGAAAGACACACGGCGGCAACACGTTGCACACCGACGCAGCCGACCAACGGTCGGCTCTACCAGGGCGCGATCGGCTGCGGCGTTTGGTCACGCTGACGACCGCCTCACCCCAACATATGATGTTGACGATGAGGCAGACCCACACTATGTTGTGTTCATCGGCTCCCCGCTTCCGCCAGGCCCGGTTCCCCGTCACGCCCCTGCAGGCCTCGCCGGCCACGCGGCATGACCACCCGAACAGCGCCTGGAAGCGAGCGTATTACCCGGAGCCCTCCGGGGATGATCCCCCTGCCTCCATGACGCCCGCCCGGTCGTCGCGATGCCTGCATCGCGACGCGACACCTGCGCACTGCATGGACTGACGATGAGCACTGAAGACAGCACCCTCACCCGCACCGCCCCCGTCCACGACACCACCGCCAGCAGCAGCGATGGCGTGTGGATCAGCAAGGAAGGCGGCAACCGGCGCATGCCGTTCGAGCAGGCCCGCCTGGTGCGCTCGATCCAGGCCGTGCATGCCGAGTTTCCACAGCTCGACCTGGCCGATTACCAGCGCGCCGTGCTGGCGCTGGTGCATCGACGGGAACAGCTCAGCGCCGACGAACTGGTGGACCTGCTGATCCGCGAGGCCGAATCGCGCATCGACCTGGTGGCGCCGGACTGGGAACACTTCGCCGCGCGGCTGTACCTGCGCCGCCTGTACAAGCGCGCCAGCAAGAACCGCTTCTACGACGCCAGCCTCAAGTACGGCTCCTACGTGGGGCTGCAGGAAAGCCTGGCCGACCGCAACGTGTACTCGATCGACATCCTGAAGGCCTACTCCAAGGAAGAACTGGAGGAAGCCGGGACGATGATCGAGCCCGAGCGCGACCTGTTGTTCGCCTACAACGGCCTGTACCTGCTGGCCACCCGCTACCTGGCCACCGACCCGTCGCGGGCGGTGTACGAACTGCCGCAGGAGCGCTGGCTCACCATTGCGCTGTACCTGATACAGAACGAGCACCTCAGCGGCGACCGCACCCGCGCCCGGCGCATGCGCCTGGTGCGCGAGGCCTACTGGGCGCTGTCCAACCTGTACATGACGGTGGCCACGCCCACCCTGGCCAATGCCGGCAAGACCGGCGGGCAGCTGTCGTCGTGCTTCATCGACACCGTGGACGACAGCCTGCAGGGCATCTACGACTCCAACACCGACGTGGCCCGCGTGTCCAAGCACGGGGGCGGTGTGGGCGCATACCTGGGCTACGTGCGCTCGGCTGGGTCGGCGATCCGCGGCGTGGCCAATTCGTCCGGCGGCGTGGTGCCGTGGATCAAGCAGCTCAACAACACTGCCGTCAGCGTGGACCAGCTTGGCCAGCGCAAGGGCGCCATCGCGGTGTATCTGGATGTATGGCACCGCGACATCGAGAGTTTCCTGGACCTGCGCCTGAACAATGGCGACCAGCGCCTGCGTGCGCACGATGTGTTCACCTCGGTGTGCCTGCCCGACCTGTTCATGGAGGCGGTGGAGCGGCGCGGTGACTGGTACCTGTTCGACCCGTACGAGGTGAAGCGGATCAAGGGCTGGTACCTGCAGGATTTCCATGACGAACAACGGGGCCAGGGCAGCTTCCGCGACCGCTACGCCGAGGTGGTGGCCGACGAACGGATCAGCCGCCGCACGATCAAGGCCATCGACCTGTTCAAGCGGATCATGGTCAGCCAGCTGGAGACCGGCAATCCGTTCATGTTCTACCGGGACGAAGTGAACCGGATGAACCCGAACAAGCACGCCGGCAAGGTGTATTCCAGCAACCTGTGCACCGAGATCCTGCAGAACATGAGCCCCACCCGGCTGATGCAGGAGATGATCAGTGGCGACCAGATCGTCACCACCCGCCAGGCCGGCGATTTCGTGGTGTGCAACCTGTCCTCGATCAACCTCGGCCGTGCGGTCACCGCGGCGCCGGACCTGCTGTCCAGCGATGTGCTGGAGCGGCTGGTGCCGATCCAGGTGCGCATGCTCGACAACGTGATCGACCTCAACCAGCTGCCGGTGCCGCAGGCCACCATCACCAACCGCAAATACCGCGCGATCGGCCTGGGCACGTTCGGCTGGCACCACCTGCTGGCGCTGAAGCAGATCGACTGGAACGACCCCCAGGCCGAAGATTATGCCGACAGCCTGTACGAGCGCATCAACTACCTGGCCATCCAAGCCAGCATGCGCCTTGCCGAGGAGAAGGGTCGCTACAGCACCTTCGTGGGCAGCGACTGGCAGACCGGCGAGTACTTCCGTGCACGTGGCTACGACAGCCCGGCCTGGCAGGAACTGGCCGCGCAGGTCAGCGTGCACGGGCTGCGCAACGGCTGGCTGCTGGCGGTTGCGCCCAACATGAGCACCGCGCAGATCGCCGGCTCCAGCGCCTCCATCGACCCGGTGTACGGGGCGTTCTACTACGAGGAAAAGAAGGACTTCCGCCGCCCCGTGGCCGCGCCCGGGCTGTCGCTGGAGACCTACCCGTACTACGAAAAGGGCGCCTACCGGCTGGACCAGTTCGCCAGCATCCGCCAGAACGCGCGCCGCCAGCGCCACGTGGACCAGTCGATCAGCTTCAACCTTTACGTGCCCAGCACCATCCGTGCCAGCACCCTGCTCGCGCTGCACATGAGCGCCTGGCGCGAAGGCCTGAAAACCACCTACTACGTGCGCTCCAACGACATCGACATCGACGAATGCGAATGGTGCGGTAGTTGACGACCGTTGGTCGTCAACCACGGATACGTGCGCAACCCGACAACCAGGACACCCCCATGGCAACACCGCTCGAACGCATCAAGATTCTCGAACCGCGCCACCCCAACCGCTCCACCGGCATCATCAACGGCCGCACCAGCGGCATCCTGAACTGGAACGACATCCCCTACCCGTCCTTCTACCGGGCCTACAAGGAGCTGTCGACCAACTTCTGGATCCCCGACGAAGTGGACATGAAGGGCGACGCCCGCGGCTACGGCGAGCTCAATGCGCGCGAAAAGAACGCCTACGATTCGATCATCGGCCTACTTGCCACGCTCGACTCCCCGCAGACCCGCTTCATCTACAACGTGGCCGAATACATCACCGACCCGGCCGCGCACGCCAACGCGGCGATCATCGGCCAGCAGGAAGTGATCCACAACGAGAGCTACAGCTACGTGCTGGCCTCCATCGCCGGGCTGGCCGACCAGAACCGCGTGTTCGAGATCGCGCGCACCCATCCCACCATCCTGGCGCGCAACCAGCCGATCATGCAGTCCTACGACGACTTCATGCGCGAGAAGACCGCCGAGACCCTGATCCGGTCGCTGATCCAGTCGTCGATCCTGGAAGGCATCAACTTCTATTCCGGGTTCGCGTTCTTCTACAACCTGGTCCGCCAGAACCGCATGACCGGCACCGGCAAGATCATCAGCTTCATCAACCGCGACGAACTGGCCCACACCAAGTTCATCAGCGAACTGATTCGCGCCATCATCGGCGAGAACCAGCAGCTTCAGGGCGACCAGCTCACCGCCTACGTACACGACGCGTTCGAACATGCCATCGCACTGGAAACGCGCTGGACCAGCGAGGTGCTGGACGGTATCGACGGCATCGACGTGGACGAAATGATCCGCTACGTGAAATACCGCGCCAACAAGATGGCCGGCATGCTCGGCATCGAGAAGCTGTACAGCGACACCCACGTCAACGTGATGCCGTGGATCAAGGCCTACGCCGACAACTTCACCGAGACCAAGACCGACTTCTTCGAAATGCGCAACGCCAGCTACAAGAAGACCAATTCGGACAACGGCTTCGACGACCTGTGAACCGCCCGTGCGCATCCTGCTTGCCTACGCATCGCTGAGCGGCAACACGCGCGAGGTGGCGCGGCTGGTCGCGGCGCGCTGCCAGGCGCTCGGTCATCGGCTGCAGTTGCTGGACGTGGACGGCGACACCGCCGCCGCACTGGAGCAGCCACGCGATGCGCTGCTGCTGGGCTGCTGGACCGACAATGCCGGCCGTACCCCGGCGGAGATGAAGGCCTTCGTCGCCACGTTGCGCGACACCGCCGGGTTGCCGCCCGGCCCGGGCGTGGCCGTGTTCGGCACCGGCGAAACCCAATGGGGCCCGGAGTACTACTGCGGCGCCGCGCACCGGCTGGCGCGCTTCTTCGGCTCGCCGCACCCGGTGCTGGAAATCGAACAGATGCCGCATGGGCAGGCCGACACCCACGCCATCCACCACTGGACCGACACCGTGTTGGCCCGCATCGAGACCTCTACCCATGCAGACCCTGCACGCCGCCACGCCTGACGCGTACCACGCCGCCCTGCGCGACCATCCCACCGTGCTGGTGGATTTCCACAAGGACAACTGCCCCGGCTGCCGCATGCTGGACATGTCGTTGGCCAGCATCGCCGGTTCGCCCACCGCGGCGGGCATCGTGCTGCTCAAGGTGCACCTGGAAACCATCGGCGAGGCGTTCTTCCGCAGCCTGGGACTGCGCCAGACTCCGACCCTGCTGCTGGTCCGTGACGGTCACGAAGTGGCGCGGCTGGCGGGGTATCAGTCGCCGAAGCAGATCGGTGAAGCACTGGCGGCCGCCACGGCACCGTGAGGCCGTGAAAACACGCTCGCCCACCCCGGCAGGATCGGTTCCCGAACGATGGTCGATAACGGTGCTACGCGCATTGCACGTATGACCCCGAAACGGCGTCGCGGCTGCGGTCACCCATGAGGCGCCGATACGTGCAGCCGACCAACGGTCGGCGCTACCCGGCGACAGGGTTACGCGGGCCGACGGCCCAGCAACCCGCGCCGCTTGAACCACCACTCCAGCGGCAACGTCACCAGCGGCGGAACCGCAGCCAGCAGGGCAAGTCCTGCCGCCCACCACGGCCAACGCAGCCGCACCGCAGCCAGCCCCGTCACCACCACGTAGACCATGAAGGCGACACCGTGCACCGGCCCGAACACGCGTACGCCGATCGGGGTGGGATCGGCGGCGTGGTACTTGAAGTACATGCCGATCAACAGGCCGGCCCAGGTGAGCGCTTCGATGAACGCAACGGTGGCGAAGACGCGACCCATGGGGGTCATCGGTGGAGTGGCGTTCAAATCAGGCTCGGCACGCGGGAATCAGGAGCGCCATGATAGCCGCGAATTGCGAATGCGACCCGTTTGCAGCCGATCGACTTCCACAAGGCGTGCGCACGAGGGCGCACGTCCCGCCACTCAGACGAACATGCCGCCCGACGCTTCCACCCGCTGCGCATTGATCCACGCCGTGGACGGCGACAACAGCGCCGCGGCCACCGGCCCGATGTCATCCGGCTGGCCGGCACGCCCCAGCGCGGTGATCGAGGCCACCATCCCGTTGACATGCTCGTCGTCGCGCACACGGCCGCCGCCGAAATCGGTGGCGATCGCGCCCGGTGCAAGCGTGTTGGCGCTGATCCCGCGCGCGCCCAGTTCCTTGGCCAGGTAGCGGGTGAACACCTCGATGCCGCCCTTCATCATCGCGTAGGCCGAACTGCCCGCCAGCGAAAACCGCGCCAGCCCGCTGGACACGTTGAGGATGCGCCCGCCATCGGCGATCAGCGGCAGCAGCGCCTGGGTGAGGAAGTACGGCCCCTTCAGATGTACCGCCACGGCGTGGTCGAACTGTTCGTGCGTGGTCTCGGCGATGCTCGCGTACAAACCTTCGCCGGCGTTGTTGAGCAGGCCCTGCAACTGCGTGGCGCCCCACCCCTGCAGGGTGTCGCGCAGCTGGTCGGCGAACGCGGCGAAGCTGCCGCTGTCGGCGACGTCCAGCGGCAAGGCCGTGGCACGGCGGCCGAGCGCTTCGATCTGGGCGACTACCTGCCGGGCGGCGTCGGCCTGGCTGCGGTAGGTGATCACGATATCGGCGCCATCGGCGGCCAGCGCGAGTGCGGCGTTGCGGCCCAGCCCGCGGCTGCCGCCAGTGACCAGGACGATACGGGGGGAGCTGCTCATGATGTTTCTCCAGCGGTAGGGGTGTGGGGACAGCCTATTGATCTTGCGTAGCCGCATAAACCGCGCGATCCTGATTTGACTGTTCACCAACGACGAACAATCCATGGATCGCCTGGACCAACTGCGCAGCTTCCTGCGCGTCGCCGAACTCGGCTCGTTCACCGGCGCGGCCGACAGCCTGGGCCTGCCCAAGGCCAGTGTGTCGCTGGCCGTGCAGCGATTGGAGGCGGAGGTGGGCGTGCAGTTGCTGCACCGGACCACCCGCCGGGTACGGCTGAGCGCCGACGGCCTGCAGTTCCAGCACCGCGCCCGCGACCTGCTGGACGACATGGAAGAGCTGCAGGGCATGTTCCGCCGCGACACCAGCCAGCTCAAGGGCCGGCTGCGGGTGGACATGTCCAGCGGCCTGGCCCGCCAACTGGTGATCCCGCACCTGCCCGGCTTCCTTGCGCAGCATCCGGGGCTGGAAATCGAGCTCAGCGGCACCGACCGCCGCGTCGACCTCGTTCGCGAAGGCTTCGACTGCGTGCTGCGGGTGGGTGGCCTGGACGACAACACGCTGGTGGCCCGGCCGCTGGGCAACATGCAGATCGTCAACTGCGCCAGCCCGGCGTACCTGGCCACGCGCGGCACGCCGCGTACGCTGGCCGACCTGCACGCGCATGCCTTGGTCCACTACGTGGGCACGCTCGGCCAGCGTTCGCCGGGCTTCGAATACCCCGATGACGCGGGCGGCTATCGCAGCCTGCCGATGCGCGGCGCGATCACCGTCAACAGTGGCGAGGGGTACACCGCAGCCGCCCTGGCCGGCCTGGGCATCATCCAGGTGCCGCGGCTGGGGGTGCGCCAGGCATTGGCCGCCGGCACCTTGGTGGAAGTGCTGCCCGCGCTTGCCGCCGAACCGATGCCGGTGACGTTGTTGTACGCGCAACGCCGCCATCTGCCCCAGCGGGTGACCGCGTTCATGGACTGGGTGGCCGGGGTGATCCAGCCGGAACTGCTGCGGACGGACTGAGGGTTCCGTCAACACCGTGCACAATCACGCCGCCATATGTGCATGCTTCTACAACATAAGTGCATGGTGATGTATATTATCCTTTCCGACTGGGGGATTTCCTGCGTGTTCGTGCGTGGTTTCTCCCATCTCTCCCGAACGCCCCGAGCACCGTGCCATGCACCCCGAAGCCCTCCCCGGCGAACGCCAACAGACCATCCTGCAGCTGCTGCGGCAGCAGGGGCGCGTGTTCTCCGCCCAGCTTGCGTTGCAGATGGGCGTCTCCGAAGACTCGATCCGCCGCGACCTGCGCGATCTGGCCAGCCAGGGCCTGTGCCGCAAGGTGTATGGCGGCGCGCTGCCGGCGGCCCCGGAATTTCCACCACTGGCCGACCGCCATGCCCTGCAGCGCGAGCAGAAGCAGGCGCTCGCACGTGCAGCGGCCCTGCATGTGCGCCCGGGTGAGCAGGTGCTGCTGGACGCCGGTTCCACCAACAGTGCCATCGCTGCCTGCCTGCCCGACAACCAGGGCCTGCGGGTCATCACCAATGCCCCGGACATCGCGCTGCTGCTGATGGCGCGCAGCGGGTTCGAGGTCACGCTGATCGGTGGTCGACTGGATCCGCGGATCGGCGCCGCGGTCGGCGCGCAGGCGCTGGAAGCCATCGCCGCGTTGCGGGTGGACGTGTGCTTCGTCGGCACCTGTGCGGTCGATGCCGAAGCCGGGCTGTGGGCCGTGGATGGCGAAGAGGCCGCGCTGAAGCGGGCGATGCTCGCCGCCAGCAGCCGCTGCGTGGTGGTGGCCAGCAACGAAAAACTGGGCGCACAGGCATCGCACCGGATCGGCGCGGTCGAACGGATCGACGTGCTGGTGCTGGAGGCCGATGCCCCGCCCGCGCAGGCCGAGGCGTTCGCGCGCCGCGGCGTCGACATCCACCACGCCGCTGCGGAGTGAGCCGGATATGTCCACGCTGACCCACGCATCCCTGGCGGGTACCCGCGTCGAGCAACACGCCACCCGCGCCGCCTTCTTCCTGCCCGGCTTCGCCACTGCCGCCTGGGCGCCGCTGGTACCGTTCGCCAAGACCCGCACAGGGCTGGACGAGGGCTCCTTGGGCCTGGTGCTGCTGTGCCTGGGCGCCGGCTCCCTGCTGGCGATGCCGCTGGCCGGCATCTTCGCCGCCCGCCACGGATGCCGTGCAGTGATGATCGGCACGCTGTTGATGGTGATCGCCAGCCTGCCGCTGCTGGCCATCGCCCCCTCGCCCTGGACGCTGGGGCTGGCCCTGTTCGTGTTCGGCGCCGGGGTGGGCGCGTGCGACTGCACGATGAACATCCAGGCGGTCATGGTCGAGCGTGACAGCGGCCGGCCGATGATGTCCGGCTTCCACGCCTTCTACAGCATCGGCGGCGCGGTGGGCGCCGCGGCGATGACCGGGCTGCTCGCGCTGCACCTGCCGCCGTGGCTGGTGTGCCTGCTGGCGGCGGCGGTGATGGCCGCGCTGTTGGCCTTCTCGCTGCCGTACTGGCGGCGCGACAAGGCGCCCGCTGGCGCGCCGGTGTTCGCCGTGCCGCACGGCGTGGTGCTGGGCATCGGCGTGCTGTGTTTCGTGGCCTTCCTGGCCGAGGGCGCCATGCTCGACTGGAGCGCGGTGTTCCTGCACGAGGTCCAGCACGTGCCGCCGTCGCATGCTGGCCTGGGCTTCATGACGTTCGCCATCGCCATGACGGTGACCCGTCTGGTCGGCGACGGTGTGGTGGCCGCGTTGGGGCGGCACCGCGCCATCCTGCTCGGCAGCCTGGTGGCGGCCGGCGGTTTCGCACTGGTCACCTTTGCCACGTTACTGCCCCTGGCCTTGCTCGGCTACGCGCTGATCGGGCTGGGCTGCGCCAACACGGTGCCGGCGTTGTTCTCGATGGCCGGCAACCAGAAGGCGATGCCGGAGAGCCTGGCGATTCCGGCGATCACCACGCTGGGCTACGCCGGCGTGCTGGCCGGCCCGGCGTTCATCGGGTTCGTGGCGCAGGCCAGCAGCCTGGTGTTCGCCTTCTGCCTGGTGGCCGTTGCACTGGCGGGCATCGGGGTGGCCGCACGCTGGGTGCGGGCCTGAGTCGCGCCTGCTGCACGACTGGTGCAGCGCGGGCGGTACCATCGTGGTATCGCCTACCGGGTCCGCGCCATGAGCACCCTGCCCTTCGATCCCCGCCCGCGCCGCGCCGCCTTCCGCGCCCTGCACGAGGACGGCTGTTTCGTGTTGCCCAACCCCTGGGACGTGGGCAGTGCGCGCTACCTGCACGGGCTCGGGTTTGCCGCGCTGGCCAGCACCAGTTCCGGCGTGGCATGGAGCCAGGGCAAGCCGGATGGCCAGCTCTCACGGGATGAGACGCTGGCCCACCTGCGCGACCTGGCCGCTGCCACGCCGCTGCCGGTGAATGCGGATTTCGGCGATGGCTTCGGCGCGGATCCCGCCGCAGTGGAGCACGCCGTGGAACAGGCCATCGCCACCGGCGTGGCCGGCCTGTCCATTGAAGACGCCCGTGGCGATCCCGCCGCGCCGCTGCGACCGCTCGACGAGGCGGTGGCGCGGGTGCGCGCTGCACGGGCCGCCATCGACCGCAGTGGCGAAGACGTGCTGCTGATCGGCCGGGCCGAGAACTTCTTTGTCGGCCGCCCGGACCTGGACGATGCCATTGCCCGCCTGCGCGCCTACGCCACAGCCGGCGCCGACTGCCTGTACGCGCCGGGCATCAGCACGCGCGCGCAGATCGAGGCGGTGGTTGCCGCCGTGGCCCCCAAACCGGTGAACCTGCTGGTGGGCAGCGCCGTGCCGTTCACCCTGCAGGACATCGCCGCCATGGGCGTGCGCCGGGTCAGCGTGGGCGGCGCGATGGCGCGCAGTGCTTGGGGCGGGATGATGCGGGCCTCGACGCTGCTGGCCAACGAAGGGCGTTTCGATGGCTTCGCCGATGCCGCGTCCGGTGCGGCACTGAATCAGCTGTTCCGTTGAACGCCCTCAGTGGCTGGACAGCACCACCACCGCGCCGGTGACCAGCGCAATGCCGATCCAGCCAATCGGACGCAGGCGGTTGCCGAACAGCACGCGCCCGCAGACGGCAGTGCCGATCACCCCGATCGCGCCCCACATCGCATAGGCGGTGGCCAGGTCCAGGGTCTTGACCGCCTGGCCGAGCAGCGCGAAGGCCACCCACACCATCATGATGGCCGCGATTCCCCAGCCCAGCTTACGGAAGCCGTCGGACTTGGCGACCATCATGTTGGCGGCGATGTCGATCAGCGCCGAGCAGGTCACAAATAAAAAGGCGGTGAGGTTCATGCCGTGTGCTCCTCGCCCAGGGTGACGCAGACGATGCCAGCCGCCGCCATCAGCAGGCCGATCACCTGCTGCACCGACAGGCTGTCCTTGAACACGAACAGGCCGACCAGCGTCAGCAGGGTCAGGCCGAGGCCTTCCCACACCGCATAGGCGACACCGACAGCGATGGCGCGCACCGACAGCGCCAGGAAGTAGTACGAAATGGCCAGGGCCACGGCCATCACGACATAGCCCAGATAGCCGCCATGACGGGCGGCATCGGCCATGAACGAGGTGCCGACCACTTCGGCGACGATCGCCACGGTCAGGCAGGCCCAGGCGATCAGGCCGCCACGGGCACGGGGTTGCGAATGCACCTGTGTGTGCATGGAAAGCTCCTTGATTGCAGCCGGCGGGCACCGACGAAACGTCGGGCACCGAGGCATCGACCGGGATGGCCGATGCGCGTGCGTCGCTGCTGGCCGGGTGATGCGGGTGGCGACCTGGTCGGCACGTGGTCCGGCAGGTACCCATCGTTGGTCGGGAGGCAGCCGGGCGATGGCACCCGAGCGACGCGGCCATTATCATCGACATTTCCATCAGACCAAAGATGGAATCCATCGATAAAGGCGATATATCCATGCGTTATGGCCCCGAATCCCTCCACGCCTTCGTCGAGGCGGCGGCGCTCGGCTCCTTCTCCGCCGCGGCACGCCGCCTGAAGAAAACGCAGTCGACGATCAGTACGGCGATCGCCACGCTCGAGGCCGACCTGGGCCTCACCCTGTTCGACCGCAGCGGCCGCTATCCGGTGCTCACCGAAGAGGGCCGCAAGGTGCTCGGCCACGTACAGGAAATCCTGGCGGCTGCCGAGCGCCTGGAGCAGCTGAGCATCCGCCTGGGTGACGCGGTGGAGCCCCGCCTGACCGTGGTGTTTTCCGACATCTACCAGGTCAACCCCGACCACCACCTGTTGCTGCGGTTCGAGCAGCGTTTTCCGGACATCGAGCTGGAATGGCTGGATGCCGAAGGCAGTGACGTGCTCGATGTCGTGCAGCGGGGCCGCGCGCATCTGGGGCTGGTGCCGCAGCAGGCGCAGTACCCGTCGGACCTTACTGTGCGTGCGCTGCCGTTGCGCGCGGAAATGGCGGTGTTCGTGGCGCGGCAGCATGCGCTGGCGCAGATCGATGCCGCGGACGAATCCCACCTGGCGGGCCATCGCCGGATCTGCCTGAGCGGTGACGATCAGCGCAGCGGCCCGGCCCGTGGGCGCAGCTGGTCGGCGTCGGATTATCTGATGGTGCTGGAGATGGCCGAAGACGGCTTCGGCTGGGCCGAGCTGCCGCGCACCCTGGTAGCCCGCTACGGGCGCGGGCAGCTGGTGGAACTGGCCTTTCCCGGCTGGCCGAAGCTGGTGGCGTGCGACGCGGTGTGGCGCAAGGGCGGAACCCTCGGGCCGGCCGCGCTATGGCTGCTGGACGAATTCCTGCACCGCACCCCGTAGAGCGGGGCTCTGCCCCGCTGCGCTTTGCACCGAAATCCACGATTGCCGGGCAAAACCCGGCACTACGTGGCGCTGGGGTCGCCTTGGAGCCGGCCAGCGGCCGGCACTACCTGTGGGCGAGTGCGTAATCGATGGCGGCGCAGATCGCGGCTACCTGCGCATCGTTGCACTGCTGCGGGGTGGCGCGCGGGCTGTCTGGGTAGACCTCGGTGGTGGTGGTGTAGGTCGCACCGGTGATGCTGGCGCACAGGCCCAGCGTCTTGAGCGGGTACTCGATCACGCCCGGGGCCACCACCGGCGAGCCGATGATCTCGCCGTTGTCATCGGCCGGGGCGATGTGGGTCACCTGCTCCACCGCCGCATTCACGGCCGTCTGGAATGCGGGCTGCGGATTCTCGCTGTCGTCCACCAGGTAGAAGCCGTCGGGAATCAGGCCCGGTTCGAACGGCTTGCCATCGCGCGCGGCCAGCGCGGGACGGAACTCGGTTTCGTCGCTGTCGGTGGTTTCATGCAGGTCGATGTGCATCACCATGCCGGCGCGCAGCGGTGCCACCAGTGCCATCAGCGCCGCCGATTCCTGCGCCGGGCTGTTGGCTACGAATGAGCGGTTGGGGTCGATCGCATCGGCGTTCCAGCGCTGCACGCGCTCGTAGCCCCAGGGACTCACACACGGCGCCACCAGCACGTTCACGCGGCCGGCGTAGTCCTTGGCACGCGTGGACAGGAACTGCAGCGCGCCCTGCACGCCACTGGTTTCGTAGCCGTGCACGCCGCCGGTCACCAGCACGCTGGGAAGCGCTGGATTCCAGTTGCGGCTGCGTACGGCAAACAACGGGTACGCGTCCGGAGCGTAGTCCAGCGTGCCGTACTGCTCCACGTCGAAGTCCGCGCGCAAGGCGTCCACCGCCGTCACCACGTCGTCGGCATAGCGACGCTGCGGCACTTGCAGGGCACGCCACTGCGCCTTTTCCGCCGCGCCCCAGGGCTGGCCAGGGGTGCCGATGGGATGGAAGCGGGCGTCGGTCATGGCGTACTCGTTTGTGCAGTGGATCGGGACGCCGATTTTACCATCGCCGCCCGGGTCGCCTGTGCCACATCAGGCGGGCAGCTGCTGCAGTGCCGCGTCGATGGGCTGCTCACCTTCGGTGAGCTCGATGATGCGGTGCTTCAGCTGCGGGCGTTCGACCAACGCCACCAGCGTCGCGGCGACATCCGCACGCGGCACCTCGCCGTAGGCAATGGCCAGCCCGGCCTGTACGCGTCCACGGCCGGCGGCATCGGTGAGCGTACCCGGGCGCAGGATCACCCAGTCCAGGTCGCTGGCGGCCAGGTACACATCGGCTCGCTTCTTGACCGCCATGTAGTTCTCGAAGCCATCGCCCAGCGCCTTGCCTCGCCCGGCCTCGGGAAATGCCGAGACCAGCAGGAAGCGTTTGATGCCGGCCTGCCGGGCGGCCTGCACGGCCAGCTCCAGCCCGGCACCGTCGATGGCGTTGGTCAGTTCGATGCCTGCCCCGCCCGCCCCGGCGCTGAACACCACCACCTCGCTGTCGGCCATCTGTGCCGCCAGCGCCTGCGCATCGGTGTGGGTCAGATCGCCCTGCACCGGTGCGCCGCCCAGGGCGGCCAACGCGTCCGCCTGCTCCGGGCGACGATGCAGCGCCACCGCACGGTGACCGCGCGTGGCCAATTGTTCGACCAGGTGGCGGCCGACCTTGCCGGCGGCGCCGATGATGAAAACCTGGGCCATGCTGTTCTCCTGAGACGTACCGGCGATCAGCGTAGCCATCGCGGCGTGACCGCGCCGTCGCACTCACGCCAGCGCACGCCAGCCGCGGAATCCCAGGCCCTGGTAGAAGCTCTCGACGCCACTGAAACCGGCCTCGCGCAGCAGTGCCTCGTCCTGCGCCGGCGACAGGATATGCACGTGCTCGGCCACGGCGGCGCGCCCGTGTTCGGCCTGCTCCGGCGCGATGCCGGAGGACACCGCGAAGTCGGCGTAGCGTTGCAGCCAGCGCGCACGCGCGCCGTCGTGCTGGTCGAAGCTCATGTGCGCTACCACCAGCGGCGCGCCCGGGCGCAATCGCCGATGCAGCGCCGCCAGGGTCGACACGCGTTCCTGCGGCGGCACGAAATGCAGGGTGAGCAGGCAGGCAGCCGCATCGAACGGCCCGTCGGGCGCCACGTCTATATAGCCGTGGTGCAGGTGCGCGCGACGCGCATCCTCGCCCATCGTGCACGCCGCCAGCGCCAACATCGCGTCCGACGGATCCACACCGTCGAAACGCCAGTGCGGCTGCGCCTGCGCGAAAGTACGCAGCTCCAGGCCGTCGCCGGCGCCCAACACCAGCACGCGTGCATCGGCCGGCGCGGATTCGGCCAGCAGCTGCGCGCACATTCGGTTCAGATCGGCGAACCCCGGCACCAGCCGGGGTGGGCGTTCTGCGTAGCGCGCCACGGCATCGGGGTCGGCGTAGGCATCCATCGGGCGCACCTCATTTCATGTAACTGGCATAGTTACATTAACGTCCGTCGCGCGCGATGTCACCCGCCGGTGTACTGCGCCTCGCTGACCTGCTCCATCCAAGTCACCGGTGAGCCGTCGACTGCTTCGGCGAGGGCGATATGGGTCATGGCCACCGTCGCCTTGGCACCGTGCCAGTGCTTCACCCCCGGCGCGATCCAGACAATGTCGCCGGGGCGGATCTCCTGCACCGGCTTGCCCCACTCCTGGACGCTACCCACCCCGGCGGTCACGATCAGGGTCTGGCCGAGCGGATGGGTGTGCCAGGCCGTGCGCGCGCCGGGCTCGAAGGTCACCGTGGCGCCCCCCACGCGGGCCGGTGCGGCGCGCTGGAACGGTGCATCGATACGCACTGTGCCGGTGAAGTAGTCGGCCGGGCCGGCCGCCGATGGGGTGTTTCCAGCGCGGGCGATCTCGATCGGGGCCGGGTCCGCCGGTGCGGTGGCGGCCACCATCGACAGCAGCGTGCTGCTCAACAGGTTCATGCGGAACTCCTCGATGTGGAAGACGGACCGCCCCACTGTAGTCCCTGCCGCCCTCGCCATTGCCTACCGCGACGTGCATGCAGCGATGAACATCGCTCATCAATCATCACCCGTTGACGCCTTGTACTCACCAGTGACCCGGACTCATCATGGCCAGGCATGAATCGCATGCGTGCCGGACGCCGCCGATGGCCCGCGAGAATTTCAACGACCTGCAGGTATTCGTCGCCGTGGCCCGCGAGCACAGCTTCACTCGCGCCGCCGCGCAGCTCGGCGTCTCGCAGTCCGCGCTGAGCCACACCGTGCGGGGCCTGGAAGAGCGCCTCGGCGTGCGCCTGCTCACCCGCACCACCCGCAGCGTGTCGATGACCGAGGCCGGCGAACGCCTGTACGACACCGTGGCCCCGCGCATGCAGGAGATCGAGGCCGAGCTGGTGGCCATCACCGACTACCGCAACAATCCCGCCGGCACCATCCGCATCACTACCGCCGAACACGCGGCCAACAGCATCGTCTGGCCACGGCTGAGCGCGATACTGCCGGCCTACCCCGACCTGCACGTGGAGCTCACCGTCGACTACGGTCTGGCCGACATCGTGGCGCAACGGTACGACATCGGCATCCGCCTGGGGGGACGCGTGGCCAACGACATGATCGCCGTACCGATCAGCGGCCCGCAGCGCATGGCGATCGTGGCCAGCCCAACCTATTTCGTCCATCACGTCGCGCCGCACGCACCGGCGGATCTGGCCGCGCACAACTGCATCGGGCTGCGCCTGCCTACCCACGGCGGACTGATGGTGTGGGACCTGCAGAAAGACGGCCAGGAAGCCAACGTGCGCGTGGACGGGCAATGGACGTTCAACGGCAGCAGCGCCATGTTGCGCGCGACCCTGGCCGGCGCCGGCCTGGCCTACCTGCCCGAAGACATGGTGCTGGAGCACGTCCAGGCGGGTCGCCTGCGCCGCGTCATGGACGACTGGTGCGACGTGTTTGACGGCTATTACGCCTACTACCCCAGCCGCCGCCAATCCTCCAGCGCGATGCGCGTGGTGATAGAAGCGTTACGCGCAGCCCGGTAGAGCCGACCGTCGGTCGGCTGTCGCGGTGCCGGTAGAGCCGACCGTTGGTCGGCTGTCACGGTCCCGGTAGAGCCGACCGTTGGTCGGCTGTCGCGGTGCCAGATCAGGAGCAGCCGACCAACGGTCGGCTCTACCTCACGGGCGCAGCAGCACCTTGCCGTTGCGGCCGGGTTCCAGGCTCGCAGCGGCAGCAGCAGCCACCTCATCCAGCCCGAACACACCGTCCACCGGCAGGCTCAGCCCGCCGCGTGCGGCCAGCTGCAACAGCTCGCCGACCAGCCTGCGCTTGTCGTCCGCGGCCATCGCCTGGCTCACCTTGCTGCCCCAGAACCCCTTCACCGTGGCCTGCTTGAAGATCACGTCGCCCGAGTTGAGCTGCATCGGCTCGCCGGTCATCGAGCCGAACGATACCAGCGTGCCGCCGTCGCCCAGCAGGGTCATCAGCTCGCTGCTGGCACGCCCGCCCACCGAGTCCACCGCCGCGGCGATCGAGCCGCCGGCCACCCGCGCCTGGACCTGTGCCATCCAGTCCGACTGCGCGGTGGAGATCGTGTTGTCGATGCCCAGCGCCTCCATCTCCGCCACCCCGGCATCGCGCCGCACCAGGTTCACGCAGTGCACGCCGCGCGCCTTGGACAGCATCGCCAGCGCCTTTCCGACTGCGCCATTGGCCGCGTTCTGCAGGATCCACTGGCCCTCGCGCACCTGCAGGAACTCCAGCAGCATCAGCGCGCTCAGCGGCATCGCAATCAGCTGCGCCGCGGTTTCATCGTCGATCGCGTCCGGCATCGGAATGACCATCTTCGCCGGCGCGATGAACTGCTCGGCCCAGGTGCCATGCACCGACGCGGCGCTGACCCGCTGGCCTACCGTCAGGCCCTGCACGCCTTCGCCCAGCGCGTCGATCACGCCGGTCGCTTCACTGCCGCCGACGGCCGGCAACGTCGGTTTGTAGCCGTACCTGCCGCGTACGGTCCACAGGTCATGGTTGTGGATGGGGGCCAGCACGGTGCGGATACGCACCTCGCCCGCGCCCGGTTCCGGGGTGGGTACCTCACCACCGTGCAGCACGACGGTGGGATCGCCAAAGGTGTCATGCAACGCAACGCGCATGGGAATTCTCCTGTTGCCAGTTCAATGGGGGATTGCCGGGCAGCACCCGGCCCTGCATGGGCACACACGGTGCCCGGAGGTGCGTGGCCTCAGCGCCGATGGCGGTGCGCGGCCACCACCGGCACAGTCGGATGACGCCACGCCCGCGTGCGCAGCATCAGCGTCTGCAGCACCAGCAGCGCGGCCACCGCCAGCGCCAGCACCGACACCGTATCGGCGCCCGGCAGGCGCCAGCCGGACTGCTTCACGTACACACCCACCAGCGCCCACACCACGGCAGCCGGATAGGCGAAATGCCCGCGCAGGCGCTGGTTCATTGCCCAGGCCAGCAGCGTCGCCAGGGCCAGCAGCACCACGCTCCAGCCGAACATGTCGCCGGTGGGCAACCACTGGTAGGCCACGATCACCTGGGCCGTATTGAGGAAGGCCGCCATCGTCAGCCAGCCTGCATGCAACGCCAGCGGGTACGCCGCCCAGGCGCGCTGGCCGGCGGTGGCGTCGGTGGGCGCGGCGCGCACGGCGGCCATCAGCAGGCACACCAGCGCGGCCCAGATGATTGCCAGCGCGGGCAGGAACCACTGGTTGGAAAACACCGGCATCCATGCTGCCGTCAGCGCGAAGCCGGCCGCCGCCCATCCACGTACGCCGGGCAGGTCCGGGCGGCGCCGACGCAGCTGCCACAGCCCGAAGATCACGTCCCAGAGGAAGATCACGCCCCAGATCGCGAACGCATAGCCGGCGGCGACGAGCAGGGTCGGATAGCGGTCGGAGATCGCGCCATTGGTCGGGCCGAACGCGCCGGATTGCGAGAACCACGACACCACCGGCATGGCCAATGCGGCCAACAACACGATCCAACGCATGCATCCACTCCAACTCAAAGAGCGCTGACGATACGCGGTTACCGGTTAAGACGGTGGCATGGCCCCCGATGATCGGGCACACCGGTGCAATCGCGAGGGGGCGCGCCAGCGCTTTACTGGCGCCGCCCGGCGTTTCGCCGCGGCCCCCACTGGACCGATCCGATGTCGTCATTTCTTCCCGATCGCCCTGGCGATCCCGCCCGGCGGCAGTTCCTGGCCACCGGCATGGCCGTGTCGGCAGCGCTGATGCTGCCTGCCCTGCCGAGCCCGGCGCTTGCCGCGGCACCCGCTCGTTCCCACCCCTACCCCCACCCCACCGGAGATACCCAGATGAGCAGCTACCACACCGTCAACGACGGTACCCGCATTTTCTACAAGGACTGGGGCCACGGCCAGCCGGTCGTGTTCGCCCATGGCTGGCCGCTCAGCAGCGACGCCTGGGACCCGCAGATGCTGTTCATGGGCCAGCACGGCTACCGCGTGATCGCGCATGATCGCCGCAGCCATGGTCGTTCCACCCAGACCTGGGACGGCAACACCATGGACACCTACGCCGACGACCTGGCCTCGCTGATCGAAGCACTGGACCTGAAGGACGCCATCCTGGTGGGCCACTCCACCGGCGGCGGCGAGATCGCCCATTACATCGGCCGCCACGGCAGCAAGCGCGTGGCGAAGGCCGTGCTGGTGGGTGCCGTGCCGCCGCAGATGGTGGTCAGCGCCTCCAACCCTGGCGGCCTGCCCATGAGCGTGTTCGACGGCATCCGCGCCGGGGTTGCCGCCGACCGCTCGCAGTTCTACCAGGACCTGACCACGCCGTTCTTCGGCGCCAATCGTGACGGCCACAAGGTCAGCCAGGGTATGCGTGACGCCTTCTGGCTGCAGGGCATGCAGGGCGGTCACAAGGGGCAGTACGACTGCATCCGCGAGTTCTCCGAGGTGGACTACACGCAGGACCTGAAGAAGATCGACGTGCCCACGCTGGTGGTGCATGGCGACGATGACCAGATCGTGCCGATCGATGCGTCGGGCCGGCTGTCGGCGAAGATCGTGGCCAACGCCACGTTGAAGGTGTACCCGGGCGCGCCGCACGGCCTGACCGTGACCCATGCCGACCAGTTCAACCAGGACCTGCTGGCCTTCGCCAAGGCCTGACCCAACGCCGCGATGGCCACGCGGGGCGCCGGGTTCTGCCCGGCGCCTCTTTTTTGGCTCTTCCCCCCCTCTCAGCGGAGCGACTTGTTACACGGGCCGCCGAAGCGTGAGCACGACGGGCCGGGTGTGCAGGCGCCGTTTCGTTCGGCTGGCGTCTCCGATCCGGCCGGCCGCGAGCGTGAGGGCCCCGTAGCAGCCGGTAGGCCCCTGGTGCAAATGTCCCCCGGCCGCGTGGCGGCCTCCTCCTTTATTTTGCCCAGGGGCCTACCGGCCGCTACGGGGCTCGGCTTGCGGTAAGCAGGCAACGCCAGGCGTTTCTTGCGCCGTCGGTGGGTCGGGCGCTGGGCTCCCATGCCCTTGCAGGCGAAATAAAGGAGGAGGTGGCGGCCGCAGGCCGACGCCGGGGGACATTCGCCGGAAAGGGCATGGGGGCCCAGCGCCCGACCCGCCGACGGCCGCGCCTGAAAGGCGTCAAGGCACGTCTTTTCTTGCCCCGTAGATGGGCGAAGAACCTCTTTTGTTTCCGCCCGTCAGCCCAGTTCGTGGGAGTGCTTCAACGTCGGCAGCGCGCCATGACCACCCACGAAATGCCGCACGATCGGCGCGTGCTCGCCGCGGTGCAGCGCCCGCACCTTCTGCTGGTGATCGCGGTCTTCAGCGGTCACGCGCTCATGCTGGCGCAGGTGTTCCACCCACGAACTGGTCACGAAATATTCCAGGTGGATGCCCGGCGTGGCCACGTCCTCGGCCACGCCCCACAGTACCGCGCCATCCCGGCGCCGGGTGCGTCCCAGTTCCCCCATCAACGCATGGAAGGCCGCACGGTCGGCATCGGCGATGCGGTATTCCACCGTGACCAGTACCGGGCCCCGATCATGCGACACCGGCACTGCCAGCTCGGGCGCCGGCCAGTAGCCGGCCGGCCGCAGGTCCAGCTCCTCGCTGCCCGCGATGCGCACCCGCCACACCAGCAGCCCGGCGATTACCGCGCCAACCGAGGCGATCGTCAACGCCAGCGGGATCGAGGTGCGCTGGGCGATGCTGCCCCAGCTCAGGCCGCCGGCGGCCATGCCCAGCGAAAACACCATGATGTACAGCGACAGCGCACGTGCCCGCACCCACGGCGGCACCGCGGTCTGCGCGGCGATCTGCAGCGAGGACAGCACCGTGATCCAGGCAAAGCCGTTGACCAGCATCGCCAGCGGCAACAGCGCCATGTGCCGCAGCCACGCCAGCCCGAACAGGCTGAGCGCGCAGGCCAGCGTAGCCAGAAGTACCAGCAGGTCCCGGTCCATGCGCGCACGCAGCGTCGGCAGCACCAGCGCGCCAGTGACCGCGCCGATGCCGATGCAACCCAGCAGGATGCCGTACAGGCCCGCCCCGCCGTGCATTTCCCCACGCACCACCAGCGGCAGCAGCGCGGTCACCGCACTGGCGAAGAAGAAGAACCCGGCCGACTTCACCAGTACCGCCTGCAGGCGGCCGGCGCGCAGCGCATAACGCAGGCCGGCCCGCAGCCCCGCACCGAAACCTTCCGGCGGCAGCGTGGACGCCGTCGCATCCGGCGTCCAGCGGGTCAGCACGATCAGCATTGCGGCAAAGCTCAACGCGTTCAGACCGAACGCCCAGCTCGGTCCCAGCTGCGCCACGATCAACCCGCCAATGGCCGGGCCCAGAGAGCGCGCGATGTTGATCCCGATCGAATTCAAGGCTACCGCCGAGGCCAGCATCGGCCGTGGCACCAGCTCGGACACGATCGCCGCCTGCGCCGGCATCGCCATCGCCGCGCCGCAGCCCATCGCGAAGGTGAGCGCCACCAACAGCCCGGGGGTCAGCATCGACAACCCCGTCAACGTGGCCAGCGTGGCAGCCACCAGCAGCATCCAGCCCTGGGTGACCAGGAGATAGCGGCGCCGGTCGACGATGTCGGCCAGGGTGCCGGCCACCAGTGCAAGCAGCACCACCGGCACGGTAGTGGCCGACTGCACCAGCGCCACCATCAACGGCGACCCGGTGCGCTCGGCCATGACCCAGGCCGCAGCCACGTCATTGATCCAGGTGCCGACGTTGCTGCCCAGAATCGCCAGCCACATCGCGCGGAACAGGCCGATCTTGAGCGGCGACCATGCGCCGGGTGCGGCGCCTTCAGTGTTGCTTACCATTGCCACGCTCCTACCAACGATGCAAACAAGGTGTCGCGGCCACCGGCCGCGCGCAGGCCGGGACCGGCCTCGAACCAGGCCAACTGCGCCTGCCATTGCCACTGCGGGCTTGCCCGCCACGTGGTTTCCCACTTGAACTGCTGCCCGATGCGGCGCGGCGTGCCTGCACTGCCCGGCAGCGCGGCCAGCGGGGCGGGCGTGGTGTAGATCGCATCGGCGCGGCGGTGCTTCCACGCCAACTGCCAGCCGAGTTCGGTGGTGACCGCCGGATGCGGGGTCAGGGTCAGGGTCGGCTGGACATCCAGCAGGTTGGCCGGTGCCAGCAGGCTGGCCTCGCTGAAGTACGCCGCCTTGGGATACAGCGCATTGAAGGTCTGCAACCGGCCATCGCCGGACGTGCGGTCACCACTGGCGATGTCCACTTTCACGCCCAGCCGCGGTTGCCACGCGCGTTGCGGCCAGCGCACGCCGGTATCGCTGGCCAGCGTCCATGCCCGGATGGCCAGGTCGCCCTGCGCCCCGGACAGCGTGCCGCGCTGCCCCACCAGTTCGATGTTGGCATCCCAGCGTGGCTGCCGGGCAAACCAGCGCGCCCCCACCGTGGTGCGCCGCTCGTCGCCCTGGGCATCGGCAAAGCGGGCATCGTCGCGACCATAGCCCAACAGGTACAGATCCAGCCCACTGCCCGCGCTGCGTCCCTGCAGCGTTGCATACCCGCCCAGCAGGTACTGGCCAGGGTCGCTGCGGTCATCGAATGCACCCGGCCGGTTGTCCACCGGGCGCAGCGCTATCAGGTCCACCTGCAAGCGCGACGCGCGCCAGCGGCCGCGCACGCCGTCGAACGCCAGGCGGATGTTCGGCCCGTCGCGCACCGACAGCAGCCGCGAGCTGCCATAGCCGGCTTCCTGTCGGCCCAGCTGCCAGCCAACGTGTTCGCCCTGCCAGTGCACGTAGGCCTGCTGCACATCCAGCGCACCCCGATCGGTGCCACCGGCACCTCCGTTGCGGCCCTGCTCGGCATGCACAGCCAGTTGCGCCACGGCCTGCCAGCCGTCGCGTTGGGCGCGGATCGACGCCAGCGCCCGCAGCAGCCCGTAACCGTCCTCCTGCCCGCCCTGCACGCCGAAGCGGGTCGGGTCGTAATACAGGCTGCGCAGACGCAGCGACGCATCCATCTGCAGCGTGCCACCGCCGTCCAGCGCCGTGCACTGGCCGCGGCCGTCCGCCTCGCAGGCCAGCGCCGGCGACGCGGCGGCCAGCCCCAGGGTCAGAAGGCGAAGCACGAACATCCCAATGCACCCCAGAACGCGTTCGGCGCATCGGTCGGCACGGCGTGTGCGGCGGCATGGCCGTGCGCGCCATGGGTGCGGCAGCCGCCTGCCCCGTGGGCATGCGCGTGCGCGGTCAGTCCGGTGGCGGCGCCGCCCACGTGGTAGCCGCCAAAGCGGTTGACCGGCGACCAATCGGGCATGGCCGGCGGCAGGACCGGGGCCAGCGGCGCGAAGTCGCCTTCGCCGTATACCACCTGCCCGCCCACCACGGTCAGTAGACTGGTGATGTCGGCAATGGCGGCATCGTCCACCGCGAAGAAGTCCGACGACAGCACGCAGAAGTCGGCCAGCTGCCCTACCCCCAGGGTGCCCTTGTTGGCTTCGTCCCCCGAGAACCACGCGCTGCCTTGCGTCCACAGCCGCAGTGCTTCCTCGCGTTCCAGCAGGTTTTCCTCGCCATACAGCGCCAGACCGCCCACGGTGCGCCCGGTGACCAGCCACGACAGCGCCACCCACGGGTTGTAGCTCGCCACGCGGGTGGCGTCGGTGCCTGCGCCCACCGGCACACCGGCCTGCAGCATCCGCCGCACCGGCGGGGTGTGGCGTGCGGCTTCGCTGCCATAGCGCTGCACGAACGCCTCGCCCTGGTAGGCCATGCGGTGCTGGATGGCCAGCCCGCCGCCGAGCGCGCGGATGCGGTCGATGTTGCGCGGGGTGATGGTCTCGGCGTGATCGATGAACCAGTGCAGGCCATCGAACGGAATCTCGCGGTTGACCTGTTCGTAGACGTCCAGAATACGGTCGATGCTTTCGTCGTAGGTGGCATGGATGCGGAACGGCCAGCGCTTCTCGACCAGCAGCCGCACCACCTCTTCCAGCTCCGGCTCCATGCCGGGCGGCAGTTCCGGGCGCGGCTCGTTGAACAGCTCGAAGTCGGCTGCGGAGAACACCAGCATCTCGCCGGCACCGTTGTGACGCAGCAGGTCATCGCCCTGGCGCGGGGCGACGATCTCGCTCCAATGCTGGAAGTCCTGCTTCTCCTTGCCCTTGTTCTGGGTGAACAGGTTGTAGGCGATGCGCACGGTGAGCTGCCCGTCGCGGTGCAGCTGCTCGATGACCTGATAGTCCTCCGGATAGTTCTGGAAGCCGCCCCCGGCGTCGATCACCGAGGTGATGCCCAAGCGGTTCAGTTCGTGCATGAAATGCCGGGTGGAATTGGCCTGGTACTCCATCGGCAGGCGCGGCCCCTTGGCCAGCGTGGCGTACAGGATCAGAGCGTTGGGCTTGGCCAGCAGCAGGCCGGTGGGATTGCCCAGGCTGTCGCGCGCGATCTGGCCGCCCGGCGGGTCCGGCGTGTTGCGGTCATAGCCACAGGCCCGCAGCGCGGCGCCGTTGAGCAGCGCCCGGTCGTACAGGTGCAGCAGGAAGACCGGCGTGTCCGGGGCGATGGCGTTGAGCTCGGCCAGGGTGGGCAGCCGCTTTTCCACGAACTGCTCGGCAGTGAACCCGCCCACCACACGCACCCATTGCGGGGCCGGCGTGTTGTCCACCTGCGCCTTCAGCATTGCCATGGCATCGCTGAGCGAGCGCAGCCCGTCCCAGCGCAGTTCCAGGTTGTAGTTGAGGCCACCGCGGATCAGATGGGTATGGCTGTCGTTCAATCCCGGTACCACGCGACGGCCGCCGGCATCGATGACGGTGCCCACGTCCAGCCCTGCACGCACCTGCGCTTCGGTGCCGACGGCGGCGATGCGCCCGTCCACTACCGCGAGCGCGTCGGCCTGCGGGCAGCGTGGGTCAAGGGTGGTGATGCGGGCATTGCGGATGAGCAGCGTAGACATGCGTTTCTCCGGGGATGAGGCAAAGGTGCGGGCGCCTGCAGCGAGCGCCAGGCCTGCGCCGACGCCCAGCAGCAGGTCGCGGCGACCGGGATGGTGCGGACCGGCGGTCATGGCCATCCTGCCCCTGCCGGCGACGGCTGCAGTGCAAACGCGCCAGGACCGGCCAGGGCGATGGCCAGCAGCGTCAGCGTCCAGAACAGGGAGTATTCGGCACCGCCGCGCATCCAGAACCAGCCATGGGGCAGCGCCAGTAGCGCAGTGGACAGCAGGAACACCGCCGCGATCACCGCGCCGGGCCGAGTCTGCCAACCCATCAGCACCGCCAGCCCGCACAGCACCTGCACCGCCGCCAGCAGCAGCGGCATCGGCCGCGGTGCCGGAAGGCCGAAGCCGCGCAGTTCGTCGGCGAACCCGGCCAGCCCGGGCCCGCCAAACCAGCCGAACAGCTTGCCCAGCGCATGCGGGAGCAGGAACCCGCCCGCCGCCATGCGCAGCAGCAACAGCGCCAGGTCCAGGCCGGTGGCGCCGGCCATGCTCAGTGGCCGCCTTCCTGCGCGCCGAACATCGTCTTGGCGTACTGGATGCCGATGCCATAGCCGCCGGCATGGTCACGCGCGATGCCGGTGGTGAGGTCGTAGGTTGCGCTGCGTGCCCAGTCGCGCTGCAGTTCCAGCAGGTACTGCACCGCGGTGATCGGCACCGCGCCGGCCTGCACCATGCGGGTCACGGCGCGCTCGTGCGCTTCCACGCTGACGTCGCCGCAGGCGTCGGTCACCACGTAAACCTCGAAGCCCTGGCCGATCGCCGACAGCGCCGGGCCGACGATGCATACGCTGGTCCACAGGCCAGCGAGCACCAGGCGGTGCTTGCCGATGCGGTTGATCTCGTCGATCACCGGCTGGTCTTCCCAGGTGTTCATCGAGGTGCGATCGAACACCGTCTGGCCCGGGAAGATCGCCGGCAGCTCCGGGAACATCGGGCCGGAGAACGACTTCTCGGCAACCGTGGTCAGCACCACCGGCACCTTGAAGCCGGCCGCGCCCTTGGCAATCAACGCGGCATTGTTGCGCAGCGCGGAGATGTCGATGGTGTGGGTGGCAAATGCCATCTGCGACTGGAAGTCGATCAGGACCAGGGTGTGGTCGGTGGGCGACAGCAGTGAGGTACCGGCGGCGGCGGTGGCCTTGTTCATGGGCGTTCCTTGGGATCGAGGGGATTCAGGCGCCCGGGCGCAGGCTGCGCCGGGCGAAATGACGGGGGGTACAGCCGGTCACGGCGCGGAAGCTGCGCACGAAATGGCTCTGGTCGAAGAAGCACAGGCTGCTGGCGATCTGGCTGACCTTCAGTCCACCGGCGTGCAACAGCTGCTGGGCGTGTTCGATGCGGCGCTGGCGCAGGTACGCGGTCGGGCTCATCCCGGTCCCGGCACGAAACAGCCGTGCCAGGTGGAAACGGCTGACGCAGGCCGCGGCGGCCATCTGTTCGACCAGCACAGGTTGCTGCAGGTTGGCGTCGATATAGGCCAGGGCACGCCGCAGCGCCGCCACCTGGGTGGGCGGCAAGGTGGAAGGTATGGGCGGCGTCGGGCGGGACGAAACAGCCATCAGCGGGCTCCACGACGGGGTGTGCCATGGTCGCCGCGACACGCGCGTGGCCCTACCCTCCATCGGTGGGAGCGCTGATTACTCTTTCGGGTGATCGCGCCGGTCGTCGCCGCGGGGCGACCGCCGCAGCACGCGTCGGCCGAAACGCCGTGCATCCAGCGAGTAGGCGCCGGGTCCCAGCAGCAGCACCGCCACCGGCAGCGGCAGCCACGCCCAGTGCGATGCGGCGTGCAGCCCCATCATCAGCAGCACCGCAACCGCTGCCAGCGGGGTCCACGCGCCCACCAGCAGCAGGCATGCCGCAGCCAGCGGCGCAAGCTGCAGCCAGCCTGTCGGCGCCGTCGGCAGCGTAAGGACGGCCGCGCACAGGCCGAGCCGCAGCAACACCAGGCCAACGCCAGGCGCACGGTCGGGAAACATCACGAACAGTCGTTGCATGCAGGCGGTCCAGAACGGGCCCGGCAGGGGTACCGCACTGCAGGGCGCGGCGCCTGCCTCGAAAGAGTAAGCAGCTGCTGCCTCCATCCCTGCGAGAATGCGACATGCCCGTCGCCGTTTCCGCCCCCGTCCCTGCCCGCACGCGCCACCGCGTGGCCGGCGGCTGGCTGCTGCTTGGCTTGCTGCTGGCCGCATGGCCGGCGCTGGCGGCACCGCTGTCGGCGTACGAGCACACCGCCTGGGTGGTGGGCCAAGGCGCGCCTGGGGATGTGTGGGATATCGCCCAGCCCGCCGACGGCAGCCTGCTGCTGGCCACCGGCACCGGGCTGTACCGGTTCGATGGACGCCAGTTCGAGCGCCCCGCGCCGCCCAACGGCAGTACGTTCCCGTCCTCGAACATGACCACCCTCGCGCTGGATCCCGACGGCACGCTGTGGATTGCCTACTACAACGCCGGGATCAGCCGGCTCGACCGCCACGGCCTCACCCACTATGCGCAGGCACAGGGTCTTCCGCCCGGACTGGTGCCGCGGATCGAGCGCGATGGCAGCGGGCGGTTGTGGGCTGCGGCCGATGGTGGGCTGCGCTGGTTCGATGGTGAACGCTGGCAGGTACCCACCGCCGCGATGGGCATCGGCGATGTACCGGCCCAGTGGCTGCTGCGCGATCAGACGGGGACGCTGTGGGTGATCGCCGCCGGGCGATTATGGCGACTGCCAGCGAACGCCGCGCGCTTCGAACCGCTGGCGCTGCCGGTTGCACCGTTTTCATCGCTGGCCCTGCGCGACAACGGGCAGGTGTGGCTGGCCGATCGCCGACGCGGCGTCATGCCAGTGGCGGATGCGCGCGGCCTGCTGCCCGCCACAGAACGCGACGCGCTGCGTCGGCCCACATTGCTGGCCAAGCGGATCCGGTTCGCCGCCGATGGCAGCCTGTGGGGCAGTCTGGTCGACAGTGGCGGTATCTTCCGCCTGGATGTCACCGCATCGGCCTCCGCCCCGGTCGAGCGCTTCGATGCAGCCCAGGGACTGGCGTCGACCACGGCGGTGCCGGTGCTGGCCGACCGCGAAGGCACGCTGTGGGTCGGCACCAACCTGGGTCTCAACCGGTTCCGCCCCCATCAGGTCCGCAGCCTGGCGCTCTCGGGCCCCGCCGATCCGCTGCGCACGCTGTACCACGCACCCGACGGACAGGTGTTCGCCTACGGCGCAGACCTGCGCCCCATGGCATTGCGCCGTACGCTGCTGCAGGCACCGTCGACCGACCTGCACCGCGCCGCGCTCGCCAGCGACCAACCGCTGTGGGTGGTCGATTGGGAGGCGCTACTGCTGATACGCGATGGCCAGCCGCACGAACTGCATCCGCCAAGAGTTCCCGCCCCGCGCGAACTGCGCGCGGTGCTGCCGCTGGGTCGCGACGAAGCGTGGTTCTGCTTTGGCGACCAGCGCGTGATGCACTACCTTCGCGGCCGCTGGGACAGCGATCCGGCGCTGCCCGGACACGCCTGCACCACGTTGGCGGCCGGCCCGGCCGGGGCCGTGTTGATGGGCTATCCCGACGGCGAGCTGCGCGTACGTCGCCAGCAGGCGTGGCGGCATTACACCCGTGCCGATGGCCTGCAGGTGGGGCCGATCACCGCCACTGCCATGATCGGCGCGCGGATCTGGGTGGCGGGTGAGAACGGGCTGGCCCTGCTTGGCGACGACGACCGCTTCCATGCGGCCCAGACCGACACCCCCGGCCTGCTGGAGGGCATCACCGGCATTGTCCGCGACCGCACGGCTTACTACTGGTTCAACGGCAGCCGCGGCCTGCTGCGGATCGACGCGTCGACCCTGGAGCAGGCGGTACTGCACGGCAGGCCGGTGGAACCGCGGCTGTTCGACCGTGGCGACGGCATGCCCGGCATCGCCGTGCAGACCACCCCGATGCCCAGCGCGATGCTGGCGGCCGATGGCCTGCTCTGGTTGTCCACCAACCAGGGGCTGGCGTGGATCGACACCGGCGTGGCGCAGCGCGCCGGTGCTGCCCTGCAGCCGCGTATCGGCGACGTGTCCCATGGGCAGACGCAGCAGCCACTGCGCGACGGGATGGTGTTGCCCGCAGGCACCGCCCAGCTGCAGATCGACTACCTGGCCCTGGCGTTGAGCCGGCCCGAACGCACCCGCTACCGCTACCGGTTGATCGGGCTGGATGACCATTGGCAGGACGCGGGCACACTCACCCGCGCGTTCTATACCAATCTGCCCCCGGGTCGCTATCGTTTCGAGGTGATCGCAGCCAACCAGGACATGGTGTGGAGCCCTGTGGCCGCGACCCGCAGTTTCCACATCGCGCCGATGTGGTACCAGACGCTGTGGTTCAACGCCGCCTGCGTGGTGTTGCTGCTGGCCCTGATCCTGCTGGCCATGCGCCTGCGCAGCCGTCGCCTGACCCAGCTGGTGCGTGCGCGGCTGCAGGAGCGTCACGCCGAACGCGAGCGTATCGCGCGTGAACTGCACGACACGTTGCTGCAGGGCACCCAGGGCTTGATCCTGCGCCTGCATGCGGTCAGCCAGGCCAGCCACACCCCGCCGCCGGTCAGGGCCGCATTGGAAGCGGCCATGCAGCAGGCAGAAAGCGCGCTGGCCGAAGGCCGGGACCGGGTCAGCGCGCTGCGCGACGACAGCGACGGCTACCAGGACCTCGGTGCGGCACTGGTGCAGGTGTACGGCGAACGCGCCAGCGATGCCAGCAGCCCGGCGCTGCGCCTCAACGTGGAAGGCGCCCCGCTCCCGTTGCGGCGCGCAGCGGCCGAAGAGGTGTACCTGATCGGTCGCGAGGCCCTGTTGAATGCCCTGCAGCATGCCCACGCCGGCGCCATCGAGATCGAACTGGGTTACGGCATGCGCGGGTTGCGCCTGCATGTGCGCGACGATGGGCGCGGCCTGCCCGAAACCATGGCCGAAGGCCACTGGGGACTGGTGGGCATGCGCGAACGCGCCGAACGCCTGGGTGCCCGCCTGCGCTTGTGGTCACGCCCGGGGCTGGGCACCGAAGTGGAACTGTTCCTGCCGCGCCACCGCATCTACCGCCGTTCGCCGCGCCGCTGGCGTTGGCCGCGTTTGACTGGAGAGTCCGTATGACCCTGTCCCCTGCCCCGATCGGCGTGCTTGTTGTCGATGACCACCCCCTGCTGCGCGACGGCCTGGCCGCACTGCTTGGCATGCAGCCCGACATGCGGCTGGTGGGCGAAGCGGCCGACGGCGAGGAAGCGGTTGCCCAGTACCTGGCGCTGCGCCCGGACGTGGTGCTGATGGACCTGCAGCTGCCGCGCGTGGACGGTGTGGACGCCATCACCCGGATCCGCCGCCACGACCCGCGCGCACGCATCATCGTGCTCACCACCTACCGCGGCGACGTGCGGGCAGTGCGCGCCCTGCAGGCGGGCGCCAGCGGGTACCTGCTCAAGGACATGCTGCGCCACGAGCTCATCGACACCATCCGCACCGTGCATGGCGGTCGCCGGGCCGGCATCCCCGCCACGCTGGCGGCCAGCATCGCCGCGCACGTGGTCGAAGACAGCCTGTCCCCGCGCGAAACCGAAGTGCTGGGCCACGTGGCCGCCGGACGTTCGAACAAGGCGATCGGCGAGCAGATGCGGATCTCCGAGCAGACGGTGAAGGCGCACATGAAGAACCTCATGGAGAAGCTGGGCGCGCGCGACCGTACCCATGCCGTGACCCAGGCACTCAAGCGCGGCATCATCAGCCTGGACGATGCCCAGGCCGATGGCGACGGCTGACCGCCGCGCCGCTCAGCGGCGGCGCACCACCAGGCTCAGCGCCGCCGTAGCGGTGGCCAGCAACGCCACGCCGGTCCAGCCCCAGTGCGCGAGTGCCAGGCTGCCGAGCGCGCCGCCGCTGGCCATGCCCAGGAACACCCCGGTGAACAGCAACGCGTTGAGCCGGCTGCGCGCCTCCGGCACCAGGCCGTAGACCAGCGTCTGGTGCGACACCAACGCCGACTGGAAACCGAAATCGAACACCACCGCACTGACCGCCAACAGCGGCAGGATCGCCGCACGTGGCAGCCACGCCTCCAGCAACAGCATCGCAAAGCCCGCCAGCGCCACCAGGATCGCGATACGTGCCACCGCATGGCTGCCGAGCCGGTCGGCCCAGCGCCCGGCCAGGGGCGCGGCCAGCGCACCGGCAGCGCCGGCGATGCCGAATGCGCCGGCCACGGCGCTGCCCACCTGGTAGCGGCTGTGCAGCATCAGCGCCAGCGTCGACCAGAACGCGCTGAACCCTACTGCCAGCAGCCCCTGCGCGAACACCGCCCGACGCAGCGCCGGTTGCCCGCGCCACAAGGCCACCAGCGAGCCCAGCAGCGCCGGGTAGCCCAGCGTGGTGGTGGGTGCGAAACGTGGCAACGCGCGCGCCAGTGCCAGGGCAATGAGCACCACCGAAACTGCCGCCAGGGCGAACATGCTGCGCCACCCCAGCCACTGCGCGACCAGTCCGCTGGCCACGCGTGAGAGCAGGATGCCCAGCAGCAACCCGGTCATTACCTTGCCGACGACGCTGCCGCGCTCGGCCGCCGGTGCCAGGCTGGCCGCAGCGGGCACCACGTCCTGGGCCATGGTCGCGGTCACGCCGATCAGCAGGCTGGCCAGCAGCAGGGTCGGCAGGCTGCCGGCGAGCGCGGCCCCGGCCAGCATCAACGCCAGCAACACGGCCTTGGCCAGGATCAGCCGGCGCCGGTCGAAGCGGTCGCCCAGTGGGGCCAGCAGCAGGATCCCCAGCGCGTAGCCGAGCTGGGTCAGCGTGGGCACCATGCCGGTGGCGGCAGGCGCGGCGCCGAGGTCTGGGCCGATCACCCCGAGCATCGGCTGGCTGTAGTAGATCGAGGCGACCGAGAAGCCGGCCCCGGCCGCCATGGCCAGGATCAGGCGCGGCGCAACAGTGGGCGTGGCCGGTGCCACGACAGGGATATGCGTACTGGACATGATCAGTTCCATGCGGGGGAAGACGATGGCGCCAGCATCGGCCCTGAGGATCCGCCCGTGTAGTAGGCTGGCGCACATATCGCCCATACGCAGAACGCATGATCATTCCAACCAGCACCGCCGGTGCCGACCGGATCGACCTGCTGCGCACCTTCGTGCGCATCGTTGAAAGTGGCAGCCTGTCGGCAGCTGCTGTGCAGCTGGGCACCACCCAGCCCACCGTGAGCCGCCGCCTGCAGGCGCTGGAGCGGCTGTTCGGCCTGCAGCTGCTCAAACGATCCACCCATCGCATGACGCTGACCGACGACGGCCAACGCTGCTTCGTGCATGCGCAATCGCTGGTTGCCGACTGGGAGGCGATCCAGGCCGACCTGCGTGGCGAAGTGGACGTGCCGCGCGGGCGCCTGCGCGTGGTGGTGCCCCACGCCTTCGGGCAGGCCCAGTTGCTGGAGCCGATGCTGCAGTTCCTGGCGCGCTATCCGCAGGTCACCCTGGACTGGATGCTGGAAGACCGCCATCCCGACTTCATCGCCGAGGGCATCGACTGCGCGATCCGGGTGGGGACAGTGGACGCCCCGTACCTGGTCGCGGTGCCGCTCGCCGAAGTGCCGCGTATCGCGGTGGCCGCGCCGTCCCTGGTCGGCACGGCCGATGTGCGCGACCCGGCGTTGCCGGGCACGCTGCCATGGATCGCGCTGACCACGTACTACCGCGAGCGCGTCACCCTGCTGGCGGCCGATGGTGGTCCGGCGCTGCAGATCGACATCCAGCCGCGGCTGCTCACCGACAACCTGTTCGTGGTGCGCCAGGCGGCGCTGGCCGGATTGGGCGCGGCGGTGGTGTCGGCGTGGCTGGTGAGCGATGAGCTGCGCACGGGCCGGTTGCTGCGCCTGCTGCCCGAGCGCGAAGCACCGCCGCTGCCCGTGCACCTGGTGTACCCGTCTGCCCGGCAGATTCCGAGTCGGCTGCGGGCCTTCATCGACGCGATGAAGGCCTGCCTGCCGCACACCCACGGCATGCGCATCCCGCCTCCACCCCCGCGTTGAGGCGTGGCCGGCGGCCGTCATGGCATGGCCGGAAATTGCAAAGCCTTACTAACATAGCCTCTGCTATATTGCGGCCGTGGACATCCAACGCCGCCCCGACACTGCTTCTGCCTGGCCTTCTTCGGACGGCCACAGCCCCAGCCTGGGCGACATGAACGCCAGCGTCGCCGTCCCCCACGGCGGGCACTGGTGGTTCCGACTGTTGGCCTTCCTGGGCCCGGGTTACATGGTGTCGGTGGGCTACATGGACCCGGGAAACTGGGCTACCGATATCGCCGGCGGCGCCCGGTTCGGCTACCTGCTACTGTCGGTGATCCTGCTGTCCAACCTGATGGCCATCGTGCTCCAGGGGCTGTCGGCGCGGCTCGGCATCGCCACCGGGCGCGACCTCGCCCAGGCTTGCCGCGAGCACTACTCGCGCCCGGTCACCCTGGGCCTGTGGCTGCTCTGCGAAATCGCGATCATCGCCTGCGACCTGGCCGAAGTAATCGGCACGGCCATCGCGCTCAAGTTGTTGTTCGGCATTCCGCTGCTGGCCGGGGCGATCATCACCGCCATCGACGTGGTGCTGGTGCTGTGGCTGATGAACCGTGGCTTCCGTGCGCTGGAAGCGTTCGTGATCGCGCTGCTGCTGGTGATCTTTGCGTGCTTCGCGATCCAGATCGCCTTCGCCGCGCCGCCGCTGCAGGCCGTGCTCGGCGGCTTCATTCCCCGCGCCGAGGTGGTCACCAACCCGCATGCCCTGTACCTGGCCATCGGGATCATCGGCGCCACGGTGATGCCGCACAACCTGTACCTGCATTCGTCCATCGTGCAGACCCGTGCCTACCCGCGCACCGACCCCGGCCGTCGCAGCGCGCTGCGCTGGGCAGTGACCGACAGCACCATCGCCTTGATGCTGGCGCTGTTCATCAATGCCTCGATCCTGATCCTGGCCGCAGCGGTCTTCCACGCGCACGGGCGCACCGACGTACAGGAGATCGAGCAGGCCTACGAACTGTTGGCGCCCATGCTCGGCGTGGGGCTGGCCTCGACCCTGTTCGCGGTCGCCCTGCTCGCCTCCGGCATCAACTCCACGGTGACCGCCACGCTGGCCGGGCAGATCGTGATGGAGGGCTTTCTGCGCCTGCGCATCGCCCCGTGGGCACGCCGCCTGATCACCCGCGGCATCGCGATCGTGCCGGTGGTGATCGTCACCGCGATCTACGGCGAACAGGGCACCGCGCGGCTGCTGGTGCTCAGCCAGGTGCTGCTGTCGATGCAGTTGCCCTTCGCGGTGATTCCGCTGGTGCGGTTCGTCTCGGACAAGGCCAAGATGGGCGCGCTGGTGGCGCCGCGCTGGCTGATCGCGCTGTCGTGGGTGATCGCCGCGATCATCCTGGTGCTCAACGTGAAGCTGCTGGTGGATACGGTCGCGGGCTGAACCCGGACCTGTTCCCGGGCCGCGTACAGCGCGACGCCCAAGGACACATCCAGATCATCACCAATCAGTACGTCAACCCAGGGCGAGCTCGAAACGTCGGGTATCGACCTGGACATCAGCCGGACGTTTCGCAGGGTGCATCCTCTGCCAGCGATTCACAGACCCAAGGAACCTTCATGAACCAGATCTGCACCGCGGGCCTTCTCATCGCCCTCCTGGTCGCGCCCGCGCAGGCAGCCGGTCAGAAGGAGGTGGATACCCGTCGGCTGACGCTGGTCGAAGAGAACCACGCCGAGGTCACCCGGGAGGAACAGCGCTACACGGTCGACAGTTACATCATGCCGTTTCAACAGCCCTAGTACGTCCTTGTCCGCAGCGTCGCACACCAGCCGATCAAGAAGCAGGAAGCGGCGTCGATTGCGGTGGAGTACATCGCCCCACGGGGCTGCACCACGCCGATTTCCCGCTGGGAAGACCTGGGCGACGCCAACGCCGATGAAACCCAGTGGCTGATCGGGATTGAATGCTGGGCGAGCGCTTCCTGCCCTAGCCCGCGCAGCGGCGCGCGCTCACCCTGCACGCGTGGCCACCCGCATCAGGGCGCGGAACCGGCTGCACTTCAGGTGGCGGGCGGCGCGGCAGGCAGCCGCGTGGCGCAGCCCGTCGCGCATGGCGGTCATGCGCTGGATGCTGGCGTCCAGTTCATCGGCCTTGGCGGCCAGCCGTGCGCGATCGATGGCGGCGCCCCCCTCGACGGCCAGCATTGCCCCGATGTCGGCCAGCGACAGACCGGCCGCGCGCCCCAGCGCAATCAGCGCGATGCGCTCGAGCACGCTCGCGGCGAACACCCGGCGCAGGCCATGGCGGCCGATCGGCTGGATCAGCCCCTTCTGCTCGTAATAGCGCAACGCGGATGCGGCCAGGCCAGTGCGACGGGCCACCTCGGCAATATCCAGTTCCTGCATCGGCTTGACCTCAAGTGCACTTGAAGTGGCAGAGTGCGGGCATCCCTACCCGGCTGGCAAGGCCAGAACGCCCCTTATGACCGACACCACGCAACACGCCCTCTGGAATGGACCCGCCGGGGATGCCTGGGTACTGGCCCAGCCCGTGCTCGATGACATGTTCGCGCCGTTTGCCGATCACTTGGCCCAGGGCGTTCCGCGCGGTGCGCCATGGAAGGTGCTGGACGTCGGTTGCGGCACCGGTGCGGTCAGCCTGTCCATCGCGGCACGGCTGGGCGCTGGCGGCCACTGCACCGGGCTGGACATCTCCGCGGCCATGGTCGGAGATGGCGCGCGAGCGCGCACGCAGCGCCGCGTACCCGGTGGACTTCATCGCCGCCGATGCGCAGCGTCACGTATTCGCCCCGGCCGGAGTCGATCACGTGGTGTCACGCTTTGGTGTGATGTTCTTCGACGACCCGGTGCAGGCCTTCACCGGCCTGCGCGCGGCCACCCGCAGCGGCGGCAAGCTGCATGCGCTGGCGTGGCGCGCCCCGGCCGAAAATGCGTTCATGACCGCCGCCGAACGGGCCGCCGCGCCCCTGCTGGCGCTGCCCCCACGCTCGGCCGATGGGCCGGGGCAGTTCGCCTTCGCCGATCGCCAGCGCGTCCTCGACATCCTGGCCGACAGTGGCTGGCGCGATATCGAGGTGACGGCCGTGGACGAGGTCTGCAGCATCCGCACCGCCGACCTGCAGCGCTACGTGTCTTTGCTGGGGCCGGTGGGCGGCGTGCTGCGCGACCCGCGGATCGACGCAGCGCTGCGTGCGCAGGTACTGCAGGTGGTAGTGCAGGCCTTCGCGCCGTTCGTGCAGGGCGACCGCGTGGCATTCGGGGCGGCATGCTGGGCGCTGCGCGCGGTGGCGCCCTGACCGCACGTGCCGTGTCTGCGGCGGTGCCGCCCGGGGTCAGCGGGGCGGCACGCGCATCAACCACGCCGTTGCCAGCATCGCCAGCAGGGCCATCAGCGCGGCAGCGATGAACGCGTACCCAGCGCCCTGTGCATACGCCGCGCGTGCCAGCACGCCGAGTGCATCCGACGCGGTCGACAGCTCGCCGACCACCACCCGTTCCAGCAGCGCCGGCGACACCGGGCTGCCGGCGGCGGTCAATGCGGCGTCGGCAGCCGCCCGCACATGGCTGGACAGCACCGCGCCCAACGTCGCAAACCCGATCAGGATGCCGGAGAAGCGTGCGGTGGTACTGATGCCAGACGCCATGCCGGCCCGGTCCGGGGGAATCACGCTCATGATCGCCTTCTGCGTTTCACCGTTGAGCAGGCCGCCACCACTGCCCAGCACCGCCATCGCCAGCAACAGCCCCGGGCCGCTGTGCTGCCACAGCGACAGCGCGATGCCCAGGTTGCCAAGCACCGCCACGCCCAGGCCCAGCGCGAGGATTTTCCCCGAGTGCCAGTGCGCACCCAGGCGCCGACCGAGGAACGGCAGCAGCAGCATCGCCAGCGCGAACGGCAGCATGTGCAGGCCGGCCTGCAGCACGCTGTCGCCGCGGACGTTCTGCAGCAGCAACGGCAGCAGCGAGGCCATCACCTGCACTGCGGCCGCATAGGCGAACATTGCGATCACCGCGCCCACCAGCGCCGGTATCCGGAACAAGCGCAGGTCCAGCATCGGCTGCACACGGCGCCGTTCCACGCCGATGAAGGCGGCGCCCAGCACCACGCCGGATGCCAGCCAGGGCAGTACGGCGGTGCTGGTCCAGCCTTCCACCGGGCCGCGGATCAATGCCCACGTCCACGACAGCATGCTGCCGGCAAACAGCACTACACCGGCCACGTCGATGCGACGACGCACCGGGTCGCGCGACTCGGGCACGTAGCATCCGCTCAGTGCCGCGAGCAACAGGCACAGCGGCAGATTGATGTGGAACGCCCACCGCCAGCCCAGCCAGGTGGCGATGGCGCCGCCGATCAGCGGCGCCAGCACCATGGTCAGGCCCATGATCGCGCCCCATATCGCCCAGGCCCGGGCACGGCGCGCGGGGTCCTGGTGGGCATGGCCGATCAGCGACAGCGCCGGGGCCAGCATGAACGCAGCCGCCGCGCCCTGCCCGGCGCGCGCGAGATACAGCGCACCGGCCTGCGCGGCCAGCCCGCAGGCCACCGAGGCAAGCGCGAACAGCACCAGGCCGATCAGGTACAGGCGTCGCCGACCGATCCGGTCGGCCAGGGTGCCGGCCGGCAACAGCAGCGAGGCGAAGCACAGCACGTAGGCGCTGACCACCCACTCGATGTCGGCGAACGACGCCGACAGGTCGCGTGCAATGGTGGGCAGCACCACGCCGACCACGTTGGTGTCCAGCACCGTCAGCGCGCAGCCGGCCGATGCGAGCAGCAGCACGGCGTCGGTGCGCGACGCGGCCGCGTCCACGGCAGTGCTCATCCCCGGCGGCTCACGCGCCGGGGACCGTCAGTTTCGCGCGCAGCCGGGCATCCATCTCCGCATCGGTGAGCGCATAGCCCAGCACATCCTGCAGCGTGCCATCGGCACCCAGCAGGAACCACGACGCGGTATGTTCGAAGGTTGCCGCATCCCCCTCGCCCACCTGCCGGTAGCTGACCCGCAGGCTTTCTGCGATGGCGCGGGTACCGGCCTCGTCGCCGCTCAGGCCGATGAAGGTTGGATCGAAGGCGGCCAGGTACTCGCGCAGGTGGGCGGGCGTATCGCGCTTTGGATCGATGGTCACGAAGACCACCTGCAGGTCCGCACCCAGCGGGCCCAGCCGGCGTTTGAGCTGGACCGCTTTCAACAGGCTCAACGGGCACACTTCCGGACAGTGGGTAAAGCCGAAGAACAGCAGCGTGGGCTTGCCGCGCAGACCGTGGATCGACACGGTGCGGCCGTCGCTGGCCTGCAATGCCACCGCGTCCAATGCGGCCTGGCCCATGATTGGTGCGTCGGCGTTACCACAGCCCGCCAGCAGCACTCCGCCGAGCAGGGCCGCCAGCACGGCGCGCATCACCGTTCCGCTCCGTGCTGGCCGGCCTGCCCACCCATGCCATCACGCACCACGAAATCCACCGGGAGCGCGTCGCCATGGACGAACTGGAGGCGCACCCGCACCTGCTGGCCCTCTTGCAGCGGGCGCTTGGGCATCATCAGCATCAGGTGGTAACTGCCGGGCCGCAGCGAGGTGATCCTCCCTGCCGGCAGCGCCAGCCCATCGGGCAGTGCCTGCATGCGCATGACCTCGCCGTCCATGCGCATCGCGTGGATCTGCACCTGGCCGAAGCCTGCCGCGCTGGCCGCCACCAGACGGTTGGCGGCGCCCCCGTTGTGCAGCTCCACATAGCCGGCAGCCACGCCCGCAGCGGGCGGCGGCAACCGCACCCAGGCTTCGCTGGCGACCACGGCTGCGGGGGTGGATGGCGTGGTGGCGGCCGTTGCCGGCGGCGACGCCGCCAGCCACATCACGGCCGCCAGGCCAAGGCAGGACAGGCGGTGCACGGTGAGCGCGCTCATACCTGCATCGGCATCATGTTCTGGGTCGCGTTGTGCATGACCCACAACGACCCGGCGACGACAATGGCGATCAGGAACGCCGTGCACAGGAAGATGCCGGTGTTCTCGCGCTGGCTGCGACCCGCGCCGATGTGCAGGAACAGCACCAGCTGCGCCACCAGCTGCACCACGCACAGCACCACGATGGCGGTCAGGCGCAGCGGCTGCGGCACCCACCCGCCCATCACCACGCCGAACGAGGCACCGGTGAGCACCAGGCACAGCAGCAGGCCGATGATGTAGCCCTTGAGGGTGGCGTGGCCGCCACCGTGATCGGTTTCAGAAGCGCTCGGGCTCATACGAACTCCCGCAGGTAGACGAAGGTGAAGACACAGATCCAGATCAGGTCCAGGAAGTGCCAGAACAGGCTCAGGCAGGCCAGGCGGCGGCGGACGATGCCGTCCAGCCCGAACTTCAGCACCTGGTGGATCATGATCGCCAGCCACAGCAGGCCGAAGGTGACGTGCAGGCCATGGGTGGCCACCAGGGTGAAGTACGCCGACAGGTAGGCGCTCACGTCCGGGGTGGCGCCTTCATGGATCAGCTCGGCGAACTCATACAGCTCCATGCCGATGAACACCGCACCGAGCAGCCCGGTGGTGGCCAGCCAGCCGACCACCTGGTTGCGCTTGTTGGCCTGCAGCCCCAGCATCGCCAGGCCGAAGGTGAAGCTGCTCAGCAGCAGCACCACTGTTTCGGACAACGCGAAGCCCAGCTTGAACAGCTCCTTGCCCGACGGGCCGTCGGCGGTGCCGTTGAGCAGCACCCCGAAGGTGGCAAACAACACCGCGAAGATCAGGCAGTCGCCCATCAGGTACATCCAGAACCCGACGACGGTCTTGCTGCCGTCGTCGTGGTGCTCGTGGGCGTGGTCATGGTGACCGGCCGCGAGCTGCCCGTGCTGCGAAGCAGCGGTCAAGGTATCGCCGCTCATGCCTTGGCTCCTTCCATCTGCGCGAAATGCGCGTCTTCGATGCGCTTCACCTCGGCGGCGGGCACGTAATAGTCCACGTCACGGTCGTAGGAGCGCAGCACGAAGGTGGCGATCACACCGACCAGGCCAATCGCCGCCAGCGCCCACATGTGCCAGACCAGGGCAAAGCACAGCACCAGGCTGAACACCGAGATCACCACCCCGGCGCCGGTGTTGCGCGGCATATGGATGTCCTCGTAATGGTCCGGGCGCTGCCACGCGGTGCCGCGCTGCTTGTCGTCCCAATGCTGCTCCAGCGAAGTGATGACCGGCGTCCTGGCGAAGTTGTAGAACGGCGGCGGCGAGGACGTGGCCCATTCCAGGCTGCGCGCGTTCCACGGGTCGCCGGTCAGGTCCAGGTTGGCCTTGCGGTCGCGCACGCTCACGTAGAACTGGATGAACATGGCTGCGATGCCGGCTGCAATGACCAGCGCGCCGATGGCGGCCACGATCAACCAGGGCTGCCAGCCTTCCACCGCGTAGTGGTTCATGCGCCGGGTCATGCCCTTGAAGCCGAGCACGTACAGCGGCATGAAGGCCAGATAGAAGCCCACCAGCCAGCACCAGAACGAGATCTTGCCCCAGCGCTCATTGAGGGTGAAGCCGAACGCCTTCGGGAACCAGAAGGTGATCCCGGCCAGGCAGCCGAACACCACGCCGCCGATGATCACGTTATGGAAGTGCGCGATCAGGAACAGGCTGTTGTGCAGCACGAAGTCCGCACCCGGGATGGCCAGCATCACGCCGGTCATGCCACCCAGCGCGAAGGTGACCATGAAGCCGATCGTCCACATCGTCGAGGAGTGGTAGCGGATGCGGCCGCGGTACATGGTGAACAGCCAGTTGAACAGCTTCACCCCGGTGGGGATGGAGATGATCGAGGTCATGATGCCGAAGAAGGCATTCACGTTGGCGCCCGAGCCCATGGTGAAGAAGTGGTGCAGCCAGACGAAGAACGACAGCACGCCGATCGAACAGGTCGCGTACACCATCGAGCGGTAGCCGAACAGCGGCTTGCCCGAGAACGTGGCGATGATCTCCGAGAACGCGCCGAAGCACGGCAGGATCAGTACGTAGACTTCCGGGTGGCCCCAGATCCAGATCAGATTGACGTACATCATGGCGTTGCCGCCGGCATCATTGGTGAAGAAGTGCATGCCGAAGTAGCGGTCCATGGTCAGCAGCGCCAGGGTCGCGGTCAGCACCGGGAAGATCGCCACGATCAGGATGTTGGTGATCAGCGCGGTCCAGGTGAACACCGGCATCTTCATCAGGTCCATGCCCGGCGCACGCATCTTGAGGATGGTGACGATGAAGTTCAGGCCGGTCAGCGTGGTGCCGATACCGGAGACCTGCAGCGACCAGATGTAGTAGTCCACGCCGACCGTGGGGCTGTACTCGATCCCCGACAGCGGCGGATAGGCCACCCAGCCGGTCGCGGCGAAGTCGCCCACGAACATCGACAGCATCACCAGCACCGCGCCCACCGCCGACAGCCAGAAACTGAGCGAGTTGACGAACGGGAAGGCGACGTCGCGCGCGCCGATCTGCAACGGCACCACCAGGTTCATCAAGCCGACGATGAGCGGGGTTGCCACGAAGAAGATCATGATCACGCCATGCGCGGTGAAGATCTGGTCGTAGTGTTCCGGTGGCAGGTAGCCGGCCGCGTCATTGGCCGCGATCGCCTGCTGGGCGCGCATCATCAGCGCATCGGCGAAGCCGCGCACCAGCATGACCAGCGCCAGCAGGATGTACATCACGCCGATCTTCTTGTGGTCCACCGAGGTGATCCACTCGGTCCAGATGTAGCCCCACTTCTTGTAGTAGGTGATCGCCGCGACGATCGCCGCGCCGAGCAGCAGCGAGCCTGCCAGCGCCGACATGATGATCGGGTCGTGGTAGGGAATTGCTTCGAGGTTCAACTTTCCAAGCACGATCAGTTCTCCGCGGTACGGCTGGCAGGCACGGCCAGGCTCAACGTCTGAGGGGTGGCCCCGGGCTCTTCGCCCGGCAGGCAGATCTCGTCATCGGCCATGCCGTGGTAACGGGCGACGATGCTGTCGAACAGGCCGGTATCCACGCCACTGAAACGCTGCAACGGCGCGCCATGGGTAGGCACTTCCAGCGCGGCCAGGCGCGCGGCGCCGAGGTGGTCGTTGCTGCTGCGGGCCTGGTCCAGCCAGACCTGGAAGTCGGCATCGGTGACCACGCGGGCCGGGAACTTCATGTCCGAGAAGCCCGAACCGCTGTAGGCCGACGACATCCCGGCATAGGTGCCCGGGGTATGCCCGATCAGGTGCAGGCGCGTCTGCATGGCCGGCATGGTGTAGACCATGCTGCCCAGCTGCGGCACGAAGAAGGCGTTCATCATCGACTCGGAGGTGAGCTTGAAGGCCACCGGCGTATCCACCGGCATCACCAGTTCGTTGATCGTGGCCACGTTGTGGTCGGGGTAGATGAACAGCCACTTCCAGTTCAACGACACCACTTCCACGCGCAGCGGCGCCTTGTCCGACGCGATCGGCTTGTAGGGGTCCAGCGCGTGCGTGCTCTTCCAGATCAGCACGGCCAGCACCACGATGATCAGACACGGAATGGTCCAGATCACCACCTCGATGGCGGTGGAATGCGACCAGTCCGGGGCGTAGGTGGCCTTGGTGTTGGAGGCGCGGTAGCGCCAGGCAAAGTACAGGGTGAGGATGATCACCGGAATCACCACCAGCAGCATCAGGCCGGTGCACACCAGGATCAGCTGCATCTCCTGTTCGGCGATGCTGCCCATGGGGTTGAACAGTTCCAGGTTCTTGCACCCGGTGAGCAATGGCAGCAACGCTGCCAGTCCGAACCAGCGTCCGGCGCGGGCTGCACCGGCCATGGCGGCGCGGCGAGCGGTGTGTGTAGCGGGGTTCATGCGGGTCGGCCCTTCCAACGCAGTGCCGGGCCGGGCGGCCCGGATCATGAAAAGTGGCGAACACCCCCCTGCATGACCGATATGCATGGGGGGTGCCCGCCGCAGCCGCGTACGTTAGGCAACGACATGATCCATACATGATGCGACACACTGTCGCAGGGCGGCGCGCACCCGGGCGTAAGATGCGCCGATGCAGTGGAACACTCTCATCGCCGACGGCCACGGGCCGGTCTACCTGCGCATCGTGCAGGCCCTGGAGCGCGCGGTCTGGTCCGGCGCGCTGCGGCCCGGCCAGCGCCTGCCGGCGCAGCGCGTGCTGGCCAATGACCTGGGCGTTGACCTGACCACTGTCACCCGTGCCTTCACCGAGGCGCGCAAGCGCGGCCTGATCGATGCACGCGGGCCCCAGGGAACGTTCGTCGCCCCGCCCCAGGTGGAGCTGGCGCAGCTGGTGGACCTGAGCATGAACCTGCCGCCCAGCCCCGGCGGCGGACAGGTGGCCGACATGCTGCAGCGTGGCCTGGCCACCGTGCTCAGCCGCAGCGACGCCAGCAACCTGATGACCTACCACGTCGGCGGTGGCAGCCGCGCCGACCACCTGGCCGCACAGCAATGGCTCAAGCCGATCCTGGGCAGGCTGGACAGCGACCGGCTGGTAGTCACCGAAGGCGCGCAGGCCGCGCTGTCGGCACTGCTGCTGGCGCTCACCACTGCCGGCGATGTCATCCTGTGCGAACCGCTGGTGTATCCCGGCCTGCTGCACGCGGCGCGGGTGCTGCAGCGCACGTTGCGGGTGGTGGAGTGCGACGAGCACGGCATGCTGCCCAGCGCATTGCGCCGCCACGCGCGTGCCACGGGTGCGCGCGTGGTCTACCTCAACCCCACGGCGCAGAACCCGACCGCGCGCACCATGCCCGAAGCACGCCGGATGGCCCTGGCCGACGTGCTGCGCAGCCTGGACCTGCGCTTGATCGAAGACGACCCGTACTGGCTGCTGGTCGACGATGCCCCTGCCCCGCTCGCCCTGCTGGCGCCGCAGCACACCTGCTACATCTCCACCTTGTCCAAGTGCCTCAGCCCGGGCCTGCATACCGGTTTTGTGCACCTGCCCGACGGTGTGGCACGGCAGGACGTGCTCGATGCACTGCGCGCGGTCAACCTGATGGCGCCGCCGCTGATGAACGCGCTGGTGACCCAGCTGATCCTTGACGGGTCGGCGGCCACCCTGCTGAAGCTGGTGCAGGAAGAAGCCGCCGAGCGTCGCTATCTGGCGCAGTCCACGTTGTCGCCCCGCTTCCTGCAGCACTGTGCCGGCGTGCATGCGTGGTGCCGGCTGCCCGCCCAGTGGACCGACGCCAGCCTGACCCATGCGGCGCGGTTGCAGGGGCTGGGCATCGCCCCGTCGTCAGCGTTCACCCCGCAGGGCGTGGCGATCAATGACGCCGTGCGCATCTCACTGGGCGCGGCGGCGAGCCGGCAGGAGTTGCACCGGGCGCTGCGGCAGCTGGACCAGTTGATGCACGTGGCCAGCAGCGGCAGCACGGAATTGACCATTTGAGGTCCACGCGCATTGGGCGCGGACCTCAGCCGGAAACGGCCTTGGCGCGCTTCCAGACGGTTTCAAATTCGCTCGCCGTGATGCTGTCATCCGAATCCAGGTCCAGCCAGGACAGGGGTTGATCGGACAGCGGGAAGCGCTCATCGGCCTGTCCCCCCTTGTCGGCCCAGACCAGCACGCTCCGGTAGCTCTCGACCTGGCGGACGATCACATCGCCCTGTGCCTCGAGGTAAATCGTCCCGTGGCCGATGTCCGATTCGGCGGGGTGCTTGTAGTATTTCCGGGTCGTGCTCATGACAAACGCTCAGGGCGGGCGGTGGGGAGGGCGCGAAATATACCGCGATCGGGGCGTGGCGGGCATGTCGCCTCGCGCTCCCACCCATGGCGTGGCACTACCGGCGGCGTGATGTGGTGCGGGGTTGCAGTGCATCCAGGGCACCGGCGTTGCGCCGCGCCCAGTCGTAGATCAGCTCGATCGGCTCCACCAGTTGCCGGCCCAGCGGCGTGAGCGAATACTCCACCGAGGGGGGAACGGTGGGAAACGCCGTGCGCAGCACGATGCCCGCGCCTTCCATCTCCCGCAGGGTCTGGATCAACATCTTCTTGGAGATGTCCGGCAGGCTGCGGTGCAGCGCATTGCTGCGCGCGGTGCCGTCGTGGCGCACGGCCAGGGTGTGCAGCACCATCGAGGTCCACTTGGTGCTGAACAGCTCCAGCACCCGCCGTGGGGCGCAGTCTTCACGCCATTGATCTTCCTCGCTGCCGGTTTTCATTGCCTGGTTACCATTTGGTGCCTTCTTTCGAGGCGTGCGCGCCTATCCTACTGTGTGCGCCTGATAGTGGATGGAAAGGCGGCAGCATGAACAACACGGCACTTGTGGTGGGCGCAACCGGCATCGTCGGCAGCGCATTGATCCGGGAACTGCAGGGAGCGGGCTGGGCAGTACACGGCCTGGCGCGCTCGCCCGGCGCCCTGCCCGCCGGCGTCGGCGCGGTGGCGGCGGATCTGCGCGACGCGCAGGCCACGCGCGTCGCACTGGCGGGCCTGGCGCCGACCCACGTGTTCATCACCACCTGGTCGCGGCAGGCCAATGAGGCGGAGAACATCCGGGTCAACGCTGCGATGGTGCGGCACCTGCTCGATGCAGTGCGTCCGGCCGGCTCGGTCCGGCACGTGGCGCTGGTGACCGGCCTGAAGCACTACCTGGGGCCGTTCGAGGCCTACGCGCAGGGTGCGCTCCCACAGACCCCGTTCCGCGAGGAGCAGCCGCGCCTGGACGTGGACAACTTCTACTACGCGCAGGAGGACGAAGTGTTCGCCGCCGCCGCGCGCGATGGATTCAGTTGGAGCGTGCATCGCCCGCACACGGTGATCGGCCCGGCGGTGGGCAATGCCATGAACATGGGCACCACGTTGGCGGTCTACGCCACGCTGTGCCGACACCTGGGGCGTCCGTTCTACTTCCCGGGGTCGTCGGCGCAGTGGAACGGTCTGACCGACATGACCGATGCCGGCCTGTTGGCAAGGCACCTTCTCTGGGCCACGCAGACCCCGGCGGCGTTCAACCAGGCCTTCAACGTGGTCAACGGCGATGTGTTCCGCTGGCGCTGGATGTGGGAGAGGATCGCGGCGTGGTTCGATCTCGAGCCTGCCCCGTTCACTGGCGAGGTGCGGCCGCTGGAGCAGCAAATGGTCAACGATGCAGCTGCATGGTCGGCACTGGCTGCCGAGCACGGTCTGGTCGAGCCTGACATCCACCGACTGATTTCGCCCTGGCATACCGATGCCGACCTGGGGCGCCCGCTGGAGGTGATCACCGACATGTCCAAGAGTCGCCGGCTGGGATTCCTGGACTACCAGCCGAGCGACGATGCGTTCTTCGCGCTGTTCGCGCAGCTGCGCGCACGGCGGTTGATCCCCTGAGCTGGCGCGGCACGCACGCGCAACGCGGCGTGCCGCGCCCGGGTTACCTTCGACACTGTGGGCGCGCGGCGGCTACCGGCTAGGCTGCGGCATCCGCCCGCCGGGCCCTTCGTGACGCCGCATACCGTGACCATGTCCTGGAAAGTGTCTTCGTTGCTGCTCGCCGCGCTGCCGCTCAATGCACGTGCGGCCGAACAATGGATCGTGGCGACCGATCTGTGGGGCAACACGAATTACCAGACGCTGCAGCTGGACGTACAGGGAACCCGGCTCACCGGCACCCTCGACGGCGACCGCGTCAGCGGCACGCTGCGCGACCGCGACGTACGCTTCACCGCCACCGGCAACGACGGTCAGGTCTACCACTTCAGCGGCCGAATCGACGCTGCACGCATGCAGGGCCAGAGCGACCAGCCGGACACCAACAACCGCGCCGTGCGTGCGCAGCATGCATTCAGTGCCTGGCGGGTGCCCGCACGCACCGGCACGGCCGCGCAACGGCACGTGTTCACCCCGGTCGACTACTCCAACACCTTCAGCGCCGACCGTGCCCCGGTGCTGGTCATCCACCCCGGTGATTCGGTGCGGACCAAGACCCTCGACTCCGGCGGCGTGGACGAGCACGGCGTCACCCGCGCCCTGTTCGGCAACCCGCAGGTGGGGCCGTTCTTCGTGGTCGGCGCCGAGCCCGGCGACACCCTGGCCATCACCCTCACCTCGCTCAAACTCAACCGCGACTACGCCGACAGCCTGGACGGCGTGGTCGGCCGTCTGAAGACGCCACGGATAGCCGCCGAAACCACCGGGCTGGGCAAGCCGGTGCGCTGGGAACTGGACCGGGTGCGCGGCATGGCGCGGCCGAAGGACGCCAGCGGCGCCCTCAAACAGTTCGAAGTGCCGGTGAAGCCGATGCTGGGCGGGCTGGCGGTGGCGCCGGGCTTCGGCTACCCGCCGTTCTCCACCGGCGACACCGCCGACTTCGGCGGCAACATGGATTTCAACGCGGTGGTCGAAGGCAACACCGTGTACCTGCCCGTGCAGCAACCCGGCGCGCTGCTGTATCTCGGCGATGGCCACGCCCTGCAGGGCGACGGGGAAACCACCCAGTGGGCGCTGGAAACCTCGCTCGACGTCGAGGTGCAGGTGGGGCTGGTGAAGCGGCAGTCGATCGCCACGCCCCGGGTCGAGTCGCCGACACAGATCATGACCCTCGGCCAGGGCGGCTCCAGCGACGACGCGCTGCGCGTGGCCACCTCCGGCATGCTGCAGTGGCTGCGCCAGGGCTACGGGCTAAGCCTGTCCGAAGCGAGCCAGGTGCTGGGCGTGGCGGTGCAGTACCACGTGGCCAACCTGGCCGGCCGCAGCGTGGGCGTGGCGGCGAAACTGGACAAGGCCGTCTTGCGCACCCTGCCAGCGCCGGGACCGGCCGCGAACGCGCCAGCGCGCGACCGATGATCACCTGCACCTGCGCCGTTACGCGTTGACGTCGACCACGGTGCGGCCCTGCACCTTCCCCTGCAGTACCTGCGCGGCGATGGCCGGCACCTCGGCTAGGCTGACCACGCGCGTGGTGCGGGCGAGCTTGCCCAGGTCCAGGTCGCGGGCCAGGCGGCCCCAAGCCTGCTGGCGGACCGGCAACGGTGCGTTGACCGAATCGATGCCGGCCAGGGTGACATTGCGCAGGATGAAGGGCAGCACCGAACCCGGCAGGTCCGCGCCCTGGGCCAGGCCGAAGGCCGCGACCACCCCGCGATAGCGCGTCTGCGCCAACACATTGGCAAGCGTGTGGCTGCCCACCGAATCGATCGCGCCGGCCCAGCGCTCCTTGGCGATCGGTGCGCCCGGCTCGGACAACGTATGCCGGTCGAGCACCTCGGCCGCGCCCAGTTCCATGAGGTAGTCGGCTTCCTCCAGCCGACCGGTCGAGGCGACCACGCGGTACCCCAGCCCGGACAGCAGCGCGATCGCGATGGAGCCGGCGCCGCCATTGGCACCGGTGACCAGGATGTCGCCGTGGGCCGGCGTGAGACCGCCGTGTTCCAGTGCAAGCACGGACAGCATCGCGGTGTACCCGGCCGTACCGATCGCCATCGCGTCGCGGGTGCTGAAGGCGTCGGGCACCTTCACCAGCCACTCGCCGGGCACGCGCGCCCGCTGCGCGAAGCCACCATGGTGGGTCTGGCTCAGGCCGTAGCCGTTCACCAGCACGCGGTCGCCGGGCGCGATGCCGGCGTGGGTCGAGCGCTCCACGACGCCCGCCAGGTCGATGCCGGGGATCAGCGGGAAGGTCCGGATCACCGGCGAGCGGCCCGACACGGCCAGTGCATCCTTGTAGTTCACCGTCGAGTATTCCACGGCAACGGTCACCTCGCCGGGCATCAGATCGGTATCGGACAGAACGGCCTGCGCGGTGGAGATCGTGTCGCCGCTTCTGGTTGCCAGTAGTGCCTTGAACGTCATGCCAGTCTCCGTAGCGGAAAGGGTCAACTGTGCGGCGAAACGGCCGCGGTATCCAGTTGCGGGGTCGTCCGGATGCGGCGATCCCAGCCAGCCGGTCGCAGGCATGGCACCTGAACGCGTTGATCGCTTGCTGAAAACGCGCACTAGACGACCGGTCTAATCGGGCGTACAGTACATCCCATGACCGCTGCGACCTCCCCTGAACCCCTCGATGTCCGCGACAGGATCCTGGCCACCGGCGAGCGGATCATGGGCGGCAAGGGCTTCTCTGCGGTGGGCCTGAATGAGGTCCTCACCGCCGCTGGTGTGCCGAAAGGCTCGTTCTACCACTACTTCGGCTCCAAGGAAGCCTTCGGCGAGGCGCTGCTGGAGGGCTATTTTGCCGCGTACCTGGCCGAGATGGACGCCACCTTCCGCCAGCCCGGCCTGAGCAAGGCCCAGCAGCTGGATGCGTACTTCCGCGCCTGGCGGGACGCGCAGTCGTTCGAGGAGTGCCAGGGCAAGTGCCTGGCGGTAAAGCTCGGCGCCGAAGTGGCCGACCTGTCGGCCAGCATGCGCGCAGCATTGCAGCGCGGCACGGCCGGCATCGTCGAACGTCTGGCGCGGGCGATCCAGGCCGGCGTCGTCGACGGCTCACTGCAGGTCCACGGCGACCCCGCTACCGTGGCCCAGAGCCTCTACCAGCTGTGGCTGGGCGCGAGCATCATGGTGAAAATCACCCGTACCCTGCAGCCCTTCGATGCGGCGCTGAGCGCGACCCGGCAAGCACTTCACCCTTCGGCCTGACGGGCCGGAAAGCACCACAGGCACTTCAGGGCGACGTGCCTTTTCGTTCGCCCCCATCGTAGACGACTGGTCTACTCATCCCGTCCCATCCACCGGAGCCACCGCATGAAAATCCTCATCGTCCTTACCTCCCACGACCAGCTGGGCGACACCGGCCGCACGACCGGCTTCTGGCTGGAAGAACTCGCTGCGCCCTACTACGCCTTCGCCGATGCGGGCGCGCAGGTCGTGCTGGCCTCGCCCAAGGGCGGCCAGCCGCCGTTGGATCCCAAGAGCAACGAGCCCGACTTCCAGACCGACCTCACCCGTCGCTTCGAGGCCGATCCGGCCGCGACCGCGCAACTGGCTGCGACCGTGCGCCTGGACAGTGTCGACCAGAGCGACTTCGACGCCGCGTTCTATCCCGGCGGCCATGGCCCGCTGTGGGACCTCGCCAACGACCACCACTCGATCGCACTGATCGAATCGTTCATCGCCGCCAACAAGCCGGTCGCGCTGGTCTGCCATGCCCCGGGCGTGTTGCGCGACGTCAAGGCCGCGGACGGTTCGCCGCTTGTGGCGGGCAGGAAGGTCACCGGCTTCACCAACAGTGAGGAAGCCGGCGTCGGCCTTACCGACGTGGTGCCGTTCCTGGTGGAAGACATGCTCAAGGCGGCCGGCGGCCAGTACTCCAAGGGGCCCGACTGGGGCTCGTACGTGGTCAGCGATGGCCTGCTGATCACCGGTCAGAACCCGGCATCGTCGGCAGCAACGGCGGCCGAGCTGGTGAAGCACCTGAGTGCGTCGGGCAACGCCTGAGGCCTGACCGCGTCGAGGCCGGCGCGTAATGACGCGCCGGCCTTGCTGCATTCCGCTGGTCATGCCTTCCGGGCGCGTCAGCTACCCGCGGACGCCGCCACCGGAGTGATGCGCCAGATCGTATTGGCCAGGTCATCGGCCACGATCACCGCCCCACGCGGATCCAGCGAGACCCCGACCGGACGGCCGCGGGTCCGACCGTCATCGCCGCGGAAACCACTGGCGAAATCGATCGGTGCGCCGGCCGGGCGACCGTCACGGAACGGCACGAACACCACCTTGTAACCGACCGGCGGATTGCGGTTCCAGCTGCCATGCTCACCGACGAACACACCGTCGGCAAACGCAGGCCCCATCGCGGCCGACGAGAACGTCACGCCCAGCGCGGCCACGTGCGATCCCAGCGCATAATCCGGGGCGATGGCCGTGGCCACCTTCTGCGGGTTCTGCGGCATCACCCGCACATCCACGTTCTTGCCCCAGTAGCTGTAGGGCCAGCCGTAGAACGCGCCTTCGCGCACCGAGGTGAGGTAGTCCGGCACCAGGTTGGGGCCGATCTCATCGCGTTCGTTGACCACCGCCCACAGCACGCCCGTGCCCGGCTGCACGGTCAGCGCGGTGGGATTGCGCAGGCCCGTGGCATACACCTTGTGCGCGCCGGTCTGAGCATCCACCTGCCATACCTGGGCCCGGTCGATCTCCACGGCCATGCCACGTTCGGTGATGTTGCTGTTGGAGCCGATACCCACGTACAGGTGGCGCCCGTCTGCACTCGCCGCCAACGATTTGGTCCAGTGGTGGTTGATCGCCGCCGGCAGGTCGGTGACCTTGCTCGGCGCGCCGCTGGCCTTGGTCTGGCCCGGCTGGTAGGCAAAGCGCACCAGCGCGTCCTGGTTGGCCACATACAGCGCATCGCCGATCAACGCCAGGCCGTACGGCGCATTGAGGTGGTCGGCAAACACGGTCTTGAGTTCGTACACGCCGTCGCCATCGGCATCGCGCAGCAAGGTAAGGCGGTTGCCGCTTTTCACGGCGGTGTTGCCCTTCGACTTGATGCGGCCGGCAATGACGTCCTTGGGTTTCAGGTTCGGGGCGCTGCCGCCGCGACCTTCGGCCACCAGGATGTCGCCATTGGGCAGCACCAGCGTCTGCCGCGGAATGGCCAGCCCGGTGGCGATGGCCGAAATGCGGTAGCCCGCTGGCACCGTCGGCGTGCGATCGCCCCAGCTGGCCGGCTTGGCGATGGTCATGTCCGGCATCAGCGTGCGGTTGGGCGCGGGCAGTTCCGGGGTGGCGCCGTACTGTTCAAGCTCGGGCGCCTTGTTGCTGCACGCGGCCAGCGCGATGGTCAGCACCGATACGGTGAGCATGGCGGTGGGTTGACGCTTCATCGTGCACCTCCCACGCGCAGGCTGGAGAACCCGACCCAGGTCGCCAGCAGGGCCAGTACCGTGACGACCCCCGACAACACCAATGCCACCGGCATGATCGCCCAGGCATCACGGGCGTGATGCAGCGAGTTGAAGAAACCCGCCGCCCAGGTAAGCACCAGCAGCGCGGTGTAGGCACGCGCGCGGCTGCCGCGGGCCAGGCCCACCAGGGCGCACAACAACGCGAGGGTGGTGATCACCATGGCGCCCACCAGCAGCCAGGCCGCGAAGTTGCTCCATTGGATCTCGTAGCTGCTCCAGTAGGCGTAGTCGGCCAGCAGCGCGCCCAGGAACAACGGCAGCACGCCGCCCAGCACCGCGGCATGGAAAGGATGGAGGGCCCATGGGCGGGCCAGCGAGGCAGTCGAGTTCACGGCGGTCTCCAGATGGACGGATGTCCGGACCCCACCGATGCTGCCAGCCGACGGTGATACGCCATGTGATGCACGGGGACGGCGCGGCGCGGATCGCGCCTGCCGCGCCGAAGGGGTCAGGTGCGGGCGTCGGCCAGGGGCTGGTAGGAATCCTCGAAATCCAGGTAGTCCTCGTGCAGCCCGTCAACCCGCCGCCCTGTCGGCCCGTCGGGCCCGGTTTCCATCAGTTGCCAGCCGGGCATGCGCGGGTCGTCGCTCATGCCGCCCTCATCGAGCACCATCACGAAGTGATTGCCCAGCGCCTTGGCATACGCGCGCAGCAGCGCATGCAGTGCCTTCGGGTCCACCGCAGCACGCAGCGTCTGCAGGGTACCCTCCAGTTCGGGCTGCTCGTCGATGGCGTCGGACAGGACGTGCTCCACGTGGTCGGCCAATACGTGCACGTCGTGCAGCACGCGGAACCGGGCGAACTGCGCGATGTTCTCGGACAGCTCGCTGCTCACCCAGTCGCGCGGGGCAGTGCACCCCGCTGACTGCATGGCCGCGGTGAGTTGGGCACGGCGTTCGGTCTTGTCGTCGGTTGCACGCATGAAAGTGGCGTCCTTGGCGTGTAGCGTGGGAGTGGAGCGCCTATCCTAGCCAAGCGCTGCCGCAAATGCCTACCTCACATGCCCGGCTCAGCGTGCGTCCGGGAAACCTGCCTCGGCCAGCGCCGCCACGAACACCCCTTCGCTCAGGGTGCTGTCCACCCGCACCTCGCGCGCCGCCGGATCGGTCTCGATGCGCGCGTTGGGATCTGCGTCCATCAGTGCCTTGGTCACGGAGCGGGCACAGCCGCCGCAGGTCATGTTGGGAATGTTGAAACGGAACATGCAGGACGCCTCGTGGGAAAGTGTGCGCTTACTTTCCGGCCTGACAGCATGGCAAGGTCAAGCGGTGTCGTGCACGTGGCAAGGCAGGGTTCACTTTGCCGCACGACGGCGGGATGCCACCGGCCCATCGGTGCCGAAACGCGGTGCGCGATGAGGCACCACCGTGGCCGGTGCGGCGGCAGCGGCGTCGGTCTGCTCGGCGAGGTCGGCAATGATCGGACAATCCGGGCGATCGTTGCCGTGGCAGTGCTCGGCCAGATGCTCCAGGGTCTGCGCCATCGCCTCCAGTTCGGCAATCCGGGTGCGCAGGCCCGCCACGTGCGCCAATGCCACGGCCTTGACGTCCGCACTGGCCCGGCCGCGGTCGTTCCACAAGGTCAGCAGCTCGGCGATCTGTTCAACCGGAAATCCGAGGTCGCGCGCGCGCCGGATGAAGCGCAGGCTGTGCGCCTCCTGCGTGCTGTAGGTCCGGTAGCCCGCGGCGCTGCGTTCGGCCTGCGGAATCAGGCCGATCTGTTCGTAGTACCGGATCATCTTCGCCGACAGGCCGGAAAAGGCGGCCGCCTGACCAATATTCAACATGTTCTGCTCCTCGGAAACCTGCTGCCACACCGCACCACCGTGCCCATCATCGCGCCGATGGCGGCGTGGAGGTGAAGCGTCACACGGTACCTCCAGTCTGGGGATTCCCACCGTGGGAAGGTCAAGCCTGGGGCATTTGGCCGACCTGCAACCGTTCACGCAGGATCGCGTCGGCCGACGGTACTCCGCGCAGCTGCTGCTCGATCACCGTCGCCACGGCGCCGAACATCTTCTTCTGGACCAGATAGCAGACCAGGAAGAACGGCAGCATCAACAGCATCGGTGCCGCCGCCGGCCGCACCAGGACCACCGGAATGATCGACAGCGACATGCCCAGTGCTGACCAGTTGAAGCGCCCTTCCACCCTCACCTCGCGCCGCTTGGGGTCGGCGACCACCCGCCCGCGCATGATCGGGTAGAAGCGTTGGGCGAAGCTCTCGCGGAAGGCATAGCTGCCGTCGGGCAGCCGTCGGAACACCAGGTGGAGGTACTTTCCACGCGGCACATCGTATTCCAGGCTGCTCAGTGACAGTCGGGTGCGCCAGTCGGTCGGGGCAGCGATACGCTGGTTGAAAATGCGGATGCCCCAGCTGAAATAGCGGGCGTTCCAGAAGAACTGCAGCACCAGGTCGATCAGCAGCAAGGCACACAGGGCAAAGACCATCGAAACTCCATGGGCGGGCAGCGGCCAGCACCTCACGCACTTGGCGGCGGAGCGGGCGTCCAGTGAGACGGCGCAGCGCATCCCCGCGCTGCGGTGGCCAGCATACGCCAGCTGCCCCGCGGCCGATCAGCAGGCCGCTACCCCGGGCCAGCGCGGTACGCCACGCCCCCGCGCAAGGTAATGCGTCGCTCCCACCACCAGAACATCACCAGCAGCACCGCGCCCATGGCCAGGAACACCAGGCCGCTGAGCAGATGCACCTCGACGCTGGTCTCCAGCGCCTTCATCACCTTCAGTGCGACGTAGCGCTGGTAGTCGACCAGATCGCGCAGGGGGTGATCAACAAAGTAGCGGGCCAGGCTGCCGCGTACGTTGATCCATGAACCGCCGTGATCGGAACTGTCAAAGGTGTGCACGCCGAACGCCATCTGCGCGACACCGGCCAGCATGCAGAACAGGCCCATCACCAACAGCATCCAGCGCATTGTCGTTCCTCGACGATAGGGCCAGCCAGTGGCCGTCCAGCACAGGGGGAGGCAGGCCCGGTTGCCGACGCTGCCGGGCACCCAGCGTAATGCGTCATCCCGCCCTGCGCACGCCCGGCCGGGCCCACCGGCCCCGAGCCGGCCGCCGTTGGTCCCTTGCTGCCCCCTTTCGTCCCGCGCCCAATGACGACGGGCGGTAGCCGGCACACACTCGCTGGCATCGCTACCGGCCACGCGCCAAGGAATACCCCGATGAAACGACGTGACTGTCTCAAGGCCAGCCTGGCCCTGCCCCTGCTGCCGCTGGTCCTGGAAGCGACGGCCGCCGCGCCCCTGCCCGCCCCCCGGGTGCGGCCGGGCACCGCCGGGTGGCCGGCCCGCGCCGACTGGGCCCGACTGTCGCAGGCGGTCGGCGGGCGGCTGTCGGTGCCGCAGTCGCCGTTCCTGGTCGATGCCGCCACCCGCGATGAAGCGCTGGCGCAGATCCACAACCCCTTCTATATCGGGGACCAACCGGGGCTGACCCAGACCAGCGGTTACTTCGGCGCATGGCGCTCGGTGCCCAGCGCGCAGATGGTGGCCGCCGCCAGTAGCGCCGACGTCGCCGCGGCAGTGAACTTTGCCCGCACCCATCGGCTGCGGCTGGTGGTCAAGGGCGGCGGCCACAGCTACCACGGCACCTCGTGCGCGCCCGACTCGCTGCTGGTCTGGACCCGGGCGATGAACCAGATCCAGCTGCACGACGCCTTCGTGCCACAGGGCGCGCGCCCTGGCACGGCGCCACAGCCGGCGGTGAGCGTGGGTGCCGGGGCGATGTGGATCGACGCCTACACCGCCGTAACCACCCACGGCGGACGGTACGTGCAGGGCGGTGGGTGCACGTCGGTGGGCGTGACCGGGCTGGTCACCGGCGGTGGCTTCGGCAGTTTCTCCAAGACCTTCGGCAGCGCTGCGGCGGGCCTGCTGGAGGCCGAGGTGGTGACCGCTGACGGCCGGGTGCGTGTGGTCAATGCGGACAACGACGCGGACCTGTTCTGGGCGCTGAAGGGAGGCTGTGCCGCCAGCTTCGGCATCGTCACCCGGATGACCCTGAAGACCCACGCCCTGCCCGATACGTTTGGCGGCGTCTCCTTCAAGGTGCAGGCCAGCACAGAGGAACAATGGCGTGCGCTGGCGGCCCAGGTACTGCGTTTCTATCGGGACCACCTGTGCAACGCCCACTGGGGCGAGCAGATCACCTTCGCCGGTGAGCGCACCCTGTCGATCTCGATGGTGTTCCAGGGCCTCAGCCGCGAGACGGCGGCAGCCACGTGGCAGCCGCTGCTGGACTGGATCACCGCAAACCCGGGCTACACCGTGCGCGAACCGCTGCAGACCCTGGCGATGCCGGCGCGCGACTTCTGGGATGCGGACTTCTTCCGCCAGCACGCGCCGGCGATCATTGCCGAGGACACCCGTGCCGATGCGCCTTTCCACCACATGCTGTGGAAAGGCGACCAGGGCCAGGTGGGCTGGTTCCTGCACGGGTACGCCTCGGCGTGGATGCCGTCGGCGCTGCTGGGGGACGACCAGGTGGTGACCGCCGCAACGGCGCTCTGTGCGGCTGCCGCGCACATGGACGTGGGCCTGCACTGCAACAAGGGGCTGTTCGGCGCGCCCGCCGAGGCGATCGCGGCCAGTGCCGACACCGCCACCCACCCTGCCGTGCTGGACGCCTTCGCGCTGGCGTTGATCGGGACTGCCGGCGGCCCGGTCTATCCCGGCTGTGGCGGCAGCGTGGACGAGCCCGGCGCGCGCCGGGGGGCGCTACGGGTGCGGCGTGCCTACGAGGCCTTGTCGGTGCTGGTGCCCAAGGCCCCCACGTACGTGTCCGAGTGCGACTACTTCCAGGCCGATTGGCAGCAGGCCTTCTGGGGCCCGCACTACCCGCGCCTGCTGGCCACCAAGCAGCGCTACGACCCGGACGGGCTGTTTGTGATCCATCACGGCGTGGGCAGCGAAGCCTGGAGCGCGGACGGCTTCGCACCGCGCACCGTTTGACGCGCCGAGGCTGCCGCCGGGAGGGCGCGCGGGTGCCCCCTTGCACGTGCAGCCCGCGCCGACCTGGCGTAGCCTGCGCGCAGCCCGCCACTGGAGATGTCCCGTGCTGCCGAACCCGACCGCTGCCGCCCTGCCCGCCCTGTTGTCGCTCGCCATCGGCGCGGCGTTGGCGCTCGCCACGCCGTCCACGCACGCGCAGGCCACCGCCGCCACGCCGATGCCGCCGGCAACGGTGGCCGGCACACCGACGCCGGTGTCGTTCAACGGCCTGCTCGACGCACAAACCATGGCCGCGATCAACGCCGACCCGGAGCTGCGCACGATGCTCGGCATCAGTGGCGACGGCCAGGCCGACACGTCCGACCAGCTCACCGATGTCTCACTGGCACGGCGTGAGGTCAACCGGCGGTTCCTGGCCGACAACCTGGCGGCGATCACGCAGTGGCAGGGCGCCACGCTGGATGCGCAGCAGCAGTTGAGCCGTGGCCTGGCGCGCTGGTTCTACCAGACCCAGATCGACCTGATGGCGGTGCAATGGTCGGCGGCATGGCTGCCGGTGGGGGGCAGCACCTATGCGGTGGACCAGTTGTTCAGCCTGCCGGTGAACCTGCCGCAGTTCATGGACAACCAGCACGCGGTCACCGATGAGACCAGCGCGGCGCACTACATCGCCCGGCTGCAGGCGATGGGACCCAAGCTGGACCAGGTGCGCGCCAACGTGGACATGCAGGCCGCGCAGGGCGTGGTGCCGCCCGAAGTGGCGCTGCAGGGCGCCGCCGACCAGTTCCGCACGCTGCTCGAACCTGCGCCGAAGGACAGCCTGTGGGTGCAGTCGCTGCAGCGCAAACTGGAGAAGTTGCCAGCGATTCCTGCCGAACGCCGCGCCGCATTGATCGCGCAGGCCACGCGCGCGGTGCAGCAGTCGGTCAATCCCGGCTACCAGCGCCTGCTGGCCGATGTGCAGGGCCTGCAGGCGCGCCGCCTGGGCAACAGGGGCGTGTGGGCGCTGCCGCAGGGCAAGGCCTACTACGATACCGCGTTGCGCTGGTACACCAGCACCGACCTGGACGCCGACGCGATCCATGCGGTCGGGCTGGAGGAAGTGGCGCGGGTGGAGAAGCTGATGGATGCGCGGCTGGTCCTGCTGGGCCTGCGCGAAGGCAGCGTCGCCGCCCGCGTGCAGCAGCTGCGCCAGGACCCGCGCTACCTGTATGCCGACAGTGAGGCCGGGCGCAAGGAACTGCTGGGCGACATCGAACAGCGCCTGCGAGACCTCGACCCGATCCTGCCGACCTGGTTCGGCCACCTGCCGCCGCAGAAGCTGGTGGTTCAGCCGGTGCCGGCACACATGCAGAAGACCTCGCCCGGCGGCTACTACTATCCCCCGGCGATGGACGGCTCGCGACCGGGCACGTTCTTCATCAACCTGGGCGACATCGAGTCCAACACGCGCTGGAGCATCCCCACCCTCACCTACCATGAGGGCTCGCCCGGCCATCACTTCCAGATCTCGATCGGGCAGACCCTGGCCGATTTGCCGTTGCTGCGCCGCAGCCTCAATCCCAGCGCCTTCAGCGAAGGCTGGGCGCTGTATGCCGAGCAGCTGATGGCCGAGGCCGGCGTGTACAAGGACGACCCGGCTGGCGACCTCGGCCGGCTGCAGGCCGAGATGTTCCGCTCGGTGCGGCTGGTGGTGGATACCGGCCTGCACCGCAAACGCTGGACGCCCGAGCAGGCCGCCACCTACATGCAGGAAAAGACCGGCATGAAGCCCAGCGACGTGGGCGTGGAGATCAACCGCTATCTGGTCCAGCCTGGCCAGGCGTCGTCGTACAAGATGGGCCAGTTGCAGTTGCTGGCCCTGCGCAAACGGGCACGCAGGGAACTGGGAACGCGGTTCGACATCCGCGCCTTCCACGATCTGGTGCTGGGTAACGGCGCGATGCCGATGACGGTGGTGGCGCAGGCGGTGGATGGCTGGATTGCCGCCGGCGGTGGCGACCCGCGACGCACGCCCTGAGCGCGGCGCGCGCAGAGACGCGGCGTTCCGCCCGCGACGGCGGCGTGCGATGCTGCGCGCATCCCCACTCCAGCACGGCGCCGCCCCATGGCACAGGTCCAGATCGTTTCCGAAGGCCCCAACTACCGCCACCACATCCGCAGCGGCGTGCACGAGCTGATTGCAGACGAGCCGGCCCCACTCGGTGGCCAGGACGCAGGCCTGGCCCCGTTCGACCTGTACCTGGCATCGCTGTCGGCCTGTACCGCGATCACCCTGCGCATGTATGCAGAGAAGAAAGGGTGGGATCTGGGTACCTTCCGCGCCGAGCTGAGCTCCTCGCGCGATGCCGCCGGCAAGCTGATGGTGCACCGCATCCTGCATGCCAGTGGGGCGCTGAGCGATGCGCAGTGGCAGCGCCTGCTGGAGGTGGTCGAAAAGACCCCGGTGACCCTGGTAATGCGCGAGGGCGCCACCATCACCAGCGAACGCGGCCCCGCCTGATCACCCTCACCTGCCGATAACAAACGTAGAAAGCCGGCCGCCGCTGCATCCGCCACGCTGCTTCACGCGTAGATCCTGCTGCGTCACTTGGACGCTACTGCTGGGACTCTGCACATGAAAAGCTCGCTGACCGGTCTGCTTCTGATTGCCTGCCTGTCCACCGCTGCCGCGCCGCTGGCGTTCGCGCAGGCGCCGATGGCAGGCCACGACCACGCCATGGCCGCCAACCCCATGGTGGGCGGTGCGCCGATGTACGCCACCAAGGACATCATCGACAACGCCGTCGCCTCCAAGGACCACACCACCCTGGTTGCCGCGGTCAAGGCCGCCGGCCTGGTCGAGACGCTCAAAGGCCCGGGCCCGTTCACCGTGTTCGCGCCGACCAACGCGGCCTTCGCCGCACTGCCCAAGGGCACGGTCGACGGGTTGCTGAAGCCGGAGAAGAAGGCCGACCTGACCAAGGTGCTCACCTACCACGTGGTGGCCGGCAACCTCGACAGCACCGCGCTGCTGGCCCGGATCAAGCAGGGTGGCGGCAAGGCCGCACTGACCACCGTGCAAGGTGAAACGCTCACTGCCCGCCAGGTCGGCAAGGGCATTACGTTGACCGACAGCAAGGGCGGCACCGCCCGCGTCACCATTGCCGACGTGCGCCAGAGCAACGGCGTGATCCACGTGGTGGACAAGGTGCTGATGCCCTGACCCACCCGCCGCGCAACGGCAGGCGGCGACGCTGCAGGAACGGGCGTCGCCGCGGGACGGGTAAAGGATGACCTGGCCCGCCGCCCCGGTGCGATGACGGGGGAGACATCCTGCGAGGGCGACGAGCCAGGTCAAAGAACACCCCGGCCGATGCGGGAGAGATGCATCGACGCGGGGTACCAACGGGGGGAGATGCGTGGCCGTGCGCCACGTGGGGCTCAACGCGTCTGCGCGAGCCCGGAAATTTCGACGCGGCGGTTCGGCGCCAGGCACGCAATCACCGCCTGGCGGTTGCCCTGAGTGCAGTTCACCAGCGGGTCGGCCTTGCCGCGCCCTTCGGCCACGATCGCCGCCGCCGGCACCCCGCCCTGCACCAGCGCATCGCGAACGGCCTGTGCGCGCCGTTGCGACAACACCTGGTTGTAGCCATCGCTGCCGATCCGGTCGGTGTAGCCCAGCACCTGGATGGTCTGCACCTGGCTGGCGCTGCGCACCTGCTGCAACAGCGCATCCACGCTTTGGCGACCGGCCTCGGTCAGGGTGGCGCTGTCAAACGCGAACAACGCATCGGCCGACAGGCGCACCGGCTCGCTGGGCATCGGTGCCGGCGGCGGCGGCGGCGGCGGGGGCGGCGGAGGCGGTGCTGGCGGCTGCAGCAGCGCGGCGCAGGCCTGCGGCTTCCAGTAGCCGGCCTGGGCCACGCCCTTCGCATCGAAATGCACCTGGAACTGGCAGGTGAAGTAGTCGCCGCCGGGATTGCTGCGGAAGTTGAACAGGTAATTCCACTCGTGCACGCCCCACATGCCCTCGCCGAAGTGCGGCGTGCCCAGCAGGGTGTACAACTGGCGCTTGGTCATCCCGCGCGCGAACAGGCGCAGGCTGTCCAGGTCGACGAACAGGCCTTCCTTCAGCGTGGCCCGCTTCGGATCGGGGAACCTCACCTCCTCCGCCTCCGGCGTGACCGCGGTGCCTTCGGAGACATCGCCCTTGTGCTTGCCACCGCTGGCGCAGGCGCTGAACAGCAACACCGCCAATCCCAGCGACAGTGAGCGCAGCAACGGCGTGTGGTCGTGTGCAATCGATGATGCGGACATGGTTTCCCCCTGGTGCGCGACGCCGCGCTGGAATCCCCGGTGCGGCAGGCTGCCGGCACCGGGAACGAATCACTGGGAACGGTTCACTACGGCGTGCTTACCACTGGATGCCCGCACCAACCGACACCCCGCCCTCGCCTCGGCTGTTGGTGGTCCCGGCCACCTTGTAGATCCACCGCCCGCCCTCGGACACCCCGGAGATGCCCACGGCCACGCCGGACTCGCCGTTGTAGCTGCCAGCGGCCACCGCGGCCATGCTGCGCCCGGCCTCATACGGCTGTGGCAGCCCGGCCACCGCCATCGCCGCGGCCACGCCGGCCGAGGCACGGTCGTCGGTACGGCGCAGGTTGCGGTCGAACGAATCGAACCGCTCGTCGGTATAGGCCTTGGACCAGTCCAGGGTCTGGTTCATGCCGGCACGCAGCTGATCGACGTTGACCGCGTCGGTACCGGCGGTACCGGCCGCGACATTACGGACGGTGGTCGGCCCGGTGCTGGTGCTGCCCAGGGTGACGCTGTTGAGGTTGGTGGTGCCGTTGACGTTGCTGTCGTAGCGGATGGTGCCCTGCTGCGACGCCTGCAGCTGGCGCACATTCACCGCATCGGTGGCGGCGCTGCCGTCGCCGACGTTGGTGATCTGGCGTTCCGCGCCCGCGCTGCCCACCGACACCGTGTTGTCCCGCGTGGCCACCGACCCGGCGCCCAGGGCCACCGTATTGATGCCCTGTGCGCTGGCGCCGTTGCCCAGCGCGGTGCTGTTGGCCCCGGCCGCACTGGACCCGGCGCCGCCGGCGGCCGCATTGGCACCGGTCGCCGCGGGGGCGGCCAGGTTGTTGCTGTTGTTCACCTGGAACATGCCCGAGGTGCCGTTGTTGATGTTGTTGATCTGGGTATCGGTGTAGGCCTTGGACTGGTCAATGGCATAGTTCACGCCGTTCTGCAGCTGCCCCACGTTGACCGCGTCGTAGCGCTCGGAGCCATCGGCCACATGGGTGACCTTGCGTTCGCCGCCGGTGCTGCCCACCGACACTTCGCCGGCCGAACTGCTGCCGCCGACCGTGCCGAACGCACCGGTGTAGCCGTTCTGCGCGCCCACGCTGGCTACCGACCCGCTGCCCAGTGCCACGCTGTTGTCGGCACTGGCGGTAGCCCCATCGCCGATCGCGGTGCTGCCACTGCCGCTGGCCGAGGCCAGCGGACCGATCGCGATGCTGTCGGCGCCGGTGGCACTGGCCGCGGCCTTGGTCGAGTTGACCTGCACGAACGGACTGCCCGCACCCGGCTGGATCTGATCGATGCGGGTGTTGAGGTTGAGCAGCGAATTGTCCACTGCGGCGAAGGCCACGGTGACGTTGCTGTAGTCGTTGCTGAGCACGCTGCCGTCGGTGGCGATCGAGGAAATACTGAACGTCGGCGCGGTCCAGATGCTGGTGGCCGGGTCGAAGCTGGTGGTGCCACCGAAGTAGCCGATGATCGCGTTGTTGGTCTGGAACAGCTGGTTGCCGGTCACCGCATCGCGGCTGCCGCCCAGCACGCTGCCGTCGGCCAGGTTGGTCAGCGCCACCGCCGCGCCGGCACCGCTGCCGGTCAGGGTAATGCTGTCGGTGGCGTTGCCGGCGCCGTCCACGTCGTACTTCACCGCCAGCTTGTCCACCGCATCGGTCTGGTCGGCCACGTTGGCCAGCGACTGGCTGACCGCATCGAATGCACTGCCCACGTCATTGTAGTCGCCCGGGGTCACCTGGCCGGTGCTGGACACCGCGTTGATGGTGTAGGTCGGCGCACTGATCACGCCGTTGGCATCGACCGCGGCTCCGCCACCCAGGTGCGTGGCCAGCGCCTGGCTGGCATCGAACAGCTGGGCACCGTTGATCGCCTCGCTGCTGATGGCACTGACTGCACCCGCCCGCAGGTTGCGCAGGCTGGTGGTACCGGTGCCGTTGCCGAGCGTGGCACTCGCGTAGTTGACGCTGCCGTCGGGGTTCTCGTCATAGCGCAGCGCGCCCGCTTCAGAGGCCAGCATCTGGCCCATGTTGACCGCATCGGTAGCCTGCGTACCGGCGGCCACGTTCACCACCTGGCGCTCGCTGCCCACCGCACCGACCGACACCGTGCCATCGCGATCGGCCATGGCGCCAGCACCCACGGCAATGGCATTGGCCGCCGTCGCCGTGGCACCGGTGCCCACTGCAATGCTGTCGGCGCCGGTGGCCACGGCGTCCAGCCCGGTCGAGTTGATCTTCAGGAACCGGCTGCCAACCCCGTTGCGGATGTCGGTGATCTGCGTGTTGAGGTTGACCAGCGAACCATCCACGGCCGAGAAGGCATCGGTGGCGTTGTCGTACACGTCCGGGGCGATGGCGCCGCTGTTGGAGACGGTGGTGATGGCAAAGCTCGGCGCGGTCCAGGTGCCGGTGGCCGGGTCGAAGGCGGTCAGCCCGCCGAAGTAGTCGACGATGGCCTGGTTGCTGGCGAACAGCTGCGCGCCGTTGACCGCTTCGGTGCTGGCCGCGCCGATCGCGCCGGGGGCCAGGTTGGCCAGGGTGGTGGTGCCGGTGCCGCCGCCCAGGGTGATGCGTCGGTAATCGGCGCCGCCGGCACCGTCATCGTCGTAGGTCACCGCGAACACATCCAGCGCGTCGATCTGGTTGATAGCGCCCTGCAGCTGACGCACGTTGACCGCATCGGTAGCCGCGCTGCCGGCTGCCACGTTGGTGATCTGCCGCTCGCCGCCCGCAAAGCCGACCGATACTTCACCGGCCGAGATCTGCGGCGTGGTCAGCCCGTAGGCGCTGTAGCTGGCCTGCGCACCGCGGTTGGCCACCGTACGATAGCCCAGGGCCACGCTGTTGGCCTGACTGGAGGTGGCTTCGGCACCGAGCAGAACCTGGCCATTGGCCGTGCCCTTGGCACTGTCGCCGACCACCACCGAATGGCCCATGCGCGCGGCATAGTCGGCGGTAGGCACGCCGGTGGGATCGTTCGGGTCGTTCAGGCCTGCACCCGGGAACGCCACGTTGGCATCCACCTTGGCCAGCTCGTGGCGGGCGTTGGCACCGATCACCACCTCGCGCGAGCCGTTGGCATACGCGCCGTCGCCGACCAGCACCTGGTAGTCCTGCGCGGCGTTGACGGCCCAGCAATCCACGCTGGCCACCAACAGGTCCACGCATTTGTTCGACCAGCCCGGTGCCTGGTCGGGCAGCAGCAGGCCAAGCAACCCGTTCGGGTTGCCGTTGTTGATGTTGTAGATGTAGCTGTCCGAGGTCACCCCGCCAATCAGCGTCAGATGCGAACTGCCGCCGGTGGCCGCGCCGCCCAGCCCGTTGAGCAGGGTGCCTGCCGGGGTCAGGTTGACCAGCGGCACGCCCAGCACATTGGTGACCGAGTAGGTCTGCATGACGTTCGCGCTGCTGACGGCCAGCTTGCCGTTGCGCACGTACCCGTCCCCACCCAGCAGCCCCTGCGCCGTCGGGCCGACCAGGGTCGACAGCGAGCCGACCAGCCCGCCGGTGCCGATGATCAGCCCGGCATCGGGGTCCGGCGCCGCAGGGGCCTTGGGATGACCCGGCGGCAGCGACGTCGGCGCCGGGAACACCCCGCCCACCACGCCGCCCACGACGTTGCCGACCGTGCTGCCCACGCCCCCCACCACGTTGCCGAGGGTGTCGCTGACCCCACCGACGACGTTGCCGACGGTGTTGCTCACGCCGCCCACCACATTGCCCAGCGTGTTGCCGACGCCGCCGAGCAGATCGCCCACGCCGCCCAGCAACCCGCCGGATGCTGCGGTCGGTGACAGCGCCAGGGAACTGGTCTGCGCCACGGCCGCATTCGCATCGACCAGCTTCTGGTTGCGGTCGGCGGCCACGACGGCATGGGCCAGCGCATCTACCTTGACCCCGCCGGCGACGCCGGTGGCCAACGTGGAGGTGATCGTATCGTCGATCCCCTCGCTGACCGTTTCAGTGCTGCCCAGCGCCACCGTGGCATCTGCCACCACGCTGGCAGCCAGTTTCGGCGCGGCAACGGCCACGGCCGCGCCAACGTCGGCGTGCACGCCCGCATGCGCTGCCACCGATGTTGCGCGCTCCGGCGCCGCCACCTGCCGCGGCAGGGCCGCCTTGACCTTGACGCCCACCGCCACGGCCGCCTGCGCCGGGGTGGTCGTTGCCGGCTTGCCCAGCCCCAGGTTGAGGTTGACGTTGGCCGCCGCGCTCAACGCGGGGGTGCTGTCGCCACTGCGCACCATCGCGGCCAGCGCCGCCTCGGCGTCCACCTTCACCGGCAGCGGCGCGTACTTGGCGGTCAGCGCATCCAGATCGCTGCGGGTCTGGCTTTCACCTGCCCATGCCGTTCCGCCGCACAGGGCCAGTGCCAGGCCCATCGACAGCATCGACAGCGGCACCTTCAGGTGCACCACCACCGGGCCGGCCACCAGGCTGCCACGCGAGGTGGCCACTTCCGAGACGACCACCAGGGCATTCAGCCGGTGGCTCCATACGAGTCGAAAGATACGGTTCATCAGGTATTCCCCCGTGTACGAACGATATGGACTGCATCCATGCCTGTTGGCACTTGGAGGTCATTACAGTCGCCACGTCGTCGCTGGGGCACTTCATTCCGGCAGCACCTGCGTGCGTTCCGGCAAGACAAGAACGAAAACCGGCAGTGGCATGCGCAATTCCGGCAGATTGCCGGAAACGTGCATTTCAGGGGGCTGCAGGAGGCGGCGATGGCCGCCGTGGTCAGGCCGGGCTGCCGATCTGCGCCGGCGCACGCATCAGGGTGTCGCGCGGCAGCTCACCAAATACACGACGATAATTGTCGGCAAAACGGGACAGGTCCCACAGGCCGCAGCTCAACGCCACCGCCTTCACCGACTTGCGGCTGGAGTCGGCCATCGACAGCCCACGGCACGCCGCGCACAGCCGCAGCATCGACAGATACCGGTTCGGCGAGGTGCCAAACAGGTCTTCAAACGCATAGCGCAGTGCGCGCTCGCTGACCCCGGCCGCGTCGCAGATTTCATGCATGTAGATATAGCGACGCAGATTGAGCCGCATGAAATTCTCCGCACGTTGCGCAATCAGGTAGTGCGCGCGCCGTGCCCGGGTGTTGGACGGGCGATCTTCATTACCCGCCCCCAGCAAGGCCTGTATGTGGTCGTGCAGCAGCGATTCGACCGCGTCTGCGGCCAGGGCCGCGCCGGGGTCGGCAAGCGTGGCGTGCAGCCCTGTGTAGCGTTCGACCAGGCTGGCGCCGGCGCGAGAAACGTCGGGGTTGAACAGCGACAACGCCTGGCCGGAAGGCAGCGTGCTGCGCAGGCTCAGTGTCGTCAGCTTGCGCTGCACGCGCTGCATGGGGGCCAGCAGCAGGCTCAGCCGCGTGCCCGCGCTCAAGGTGAACTCGCTGATGCCTTCCGGCAGCACGGTCACCACCATGCCGGCACTGAGCGGAATGCCGTGGCACCAACTCCGTGCCTCGTCGGTGGCGTGGATGAACCCCAGCAGGCACCAGTCCTGCGGCAGCATGAACCGACCGCGGAAGTGGAACCCGCAGTGCGCGGCAAGGAAGAGCGCTTCGTCATGCACGCGGGAATGCAGCGCCGCGCGCGGGCCATTGCCATCCAGCAGCACGGTTTCCAGGTCGCAGACGCGCAACACCGCGCTCAGCGTGGCCAAGTCGTGGGACCGTAGCGCGCCGTGCTCATCTGCATTGCCGTCCACTGCACCATCCACCATGACAGTGATGCCCCCGTTGGCCTGGATGCGGGCAGCCCATTGCCGCCACCCGTGCTACTTCCTGTTGCTGCCAATCAACGCCACGCGGCGTCTGAACCTTCTGGCCCGCGCACGTGCGCAGGACACAGCATGTACATGAACAGTTTATCCGCGCGAACGGAGCTGATTACCCCGAATTATCGATGCGCATTTTCGGCAAGTATGCATGAACTGGGCGCGCGGTAAACCCGTCGCCAACAATTGAATCCACGTGCGTGCCCAAGGCCTGCAAACCGCTGTGATTGCGCCGCGAATGCGTCAGACAACCGCCATCACGCGGACTTCACTCTATAAACACGCCACCTTCACTTTATAAACATTAAATGGTTGTCAAAACACCCGGCGCGAATAGCGGGCGAAAGTGCAGGCGCTCAAGTTGGAACGACGTCTGCCGTTTATGTGTATTGAAGGACTTTGTTGGCGCCGATCATTACGGCAGGCATCACCCGGCAGCTCCGTGGCGGAAACCGGGAATGTACGACAGGGGGATCCTATGCAGACGCTCATTGCTACGTGGCTGGTTTCTTCCCCGCATGCGCAGGCGATCACGCCGCGCCTGTCGTTGCCGCCTGCTCCCCGCCATCCGAACCCGGCCGCCCTGGATGCATCCAGGTAGGCCGGCGGCTGCTTCGGCAGCCGCCCCCTGCGCAGGGATCGCGCAGATTACGGGATGGAACCGGCGGAGCCGGGACGCACCATCCACATGCAGGCAGTCCAATCGATTGAACGGAACAGGGAGTAGACCGTCATGAAAGGCTCAATCCGCACGTTTCTCACTGAAGAAGATGGTGTCACCGCGCTCGAGTACGGCATTCTCGCCGCCGTGATCGCCGGCGTACTCGTGGTTGCCGCGCGCACCGGCCTCAACGAGATGTTCACTACGCTGTTCACCAAGCTCAAGACGCTGGTGGACAGCGCCGGCGGCAGCGCACCGACCACCCCCGGCACCGGCTGACCTTCGCTTCACCCGGTTAATGGACGACCGCAGGCCCGCACCTGCGGCAACGCCAACGGCGTGCCTCGCACCCCGTATTCGATGCGCCATGGAGGAGCCCTCGGATGTCACTGCTGCCCGTACTGGCCGTGTTGTTGAGTGCACAGGTCGCCATCAGCGACCTGTACGCCCGGCGCGTGTCCAACCGCTGGTTGCTGTGCGTGGGCATGGTGGCCGTGGGCGGGTTGCTGTGGATGTGGGCGGTGCGCGGGGCACCGTTCCCCGGTATGCATCTGGCCGGCGCGGTGGTGGGACTGGCAGCTCTGCTGCCGTTCTATGCGCTGGGCTGGATGGGTGCCGGGGACGTGAAGTACTTCGCGGTGCTGGGCCTGCTGCTGGGGATGCCGGCCCTGCTGCCGATCTGGGTGGTGAGCAGCCTGCTGGCCGGCACGCACGCGGGCTGCGTACTGCTGGCGCCCAGCCTGCGCACCACGCTGCCGCTGCGCGTGCAATGGCTGCACGCACGTGCACAGGAGCAGTGGCAGGCGCGGCCGTTCGTGCGCCAGATCCACGCATCGCGCCAGGGCCGCGCCGGCATTCCCTATGCCGCGTACCTGGCCTTTGCCACCGTGGGTTTCATTGCCTACGGCACCTATGGAGCATCGTCATGACCGCGTACGCAAGGTTGCATCGCCAACGCACACGGCAACGCGGCGTGGTGACCCTCGAATTTGCGTTCATGCTGATCCTCGGCGTGGTCCCGCTACTGCTGTTGACCTACACCGGGGTGATGATCATGGCCGCCCAGCAGACCCTTTCACAGGCATCGGCCGAAGGTGCGCGCGCCTCGCTGCGTTATGCCAGCCCCAATGAACGCCGTGTGGCCGCCTGCCAGGCGGCGCAGCGCTCGATGCAATGGCTGTTGAACTTCGCCGGGCAACAGGCCAACTGCACTACTGCCGGTGCGCCGCCCATCGTGGTCAGTGCACCTGCGCCCTGCGCGGGCCTGGCCAGCGCGCAGTGCATGCAGGTGTCGGTCAGCTATGACTACCGCAGCAAGCCGTTCCTGCCGGGTACCGGCCGGGTGTATGGCTGGCTGATCACCGAACCCATCCGCAGCACCGCCGTGGCCCAGCTCGACCTGGGTACACCGTGATGCGCCGCACCGACACCGTGGAGGCTGTTGCATGCTCAAGCTGACCCGCATTGCCGCCGTCGCACTGATCGCGCTGGCCCTGCTGCTGGCGGTGGTGGCCTTCCTGGTCAGTCGGCGTGCCGCCCCCACCGTGGTGGCCGCGCCGCAGGTGGCTGGCCAGCCGCAACAGTGGCCGGTGGTGGAAGCCGCGGGCGAGCTGCCTGCAGGCCGCCCCATCAATGCCGCCGACCTGCGCATCGGCAGCGCGCCGCAGGCACCGCAGGGTGGCTACGCCAGCATCGCCGAGGCCACCGGCGCCGTGCCCGTGCACACGATAGCCGCGGGCACCCCACTCAACAGTGCCCTGATGGCACGCGGCTACGCGCTGCGTCTCAATCCGGGCGAGCGCGCCCTGGCCGTGCCGGTGGATGAGCTGGTGGCCGCAGGCAACCGGATCCTGCCGGGCGACTACGTTGACGTGTTCCTCAACCTGCGCGCCCCGCAGGGCATGGGCACCGAGGGCCAGGCGCAGGCACGCCTGTTGTTGTCGCGGATGCGGGTGCTCAGCTACGGCGCCGCAGACACCGCACCGGGCCAGGCCGCGCCCACCGACACCGCCGGCGAAGCCAGCACCGACGCCCGCGCGCAGGACATCCAGGGCAGCGCATCGACCACCAGCAACACCAGCAGCACCAGCACCAGCGCACCGGTGCGCAGCGCGGTACTGGCGGTGCCGGTCGCCGAGGCAAACCGCCTGTTGCTGGGCGCACAGCAGGGCCGTCTATTCCTGGCGCTGCGCAACCCGGCCGATGTGGGCCAACCCGACCAGGAATTGTTCGCCCAGCCCGGCGGCGTGCTGGATGCACGGCGCGAGCTGAGCCCGGAACAGCGGCTCGCGCTGCAGTCTCCCGAAAACGACGCCTACGCCGGCATCGACAGCGACGCACTGGCCGGCCGTAGCACCCGCAGCCCGGCCCGGTCGCCCGCGCCGGTACGCGCCAGTGCACCTCGCCAGGCACCGCGCCTGGACCGCGGTGTCGAAATCATCCGCGGCGATGTTTCCTCCCACAGCGGCTCGCGTTGAGCCATGCCGAGACTTTCCATGACCCAACGCCCTGCCCGCCTGCACCGTTCCCACCACTGGCCGACCCGCCTGCTGCTGTTGCTGGTGCTGGGCACCTGCCCGGTGCTGGGCATGGCCAATGCCGATGTGGTGCTGCAGACGCGCGAACAGCGCCCGTGGACGTTGCCGGCCGACCTGGACCGGGTCGCCATCGCCGATCCGGGGGTCGCCGATGTGGTGATGCTGCGGGGGCCGCGCCAGGCGTTGCTGGTGGGCAAGGCGCCGGGGACCACCACGTTGTTGCTGTGGCGACGCCAGCAGAGCGAGCCGCAGCGGATGCAGATCGAAGTGCGCAGCGCGATCCAGGGGGCGCTGCCACCGTCGGGGGACCTGCAGCTCACGCTGCAGGATGGCCAGGGCCTGCTGCAAGGGAGTGCGGCAGGCCTGTTGGACCATGAGCAGAGCCGCAAGGCGGCGACCATGGCACTGGGCAAAGAGGGTCAACTCGCCGATGTGTCCACCATCGCCAGCGGCGGCGTGGTGCAGGTGGAGGTGAAGGTGGTGGAGTTCAACAAGTCAGTGCTGCGCCAGATCGGCATGAGTTTTGCCAACAAGAATTTCAGCGGCAGCAACGGCTTCTTCTACGGCATCACCCGCCCGGGCGGCACGCTGCCGGGCGTACCGCCGGCCACCGACCCGGGCACCGGTCCGGACAATGTGGTGATCACCAATCCGTTGTCGTCCGCGTTCGGCCTGGTGTTCAAATCGCTCACCCACGGCTGGGACGCCAACATCGACCTGCTGCAGAACAACGGCATGGCCCGCGTGCTGGCCGAGCCCACCCTGGTGGCCCTGTCCGGGCAGAGCGCCAGCTTCCTGGCCGGTGGCGAACTGCCGATCCTGGAACCGCAGGGTCTGGGTACCACCACGGTCACCTTCAAGCCGTTCGGTATCGGCCTCACGGTTACCCCGACCGTGCTCGGCCCCGACCGCATCGCGCTCAAGGTGGCCCCCGAAGCCAGCGATCTGAACTACGCCGCGGGCATCTCCTACAACGGCGTGCAGATCCCCTCGATCACCACCCGTCGTGCCGATACCACGGTAGAGCTGGGCGATGGCGAAACTTTCATCATCGGCGGACTGGTCAGCAACACGGTCAGCTCCAGCGTCGACAAGATTCCGCTGCTGGGCGACCTGCCGATCATCGGCGCATTCTTCCGGAGCCTGAACTACAAGCGCGAGGAAAAGGAACTGGTGATCATCGTCACCCCACGACTGGTGCAGCCGCTGGCCCGCAACACGGTGGTGCCGCTGCCGGGCGACCGCGAGGCCAAGCCCAACCTGCCGGTCTGGGGCGCATGGCTGCTCAGCCCGGCCTCGTCGGACCAGCTGCCCGGCTTCTCGCGCTGACCCGATGCCAGGAGACCAGCCCGCATGTCCACCGCCACCCTCCACCTGCTGCAACCGATGGCGCCGCCGATGAGCCTGGTACTGGTCGCGCCTGACCGCAGCCTGCTGGACGTGCTCGGCGCCAAGCTGCCGGCCGGTACCCGCGTGCACTGGGAGGACAGCCGCGAGTCGATCGCCGCGCTGGAGGTGCACCGGCGCACCGGGGCCTGCGTGGTGCTGCTCGACTTCCGGCACGAACAGGCCAGCGCCACCAGCGACCTGACCCGTCACCTGCAGCGCGCCCTGCCCGAACTGCCGCTGGTGGCAGTCGGCTCCACCGCCAACGATCAACTCGACGGCGTGGTTGCCGCGCTGCGCGCGGGCATCCGCGACATCCTCGACCTGGACGCGCCCACCGCCGACATCGACGCCGTGCTGCGCCGCGCCGGCGGCACGCCCGGCATGCGCAGCGTGGCGCCCGAGACCGCCCGCAAGGCGCGCCTGGTGCTGGTGCTGGGCGTCCGCGCCGGGGTCGGCAGCAGCACCCTGGCCGCGCATGTGGGCGTGCTGGCCCAGCAGCTGGGCCATCCGGTGGCCCAGACCACCGCGAACGCAGACCCGGCCCCGCCCGACAACAGCCTGCTGCTGCTCGACCTCGGCCTGCCGGCCGGCGATGCCGCGCTGTACCTCAACCTGGACAGCCAGTTCCACTACACCGATGCGCTGCGCAACGCCACCCGCATCGATGCCACCTTCGTCCGCACCGCCATGACCCGCCACCCTGGTGGCCTGGCCCTGCTCGGCCAGCCGGCGGGCAGCGAAGCTGGCCCGATCCCCGACCCTGCCGTGCTCGTGCAGCGCCTGCGCGGCGTGTTCGAAAGCGTGTTGTGCGATCTCGGTGGCGCGCCCATCCGGCAGATCCCGCGCTCGCTGCTCAACAGCGCCGATGAAATCTGGCTCGTGGCCGACCAGGCCATCGGCACGCTGGTATCGCTGGACCTGGCCTTGAAACAGCTGGAGGCGCTGGGCGTGCGCGACGGCCGCCTGCAGCTGGTGATCAACCGCCATGACGAAGCCGGTGGCCTGGCACCCCAGCAGATCGCCGCGCGCTTCAGCCTGCCGCTGCTGGCCACCCTGCCCGACTGCAACCGCCTGCGCGCCAGCGCCAACCACGGCCACCTGTTGCTGCAGGATGCCCCGCGCGACCCGTACCTGCGTGCCCTCACCCCGCTGCTGGCGCGACTGGACCCGGCACTCGCCGGTGTCCTGCCGCGTGGCTGGCGGGAAAAACTCGTCCTCCGCCTGAGTGGTCTCCCATGGAAGACAAAGTGATGCCGTTCGCGCCGCCGCATGCCCGTGCCGATGCCGGCACGATGGCCGATGCCGTGGTTTCCCCGTTTGCCCAGTCCGACGAGTACCAGAAGGTACTGGTCGCCGCCCATGAGCACCTGCTCAACAGCATCGAAGACGAACGCATCGACATCGATGCCTGGGCGCCGGACACGGTGGCGCGCTACGTGTACACCCAGACCGCCATCTTCGTGCAGGAGTGGCGCATCCCGGTCAACGAATCGGAAATGGAGGTGGTGGCCGCGGCGCTGGTCAAGGAACTGACCGGGTTCGGCCCGCTTGACGACCTGCTGCACGATCCCAGCATCGAAGACATCCTGATCAACGGCTACAAGGACATCCATGTGTCCCAAGGCGGCCGCCTGCTGCGCGCGCCGCAGCGCTTCAGTGATGACAGCCACCTGCTGCGGATCCTGCGGCGGATCCTGGCACCGCTGGGGCGTCGGCTGGACGAGTCCAACCCGATGGTGGATGCGCGCCTGCCCAATGGCGGGCGCCTCAACGCGATCATCTCCCCGCTGGCGGTGGATGGTCCCATGGTGTCCATCCGCAAGTTCCGCAAGGACCCATTCACCCCCGATGAACTGCTGCGCATGGGCACCTTCGACCGCCCTATGCAGGCGCTGTTGCATGCACTGGTGCTGGGCCGCTGCAACATCCTGGTCTCCGGCGGCACCAGTTCGGGCAAGACCTCGCTGCTCAATGCGCTGGCCAGCTACATTCCGGCCGACGAACGTGTCATCACCGTGGAAGACACCGCCGAGCTCTCGCTCAACCACCCGCACGTGGTGCGCCTGGAAAGCCGCATCGGCGGTGCGGACGGCCAGGGCGCGGTGAGCATCCGCGACCTGGTGCGCAACAGCCTGCGCATGCGCCCGGACCGCATCGTGGTGGGCGAGGTGCGCGGCGCCGAAGTGCTGGAAATGCTGCAGGCCATGAACACCGGCCACGACGGCTCGATGGCCACCATCCATGCCAATTCGCCGCGTGACTGCCTGTACCGGGTCGAGATGCTGGCCGGCTTTGCCGGTTTCCAGGGCAGCGAAGACAGCCTGCGCCGGCAGATCGCCAGCGCGATCGACTTCATCGTACAGATCTCGCGCCTTGGCAGTGGCCGCCGCGTGCTGGTGTCCATCACGGAAATCACCGGGGTCAGCGACAACCTGATCAGCACCCAGGAAATGTTCCGCCACGAAATCCAGATCGATGCCGACGGCAAGGAGATCGACCGCTGGGTCGGCCTCGGCTTCCACCCGCATTCGCACAAGCTCGAGCCGTTCCGGCGGCAGCTGCGCGAGGCACTGGACGGAGGCTACTGAGGATGACCACGGTGCTACTGCTGTGCAGTGCGATCCTGGTGCTGGTGGCCGTGGCCATCGAGCTGTGGATGGGCGCGGCCCGCCGCGAACGCCTGCGCGCCTCGCTGCAGCACACCGAACAGCGGCTTGCCGCCACGCCGGCCACGCCGCAACTGGCCGGCATGCCGGCGCGGCCTGCGGCACCGGCCACCCTGTCCAGCGGGACCTCTCGCGCCGGTGGCCTGCCGTGGGACGCGCTGCTGCAACGCGCCGCGCTGCGTACCGGCTGGCGCCTGCCGATCCTGTGGCTGCTGGGCGCAACGCTGCTGGGCTGGGCCGCGGCCGCGCGCATCGGCACTGCGTGGATGTGGCCGATCACCCTGGGGCTGTGCGCGTTGCTGTTGGGGCTGTGGATCTCGCGCCGCATCCTGGCCCTGCAGCGCCGCCTGCTGCGCCAGCTACCCGACTTCCTGGACAACCTGGTGCGCCTGACCGCGCTCGGCAACAGCCTGCAGATGTCCTTCCAGACCGCCAGCCAGCAGGTGCCAATGCCGCTTCGCGGGCTGCTCGATGACACGCTGTCGGGCACCCGCAGCGGGCTCGACCTGGACCGCGCCCTGAGCCAGGCCGCGCAACCCTACCGCCTCGACGTGCTGGACGTGCTTGCCGTGGTGCTGGGGGTCAGCATCCGCATCGGCGGGCGCTCGGACCAGATCCTGCAGCGCATGAGCGACTTCATGCGCGATGTCGACCAGGCACGGCAGGAACTGATGGCCACCACCTCCGAAACACGCATGTCGGCGTGGGTACTGGGCCTGCTGCCGCCGTTGTCGGCGCTGCTGATGGCCATCGCCAGCCCGGACTTCTTTGCCCCGGTGCTGGAGGTGCCGCTGGGCCACCGCATTCTCGGGGCGGCGCTGTTGATGGAACTGATCGGCGGCTTCCTGCTGTACCGCCTGGCGCGCTCGCTATGAGCGCCAGCACCCTGCTCATCGTGGCCCTGCTGCTGCTCGCCCTGGGCGTGGGCCTGCTGGGCATCGCCGGGCTGTGGCTGAGCGGCCAGCAGCAGCGCACCGCTGCCACCCTGCAGGGCGCGCTGCGCAGCCGCGAGCCGCGCGCGCCGGCCGCGCCGGGCACGCCAGCGCCGGACGCGCCCACACCCCGCCGCTGGGCCTGGCTGGCCGCGCTGGGCGAGCGCTTCAACGGTGGACGCATCGAAGCGGCGCTGCTGGCACCGGAAGACCGCCTGCTGCTCGACCAGGCCGGCTGGCACACGCGGGTGGGCACCGCCACGTTCCTGGCCCTGCGTCTGCTGATCGCACTCGCCGGCCTGCTGCTGGCCGCCGTCTTCTACGACGGCGACGGACTGAGCCGGGTGGTGGTGATGGGGGCCGCACTCGGCGCCGGCGTGCTGGTGCCAAAGTTCGCGCTGCGGGCCTGGGCCACGCGGTTGCGCCGCCGGGTATCGGCCGAGCTGCCGCTGCTCATCGACCTGCTGCGGCTGCTGCAGGGCGTGGGCTTCAGCATGGACCAGAGCCTGCAGACGCTCGGCGACAAGCTGCGCAGTGCGATCCCGGTGCTGGGGCGTGAAATCCAGCAGGCCAACATCGCCTACATGCACGGCCGCAGCCGCCAGCAGTCGCTGCGCCGCCTGGCCGAATCCTTCGGCGACGAAGACCTGCGCAGCCTGGTGCAGTTGATGCTGCAGGTCCACGAACACGGCGGCGCGGTGCAGGAACCGCTGCGCCAGTTCAGCGTGCGCCTGCGCGAACAGCGCCGTTCCGCGCTCAAGGAAAAGGTGGGCAAGCTCTCGGTGAAGATGACCATCGTGATGATGTTGACGTTGCTGCCAGCGCTGATGCTGGTGTTGTCGGGCCCGGCGATCATCGCCCTGGCCAATGCCGTGAACCGTCTGGGGTGACCATCATGCCGATCCAGTTCCGCCACTGCGCCGTACTGCTCCTCACCGTGGCGGTGTGCACCGCCTGCGGGTCGGCGCGCAACGCCTACAAGCCGGACCCGCTCAGTCTTGCGCCGCTGGACACGCCGGCCCAGGACGACAAGCGCATGTACCTGGACCTGATCGGGCAGATGCAACGCCAAGGCGCCTACTACGCCTCGCTGGCACACGTGGAGGCCTACCGCCAGCGCTACGGTGACAGCCCCGCGCTGCGCCTGCTGCAGGCCGACGGCCTGCGCGAAACCCAGCAGACCGACGCCGCTCGCGCGCTTTACACCAGCCTGGCCAACGGGCCGCAGGGCGCGGCGGCCTGGCACGGCCTGGGGCTGATCGCCGCACGCGCCGGCGATGCCACGCAGGCCGAGGCCAGCCTGGCCCGCGCCGTGCAGCTGCAGCCGCTGAACACCGATTACCTGGGTGACCTCGGGTTCGCCCGACTGCGCGCGGGCGCGCTTGAACCGGCGCGCGAGCCCTTGGCCAAGGCGGCCGAACTGGCGCCGGGCAGCGTCAAGGCGAATGCGAACCTGGCGGTCTGGGCGCTGCTGCGCAATGACCCGGCCATGGCCGAGCAGATCATGCGCAGTGCCGCGTTGCCCGACACCGCGCGCCAGGAAGTGCAGCGGCTGGCGCAGCAGTTGCGGCAGACCCCTGTCGCGCGCCCGACACCGACGCCGCCAGCGGCGCTGCTCGCTGCGGAGACCCCGGCCAACCACGCACCGGCGGGTGCAGGCAGCGCCCGCACACCACGCGCCGATGCGCGTCTGGCCCCGTCAATGCTGGAACGCTTTGGCACCGCCCACCACGCCAACGAGAGCACGCCATGACATCCCTCATCTGCACCATGCGCGTCGCGTTTGTCGGCGTGGCCCTGCTCACCTGCGGCGCGGCACTGGCCCAGCAGCGGCCGCTGACCGGGCAGATGCTCGGCGACGCCCCTTCGACCACCACGCCTGCAGCGCCGATGCCCGGCCCGACCGCGCCGCCACCACCGACCTCGCTCCAGGTACTGCCGCCGTTGCCCGCCGGTGCTCCGCTGGCCCAACCGCTGCCCACGCGGCCGCAGATCGGCGATACCACCCGCGCCCTGCTGCAGCTGCAGGCCAGTGGCGCCAGCGCCGGCCCGCGCCTGCCCATCCTGGGCGACCAGGCCTCGCTCAGCTATGCGCGCTACCTGGAAAGCTTCACCCACCCGATCCCCGAATTCCTCGACACCAGCGTCCGCAAGCAAGTCACTGGTGACGGTAACGGAGAGTGATCCCATGAACCGGTCGCGACCGCCCTGCCCTGTCCTGCCATCGGCCTGCCGCCAGCGCGGCGGCATGTCGGTGACCATGATGCTGGTGATGCTGGGCCTGGTCACGATGCTCGGCCTGGTGGAAATCGGCTACCTGTACTGGGCCAAGCGCGACGTGCAGAAGATCGCGGACCTGTCCGCCCTGGCCGGCGCACAACGACTGGACCTGTGCACGGCCGATCGTGCCGACAATGCGGCGGCGCGCAGCAACGCGCTCACCGCCAATCGCTTCCCCGGCACCTTGCAGGTCAGCTGTGGGCTGTGGAACCCCAGCCACGCCAGTGCCGACCACTTCATCGGCACCGCCCCGGCGCCGGTCAACGCGGTCAAGGTCATCGCCGAACGCCCCGTGCTGCCGTTCTTCGGCCAGACCCGCGGGTTGCCGCAGGTGCGCGCACAGGCCGTGGCCACGCGCGCACCGCCCTTGGCGGTGTTCAGCGTGGGCTCGCAGCTGCTGCGGGTGAACGGCAACACGCCGCTCGGCGGCGTGCTGAAACTGGTCGGGGTGGACCTCGACCAGACCACACTCCTCGGCTACGACGGCCTGGCTCAAGCGAACGTCACCCCCGGCGGGTTGCTCCAGGCGCTGGGCATTCCGGTGGACGCCAACATCAGCGTCGGCGATTTCAACGCGCTGCTGGCCGCGCACAAGGTTTCGCTGGGGCAGTTGCTGGACGCCACCGCCAGCGTGCTCGACCAGAGCGGCGTGGCCCATGTGGATCTGCGCGCGCTCAAGGACGCGCTGGCGACCAAGCTGGACATCAACCAGCTCAACCTGCAGCTGGGCAGCAACGCGGCCGGCAGCGGCCTGTTCGGCAGCATCGTGGCGCCCGACGGTCCCGCGTCGGCGGCCCTTCAGGCCGAGGTCAACGCGCTGGACCTGATCACCACCAGCATCAGCATCGCCAACGGCGGCCGTGGCGTGGCAGTCAACAACCTCAGCATCCTGGGCCTGGTGCAGGCGCAGACAGCCGTCATCGAGCCGCCTTCGATCGCCATTGGCGGCGCCGGCGCCCGCGCCTACAACGCGCAGGTGCGGGTCAAAGTGGACATCGACAGCAACAACCTGTCGCTGGGCCTGGGCAAGGTACTGACAGCGCTTGGCATCCGCCTGCGCCTGCCGGTGTATGCCGATGTCACCAATGCCATGGGGACCCTGACCGGGCTGCAGTGCGCCGCCCAACCGGCAACAGCCACCATCCGCGTCGAGTCCTCGGTGCTGCGCGCGTGCGTTGGCAAGGTGGACGCCGCCACGCAGTTCTCCACGCGCAACGTCTGCGACGCCAGCCTGCAGAACGAACAGCTGCTCACCCTGCTCGGCGCGCCGTTGATCAACGACCAGATCAAGCTCAACGCGCTCACCCACGATGAAACGCTGACGCTGTCCCCGGGCGAAACCAGGTCGACCTGGATCAACGGCGCGCAGATCGGCACCGCGGTCAACGACCTGGTCCGCGAACTGCTGCGCGTGCTCAGCGGCATGCTCAACCCCGCGTCAAAGGGCATGGGCAACGCCGATACCGCCAACCAGATGGCCGACCGCTTCCTGAAGGCGGCCAACCCCGGCAACGGGCTGTATGACGTGGACAAGACCATCGCCCTGCTGCGCAACGGGTCGGCCGCGCAGGGCATCGAGGCGTTCGGCGACTGGCAGGTGCCCAAGGGCGTTCCGTATGCCTGCGGCCTGGTCACCTGCTACAAGGACGGACCGGCGTGGGACGGCTACCGCGCGGTGGTCACCGGCCAGGGCCTGGGCCTGCTCGATGGCCTGCTCGGCACCTTGCTGGGGGGACTGGTGATCAACCGCTGCAGCGGTCTGGTCAGCGCGCTGCTGGCTTACAACAGCTGCGTGAAGAACAACCTGGCCTCGTACCTGCAGACCGCCCCAACCGGCATGCTCGACAACTACCAGGGCAGCGGGAGCGTCACCGACCCGGGTACCAACAGCGTGGCCTGCAGCGGCCTGCTGTGCACGCTGTTGCGGCCGGTGCTGGAAGGCCTGCTCAAGCCCGTGCTCAACGGCGTGGGCACCTTGCTGACCCAGACCCTGGCACTGGTGCTGGGGCTGGAACTGGGCCGCACCGACGTGCACCTGCAGGCAGTGCAGTGCAACCCCGCCCAGCTGGTGTATTGAGGGCTGCCGAAGCGTGCGCGGGCGGGATGCAGCGCGCGGCGGGACACGCTAGACTGCGGCGGGGACTGGATTTTCACAGACGAAACTTCACCGATGCGCCACTCGTGGACGGCCTGATGATGCAAGAAAAAAGAACCGTGGGTTCCACCCGCCAGCGTCTGCTCGTGGGCAGCCTGGTGCTGCTGTCGCTGGGCCTGGTGCCGCAGGCACTGGCCGCGCGCGCGCCCAAGGGCGAGCCCACCGAGCCGGCGCGCAGCGCCCCTGTGGTCCGCAACACGGTGGATGAACTTCGCCAGCTGGTCGATTCCAAACAACTGACCGAGCTGCGCACCACCTACAACGGCAGCTACGGCGCCAGCCTGCTGTTCAACACCACCACGCTGCAGTATTACGCCGCCTTGTTCCACGACAAGGATTTCTGGCGCGTGATCAAGACCGATTCGGTGGACAACGCCGAAAAGGTGTACCGCACCTTCGTGCAGCAGACCGAAGAACTGGCCCAGGTGTACATCGACACCACGCGCCTGGAAGCCGGCAAGCGCTACACCGAGAACCTGGTGGCCTTCAACGAACAGCGCCTGCGCAGCCTGCAGCAGGAAGCCGAACTGCAACGCCAGCAGTCGCTGCAGGTCAGCAGTTCGATCCAGCAGGCCAAGCAGCAGGCGGTCTCGCTCAGCACCGACCTGCGTAGCAGCCACAGCCAGCTGGACGCGCTGAACCAGCGCATCCAGGCACTGCAGGCCCAGCAGGGCAACCCGGCGTTGTCGTTGCCCACGCCCGAAAGCAGCGCACCGGCGCCCACGGGCGAATCCAGCAACCCGTAAGCCACGCGGCTCCCTGCCCTGCAGGGAGCCTGCCGCCGGGCGGGGCGGTCATCGCGTCGTTCCGCACCCCTTCCTGTTGCTGCTCCCGTTCCCTGCCTGTACCTGCGCGCGGTGCAGTACCCTGTGCCTCTACGAACCCCGTAGCGCACAAGGACATGGCCATGGCGATTCGCACCCGCGTGTACTTCCCGCGCGCACAGTGGCGGTGGGCCGCCGCATGCGCGCTGCTGGGCGCCTTGGCGCTGCTGCCTGCCGCCCACGGCGCCACGGCTGGCGCAGCACCGCCGGACGTCACAGCGTCCGATCCGGGCACGCTTGGCTGGATGCAGGGCTTCCCGCCGCCGGAAGCCAAGCGCATCCGCTACACCGACAGCGACTATTTCGCCTTCCCCAAGCTGCGCTGGACCGCCTGCCACTTCCGCCAGTTGATGCCCACCGTAGGCGTCAGCCGCGGGCCGGGGGCGGCGATGCCGCTGCCCCAGCGGCTGGACGCGGCGATCGACGCGCTGCCGTTCACGCCCTTGAACTCGCCTACCCGCATGACCTGGGCGCAATCGCTGCAGGCCAACTACACCGACGGCATCATCGTGCTGCACGACGGCGTGGTGGTCTACGAGCGCTACGCCGGCTGCCTGCAGCCCGGCGGCCAGCACGGCGCGATGTCCGTCACCAAATCGATCACCGGCCTACTCGGCGAGATGCTGGTCGCCGACGGCGTGCTGGATGAGAACGAGACCGTGGGTGCAATCATTCCGGAGCTGGCGCGCAGCGCCTTCGGCGATGCCACGGTCAAGCAGGTGCTGGAAATGACCACGGCCCTGCGCTACAGCGAAGACTATGCCGACCCCAACGCCGAAGTCTGGCAGTACGCCGCCGCGGGCAGCACGCTGCCGCCCGCGCCGGGCTACACCGGTCCACGCAGCTACTACGACTACCTGCAGACCGTGCAGAAGCAGGGCCGCCACGGCGAGGCGTTCGGCTACAAGACAATCAACACCGATACGCTGGGCTGGATCATCGCGCGGCGCACCGGAAAGCCCGTTTCCACGCTGTTGTCCGAGCGCATCTGGACCCGGCTGGGCGCCGAGCAGGACGCGTACTACACCGTCGATTCCAGCGGCACGCCGTTCGCCGGCGGCGGCCTCAATGCCGGGCTGCGTGATATGGCCCGGCTCGGCCAATTGCTGCTGCAGGACGGTCGCAGCAACGGGCAGCAGGTCATCCCCGCCGCCGCCATCGCGCGTATCCGGGTAGGCGGTGACAAGCGCGCCTTCGCCAAGGCCGGCTACACTCTGCTGCCGGGCTGGAGCTACCGTGGCATGTGGTGGGTCAGCCACAACCCGCATGGCGCGTACATGGCGCGCGGCGTGCACGGCCAGGCGCTGTATATCGATCCTGCCGCCAAGGTGGTGATCGCCCGCTTCGGATCCCATCCCGTGGCCGGCAACAGCGCCAACGATCCCACCACCCTGCCCGCATTCGATGCACTGGCACGCTACCTGATGACCCAGCCGTCCAGATAGCCAATGCGAACTCAGCGGCACGCATCGAATACGGCGTCGTCCATGCGCCGGCTGAGGGCGAAGCTGCGCGACATGCCTGCCTTCCGGTAGGCGACATCGCGTTGGCGCTTCGCCTTCGCGCACATGCGCGGCTGATGATGAAGCGCGATGACCGCGCCCACCGGCCCGCGCGTTCGACCGCGTGGCGAAGTACTGCGGCGCGGACGCGGATCCGCCGGCGCCCGGCCCTGCGGTTCCTGCGCACGCTTGCGTGCCTGCAGTTCGCGCCGGATCGCCTCGATCCGGGCGGCGTGCTGGCGCTCGGCTGGCACTGCATCCACTTCCCAGGCCTGTTCGGCCTGCCCCTCGGCGCAGGCGTGACGCTGGAACGTGGCCACCCCGGCAACGCGGCATTTATGGATCTGCTGCACCTGGGGTACGGGTGGCAGGGACGATGGAGCCGCCATTGCGGACACCGGCAACAGGGCCAGCAACCACCACCCGTGGGCGCGCAACAGGGAACGACGAGGGACAGTTCGCATCGGCAGCCTCCAGAACCTGCCGCCAGCATCGCGTCCTTGCCGTGGGAAAATCGGGACACACGTTGCGCATCACCGTCACTGCGTGGTGTCCCTACCCACGCATGCGTGGAAGCAGCCATACCCGCGCAGTGTCGCGGTTACGCGCGCAGGTGCAATTCCAGTACCTCATCGCCCAGATCGTCGATCTCGCCGGTTGGTCGCCATCCCAGGTGCCGGTAGAAGCCGTGCGAGCGAACGGTCGGATCGGCGGCGCAGCCCAGGAACAGGCGCTCCATGCCCCATTCCTGGAAGTCGTCCACCATCCGTGCCAGCAACGCCTTGCCGATGCCCTTGCCTTCCCACGCCGGCAGCAGCGCCAACACGATGATTTCGCCACTGTCGCGGTCGCCGAAGCAGTAGCCCACCAGGGCGCCATCGGCCTCGGCCACGTGCCCGGGAAAGTCTCCCTGGGCGATGCCCGCGGCCCAGCTTTCCACGGTGATGCCCAGCGCGGCCAGCTGTTCAGCGGAAAACGCGTTCTCGCGCGTGCGCCCGCGCAGGTCGATACAGGCCGCGGCGTCAGCCGGTACGGCAGGTCGGTACACAACAGACATCATTACACTCCTTGTCCACGCCACGGCGCATCCATGGCAGCGACGCAGCATACGCCAGCGAGGCCGCAGCGCTGGCACACGCTGTCATCATCAGCCCCTGCGTGACCGCGCCGGCGCATGCAGAAGGGGCCCGGCAATGCCGGGCCCCGGTGCGCCGCACACGCGTCCGCGTTACAGGAAGCGATAGTCGAATTCCAGCCACAACTGGCGCCCGTAGGGGTCGTAGTTGCCGACCGGGTAGAACGGCCAGCCGCCGCCATTCTTGTCGGCCGGTGGGCGGCTGTCGCGCAGGTTGTTGACGATCAGGCCCACGCTCGCATTCTCGGTGAGCGTGCGGTACAGGCTGGCGTTGTAGGTCATGTACGGCGCGATCCGACCGCTGCCATCGGTCTTGGGCAGGGAGCCGTAGCGCATGCCGTACAAGGTGGCGGTCCAGTCGTTGATCGCCCAGGTCACGCTGCCGTTGACCTTGCTTCGCCACTGGTAGGAATCGAGCGAGTTGCGCTGGTCCACCACGTCATCCTCGGCGAACTGGCGGTACTCATGGTCGATCACCAGCGAGTAGGCCAGCCGCGTGGAGAACCGGCCATAGCGGCCCGCATCCCAGCGCGCGGTGGCCTTCAGGTCGATGCCGCGCACCGATTCGGATGCTGCGTTGATCGGGTTGATCAGCACGCGGGTCACCTGGTTGGGCTGCACCGCAGCGTCGGCCGGGTTGCGGATCACCCGCGCCAGCGCGTCCTGGCACTGTGCCGAGTTGATGTCGCGGACGTCGCCGCCCACCGTCTGGCCCAGGCGGCAATCGGCCTCATCGCGCAGGATCCGCGACGAATCCAGGTTGGTTACTTCATCGTCGATGCGGATGTCGTAGTAGTCGGCGGTGACGTCCAGGTTCGCCGTCGGCGACCACACCAGGCCCACCCCGTACGACTTGGCCGTCTCCGGCTGCAGTTGCGGATTGGCGCCGCTGGTGTAGTCGATCGAGAGGCCGCTGTAGTCGCAGTCGTCATACGCCTGCCCGGCGGTGCGGCAGCGCCAGTAGTCGGTCATGCCCGGGTTGTAGCCGCGGGTTTCGCTGGCGAACACATAGTTCATGTCCGGCGCGCGGAAGCTGGTGGCGGCACTGGCGCGCAGCAGCAGGCTGTCGAACGGGCGGAACTCCAGGCCGGTGCTCCAGGTGGCCTTGCCGATATGGTCACCGGCGGCGCGGTACTGGTCGTAGCGACCGGCCACGGTGGCGGTCAGGCGCTCCAGCAGGGGCAGCTGCAGCTCGACACCGGCGGCATAGCGGTCGCGCTCGCCACCGGACGGAATGCCGGCACTGGTGTTCCAGAACTCGCCGGTGGCCAGGGCCGGATCGGGACGGTTGCGGTAGCCCTGGCTGCCTGCTTCGACCACGGCGGCGAGCGCCGCACGGCCGCCCGGCAGGTCGAACAGCTGCCCGTTCACGCTGAAGGTGGCCGCCTGCAGCCAGGCCGCGTTGCGGCTCTCCTGGGTGGACGACAGGCTCTCGTACTCGTTCGGCGTCAGCGGCTGGTACAGCCGCGCAGGATCGGGCGCATACACGTCCACGCCATTGCGCGTGCCGAGCTTCGGCCCCAGCAGGTAGTCGTTGATGCCGGCCAGCAGCACCGGTCGGCGCGTGCGGTTTTCGTAACGCGAGCGGCTGTAGGCCGCTTCGTAGTCCCAGTCGCTGGCACCCAGGCTGCCGCGCGCGCCCACGTTGAACGACCACGACGACTCCAGGAAGCGGTTGGCATTGCGCTGCACGCCGCCGATCTCTTCGGGGGCGAAGCGGCGGTACCAGCTTTCCAGCTGCCCGCTGTTCTGGTTGTAGAAGTAGTTGCGCGACGAGGTCCAGCTGGGCGCGCGGGTGTTGTTGTAGATCCGCGCCGTGCCGATGGCCACGTCGGCGAACAGTTCCTGGCGGTCGTTGAGGTGCCAGGTCAGCGCGCTGTACGCGTCGATGTTGCGCTTCTCGGTCTGCACGGTCCAGAACGTGGCCGCTGCTTCATTGCTGCCGCAGTACCAGCCCTGGCGCGGATTCTGCGCACGGAACACGCTGCCGCCGTACAGGCCGCTGCTGGCGTCGCAGCCGGCGGCGCCGGGATCGATGTAGCTGTTGGTGCTGGCATTGCGCCGGTAGGCCACGCCGGTGGCCAGCGGGGTGACCCCGCGCGGGTCGTCGGTGAGGGAATCCATGAAGTCGCGCTGCGAGCCATAGATCGCCTTGCGGTTCGCGATTTCCAGCCCGAAGATCGCCTCCCACTGGTCACCGGCGCTGCCGCCCACCACCTGCAGGCGCTGGTTGTCGCCGCCACCCTGCTCGGTGGTACCGGCCTTGACGTTGATGCCAACGCCCTCGTAGGACTTCTTCAGGATGATGTTGACCACCCCGGCGATGGCATCCGAGCCGTACACGGCCGACGCGCCGCCGGTGAGCACCTCGATGCGGTCGATCAGCGCGCTGGGGATGTTGGCCAGGTTCACCACGTTGACCGAGCCTTCGTAGGCCAGCGGGTAGTCCGACTGCCGGCGCCCGTTGACCAGCACCAGGGTGCGGTTGGGGCCGAGGCCGCGCAGGTTGATGGTGTTGGCGGCCGGGGTGAAGGTGTTGCCGAAGTCTTCGCCCTGCACGCTGCCGGTGTTCTCGGTCAGCGCGCTGAGCGCTTCAAAGGCGCTGCGGTAGCCCTGCGCCTCGATCTGCTGCTGGGTGATCACGGTGACCGGCGAGGGCCCTTCCACGCTGGCGCGGGGGATGCGCGAGCCGGTGATCCGGACCGCCTCCAGTTCGGTGGGCGCCGGGCCATCGGCGGCATGCGCGAACGGGCTGGCGGCAAGCAGGGGCAACAGGGACACGACCAATGGCCGCAGGCGCAGCGGACGACGAAGCAGAGACATGCAGATTCCTGGGTGGGGGACAACGCTCCGGTGCGGCAAGCCATTGCCGCAGGGGGCCCGGAAGGCGCGCCAGTCTGCTGAATGCGACCCTGCCCGGGAAATGACCGGCCGGGATATGCATATCGGTTTTTTGCCTAAGGCCCGGCAGCACTGGGCCGCGACACAAAGAGGTTTCTCTTCCCTTTGAGGGAAGCGCGTTGTTGCAGGAAACCTTGCAGAGTGAGCAGGGCGCTACGCGGGTGGCCCGGTGTGCGGGCGGCGTCTGAATTGGCTGGCGTCTCCGATTGGGCCGGTCGCGAGCGTAAGGGCCCCGTAACGGTCGGTAGGCGCCTGGCGCAAATGTCCCCCGGCCGCAGTCGCGGCCTCCTCCTTTATTTTGCCCAGGCGCCTACCGGCCGCTACGGGGCTCGGCTTGCGGTGCGCAGGTGGACGCCACGCTTTTTTTTGACGGCCGTCGGTGGGTCGGGCGCTGGGTCCCCATGCCCTTTCCGGCGAATGTCCTCCGGCGTCGGCCTGCGGCCGCCACCTCCCCCTTTATTTCGCCTCCAAGGACATGGGGACCCAGCGCCCGACCCGCCGACGGCCGCGTCTGGAAAGCGTCAAGGAACGTTTTTGCCTGCCCCGCAGAGGGGCGAAGAACCAAACAAAAACGGCGACCCTGCGGTCGCCGTCGTGATGCATCCCCCTGGCTGGTGCGATCAGGCCTTGGCAGCGGCCTGCAGGCTCTGCCGCTGGACCAGCGCGTTGAAGCGCGACAGCGAGCTGAGGTGGTGGTGCACCAGCGCCAGGTAGCCATTGCGGTGCCAGGCCAGCACGATGTCATCGGGCAGCTTGGACAGCTTTTCCACGTCGACCACGTGGAACCCGTTCACCGACATCTGCTCGCCGTTGTTCAGGGTCACATCGATGCTGCGCTCCACCAGCAGGTCCTGGGCCAGGATCGCCGCGGTGAACTGACGGGTTGCCTCGTGTTCGCGGGTGAAATCGCCGCAGAAACGCATGGCGTTGTCGACCAGTTCGGTGGCCTTGCCGTCCACGAACAGGGGCTCGCCTTCGTCACTGGTGCCCTTGTTGACATGCTCGGCTTCGGCGTCGATGGCCAGCAGGTAGTCACCGTTGGTATCGGCCTGCATGAACACGAACGGGTACCGGCGCACGTAGGCGGGGGCGTAGGTGTCTTCGGCCCACTTGTCCCCGTCGATGAACAGGTTGCTGCGGGCAAGGCCCACGGCCACGATCGGCGCAGCGTCCTTGCCGGTGAACAGGATCGGGAAATGCTGGGCCGCCAGGCCGAACTCGCCCACCACGGCCGGAATGGCATTGGTTTCGGCCGCAAAGGCCACGGTGCCCTGCACCAGGCGCCAATTGGCGTGCTTGTCCGATTGCAGCGGCAGCGGCTGGCGGTAGAACAGCGGGCCGGCGGCCTGGGCCTGCGCCGGAGGGGTAGTGGTTTCAGCAGTCATGGAATAGGTCAGGTACGACGCGCCAGACAGCCCGGGCGCGAAAGCGGGCACCGCATTGATCGGTCACTATAGCGTGGCTCCATGACGATTTGCGCCGTGCCGGAAGGCATGGAGGGCAGCCGGCGCGGCGGTCATCGCCTAGAGCGCGGTGAACTCGCTGCACTCGGGCAGCGGCGTATCCGGCTGGTAGCGGCCGCCATCGAAGCGCAGCACCCGCTGGTAGGAGCAGGTCCGGTCGGTCTGGGTGCGCAGGTCCTGCTTGCGCAGCGGTGCGCGCGCCTGGGAATCCTGCAGCCGCGACGCCCCTGCCGGGAAACGGGTGGCGGTGGTGGTGTAGCGCAGCACCGGCATGCCCTCCCCGGCCGGGTCCAGGTGCAGCACGCCGGCGAAGCTGTACTGGTCATGGCAGGCGCCCGCGCGCCGGGCGGTGTCCTGTTCACCGAAGCAGGCACGAATCATGGCGTGGCCGTCCGCGGGAAGCGTCAGCACGTCCGGATCGATCTGGATGCCATCGTCCATGTGGCGGATACGGCTCAGCACCAGGGTGGACGCGCCGGCATCCCCGCCGGAGTACATCGTCGTCACACTGCGCTGTACGCCCACCAGGACGTTTTCCAGGGCCGCCTGCTGCGGGTCGGTCGGCCTCTGCCCCGCGTCGGCCCCGGGCGCCAGGCGCACGATGAACGGCCATGGCGTATCGGTGCCGGTGGCGTCGGCACCGGCGGTATCCAGCGGGATGAACCAGGCATGGGGCTCGGCCGCACCGGGCAGGTGGTGCTCGATCTCCAGCTGCGACGCCCGCTCGTCGCCCTCGCGGGCGGTGCGCACACACCACTGCCGGTCGGCCGTGCAGAAGCGTGCCGACGCGTCCTCAGCGCCCGCCTGCGCGGCGGGCTGCTCGATCAGCGCCTCCAGCCGGTTGCCGGCACGGTCGTGCACCGGTGCGGACGCCGCTGCGTTGCTGATGGCCGCCAACACCACCGCCATGGCGGCAAAACGGGTCCTGCGCTGCAACGTCCCTGGCATGTGCTGCATCCTGTCGTAAACGAACAGCATAGCGCAGAGTTCAGCGCACCCCGTCGAGCGCGTCCTGCGCGCCGGTCACTGCCGCACAGGCATGGTCCTGCAGTTCTTCGCCGCTGGCATCGTTGCCCTGTGCTGCATCCAGCTGCGTGGCCAGCAGCAGGAACCCAGGGCTGCCATCACTGGCGTGGGCCCCCGCCACCACCAGCGACCACTGGCCGAGGTCCTGCACACCGGCCAGTTCGCTGGCCAGAAGCCGCACCGGATCGACCGTCAACGTCTCCCCCGCCACCCGCCGCGCCTGGTAGCGGTGGCCCCGCAGCGGCTCCGGCAGCGGTTGCCAGCGCGTCTGGATGCCCGGCCCCATGCGCTGTAGCTGCGCGAGGACATCGGCGCGCAGGCAGTCCACGTGGATGTGCAGTTGGTGCTGCGAGCGCCCGTGCGGCGAGTTCAGCGCCAGGCTGGTGACCTCCCGTGGGAGCGGGCGCCCCAGTGCCTGTGCGGTGCGCCAGCGCTCCTGCCAGGCGGCCGCGAAATAGTTGGGCGCATCGGTGCGCATAAGCAACGGGCTTTCGATGCCGGTCACCCGGTCCAGCGGCAGGAGCAGGTACTGATACTGGCCGTGCGAGTCCTTCAGCACCACGTCGCGGCGTCCGGCTTGCGGGTTGACCGCCACGCAGCTTCCCTGCGGCGGTCCCTGCAGGCGGCAGTCGCGCTGCACGATCCCCCACAGCGCATCGGGATTAACCGGCGGCTTGGCCGGGGGGGGTGCGCTGGCACAGGCAGCCAACAGCAGCAGGACGCAGGGCAGGAACAGTCGGTGGATCACGGGCAGGACTCGGCTACGGCTACCGTCCGGCCCGCTCCGGGCCGGCTCGGCGCGTAGTGTACCCGCTCGCCTTTGACCGCCCTGCGACACGGCACCGCCCTGCTGCCCGTGCCCTCAGGGACCGGGCCTTACGCGGGCTCGGTCTCCGCCTGGGGCGCCGCAGCGCTCTCCTCGATGTCGCCGGGCTTGTACTTGGTATCGCCGAAGTACAGCACCCGCCACATCGCCAGGTTGCCGATGAACCAGTGCGAGATCGAGTCGTGGCCGTAGCCGTCGAAGAAGGTCTCCACCGCTTCGGGCAGCAGCTGCTTGTTGTCCCAGGCATCGAGCATGGTGCGCTCGGCCAAGGTGAGCCGCTTGCCGCGCTCGCGCTTGCGACGCAGGCTGACCATCTTGCCGACCAGGGTGTCGGTCTCGCTGGCCAGGCCCTTGCGCTGCTTCTTGACCTCCGACAGCGCATCGTTGCGTGCGCTCAATTCATCGGACACCCGGTTCCATTCGGCCAGTTGTTCGCTGCTCATGTCGCTTGGACCGCCATCGCGGGCATACGGGTCGCCCAGCTGCGCGCGGCGCCGGCGAAGGGTCTTCACCTCCGCATCCAGCGCATCCTGGCGCTCCTGCAGGCGCTGCATCGACGGCAGCTTGTCGCCGCGCGCCACCCGCACCTTCAACCAGCGGTGCAGCAGCTCCATGTGCGCGGCCTGCACGTCTTCCATGCGCCCCCGCTTCACCCGGACCGCCTGCAGGTAGGCGTTGTACGCCGCCTGCAGCTCGGGATCGGACTTGTCGAACTCCGCGAGAACCTCCGGGTCCAACCGGCTCATCGGGTGCAGCAGCACGCCGCCGGCCAGGGCGATGTCGTACATCTCGTTCAGGGCGAACCGCGCGATGCTGTTCTGGCGCCCCTGGTGCTGCGGATCGTAGCCACCGCCCACGTCGGAGTGCACGCCCGGATACCAGATCTCCTGGGTATTGTCGGGATAGCGTGCATCGTCGCGGGTGGAGTCCAGCGGGAACTGGCCACGCAGTTCGTGCGCGGCGGTCATGTGCACCGACTGCACCACCATCGGCGGGATGCGCATACCCTCGCCCCAGCCGTTATGGCCGTTGCCCGCATTGACGGCGGCGTGCGCCAGCGACGGCCACACCGACACCACCGTGTCGTACAGGCCGGCGAACCCTATCCGCATCGGCACGGTTTTGTTGTACATCCAGGTGCCATCGGGCTGGCGCTTGCACAGCGCCACCAGGTCGCGGATGAACCCACGGGCCTGCGCCGCGCCGCGGGAGAAGCCGAACACCGACACGTTCACCACCACGATACGCATCTGCGCCGCCTGCTGGGAGATGAAGGTATCCAGCTGCTCCAGCGCATGGTCGATTCGCTCGCGCCCGCCCTTGCCGATCGCCAGGCCCAACGTGCCACCGCTGTCGCCCACCTCCGGGCACGGGGTGCCGACCCCGGCCAGGTACGTGGACAGCACGTTGCGGTGGCCATCGATGCGGGCGTTGTATAGGCGGGCGATGTTGGACAGGGCGCGTTCGTTTTCCTGCTTGCCCATCTCGGCATCGCGGTTGTTGCCGGTGCCATCGAAATAAATGGTGACCTGCAGCGACTGGCTGCAGCCGGTGGTGGCCTCTTCCTTCTCGGGCAGCGTGCAGCTCTGCGCGGCCTGCCGCTGCTGGCGCTCGGCATCGGTCATCGGCCGGGTACCCCGGGCCAGCCGCGCAGTGCGCGCCGTGGGATCAGCGTCGGCCACCGGCTCGGGCGAGCCGGGTTCCAGGTCAACCTGGCCGGGGATGGCAGTGGGATCAGTTGCGGTCATCGGCAGTGCACTCCTTCATCTACCGGTGCGGGCACCGGATGGCTTCCTTGGAGAACGGGCAACACGTACTTACAGGCCCTGGTTCGCGATATGGCCCTCGGGGATCTTCTCGCGGCGCAGGTCCCAGGGGTCCTTGCCGCGCTCGAGCAGTTCGGCCTCGACGTGACCGTCCTGGTAGAAGTGCAGCAGCAGTGTGTGCGGGTCGGCCGGATACGGCTGGCGCACCGTCACCTGCGCCGACCTCGGCTCCAGTGGTCCGACCTTCTCATACGTATTGGACTTCAGGTCGTAACGGCCGGACAGCTCCCAGCTGACGTTGAGCGTGATCGGTTTGTCAGTGCGTGGCGCCAGCGGACCCATCACCGAACCACTGTTGGTATAGGCCGATATTCCGCCCATCCACTTGCCATCCACCCGCGTGTCGTACAGATAGCGGTCGCTGTAATTGAACGCGAACAGCGTCAGGTACGGCGACTTCGGTTTGCTCTTGGCCATCGCACGCGAGCAACCCGCGCCGATCAGCACGATGGCGAGCGCCGCGAGCGCGATCCAGGTAAACGACTTCAGACTCAACATGCACGCTCCACGAGAAACAGACCAACGGTGTACGAACGGGACGGCATCACCAGCTTTCCTCCATCGGCCAGACCGCATCGCCGATCTGCTTTGCGGTGCGGCGGCCATCGGCGAAGTCCTGCAATCGCTGCTGCCAGGCCGGGTCGTCGGCCAGGTCATCGCCAGCCAGCAACGCCCAGGTACACACCATCAGCACCCGTCGGCTGTCTTCGATGCCGAACCGGGCGGCCAGCGCCACCGCGCCGCGCAGGAACCGGTACCAGTTGGCCGATGGCAGGCGATCGAGCAGTTCCGGATCGGTCAGCTGGTAGTGCTCGATCAAGGTATAGGGGTAGGCGGAATCGATCAGCACACGACGCTGCTCGGCTTCCAACGTCCACGGCAGCAGGTGCGGATCGATGGCCGGACAGGTTAGCGCCAGGGTGTCCCAGCGATGATCGTGGGTCACGTAATGCCAGCGCTCCCCCACCGCGAGAAAGGCGTCGCGCTGCTCGGGGTCCAGCGCCTGCACCCACCAGGGCAGCACGCGCCCGTCGTAGAAGCGGGCCAGGAATTCCTTGCCGTTGGGGTACCGCGCATCCAGCCGGCGCGACAGGCGCTGCAGCAGCACGTCCTGCGTCAACCCGGACTCGATCACCGTGGCGGCTCCCAGTGCCCTGGCATGGCCGTCCAGGCGGAGCAGCACGGCCTCCGCCGGCAGCTCAGGGGGCAGCCGGGACAGATACACCGAGGTATCGGCGCTGCCATCGGCCAGCAGCCCATCGAACAGGCGCGACGCCGCATGCGGCAGGAACTGCAGCACGGCCTGTGGTGCATCGCACTGGGCGCCGTCGAGCAGTAGATAGCGATGCAGCCCCGTCGCCAAGGGCTGCCACTGCGTGCGCGGGAAGGTCGTCGGCACCATGGATCAGCCCTTCGGGGTCAACGGCGCGGCACGCTGCGCGGCCAACAGCAGGCATTCCTTGCACACCGACTGCGGGAACACCGGCAGCGGATAGTTGCCGCTGCCGCCGGGTTGGAACGACTTGCGCGCCGCATGCACGGTGATGGTGCCCGGCGCGGTGAAGGTGATGTTGCCCTGTTCGATGGTGAGACTGGCACCACCGGCCGTGGCCACATGGAGCGTGCGCCCGGCGGCCAGTTCCAGCGCGGCCTGGGCGCTGGCGCCGTGCAGCGCCGCCTGCGACTGCACCCGGATCTCGTCATTCTGCGCCAGCAGTTCCAGCGTCCCGGTGCCGCTGACCACGCTCAGCGTAGTGGCCTGCGCACCTTTACCGGTGCGCGCCGCCGCAAGCACGCCCAGCGCCTGGCGGCTGTGCCAGCGTGCCTGGCCCATCACCACGGTTTCGCTGGCCAGGCCGCTGCCCAAGGTGAGCGTCTCGCCCTGCGCCCACTGCAGCGACTGCCCGGCCACGTGCGCGATGCCCGCGGGTGCGGCGATGCCCAGCAACGGGTCGCCGGTGTGCGGCACGCGGCCGTCGCCGGCCGCGGCATCGCGGTCCGGGGCGGCCCCACGCGCATCGGGGTAAGCCGCGCCCGTTACCGCGGTACGGGTGCTGCGCAGCAACGCCTGCAGCGGCGCGGCATCGGTCACCAGCCGGGAGTGCGCCGGGCGCAGCACGCCTTCACTGTCGGCCAGACGCACCGTTTGATGCGTGCCGGCGGCCACCGCAAACGTACTGCCCAGCGTATCCAGCTGGGTCAGCAGGGCGACCGGCGCCGAGGCGGTGCCCGCGGCGCTGGTAGCGCCCGCATAGGCACTGAGCCACAGCCCGGCCTGCCCACGCACGCTGCCCCAGGCATCGCTGCGCAGTTCAAACCCTTCGCCGCGCAGGCTGCCGCGGTAGTTGTCGGCCTGGTGGACCAGATGGCCCAGGCTCAGGCCGCTGGACGCCTGCGTGGTCGCCAGCTGCAGCCGCAGCTGGGCATCGCTGTCGTCGAACAGCAGGCGGCTGTAACCCTGCCCGCCCCACTCGCGGGACTGCACGCCCCACATCGCCCCGGCATGTCGATGCGCATCCTCACCGCCGCCGGCGGCGTGCCAGGCCGGCGCATGGCCGCCGCTGAGGTTGCCCTGCGCGCTGGCCACGGCATCGCCGGCCTGCGCATAGGCACTGGTATCGGCCTCGGCGCTGCGGCCGCCCGGGGTCGGCACGGTACCGGCCTCACCCTGGCCGTTGTAGAGGCTGCCCAGTACCACCGGACGATCGATGTCGCCCTCCAGGAAGCCCACCAGGACCTCCTGCCCCACGCGCGGCACGAACTGGCTGCCAACGCCCGGCCCCGCATAGCGCTGGGCCACGCGCAGCCAGGTGCTGTCGGCACTCGCGCCCGCCGCGCTCTGGAAATGGAAACGAACCCGGATCCGCCCGAGGCTGTCGGCATGCACGTCGCGCGCGCCCTCCGTGCTGACCCCGGGCGCGGCCACCACCACGGCCGTCTGGTAGCCCGGTGCCAACGGCCGCGGGTTCAGTCGCGCACCACTGTCGTCGAACAACACCGGCCGCCAGGCCAGGTCGCGTGCCTGGGCGTCGAAGGTATTGGTGTAGCCGTGCGTCTGTGCGGCCCCGGAACTGTCTGCGGACGCCTCGGCGGCGTCCACCGGCTGAAGCCCTGCAAGTGCCTCGCGCAGGTCCACCGGCAAATTGTTGATTCCCACATGCCGCACCCGGGTCAACACGAGTTCGGCAGGCGCGTTCCCGGGCAACCCGGTCACCGTCATCCACTGGCCGGCCGTGGCGCTGCGCAGCGTGCTACGCCCCTGCCACTGCTGGGCCTGCGCCTCGCCCGCCTGGGCCATCAGCCCGGCGTAACGATCCGCTTCCACACTGTCGGCAAAGCTGTAGGCACCGGACGGGTCATAGACCTCACGCGCCTCCCCTTGGCCGCCGCCTTCCAACGGCACGCCGGCGGCGAGCGAACGGCTGGCCTTGTAATCATCACTGTGCAGCGTCAGGCGCTGGGCGCCCAGGCGACGCCGGCGGCCAACGGCCTGCACGGTGTCATCGGCTTCGGTGGCATCGGCACGGTGGAAACGCACCCCGCCGCCCGCCTGCGACACCGGGTCCTGTGCCTGCGCGGCCACATCGGCAAACAGCACCAGCACGTGGCCACCTGGATCCTGCCCGCTGTCTTCCACCCGCCAGCCCAGCCCTTCTTCGGCAAGCAGTCGCTGGATGAAGGCCAGGTCGGTCTCGCGATATTGCACGCAGTAGCTGCGCGGTCGCGCGCCCTTGAGAAAATCCGCCGCTTCCCCGCTCCAGCGCCACAGCAGCTGGCCAGCGTGGTCGCCCAATACGGTGTCGACGATCTGCTGCACGTCCATGTTCTGGAATACGCGGCTGCGGCGGCCGTACTCCAACCGGCAACTGGCGTCACGCAGCACCACGCGGTAGCGCGCCAGGCCGCCATCGTCCGCCAGCAGGTGCGCTTCGGTGATGAGGCCATGCCGGGGCAGCCAGCGACCATCGGCCAGCCGGGTCTGCAGGCAGGCAGCGCTGCCCAGCCACGTCTCCAGGGGCAGGTCGGCATCGAGCGCCAACAGCAGTACCTCGTAGCGGAACCCGTGCGAGAGCTGTTCTTCACCCTGCCAGCGGTCCACCAGCACCATCGGCGCATCCGGCAACTGCATCCGGTACAGACGTTCCCCATCCAACAACCGGGCCGCCTGTGTCATCAGGTTCCGCATTGCTTCCATGGCTCACCTTGGCTCGCGCGGCACCGGCATCGCCGGTGTCGCTTCCATCCCCTGTGATCCGACGGTAGCAGATGCAAAACCAACACGCACGCTACGCAAGGCAGCGCCCGTTAAAACTACGTCAACGTGCCGCCAACGTACTCAGTAGGTCGCGTAGGGAACCTCAACCACGACGGGGGCTCCGGGCGACCCCACCGGGCGCAGGGTGAAGCGATCCAGCGAGCCATCTTCGTCGGTGAAGGTGGTCGTCTGGAACTGCAGCGTGTAGCTGCGGCTGCCGGTCTTGACCGTGCCGGCGGCATCGATGCTGGCACCCGGAGGCAGCAGCAGCCCACCCAGGTCGCTGTAGGCCTCGATCGCGTCATGGAAAACGTAGGTGGCCAGTGCACCGTCACGTTTCATTTCGTACACGCGCGGTTCGTAGGGCGGCGGGGTGTCGTTGCCTTCATTGAGCAGGTCCGACACCCAGACGCCGGGCAGGCGGTACTGCGATTCCAGCACGCCCGCGTCCAGCCGGTCGCTGCTCACCACCATGCAGCACACCACGCGCTTGGCTTCCCGGTCCAGGATGGCAAAGCGCGTGCCTTTGGCCGCGCTCGTCGGCAGCATCGCAAACGCCAGGTCGTCCTGTGCCGGCTCGACCCCATTGGCCGAGTGCAGGTTGCGCCAGCCGCCAAAGACCGGGGCCGTGGTCGCGCCCTGTGCCGCGGCATCCAGGGCAACGGAAAGCCCCAGCGCCAACAGCAGCGCCTGCGTGATGTTTCTGCCCTGCATGGGTGTGGGTCCAGTGTTGAAAGCGCCGCCACTATGCGTCAGCGGCGCGGGAGGATCAATTGGTGCCGAAGCGTACGTCGACCGTCTGCGCCGCGCCACCGGTTTCAGGCGTGAGGCGGTAGGTTTCCAGCCCGCCGTCATCGTCGGGCAACGTGTCCACGGTGCGGACCACCGTGTAGGTAGCACCGCCGAAGCTCACCTTGCCCGCACCCGCCGCCTGTGCATCGGCCGGCAGCAACAGGCCGCCCCATTCGCCGCTCTCGGTGAAATGCCCCTCGAACCGGTAGCCCAGCAGGCGACCCACCGGGCGCGCGGCGAACACGTGCGATGCCCCGCTGGCGCCATTGTCCAGCCCACTGGTCAGATCCGATGCCCACACCCTGGGCACCTGGTAGGAATGCTCCAGGGTGGCCTGCTGCAGCCGCGGGCTGGAGACCTCCAGGCAGCAGACCGGCTGCCCCCGGGTCAGGTCCATCACCGTGAAACGGCTGCCTTTGCCAGCATCGGCGGGCAACATCACGAACGCGCTGCGCTGTTCGGACACCGAATACGCCGGCCCGATCGGCAGGCTGCGCCAGCCGCCCGCGGACGGCCCGGCCGCGTGGGCGCTGCCAGCGACGGCAAGCAGGGAAAACACAGCAGCGATGGCGCCTTTCATGGACATGCTCAATTACCTGTTTTGGACCAATGCGGTTCGTCGACCTTGTTCTTGGGGCCGTAGTAGGTCCAGTGATAGACCTTGTACGTGGCGCCTACTTCCTGCAGGTCGCGCTTGCTGGTAATGGCCACCGACACGCCACTGGCGTTCTTGACGGTCTTGCCGATGCCCCACGGGGGATCGAACTTCATGTCGATCGCCTCGCCCCCGTTGTGGTTGGAACTGTAGGGCTTGCCGATCGCACCAGCGGCCCCATACGCCTGGTCCATCTCACGCGCGCCCTTTTTGGCCGCGTCCAGGTCCGGCTTGCCGTTGGCGTCCAGGTGCTCCCAATCGATGTTGACCGGTTCGTCGCCATTCTGCGGCACGAACTTGGGTACCTTGCCCGGGGCCAGCCCCTGCACCACTTCGCGTGCGTAGTACATCAGGTAGGAGCGCTGCGGCGGACGCAGGGTGGTGTTGATGATCACATCGATGCCACCGGCCTTCATCGCCGCGATGAAGCTGCTGGCGCCCTCGCGGAACGGCGACTTGAGGTCGGCCACCTTGGCACTCTGCAGGAACCGGCCATGCCAGTGCTTGCCGCTCTTGCTGGTGGCACCGCCATCGGTGGCCGCGGCATTGGCCTCGCCCAGCGGCGAATAGAAATTGTTGAGCAGCGCGATCGGGTGGATGTGGTACACCTCGGGCGACACCGGGAAGCCGGGCACCTTCGGCTGTACCTTGTCCCACCAGCGCAGATGCTTGATGCGCAGCTTCTCGGCGCTCCACTCGGGCTGGCCACCCAGCATCAGCGGATCCAACGCGTCCCACTTGGCGTCGCTGCCGCCCCATTCGCTTTCGTACTTGGCGATCATCCGGCTCATGGCCTGGGCCATCAGCGGCTGTTCCATCGCCGTGCGCAGCTCGGCCTTGGACAGGTAGCCGCTCTTGTCGGTGTCCAGCTGCTCATAGAGCTTCTTGACCAGCGCGCTCTGGTCGACCTTGTCGGCGCGCATCTTGTAGTCGGTGACCTCATCTGCGCGCAGCGCGCCCATGTTCACCAGCGAGGCCGACAGCATGTCCACCGGCTGGATCTGGCCCTCTTCCACCCAATCGAAGCCCGGCCACGCCCACGGCGACTGCCAGCCGACCTTCGGCATGCCGCTTTCGCAGACCCAGCCGACGTGGATCTTGCCAGCATTCTGGCTGCGCACCGATACACGCCACCACGGCTTGCCATCGGCGTCGACAACGCGGTCTGCCGGCGGGTTCTTCTCCAGCTCGGCGCGGGTCATCACGCGGGCAAAGGCGGCTTCACCACCGGCATCGGGGCCATCCAGCCGCAACGGGAACTTCTTCCACACTTTCATGCCGTCGGCACCGCACGACACCAGCGCCGCACGCTCCACCCACACCGCGTCACCCTGCGGCATGCGCATCTCGCGCCGCTTGTAGTTCAGCTTCTTGGCCAGCTTTTCGTCCAGGGTGCGGTCGGTATCGGCCGGGCCGACGAACCAGCCGGTCCATTCGGCGTCGGGCGCCTTGGCGTAGCGCTTGCTCTTGGATGAGTAGGCGCCCAATGCCTCGCGGTCCATCACCACCAGGCCCGCCTTCTGGATCTTCGCCCACGGACCAATCGCGCCGTCCTTGCCCTGCACAAGTCGCGTATCGGCCGGCCAGGTGGTGTCGTGCGGCACCGGCAGCTTGAGCTTGGCCCCCTTGTCGATCAGGAACAGCGAGCCGGTGTTGGGCGGCAGCAGCGACGCATACTTGCGCGCCGTCTTGACGAACACCGGCAGGTCATTACCGGCAAAGGTCTCGATGTGCACCATCTGTCGCCAGCCACGCTTGGCGCGCGGCTGGGCATCCACGTACTGCTGGTACTCGCCCACGTGGCCGAGCAGCGCACCGGCACTGACCGGAATGGGCTTCTCCGGAATCACCACCTGGTCCAGCGTAAGCGGCGCCTTGGGGCCGGGGTCCAGCTCGGACAGGAACACCCAGCCCTGCGCGGCCGCCGGATCCACCGCCTCACCCGGACGCACCGGCGCGATCTCACCTTCCAGGATGCGGTCGATCTGCGCCCACTTGTCGCCGCGGTTCTTCACCGTGATGCGGGCATCACGCGGCAGCAGCCCGATGCGGGCGCTCTTGCCGCTGGCCTCCTTGCGGATGTTCAGGCCGATGATCGGCGCGGCGGCGTCACTCATGGACCAGCTCCTCGGACGTCACGTTGTCCCATTCCTTGGTCTCGGGTGGGAAGAACCCGAGCAGTTCATTGGCTTCGCTGGAGATACCGTGGCCGCAATCGCAGCCCACCTCTTCCACCTCGGCCGGCGCTTCCGCAGCGGCCTGCACCGGGGGCGGCGGCACCTCCTGTTTGTCCTTGGCGCGCTCGCCCACGACGAACTCGTTGCTGGCATCCCAGTACGCCGGCCGGGCACGCTTGGGATTCTCTTCGTAGCCCTGGAAGTCCAGCAGGTGCATGTACAGGCTGTAGAACACCATCTGCATGCCCGGATCACGCGGCTTGGGCGCATCCGCCGTGTCCGGTTCCTTCTTTGCCGTGCCCGGCGCCGCTGCCGCCGCAGCACCGGTGGTCGCCCCTGCGGCGCCCGCGGCGGCAACACCGCCGGACGGATTGTCGGGCGTGCAGGTCTTGGGCGCGTTCTTCTCGGCCTCGGCCTTGAACAGCGACTCGGCATTGGGCGGCAGCTCGATGCGGTGCCGCACCAGCGCGAAGCCGGACGAATACGCGGCGCTGCGCTGCACCTTCGGGAAGGTGATTTCGGGGTACTTGCGGTTCACCATGTAGGCGACGATCTCGCCATCCTTGATGCAGCGCACGCCATCGGTCTGGTTCAGCACGGTGCCGGTGCCTGCATCAAAATGGATGCCGCCATGCCACAGGCCGCTGGCGCCGATCGGGAAGAACCCGTCGTCGGCCTTGCTCAACGCGCCCTGCAGCGCCGGCAAGCCGATGTACGCGGCACCATCGAGCGCGGTGGTCTTGCCCTGCGGCGGAAACGGATACGACCAGGGCTGCTGCACCTCCACCGGCTCGCAGCAGCCCAGCGCATAGCCGGCGAACTTGGCCATGTACTTGCCCACCGAGGTACCGAAGGCGTCGGTGGCATTGATCGCCCCGCCGGTCTTCAGGAACGCCATCACCGCCGGGGTCTTGTATTTGCCGTCCTTGGGCGTGACCGTGCCGTAACCCTTCAGGTGGGCCGCGGCGATGATCCCTGATTCGGTGACCAGCACTCCGCCGATGGTCTGCCCGATGTACGCGTGCGCGCCATACTTCCGGCCCATGCTGCACAGCCGCCGCACCCAGGCCTGGCCCGCCTTGTCCTGGATGGCCTCGCTGTTGCGGAACACCTGCAGGCTGGTGGCGCCGTCCTTGCCGGTCCACGTGCCGTCCCAGTCCTGGAAGAACTTGCCGTCTTTTTCGTGCTTCTTGCCGTCGTGGTTGAAGTAGCCCAGGTCCATCAGCGCGTCTTCGCCGAACTGGTACTTACCCACGTAGCCGAACTTGTTGATGATCGACAGGTTGCCGCCGCCCTCGGAGGCGAACAACGCATTGAGGAATCCCTGCAGGTCCTTTGCCATGGTCAGTTCCCGGTGCAGAACGCGGTGTAGTCTTCGTCGCTGATCTGCACCGGTGCCAGCTCACTGATGCGATCCATCGCCTCGGCAGGCAGCGTACCCAGCCAATACACCTGACACTTGTCGACCAGGCGACCGGCCATGCGGCCAGTGGCCGGGTCATACAGCGCCACCAGGGTGGTCAGGTTGCACTGGTGCGCCTGGCAGGCGCGGTAGAGCCAGCGTTCGCCGGCCGCGGTCTGGATGCGCTCGCCCTGCGGCTGCGGGCCGCTGCCGATCCGCTCGCGCAGACGCGCATCGCCGAGCGACGCCGCGTCGTTCAGCATGTCGCTGAAGGCCTTGTCCACACGCGCGTCGTACTGCGGGCAGGTTTTACCGCAAACGGCATCCCCCACCAGGTTGAACAGTTCGGTGGCCAGCGGGTCGGTCGCCTCGGCGCCGGGTGCCGCAGCGGGCTCGGCTGCCGGTGTATCCACGGCCACTGCGGCCGCATCACCCTGGGCGGCGGCATCGGCCACCTGGTCTGCCGGCGGCTGTGCCTGGCAGGCGGCCAGCAGCATCGCGCCGGACAGCAGCGATGCGAGAAAAATCCTGTTCATGCTCATCCCGAGAATCCAATGATGCGTTGTTTCTTGAGGTCCCCATGGACCCAGCTCTTGAGCTCGGCCTGGTAATTGCTGGGACCGGTGAACGACTTCTTGCCGGCGTGCACGACGATGTTGCCCGGCGCGGTGAAGGTGATGTTGCCGCCTTCGATGGTCACGCTGGCGCCGCCGGCCGTGGCCACGTGCAGGGTCTTGCCGGCGGACAGGTCGAACTGCGACTGGGCGCTGGCCATCTTCAGCGCGGCCTGCGCCTGGATGCGCAGTTCATCCTGCTGCGCCTGCACGTCCAGCTCACCCTGCCCGGCCACCACGCTCAGCGCAGCAACCGTTGCCGCCTTGCCCTGCACCGCCGTTGCCAGCACGCCCACGCTCTGCGCGGCATGCAGACGCATCTGCCCCATCACCGCCGTTTCGCTGGCCTGCCCACTGCCCAGCGTCAGGGTCTCGCCGATCGCCCAGCCCAGCGCCTGCCCGGCCACATGCACCACGCCGTCGGGCGCGGCCAGGCCAAGCAGTGCATCGCCGACGTGCGGCACCTTGTTTTCACCGGCACCGCCATCACGCTCGGCGGCCTGGCCACGGGCCGGCGCGTACTCGACGCCCTCCACGGTGGTGCGCGCACTGGCCAGCAGCGCGGCCAGCGGTGCCTTGTCCTGCACCAGCCGCGAGCGGTTGGGTTGCTGCGCACCTTCATGCGCGGCCAGCTTGCTGGTCAGGTGGGTGCTGGCCGCCGTTGCGAAGGAGGTGCCCAGCGTCTGCAGCTGGGTCAGCAGCGCGACCGGCTGCGCCGCGTCGCCGGCCTTGCCCTGCGCGCCGCGCGCGTAACCGCTGAGCCACAGCCCCGAGCACGCGCGCAGCGCACCCCAGGCATCACTGCGCAGCTCAAAGCCTTCGCCGCGCAGGCTGCCGCGGAAGTTGTCGGCTTGGTGGATCAGGTGGCCCAGGTTGAGGCTGGTCATCGACTGGGTGGTCAGCAACTGCGCGCGCAACTGGGCGTCACTGTCGTCGAACAGCAGCGCGTTGTAGCCACTGCCGCCCCACTCCTTGGAGCGCACGCCCCACAGTGCACCGGGATGCCGGTGCGCATCGTCGCCGGCGGCAGCCGCGTGCCAGGCCGGGGCATGTCCGCCGGTCACATTGGCCTGCGCACTGGCGCGTGCATCGGCGGCCTGCGCATAGGCGGCGGTGTCACTGCGTGCCGCCTGGCCGGCCGGCGTCGGTGCCACGCCGGCTTCGCCGCGTCCGTTGTAGAGCGCGCCCAGCACCACCGGACGATCGATATCACCGTCGAGGAAGCCGACCAGCACCTCCTGACCGATCCGCGGCAGGAACTGGCTGCCCACGCCGGGGCCGGCATAGCGCTGGGCCACGCGCAGCCACGCACTGTCGCGCGCGGCATCGCCCTGACCGGACTGGAAATGGAACTTGACCCGGATACGCCCAGCCAGATCGGCGTGGACTTCGTGGCTGCCGGCGCCGGCAGCGCTGCCCTGCGCACCCACCACGATCGCGGTCTGGTAGCCCGGCGCCAGCGGGCGCGGGTTCAGGCGCACGCCGGTGTCATCATGCAGCACCGGCCGCCACGGCGTCGTGCGCTGGATCGCGGTGAAGGCATTGGCATAGCCCACCGCTTCGGCGCGCTCGTGCACGGCCGGATCGACCAGATGCGCGGAAGGTGCAGCGCCCAATGCCTGCGCAAGCGACGCCCGCAGGTCCACGGGAAGATTGTTGACGCCCAGATGCCAGACGCCTGTCAGCAGCACCTCCGATGGCGCCGACGCGGGCACCTGGCCGATCCGCAGCCACTGGCCCGCACACAGCGAGCGCACGCTGCTGCGTCCGCGCCACGCCTGGTTGCGTGCTTCGTGCGCCTCGGCCTGCAGACCCGCCAGGCGATCGCCCTCGCTGCTGTCGGCAAACGCATAGGCGCCCGCCGGGTCGTAGGCCTCGCGCGCGGACTGGCTGCCGCCGCCATTGACCGGCACCTGCGCGCCCAGCCCACTGCTGCGCTTGTAGTCACCGCTGAAGACCGTAAGCCGATTGCTGCCCAGCCGGCGCGACTGGCCCAGTGCCTGCACCGTGTCCTCGCTTTCCGTGGCGGCACTGCGATGGAAACGAACACCGCTGCTCGACGAGGTCACGTCTTCCGGCTGCGTCGCGCTGTCGGAGAAGATCACCATGCAGTGGCCTGCGGGCGCCTCGGCGTCGTTCTGCACGCGCCAGCCCAGGCCTTCCTCAGCCAGCAACCGCTGGACGAACGCCGCATCGCTTTCGCGGTACTGCACGCAGTAGCTGCGCTTGCGCTCGGCGCCGAGGAAACCGGCCACTTCATCGCTCCACTGCCAGCGGGCGATGTCCTTGTAGCCGTCGAACACCGACGACAGGATGTCCTGCACGCTGCGCTCCTGGAACACGCGGCTGTGCCGACCGTGCTCCAGCCACCACGTCCACGGGCGCAGGCCGATGCGGTAGCGCGCCACACCGCCATCGCTCCCGAGCAGGGTCGCATCGCTGACCAGCCCCACGCGCTCGATATCGGCACCGCTGGCGGCGCGCGTGGTCAAGGTCGCGCGCTGGCCCAGCCATGCCTCCAGATCGAGGCCGGCATCGAGCGAGAGGAAATCGATCAGGTAATCGAAATGCGTGGACAGCGATTCCTCGCCGCTCCAACGCTCGACCACCAGGTCGCCCGCCCCCGGCAGGGCCAGACGATGCAAGCGCGGGGCACCCGAAAGGCCCGCAACCTGTGCGAATAAAGAGTTCAACGCGTCCAATGCCATCTCTGCCAGCTGTCATCCCGCGGCGCGGGACGTCCTTTCCCAACCGAGAAATGTACCAGAAGCGTCAGAAACCCAACACCGTCGCGTTGGACTCCAGGGCAATCGCGATGGTCATCACACTTTCACGCGACGTACACGACCGAAATACGTCACTGCGCGCAGGTTGGCCAAAGGACATGCCGCTTCGCGCGGACCGTCCACTCACGCTTAGCCCCCCATCGCCATGCCCACCTGCTGGAATGCACCGCCAATGGATGGGACATTGCCGGGCGGCAACGTAGAGAGGCCACGGCACTCCTGTGAATCGATGCCGGCGACACTGAACACTTCGCGATAGCGTAAGTAGCCGTGCGTATTCAGCGCTGGGATATTGAGTTCCGTGTACCTGAGCATGTAGAAGCCGGCGAGGGAGTCATGGACGTAGTTGTCGAACAGAACGACGCTACATTCTGGTACCGGCGCATGCTCCAACACCATGTCCAACAACGCCCTGGTTTCGTCGGGAAGGGTCGCATACTTGTATCCCGCCGGCGACGCGCGAGGAGACGGCTCGAACACTGGCCGTCCGGTCCTACGCCCCTCCTCCATACGCTTATGCACTTCCTCCATTTGCTTGCGGTACAACGCCATTTCCTTCTTGCCCTGCGCAAGGGTTGCCATCAGCTTGCCAAAGTCACGCTGCGCATTACTCAGATCCACACGATCTTCTTCATCGGACTGCCTGTAGAAGGGCTGCTCCAGCATGCTCTCCGGCCCAGGCCAAAGGCGCTTCCCCTTCCACGCAACATACTGGTTGGCGTGATTGCGGATCTGCTGAGCATGCGCACCCGCTGCGACCCCGTGCCCACCCAGCCACGCGTTGTAATCGCGAATCAACTGCGGATGGCAGCCGAAGTAATGGTCTAAAAGAGGCTTCCGACTAATTTCCTCTCGCGTCCGAAGAAGGACGCCAGCCTTGATTGCCTCATGGTGCATGTCAATCAGGGTGATCTGGGACAGCTTGGCGGTCCCGTCAGCCTTCCCATTGACGAAGTCCTTGCCTTGACTCCCCGGCGAGTACCCTCCCCCTACGTCCGAATGCATGCCGGGATACAGCATCTCACGTCCGCCCGTGGCCAGATCCACCGGGAAATTAATGCGTTGCTCATGCAAGGCAGCGAAATGGACACACTGACGTGCCTCGGGATGGATGCTCATCATCTCACCCGCTGCCCAGTCCCATTTACCTTTCGACACACGGCTCATGGCTGCGATGCCGACCGAGGCGACAGTATCGAAAATGCCCATGAAGTTCAGGTACAGGGGTATCCCTGCTACGTTGTAGCCGCAGCCGCTGCCCCACATCTCGGAAATTTCATACAGCCGGTGTACGAATGCCCGCGCTTGGGCGGCGCCACGAGAGAAACCGAAAACTGAAACGTTAACTGACTTCACGCGACGCTGGTGTCCCTTGACAACACTCTCAAGGCGGTTGGCCACCGCACTCAAGATGGATCTGCGTGCCACCCCTTCAAGGATGCGGGCCTCACTCATTGCCGCGACGAGCGGTTTCAGCTCATCGGGAGGCAGCAGATCCGTGGCATTCAGGTACTGATGAACAGCATTGAAGATCTGCAGAATGGCCCAGTGAATTCGGTCCGCCCCGTACTTCGCCGCACCTCCGCCAAGGGTGTCGCCATCTTGGTTGGTATCCCCAACGTCTGAAAAAGGGGTGCCGACACCTGGGACGTAGAAATTGAAAAAGCCATTGTCGCGGTCCTGCAGAGCGACATCGTAGAGACGGGCAACATTGCTGTGTCCGTTGCGGGCCAGTTGTGTCTGAGTACTCCGTCTCTTGCCGGTGACAAACGTACCAGCCCACTCACGGTTGTTGCCTGTTCCATCAAAGTAGATGTTCACGTGCAACTGACCTTGGCACTCCGATCCAGTCTCACGAAGGCACGCCAATGCACGCGCTCGGCGCTGGGCTTCCGAGCCGGTCAGGGTTCGCCGGCCCTCCTGAGGCATGGGATACGCACCGGTGGCTGTACTTGCAGTCATGACACCCTCTCCTGCTATCAACGTCAACTCAACCCAGACAATCAGTGTCGCGCCTCAATCAGCCACCCGGCGCCGGACGCAGATGCTCCCACACCGGATCCTCTCCTTCCCGCAGACCCGCTTCGGGCCCCGTCAAGGGATATTTCGGATGCCCTAGGACCATGGACGTGACAAATACTCTGACCTGCCCATTGCGGAGAAAGTGCACCGCAAGATTGCCTATTCTCTCGTAACGGGGCACTGGAACGGTCGCCTGATGGTAGGTGGACAGGTCATTGGTCCACCGCACCTGCACGTCCATGCCCGGCTTCCATTGGTCCGGCATCAAGGCGCAGCAGACAGTGCCGCCTTCGGCGTGACTCCAGGCAGATCCACCGTTGCCACCATCAATGGTGAACTGCGGTATGTCACTGTCGGTATGGTTGTATCCGAGAATGCCAACTTCAGTAGTGGCCTCACGTGCACGACACGCTGCCAACAGCGGCACCACCAAAACGAGCACGCCCAGCAGCCAGATTGTCCTACCACGCATGATGTTCTTCCCTTGATCTTAGTGGAGTGATTGCCATTGCCCGCGCTGGCCTGCACGCACTTCGCTGAGCCGCAGCGCCCGAAAGCAAGCGACACCCATCTAACGGCATAGGTTGTGCACCGGTTGGTCCGCTAGGGCTCATCACTCCTCCTTTCAGGTTCTCCATTGAAGTCGAAACTTCCCGGATCCTTCAGACTGGCTTCGGGCCCCTTCAATGGGTAGTCCGGATGACCGAGACCCAGTGATGTTACGAAAACCCTTACATCTCCATTTCGCAAGAAGTGGACCGCCATCTGCCCGGCGCGGTCATCGTATTGCGGAACGCTCACAGACTTCCGCCTGAAGCTCTTCAGGTCCGCCGTCCACTCAACTTCGACCGTCAACCCAGAATGCCATTTCTTTGGAATCGACACACAACAGGCAGTGCCCCCGCGTTGGTGTGCATGAATAAAGCTCCCGCCCCCCGCTCCACTTACAAGAAACTGAGCGATGGTGGTGCCTGTATGGTTGTATCCCACAGCGCCTATCGAATCCGTTGCATCAGCTGCCCGAGAGGCGGACAGCAAAAGGCCAAACAGAACGAGCAAGCCCAGCATCCAGATTGTCCTACCACGCATGACACTCTTCCCTTGATCTCATTGGCGTGATTGCCAGTGCGCGCGCTGGCCCGCACGTACTGCAGGCCAGTTTACCGGCGACACCATCAGCTTCGATCATTGGGCTGCCTCCGCTGGGTCGGCACACGCAGTTGACCCCGTGGTGAGGGTCTCCCACAACGGCGCACCGGTCGACCATACATCGTCCGGCAGGTCCGCAACCCAGTCGGCAAACTCTACAGCATGGTCGTCGCCGCCGCGGGAAAGGCGCGCCTCCACGGCGGGGTGCGCCCTACACCCGCCGGAGGTGTAGAGCGCCAGCAGCAGGTACTGCACGTGGTCATCGACCTGGTCAACGCCATGCGCTACCGTCTCTTTCATATGGTGCACCACGAACGGGTGCAGAGCCCGATAAGGTAAACGGCGCATTTCATCAGGAATGACGCGCCGTAACTGCGCGATCGCGACATCCGGCTCACATGCATCCAGAAGCGCCGCATACTGCGCATCACTCAGCTGCAACGGTGTCAGCGCAGGGAGTTCCTTAGCTTCCAGTTCGGGCAATAGCCACGACTGCGAATCCCCGAAGCGATCATAGTACTCAAGCCGCTCGACGCCGGACAGAAATGCGAAGCGCTGTGCCGGGGTCAGGACCCGCAAGAGCTCAGGGAGAACACGGGTATCGTACCAGCGCAGCAGCATCTCGCGCCCGCCTTTTTCCGGCACCTTGATCAGGTGGAAAGCGTGGAAGTGGCGTGCCAGGAGCTCAGGCTCCAGCGCGGACCACCACACGCTCACTGCTGGCCTTGCGGCGGCCAGTTGGGCAATCTCGGCTTCCAGCCGAGGGTTGGGATCCGATTCCGGGTACTCCACCAGTAGTGGTGCTATATCGGTGAGACTGGACTCTGCATGGCCATCGAACAAGGATCGGTAGCGCACGTCCCAGCGCGTAAGCCGCTCATGAAAGTGCGGCCGCTGTGAGCTGTCGATGATGGCGTAGCGCCGGGTCATACCAAGACCCCAGGCGTCCCCAGCCGCATTGCATCCAGGATGCAGCTTTTGCAACTACTGCGCGGAAACTGCGGCAAGGCAATTCCGTGCTGCGCCGGTCCGGTGAACGACTTCTTTCCCGCGTGCACGACAATGTTGCCCGGCGCGGTGAACGTAATGTTGCCTCCCTCGATGGTTACGCTGGCACCGCCCGCCGTGGCAATGTGCAGGGTCTTGCCCGCACCGAGTTCAAGCGCCGCCTGGGCACTGGCCACTTTCAGCGCCTGCTGTGACTGAACTCGCACTTCATCGCGCTGCGCCGCCACCTCGATCGCTCCCTCGCCCGCCACCACGCTGAAGGCGACCGTCTGGGCATTCCGGCCTTGCACGGCAGTACTCAGCATGCCCAGGCGCTGCGCGGTGTGCAGCCGCAGCCCTCCCATCACGACCGTCTCGCTGGCCCGGCCACTAGCAAGGGTCAGTGTTTCTCCCACCGACCATGCCAGAGACTGGCCAGCTACATGGACCACGCCCGCGGGCGCAGCGAGTCCCAGCAAGGGATCGCCCAAGTGCGCTACCTTGGCGGAGCCTGCACTTCCGTCGCGCAGCGCAGCCTGACCTGAGGCGTCACCGTACGCTCCACCGTCCACCGTTGCGCGCGCACTGGCCAGCATCGCCGCTAGCGGCGCCTTGTCCTCGATCAGCCGCGACCGGTTCGAATGCTGTACGCCGTCCTGCGCCGACAGGATGCTGGTCTGGTGGGTCGCAGCGGCCGTAGCAAAGGACTGGCCAAGCGCGTGCAACTGGCCCAGCAGCGCCACCGGTTGCGCTGCATCACCTGCGCTTCCGCTTGGGTACCGCGCATAGCCGCTCAGCCACAGTCCTGAGCGCGCGCGCAGCGCGCCCCAGGCATCACTGCGCAGCTCGAAACCTTCGCCGCGCAGGCTGCCACGGAAGTTTTCGACCTGGTGGATCAGGTGGCCGAGGTTGAGGCTGGTCATCGACTGGGTCGTGAGCAACTGTGCCCGCAACTGCGCGTTGCTGTCATCAAAGAGTAGCGCGTTGTAGCCGCTGCCGCCCCACTCCTTGGAGCGCACGCCCCACAGAGCGCCCGGATGACGGTGAGCGCCCTCGCCTCCGGCCGCAGCGTGCCATGCCGGAGCGTGGCCGCCCGAGAGGTTGGCCTGCGCGCTGGCGCGCCCATCACCCGCCTGGGCATAGATCGAGGTATCGCTGCTGGCTGCTTGCCCGGCGGGCGTAGGCGCTACACCGGCCTCGCCGCGGCCGTTGTACAACGCACCTAGCACCAGTGGCCGGTCGATGTCGCCCTCCAAGAAGCCAACCAGTACTTCTTGGCCGATCCGCGGCAGAAACTGGCTGCCCACGCCCGGTCCGGCATAGCGCTGGGCCACCCGCAGCCACGCGCTGTCGCGCGCATCGCCGCCCTGCTCCGACTGGAAATGGAACTTCACCCGGATGCGTCCGGCGATGTCAGCGTGCACCTCCTGGCTGCCAGAGGTTCGGGTGGTCGCCTGTGCCCCCACCACAATCGCGGTCTGGTAGCCCGGCGCCAGCGGGCGCGGGTTCAACCGTGCCCCAGTCTCATCGAGTAGCACCGGACGCCAGGGCGCGGTGCGCTTGATCGCCGAGAAGGCGTTGGCGTAGCCCACCGACTCGGCCTGGGCCTTCAGCACCGGATCCACCGGGTGCGGTGGCGACGCGCCCAGTGCGTGGTCCAGCGATGCGCGCACGTCCACGGGAAGGTTGTTGATGCCCACATGCGTGACGGCGGTCAGCAGCAGTTCGGACGGCGCTGAGGCCGGCATCTGGCCGATACGCACCCACTGCCCGCTGCGCAACGACCGAACGCTGCCCCGCCCCCGCCACGCCTGGTTGCGCGCTTCCAGCGCTTCGGCCTGCAGACGGGCGAGGTGGTCGCCATCGCGGCCATCGGCAAACGCGTAGGCCCCCAGCGGATCATAGGATTCCCGCGAGGACTGGTCTCCGCCGCCATTGACCGGCACCTGCGCGCCCTGCGCGGCACTACGCTTGTAGTCAACGCTGACCAATGTAAGCAGGTTGCTGCCCAGCCGCCGCGACCGCCCAAGCGCCTGCACTGTGTCTTCGCCCTCAGTGGCCTCGCTGCGATGGAAGCGCACGCCGGCACCGGCGGAGGTTGCGTCCTCCGGCTGCGCGCCGCTGTCGGAAAAAATCACCATGCAATGTCCAGCCGGCGCTTCGGAATCGTCTTCGACGCGCCATCCCAGCCCCTCTTCGGCCAGTATCCGCTGCACGAACGCTGCATCGCTCTCGCGGTACTGCACGCAGTAGCTGCGCTTGCGGTCACTGCCGAGGAAACCGGCGACCTCGTCGCTCCAGCGCCAACGCGCGATTCCCGCATAACCTTCGAACACCGCCGCCACGATCTCCTGCACGTTGCGTTCCTGAAACACCCGGCTATGTCGGCCATGTTCCAGACACCACGTCCAGGGGCGCAGGCTGATGCGGTAACGTGCGACGCCACCGTCGCTGCCCAGCAGGGCCGCATCGCTGACCAGCCCGGCCCGTTCGATATCCGCGCCGCTGGCGGCGCGCGTAGACAACGTCGCGCGCTGGCCCAGCCATGCCTCCAGGTCAAGGGCGGCGTCGAGCGAGAGGAAATCAATCACGTAATTGAAATGCGTCGAAAGCGATTCCTCGCCGCTCCAGCGTTCGACGACCAGGTCGCCCGCGCCCGGCAGGGCCAGACGATGTAACCGCTGCGCGCCTGAAAGCGCCGCCAGTTGCGCAGATATAGTGCTCAATGCATCCATTGCATCTCCGTCGATTGCCGCCCCGATTCACCAGGACTTCCGTGCCCACGCCAGAAACGTTAACAAATCGACGGTGGCCCCGGTACCGGGGAATTCCTACACACAAGCGCGCTTAACATCACAATTTCACACAGTCGTGATCTTTCCGGTCGCAGCCAACTGTCACTGCCGTGATCCCCGCAGCCCACCATCACCACGCTAGAATCACCGCAGTTCCCATCTCGAGATTTGCCATGCTGGATCAGGATGCCCTGCTGGCCCCGATTGCCGACCATTCGCCCACCGGCGAAGACCTGTCCTTCTCGCCGGAGTTCGACCGGATCCAGGAGAGCCGGCGTGCCGATGACCCCACCCTGGACCAGGGCGAGTGGCAGACCGACATCAAATATGCCGACTGGAGCAGCGTCGCCCGCGAATGCGCCGACCTGCTGCAGACCCGCACCAAGGACCTGCGCCTGGCCGGCTGGCTGACCGAAGCGGCGACCCAGGTGGAGGGCTTCCGCGGCCTTACCACCGGCTACCGCGTGGTCGCCGGGCTGTGCGACCAGTACTGGGACGATGTGCATCCTGTGGCCGTCGATGATGACCAGGAAGAGCGCATCGGCAACCTCAGTTGGCTGCTCAGCAATTCGCTGCAGTGGCTGCGCAACGTGCCGATCGTGTCCGCGCCGCAGGGCCGCTTCAGCCTGTCCGATTTCGAAGTGGCGCATTCGCGGGCCAGCAATGGCGGCGACTACCACGACGATCGCCCTGGCCTGGAACAGCTGGAAGCGGCCCGCCGCGATACCCAGCATGAGTTCTATCGCCAGCTGGTCGAGGTTCTGCCGGAATGCGCCGACGCGCTGGCCGCATTGCAGGCCGCGGTCGACAACCGCCTGGGCCTGGATGGCCCCAGCTTCAGCGCGGTGCGCGAGCAGATCGAACACCTGCAGCGCACGGTGATGCGCTTCGCGCGCGACGCGGGCGTGCTGCTGGACGGCGACATGGCCGAAGAAATCGCCGCCGATGACAGCTTCGCGGTAGAGGTCAGCAGCACCGATAACGCGGCGGCCCCTGCGCCCCGTGGCCCGGCGGGCGCGCCCACCAGCCGCAAGGAAGCGCTGCAGCAACTACGCCAGGTGGCCGAGTTCTTCCGCCGCACCGAACCGCACAGCCCGGTGGCCTACCTCGCCGAAAAGGCCGCGCGTTGGGGCGAGATGCCGCTGCATGTGTGGCTCAAGCGGGTCATCAAGGATTCCAGCGTGCTCGACCAGATGGAAGAGATGCTGGACATCAACCAGAACCTCGACGGGCAGTAAGCCCGTCGAGCGTCACCGGTTTACTGGATCTTGAACTCGATACGGCGGTTGCGTGCGCGACCGTCGTTGGTGGTGTTGTCGGCCACCGGCTCGTCCGGGCCCTTGCCCAGCACGTCCAGGTGGTTGCCGGCGATCCCCTTCTGCACCATGTAAGCCTTCACCGCCTGGGCGCGCGCATGACTGAGCGCCAGGTTGCTTTCGCGCTGGCCAACGTTGTCGGTATGGCCGATGATGACGAAGCTGGTGTCGCCCATCAGGGCCATCTTGGCCACCATTTCGTCCAGGATGCTCATGCCCAGCGGGGTCAGCTTGGCGCTGCCGCTCTGGAACTCGATGATGCGGTTGGCCAGGGTCTGGTCGAGCAGCTTCTGCTGCGAACCCACCTTCAGCGCGTTGGTGACCGTGTACGAGGTATTGCTGGCCAGGCTGAGGTCGCTGGCCACCTGCTGGCGCAGCGCTTCGTTGCCCACTTCGCCGGTCACGCGCACGGCCTGGCCGTTCACTTCCAGCTTGCCGGGGGATACCCGCTTCAGCCCCGGGGTGATCATGCCGGCCACGTACTCGCCCCAGTTCGGGGGCGTGGCGATCGATTCCACCTGGATGCGGTCGACCACGCGATCAGCGCCGTAGACCTCCCGCAGGTTCTTCAGCAACCGCGCCTTGGTCGCCTGGTCGGGCACCACGCCTTCGATCACGACCGGCCGCTCGGTGGCGGCCGCTGCCGGGGCCTGCGCGAAGGCAGTGCCGGTGACTGACAACGCGGCCAGGGCAACAATGAGAGTAGAGCGGAGGCGCATGGTCAGGTTCCCAGGAAAGTCTCGCCGAACAGGCTGCGCGCCGTGCTCAATGCCAGATCGTCACGATCGAGGTAGCTGGCAAGGCGGTTGAGGTTGTAGTCGCTGTGCAGGTATTCCTCGACCCACTGGGCCTCCTGCAGGCGGATCAGGAAGTCGCCGGCTTCGGCCGGGTCGAGCACCGCGCGCAGCGCATGGCGGTCGGCACCGTTGAAGCCCACCAGCATCGACGGCGCCGCATCATTACGGATCAGCACCGCCAGTTCGAAGTCGCCGCGGGCCACGAAGCAGGCCACGATATCCAGCCAGAACGCGGCCACCAAGGGCCGGTACAGCGGATCGCGGACCAGCGGGAACACCAGGGCGCGGTCGACGTTCACATCGCCGCCGCCCAGCACCGGCTGAAGCAGCAGCCCCAGCGCCAGCAGCGCGTTCTTCAGCGAGATGTCCGGATGACCGGCGTCGCGGAGCAGGCGCTCCATCGAGCCGATGGTCTGCCCTTCCAGGAAATCACGGAAGGTGGCGTTGTAGGCGCTGGGATCGGTGCTGATGCTGAAGCGCGCATCGGCCAGTTCGTTCAGTGCATTGCCTGCGTCTTCATCGTTGAACGCCTGCCGCGCCATCCGCGACAGACCCGACCAGGCGTTGGACATCGCCAGCGGGCTGCGACCGATGAACGGCAGCGGTTCGGTGGCTTCCAGGCGCACCGCCGACAACAGCGGGAACCGCCGCTGCGAGGCATCGCGACTGGGCAGGAAATGCCCGCACAGCACCAGCTTGCTGCGCGACCCCAGGAACGCATAGTGGATTTCCGGGGAGTCGTCGTAGACGCGCTTCCAGTCCGGATTCTGGCTCAGCAGTTCCACGCTCTCGCCCGCCCATCGGTCCAGCCAACCGAGCAGCTGGTGGTTGTCGGCGGCACGGACGAAATCGCCGCGCGAGGGCACCTTGCCGAAGTAGGACACGCCCGCACTGACCACACGACTCATCGCGAACCTCCGCTCTGCTGGGTAGCGGCCGGCGCTGCCGCGGGCGCAGGTGCCGCGGCAGGTGCCGTGCCAGCCGCCGCCGGTGCGGCGGTGGCCGGCGCTGCACCACCGGCCACGCGGGCCGGCAACTGCGCGCCGCGCTGCCAATCGCCGCCGCCGGAGGACTCGCCCGCGCGGCGAACCACGCGCATCTCCACCGTGACCTCCACGTTGTCGGCCTTCCAGGTCACGCGGCTGCTGCCGCCTTCCAGGCGCTCGAACGAGCCTTCCCGCATGAGGCGGGTGAAGCCGTTGCTGCCCGGCGCGTTGAATACCTCCACGGTGCGGCCATCGGATGCCACGGCCGTGATCTTCACGCCCGGCACCTGGCCCACGTTCGGGTACTGCATGGTGGTCCACTGCGGCGGGGTGTTGCGGTAGCGCAGGGTCTGACCATCGATTTCGATCGTGTACTCCAGCGCGCCGGTCGCCGGCGCCGGCAGGATCTCGAAGATGGTGGTGTCCTGCGCGGCCGCACCAGCCGCACTGCCACTGACCCAGTTGCCGTAGTTGGCGACCAGATCGGCCGACAGGTTGATGCCCATCCCCGCCCAGCGCCGCGCTTCCAGCAGGTTGCCCCGCTGCAGTACCAGCGTGCCCAGCTGGTCCTTGTTGAACGCAGCGATGCTGCCGCTGGCGCCGAAGATCGCAGCGATGTCGCTCGGGGCGGCGTCCACGTCGGAGTTAAGGTTGAACGGGAACTGCTTGCCGATGCGCTCGGAGAACGGCGTGTACACCTGCGCCGTCCAGCTCTTGTTGACCTCTTCCTCGGTCGGCTCCACCAGCGCCATGAAGGTCTGGGTAAGCGGGCGCAGCAGCAGCGGACGCAGCGCTTCGCGCTGGCCGGCATCCAGCCCGGTCAACACCTGCTCGTCCACCAGCGCCACCGCCGTGCTCAGCTCGGAGCCTTCATTGCTGAAGGTGTCCTGCATCAGCTTGCGGGTGCCCACGCCCAGGTCGCCCTGCCCCTTGATCGCGTTCAAACGTGCCCGCAGCTTGGCCAGGGTCTCGAAGTACGCATCGATCACCGCCGGCTGGTCGCCCCGCTTGGTGGTCAGCTTGGCGATGCCTTCGAAGGCCTTGCCAATCGGTCCCACCGGCTGCTGCTGGGCCACCGCTTCGGGGTCCTTGCGCAGGATGGTCTTCTGGAACCAGGCCACGAACCCGCCCTTGGCCTTCTTCGAGCGCGCCTCGGCGGCCGGGTTGTCCCAGATGGTCTGCTCGTTGATTTTCTCCAGCAGCGTGCGCAGCGGCGAGTTGTTGGCATCGCCAAGGGCGTTCATGCGCGCGGCGGCTTCATCGAAGCTGTCGAACTGGGCAACGCTCAGGCCCTGCAGGAACTTGGTCCACTCGGCGGCGTACTCCTGCTTGTACAGGGTCACCAGCTCACGCGCGATGTGCTCGGGGCTGCCGGCCAGCGACAGATCGCTCTGCTCGGTGGTGTCCAGCACCCAGTCGGTGGTGCTCAGCTGGGTACTGGCCGCCTCCTTCACCGCATCCTTGACGTAGTCTTCCCAAGCCTTGCGCGAGAACGCCCCGGAAATGGCGTAGCTGCCGGTGATCAGGCTGCCGTTGCGCTCGTTGCCGATCAACGCATCCACCGTGACGGTCGGGAAGCGTGCCGCGGCGCGTGCCTTGATCTGCGCGAACACGCGCTGCATGGCCGGCTGGCCCTTCATCACGCGGGTCAGTGCCTGGCGGCTGTCGCTGACCAGGGTGACCTTGTTCTGTACCTGCGGCCACGCCGGGTCGGCGGACTGGGCCACGTAGAAGTTCATCAGCTTCTCGGCCGCGCGCACCATTTCCTCACGCGTCATCTGGCCGCGGTTTGCGTCCAGCCAGTTGCGCCAGAACAGGGTGAGCTGCTGCGACAGGTGCGCGCCCTCCACCTGCTTGCGGTTGCCCAGCATCAGGTAGGTCTTGAGCGCGTTATAGGCGTCATTGGTGTTGGTGGGCGAGGCATTCTGGTACAGCACGTCGCTTTCGGCGGCCACCGGGCCAGCCTGCCCCAGCTTCTCGCGCTCGTTCACCACCTGGCCCAGATAGGCTTCCAGGCTGGCCACGGTCGGATCCAGCATCACCTGCTGCATGCCGTGGTAGTACTCCTTCATCAGCTTGGCGCGGATGTTGTCGCCCTGGTACAGGCCCAGGCTGGTGGTGATGCCACCCTCCTTCTTGTACCGGTCCAGCTGCTCCATGCGGTCCTGCAGCAGCAGAAGCGCATCGATGCGCGACTTGAGGTCGACGCGATCCTTCTGCACGCGGACGGCCTGCTCCAGGTCCTTGGTCGCGTTGTTCACCAGCTGCACGTTGGTGGTGTAGGACCAGGTCCACAGGCCCAGCGCCAGTGCCAGCACGCCTACCGCGCCCAGGAACACGCCGTAGCGCAGGCGGTTCTGGTGCGGGCTGGAGTACTGCCGGACCAGCTCGCGGTCGGAGAAGATCACCTTGCGGAACAGGTCCTTCAGGAAGAACGCGGTCTGCCCGGTCGGCGCTTCATCGCTGTTGTGGCCACGCGAGGACAGCGAGAACTGGCGACCGACGCGATCGGACGCATGGTGCACCGAATGGCCTTCCTGCAGCGCACTGCTGAAGTAGAAGCCGCGGAACACCGGCTTGAACTGGAACGGGTTGTCTTCAAACAGCGTTGCGATGAAGGTACGCAGCGCCGGCTTGATGCCCACGAACTCCAGCGGCAGGGTCAGCAGGCCCGGCGACACCTCGCGCCCGCGTTGCATGGCCATGTGCGACAGGCTCATTTCCTTGATGCCTTCGGCCAGCTGGTCGAAGTGCGTGTCAAACGCGGTCAGCGCATCGCCCTGCGCATGGACGTCGAAGGGAAGTGTCGCGCCCCAGACATTTTCGCGCTCGGCCGGATCGAGGCTGCGGAAGAACTCGCTGAACCCGGCGATCAGATCGGCCTTGGTGAACAGCACGTACACCGGCGCGAACACTTCCAGCCGCTCGGTGATTTCCTGCACGCGCTGGCGCAGGTTCTTGGCCAGCTCGATGGCGAACTCGGGCTTGCTGCCGGACAGCTCGGCGATGCTCACCGCGATGATCACGCCATTGATGGGCGCGCGCGGCCGGTTCTTCTTGAGCAGGCCCAGGAAGGTGAGCCACTCCATGCGGTCTTCCACGCTGACCGAATACCGGCCGGCGGTATCCAGCACGATACCGGTAGTGGTGAAGTACCAGTCGCAGTTGCGGGTGCCGCCAATGCCCTGGATGACATTGCTGCGATTGTCCTCGAACGGGAACTGCAGCCCGGAGTTCAGGATCGCGGTGCTCTTGCCGGCCGCCGGGTTGCCGATGATCACGTACCACGGCAGCTCATACAGCGCCGCCTTGCCCTTGAGCACGCCCAGGCGCGAGGACTTGATCTGCTTGACCGCGTCCATCATCCGCGTGCGCAGCGCCTCGGTGTCGGCACGCTGGGCCGACGGCGCGGCCGCGACGGCCTGGTCCGCCTGCGTCTGCACCATCGCTTCCACGCGCTTGGCCGCACGCCGGGCCAGGATGCGCTTGATCACCCATACCACCAGCGCCAGCAACAGCAGCGCCGCCAGTGCGATGGCCACCCAGATACCGATCTGGCGGGCTTCGGCCGCGCCGAAATACGCCAACGAACCGGCACCGATCAAGCCAATCACCATCCACAGGCGGTAATCGCCGAGGAAGTACCTGAAATTACTCAACATCATCTAGGCGTCCAGGGTTATGCCGCCGACACAGTGTCGGTCGACGGGTCGTTCAAAACGGGAATATCGAGGATCGCGGCCACGCGCTGGGCCGGCGCGCCCACCGACAGCACCAGTGCGGCGCTCTGGCCACGCGCGGCATGCGCATGGGCCAGGGTCAGCAGAGCCAGCGGCAGCACCGGGCCCAGCTCGCCGGCACACACCGGCACGGCCAGCGTCTGCTGGTCGATTTCAATATCGGGATTGGCGGCCACGGCCGCGGCGCAGGCCTCAACCGCCACCTGGCTGCGCTGGTCCGCATCGTGCAGCGCAAAGCCGACGCGCTCGGGCGCAATGGCCGCGTCGGCCAGCATAGCGCGGCCCAATGCCTCGGCCTGGCGGCGCGATTCGGCATTGCTGAGGCCTTCGGCCAGTTCCATGCGGTGCGGTCGCCACAGGTGCGGGGTGGGCACGGTGGTCAGCCTGGCCGAGGCCAGCAGCAGGCCCGCGGCGCCTTCGCCGGGGATCTGCCCATCCTTGTTGCGCCGGTGCAGGATGCGATTGCTGTCCAGCCACGCGGCAATGGTGCCGGGGTCCACCGCCGAGCTGCACGACAGCAGCAGGTACCAGCGTGGCTCGCCCTGGGCCAGCGCGTCGGTGACGCGCTGCAGCCGCGACCAGACATCCGCCGCGTGGCTGGCGACCGCCACGCTGATGGAGAAGCGGCGCGCGTCCAGGCCGTTGTAGACCGCCCGTGCATGCAGCCAGTCGGCGCAGTAGGTGCGCAGTGAGGCCGACCAGTCGGCCGGCACCAGCAATTCAATGGTCAGCACCTGCTCCACCACCCGCTCGTCGCGGCGGCGCAGACCGGCCACCACCCGCTCTTCGGCCACCTCAAGCTCGGGCAGCGCCAGCAGCGCCTGACCCATCAAGGTATCGGCCACCGGTTCCAGCAGCGTCATGGCGCGGCGTTCGCCGTCGCGGGTGGTGAAGCCGGGCATCTGCACCTGCACCACCGCGGTATCGTCCAGGTCCTTGTCCGCGCTGATCAGCAACGGCAGCCCGTCGCGATCATGGAAGCGCGCATCCAGCGACGGCCGCGGCGGCGCGGCGGCCATGTCCAGCAACGCATCGGCCTCGAGCATCACGCCCAGGCGCATGTCTGCGCCCAGCACGGCCACCGACGGCACGGTCCGCGTTGCGTTGGCTTCGGCCTTCGGGCGAGTTGCACTTGCGTCCCCGTCGCTGCTCGCCGCATCGACGGCTTTGTCCAGCATGCTGCGCCCGGCGTTGCGCAGCATGAAGCCGGCACCGCTCAGGCCCACGGGCACCAGGCCCAGGTAGGCGAGCATTTCCATGCCCGACGGAACCGTGCCAGTGCTGCGCCAATAGAAGATTGCGCCACCCCATGCCACCGCGAAAACCGCGATTACCGAGAACGCCTTCCCAAGTATCCCGGACATCTAGCGTCCTGCTCCCTGAGTCATCAAGCCATCCTGCTGATTCAAACCTGCGCTGTCCGTCAACCGATGCCGGTCGTGCCCTGTGACGCGATCAAGGTGGCGCCGCACGCTGTGCGGTCCCCATCACGCGCCACCGGGTTGCCGTCGACCACCACGGTGGCATCGCCACTGACGATCGTGGTCGGCCCATGGGCCACGCACACGGCCTTGTCACCGATGCGGGCCACGGGCTTGCCACCGATATCGGTCTGTCCCGATCCGGTGACCACGCTACCGCCGTGACTCAATTTATCCCCGACAACTACGAATGGTCGTGACATCAATCATGCTCCTTGATTGCTTCCGCATCCGGCGACTCCATCGCCCCCGCTACACTGGGCTGATCCGGATCGTCTGCCAACGATATCAGCTGACTGGTGAAAGTATCATCCTTTTGCCAATTCAGCTTTCTTCGCCGCGCGCGCCGCACGGCACTGCTGCGCCATCTCCACGTGCACGTAGTCCTTGATGCTGCGCCAGTTGCCGCCCCACTCCAGCCCCGCCTGCTCGGCCAGTTCGCCGTACAGGAAGTAGCCGCGCCGGGTCCACGGGTCGCCCATGTCCCATTGCAGCTTGCCGTCACGAATCGGCGCACTGTCCACCCCCAGCCCGTACTGATGGCAGCTCTGCCAGGCACCGGCGCGCGTGGCCTTGCCGCCACTCATCAGCTCGGCCTGGCGTTCGGGGCTCCGATAGCCCTCCACCAGCACCATCTCATAGCCATATTGTCGGCGCATGACTTCATAGATGGCCAGTACGCGTTGCTGCAGATCCGGGTCAATCTGACCCCATTTTCTGTCAGCCGTCACAATTTCGGGTCGCGTCTTGCGGATTTCTTCGGTTGTGAAGACTTCCGGCGGCGGCGGCGCCGGCGGGGTCAGGCGCTCACCGCGGAGGAGCTGGGCGACCATCGAGCCCGACTCGGACAGGTCATCCCCTCGGAACTCGTCGAGCACCACGTTCTGCCGCGTCAGCAGAATCACCGCCGGCGGCACCAGCAACAGGAAGCCGGCCGCGGCCAGCACCATCCAATGCCGGCGCAGCGCGCCCTGCGCCGCACCCAGCTCTTCACGCACCCCGCCCTGCAGGCGATCGGTGCGCTGCGAGACCCGCCGCCCCGCACGACCGGCAGCGTTCCCCATCCGCCCGAACACGCGCCCCAGCGCGGCCTGGATGCGTTCGAAAGACTCTGGAAACATCAGCACCCAACCGACCGCGGCCGTGACCAGCACCAGCAGCACCGCTCCCCCGATAATGACGACCACCGATCCTCCATGTATTGTTCGTTGTTGACGGTCCTGCCCCAGTCACTAGAATGGGGCGGTTCGCTTTCGGCAGATGCCGACCCAACAAGGGCTGGATGCACTTGAATAATGGCGGAATAAATCGACCAAGTCTGCTCTCAGGGGGAGCGCAGACGAAGAACGCGGCACCGGCAACGGGCCGCATCCTGGCAGACATGGAAGGACGTCCGGTCGCCGGCGCTGCACGCGCCGCCGCAGCCCCAGGCACCCGATCACGTCGATGGCTGTGGCTGGCACTGCTGGCAACGGCAGTTGTCGTGCTGGGCGCGTTCGCGGCATGGCGCCTGTCTGCCGACAGCGGCGAAGAGCCGATGGGCTACTCGTTGCCACCCGAAGCCAGCGTCCATCCGACGTCGACCCCGGAGGCAGCGTCCACGCCCGGCGGCGCCACCATTGTCGATGCACCTGTGGATGCCAACGGCACGGCGCCTGCGGCAGATCCCCTGGAAGGTATCGGCGCTGCGGCAGAACCCACACCGGGTGCGCACGCTGCGGCCGCCACTGCAGCGGTTGCGACTGCGCCTGCTGCTGCAACTGCAGCGGCCGCGCGCAAACCGGCCGCTGGCACTGCGGCTGCACGCACCGCGCGCGACAAGCCCAAGGGGGACGAGAACCTGCTTGGGACGCTGATGGGCATCATCAAGGAAGACGAAAAGGCCAAGCCCAAGTCGAAAGCCAAGGCCGCCCCGGATTCCATGGACGCGCTGATTGCGCAGATCCAGGCCGAGGAACGCCAGCAGGCCGCCGATGCCGACAATGTGTTCGACAACATCAGCGGCCGCAATGCCACCGCGTCCACCAAGTCGAATATTCAGGCCAAGCTGCGCAGCTGCGGCAGCGCCACCACGACGGCCGGCCTGAACTGCCGCAAGAAGATCTGCGCCGCGGCCGCGGGTAAAGACCCGGCCTGCCCGGCGATGTGAGGTCGCGCTGCGGCGGTGGCCGCAGCGCTTGATCCTGCTACTGAAGCCGCGTGCACTCAGGACGCGCGACCGTCCGCCTTCTCGTCGAACTGACCGATGTACTGCGGTTCCGGCCATCGGTGCGGATCTTCGGCATCAATGACCGATTCGTCCAGGATCCGCTGCGGCCACACCGGCTGCCGACTGCTCTTCAGCACCAGCCAGCGGCAGGCCACCAGCGGCAACAGCACCGGCATCAACAGGCCACGCAGGGGCAACAGTGCTTGCCCCAGGCTGATCACGACGGTGGCATGGCAGTTCTTCCAGGTATCGGCAACCGACAGGTCCACCTGGGGCTTCGCTGGCGCGTCGAGCACGGACGCCGGGCCTTCATCCATGTAGCGCCGGATGAATTCCCAGACCTCCCGGATCTTGTCTTCGTCATGGAAGTAGTGGCCCACCGCGAAGGTGTGCCGGATGATCTCGCCGTCCAGCACGTGGCAGCGGATATCGCGCAGGTACCGCTCGCCCTTGCCCTCCCCCACATGGAAATGCGCCTCCTCCCAAGGCACGCTGATGACCGCGTCCGGCCCGCCATCCGTGTAGGCGTGCACCATGCGGGTGCGCCGGTTGAAGCGGATCGGGTAGTACTTATAGGTGAAGAAGTCACGGCGGAGAATGAGCCAGTACAGCAGCGCGAACTGCACCAGCAGAAGCAGGGCGAACAACACGTAGGCCGGTGCATCGCCTGACGGACCACCAAGCACCTCGGGCACCCGGTTCGACCACCTGCGCAGGCCCCAGGCTGCCAGGCCCGCGTTGATCAGCAGAACGGTGGTCGTGAGCACCATGCCGCGCAGCCTGAAGCGACGGTCGATCATGTCCATGTAGGTCGAATTCAAGCGGATCAAGCACAGACGCTGCCTGCTCCGGCCCGCATGAGAGCGCGACAGCGTTGCATAACGCTCTCGCGGATCCATTTCACGATCCACCTTGAACGCTCTCATCCAGCCGGTGTACATCGTCGCATCTCCTTTGCGGCCGCCTATCCCCCGACGGCCAAGCCTATCCTGTCGGCCAGAAAAGCCGCGCGTCAACGGAACAAACTGGACAGGGCCTGGTCGTGTTGCCGGGCCTTCGCTTCCGCATCCCCCCAGTACGCCATGAACGCGGCCTCACCCTTCTCGCCCCCCGGCAGCCCCCCGTAGACCGCCGGCTCACGGAAGACCGGTGATGTCGAAGGAGGCGCACACGCGGCGTCGACCGAGCTCGGCCAGATCGGACGGCGGCTGGTGGCCAGCGCAATGTAGCGGCAGAGGCCAATCACGATGAGGAAGGGCGACAGGATCCAGCTCAGCACCCCGGGCAGCGCAGCGAAGGGGACGACCAGCGCGTTTTTCACTGACACACGCGAGGAAGCAAAGATGCCCAGCGGCGGAAATGGCAAAGCAGCAATGCCCTCATCCATGAAGCGTCGGATCATCTCCCAATGCGCCAGCACGATGCCCGGGCTACCACCGCCATCGGAGCCGATGGCCACCGTGTGGATCACCCTTCCGTCGCGGAGGATGTGCATCCGCAGGTCGTAGGACCGTGCGTTGTTGGCTGCGCTGCTGCCGTCCTCGTGGATGAAGAAGAAGGCCTCGTCGAACGGCACCTCCACATACCCCTTGGCACCGCCGGTAAACACGTACACGGTTCTGTTGGCACGGTTGAACCGCACGGGATAGTGGGTATAGCGGAAGACATCCTTGAGCACGAAAAGCTTGAGTACCACCAACGACGGCAGTCCGAACATAAGCGCCACTATCACGATTCCCCAGAACACCGGCTCTACCTCGCCATGTGAGCTCTGCAGGAAACCATAGATTCCCAGCGCTCCCAGCGTCACACAGAACAGCGCGAGGAAGCCACCGCCCAGCAGCGCCCAGCCGCGGAGCAGGAAGAACCGATCAAGGTACTCCAGCCGGGTCGCATCCAGATGGATCGCGCCCTTGTTAAGGGGATCCAGCCGCGGAAGACCCTCGGCACGCAGATCCGCCTTGCGTTCTTTTGGCAATAGCTCCCGCCCGAGTTTGTAGGGGTTGATCAACCAGCCGGAGAAACTGCCCATGCGCACTCCTTTGTTTGGTTGCCGGCGCAAAAGCCCGGGACAGATGCTCAAGCCTACATGATGCCTGCGAACCCCATCTCCAGACGAGAGAATCACCGGATGACATCGCGCCCCGCCCTGCCATTGACGGAAACCGCACGTGAGACATAATCCGGCCGATGCCATGCATGGCGCCCAATGAGACCCCATCCGTGAGTGAACTACCGCCATCGGAGATCCATGAAGGGGAGCTGCCGCTGCGCAGCAACGCCGAGCCCGGCAGCGTGCGGGACATCATCCGCCTGGATGAGGAAATGATGGTGTGGTCCGACGATGGCGCAGCGGCGGTCATCGAATCGATCATGCCCTTCTTCGCCATTGCAGGCGTGATCATCTCACTGGGGGGCATCGGCGCAGGTGTTTCGGTGCTGAGCGACCCGATGGACAGTTTCGGCATGCGCGCACTGAGTGTATCGCTGGCTGCACTGTTGGCCGTCGGTGGCGCTACGGGCGCCTACTTCGCCTGGCGCATCAGCTTTGGAAGCAAGCACAGCGACGTCTACTTTCTCAGGAAGCAGCGCAAGATCTTCCACTACACCAACAAGACGGCGTTCGTTCTTGATTGGGACAACGTCCGTCCGAACGTGCGAATTGGCTTCGGCCCGCCTCAACTGGGTTCACGCCCCTTTGTGGCGCTGGAACTGGTGGAGTACCTCAAGAACGACCCGCAGACCTGGCGCGCGCGCTTCGTTGTGGAGGCACCCATGCCGGGGCGTGAGGCATGCCAGCAGAGCTGGGAGCTGATCCGCCGCTACATGGATGAGGCGCCTGCAGCGCTCCCCATGCAGACGGTGGTGAATCCGCGATCATGGACGTCAGCGCTGCTGGAATTTGGCCCCTTGTCCGGGGGTGGCGACGCACATGGGTTCATCCAAGGGTTGCGGGATCACAACTGGCAGCCCTTCTGGAGTGGGGAGCATCTCCTGGCGGTACTGGTCTGGGTCGCGTTCTGGCCAGACCAGGTATTCCGGATGGCGTACGCACGCTTCAGGCCCCGGGTGCCGCTGCCGGCATCGCTTGCGGGGGTGTCGGCTGGCCAACAAGCCAGTGGGGCGTCGCCGTACGCCATTACGCCAGCGTCGGCGGGCGAGCTGCGCGGCAGGCGAAAAGCCGCCCTCATCGTTGCCATTGTCTGCGGGGCGTGCACGCTGATCAGCGTTGCCGCATGGTCAGTGGTGGCACGGCAAATGCTGCACGCGGTATTTGGCTGAGGCGACCACGCGACTGGAACACCCGCATTTGGCCTGCATGACCACTCGACGCTCGCACCGGTCCGGCTTACTCTAGCCGCCCTCTGAAGCTGGATGCATCGAGTGAACTGGACCTGGACTTACATCGTGTACTTCGTGCTGGTCATGGCGATCTGCTATGGCTTTGTGCGAGCGGTTTACCGCTATCTGGGCCGATTCGCCGGGTGGCAATCACCGCTGAAGCGACTGCTGGCCATCAGCCCCGTCCTGCTCGCCATGCTCTTCGCGCTGTCTGGTTTCCTGTTGGTCGGGCTCCGCTGATTCCCTGGAGACGGCGACGCTGGAGCCGCCAGCCCTAGGCCTGGCGGCTAACGACGTGTTGCCGTACGAAGGCTGTACCCGCGCAGTGCGAGCGCCTCCATGACAGACAGCCAGACATTGAATCCCTTGACCGGATACCAACGGTCCACGAGCTCAATGCGGGTCGAGTTGAATTTGACAAAGGACAACCCGATCCGAGGTGCGACACCCGTAGATCGGGTCGGATCCAACTGCGCCATCCTCTCTGCCTCGGTCAAGGGGCGATTGACCGGGAACCTGAGATTTCGTGCATCGATACCCGCGTAATCCATTTCAATCCCTCAAGTCCCCTTGCCGCCCCTCTCTCTGCGCAGCGCTATGCACAGCGGTTCTCTGGCCGCACACTCGGGAGGAGAGTCAGCGACCGCCGCCCAAAATTACCCAGGAACTTTCGTGAGTGCCCGCTATCCTTACACTGGAGTGCGCATTGTCCGTCACGACCCGCATCAACCAGGCGCCACCGGCGCTGGCTGCGTAGAGCCCAGCCTATGCGCGCGCGCGCCATGTCGCCCGTGAGCAGTCATCGCCTGAACCCTAGAGCCACGGCGGGACACCTAGAACTGCAAACATCGTTAGGACAAATATCGTGGAGATGCCACCGAGCACCATCCAACGCCGTCGCATGTGCGGCAGCGCGTTCTCGTTGGCCAGGCGTTGTGCCGGTGTTGGTGCACGAATCTTGTAGGCGCTGGAATCAACGGGCAGCGCCATTTCTTCCGCAATCTCTTCGGGCCACTGAGGTCGAGGCGCCGTACGGGATATCCATAGTCCAGCGCGCTCGAACCAATACATGGTGCCCCCGACAAAGCCAACATAGAGCCTCGAGAATATTCCGGGAACCACACGGTGGTTCTCATCAACCAAACTGCCAAAGAGAAAGCGGTCCATGCGCGCCAGATCCGCCTTCGGATCGTCTATTGCAGGCAGCGCCTCAACGGGCGGAAGCTCCTCTGGCGTGCGGTCCATGTAGCAACGGATGAACTCCCAAATTCGTTCCGGCGTCTCGATACTACGCTGCGGCTGTGAAAGCGGCAGGTACCAGCGAATACGGCGACTACCCGGCACGAGGTCGACAATCGCCAACACGTATGCTGTCGATCCACCTGCCGTGCTATACATCCTGGCAATCATGCTTACCGGCTGAACATCATCGTAGGGCAGGGAAATCCACCCGTCCTTTCTATTCATCCAGTAATAAAAACGACGAAACTTCTTACTGAGTACGACAGGGGGCGACACCTTGCTGCGAAGGGAGATATACGCCCAGCCGAAGAAGCCAGACCCTAGAAATGCGATTATGATCAATGCAAACAGCTGCTCAACAACAAACCCTGAGTCATTGTACAGGCTATCCAGGATCAAAGCGGAACCAAGCATGCTTAGAATGGCAAATCCAATTACTGAGCCAAACACTAAGCCAAAACCTCTATTCGATGCTTGAAGATTTGGAGTAAACAGAATGTACCTATCATTCACAGACTGAAATGCCTTCGCCGAAGCTGGCTCCAGACCTACGGAGCTAGTCTTCGTATTGAGCAGAAGTCCCCAATACCCTCCCTTCTCAGGAAGCTCTTTCATCCCGAGGACGAGATCACGCACTGCCTTCTTCATATCGCCCCTTACCTCTCTAGGCGTGCACAGCCATCAGATGCCGTGAACTCATGGAACTGTCCGACATACGCCGGCTCTGGCAACTGGTGCGGATCGGCTACGTCGACGCTGGATTCTGCCACCACGTACGCCGGCCATTGAGGCGCTTTGCTGCTCTTCAACACCAACCAGCGGCAAGCTGCCAACGGCACCAACAACGGCATCAGCACCGCGCGATAGGGAAGCAACCCCTCACCCAGGCTGATGATCACCGTGAGGTAGCAGTTCTTCCAGGTATCCGCCACGGACAGGTGCAACTGCGCCGACGCAGGCACGTCAAACACGTGCTCCGGGCCTTCATCCATGTAGCGCCGGATGAACTCCCATATCTCGCGGATCGTGGCGGGATCGTCGAAATAGTGGCCGACGGCGAACGTTTTCCGGACCATCTCCCCGTCCATGACGTGGCAGCGAATATCCCGCAGGAACGTCTCGCCCTCACCGTGTCCCAGATGGAAGTACGCGTGGTCCCACGGAACGCTGATGACGCCGGATGGGCCGGCGTCGGTGTAGGCGTGCACCATCCGGGTGCGCCGATTGAAGCGAATCGGGTAGTACTTGTAGGTGAAGAAATCACGCCCAAACGTGTAACGCCACATGACGGGAAACTGGCCAATGAACAGCGTCAGTATGATCGCGACCAGCCACCCGTCGATCTGGCCGTCCGGTCGCGCGTTCGGAACCCACATCGCCAGCAGCCATATGCCGAACAACGCCATCATGGTGCACACCAGTGTCCCCACCGTTGTTGCCACCATGCCGCGCAGCCGGTATCGACGATCAACGACGTCCATGCAGGTGGAATTCAGGCGGATCACACAGTGGTGTTCGTTGCTACGCTCACTGCGATTCCGCGGCAGTGCCTCATAGCGCTCTTGCGGCTCGAGCAGCCTGTCTACCTTGAACTTCCTCAACCAGCCGGTGTACATCGCTCACGCTCCAGCATTAAATGGCTTTTTTGGCGGCGCCGCCGATGCTTGGATCCCTTGCTCGGCTTCCCCTTTGCATCTGTCAGGGCCAAAGCGCTCAACTGTTCATGGGTCAGCGCGGGGCCACCGAGACTGGCAAGAATGTCCCTGCCCCACACGGGTTCCCGTTTCAGGCGGTAGCTGAGATAGCGTACCAGCCCCATGTAGGCGGTGAACGGCAGGAAGAACAACATGCCCACGCCAGCCATCCAGGCCAGAATTCCTTTTCGCCGCCACGCGACTGCGCGATCGTCGAACAGGGGTTGAAGCAACCAGAACGAGGGCCAGAACGCGACGCCCCAGTCCTCATAAAGGCTGTCCATCAGCGTCCAGGCAGCCCCCTCATAACGCATGAAGCGTCGAATATGCTCCCAGCGCTGAACCGGGGATTCAAGATCGCCGTAGCCGAAGCTGGGACCCACCCCAAAGCGCTGCACCACGTCACGCCCACCCGGTACGTCGGTAATCGCAAACACCAGGCCAGACTCCCGTCGTGAAATCTGACCGGTGAAAATGGTGAACTCCACGACCTCCGCGCGGACGCATGACCAGTCGTACGTGTCTATCTCGTATCGGCTATTACCCCACAACTTCCATCCCCACTGCCACCATGGCAGACCCATGGCCTTGAACACATACACCTTTCCCAAGGCACGGTTGAGCAGCACCGGCTCGTAGCGGAACCCCACCCAGTCCACCTGGATGAACAGCAACGCCAGCCATAGCAAGATCACGACCATGATCAAGGGCAGCCACCAGCCGTTGCTGATCCCCATGATGAGCATCGCGATCGCCAGCGGAAGGGCCAATAGGCCGAAAGAGCTCAGGTAGCCCCGCATGGCGCCCAGCTGATCCACGAACGCCAGGCCGTCCGGGTAAACACGCACTACCCCGCCCCCCGTATTAGCGCGATGACTGCTCTGCACGCTAGCCGCGGGCAGCAGGCCCACGGCCTGTCCGTTTGGCGGGTTCAAATCATCCGGAAATGCTCCGGCTTGCTCGTCCGATTCCAAGATCACTCATTCCATTGTGCGATATCAACTCATTATCTCCGCTTTCCGGCGAGCTTTCAGCCAAGCGCGGCATCGGCCAGCGACCCGAACACGCTCACCCAGAGCACCGTTCCGATGGCAAGCGCAGCCGGGATGCATCTGCGCGCAGGCGCGACCGCAGCCGCATGCCTACGCGCGGGACATCGTAGCGTGGCGCGGCCTGCAGTGCGTCAAAGCGCTTCAGTCGCCGCACCAAATGCTCTCGCCATACGGCCCCAGTGAAATCCGGGCGGCCCGCGATTCCGGCATCTGCCACGGCATTGCCAAAGCAGTGCTGAGCACACTGCCCGCGCCTACCAGCGGCGACCACGGTCGCTTACCAAGCCATTGCGGTGCGAGACTTGGAAAGGTCCAGATGCTCAATGCAATGCATCCAACCGGATCTGGTCGGCACGAACGGGTAGATCTGGCCGCCGCCCACCGTATTCACTACGCGGACGGTCCGAAGGAAGGGCCGCTCCATGCCAGTTGCTACCATTAGACTTTACCCGGTCAATGGAATTTCGCATGCCCTTGAATCGCTCCTTGCTGTTGGCCCCACTGACATTGATGCTGATGCTGGGGACGGCAGCTTGCCATGCGGACGATGGAATGCAGGCTTCGAGGGGTCCAGTTGGTTCGGCTGCGGCTATCGATGCCCTGAAGGCCAAGACCAGGAAACAGCTGGTGGACGTTCCCGGCGGCTCATTCCTGATGGGCGACTTCGGCCCTGTGCACAACGAGGAAAAGCTGCCCTATACCGGCGCCTTCGATGATGATGTACTGCGCACGGTTGAGCTTGATGGGTTCCGGATGCAGGCCTGGAAGGTGACGTATGCCGATTTTGATACGTACTCCGATGCGGTTGGTCAGCCCCGAGTGGCACAATCCAAGGTCGACCAGAGCTACCGCCATCTTCCGGACATCGCCGCCGGCGTCAGCTGGACGCAGGCGGTGGCGTATTGTGAGTGGATCGGCAAACAGATCGACATCCCCATGACACTGCCGAACCGAGGCCCAGTGGGAATACGCAGCCCGGGCAGGTGGAAAGATGCGCGTCTACGCTACCGACAATGGCGAGCTGGACAACGGCCGCAACGTATCCAGCATCGCCCAGTACAATGCGTTCGCGAGCAAGCATGGTCAGCGTACTTACGTAAGCTCACTCGGCGCGTTTCCACCCAACCCGCTAGGTCTGTATGACATGGTCGATCATGGCAGGGAGTGGGTCAGTGGATAGCTATCACCCACATCGCTGGGTTTGTATTGCGACAGAATATCCACTTGCTTGAACACGGAATGTCGGCCTGATCATCGCAATGGCAATCACACGCCCCATCGCCTATTCCGTGCGTCGTCGGTTTCCGATGCCACTGGGGGCGAGCCATTCGAACCCCACCAATTGGCTCGAGAATACGTCGCCGATACAGGCGCCGGTTAAAGGCGCGTGGGCAGAGGGAACATCGAACTCAACTCCTTGTCCACCAGCCTTGCCCGTGCCTCCGCCTTCTTCCAGTAGTCCATGAATGCAGCCTCGCCCGCCTGCCCGCCCGGAAGATCGCCATACATGACGGGTTCCTTAAAGACCCGCCCACCATTAGCAGGCCTGCACTCGGCGTCAACTGCCTTCGGCCAGACCGGGCGCTTGCTGGTACCCAGGGCAATATATTTTGTTATACCAATCAAGATGAGAAAAGGGGACAGGATCCAGCGAAGTGGTCCATTGAACACGGCAAAAGGAATAATGAAAGAATTCTTCAAAGACACGCGCGAGGACGCAAAGATACCCAGCGGAGGGAATGGCAGTGCGTCCAGACCCTGATCCATGAATCGCCGGATCATCTCCCAATGCGCAAGAATGATGCCGGGACTTCCACCACTATCAGATCCGATGGATACAGTGTGAATAATCTTCTCATCCTGGAGCACGTGCATCCGCAGGTCGTACACCGGCACAGTGTTCCCACCCGCACCTGCATCTTCATTGATGAAGAAAAAGGCATCATCGAATGGCACCTTCAACGTCTGTCGCGCCCCACCGGTGAAGACGTAGACCATCCGATTGTCCCGATTGAATCGAATCGGATAGTGCGTATAGCGGAAAGCGTCCTTGAAGAAGAACGCCTTCAGTGCATACAGGGCAGGCAACCCACACATCAGCACCATGATCGCAATGCCCCAGAATACTGGCCCAACCTGCCCCTTTGAGCTCTGGAGAAAACCATACGACACAGCGGCGGCAAGCGCCACGGCGAACAGCGCGAAGAACCCACCTCCTAGCACCCCCCAGCCTCGAAACAAGAAGTATCGGTCGTGATACTCCAAGCACGTGCCATCGAGATGGATAGCGCCCTTGTTCAATGGATCAACGTTCGGCAATCCATCAACACAAAGATTGGCACTCATCTCGGCATGCGAGACGGGCCTATTCAACTTGAAGGGCTTTATCAGCCAACCAGACATGCTACTCATTAATCTTCCTAATTTGACTGCAATGCGACATAAGCCTTTTCCTGATCCTCCATGGATTCAAACTGGCCGTGATTGTGCGCACCGAATGGCGTCATGTTGATCCAGACTTCTATCTTGTCGTCGCGAATTAAATTGATAAGGTATTCACCAACAAACCCTATGATTGCAAGAATTATCATTATGACGAAGCCCACGCCTGCGGTAATCGTACCGAACAATACGCAGAGTGCCACGATGGTCCCACCCAAGGCAGTTGCCCCGAACAGGATTGCCATGGGAATGTCACCGCTCTTGGCCGCGTCGTAAGCCTTCCAGCCGTCCACGACGGCGCCAAATATTGCCCCGAGCGTACCAACCATCTTGCCCAGCCACCCGATCACCATCGACGTTGTCGTCAAGTCCACTGACGCAATGCGCACGGCCCTCGCAACCTGTCCGTAGGCGGTTCGTTCAAGCGCGATTGCTGTCAGCTCGACACTGGTACCCGTCAGTCCCAGCAACGCACCACTCAACGCGATGCCGCGCCGCCACTGACTACCCTGCTTCTCATCATCCAGTTTCGAGAACGCATCAGCAGCATTCCACGTATCAAGCAGAAGCCCAACAACCCCAAAGCCCACATCGGCTCGTATGTTCATGCTCGCAAACGACGCCGCGCGACTGCGGACGACTCCTCGCAACTGCTCCTCACTTAGCAGGACGCCATCGAGATTGGCGATGTTCGTGTTGCGAAGAGCACGCATCGCGTCATCATCCCAGTAGACAGCCCACTGAAACACCTGCCGATTGCGAGCATTGCGCTGTCCAGTTGCCGTCCTTGCGCCGGACCGCTCTGAAAGCTCCTGCTGGAGGTGGGCATCAACACGCTGACGAACGCGCGCCTTCTCTGCGGTCGACTGCCCAGAACTAAGCGCTTCGACAATAAAGTGCGCCAACTCTGCCTCGGAGGCACGAATTGGAAGGCGGGTAATCTGGCGGCCGGAAACAGCTCCCATCAGCGCCATCATTCTGTATCTGACGGCTACGCTCAACGCCACACTCGCCGCACCCTTCTTGACGCTTTGACCTGCTTTCGATAGCGCAGTAATTATAGCGCCGGCCGTCTCGTGCATGAAATTGGCCGCAATGCCAGTGGGAGTTGTCCACTCAGATGCGGGCGTTCGAGGGTTTTTCTTTTTCTCGTCGACATAGGCAAATGCTTTGAGAATATTACTCCAGGCACCTGCATTCTTTGCCAGATCCAGACTAGGACCTGCGCCTTGTTCAAGATACTTTGCGACTTCACTATCATTGAGCACCAACGCACGCATTGTGATATTGCGCTTCTCGTCAAAACGACCATTGAGATCTTTGAGTAGCGCAACTGCAATTTCGTCATGCGCGGACACACCTTCCACGCAACGCTGGACGATGACAGTAAAGGCACCACCGCCCGCGTCCAATCTCTCGTGGTGATTGCAGACCAGCCAGTCCCGCAGGAGGTCTGACTGGTACCAACGCACGAACGCAGTGGCAAGAGGTGTTAGATGGCTTGCGGTGAACGCTTTCGTATCCCTTTCAAGATCGGCTTCGAACTTGGTGACTTTCGCCTCCGAGTAGTCGTCGCTGTATCGGCCCCACGCCGAGTCCCGGGCCTTTCGATCCTGTTCGGCCGTCAGGGAGTCGGGCATCTTGATGACGCCAGCGGCATAGAGTTCAGCTGACGCCTTGCCAGTGACTGCTGATGACCTTCGATCCCGCAGCTCCTTTGCTGCCGCCTGGTCTTCGATGGCTTTTCGAAGGCCTTTAATGCCCGTGGCTGCGGCGAGCTTCCAATCGCGGTCATCACTGACCTCAAAGTCTCGCACCAACTCCCGCATCAAGGCCGACACGTCCTGCGTAAGACCGGCGGGATCGTTCAAGGCCAGCATCATTGCCGGCACCTCCGGAGACGCCTTCCTGACCCACTCCTCCATGCCAACAACCTGCTGTTTGCAACGGCGGAATGGGAAGGTGGTGAAGTCAAACGCAGGGTTGCCGGCGATCGTCACCCCCTCGAGATTGACCTGCTTGATCATCTTTCCTGTCGCTGGGTCAAGCACCATCTGCGACGCTGGCTGGCTCGGGTCTCGAGGCTTCGCGGCCGGCTCCTCATAGGCGAACTCACTGACCAGACGCTTGGCCTCGCTCACTTCTCCGGTGTGATCGAAGCGTGCGCCGCCAACCCATGCTTTCACATCAACCGAGCGCATGTGCTTCTTCCGCTCGGAGGACAGCCGATTACGCTTCAGTACCTCCGGTGCCCAAGGTGCCTCACTGTAACCAAACCAAACCTTGCCAGCCCTCGACGGGTCAGGGATGGTGACGAACCGCGCCAGCTGCGAAGTCGCCATGCGCGCACAGCTGGGCGCGAACTCCTCCATCGGCGGCGCATCGGCGTGCACATCAAACTCAAGCAGGTAGGCATCCTCCGTGACGAAGTACCCCTTCCATTCGCCGCGGGCCTCGTTGAATACGTAAAGATAGCCCTGCCGTGCCAGTCGCAGGGTGTATTGAGCACGCGCACCCGGCAAGACGATGTCCTTGACGCCCGCGCCGAATTTTCCTTCCAGCGGCGGCATGGTGAATCCTGCCCGCACATCGGTACGCGCAAGCGAGTAACGCAGGGGAAGAATGGGCAGACCGCGCTGGTCGCACATCTGGCATTTCTTGCTCGGATCGCAGGCCCCAAGGCCACCCGGCTGTTTGGTGTCAGTTGTTGCCACGTTCGTCCAACTCCTCTGCATTCAATTCCATTAATTGGCTGTACTCGTCCATCCATGCCGACAAGTACCCGCACTCCCCCGCGACAGCCAGATCGATCATCCTTCGCTCCGCAGGCTGGTCATGCACCTGGGGAGATCTGACAAGCGAGAGGAAGGCGAAGAACTCCACATCTTCATCGGTGCTCAAGCCAAGTGCCTGGGCCCTCATCATCTCGTTGAACGCGGCCCTTCTTGATGCGTCGGTGTCCTGCACCGGGGAGCCGTCGCGCGCCAGCCTGGCAAAGACGCGATTGACCGACCCCGTCATGGACAACGCCCGCATCTGCTCGATATCCAGGTCAAGCCGTTGCGCGGCCGCTCGCTCACTTGTACTGGCCGTCCAGCGCTCACTGCCAGGCACCGGCCAGGACCAGTGGCTGATTGGGCCCAACAGGACGTCGATCTGGAGAGGTTGCAGAATCCAGCGAAGGTTGAGCCACACCCGCGGATCGTGCAGACGCAGCCACATCGCTTCGCCGCCGATCTTCTGCACCATCGCGCTCTGCACATGCCTGGCTACCCGGCTGGGCGACGCCTGGCTCCGCAGCAAGCCGCAGAAGGGGGCTTTGTTGCGCGCGCTCCCATAGTTCATGGTCTGATCCAACCGATACAGACGATCATCCTCGTCCAGTTCGGCCAACGCGATCAGCCGCGGCATGTGCTTTTCTTGTCCCTTCAGTGCATCCGGAACAATCGGCTCACTTGGCCAAAGCGCTACGATGTCAGCATCGATCTGCATCGGATTAATCAACGCGAAATCTTGGGACATGAAGAAGCGGTGGCTGAACTCCATGCATCAGCTCCCCAGCGGCACAACAGCCGCACCACTCTGCTCGGCTGCTCTCACGCGGAACTGGCACGGCCCGTGGCTTCCGGAAGGCAAGGTGGGCGCCGCAAGCTTCAACGCCTTGGCGCCCGTCCACTCCCGCTGCGTGCCCTTGAACTCCACCTTCCCGGGCGCGCCCAGCTCGATATTGTCGCCCTCGATCCGGATGTAAGCGCCGGCCGCCGTCGCCAGCAGATGCTTGCTCGGCGCCGAGAGCTGCACATCGGCCTGGGTACTGGTGATCTTCACGTTGGTCTTGGCTGCCAGGATCGCCTGGTTCTTGTGCGCGCGTGCACTCACCTTACCCTGCGCGGCGTGCAGCGCGATGCCGCGTTCCTGATTCGGGCTTTCGGGCTTCGGCTCGGCACCGGCCGTGTACAGCACCAGCCCGCCGGCCACCGCCATCGTGATCGAGCCCTGGCTGAGCCAGTTCAACGCCACGCCCGAAGCCAGCGTGGTGTGCGTACCACTTACCCAGACCTGGTCGGCCGGGGTCAGGCTCATCACACCGGCCACGCCGCTGCCCATCAGCACCGGCTTGTCCCAGCCCGGGGCATCGCCGTCGCCGCCGCTGATGCTGCCCGCCGCGCTGCCGCTCTGGGTGGCGCGCAGGCTTTCCTGCAGCTGTTCCAGGGCGTCGTGGGCCTGGAGCGTGGTCGGCTCCTCGGGCAGTTGCGCCTGCTGGTTCACTGCCGATTCGTTGAGCGATTGCAGCAGCTCGGCACTTTCCTGCAGTTGGGTCAGTGCCTGGTTGGCGGCCAGCTGGGGTTCGCCCGGCTCGGTGCTCAGCAGTAGGCCTTTGCCTCCACGCAGTGACCCAAAGGCCTGCGTGGAAAGCTCGGCGCCGAAGCCACGCTCGGTCTCGCGCACGTTGTCTTCGCCGCCCTTCAGGTGGCCCAGGGTCAGCGTGGTGGCGTGTTGGGTGGTGGAAAGCTGCGCGCGGCCCTGGCCGGGCGTGTCATCCAGGCGCATGTGCTGGTAACCGCCCTGCCCGCCCTGGCTGTCGGCCAGCGCCTGGCTCTTGAAACCGGTGTAGACCGCAGCGTGTTCATTGCCGTCGAACCACGCCGGCGCATTGCCGGTCGCGTTGGCACCGCCGCTGGCGACCTGGTTATGGGCGGCGTCGGTCTGGCCGCGGCCGTTGTAGACCGCGCCGACCACGACCGGGCGGTCGATGTCGCCCTCGAGGAAGGCCACCAGGACTTCCTGGCCGCGACGGGGCAGCACCACGCCGCCCCAGTTGTCACCGGCCCAAGGGGTCATCACCCGCACCCAGGTCCACGCTCCACCGTTGGCCGGGGCGTTGTCGTCGCCGCCGGGATGGGCCAAACCGGTGCTGGAGCTGCCGCCGCGCTGCCACGGGAACTGCACTTTGATGCGGTGGTCGCGGTCGGACTGCAGCGGCTCACCGTCGGTGACCACGATGGCGCTGAGCGTGCCGGTGATCGACGGGCGCGGATGCAGGCGGGTGCCGTGGCCGTCCTCGGTCTGCGGGCGGTACACCACGTCGGCCGGGATGGCGACGAAGCGGTTGTCGTAGAAGGTGGTGGTGAGGTCCGGCGCAGTGGTGGCCACGGACAAGCCCGTCAATGCGCCCGGCAGGCTGAGCGGCGCCTGCGCGGCCGGCCCTAGCTGCTGCTCCAGCGCGTCGAACACATCGGCCTCGAAATTGTTGCGCGCCTGGTGCTGCACCGACAGGCACAGGAAGGCGGTGCCCGCGTCCACGCCCGGATGCTGCCCCAGCTGGAACTGCGCCCCGGGCGTGAGCTGCCGCCATTTGCCCTGCCCTTCAATCGTGTGCGCGCGCACACGCAACGCATCCAGGTGCTGCTGCGCGCGGCGCTGGCCACGCGCGTTGTCCTGCCAGCCGTACGGGCCGCAGGTGTCGGCATCTTCGCCGGTCGCCTCGTGCGCGGCCTGCGCTTCCGCGCTGGCCTGCCGCAGTTCCAACGTGCGGTGATCCCAGGTATGCCGGGAGACCTTGGTGGTGAGCCAGCGGCGCGCGGTCGACCACTGCTGCACGCTGTCATCGCGCTCGGTCACATCGCCACGGTGGAAGCGCACCGCGCCGAGATCCTTGGCGCCATGGTGGTTGTCGGCCAGCACCAGCGTGTGCGCACCAAACGAGTCGCTGCCCGGGTCTGCGGCATGCTCGAACCAGTAATAAATGCCCTCCTCGGCCAGCAGACGCTGCACGAAGGCCAGGTCGGTTTCCTGGTACTGCGTGGTCAGGCTGCGCCTGGCGTAGAGGCTGCGATCGGTCAGGTCCCAGCGCCATGCCGGTACCAGGCCGCTGTAGTCGGCAAACACGTTCTCGACGATGTCGACCACGCTGGCGTCATGGAATACATAGCTGTCCACGCGCTGGCCCAGGAAGGCCAGCCACGGCTGCAGGCGCAGGCGATACCGCGCCAGGCCGCCGTTGCTCCCGATCCGCTCGGCGGCGGTGATCCGGCCATGGAACGGGCGGGCGTTGCCGATGGCCTGCATCTGCAGCAATGCCGGCTGCCCCAGCAGGCCGTCCAGCGACAGGTTGGCATCGGCCGACAACGCAATGACATCGAACACGAATCCGATGCCGTCGATCTGCTCGGCGCCATTGAGCGACTCGGCCACCAGCACGTCGCTCCCCAGCGAGGTGCGCAGCTGCAGCAGGCGCTGTGCCTGCCCGGGTGCCGCAAGCGCGGCGAGTATCTTGGTTACGGAATCCATGATGCTTCCCCGCATTCATTAGCCCAGTGAATTCGACTGGGACGATCCATCGTCAGCATAAATCAGCGCAAGCACCACGCGGTTCGCCCGAGCTGGAACCCGGGCGAGCATCGCGCCACATGCGTCACATTTTGCAAGCCAAATCACACTTTAAAGGCGATATGTCACCCCTCAGCGCCTGCCACACTCCTGTGCAGCAGACGCTCCGGGCGGCCTCTATCAGGCCGACTGCGTAATACGTTCCAGCTGCAGCTTGGCACCTTCGTTCAGCAGCAGGCGGTAGTCGCGGCCGCCAGCGGTGACCGAGACTTCACGGGCATTGCTGACCAGCTGGTTGGCCTTGCCCTGCGCCGGCGCGTGGTTCTGGATGCGCCAGGCACCACGGCTGATCTGTGCGGCCAGGTTGCGGGCATCCTGGCGGGCGTCGGCGGCGGCACCGTGCAGCAGCTCGACGATGTGCTCCGGGCGCAGGCGGTTCCAGGCGCGCACGTTGTTGGTGTCGCGGGCCAGGCCCAGTTCCAGGCTGCCACAGTTGGCAATGGCCTTGGCGCGGTTGAATCCGTAGAAATCCATATTCGTATCTCCTTCCAGTCGACAATCAGGACAGCTTGTATTTGAAGGCGCCGTTCTTCCCTGCGGTCACCTTGATGGTGTTGATCCGGTTCCCCTCGGCCATGGCCGCCAGGACGCTTTCCGCGACCTCCGGCAGCAGCGTACCGTTGAGGATGTGATCAACATTGCGTGCACCCGAATCCACCTCGGTGCAACGCGACAGCACGGCCTCGACCAGGCTGTCGTCCCACAAGAACGTGGCCTTGTGGTTACCCGCCACTCGGTCGCGGATGCGGCCGAGCTTGAGCGCGATGATCTGGGCCAGCACGTCGTCGTTGATCGGGAAGTACGGCACGACTTTCATGCGGCCCAGGAACGCGGGCTTGAAACTCTTCATCAACACCGGGCGCAGGGCTTCACCCAGTGCTTCGGCAGTGGGGATCTCCTCGGCCGGCTTGTTCAGGCAGGCCTGCATGATCTGCGAGGAGCCGATGTTGGAGGTCAGGATGATCAGCGTATTGCGGAAGTCGATCTCGCGACCTTCGGCGTCGTCCATCTGGCCCTTGTCGAACACCTGGAAGAACATCTCCAGCACGTCCGGATGGGCCTTTTCCACTTCATCCAGCAGGACCACGCTGTAGGGGTTGCGGCGGACCGCTTCGGTCAGCACGCCACCTTCGCCGTAGCCCACGTAACCCGGGGGCGAGCCCTTGAGGCCGGAAACGCTGTGCGCTTCCTGGTACTCGCTCATGTTGATGGTGATCAGCTTGCGCTCGCCGCCGTACAGGATGTCGGCCAGCGCCAGCGCGGTCTCGGTCTTGCCCACGCCGGACGGGCCGACGAACATGAACACACCGCGCGGCTTGTTCGGGTCTTCCAGCTTGGCCGTGGCGGTGCGCACGCGCTGGGCGATGGCCTCCAGCGCATGGTCCTGCCCGATCACGCGGTCGACCAGCAGGGTGCCCAAGGTGCGCACCGTGCGGATCTCGTCCTTGACCATCCGGCCCAGCGGGACGCCGGTCCAGGCCGAGACGATTTCGGCCACCACGCCGCCATCCACCTGCAGCGGCACCATCGGGGTGTCGCCCTGCAGCTGGCGCAGTTCGGCCAGCAGGCGGTCCAGCTCGGCCTGCTGCGGCGACACTGCGGCGGCGGCGGCCTTCTTGCCGCGCGCCGCAGGCTTCCCGGCGGCGCCGGCGTCAGCCGGAGTTGCCTCACTGCCAGCCGCCTCGGCGCCGCCATTCTCCATCTGCTGGCGCAGCTGGCGGATCTGGTCGGCCAGGGCACGCTCCAGCGAGAGGCGCTCTTCATTGGTGGCCAGCACGGCCCGGGCATCGGCCTGCAGCTGCTGCAGTTCGGCCAGACGCTCGGCATGGTGGTTGGCGCCGCCGGCGGTTTCGCGCTGCAGCGCGGCCAGTTCGGCATCTAGGCGATCGAGGTGCTTGCGGGTGTCTTCGATGATCGCCGGGGTGGCGCTCTGGCCCAGTGCCACCTTCGCGCACGCGGTGTCGAGCACGCTGACGGCCTTGTCAGGCAGCTGGCGACCGCTGATGTAACGGTGCGACAGGCGCACTGCTTCGGTAACGGCTTCATCCATCACGCGGATGTTGAAGTGCGCTTCCATCAGGCCGACCATGCCGCGCAGCATCGCGGCGGCCAGGGCTTCGGTGGGTTCTTCCACCTTGACTACCTGGAAGCGACGCGCCAACGCGGCGTCCTTTTCGAAGTACTTTTTGTATTCGCTCCAGGTGGTGGCCGCAATGGTGCGCAGCTCGCCACGGGCCAGGGCCGGTTTGAGCAGGTTGGCCGCGTCGTTCTGACCCGCGGTGCCACCGGCACCGATCATGGTGTGGGCTTCGTCGATGAACAGGATGATCGGATGCGGGCTCTTCTTGACCTCGTCGATCACGTTCTTGAGGCGGTTCTCGAACTCGCCCTTGACGCTGGCACCGGCCTGCAGCAGACCCATGTCCAGGGTGTGCAGCTCCACGCCCAGCAGCACGTCGGGCACATCCTTGTCGGCGATGCGGCGGGCCAGCCCTTCCACCACGGCGGTCTTGCCCACGCCGGCCTCACCGGTGAGGATCGGGTTGTTCTGGCGGCGTCGCATCAGGATGTCGATCACCTGGCGGATCTCGCCGTCACGGCCGATCACCGGATCGATGCGACCTTCGCGGGCACGCTCGGTCAGGTTGGTCGTGAACTGGTCCAGCGCCGGCGTCTTGGACAGCCCGCCCTTGCCGCCGTCCACGGCCGCGGCGGTCTCGCCACCGAGGTCGCCCTCGCCTGCGCCCGCATCGGCGTTGCGCACGGTCTGGGTGGCTTCCTGCGAGCCCTCGGTGAGCTTGGCGAAATCGTGCTTGAGCTCGTCCAGCTTGAAGCGCACGAACAGCTTGGAGCCGCGGTAGGCCAGCTGCGACAGCTCCGGCTCGGTCATCAGCGCCAGCAGCAGGTGGCCGCTGCGGATGCGGCTGGTTTCCGAATCGAGCGAGGCGATCAGCCAGGCGTGCTCGAACAGCTTGGGAATGTGCTGGGAAAACACCGGCGTGCGGCTGTTGCCGGTCTTGAACTGGCTGATTTCGTCGGAGAGGTCGCGTTCCAGCGCATCCGGCGAGATGCCGCAGCGGCGGGCGATCAACACGAAATCGCTGTGCGGCTGCTCCAGCAGCGCCAGGAACAGATGCTCCAGATCAACCTCGTAGTTGCCGCGCGACATGCACAGGTTGGCGGCACGCTCGGCGGCCAGACGGCAGGTGTCGTCCAGCTTGCTGATCAGGGTCTTGAGATTGATGCTCATGCGGGAAAACGCGCTCCTTGCTGAAACCTGTTGATGAAGGGCAGCGGCCGGTCAGCCCTGCCCCGACCTGTTCATTGCAGTGTATGGATGCCGTAGGTGGTGTCCGACCGCGGGCCGTCGGCGGCGCGCGAGCACATGTAACTGTCCCAGCCCAGCCGCGCGCCGACGCCGGCACCCAGCCCGGCGCCGCGCACGTCTTCCTGGCGCAGCACCAACCGCACTTCGTATTCCAGCGTGCCGCCGGTCAGCAGCGACAGCCACTTGGCCAGCGCCTGCTCGGCGCTGCCGCCGGGCAGGAAATCATCGAACTGCTCCCGTCGCAGCGGGCCGATGCTCAGGCGCATGCGCAGGTCGCGTTGCCAGACCCGGTCGCCGGCCAGCGCACTGGCGCCGAGCGTGGCGTTGGCCTGGCCCAGGCGCGTGGACTGTCCGGCCGGCACCCGGTACCAGGCGCCCACGAACTGCTCCAGCGCCAACGGCACCAGGAAGTAGTCCGCCAGCACCCGCTGCATCAGCGCCGCCGACACCGGGCGTTGCCGCACGGCCCCTGCGTAATAGGCAAACGCCTGGTCGAACACGTCGCCGTGCCCATCCACCAGGCGGTCGCGCAGTTCGTTCATGCCCATGCCGAACAGCGACATGATCAGCGGCAGGAAGCGCTCGCGCCGGTCGATCTCATACTGCAGGGCCAACCGGTGCTTCTTCCAGGCCGCGTAATGCAGCGACACCGCACGCGTGGAGAAGATGTCCAGGAACGCGCGTGCGGTGCGGTCGCGGTCGTACAGCTCGCGGATCTGCAGGGTTTCGGTGTAGTGCAGCGGCAACGCGCCGGAGGTGCCCAGCAAGCCCATGAAGTGCGGGGTCAGGTGCACCTCGGCCAGGGTCTCGTGCTCGAGCGCGTGGTCGATCGCCGCGGCGTCTTCCAGCTTGTCGCCCTTGAGCGAGTACGCCACGCATTCCGAGCTCAACTCGGTGGCCGGGAAACCCAGCGACAACGGGTTGCGGAACCGCACCCGCATGGGCACGGCCTGGCCTGCCTTCACGCCCTGGCGCTGGAACACCTGCTCCAACAACCGCGCCGCCTGGAAGAACTCGAAGCGGTGCGGTTCGGCGAGCAGTTGCTGGGCTACGCCAGGATCGATTCGCCGCTTCGCGCCGGGCATCGGACGATCTCCTCACCGCTGTCGCTGGACACCAGCACCAGCCGGGTGAAACTGTTGGCATGCACGTACAGTGCAAAGAAGTGATCCATGACCTGGGCGAACGCGGCAATGCCGGCGCCCACGAAATGATTCTCGTTGATGGTCAGGCGGATCTCCAGCCCGCGTACGACCGAAGCAAACTGCTTGCCGGACATCCAGCTGGTCACCGGGTGCTGCTCCAATGCCAGGATGCCGTCGATCTGCCGGGCCGACACGTTGTTGCCGGACAGGTCGTACAGCCGCAGCATCTCCTTCAGCGCGGTCAGCCCGCTGCCGGTCAGCGACAACTGGTTCAACGACAGGTGCGAAATCAGCCGCCATTGGGCGTTCTTGCCCTGGCGGAAACGCAACGGCCGGGTCGGTTTACGCAGCAGGCTGATCGCCCGCGCGGGCGTACCGCCTTCCAGGGTAAGATCGCCGCCGGCCACGCCATGGGCAAGGTGGCTGGGCAGGTCCCGGTTGCTGCAGGTCAGCTCCAGGCTGACCGTATCGGTCTGCGGCAGGGTCGGGTTGAAGGCCAGGTCGACGAAGCTGATCTCGGTTTCAAAGCCCGGGCTCTGCCGCGCGATGTCCTCGTCGCGGCGCGACACCCAGTACTGCCCCGTGCGGTCCGGATCTTCGCCATGGTGCAGGGAATAGAATGGACGGAAGGCCTGGATAACCTCGCCTTGCGGCGTCTGCCGGATGCGATGGACCGAGTCGATCGAATGCACCTCATAGGCAAACGCACGCCGCGCATCGGCCAGCACCGCGTAGCTGACCGTACGATGGGTCACGCGGATCGGCTCGCCGGGCTGGGTGAACAGGTTGACGATCGGCGTGCAGCCCAGGCGGACGTTGCTGGCGCTCAGGTCTTCCAGGACCAGCTGGTTGCCACGCTCGGGGGCGCTGGCCTGCAGGATCAGGTGCAGGGTGAAGCTGCGGCTGGCTCCGGCGGTAACCGGCTTGAGCAGCAGGTCGACGAAGCCGAACTTTTCCGGGTAGGCAAACAGCTCGGTCAGCAGGCGATAGGCCGGGTGCGAGCGCGCGGGGAAGTCGACCAGCGATTCGTTCTCGCTGAAGCCGACCTGGCGCAGCGGCACCTCGTCCAGGCGGCGCCAGCGGCCGCTGTTGTCGGCCTCCACGTAGGCCACCTTGACCCCGAGCGCCAGCGCATCGCGCAGCGACGCGCGCAGCGAGGGCTCACCGTCCAGGAACAGGCGCAGGGCGTCGGTGCCCAGCGTGTCGAAGCTGGCCTGGTCGGACACCAGGCGGAAACTGAGCGACACCTGCGCGCCGCTGCCGGCCGGCAGGCTGGTGGCCATCGGCGCTTCGGCCACGCCCCGGTACACCGCCGACTGCACCGCGATCGGTGCCAGAACCACGTCGAAGGCGGTGCGGAAGCGGCAGGACACGCCGCGCACCGGGCGCGACTGCAGGGCCGTGCCGCGCGCCACGGTGATCGGCGCGCTTAACTTGGACGACACCCCGTCCATGTCGAAATGGGCGATCGAGCACGACGGGAACGGCCGCAGGTAGTGCGGATACAGGACGTCCAGCAGGGCGTCGGTGAATTCGGGGTAATCGTCTTCGATGCGCTTGGAAACGCGTGCGCTGAGCAGCGCGAAGGCTTCGATCAGGCGCTCGACGTGCGGGTCCTGGCTGCCTTCAGCATTGAGCTGCAGGCGGCCGGCAATCTTGGGGTAGCGGTCGGCGAACTCGCGGCCATAGCGGCGCAGGTAAGCCAGCTCGCGTTCGTAATAGGGCAGCAGATCCTGCATGTCAGCTGGTCGCCTGCTGGCGACGCGTGCGGCTGACCTGGTACTGCAGGGTCGACGGCTGCAGCATCGCATCGAAACTGACCGGCTCGCGGGCCGGCTCGAGGTCGAGCAATGCGCTGATGGTGAAGTGCAGGCCGCCCCCGAACTGCGAGCCAACCTCCAGGCTGACGCCCACGTTCTTCAAACGGCGCTCATGCCGGGCCACGGCCTGCTCCAGCGAGCGACAGATGGCGGCACGGTCATAGGCGTTGGCCAGGCTCATCGCGGAAAAATCCGCCAGGCCGTAGGTGAGCAGCGATTGTTTGCAGTTCGGGAATTCGGCCATGTCTTCTTCCTGGAACGCTGCTCGGGAATTGAGCAGGCCTTCCAGGTCGCGGGCGATTGATTCCTTGTACTGGTCCAGCGATATGGACTTGAACACATGCCCTCCCCCATTGGACTTGGGGGCATCGTCAAACAGTTTCTCGAGCAAGCTGGGTTCGAGTCCCTTCATTGGTCATTCCGGTCTGTCTGCGTCCCTGCATCATGCAGAGGGGCAACACGCGCTGCGGCCGTTCCTGGCCACTCCCGATGTACTGCCAGGTGATTTCAGACTGCGATGGCGCACAAGGCGCCATCGCAGCGACACTACATCAAACGGCGTAGTTCGGAATGTTCTTGGTTGCACTCCACTGCGCCACGGCCTTGCCACCAACGCCGCCTTCCGGCTTCTGCTGCTGGTAGGTCCACTTGATCGCACCAAAGCTCAACTGAATCACTTCCTGCGGCATCCCCTCGGAATCAACCGTGGTGGTGACGCGGTGAACCAGGACGTTCAGCAGCTCGACCGTGTAGTAATTGATCGCGTTGCCGTCCTTGTCAGCGCGCATGAATTCAATGCGAGCCTTCGGGAAGGTGGTGCCATTGCTGGCCGCCTGGTTCAGGGCAGTGGTGGCGAGATCGATCGTCTTGGTGATTTCGATCGGCGACAGATTCACACGAGCTGCGGTGGTGCCACCCGAGGTCGACGCGGTGGCCGAACGCGGCTGCAGCAGATCCTGCGAGAAGGACTGGATTTCAATCCAATCCTTGTGCTTGTCGTCGTGGGACTCGCCCTTGATGGTGTCGATAGAGAGGAAAGCGTGCTGCATATCTGGTCTCCTAAGTTCCGGTCTTCCGTGAGATTGGGTGCCGGGATCGCTCCCGGCGGTTCAGGGGGGTTTAACCCTCTTGGAAAAACGTCGCTGCAATCAGGGCATCCGCCCCTTGGCGCTACAGCAACATCAATGCGTTACGACTTTTTTGCAGTTGCCGGCAATTCGGCAACCAATCGCAACGAAACAGACAGCTCATCGAGCTGGAAATGCGGCCTGATGAAGGCCACAGCGCGGTAGACACCAGGTTTCCCCGGCACTTCCGAAACGTTCACAGCGGCTTCGCGCAGCGGGTACTGGGCCTTGGCTTCCTGGGAGGCGTTGTCGTCCAGCAGTACGTACTGCGAGATCCAACGGTTCAGGAACTCCTCGACATTGCCTGCCGAAGCGAAGCTGCCAATCTTCTCGCGCATCATCGCCTTCAGGTAATGGGCGATACGCGAGACGGCGAACATGTACTGCAACTGGGCAGACAGGATCGCATTGGCATTGGCCGAATCGGTGTTGTACTTCTTCGGCTTCTGTGCCGACTGGGCGCCGAAGAACGCGGCGTAGTCGGTATTCTTGCAGTGGACCAGCGGAATGAAACCGAGGTCACTGAGTTCTTTTTCGCGACGATCGGTGATCGCCACTTCGGTCGGGCACTTCAGTGCCACTTCACCGTCGTCGGTGCGGAAGGTATGGGTGGGCAGGTCCTCGACCAGGCCACCGCCTTCAACGCCGCGGATGGCCGCACACCAGCCGTAATCCTCGAACGCGTGGGTGAGACGCGCGGCCATGGCATAGGCGGTGTTGCACCACAGGAACTTGCTGTGGTCGGCGGCTTCCACTTCCTCGACGAAGTTGAAGCCTTCGACCGTGGTTCCGTCCTTCGGGTTGTACGGCAAGCGACCCAGGAAGCGCGGCAGGGTCAGGCCCACGTAACGGCTGTCCTCGCTTTCACGGAACGACTTCCACTTGGCGTATTCGACCGTGTCGAAGATCTTCGCCATGTCGCGCGGCTTGCCCAGGTCGGTGAAGGTCTCCAGGCCGAACATGCCCTCGGACGCAGCCGAAATGAACGGCGCATGGGCGGCAGCGGCCACGTGCGACATCTGCTCGACGAAGTACATGTCTTCCGGCTGGCGGCCGATGAAATAGTCACCGACCAGCGCACCGAACGGCGCACCACCGAAGGTGCCGAATTCTTCTTCGTAGACCTTCTTGAACAGCGCGCTCTGATCGAAGTCGATCGCCGACTTGAAGTCCTTGACCAGGTCCTTCTTTGGCGCGTTGAAGACCTTGATCTTCATGTTCGGGCCGGTGGAGGTCTGCTGGCACAGGTAATGCAGGCCGCGCCAGGTGCTTTCCAGCTGCTGGAACTGCGGGGCATGCATGACCGCGCTGAGCTGCTCGGAGATGATCCGGTCAATCTCGGCGATGCGCGCATCCAGGGTCAGGTTGAGGTTGTCGGACACCACCACGGTGCCTTCCAACACTTCCCTGGCCAGCTCGGAAATGATGTCCTTGGCACGCTGGTGCTCGGTCTCGGACTTGGCGACCTTGCTCTTCTCGACGATCTGGTCGAGCAGGCCGATTTCCTCGACGGCTGCGGCCGACTGTTCGGCTACACCGGTAGCTTCTGCTGCCATGGCTTATTGCTCCTTGCCCGTGCCCAGCTTCTTGAGCTGTTCGGTGTTGTTCAGGACATCGGTCAGCAGGTCTTCCAGCTTCTCGTTGCCGGCCAGCTTGTTGCGCAGGTCGGCCAGCTTGGTGCGCGATTCCAGCAGCTTGCGCAGCGGTTCGATCTGGTCGACCACCGATTCGGGGCGGAAATCGTCGATCGAGTTGAACTTCAACTCGACGCCGAACTCGCCGCCGGCATCACTGATCTTGTTGGCGACGCGATAGACGGCGCGCGGAGCGACGCCTTCCATCACTTCGTCGAAATTGTCCAGGTCGACGTTGACGAACTTGCGGTCCTTGACCTTGGGCAACGGCTGTTCCGGGTTGCCGCTCAGGTCACCGAGCACGCCCACCACGAACGGCAGCTCCTTCTGTTCGATCGCATCACCCTTTTCCACGTCGTAGGTCAACTGCACGCGCGGGGGGCGGATCTTCTGGAGCCGCTTCTGAATACTGTCCTTCTTCGCCATCGGTGTCTCCTGACTGGGGGCGTTACTGCGTACGGATCAGTTGCCGCCGAGGTTCTGGAAGGGATCGCCGCCGTTGGACGACGCCGGACGTGCAGCAGGCGCGGCAGCAGGTGCTGCGGCCGGTGCGGTGGTTCGACGGGTGCCCGTGCGACGGGCCGGCGTGCGCGGCTTCGGCTTGGGATCTTCAAGCACGGCATCGCCCATGGTCTTGCGCAGCGTGTCGGCCAGGGTCTTGGCTTCCTTGCGCGCGGTTTCCGATGCCAGTGCGCCGCGGCCCTGCAGGCGCGTCAGCGAGGTGTTGGCGATGCGGAAGCCAGCCACGGTGATCACGCCATCGGCGACCAGGTCGTCCGGATCGCGCTGCAGCACTTCTTCGGCGGCAACGATGGCGCGCGCGTACTGGCCCTGATCGAACTGCAGCTGCGCGATGCGCACCCACGGTTCCTTGCGGGTCGGATCGGCGCGTGCGGCGTCTTCAAAACTCTTGATGGCGGCTTCGGAACCCACCGTGGTGACCTGCGTCTCCGCCGTGGTCATCGTTGCATCGTACGGAGGGACCGCGCCCTTCTTCGGCGCCGACGAACAGGCCGCCAGACCGGACAGCAGTGCCATTGCCAACAACGGCCGATAGACAGCCTTCCCCATTACCTTCACTTTCATGCCAATCCCTCATGGAAACTTCTAAAGGTGAGTCCGGTCCCCGCCGATACAACACACGGGATTCCCTTCCCTAACCGTCGCAAGTGTACAACTGCAAATACGCAGGGGTATAGTGAAGCGCATAGCGTGTTTCAATGCAACGTTGCTGTTTTTCACACCGTCTTCCGCGATCTTGACGTACACGCGGCTTCGCAACGCCCCGCTGATCACCACCCCCATCCTCCGTCCGAGAATGCATGAAACCCCTCATGAGCCGAAATTTCTGGTTAGGGCGCCACACTGTTATATGTCTTGTCACGGCGATGTCATTGTCCTTGTCCGGCTGCGCGAGCGGCGGACTGGGAAAGGCCATGGACAAGACGCTGCAGGCGGTCGGGATCCGTGATGCCCAACCGGAGGCCCCGCCGGTCGTTCCCCTGCGACTGCTGGCTGGCATCAACCTCAACGCCGGCAATGACAAGCGCGCCACTGCCGCGGTAGTGAAGGTCTACCACCTGCGCAGTGCACAGCGTTTCGAGCAGGCCCCCTTCAATGCCTTCCTCGACCAGAGTGGCGAACAGGCCGCGCTGGGTGCGGACCTGCTGTCGGTCAACGAGATCGTACTGACCCCGGGCAACCGGCAGGAGCTCAAGGAACAACTGAGTGAAGGCACCGCGGTGCTGGGTGTGGTTGCCCTGTTCCGCGCGCCGGCTGAAGGCCGCTGGCGGTTCGCGTTCGACAGCAAGCACAAGAACCTGGCCAACGAAGGTATTACGGTCGGAATCCATGCCTGCGCACTGACCACTGACAGCCAGGCCCTGGTCACGCGCGTGTCAGGGGACCCGGGCAGTCTCGCTTCCGTGCGCTGCGTCTCTCCTCGTTGAAGATGCCTGCATTCTGACGTCAGAATCCCGGCATGCGGTAGTATTGTTGTGTAGCCGGGCATCAAAAACGTGATGCATCTCGCACTTTCACGTTCCTGTCTTGGGACTGTGTGTGGAACCCTAGTGTGTATCGGGCGGGGTTGGCCCGAGATTTCCAAGGATTGAAATGTGGCATATGTAAGCAGGATGTCCAAAGTTCTCTGGGGTGAAGGTCTGTTCCTGAGGCCCCAGCATTTCCAGCGCCAGGATGCGTATCACGAGGCGCGTCTGCAGGACCTGTCACTCACGCTGCACCCCTATGCCTGGGGCTGCCGTCGCGTGCGTTTCGATCCGCAGGCCCTCGGCAGCGGCACGCTGCGTCCGCTGGACATTTCGGCCGTGTTTCCCGATGGCGAAAGCTACGACGCACCGGTGCACGACGCACTGCCCGACGCGCTTTCGCTGAAGGACCTGCCGCCCGGCGTGCAGTCCACGGTGATCCACCTCGCCCTGCCGTTGCTGCGCGATGACGGCGACAACTGCGCCGACGCGGAGTCCAGCCAGCTGGCGCGCTATCGCCAGATCAATCGCGGCGCCAACGACCTCTACACCGATGCGGTGGAAGCCGAACTCGGCTTCCTCGGCAAGGCGGTGAAGCTGCTGACCGACGAGAACCCGCGCGACCCCTATTCCACTGTGGCGCTGGCGCGCATCCGCCGCACGTCCACCGGAGGCTTCGAGCTCGACGACGAGTTCATTCCGCCGTGCGCGCACCTGGAAGCCTCACCGACCCTGCATCGGGAACTGCGTGGCATCCTCGATTCGCTGCAGGCCAAGGTGGACGCGCTGTACGGCCTGCACCGCGAGCCGTCGAAGAACATCATCGAGTTCCGCTCCGGCGACATCGCCTCGTTCTGGCTGCTGCACACGATCAACTCGTCGTTCAGTTCGTTGGCGCATCTGTACCACCACCCGCAGCTGCATCCCGAACGCCTGCACCAGGAACTGCTGCGCATGGCCGGGGCGATGCTGACGTTCTCCAATGCCTACGCGCTCAACGATCTGCCGCGCTATCTGCACGCGCAGCCCGAAGCCGGTTTCCGGCAGTTGTTCGAGATCATCCGCACGCTGCTGGACACGGTGATTTCGGCGCGTTACTTCAAGATCGCACTCAACGAAGTCAAGCCGTCCTACCACCTGGGCCGGCTGGACTCGCAGCGCATCGATGGTGATGCCTCGTTCTACCTGGCGGTGTCGGCCGACGTGCCGGCGCAGGAGCTGGTGCAGACGGTGCCGGTGCGCTTCAAGATCGGTGCGCCGGACGACGTGGAGAAATGCGTGCTGTCGGCCCTGCCCGGCGTCAAGCTCACCCACGCCAACCAGGTGCCGGCCGCTATCCCGGTGCGCCCGGGCAGCCACTACTTCGAACTGGATACGCGCGGCGCGCTGTATGAGCGCATGCTCAAGTCGCAGTCGCTGATGGTGTACGTGCCGTCCGGCATTGCCGACCTCAAAATGGAACTTGTTGCGGTGACCTCATGATGAATTCGCCCCTGCCCCCTACCCCGGGCCCGATGCCCTCGCTGAGCTCGCATGGCGGCCTGGCTGCGCCTGCCCCGCAGGCCGCCAATCCGCAGAGTCTGCAGGACCTGATGGCCGATGGCTTCTACCTGCTGTTGCTGCTCAAGCGTGGGCAGCTGCCCTCCGACGGTGAAGCGTTCGTGTCCACCGTGCAGAAGTTCCTGGACGGCGTGGAGCGTAACGCCAACCGCATGGGCATCGCCTCGGAAGATGTTTACGCCGCCAAGTACGCGTTCTGCGCCGCGGTGGACGAAGCGATCCTGTCGCAGCCGTCGTCGCTGCATGAGTCCTGGGAGCGCAACCCGCTGCAGCTGCGCCTGTTCGGCGAGCACCTGGCCGGTGAACACTTCTTCGACCGGCTTGAAGAGCTTCGCCGCCAGGGCGCCCCGCGCCTGCCGTCGCTGGAGGTGTACCACTTCTGCCTGCTGATGGGCTTCGAGGGCAAGTACCGCCTGGAAGGTACCGAGAAGCTCGGCTACCTCACCGCCCGTCTGGGCGATGAGATCGTCTACCTCAAGGGCAAGCGCCACGGCTTCGCGCCCCATGCACTGCCACCGGACAACGTGCGCCACAGCCTGCGCCGCGTGGTGCCGCTGTGGATGCCTGCGGCACTGGTCGCCGGGTTCGGCCTGCTTGGATTCTTCGGCCTGCGCTTCTATCTGGGTCACGAAACCCAGCAGCGGATGGCGGCGTACAACGATGTGGTGCAGATGCCGCAGCGTACGGCGCACATCACCATTACGCTGCCCTGAGCCACGCACCCCGGATGGGCACCGACGCACCAGGGCCAATCCCCCCGTTTCGGCCTGCCGCCTTGCAGTGACGTACTGCGTGCCGCACACCGTTAATTAGAGATGTTAGTCACAGTTTTCGCCGTTGCCGGTTCGCTATTCCGCCCTCCGTCACGGTATGCAGCACAATGCGTGGATTCCTTCGCCTGCCGTGCAGCAGGCCACGTCAGGGGGCGTGCTGGAACCAGCGGTGAAAGGACCTGTCAACACGGTTTGCTACTGTTGCCAGGCAGGCGCGCGCGTCCGCACCGAAGCGCGCGTTGCGACTCACGCCGATTCACGCTTCATCACAACCCTGATATGAGCCCGTCGATATGGATGTCTCCCGCTCTCAGTTGTTGGCTTCACTGGCCACGCCTTCCCAACAGGCGCGCCTGATCCAGTTGCAGGGGCCTGCCCCGGACCTGGTGGTCGAACGCTTCGACGGCCAGGAATCGGTCTGCGGCAGTACCCGCTTCGAGATCGATTGTCTGTCCACCGATGCGTTCCTGGATATGGACCCGTGGCTGGAACAGCCGCTGACCCTGCAACTGCGGCAGGCCGACGGCGGCCTGCGCCAGTGGCATGGCCTGTGCACCGAGGTGGCCCAGCTGGGCAGCGACGGCGGCCTGGCCCGCTACAGGTTGACCCTGGAGCCGTGGACGGCGCTGCTGGAGCTGCGCCGCAACGCGGTGATCTTCCAGGACCTGGACACCCGCACCATCTGCGAGCAGATCTTCGGCGACTACCCGCAGGCGGTATTCCGCTTCGACGTGCAGTCGGCCCTGCCCGCGCGCGCCATCACCACCCAGTACCGCGAGAGCGATTGGGACTTTGTGACCCGGCTGCTGGCCGAGGCCGGTCTGGCCTGGCGCATCGAGCAGGCGCAGGGCGGCGAGGCCGCGCACACGCTGGTAGTGTTCGAACCCGGTGCCGAGCTGACCGATCTGGGCGCGCAGCGCTTCCACCGCGCCGACATGGCCGAGGCGCTCGACGGCATCACCGCCTTTGCCGAGCAGCGCCAGCTGGTGCCCAACGCCAGCAGCGTGGCCAGCTGGCACAGCGAGCAGCTGCAGGCGGTGAGCGGCCAGAGCCAGGCCGAGGCCGGTGAGCTGCCCGCGCTGGAAGTCTATGTGCAGCCGCGTGCTGGCCGCTTCGGCAAGGGCGCCTCGGCCGACGATGAGGCCCAGGCCCGTCTGGATGCGCTGCGCGTGCCGATGACCCTGTTCCAGGGCAGCGGCAGCGTGCGCGTGCTGGCCGCCGGCAACCGCTTCACCCTCACCCAGCACCCGCAGCACCAAGGCCAGACCTTCCAGTTGCTGGCGGTGGCGCACGTGGCCGTCAACAACCTGGGCCATGGCATCGTTGAACTGCTCGGCGAATCGGCACTTGAGAACGGGAGCTACCGCAACCGCTTCCTGGCCGCACCCAGCGACGCGCCGATCCGCGCCCTGCCGCAGGACCGGCCCACCCTGCACGGCCCGCAGACCGCGCGCGTGGTCGGCGTGGCCGACAGCGTGGTCACCCCCAACCGCGAGCACCAGGTGCGCATCCAGTTTGGCTGGCAGCGCGGTACCGCACCCAACCCGGGCGGGCTGACCGACACCGGCAGCAAGCTCACCGGGCATGCGCCCGGCGACCAGACCAGCGGCAGCTGGGTGCCGGTGGCCGAGTGGGTGGCCGGCCCCAACTGGGGCACGCACTTCCTGCCGCGCATCGGCAGTGAGGTACTGGTGGAGTTTCTGCACGGGGACATCGACCAGCCGCGCATCACCGGCCAGCTCTACAACGGCGAGGTCGCCCCGCCCTTTGGCGGCGGCATCGACGAGAAGGCCCAGCACCCCGGCGTGCTCAGCGGCCTGCATACGCAGTCCCACGATGGCGGCGGCACCCAGCAGTGGGTGATCGACGACACGCCCGGGCAGCTGCGCACGCGCCTGCAGACCTCGCTGGCCGACAGCCGGCTGGAACTGGGCTACCTGATCGAGCACGGCGACACCCGGCGCGGCGCGCTGCGCGGCCAGGGCTTCGAGCTGGCCACCCAGGGCTGGGGAAACGTGCATGCGGCCAAGGGCCTGCTGATCTCCACCACGGCGCGCAGCAATGGCGCCTCCACGGTGCTGGACAGCAACGAGGCCGTCGCCCAGCTCAAGGGCGCCGAGCGCAGCCTGGAAGGCATGCACGACACCCTGCGGCAGCAGAACGTGCCGGCACTGACGGCGCTGAAAAGCACCACCCAGCTGCGCGAGAAGATCGACCCGCAGGTGGACGGCAAGTACGACGGCGAGGTCAACGGCCAGTCGGCAATGAAGCCCGACGATGGCCGCACCCCAGGCAGCAACCCGGTGGAGCGCTTTGCTGCGGCCCTTCTGCTGGCCGAATCGCCCGAGCAGATCTTCTGGACCACGCCGGCCAGTGCAGTGGCCTACGCCGGGCAGAACCTGCAGATGACCGTGCAGCAGGACCTGCACATCAGCGCCGGCGAAACCGTCTCCACCGTGTCCGGCGAGCACACCGCGCTGTTTGCGCAGGAAGGCCCGATCAAGGTCATCGCCGCCCAGGGTCCGGTGAGCCTGCAGGCGCACACCGGCGAGCTGGAGCTGCTGGCCGACCAGGCCATCACCATCACCGCCACCGACGACCGCATCGACGTGCTGGCCCAGCAGAAAGTGGTGCTGCAGGCCGGTAACAGTGCAATCACGCTGGAAGGTGGGGACATCACCTTCAGCTGCCCCGGCACCTTTACCGTCAAGGCTGGGCAGCATCCCTTCCTGGGCGGCGCCAGCGACGCCGCCGCCGTTCCTGCCCTGCCCGACCAGACCTTCGCCTTTACCGACAGCCTGCGCTTCGCGGTGGAAGGCGCGGACGTGCTGGCCGGCGACCTGGGTTGGACCAACCTGCCCTTCAAGATCGTCGACCAGGACAACAAGGAAGTGGCCGCCGGCACCGTGGGCGAGGATGGCCGCCTGCCGCGCGTGATGTCCGAGGGGCTGGGCAGGACGCTCACCCTGCAGGTCGGCGAGGACAAGTGGGAGAAGATCACCGCCGCTACCGGCGCGCCGCCGGAAGAAGACGGCGACAACGATGACGACCCCGATGGCGACCGCTACCGCGGCGAGCTGGATGCCGCCGCGCAGACGGGCGCCCTGACCCCGGAGCAGATCCTCGAACTGCTCGGCAACGAGAACGATCACGCATGAAAACCCTGTCGTATCTGCTGCTGGCCGCCGCGATCGCCGCCGCCCCGGCGCAGGCCCAGCAGTACAAGCCCGGTACCGCCACCATCGCCAGCGCGCAAGGCACGCTGCGGGTGAACTCGGGCCTGGTCAACCATTTCAACGCGCACAGCTTCTACGTCTACAGCTTCCAGTGGCAGCCGCAGGGCAAGGACGCGGTGTGGAACCAGGTGCCGCTGCTGGCCAAACCGGATGCGGCGCCCAGCGAATTCGTATTCAAGACCACCGCGACCGCGGACTTCCCGTTGAGCGACGCCCGCGTGGTGCAGGCCGGCGGAAAGACCTGGCTGTCCACGGCCCAGCTCAAGTATGAGGACACGCCGTACGACGACAACGCCAGCGTGGAGCTGAAGCGCTATGAGCTGGTGCGCCAGCCGGACGAAGACCGCTGGGTGTTCGTGCTGCGCAGCACCCGCAACGTTGGCAAGAAAACCGTCACCCAGGCGCTGGCAGCGCCACCGTCCCCCTGAGCGTCGAGCCCATGACCACGTACATCAGCGCGGTATTTCACAAGGACATCCGCACGGTGGAATTCACCGCTGCGAACGGCGACAAGATGTTGCGCACCGGCGGTACGTTGGCGTGGCTGCTCAACAACCCGGGCAACCTGCGGCCAGGTGGCAAGTACGTCAGCATGATCGGCCAGGCCGACACGGCCAGCGGCAAGTTCGCCATCTTTTCCAGCGTCGAGGAAGGCCGCAAGGAGAAGCGCGCCCTGCTGCGCCGCAAGTACAACGACATGACGCTGTACAACGCGATGCACACCTACGCCCCGGAAGGCGAGAACGACACGGCCAAGTACCTGGCGTTCGTGCGCAAGAAGTCTGGCGCCACCGACCAGACCGTCATCAAGGACATGACCGACGAGCAGTTCAACGGCATGGTTGCGGCGATGGAGCAGTACGAAGGCTTCAACGCGAATGCGGACACCCGCAAGGAAAAGATCGTGCACGCCACCCAGGTGTCGCTGTCCGATGGCGCCAAGCCGCTGCCATCCTTCCCCGTGGTGGCCAAGACCAGCACCGGAAAGGAGAAGAAACTCACCACCAACGCCTATGGCGTGCTGCCGGCCTTCATCACCAGCAAGCCGGGTGAGATGGTGCAGCTGTTCGCCGAAGAGGCCGGCAAGGTCGGCACCAAGATCGGCGAGTTCGTGCTGGACCAGGCGTCGGCGTCGCTGCTGTTCGCGCGACCGCTGGTCACTGCGCTGGCCGGCTCGCAGCCGCACAACCCGGACGGCGGTCCGCGCGACGCCAAGCGCGCGCCGATCCGCTATGTGATCCAGCCAAAGGACACGCTCGGCACGGTGGCCAGCAAGTTCAAGACCAGCGTGGACGAACTGGTCAGCAACAACCGGATCCGGGACCGCAACAAGGTCTTTCCGGGCGAGGTGATCTGGATCTACGGCCCGGCACCGCAGGGCAGCACGTCCGGCGCGGCCGCCAACGATGCCGCGTCAGCCGCTGCCAAAAACAGCTATGCGATCAAGCGCGGCGACACGCTGTCGGGCATCGCCGACCGCCACGGCGTGTCGGTGGACCAGCTCATGGCGGCCAACCCGGCGATCAAGGACCGCAACAAGATCAGCCCCGGGCAGTCGATCAACCTGCCGACCGGCGCGAAGAAGGCCGAACCGGCCTCCACCGCCGTGACCAAACCCAAGACCGGCCAACCGCCCGCCTCGAGCAAGCCGAGCGGGCCGGCACCCAGCCTGGTCAAGCCGCCGCCGGTCGCCCCGCCCAAGCAGCCGGCCGTGAAGCCGCCGGCGGCGGTGGACACCCGGCCGGTGCGCAGTGCGGAGAACCAGGCCCATCCGATCGCGTTGGTGCCGTATTCCCAGCAACGGGCGCCGTGGATCGAGCACGCTTACGCGCAGGCCAAGAAGTGGTCGGGCAAGAAGGAAGGGGTCATCACCAAGACGATCAACTTCCACGAGGAAATCGGCTACGGCAAGCAGTTCAAGACCATGGCTGGCGGAGACAACGCCTGGTGTGCCTCGTTTGTGAACTACTGCATGCGCAAGGCCGGGTACCCCATCTCCAGCCCGCATCCGTACCGCGCCCGCTCGTTCGCCGCCGATACCACCAACTACGTGCAGATCGATGCACCGGTATTCGGCGCGATCGCGCTGGTCAAGACCAGCCACGTGGGCTTTGTGTACGCGCTTGATGGCAGCAGCCCGATCCTGCTGGGCGGCAACCAGAGCGACCAGATCAACTTCGTCAAATACAATCCTGCGTCGCTGCGCTATTACGTGCCCAAGGCCTACCTGGCCTTCGCCAACAAAGAACTGAAGGACCCGAAACTCGATGCGACCCACGCCAAAACCCTCAATGACGCCCTCGGCATCGTCGTCGTCACCAAGGCCAGCGGCAATGAGCGTTGACCGCAGCGGCTGGCTCGCCGTGGCCTGCGCGCTGGCGTTGGCCGCATGCGGCGGGCCTGGCAAGGCGGCGACGGATACCGCTGCCGCCCCTGAAGGCCCCGCCGCAACCGCAGCGACGGCAGCGCCCGCGCAGCCGGCTGCCGGTGGGTTTGCCGTCCTGCCCGCCCTGCCCGGCAGTGAAACCGACGGCCTGGGCATCCGCGAGCCGCTGAAGCTGGTGCATTACCGAGACACCGCCGGTGAAGGCCTGCTGGTGCTGACGCGTACCGATACCCGCACGCACGACGCCGACAGCGACCAGGACATGGACGTGGCCACCTTGACCGCCACCCTGTACGGCCGCGCCACCGCCGACGCCCCCTTTGTGCAGCGTTGGCAGAGCGAAAGCCCGACCGAGTGCGAAGGCCTCGACCTGGACGCGGGCTACTTCCTCGACCAGGTGGGCGCCAGCGACCTGGACGGCGATGGTGTGGCCGAGCTCACCCTGGCCAGCCACAGCTTCTGCGGCGGCGGCGTGGACCCGCAGCAGATCGTGATCGAGCTGCGCCGCGACAACGATGTCTACCGCATCGACGGCGAATCGCTGGTCACCATCGAAGGCGACGCGCCGTTCGGCGGCGAGCGCCAGGACAGCGCGTCCTACAAGGATGCCCCGCCGCTGTTCCAGAAGCACATGGATGCCGTCTGGAAGGCCGTCTACGCGCGGCGTGGCGGACAGGATGAAGCGACGCCGTAATCGCGCGGACACACGCCTTCGTGTGCCCCGGAGCGGCGGGCTTGCCGTTATCTGGCTACTGGTGTCGACCACCAGCGGTGTGGCGGCAGGCAGCACGGAACGCCCGCCGCTGTCCCACCGCAGCCCGGCCTCGATCAGCGACGTCGCGGGCCGCGGCGATGACGTGATTTTCAAGCGGGACACCCGTACGGTCCGGATATGGCTGGGATCGGCGGTCGATGGCTGGCGGGTGAACTGCGCCCACACCCGCGCACTTGCCTGGGGCCGCCCCTGGGACCAGATGCCGCCCGGCACCACGCCCTACTCCACTGTGTTTCTGTTGGACCTGGAGCAGGAGCGGATTCTGGCGCGTTTCTCCATCGTGCACGGTCCTTACGAGACCGCCTTCAGCGCGGACGGGCGTTGGGCGCGGGTGGATGACATCGTCCTGCGCCAGCGTGATGGCGAACGCGCCACGGTCACGGTGGCCGCAGCGGAGCAGGCCGAAAGTTGCCCTTCCATGCACCGGGAGCCGTCGCCCACGGGCTGAGGTACGCCCGCGCTCAGCCGATCACGATGTAGTCACTGACCAGCGCGATCTCCGCATGCGCGCCTGGCTCCAGCTGCACGTAGCGGCCGCCCACCTGGTCGATGGCGATGCAGTCGTCCACGTCCAGCACCGCGTCGGTATGCGGCATGATCCAACTGGCGTCGCGCAGGCCCTTGGCCTTCTGCCTGGCATCGGCCACGTCAGCGGCGACCAGCAGCAGGTAGTCGTGCGCCTCGCCCAGCGCGCGTGGCACGTAGCCGCCCAGGTTGACGAAGAACAGGCGCGGCGCAGCCGGGCCCGGGGCAACATCGCCGAAACGGACCTGATGGCCGTCGACCCCGTCCACCGCCAGCCAGCCGTCCACGTGCAGGCCCTTGGCGTCACCGAACCACTCCCGGCGCAACTGTGGGTAGGCATCCTCGGGGCGGTCGACATTGGCGAAGGCCACGTCATGGACTTCGATGCGCGCACGCGCATGGCGCCCGCCCAGCATGAACACGTGCAGCACTGCCCTCTCCCACTCTTTTGCGACGGCGTGCAGTGTAGCGTTGCCACCACGCGAAGATCGCGGCGGCAGTGGTATCGTCAGCGCCTGAATCCGCAGGAGCGACCCCATGACTTTCCATTCGCGCAGCGTTACTTCCGGTCGCCTGGCCGCCACGCTGGCCCTTGTCGCCAGCCTGGCGCTCGGCGCCTGCGTCAGCACCCCCGGCCCGCAGGTGAAGGGTCCGGGCCTGTGCAAGGCCGAGGGACTGGACTGGGCGGTGGGGAAGACGGCCGACGAAGCCACCATGCGCAAGCTGTCGGCGCAGAGCGGTGCCGGGCTGGTCAACCCGATCGGCCCGGAAACGATCACCACCCGTGACCTTCGCCAGGATCGCCTGCGCGTGTTCATCGACAAGCAGAACGTGATCACCGCCGTCCGCTGCGAGTGATTCCCCACCGGGTAGAGCCACCCCATGGGTGGCTGTGCCATCAGATCGCGGGTTTTCCGTGCAGCCACCCATGGGGTGGCTCTACCCCGTTCCGGTTCCGGTGCAGTCGCAGCCGTTCCAGTGGCGCGTTTTGGGCGTCTGGCCGATGCCCGGGTTGAACGTGTTGCTGGGATCCAACTGCTGATAGAACGCGACCAGTGCCGGCTTGGCCGGGTACAGGTGGCCCACGTTGTGTTCGGCCGGGTACTCGGCACCACGCGCGTCCAGCAATGCCCACATCGCATGCTCGATCGCCAGCGGATCTTCGCCTTTGCGCACGATGTAGTCCTGGTGGAACACGTGGCAGAAGAAGTGCCCGTAATACAGCTTGCCGGCCAGCTTGGCGTCGATGTCCGCCGGCAGCTGTTCCACCCACTGGCGGTCATCGCGGCGCAAGGCCACGTCCAGCGCGACGATATCCTGCACTGCATCGCGGTGTACGTCGCGATACCGCACGGCCGCGCCTGCCACCGCAAAGCGATGCAGGAATGCCTTGCGGCCTTCATCGGCGGTGCATGCGAAGAAGTCACCCTCGCCATCGGCGAAGTGCGTGCGCAGGAAGGTCTCGGTGGCGGCCGCATCCCCTGCCGATACCTTCAGCAGCAGGTGGTGCTCGTAACGGTCACGGAACTGCTTCATGCGGGGCGGCAGGTGCCCCGGCAGCAGGCGCATCATGGCCTGGATGACCCGGTCGGTGGCCCCAAGCAGCCCGACCATTTCGAACCAACCGTCGATGCGGCTCTTCAGCGCGAATGCAGCCGGTACCCGCGCGGTGCCCAGGCGATCGATGAGCAGGAAGGTGTCCTTGCCGTAGCGCTCGCCGATATCAAACGCGTCGCGATGCAGGTACTCGCCGGAAATCGGCAGGCGCTCAAAGGCCGTCAGCAGGTGTCGGCGGACCGCGGTGAGATCCTCCATCGCGTTGCTGCCGATGTAGAACACCTCGGCCGGTTCGCGCGCGAAGGTATCCAGCCGCACCGCGAACACCGCCAGCTTGCCGGCCGAACCGGCCGCTTCGTAGTGGCGTGAGGGATCGGCGTTATAGCGGGCCGGGGTGGACGCATCGACCTGGCGTACCTGCTCGGCATAGCGCGGATCGGAGGCGGCGCGGTCCGTGCGGTTGTCCACGTCGGTGCGTGCGTAGTCGCCGCGCTGCAGCCGCTCCAGGATCTGCTCGGGGGTGTCGCCCAGCGCGATGCCGAGATGATTGACCAGCTGCAGTCGCCCGTCCGCGTCGACCTGGGCGAACAGCGCCATCTCGGTATAGGCCGGGCCTCGCCGCACCAGCGCGCCGCCGGAATTGTTGCAGACCCCGCCCAGCACCGAGGCACCAATGCACGACGAGCCGATCACCGAGTGGGGTTCGCGGTCCAGCGGCGCCAGTACCTTCTCCAACCGGTCCAACGTCGCCCCGGGCAGGCAGACCACCTGTCGGCCCTCGTTGATCAGCTGCACGCCAGTCAGGCGCAGCGTGTTGAGGATCACCACCGGCCGGTCGTAGTCCGCGCCGTCGGGCGTGGAGCCGCCAGTCAGGCCGGTGTTGGCGGCCTGCATGATGACCACGGCATCGGCAGCCACCACCGCCTGCAGCACGCGCCACTGCTCCAGCAGCGTACCCGGGCGGACCACCGCCAGCACCGGGCCGTTACCGAAGCGGTAGCCCTTGCGGAAGCGCCGGGTCGGCTTGTCGCCGCACAGCACGTGCGCATTGCCGACGATCGCACGCAGCTGCGCCAACAGCGTGGCCGGGCCCTGGGATGCAGCGTTCATGGCGCGGCCGCGAGGCGACGGGTGGCGTCCACCAGCGAATCGCGGCTGATGTCGGCGATGGTCTTCGCCCCGGTGAGCGTCATCGCCACCCGCATTTCCTTGGCCATCAGGTCCAGCAGATGGGCCACGCCGGCCTCGCCCTGCGCGGCCAGTGCATAGACGAACGCACGGCCCAGCAGCACGCTGTCGGCGCCCAGCGCGAGCATGCGCACCACGTCCAGGCCACTGCGGATGCCCGAGTCGGCCAGGATCTTCAGTTCGCCCTTCACCGCATCGGCAATGGCCGGCAGCGCACGCGCGGTGGACAGCACGCCATCCAGCTGGCGGCCGCCGTGGTTGGAGACCACGATGCCATCGGCGCCGAACCGCACCGCGTCGCGCGCGTCGTCCGGGTCGAGAATGCCCTTGATCACCATGGGTCCTGACCAGAATTCACGGATCCACTCCAGGTCTTTCCAGGAGATGGAGGGATCGAAGTTGGCACCCAGCCAGCCGATGTAGTCCGCCAGCCCGGTCGGACTGCCGCGATAGGTGGAAATGTTGCCCAGGTCATGCGGGCGGCCGCGCAGGCCCACGTCCCACGCCCAGCACGGATGGGTAGCGGCCTGCAGCATGCGCCGCAGCGGCGCGTTGGGGCCGCTCATGCCCGAGTGGGCGTCGCGGTAGCGCGCGCCGGGGGTGGGCATGTCCACGGTGAACACCAGCGTGGTGACCCCGGCGGCCTTGGCCCGCTCCAGCGCATTGCGCATGAAGCCGCGGTCCTTCAGCACATACAGTTGGAACCACATCGGCCGATCGATGGCCGGCGCCACTTCTTCGATCGGGCACACCGACACCGTCGACAGGGTGAAGGGGATGCCGCGGCTGGCCGCCGCGCGCGCCGCCTGCACCTCACCGCGTCGCGCATACATCCCGGTCAGCCCGACCGGCGCCAGCGCCACCGGCATCGCCAGGCGCTCGCCGAACAGGGTGGTTTCCAGACTCAGCTCGGCCATGTTGCGCAGCACGCGCTGACGCAGCGCGATGTCGGCCAGGTCGGACACGTTGCGCTTGAGCGTGTGTTCGGCATACGCGCCGCCATCGATGTAGTGGAACAGGAACGGCGGCAGCCTGCGCTGCGCAGCCGCGCGGTAATCGGTGGAGGCGGAGATGATCATGGGAATCAACCGTGGGCGGAAGGAAGCCGCGAAGCGCGCGTGCGCCGGGCCTCGTTGTCGTCGAGCGTGCGCAGCGAGGTGTGCACGAATTCCAGATGGGCGTGTGCGGCGGCGCGCGCGCGTTCGGGATCGCCGGACAGCACCCCGTCCATCATTTCCCGGTGCTGCACCGACAACGGTTCGAACGTGCGTGGCGAGGTGTAGAGCTTTTCGCGGCTCTGCGAGATGTTGGTCTGCAACAGCTCGAACAGGCCGCGCATCACCTGCAGCAACACCAGGTTGTGCGAAGCCTCGGCGATGGCCAGGTGGAAGGCCGCATCGGCGCGCGCCTCACCGGCCGGATCGTCCTTGCCGTGTGCGGCCATCATGGTGTTGAAGGCGTCGCGGATCTTCGCCCGGTCCGCATCGGTGGCGCGCAGCGCGGCGTGCCAGGCGGTGGCGCCTTCCAGCGCGTGGCGGATCTCCAGCACGTCGAAGCGGTACTCCGGGTCGCCCTGGAACAGCGGCAGGTACGGCATCAGCGGTTCGTCGATGGCCTGCCGGGCCCGCGCGGCGGGTTCGGCTACGTAGGTGCCACCGCCTACCCGCGCGGTCAGCAGGCCCTGGCTGGCCAGCTGCGCGATGGCCTCGCGCAGGGCGGTGCGTGACACCCCCAGCTGCACGGCCAGCGCCCGCTCGGCCGGCAACCGATCCCCCGGCTGCAGGTTCTGCGTGCTCACCAGGCCACGCAGCTGCGCGGCCACTTTGTCGGACAGGCGTTCGTTCTTCATGCCGTCATTGTCGCCCGCGTGGCGTGATCCGCGCATGGCTCAGGGAATCATCCAGGTGAGCCAGTACGCCTGCAGCGTGGTGATGATGCCCACCATCACCGTGAAGATCAGGCTGTGCTTGACCGTGAAGCGGAACAGGTCGGACTCCTTGCCGGCCAGCCCCACCGCCGCGCAGGCGATGGCGATGGACTGCGGGGAAATCATCTTGCCGGTCACCCCGCCGGTGGTGTTGGCCGCCACCAGCAGCACCTCGGACACGCCGATCTGCTGGGCGGTGGTGGCCTGCAGCGCCGAGAACAGCGCGTTGGAGGAAGTGTCCGAGCCGGTCAGGAACACGCCCAGCCAGCCCAGGAACGGCGAGAAGAAGGTAAAGGCCTTGCCTGTATGGGCCAGGGCCAGCGCCAACGTGGCCGACAGCCCCGAGTAGTTGGCGATGAAGGCAAAGGCCAGCACCATGCCGATCGAGTAGATGGGCACCTTCAGCTCGTTGGCGGTCTCACCGAAGGTGCGCAGCGCCGCGGCCGGGCGCATCTTCAGCAGCACGATGGCCAGCACCGCGCCAAGCATGATGGCGGTGCCGGTGGCTGATACCGCATCGAACTTGTACACCGCCTCGTAGGCGCTGGGCGATGGGACGATGGGCGGCATCTTCTGCACCAGCTGGTCCAGCCCCGGCACCGGCAGCTTCAGCACCCAGTGCTCCAGCGGCCCGCCAGCGGCGAACAACGCCTTGAACGGCTTGATGCTCCACACGGTGACCATCGCGGTGAGGATCAGGAACGGCGACCACGCCTTGATGATCTGCCCGGTGCTGTAACGCGGGGCGTCCACTGCCTGCGCTGCGGCCTCGGCACTGGTTTCGGTATCGAAGCGGAAGATCCGCACCGGCTTCCAGCGGCGCAGGAACAGGGTCAGGCACACCAGCGAGGCCAGCGAGGCGGTGATGTCGGGCAGTTCCGGCCCGATGAAGTTGGAGGTCAGGTACTGCGCGATGGCGAACGAGCCGCCGGCCACCAGCACTGCCGGCCAGGTTTCCTTGACGCCGCGCCAGCCGTCCATGATCGCCATGATCCAGAACAGCACGATGATGGTCAGGAACGGCAGCTGGCGGCCGGCCATCTGCCCGATCTCGAACGGATCCAGGCCGGTGACCTGCCCCGCCACGATGATCGGAATGCCCATCGCGCCAAAGGCGACCGGTGCGGTGTTGACGATCAGGCACAGCCCGGCCGCATACAGCGGCTTGAAGCCCAGCCCGACCAGCAGCGCGGCGGTGATCGCCACCGGCGCACCGAAACCGGCCGCCCCTTCCAGGAACGCACCGAAGGCGAAGCCGACCATCAGCATCTGCAGGCGCTGGTCTTCGGTGACCGACAGGATCGAGGCGCGGATGATGTCGAACTGACCGGTCTTGACCGAGACCTTGTACAGGAACACCGCGCCCAGGATGATCCAGGCGATCGGCCACAGCCCGTAGATGAAGCCGTACGCGCCGGCCGCGAACGCCTGCTGCAGCGGCATGCGGTAGAACAGCAGCGCCACCGCCAGGGCGATGGCCACGGTGAGCGTTCCAGCCAGCCAGCCCTTCATGCGCAGCACGGCCAGGGCGACGAAGAAGAAGGCGATCGGCAACAGCGCGATCAGGCTGGACAGCCACAGGTTGCCAGCGGGGTCATACAGTTGTTGCCAGGGCTGCATCGGCGGATCTCAACGGAACGGACGGAAGGCCGCGCACGGGAGGTGCGGGCCGGCATGCATTCCTCCACCTCACCATTGGTATGACCAATGGCTCAAGAAGGGTCAGGAAGTGTCCGCATTGAAACGCCAATTGCGTGACAGGCCTATTAGACCATAGCTCTATGCCTCGCGTTTTGGTATGACCATTAGCTGCAGCCGCAGTCGCTGGCCGGGCCCTTCAGCTCCACCCCGTTGCCGTCCGGGTCGTACAGGTACACCGACAGGCCATCGCCCTCGGCGCCGAAGTTGTTCGCCGGTTTGCCGCGCAGTTCCACCGCGTGCATCTGCAGGTGCGCCCTCAGCTGTTCAACATCGAACGGCTCCACCCGCAGGCACAGGTGCTCCAGGTTGCGTCCCTGCGTACCCGCCGCCGCGCCACCGGGGGTGCCGAGCTTTCCGTCCACGGCGACCAGATCGATCATCGACGTGCCGGCGTGCATGTGCACCATGCCCAGCGACGGTCGCTCGCGCGCCACCGTGCAGCCGAGTACATCGCGGTAGAACGCCACCGCACGCGGCAGGTCCTGCACGCGCAGCACGATGTGGTCGATATGCTGGATCTGGAAGGGACGGTCGCTGCTCATGATGCCTCCAGTTTCTTGGCGATCCGACTGAACACCGCCAGCACGATCAGACACAGGATGCTGACGCCGATGGCGATGACGTACTCGCCGATGCCGACCGCGATGCCGATCGACGCCGACATGATCAGGGAGCTGGCCGTGGTCAGGCCGCTGACCTGGTCATCGCGCGTCCCGCGCAGGATGGTGCCGGCCGCTACGAAACCTACGCAGGCCACTACCGCCTCGATGAGACGGACCGGATCGACCTGCAGCAGGTCGCGATAGCGCTCCTGCTGGAAGTGTTCGGCGATGCTGTCGCCGAGGCCCACAATCAAGGCGGCCGCGCCGGCAATGAGCATGTGGGTGCGCAGACCGGCCGCGTGTTTGCCCATCTCGCGTTCGATGCCGATCAAGCCACCAAACACCATGGCTGCGGCAATCCGCAGCAGTATCGATAGATCCTGTTCCAGTCCCATCCGTACATCCTCGCCTGTTCGACCCAGCCTTGCGTGGGGCACGTGGCAGCGCCGTGAAGAGGCGCGTGAGGCGGATGTGCACGGTCATGCGGCAGTGGGTTGCCGCATGACCGCCAGGCACCGGTTACTGCGCCAGGTAGCCGCCATCGATGGCGTAATACGTGCCGGTCGCGAACGAGGCATCGTCGCTGGCCAGCCAGGCCACCAGCGCGGCGACCTCATCGGGCTGGCCGAGACGGCCCAGCGCGTGCTTGCTTTCCAACGCCTGCCTGACCGTCGGGTCCATCTTGTCCAGCAGCGGGGTGGCGATGAAGCCGGGGCCGACCGCATTGACCCGGATCCTGTCGCCGGCGTGCTCCCACGCCGCGGTCTGGGTCAACCCGACCACCCCGTGCTTGGCGGCCACGTAGGCAGCGGAATTGTTGAACCCCACCTGCCCCAGGATGGAGGCCATGTTGATGATGCTGCCGCCCTTGCCGCCGCCGCGCATGGCCTGGATCTGCGCTCGCTGGCACAGGAACACACTGGTGAGATTGACGTCGATGACGCGCTTCCAGCCGTCCACCGGGTAGTCGCCGCTGGTCGCCGACGGTCCGCCGATGCCGGCGTTGTTGACGGCGATGTGCAGGCCGCCCAGTTCCTGCACGGTGCGCTGTACCGCCGCTTCAACGGCCTTTTCGTCGGTGACGTCGACCGCGATGCCGATCGCCTTGACACCCTTGCCGCGCAGCGCCTCGGCGGTCTCCTGCACCGCATCGTCCTTCAGATCCCACACCGCCACCGCTGCGCCGGATGCTGCGAGCAGTTCGGCCGCGGCCAGGCCGATGCCGGACACACCACCGGTCACGATCGCCACCTTGCCCTTAAGCTGATAATCAATCATCGCGTTGTACCTCTGGTTGGAACATGTCGCAGGAAACACCTGCATCCGGCACTACGCTACGCCGGCCGTGCGTTACGCAACGTGCACACAGACGCCCGCAACAATGCTTCCCATCGCTGCAACGCACCTGTGCCTATGCTGGCGGTCGTACGTCCACATTCTGTTTGTCCAGGCTGCATCGACGCAGCCCTCCCCCCAAAGGTATGCCCATGACTTCCACCAGTGACGGCCCATTGTTCACCCCTACCCGGCTCGGCGCGATCGCGGTGGCCAACCGCATCGCGATGGCCCCGCTCACCCGCAACCGCGCCATTGAAGGGCGCGTGCCCAATCCCCTGGCGATCCAGTACTACGAACAGCGCGCCAGCGCCGGCCTGATCATTGCCGAGGCTACCCAGATCAGCCCGCTCGGCCAGGGCTACCTGGACACCCCCGGGATCTACAGCCAGGACCAGATCGACGCCTGGAAGAAGGTCACCGACGCGGTGCATGCGCGCGCCGGCAAGATCGTGCTGCAGCTGTGGCACGTCGGCCGGATCTCGCACACCAGCCTGCTGCCCGACGGTGAGGTGCCGGTGGCGCCGAGTGCGCTGCCGGCCAAGGCCAAGACCTTTACCAGCAAAGGCTTCGAGGATGTCTCGGCACCCCGCGCACTGGAACTCTCCGAGATTCCCGGATTGATCCAGGACTACCGCCAGGCAGCGCGCAATGCGATCACCGCCGGCTTCGATGGCGTGGAAGTGCACGCGGCCAACGGCTACCTGATCGACCAGTTCCTGCGCGACGGCAGCAACCAGCGCACCGACGAATACGGTGGCAGCATCGAGAACCGCACGCGCCTGCTGGATGAGGTGGTCCGTGCCATCGCATCGGAGATTGGCCCCGAGCGCACCGGCGTGCGCCTCTCCCCGGTGACCCCGGCCAACGACGCTGCCGACTCCAATCCCCAGCCACTGTTCGAACGCGCCGTGGAGCGCCTGGATGCGATTGGCCCGCTGGCCTTCATCCACGTCATCGAAGGCGCCACCGGCGGCCCGCGCGACAACATCGCGTTCGACTACGCCGCGCTGCGCGCGAAGTTCAAGGGGGCGTGGATCGCCAACAACGGCTACACCAAGGACACCGCCGAAGCCGCCATCGCCTCCGGCTACGCCGACGTGATCGCCTTCGGTCGTCCGTTCATTGCCAACCCCGATCTGGTTGAACGCCTGCGCCTGGGCGTTGCATTGTCCGACCTCGACCCGGACACCCTGTACGGCGGCGGCTCGCGCGGCTACACCGATTACCCGAGCGTCTCGGGCGCATGACACACGCACCGACCCGGTAGAGCCGACCGTTGGTCGGCGGTGCTTGGTAATACCGACCGTTGGTCGGCTGTCGTGGGTAATGCCGGTCGCTGGCCGGCATTACCGCATCGCGGGCGTGACGTTGCCGCCCTGCAACACCGGCATCAACGCATCTGGCAACCGGCAGGGTTGCTGCGGCGTGCTGTCCTGCCGCCATCCCTTGCCCAGCATGACCCCTGCTCCCCGTGCGAGCACGTCATCACCAGGCGCCGGGCAGCTGACGTCACTGACCAGCACCTGCCCGTCGCGATCCAGCCACTGCTGCACGAAATACGGGCCATCGGCCAGCTGCATCGTGCCCAGGTTGAGCCGGACCACTGCCTGCCCCTGCACGTTTCCCTGCCAGATCGTTTCCAGCGCCATGCCGGTGAAGGCCAGGCGTCGCCGCATCAAGACCCTGTAATCCGCACCCAGCAGGGTCAGTTCCTCATCGCCGTCCTCCAGAGAACGCCGCGTCAGTGTGCGGTCTTCGCCCCACGGCAGGATCTCCAGGTACCGGGGAGGCAGCGGCTCGCTGCCATCGGCCAGCATCAGACCCTGCTGCCCCTCGCGGCGGAACACCACACGCCGTGCATCCATGTGCTCGACCCCATCGACAGCGCTCCCGATCACCTTGCCAAGCGCGATGTTGTACGGCTGGTTCTGGCCGATGGCCTGGTTCCACAGCAGCAGCAACGGCGGCACCACGTGATCGTCATCGATCGCCAGACCTTCGGGCACCGTGTGTGCGGTGGTGCCATCCCACCACAACCGCGGCGAGGACTCGCCCACGAACGTGCCCAGCAGGCCCCCGGCCACCGCGTCCAGCCTGTCGACACTGGACGGGGCGAACATCACCTGGCCCTTGCAGTCGAATACGGCAGCAGTGCGACCGTCGGCAGCAGCCCGAACGCGCCACGCGGGTGCCTGCCGTTGCTCGGCATCGGGCGCGTCCAGCACCGCAACCAGCGCGGCCGACACCTCGGTGGGCGGCGAGGCATCGTCATCCTGCACCCCCCACCAGCGACCCCCGCAGTAGTCCATCCGAACACTGCCGCGGGGCGTGGGCAGTGGGGCGAAGCGACCGTCGGCCATCAGCCAGCCGGGTTCGGGGGTGTCGTGCTCGCTGCCGGTGGCGTAGCGGCTGACCTGCCCGGGCCAGTCGCGCCGGCCTGCGCTGCCGCCGTACTGGCGATAGCGTGGGTACAGGCCCTGTTGCCGGTAGCGGGCCGCATCTGTTGCCCTGCCCTGCGCATCTACCCGCCGCCACAGCTCGCCCTGACGCAACCACCAGCCGCCGTCGCTGAGCGGCAGCAGCGCGTCAATATCGTCGGCAAACAACGTGGCGCCGGCTTCGTTCTGCACGTTGCACTGCGTGGGCACCTCGACACTGCAGGACACATACACGTGGCGGCCGACGAAGGGCCCGGCCACCCACTGCGCCTTGCGTTCGTCCAGCAGCATGACCGGCTGCCCCTCCAGGTCATGGAAACGCAGCGGGCCGCTGCGGGCGTTCCACACCACGCGATCGGGCACCGCAAGCGGCAGCCACTCGCCATCATTCAGGGCCGGTAGACGCACGTGGCCCAGTGCATCCACCACGCCCCAGCCACCCACCGGGTCGCCGTCGGCGCGGATGAACGCCTTCCATAACGGGTCGCCGGGGGCGGCCTGCGGCAGCACGAAGGGCGTGTGGTACTCAGTGTAACCGTGGTCCTCGCGCAGCAGCCGTCCTGCATCGTCGTACCACTGCTGGGGCGTGGCGTCGCCCTGTGCGCGCATCCAGCGATCGGCAGCCAGCCGCACCATGCGCTCGCCGTTGGGTGCCACCAGCAGGCGGCCATCGGCGGCTACCAGCGCATCGGCGCCGAAGCGGTGGCCCAGCACGGTGAACGACTGCGCCTGCACCGGCGTGGCCAGCGCGGCCAGCGCCGTCAGCACGAACATCCTTTTCATCGGTCACATCAGGAGAAACGGAATCGCACGCTAACGCCTGTGCACGGGCGACGCAATGCGGGTAGAGCCGACCGTTGGTCGGCTGCCCATGCAGCCGGATCCGCGCGAAGGCAGCCGACCAACGGTCGGCTCTACCGGTGTGGGGACGATCTGCGTGCAGCCGACCAACGGTCGGCTCTACCCGGGCGTTGAAGGTTATCCGTGCGTCCGCGGTCAATACACCGGCAACGAAATGAAGCTCGCCTGCTGCGGTGCGTGCCACACCTGCTGCGTCGCCTTCTGGTAATCGCCCGGCTTGGCCAGGTAGATGTTCGGCACGAAGGTCTGCGGGTTGCGGTCGTACAGCGGGAACAGGCTGGACTGCACCTGCACCATCACCCGGTGGCCCGGCTGGAACACATGGTTGGCCGTGGGCAAGCCGAACCGGTAGTCCAGCACCTGGTTGGCCGCGATCGCCTTGGGCGCGCTGAAACTCTCGCGGTAGCGCCCGCGGAATATCGCCATCGACACCGCCAGTTCATAGCCGCCCATCTCCGGCGTGGACGGGGTCTGGTCGGGGTACACGTCGATCAGCTTCACCACCCAGTCGGCATCGCTGCCGGTGGTCGCCGCGGCGAGGTTCACCTGCGGCGCGCCGCCGATGCGCAGCGGTTCGGTCAACGGTTCGCTGACGAAGGTGAGTACGTCGGGCCGCCCGTCCACGAAACGCTGGTCCTTCACCAGCCAGCTGGTCCACATGTCGCGGTCGGCGAAGCGCACCGGGCGCGGTACGAACGGCACCGGCTTGGCCGGGTCCGCCACGTATGCCTCGTAGGTGGCTTCGCCTGGCTGCGGCGCCTCGAACGACAGCTTGCCGCCCGCACGCAGATACAGCGGCTTGCTCTTTGCCACCGTCCGCGGCCACTGCTGCAGCTTGTCCCAGTGGTTCTCGCCGGTGTTGTAGATCAGCACCGGCGGCGTATCGGCCTTGGCCGCGCCGTCCACGAGGTACTGGTCGAAGAACGGCTTGAGCACGTCGCGGCGGAACTGCAATGCGGTGTCACCGTCGAACTTGAGCGCACCCAGGCTGCTGCCGTCGTAGTTCACCTGGCTGTGCCGCCACGGGCCCATCACCAGGTAATTGAGCGTGTTGCTGCTGTCGCGCGGCTCCATCGCCGCATAGCTGTGCACCGCACCCCACATGTCTTCCTGGTCCCACAGGCCTTGCAGCCACATGGTGGGCACCTTCAGCGGGGTCTTGGCCATCTGCGCGTCCAGCGCCTGTTCCTGCCAGAACGCATCGTAGGCCGGGTGCTCGATCAGCTTGTGCCACCACGGCAGCTGATCCAGCCCGTTGGCGCGCGCGTAGTCGCCGGCCGAGCCGGCACGCAGGAAGGTGGTGTAGTCGTCATAGCCAACGCTGGGAATCGACGGCCCCTTGCCGCGTTTGGCCAGCTGGCCGGTGAAGTAGCCGAAATTGACCTGGCGGAAGGCGCCGTAGTTGAGCCAGTCATCGCCCATCCAGCCGTCGATCATCGGACTCTGCGGCGCGGCAACCTTCAGTGCCGGGTGCGGGTTGGTCAGCGCCATCACCACGGTGAAGCCTTCATACGAAGAGCCGAGCATGCCGACCTTGCCGTTGCTTTCGGGCACGTGTTTGACCAGCCAGTCGATGGTGTCCCACGCATCGGTGGCATGGTCCACCTTGGTGCTGTTGAGTGGCCCGCGCAGCGGCCGGGTCATCACGTAATCGCCTTCGGAGCCGTACTTGCCGCGGATGTCCTGGAACACCCGGATGTAGCCGCCGTCAACGAATACCTCGTCGCCCTGCGGGAGGATGTCGCGCATGTTCGGCGAATCGATGCGCTTGGCGCGGTTGGCCGCGTCATACGGGGTGCGGGTCAACAGGATCGGGGCATGCTTTGCGCCCTTGGGCACCACGATCACCGTGTAGAGCTTGGTGCCGTCGCGCATCGGCACCATCACCACGCGCTTGTCGTAGTTGTCGGCAGCGGTGGGGGTCACAAATCCCTTGGCCGGGATATCCGGGGTCATCGGCGCGGTCTGCGCCGACACGCTGGCGGCAATCATGAGGCTCAACAACACGACAGGCACGACACGGACACGCATGGGCTCTCTCCCGGCAGGTGGCGGCGAACAACCCCTGAAGCCTAGCGCCGCCCGCGCCGCGCCAGTAGGTGCCGTTTGTCCCTGCCGCCCGCATTCAGCCATCAACCACCGGATCGTGCAAAGCCACGCGCGGCACCCCAGAATGGGCCCCGGGGTCCACAGGGGCACGCTCCACCGGACAAGGCGGCCGATGATGAAGAACCCCTACACACTGCAGGCACTGGTGCGCGCCGAGCTGGCGTCGCGGGAGGAAGAGCAGCGCATCTATTTCCAGATGCGCGATGCCGTTGTTGCTGGCGCGCCATTCCAGCCCATCGCCGACCTGGAAGCGCTGGCTGACGTCCTGCAGGACGCCAGCTGCTACGTGGCGCATAACGTGGTGACCTGGAAGGGGCGCACCGCCCTGGTCGGCGGGCGCACCTTCCTTGCCACGGCGGCCAATGTGGTCGCCTTCCTGCGTGGCGCAATGCAGGCCGGCGATGTGCGGCCGCTGCTCATCGCGCCCTGCTTCAGCGCGCGACCCGACCGCGTGGTGTTGGTCGACGAAGACCAGCTCGGCCTTTACCACGTGCGCTGATTCAGGCGCTGGCTGTTTCATGCAGCGCCAACCAGCGCCATTGCCCGTGCTCCTGGCGAAGCACGGCCAGCGATTCCCGCCAACGCATCGCGCCCTCCTCCACGCCCTGGCCTTCGCGATAGCGCAGCAGGGCCAGCGGCGACGGCAGGGCCGTGGCCTGCACCGATTCGATGGCGATCACCAGCCCGCGGCGTGCGCCGTGGCTGCCGGCGAACAACACCTGCACGGCATCGCGATCCAGGCGCTGGCCGGCGACGCCTACCATGCTGAAGTCTTCGCTGAAACGCGCCATCAGCGTGTCCAGTGCGGACACCGGGATGCGCGCGTTGAACCAGTCTTCGATCAGCACATGCAGTGCGTGGATTTCATGCAGGGCGGAGGTGTCGGTCATACAGAGATCCTCAAGGTCAGGGTGGACGCCGGCAGGCGCCAGAGCAGAAGCAGCGGCAGCAGGGTCATGCCGGCGGCCAGCAGCAGGGTCAACGTAAAGGCGCGGTCAGGCGTCACCGACGACAGCGCCGCCAGCACGCAGGCCAGCACCGCGGCGGCCAGGCAGAAACTGAGTTGGCGGTTGAGATTCCAGAGCGCGCTGCCCGGCAGCAGTTCGTCGTCGGCCATGCCTTGGAATGCGAGCGTCTGCGCGCTGCTGCTGCACAGGCTGCCGCCCAGCCCCATCAGCGCGAATGCCAGCATGGGCATCCCCGGCTGGCCAGGATGGATGCCGATCAACAGCACGATGCCCACGGCCTGGCACAGCATGCCCGCGCTCAACAGCGGCCGCGCACCGATGCGCGGCAGCCAGTGCCGCGTAGTGGCGATCGCGCAGGCCGAGGCGAGCGCCCAGGGCAGCATGAAACCGCCGATGGCGGCCGGGGTGTAGCCCTGCCGGTGCAGGAGCAGCGTTGCCACCAGCTGGGTCCCGATGAACGTGCCCGGCACCAGCAGGTACACCACCATGGCCAGGCGCAGCGTGGGGTGTCGCAGCAACGTCCAGTGCAGCACCGGCTGCGCGGTGCGTCGCGCGGTACGCGCATAGACCACGAGCACGGCCGTGGCGGCCATCAGCAACCCGATGCCCAGCGTGCGCTGCTGCGCCTCGGCGATCTGGCTCAGGGCCACCAGCAACAGGCTCAGGCCCAGCGAACCCAGCACCAGGCCGCGCCGGTCCAGCCGCGGCAGCGCCCGCGGCGCCTCGTAGCGGACCCACGCGGCGGCCAGTAGCAGGGTCAGCGCGGCCATTGGCACGCTGGCCAGCAGTACCCAGCGCCATGACCCCAGCCCGACCAGCCAGCCGCCCAGGGTCGGCGACAGCGCCGGCACCAGCAGCGCCACGGCCATGATGCGCGCGGTGAGGCGGCCACGTTCGGCCGGTGGGCAATGCCGGTAGGCCATCGCCTGCCCGACCGGAATCAGCAACCCGCCACCCAGCCCCTGCAGCAGCCGCCAGCCGATCAGCGCTTCGATGCTGGGCGCAGTGCCGGCCAGGATCGCGCCCAGCGCGAACACCGCCAGCGACAGGCACAGCAACCGGCGCTCGCCCAGCCGCGCAGCCAGCCAGCTGCCCAGCGGGATCACCAGGGTCAGGCCCAGCATGTAGGCGTTGCCGATCCACGCCAGCTGCGGCACCGAGGCGTGCAGGTCGGTCGCCACGGCCGGATAGGCCACCGTGCCGATGAACATGTTGACCAGGTCCAGCGAGAACCCGAGCAGGTACAGCAGCTCCACTTTGGCGCGATAGGTCATGCGGCACTCCCGTTGCGAGGCGGCAGCATGCGCGCTGGGCGGCGCTGGATAAACCGAACATCCAATGCAAGACTGTCAAACAATTTTTGACACAAGAGGCGTGCGCGATGGTCAGCCTGGACCGCTTCGAGACCTTCAAGGCCGTGGTCGATGCCGGCAGCCTCACCGCGGCCGCGCAGCGCCTGGGCCAGAGCAAGGCTGTGGTGAGCTTCAACCTGAAACGGCTGGAGCAGGAACTGGGCGTGACCCTGCTGGTGCGCAACACCCGCAGCCTGGCACTGACCGAGGCCGGCGAGCGCTTCCACCAGCACTGCGTGGCGATGCTGGCCACGGCCGAACAGGCCATCGAAGAGGCGCGCAGCGAACAACTGCAACTGCGCGGCACGCTGCGCCTGACCACCACGCCCGAATACGCGGCGGCCAAGCTGGTGCCGCTGCTGGAGGGGTTCCGCGCCCTGCACCCGCAGCTGCGGCTGCACCTGTCGACCACACCGGCGCATGCCGACCTGATTCCCGAGCGTTTCGACCTGGCCATCCGGTTGGGGCGCATGGCCGATTCCGAGCTGCGCGCCACCCTGCTTGATGAGCACGCGTTGTGCGCAGTGGCTGCGCCGTCGGTGTTGGCGGGGTTGCCCGATGAGGCCGCGCGTGACGACCCGGAGTGGGTGCGTACGCTGCCGCGGTTGGGTTATCCGCGTCTGGCGGACCTGCCGTTGATCGCCCCCGATGGCAGCGACCAGATGTTTGCCAGCAACCCCGCCGATGCGGTGGTCACAGTGGACAATGCGTCCACGCTGCGTGCATTCGCGCTGGCCGGGGCCGGGGCGACGGTGCTGCCGCAGTGGTTGATTGCCGAGGATCTGGCGTCAGGCCGGCTGGTGCTGATCCTGCGCGGGCACCGCTTTCCGCGCCAGGGGGTGTATGCGGTGTTTCCCAACACCGCACATCCATCGCGACGGGTGCAGTTGTTGCTGGCGCACCTGCGCCAGCATCTGCCCGGTTGAGCTGCGGCAGGCACGACCAACGGTCGTGCCCTACCAGGTTGCGTACGGGGTTGGCCGTCATGGCGGCAACCCCCTGCGGGTAGGTACCGACCGTTGGTCGGTAGCCGCCGTCGCTTAACGCACCACGCCACCGCTGAGCACGACCGGACTGGTTTCCACCGGCTCGTTGGCCGAGCGCGACAGCTGCAGTTCGTAGCGGCCTTCGGCGATCTTCCACTGCTTGTCGGCGGTGTCGAAGCTGGCCAGCGTCTTCGGCTCGGCCTCGATGCGGATCCGGCGCGATTCGCCCGGCTGCAGCGTGACCTTCTGGAAGCCGATCAGGCGGATCGGCGTGGCGCTGCCTTCCGGCATCTTCAGGTACAGCTGGGCCACGTCCGCACCGGCAACCTTGCCGGTGTTGCGGATGTCCACCGTGGCCACCAGGCGCTGGCCCATCGAGGTGGCGCTCAGGTTTTCATACGTGAAGGTGGTGTAGGACAGGCCGTGGCCGAACGCGAACTGCGGGGTCAGGCCCTTGGCCGCGAACCACTTGTAGCCAACGTTGGCGCCTTCGATGTCGTAATCGATGGTGTCATCCGGCTTGTGCTTCGGGTTGAAGCCCAGCCCGTTCACTTCCGGGCGCGGCAGCTGGCTGGCATCCACCGGCCAGGTCACCGGCAGGCGGCCGGACGGGTTGACCTTGCCGGTCAGCAGCGCGGCGATGCCTTCGCCCCCTCGGATGCCCGGGTACCACGCCTGCAGTACCGCCGGCACCTGCTGCAGCCACGGCAGCTCGACCGGGCCGTTGGTTTCCAGCACCACCACGGTCTTCGGGTTGGCCTTGGCCACCCCGGCGATCAGCGCGTCCTGGTTGTCGGGCAGCTTCATGTGCGGCAGGTCGACCGATTCAGCCGACCATTGCGTGGCAAACACGATCGCCACATCGGCGCCGGCGGCAGCGCGAGCGGCGGCGGCCACATCGCGGCCGTCCACGTATTCGATGCTGGCGTCCGGGCGCTCGGCACGCAGGGCTTCCAGCGGCGAGGACGGATGGAAGATCACCGGGCCCGGCCAGGTGGTCGGCAGCACGCCCGGCACCGCGTTGGTGCCCTTGGCGGTCCAGCCCACCATCGACGAGCCACCGCCGCCGATCACACCCTTGTCGGCGTGGCCACCGATGATCACGATGCGCTTGATCTCCGGGCCCAGCGGCAGCAGGTTGTTGGCGTTGCGCAGCAGCACGCTGCCCTCTTCGACGGTGCGCTGCGCGGCGGCGAAACCGGCGGCGTCGTCGATCGGCTGGTGCTGCGGCGGCAGGTCGAAATTGCCGTTGGCGAACATCGCACGCAGGATCCGCGACACCATGTCATCCAGACGCGCACGCGGCACCACGCCGCCATTGACAGCCAGGCGCAGCGGTTCATCGAAGTACACGGCCTTGTCGAACACTTCGCCGGCCGACTGCTGGTCCAGACCGGCCAGCGCCGCCTTCGAGCCGCTGTGCACGCCACCCCAGTCGGACATCACGAAACCGGGGAACTTCCACTCCTGCTTGAGCACCTGGTTCATCAGGTAGTCGTGCTCGCAGCCGTAGATGCCGTTGATGCGGTTGTAGGAGCACATCACCGAACCGGGCTTGCCGATGTCCAGTGCGATTTCGAACGCCAGCAGGTCCGATTCGCGCATGGCCTGCTCGCCGATCTCGGCGCTGTGGAAATTGCGCGAGGTCTCCATGTCGTTGAGCGCGAAGTGCTTCATCGTCGACACCACGTGCTGGCTCTGCACGCCGCGGATCGACTCGCCGACCAGGCGACCGGCCAGCAGCGGATCTTCGCCGGCGTACTCGAAGTTGCGGCCGTTGCGCGGATCGCGCTGCAGGTTGACGCTGCCGGCCAGCAGGATGTTGAAGCGCTGCTGCCAGGCCTCGCGGCCCATGGTGGCGCCACCGGCGAAGGCGACCTCCGGGTTCCAGCTGGACGCGGTGGACGGGCCGGACGGCATCGCCGTGGCGTGGTCGCCCTTGCGGATGCCGCCCGGGTTGGTCACGCCCACACCGGCATCGGCCGACTGCTGCGATGGAATGCCCAGGCGTGCCACGCCCGGTACGAAACCGGCCGAACCGACCGCGCCTTCCGGCAGCGGGCCGCCATCCTTGCCCAGCCCGAAGTAGCTGTGCAGCATCTGGAACTTCTCGTCGTCGGTCATCTTCGCCACGATCAGCCGCGCGCGTGCGTCGGCGTTGAGCGAGGTGTCCATCCACGGCGTATCGCCGCCGACCGGCGCGGCGTAGCCCAGGGTCAGCAGCTTGCCGGCGATCGCCGGGCTGTCGGCATCGATGCGCAGCTTGACTGCGGTGCTGGAGGCCGACTGGAAACCGTTGGAGCGGGCCACGTCGCCGTTGGCGTCGAAGCCGGTCACGGCGGCATCGTTGGCACCCAGCAGCACGGCCGGCGCGCCCACGCGCGAGGCGTCGATGAGCTGTTTGAAGCGCGCGCCATCGGCGGCGGCGGTATGGGTGTACAGCGCCACCACGTGGCGGCCGTCATTCAGGCGCAGGTAGTTCATGCCCGGGGCTTCGATGCCCGACTCCGCTTCCACCGGCAGACGCGAGATCACGATGCTGCCACGGCGCTCGGCCGACGCCGGGTCGGCACTGACGAAGCGGTAGGTGTAACCCAGCTGGTCGGCCAGCGCTTCCAGCGGATCCGGGACGTGGCTGGTGCCGCTGGTGTCCGCTTCGCGGTGCACGTTGCCGATGGTCAGCGCGTCCACGTTCATGGCCTGCAGCTGGGCCGCAACGTCGGCCGCATTGAGCCATTTCGGCGCCTGTTCCAGGCTGAGCACGGTGAAGGCGTCGGCTCCGCCGGTGGCGGCGGTGGGCGCGGCCCAGGCCGAGGCGGCCAGCGAGAGCGTGATGGCGGCCGTCAGGGCCAGTGGCTTTGTAATCGTTTTCATAAGCGGGCGAAACACCTTTGCTTGCGCAAAAAATCCAGGGAGTCGTGCCGCAGAAGGGTGCAGCGCCAAGATGGCGGATGCCGGCGCCTTGCAGGCCGGTATCGGGTATTACCAGTCAATGCAGCTACGACCAGGCCCCTCCGCCCGTCGATACAGCCGCCCTGCCCGGTGGGTGCCGCAGGCGGCACCCATCCGGTGAAGAGTCGTCCACCCTGTTCATCCCTGTCAACAGCGTGTTCAGTTTCGACGGCGCAGGGCCGCCTGGTCGATCACGACGCGGCGGGCTTGACCACGTGCGTTGCCTCGGGCGACAGCACGCGCCCTGCCCTGTCCTGCGGCAGCAGCGGCGCCAGCGGCTGGCCATCGGCCAGAGTGAGCAGCTGCGAACGTGGTTCATGTTCGGCGAACAGGAACGCTTCGCCCCACTGCCGCAGCGCCACTACCAGCGTGAACAGCGCCTGCCCTTTCGGTGTCAGGACGTAGTCGTGGTACCGGCTGCCATCGGCCGCCGGCTGCTGGGCGAGCACGCCGGACTCCTGCAGCGCCTGCAGGCGCTGACTGAGCATGCTGCGCGACATGCCCAGGCTGCGTTGGAAATCACTGAACCGGTGCACCCCATCGAAGGCGTCGCGCACGATCAGCAGCGACCAGCGGTCGCCGATCAGGTCCAGCGCACGGGCCACCGGGCAGGTGGCGTTGGGATCGTCGTGCATGGGGCACCTCCATAATTGGTTTTATTTTAGAACCAGATCATCCAGAATCAACTGGTTCTATTTTGAGACCATACGATGTCCATCGCCGCACCCCTGCCCCGTACCACCACGCCCCTCCTGGTGTTGTTCGCCTGTGCCGCCGGGCTCAGCGTGGCCAACGTCTACTACGCCCAACCGCTGCTGGATGCACTGGCCGCCGACCTGCACATCGGCACCGCCCGGATCGGCGCGGTCATCGCCGCCACCCAGCTGGGCTCGGTGATCGCGCTGCTGTGGCTGGTGCCGCTGGGCGACCGGTTGGAACGCAGGCGCCTGATGGCGGCGCAGAGCGTGGGGCTGGTCGTGGCCCTGTTGGGCGTTGCCCTGGCCGGCAACGCCACCGCGCTGCTGCTGGGCATGCTGGCGGTGGGCCTGCTCGGCACCGCGATGACCCAGGGGCTGATTGCCTATGCCGCCGCTGCGGCGGGCCCGCATGAGCGTGGCCGCGTGGTCGGTGCCGCGCAGGCCGGCGTGGTGATCGGCCTGCTGCTGGCCCGGGTGGTAGCCGGTGGCGTGGCCGACCTGGGGGGCTGGCGTGCGGTGTATGTGCTGTCGGCGGTGCTGATGGTGGTCAGCGGCGCGGTGCTGTGGCTGCGCCTGCCACGGCTGCCGGTGGCCGATGCCGCGCCCCGGATCGGGTTGATCACTCTGCTGCGCCAGCAATCGGTGCTGCGCCAACGCGGCGTGCTCGGACTGCTGCTGTTCACCGCGTTCGGGCTGTTCTGGAGCAGCATGGCGCTGCCATTGAGCGCGCCGCCGCATGCGCTCAGCCATACCGCCATCGGTGCATTCGCACTGGTCGGCCTGCTCGGCGCGTTGGCCGCCGCGCGCAGCGGGCACTGGAGCGATCGCGGCCATGCCCACCGTGTTTCCTTTGCTGCGCTGCTGCTGTTGCTGTTGAGCTGGGCCCCGCTGGCGGCGTTGCCGCTGCACCTGGGCTGGCTGGTACTGGGCGTGCTGTTGCTGGATCTGGCGGTACAGGCACTGCACGTGACCAACCAGAGCCTGATCCTGGCCGCCGCGCCCAACGCGCAGGCGCAGGTGATCGCCGCCTACATGCTGTTCTATGCGGCCGGCAGCGGGATCGGCGCGCTGCTGGGCAGCAGCCTGTATGCCGCGTATGGCTGGAGCGGTGTCTGCACTGCCGGCGCCCTGGTTTCGTTGCTTGCGCTGGGCGCGTGGTGGACGGTTTCCGCCCGCGACCACCGGCGGGCCACTGACTGAAGCATTCATCACCCCGGCTGCGTTCAAACTGCCGGCGCGTCAATCGTTAGCATTTTTACTAATTGCCGGTAGGATTGGCGGTCTCAGCCCCTGACACCGACCCTGCCGATACTGCCCGCCATGCCCCGCCTTGCCGCCCCTGCCCACCTGCGCCAGCCCTCCCGGGAGGTGCGTTGATGGGCGCGGTCGTCGCCCTGGACCAGTTGCTGGAAAGCCGGCAGGTCTGGCGCGGCAGGCCGCAGGCCACGCCGCCGGCCACCGCCCCGCACCCTACCGGCCACCCGGCGCTGGACGCCCGCCTGCCAGGGGGCGGCTGGCCGCCGGCGGCGCTGTCGGAGGTGCTGCTGGCTGGGCCTGGGCAAGGCGAGCTGGCGCTGGTCTGGCCCACCCTGGCGCGGCTGAGCCAGCAGCAGCAGACCATCGTGCTGATTGCCCCGCCCTACCTGCCGCATGCGCCGGGCTGGGCCGGTGCCGGGCTGGCCTTGAACCAGGTGCAGGTGGTGCGGGCAACGCCGCGTGATGCCCTGTGGGCCGCCGAACAGTGCCTGCGTTCTGCTGCCTGTGCGGCCGTGCTGTGTTGGCCGCAGCAGGCCGACGACCGCGCCCTGCGCCGGCTGCAGGTGGCCGCCGAAACCGGCCAGTGCCTGGGGTTCGCCTTCCGCGACCTGCGCCAGGCACGCAACGCCTCGCCGGCGCCACTGCGGCTGCAGCTTGAGCATGGCCAGGTGCGCGTGCTCAAGTGCCGCGGCGGCATGGCCCCGGCGCAGCCGTTGCCGCTGGCCCTGGCGCATTGAGCGGCCGCCGTGCACTGGGCCTGCCTGTTGCTGCCACAGCTGGCGCTGGATGCCGCCCTGCGCCAGCAGCCCGATCCGTCGGTGCCGCTGGTGCTGCTCAGCGGTCCGGCGCAGCGTCGCGTACTGCATGCGGTGAGTCCGGCGGCGCGCCAGCTTGGGCTGCGCCGCGGCATGCTGCTGTCGGCTGCGCAGGTCCTCACCCGCGACATGCGCACCGTCGAGCACGACCCGCACGCCGAACAGGCCACCCGGCAGTTGCTGGCCAGTTGGCTGTATGGCATCAGCTCGCAGGTCAGCCTGGCCTTCCCGCATGCGCTGGCGCTGGAGATCGGCGCCAGCCGCGCGCTGTTCGGTGACTGGCCCGCGATCGAAAAGCGCCTGTGCGAGGGCCTCAAGGACCTCGGCTTCCGCCATCGCCTGGTGGCCGCACCCAACCCGCATGCGGCCTGGGTGCTGACCCGCGTGCATGCACGGCTGGGGGTGGAGGCCCAGCAGCTGGAGGCCACATTGGCACAGGTGCCGATTGAACACAGCGGGCTGCCGGCCGAGGCAGCCACGGTGCTGGCACGCTCGGGCCTGCGCACGCTGGGAGCGGCCTTCCAGTTGCCGCGCGACAGCCTGGCGCGGCGTTTTCCGCCGACGGTCCTGGCCCATCTGGATGCACTGCGCGGGATCAGCATGCCGCCGCTGCGCTACTACCAGCCGCCGGACCGCTTCGACGCACGCATCGAGTTCGAGTACGAGATCGAGTCCACCCAGGCGCTGCTGTTCCCGCTGCGCCGGCTCACCGGCGACCTGGCGGCCTTCCTGTGTTCGCGCGATGGCGGCGTGCAGCGCTTCACGTTGTGGTTCGAACACGACCAGCACCCGGACACCTGCCTGGCCATCGGCCTGCTCGCGCCCGAGCGCGATGCGGCCATGCTGTTCGAACTGGCGCGCAACCGGGTGGACCACCTGCAGCTGCCCGCCGGCAGCCGAGGCCTGCGCCTGCAGGCCGACCACCTGCCCCCGTTCGTGCCGGCCGCGCGCGACCTGTTCGACCCCCGCCCGCAACAGGCAATGCCCTGGGAACAGGTGCGCGAGCGGCTGCGTGCCCGGCTGGGCGATGACGCGGTACAGGGCCTGGGGCTGCGTGCCGAACATCGTCCCGAACGTGCCAGCGGCGATGCCCACGGTGCGCCCAAAGGCCCGCCGCCGGTCCTGCCCGTGCGCCCGGGCTGGTTGCTGCCACGCCCGCAGCCGCTGCTCGACCCGCACCTGCGCATCGTGTCCGGGCCGGAACGGATCGAATCGGGCTGGTGGGATGAAGGCGATATCCGCCGCGATTACTACGTGATCGAAACCGGCCAGGGCCAGCGCGGCTGGGCCTATACCAGCGCCGATGGGCGCGGCGGGCCGTGGATGCTGCACGGCTGGTTTTCATGAGCACCGCCCTGCCCGACTACGCCGAGCTGCATTGCCTGTCGGCCTTCAGCTTCCAGCGCGGCGCGTCGATCGCCGAGGAACTGTTCGCACGCGCCAAGGGCCAGGGCTACCGCGCGCTGGCGATCACCGACGAATGCTCGCTGGCCGGCATCGTGCGGGCCTGGCAGGCAGCGAAGAAGCACGACCTGGCGCTGATCACCGGCGCGGAGTTCCAGCTCGACGACGGCCCCAAGCTGGTGCTGCTGTGCACCGACCTGGCCGCCTATGCCGGCCTGTGCCAGCTGATCACCACCTGCCGCCGGCGCGCGCCCAAGGGCGAGTACCGCTGCCTGCGCGAGGATCTGGATACGCTGCCCGACAGCCTGCTGTGCCTGTGGCTGGACCGCGTGCCCAACGCCGATGACGCCGCCTGGCTGCAGGCCCGCTTCGCACAGCGGCTGTGGCTGGCGGTGGAGCTGCACCGGGAGGCCGATGACAGCCAGCGCCTGGCCGCGCTGCAACGCTTCGGTCGCGAGCATGCCATCCCGCTGGTGGCCAGCGGCGATGTGCACATGCACGTGCGCCGCCGCCGCGCCCTGCAGGACACCCTCACCGCGATCCGCCACCACTGCACCATCGCCGATGCCGGCTGGCGGCTGTTTGCCAACGGCGAACGGCATGTGCGCACCCGCCAGGCGCTGGCCGCGCTGTACCCGCCGGCCTTGCTGGCCGAAACCGTGCGTATCGCCGACCGCTGCCACTTCGACCTCAAGCAGCTGCAGTACACCTACCCGCGCGAACTGATCCCGGCCGGGCACGACCCGGCCAGCTGGCTGCGCACGCTGGTGGAGGACGGCATGCAATGGCGGTGGAAAGAAGGCGCCACGGCAAAACAGCGCACGCAGATCGAACACGAACTCGACCTGATCCACACGAAACAGTACGAGTCCTACTTCCTGACCGTGCACGACATCGTGCGCTTCGCGCGCAGCCAGAAGATCCTCTGCCAGGGCCGCGGCTCGGCCGCCAATTCCTCGGTGTGCTACGTCCTGGGTGTGACCGAAATCGACCCCAGCGAGATGGAACTGCTGTTCGAGCGCTTCATCTCCGCCGAACGCGACGAGCCGCCGGACATCGACATCGACTTCGAACACGAGCGCCGCGAGGAAGTGCTGCAGTACGTGTTCAACCGCTACGGTCGCGAACGCGCTGCATTGACCGCGGTGGCGATCAGCTACCGTGGCCGCAGTGCGGTGCGCGACGTGGCCCGCGTGCTCGGCCTGCCGCCGGACCAGGTCAACGAACTGGCCGCCTGCCTGGACCGCTGGAGCAGCCATGAACCGCTGCCCGAGGCCCTGCGCGAGCGCGGCTTCGACCCGGACACGCCGCTGATGCGGCGGGTGGTGGCGTTGACCAGCGAACTGGTCGATTTCCCGCGCCACCTGTCCCAGCACCCGGGCGGTTTCGTGATTTCCGAGCACCCGCTGTCCACCCTGGTGCCGGTCGAAAACGCGGCCATGGCCGACCGCACCGTGATCCAGTGGGACAAGGACGACCTGGACGCCACCGGGCTGATGAAGGTGGACTGCCTGGCACTGGGCATGCTCACCGCCGTGCGCAAATGCCTGGCCATGCTGCACGCGCACGGCGCACCTTTGATGGGCATGGCCGATATTCCTCCCGGCGACACGAAAACCTACGACATGATCTGCCGCGCCGACACCCTGGGGGTGTTTCAGATCGAATCGCGTGCGCAGATGGCCATGCTGCCGCGCATGCAGCCGCGCTGTTTCTACGACCTGGTGATCGAAGTGGCGATCGTGCGCCCCGGCCCGATCCAGGGCGACATGGTCCACCCCTATCTGAACCGGCGTAAAAAGCTCAAGGAAGAAGGCATCGAGGAAATCGACTACCCGCCCGCGCTGGAGAAGGTATTCAAGCGCACCTTGGGCGTGCCGCTGTTCCAGGAGCAGGTGATGCAGCTGGCGGTGGCCGCGGCCGGCTTTACCGCAGGCGAGGCCGACGCGCTGCGCCGTTCGATGGCGGCCTGGAAACGCCATGGCGGGCTGGAGCCGCACCGCGACCGCCTGCTCACCGGCATGGCCGCCCGTGGCCACAGCCGCGAATACGGCGAACGCCTGTTCGAGCAGATCAAGGGCTTCGGCAGTTATGGCTTCCCGGAAAGCCACGCGGCCAGCTTCGCGCTGATCACCTATGTCAGTTGCTGGCTCAAGTGCCACCACCCGTCGGCGTTTGCCGCCAGCCTGATCAACAGCCAGCCGCTGGGGTTCTACACCCCCGACCAGATCCTGCAGGACGCGCGCCGCCACGGCGTACCGGTACTGCCGGTGGATGTGCGCCGCAGCGACTGGGACTGCACGCTGCTGCCGCCCACGGCGCCCGACCGCCCGTTCGGCATCCGCCTGGGCCTGCGCCTGATCGATGGCTTCAGCGAAGATGTCGCCACCGCGCTGGTGCAGGCACGCGCGCGGCAGCCGTTCGACAGCGTGGCCGACCTCAGCCAACGCGCGCGGCTGGATCGCCGCCACCAGGGCCTGCTGGCCGATGCGGGGGCGTTGAAGGGGTTGAGCGGCCATCGCCATCGCGCGCGCTGGGAAGTGTCGGGCGTGGAAAAACCGTTGCCGCTGTTCGACACCGCACGGGCCACCGTGGAAGCCAGCGTGCCGTTGCCGCCGCCCAGTGCGCTGGAGGACATGCAGGCCGACTACAACAGCACCGGCACCACCCTGGGCCGGCACATGGTGGCCTTCATCCGCGCGCAGCTGCGCCAGCGCCGCTGCCAGCGTTCGGACGAACTGGCCGCCCTGCCGCATGGGCGCGCCGTGCGGTTTGCCGGGCTGGTGCGCATGCGCCAACGCCCGCAGACCGCCAGCGGGGTCACCTTCCTGACCCTGGAAGACGAATGCGGCATGGTCAACGCCGTGGTCTGGCGCAAGACCGCCGACCGCCAGCACCGGGTGCTGGTGGAAGCGCGGATGATGCAGATCGACGGCCGCCTGGAACGCGTGGATGGCGTGCAGCACCTGATCGTGCGGCAGATGTACAACATCGACTCCCTGATCGAAGGCGTGCGCACGCACAGTCGGGATTTCCATTGATGCCGCGCAGCAACACGTGACCAACTTCACGATCACTGCAAATACAGACTTTCCCGACTGGTGTCGCAATCAACCATTGCGGTATGGTCGCGAGCTTCCAAGGATCTGGAGCCGCCAATGTCACGCGCACTCACCCTCACCACGCTGGTTGTCTCCAGCCTTGCGCTTGTCGTTTCCGCCTGGACCGGCATCCGCCTGCACCAGAGCCAGGCCCACGACCGGGTGATCACCGCACGCGGGCTGGTCATCCAGGACAGCACCGGCCAGGCCCGGGTGATTCTTGGCGCACCGGTGCCCGACCCGCTCAGCAAGGGCATCTCGCAGGGGCCGCGCGCATCGCCGTTGTCAGGGCTGATCCTGCTCGGCGCCGACGGTTCCGAACGCGGCGGCTACGGCACCGCCGATGTCGGGGATGAAGCCATGCTCACCCTGGACGATGCCAGTGGCACCACCGAAGTATTCAAGGTCACCGCCAATCCGGATCGCGGCGCCACCCTGGTGATCAAGCACCAGAACAGCACCGGCGCCATGCTCACTTCCTGGCAGGGCAAGCCGGAGTTGATCTTCGTCGGCGACAACGGCCAATCGCACTACGTGCGCCCGAGTACCCCCAGCGCGCCGTGATCCTCCAGCGCCTGGCGTAGATCAAGCGCAACGCGGCGCGCGTCGCCGGCGGCCAGCATGGCGGTGGTGATGCGCAGGCCGTGCACGCCCGGCTGCACGGCAAACACTTCGCCGCCGCGCAGCTGCCACCCGCGCTGGGCCAGCGCCAGCACCAGCGCCTGGCTGTCGGCGGCAAGCGGCACCCACAGGTTCAGCCCGTCCATCACCGCAGGGGTCTGGATGCCCTGCTCGCCCAGTGCCTGCTGCAACACCTGGCAACGCTGCGCATAGTCGCGCCCGGCCTTGGCCACGCGCGCCATCACCCGCGCCGAGCCCAGCGCCGCGGCTGCCGCATCCTGCAGCAGGTGGCTGACCCAGCCGGTGCCGGGGGCCATGCGCAGGCGCAGGCGTGCGGCGGTGTCGGCATCGCAGCCCAGCACCGCCAGGCGCAGGTCAGGCCCGAGCGCCTTGGACAGCGAACGCACCAGCACCCAGCGCCGCGTGCGCGCGGCGATCACCGAGTGGTACGGCTGCTGCGACAACAATGCGAAATGATCGTCCACCAGCACCAGCACCTGCGGATGCCGTTCCAGCACCTGGCGCAGTTCGCGCGCGCGGCGTTGGCTGAGGCTGGCGCCGGTGGGGTTGTGCGCACGCGGGGTCAGCAGCACCGCACGCGCACCGGCATCCAGCGCCGCCGCCAGCGCCGCCGGCACCATGCCATGTTCATCGATGGCCACCGCCAGCGTGGCGTGCCCGCCCGCGCGCAGGGTGTTGAGGCTGCCGAGAAAGCATGGATTCTCCACCGCCACACGGTCGCCCGGCACCAGCCAGCTACCCAGCACCCGCTCGATCGCATCGACCGCGCCATGGCTGAGTTCCAGCGCATACCCGGGCGGGCAATCCGGGTCCAGCTGCGCGCGTGCCAACCGCTCCAGCTGCGGGTCGATGGTGGGGGTGCCGTACAGGCGCGGAGCCCGTTCCGGCAACAACCCCCGCAGGTCCGGCAGCCATTGCGGGTCGGGGTTGCCACTGGACAGATCGTGCAACGCCGAACCGCCCGTACTGCCCTCCTGGGCACCGACCGCCGGCGGCGCGGTCACCACTGTGCCGCGCCGGCCCTGGGTCTGCGCCAGCCCGGCCGCGTCCAGCCGCTTGTAGGCGGCGGCCACCGTATTGCGGTTGATCTGCAGCTGCAGGGCCAGGTCGCGGACCGGCGGCAGCAGCTGGCCCGGTACCAGCGCCCCACTGAGGATCTGCTGGCGGATGCTGTCGAACACCGCGCTGGCGGTCTGGCCGGTGATTTTCATTTTGTCCTATGCCAATATACGGATCGTCCCGGGACAGTGTTGCACGTGCCGGACCGCCCGTGCAGCCGCCCTCGCTTCAGGAGTTCCCCATGCCCATCGCACGCCCCGACTGGCCGCAGGCCACCACCGTCGACACCATCGCCCACAACCTGGCGGCCGTGCGCCAGCGCATCGCGCGTGCGTGCGAACGTGCCGGCCGCGATCCGGCCGGCGTGCGCCTGCTGCCGGTCAGCAAGACTGTCGACCAGGCACGGCTGCGCCTGGCCTGGGAAGCCGGCTGCCGCGAACTGGGCGAGAACAAGGTGCAGGAGGCCCAGGCCAAGGCCGACGGCATGGCCGACCTGCCGATCCGCTGGTCGGTGATCGGCCACCTGCAGACCAACAAGGCCCGCGACGTGGCGCGCTTCGCCAGTGAATTCCAGGCACTGGACAGCCTCCGCGTGGCCGAGGCACTGGACCGCCGGCTGGCGCTGGAGCAGCGCACGCTGGACGTGTTCGTGCAGGTAAACACCTCCGGCGAGGCCAGCAAGTACGGCCTGGATCCGATCGCGGTGGCGGACTTCATGCAGCAGTTGCCGGCCTTTCCCCGGCTGCGCGTGCGCGGACTGATGACGCTGGCGGTGTTCTCGTCCGACCCGGCGCAGGTACGCCCGTGCTTCGTACGCCTGCGTGACCTGCGCGACCGCCTGCGGCCCACCCTGCCGGACGGGATCCTGCTGGACGAGTTGTCGATGGGCATGTCCGGCGACTTCGACCTGGCCATCGAAGAAGGTGCCACCGTGGTGCGGGTCGGCCAGGCCATCTTCGGCGCGCGCGCCACCCCGGACAGCTTCTACTGGCCCACCAGCGCCGCCGAGGGCACCCCATGAAGGCGGTGGCGATCCAGCACGTCGCATTTGAAGACACGGGAATACTCGCTCCGTTGTTGGCCGCACGCGGTTGGCAGCTGCAGACACTGCAGGCCGGCATCGACCGCCTGGACGACGCCGAGACCGCCGATCTGCTGATCGTGCTGGGCGGGCCGATCAGCGCCAATGACGTGCAGGCCTACCCGCATCTGCAGGTGCTGCATGCCCTGCTGCGCTCACGCCTGGCCGCGGACCGCCCGACGCTGGGCATCTGCCTGGGCGCGCAGCTGGTGGCCCGCGCACTGGGCGCCAGCGTGACGCCGATGGGCGCGAAGGAAATCGGCTTCGCGCCGTTGTCGCTGACCGATGCCGGCCTCGCCTCGCCCCTGCGCGCCCTGGTGGGCATCCCGGTGCTGCACTGGCATAGCGAATCCTTCACCCTGCCCGACGGTGCACAACGCCTGGCGGCCACGCCCGCCTGTGCGCAGCAGGCGTTCGCCATCGGCCACCACCTGCTGGCCCTGCAGTGCCATCCCGAGGTCGACGCCACCCGCATCGACACCTGGCTGATCGGCCATGCCGACGAACTGCAGCGCGCGGGTATTGATCCCCGCACCCTGCGCGAACAGGCTGCCCGTTACGCCGCGCCACTGGCGGCCGCCGCACGCGACCTGTTCGCCGCGTGGCTGGATGCACTGCCGACGCCGGCGCCTGTTACCGATGCGCCCCTTGCCGGGACGGTGTCCGCATGAGCAGCCATCGCCTGATCGTGCACCAGCACGGCGTGCTGCTGGGCCACTTCGATAGCGCCGGTCCGCAGGCCCGCCATCACCTGCATACCCTGGCCACGCAGTTGCCGGCCGCCGCCGGGTTCCAGCTGCAATGGCAGCAGGCCATCGGCGAACAGCGGCTGTTGAGCAGCGGCCCGGCGGGCCTGAAGGTGCTGGGCAGCGAAGTGGTCTATCAGGACATCGCCACGCCTGTGGACAGCGGCTGACCCACCAGCGATAGAATCAGCAACGACACACCACTGCTTCGGGGGGATGATGAAGAAGATTTTCCTTGCGGTCGGCATCACCATCGCCGTTTCTGCGTGCGCCACCACGCCCATCAACACCAGCACGGCACGTTCGACGCCACCGGAGCGGATCTTCGCACCCGAGCTCATGCAGCCAGGCCAGGACAAGGTGGTACTGATCGTCGCGCGAGACGCAGGCTTCATGGGAAGCGGCTGCATGACGGCGGTATACCTGGACGGCCGCAAGGTTTCCACCATCGACAACGCCGAGAAGGTCACCTTCCATGTGGCGCCGGGCAGGTACATTCTCGGCACCGGCCCCAATCCGGAAGGCAAGGCGCTGTGCCGGTTCGGCGCGGAAAGTGCACGGCGAGAGACCGAGATCATCGCCGAGCTCGGCAAGCCGTTGAAGTACCGCCTGGCGCTCAGCGCCAACGGTGAAATCTCGGTCGCGCCCACCGCGTTCTGAGCTACGTCATCCGCCGGTCATCCGGGCTGGCGCATGTGCTCTGCATGTTCCTGCGCCTGCGCATGCAGCCATTGGCGGAAGTCCAGAAAGCCCTGGTGGCGGGCCGAGCGCGGCGGATACACCAGCCAATGCGACCAGCGCGTCTTCAAGCGGTGCGGTGACAAGGCCACCAACTGGCCCGAATCGAGCAGCAGCCGCGCCCGCGTCACCCGCCCCAGCGCTACCCCGAAGCCGTCCAGCGCCGCGCGATGGTGTGACTCCGAATCGTTGAGCATGGCCACGTAGCGGCGCGGCGGGTCCTGGCCGATCTGTGCGAACCAGCGCTGCCATTCGCCATCGGGATCCCCCAACAGCGGCCATTCCGAGAGCGGGCGCGCATCCACGCCGCCCATGCGCTCCACCAGCGCGGGGCTGGCCATCGGCATCAACCACTCATCGAACAACGGCTCGGCGTGCACACCCACCCACTGCCCGGCACCCACGCGAAGCGCGGCATCGCACTGCACGTTGCGGTCGAAATCGGTCAGGCGTTCGCTGGACTCCAGGTTGAACTCGACCTCCGGATGCGCGGCCACGAACGAGCCCAGCCGCGGCACCAGCCAGTTGGAGGCCATCGAGGGCAGCGCGCTGACCGTGAGCACGCGGTCGTGGCGTGCGCCGAACGGCTGGAAGACCTGCTGGATCGCATCCAGATGCGGCCCCACCTGCTCGAGCAGGCGCTGGCCTTCAGGCGTGACGCCCACCCCGCGCGGTTGCCGCAGCAGCAGCGGGTAACCCAGCCGCTGTTCCAGCTGGCGCATCTGGTGGCTGAGTGCGCTGACCGTCAGGTTCAACGACTCCGCCGCCCGGGTGAGGTTGCCCAGGCGCGCGGCGGTCACGAAATTCTGCAGGGGCTGCAGGGGCATGCGGGACATGTCGACTTGAATCCTGTTCAAGACCAGGTTGCGGAAATGTCGCTTTTTCGCCCCGCATCCTGCACCTATCGTCAACGCTCCTCAAGTGGAGCGTGGACCATGAACATCTACAGCGGCCTGTTGTTCCTGCAGGGGCACATCACCCATGTCGACCTGGCGCGCCAGCTGGCGGGTGGGGAAACGGCACCCGCGGCGCCCTCCCCAACGGGTAAGCGGGAGGCGGCATGTGGCGCAGCCAGCACTGGCGAGGAGGGGTGTGCGGGTGCGCCACTGCAACCGGACCCGTGCGCCAATGCCTGAGGGTGCGGGCGCGTCTTGCAGCCACACATGGCGTGGCTCTACCGGGGAGCGGCCTTGGGGGCCGGCAGCACGCGGGGTTGCTGGTCGTACCAGTCGCGTGCGCCCGCCAGGTGCCACTTGCGCTGCTCGCCGTCCAGTTCGATGCCCGCGCCCAGAACGCCCCAGCGCAGGTACAGGTTGCCGCGGCGCCTGGCCTGGGCCAGGTCCAGCCGCGCGCGCAGCGACAGCCGCTCGTTTTCGGCTTGCAGGTCATCCACCCACATTTCGCCACTGCGCCAGCGCAGCTTCCCGCTGGCCTGCACCTCGCCGGAATCGAGCATGCCCAGCACCCAGCGCGGGTACGCGCTGCGCTCGGCGAACACCCCCAGCAACGGCCCCGCATCGCGCAGGCGCAGATCGGCCTGGGCGGTGACTTCAAACGGTGCGGCTGCATCGACGTGGCCCTGGCGCAGCGCCACCGTGCCCCACCAGTTGTTCTGTCCGGCGCCGTCGCCGACCTGGATGTTGCGCAGCGCCACCGTTGTGCCGCCCAGGTCAAACTGCTTGGCATCGAAGTCGGCACGCTTTACCCGTGCCTGCAGCTGCGCATCGCCGCGCAGCGCGATGCCGGCCACCTGCAGTTGTGCGCCGCGCCCGCGCAGGTCGGCCCGGCCGGTGCCCACGCGACCGGCCGAGTCCATTTCGACATCGCCACTGAGCAGGCCGGTACCGCCCAGCAGGCGCACATTGCCGGTGCCGCCGCCCAGGTAGCGGTTGTACGCGGTGAGGTCGGGCACGCGCGCGTCGTTGAAGCGCAGGTGCGCGCGCATGCCGTCACGCAACTGCTGCAGGCGGGCGTCGCCACGCAAGGTCAGGGCCATGGCGTGGCCGTCGAACAGCAGCGCCTTGGGCGCGTCGGTCGGTGCGGCGCGGAACGCGGGGATCTTGACGTCCAGCTGCGCCTGCGCCGGCTCGCCGGCCACGATGCTGCCGTGCGCATTGGCCTGCCCGAGCAGCCGCACCCCGGCCACCTCGGCCACGGCCGCCACCTGCGGGATGTCCAGCGTACTGCCCGCAGCCAGCTGGCCATCGGCGATCTTCAGGTCGCCTTCCAGCAGGCCGCCGCCATCGAGGTGGAACCACGGCTTGCGCACGAACAGATCGGCGATCCAGTTCAAGGACTCGAACTTCCATGCGCCCTGCACCTGCCCTGTCAGCCGCGGCAGCAGTTCGGCCGGGGCGCGGAACGGGATCTTACGGCCGGTTATACGCAGGTCGGCATGCAGTTCGCTGCCGGTTTCCGGGTCGCGGGGCAACCGCGCCTGCACGCGCATGTCCTGTGCCACATCCAGCTGCAGCGCCAGCAGCCCGCGATCGTCGGCGTTCACCCCGGCATGCACCGGCACCCTCCATACCATCCGGCTGCCGGGTTGCAGCGCGCCCCGGTCCAGCACCACGTCGCCGATAAGACGGGCGTTCGACGGCGCGCTGCCGACGCTGACGTGCGGTCCGCCGGTGTCGATTTCCACGGCGCGGCTGCGCGCATCCACCTGCAGTTGTGCCCAGGTGATGTCCAGCTTGCGCAGGCCCGGCGCTTCGTCGCGGTAGTGGCGCGGGAAATGGAACCGCGCCGCAAGGTGGGCCTCATCGAGCACCCGTACCCCGCCCACGGTCACCTCGGCCTTCTCGAAGCCGGCCGTGGAGTCGAACAATTCAGACGGCCCGCCCTTCAACTGCTTGAGGAAGCCGACCGTGCCGTGCCCCTGCCCGGCAATGAAGAGCGTGCCGAAACGGCCGCTGCGGATACTGTCGCTGTGGATCGCATCGAAGCGCAGCGTCCAGCCACGGTCACTGCGCGGCGGTGGCGGAATGCCCTTGTCCACGCGCTCGACCTCGGCCTCCACGCCCGTGGCATCAATCCGCGGTATGCGCACCTCACGGCGGAACAGCGCCGGCAGGTCGATCCAGGCGCCTGCGCGGTCGGCACGGAAAATATAGACGGTGTGTCCGGCCTGGCCGCGCATGCGCAGGTTCCAGACCACGGCATGGCCGGGCAGCAGGGTCAGCGCGGGCCCGGTCTGCATGCTGAATTTCTCAGGCTTGCGGTTGGTGACCGCATCAAACAGCGGCGTATTGAGGAACACGTTGCCGGCGATCAGGTACAGCGCATACAGCGCCAGCAGCGAGAGCAACGCCACGCGCCATGACCGGGGCCAGCGACGGACGCGCTCGGGAATCAGGGGCATGTAGATACGCGCGCGGAAGCAGAATGACCCTCACACTATCGGCAGACGGCTGGCGCAGCCGCGTGAAGACAATGCGCGACAGCGAGCGACAGGTCACTCCGCGCGGGTTGCGGGCACCGTTGCGGCGACGCTCTGCTTGCCGCTACTGTTCCATCGCGCCGGCATCGATCGCTGCCGGACCGAAGACAGCAAGGAGCGTGCCGGCATGATGCAGGTCGTGGAGACCTTCGGCCTTGAACTGATGGCCTGGATGGGGGGCGTGGCGGCGGGGTACCTGGCGTGGGCGTCCGCCCCGTTCTGGTGGCCCGCGATGCGGGCGTTCGGCGGCCGTCGCCGGCTTCCGCGCCCGATGCTGTTCAGTGCCTGCGCCGGGTGCCTGGCCTATGCGGCGTACCTGGCGTGCCTGGTCGCCCTGCGCCTTCTGATCCTCGCGGCACCGCCGGTTTCCGCCGCGCTGGATCAGCTGGCATCACACCCCGGCATGGCCGCGACGCTGCTTCCCGCACTCGTGTACGGCATGCCACTGCTGGTGTTTACCGGATGGGCTGCGCGCTTTCTCGGCACACGCTGGGCGCGGCTCCTGCCGATGCCCCTTGATGCGCGGCCCACACCATGATCCCTGACGACGCGATCTTCCATGGTCTGGAGCTGCTCTGGGTGTCAGTACCCTTGTGGGCGCCTGCCCTGCGCGCCTTCCTGCCCTGGCGTCGCCTTCCCTGCGCCGGCAGGTTCACCCTGAGCGTCGCGGCGCTGGTCTACGGCGCCTTCGCCGCCTGCGTGGCGCTGGTGATGCTGCCGGCAGAGGTGCTGGCCACGTTCATCGGCCCACAACTGCTCGAGCTGGGCGCACCCGGCGGTCGCTGGGTGAGCGCGCTGCATGCCGATGTCGTGATGCCGGTGTTTTGGGCCTTCATCCCGGCGCTGCCCGGCGTGACCTGGGTGGTCATGCTGTTGCTGGCTAGGCGCTGGCCGGTCATCTGCGCCCGACTGGGCCTGCACGTCCTGCCTGTCCCTCAGCCCTCCCCGGACAGCACAGGCGCCTAGCGGGCGACTGCCGTTCCGTGCGCCGCCGCGTCCGGCAGCTTGGCGATCACTTTGATTTCCACGTCGAACCCATACAACCAGGTCACCCCGATGCCGGTCAGGGTCGGATACGGCGCCTGGCCCCAGTACTCGGGCACGATCGCCCAGACCCGGTCGAAGATCGCCTCGGGATCGACCAGGAACACGGTCACGTCGACCACATCGTCGAACGTGCAGCCGGCCGCGCCCAGCACCGCGTTGAGGTTCTCGAACGCGCGTCGCACCTGGTCCTCGAGCACCGGTTCGGGCGAGCCGTCCTCGCGGCTGCCGACCTGTCCTGACACGAACAGGAAGCCATTGGCGCGTACCGCCGGCGAATAGCGGTTGCGTTCGTACAGGGCCTGCCGGCCCGGCGGGAATACTACGTCACGGGTTGCCATCGTCTTCTCCAACGGCCATGCGGCCGATTCATTGCACTGCCGCCACGGTAGGCCGACGCGGCCCGGTGATAAACGCTCCACACCAGCCATCACTGTTTGTAGAATCCAAACAATTCCTCCCGGATGCCCCGCATGGACCGGTTCGACGCAATGCAGGCCTTCGCCCGGGTGGTGGAAACCGGCAGCTTCACCAAGGCCGCGCAGAGCCTGCACATGAGCAGGACCACGGTCACCCAGCTGGTACAACAGCTGGAGGCGCGGCTGCGTGTGCGCCTGCTCAATCGCACGACCCGGCAGGTCAACCTCAGCGCCGACGGCGCGGCCTACTACGAGCGCGTTGTCCGCCTGCTGGCTGACATCGACGATGCCGAAACCAGCCTGTCCGGTGCGGCCGCCACGCCGCGCGGGCGCCTGCGCGTGGATGTGCCTGCGCCTTTGGCGCGCCTGGTCCTGGTGCCGGCGTTGCCCAGCTTCCATGCGCGTTACCCGGAGATCCAGCTGCACCTGGGCGTCAGCGACCGCCACGTCGACCTGATCGACGAGCGCGTGGACGCGGTGATCCGCGGCGGCGAGATCACCACGCCGTCGCTGGTGGCCCGTCGCATCGGGGACCTGCAGGCCGGCCTGTACGCCGCGCCAGCCTACCTGGCGCAGGCCGGCACGCCGATGGACCCGCACGACCTGGAAAGCAGCCCCCACCACATCGTCGGCTACCTGCGCGCGCGCAGCGGCACGGTGTTGCCCTATGCCCTGCGCCGCGACGACCAGCAGCGCCAGGTGCACGGGCGGTATCTACTGGCGGTGGATGATGGCAACGCCTATCTGGCTGCGGGGCTGTCCGGGTTGGGCGTGCTGTGGCTGCCCGACTACATGGCCGCCGCGCACGTGGCCAACGGTGAACTGGTGCGCGTGCTGCCGGACTGGCAACTGGCGCCCATGCCGCTGTATGTTGCGTTTCCGCCGAACCGCCACGTCAGTGCCAAGCTGCGCGTGTTCATCGACTGGGTGGCGGCGCTGCTGGACACGGTCGCCCCGGTCCAGACGCTGGCCCTGCGCTGACCGTGCCGTCACTGAACGACCCCACCGAGATCGCCATGCCCCGTCGCTTCCGTGCCGCCCTGCTCGTCACCCTGGCCCTGGGTGCGCCGGCCGTGGCACAGACCAGCGCGCCCCCGACAACGCAGGACCCGGCGCTGACCGCCTTGTTGGACTGTCACTTCGGCTACGCCCAGCAGCACTTCCGCAGCAGCGCCAGCGCCACCGAAATCGCCACGGCGGCCGCCTCCTACTGCGAGCCGGCCTTGCAGGCGGCTGGCCTGGGCACCTACCTGCGCGCGCTGGATGCCGGGCTGCCGGCAGACAGCGCGGAGGCCTCACGCATCGGCATGCTCGACGAACTGCGCGGCATGCTGCCCGGCTTCACCATCGACAAGGTCCTGCAGTTCCGCGCCGCCAACGACGCGCCCTGAGCCGGCGCGCGCCTTCACCCACAACCCGAACTCCTTCATCACCTCGACCACCGGCTGCAGCCGACGGCCGTCGTCGGTGAGGGCGTATTCCACCTTGACCGGCACGGTGGCATACACGGTGCGGCGGATCAGCCCAGCCTCTTCCAGCGCACGCAGGTCCAGGGTGAGCATGCGCTGGGAGATCGCCGGCATGTCGCGGCGCAGGTCGTTGAAGCGCTTGGCACCGTCGAGCAGATAGGACGCAATGAGCAGGCGCCAGCGTCCGCCCAGCAGGCGCATCGCCTCTTCCACCGAGCAGCCCGATACGTTGTCTTTCATGGTGGGGCTCCGCGTGTGCCAACAGGTATACATTATGTACCTACACCACGAAATAGTGCCTTCTTCCGTTTTTATACCGGGCCCCTAGAATGCGCCGGGACGCCTCCCATCGAGGCCCCCGCCCTGCACCTGGATCCCGCGATGAAGCTCTACTACCTGCCTGCCGCCTGCTCGCTCGCCCCGCATATCGTGCTCAATGAACTGGGCCTGGATGCCACCCTGGTCAAGGTCGACCACCGTAACCATCGCACCGAACACGGCGAGGACTACCTGCAGGTCAACCCGCTGGGCTATGTGCCGGCGCTGGCCCTGGACGACGGCAGCGTGCTGCGCGAAGGCGCTGCGATCCTGCAGTACCTGGCCGACCAGAAACCCGAACGCGGCCTGGCCCCGGCCATCGGCAGCCTTGATCGCTACCGGCTGCAGGAATGGCTCGGCTTCCTTGGCACCGAGATCCACAAGGGCTTCATCCCGCTGCTGTACCCGGTGGCCGCCGGCAAGTACGTGGACACCGCACGCCCGAAACTCGAACAGCGCGTCGCTTGGATCGACCAGCAGCTGGCGGACCGCGACTACCTCATGGGGGATCGCTTCAGCGTGGCCGATGCCTATCTGTTCGCCTTGATCGGCTGGGGACAGGCGGCGTGGCTCACCTCGTACTACAAGGCGGACATCCATTTCGACCGGTTTCTGCATCTGCAGCGCTGGTATGCCCGCGTGCGGGCGCGCCCGGCCGTGCAGCAGGCCTTGGCCGCCGAAGGACTGCAGTAACGGCCTGCGTGGCCGCATGCCAGGTCGATTCGTGGCGCTACGGACGCCACATCAGGATCAACACCAGCATCAGCAGCATGGCACCCGCGCCGATGCCCAGCAGGCCAAGCTGGATATCGGCCATCCGCGAGATGCGCGCATCGCCCAGCTGCCGGTGGCGGCGCAGGAACAGGAAGCGTGCGTAGTCCGCATTGCCGTGATGGTGCCGGCCCAGCCCGAAGGTGTGCGGTTGCCCGAGCGCGGTGAAGACCTCGGGATGATCCCGGCGCAGCCACAGCAGCATCACCACATTGAACGGCAGGCTGGCGATGATCAGCAGAAATGCGATCAGCAGCAGCCGCCCCAGAACCTCTTCCATGCCTGCTCCCCCGAGCGTAGTGCGCCTGGCCATCCCCGATGGCGCTGGCGCGATGATAGCCCCGGGGTGAGGCAGGTCGAACCGCTATCAGCGGCCGGCCACCGTGGCCGGGGTGCGCGACCGCGGCAACGGCTGGATCGCCAGCGTATCGCCACGGCAGACATCCACCGCGTGATACACCGCGCGGCGGCCGTTGCCGAAGGTCATGCGCAGGTCGAAGCGGCAGCCCTGGTCGCCCAGGCGCACCACGCCGCTGCCGCCACCGCCGGGCAGCACCTCGATCGGGCGCACGACGAACGCATCGCTGCCGGCCGGCGCCACTTCCAGTGCCACTACGCTGTCATGGGCGCGGTTGAGCAGGCCCAGGTATCGCGCGTCCCCGGCGTGGGCGTCGGACGCGGCGAGGAGTGAAACGTGCAGCAGCGTGCAGATCAGGACGAGGCGGATCAGATTCATGGCGGCATCTCCGGGGTGGTGAAGGACACCCGCATCAGGCGCCTCCCGCCCACTGCCGCCAACCGATCCGGGACCAATCGTCGCCACGCGCGGGTCAATCGTAATGGGCCGTCATGGCGCTTTCCGGCCCCTCCCCCCACGCCTAAGATGGCCCTGCCGCACACGCGCGGCGCAGGACCGACCATGCTCATCCGCCTTGGCAGCACCCAGATCCGCCTGTCCCGCTACATCGCCCTGTGGACGATGGTGGCCCTGGTGTTCGCCATGCAGAACGCCATCAACGTGGGCATGCCCCGCACCGACTGGCCCTTCTGGGACCTGGCGCGCTGGTCGCTGATCCAGTGGTACACGTGGGCGGCGCTGGCCCCGACGGTGTTCCGCCTCGCCGAACGTTTCCCGATGCGCGGCACCGGGCGTTTCCACGGGCTGGGCGCGCAGGTACTGGCCAGCCTGTGCGTCACCTTCGCCGCGATGATGCTGGGCGCACTGGTTTCCACCCTGTTCGAGCCCAGCGGGTTTGCCGAGCAGCTCGGGTATTTCCTGGAGCAGCACTTCGCCATCGGCCTGTTGACCTACTGGACGTTGTTCGCGATCCAGCAGGCCCTGCATTTCCACGCTGAAAAGGCCCGGCGCGAACTGGAGGCCAGCCAGCTGGCCACCGAACTGGCGCAGTCGCGCCTGCTGTCGCTGAAGGCACAGCTGCAGCCGCACTTCCTGTTCAACACGCTGCACGCGATCATCACCCTGCTGGACGAAGACACGCTGTCGGCCGAAGACATGCTGCTGCGCCTGAGCGAACTGCTGCGTGCCTTCCTGGAAGACTATGACGGCCAGGAAATCACCCTGCGCCAGGAACTGGACCTGATCGAGCTGTACCTGGGCATCCAGCGCATCCGCTTCAAGGACCGCCTGACCACCCGCACCTATATCGCCCCGGACACGCTGGACTGCGCCGTGCCCAGCCTCATCCTGCAGCCGCTGGTGGAGAACGCGTTGCGCCACGGCATCGGCCAGCGCGTGGGCAGTGACACCATCGAAATCGACGCGCGGCGCGACGGCGACGCGCTGTGTATCGAGGTGCGCAACCGCAACAGCACGCTGTCGACCGAGCCGCCGGTGTCGGCCGGGCATGGCATCGGCATGTCCAACACCCGGCTGCGCCTGAAAGAGCTGTATGGCGATGCCGCCGAGGTCCGGCTGGACATGCTCTGGCCCGAAGGCGTGGCCTGCCGCATCCGGGTGCCGTTCCGGGTACTGGAGAGCGCCGACGATGCACCCGAGTTCACCCCCGGGGTGGCGCCGGCATGACCCTGACCGTACTGGTGGTCGACGACGAACCGATCGCCCGGCATGCCATCGTGCGCCTGCTGCGCGACGATGCCGACATCGAGATCGTCGGCGAGTGCGGCGACGGCGTGTCCGCGGTGTCGGCCATCCGCAACCAGTCGCCGGACCTGGTGTTCCTGGACATCCAGATGCCCGCCATCAACGGCATGGACGTGGTGGCCACGGTCGGTGCCGAGCGTATGCCGGCCACGGTCTTCGTGACCGCCTACGAGCAGTACGCGGTGAAGGCGTTCGAAGCCAATGCGGTGGATTACCTGGTCAAGCCGTTCAGCCGCGAGCGGTTCGCCGCCGCGCTGCAGCGGGCCAAGGCCCGGTTGTCGGCCGGGGCCGGGGTGGGCGCGCAGGCATCGGCGCAGATCCTGCAGGCGCTGGATGCACTGCGCCAGCGCGACGACTACCTGCAGCGGCTGCCGGTGCGCGTGGACGAGCACGTGGTACTGGTGGCGGTGGATGACATTGTCTGGATCAAGGCGGCCGGCAACAACGTGGAAATCCACCTGGCCGACCGCGTGCACGCGCTGCGCGACACCATGGCCAGCCTCGCCGCGCGCCTGGATCCGCGCCACTTCGCGCGCGTGCACCGCTCGGCCATAGTCAACGTGCGCCGGGTCAAGGCGATCCATCCGTGGTTCAACGGCCACCATGTGGTGACCCTGGATACCGGCCAGCAGCTGCGCATGAGCCGCTACCAGAACGAGGCGTTCCTCAAGCTCGTCTCCACACGCACCCCGTAGAGCCGGGCTCTGCCCGGCTGCGAGACACCCGCGCCCCGTAGAGCCGGGCTCTGCCCGGCTGCGGAACCACGGCACCCGTCCGGCCACGCACACCATCCATCACGCAACCAGCCCATGCTCCTCGGCGCGCAGGGTCAACACCTCCACCCCGTCGGCGGTCACCAGCACCGTATGCTCGGCCTGCGCCGACAGCTTCCCGTCGCGGGTGGTCACGGTCCAGCCATCCTCGCTCATGTCGATCGCCGCGCGGCCCTGGTTGATCATCGGCTCGATGGTGAAGGTCATGCCCTGCTCCAGCACCAGCCCGTCACCGCGCCGGCCGTAATGCAGCACCTGCGGCTCTTCGTGCATTTCCTGGCCGATGCCGTGGCCGCAGAATTCCTTGACCACGCTGTAGCCGTGCGCCTTGGCGTGCTGCTGGATCGCAAAGCCGATGTCGCCCAGCGTGGCGCCGGGCCGCACCACGCCAATGCCTTTCCACATCGCCTCGCGGGTCACCCGTACCAGCCGCTTGGCCGCATAGTCGACCTCGCCGATCAGGTAGGTCTTGCTGGAATCGGCAATGTAACCGCCCTTCTCCAGGGTGATGTCCAGGTTGACGATGCTGCCGTTGCGCAGCACGGCATCGGCCGAGGGCACACCGTGGCAGACCACGCTGTCGATCGAGCTGTTGAGTCCGTAGGCAAAGCCGTACTGCCCCTTGCTGGCCGGCCGCGCGTGCAGTTCGTCCACGATGAATCGCTCCACCCAGTCGTTGACCTGCAGCGTGCTCATCCCTTCCAGCGGCAGCCGGTCCAGTGCCTCGAACAGCTGCGCCAGCAGACGGCCGGAGGCGCGCATCAGGGCCTGTTCTTCCAGCGTCTTGATCATGCCTCTGCCACCCGCAACGCCCCGGGCGCGACCCCGGCCGCACGCAGTTCGCGGCTGACGATCTCTTGATAGCTCATGCCGGGGTTCATCTCGCACAGCATGCCGATCTTGATCCAGAAGCCGGCCTGGGCGTTGATCGAGCGGCCGGAGACGCCGCTGGCGCGGCGCAGGTTGTCGTGCAGTTCGTCGTCGATATTGACGATGCCCATGGGCTGACGTCCGAGTAGGTGATATACATAGCATATATGATTCATATATCCGCGCCAACCGCGACCCTGTCCATCGACTGCGGCAGGCGTGAGAAGATCCACGGTCTTGACCCACGATGCCAACAAGGACGCCGGAGATGGGAAGGATCGCCATAAGCACGTCGGTCGTGATTGCCGTGATCACCGGCGTGGCGTTGTTGGGCTTCTCCCCTGCGGGCTGCAGCTGTATCAGCCCGGTCGACATGCTGTCGTTCCAGGCCGGCTACAGTGCGCCCGGCACCTTGCTGAGCCCGGCGGCGCTGGAAGCCGGTCTCGACAAAACCCTGCACGGCAGGCCGCTCGCGCCGCACGTCCTTGGAGACGATCACTGCCGGCAGACAACCCCCGAGCGGGTGGTCTGCCGCATCCCGGTGCACACCTCGCCCTTGCTGGCGCGTGGGCTGGATGTCACCTACCAGGCCAGCGGAGGGCACATCACCCACGTGTCGGTCGCGCGCGCCGTCTGGCTGAACTACTGATCAGCAGTACGCCGTCGCCTCGATCTCGAACAGCATGCCGTCCAGCGCCAGCCGCGGCACGGGAATCAACGTGCAGGTCGGTGCCCGGCCCAGCGGCCAGCGTTGGCCGATCTGCGCGGACAGGACGCCCAACCGGTCCTTGTCATGGTCCACCACCAGCACCGTCAGCTTGGCCACGTCGGCCAGGCCCGCACCCGCCGAGGCCAAGGCGAGAGCCAGGTTGTCCAAGGCCTGCGCCACCTGCACCTCGAAGCGCGGCGAGAGCGTACCGTCGGCGGTTTCCCCGCCCTGCCCGGCCACGTGGATCACCCGCGCCGGCAAGCGCACCACCGCCACGTGCGAGTAGCCGTTTGCACTGGGGTCATACAGACCGGCGGGATTGATGAAGCCGAACAGGCCGGCCGGTGCAACGGGGGTGTCACTGAACACGGGGCATGCATCCATGGAGGGAGCACGCAGTGTCCGACCTCAACTGACGTTGAGGTCAACGACAATCGTTGAAATGCTGCGGTCCACGCCGAGCGGGTAGTTCGATGCCGTCTAGGTCCAGGCCGGATCGGCGGTGAAATCGATGGTCAGCCAGAACTCGCTGCCGCGTGCGTCCAACCGTTCAGCGATCTCGTCACGCAATGCATCCACGTTGTCGATGGTGCCGATCACGGTGTCCGGGCGGGTCAGGATGTGGATCTCGACGAACCGCATGCGCCCCATCTTGGCCACATGGCTGGTGAAGTCCAGATAGCCGTGCTCGGCCACAAAAGCACTCATCACCGCCTGCACGCGTGCGTCCAGCGTGTCGGGTGCCACCTGCAGCACCTCGCGCATGGCCTTCCAGGCACTGCGCAGCGGGACCGGCAGCACCGCAGCGCTGATGGCCGCCAGCACCAGCGGGTCCAGGTAGGGAATCCAGTACGCATGCGCACCACCGCGCAGCACCAGCGCGATGCCGAAGGCCAGCACCACCGCCAGGCTCATCAAGCCACTCAACAGCCAGGCCCGCACGTCCAGCCACAGCAAGGAGGATTGCAGGCGCAGCGCACGGGTCCGCACGAAGGCTGCCATGGCCAGGTTGCTCACACACAGTACCGCCGCCCACGCCAGCGCCGGACCGGCCTTGACCTCATGGCCGCCGGTGGTCAGCCCGATGATCGAATTGGCCAGCGCGTAGATGCAGGCCAGCGACAGGATCGCCCCGCCCAGTGCCTCCACCATCGGCTCCAGGTGCCAATAGCCGTACTGGAAGCGCGGGCTTTCTTCCCGCGCTACCAGCCGCAGCACCGACAGCGCCACCAGGGTCAGGGCCACGTCGACCAGGCTGTACACGCCGTCGAACAGGATGGCCTGCGACCCCACCAGCAGGCCACCGGCAAAGCCGGTGGCACTGACGGCCAGGGTCACCGCGATCGAGAATGTCAGAACCCGCTGCTCGCGTGCTGTATCCATCGCTTGCCGAGGGCCTGACCGCACTCAGACCTTCAGCACCTCCACCTTGTAGGTTGGCGTAGCGCCATCGCGGTCGATGATAAGCCCATGCACATCCGACTCGAAGCCCGGGAAGCGGGCGTTCTGCTCGCGGGCGATCCGCAGCGACTGGATGATCGGCTCGTCGCTGGCCCCGAAGCGCTCGCCCGGCATGATGGTCGGAATGCCCGGCGGGTACGGCACCAGCATGGTGCCGGCGATGCGGCCGCTGATCGCCTCGATGTCGACCCGTTCGATCTGCCCGCGCACCAGGTGGTCGTAGGCCTCGGCCGGGGTCATCACCGGCTCGGGCAGGTCCACGTACATCTCGCGCATCACCTTGGGCACGGCGAACTCACGGTTGAATTCATGCAGCGCCTGGCACAGGTCGCGCAGGCCCCAGCCGGCATAGGCCACCGGGTAGTCGGCGGCCAACCCCGGCAACGCCCGGCTCAGCGGCGCATTGGCGTCGTAGAGCTCCTTGAACGCCATCAGCTCGGTGACCAGCGTGCTCCACTTGCCCTTGGTGATGCCCATCGAGAACAGGAACAGCACCGAGTACAGGTTGGTCTTTTCCACGGTGATGCCGCGCGTCCACAGGAACTTGCTCAGCACCGCGGCAGGAATGCCGCGCTGGCCGATTTCGCCGTCGATCGACAGCCCCGGGGTCAGCAGGGTCACCTTGATCGGGTCGATCAGCACGTAGTCTTCGACCAGCCCGTCAAACCCATGCCAATGTGCGTCCGGCTGCAGGTACCACTCGCTGCGCTTGGCCACCATCGGCGCCGGCGCATCGCCCTTGGCCAGCGAGCGCTCCAGCTTGTCCGGCTGCCAGACGCTGAACCACCAGTCATCGCGGCCCAAGTCCTCGCGTACATGCAGCATCGCGCGACGGAAGGCGATTGCCTCGTCGTGCATTTCCTGCACCAGCGATTCGCCGGCCGCGCCCTCCATCATCTTGGAGGCCACGTCGCAGGCCGCGATCACCCCGTAATGCGGGCTGGTGGTGGTGTGCATCATGAAGGCTTCGTTGAACCGCTCCGCATCCAGCTCGCGGGTGGCCGCGTTGCGTACGTGGATCATCGAGGCCTGCGAGAACGCGGCCAGCAGCTTGTGCGTGGAATGGGTGGTGAAGATGATCGCGTCCTGCTCGCGCGGCTTGCCCTTGGCCATGCCGTAGTGATTTTCGTAGAACGGATGGAACGCCGCGTAGGCATACCAGGCCTCGTCGAAGTGCAGGAAATCGACCGCGCTGCCGATCTCCTCGGCGATCTTCTCGGCGTTGTAGCACAGCCCGTCATAGGTGGAATTGGTGACCACCGCGATGCGCGGCTTGGAGCCGGCCTTGAACGCCTTGCTGGCCAGCGGGTTGGCGGCGATGGCCTGGTGCAGCGACTCGGGCGTGAACTGGTCCAGGCTGATCGGGCCGATGATGCCGTGCGCGTTGCGGCTGGGGGTGAAGTACACCGGGATGCCGCCGGTCATGATCAGCGAATGCAGCAGCGACTTGTGGCAGTTGCGATCCACGAACACTACATCGCCGCGGCCCACGGTGCCGTGCCAGACGATCTTGTTGGCCGTGGAGGTGCCGTTGGTGACGAAGAAGGTGTGGTCGGCGCCGAAGTTGCGCGCCGCCTCGTTCTCGGCCTCCTTGATCGGGCCTGTGTGGTCGAGCAGCGAACCCAGCTCCGGCACCGAGATCGACAGGTCGCTGCGCAGCGTGTTCTCGCCGTAGAACTGGTGGAACGCACGGCCCACCGGCGACTTGGTGAACGCCACACCGCCGGCATGGCCGGGCGTATGCCAGGAGTAGTTGGATTCGGCCGTGTGGTGGATCAGCGCCTTGAAGAACGGCGGAAGCAGGTTGGCCATGTAGTCCTCGGCCGCCCGCATCACCTGGCGCGAGATGAAGCTCTTGGTGTCTTCGAACAGGAAGATGTAGCCGTGCACGAACTTGAGCAGCTTGCTCGGCACCTTCTCGATCGTGCGCCGTTCGCCGTACAGGAACACCGGCAGGTTGGCGCGCCGGGCCGTCTGCTCGCGCAGGAAGCCCAGCAGGCGCTGGAACTGCTCCGGGTTCTCCTCGGTGCCATCGATGGAGATCAGCACCGCCGAGGCCGCCACATAGGTGCGCGCGCCGGCCTGGGCGTCGGCCAGGGTCAGGCCGCACAGAACGCGCTGGTCGTTCTTGCGCAGCTCCTCGACCAGCGCACGAATCAGGATGCCCCCGATGCGCGGCGACTCGTAATCGTCATCGATGACGATGATGGGGTAATCAAGCGACTTGAAGTACACAGGCATTCTCCTGGGGGAAGATCACGAAAGCGTCGTGCGGACGGCGGCGTCCAGCGCGGGCAGCTGGCCACGCTGGCGGCGGCGCTCCTCGCTGAAGAACGGGTAGAACACCGTGATGAACAGCACGAACAGGAAGGCGTACTGGACGATGCTGCCCGACGACCCGAAGATCGCCCACAGGCAGTACACCACCGTGACACTGGTGAGCAGCCAGAACGCGCCGGTATGCACCAGCGCGTGCGAGCGCTCGACCACGAAATAGCAGGCCACGCACGAATAGATGTAGGGCAGCAGGGTGAGCACCACCGCAGCGGAGGTGATCACGTCGAACTGTGCCGACGCGGTTTCCGACGTCGAGGTGACCAGCACCGCCAGGGTCATCAGCACTGCCACGATCAGCACGCCCTTGACCGGCACGTCATCCTTGTTGGTCTTGCTGAAGATGCTCGGGAACAGGCCGTCATCGGACGCGGCCTTGGCGCTTTGCGCGGTCAGCAGGATCCAGCCACCCAGCGAACCGGCCGCGCCGACGAAGGCGCACAGGCTGACCAGCGCCCCACCCCACCCGCCCACCGCATTGGCGGCGGCCAGTGCGAACGGCGCATCGGACACCTGCAGGTCGCCATTGGGCACCATCCCCATGATCACCGAGGAGCTGGCGATGTAGGCAATGGCCGCCAGGAATACGCCGGCCAGAGTGGCACGGGCCACGTTCTTTTCCGGGTTTTCCACCACGCCGGCGGTGACCGAGGCCGACTCCACGCCGATGAACGCCCACAAAGTGAGCGCGGCGGCGCTGGAGATCGCGCCGAAGTTGGATTCGCCGGAGACGTTGTAGGCACCCTTGAAGATCGTCGGGTCGAAGAAGAACCAGCCGAAAATGGCGATGCCCAGGATCGGCACCAGCGCGAAGCTGGTAGTTACGGTCTGCAGCTTGCTCACGAACGACGGGCCGATCACGTTGGCGAAACTCAGTGCCCAGACCAGCGCCAGCACCGCCAGGCAGCGCGGCAATGGCTCGGACAGAATCGGAAAGAAGTAGCTGAAGTAACCCACCGCCGCGATCGGAATGGCCACGTTGCCGATCCAGTTGGCGAACCAGTAGATGGTGTTGGTCTGGAAGCCCATGTACGGGCCGAACCAGTCGCGCGCATAGGCGTAAGGGCCACCGGCCTTGGGCGCCAGCTTGCCCAGCTTGGCGAACACGAAGGCCAGCAGCAGCGCGCCGGCGGTGGTGATCAGCCACCCCCAGATCGACGCCGTGCCGATCTTCGCCAGGCTGGAGGGCAGCAGGAACACCCCCGAACCCATCATGTTGCCGGCCACCAGGAAGGTGGCACCGACCACCCCGATTTTCTTTGCTTCTGCCATGACGGTTTCTCCTTTGCCAGGCATGGGCCCGGTCGCGCCGGGCGGTAGGGTCTACTTGATGAAGTTGTATTGCAGGCTGCCCTGCAGCCGCACCGTGTCGCTGCGTTGCCCGCGTTGTTGTTCCAGTTGGCCGTACAGCAGTTCCATGCCCATGGTCCAGGACGGCGCCGGGCTCCACAGCAGGTTGAACACGCCGTAGCGGCTGCGGCGGAAGGCGTCGTCGGCCAGCGCCGCGTTGTGCTCGCCACTGAGCTGGCCGTAGATCAGGTTGGAGCGCCACATCGGCGTCCAGTAGTGCGTGTAGCCGACGAAACCGCCGCGCAGCCGCAGCAGCGCCAGGCGCCCATCGCCGGCCACCACCGCATCCATGCCCGAACCGGTCAGGTCGGCGGTATAGCGGGCAATGCCCTTGCCACCCAGCGCGCCGAACAGCAGCAGGTCCTGCTCGCCCACCGCGGCCGAGCCACTGAGCTGCAGGCCACCGCCGATGCGGCGATCATCACCGGCGTCGCCGTCGTAGGCCAGGCTGCGCGCCACCAGGCCGACCTGCAGGTGTCCCCAGTCGCGCTCCATGCGCGCGGTGAGGGTGACGTCCGGGGCCTGGTCCACCGCGCGGACGCCCTCCGCCGGCGCGCTCAGCTGCGTGTCGGGATCTTCGGCGGCCAGGGTCAGGGTGTTGCCCTTGCCAAGCGGAAAGCTGTGGTGGATGCCGGCCACCAGCAGGTAGCCAGCCGCGCCGGGGCCGGCGAAATCCAGCGTGTCGGGCAGGCTGTCGGCGTCCATGAAACTGGAATAGCCGTAACCGGCGTAGGTATTGCCCAGCTGCCCGTAGGCGTGGCGCAGGCGGAACTGATAGCTGTCGCTGCTGCCGAAGAAATCGTTTTCCAGGTAGAAGCGCAGGTTGCCGTGGGTAGTGGGGCGACGCGCCTCGAAGCTGAAACGGGTCTGCTTGGCATGCATGTTGAAGTTGGACACATCGCGGTGCGCGCTGCCCACGGGGATCGACGACGGGATGAACTGGTCCTCGTCACCGGCCGCGCGTGCATCGGCGATGGCATCCAGCTTGGCGTACCCGCCGATGCGGATCAGCGTGTCGGTGCCTGGAATGGCGAAGAACCCCTTCAGCTCGGGATCGGTCGGGCCGGCGGCACTGTCCGGACGCGACGCCGCCGAGGACGGGTCGGATACCGAATCACGTGGCGGCAGGATGGCCTGCCCCCCGCCCGGCACCTGCACTGCCGCGGGCGATGGCAACGCGGCCGGGGTGGCCTGTGCTATCGCGGCAGGCGCGGGCGTCGGCGCTCCCGGGGCGGATTCCAGCGCATCCAGGCGCTTTTCCATCTTTTCCAGTGTCTGCCGCAGGGTGCGGATCTCCTGCCGCAACGCGTCGGCCGAATCCTGTGCACGGGCAGGCGCAGCCACCACCACCGCGGCACACGCAAACGTCAGTACAGCCAGGCGCATCACGTTCTCCATGAACCGCGAACAGCCTTGCCAACCGGCTCCGCTGCGCCTGCGCGCGCGGACCTGCTCGGCAACCCGGTGCTGCAACGCAGGCGCATCACATATGCGGCGTGCGCCGGCGAACCGATCGCATGCACAGCATCGTGGACACACCCGCCCGGGATGCCCTCCTCATCCCGGGCGACAGGACGGAAACAGCCCGTCTGCCAGCGCCCTGAGTAACAATGGTCAGGTGAGCACGTCGTGAAGTCTGCCGGTCGTTGTGATGACAACGACGCAGGCACGCGCATGCCGCAGCGAGGAGTGAAGACAGAGGAATACATGCGCACAGGCTAGTCCGCCTGTCGTTTTCGACCTTGATTCAGATCAAGTGCACCGCATCGCCCCTGCGCATCCCCCTGCAACACTCGCCGGGCGTGCGTACATCCTCCCTACATGGGCAGGCCTAGCGGCGCGCGCGCCGGCGTTGCACCGGCGCGCGTTTCAGTCGATCGGGCAGCGGCTCAGCGCTTGCCCATCACCAGGTCCATGTCCTGGCCCTGCGGCATGCCGGAGCGGCGCTGCAGCATGCCCTTGTCGTCCTTGAACAGGATGCCCGGGGTGCCCTGGAACCCCATCTCGATCATCAGCTCCTGGTTGGCATCAAGCTTGTTCGCTACGTCCGGGCTCAGCTTCGCCACCGGCTTGATCCCGCCCTTGTCGAAGGTGTGCTCGTTTTCCAGCAGGGCCGCGCTCGGGTTCGGTGCGGTCAGGATGGCAGCGGCCTTGGCCGGGCTGTCTTCACGGATCACGCCGACCATGATGTGTCGCAGCTGCACCTTGCCGCTGTCCACCCACGGTCGCGCGGCGTCCCAGAAGCGATGGCAGTACGGGCAGTTGGCGTCGCTGAAGGTGTACACCACCCGCGGCGCATCGGCACGGCCGTCGCGCACCCAGGCGCTGGCAGCGAGCTTGTTCCACATTTTCTCCGACATCGGCTTGGCCGCCAGCTTTTCCAGTGGCGCCGCGCTGACATCCTCGCCAGTGGCATCGAACAGGCTGCCGACCAGAACGTGCTTGCCATCGGGAGTCACGTAGGCCGCGGCGGGCTGCTGGCCGCCCACCACGCCGGCGAAGCCGCGCAGGCCGCCCGGCGCATCGAATTCACCCACCACCTCGAAGCCGTGTTTCTGAATGCCCTTGAGCACGTCCGGGTATTCACCAGCCTTGGCGGCGGCAGCCGGTTTGGCCGCGCCGGAGGCCTTGGGCGACTGGGCCTGGCTGCACCCGGCCAGGCCCATCAGCAGCGCGGCGGCAAGCAGCGAGCCCGGTGCGGGCAGCGATTTCAACAGCATGGCAACTCCTGGTAGCAACAGAATGGAAGGCACCGCGCGTTCAGCGCAGCGCATCGAGCCGGGCCTGCAGGCCGGCTGCACTGAGTTCCCCCATGTGCAGCCCCTGCAACCGGCCACGTGAATCGAAGAACAGGGTAGTCGGATATGCGTGCACCTGCAGCCGTTCGGCGGTGAGGCTGTCCGGGTCAAGCAGCACATGCTGCAGCGCCAGCTTCTGGCTGGACAGGAACTGCTGCACGTCTTCCGCGCTTTCGCCTTGGTTGACGAACACGAAACGCACGTTGGCTTCGCGCTGCTGTGCCGCAGAGAAGATCGGCATCTCGCGCCGGCAGGGTGCGCACCAGGTGGCCCACAGGTTGACGACCACCGGCTTGCCTGCGGTCGCGGCCAGTGCGACCGGCTGCCCCTGCAGCGATTGCAGGGTCACGGCAGGCAAGGCGATGCGCGACTGCTGCAGGTGGGCCATGCCAAGCGACAACCCCACCCAGCACAGGATGCCCGCCACTGCCCCGGCCCATACCGGCCTGCGCAGTGCCGGCCAGCGGCGCAGCCGCCATGCCGCCCAGCCCATGCCGACCAGCACCGCCACCACCGGCAGGAAACCGCCATCGCCCAGGCGCACCAGCGCCCACGGGTCGTCCGCGTATGCGCGCCAATGCAGCACTACGAACCCCAGCCGCCCGCCTAACAGCCCCAGGAACACCATGTCCAGCAGCATCGCCGCCGGTTTTGGTTGCCCCTCCTGCGGCGGCGGCTGCCACCACCGCGCCACGCCGATGGCCAGCAGCCATCCCAGCAACACCCACACCACGCCCAGCGGTACCGGGCCAACACTGCTCATCATCCAGCCGTCTCCACCGCACCTGCGTACAACGCATGCGCGGTCATGTTGCTGCAACCCCGGCGGCATGGTCACAGCCCATCGCGCATCCGGCAAGCCGCAACCGCACATGCGCCAACGGCAGGCCGCGTGCGCGTGTGGGCCGTTGCTTCCATTCGACAGGGCCGCGCGCGGTCCGGCTACGCGGCCGAGCGCATTGGCTCGGCTGCCGCAGCGTCGGTCGCGGGGAGGTCTGTGCGTTGGCGTCGCTGCGTAGCCAGCTGCCGCCGGTAGCGCGACGGCGTGAGCCCGACAATGCGCAGGAACAGGCGGCGGAACGCGCTCTGATCGGAGTAGCCGACCGCCCAGGACACTTCATCGATTTCGCCACCGGCCTGCAGCAACAGCTGCGCCTTGGCGATGCGCAGCCGCTGGCAGTACTCGATCGGGCGCAGGCCGGTGGCTTTCAGGAAGCGGCGCTGCAACGTGCGCGGCTCCAATCCGGCCGAGTTGCAGATGTCCTGCAGGGACACCCCGCGCGCGGCAATGGTATGCAGCCAGCGTTGTGCCTTGAGAATGCCGCGATCGCCATGGGCGAAGTTGGGGCTGAAGCGCTCCAGGTCGTCCTGCACCGCGCGCGGGATCGTCAACTGCAACTGCTGGATGGTGGCGGCCATCACGGTCTGGCCGTACACGCGCGCCAGCAAGCGCAGGCTGAGATACTTCCACGCGTCGGGCCCGGAGGCCGTGAGCAGGTCGCCGTCGTCCACCAGTGAACGCTCGCCCAGGTTCCAGCTGGGTACCACGGTGGCCAGCGACGGGCAGCGCGCCAGGTCGGGCAAGCTCACCGTGCGCCCGGCCAACACGCCACTGCCGGCCAGCACCAAGCCGCCTTCGTCGCAACCGGCCAGCACGCTGCCGCCTTCATGGCTGTCACGCAGCCAGGCAAGCAGGCGCTCGTCGGGCGGCGGCAGCGGCCAGCTGGGTTCATTGCCGGGCACGACGATCAGGGCCGGCAGCGCTTCGCCGAACAACTCCGCACCCGCCACCCGCTGCACGCCGCGCGGGGACAAGGTCCAGCGCGTTACCAGCATCCGCGCGCCCTGTCGCTTGCCCGCCGCCGCGGTGCGGTTGCAGCGCTGGGCCAGTTCGGACAGCACCGGCGCTGCGGCCCGAAGGCTGCCCGGGTATTCCAGTACGGCAACTTCCATCAGCGCCGACGACGCCGGACGCGGCACGGGGGACAACGGGGTGAACGGTGCATCCATGGAAAAGCTCCTCAAGCGACGTCTGGGACCAGCAAACCCAGGCGGCGCAAGGGCTTGCAGCGAACCCGTCCGAGCCTACGGAGGCAAAAGCGCGGTAGCTATGAAACTAGTTGTATCTTTCGGCCCGACAACGACATCCGTCGACGCGCCTTCAGCAGCCCTTGACTCTCGACCAGACTCCAGGGTTTACCCTCGCCACCGGGTCTTCATCGAGGTGGGCATGAACATCGGACAGCTCGCACGCCAGGCTGGCGTGCCGATCGACACCGTGCGCTATTACGAACGCCAGCAGTTGCTGCCCACCGCACGCCGCAGTGCTGGCGGCTATCGCGTGTTCGGCGATACCGACCTGACCCGGCTGCAGTTCATCCGCCGCGCCAAGGCACTCGGCTTCACCCTGGACGAGATCGCCGACCTGCTCAGCCTCAGCGACCAGCGCGGCGATGACATGGCACGGGTACGCCACACTGCCGTAGACAAGCTGACCGACATCGAACAGCGCATCGCCGAACTGCAAAGCATGCATGCCGCACTGAAGGTGTTGGTGGATGCCTGCCCCGGCCACGGCGACGTGGTGCACTGCCCGATCCTGACCGCGCTGACCAGAGCGCGGCAGTAAGCACACCGTGTGTGCGGATGCCGATTTGGCCGCGTCCACACCCCATGCGACGTGCAACGCGCCTGCGCCACCAACGCACGATCATCAAATGACGTATTTCGTGCATTTTTCGCTTGCCAATCGAAAACGTCGTCGCTATGATTTCGCTCCTCACGACGTGGGGCCATAGCTCAGCTGGGAGAGCGCCTGCATGGCATGCAGGAGGTCGGCGGTTCGATCCCGCCTGGCTCCACCACTTCAATCATTAGGCCGATTGGAAGTGCAGTGACAAAATTTGAAGTTTCGTGCGTCCCCATCGTCTAGAGGCCTAGGACATCACCCTTTCACGGTGGCGACCGGGGTTCGAATCCCCGTGGGGACGCCAATCAAGAAGCAGAACGCCCTGACCTCGGTCGGGGCGTTTTGTTTTTGCGGCGTGGCATTCGACCTTCGTTCGCAGCGAAAGATATTCATCGCGATGTCACACAAAACACTTGGCGAATCCTTCACATCCGCGTAGAATTGCGCCTCCAGCATCGTGGGGCCATAGCTCAGCTGGGAGAGCGCCTGCATGGCATGCAGGAGGTCGGCGGTTCGATCCCGCCTGGCTCCACCACTCCGGACCTTAGGCCGTTCGGAGGTGCTGAAAACATTGATGAGTTTTATGCGTCCCCATCGTCTAGAGGCCTAGGACATCACCCTTTCACGGTGGCGACCGGGGTTCGAATCCCCGTGGGGACGCCACTCATCAACGACATCAGGCCCGGTCCGCCGGGTTTTTTTGTCACCGCTGCCCGCCGTTTTCGTCGTGGTCTTCCACAAACGTGAACAGGCAGGTATACTAGGCGGCTTGCGGTACAACGTGGGGCCATAGCTCAGCTGGGAGAGCGCCTGCATGGCATGCAGGAGGTCGGCGGTTCGATCCCGCCTGGCTCCACCACTTCTCCGGACACAGGCCGTCCGATAGAAGAAAAATTCGGTTTAACGCGTCCCCATCGTCTAGAGGCCTAGGACATCACCCTTTCACGGTGGCGACCGGGGTTCGAATCCCCGTGGGGACGCCAGCTACAAACAACAGCCCCCGGCATTGCCGGGGGTTTTTGTTTATGTGCCCCGGTAAATGTCGGCCATTGGCCGAAACGGCACATACCGGTAGATGCCGACCGTTGGTCGGCATGGCGCATGCAGGACACCCTCGGCGCGCCGTCCAACAATCGGCATGCACCGGAACGAAATAAAAAGCTTCCCATCCAGCAAAACCATCGCTATGATAGGCGGCTCGCAGCATCAACGTGGGGCCATAGCTCAGCTGGGAGAGCGCCTGCATGGCATGCAGGAGGTCGGCGGTTCGATCCCGCCTGGCTCCACCACTTCTCCGGACACAGGCCGTCCGATAGAAGAAAAATTCGGTTTAACGCGTCCCCATCGTCTAGAGGCCTAGGACATCACCCTTTCACGGTGGCGACCGGGGTTCGAATCCCCGTGGGGACGCCAGCTACAAACAACAGCCCCCGGCAATGCCGGGGGTTTTTGTTTGTGCGCCCCGGTAGGTGCCGACCGTTGGTCGACACGGCGATTCGCCAACGCGTACCGACCAATGGTCGGCATTCACGGCCTTTCGTACCGACCAACGGTCGGTACCTACCGCACCACCTTGGCCATGCCCACCGATCGCGGCGCGGTCAACGCAAAGCCGAACTGCGCATACAGGCGGTGCGCGTCGCCATCGGCGATCAGGCTCACGTAGGCCCCCACCGCATTGGCCTGCAGCCACGCATCCAGTTCGCCCATGACCGCCTTGCCCAGGCCCTGGCCCTGCCGTTCGGGCACCACCGCAATGTCCACCACCTGCAGGAAGCAGCCGCGGCCGCCCACCAGCCGGCCCATCGCCAGCAGCTGTTCGCCCTCACGGATACTGACCCCGAACACCGTATGAGGCAGGCCCAGCGTGGCCGCCTCCAGTGTCTTGGGGCTCAGCCCGGCGCGCACCCGCAGTTCGCGGTATTCGGCCACGCTGGGCGGATGGGGAATGCACGTCAGACCCGCCGGCAGAATCATGGACCACCTCGTACACGTGAACAGGTGGCCAGCATGCCGCATCGTTTTCTCATGCGGTGATACCAACCGGCCTATGCTGTTCCCCTGCCCCTTTTGTCCGCCCCTGCCCCATGTGTTACTCCGCCCAGATCCGCGCCGATTACACCAAGCTGGTGCGCGAGTACGGCGCCATGATGTCGCTGGACGAGTTCGCCCGGTTGTACGCCCATGATGCCGGCAAGCAGCGCCCGAAAACGCCCAAGGCGATGGATGACGGCTTTGCCGGCGCGCGCACCGCGCAGGGCCAGGACATCGTCGCGAAGATCCAGCAGTGGCATGCCGAGGAAATGCAGGCGCTGGACGCGGAGATCCGCGTGCAGGGCGAACGCCGCGATGCCGCCCACGCCAGCCTGGCCAGGCGCCCTACGCAGAAGGCACGCAACGATGCGCGCATCGCCAGCAACCGCGTCGAACGCGCGCAGGCACGGCTGGACGACCTGCGTCGCACCGGGCTGCTGCCGCGCGACAGCCGCATCTTTCCGGGCGTCTATGCACCGGTGATCGTGTCCGAGCGCGGCCAGCGCGTGATCAAGCCGATGCGTTATCAATGCCGCCTCCCGGACACGCCGGCCCGCAATGACACGCTGTACCCCGGCACCTACAACGCGCGCCGCGACAGCCTGGGCGGGTACTGGAAGCCCGCGTTCGGACATTGCCATGGCGTGGTGGTGGTCCAGTCGTTCTACGAACACGTGCCCCGGCATGCGCTTGAGCAACGCGCCCTGTCCCCCGGCGAGAAGGCCAGCAACGTAGTGCTGGAGTTCCGCCCACAGCCGCCACGCGACCTGCTCATCGCCTGCCTGTGGTCGGAATGGGAAGGACCGGAGGGCCGGTTGCTGTCGTTTGCGGCCATCACCGACGAACCGCCGCGCGATGTCGCCGCGGCCGGCCATGACCGCTGCATCATTCCGATCCGGCCGGACAACCTGGATGCCTGGCTGAATCCGGACCCGAACGATCTGGAGGCGCTGTATCGCATCCTGGACGACCGCGAGCCGGTCAGTTTCGCCCACACCGAAGCGGCGTGAGCGCAGGGGTCAGCTGGCGACCGATGCGATCTGCAGCGCGCGTTCCAATGCCGCGTTCAGTTCCGCGGTGAGGTACGGCTTGGTCAGCATCACGCCGGTGCGGAAGACCGCCGGCAGGTGGTCCGGCGCCATGCCGGTGGCCAGCACGAATGGAATGCCACGGGCGCTCAAGGCGGCCGCGACCGGTTCACTGGTTTCGTTATTGGCCAGCCGGTAATCCAGCAGGGCCACCTGGGGCTCGGAGTCACCGAGCAGGCGCAGCGAGTCGGCAACCGACGCAGCGGGGCCGACGACGACCGCGCCGGACTGGCCCAGCTGCATCTGCAGCAGGGCCGCGCTCATTTCGTCGTTCTCGACCACCAGTACCCGAAGATCCTGCAATGCACTCATCCCGGCTCTCTGTATGGTTCAGCCCGGTGAGTATAACGTCCTGCCCGGATGAAGGCCGAACATCACATGAAGCATTCAGGGCTGCACAGATCTCCACAAGTTGTATACACTACGCGGCCAGCCAGCCGAAGTGGCGGAATCGGTAGACGCAGCGGACTCAAAATCCGCCGCCCTTAAAAGCGTGTGGGTTCGAGTCCCACCTTCGGCACCAATGGTTTGCGGGGTTTCTGGAAGGTCAGAGCCGCTCCGCAAAAAACGATACGCTCCGCACTCCCGGAGATGAGACCCCGCTTCGGCGGGGTTTTTCGTTTCAGGGCTGGGGCGGCTTCAAGGCGTCGCGCAGCCGATGCAACTGCTGCGCCTCGCGCCGCAGCCGCTCCTGGTGCCGCTCGACCCACATCTCCGCCCCTCTCCCAGACCGCTCGCGCCTGCGCACGCCGATGCCATGCGCGTCGGTCAACGCGTGCTGTGAGGCATCGCCGGTGTGACCGCGGCGCCGGGCCGAGTTTCGAATTAGTTCGACGGGCGCGCTGCAAGCAAGCACCTACAGTAGATCGGCCGGCAGAGCTGCCCGAGGAGCGAAAATGAGGTCGAATGCGCGCATTGTCGTCATGGACCGCCACGACCTGGTGCGGGTGGGCCTGCGTCGCTACCTTGCGCCGCTGGCCGGCGTGAGCGTGGTGGCCGATTTCGATGCGCCTGCCCCGCTGCTGCCCTACCTTCGCGCACATGCGGTGGACGTGCTGGTGCTCGATTGCTTCCAGCGCGAACACGACGGGCAGGCCGAACGCCTGTTGGCACAGCTCCAGCGCCTGACCGCAGCCAGGGTGGTGGTGTTCACCGCCGAATGCAGCGCCAGCGCCCATGCCATGTGCAAACGGGCCAGCGCCTACGCCTTTATCGACAAGCGCACGGCGCTGGATGAGGTCGTTGACACGCTGCGCAACGCCGCCCTGTCACGACCGGGTCCACCACGCGATGACGATGCAGCCTTCCTGCAGGCCGGGCTGCGCCGGCTGAGCGTGCAGGAGTTCCGCGTGCTCGGCCTGGTGGCCAGGGGCATGGGAACGGCGCAGATTTCTGACCGCCTGGCGCGCTCGCGCAGCACCATCAGCACCCACAAGTGGAATGCGCTGGGCAAACTCCAGGTAGGCAGCGAACTGGAGTTCCTGCGGTTGCTGCCGCCGGATTTCCAGTGGCCGGAAACGCCCTGACGAGGCCGCCGGCTCGCCGCATGCCTAACCCTTCTCGATCAGGCTGCGGACCTTGAACAGCTCGGCGTCGGTGCGGATGCCCAGCTTCTGGAACCCGGACTTCTTCTGCGTGCTGATGGTGCTCATCGCACGCGAGAACTTGGCCGATATCTCGCTCGTGGACATGCCCTCCAGCGTGCACCGCAGCACCTCGTACTCGCGCGGGGTCAGCGTCTCCTGGACCTGGCCGGGGACACTGCCGCGCGCCGGGGCACGGTCGCTCAGCTCGGCCAACTGCTGGCGCATGTCCGCCGGGAGGTAGGTCTTGCCGCGGGCGACCTGGCGGATCGCATCGATCAGTTCGTCCGCTCCCTGGCTCTTGGACAGGAAACCGCTCACCCCGGCCTGCAGGGCAAGGGAGACCGTGGCGGGATTGAAATGCGAGGACAGGACCAGCACGGCCGTGCGCGGATACCGCAGCCGAAGGGCCCGCAACAGGTTGATGCCATCCACATCGTGGGGGCCCAGCGAGAAATCGACGATGGCCAGATGCACCGTTTGAGTGGTCGTGGCCAGTGCGTGGATCAGCTCACGCGCGGTGCTGTAGCTGCCGGCGATCTGAAACGCGGGCACACCTTGCAGGCGCCTTTGAATGCCCTCCAGCACGATCGGATGATCGTCCAGTAGCAGGATGCGGATAATGTCGTCGGGCATGACGGCGCGCCTTGGGCAGGAGGGCTGATGCGGGGAACCTACACCAATTTGTGATGTACATCATGCAATGCGGAAGACAGCCCTCACCTGACGCGGGGTCACAGGGGGCACGGGCACAAGAATCTTGCCAGATGCGACATCCCTACCGCTTGACCAGGCGTTCACCGACCGCACCCAGGGTCTGCGCCAGCGCCTGCACCTGTTCCGCGTCCGGCCGTGCACCGGCCTTCCAGCACGACTCGATGCCCAAGGCCTGGGCGGCAAGCGCATCGCAGCCGAGCATCAGTGCCGCACCGCCGAGCCGATGGGCGTGGTGCTGGCCGGCCGCTGCGTCGTCGGCGTGCAGGGCGCGCTCGATGCCCGCCAGGTCTTCGCGCAGCAGTGCCACGTGATCGATAACAGCATCGGCTGCCGGCGCCGAATGCACACCGACCGGCGCATTGGGCGTGACCGGCCACAGCGCCAGGGTGCTGTTGAGTTCCTCCAGGCGCAGCGGTTTGCGCAGCACCCCGTCCATGCCGCTGGCCAGGCACGCCTGTAGATGCTCGGCACCGGTCGAGGCGGAAATGGCAATGATCGGCAGGTGGCTGCCGTGGGACGGCCGGGCGCGGATCCGGCGGGTGGTCTCGTAGCCGTCCATGCCCGGCATGTGGCAATCCATCAGGACCATGTCGAAGTCGGCGCTGTCCAGCGCCCGCAACGCGGCCTCGCCACTGTCCACCAAGGTCGGACGCACGCCCAGTTCCAGCAACTGCTCGCGCACCAGGGCGCGGTTGCCGGGGTGGTCCTCCACCACCAGCACACGCGCGCTGGCCGGCGCGACATCCGTACCTGGCCCGGATGCCGCACCGCCCCCGTCGCCGCCGTCCTGCAACTCCGGTGATCTGGCCATCAGCCCCACTGGCACCGTGAAGGCGACCGTGGTGCCGGTGCCGGGAATGCTCTGCAGGGTGATCGTGCCCCCCATCAGCTCCACCAGCTCCCGGCAGATGGTCAGGCCCAGTCCGGTGCCGCCAAACTCGCGCGTGGTGGATTCATCGGCCTGCGAATAGGCATTGAACAGCCGCGCCTGCTGTTCCGGTGCGATCCCCACGCCCGTGTCGCTGACCTGCACGTGGAGCACGGCACCGTCTTTGCCGCGATCCAGGCGCGCATCGACATTGATGCAGCCGCGGCGGGTGAACTTGACAGCGTTGCCAAGCAGGTTGTTGAGCACCTGCCGCACCCGAGTCGGGTCCAGCACCACCAGTTGGTCGGTGTCCAGCGCCATCGCGAGTTTGATCGACAAGCCCTTGCTTTCCGCCCCGGGGCGCGCCAGGGCCACGGCCAGCGCCAGCAGCCGGGGCAGATCGGTCGGCAATCGCTCCAGGGTGAGCTTGCCGGCATCGAGTTTGGACAGGTCCAGCACGTTGTCGAGCAGATCGACCAGGGCCTCGGCGGCGAACGCAGCGCCCTCGGTGAACCCGCGCTGCCGGGCATCCAGCTGCGTCCGCGCGAGCATCTCGATCGAGCCCACCATCGCATTGATCGGGGTGCGGATTTCATGGCTCATCGTGGCCAGGAAGCGAGCCGTCGCGCGCTCGCTGCGCACCGCGCGGCGGCGTGCCATGCGCGCGTGCCAGGCAAAAATGGACAGCAGGATCATGCCGAGGGTGGCCAGCAGCAGCTCGGTCCGGCGGTAATGGAGGATGGACCAGATCGAGGGCGCGCCGTAGTCGGCCTGCGACAGGTGGCGCTCGTACAGCACATCGCTTTCATGGGCGCTGATCGAATCGAGCGCCTTTTCCAGGATCGAATGCAGGAGCGGCTCGCTGGCGCGCACCCCCATCTGGGCCCGGTAGGGCGGCAGGTTGAGCATGCTGGCCACGCCCAGGCTGCGGCTGTATTTGCGCTGTAGCAGCGGCAACAGCGTGGACTCGGTCCCCACCGAGGCGTCGGCACGGCCGCCCAGCACCGCCTGCAGGCTCTCCTCCGGGCTGCCCACCTCGATCGGGATGACCCCCGGACGCAGATCGGTCAGGGTCTTCTGCACGTCCGGGCCACCACGGATGGCAATGCGCTTGCCACGCAGTGATTCTGCGCCGAACGTGGAATTGGCCTCGCCCTTGGTGACGAAAATCAGCGGACTGGCAAAGTACGCCTGGGTGTAGTGCAGCTGGTGGTTCACCTCGCTGCGCACGGTGGTGGGGCTGGCGTTGGGAAAGAAATCGACCTTGCCGGCAGCGAAGAGATCCTGCGACTGCTGCCAGGTCTCGGTGGGGATCAACTGGAAGCGCAGCCCGGTACGCTTGGAAACAGCATCCAGATAGGCCGCGATCAGGCCGCGATATTCACCATCGACAATATCCTCCAACGGGCTGATATCCGGCGCGCCGGCGTAATAGACCACCGGATGCCGTGCCATCCAGGCCCGCTCTTCGGCGCTGAACTGCGGCACCCCCGCGCGCGCGGGAACCGCTGACGAAAGCGCGCCCAGCACTGCCAGAACGGTGGCCAGGCGCACTCGCCGGGCGTTCTGCGTGGATGGCTGCATGCGTATTACTCCGGCGGGGATCCCAACGTTACTGCCCGGCCCGGCCAGCTGCAATCGATGCGCATTTATCCGCTCGCATACCTGCCCCGCGCCCGTGCGCAGTTTAGAAGTATTTCTAGATCCTTTGCTTCGGGCACCTCCTAGCATTCTCGCCATCGATACCGGCGCTGCTTTCCACCGCGCCAGCCGACTTTCCCAAACGAGGATGATCAACATGAATACCCCTCTCAAGGTTGCACTGATCGCCGCCGCGGTGTCGCTGGCAATGGCCGGCGCAGTCCAGGCCGCCAACGTCGGCCCCGGCCAGACCAAGGTAATCGCCGCCGGCGATGCCACCAACTGGTGGCACGTAAACAATGGCGTGCTGATGGTGGGACCCGGTGCGAAGACCCGCAACGTCTCAACCAGCGACGGTGCGACGATCCGGTTTGACCATGCCGACGCCGAGCTGGACGGTTACTTCGGGATCAGTATTTCCGACGCGAGCACGCTGGAGATGGTGGGGTCGACGGCCTACAACGGCGTCGAGCGCGCGCTGACCCTCGGTGTTGGCTACAGCCCCATCCACGGCTACCGGGGGGGTACCGCCAGCATTATCTCCAGTACGCTCAGCGGCCTGGGCCTGGGCGCAAGCGTCAACAACGGCACGCTGCGCCTTGCCGACACCACCCTGGAAGGCCGGGCCGATCCCACCACCACCGACATGTTCTCCGGCAACGGCCTTTGGCTGGTCTCGGGCGGCAAGGTGGATATCACCGAGGGCAGCCAGGTGGTCGGCGACAATCACGGCATCTGGTCCGAGTTCAACCTGGCCGGCGGCGTGAATCCCACCGGGATGGAGGTGGTGATCGATGCCTCCACCGTGGAAGGCCGTACTGGCGCAGCGATCTTCGTGCCGGACGATGTCAACCACCAGTCCGACCCGAGCGAGGTCAATTTCACCGTGCGCAACGGCGGGCAGCTCAAGGCCGGCAATGGCAACCTGCTCCAGGTGGACGCGACCGACGCCACCGTGGGCCTGCGCCTGGAAAACACCGCCCTTGTGGGCAACATCGTGAGCGCGGCAGGCAGCATCGTGGACGTCGCGCTGGCCGACGGTGCACGCCTGCAGGGCCGCATCCAGGGCGCCACCTCGCTGGCGCTGGCCGATTCGGTGTGGGCGCTCACCGGTGACAGCACGATAGGCGCACTTGCCAATGGCAGCGGCGGCCACATCGTGCTGGGCGATGGCAGTGCGCTGCACACCCTCACGGTGGCAGGCGATTACCACGGCGACGGCGGCGCCATCACCTTCAACACCGTGTTGGCCGGCGACGATGCCGCGTCCGATCGCCTGGTGGTCGGCGGCGACACCAGCGGCCAGACCCAGGTCGTGGTCAACAACCTTGGCGGCCAGGGCGCCCAGACCGTGCAGGGCATCGCCCTGGTCGACGTGGGCGGCGCGTCCAACGGCACGTTCGACCTGGCCGGGCGTGCGGTCGGTGGGCAGTACGAGTACTTCCTGCGCAAGGATGCCGGCAATGGCAACTGGTACCTGCGCTCGGAACTGCCGACCCCGCCCAATCCGTGTGACGCCGATCCGAGCCTGCCCGACTGCACCACGGTCGTGCCCGTGCCGGTGCTCCGTCCCGAAGCAGGTGCCTACCTGGCCAACCTGCAGGCGGGCGGCAGCATGTTCGGTATTGGCTTCCAGGCGCGCAACGCCGGCCGCAGCACCGGCCGCGCCTGGGCGCGGGTGGACGGTGCACGCACCGGCTTCGATGCGGTGGAGCGCCAGCTGGATGTGCATGGCAACCGCCAGTCGCTCAACGTGGGCGTGGATCTGCTGAGGGGCCAGAACGGCAGCGCCGCCGGCGTCATGTTCGCCACCGGCAATGCCAGCAGCACCGCCACCAACGCACTGACCGGTTACTACGCCCGCGGCAAGGTCCGCGGCAACGCGGCCGGTATCTATGCGACTTGGCGTGCCGGCAACGCAGAGGATGCCAATGCCGGCTTCCACCTGGACGGTTCGCTGCAGCGTGCCCGGTTCCGCAACAGCGTGGACGGCCTGGCACTTGCCAGCGAACGCTACGATAGCGGCGCGTGGCAGGGTGCGATCGAGGCCGGTCAGGCCTTCGGCATCCATCGCTCGGCCACCGCGCGCCTCTACCTGGAACCGTACCTGCAGGTCGGCCGTACCCGCTGGGACGATGTGCGCCATACCGAGGCCAACGGCACGGTGGTCACCGCCGGCGACGCAGACGGCACCTTCGGTCGGGTCGGGCTTCGACTGTCGGGCGTGTCCCAGTGGGGCGAGGGCGCGGTCCAGGTGCAGCCCTATGTCAGCGCCAACTGGCTGCACGATGGCACCAACCGCACCGTGCATATGGATGGTCAGGCCATCCAGGCCCGCATTCCGCAGGGTCGCGCGGAATTCAGCGGCGGCGCATCCCTGCGCTTTGGCAACGGCTGGAGCGCGTCGGCCGGCCTCACCCTGCAGCACGCGGCGGGCTACCACCAGACCAGCGCTCAGCTGGGCATGAGCTACACCTGGTAATCCGCGAACCGTCCGCATGCGTTCGACATGCGGTCGTCGGCGGGCCTTCGCCGAGGGACAAGGGTGTCCCACGCTGATTGAAGCAAAACGGCCGGATCGTCGACCCGGCCGTTTTGTGTTCATGAGCCCGGCGCCGCCCAGCTCACACTACCCGCAACGTGGGCTGCCCGGGGCTGGGGCGGGCCGCCCCCCTGGTCGCCTCCACCCGGAACGCCGCCACTGTGTGCAGCAACTGGGTGGCCTGCTCTTCCATGCTGCGCGCGGCGGCGGATGCCTCTTCCACCAGCGCGGCATTCTGCTGCGTGCCTTCGTCGATGTGGTCGACCGCCTGGTGAATCTGCCCGATGCTCTCGCTCTGCTGCTGGGCCACCGCACTGATCTCGCTGATCAACGCACTGACCCGCTTCACGTTGACCACGATCTCGTCCATGGTGCGCCCGGCGCTCTCGACCTGGCCGGTGCCGGCGCCGACCTTCTCCACCGAATCGGCGATCAACTGCTTGATCTCCTTGGCCGCGCCCGCCGAACGCTGCGACAGCGACCGGATCTCCGAGGCAACCACCGCAAAGCCACGGCCATGCTCACCGGCCCGCGCCGCTTCCACCGCCGCGTTGAGCGCCAGGATGTTGGTCTGGAAGGCGATGCCGTCGATGACCGCGATGATGTCCACGATCCGACGCGACGACTCGTTGATCAGCGCCATCGTACACACCACTTCGTGCACGACATGGCCGCCCTGCGCGGCCACGTCCACCGCGCCGCTGGCCAGTTCGCTGGCCTGACGGGCGTTGGTCGCGGTCTGCTGCACGGTGGCGGTCAGACCCTTCATCGAGACCGCGGTTTCTTCCAGCGATGCGGCCTGCTGTTCGGTGCGCACCGACAGGTCGCTGTTGCCTTCGGCAATCTCGCTGGCGCCCACCGCGATGGTGTCGGCAGCGAACTTGATCTGCGCGATGATCGCCGCCATCGCCTCCACCAGTGCATTGATGCCCTCGCACAGCTCGGCGATCGGGCCGTTCTTGTCCTCAGTGGCGATATGCCCGGTGAGGTCGCCACCCTTGGCTGCGGCCACCACCTCGCGGGTCTGGGCCACGGCCTGCTGCATGGCCAGGCTGTCACGCACCTGGGCGGTGATGTCGGTGGCGTACTTGACCACTTTGAACGGGCGGCCGCTCATGTCCAGGATCGGGTTGTACGACGCCTGGATCCACACCTCGCGGCTGCCCTTGCCGAAGCGGCGATACTGGCCTGCGTCATACTCGCCACGGCCCAGCTTTTCCCAGAACTGGCGGTACTCCGCGCTCTGTCGGTAGTCGGGTTCAACGAACATGGCGTGGTGCTGGCCACGCACTTCATCCAGCGTGTACCCGGTGGTGGCCAGGAAGTTGTCGTTGGCCGAGAGGATGCGCCCGTCCAGGCTGAACTCGATCACCGCCTGCGACTTGTTGATGGCCGCCAGCTGGCCGGAGAAATCGGCCGCCTGCTGCATCTGCGCGGTGATGTCTGTGGCGAACTTCACCACCTTGTAGGGACGCCCGTTGCCGTCCAGCACCGGGTTGTAGGACGCCTGGATCCAGATCTCGCGGCCGCCCTTGCCCAGCCGGCGGTACTGGCCGGCGTCGAATTCGCCGCGCCCGAGCCGCGCCCAGAAGTCGCGGTACTCCTGGCTCTGCGCAAGGGCCGGGTCGACGAACATGGCGTGGTGCCGGCCCTGGATTTCATCCAGCCGGTAGCCCAGGGTCTGCAGGAAGTTGTCGTTGGCCTGCAGGATGGTGCCGTCCAGGTCGAACTCGATGACCGCCTGCACCCGGTGCAGGGCAGCCACCTGGGCTTCCAGCTCGCATTGGCGTCGCTGGGTGGCGGCGGTGGCCGACTGGCGTGCCTGGGCGGGCGCGATCACGCTGGCTTTCAGGGCCTGCCACAGTGAAGGGCGGGAAGCGGCGTCGGTACGTCCTTGCACATGCGCGTGCATACCTGAAGTAAGCATCATCGTGATCCTCGGTGCCCGTTGGCGATTGGGATCCGACGGGGAGCAACCCGCCGGCACATCATTGGCTTGGGGACTTGCGCAGACGTCAGCCGTGCATGACGTCGCTCCAGCGGCTAATACAACGGCGGTACTGCGGCGTGCAGACGGCATGTTGCAAAGTCACGCGATCGGGGGCCGCAAAGGGAGCGCAGCCAATGTCCAACCTGGCCCCGCCCTGGTCGCGTTGCCCTAGACGGTATCGACCCGACCCGATGAACCTTTAGCCCTTCCGGAGACTGGCGTGGCCCGGATCCCAGCAGGTTCAACCCTCGCCACCTTCGGTGGTTTCGCCGGTGTCGAGGGGATCCAGGCCCTCCATCTGCGCGGTTTCGACCTGGACGTTGTTCTTGCCCAGCGCCTTGGCCCGGTAGCACTGCGCATCGGCAGCGGCCACCGCGTCGTCCACGCTCATGCTGCCGCCGATCGAGGCGATGCCGATGCTGGCGCCGACGCTGAGCCGTTGCAGGTCCCACGGGATGGTCAGGGTGCGCACGCCGTCCAGCAGGTCGCTGGCGATGCGGCGTGCGCGCTTGAGCGAGCAGCCGGCCAGGATCACCGCGAACTCGTCGCCGCCCAGCCGCGCCACGATGTCCGAATCGCGCACGCCGTGGCGCAGCACGTTGGCCACCGCCCAGAGCATGGCATCGCCGGCGAGGTGGCCATGGCTGTCATTGACCGGCTTGAAGTTGTCCAGGTCGATGAACATCAGCGAGGCCGACTGCCCGGTCCGCGCGACGCGGGTGATGGCCTGCTGCAGATGGGCTTCGAACCCGCGCCGGTTGCTCAGTTCGGTCAATGGGTCGACCTCGGCCAGGTGGCGCGCTTCACGCTGGCGGGCACGCTGCTGGGTCACATCGCGGATCACCCAGACCGCACCGCCCACCTGCCCGTCTTCGGCGCGCAGCCACGCACGGGTAAGGTCCACGGGCAGCAGCTGCGCGCCCACCGAGAGCAGCAGGTCCGAATGCAGGTCCACCGCGTTGCTCTCCGGGTCGAGCAGCACGGCGATGTCCAGCGGCGAGCGCGGCGCGTATTCGGTGGTCAGCTCCATCACGTCCTGGACCTGGCCACCGGCCAGGGGCGAGGCGCCCTCCCCGGCAAGCGCGCGGGTGGCCGCAGCGTTGGCGTATTGGATCAGCCCCTGCAGATCCAGGGTCAGCACCATGTCCGCCACCGCATCCAGGGTGACGCGGGTGCGCTGCTCGGATTCGCGCAGTTGCAGGCTGCTCTGGCGTTGCGCCGTGACGTCCTGGATCTGCGACACGAAATGCAGTGGCTCGCCATGCTCCGAGCGCACCAGCGACACCGACAGCCGGCCCCACACGATGTTGCCGCGCTTGCCTACGTACCGCTTGTCCATGTGGTAGTGGTCGCGCCGCCCGTTGAGCAGGTCGGCCACCAGCGCCAGGTCGGTATTGAGATCGTCCGCGTGGGTCAGGGTCTGGAAGTCGACCGCCAGCAGTTCGGCGCGGGTGTAGCCCAGGATGCCGCACAGCGCTTCGTTGACGTCCAGCCAGCGCCCTTCCAGCGACACCAGCGCCATGCCGAGCGCGGCGGAAGAGAACGCACCGGCGAATTTCTCGGCGGCCAGGTAGGCCTGCTCGCGGACTTCCAGAAGCGGGGTAATGTCCACGGCCATGCCGACGTAGCCGATCCGATGACCGCCGCTGGCATCCAGTGGACTGATCGACAGCCGCACCTGGCGGCGCTCGCCATCCTTGCGCACGTATGTCCACTGGTGCGACCAGGTACCCTCCGCCGCATGCGCGGTGAGCGCCTCGAACACGGTAGGTACGCGCCCGTCGGCATCGGCCTGGGGCCGCAGGTACTCCATCATTTCATCCGGGTCATGGAACAGGCCCGGGGTGACCCGCCCGATCACCTCGTCGGGCGTGTAGCCCAGCAGTTTCTGCGCGCCGCTGTTGAACAGGTTGACCACGCCGTCGATGTCGGTGGCGATCACCGCCACTTCATCTGAAGCATCCACCACCGCCTGCAGGCGCTGGCGCATGTTGGCCGCGTCCTGCCGCGCGTTCTGCAGGTCGGTGACATCGGCATGCGCGCCGGCCATCCAGATCGGCCGTCCCTGCGCGTCCCACTCGTGGACGCGCCCGCGATCCTGTACCCAGATCCAGTGGCCGTCCTTGTGGCGCATGCGGCACAGGCTGTCGTAGTGCGGCGAGCGCCCTTCCAGGTGTTCGCGCAGCAGCGTGTTGGACTGGGCCAGGTCGTCGGGGTGGACCAGCCGGAAGAAGGTGTCGGGGGTAATCGGGGCCAGTTCGTCACGGGTATAGCCGACGATCTGCGCCCAGCGTTCGTTGACCCACATCCGGCCGTCCTGGACATTCCATTCCCAGGTGCCGGCACCGGTGCCGTCGATGATCATCTGCAGGCGACGGTGGCGCTCGGTGATGTCACGCAACGCCGCGTCGGCGGCGTGCGCGGTGCCGGCCGGATCGTGGCTCATGCCCACGGCCACGCACGCAGCCGGATGCCGCGCCTTATGGCATCTGGCCCCGCCCGAACTTCTGGCCCTGCCTGGTGCGTTGTCATGTGGCCTCCCCGGCGCGTGCCCAGCCTACGGGCATTTGAGGGGAAGTGTGAACAACGGGAAGTGAAACCAGAAGTGCCCTGCCCGCCACACACGCCAAGGGCCGCACGCGGCGGCCCCTGGCGGGTGGATCCAGGCCGGTTCAGCCGCCGCGTTTGGCGCGGGCGAAGGCGTCGGCCAGGGCGTTGTTGGCCGGCGGCGCGGCACTGCACGGTCGCGGGCCGGGGGCGGCCCCGCGGCCACCATTGCGCTGGCCACCGCCGTCGCGGCGCCCGCCACCGGCAGGCCGGGCATCGCGCTCGCCGGGGGCCTTGGCCGGGGCCGGGGTGTCGTCCAGGCGCCGGGTCAGGGCGATGCGCTTGCGCGCCACGTCCACCTCCAGCACCTTCACCTTGACGATGTCGCCGGCCTTGACCACGTCACGCGGGTCCTTGACGTAGGTGTCCGACAGCGCCGAGATGTGGATCAGGCCATCCTGGTGCACGCCGATGTCGACGAACGCGCCGAACGCGGCGACGTTGCTGACCACGCCTTCCAGGATCATGCCCGGCTGCAGGTGCTTGAGCTCTTCCACGCCCTCGGCAAAGCGCGCCGCCTTGAATTCCGGGCGCGGATCGCGGCCGGGCTTTTCCAGTTCCTTGAGGATGTCGCGCACGGTCGGCACACCGAAGGTGGCGTCGGTGAACTGCTCGGCCTTCAGTCCGCGCAGGAAGCTGCCATCACCGATCAATGCCTTGATCGGGCGTGCGGTGGCGGCCACGATGCGCTCCACCACCGGATAGGCTTCCGGATGCACCGAGGACGCATCCAGCGGCTGGTCGCCATCGGCGATGCGCAGGAAGCCGGCGCACTGTTCGAAGGTCTTGTCGCCCAGGCGCGGCACCTTGAGCAGGTCCTTGCGGCGCTTGAACGGGCCGTTCTCGTCGCGATGACGCACGATGTTCTCGGCCACCGTGGCCGACAACCCGGACACGCGCGACAGCAGCGCGGCCGAGGCAGTGTTGACCTCTACGCCGACCGCGTTGACGCAGTCTTCGACCCGCGCATCCAACGCGCGCGCCAGGCGGTACTGGTCCACGTCGTGCTGGTACTGGCCCACGCCGATCGCCTTGGGTTCGATCTTGACCAGCTCGGCCAGCGGATCCTGCAGGCGACGGGCAATCGAAACCGCGCCGCGGATCGACACGTCCAGGTCCGGGAACTCCTTGGCGGCGAATTCGGAGGCCGAGTACACCGACGCGCCGGCTTCGCTGACGACGATCTTCTGCAGTTTGCTGTCGCCGAGTGCCTTGATGGCCTCCCCGGCCAGCTTGTCGGTTTCGCGGCTGGCGGTGCCATTGCCGATCGCGATCAGTTCCACGTTGTGCTTGAGGCACAGCTGCTTGATCGTCTGCAGCGACTGGTCCCACTGCCGGCGCGGTTCGTGCGGGTAGATGGTGTCGGTGGCCACTAGCTTGCCGGTGGCATCGACCACGGCGATCTTGCAGCCGGTGCGGATGCCCGGGTCCAGTCCGAGCACGCTCTTGGGCCCGGCCGGCGCGGCCAGCAGCAGGTCCTTGAGGTTGTCGCCGAACACCGCGATCGCTTCAGCTTCGGCCTTCTCGCGGGCCTGGTTGAACAGGTCCAGCAGCAGGTGCATGTGCAGCTTGGCGCGCCAGGTCAGGCGGCAGGCGTCGAGCAGCCAGCGGTCGCCGGGTCGGCCGGCGTCGGCGATGCCTGCCTTGTAGGCCACGCGGCCTTCGGCATACACGTGGCCCGCTTCGGCGTCGGTGCCGGGGTCCAGTTCCAGGAACAGGATTTCCTCGCGGCGCGCGCGGAACAGCGCCAGCAGCCGGTGCGAGGGGATCTTCGCCAGCGATTCGGCGTGTTCGAAATAGTCGCGGTACTTGGCGCCCTGCTCTTCCTTGCCCTCGGCGACGCGGGCACGGATGACCCCGTCTTCGCCCAGCCAGCTGCGCAGCTCGCCGACCAGCGCGGCGTCTTCGCCCCAGCGCTCCATCAGGATCGCGCGGGCGCCTTCGAGTGCGGCCTTGGTGTCGGCCACGCCCTTGTCGGGATCAACGAAGGTGGCGCCGAACACCTGCGGATCCAGGCTCGGATCGGCCAGCAGGCCATCGGCGAGCGGCTCCAGCCCGGCTTCACGCGCGATCTGGGCGCGGGTGCGGCGCTTGGGCTTGTACGGCAGGTACAGATCTTCCAGGCGCGACTTGGTGTCGGCGCCGAGGATCTCGTTGCGCAGTTCGTCGGTGAGCTTGCCCTGTTCGTCGATGCTGGACAGCACGGCGGCGCGGCGGTCTTCCAGCTCGCGCAGGTAGGTCAGGCGGGTTTCCAGGTTGCGCAGCTGGGTGTCGTCCAGGCCGCCGGTGACTTCCTTGCGGTAGCGGGCAATAAACGGGACGCTGGCGCCTTCGTCCAACAGGGCGATGGCGGCACGCGCCTGGGCAGGCTGGGCACCGATTTCATCGGCGATGGTCTGGGCGATCTGCTGGGCGAGCTTGATGTCAGGCATTGCTTCCGGCCGGAGCCGCAGTACGGAAAGTCCCGATTGTGGCAACGCAGGGCGACGGGGGGAAGGCGTTGACAGCGGGGAGCGAACCTGTCGGCCGTGGTGGCCTCGCGCTGCCCGGCTACGCGGGGCAATCGCATCACCCACGGTGGTGGTGGCCACTGGTGCGCGCAGCCGGGCAGAGCCCGGCTCTACGGCGGTCGGGATATGTGCAGCCGGGCAGAGCCCGGCTCTACGGCGGTTGGAATATGTGCAGCCGGGCAGAGCCCGGCTCTGCGGTGCTTCAGCGGTAATGCTGGGCGGTGCGCTGGTGGACGATGTCGTCGCGCAGGGATTCCAATGCCATTACCCGGATTTTGCCGATTCCCTGCAGTTCCATGAACCGCTCGGTGTAGATCTCCGGCCCGGTGTCGGTATCGGCCCGGGACTTGCTGAAGCCGTGGGGGACCAGGCCCTTGTCGCCATCCTTGCTACCACCGACATAAAGAACGATTGCCATGTGATGTGTTCCTCCTGTGACGCATCGTGCAATTACAACGGACACCAGTTTAACGTGGGGAACCTGACTGGTTCGTCATGCAGGCTAATAACCTTTGTTTGCATGCAGATGACGTCGCGTTGCACGACGTTTTATTCACATTGATTTAACGCTGAAGTAACGCGTGGCGCGGCCCGTTACCCGATGCCGGGCCACCAGCCGCGGCCGGTCATGGCATACACGTCCGCCGCGCGTTCAAACGGGTTCCGCGCGCTCACTCCACCACAGGCCAGGTATACCGGCAGATACAGCGGGCCGAGCACCAGGTACTGGAAGACATGCGCGCGCTCGTGATCATGCAGGCCGATCACCGGCTCGGTGCAGTACCCGGCCTGGTGGGCGTAGGTGCGGCAGGCCACGTCCAGCACCGGCCCGGTGTGCAGGATGACGTTGCCCAGCGTGATCGCCCCGCCCGGCCCCCACGGCCAGTCACGGAACACGATGGCCAGGTCGCGCCGGTTCCAGGACGGGCGCGCGCCGGCCACCATCCCGGTTAGGCCGCCGATCAGACCGATCAGGGTGTTGGGCGCAGTCCACAGCGCGCCCAGCCCCTGCAGGACGCGCAGCGCCAGCGATGGCAGGCTCAATCGGCCTCGTTGGGGATCAACAGCCACAGGATCAGGTAGACCAGGATGCCCGGGAAGGCCGCCGACAGCACCGAGACCAGTACGAACAGCACCCGCACCAGGGTGGAACTCCAGCCGAAACGGTGCGCGATGCCGCCCATCACCCCGGCGATCATGCGGTCGTTGAGCGAGCGCGACAGCGTGCGGGGCGTGGCGTTCATGGCAGCGGTCTCCGGGCGGGATGGCGGACTGTAACGCGGGCGGTGTCTACAGGGTGCGTTGGCGCAGGGCCTTCAGGCGCGCGCCGAACCATACCGCAGCGGTCTGCTCGGGCTGGCCCGGGCAGGCAATCCGGTAGGGCTTGCCGCTCATGCTGCTCTGGCTGGCGGCACGCTCGATGAACTGCTCGGCAGTGTCCACCTTGTCCTTCTTGAGCAGGTAGTCGTACTTGCGCTGCAGGTGCGCACGCGCCTCGGCGGCGTCGTGCCAGCTGCCATTGCGCTGGAAGCGGCAGCTGGAGCCATCCAGCGCACCGATCAGGCCGGCGATCTCGCGGCGGGCGGTATCGCTCGGGGCGGCCAGCGCACTGCCGGGGATGATGAGGGCCAGAGCCAGGGCTGCGCGGAGGCGATGGTTCATGCGGAACGTTCCTTCAACCAATCGGTGATCGTACCGGGAACTTCGCGCTGGGCGCGACCCGACACGTAAATGCCGATGTGGCCGCCACGGAAACTGCTTTCGGTGTAGTCGGCGCTGCCGATCCGGCCGCGCATCGCGCGTGATGCATCCGGCGGCACGAGGTGGTCCTGCTCGGCGTAGATGTTCAGCACCGGCAGCGTCACCTGCGACAGCTGGACGGTGTCGTCGCCGATCCGGATGCCGTCGTGCATCAGGCCGTTGCCCTGGTAGAACTGCTTGATGAAATCACGGAAGGTTTCGCCGGCGAGGTCGGGCGAATCGAAGATCCACTTTTCCATGCGCAGGAAATCCTGCAACGCGGCCTTGTCGTCCAGGATGTCGAGCAGGCCCACGTATTTCTGCACGTTGAGCCGGAACGGCTTGAGCATCAGGTAGCTGGCATTCATCAGGTCGGCCGGGATGTTGCCCAGCGTGTCCACCAGCAGGTCCACGTCCACCTGCCGCGCCCAATGCGACAGCATGTTGTCGGGGGTCTGGAAATCGACCGGGGTGACCATGGTGATCAGGTTCGCCAGTTTGTGCTGGCGCAGCGCCGCGTAGCACAGCGCGAACACCCCGCCCTGGCAGATGCCGAGCATGTTGATCGGTGCGCCCGACCGCGCCTGCAGCTGGTCCACCGCACCATCCACGAAGCGCAGCAGGTAGTCCTCCAGCGTTTGGTAGCGCTCGGAGCGGTCCGGGTAGCCCCAGTCCAGCACGTACACATCGTGGCCGAGGGCGAGCAGGCGCTGCACCAGCGAGCGGTCGGCCTGCAGATCCACCATGTACGGGCGGTTGACCAGCGCGTAGACGATCAGCAGTGGCGTGCGCTGGACCGGCGCATCGTCGCCGACGAAGCGGTACAGCACGACCTTGCCGTCGCGCCATACTTCCTCGCGCGCGGTGGCGCCGTAGTCCACGTCCTCCACCGAGGGCAGCAGGGTCAATCCGTCCAGCAGCTTGCGCTGCATGGCCAGGGTCTCCTGCAGCAGGTCCTCGGCATTGAAGCCCAACGGCCCTTTCATGGCGTGCGCTTCCGCGGCTTGGCCGCCTTGCGGGCCGACGCCTTGGGTGCGGTCTTTTTCGCGGGGGCCGATGCGGCCTTCTTCGCCGTTGACTTGGCCGCTTTGGCCGCCGTCCTGACCGGGCCAGGCGTGGGCGCTGCAGCGCCGCGTGGCGCGCGCGGGCGCGGCGCCGCTTTCGGCGTCCCAGCCGGTGCGGGCCCGGGCGCGGCGCTGGCGGCCATCCGGCGTACCAGCCGCTCCAGGTCGGTGATGCGGCGGTGCGCGGCATCCATTTCGGTGCGGGTGGGCATGCCGATCGCCTCGCACACCCGTTCGATCTCATGTTGGGTGGCCGCGCGCAGGCGCATCTGCGCGTTGCCCAGTTCGGCATACACCTGCTGGAACGGCTCGGACATCGCCACCTTGGCGTACGCCTCTTCGGCCGCCTCGATCCACAAGTCGAACATCGCCCGCGCGCTGGTCAGCTGGTTGCCCGGCTGCTCGTGCTCGGCCAGGCGCTGTTCGAACAGCTTGAACGCATCGTCCAGCGCCTGCTTGATCTGGTCCACGTAGTCGCGCGAGTGCGCCTGGTAGTCCTGCTGGGCGCGCAGCAGCGCCTGCCAGCGGGCCTGGTGCTCGCGCCCCGGGCCGAACGCCGGACTCTGCAGCCACGGGCCCAGGTCGCGCTGCAGGGTTTCCAGCAGCTTCAACAGGTCCGGGCCGCCGGCCTGGGTGTGGCCACGCGCACCCTGCAGCATCCACTGCAGCAGCCCGTCACCCTGGCCCTCCACGGCCTGCTTCCAGGCCTGGGCCACATCGGCGCTGCTGGCATCGCGGCCGGCGAACTGCGCGGCCACCTGCTGCATGGTGCCGTACCAGCCACCGGCCTGTTCGCGGAAGCGGTGCACCGCGTCGTCGGCCGGGCTGCTGCCGCCGCTGGGCATCATCTGCGCCCACCAGTCGATGGCCTGCTGCCAGCTGCCCTGCCCGGGGCCTTGTGCGCCAGGCGCACCGGGCGGCACCGCGGCATGCCGCAACGCATCGCCCCAGGCGCTGAAATACTGCCGCGCCAGGGCTTCAACGTCGCCCGCGTTGCCGCCGCTGCCGGCCGTGCTCATCGGCGCGCTCCCTGTGGCAGGCCGGGCAGGTTCGGAGGCAATGACAGGGTCAGGCGCAGGTTCATGGCTTGGGAATACGCAGGGTCTTGCTGATCATCAGCGAACCGGACAGGGCGAACAACAGCACCATCGGGTGCAGCTGCCACGGACCCAGCTGCCACTGGCCCAGCCACAGGTCGTGACCGATCGCGCCCATGCTGGCGGCCACCGCCAACACCACCACCAGCGCCAGGCTGGTGGGAATGGGCGTGCCTTCGAAGTACGGCACCTTGTCGCCCTCGCCCGCCAACGCCTCGGCGGTGACGTTGTAGCGCGCCAGGCGGCTGACCCCGCAGCACACGAAATAGCTCAGCACCAGCCAGTCCCAGCCGCCCTGCATACCGCAGGCGTAGGCCAGCGCGGCCGGGGCCACGCCGAAGGAAATGATGTCCGACAGCGAATCCAGCTCGCGGCCCAGCGTCGAGCTGGACTTGCGCCAGCGCGCGATGCGACCGTCCAGCGCGTCGAAGATGAAGGCCAGCGGGATCAACGCCATGCCGAACAACAGGTAGCTGCGCTCGCCATCCTGCAGGAAGCGCATGGCGGCAAAGACCGCGCCGGTGCCGCAGAACGCGTTGGCCAGGGTGAACCAGTCCGCCAGGTGGAACTCGCGCAGCATCGAGAAATGACGTTTCATGGGTGATCTGTAGACGGCAATCGCAAGAGAGTACCGCGAGGGGCCACACCGCGACAGGGCACGGTGCGCACCGCCGTGGCAGGGCCTTCACAGGACAACGACCTGCGGTGAATTTTTGGCCACCCATCTTGACAGCGAGAACCGGCGGGGGCTGCCGGCGCTTATCCACAAACTTGCGCACCAGTCATCCACACCCCCTGTGGACAACTCCGTCTCAATAGACGCGACGCTGGTTATTTGTTGATCACCCGTGGCTTGTTGACAGGGTCGGCGCGCAGCACCGCCACCGCCTGGCAGTGCCCGCCGTGGCCCGTCCCCGGGTATGCTGGTGGGTGGACCCCGCCGCCGCTACGTCCTGCCCGCCCTTGCGACAGGAGTTGCCTGCGTGCTTTCACCCGAACATCTTGCCGCCCAGCTGCGCCATCCGCATGGGGACCATGCGCTGGCGATAGCCGAATCGATGAACCGCAGCAACGGCGCGCTGAACCAGGCGGCCATCGCCCTGCTGGCCGTCGCCGCGCGCGAACAGGTGCTGGAGATCGGCCCCGGCAACGCGGCCTTCGCGGCTGACCTGCTGCGCGCGCCATGCAGCCGCTATCTGGGTATTGAAGTGTCGGCAGACATGGTCGATGCCGCGCAGGACCGCCTGACCGCCGCCGACCTGCACGACCGCGCCAGCGTGCGCCTGGGCGATGTGCAGGCGCTGGATCTGGACGACGCCTGCATCGATGCGGCGCTGTCAGTGAACACCCTGTACTTCTGGGAACAGCCCGCGCTGGCCCTGGCCGAACTGGCCCGGGTACTGCGCCCCGGCGGCCGGCTGTGCCTGGCGTTCGGCGATGCGGCGTTCATGCGCACCCTGCCCTTCACCGCCCATGGGTTCCACCTGCATGAGCTGGCCGACGTGGAGCTGGCCCTGCGCAGCAGTGGGCTGCGGGTCTGCGGGTGGCGTGCGCACCGGGAAACCGGCACCAGCAATGACGGGCGCCAGGTGGAGAAGCACTTCCATCTGTTGCTGGCGCGGCGGTGATGGCACGGGGTTGCCGGCCAGCGGCCGGCACTACCGGGGTGACGGGTGGCGGTTACAGGCGGGTGTAGGTCCAGGACTGCATCGCGCCGTCGCGGTAGGGCATCACCCCGTGGAAGGCGCGCGGGTCGTCGCCGAACACCAGCGGCAGGAAGCTGCGGTCGCCTTCCCAGAGGGGCAGCGTGTCCAACTTGTCCAGGTCGACCCATTCCAGGGTGCCCTCCGGGTTGGAGGTGAGCGGCGTGCCGGTGAAATCGTCGATCACGAACACGAACCCGAACCAGTCTTCGCCATGCTTGCCGAAGCCCGGCCAGCTGATGGTGCCGCGCAGACGCATGGTGCCGCACTCGATGCCGGCTTCCTCGCGGATCTCGCGGCGCATGCAGGCCGCGGCGTCTTCGTCGCGCTCCATCTTGCCGCCCAGGCCGTTGTACTTGCCCAGGTGCAGGTCGCCCGGACGGGCGTTGCGGTGGATCATCAGGGCTTGCGTGCCGTCGGGCGAAATCACGTAGCCGAGGGTGGCCATGATCGGGGTATAGGGCATGAGGCAGGGGCTCAACAGGCACAAACCCCGATTATGCGCGATCGGCGCGGCGCGGTTGGCTCAGCTGGCCACGCGGGAGCGCTGGGTGTCGGCCGGGGCCGGCAGGGCGTCGCCGTCGCGGCGCAGGGTTGCCACGCCGTGGCCGCGCTCGGCCAGATACTCCAGCCACTTGCCCAGGAAGGTGTTCATGCGCATGCGGTGGCTGATCAATTCCGCCGGCGGCGGGTACATGCCCACCACGTCCTGCCAGCGCCGCCCCACGTAACAGTGCGTGGTCTCGGCCTGCCGCGCGTCACGGTACAGCCGCACGTAGGCCGACGGATCCGGCTGCCCGGTGACCGGGTCGGCGAAGTCGTAGGTCAGGCGCAGTTCGACCGTGTAGCGGTGGCACTCGATGACGTCCAGGCGGACATCCAGCCCATCGCCCACCGACGACACGTAGCTGCCGGCCACCAGTTCTGCCGGTGCGAAGAGGCGTACCAGGTGCTGGTAGTTTTCCGCGTACAGGCCCATCAGCCAGCTCAGGCGGCTGAGCCTGGGGATGCGTTCGATGCGGGGCGTTGCCTGGGCCATGGGGTCGATCCTACACGTTGATCCTTCAACGTGGGGGCGGCCAGGCCCCGGCCAAAGGGGCGCGCCGGTCAATACAGCTCGCGCTGCAGCCCCAGGGTGGTCAACACCTTGCTGGAAATCTCCTCGATCGAGGTGTGCGTGGTGCTCAGGGTCGGGATCCGTTCCATGCGGAACATGGTCTCGGCCGCGGCCACTTCGCGCTTGCAGGTTTCCAGGTTGGCGTAGCGCGAGTTCGGGCGGCGCTCCTGGCGGATCTGCTGCAGGCGGTCCGGGTCGATGGTCAGGCCGAACAGCTTCTTGCGGTACGGGCGCAGCCGGGGCGGCAGGCGGTCCTGCTCCAGGTCTTCGTCGGTAAGCGGGTAATTGGCCGCGCGCACCCCGTAATGCAGGGCCAGGTAGATGCAGGTGGGGGTCTTGCCGGCCCGCGACACCGCCACCAGGATCACGTCGGCGTCGTCGTAGTTGATGGCAATGCCGTCATCGTGGGTCAGCGCGAAGTTCATCGCGTTGATGCGCCGGTGGTAGGTCTCGAAGTCCACCATGCCGTGCGCCTGGCCCACCCGGGAGTGGCGGTTGACCGCCAGCTCGCGCTCCAGCGGCTCGATGAAGGGGGCGAACACGTCCAGCATCAACCCGCCGCTTTCGGCCAGGATGATGCTTAGTCCGCTGTCCACGCAGGAACTGACCACGATGGGCCGGACCTGGTAGCGCTCCCCGGCTGCACGGATCCTTTCACACGCTTCGCGGGCCTTTTCCGGATCATCGATGAACGACATCCGGTCGGTAATGAAGCTGAACCCGGAGAACTGGGTCAGCAGGCTATGCCCAATGGTTTCAGCGGTGATACCGGTTCCATCGGACACGTAGAACACCGGACGGATCGTCGACATACGGCTTTTACCCCCTACGAAGCTTAAAAAGGCCGTCGATACAAGCTTGTGCCGACAGCGGTCTGCCCGGCATCATATCGGCTTCTTCCTACGGACGTGGCCATCCAAGCCCGCCTCGGGCGATGGCCAAACGGAGCATCGCGCTTGAACGAGAATATCCTGTGGTTGCACGAACTGCGCTTGGCCGATCTGGCCCGCGTAGGCGGCAAGAATTCGTCGCTGGGCGAAATGATCGGCAATCTTGCCGGCCTGGGGGTGTCTGTCCCCGGCGGGTATGCAACCACCGCTGAAGCCTTCAAGGACTTCATCGCGCACAACGATCTGTCCAAGCGCATCTTCGACAAGCTGGCCACGCTGGACGTGGAAGATGTCGCCGCGCTCACCGAGGCGGGCAAGGAAATCCGCGGTTGGGTCATCGACGCCCCGCTGCAGCCGCAGCTGGACCAGGACATCCGCAGCGCCTACAAGAAGCTGTGCGACGAGAACGGCGGCGGCGACGTGGCTGTCGCGGTGCGCTCCTCGGCCACCGCCGAAGACCTGCCCGATGCCTCCTTCGCCGGCCAGCAGGAAACCTTCCTCAATGTCACCGGCGCCGACGATGTCGTGCTGAAGGTCAAGGAAGTGTTCGCCTCGCTGTACAACGACCGCGCCATCGCCTACCGCGTCCACCACGGTTTCAAGCACGAGGACGTGTTCCTGTCCTCGGGCGTGCAGCTGATGGTGCGCTCGGGCGTGGGTTCGTCCGGCGTGCTGTTCACCCTGGACACCGAGTCCGGCTTCCGCGACGTGGTGTTTGTCACCTCCTCGTTCGGCCTCGGCGAAATGGTCGTGCAGGGTGCGGTCAACCCCGACGAGTTCTACGTCTACAAGCCCACCCTGAGCGCCGGCAAGCCGGCGATCCTGCGCCGTTCGCTGGGCAGCAAGGCCATCCGCATGGTGTATTCGGATGTCCCCGGTGAGCGCGTGCGCATCGAAGACACCCCGGCCGAGCAGCGCAACGTCTTCTCCATCAGCGACGAGGACGTGCAGGAACTGTCCAAGCAGGCGCTGGTCATCGAAAAGCACTACGGCCGCCCGATGGATATCGAGTGGGCCAAGGACGGCGTGAGCGGCAAGCTGTTCATCGTGCAGGCGCGCCCGGAAACGGTGAAGTCGCGTGGCCATGCCACCCAGATCGAACGTTTCGCGCTGAGCCAGAAGGACGGCAAGGTGCTGGCCGAAGGCCGCGCCGTGGGCGCCAAGATCGGCGCCGGTACCGCCCGCGTGGTGAAGTCCCTGGACGACATGGCCCGCGTGCAGCCCGGCGACGTGCTGATTGCCGACATGACCGACCCCGATTGGGAGCCGGTGATGAAGCGTGCCTCGGCCATCGTGACCAACCGCGGTGGGCGCACCTGCCATGCGGCGATCATCGCCCGTGAGCTGGGCGTGCCCGCCGTGGTCGGCTCGGGCAACGCCACCCAGCTGATCCAGGATGGCCAGCAGGTCACCGTGAGCTGCGCCGAGGGTGACACCGGCTTCATCTACGACGGCATCCTCGAGTTCGAGCGCACCACCACGGACCTGGGCAACATGCCGCCGGCGCCGCTGAAGATCATGATGAACGTGGCCAACCCGGAACGTGCCTTCGACTTCGGCCAGCTGCCGAACGCCGGCATCGGCCTGGCCCGCCTGGAGATGATCATTGCCAGCCACATCGGCATCCATCCCAACGCGCTGCTGGAATACGACCGACAGGACGCGGCGACCAAGAAGAAGATCGACGAGAAGATCGCCGGTTACGCCGATCCAGTCAGCTTCTACGTCGGTCGCCTGGCCGAAGGCATCGCCACGCTGACCGCGTCGGTTGCGCCCAACCCGGTGATCGTGCGCCTGTCGGACTTCAAGTCCAACGAGTACGCCAACCTGATCGGCGGCAGCAACTACGAGCCGCACGAAGAGAACCCGATGATCGGCTTCCGCGGCGCCAGCCGTTACGTCGACCCGAGCTTCTCGGCCGCCTTCGCGCTGGAATGCCAGGCCGTGCTGCGCGTGCGCAACGAAATGGGCTTGGAGAACCTGTGGGTCATGATTCCGTTCGTGCGCACCCTGGAAGAAGGCCGCAAGGTCGTCGAGGTGCTCGAACAGAATGGCCTCAAGCAGGGCGAAAACGGCCTGAAGATCATCATGATGTGCGAAGTGCCGTCCAACGCACTGCTCGCCGATGAGTTCCTGGAGATCTTCGACGGCTTCTCGATCGGCTCCAACGACCTGACCCAGCTGACCCTGGGCCTTGACCGCGATTCGTCGATCGTGGCGCACCTGTTCGACGAGCGGAACCCGGCGGTGAAGAAGCTGCTGTCGATGGCGATCAAGTCTGCACGCGCCAAGGGCAAGTACGTGGGCATCTGCGGGCAGGGCCCGTCCGATCACCCGGACCTGGCTGAATGGCTGATGCAGGAAGGCATCGAGTCGGTGTCGCTGAACCCGGACACCGTGGTCGACACCTGGCTGCGCCTGGCCAAGCTGAAAGCCAAGGGCTGATCCAGCAGGACCGGCAGCAAACAGAACCCCGCGCAAGCGGGGTTTTGTTTTGTGTGGCCCTTGGTAGAGCCGACCGTTGGTCGGCTGCCGCCCACAGCGCGGCCTGCCGATAGGCGTGGTATCGGATCGGAGGGCAGCTGACCAACGGTCAGCTCTACCCGTCGGCGGCCGTGGGCGATTTGTCCATCTGGGCCGTGTCATTGCGATCCACCGGGCGGCTGCGCCCGCCCGGTGGATCGCGGGCGGCATCCATCCGCAGCCCGTCGACACATCCCGGGTAGAGCCGACCGTTGGTCGGCTGCCGCGCAGGGCGCGGCGGATCCTTCCGGCATGCATGGTGTCGGATCGGAGGGCAGCTGACCAACGGTCAGCTCTACCCGTCGACGGCCGTGGGCGATTTGTCCATCTGGGCCATGTCATTGCGAACCCGGGCGGCTGGGCCCGCCCGGTGGATCGCGGGCGGCATCCATCCGCAGCCCGTGGACACATCCCGGGTAGAGCCGACCGTTGGTCGGCTGCTCCGGCTGCATCGCCCCGTCCCCCCACATCCAAATGGGACATCACCTGATAGCCACCCCATGCACCCAACGGCCACCCTGCAGGCATGCCCAGCCCACGCCTCCACTACGGCCGCCATTCGTGCATCGGCATCGTGTACGCGCTGACGACCATCACCCATGCGCGTATACGCCACTTCCACCAGCCCGACCTGGCCGTGCACGTCATGCAGGTGCTGCACGCCGTGGAGCATGAGCACCGCGTCTGCAACCTGGCGTGGGCGGTCATGCCGGACCACGTGCACTGGCTGATGCAGTTGCGGCAGGGCACCCTGGGTGCCTGCCTGCAACGTTTCAAATCACGCAGCAGCCTGCACATCAATCGGCACCTCGGCCGCAGCGGGCCGGTCTGGCAGCCCGGCTATTTCGATCACGCGCTACGCAAGGACGATGACCTGAGACGCCAAGCCACCTACATCCTCGCCAACCCGGTCCGTGCCGGTCTGGCGGAGGCGATCGGTGAGTACCCCTACGCATGGTGCCGCTGGCCCACCGACGACCTACCCCGGTAGAGCCGACCGTTGGTCGGCTACCGCGCATCGCGCGGCGGATCCTGCCGATTTGCATGGCGCCGGATCGGAAGGCAGCTGACCAACGGTCAGCTCTACCCCATGGACCGCGGGTGATTCGTCCATCCGAATGGATCGCGGGCGAGGTTGTTGCGAACCCCATCGCTCCGCTCGCCCGGTGGATCGTGGGCCGTGTCCATCCGCGCCCCGTGGACACATCTTGGGTAGAGCCGACCGTTGGTCGGCTGCCGTGCATCGCGCGGCGGATCGTGCCGATGTGCATGGCGCCGGATCGGAAGGCAGCTGACCAACGGTCAGCTCTACCCCTATGGACCGCGGGTGATTCGTCCATCCGAATGGATCGTGGGCGACGTCGTTGCAAACCCCACCGCTCCGCTCGCTTGGTGGATCGTGGGCGGCGTCCATCCGCGCCCCGCGGACACATCCCGGGTAGAGCCGACCGTTGGTCGGCTGCCGCGCATCGCGCGGCGGATCGTGCCGATGTGCATGGCGCCGGATCGGAGAGCAGCTGACCAACGGTCAGCTCTACCCCCATGGTCCGCGGGTGATTCGTCCGTCCGAATGGATCTTCGGCGAGGTTGTTGCGAACCCCACGGCTCCGCTCGCCCGGTGGATCGTGGGCGGTGTCCATCCGCGCCCCGTGGACACATCCCGGGTAGAGCCGACCGTTGGTCGGCTGCAGTGCATCGCGTGGCGGATCCTGCCGATTTGCATGGCGCCGGATCGGAAGCCAGCTGACCAACGGTCAGCTCTACGCAACGGTCAGCTCTACGCAACGGTCAGCTCTACCCCGCTGGGTGCGGGCCTTCAGGCTTCGGCGGTTTCTGCCACCGGGTAGTCGGTGAACCCTTCCGCGCCGCCGCCGAAGAAGGTGGCCTTGTCCGGGGCGTTCAACGGCAGGCTCTGGCGCAGGCGCTCGGGCAGGTCGGGGTTGGCGATGAACGGTCGGCCGAAGGCGATGAGGTCGGCCCAGCCCCTGGTCAGCGCCTCTTCGGCACGGTCAACGGTGTACTTGCCGGCATAGATCAAGGTGCCCCGGTAAAGCATGCGCAGTGCTTCCTTGAATGCCACCGGCATCACCGGTGCATCTTCCCAGTCGGCTTCGGCGATGTGCAGGTAGCCCACGCCGATGCTGTCCAACAGGTGCGCGGCCGCCAGGTAGGTTGCCTGCGGGGTATCGTCCACCGCGCCCTGCAGGGTGGTCAGCGGGGCCAGGCGCACGCCGACGCGCTCGGCGCCGATCTCCTCGGCCACCGCCTCGACCACCTCACGCAGGAAGCGCAGCCGGTTCTGCAGCGACCCACCGTAGGCGTCAGTGCGCTGGTTGGCCTGCGAGTCGATGAACTGGTTGATCAGGTAGCCGTTGGCGCCGTGCAGTTCAATGCCATCGAACCCGGCGGCGATCGCGTTGCGCGCCGCCAGCGCGTAGTCGCGCACGATGCCGGGGATTTCCTCGATGGCCAGCGCGCGCGGCATCGAGTGCTGCACCATCTCGCCCACCCCGCCCTGGGGACCCCTGCCCTGCGGGTCGACGAATACCTTGACGCCCTCGGCCTGCAACGCCGACGAGGAGACCGGCGCGGCACCGTCAGGCTGCAGTGCGGTATGCGAGACGCGGCCGACGTGCCAGAGCTGGGCCACGATGCGGCCACCGGCGGCGTGCACGGCATCGGTCACGCCGCGCCAGCCGGCGATCTGCGCGTCATCGTGGATGCCCGGGGTCCAGGCGTAGCCCTGGCCCTGCGGGCTGATCTGGGTGCCTTCGCTGACGATCAGGCCGGCCGACGCACGCTGCGCGTAGTAGTCGGCCATCAACGGGGTGGCGACATTGCCGTCGGCCGCGCGCGAGCGGGTCATCGGCGGCATCACGATACGGTTGGGCAGCGTCAGCGCGCCCAGGCGGTAGGGGGTGAACAACATGGACAATCATCCTTGGGAACAGGTCTGCCCGAAGGATGGGGGCTGGCAGGCAGCGGCAACAGCGCGGCCACGGCAAAACAGTTGTGACCCCAGCGCAACGATCCGCCGCGCCCCGCCGCGGCAGGCTCAGTCGCGCTGGCCGGCCAGCATTGAATAGGCCGCACGCACCGTTTCATAGCCGTAGGTGCGCTCGAGCCGGCGCACGATGAAGTGGCCGCGCGCCATGTCCTGGTAGTAATCGGTGAACATGGTATTGAGCGTGGCGCCGGTGACCGCGCCGATGATCGGCACCGCCTGCGCGGCGAACTTCTCGGTGACCACCACGCCAAAGCGCGCGGCCACCTTCTCCACGATCTTGGCCAGCCACTTGCCGGCCTCCTTCGGGGTCAGGCCGATCATCACCCCGCCCCCGCTGGCGGCGCGCCCGGCCAGTTCGGCCGACAGGTGCCGCATCACTTCGGCGGTGAAGCCGCGGGTGATGTAGTAGCCGGTCTCGCTGGCGTCGTCGCCGGTGGCATTGCCGCCCAGCGCGAATACCTCCAGGCAGGCGTGCCGGGTACTGAGGTCGCGCAGGTCGAAGCCTTCGCTGCGCGCCACATCGGCAACCGACCGCATCATGATGGTGGTGGAGACCGGCAGCTCGATGAACAGCGAGGTGAAGCCGAACGCCCCGCCGACCGCCCCGCTGGTGGCGGCCGCCAGCTTGTGCCAGCGCGTGGACGCCGCCTTGCCGGGCGTGTTGTCCATGCTCCACAGCGCCGCCTGGGCGGATTTGAACAGGGCGGCCTCGACCGCCCCGTGGATCCGTTTGGACACCACGTTCGGCAGCTTCTTCACCGCGAATTCCAGCGGCGAGCCGATCAGGTTGGCCATCTTGGCGGTGATCGTGGGCGACTCGAGCAGCGTGACGGCACGTTGCAGGTCGGCCCAGTCCTGCGAGGTGGGCAGGATCTGAGTGTCCAGCGGGGGTGGCATGCGGGAGATGGCGTTCATGGCCCGGATCATAGCGCCGGGCGGTTGAACGAAATGTGCGCCCCGCGTCGAGGCGCGGCGGTCAGCCCGGCAGGCCCGACAGCGCGCCCATGAACTGGCGGTAATGGCGCAGTTCGGCGATCGAGTCGTGCACGTCGCTCAGCGCGGTATGGCTGGCGGTCTTGGTCAGCCCGGCCGCCACGCTCGGCGCCCAGCGCTTGGCCAGCTCCTTCACCGTGGACACGTCCAGGTTGCGGTAATGGAAGTACTTCTCCAGCCGCGGCATTTCGCGGTGCAGGAACCGGCGGTCCTGGCAGATCGAGTTGCCGCACATCGGCGAGGCACCGGCCTTGATCCACTGCGCCAAGAAATTCACCGTCTGCGCTTCGGCCTGGCCCAGCGTGACCTGGCTGTCGACCACGCGCTGCCACAATCCTGAACGGCGATGCTGGGTGCGGTTCCATTCGTCCATCGCTTCCAGGCGCTCGACCGGATGGTGGATGGCGAACTCGGGGCCTTCGGCAAGCACGTTCAACTGCGCGTCGGTGACCACGGTGGCAATCTCGATGATCGCGTCGTTGTCGGTATCCAGACCGGTCATTTCCAGGTCGATCCAGATCAGTCGTTCGCCTTCTGCGCCGTTGTCAGCCATGTCTACGCCTTGTGCAGGGGGCGGCGCCGCAGCGCCGGCCGGGATGAGAATGACCGATATGATACCGCCCCGGCGTCGTGGCCCCGTCGTGGATGGCGCCGGTTATTCCAACAGCAGCGGCGGTTTGCCGCGCTTGGCGCGGAAGTAGTTGGTCAGCCGGGTGCTGGCATCCTTGGCCAGCACGCCGCCATGGATCTCGACGCGGTGGTTGTGGCGCGCGTCGCCCAGCAGGTCGAACACGCTGCCACAGGCGCCGGTCTTGGGATCGCTGGCGGCGTACACCACGCGTGCCACGCGCGCATGCACGATCGCCATGGCGCACATCGCGCACGGCTCCAACGTCACATACAGCGTGCTGCCGACCAACCGGTGATTGCCTATCGCCTGGCCCGCCCTGCGCATCGCCACGATCTCGGCATGCGCGCTGGGATCATGGTCGGCGATGTTGAGGTTCCAGCCTTCGCCCAGCAGCTGGCCGTCGGCGCCGACCAGCAGTGCACCCACCGGAATCTCGTTGAACTGGCGTTCGGCACGCTCGGCCAGGGCCAGCGCGTGGCGCATCCAGTGTTCGTCCTGGTCGTGCACCGGCACACCCAGCGGCGGCGGCGCGGGCAGGTACTCAACCATGGCCGTTGGCCTTGCGCACGAACGCCTCGAATGCGGCCAGGGTCGCTTCGCTCACATGGTGCTCGATGCCTTCGGCGTCACGTCGCGCCGAATCGGCGTCCACGCCCAGGGCCAGCAGAAATTTCTCCACGGTCTGGTGCCGCGCGCGCATCTCCACCGCGAGCGCCTCGCCGGCCGGGGTCAGGAACACGCCCCGGTACGGCCGCTGCACCGCCCAGCCCTCCTTGACCAGTCGCTTCAGCGCCTTGGCCACGGTCGGCTGCGCCACGCCGAGCCGGGTGGCGATATCCACCTGGCGCGCCTCGCGGCCGTCAGCAATCAGGTCGGCGATGAGCTCCACGTAATCTTCCACCAGCTCCGAGCGGCGCGCTTCGCGCACCTGCACAAAGCCCTCCGCATGGGCTTCGGCGGCGAGCAACGGGGATTTCCTGGACAGGGAGGCTGGCGGCATGGGCGCGCGGATCCAAGGCGGCCGACGAACGGCAATGCGGCCATTCTACCCGCTCAACACGGCCGGGGCAGCGGCGGCCCGCACTGAGGCCGTCTGCCTGGGCGACGCCGGCGTCAGCGCGGACGACGCTGCAGCAGCGTCTCGAACACCACCGTGGCATCCAGATTCTGCGCCACCAGGGTGCCGCCATGGGCCCGGGCGAACTCACTGGCGATGAACAGGCCCAGACCCAGCCCACGGCTGTCGTGGAAGCTGGCCTTGAACGGTTCGAACAGGCGTGGCAGCAATGCGTGCGGAATCTGCCCGGCATTGCGTACCTGCAGCCGTAGCGGCACATCGCGGTCGCCTGCCAGGCGTACCAGCACCGGCGCGTCGCCACCGTGCAACACGGCATTGCCGATCAGGTTGGACAGCAGCTGCGCCAGCCGGTCCGGATCGCCCTGCAACTGCGCACAGCCGTCCACCTGCAGGTCAATGCGCGCCTGTGGGTATGCCCGCGCAATTTCGGCTACCACTGCGGTCGCCAGTTCCGCCAGGTCGCAATCGGTGGCGTGCAGGCGCAGGCCACCGGTACGGATCTTCGAAAAATCCAGCAGCTGCTCGACCATGCGTGCCATGCGCTGCGCGCTGTTTTCCAGATGGCCCAGGGTACGCTGCACCGGGCTGTCATCGGGCAGGTCCAGTGACAGCTTGTCGGCGCACAGCAGGATGGCCGCCAGCGGCGTGCGCAGGTCGTGGGTCAGCACCGCCATCATGGTTTCGTTGAGCTTGAGTGCATGCTCCAGCGCGTGGTTGCGCGCCTTCAGCAGCTGCTTCTGCTGGTACATCTCGATGAACACGTTGACCTTGCTCATGATCACCTGCGGCTCGATCGGCTTGTGCAGGAAATCCACCGCACCGGTCTCATAGCCCTTGAAGGCACGCACGGGATCATTCGGCGAGGCGGTGAGGAAGATGATCGGCACATCGCGGCTGCGCTGCGAACCGCGCATCAGTTCGGCCAGCGAAAAGCCGTCGATCTCGGGCATGTGCACGTCCAGCAGCGCCAGCGCCACCTCGTGCTCCAGCAGCAGTTCCAGCGCCTGCGCGCCGGAGCCGGCGCACAGGATGTTCAGGCCATCGCGGCGCAGCAGCGCTTCCATCGCCACCAGGTTCTGCGGCACGTCATCGACGATCAGCAGGTTGACGCGTTCATCGGTGGGCACCCCGGCGGGGTCGATCAGGTTCATCGGATAAGGCCTTTCATGCGCACGCACAAGGAAACAAGCGGAAGCACCACATCGGCACCGGCATGGGCCAGTGCCGAGGCAGGCATCAAGGGGGAATAAGCGTCGTCGGGGGATTGGATCCAGGCCTGCCCACCGGCCTGGCGCACGGCGGCCACGCCCGCACTGCCGTCGCTACTGGCGCCGGTGAGCAGAATGGCCAGCACGCCGGCGCCGAACACCTCGGCGGCGCTTTCGAACAACGGGTCGATCGCCGGGCGCGAAAACAGCACCGGCGCATCCACCGACAGTGCCAGGGTAGACCGGTCTTCGACCAGCAGGTGGTAGTCCGGCGGGGCAAAGGTCACGGTGCCCTCCTGCAGCGGTTGCTTGTCGTGCGCCTCGCGCACCGGCAGCGGGCAGCGCACATCGAGCAGGTCGGCAACGCGGCTGGGACGGTCGCGTGGCAAGTGCAGCACGGCCAGCACCGGCATCGCCAGCCGTGGCGGCAGTGCCGCCAGCAGCGTCTGCAACGCGCTTACGCCCCCGGCCGAGGCGCCTACCACCACCAGGTCGAAGCGCGACCGCTCGGGCGCCGCGTCCATCAGGCCAGTTTCCGGTACAGCCGCTGCTCGCGCGCGCAGGCTTCGAAGTCGACGGCGTGGTCGCCGAACTGCAGCGACTCCTTGCTGCCCAGGCCAAGGAAACCACGGTGCACCAGGGCCTCGTGGAACAGGCCGATGGCACGATCCTGAAGGGCACGCTGGAAGTAGATCAGCACGTTGCGGCACGACACCAGGTGCACTTCGGAAAATACGGTATCGGTGGCCAGGCTGTGGTCGGCAAATACGATATTGCGTTTCAGGCGGCGGTCGAACACGACGCTGCCGTAGCCGCTGCTGTAATAGTCGGACAAGGAACCGGAGCCGCCAGCGGCCAGATAGTTGCGGCTGAACTGCGCCATCCGCTCCAGCGCGAACGCACCCGCTTCAGCGGCCTGCAGCGCCTCGGGGTTGATGTCGGTGGCATAGATGATGGCGCGGTCGAGCAGCCCTTCCTCGTGCAGCAGGATCGCCAGCGACCACACTTCCTCCCCGGTGCTGCAGCCGGCAATCCACAGCTTGATCGACGGGTAGGTGCGCAGCACCGGTACCGCGTGTTCGCGCAACACGCGGAAATAGGCCGGGTCACGGAACATTTCCGACACCTGCACGGTGAAGAACTGCATCGCTTGCGCGAAGGTGTCCGGCTCATGCAGCAGGCGGTGCTGCAGCTGGCCCATGCTGGCGCAGTCGAAGCGCGCCATGGCATGGCGCATGCGCCGCCGCAGCGACGCCTGCGCATAATCACGGAAATCGTAGTGATAGCGCTGGTAGACCGCCTCCAGCAGCAGGCGCAGCTCCAGGTCGAACAGCTCGGCCTCATTCATCGGCGCGAACACCACACCCGGCACAGTGACACCAGCTTGTCCACGTCGATCGGCTTGGCAATGTAATCGTTGGCGCCGGCCTGCAGGCAGTGTTCGCGGTCATCAGGCATGGCCTTGGCGGTCAGGGCGATGATCGGCAGGTCGCGCCAGCGTGCGTCGGCACGGATTTCGCGCATGGCGGTCAGTCCGTCCATCTCGGGCATCATGATGTCCATCAGCACCAGATCGATATCCGGGCGCAGCTTGTCCAGTGCTTCGCGACCATTGCGGGCGATCTCCAGGGTGACGCCGAGCGGCTCGAGCACGCTGGACAGCGCGAAGATGTTGCGCACATCGTCCTCGGCCAGCAGCACGGTACGCCCGTCCAGCACCGCGTCACGGCGCCGCGCTTCACGCAGCAGGCGCTGCTGGTCGGTGGGCAGGGAGGCCTCCACGCTGTGCAGGAACAGGGTCACCTCGTCGAGCAGGCGCTCCGGCGAGCGCGCGCCCTTGATGATGATGCTCTTGGAGTACCGGCGCAGGCGCTGCTCTTCATCGCGGGTCAGTGCGCGCCCGGTGTAGACGATCACCGGCGGGAAGGCCACCGCGTCGTTGCCGGCCATACGTTCGAGCAGGTCATAGCCGGTGCCGTCGGGCAGGGCCAGGTCGGTGACCATGCAGTCAAAGGTGGAGTCGGCCAGTTCGGCCAGCGCCTCGCTGATGGTGCCCACCCCGGTGATCTCCAGCTGGTCACGTCCCAGCAGCAGTTGCAGGTTGGTGCGCAGTTCGCTGTCGTCTTCCACGATCAGCAGGCGCCGCACGTCACGCTGGCTGGTGGCCTCCAGCTGCTGGATCGCGCCCACCAGGCGTTCGCGCGTGGCCGGTTTGATCACATAGCCGATCGCACCCAGTTCCATCGCCACCTGCGACCGCTCCAGTCCGGACACCACGTGAACCGGAATATGCCGCGTGGCCGGGTCGCGCTTGAGCCGTTCCAGCACGCTCAAGCCGGACACATCGGGCAGCCCGATATCGAGCAGGATGCCGTTGGGGCGCAGTTCGGCAGCCAGCGCCAGCGCCTCCTCGGCGGTACCGGCCACCACGCAGTCGAAGTCCAGCTCGTGGGCCATCGATACCAGGGCCTCGGCAAAGCGGACATCGTCTTCCACCACCAGGATCATGCGCGCGGCCCGGTTGCGCCGACCGCGGTCATCGGCCACCCGCGCGGGCAGCGGCACAGAAGCCTGCGGTGCCTGCGCGATACCGCCATTGGACGCCGGCACGGGGGCGGGCAGCGGCGCTGGCGCCAGGCGGACGTCCGGCGCCGCGCTGGCCACCGGCACCCCGTCGCCGCTGGCCAGCAGCGGCAGGTCCAACGTGAAACAGCTGCCACGTCCGGGTTCACTGGTGACGGTGATGCCGCCGCCCATGCGCAAGGCCAGGTCGCGCGAGATGGACAGCCCCAGCCCGGTGCCGCCGTAGCGGCGACGGGTACTGCCATCGGCCTGGCGGAACGCTTCGAAGATGACCGCGGTCTGTTCTTCAGGAATGCCGATACCGGTGTCGCTGACCGCGAACTGGACCCGCCCTGCCCCGGCCGCGCGCACGGTCAGACCGACGCTGCCGTGCTCGGTGAACTTGACCGCATTGGCCATCAGGTTCTTCAGGATCTGCTGCAGTCGCTGGCTGTCGGCCACCAGCTGCAGGGGGGCGCCGGGCGCGCTGACGATCTCCAGCTGCAAGCCCTTCTGCGCGGCCATTGGTTCAAAGGTGTCCTTCAGCCGCTGCAGCACGCTGGAGACGGCCAGGTTCTCCTCGACCAGCTCGACATGGCCGGCCTCGATCCGCGACAGGTCGAGAATGTCGTTGATCAGTGCCAGCAGGTCATTGTTGGACGAATGGATGGCCTGGGCGTACTTGACCTGCTCGGGAGTGAGCGTGCCGTCCTTGTTGTCCGCCAGCAGCTTGGCCAGGATCAGCGCACTGTTGAGCGGGGTGCGCAGTTCGTGGGACATGTTGGCCATGAACTCGGACTTGTAGCGCGAGCTGGCTTCCAGTTCGTTGCTGTTCTGCACCAGCTGTGCCTGCGCGCGAAGCAGGGCCTCCTGGCGCGATTCCAGTTCATGGGTGCGCTCTTCCAGCTGCACGTTGGTCTGCTCCAGCTCGGCCTGCTGCTGCTCCAGGCTGACCTGGGAATGCAGCAGGCTGCGGCTCTGCTCTTCGAGTTCCTCGTTGGCCACGCGCAGTTCTTCCTGCTGGGTCTGCAGCTCTTCGCTCTGCCGCTGGGTTTCCTCCAGCAGCTCCACCAGCTGTGCGCGCATCAGCGCCGCGCGCAGTGCCACGCCTACTGGCTCGGCGCATTGCAGCAGCAGGGCCAGTTCCAGCGCGCGCGCCGGAGATACCCCGGCACGCCCCAGTTCGACCACGCCCACCACCACGCCGTCGGCGGTGATGGGGCCCAGCAGGCGCTGGCGCACGATGCTGCGTCCCAGCGGCGTGTCAATATCCAGCGGCGAGAGGTGGTCTTCCAGCCGGCGCGGCACGCCAGCGCGCAGCACTTCGCTCCACTGCCCGGACGCCGCCGGCAGGGTGTCGGGCAACTGCGAGGGCAACGCCGCACCGCCCACCAGCACCAGGCGGTCGCCCTGCAGCCGGTACAGCGCGCCCACTTCGGCGTGCAGCTGCGCGCATAGCGCACGCATGGCCGAATCGGCCAGCGCGCGCGGGGTCGGATCGCCGCGCAGGCTGACAGTGATGGCGTTCTCGCCCTCCTGCAGCCACAGCGCGTCGGCGGCCACGCGCCGCGACTGGATCGCCTTCATCACCGTCAACGCCATCAGCAGGAACGACACCCCGCCGATGCTGCGGTTGACGAAGGAAAATGCCGAGTTGCTGCTGGCCGGCGCCACGTTGTACCCCACCATCAACAGCACGCAGGAGACCACGGCCACCAGCAGCGGCACTTCCAGCCGACGCTGGAACAGGGTCACCCCAACGGCCATGAAGTACGTCAGCCACACCGCGTACCCCAAGGGCACCACCAGCTCCAGGGCCAGGGTCATTGCCATCAGGGCGGCCGAGACAACCCAGATCCAGCGGTCGCGTGCGGTGGGCACAGCAGTCATGCGGAATTCCAGCTCAAAAGGGGCCCGATGGTACCTGAACCCGCGATGCGGCGTTATCCGTCAAACGTTGATCGGTTTCGGCCCGCTCTATACACATTCTTCACGCCTGCGCCCCTACGGTTCGGCGCCTGACAGGGGAGTGAATTGCCGTGGTGGCCGAGGTCGTATCCAGCGTCGCACCGCTTGCCGATGAACGTCGGCAGCTGAAGCTGTTGATCGACCATGTGTCCGACCACGCGATCTCCCTGCTGGACCCTGACGGGCACATCTGCAGCTGGAACCGGGGCGGCGAGCGCGTCAACGGCTACACCGCCGCCGAAGCGATCGGCCAGCACGTGTCGATCTTCTACACCGCCGAAGACCAGCAGCTGGGCCTGCCACAGCAGACCCTTGAACGGGTCCGGGAGCAGGGCCGGCTGGTGGGCGAAGGCTGGCGGGTACGCCGCAACGGCGAGCAGTTCCGCGCCAGCATCGTGATCGAGGCGGTGCGCGAGAACGGCGTGCTACAGGGCTTTGTCAAGGTTACCCAGGACATTACCGAGCGCTACCAGGCCCAACGCCTGTTGCAGGACGCCCAGCGCGCGCGCCAGCACCTGCAGCAGTTCGAGGGTGTCGGCCGCCTCACCCGTGGCCTGGCCCATGAATTCAACAACCTGCTCACCACCATCGGGAATGCGCTGGACCTGGTCGCGCTGCGCCCCATGGCCGATGCGCGCACCCACGAACTGGTGGAGCTGGCCCAGGCCGCGGCCGATCGCGGTTCGCTGCTGACCCGCCAGCTGCTGGCGTTCTCGGCCGACCAGACCCTGGTGCGTGAGCCGGTGAGCGTGCCGCAGTTGCTGGAGGAAGCCTGGCCGTCGCTGCAGCGTGCGTGCGCACCGTCCAACCGGATCCGACTGGATATCGCGCCGGCGCTACCGTCCATCTCCACCGATGGCGTACAGTTGCACAGCGCCGTGCTGAACCTGGTGCTCAACAGCTGCGAGGCGATGCCGCACGGCGGCACGGTGACCATCACCGCCCGCCTTGAAGAGCTGCTCGCGCCTGATCTGGCCCATCCCACCCGCCGCCGTTACGTCGCCCTGGCGGTGACCGACGAAGGCGGTGGCATGCCGCCGGAAGTTGCTGCACGCGCCAGCGAACCCTTCTTCACCACCAAGGAAGTTGGCAAGGGCAGCGGACTGGGATTGAGCCAGGTGTTCGGCTTCGTGTCCCAGTGCAACGGCTTTGTGGATGTACAGACCGCCCCCGGACACGGCACCACGGTCCGTTTATTGTTACCTGCCATTGAGGAAATCGAGTATGCCTGAGCCCCTTCGCGTTTTGATGGTCGAAGACCAGCAGGATCTACGCGAGCTGATCGGCCAGGCACTGGAGGATTTCGGCATCGAAATCCACACTGCCGACGATGGCCAGACTGCATTGCGCCTGTTGCGCGAACCCGGCAATTTCGACGTGGTGTTCAGCGACATCAGCATGCCCAATGGCATCAGCGGGGTGGAACTGAGCGCGCACGTGGCCGAAGCCTTGCCCAACGCGCGCATGATCCTGGCGTCCGGGTATGCGCGCTCGCAGCTGCCGCCGCTGCCCGATCACGTGGAATTTCTGCCCAAGCCGTACCGCCTGCGGCAGCTGGTGGCACTGTTGCAGGCCCCTGCCCCGGCGCACTGATCGACCGCGACGCGTTTCCGGCGTTTGGTAGACGGTGTATTTCCCGGCGCGCCTGGCAGCGCAGGAAGGCGGGTATCCCGCAGGGACGGCGACGGCGCGATAATGCAGCGCAATCCCTTCCCGTGATGCCCATGACCGATCTCAGCCCCCTGCCCGCATTGCCCTTGGGCCACTACCGCCACTTCAAGGGCGGCAACTACCAGGTGTTGGGCGTGGTGCGCCACAGCGAGACCCTGGAGCCGATGGTGCTGTACCGCCCGCTGGACAACGACGTCGGCGCCTGGGTGCGCCCCCATGCCATGTTTGTGGCCGACGTCGAAGTAGACGGGCAACGGCAGCCGCGCTTTGCACGCGTAGACGACGCCCGCCGCTAGGCCGCCCGTCAGCCCGGCAGCAGGCTCAATGCACGGATCCGCTGTGCGGCTTCCTGAAGTGGCGACGATGGCTGCGCGCTGGCGGCGATGCCGGCGGCAGCGTCGGCCACCGCCTGCAACGCAGCCTGGAGGGTCTGTGACGCATCGCCGCCGACCTGCGCATCATCCAGTTCCATCTGCGCGCCAATCCACGCGGCCAGCACTTCAAAGCACTTCACACTGAGGGCATCCAGCTGCGACGGGCGCGGGTCCAGCGCACACAGCGTGCCGAAGAAGCTGCCGTCACGCCGGAACATCGGTACCGACAGGTAGCTTTCAAAGCCGTAGATCGCCGGCGTGGGATGGGTGGAGAACACCGGGTGGGCACTGGCGTGGTCGAACTGCACCGTGCGCTGGTGCTGGCGGATCTCGTCGCAGATGGTGGTTTCCAGCACCAGGTCCTGGCCCGGTTGCAAGCCGAAGCCCAACAGATCGTGCACGGCGCACGCCGTCCAGCGCTCGGCGGTGACCCGCGCGACCGCGACAAAGCCCATGCCGGTCAGGCGGCTGGCCAATTCCAGCAGGGCCGGCAGGGCCGGCAACTGCAACAGCGCGGCGACATCGGCCATGCGCGGATCCTGCGAGACCACCATTGGCGCCAACGGCGGGGCCGCCAGTGCGAGGTCGTCCATCGGATGTTCGAGCGCGGCCATGCGTGCAGACAGCACCCTGGCCGTGACCAGGTCGAACAGTTCCCGAACGGCGGCCGACAACCCGCGCCCATCGCGGATATCCCCGACAAAGTGGATGCCCTGCCCCACCAGGCGCAGTTGTTCGACGCCGTGGTCCAGCCGCAAGGTCGGCCAGGCCAGGCGATCCAGGACCCGCATCCAGTCATCGCCAGGGGTCGTGTCGAGCAACGCACTGACGATCACCCGCGATGGCCCCGGACCGTCCTTCAGGCCAGGCAGGTCAAAGCCGACCACAGTGGGAAAGCCAGAGGCTGTGTACATCGCGTTCCTCGATGGGGCGGCGTGGGCCCCGGTGCAGGCGCACCCGCCACATCGGGGGTGCAGGCGGTCTATTGTCGCACGATACTGCGAGACAGCTCGTGCGGCGCCTCACATTCCTGCTTCACGTCCGCGCATGGAGCGGCGGCGCATCACAGTATCCCACCCGGCCGCACGACAGAATCACGGAATTGCTGCGTCGCAGCAGTACAATGCCCGGCTCCCCGTTGCAACGCACCCGCCAACGCACTCGCATGAGCCTTTCGATTGCCCCCCTGGCCGCGCGCCTGTCCCCGCGCGAGCGCACCTTCATCCTGCTGGCGCTGTCGCTGGGCGGGTTCGCCATCGGCACCAGTGAGTTCGCCAGCATGGGCCTGATGCTGGAGATCAGCCGCGGCCTGTCGATCAGCGAAACCCAGGTGGGGCACCTGATCAGTGCCTATGCCATTGGCGTGGTGGTAGGTGCACCGGTATTGGCCTTCGCCGGCGCCGGGTATGCCCGGCGCACGCTGCTGCTGGGGCTGATGGGCTTCTATGCGGTGGGCAACCTGGCCAGCGCGCTGGCCCCCAATTACAGCACCATGCTGGTGGCCCGGTTCGTGGCCGGGCTGCCGCACGGCGCCTATTTCGGCGTGGCGATGCTGGTGGCCGCGGCCATCAGCCCGCCGGCACAGCGCGGCGCGGCGATGTCCAAGGTGCTGCTGGGCCTGTCGGTGGCGATCCTGGTGGGCAACCCACTCACCACCTGGCTGGGCCAGCAGTTCAGCTGGCGCACCGCCTTCGCGCTGGTCAGCGTGCTGGCCAGCGCCACCGTGGTGATGATTGCGCGCTACCTGCTGCCCGACCCCGATGAAGTGCGCACCTCGCCGATGCGCGAACTACGCGCGTTCAACCGCACGCAGGTGTGGCTGGCGCTGGCGATCGGCTCGGTGGGCTTTGCCGGCATGTTCTGCGTGTTCACCTACCTGGCGCCGACGCTGGTGCAGGTAACCGGCCTGGCCGAATCCTGGATGCCGCTGGCGGTGGGCATCTTCGGCATCGGCGCGATCATCGGCAACGTTGCCGGTGGCTGGCTGGTGGACCGCTTCCACTTCCGTGCGGCGGCGCTGGTGCTGGTGTGGTCGATCGTGGTGCTGCTGGCCTACCCGTTGGCGGCGCAGTCGGTGTGGACCATTTTCCCGATGATCATCGCCGTGGGCACCATGGGCGCCCTGGCCGCGGTGCTGCAGACCCGCCTGATGGACGTGGCCGGCGAAGCGCAGACGCTGGCGGCCGCGTCCAACCATGCCGCGTTCAATACCGCCAATGCACTGGGCCCGTGGCTCGGTGGCATGGCCATCGGCGCCGGCTTCAGCCCTGCCACCACCGGTTACGTCGGTGCGGCAACGGCGTTGGGCGGCCTGCTGCTGTGGGGCGTTGCGGTGCTGGTGGACCGTCGTTCGCGCAGCGCGGTGGCCTGCGAGGGCTGACCCCAGGCCGCGCAAGAGGAAGGCGCGCCCGGGTAAACTCCCGGGCCCTTCGAATATGGATGGTGCAATGAACACGGCTACGCCACCGGCCAACGCGCCCAAGGACCACATGGCGCTCGCGGTGATCAGCATCATCTGCGGGTTCCCGCCGTTCGGCATCGTCGCCACGATCCACGCCAACCGCGTGGGCTCGCATCGACTGGCCGGCAACATGGCCCTGGCCACCGCCGCTTCGCGCAAGGCGCTGCGCTGGTCGATCGCCTCGCTGGTCGCCATTCCCCTGCTGGGCGTAGTGCTGATCGGGTATGGTCTGCTGCTTCGCGTAATGGGTTGAGGCGTTGGCGGAATGACGCAGTACTGGGAGCCCTCGCCGCAGGGACGACGCATCACACAGTCGCCCGCGTGGCGGCTGCAGCTGGGCGCATCGCAGATCACGCTGGAGGTTGACGGGCACCTGCACCGGGCGCCGCTGCGTGCCACGTCCATAGCGTTCAAGCGCGGTCTGTTCTGGACCGGGCTGACCCTGTTTGCCGACGATGCAACGGTGCAGGTGGACGGGCTGCCCAATGCGCAGCTTGCCCCACTGCAGGCCGCGCTTGCGCAGCGCCTGGCCCCCGATGCCGCTGACCACCCGGTGCAGGTCATGCGCGACGCGCTGGTGCGCATTGGCGACTGGCTCGACGAGGCCGATGCCGCATTGGCGCAGGCCGACCACCAGCACCGCTGGTTCACCACCGAACACCAGCACGCCCTGCTGCAGCGGCGCCCGGTGTTGGCGTTGGATGATGATGCGCTGTGGGCGGTGTTCGACGATCCGGACCTGCGCAGCCGCCTGCCCGGCGAGGCGTCGCGGATCGAAGACGACCTCAGCCGCTGGTGCAGCGACTGGCCCGCATTCTGGGCGGCCCGCAACGCAGCCCACGTCCAGCGCGAAGGCGCTGCGGCCGCATCCCTGTTGGACAGCGTGGAACAGCGCCCGCTCACCGGCGAACAGCGGCAGGCGGTATTGTGCTTCGACAGCCGCGTACTGGTGGTGGCCGCCGCCGGCTCGGGCAAGACCGCCACGATGGTGGCCAAGGCGGCCTATGCGGTGGACCGTGGCCTGGTGGCCGCCGAGCAGATCGTGATGCTGGCCTTCAACAAGGAGGCTGCCAGCGAACTGCAGCAGCGGGCCGACCAGGCCTTCCAACGGCTGGGACTGGACGGCGATGGCGTGCAGGCGCGCACCTTCCACGCGCTGGGCCGGCAGATCATCGGCCAGGCCACCGGGCGCTTCCCGAACGTGCCCGACTGGGCGGTGGACGCCAGCCAGGGCCTGGAGCGGCTGGCCGACCTGGTGGACCAGCTCAAGGACCGCTCGCATGCGTTCCGGACCCAGTGGGACCTGTTCCGGTTGGTGTTCGGGCGCGATCTGGTCACGCAGGGCAGCGCGCCCGTCGCCGATGGCTGGGAGGCCGATGGACGCGGCTACGTGCACAGCCTCAACGGCGAGCGCGTGCAGGACATCGAGGCCTGCCTGGTGGCCGACTGGCTGTTCTACAACGGGGTGGGCTACCGCTACGAACGCGGTGATCATTTCGACCCCGGCACCGACCGTCACGTGGCCGGCGCTGCGAGCTTCCACTACGCCGGTACTGCGCTGCGGCACGAACACCGCAGCGGCGGGCAGGACACCACCGCCCGCGACCGCACCGACACGCTTCACACCGATTCGGCCGCGTTGCGCAGCGGCGCGCTGTTCGACCTGCTCGGCCAGGCGCTGGGCAGGCACGGGGTGCTGCTGGATCCCAACCCCGACCGCGCGCTGCCCGAGAGTGGCGCGCGGCCCATGCCCGATGCCGAGCTGATCGGTCTGGTGCGCACCTTCATCAGCCATGCAAAGAGCAACGGACTGGACGTGGAGGACATGGCGCAGCGCCTGCGTGCGATGCCCGAGGACCAGTTCAAGCACCGGCATCGCCTGTTCCTGGCGCTGGCCGCGCCGATCCTGCAGGCGTGGGACGACGCGCTGGCGGCCGAGCATGCCATCGACTTCGAGGACATGCTCAACCAGGCCGCCGAGCTGCTGGAAAGTGGGCGTTATGCATCGCCCTACCAGCTGGTGATGGCCGATGAATTCCAGGACGCCTCGCGCGCCCGTGCGCGCCTGTGCCGGGCGCTGGTGCAGGCGCCGGGACGGCACCTGTTTGCGGTGGGCGACGACTGGCAGTCGATCAACCGGTTCGCCGGCGCGGATGTGTCGGTGATGACCGGTTTCGTGGACTGGTTCGGGCACGGCCAGGTGCTGAAGCTGGAGCAGACCTTCCGCTGCCCGCAGGCGCTGTGCGATGTGTCCAGCCGCTTCATCAGCCGGAACCCGGCGCAGATCGGCAAACAGGTGCGGTCGCAGACCCCTGCCCAGGGACCGGCACTGCAGGCCTTCCAGGTCGCCAGCCGCGACCAGCTGCGCGATGCCGTGGGCCAGTACCTGCAGCAGCTGCAGCGCCAGCTGCTCAGTGGCGAGCGCACGCCGGGACGCAGCGGCAAGCTGTCGGTGTTCGTGCTGGGCCGGTACAACGCCGACCGCGCCTTCGTGCCGCCCGATTGGCAGGCGCGCTTTGGCCAGCAGCTGGAGGTGCGCTTCTTGACCGCGCACCGGGCCAAGGGCGCCGAAGCCGATGTGGTGATCCTGCCGGCCATGCTGGAGCGCAGCTTCCCCAACGCCCGCGCCGACGACCCGGTGCTGGCGCTGGCCATGCCTCACGCCGACACCTGGCCGCTGGGTGAGGAGCGCCGCCTGTTCTACGTGGCCGTGACCCGCGCGCGGCGCACGGTGGCGATGTTCAGCGTGCGTGGCCGGCGCTCGGCGTTCCTCACCGAGCTGGTGCAGGACGGCGCGGTGCAGGTAACAGCGCTGGATGGCAAGGCGATCCACGAACAGCCCTGCCCGGCCTGCGATGGCGGGGTGATCGTACAGCGCAGCGGTGCCTACGGCAGCTTCCAGTCCTGCTCGGGCTACCCACGCTGCCAGTACAAGCCGCGCCAGCCAGCGGGGCCCGTCACGCGCTGACGGGCCGCCGGCCGGATGCGGCGCAGCCAGGCCGTGCTAGCGAAGGCCGTCGGTTGCGGTGTCGCTTGGCGCGCGCTCCGGTGCGTACTTGCGCTCGATGCTCGCTTCTCGATCCCGGCGCTGCTCGGAACAGCGTTGCTGTGCCGTGGCAAGGCTGGTGTCCGCACTGCGGCGTTCGGCGCTGATCGACTGCTCCAGGCTGGCCACCTGCGCGCGCACGCCGGCCTCGCGCGTGGCCGCGGCCAGTGCATCTTCATCGGTTTGGCCCAGCTGCTGATTCAGCGCGGCCACCTGGCGCTGGTAGGTCTGGATGCGCCGATCGGCCGCTCCCTGGATGTTCGACTGCCCTGCGTTAAGGCAGTTGCGCTCGGCAATGAAGGCATCGGACAGGTCGGTGGAACGGAATACCGCCGCGTGCGTTGCCGTCTCGCCCGGTGTACGGGTGGCCGCCCGATGCGCGCGTACGGTGACCTCCTTGGCGCCGGCGCCGCACGGCTGTTGCGCGTACACGGTTTCACCCTTGCTGCCGGTGCACTTGTACACCTGGGCCTGGGCAGGGGCGGCCGCCGCGAACGCCCCGGCCGCGCATGCCAGCGCCGCGCCCCACCATTGCTTTCCGTCCATGAATGCACTCCGCCGTGCTTGTTGGAGGACCATTCTTGACCGCGGGCGCGCGAACGCACCAGTACCGTCGTCCCGATTCGTGCGTGCGGTTATGCTCCAGCCAGACAGCCCTGCCCACCAGGACAACCGCGATGCGCAGATCGATCTCGCTGGCACTGTTGATTGCGGTGGCCTTGCCGCTGCCCGGTTGGGCGAAGGCCCCGCCGGGCGACGCACCGCCGCCCGCGCAGACCGGCCAGCTGCAGGGTGCGCCCTGGCGCATCGACGTGCCGACGCGCTGGAACGGGGAACTGGTGATGCTCGCGCATGGCTTCGAGCCGGCCGGAACCCCGCGCGCGGCAGTGTGGCCGGCTAACGACGCCACCCCCGCCCTGCTGAAGGCCGGCTACGCCGTGGCCCAGAGCGGCTACGCCAGCCAGGGCTGGGCGGTAAGCGACGCCATTGCCGACACCGAACGCCTGCGCCAGCACTTCCTGAGCGCGCACCCGCGCACGCGGCACAGCTGGGTGCTGGGGTTCTCGATGGGCGGCGCGGTCGCCATTGCCACGCTGGAGCGCTACCCGCAGCACTACGCCGGCGGTGTGGCATTGTGCGGGGCCAACCTGCCCGGGGAGGTACTGGCCCGCGAAATGCTGACCACGCTGCTTGCCTTCGACACCCTGTTCCCGTCGGCTGCGGGGCTGCCGGCGGACGGGCTGGCCTCGACGGCCGCAGCCACGCTGCCGCAACAGGCGCTGTACCCGGCGATCGAGGCCGCCGTGCAGTCCCGACCGGCGCTGGCCGCCACCTTGGCCGCGCGCTTGGAGGTACCGGCCGACCAGCTGGCCGGCACCGTCAGCCTGCACGCGCTGATCTGGCACGACCTGGTCCGGCGCAGCGGCGGCGTTCCGGTGGGCAACCGCGCCACCGTGTACGCGGGGTTCGGCGATGACGCCGCGTTCAACGCCAGCGTCCGCCGGGTGGATGCCGACCCCGCCGCACAGGCCCGCCTGCGCCGCCAGCTGGGGTTGAGTGGCGCGCTGCAGCGCCCGCTGGTGATCCAGTACAACCACGATGACCCCACCATCAGCGCGCGCTTTGAAGGGGTGTACCCCGCGCTGGCCGTCAGTGCCGGGGCCACGCCCCCGCCCACGGTGCTGCCGCGCGCCGGGGAAGGTCATTGCGGCTTCGCCGATAGCGAGGTGGTGCGTGCGCTGCAGGCCGTGCCGCGCTGACGGGTGGCGGTGCGGCCCGGCCTCAGGGTAGTGCCGGCCGCTGGCCGGCTCCCGGCGATGCGTGGAGCCGGCCAGCGGCCTGCGCGGCCAATACCGCTACCATGTAGGGCCCCGGTTGGTGCAGTTGGTTCCAGATGAGTCGCGCAATCACGATGTACACCGCCGTCGGGTCGCATGGCACCGCGCATGGCATCGCCGGCCTGCAGCAGCGGGTGGACGCGGCGCAGACCTTGCCGGCGCTGTTCTGCGACGGCGAAGGCTGCACCGCGCAGGTCCGGTTCGTGCCCGAGCACACCCGCACCGGTGCCGATCGCGTGCCCGTCACGATTCCGGCCGGCATCCACCTGGACAAGGACGCCGAGCATGCGCCGACCTGCCGCTACAACGTTCCCGGTCGCCTGGATGCGCTACTCGCCGGCAACCTCGACCCGGCGCTGCTGCATCGGCTGGACGACGGCCGCGTTGAACTGCGCATGCTGCCGCTGCACCAGGATCTGAAGCGGGGCGGCGGGACGGCGCTGGAGGCCCACCTGCGCACCGTGAACGCGCTGCTGGTGCTGCGCGCGATGTGCGACGACGACGCGCTGCTGGATGCCCACGTGGTGCTGCGACTGGGCAAGAAACGGGTGGCGTGGGATGCGTTCTTCTACCCACTGGACCACTACGATGCGGCCTGGGAGCGAGTGGACGCGGCCAGCAATGAGATTCCGCTGGCACTGTCCGGCACCGTGCGTTCGCACCGGCCAGCGCAACCCGGTGCGGAATTCAGCACCACGTTCCTGAACTGCGCACCGAAGTACCAGCACACCGGCGTCATGGACGAGCGCGTTTTCGTCGAGGTCAGCGTGGGCCACGACGATGCAGCGTGGCTGCAGTCGTTCCCGGTGGGCACGCAGGTCGTCATGCTGGGGCTGTGGCGGTTGGGCAGGACCAGCGCCGCGACCCGCCCGCACCCCACCGACCCGCGCCGCACCATCACCAGCATCACCTACAAACTCGCATTGCGCCCGGTATCGAAACAGCAACTGCTGGCGGTCAGGTAAACCGCGCTCGATCAGCCTTCCCAGTCCAGCCCCCGGGGCGCGCCGCGGAACCCGGCGGCCCGCAGCGCGTCGGTCAATGCGTCGCGACCGACCGGTGCATCATTGAGCAGTTCCAAGGTGAAGCGCCCTCGCCGCCCACGCCGCAGCGCGGCCACCAGCGCCTGGCAGGCGGCCTGGGTGAGATCGGCGCCGGCTTGCGCCGGGTCGAACCACGTGAGCAACTGGCGCCCGCCCTGTGCCAGGTACATCGACGGGCGTCCGGCACCGATCACCACCAGCGCGCCTGCGCGCCGCACCGGGCGCAGGGTGGCCGCGTGTGCGGGCCACGGCAGCACGCTGCCGAAGGGGTTTGCCGGGTCCAGCGCAGACAGCCCCACGACCAGGTGTGACGGCGTCGCCTGCAGCGTGTCGGCGATGGCGCGCAGCCGGTCCACCGTGGACCGTTCGGCGAACTGTGCCCCGCCCAGGCCGGTTACGAAGCGGCCGCGCAGGACGCGGCCGGCATCTTCCATGCTGCGATACACCTGCTGCAGCGCCGGGAATCCTCCCACTATGCCCTCGGCCACCGCCGCGCCACGGGTGACGATGGCATGCCGGTCGAGCAGGCCATCGGCCAGTGCCACCGCGCGCACGGTGTCGCTGGCGGTCTCGCGCGGCAGCAACGACCAGCGCCCTGCCAACGTGGGTGCGGCGAAACTCGCGGCCGCTGCCGACAACGGACCTGCGGGGTCCTGCGGCCCGGCCATGTCGATCCAGCGCGGATCGCGCTGCCGTCGGGTGTGCCGCACCGGCCGTGGACGCGGTGCGCGCGTGCCGGCCAGCCCGCGCAACGGCGACCAGATGTCGGTGGTGACATGGCCGGCCCAGACAAGGTCCCACAGCGCCGCGTGCAACGTGTCTGGCGTGACCACAGGGGCAGGCTGTTCCGATGCGGTTGCGGCCAGACGGCCCTGCACGGCCGCCGCCAGGGCGCGTGCGAAGTACGCGCCGCCATCGCCCAGCACCGCCACGATGGCCTGCTGCAACGGCGAAAGATCGCCCACCGCAGTGGGCGTCGGCAGGGTCTCGAATGCGACCTCCTGCAGGTGCAGTGACACCAGCCCGTCGTCCTCGCCGATTCGCGCATGCCCGGCCCACAGCACGCTGCCGGTGGCGAGCAGCTCATCGAGCATGCCCGGTGCGTAGTCGCCCACGCGGGCCGGCAGGATCTGGCTCTCCCACACCGACGCTGGCGCGGCGACACCGGCCAACAGTTCCACCACCCGCGCCACGCCTTCGATGCCGTACAGGGCGGGTGCCGAGGCATGGGCCAGGCGCGCCATCGGCGCCGCGTCGGGCACCAGGCCCTGCCGCTCCAGCAGCATCAGCACATAGGCGTGCTGCGCGACGGGCCGGGTGGCCGCGCGCGCGGCCTGCAGCGAGCGCATGCGCAGCCGACGCAGCACGTCTTCGCCCACCCATTCGTGACGTGCCAGTGGCAGCGCTGCGGGCACCGGGTCGGGCCGTTCCTCCCCGTCACGGGCAAGCCCGAAGCTACCGCGCAGCACCTTGCCCTGCGCCTGCAGCTGGTCCAGCGCGGCATCGGCCACCACCACGCCCACGCCAAATGCGGTCGCCACCTGTGCGGTGGTAAAGGGCCGGTGCGTGCGCGCGTAACGGGCCAGCAGGTCCCCCAGCGGGTCGGTGGATGGCGGCAGCACCGCATGCGGTGGCAGCGTCGGCAACACGATGCCCAGTGCGTCCCGCAGCCGCGTGGCGTCTTCCGCCGCCGCCCAGCGTTCGCTGCCGGCCAGCGTGACGCGCAGCGCGCGATGCTCGCCTTCCAGTGCCTGCAGGTGGTCAAGGGCCGCGTCGTCGTCCACCAGCCGCCGCGCCACCTCCGGCAGCGCCAGCGGCCCCAGCTCGCGCAGCAGGTCGGCCACGCCTTCCCTGCCCTTCGCGCGCCGCGCCGGTGCAAGGCGCTGCAGCTCCGCGTCGACCTGGTCGACCACGGCCGCGTCCAGCAGTTCGCCCATGTCCACCTGCCCGAGCAGGTCGGCCAGCAGGGCGTCATCCAGCGACAGCACCGACGCGCGGCGCTCGGCCAGCGGCACGTCGGTGCCGTACATGAACTCGGCGACGTAGCCGAACAACAGGTTCGCCGCGAACGGCGACGGCACCTCGGTGGTGACTTCGGCGATATCCACGCTGCCCTCGGCCAGGCGCTGCATCAGCGCGCCCAGCGCCTGCAGGTCGTACACGTCCTGCAGGCACTCGCGCGCGGCTTCGATCAGGATCGGGAAGTCGGGGTAGCGCTGTGCGATGGCCAGCAGTTCGGCCGCCCGCAGGCGTTGCTGCCACAGCGGCGAACGCCGGCCCGGGCTGCGGCGCGGCAGCAGCAGCGCACGCGCCGCGCATTCGCGGAAACGGGCCGCGAACAGCGCCGATGTCCCCACTGCACGCGCCACCTCGCGCCGCACCTGTTCCGGATCGAACAGGAACAGGTCCGCGCCGGGCAGGCGGCCGGCGGTATCGGGAATCCGCGCGATGATGCCGTCGTCGCTGGCCACGACCGCCGGGTCGACGCCCCAGCGTTCGCGGATGCGCGCGGCCATCGCCAACGCCCACGGGTCGTGCACGCGCCGCCCGTACGGCGAATGCAGCATCAGCCGCCAATCGCCGTTTTCGTCGCGGCAACGCTCCACTACCAGCCTGCGGTCGGTGGGCAGCACGCCGGTGGCCTGGCGCTGCTCGTCCAGCAGCCCGAAGATGTTGGCGATGGCATTGCTGGCCAGCCCGCAGGCCTGCAGGCGTTCGGTCACCGCGGTGGGCCGGTCGCCTTCGTCAGCGGGAGGCTCCAGCGCGGCGATGAACGCCCCGACCGCCTCGCCCAGTTCCGCCGGCCGCCCCACGCCTTCGCCGCGCCAGAACGGCAGCCGCGCCGAGCGCCCGGGGGCCGGCGTTACCACCACCTGGTCGTGGGTGATCTGTTCGATGCGCCACGACGACGCACCCAGCGTGATCACGTCATTGACCCGCGACTCGTGCACCATTTCCTCGTCGAGCTCGCCCACGCGCCGTGACCCGGCACGCTCCTCGCCTTCGGGCAGCACCACGCCGAACATGCCGCGGTCGGGAATGGTGCCGCCGCTGGTCACGGCCAGCTGTTTCGCGCCCGGCCGCGCCTCCAGCGTGCCAGCCTGCCGGTTCCAGACCAGGCGCGGGCGGAAGCCGGCGAAATCATCGGAAGGGTAGCGACCGGCCAGCATGTCCAGGGTGGCATCGAAGGCACTGCGTGGCAGCGTGCGATACGGCGCGGCGCGGCGCACACGGGCGTACCACGCGTCCACCTGCAGGGTGTCCATGGCGGCGGCCGCCACCGTCTGCTGGGCCAGTACATCCAGCGGGTTCTGTGGCGGATCCACCGCTTCGATGCGCCCGGCCAGCATGCGCTCGATGGCCACGGTGGCGTCGATGAGGTCGCGTCGGGTGCGCGGGTACACCAACCCGGTGGAGGTGCCGCCGACCTGGTGGCTGGCGCGCCCCACCCGTTGCAGCGCGCTGGCCACCGACGGCGGCGCTGCCACCTGGATCACCAGGTCGACCCGCCCCATGTCGATGCCCAGCTCCAGGCTGGAGGTGGCCACCACGCAGCGCAGTTCGCCGGATTTCAGCGCCTGTTCGATCTCGCGACGCTGCTCCTTGGACACCGAGCCGTGGTGCGAACGCGCAATCAACGCCGGCGCGCCGGACGCACGCCCGGCAGTGCCGCCGTTGAACGAACCGTAATGGCCATCGGCAGGCAGCGCATCCTGCGCGTCTTGAGGAGGCAAGTGCAGGCCCGGTTCGCGTGCGACGCGGTCGGCATACAGCTCGTTGAGGCGCGCGGTGAGTTTTTCGGCCACGCCGCGGGAGTTGGCAAACACGATGGTGGCGCGTCGCGACAGCACCTGGTCCAGGATGCTGGCTTCCACATGCGGCCAGATCGAGCCGACCCGGCCCGCCAGCGCATTGCCGCCCTCGCCCGCCGGCGAGGGAATATCGGCCATGTCCTCCACCGGCACCACGATGCGCACGTCCAGCTGCCGGTCCGACGGCGGGTTGACCACGGTGACCGGCCGGTCGCCGCCCAGGAAGCCGGCCACCTGTTCCACCGGACGCACCGTGGCCGACAGGCCGATGCGCTGAACGGGTTGCCGCGCCACTGCATCCAGGCGTTCCAGGCTCAGCGCAAGGTGGGTGCCACGTTTGCTGCCGGCCACCGCGTGGATTTCGTCGATGATCACCGTATGCACGTCGCGCAGGCTGTCGCGCGCCTTGGAGGTGAGCATCAGGAACAGCGATTCGGGCGTGGTGATCAGGATGTCGGGCGGCCGCCGCAGCAGCCGCGCGCGTTCGGCGCTGGTGGTGTCGCCGCTGCGGATCGCCACCGATAGCGCCAGCGCCGGGTCGCCACGCTGCTCGCGCTGTGCGTTCACGCCCTCCAGCGGTACCTGCAGGTTGCGGTGGACATCCGCGCCCAGCGCCTTGATCGGCGAGATGTAGAGCACGCCGGTGCCGTCGCCGGGCATGCGCGGCTGCTGCGCGCGCAGCCGGAACAGGCGGTCGATGGCATGCAGGAACGCGGCCAGGGTCTTGCCCGAGCCGGTCGGCGCGATCACCAGCGTGTGGTCACCGGCCCCAATGGCAGCCCACGCGGCTGCCTGCACCGGCGTGGCGGCGTCGAACGTGGACGTGAACCAGGCGCGGGTGGCTGGTTCGAAGGCAGCCAGTGAGGGCGTGGCGTGGGGCGTGGAAGTGGGCATGGGCGGAACAGATGATCGCCTCAAGGCGCGTTCACCACCACCCATGTGGGCGCATGGTCGCTGGCCTTGTCCTGCAGACGCACGCAGCGATGCACGCCCGCATCCTTCAGGCCGGCGGCCAGTGCGGGGTTGAGCAGCAGGTGGTCGATGCGCAGGCCACGGTCGCGCTCGGCATGCTGGCGGAAGTAGTCCCAGAACGTGTAGATCGTCTCTTCGGGATGGCGTGTACGCAGCGCGTCGGTCCAGCCTTGCGCCAACAGCCGCGCGTAGGCATCGCGCACCGCAGGTTGCAGCAGTGCATCCTTGCGCCAGGCCTTGGGGTCGTACACATCGGCGTCGGTGGGAATGACGTTGAAGTCGCCCATGATCACCACCGGGTGCGGCAGCGCGACCAGGCTGCGGGCGTGTTTGATCAGGCGCTCCATCCAGCGCAGCTTGTAGTCGAACTTCGGGCCCGGTTGCGGGTTGCCGTTGGGCAGGTAGAGACCCGCCACCACGATGCCGTGGATGGCCGCTTCCAGGTAGCGGCTCTGGGTGTCGGCCGGTTCGCCCGGCAACCGCCGGCGACTTTCAATCGGCGTCACGCCGCGGCCCAGTAACGCCACGCCGTTCCAGCGCGCCTCGCCCTGCCACAACGCGCCATAGCCCGCCTGTTCCAGCTCGGCGACCGGGAACGCAGCGTCGGTCGCCTTCAGTTCCTGCAGCGCCACCGCATCGGGCTTTTCGGCCTCCAGCCACGCCAGCAAGTGCGGCAACCGTGTGCCGATGCCATTGACGTTGTAGGTGGCCAGGGTCAGGGTCTTGCGGCGCGCCATCAGGCGATCCTCGCCAATGCACTGAAGGTGCGGCAACGCCACGCCACTGCGCGCGCGTCGGGTAACAGAGGCCGGGGACCGTTGATCATGTGTCGATTAGACGCCCCTGCATGTCATCGGCGCGTCACCCTGACCGGCGGCTCACAGCCGCCTCGGTACCCTGCAGGGATGCGCCGCTTCGCCCAAGCCATCGCCGACCCTTCCTCACTGCCCGACGGACTGCCGGCCTCGCTGGCCGACGCACTTGCCAACGCCCCGGACCGCTACAACATCGGCAAGAACGGCAGTACCACGGTGCTGGCCCGCGACGGCGATGGCAGCCTGGTGGCGGCGGAGATGCGCTGGGGCCTGATACCGCGCTGGTCCAAACAGCCGTCCACGCCCTACACCACCGTGACCGCGCGGCTGGAGCGCGCCGCCAAGAGCCGCATCTTCGCCCAGGCCTGGCAGCAGCGGCCCTGCGTGGTAGCCATGACCGGCTACTACAAATGGGATCGGCAGCGCCGCCCGCCGTGGCCGTTGTTCGTACAACGCACCGACGGCCTGGCGCTGCTGGCCGCGGGTCTGTGGGAACACTGGGCGGGCGAGGAGGGCGAGGAGATCGACAGCTTCACCGTGCTGACAGCGCCGAACCGTGGCATCCCTGCCCCGCTCACGCCCGATGGGCCGGTGTTCGTTGATGCACCGGTGGCCATGGCGTGGCTGTCCGGTGCCTTGCATACGCCCGCCGCCCTGCAGGCGCAGGCGGCCACGCCGCCCCTGGAGGCCTACCCGGTGAGCCGCGCGTTCCGTGATCCTGCGCGCGACGATTACACCCTGCTCGAACCGGTGGACCCGGCCGCGGAAGGCGCCGACAACAGCCCGGCCGCGTGGGATGGCGACGGCCTGGACGATGAAGAAGGCGCCGACTAGCATCCGCCTTGCCCGCATGCCGTTGTCAACGGCGACGTAACACAACTTGGCGCTGCGTTGACATCAGCAGGCACAGGATCAAGTTCCACCTCAGTAAAAACCTCATGAACGGTAGTATTCGCATTCCCCCATCGCGTGGCGTCGTCCTGGTTGTGGAAGACGAGATCGACGTTTCCCGGTTGTTCGTCGAAGTGCTCAGCCAGGCCGGTTATGACGTGGTACCGGCGTACTCGGTCACCGACGCACTCGGCACCCTGGTGTATCAGCGTTTCGATGCCGCCGTGCTGGACATCGAACTCGGCGACGGGCCGGTGTTCCCCGTGGCCGATCGCCTCGCCCGCACCGGTACGCCGTTCCTGTTCGCTTCGGCGGTGTACATCCAGATGGTGCCGAAACAGCATCAGGGCGTACCCTTCATCGGCAAGCCGTTCAACATCAACGAACTGGTGGCGCGCGTCGAGGACGCGGTCCAACGCGGCCGCAGCGGCCCGCCGTCCAACCGCGCAGCAGACTGAGCCTCCCGCCATGGCCGCGCCGTCCGGTTCCCGCTTGGTCATCTACGCCGCGCTGGCCGGCAACCTGTGCATCGCCGTCGCCAAGTTCGTGGCCGCCGGCCTCTCGGGCAGCTCGGCGATGCTCAGCGAAGGCGTGCACTCGCTGGTGGATACCATCAACGAGGTGCTGTTGCTGTATGGCCTGCGCCGCTCGGAGAAGAAGCCCGACACCGTGCATCCGTTCGGATACGGGCGTGAACTGTATTTCTGGAGCTTCATCGTGGCCCTGCTGGTGTTCGCCGCCGGCGCCGGCGTATCGGCGTATGAAGGCATCCAGCACATCCGCCACCCCGAGCCCGCCACCAACCACCTGATCAGCTATTCGGTGCTGGGCATCTCCATTGCCTTTGAAGGCGCCTCGTGGTGGATCGCGCTGCGCGAGTTCCGTGCCACCAAGGGCACGATGGGCTACTTCGAGGCGTTCCGCCGCAGCAAGGACCCGACCACCTTCACCGTGCTGCTGGAAGACAGCGCCGCGCTGCTGGGCCTGGGCTTTGCGCTGATCGGCCTGCTCGCCGCGCAGCTGCTGGACATGCCGGTGCTCGATGGCGTGGCCTCGCTGTGCATTGCCGCGGTGCTGGCCGTGACTGCCTTCCTGCTCGCCCGCGAAACCAAGGGCCTGCTGGTGGGTGAGCCGGCTCACCCCAGCGTGGCCAACCGCATCCTGGCGGTGGCCAACACCGACCCCGACCTGCGCAACGCCAACGGCGTGACCACCATGCAGATGGGGCCCGACCAGGTGGTGGCGATGCTGAGCGCGGAGTTCGAAGACGACCGCACCACCCCGCAGATCGAGGCGTGCATTACCCGCATCGAGAAGGCAGTGAAAGCCGAGTACCCCGAGCTGGTGGCGTTGTTCGTGAAACCGCAGACGCCGGAGGTGTTCCGGGCGCGACGGGCGGCACTCGGCGAGCCTCGCCCGTCGCCCTGAACCGGCCCGTCGATCAGACGCCCGGCAGCATCTGGCGCACGCTGCGCAGCAGTTCGTTGACGCTGAACGGCTTGGGCAGCAAGGCCATGCCGGTGCCCAGGAAATCGTTGCGCACGACGGCGCTCTCGGTATAGCCGGTGATGAACAGCACCGGCAACTGCGGGCGCAATGCACGCGCCGCATCGCCCAGCTCGCGGCCATTCATGCCAGGCAGGCCCACGTCGGAGAGCAGCAGGTCGATGCCGCGCTCGGAATGCAGCTCCAGCAGCGCCTGTTGCGCGTTGATCGCCTCCACCACCTGGTAGCCCGACTCCACCAGCATCTCGCGCACCATCATCCGCACCGAGTCAGTGTCGTCCACCAGCAGGATGCGCTCGGACCGTCCGCGCGGCACCTGGGTGGGCTGCGGCGTCTGTTCGGGGCTGAGCAGCTGGCCCTCGGGCAGCAGAAGTTCAATCTCGGTACCTTCCCCCGGCTCGCTGGCGATACGCGCACTGCCACCGGACTGCCGGGCAAACCCGTATGTCATCGACAAGCCCAACCCGGTGCCCTCGCCCTGCGGCTTGGTGGTGAAGAACGGCTCGAAAACCTTGGTCAGCAGCTCAAGCGGAATGCCAGTGCCGTTGTCGAGCACCTTCACGCTGATGTAGTGCCCGGGTGCCAGCTCATGGTCGCGCTCCACCAGGGTGCGACCGGCCCGGATCCGGATCAGTCCCTGGCCAGCCAGCGCATCGCGCGCGTTGATCACCAGGTTGAGGATCACGTTCTCGAACTGGTTCGGATCGGCCACGGCCACCATGGGCTGCGCGCCCAGCTCCAGTTCCAGCTCGATGTTCTCGCCGATCGACCGGCGCAGCATGTCTTCCAGCGAGCGGATCCGCGCCACCACGTCGAAGGTCTGCGGATCGAGCGGCTGCTTGCGTGCGAACGCCAGCATGCGCTGGGTCAGGGCGGCGGCGCGGTGCGCCGAGGCCGTGGCGATATCGACATAGCGCGATGCCTTGTCCCAGGTGCCCCGGGCCACGGCTATCTCGATCATGTCCAGGCCGGAGATGATCGTTGTCAGCAGGTTGTTGAAGTCGTGCGCGATGCCCCCGGTGAGCTGGCCCAGCGAATCCATCTTCTGCGCCTGCAGCAGCTCGACCTCGGTGCGCTGGCGTTCTGCGATCTGGAAGGCCAGTTCCGAGGTGGCGCTTTCCAGTTCCTGGCGCTGCTCGGTCTCGCGCGCGTGGCGTTCGGTGGTGTCCTGGATCAGCACCAGGCCCTGGCCCGGCGCACGGTACGGCGTGACGCGCCATTCGGTGATCCGCGTCGATGCACCCGCGCGCAGGGTGAAGGTGCCCTGCCAGCGCTCGCCCTCGGCCAGCGCAACCTTCAGTGCGCTCAACGGCATGATCTGGTCGGCCAGCAGCGCATCCAGTCGGCCCGGCGCGCGGTCTTCACCGAGCAGCCGCACGAAGGCGTCGTTGGCATCAAGGTAGCGCAGGTCGGCGTCCAGTACCGCGATCGGCGCGTTGATCTGGCGGAATATTTCGCCAAAGCGTGCTTCGGCCTCGCGCAGTGCTTCTTCCGAGCGGCGCGCGCGCAGCAGCGTGCGCAACGTGGCCAGCAGCACGTCAGGATCCACCGGGTGGATCAGGTAGGCGTCCGCGCCGGCGTTCAAGCCGGTGATGAGGTCCCCGGTGGCGATAGAGGCCGCCGACACGTGCACCACCGGCAGCAGCCCCATGCGCGGGTCGTCGCGCAGCTGCCGCACCACGTCGAACCCGCTCATGTCCGGCAGGTTCACGTCCAGCACCAACGCGCCGAAATCGTGGCGGGCCAGCTGTGCCAGCCCTTCGCCGCCGGTACCGGCCTCTTCGACCCTGTAGCCGTGGTGCTCCAGCACGCGCCGCACCGAGTAGCGGGTTGCGGCGTTGTCATCCACCACCAGGATGCGATCAGAGTTCGGCACGGGGCGCCTCCTCGGCAAGCTTGTAGGGCAGCACAACATAGAAGTCCGAGCCTTCGCCGACCACGCTGTCCACGCCTACATGGCCGCCCAGCAGCTCGGCAAACCGCTTGCACAGCGACAGCCCCAGGCCGGTGCCGCGCAGGCGCTTCTGCAGCGGGGTATCCACCTGGACGAAATCCTCGAACAGGGTGGATTGCAGCTCGGCCGGAATGCCGATGCCGGTGTCGCGCACGCTGAAGCGCACTGAATCGTCGCCCTGCATGCGGGCCGAGACCACCACCTGCCCGTTGGGCGTGAACTTCAGGGCGTTGGAAATAAAGTTGCGCAGGATCTGCGCCAGCTTCTTGTCATCGGTGTACAGCATGGGCAGCGCCGGCGGGTCCTCGAACAGCAGGTCCAGCCTGTCCCCTTCCACCAGCGGGCGGAACATGCCGCGCAGCGCCGAGAACAGGTCCATCAGGTCAAACCAGGCCGGCGAAATGGTGATGCGGCCGGCCTCGATCTTGGCCAGGTCCAGCAGGTCGTCCACCATCTCGCGCAGCTCGCTGGTGGAGGCGCTGATGAAGCGCACCTGGCGGCGCTGTTCGTCGGTAAGCGGACCGTCCATGCCGTCTTCGAGCAGGCGCGTCATGCTCAGGATCGAGCCCAGCGGCGTGCGGAATTCGTGGCTCATGTAGGACAGGAACCGGCTTTTCAGCTCGGAGACCTCGCGCAGCTGCTCGGCCTGCTGGTCCAGCTCGGCGTACAGCGCCAGCACGCCCTGGTTGGTTTCGTCCAGCTCGGCGCGCAGCGCATCGGCTTCCATGCGCAGCTGCTGCAGCTGCTGATCGTTGGCAGTGGACATCAATGTATATCTCCAAGACGCAGCGCAACGATGCCGACATCGTCGCGGCCGCGGTCGAAATCACGCTGCAGCACCGCCACGATCAACGCCGGGTGGCGGTGGACCAGGCCGGGATAGTCGCGCAGGCTCCATCGCGCCTGCAGTCCGTCACTGTGCATGACCAGCAGCGTGCCCGCAGGGGTGTGGAAGTGGAAGGGTTGTGCCTTGCGGAACTGCACCCCGACGATGCCCGGGTGCGAGGCCATCCCGCGCGAGCCGGTGGGCTCGCACAGCGAGGCGGCAATGTTGCCGATGCCGGCGAACTGCACGTTCTGCCCCCCCTGCCCGACACAGGCCACGGCGGCTGCACCGCCGCGGCCGCCGGACATACCGGCATGCATCGCGCCGATCAGCGTGGCGGCTTCGAAGCCCGAGGCGGCGGCCATGGCGGCGGTGCCGGCCTGGGCGGCATCGGCCGCCGGCAGGCCATGGCCCAGTCCATCGATCAGAGTCAGTGCGGTGGTGTGCCCGTCGGCGCGCAGGTGCCAGCCATCACCGCAGGCCACTTCATGGCGCATGGGGATGCGCAACGCGCCGTAGGCCAGGTCGATGTCCGGCGCGGACCGGCTCGGGTAGATGCGGGCCACGATCACCGCGCCGCGTGCATCGGACCAGGCATCGAGCACCGTCGCCTGACGGCGGATGGCGCCCAGCCCCAGCCCCTGTGTTCCGCCGGTGGAGACGCCATCGGGGAGGCATTCGGAGAGCGAGAAGCCGGGGCCGGCATCGAGCGTGCACAGTTCCACGCCGCGACCAATGCGGCCGAAGACCAGCGACAGGTACATGCGCCCGCCGCGACCATGCTTGATCACGTTGGTCGCCAGTTCGGTAGCGGCCAGCGCCACGCGCCCGGCATCCATCTCGTCAAACCCGGCATGTTCGGCCAGGGCCAGCGCTTCGCGCCGGGCCTGCCCCACCTGCGAGACCTCCTCGACCGCCACCACCCGGGTCACCTGGCCGGTGAAGTTCAGGTCCATTTGGTGATGGCAATGCGCGTGCCTTCGCCTGGTGCGCTGTCCAGCTCGAAGTCGTCCACCAGCCGGCGCGAACCGGACAGCCCCAGGCCCATGCCCGAGCCGGACGACCAGCCATCGGTGAGGGCCTGGGCCAGGTCGGGAATGCCGGGGCCCTGGTCGGTGAAGACCAGGCGCACGCCCTTGCGCAGGCCGCTTTCCAGGATTTCCCAGGCCATGGTGCCGCCGCCGCCGTAGATCACCGCATTGCGTGCCAGCTCGCTGGCAGCGGTCACCAGTTTGGTCTGGTCGATCAACCGCAGCTTGCAGGCCACCGCCACCTGGCGCGCAGCCTGGCGTGCCAGCACCACATCCTGCTCAACGCGGATCGGCAACACCCCGGTCGGCGCGGTCATGACAGGTCTTCGTCGGTGCGCTGCAGCAGCTTCATGCCGCGCTCGACGTTGAGCGCGGTACGCACGCCGCTGAGGGTGAGCCCCAGCTCCACCAGCGTGATCGCCACCGCCGGCTGCATGCCCACCACGACGGTGGTGGCATCCATGATCCGGGCGATGGAGGAGATGGTGGAGATCATGCGGCCGATGAAGGAATCGACGATATCCAGTGCCGAGATGTCGATCAGCACGCCGCGCGCGGAGGTGCGGCGGATCTTCTCGCTCAGGTCGTCCTGCAGGGTCAGCGCCAGCTGGTCATGCATGTCCACCTGGATGGTCACCAGCAACAGATCGCCCATTTGGAGGATCGGAATGCGTTCCATATCAGCGCTCTGCCCGTACCACCGTCTGCCCGGTGCGCTTGAGCGCCAACGCCAACGCGTCGGCCAGGTTGGCCTTGGTCACGATGCCCTGCAGGTCCAGACCGAGGTGCACGATGGTCTGGGCAATCTGCGGCCGCACACCACTGATGATGGCGTCGGCGCCCATCAGGCGGATGGCGGTGACCGTCTTGAGCAGGTGCTGTGCCACCAGGGTGTCCACGGTGGGCACGCCGGTGATGTCGATGATGGCGATTTCCGAGCCGGTATCGACGATCCGCTGCAGCAGCGATTCCATCACCACCTGGGTGCGTTGCGAATCCAGCGTGCCGATCATCGGCAGCGCCAGCACGCCTTCCCACAGCTTCACCACCGGGGTGGACAGCTCCAGCATTTCTTCCTGCTGGCGCTGGATCACGTCTTCGCGGGTCTTCTGGAAGGCCTTGACGCTGTGCAGGCCCAGCAGGTCCAGCAGTTCGGAGATCGCCCACAGCTGGTCGCCCAGCAGCGCCGTGTCGTCGGCATACCCCTGTTGGATGAGGTCGAACAACGGGCGCTTGAGCGAGAACAGGAAGCGGGCGGTTTCGGCCGAGTCGAAGCCCTTCAGAACGCGGTCGCGCGAGAGGTCTTCAAGGAAGCGGCGGGTTTCCTGCCAGTCGGCGCCGGTCAGGCTGCCCGTGTTGGCCACCGACAGCGCCTGCAGGAACAGGCGCCAGAACTCGCGGGCCTGCGTATCCAGTTCCCGGGCGGACAATCGCCCGTCCTGGGCCTGGCCGCCACCGGTAAGGCTGTCCATCCACTGGGCCAGCAGGGCCTCCTGGTGGCTTCGGATGAGGTCGATCGTGCGCTGCTGCAAAGCCGCCATGCGGAGTTCCTGCAAAGAGAGGTGGAGAGCCAGACCGGCGCGCCTGAATGGGCGCCGGGACGCGAGCTTAAATCAATTCAGGTTGCTGAGGAGCGTACGGTGAAGCGTCTGATGTGAAGCAATTACCCACATAGCTGACTCGTTCATGCAAACCCCCTCGCACCCTGCCCGCATCGCGCCCGATCCGATGCCTCCGCCCCCTGCCGGCGCGGCTCAACCGCGCATCGGACGGCTGGCCAGCAGGGCCACGCTCCGGTCAGGCAGGGTAAGCCCACCCCCTTCGTCGAGCACCGGTGCCTGGCCTGCTGTGGTGGACAGCAGCACGCGCCAGTGCCGGTCGCCCGGCGAAGGTACCGCGAAGCGGACCTCGGCATGGCCGGCGTTGACCACCAGCAGCAAGGTGTCATGTTCGGGGCGGTGCTCACCGTCATCGACATCGCTTCCGCCCATCTTGAGCATCAGCACGCGCGCCTCCGGATCGTTCCAGTCGGCCTCGCCCATGGCTGCCCCATCGCTGCGCAGCCACTCCACCGAACCTCCATCGCCCCCGTCGCGCGCGTCCAGGAAGCGTCCACGGCGCAATTGCGGATAACGACGGCGCAGCTTGAGTGCCTTGCGCACGAACGCGATCTGCAGGGCGCCCTGCTCTGAGCCGGCCTGGTCCCAGTCCAGCCAGGTCAGCGCATTGTCCTGGCAATAGGCATTGTTGTTGCCCTGCTGCGTGCGGCCGAATTCGTCGCCGGCCAGCAGCATCGGGGTACCCTGGGAGAACAGCAGGCTGGCCAGCAGGTTGCGCATCTGCCGCGCGCGCAGCGCAGTGATGCCCGCGTCGTCGGTGGGGCCTTCGGCACCATGATTCCAGGCGATGTTGTGGTCGCTGCCATCACGCCCTTCTTCGCCGTTGGCCTCATTGTGCTTGTCGTTGTAACTGACCAGATCATGGAGGGTGAAGCCATCGTGCGCGGTCACGAAATTGACCGACGCCGCCGGGCGCCGTCCCTTGTGGTTGAACAGATCCGCCGAGCCCATGATGCGCGTGGCGAACTCGGGCAGCTGGCCGCCGTCACCGCGCCACAGTGCACGCACGTTGTCGCGGAATTTGTCGTTCCATTCGGCCCAACCGGGCGGGAACTGGCCCAGCTGGTAGCCGCCCGGGCCGATGTCCCACGGCTCGGCGATCAGCTTGGCCTGGCTCAGCACCGGGTCCTGGCGCACTGCATCCAGGAAGCTGCCCGACGGATCGAAGCCCTCGCGCTCGCGGCCCAGGATGGTGGCCAGGTCGAAGCGGAAGCCGTCCACATGCATGTCCTGCACCCAGTAGCGCAGGGAGTCCATCACCATGCGCAGCGCGCCGGCATTGGTGAGATCGAAGGTGTTACCGGTGCCGGTGTCGTTGACGTAGTAGCGCGGATCGTCGGCCAAGCGGTAGTAGCTGGCATTGTCGATGCCCTTGAACGACAGCGTCGGGCCCAGCTCGTTGCCCTCGGCAGTGTGGTTGTAGACCACGTCCAGGATCACTTCCAGCCCGGCCGCGTGCACTGCAGCCACCATCTGCTTGAACTCGGCCACGGTGCTGGTGGACAGGAACCGAGGTTCCGGCGCGAAGAAGGCCAGGGTGTTGTACCCCCAGTAATTCCTCAGCCCGCGTTGCAGGAGGTGCTGGTCGTCCACGTGCGCATGCACCGGCAGCAGCTCCAGCGCGGTGGCACCCAGACCCTTGAGGTGGTCCAGCAGCCCGTCGTGCTTGAGCGCGGAGAACGTGCCGCGCGCGCGCTCGTCCACGCTGGGGTGCAGCATCGACAGCCCGCGGACGTGTGCTTCGTAGATCACCGTGTCTTCCCACGCCACGGACGGCGGCTGGTCACGACCCCAGGTAAAGGCCGGGTCCACCACCGCACACCGCGGCATGAACGGCGCGCTGTCGCGCTTGTCGAAGCTGAGGTCTTTGTCCTTGTGGCCAATGGTGTACCCGAACAGGGCCGGCGCCCATTTCAACTGGCCCACGATCTGCCTGGCATAGGGATCAAGCAGCAGCTTGTTGGGGTTGAACCGGTGCCCGGCGTCGGGCGCGTACGGACCGTGCACCCGGTAGCCGTAGCGCTGGCCGGGGCGCGCATCGGGCAGGTAGCCGTGCCAGATTTCATCGGTGTACTCGGGAAGGACGATGCGCTCCACTTCCCGGTCACGTTCGTTGAACAGGCACAGTTCCACCTTGGTGGCATGCCGGCTGTACAGCGCGAAATTGACGCCCAGGCCATCCCAGGTGGCGCCAAGCGGGAACGGGCGGCCGGCGCGCACGCGCGAGGCTTGAACCGAGGGTCGCGGGCTCACTGCTCATGCTCCCTGTGGGCGGCCTGCAGTTCGGCATCCAGCAGCCGCTCGGCCATCAGCCAGTGGCGCACGCCTTGACCATCCGGGCGTCCTTCGGCTTCCCAGATCTGCCGCGCCAGTTCTTCGATACGCGTGCGTCGTTCGTTCTCTTCCATCGTTCCAGGCTTCATGGGGTGATCAACAGGGTCACGGGGCTGTCCTTGGACAGCGCCCGCACGGAGACAGCGGACTGCTCGATTTCTACAGTCACGCCGGTGAGTACATTGCGATAGCGGCCGGGCGGAACGCGCACCCGCGCGCCGCCCCAGAAATGGGCCGGCGTAGCCACCGTGGCGCGCGCAGCCGGCCCGGCGCTGGTGCCGATGGCCGCCACCAGCACAAGCGTGGTGCCGCCATGGGTGCGCGCACAGGCAAGCACCTTCGCTGGCGCGGTAGTGGGCAAGGCCACGTAGTGCCCCTCGGCGAACAGCGCCGGCACCGTGCGGCGCAGGTGCAGCAGCTGGCGTACCAGTCGCGCCTTCAGCGCACCGTCGTGCCACTGCAGCAGCAGCGCCTGCCAGGGGCGCGGGTCGCAGACCCAGCGACGGCGCTGCGGGTAATCCACCGGCCGCCGGTTGTCCGGGTCTACCAGCGACAGATCCCAGCCTTCACCGCCCTGGTACAGATCGGGCAGGCCCGGCACCGTCAGGCGAAGCGCCGTCTGTGCCAGGCTCAGTCGCGCCCCGGCCGGTGCGAGGCGGCTCACCACGGCACGCAGCGCGTGCCGCAGCGGTGCGGCGGCAGGCGCCCGCAGCAGTGCCTCGAGCACAGCGGCGGCACGCGCCTCGTAGGCGTCGTCAGGGTCACTCCAGCTGCTGCGCAGGCCGGCCTCGCGCAGTGCCTTGCGCTGCCATTGCTGCAGCCGTTCAACGAACTCCCCTGCCGTGTCCGCCCCGTCCACCGGCCATGCCGCCACCAGGGTCTGCCACAGCAGTTGGCGGTCGACAGGATGCAGCGCAGCGGCCCCCACCGGCCGCGCCAGGCGCTCCAGGCGCTGAACGCGGCGTTGCCACCACTGTGGCCAGCGGGTCAGCAGCGCCAGGCGCATCCGGGCATCCTCCCCGCGCTTGTGATCATGGGTTGCCGTGGCGAGCAACGCACGCGGGTAGCGCCGCCCGCGCGCTGCGGCCAGCACATGGAAGTCAGCCGCCGACAGCACCGGTTTGGCCGGATGGGTGCCTACTTCGTTGCGCGACAGCGGGGTGGCAAGCCGGTAGAAGCTGCAATCCTCCACCGCCTTGGCGTTGAGCGGTGCGCTCAACAGCTGGAACTGCTGCCGCAGGCGCACGCACTGGGCCGCCAATGCAGGCCGATGCGGATGCGCGGTTTCCGGCACGTACAGCAGCCAGTCCAGAATCTGGTCGATGGCCGCCTGCTCTGCCGGCGAGGCGCCGGCGCGGGCGGCGTGCGCTGCCTGGCGCCACCAGGCGCTGTCCGCGGCGGTCGCCGGGCCATCGTCCAGGTAGCTGCGATATACAGGGAAGTGGACGAGCAACCGCGTCGCCGCCGCGGCCAGCAGCGGTTGGCCAAGTTCAACCACGGCACCGCCTGCCTCGGCCGCCGTTGCCACCAGCAACGCCACCAGCGCGTCGAACTCGGCGCGCAGGCCATGCTGGAGCACCTCACGGCGCGCGGCCTGCTCAACCTGGGCCATGTCGTGTACATCATCGGTGTCGTTGCGCCACTGCTCGAGCAGCCGCGCGCCGCCGGCGGCGTCATGCATCACGCCGGCGACCTGGTCCATGAAGTCGTACCCGGTGCTGCCATCGCACGCCCAGCCGGGCGGCAGGGTTTCCTCCGGCCCAAGGATCTTCTCGACCCACAGACAAAGGGCGCCGGGTGACAGACCCCGCGACACCCCTGCCACGTCCAGCGCCGTGCGCAGGCGCTGCAGGTAGGTACCAGGGCCGCGCAGGCCGTCCACATGGTCCACCCGGACGCCGTCGATCACGCCCTGCGCGGCCAGCCGCAACGGCAGCGCGTGGACCGCATCGAATACCTCGTCGCGCTCGACCTGCAATGCCGCCAGCGACGCAATGGTAAAGAAGCGGCGGTAGTTGATCTGCGTGTCGCCGCTGCGCCACCAGGCCAATTGGTACGCCTGGGCGTCCAGCAGCGCCGCCAGCGCTGCGGCGTCCATGCCGGGCCGGGCCTCGGCCTGAGTCTGCGCCGCAAGCGGGTAGCGCTGGCCGTGCACGACCAGCCCGGCAACGCCGTCGGCATCGCGCTGTATCGCGACCTCGCCCGCCGCGATCGCGGCCGGCAGCGGTTGCCCCAGCACCGGCAGCCACAGCTTGCCGCCCCGGCCGGGCGCACGCCAGTTGATATCGAACCAGTCGGCGTGGCGGCTGTGGTGCCCATTGGCCAGTACATCGGCCCACCACGGGTTGGCCGGGTGGGCGGCCACGTGGTTGGGGACGATATCCAGCACCAGCCCCATGCCGTGACCACGCGCGGCCGCGGCCAGCGCCTGCAGCGCCGGCTCGCCGCCAAGCGCGGGGTTGACGACGGTCGGGTCGATCACATCGTACCCGTGGGTCGACCCGTCCACCGCGCGTGCAATCGGCGACAGGTACAGGTGGCTGATGCCCAGGTCGGCGTAGTAGTCCAGCTGCGCGCGCGCATCATCAAAGGTGAATCCAGCATGCAGCTGCAGGCGTACGGTGGCGCGGAAAGGCACCATGTCAGTGCGCCACGTCGCGCGCGCCGGCGAAGCACCGCAGCGAAGCGTGCAGCACGCGGCGTGGCAGCGGCTGCGGCAGGCGGTGGCGCCAGTTCGGGTATACGGCCACCGTGCCCGGCAGGTTCACCTGCTCACGCAACGCCAGTGCGTCCTCCACCGGCAGCAGCGCCAGAGGCGCGGGACCCGCCGCCACGTGGGCCATCGCAGCCATGCGCAGATCGTCAGCCGCCGCACCCTCGCCTCCCACTGTGTGCGCCAGCCGCGCCACATCACGCTGCCGTTGCTGCACCGCCAATCGGGTCGCTTCAGCGGTGGCGTATCCCAGCCGTGCGCGCACGGCGATGTCCTCACCGCGCTGCCATCCGGCCAGGGTCGGCAGGTCGTGGGTGCCGGTGGTGGCCACCGCCACCGACCGCCATCGGTTCGGCGGCAGGAATGCGCCGTCGGCGTCGCGTGCGAACGCCAGCACGTCCATGCCCATCACCCCGCGTTCGGCCAGCGCCTGGCGGATACCGTCGGGCACTACGCCCAGGTCTTCGCCGATCACGATGCAGCGATGACGCCATGACTCCAGCGCGAGCAGGTTCAGCAGGTCTTCCAGCGGATACTGCAGGTAGGCGCCGGTGTCGGACGCAGCGCCTTGCGGCACCACCCACAGACGCTGCAGGCCCAGTATATGGTCGATGCGCACCCCGCCCCGGTCGCGCATGACCGCGCGCAGCAGCGCGATGAACGGCGAAAAGCCGGTCCGGTGCAGGCCGTCGGGGGAATAGCTGGTCACGCCCCACACTTGGCCCTGCGGCGCAAACGCGTCCGGCGGAGCGCCCAGCACAAGTCCGCGCAACGCAGTGTCGCCAGCGGCCGCGGCCTCGGCGCCATGCGGATCGAAGCCCACCGCAAGGTCGGCGATCAGCCCCAGCGCCATGCCCTGCCGGCGTGCCCGGTGCTGCACGCTGGCCCAGCTGTCGTGCGATACCCACTGCGCCAGGCACTGCAGCGCGGGGTCTGGCGGGTCCAACGCAGGGGCGTTGAAGCCGGCGAACTGCATCAATGTCGCGCCCCCATCCTGCCGAAAGCGATCGAATGCCCGGTGCACCGACTCTGGCGCGTGCTGCAGCTGGCGCTGCCAATGTGCCAACCGGGCCCACTTCAGCGCCGCCGAGCCGGCCCAGTCGATCAGCCCATCCGACGCGGGTGCCGGTTGCCATTGGCTGGCATCGTCGTCGCCCGTCCAGGCAGGCGGCGCGGTGTACACCGGTTCGAGAAAGCGTCGATCCGAGGGCGAATAGGGGCTGAAGCCATGGCCGATCCTGCCCGCTGCGTGCAGCGGGCTCAGCGCCAGCGCATCGCCGCCTGCGGCGCCGATCCGACGGCACCACGCTGCAGCCCCGCGGCTGTCGCCGATACCCGCATCCGTTGGCGAACGGCCGGCGTACACCTGCAGGCTTGCTCCCCAGCATCGCGGCTGGGCGCTTCCAGTGGCGTCGGCGACGCTGAAGCAACGCGCCGGCGCGATCGCGACCGCGTGCTCCTCTTCGCCCACGCGCAGCGTCCAGTACCCCGGGCGCTCGGGGCATTGCCAGCGGCCATCGGGCTGCCGGCGGGCCGACACGGTGTTGCCCGTTTCGTCACACCATTGCGCCACGCCTGCACCGGCAGGCCCAAGCATGACCGCGGCACCCGCCCGCGCGGTACGCAGCTGCGGTCGGGCCTGCCCCTCCAGACAGCGCTGCAGGCTGTCCTGTCGCTGTGCGGCGGTTGCAGCGGGCCAGTCCAGCGCTGCCAACACGGCCAGTAGACTGGGGGCATCCACAGTGCGGGCGTTGCCGTCCACGTCGTGCCAGTGCACCCGCACGCCGGCTGCGTTGGCCAATGCATACAGGTCAGGCGCGAGCGCGGTCATTGCGCCACCCACCGCACCAGCATCGCGCCGGGCGCGAGCATCCCGGTAGCATCCACGTCACCCAGGGCAAGCACGGTGTCGCCGTCCGGCAGCGATGCAGCCACCCTGCCGGTGCCCAGATTGAATGCCAGCCACCATTGCCCGCCGGGCAACTGCCACCCCGCGCGCACGGCATGATCGGCCAGCACCGCAGCGCCCAGGCTGCGCGCCTGCGCTGTGCCGTCGGCCAGGTAGCGACGGCGCAGGGCCAGGTTGGCCTGGAATGTCCCAAGCCAGGCGTTATCCGCCAATGCGTCCGGTGGCGGCAGCGGGCAGCGCGAGGCCTCGAAGGTTTCCAACGCGTTCGGGTCGGGGATCGACGCACGCGCGTGCGGGTTGGCGAACGCGGCGAAATGGCTGAATTCGGCGCGCCGGCCGTCGCGCACCGCAGCATCCAGGGGCGGCGGGAAGTCGGTGAAGAACAGGAACGGCTCGCGCGCACCCCAGGGCTCGCCCATGAAGAACAGCGGAATCATCGGCGTCAGCGCCGTCAGCGCCTGCGCAACCTGCAGGCGCGCTGGCGCCACCGATACCTGCAACCGGTCGCCAAACGCGCGGTTGCCGATCTGGTCATGGTTCTGCGCAAACACCACAAAGTGGTCCGGCGACAACCCGCCACTGGGTTCGCCGCGTGGATGCCCGCGCCGGGTAATCTCGCCCTGCCAGGCAAAGCCCTCCGACAACACCCGCGCCAGGCGGGCCGCCGGAGCGGCGGCAAAATCGGCGTAGTAACCCTCGTGCTCACCGGTCAGCACCACGTGCAATGCGTTGTGGAAGTCGTCGTTCCACTGCGCGGCGTACCCCTGGTCCAGTAGCGAGGCCGCGTTGTTCTCGTTCTCCACCACCAGGTAGACCGGGTGGCGCGGGCCGTCGTCATGAATGGCCTCGCGCAGCGTCTGCAGGAACGTTTGCGGGTGGATGGCGTGCACCGCGTCCAGGCGCAGGCCATCGAAACGGTAGTCGCGCAGCCACATCAGCGCATTCTCGATGAAGTAGCGCTGTACCCACGGCTGCCGGAAGTCGATGGCCGCGCCCCACGGCGTGCGCAGGTCCTCGCGGAAGAAGGCCGGCGCATAGGCGGCCAGATGGTTGCCTTCCGGCCCGAAATGATTGAACACCACGTCAAGCAGGACCAACATGCGCAGCGCGTGCGCCGCGTCCACCAGCGATTTGAGTTCATCGGGACTGCCGTAGACCGACGTGGGCGCATACGGCAGCACGCCGTCGTAGCCCCAGTTGCGGCTGCCGGCGAAGGTTGCCAGCGGCATCAGCTGGAGCGCGGTGATGCCCATGGCCGCCAATGCAGGCAGTTGGGCTTCCAGCGCGCGGTATCCGCCCACCGCGCCCACGTGCACCTCGTACAGCACCGCCTCGGACCAGGCCCGTCCTGCTCCGCCGGTGGTGCGCCAGGCATAGGCGTCCTCATCGGGGATCGCGCTGGCACCTTGGACACCTTCGGGCTGCCACCGCGACGCCGGATCAGGCACGCTCAGGGTGCCGTCCATGCAGTAGCGGTAGCGCATGCCAGGCGCGCAGGCGTGCACGCAGACATGGCAGCCGTCCCCCTCCTCCAGCATCGGCAGCACCTTGCCTTCCAGTATCAGCGCCACGCTGCCTGCTGCCGGTGCCCACACGCGGAATTCATACGTACCGTCCTCCTGTCGCCACGCGCCCAGACGGCGCCGCACAGGCGTCATTCCATGACCTGCAGGTAAAGCGTGGACAGCGGCGGCAGCGTCAGTTCGAGCGACTGGGCATGGCCGTGCATCGCCACGGGCACGGTGTGTACCTGCCCATGGTTACCCACGTCGCTGCCGCCATAGAAGTGGCTGTCGCTGTTGAACACCTCGCGCCAGTGGCCGCCATGCGGCACACCCACCCGATAGCCGTGGCGGGCCACCGGCGTGAAATTGCTCACCGCCAGCAAGGCTCCTGCCGAACCGCGCACGTCGTGGCGGATGAAGGCCAGCACACTGTTGACGTGGTCATCGCCCACGCTCCATTCAAACCCCGCCTCACTGCGGTTGCCGTGCCGCAGCGACGGCAGGTTCTGCAGCAACCGGTTCAGATCCGTCACCAGCCGCGCCACCCCGGCATGTGCCGGATCGGCGGCCAGTGCCCAATCCAGTTCAGCGTCGTGGTTCCACTCGCGGGTCTGGGCAAACTCCCCTCCCATGAAGAGGAGTTTGCTGCCCGGATGCGCCCACATGAAGCCCAGGTACGCGCGCAGGTTGGCCAGCTGCTGCCAACGGTCGCCTGGCATCTTGCCCAGCAGCGATCCCTTGCCGTGCACCACTTCATCATGCGACAGCGGCAGCACGAACTGCTCGGAAAACGCGTACATCGCGCTGAAGGTCATTTCGCTGTGATGGTGAGACCGGTGAATCGGATCGCGCTGCAGGTAACTCAGGGTGTCGTGCATCCACCCCATGTTCCACTTGTGCGAGAACCCCAGGCCGCCATCGGCTGCCGGTGCGGTGACGCCCGGCCACGAGGTCGACTCTTCGGCGATCACCAGCACGCCGGGGTAACCGGTGGCGATGGCGGTGTTCAGCGTGCGCAGGAAATCGACCGCTTCCAGGTTCTCGCGCCCGCCGTGCACGTTGGGAATCCACTGGCCGTCTTCACGGCTGTAGTCGCGGTAGAGCATCGAGGCCACCGCGTCCACGCGCAGCCCGTCGATATGGAAACGATCGATCCACTCCAGCGCGCTGCCGACCAGGAAGCCCACCACTTCCTTGCGACCGAAGTTGTAGATGAGCGTGTTCCAGTCCGGATGGACCCCCTGGCGGGGGTCATCGTGTTCGTACAGTCCGGTGCCATCGAACCGTTGCATGCCATGCGCATCGGACGGAAAGTGAGCGCCCACCCAGTCCACGATCACGCCCAGCCCGCGCTGGTGGCAGCGGTCCACGAAGCGCGCGAAGCCCTCCGGATCGCCATGCCGTGCGGTGGGCGCATACAGGCCCAGTGGCTGGTAGCCCCACGACCCACCGAACGGGTGCTCGTTCACCGGCAGCAGTTCAATGTGGGTGAAGCCCAGCGCCTTCACATACGGAATGAGCGCGTCGGCCAGCTGGTCCCAGTCCAGCACGCTGCCATCCTCGCCCCGCCGCCAGGAGCCGGCGTGTACCTCGTAGATGGAGATGGCGCCTGCATCGGCACGCGCACGTGCGTTCATCCAGTCCCCGTCCTGCCAGGCATGGTCCGCAGTCGATCCCACCACCGACGCCGTGCCCGGCAGTACTTCGCATTGACGGGCCATGGGGTCGGCCTTGTGGGTCAGGCGCGTGCCGTCGGCCGCGGTGATCTCGTACTTGTAGCACGCGCCCGCGGCAACGCGCGGCAGGAAGATCTCCCACACGCCGGCCTCGTGCCGCAGACGCATCGGATGGCGGCGGCCATCCCAGTCATTGAAGTCGCCCACCACGGCCACGCGCCGTGCATTGGGCGCCCACACCGCAAAGCGCACGCCCTCCACGCCCTGGTCAGCCCGCACCTGCGCGCCCAATGCGGCACGGATACTGTGCGGGTCGCCGGAGACGATGCCCGCCAGCAGTCCGTCGCCGAGCTGGGTCCCGAAACTGTACGCATCTTCGATCTCTTCCTGGCGCGTGCCCCAGTCCACCCGCAGCACGGCAATGCCCTCACCTTCGACGACCGCGTCGAACACGCCCTCGCCCTGCGCAGCCATGGGCTGCCAGCGGCCCGCCCGGTCGCGCCGCTGCACCGCGTGCGCGCCGGGAAACAGCGCACGCAACCGCCACACGCCCGACGCGTCGCGATGCGGTCCCAGCAACAAAAAAGCGTCCGCCGGTTCGCCCGTGGCCAGCGCGATCAGCGCCGGGGACAACGGCTCGTCCACCGCAGGCGTCGGCGCCGCGCCATCGGGTGCTTCACGGTCCTGCAGTTCATGCGCGCAGGCACCGCTCATGCGCGTGCCTCCGACGTACGCTGGTAGAGATTCATGTAGTGCATGCCTGCCACGTCCCAGCCACTGGGCCGCAGCATCGCCGCACGGCGCATGGCAAGCATCAGGCGGGGCTGGCGGAACGTACGGAACGCGCGCTGCACGCATCGGCGCAACATGTCCGACTCTGGACCGTTGAACAGGAACCCGGTGACGCCATCGTCCACGGTGTCGATCAGGCCACCGGTGGCGTGGGCGATCGGCAGGCACCCGAACCGCTGCGCATACATCTGGCTCAGGCCACACGGCTCGAAGCGCGACGGCATCAGCAGGAAATCGGCCCCGGCGAACATCCGCCGCGCCAGCGTTTCATCGAAGCCGATGTAGGCCGCCACGCTGCCCGGGAAGCGGCGGGCCAGCGCCAGCACCTGTGCCTCGACCTCCGGTTCGCCGCCGCCGATGATGACCAGCTGGCCACCGGCGGCCACGATCTGCGGGGCCACATCGCAGGTCATGTCCAGGCCTTTCTGGTGCACCAGCCGTGACACCACCGCAAACAGCGGACCGCGGCTTTCGGGCAGGCCGAAGGCACGACGGACGTGGCGCGCGTTATGGTCGCGGCCGTCGACATTGCGCACATCGAAATGTGCCGGCAGGTGCGAATCGGTGCTGGGGTCCCAGCTGGCGTCGATGCCATTGACGATCCCGCTCAGGTGCCCCAGTGCGGCGCGGCCGGACAGCAAACCGTCCAGGCCGCAGCCTTCGGCCGGCGAAGTAATCTGCGCGGCATAGCTGACGCTCACCGTGTTGACCCGGTCGGCGTGTACGATGCCCCCGCGCAGGAACGACAGCTGCCCGTGGAAGTCCAGCGCCTCACAGTGCGACGGCGCAATGCCCAGCTCGGCGGCCAGCTCCGTCGGAAACAGCCCCTGGTAAGCCAGGTTGTGGATGGTCAACAGGCACGTGGCCGCGCAGCCCGTCCAGCGCACATACGCAGCGGCCAGCGCGCACGGCCAATCATTGAGATGCAACAGGCCGGGCTGCCAGGTCAGGCCCGCATCGCCAGCGGCGATCAATGCCGCCGCACGCGACAGGGTGGCAAACCGCACGGCGTTGTCGGCCCACGGCTGACCGGCGCGATCCACATAGGGCGAGCCGTCGCGCTCGTACAACGCGGGGCAGATCAGTACGTACACCGGCAGCCCGTCTTCCAGGACGGTGTGGCCGATCGCGCAGGCCGGCAGGCCCGCATGCGCTTCGGTCTGCCCCACCACCTCGATCGGCCCGGTGCGCTCGAGCACTTCGCGGTAGCCGGGTATCAACACGCGCATGTCCGCACGGTCGCGCAGCGCACGCGGCAGGGCGGCTGCCACGTCGCCCAGGCCACCGGCCTTGACGAAGTCCGCCATCTCCGAAACGACGAACAGCACCCGGCGCGCGGCCTCGGGCGCAGGCGTGAGCAGACCTGTCAGCCCCAACGGCGTCGCGGGGCGTCGATGTCGGCGCGCTCGAAGGGCATCACTCTGGGGAACGGCTTCAGCACTGGCGGCTGAAGACGCGAGGGGGAGATGGCGCGTAGACATGGGCGACTCGATGGCAAAGAAACGCGACGCAGCAGGCTCAGCCTCGCACCGGCCACGGCCGGCGCAAGAAACAGTCAAGAGATCACTGCGAAGAGGGGGAAACCCCAGCACGTGCCTGGGGTGTGATCGGAATCTACACCGGGCCTGAATCAATGCACCGTGAACCCGCGACGACAATGGCGTGAATCACCGTGCCGAAATGGCATGTGCTTATACAAATGCGCGGGCGTGTCTGATGCACCGCCAACACTGAACAATTAATATTTTTTTCCGCATGGGTCGAACATCCGGATGTGCCGCCGATCAATGGACGTGGATCGGCGCCGCATGGCGCCGGCGCATCCCACGTCACCGCATGCGTTGAACTGCGCATGGGCGATACGGCGCGTGAGCAATGACGTACCCGGCAGTATTGACCTCTCCACGCCATCAGCCTCTAGAATGCCCCGGCGGCACAAGGCGTGTCGCCGCATGCACCCGCGCCGGCAGGCACACGCGCGGCCGCCTTACCCACACGGACGTACGATGGATTTCATCGCCTCACTGTCGCGCTTCTATGCGCTGCCTGTCACCGCCGCCATTGCCGCGGCAATCGATACGGATGTCGCCGACACCCAGACCCGCGACCTGGTCCACGCGCACCTGTCACGCAACCCGCTGTATTTCGGCGGTATCGACAAGACGCTGTCCGGCTTCGTGGTGCTCGATGACGCCGGCGACAATTACACCCTGCTCGATCTGCGCGGCGGCGGCCAGGTGTGGTGGCAGGACCATGAGACCCGTCAGGTGGAGCCGCGCTTCGCCAGCCTGGACGAGTACGTGGCGTTTCGCGCCCGGCTCTCCCAGGACCCGGATGACGAAGCGTCGCTGCTGCAGGAGTATGCCCTCACCCCGAACGACCGCGATACCGGCACCGCCGCGCTGCTGGACCGCTACCAGTGGGTGATGCATGCGCTGGCGCTGTCAGCGCGCCTTGATGACCAGGTGCTGCTGAGTGCTGACACCTTAGTGGCGGATGCCTACCAGCGTTACATCGGCACGTTCCCGGAAGATGGCAGTGAGCAGCGTTGCTTCGACAGCGAACTGCCGCGCCTGGGTCAGGACACCCACCTGGCCCTGTACTGGCTGCTGCACGCCAGCCTGCTGGGCCAGGACGACCGCCTGGCCCAGGTGCTGGCCGCCATCGGTCACACCGAAATTCCGCTGTTGCAGGCATTCGTGGCCACGTTCGGCGATCTGCACAACGACGCCGCCCTCACCGTCGTGGACGACTTCGCCCACCGCCGCGCCAGACTGCTGATCATGGCCCAGGCTGACACCGGCGGCCCGGTGCAGCTGCTGCTGCGTGCGCTCGCGGTGTCCCCGCGCACAGTCGGCCTGGAGATGGTGGACAAGATCACCCTCGCGCTCGAGCACGATCCTGCGGCCATCGATGCGGCGGTGGCATTGCAGCTACTTGACGGTATCGCGGACCGCGACGCACCCGCCGTGTGGGCACTGCGCGCCTTCCTGCAGGCACAGCAGGGGCTGCCGGCCCAGGCGGCTGCCGACCAGGCCACTCGCCTGCTCGCTGCCAGCCCGCATGCGCCGCTGGAGACCGTGCTGGCCCTGCACCCCATCCGCCAGTGCATCGGCGATGGCCGCGCCTTGTTGGACGTGGTCACCCCGCTGCTGGCCTGGGACGACCTGATGACCCGCGTGCTCGACCTGCTCGAGCACGCGCAGCACCTGTGTGGCGAACAGGTCATGCCAGCCGATGCACTGGCCCGGCAACGTGGCCTGGCCCAGGACGTGCTGGCCATCTGGGACGCGCCCAGCTTTGCCGAAGGCGTGGCCGCCGCCACGCCTGCCACGCGCGAGGCGATGGCCATCCGTCTGGCCCGCACTCCACGCCTGGCCGACACCGACGCCGACCGCGTCTGGGCACTGCATTACCTGCTCGACGGCGCCCTGCCCGGGCGCTGCGCTCTGTTGCAACGCGCCCTGCCGCAATTGAGCCCATCGCTGCAGCGGCAGGTAGTGCCCGCCATCTGCCAGACCGTCACCGACGCCGGTGACCCGCTGGTGCCAATGCTGGTGGCGCTGGCCGGCCAAGAGCCGGCCCCGGGCGACATCGCCGCCGAGCTGGATGCTGACGCCCGCGCCGACGCCATCATCGCCGGCCTGCTGCCGTTCTGGGGCGACCCCCGCCTGTTCGACCCGCTGATGGCCATGCTCGAGCGGGCGCCGCTGAAGAGCGTGCTCGTGGACCGGCTCGGCAACACCGTCGGCGCGGTGCTGCCCGTGCTCGACACCGGGCAGCGACAGCGGCTGCTGCACTGGGCGGTGCCGCGGGTGCAGAAGCAGGAGGACGACCACTGGACGCCACGCATCCTGTCCCGGCTGGAATCGCCCGACCTCGCCCCGGACCTGTGTGCGGTGCTGGAAGCCGAATCCAATGCACTGACCGCCGGTCAGCCGGCCAGCGAAACCGTGCTCAAGGCGATGTACGACAACCTGGGCGAGATCGCCAGGCACCAGCCCGACATTGCCAGCTACCTGGTTCAGCGGCTGTGGCAGGAACACGCCTACCCGCGCGGCCTGTGCTGGGCGCTGTACATCTGCCGCTCGCCCGCCGTGCATGCGCAGGTCATGCAGGCGCTGCAGGCGCGGCCGTCGGTGACCGCCGCCGCCACCTACTGCGCCAGCATCCACAGCTGGGACAGATACCCCGAACAGGTGCTGGAGGTGGCCGAGCATGCGCTCGCGTGGCCATTGCCGGACAACGGCGACGAACGTGGCTACCTCAATTACATCCTGCTGCTGGGCAGCACCGCTGCCCTGACCTGTCAGCAACCGGCCCTGGCCCGCGCGTTGTACCAGCGCGCCGCCGATAGCGACGTGCCCGCACGTGAAGTCGGCAGCAGCAGCAGCGCGGTGTTTGATCCCTACCGCGATGGAGCGCTTCGCGCGCAGCTGCAGGATGCACTGGATGGCAAGGCCGAAAAGCAACGGGCGGCGCTGCACGCACGCCTGTACAAGGCGCGCGCCAAGGGCGTCCCCGATACCCGCATTCCCCTGGCGGCGCTGGGCCAGCTGGCCGGGGGAACGGCCACGTTCGCCTGGTTCCGCCATCCCGTCACCGGTGCCACCCTGTTCCAGGACGCGCTGGGCAACACGCATTATTTCGACGGCCATGCCATCGTCGCGCCGCCCTTCCAGGTGCAGGGGTACACCCTGGCCGACACCGGTCCGACCCTCTTCGACGACGCCACCGAGGTATCCGAGCGCTGGATGTGCTGGAAGGGCGACACGTTCTACGACTGGGCCCGCCTTGGCGCCGCCATCAACGTCGTCCACGGCGCAAGCAATGCACACAACCAGATCCACCTGGCACTGCGCTGTGCCACCGCGCAGGAGGCCGCAGAGGTGCTGGCAGGCATCCGGGCCCACCCGCTCACCGGGTACGTTGCCTGCGACCCCTGGTACCTCGCCGGGGGCGGGGAGATTGCCCGCACCCTTTACCACCCCGGGCAGGGGGGTGGGCTCAAGCTCTTCGTCAGCAACGGCACCTGGCTTGACCGCGACCGTACCCCCGTGCCCGCCGATATCGCGCTGGCCACCTTCGACACGCTGGAAGCGGCGGCCCGCCGCGTCGGCGGTTTCACCTACGGCATCGAATGCCTGGACAACCACAAGCGACCGCAGGACCAGCCTCTGCTGGAGTGGTTTGTCGACCTGGGGCGGCGGCACGCCAGCAACGTGACGCAGGCGCTCGAACAGACCACTGAACCGCTGCAGCGCTACCTGGCCGCACATGCCCTGCTGCCACCCGGCACCGCCCTGCACATGCACCGCGAGGCACCCGTGGCACAGGCCGACATCGACGCACTGGCCGCCGCCCAGACCCATCCGCTGCCGGACGTGCTGGTGTCCTGCTGGCAGCACCATGCCAGCATCGGCTGGCACTTTGCCGACCAGGGCATGCGCCTGTTGACGCCAGGCGAGCTGCTTGCCATCACTGCGATGGACGGTCGCCGCCCCCTGCTGGTGGACGCACGCGGTACGCCACGCTGGATGCTGCACGACACCGACGACAGCGACCGCCAGGTGATCCCGTCCGACCACGACGCCGACGTCGACGTGCCGGCCGATGAGGCCTTGCCCAGCGCATTGATCGCCACATTGCTGGGCACCATGGAGCGCGCCATACCCAACGCAGACCTGCTCTGGTACGGCCAACGTGGTGACGCCGACGTGCAGTTCCTGCAGTTGGCCAGCGCCTCCCATGTCACGCAATTGCGGTTGGACCGCGACGCCGCCATCCTGGCAGTACGCAAGGGCGAGCGCGGCCAGGACGGCAAAGTACGCATTGACAGGTTCCAGAGCCTGGCCAAGGCAGAGGCGGCGTTTACCAAGGCGCGCAAGGCGGCTGAGGCTGGCGGCGCTGCGCCGCACCCGTAACATCAGACAGTTGACGCCACCCACGGAGCGCCCCATGCAACAGACCGTCATTCCCCAGCTGCGCATGACCCAGGCCACGGTGAGCGTGCCGTTCTACCAGCAGCTGGGTTTCACCATCGACTGGGAACACCGTTTCGCGCCCGGCATGCCGCTGTTCGTGCAGATCAGCCGTGAGGGTCAGCAGCTGTTCCTGAGCGAACATGCCGGGGACTGCGAACCTGGCGGCGCGGTGTATTTCCATGTGCCGGATGTGGATGCATTGCATGCCGCGTTTGTGGCCGCCGGAGCGGCCGTGTTCCGCGCGCCGGCCGATGTGCCGTGGGGCGGTCGCGAGATGATGGTGGTGGATCCGGACCACAACCGGCTGCGGTTTGCTACGCAGGGCGCGTGACACCGCAGAAGAATGTGGAGACAAAGCGCCCTGCTTGATGAACGCGTCAGGCGCGTTCGGGCGCCAGCGATTGAATCCTCCCCAACGGCCCGCATTGACAGGGGGCGCCCGCGGTTGGGCGCTCTCAGGAGAAATGCATGCCGCACCATGAAAAGGTCGCCCTCGCGGGCGTCATCGAACACGTCTTTGCGCATCGGTTCACCCTGATCTGCAACGAGCAGGCCTACCTGGCCGATCTGGGCCCCAAGGGTGTCGAGGCGTTCCCACTCAAGCAGGGCCAGGCCGTCAGGCTTGAGGGGGAACAGCGTCCCTCGGAAATCAAAGTCGCACGCATCGCCAGAAAGGGCGGCGCTTTTGTCGCGGTGGAACACAAAAAGCCGCATCACGGCCCGAAACACGCCCACGCCGACGCGCCAGCAGACGCGGGCATCGTACTGGCGGCGGTGAAAAAGGCAGGCTGGACCGTCAAGGGCAAGCCCGAACGCAAGCCCAAGCACTTTGAAGTCCTGGCCCGGCACGATGCCGGTGAGTGGACCGAGCTGCATGTGGACTTTGCAGGCGTGATCTACAAACAGAAAGCTGCCGACCACGGAAAGTGGAACGTGCCCGCCTGACCTGCCCGCACCACGTATCGCCAGCGCCCCGGCGTCTCCCCGGGCGCTGCTTCAGCCGCTAGGCAGATTGCAGTTGCCGCTGCCGCAGGGCCGCGCCTTTCAGCGCCTGCTCGCCGCACCCGGTGGGGCAGCGAAGCACGCGCGCCGCTGAGGTGCTGACGAAGCCCTGCCCTTCCTGCGCCTTGAAAATCACCTCACACGACAGGCAACGCGCCACCATCGAATACAGGTGGATGATGCGTCCGCTGCTTGGGTCCTGCAACGCGTTCACTTCCAGCAGATCGAAGTGGCAGCTATCGGGCATCGCGCGGCGGGGAAGCGGATGGGAAACAGAGGTCTGCAGGTTCACGAGCGCGCGCCATTGGTGTAATGGCCAAAACTGTAAGGCGCCGGATGTGGAGCGCGAGTGCAGACGCCGTGCAGCCACCGCGATGCGCGTCGGTCGTCATCGCACGACCATTGCATCCCTGAACCGTTTGGTATGGCACGGCAGAATTTCACTTACGCCACACCCCCCGTGCAAGCAGCATGGCCACGCCCACTCCGGGGCGACATAGCGAGGCATTGAACATGGACAAGAACCGTACCGAAGGTGCAAAGAACCAGGTCAAGGGCACCGTGAAGGAAGTGGCTGGCAAGGTCACCGGCGACAAGGCCCAAGAGCTTGAAGGCAAGGCCCAGAAAACCGTTGGCAAGGTGCAGAGTGAAGTGGGCAAGGCCAAAGACAACGCCCGTCATTGACATGAGCGCGCTGCTCCTGAGCTGTGGCGAGGGAGCAGTAGCGACCCATCTGATGAGATGAATGGCCATCCGTGCCCCGTCGGGGGCTGGCCGCAGGTGCGACAAACCGTCGCAATCACGCGGAAACCGGGCACCCTCGCCGCGGGAATTCCCCGATATGGCCTAGAATCCGGGCCGTGCGCTCCCCCGTTCTCCACCGCTGGCTTCACGCCTGGGCCTGCCTGGCCATGCTGCTTGTGGTGCTCGCACCGCTGGTAAGCCGGGCGCTGGCGCATCCGCCCGTCGCTGTCGTGCAGCCCGCGCACGCGCATGCCGCGCATTCCCAGCCGGTCGAAACTGCCGCAGCACATGCGCACCCCATGCATCACGATTCGGCCCATGGTATGGATCACGCCATGACGCATCCGCCGGGGCACGCCGAATCCGCACCCGCTGCCGCACCCACGCCTGCCGATCCCCATGCACAGCACGACATGGGCGTGGACTGTGACTACTGCCTGATCGCGGCGCGGATGATCAGCCTGCTGGTCGCCCTGCTTCTGTTGATGACCATCGGGCCGGTGCACTTCCGTGCCTTGGCCGGTCTGGTGGCTATGCGGCAATCTCCCTCACCGGGAACCCTCGGCGCACGCGGTCCACCGCACGCCCTCGCCTGCTGATCCAGCGTAGACCTCAAGGCGCGCATCGCGCCACGCCGTCATTGCTCCGCCAGACACGCCCGGCCCTTGCGCGGGTGCACCCGCGTGGCGCTGGATCCAGCCCGTCTCCTCCAACCACCGGCTCACACGCCGGCGCCTTTGCCTGTCTCGACCCCACGAGGGTCGCGGCATTTCGATGTTGTGCACAATGAACCCACCTCCCGCTCCACACCGGCTTTCCCGCGCCCTCCTGGCCGCACTTGCCTGCGCAGCCACCGTCCCATCGGTCGCCGCCGCACAAGACGGCACCGTGCTCACCCTCGGCACCGTGCAGGCCCGCGCCACCGCCGAACGCACGCTCCCGGCGCGTTCGGTGTTCAGCTCGGTGGACATCATAGGCGGCGACCTCCTGCAGCAGCAGAAGGTGGACCACAGCTGGGAGCTGCTGATGAACGCCCCCGGCGTGCAGGTCACCCAGTTCAAGATGGGCACCGATGCCGGACGCTTCTCCTTCCGCGGCTTCAACGGCGAAGGCCGCATCAACGCGGTCAAGCTGCTCATCGACGGCATTCCCAGCAACGACAACGCCGGCGGCATGCCCTATCTCGACGCCGTTTTCCCGCTGGATGTCAGCGCGATCGAAATCGTGCGCGGCACCAACGATGCCCGATATGGCCTGCACGCCATCGCCGGCGATGTGAACGTGCTCACCCGCCAGGGCGGCAACGATGGCCAGCTGAGCGTTACCGTGGGCAGCTTCGGCACCCGGGACGTCCAGGTGGCCAAGGGATTGGAGAACGGCGCGTGGTCGCAGAACTACTTCATCGGCTGGCGCAGCGCCGATGGCGAGCGCGATCATGCCGACGGCACGCAACGCAGCGTTGCCGGCAAATGGTTCTACACCGATCCCGATGGCCGCTGGCACGCGGGCCTGACGAGCCGCTATTACAAAAACGCCGCGCTGGAAGCCGGCTACCTGAGTTACGCCGAGGTGCAAGCCAACCCCAACCAGTCGCCCGCCTACGCCCGCGATGACCGCAGCGAGCGCGAAACCCTCCAGACCGCCCTACACCTCGACGGCACCCTGGGCACCAACGGGAGCTGGAATGCCAAGGCTTATCAGAATGCCTACCGCAACCAGCGCTGGGTAACGTTCACCGCCGGCGGCGCGCAGCAGGAGCGCTTCAACGACGAAACCCACCGCGGGCTGATGCTCACCACCACCTGGCGCCCCACCACGGCCCTGACCGAGTTCGTGCTGGATGCCGGCGTGGACGGCCAATGGCAGGACAACACCGCGCGCCGCTTCCGCACCGTGGCGCGCGAGCGCCTGGCCACCCTGCGCGACTGGGATTTCGACCTGGACACCCGCGGCGCCTACGTGCAGGCCGTGATCCGCCCCACCCCGGCACTGAAGATCGTGCCCGCCTATCGCGTGGACCACATCGAGGGCGATTTCCACAACGTGGATGCCAACACCCGCGCGCCGGTATACGACTACGGCCTGATCAAGCAGCCCAAGCTCAGCGTGTCCTACGACCTGGCCAGCACCACGGTGGCCTACGCCAACTGGGGCCGCACCTTTCAGATCGGCAGCGGCAACGGCGCCTACCGCACCCAGGCCGGCAACCTCCTGCCCTCCATCAACGAAGGCTGGGAGACCGGCCTCAAGTGGGCACCCACCCTCGGCCTGCAGACCCGGGTGGCGTACTGGGAACAACGCGCGTCCGATGAAGTGGCCACCATCCTTGGCGTCAACGGCAGCGTCGGCAGCAACGAAGTGGGCAACGTGGGCAAGACCCTGCGCCGCGGCTGGGACGCGCAGCTGACCTGGCAGGCCAACCCGCACTGGCGCGCCTGGGCCTCGTACTCGCGGCAGAAGGCCGTGATCCAGGTACCCGACCCCACCGCGCCGAGCACCCGTGGGCGACAGATCGAAAACGTACCGAACTGGCTTACCAGCGCCGGCGTGGAATACACCCCCACCCAGGACTGGACCTTCAGTGCCTGGGGCAATGGCCAGGGCGATTACTTCGTGGAGCGCACCAACACACTCGGCCGTTACGGTGGCTACGCGCTGTTGAACCTCAGCGCCCGCTACAGGGTGGACGCGCGCAACCAGCTGGCCCTGCAGCTGAAGAACGCGACGGACCGCTTCTACGTGTATGCCTGGTATGACACTGGCTCGTCCGGCTACTCGCCGGGCGATGGCCGCGCGCTCTACCTGAGCTGGACCCGGGAGCTCTGAGATGGACACCACTCCCACCCCGCGCACCCCAGGCCGCTGGCGCTTCTACCGCGCGGTGTGGCGGTGGCATTTCTATGCCGGCCTGTTCGTGCTGCCCTTCATCGCCTGGCTGGCGCTGACCGGTGCCGCCTATCTCTACCAGAAGCCGATCGACCGCTGGGTGCACCCTGACCTGAAGGTGGTGGCACCCTCGCCGCAGGCGCGTGCGCTGCCCAGCGCCCAGATCGCCGCAGTCACCGCCCTCTCCACCGGGGACGTGTTCCGCTACACCACGCCCGAACGCGCCGATGGCAGCGTGGAAATCGGCGTGCTGCGGCCCAACGGGCGGCGCGAGGTCTACTACGTTGACCCGAGCAGCGCGCTGGTGCTCGGGCACCTGCCCGACAAGGGCACGTTCTCCGGCGTCGTGCGCCGCCTGCACAGCCTGGACCTGCTGGGGGACTACGCCAGTGCACTGATCGAGATTGCCGCAGGCTGGGCCATCCTGCTGGTGCTCACCGGCCTCTACCTGTGGTGGCCACGCGGGCAGAAAGGCGGCATCACGACCCTACGCGGGCAGCCGCGCCAGCGCCTGTTCTGGCGCGACCTGCATGCTGTCACCGGCGTCTGGGTGGGTCTGGTGCTGCTGTTCCTGGCCGTCACCGGCATGCCGTGGTCGGTGGTGTGGGGCAAGCAGGTCAATGCGTGGACCAACGGCCAGGACTACGGCTATCCCGCCGGTGTGCGCGTGCAGGTGCCGATGTCGCAGCAACGGTTGGCCGATACCACCTCGCCCACCTGGTCGATGGAGCAGGCGCGGCTGCCAGCGTCGGCCCTGCCCCATGCGCACCACACCGCTGCCGAAAAGCACGACGGGCACGAAGGCCACGGCGGCGGCGCACTGGGCGACCTGTCACCGCAGCCGGGCGCCATCGGCATCGACGCGGCCGTACAGCGGTTCAACCGCCTTGGGCTGACGCCCGGCTACAGCGTGGCACTGCCGCGTGGCCCGATGGGCGTGTACACCGCCTCGGTGTACCCGGAAGACGTGGCCAGCCAGCGCGTGGTGCACCTGGACCAGTACAGCGGACGGGTGCTGCTGGACATGGGATACGCCGACTACGGCGCGCTGGGGCGCGGGCTGGAATGGGGCATCAACGTACACCTGGGCCAGGAATACGGCACGCTCAATCGGCTGTTCCTGCTGGTGGCCTGCGCTGCCATCGTGATGCTGTGCGTGAGCGGCGTGGTGATGTGGTGGAAGCGCCGGCCGCTGGGCGGCATCGGGGTGCCGCCACTGCCCAGGGAACGGCGCACGGTCGCCATCGTGTTCGCGCTGCTGTGCGTTGGCGGGGTGCTGTTCCCGTTGGTAGGAGTGTCGCTGCTGGTGGTGGGCGTGCTGGATTTCATTGCCAGTGGTGGGTGGCGTAGCCCGAACTGAGACATGGCGTGTTGCACCGTGCCAACAGGTCAGCCCCCAGGACCAACGGCGCTTGGCAACGCGGCCAAGATCCCGCAGAGTTCCCGGCACGTATCACCCTGCCCCTGAGTCATGACACGCCTGCTCATCATTGAAGACAACCCGGAGTTGGTCGCCAACCTGTACAGCTTCTTCGAGCCGCTCGGCTATGTGCTCGACGACGCGCGTGATGGTGCCACCGGGCTGCGCCTGGCCACGCAGAATGATTACGACGCCATCCTGCTGGACCTGATGCTGCCGCGGCTGGATGGCATGACGCTGTGCCAGAAACTGCGTCAGGAATTCCAGAATCCCGTACCGATCATCATGCTGACCGCACGTGATCCGGTTGACGACCGGGTGCAGGGGTTGGCGCTGGGGGCCGACGACTACCTGATCAAGCCTTTCTCGCTCCGGGAACTGGATGCGCGCATCCAGGCGCTGGTGCGGCGCGCCCAGGGTCGACAGGTGCAAGGCACCCTGGCATGGGAAGACCTGCAGGTGGACACGCGTGCTCCCCAGGCCTGGCGGCAGGGCCAGGCCATCAGCCTGACCCCCAGTACCCACAAGCTGCTGCTGTGCCTGATGCGCGCCGCACCTGCCGTGGTCAGGAAGCAGGAAATGGAATACCTGCTCTGGGGCGACGATCCGCCCGACAGCGGCGCACTGCGTACGCACATCCATGAACTTCGCCAGCACGCCGACCGGAACTTCCCGTCCCCGCTGATCGAGACGGTTCACGGCGTCGGCTGGCGCTTGAGCAAACCGCAGAAGGCCAGCGTGCAATGACACGGGGAGCAGCACTGCGGCCATGAGATCGATCTACCGCCAACTCACCCTGCGCACGCGCATCATCATTTCCTTCGTGCTGCTGATGGTCGCCGTGATGGGCTTCATCGTGGCCGCAGAGCAGCTGGACTATGACGAGCTGCGGGCCTACGTGATCTCAAAGAGCCTGCACAGCGAGATGCATCGGCTGGAAGCGGAGATGGCCAACGGCATCCTCCCCACCCTGCCCGATGGCAGCCAGCTCTATGATGCCACTACCGTACCCGAGGCGTTGCGCAGCTATACGCCCGGCTACTACAGCGCCAAACATCCCGACGTCTGGCACATGCTGGTGTTCGACCGCGACGGACAGCGCTACTACCTGCGCCAGGACGCCAAGCGCTACCAGTACCTCGAGCACGTCATCGACGCGTACGCGTTGGTAGTCATCCTGTCATGCATTCTGTGCGCATTCTGGATCGGCCGGCTGACGGCGGCGCGCGTCATCGCGCCCATCACGCGCCTGGCCGATGCGGTGGAGCGCAAGGAAATGCCGTTTCCGTTCCAGGACGCCCGGGACGAAATCGGCGTGCTGGCACGCGCCTTCGCGCAACACAGCGATGAAGCGCAGCAGTTCCTGCAACGCGAAAGGTGCTTCGTCGGCGATGCCAGCCATGAACTGCGCACGCCCCTGGCCATCATCGCCGGCGCGGCCGAGACCATCGCGCACCAGCTGCCCGACGGCAGCCACCTGCACGCCAGCGCCGAGCGCATCATGCGCACCACCCAGGAGATGCACCGCCAACTTACCTGCCTGTTGTTGCTGTCTCGCGACCCGCAGCGGCTTGAGAAGGAAGACGTCGCGCTGCGCACCTTGATCGAAGAGTGCATTTCCCGTTGCCCGCCCTGGCTGGCCAACAAACCGGTGGTGGTGGTGCTGGACGCGCCGCAGGATCCACGCGTCCACACCAACGCCGAACTGGCGCGTAGCGTGGTCTGGAACCTGCTGCGCAATGCATGCCAGTACACCGACGAAGGTCAGATACACATCCGCGTGGAGCACACCACCCTGGTCATCGCCGATACCGGCCCAGGGCTGCCATCCAGCATCGATCCCCAGCAGTTTCAGCGCTTCACCCCCAGCGCGCGCCAGAGTGGCGAAGGGCTTGGCCTGTCCATCGTGCAGCGGATCGTGGAACACCTGGGGTGGCACATGGCCGTCGAGAGCTCGGCGCATGGCTGCCGCTTCACCTTGGACATGTCGGCAGCGTAGTGACCGGGCGCGGTCACATCCTGCAACAGGGGCGAATCCTGACAGCTTTCTGACGCCCCCTTCCCAATGCTCTGCAGCGACCCATTCCCTGTGAACTCCACATGCACCCCCAAAACTCCACTGGAACCGGCAAATATCGCCACGGCAAAACCGGGCTGAGCCGGATCCTGCACACCCTGATTTACTCCCGCGATGGCTTCATGGCCACCGTCCGCGGCGAGGCCGCCTTCAGGCAACTGCTGGCCCTGCATGGCGTGCTGATGGCCGTGACCTTCCTACTGAACCTCAGCGCCATAGAACGTGCCGTGATGCTGGCCGTCAGTTTCATCAGCCTGTTGGTGGAGCTGCTCAACTCCGCCATCGAGGCGGTGGTCGACCGCATTTCGCTGGAGCGCCACCCGCTCTCCAAGAACGCCAAGGACATGGGCAGTGCCGCCCAGACCGTGTCACTGCTCATGGTCGGCGCGGTATGGGCCGTGGTGCTGATGGCGTAGGTCGCCGCGCAATGCGCGCGACTGGCTGCAGGCAGACCTGACAACTTCCTGATACTTGCCTTCTGATACTTCGCGCACTTTTCGCTCCCCGGAAGAATGCGCGTGATTCAACGTCTTGTTTCTTTGCGGCTCAACCCGGTGCACCTCACCTGGATAGCCGCACTGTTCTTTGCCACTGTGGGCAACTTGGCACTGTGGCAAACGCTCTGGACCCACGTGGAGATCGACAGCCTGCGCAGCGTGTTGTTCTTCATCAGCCTGCCCGTTTTCCTGTTCTGCGCGTTCAACGTGCTGCTTACGCCGGTACTCGCGCTGCCTTATCTGCGCAAGCCGCTGCTGGCACTTCTGGTACTGGTCAGCGCGGCCTGTACGTACTTCATGCTGCATTACGGCGTGCTGATCGATCGCAGCATGGTGCAGAACGCACTGGAGACCAACCAGGCCGAGCTTGCCTCCTACTTCTCCGCCCCCCTGCTGCTCACCGTGCTGGCGCTGGGCGTTCTGCCGGCGGCTGCAATGGTGTCCTTACCCACCCGGCGCATCGCCGGCGCCCTGCAGACCGTGTCCTGGTGGGTCATCAACCTGGTGGCGGCACTGGTGATCCTCTCCGTCGTGTCCCTGGCGTTCTACAAGGACTACGCTTCCCTGCTTCGCAACAACCGCCAGCTCAAGGACCAGCTGCTGCCCGTCACCGTCGTGCGCAACGCCAATGGCTACCTCAAGCGCAAGTACATCGCTGTCTCGCGACCGTTGCAGACCGTCGCCGAAGATGCCCGGCGGCCGGTGCCGGTGGAAGGCCGGCGGCCCCGGCTCGTCATTGCCGTCGTGGGTGAAACCGCGCGGGCCCGGAACATGCAGCTCAACGGCTACTCCCGCGCCACCAATCCGGTGCTGTCCAAGCGCGGCGACGTCATCGCGTTCAAGCACGTCGCCTCGTGCGGCACCGCCACCGCCATTTCAGTGCCCTGCCTGTTCTCCCGCATGGCACGGGCGCAGTACGACGAGGTACGCGCGGCGACCGAGGAGAACCTGCTGGACATCCTGCAGCGTACGGGTGTGGGCATCCTCTGGCGCAACAACAACAATGGCGGCTGCAAGGGCGTGTGCGCGCGCGTGCCTACCGAGCACATGCCGGCGCTCAAGGTGGCCGGGCAGTGCGTCAACAAGGACGGCACCTGCTACGACGAGGTCCTGCTGCACCAGCTCGGGGCCCGCATCGATGCCCTGCAGGGCGACGCGCTGATCGTGCTTCACCAGCTGGGCAGCCATGGCCCCACCTACTTCGAGCGCTACCCCCCAGACGCCAGGGTGTTCAGCCCCACCTGTGACAGCAACCAGATCCAGACCTGCACCAACGAGGCGCTGACCAACACCTACGACAACACCCTCGTCTACACCGACCGGATGCTGGGCAAGGCCATCACCCTGCTGGAGAGCTACGCGGACCAGCGCGACGTGGCGATGATCTACGTGTCCGACCATGGCGAGTCGTTGGGCGAGCGCGGCATGTACCTGCACGGCACGCCGTACCTCATTGCGCCCCCGGAGCAGACGCACGTGCCGCTGCTCATGTGGTTTTCGCCGCGCTTTGCGGAACAGGCCCACCTCAGCCTTGCGTGCCTGCGCGAGCGCGCCGAGGACGGGCGCTACAGCCACGACAACCTCTACCACTCCCTGCTGGGGCTGTTCGATGTGCAGTCCCGCGTCTATCGGAAGGAGCTGGACCTGTTTGCGGGCTGTCGTCCGGCTGAGGCCGCCATGACGCCGGGGATGACCCACTGACGCGGTCACCGGGCTTTGCATCCAACCCACCCGCGCGGTGCCGGTGCCGGTGTACCTCCACGGCCCCTCCCACTCGCCCCTCAGGCCCCGCCACTGGTCCCTTTCCCTTGTGCGGCGGTCCCTTCCGGCCTGTAACCGATCCGCCTGCCCCGCATGCTGCGGCACCCCCATCCCGTCCCTTCGTATGACCCGACGACACGATATCGACGCCCTGCGCGTCATCGCCTTCGCACTGCTCATCCTCTATCACCTGGCCATGGCCTATGTGGACGGCTGGGGCTTTCACCTGAAGAGCACCCACACCACGCCCGAGCTGCAGTGGCCGATGCGCCTGCTCAACGGCTGGCGCATGTCCCTGCTGTTCCTGATCTCCGGGGTGGCCATCGCCCTGCTGGGGCCGCGCCTGGCGGCCGGGCGCTTTGCGCTGCTGCGCACGTGGCGACTGCTACTGCCGCTGGTATTCGGCATGTTCTTTGTGGTCCCGATCCAGCCCTACTGCGAAGCCGTCACCAACGGCTATGCGTCGCCCGGGTTCGGTGCGTTTCTCCTGCGCTACTGGCAGGTCCGCCCCTGGCCGGAGGGCAGCTTCGCGGGGGCCCCGTTCGGCATCACCTGGAATCACCTGTGGTATCTGGCCTACCTCTGGTGCTACAGCATGGTGCTGGTTCTGCTCAAGCCGCTGCTGGATTCGGCCCCGGTTCGTCGGCTTACTGGACGCATGGCACGGTCCCATGGCCTGTTCCTCCTTCTCGGGCCGACGGCGGTGCTGCTGCTGTGGCTGGTCTGGCTCGCCCCGGCGCATCCGGCAACCAACACCCTGGTGAACGACACCTACCAGCATGCCAAGTACTTCACCGTGTTCCTGATCGGCTATGCACTCGGGCGGGAGACAGCGTTCTGGCAGCGCGCTGTCGACTTGCGCTGGGCCAGCCTTGTTGCCGTGTGCCTGGCGGTCTGCTGGTACTTCCTGCTGGAAGCGCTGGGTCGATGGCTGCCGGCAGACTCGTCATTGCGCACCTGGCCGGAAGGGTTCTGGAGCCTGCAATCCCGGTTCTGCGAGATGCTCTATGTGTGGGGTGTGATGCTGACCCTGCTGGGCTGGGCCAAGCGCTACCTGGATCGTCCGTTCCGCTGGCTGCCTTACTGCACCGAAGCGGTGTACCCGTGGTACATCCTTCACCAAAGCCTGCTGATTGCCGCCCTGTTCTGGTTGAAGCCGCTGCACCTTGGCCCCGTGCTCGAACCGCTGCTGGTCCTGATCGCCACGGTGGCCGGCTGCCTGCTGCTGCACGAATACCTGATTCGTCGCGTGCGCTGGATCCGCCCGCTGTTCGGGCTGAAGGCGGCCAACGGCGACATTTCCCGGCGCCACGCCGCCGTCACGAACGCACGCGCATAACGTGCCAACCCCCCCGAGCGTCGGGGCAGATCGTCCCGACCTTCGAGCCTGTGCACGTGAATCCATCGCCCCCCGTACTGCAGCCGTCCCGCTCGCCCGATCGCGCGCTCGACGCGGTCAACTTCTTCCTGGCCGATGTGCGCGACGGACTGGGGCCCTACCTCGCCATCTACCTGCTGGCCGTCCACAAGTGGGAACCGGCCAGCATCGGCGCGGTGATGACCGTGGCCGGGCTCGCCGCCCTGGTCGCGCAGACGCCGGCAGGCGCCTTGATCGATCGGGTGAACGGCAAGCGGGCGACAATCGTGATCGCCGCGATGCTGGTCACCGTGAGCTGTCTGGTGCTGCCCTGGACCGCCTCGTTCACGCTCGTGGCGCTTACCCAGGCGCTCGGCGCCATCGCCGGTACGGTCTTCGCCCCGGCCATCGCGGCCCTATCGCTCGGTATCGGCGGGCCGCGGGTGTTCGCGCGGCGCATGGGCCGTAACGAAACGTTCAATCATGCGGGCAATGCCGTCGCGGCGGTGCTGGCCGGCGGGCTGGCCTATGTGGGCGGGCCCGTGGTGGTGTTCTACCTGATGGCGGCCATGACACTGGCCAGCATCGCCGCCGTGCTGATGATTCCCTCCGCGGCCATCGACCACGAGCGTGCACGCGGGTTGCCGTCGCCCGGGCAGGACGCGCCCGCGCCGGCCTCGGTCCGCCTGCTGCTACAGAACAGAACGTTGGTGATCCTGGCCGCCTGCTGCGCCCTGTTCCACCTGGCCAACGCGGCGATGCTTCCGCTGGTGGGCCAGAAGCTGTCCCAGACCAGCCCCGCGCTGGCCACCACGCTCACCGCCGCATGCATTGTCGCGGCCCAGCTGGTGATGGTGCCGGCCGCGCTGCTGGTGGGTTCCCGGGCCGACGCCTGGGGGCGCAGGCCGCTGCTGCTGGCGGCGTTTCTCATCCTGCCGATCCGTGGCGTGCTGTATCCGCTGTCCGACGCGCCCGCGTGGCTGCTCGGCGTACAGTTGCTCGATGGTATCGGGGCCGGCATCTTCGGCGCCCTGCTTCCGGTCATCGTCAGTGACCTCACCCAGGGAACCGGTCGCTTCAATGTCACGCTCGGCGCGGTGTCCACCGCATTCGGGCTGGGCGCCGCCTTCAGTCCGGGGCTGGCCGGGATGATCGTCCAGTTCGCTGGGTATGATGTCGCGTTCCTGACCCTGGCAGCGATCGCTGCCCTCGCCTTCGTCTTGGCCATGGCCATGCCCGAGACGCGGCCCCAGGCCAGCAATGCCACCGAATCCGCGACACCGCCGTCCGACACCCGCCTTTGAGTTTCCCCGAGCAATCGATGCAGATCCCCACCACGTCCCTGATCATCTGGACGGTAACCGCCGTCGCCACCTGCGGTGTCATCTTTCGCCCCTGGCGCATTCCCGAGTACGCTTGGGCACTGGGCGCGGCCGCGCTGCTGACCGTCACCGGGCTGCTGCCGTTGAACACGGCCATGGCCGCCGTGGCCGAAGGGGGCGATGTCTACCTGTTCCTGATCGGCATGATGGTGCTGGCCGAACTGGCACGGCAGGAAGGGCTGTTCGACTGGCTGGCCGCGTACGCCGTGCAGCACGCCAAGGGCTCGGGGAAACGCCTGTTTGACCTGGTGTTCCTGGTGGGCACCCTGGTCACGATCTTCCTGTCCAATGACGCCACGGCCGTCGTGCTCACGCCGGCGGTCTACGCAGCCTGCAAGGCCGCCCGGGCCAACCCGCTGCCGTATCTGTTCGTCTGTGCGTTCGTGGCCAATGCCGCCAGTTTCGTCCTGCCCATTTCCAATCCGGCCAACCTGGTGGTCTTCGGCGATCACATGCCCTCGCTGCCCGAATGGCTGCGGCAGTTCACCCTGCCTTCGCTGGCTGCCATCGGCATGACCTACCTGGTACTGCGGCTGGCGCATCGCCGCCAGATCGCGCAGCCGCTGGTGGCGCTGGCCGAACAGCAGCCACTGTCCGAGGGCGGCCGTTTGTGCGCCATCGGCGTCGGCGTCACCGGCAGCGTGCTGCTGGTCACCTCGGCCATGAACGGGCCGCTGGGTCTGACCACCTTCTGCGCCGGTGCAGTCACCCTGGCCGCCATCCGTCTGCGCCAACGCCGCAGCCCGTTGCCGATCCTGCGGCATGTGTCCTGGGGCGTACTGCCTTTGGTGGCCGGGCTCTTCGTACTGGTCGAGGCCGTGGCGCACACCGGGGTGATTCGCCTCGCCGCCGACGCGCTGGAGGCCTTTGCACGCACATCGCCCGGCGAAGCGAGCTGGCTGGCCGGTGGCGCGGCCGCCGTGCTGAGCAACCTGGCCAACAACCTGCCGATCGGCCTGGTGGCCGGCTCGGTGGGCCAGATGGCCGACCTGCCCACACAGACCCGCGCCGCGCTGCTGATCGGCGTGGATCTCGGCCCCAACCTGTCGGTGACCGGCTCGCTCGCGACCATGCTCTGGCTGGTGGCGCTGCGCCGCGAAGGCGAGCACGTCAGCGCGCTTGCCTTCCTGCGCCTGGGCATCCTGGTGATGCCGCCGGCCTTGCTTGCCGCGCTCTGGCTGCTGTAGCCACGTTGTGCATAGCGCATTGGTGTGCGTGACTACAACCAATGGCACAGGAAACCCGGGTAGTGCGCACGCTACGTTGGACCCAAATGGAATGGAAGGAGCGCAGGTGAAGCGTCTATTTTTCTCGGTGGCGTTGCTGCTCATGTCTGGAATGGCCGGAGCAGCGTCGAAGGCAGTGGATGGGAAGACCACCGTCATCGTGCTGGGCGTGGACCACGCGTCGCAGCTGGTGGCCCGCAATGATCGACCTGCCCTGCTTGCCGCTTTCCTGGCGCATGCCAAGCCCGATGCCATCTGCATCGAGCGGTCGCCCGAGGCCTTCGCGCGCAACGACTACTACGAATTCACCTACGAAGTTCAGGACGTCGTGGTTCCCTTTGCCCGGCGCAACGGCATCGACCTGTGCCCCATCGACTGGGAGCCGCCCGTGGAAGACGCCCGGCTCGGGTTCGGCCTGGACCTGGGCACGGCGCCGGAACTGCGTCCCGCCAGCGGATTCCAGCAATTCCTTTCGTTCCCGTCGCCGAGCCACCTCACCCGCGATCTCTTCCACGCCGACGACGCAAGGAACGTGGAGCGCATCGCGCAGTGGGCCGCCACCCCGGCCAAGCGCGCAAAGGACGATCTGCCGCGCAGGCTGTATCTCTATCGCACCTATCTGCAGGCCCAGCGGGTGGCCGCGGCGGCGAAAGCACATCCTGGCGGCACGCTGGTCGTGGTGGTCGGCGAGTTCCACAAGCGGGATATCGAAGCGATCCTGGGCGATGCCGCGGACATTCGGATCGTTCAGCCGTCCAGTATCGGCAAGCCAACCGAGCAGCAGGTGCGCCAACAGGAGCGCCGTGAGTATCGCGTGGCTGTGGCCAGCTTCAACCTTCTGGGCGTCCAATCCACCACCGGCAACATCGATCGCGCATTCGTCCGCGAGACGGTGCACTTACTGAAGGCCGAACAGAACTCGCCCGAAGTCCGGCTGCTGGAAACCTGCCTGGATCTGCTCGAAACACGCATCACGCCCGCCGTTGCGGTGGACCGCTATCGCAGCATCGCCACAGACGCCGGCGATGCCCGGTTTACCTGGACCGGCGTGACCGACGCCACGCGCCTGGATTCGTACTTTGACCCCTTCGGTAACCTCACCGTGCGGCAGCGCGCCGTGCTTGAAACGGCACGTGAGCTGCATCGTGCCGGGCGCGGCGAGGAGGCCACCGGACTGCAAAAGACCCTCGACAGCGAACTCGGCCAGCGAAAGCAGGCCCAGCTTGCCGGTTACTGGGAACGCTATATCGTGCCATCCGCAGCGCCGTAAGCCGCCACGGCTCCTTCAGCATGCCCGCTGGAGTGGCGGAGCAGGACACCGACGTACTGAAGAGGGGCATCCCGTGGGTGCCCTTGGTTGCACTCCTGTTGGGCTAGAGCAGCACCTGGCGCGTGCTCCCAAGATAGCGATGGATCTCCTCTTCCACTGCCTCATCGATCATATAGACCGGCCGCTGGCCATTCGGACAGCGCAGGCGCGGGGTCGTCCCGAACAAACGGCAGATCAACGGGCGCTCCGCGTAGATCTCGCACCCCTGCTCACCCAGGTAGGGGCAACTGAGCTCGGCCAGCGCAGCATCGTGCTCGGCCTCGCTTTTCACAGGCAGACGCGCCATCTCCTCGCTCGACACCGTGACCGGGCCACAGCAGTCGTGGCACCCGACGATGCACCGGAAGGAAGGGATCTGATCGCGCAGCCGCAGGAGTGTGTCGCTGTTGGTATAGGGCATTGCGATGAGCCTCGGCCACGCATCGGCGGAAGGAGCATTTTACTCCCCCGCGGTCTCGATATTGCCGATCACTGAGGGAGGCGTCAGCAGACTTACTGCCCCAGCACGCGCGCGATCACGGCCGTCAACAACCTCCGCAGGGTCTCCCTGGCCAGCCAGGGGCGCGCACGCCCCGCATCGCCAGGCCCTCCACCAGCACCCGCAGCAGCAGCAGGGTGCGGGCGTCGATGTCCCGTTCATCCGGGCTGCAACTCCCCCGCGCGTCAGTCAATCAGGGCAGGTGCCATCCAGCGAGTCGCTACCGATCAGGAGAACGACGATCCCACCTCCTTCGTGCGTCGCCCCTGCAGGTACAGCACCATCACTGCCAGCGCGGATGCCGACGCACCCGTCAGCGGGATGAACGCCAACGACGCATAGCTGATTGTGAGGCCGCCCAATGCACCGCCCAGCGCAGTCCCCAGATTGAAAGACGCGATGTTCAACCCCGCCGCCACCGAACTGTAGGCGGGAATGAAGCGCTGGGCCTGCCTGAGCAGTCGCAGCGTCAGCAGGGTCACGATGGCAAAGAAGCAGATGCCCAACGTGCCGATCAGGATCATCATCGGCACCGGCATGCTTGCCACGCCGTACAGACCGAACAGGTTCAGCGCCAACGCGACCAACGCCAACCGGATGCTGCGATCCACGTCCATCGCGTCGGCAAGGAAGCCTCCCAGGAGATTGCCGGCGATCGCACAGATACCGAACAACAGCATCCCCATGCTCAGCCACTGCACCCCCACCCCAGTGACCTGCTGCAGGTAGGGCGAGACAAACGTAAAGAACGAGAACGTGGCAATGCTGACGAGCGCGCCGATACCGGCGGTGATCAGCAGCTGGGGATGGGTGATGGCCTTAATGCCCTTCCATGCGCCAGCGCCGGTTGACGCCACCCCGGCCGCGCCGCGCGGCATGCACAGCGCCAGGCCAAGCATGCCGCCGACACTGAGCACGCCGATAGCCATGAACACCACCCGCCAGGACCACAGGCTTCCCAGATAGGTGCCGAGCGGAACGCCGATGGCCAGTGCGAGCGTCAGCCCGATCCACACCACCGACAGCGCCCGACCGGATCGCTGCGGGTCCACCAGCCGGGTGGCCGCGTCGGAGGCCACCGCCATGAACACGCCGTGGCCCAGGCCGACCACGAAGCGGACGGCCAGCAGAACCATCAGATTGGGCGATGCACTCATCAGCAGGCTGCCCACCCCGAGCAAGGCCGTAGCCAGCAGCAGAATGTGTCTGTCCCGCCAGTGGGCGACCAGCGCGGTGATGAACGGTGCCCCGATGGCGGCACCCACTGCGTAAGCGGCAATGGCCGTACCGACGAGGGAGATCGACGCATCCAGATCGTCAGCAATGGCGGTCAACAGCCCCGCGACGACGAACTCGGAGAGACCGAACGCGAATGCGCACAGCGAAAAGACATAGATGGCGGGGGGCATTGCAGATCCTCAACAGCGGGGCTGCCGAAGACTAGTGGCTTGCCTGGTGCGGGTGAAGGACTGTCTGCATACCGCACCAAGACGCAGCGTGTCTCATCCGCTCAGGCCGATGGCAAGGTCTCCAGGACCGTCTGTATCAGCCGATCGCGGATAACAGATGTCCGGGTCTCGTTCCACGCCATGAGCAGGTCCAGGCGGGACAGCCCATCGGAAGCGTCCACCTGGAGCGGGCGGAACACCACGTCCGTCCGGTCATTCGTCGCCAGGGAAGCGGGCAACAGCGCGACACCGAACCCAGCGGCCACCAGGGCGATCAGGGTCTGCATCTGTCGGCCGTGTTGCACGATGTTGGGAACAAACCCCGCTGCGTGGCACAGACTGATGAGCTGGTCATGGAACCCCTTGCCGAGCGTCCGCGGTGAGGCGACGAACGCGTCCTCCTTGAGCAGTTCCAGCGCAATGGTCGGGGCCGCTTCCAGCCGATGGCCGGCAGGCAGCGCGACGACAATCGGCTCGCTGGACACGGTGGCCAGGCGCAGGTGCGGCACAGACGTTCCGGGCGTCCGCATGAACCCAATATCCGCCCTGCCCTGCTCCAGCGCGATCACCTGCTCCTGGGTCGTGGCTTCCACCATGGTGAACGAAATGCCGGGGGACGCATGTCGGAAATCACGAAGCGCGCGTAGCAGAGGGGCGTAGGGTGCAATGTTGATGAAGGTCAGCGTGAGGTGGCCCTCGATCCCCTGCGCCACCCGTTGCGTCTGCGCCACCCCTTCCTCCAACGCGCGCAAGGTGCTGCGTGCAGTCACAAGGAATGCCGCCCCGGCCGGGGTCAGCGCCACACTGCGGTTGGTGCGCACGAACAGAGGCGCACCGACGGCACTCTCAAGCTTGCGGATCGCCTGGCTCAGCGGGGGCTGGGCCATGTGCAGCCGCTCGGCGGCACGATTGAAATGCAGCTCTTCGGCAACGGCAACGAACTGTTGGAGCAGGCGGGTCTCGATCACTGAAACGCCACACCTCTTGTTTCCCCTGGATTGGGCGTGGTCAACATAGCAAATCACTGCGCCCGGGGCGCCGACGCGATCTCGATCTCGACGCCCCGGGGGTGTATGCGGCGTTGCGCGAACGGCTGGCAGCGTTGGAGGCAAACCGGGCGATCACCTGCGCCAGGGACATGGACAGGTAGACGCGAGCTACACCGTGCGACCGGCATCGGGGGTAGAGCCACCCATGAGCGGATGACGCAACACGCGGCCTGGGCGATCCCAACCGGCCACCGGCGTGGCTGTCAATCGTCGCGGCAGTGTTGACGGAACGACACTGCGGCCCATCACGACAATCCCGTCACGGGTTTCCGGAGATGCTCTGCTCATTCCCCCTGTTCAGGAGCAACGATGCCCACCTCAGCATCTTTTGTCATTCGCTCCTTTGAAGCGAACTATGCGTCTTCCGGCGACGTAGATCGCATTCTGGCGCTCACTGTCGAATGCGGCCATTGCAGCACAACCACTGCCTCAACCCTAGGCTCCCTGATGGAGCTTCCAGGTGGTGCGCTTTTTCGCTGTGGGCAGTGCGGCTCGCATCACGCCGTCAGCAACGCGCGGCTCTCGGCTATTGGCGAGCCTTCCAGGCGTTCTGCAGAGTACGCGTTGGCACGGGAAATGCAGCTCAACCCAATGATGCCAGTGGCCCATCGGGCGTTGGCCATCGAAACGAGACAGTAGCGGGCGGACGTCCTGGCCTTGGCCTCGACGTCCACTCTCACCGCCCTGAACTGCCCTTGGACGTCGCATTCTTGTCGCCGTCGGACGGCGCGTCGGGGTCTTCCTTCCCGGCGTGAGCATGTCCACCCGTCGGGTCTTCGATCTGGATGACCTTGCCCTTCTGCCACGCATCGGCGCCTGCATCGATTGAGGGCGCGGCGATGTCGGCACGGCGCTTTCGCTTGTCCTCACTACTGACCCCGAGCCGCGCGTCACGGGCAGCGACCATGGCCGGATCGGCCTGGCCATCGGCGGTGAATCCCATCATCAGCTGTGGCATGCCTCGGGGCAGGTCATTGTCCAGGTCTGTGTGCCAGGTGTGCCAGGTCTTGCCGTACGTATGGATGAGCTTCTCCATCAGCGCATGCTCGGCCACCTCGGGGATCCCTGGCGCGATGAGCTGCCCGGATTTCACCTCTTGAACGTGGCTGTGCCATAGCGCCTTTTCCTGCTCGGGAAGGCCTGCAAAGAGCGTCTCACTGATGATGTATTCCACCCCCATCAACTTGGCGTCTTTCACGTTGCCGTCGTAGATCGTGCACTGGATGACATCCTCGTTGAGGATGGCGCAGTAGTGATGGGCTTCCATCTGGACCTTCATCTGACCGTTGTAGAAATGGAATCCGTCCAGATAGGCGTTGATGACATCGACTGGCGGCCGGTCCTGCAGCACGGCTGCCCCGGCCTCGAGCGCTTTGGTCTTCGCGGTTTCTTCTGCCCCGGGCGCTTGGACGCTGGATGCTGTGTTGCCGCCTCCGCACCCGGACAAGGTGAAGATGACCGCGGCACATACGACGGCTCGATGCATTGCGGCTTCTCCTGAACGTCCCAAACGATCCGACGTTGCGTTCCAGACGCCGGACGTACGGCGATTTTCAGTGCGGAATATGCCCACCGACCGTCACTTGCCCAGATGCTTGCGCACCGCTACCAAGGTCGGCCTACGGCCTTGACCGCGTCCTTGAGTTGGGCAGCGGTCACGCCCCGGGCTTTGGTGCACTACTGGACTTCTTTCTAGCCCCCCAACGGTGGGTCACTCGTGAACATGCACTGCATCCCCTTTCACACCTTCCATCCTGAATTGCGGACTCTGGGCCAAGCGCGTGAGCGGGTTCCACCACGCGTGCGAGCCGGTCATCAACACCTGAACGAAGCAGGGAACGAAGTGCGCATGCCGTGCGCCATGGGCGAGGTGGCACGCGTGTAGCAGACCTTCACGGATCTGCGCACGCCCCTAACGAGAGTGCGCCTAGCTTCAGGGTTCCACCCCACCACCCACCCGGAGCACCACCATGGCGATCAAGACCGCTGAAGACCTGTTCATCCACGAACTGTCGGACATCTACAGCGCGGAGAAGCAGATGGCCAAGGCGCTTCCCCGCCTTGCGCGCGCTGCCACCGACCCGGACCTGGCCGCCGCCTTCGAAACCCACCTGGAAGAAACCCAAGGCCAGATCGAGCGCATCGACCAGGTGATCGAACTGTTGGGCATTCGGCTCAAGCGCATCAAGTGCGCCGCCATGGAGGGGCTGGTTGAGGAGGGCAAGGAAGCCATCGACAGCATCGAGGAAGGCCCCGTGCGCGATGCCGCGCTTATCGGCGGTGCCCAGAAGGTTGAACACTACGAGATCGCGTCCTACGGCACCATCGCTGCCCTCGCCAAGCAGCTGGGTTACAAGGACGCGCTTCCGCTCCTGCTGGAAACGCTGGAAGAAGAAAAGGCAACCGATGAGAAGCTGACGATCCTGGCCAAGTCCGGCGGCAACGCCAGGGCCGCGAAAGCCGCTTGAGGCCCTTGGCGATCAACAGGGACGGAGACGTTCTGCCGGACATTCCTTTTCCGGCGAGCTGAAGTGGCTGGACAGAGGAGCGGCATGGACTGCCGCTCCTTCACCAGACTTTGCCCGGCACCGGACGGGTATCGAGAAGAATACTCCGATGCCTTCCAGCCCCGGGAACGACGATGGCCCGACATAATGCCGGGCCATCATGATGACAAGAGTCCTGAATGTACGCGTCACACCCTGCCGCTCATCTCCATCAGGGCCTCATTTCGCCTCGCGGTGAAAGCGGCACTTGCCGGGAAGCAGCCGGATGCAGAGCATCGTCAGCGGCTGGGTCGCTGTCGGGAGAACCAGTGCCTTTCTGTTCAAGACCCTCCTGCACCGCTGCAAGCAGCCGGCTGGCACAGCGAACGGCGCTCCCCAGGGCCGGATCCAGCCCCACAAGGTAGACGAAGCAGCCGTCGAACTTCGCCGACGCCGTCTCCAGGCCCTCTGAATAGGTCATCTCGCGCTTGAGCGCCTTGAACCAGCGCTTGGGCGGTTCGGCGTCCAGCTCGATCACGACGGCGGCTTCGCCGAAGTCCAGCGGCATCGCTTCGATCCTCACCACCTTGGGGCTTGACGGGGTCTTTTGTCTGGCGGCCATTGCCCTTCTCCTCTGGAACAATGACGGAGAAGTATCCGCAGCACGCGCCAAGACCGCGTCAAAATTCGCGCGTGCCTGGCAGTGGCGCCGCATAGGCCCGCAGGAAAAGCGCGACGGTTGCGTCGGGCCCGGACACCGGCCTGTCCCCTTGGGGTAAGCCATGTTCTGTGAGAAGCAGCCTCAGGAACTTCTCGGCGTCCGCGGCGTGGGTCGGGCGGCTGGACGCCTTCGTGAATGCGTCTTCTGCAAGCCTGAAATACGGTGCAAGCATCGCGTTCCAGTGTTCCCTGTAGCCATCACTGGCCGGACCAGAGTGCGCCAACGCGCGGCAGAACGCCTGGCACGCACCATCTGTCGCCAATCGCCCGATGCCGTCAGTGATACGCCTCAGCGCGTCGCCGAGATCGGCAACCCCGTGCATGTCCAGCACGCCTGACGGCATCGATGCCAGGTGGCCGTCCATGACCGCCCTGTAAAGCCGCTCCTTGTCACGATAGTGCGCGTAGAGGGTGACCTTCGTGACGCCACACACCGCCGCGATGCGCCTCATCGTCGCCCGCTCAAAGCCCTCCTCCGCAAAGACAGTGGCCGCTGCTTCACAGATGCACCGCCTGGCGCTCTCCCTCGCCCTCTCCCAGCGCAGGCTGGTTTTGCTTGCGCAACGGGTGGAGGCCGCGGTGTTCACAGGCGCCGGAACAGCGCGCTGGCATTCACGCCGCCAAACCCGAACCCGTTGGTCAGGGCGAACGCGATCTCTGCCTTCCGCGGTACGCCGCCTACGATCGACAGTCCTTCGGCCAGCGGATCCGGACGCATCAGATTGAGTGTCGCCGGCGCGATCTGGTCACGCAGCGCGAGCACGGTGAAGATCGCTTCGATGCCACCTGCTGCCCCGAGCAGATGCCCGGTGCTGGACTTGGTGGCAGAGATCAAAAGATCGGGTCGGGTACCAAACAGCGCGCGCATCGCCGCAAGCTCTGCCCGGTCACCCACCTGGGTGGAGGTGGCGTGCGCATTGATGTGATCGACCTGCGCCGGCGTAATGCCCGCCTGCGCCAGCGCGATCTCCATCGCCCGGCGCGCCCCGCTGCCGTCCTCGGGCCCGGCCGTCAGATGGTAGGCATCGGAGGTCGTGCCGTAGCCAACCAGTTCGGCCAGCGGTTTGGCGCCCCGCGCCAAGGCGTGGTCCAGCCGCTCGATCACCAGCAACCCTGCCCCTTCGGACATGACAAACCCATCGCGCTGCGCATCAAACGGGCGAGAGGCTGCGTGCGGTGTGTCATTGAACGACGTGCTGAGCGCCTTGGCCGCTGCGAATCCCCCCAGGCTGACCCGATGCATCGCCGCCTCCGCCCCACCGCAGAGCGCGATGTCCGCCTCACCGGACCGGATGAGACGCGCCGCATCACCAATGGCCTGGACGCCCGCCGCGCAGGCCGTGACGGGCGCGCCCTGCGGGCCCTTGAACCCGTAACGGATCGACGCCTGCCCCGCCGCCATGTTGGCCAGGAAGGTCGGTGCAGTGAACGGCGACAGCCGGCCAGGCCCGCGGCTGTCGGTGGTGTGGACCGCATTGACGATGGATCCAAACCCGCCGATCCCGGTGGCAATCACGGTCGCCGTTCGCAGCAGCCCGCGGGCATCGGCGTCCTGCCACCCCGCCTGCTCAAGCGCTTCGTGGGCGGCGACCAGCGCGAACTCCACGAACCGGTCCATCTTCTTGAGATCTTTCGGCGCGATGATCCCGGTGGAATCAAAGCCTGCCTCCGGGTCTTGAACGCGGTCAGGCACGCGGCCGCCGACGTCACAGCCGGTGCCCGCCGCAAGCTCGGCCCCCAGCGACCCGATCCCGGAGCGCCCCGCCAGGAGGCGCGACCAGACGGTCTCAACCCCGCAGCCGAGTGGACTGACCACGCCCATTCCGGTCACCACGATGCGATCTTTGTCGGCACTGCTCATACATCACTTCCCATATAAAAGAGGCCCGGGCCAGTGTCAGGCAACGGGGGTCTTTTCCGCTCGGACCTTGAACCAGATGGCATACATCGCCGGCAGGAACACCAGCGTCATCACGGTGCCGGCAATGGTGCCGCCGATCAGCGTGTAGGCCAGCGTTCCCCAGAACACCGAATGGGTCAGCGGAATGAAGGCCAGCACCGCTGCCAGCGAGGTCAGGATCACCGGGCGCGCCCGGTGAACGGTCGCCTCGATGATGGCGTGGAAGGTGTCCATGCCGGCTTCTTCGTTCTCGTGGATCTGACCGATGAGGATGAGCGTGTTACGCATCAGGATGCCCGACAACGCAATCAACCCCACCAGCGCATTGATGCCGAACGGCTGCTGGAACAGCAGCAGGGTGGGCACCACGCCGATCAGCCCCAACGGACTGGTCATGAACACCATGATCATCGCGGAGATGGACCGCACCTGCAGGATGATGATCAGCAGGGTCACCGCCAGCATGATCGGGAACAGCGGCAGCATGGCGCTCATTGCCTTGCCCGATTCCTCGATGGACCCGGCCTGGGCAATGGCGTAGCCCTCGGGCAGCGCGGCAATGAGGGGCTCAAGCTGCTTGCTGATCGCGGCCGATACGTCCGGTGGCTGCAATGCGTCGTCAATATCACCGCGCACGGTGATGGTGGGTACACGATCACGACGGCGCAGCACCGGCTCTTCCATCCGGACCTCGACCGAGCCGATCTGGGACAGCGGCACGCGCTGGCCCGCAGCACCGACCAACGTGAAGTCCGCAATCCGCGCAGGATCCAGGCGCGTACCCCCGCCGGACCGAGCGACAACCTCGACGGTGCGGATGTCCTCGCGCACGGCAGTGACCGGCACCCCGCTCAGGAAGAACTGCAGTTGCTGCGAGACAGAGGCCGACGTCATTCCCATCGCTTGCAGGCGGTCCTGATCCAGCGTGAAGTGCAGCGTCGGGGTGCGCACGCCCCAATCGGTGTTGACCGTACGCATCATCGGGCTGGCGTGCAGGGTCTGCTCGACCTTGGCCGCAATGCCACGGATGACGTCCGGATCCGGACCACTGACCCGATACGCCACCGGGTAAGGCGAGTAAGGCCCGAACACCAGCTGGGTCACGCGCACACGTGCCTCCGGTGCCAAGCCCTCCGCCACCGCCTGACGCAGTCGTGCTTTCAGGGCGTCACGCTGTGCCTGGCTGTCGGTACGCACCACGATCTTGGCAAACGCCGGATCGGGCAGTTCCGGGGAAATAGCGAGGTAGAACCGGGGCGCGCCCTGACCGATATAGGCCGTGACGATCTTCGCTTCTTCCTGCCCAGCGAGCCACTGCTCCACCTTTCTGGTGGCCAGGTTGGTCTGTTCGATCGCCGTGCCGTAGGGCATCTGCACTTCGACCAGCACTTCCGGGCGATCGGAAACGGGGAAGAACTGCTTTTTCACCTGCCCCATGCCCACCACAGCAAGCACGAACAGGCCGATCACCGAACCCGCCGCAAGCCACTTGCGTGCAATCACCCGCGCCAGGATCGACCGGAAGCGGTTGTAGCGCGGCGTGTCGTAAAGGCTGCTGTGCCCGCCTTCCACAGTCTTGAGTTCAGGGAGAAGCTTCACACCCAGGTAGGGCGTAAAGAACACCGCGACCACCCACGACACGATCAGCGCGATGCCCACGATCCAGAACATGTTGCTGGTGTATTCGCCGGCGGTGGATCGGGCAAAGCCATTGGGCATGAAGCCCACCGCAGTCACCAGGGTGCCGGCCAGCATGGGCGCCGCCGTATGGCTCCATGCGTAGGCCGATGCCTTGACCCGGCTATAGCCCTCTTCCATCTTCACCACCATCATTTCGATGGCGATGATGGCGTCGTCCACCAGCAGGCCCAGCGCCAGGATCAGCGAGCCGAGCGTGATGCGGTCAAAGTTCTTGCCGGTTGCGGCCATCACCATGAACACAGCCGCCAGCGTCAGCGGCACCGCGGCCGCCACCACCACACCCACGCGCCAGCCCATGCTGACAAAGCACACCAGCATCACCACCAGCAGCGCGGCGAAGAACTTCATCATGAACTCGTCGACCGACGCGCTGATGTTCACCGCCTGATCGGTCACCTTGTCCAGCGCCATCCCGACCGGGAGCCCTGCGTTGATCTTCTTGACCTCCGCATCGAGTGAGGCACCCAGATCCAGGCCGTTCCAGCCGTCCCGCATGACGATGCCCAGCAACAGGGCAGGCTCGCCACCGTTGCGGATCATGAAGGTCGAGGGATCTTCATAGCCACGCTTCACGGTGGCGATGTCCTGCAGTTTCAGGGTCTTGCCCTGCGCGACGATGGGCGTATCGCGGATCTTTTCCAGCTGATCCAGCGCGCCATCCAAGCGAATGAAAATCTGCGGGCCCTTGGCCTCGACTGAGCCTGCCGGGGTCAACGCGTTCTGTCCGTTCAGCGCCCCGAACACGTCCTGCGGTGTTATGCCCAGGTTCGACAGCCGTTCGTGTGACAGTTCCACGTAGATGCGCTCGGACTGCTCACCGATGATGTTGACCTTCTTTACCCCAGGCACGTGCAGCAAGCGCTGGCGCAGGGTTTCGGCATCGCGCGCCAATGCGCGGAAGGGTTCGCCCTTCGCCTTCAACGCAAACAGCGCAAACGTGACATCCGCGTACTCGTCGTTGACCATCGGGCCGATCACGCCTGCGGGCAGGTTTGCCGCTTCGTCCGCCATCTTCTTGCGCGCCTGGTAGAACTCTTCCTGCACCTGCGACGGAGGCGTGCCGTCCTGCAACGTGAGCGTGGTAAAGGACAAGCCGGGCCGGGTGTAGGTTTCGCTGCGGTCATACCAGCGCAGCTCCTGCAGACGCTTTTCCAGCTTCTCGGCGACCTGGTGCTGCATTTCCGTGGGCGTAGCGCCAGGCCACGCCGTCACGATGGTCATGACTTTGACGGTGAACGCGGGGTCCTCTGCCCGGCCAAGCTGGAAGAACGACACAATGCCGGCAACCGAGATCAGGAAGATCAGAAAGACGGTGATGGCGCGCTCGCGCACCGCAAGCGCCGACAGATTGAACCCACTCACCGCTGGGCTCCGGTTGCCACGGCGCGCTTGGCCGTGTCGGCCAGACGAACCACCTGCCCTTCGCGGAGCAGGTGAGCGCCTAGAGCCGCCACGCGATCCGATGCCTTGAAGGCCCCCTCAACCAACGCCTTGTCGTCGCCCAACTGCTTGACGGCTACCGGCGTCCACGTGGCCTTGAGCGGCTCACCCCCGATCACCCAGACCCCGGGTCCGGTGCCAGGATCGAACAGCGCGCCCAACGGCACCTCCACGCCTGCCGACGCACCGGCAGCTGCTGCACCGCCAAGTTCAACCGTCACCGTTGAACCCAGCGGCAGCGCCGTGCTGCCCTCTTCCAGGGTGTAGCGGGCTTCAAACGTACGGGTTGCGGGGTCCGCCGATTCAGAGAGGACGCGCAACCGCGCGGGAATCGTGCCGCTTCCGCCGAACGACGACGCCAGGGCCACCGAACCGATCTGGGGACGAAGCGTCTCGGGCAGTTGGACGACCGCCTCCCGGCTGCCCGCACGGGCAAGCCGGGCAACCACCTGCCCCGCCGCCACAACCTGACCGGGCTCAGCGTTGATGGTCATGACCACCCCGTCGGCATCGGCAACGAGCGCGGTGTAGTGGCTGGCATTGCGCGCAACCCGGGCCTGGGATTCGGCCGCGTTGAGCGTTGCAGCCGCCGCGTCGGCCGCCGCTTTGATCTGGTCGTAAGACGACCGTGACACCACGCCCTTGGCCGCCAGATCGCGATACCGCGCTTCATCCGCCGTGGCCTGCACGCTTTGCGCACGGGCCGCGATGACAGCCTGCTGCTGGGACGCCGCGGCCAGGTTCAGGTCGTTGGGATCGATCCGGTAGAGCACATCCCCGCGCTTGACCGTCTGCCCGGTCTCCACGAGGCGCTCAGTGACCTTGCCGCCGACCCGGAAGGCCAGATCGCTCTGCACCTTTGCGGCGATGGTGCCCGTAAACGTGCGCGCGTTTCCCGCGCCCGGTTGCACATGGGCAACCCGGACGATGGGCGGCGCAATCCGGGGGTCGATGTCATCCGACGTTCCGCAGGCCGCAAGGAACAACGGAACAACACAGGAGATGGCTGTGAGTACAGAACGGCGCCGCATACGGTCTTCCGGAGTGTGGTATCCGGAGGCATTTTGTTCCTAGTGACCATTTCCGTCAATAGTCACTTTCGTTGCGGGGCAAGACTCCTGAGCACCAGGTCCTGCAGGGACGTAGGCGCTTCCGCATGCAGAGCCGACAGGTGTGGAAGCGTCACTGGGTTCAGATAAGGAACCAGGACCTGATAGACCGCCTGGCTGGTCGCTTCGAGCGGCGTCGCACGCTCAAAGAGGCCGGACGCACGCCCCTCTTTCAGGATCTCTTCGACAAGCTGCCGGATGCGGCCCTTGTAGGCCTGGGTCGAGGGCCATTCATCCGTCGCGGCCGCCACGGCGATTTCATAGAGGCGGCGATCCTGGAGGAACAGGCGAAGACTGGCCTCCACGATCACGGTAAACAGCACCCGCAACCTGTCGGGCGGCGCTTGAACCCCCTCCAGGGCCGCATGCACCTCGCCTTCGATCTGCGCCAGGCAATTGGTGCAGATGACCTCCCCGATGGCCTGCTTGGAGGCAAAAAACTTGTAGATGTACGCCTTGGAGAAGCCGATGGCCTTGGCCAGGTCGGACACCGTGGTCTTGTCGTAGCCGTAGTGACTGAAGTGCGCGGTGGCCGCCTCGATGATCTGCGTGCGCACGTCGTGCTCAGCGGGGCCACGCCCGGCGTCGAGCGCTGCGGAGGATGAAGTAGACATCGGTGAAGCGTAGCGCTGCGTGGTGACGCGGGCAAATAGTGACCGATCGGGTATGGGTTCACCCACGGCCGTTGTTGATTCCCGTCCGGCTTCTCAAGTCGCCATCCGCACAGGGGCCGCGCGCTTACCTGCGCAGCCCACCCCTGAAGCACGGCCTCAAGCCGCAGGTGCGTCCGGCAGCCGCGCCAGTATGTCGTTCCGACAGGCGTCCAGAATCTCGTCGGCCAGTGCCGCATCGTCCGGGCAGGACCGCGACAACACCACCGCGCCCACCGCCTGCGCAATCAGCGCGATCCGCCGCGCACGGCTGCGCTCGGCGGCGGCAGCATCCATCTGGCCATCGCGACCTGAGCCGTCTTCCAGCTGCGCTTGGATACCGGTTGCAAACGCAGCCTTGACCGATGCCGGCTGACGCGCGGCATCCGTGCACAGCGCCGCCATCGTGCAGCCTTGCCCCGGCGTATCCCGGTGTTCGCGGGACAGGTAGTAGGTCAGGAAGGCACGCAGATCGGTCCCGGCCAATGCTTCGGCGGATGTCGCAAAGCCACAGGCGGCCGCTTCCGCCATCAGGTCGGCCTTCGACCCGAAGTGCTTATAGAAGCCGCCGTGCGTAAAGCCCGCGGCCCCCATCAGGTCTGCCACGCCCACGCCGTCGTATCCCCGCTCCCGGAACAGGGTGGAGGCGGTTTCGACGATGTGCGCCCGGTTGGCCTGCGCCTGTGCCTTGGTGACCTTCATGAACGATGCCCTGCAACGCGGTGCTGCGGAAGTACGGCACTTTACCACACTTAGATTACGTGCATCATCAAACCATTGACATCTAAGATTATGGTCATCATCATTGCGCCACCCGCCATCCCGGAGCGGGCTTCCGCCCTCCGCAGCGACCCCTCAACGACCACGACCCACACCCATGACGACCCCGACGCTCTTCCAGCCCTACCCCCTTGGCCCGCTGACGCTGGCCAACCGCATCGTGATGGCCCCGCTGACGCGCAACCGCGCCGGCGCCGGTCTGGTGCCCAGCCCGCTGGCCGCCACCTACTACGCCCAGCGCGCCTCGGCCGGCCTGATCATCACCGAGGCCACCCAGATCTCGGCCCAGGCCCAGGGCTACCAGGACACGCCGGGGCTCTACACCCAGGACCAGATCGACGGCTGGCGCGCGGTCACCGATGCCGTGCATGCCCGCGGCGGGCGCATCTTCGTGCAGCTGTGGCACGTGGGCCGCATCTCGCACGTGGATCTGCAGCCCGGCAATGCCGCACCCGTCTCCGCCTCGGCCATTCGCGCGCAGACCAAGACCTTCGTCCACAACGGCTTTGTCGATGTGTCCGAGCCGCGCGCATTGGCGATCGACGAGCTGCCGGCCATCGTCAACGACTTCCGCCAGGCTGCCGCCAATGCCATCGCCGCCGGTTTTGACGGCGTGGAAATCCACGGTGCCAACGGCTACCTGCTCGAACAGTTCATCAAGGACGGCGCCAACCAGCGCACCGACGCCTACGGCGGCTCCATCGAGAACCGCGCGCGCCTGCTGCTGGAGGTCACTACCGCCGTGGCCGAAGAGATCGGCGCGGATCGCACCGGCGTGCGCATTTCCCCGGTCTCCCCGGCCAATGCCATTGCCACGGTCAGCGACCCGCAGCCGCAGTACGACTACATCGTCGACCAGCTCAGCGCGCTGGGCATCGTTTACCTGCATGTGGTTGAAGGCGCGACAGGCGGTCCACGTGACGTGGCGCCCTTCGACTTCGATGGGCTGCGCGGGCGTTTCAAGGGGACCTATCTAGCCAACAACGGCTACGACCTGGACCTGGCCAGCGCACACCTCGCCGAAGGCAAGGCAGACCTGATCGTGTTTGGCCGTGCCTTCATCAGCAATCCCGATCTGGTGGAACGCCTGAAGACCGGCGCGCCCTTGAACGCATTGAACCCCGCCACGTTGTACGGCGGCGGCGCGGAGGGCTACACCGACTACCCCGCATTGACCGATACGACGCCGGAGTAATTCGTTCGACAGCGTCGCACTGCACCCCTTCTCGCCCACCCCATTCCAAGAGACACACCATGAGCCTGCTTCCCACCGTCCTCATCACCGGCGCCTCCAGCGGCATCGGCACCGTTTACGCCGAACGCTTCGCACGCCGGGGCCACGACCTGGTGCTGGTCGCGCGCGACAAGACCCGCCTGGACACGCTGGCTGCCCGCCTGCGCCAGGACACAGGAGTCGCCGTAGACGTCCTGCCGGCCGACCTCACCCAGCCCACCGATCTGGCCACCGTGGAAACCCGCCTGCGCGACGACGCGCGCATCGGCATCCTGATCAACAACGCCGGCGTCGCCCAGTCCGGCGGCTTCACCGCGCAATCGGCCGACAGCATCGACCAGCTGGTGACGCTGAACACCCTCGCCCTGACGCGCCTGGCCGCGGCCGTTGCACCCCGCCTGGCCGACGCCGGCGAAGGCGCCATCGTCAACATCGGCTCGGTGGTGGGTCTGGCGCCCGAGTTCGGCATGTCCGTCTACGGCGCGACCAAAGCCTTTGTCCTGTTCCTGTCGCAGGGGCTCAGCCTGGAGCTGTCGCCCAAGGGCGTCTACGTGCAGGCCGTGCTGCCCGCCGCCACGCGCACCGAAATCTGGGAGCGCGCCGGCATCGACATCAACACGTTGCCGGAGGTGATGGATGTCGGCGAGTTGGTGGATGCCGCCCTGGTCGGTTTTGATCGTCGCGAAACCGTGACCATTCCGCCGCTGCATGTGGTCGCACGCTGGGACGCGCTGGAAGCATCGCGCCAGGGCCTGCTCTCGGACGTCCGGCAGGCGCAGGCCGCAGAGCGCTATCGCAGCGCCGATTGAAGCATCGACGATAGAGGTGGTCGACCATGACGATTTCCGACACCCGCCCCGCATCGGGCACCGCCTTCCAGAACGCCGCGACCCGGTTGCTCGACGTTGGCGGTACTGCGTTCGCCTACCGCGAACTTGGCCCGCCAACGGGCGTCCCGCTTGTCATGCTCAACCACTGGGGCGCGGTGCCCGATAACTTCGATCCGCGCATCGTGGACGGCCTGGCCAGCAGGCATCGCGTCATCGCCATCGACTACCGGGGCATTGGAAGATCAGGGGGCACAGCACCGTTGACCGTGGCGGAGATGGCCCAGGACACCATCGCGCTGATCCGCGCGATGGGCGTGGGGCGCGTCGATCTGCTCGGCTTCTCGCTGGGCGGTTTCGTCGCCCAGCAGGTCGTGCTGGACGCACCCGACCTGGTGCGCAGGCTCATCCTGACCGGAACCGGGCCTGCAGGTGGCCGCGGCATCGACCGGGTGGGCCGGGTGTCGGGGCCGTTGATCGCCAAGGGCCTGCTGACGCGGCGCGATCCCAAGTACTACCTGTTCTTCACCGCCAGCGCCCGCGGCCGGCAGGCGGCCAACGACTTCCTGCACCGGTTGAAGGAGCGCACGAGCGATCGCGACAGGCCTGCTTCGCCCGGCGCATTCCTGCAGCAGCTGAAGGCCATCACCGCCTGGGGCAGACAAGCGCCCCAGGACCTGAGCGGCATCCGTATCCCGGTACTGATTGCCAATGGCGACAGCGACATCATGGTCCCCACGCCCAACAGCGCCGACCTCGCCCACCGTATCCACAATGCGACGTTGGTCATCTACGACGACGCCGGTCATGGCGGAATATTCCAGTATCACGCCGAGTTCGTTGCCGAAGCGCTAGCGTTCCTCAGCAGCTGACGCGCGCACCTTCCTACCGGCCGCGCAACCGCGCGGCATCACCCAACCAGAGACACACCGTCCATGAAAGCCTTCCTCATCGACCGGTACGGCAAGAAGGAAACCGGCCATATCGATGACGTGCCAACGCCGGCGCTGCGCGACGACGATGTGCTCATCCGCGTGCATGCGGCCAGCGTCAACGCGCTGGACACGAAGATCCGGCGGGGCGAGTTCAAGGTGATCCTGCCATATCGCCTGCCGCTGATTCTGGGCAACGACCTGGCCGGTACGGTGGAGCGTGTCGGCGCCGGGGTTTCCCAGTTCAAACCGGGCGACGAGGTATATGCACGCCCCGACGATGACCGCATCGGGACGTTCGCCGAGTTCATCGCCGTCAGCGCCGTATCCGTGGCACTCAAGCCCGGCAACCTAACCATGGTGGAGGCCGCCTCGCTGCCGCTGGTCGCGCTGACCGCGTGGCAGGCACTGGTGGAAACCGCCCAGCTGAAACCGGGTCAGAAGGTCTTCATCCAGGCGGGCTCCGGCGGCGTCGGCACCGTGGCGATCCAGCTGGCCAAACACCTTGGCGCGTTCGTTGCCACCACCACCAGCACCCCCAACGTGGCGTGGGTAAAGGACCTGGGCGCGGACGTGGTCATCGATTACAGGCAGCAGGATTTCGCCACGGCACTGCGCGACTACGATGTGGTGCTCAACAGCCTGGGCAAGGAGGAACTGGAGCGCTCGCTGCAGATCCTCAAGCCGGGCGGCCATCTCATCTCCATCTCGGGCCCGCCCACGCCCACCTTTGCGACCGCGCGCGGGTTGGCCTGGCCGCTCAAGCAGGTCATGCGCCTGCTCAGCCGTGGCATCCGCAGCAAGGCAAAGCAGAAGGGGGTGACGTATACCTTCGTCTTCATGCGAGCCGATGGGGCGCAACTGAGCACCATCGCATCGCTTGTCGAGTCCGGCGCAATCATCCCGGTCATTGATCGGGTGTTCCCGTTCGAGGAGACGCAGGGCGCGCTGGCGTATGTGGAGAGTGGGCGGGCAAAGGGCAAAGTGGTGGTGGAATTGCCGTAGTTGGATTGCCTCGCTGCACGTGCCATCCAGCGCGTAGATGCCGATCACGCCACCACTGCCGCGGCCCCGCCTAGGCCGGTGAACATCCCGGGGGTGCGCGGTTCCGGAGTGCCCGGCGGGCGGCAGTCGTCAGGGGATCTCGGCGCCGCGTTTCGTGGCGTTTTTGCAACGGTTGCCTGGCCCTTGGCCTGCCGCAGGCCGCTGGCGTCGCCGACGCTCCCATTCTGAAGCCATGCGCTGTTCTCCCGCGCGATCGACGCCGGGCGTTTCACAGTATCCAAGCGGGTCAATGGCGATCATGCAGCTAGCGCGTGTCCCTGCGTCGGCCCTACGGAATCCAGCCCATCGTGCTTCAGAACCTGCTTCATTTCGCCCCGCTGATAACCGCCGCCATGACCTGCGTGACGGCGTTGATCTGGGTGGTTTACCTGAGTTTTTTCCTGCGCAGCTACCTTCGTCAGCAGCGTCCGTCCATTCTGATCACCTCAGGCGCGGGCAAGGACCTGGACGCGCACTGCTTCGTGACCAATCTGGGATTGGAACCGGTGTATCTGCTTGACGTCGTCATCGACCTGATTGAGCCGGATGGCAAGGTCGTTCGCGCGGTGATACCCGAACGCACTGAGCGCTGGAACCAGGATGTTCCCGGCGACGACGACGATGTCCGCCGTGCGACCAACGTCGGCTCGCTCACCAGCGGCGGCGAACGAGACCTGGGCCGGTTCCGTACCCTTATCGAGCGCGCCAGCAAGGAGAATCCGGAGATCGCGTCCGATGCAGACTTCACCAGTCTGGAGGTGACCGTGGTGACGGTCACCGCGAGCCAGGCAGAGTTGTGCGGGGCGTCGCGCTGTTACCGGATCGACCACCGTACCGATGGTCGCCCTCAACTGAGGGCAACGACCATCAAGGCCAGGCAGCTGCAGGGGTACTTCGCGCGCCGCAGTCTGACACGCCTGCTGACCGCCCAGCTCAGATCAACGGCTATGGGGTGATCGTTGATGCAGCCATGGCGCGTGGGAAGCGCTGCCAGATCTGGGGCTGGCGCACACTATCTGGTCGCCTTGCGCCGCACGTCCAGAAGCAATGCGTCCTGCTCCTTGCCAGACAGCTTGCCGAACTCATCAATGAGCTCGGCAAGCTGGTCCGTTTCCGCAAAAGTCGCGGAGATGGCGGCAAATTCGGAACTAAGAAGGAACTCGCTCACGCCAAGACCGCGCCAAAATTCGCACGCGCGTTGCAAGTGCCAGCGCCGCCCCTGGCCAGGCACGCACTACCGCACCGATCCGCTGCGCGTACGCACACCCAGCATGCCCTTGCCCTGGCGGCACCACGGACCGGCTGCCCCGGGAGCGTCCCTGATCAGCGAACGCGATACAACACCGTCGCGCCCTGGCGCGGGTTGAACGCTGGCACCGTCTGCTGGGTCAAGGCGGTGCCCGTTGCATCCCACACCATCGTCTCCACCGGAAACGCGTCTTTTCGGGTCATCGCATCGATCTGACGTGCAATCAACGCACCACTGGCAGGCACGTCAGGGTTCCAGGCATACACGCCCACGCGGCCGTAAAAGACCGCGGGCGCCGCGGCGTCCAAACGGCGGTCCGGACACATGACCAAGCCACGCTCGAGCATCACGCGCAATGCGCCAACGGGCACCTTGCGGACAACAGGGGTTGTGCTCTCTGCGCTGTGTCCCGGGCAGACATTGGCAGAGCGCGTCACCATGTCATCCACAACCTGGCGGTCGGACTGGGCGAAAGCGGAGAATGCACACACCGACAGGGCCAGCGCACAAACAGAACGTTTCCAGATCACGGCGACATCTCCTTCCAGGCATTTTTGTGAAGTGCGTGGACAGGATCATGTCCGACGCGTGTTGTAGGGAAAGTGAAGCGCGCCTTGGCAGGAGGGGGCGAGAGAATCAGCCAGGCAGCCTGTCCACACGTTTCTCAAGCCACGCCTGCAGGACGGCGGCGGGCATCGGTCGGGCGAAGAGATAGCCCTGAAAGTGGTCACATCCCATGCCGACCAGAAGATCTCGCTGCGCGACGGTCTCCACGCCCTCCGCCAGCGCGCTCATGTTCATGACCTGTGATATCTCCACGATCTTGCCCAGAAGCCGCAGCGCACTTTCCTGGCTGGCCGCCTCCTGCACAAAATGCCGGTCGATCTTCAGCTTTCGCACCGGCAGCGTCCGCAGGGTGGACAACGACGAATATCCCGTACCGAAGTCATCCAGCGCCCAGGTCACGCCCAGTGCTTCCAGCGCCCGCATTCTCTCGACCATCGCGGTGATGTTCGTGGACAACGCAGACTCGGTGAGCTCAAGTTCAAGCAGCGAAGGATCGATGTCCATCTGACGGATGACCGCAGCCACGGCCGGCACAAAGGCCTCGTCCAGCAGCTGCACCGGACTGATGTTCACCGCCATGCGAAGTTGTGAGGTACACGGGCTGTCTGACCATAACTTTAGCGTTGCGCACGCCTGCCGCAGAACCTCCAGACTGATCTCACCAATCAGCGCGCTCTCCTCCGCGAGCGGAATGAACGCGTCGGGTGACAGCAAGGCGCCCGACGGGCGACGCCAACGCACCAGCGCTTCGGCGCCTGAAACCGCGCCCCCACCTCGCACCTGTGGCTGGTAATGCACTTCGATTTCGCCGTTACGCACCGCTCTTCGCAGCTCCCGCTCCATGCGCAAGCGCCTGCCAATGTCGGCACGGTGAATGGCGAAGATGGCCGCCAGCAATATCATCGACAACGTAACGTTGGACCTGGCCCCCCATGCGCGCACTTCCACGGGCGGAGAAATGCCCGGGGCCAGGGGATCGAGCGCTCCCACAGCAAACGCGGCGAAAGAAACAAGGCAGATCAGAGGGAACACAAGCGAACCGTAGCGCTCGCGTGCCTCAAAGGTGAAGGCTGCGCCGGCTGCCAAAGGAAGCATGAATAAATGGACCGATCGCGGCACCCATGCAATGGGAGCATCGATCAGCGCAATGGCATACACCGCCAGGAAAATGCAGTGGGCCACGATCAACAGCGACGCGCCGTCACTGCGCTTGCTTCGGAGCAGCGCCAGCACGCCGACGGCGATGAGGGCGACAAACACGATCGACAGTTCCGCACGGCCAAAATACAAGTAGCACAGCGCCCATCCAAGGCCCAGAACGATGCACGACACGCCTGTAAGCGAAAGAATGCCTTCCACCTTCTCGCGCCGCGCCGTGCCATTGAACTTCTGCAAACCGTAGTGCTTTCCGACTGCGTTGCCGGCCATCCTTGTGATCTACCTTTGGCTGCCTATGGATCGCTGTCCCCTCCCCGCGTCCTCGGGGATGGAGGCGACTGGCAGAAGGCACAGCGCGCGCGCAACGCGGCGCGCTCAAGCCTAGCAGAGCAGATCAGCAATCCAAATAGCGTCGGTTTTCCGTCGGGTGCGATGACATTTTACTGGCGAGAACCGCGCTGCGTGGTCCATCTGGATATCCTGGAGCGTGCGTCTCTCGCGCCTCACCGCTGTGCATGTGTGGACACACGCTAGACGGTGCTGCGCTCACCCCGTGCCAAACGGACAGCTGTGCCACCCCTCCTGCCGCTGCGCCATCGCGTCCAGATCCCGGTCCGCGCCTGCAGCGACCTGCGCCTCCCCTGCCCCCGGATGACGCGCCACATACTCCCGCATCCAAGATCTTTCGGCTCAAGCCCGGCCTGCTCCATCCTGAACTTGATTGCCTGCATCGGATCCGGCGCCTCTATGGGGAACGGCTTGGCTTCATACGCCTGGATGAGCGTGGCCATCACGTCCAGGTACTCACCTTCCGGGCTATCAGGCGAGGGGTCAGCCTCCACAAGCTTGGAGATCTACTTCAGTGCAGCCTTGTCATCCGTAGGGGTACGAATGGGGGAGATGTTCATCTCAGTCAACCCGATGGTTGCGGCATCTATCTGCTCGTATTCGGCGTGCGTGCCGATGAACTTCACGTACACAATGCCTACTTGGTAAGCGACCGCCACGATCAGCCATTGGTCGTTGCCCTTGATGTTGAACACCACGCGGTTATTGGCAACGAAGCTTGCATTCCGGTAGGCGTTCTTAATGTCCTGCGCGATTTCCACGTGGCCGCCTTCGCCTCGTCATGCCACGCTTTCAAGGGCTGCTCGGCCTGCGGGTTCGCCTCCCAATAGTCCCTGAGCGTGGCAATGGCGATGACCCTCATGTCGCAATCACAGTCCCATTTTGGGACTTGTCAAGACGACCTACCACTGCGCAAGGCGGGTTACGCCGCCACCTCAGCCAATACGCGGCGGAACGGTTGGTGCGAAGCAGGTCGGATCTCAGCCGCAGCGCTACCAACCACCCCACATGTTAATCTTTCTCATTCGCAGCTACTGCCATCCCCGCCCCGATGACCCGCCCGTCGCTTCGCCCCTCTGCCCTGGGCCTGTCCCTGATCCTGGCCTGCCTTTCGGCCCACGCCGCTCCGCCCTCTTCCCCCGATGTGCAGCAACTGGACGCAGTACAGGTGCTCGGCCGCGCCCAGACCCTCTACCGGGTGGACGACGCCACGGTGGGCACGCGGACGGATACGCCGCTGGCGCTGGTGCCGCAGTCCATCCAGGTGGTCCCGCGTGAGCTGATTGAAGACCAGGCGGCCCGCCAGATCACCGACCTGTACCGCAGCATCAGCGGCATCAGCTTCTTCAGCTACGCCGGTGTGACCCTGCGCGGCTTCCGCCAGGAAAACGTGCTGTATGACGGCCTGCGCGGCGACCCCTATGCCGGCTTTTCCGTGCCGCAGCTGTTCAACATCGAGCGCGTGGAAGTCCTGAAGGGACCGGCCGGCGCTCTGTACGGCGGCGGTGATGCCGGGGGCGTCATCAACTACGTGACACGCAAGCCCAAGGCCACACCCGAGCGCCGCATCGAACTGCAGGCCGGCAACAACGATTTCCGGGCTGCGTCGATCGAGGCCACCGGGCCGCTGAACACCGCGGGCAGCGTGCGTTACCGCGCCGGGCTGTATGGCGACACCGAACAGGGCGTGCGCTGGAACGCGGACAGCGAAAGCGTGATCGGTGATGCGTCGTTGGCCTTCGACGTGGGCGACACCGGCGAGTTGACCCTGCAGTTCACCGACATCACCCAGAACCTGGGCGGCAACCGCCTGCGTGGCGTGCCGGTGGACGACAACGGCAGTTTTCTGACCGACCGTCGCTGGAACCATAACGAAGCCACCGATTTTCTCGACATGCGCGCCAAGGTTGCGCTGGCGCAGTACCGCTTCTCGCCCAGCACCAACCTGGACGTGGATGTGGGTGCACGCTGGTTCGAGAACAACGAGCATCAGATCTACCACGAGCCGATGGGGCTGATCGACCGCAACCGCGATGGCGTGCCCGAGTGGATGACCCGCCAGCTGCGCAACCAGATCCGCGACAACGATGCATTCACCGCCAACGGCAACGCGGTGTGGCGCGTCAGCACCGGCAGCATCGAGCACAAGGTGCTGTTCGGCGCCGATGTGTACCAGCAGGATGCCGACTTCACCGCGCAGACGGCCAACAGCGCGGACCTGCCGCGGGGTGCCGGCCCGGTGCCGGGCATCGACCTGTTCAACCCGGTGTATGGCGCAAGTTCGTGGCGCGACTACAACCTGGCCGCCCTGCCCTGGCGCAGCACGAGCACGCGCAGCAAGCGCTATGGCGGCTACCTGCAGGACGAACTGACGCTGACCCCGCGCTGGCATGTGCTGGCCGGACTGCGTTGGGATGGTTTCCAGGATGATGACCGTATTGCCGGCACCCGCGTGGACGGCAACGACATCAGCTGGCGGCTGGGCAGCACGTACACCGTGCGGGAAGGCGTCAATGTCTACGCCAACATCGCCAGCGGCTTCATGCCTCAGAGCGCGGCCAACCAGAGCGCCGAGGCGGGCGGCCCGTTCGATGCCGAGCGCAGCAAACAATGGGAAGTGGGGTTGAAATCCCTGCTGGCCGAGCGCGTCACCCTGAACCTGGCCGCGTACCGGATCGACCGCAGCAATATCGTGCAGGCCACCGGCGAGATCGTGGACGGCGTCAACCAGCTGGCCGCCCTGGGCCTGGTGCGCAGTACGGGCATGGAGCTGGATCTGCTGGCCGATGTCACCGACCGCTGGGTACTCAACCTGACCTACGCCTACAACGATGCGCGGGTGAAGGATGCCGGCAGCAACGGCATCACCAATGCCTCCGGCGACCGCTTCGCCAATGCGCCGCAGAACAAGCTCGGCCTGTGGACGCGCTACGACCTGCCGGCCATCCATTCGGCCATCGGCTTCGGCGCCGATTACGTGGATGAGCGCGTCAGCCTTGATGGCCAACGGGTCAAACCGTACACCGTGTTCGACATGAGCTGGAAGACGCAGTGGCAGCAGTGGCAGTTCCAGGCCAACGTCAAGAACCTGTTCGACAAGGTCTATGCGGCCAGTGGCTTCACCGAGCGCACCGGCCACTTCCCGGGTGAGCCACGCCGCGTGTACGTGCAGGCGGCGTACACCTTCTGAGCCCGCCCATGCGCCAGCCTACGCCAGCGCATCCTGACCGCCCTGCGCGCAGCGGGAGTGGGCGCCGCGTATGGTTCGACCTGCACAGTTGGCTCGGCCTGAAGCTCTGCCTGTTCATGGGCTTTGTCTGCCTTACCGGCACGCTGGCGGTGTTCTCGCAGGAGATCGACTGGCAGCTGCACGCCCCCATGCGCGTGGCCGATGGGGGTGAACACGCCGGCTGGGGGCCGGTCATTCATGCCGCGCAGGCGGCGCATCCGGACTGGGAGCTGGAAGGCATCTCCGCCGGCCACACCCGCCTGTTCGCGGCGCGCGCGCAGATGCGCCTGCCTGATGGCAAGCGACGCTTTGTCTGGATCAACCCCTACACCGCGCAAGTGACCGGCGACACGGGCTGGTTCAATACACAGCGGCTACTGCGCAACACCCACCGCCACCTGATGCTGCCGGTGGCCTGGGGCGTGCCACTGGTGGCGGCGCTGTCCATCCCGTTGCTGCTGTCGCTGTTGAGCAGTCTGTACATCTACAAGAAGTGGTGGCGCGGTTTCTTCAAACGGCCCGACCCCTCACGACCGCGCCGCCTGTGGGGCGATGTCCATCGCCTGGCCGGGGTGTGGTCACTCTGGTTTCTGCTGCTGATCGGGGTGACCGGGGCGTGGTATCTGATCGAATCCCTTGGCGGCGATGCACCGGCCGCGCCGACCATACGACTGGCCAAGGGCGATGACCGCGCTGCCGCCGTCGATCCGGCCGCCGTCGACGCCGCGGTGCAGACCGTCCGCCAGCACTGGCCCCGCCTCGACATCCTCGGCGCCATCCCCGCACGCGATGGCGGGAGCATTCTGTTCCTGGGGGAGGCCGACGCCTGGCTGGTGCGGGAACGGGCGAACAATATCGCCGTAGACCTGCACACCGGGCACGTGATCGGCATGCATGACGGCCGTGCGCTGGGGGTCCATCAGCGCATCGCCGAAATGGCCGACCCCCTGCACTTCGGCAACTTCGGCGGCTGGCCCATCCGACTACTCTGGTTGCTGGCCGGCACGCTGTTGACCGGGCTGTGCGTCACCGGCGTGTATCTCTACGGACTTCGCACAGTGGATTCGCTGCGATCCGCAGCCAAAAGGCGGCAGACATGAGTCATGAAAAGCTACCCGGCCCCTGGCGCGCGGCGTGGCACGGCATGGGTCGCTGGCGCTGGCTGTGGCTGGCCCTGCTGCTGGTGTGGGCGTCGCTGGTGCCGTTTGAGGCCATGAAGTAGTAGCGCTCACACAGCCCCTTTGCTCGACAGGATAAGCACGCGCATCGGCCGGCCCTCGGTCCACGTCGGTTGCCGGTGCGCTGACCCGCTGGCATAGGCCCGGCCATACCCCGTGACCTAAACGGGGCGGTAACACATCGAATCAAACCCATCACGGTTAGCCAGAAATCCGACACCTTCGGCATCAGGAACAGACCAGGGAAGAATGACCTCAGGGTTGGTCCTTGGTCGCCTGGAGAATGACGGCCAACTCGCCTGGCTCCTTGAAGCCTGCCGCCACAAAATGCAGACGTAAGGACCGCAGCCGCCACTCGCGTAGCGGCGCGAAACGCCACTGGTAAGCAACGAGTACCCTGCCCACGTATCGCCGATGCCCATTCCGGCCCATGCGCCGCCCGACATTCTGCGTCACCACCCTGACCTGGTGCGTCAATACCATGACCCACTGCGTCACCCATACGTCGCGCACGCCGCAAGGGCTGCTGTAAAACCGACGCCCCTCCTGAACATCTGACAGCGCAGATGCAAAGCACTGAATCCAAACGCCCACTGCGTTCGTACAACGGTGCTGTCGAGGGAAACACGGAATGCAACCCGTGGGTGCCTTGACCATCCCCCTCCTGCGACCGAGCCCCGATGTGCCCTCCAGTTACCCCAGAAGACGAACGACGGGCAGCCCTCAGCGCGATGCAGGTCGCTGACGTAGACACCGTACCGTCGCTGGACCGAATCACGCGCCTTGCGAGCTACGCCTTCAACGCACCCGTCGCGTTCGTCTCCATCCTGGGGGATGTGAAGCAGCGCTTCGTCTCGCAGATTGGATTGCCGGCGCAGGAAACAAGCATCCGCGCCTCCATCTGCGCGCACGCGATGACGGCCAATGGCGTGCTTGTGGTCTCCGATCTGATGGCCGATCCGCGCTTCCGGAACAATCCGCTGGTCACCCACGCGCCGCATCTTCGTTTCTATGCAGGCGCCCCCTTGATCGCAAAGAACGGGGTGACCATTGGCGCGCTCTGCATCATGGACAGGGAGCCCCGCGACTTCCCGCACATCGACCAGGAGCAATTGTCGGCGCTGGCGCACCTTGTGATGGCACAGCTGGAGCTGCGCAACATGTCCGGCCGCCTGGATCCTGTCAGCGGCCTGCCCAGCCGCCACCAGCTTCATGCCGACTATCCCGGGATCCTTGCGCGCACGCCATCTGAAACACGCTACGCAGTAGCGATAGATGTCCTCGACCTTCCACGAGCGACGGAGGTAGGGCAAGTCCTCGGGCTGCAACCCATGGAGGTCCTGATCCGGCGCGCCGGCGTACGACTGCGCACGGCCCTGGAGGGCATTGCCACCATCTACCACGTGGGCGTCACCCAGTTCGCGTTCGTGGTCAACGTGCCCTCAGCCCAGCACCTCGAATACCTGGTTCTGGAGCTGAGGGACAAGATGCTGCGCCCGCTCATGGCGGCTGCAATCCCCATGTCACCGAGCTTCCACGCCGGCATCTGCGCTGTTGTCGATGACGATCAAAGCAGCCACGACCTCCTGCGCAAGCTGCTTGTCAGCGTCCATGGCGCGTGCGATGCCCGACATTCGTTTCTCTGGTACTGCGAAGGTCGCGACGCGCAGATTCACCGTGGCTACCAGCTTGCGTCGGACGCGAAGCAGGGACTTGTCGATGGCGACTTTCATCTCGAGTACCAGCCGCGGTTCCGCGCGAAGGGGCTCAAGCCGGTCTCGGTGGAAGTGCTGATCCGTTGGACCCACCCTACCCTCGGTCCCATCAGCCCCCGCGAGTTCATACCGATTTTCGAGCGAACGGCATTGATGGACCTGGTGACGGACTGGGTGCTGGACACTGCGCTGGATCAGCTTCAGGCGTGGCTGGCGCAGCGGCGGGAGATTCCCCTGTCCATCAATATCTCCAGCGGCTTTCTCTCCAGTGTCGGCGCGTGGGACACCATCGCCGAGAAGCTCTCCAGCAGGGCCATCCCGTTGTCGATGATCGAGTTCGAGATCACCGAGGGTGAGTGGCTCAGCCCGAACTCCGCTGCGGTTGGACAGATTGCCGCCATGGCCGGTGCTGGGGTCAGAATATCCATAGATGACTTCGGCAGTGGCTACAGCAACTTCAGCTACCTGTCCGACCTTCCCGTACATACGATCAAGCTCGACAAATCGCTGATCGATTGCGTTGCCACGGATCCGCGTTCGAGAGCCAAGGTCTCCGCCATCCACCACTTGGCCCACGAACTGGGCTACCTCACGGTTGCCGAGGGGGTCGAACGCCAAGAGCAGCTCGATGTCCTGAAGGGCCTGGGCTTTGATCAGATTCAGGGCTACCTGCTAGCCGCGCCTGCGTCCGCCCTGAAGGTAGCGGCGCTGTTCGAGCCCGTCGCTGAGCACGTCAGTCCTGCTGGCCACGCCCAGACGCGGAGCGAAAAGGTGCCCCCCGTCCAGCAGCACCGTTCGGTCGCAGGTGAGTTCACCCCACGCCAGCAGCGCGCTACACGTCGCACCTACACGTAACACCCTCCAGGCAATGCGTTGACATGCAGCGCTGCAGAAACGACTACCCACCTCCCTGACTCGTACGTTCGCCTTAGGACTCAACCATGCAATTCGTAAGGAATGTGCGCATTGGCCAGCGCATGGCACTCGGCTTTGCTGCTGTCATTGGCCTGATCGTCATCATCGCCACCATCGGAATCCACAGGGTCAAACTCATCGAACGGGACCTGCATTCGATCAACGAGGTCAACAGCGTCAAGCAGCGCATGGCCATCAATCTCAGGGGCAGCGTGCATGACCGCGCCATCGCCCTGCGCGACGTGGTGCTGTCCGACGACAGCCGGGGAAGGACGGAATCCATCCAGGGCATCGACGCGTTGGCACGTGACTACGCCGCTTCTGCGGCCCCCATGTCCGCGATGCTTGCTTCAAGCACAGATGTCAAAGAGACCGCGTTGTTGAAGCGGATAGAGGCCAATGAAGCCAACACGCTGCCGTTGCTCACGCGTGTCATCGCGCTGCGCGATGCGGGTGATGTTGAAGCGGCGAAGTCGCTGATGCTCAGCCAGGCCAAGCCGGCATTTGTGGCGTGGCTGTCATCGATCAACGCATTCATCGACCTGCAGGAATCAAAGAGCGCTGCCACCTCCTCGCAGCTGACGGCGACGGCGCGTGGATTTACGATGCTCATGATCGGCGCGACGCTTCTGGCATTGGTGCTGGGCAGCCTCATTGCCCTCGCGTTGACGCGCAGCGTGGTCCGCCCGATGGGCATGGCCCTACGGGCCGCAACGGACGTCAGCGAAGGCAGGCTGGATACCCCGCTGGTCTCCGATCGACGCGACGAAGCAGGCCAACTGCTGCACGCCATGGAGCAGATGCGCCAGCGTGTCAGAAGCGTGATCTCTGACCTGGGGGAGATGACTCACCGCCATGAGCTTGGCGAGATCAGCCACCGGATGAATCCCGACGCCTACCCGGGCGAGTTTGGTGTCATGGTCCGTGACACCAATGCCATCGTTGCCGCGCATATTTCCATCAAGATGCAGCTGGTGCGTTTGATTGGCCGCTACGCTGTGGGCGACCTCTCCGGCGATATGGAGCGTCTTCCCGGCGAGAAGGCGATCATTACCGAGACCATGGACCAGGTGAAAGCCAACCTGTCCTCCATCAGCCGGGACATACGTGAGCTTACCCAAGCGGCGTCCGAGGGAGACTTCTCGGCACGTGGCACGCCCAGCGACTATCAGTATGACTTCAGGACCATGGTGGAGAACCTCAACGGCCTCATGGGTATTGCCGAGCAGAATCTCGCCGAGCTCTCCGCATTCCTCAACACGGTGGCCTCCGGGAACCTGGGCGCGCGCATGGAGGGAGACTTCAGAGGCGTGTTCGCCACCATGGGCGCGGATGCAAACAAGACCGCGACCAACCTGGCCGACATCGTCCGCCGTATCCACAGCGCATCGGAGGCGATCACTGGCGCAGCGACCGAACTGTCCAACGGCAATCGGGACCTGTCACAGCGAACCGAGCAGCAAGCCGCAAGCCTGGAGGAGACGGCCGCGTCGATGGAGGAGCTGACCTCCACGGTCAAACAGAACGCATCCTCTGCCGATCAGGCCCATCGCCTGGCGATAGAGGCGGCGGCGGTCGCCGGCCGCGGTGGTCGGATCGTGGGTGAGGTCGTGAGCACGATGGCGGGCATCGAATCCTCTTCCCGGCGGATCGCGGAGATCACCTCGGTCATCGACAGCATCGCCTTCCAGACCAACATTCTTGCCCTGAACGCAGCCGTGGAGGCCGCACGTGCAGGTGATGAGGGCCGGGGCTTCGCGGTGGTGGCATCGGAAGTGCGCAGCCTGGCGCAACGGGCGGCCAGTTCGGCCAAAGAGATCAAGGACCTCATCGATGATGCCGGCGCAAGGATCGCCGAGGGCTCCAGCCTTGTCACCACGGCAGGCTCCACAATGGACGAAGTGGTTTCAAGCGTTCAACGGGTCACGAGCATCATGCAGGAGATTTCGTCCGCGTCGCGGGAGCAATCGTCCAGCATCGAACAGGTCAACGGGACCATCGGCCGTATGGATGAGACCACGCAGCAGAATGCGGCTCTGGTGGAAGAAGCCGCCGCAGCGGCCACAGAGCTGGAGACCCAGGCGACCGGGCTTCGCGAGGCGGTGTCGGTGTTCAAGATCGATGGGGCGAAGGCGCCTCGAGCTACGGCACCTTACCTGCGTGCTGTCGCTGCGCAGTAGCGCGAAGAGCGCTCCCCCCGCCTCCTGACCATGGCGACCGACCATCGTTCCCTATCAAGGGCCGCTCCGCAGCGGCCCTTGATGCTCTATTGGTCAAGGCGGTTCCAGGCTGGCAGCGCCTCGTGAACCTCGGCGGGACTACAGGTTCAGCACCTTCTGCAGCTTCCGGGCAATCCATCCCCTGAAGACCAGCGGGGCATCCAGCGCGCAGACACAAATGCAGGCGACACCCGGGGTCGTCACGGGCTGGTGCTCCACATCGTCGCCCAGGTCTGCCGCATCCCCGGGTGCGAAATGCCCAAGCGCGTCGTCGTAGGCCCCTTGCAGAACCTGCGTCAGCTCACTGTTTCCGTGGCTGTGGATGGGCAGGGATGTGCCAGGGGCTATCTTCATCATCATGAGAGAAGGAAGGCCGGGTGCCCTGATGCAGTGCACGCCAGGTGCCATCCAGTTCCATTTCAGTGACCGGTAGGACGATCCAAAATGGGGCTGAAGCGCTGCAGGCAGACGGTCCGCGTCATCGCGTGCCGAGCTCGCCCCCATCAGGGGGAGCCCTTGCCCAGCTATCGAGGCGGGAATACGGTCGAGCTTGTCCACCATCGCCTGGCGCAAGGCGGCTTGCGTGTCTTTCCCGGGCACGGGGCATGCCTGCTGATCCAGGAGCAGGCCACCGATCCTTTCAGCCAACCGCAACTGCTGACGGCAGTGGCCGCACGACTCCATATGGACCGATGCAACAACGGACATCTCAGGACCCAGTGAACCCGCCGCGAAACCCAGGACGGTGGCCGGATCCAAATGGTGACGGGGACTCATCGCTGCTCTCCCATGGATGACTGAAGCTGAAGAAAGGCACGGCGTAGGTGCGACTTGACGGTTCCTAACGGCATGCCGAGTTCTTTGGCAATCTCAGTGTGGGTTTTTGCTTCGAAGTAGGACATGCGGATCAACCGGGCTTGCGCGGCAGACAGTTCGCCCAGGCACTGCCTGAGCCGGACCTGTTCTGCGTGCAGCTCCGCCAGAGAATCCTGCTGAACGTCATGCTCCGCAGCCTGATCCACGACATCCTGGGCATGCACCCATATATGTTCACGCCGGACCCGATCAATGTGCAGGTTCCGCGCGACGCGATAGAGCCAGGTACCCAACCCGCTTCTTGCGGGATCGTAACGCTCGGCGCCATTCCACAGCTTGAACATCGCTTCCTGGGCCAGGTCTTCTGCGACAACCGGGGGCGCCCCCAACCCACTCAGGTATCGGCAAAGACGCGGCATGAAATGGTCGTAGATCCTCATGAAGCACTCGCGATCCTGGCGTCTGGCCACGCCATCCATTTCGGCGACCCATTGCTTCAGCGCGTGGCTTTGTGAGGGAGGAACGGAGATCATTCGAGTAACCTGAAAGGGCGATGTCCTTGGCGTGAGGGGCGCTGCGGGGTTGGCAGTCGACGGCCGAAGGAGCAGCGCATTCGAATTCAACCCCTTTATACGATCAGGACGCTTTTCTGGATGCAGCTTGATGGACCGGAATGACGGCCAGAGCTGCCGTTTTGTTCACCTTCATAAACTGCCCGCCCCGCTGCAATCTGACTGCGCAATCAACATTGCCCGGTCCACCCTCCTCCATTTTCCGGCCAGCAGGTCAGTGCTCTCATCACTTTTCAGGTGTCCACCCTTCAACGGCCCCCACTCGCTCCAAGCTTCACCATTGCATCCAGGGTTTGATGCATCTCCTCAATGCTGGCGGCCTCTGCCACACCAAGCACATCGCCGGACTCCGGCACGTTGGGAGTGACGAACGTGCACAGCGGGAGCAGCTCATCCCTCAACACCGCAATCGCTTCGTTCACTTCGACGACGGGAGCGATTCACGGTCACTTTTCAGTGCCGACCGCAGGAACCGGATGATAGCCGCACCGCCTTCGCGATCCGCGCGCGCGTACCCCTCAGGAGTGCCGCCCACTTGCAGGTAAGGACCCAGGTCGTGTCGATAGGAGGTTGGCTGCCAGAACGGGGAGATCAAGTGCCCGGCATCACTGAAATAGACGATTTCGTCCGACGTATCACGATGATGCTTCGCCAAATAGCGACTCGCCACCGCCGCCATCTCACCAGACGAACCAAGCCGATCGTCTCCCGCCGCTACAAGCATGAGCGGGCCGTTGATATTCTCGATCGGCAACATGGCAGATTTCAACGCCGACTGCGCCGTAGCGTCTTCCTCATCAAGCCATCGCAAATCCTCTCTATACGGCAGGAAGGGCAGATCTTTCCCCTTCAACGTCAGACCGGGCTCATCGACCGCACGGAAGTCAGCCGGTGCGATATCGCGCCGTATACCTCGGAAGGGGGCGGGACTTCCCACTATCGAGACCACAGCGCGCAGGCGCTGGTCATGCGACGCGGCCGCCATGGCAATCGTGCCGCCCCAGGACCCTCCCAACACACCTATTCCAGACGCGTCCACGTAGCGTTGCTCTTGCAGCCAATCCACGGCCACCGACACAGGATCAATCGGAACCCGCACGAGGTCGGTAGGCAAGCCAGGCATGCGGTAGTAGGCCACTGACATGGCCAAGAACCCATGCGAGGCAAGCCACGCGGCATACATGTTTGCGCTCTCGATGCCACCCTCGGAGCCACCGAGCGTAATGACGACGGGATGACGGCGACCGTCTGTCAGCACTCCCCTGGGTGCATAAATGTTGGCGACCAGGCCCGGAGACTTCACAGTGAACGCGGAGACGTCCTCGCCGTCGATCCAGCGACGGAGTTCGATGGTTTCCACGACCTTTCCTTCAATAACCATGTCGAGCGTGAAAATCGCAGGCTCGAATCGCAGGTCTCCCTCCCGCCTTTTGACGAGGAAAGGCGAAGGCCTTCCTGGACCGTCCGGTTTCATCGACCAGAACAGTCCCGTCTGATCGACCCCCGTATAGCTACCGGCCTCGGCGGCCGTCGTCGAGGGGTCAACCCTGCCCTCCAGATCCGCTCGATAAACCGCGTTGGAGCGCCAGCGGGTGCCCTTGGAGTCACGCATGGCCAGCCTGAGCTCAACGACATCCGTGGGCCGCATGCCTGAGATGGACACCCCCAGTGGGGCGTCAGCGCGACTGTCTGCCGAGAGGATGTTCAGTGTCGCGGCATGACTATTGGCGCACGCCAAAAGAAGCGATAGGAGGGCGAATCGACGCATCCAGGTGGCACTCTGAGGGGGACCTCAAAGCCTGCGAGCAGGACGCGTACCTGAGACGGACGTTGGCGTGAGTCGTGCTCTACGTGGCACCAATCGTGCAGACATCTACGGCAATCGCGGCAAATTGGCGTCGAGTTGTGTGCGGAACTGTCGACTGACCCGAAGGGTCGTGCCGTCAATGAGTTCCAATAGAGCGTCCTGGTTTCGCGCGGAACGAAGTGCTGCGATGCGCCTTACATTCACCAATGAGGATCGGTGGATACGGAGGAACCCGCTCGGCTCCAACGCCTCCGCAAGACTTGCCATGCTATCGCGGCGCAGATACGTGTCCTTCCCCACGTGGATGCACACGTAATGGCCAGCTACGTCGACATAGTCAATGTCTGCCGGCAACAGATAGACCGTCCGATCGCCCGATTGAACCGCTACGCGCACGGTGTGCTCGACCTTACCCCCCAAGCGCTCCCGGACACGACGCATGGCCAACTGTAGCCGGTGGGGATCCACCGGCTTTAGCAAGTAGTCCAATGCCCCGATCTCGAAGGCGCGAACGGCGTGTGCACTGTAAGCGGTGATGAAGACGATGTGCGGCACCCGTTCCTCAAGATGCTGCACGAGATCCACGCCGCTGCCATCCGGCAACCCGATATCGAGAAGAATGAGATCGACATCCCCAACGTTCGCACGCTCAACCGCAGCTTCCAACGTTGATGTCTCCCCTACGATGGTGACGTCAGGTTCGCTCGCCAGCAGCCGAATGAGTCGCCCTCGCGCAAGAGACATGTCGTCAACAATCAACGTGCGAATCATGGTTGATAGTGTTCCATCAGCGGAAGACGGATTGAAGCAGTGAACCGATTTTCCCCATATTGGGTCGTCAAGGATGCACCAGCCCCGTGCGCCAGTACCAATCGTTTCCGGAGGTGGTCCAAGCCAATGCCCAGACCGCCAGATGAGCTTCCATTGACTGAGTTCACCACACTGATGACAAGGTCCCCGTCTTGAAGGTTGGCCCAAATTTTGATCCCGACTGCCCCGTCAGTATCCGCGCCGTGTTGGATGGCATTCTCTAAAAGCGGCTGCAACACCATCGAAGGGACGGACGCATCCCAAGCACCAGGCTCGATCTCCGCAATGAACGTAATGTTGCCGGACAGCACCTGATGCAACTCGATGAATTCAGCGCATACCCCGATCTCGTCCCTCAACGCCACCGCAGGCGCGCTTTCCAGCAATGCTCGAAGCAAGTTTGCAACATGTCCCAACGCCCGGTCGGCTTTGGGAGCATCACGATATCCAAGCTCGCCGATGGCATTGAGCGCATTGAAGATGAAGTGCTGGTGTAGCCGTGATCTCAATGCTTCTTCGTTCAAACGCGCCAGAAGCCGCTCACGCTCGCTTTTCAGGGCCGTATGGGCCAACAGCTGCCCTACCCCCATGACAGCCAGGTAAAGCGGTATGGAAAATAGAGCGGTGGCCACCAAAGCACGCTGACTGCTGTGCAGATCCAACGGCCCTTGCCCAGCAAATCCGAACATACTCAAGACGCCATGCCCCAATCCCCATCCCGCCCCTGTTAGAAGGAGAATCGCTGGAAGACCGAACAATGCAACCCAGATCAGGTGGTACGCAGACCGGCCAGATCCGATGATCCATCGTTCCGAGAGACCGAACAGCATGGGGGTGGCCAATGCCCATGGCGTGTAGCTGCCGACGAGAAACAAGAAGGCATGCAGGAGATCCGAAGCGCTACGCGCGCCATCTGATCGGCTCGTCAAGACAACGGCAGGTGTGTAGGCAAACGCAAGCACGAGCCAAGACAGTCCAACCCAACGCCATCGAACTCTCAAGATGGACTGATTGCCAGGCATCCAAGTGTTTAAGCGCGTGGGGATGGTGTTCGACTTGCTCAAAGGCGCTGCGGGGATCGAATCATCCAGACCATTTTCTACTCCCCTGGACAGAATGCAAGGAGTACGCCATGGCACTCCAGGAAGTGGATACGCCCGGCTCTTTATGACCCCTCATGGCCAAGCAGCCAAGGACAAGCACGCCGGGCGCAGGGAACATGCTCGTCACCATCACTGTATCGCCGCGCCTGTCTTTGTCGCCGGCGCCTGGGCTCTGGACGATGCCGGATTGGCCGGCGCGATTTCGGTCCACCTGCGCAACCGCGTCGCACGTTACATGGCAACCTCTACACAGCCTCTGACCTCGTTGAGGGCCATCCGTCCGGGATAGTCAGCGTACTGCCCAGTCTCCTTTTCGCCCTTCGGGTTAATCCACCCTGCGACTCAGGGCGGAGGACGGCTAGATGTGAAACGCCGGACCCGCCGAGACCGTCGCCGAGCTCACCCTGACCCGGAGCGCGATGAGTAGGCTGGCCAGCAGCATCACCGTCGCGGCTACAGTAAGGACAGCAACAATGCCCCCCAGCCCGAACACCAGGCCACCCAAGGCGGCCCCCGCGGCGATGGAGGACTGCACGGCAGCGACCACCATCCCGCCGGCACTCTCGGCCTGATCGGGCACCGCACGCGCAACCCAGCTCGACCAGGCCACAGGCACGCCACCGAAGGCCAGGCCCCAGAGCGCGACCAGGATCGCCAGCCCGCCCACGCCCACCGGCAACAGGAGCATGCCGAGCGCGGCTACGCCCACCAGGGCAGGCATGATCACCAAGGTGACTTTCAAACTGCGCTCCATGAGCCAGCCGGCCAGCAGGGTACCAACGAAATTCGCCACGCCGAATCCGAGCAGAATCAGGGCCAGGCCATCGGCGCTCATCTGCCCCAGGCTCTCCAACGTCGGGCGGATATAGGTGAAGAGCGCGTACTGACCGGTGTGCGCCAGAACGCAGCCGAGCATGCCGACCGCAACGCGGGGCCTGCGCAGGAGCCCCACCACCGACTCGGGAACTGCCGCCTTGCGAGGGGCCATTCGGGGCAGCGTGAACCACTGGAACGCTAACGTGAGTCCACCTACCGCCGTCGCCGCCCAGAAGGCACTGCGCCAGCCCAGCAGCCCGCCGAGGTAGCTCCCCAACGGAACCGACACCACCGTGCCCACCGCAATGCCGCTGAAGATGATGGACAGCGCGCGAGGCACGCGCTGTGGCGGCACCAACCGCATGGCCACGGCCGCTGCCATGCTCCAGAAGCCGCCCAGCGCGACACCCAGCAGGACGCGCATCACCAGCAGGACGCCCATGCTGGACGATAACGCCACCAAGGCGTTGGAGAGGATCATCAGACCCGTGAAACTCAACAACACCAGGCGCCTGTCGATCGAACGGGTCAGCCGCGGCACCAGCAGGCCAGCGAACAGGGCCACAACCGCGGTGACCGTCACGGCTTGACCGGCCAGCGCCTCCGACACCGCCAGGTCGGCCGCCATCGGCGTCAACAGGCTGGCAGGCAGGTACTCGGCCGTGAGTAGCCCGAAGACACCCATGGCCAGCGAAAACACGGCCACCCATGCCGATGAAGACGGCTCCCCGCTCTCCCGGGTCACAGAATCAGGCGCGCTTGCGACATCCACTACGTTATTGCTCATCAAAGATCCCAGTGCATTCGTGCAACCGAGAGTCTAGGGAGCGATGTCAGGATGATCTATGATTGTCCAACCTGTATTTTTGATCGAAACCCCGGATCGTCTCCATGAGCCACGTTCCACCCCAGCCCTCCCACCTGATCAGCGAGCTGCTGACCGGCATGCGGCTGCATGGCGTTCAATACCGTCGCATTCAGACCGGGCCGACCTTTGGGCTTGGATTTCCGCCGAAGCCAGGCCATGCCTATTTCCATTACCTGGCAGTGGGCACCGCGATCCTTCGCGGCGCGGACGGCAGCCAACACCTTCTCTCTGCCGGGGATGTCGTGCTTCTTCCGCGCGGAGAAGGCCACGCGTTGCTGTCGGGCGAGGACCATCCCGTCCAGTTCCTGGACACGATAGACGCCGCCCCATTGGGTGACACGGTGAGTGGCATAGACACATGCCCGAGCACCCATGCCGTGCCAAGCGCCGTGCTCTTCCACGGATGCATGGTGGTCGATCTGGGGGGCATGCAAGGGTTGAGCAAGGTGATGCCGGCGGTGATGTTGGTCGATGGCGACGGCAATCGGTTCCCCGGGCTGTTGCCGATGGTCGACGCGATGAAGCGCGAGGTGTGCTCCGGACGCATTGGCTTTGCAGGCATACTCGCCCGGCTGGCGGATGCCGTTGCCGCCATGATCGTCCGCGACTGGATCGAGCGCGGGTGCGACGGCGCCTCCGGCCCGGTCATGGCCCTGCGCGACCCCCGTCTATCGCTGGCGTTGCTTGCCCTGCACAGGGACCCTGGGCGTGACTGGACCGTCGAAGCGCTGGCGGCAGAATCCAACATCTCACGCTCTGTTTTTGCAGACCGGTTCCAAGCCGTCATTGGCACCGCGCCCCTGCGGTACGTGACTGAGCTGCGCATGCAATTGGCCAGCCAATGGCTGACGCACCAGAGCCTGTCCATCGAGGTCGTGGCAGAGCGTCTCGGCTACGCGTCGCAGGCAGCGTTCAGTCGCGCGTATAAGCGCGTCATGGGGCACTCTCCTGGAGCGACTCGGCGCGGGCGCGCCTTGGCCTCGCCATAGGGGGCAGCTTGGCGATCGCTCAAGCCGCCTGAGGGTCGTCAAGGGGCTGCAGCCGATTGGCGATCCCATCGAAACGCGCCGCCTCTGTTCGAAGCTGATCGGCGGCAGTGCGTCGACTCGCCCTCGCCCGCCAGTCGCCACCGCGCCGAAGGTCCAGTGCGTCGGCCTGCTGCCACAGCGAAGCCGCCCGTGCGCGCGCCCAGCGCGCCTTTCCGATGTCTGCTTTCGTCATGGGTCCATGGTGAATACGGGGCGTCGCATGGCGCGATACGGAGGCAACGCTGGCTGACTGTCGTCCTGTCGCCTGACCAGGAACGGTTTGCCGATGCCCAGCTTGCGGTCCAGTCACTGAGGCCGTCTGACGTGATCCTCCAGCCATTTGGTATCTTGGGCGCCAGCTCTGCACAGATCCCGACCCCCATGCCCCGCAAGACCTCGAACAATTCCTCCGCGTCGCTGCTGGACCTCCCTGCCGGCGCGACCCCGTCGGGAACAGCAACGGACAAGGCACTTCTCCGTGCAGCGACCAAGGAAGCCTACAAGCGCGTCAACCTGCTCCTGAGCGCTTACTTCGAGGATTTCAGCCCGGCGCAGCAGCGCAGGATCCGCGAAGCGATCGGAGCGAGCGCCCGTCCGACGCCATCTAAACAGGCCAAGGTTCCCAAGGTTCCGAAGGCACCCAAGGCTCCAAAGGAAGACCTGCCGCCCCGGTTCTGGCTGCCCTTCAGTGGTGAGACGTGGTCGGGACGAGGACGCCCCCCAGCCGCCTTCCTCGCCTGGGAAGGCACCGTTGCCCATACCGAGTGGAAGAAGCGGCACCCCGGCGAGCGATTCCCGACCTACCCAGGCTGATTGCGGCTGCAAGGGCGCAGGCGTTCTGCAGCGCCAGCGTCTTCCTTCCCCGTCCAACCCTTTAAACAGGAGCTGGAAATGACGCCTCTCGACAAAGCGATCCGTAGAGAACTGCAGGTCGGCGACGACACGTACACCCTGACCATCGACCCGAGCGGGCTCAAGCTCGTATTGAAGGGGCGGAGAAAGGGAGTGGAGCTGCAGTGGAGGGAGTTGGTCAACGGCGACGCCGCGTTGGCTGCGGCGCTTCAGGCATCACTTGGGGCCAGGTGAATCGCGCCTGGCGATTCGCAGATGACTTCCAGCAGGCGGGCTCACATGGCGGGGATGCGCAAGCGATCATCGCCTCTGCCTGCCTGATGCACTCGTTCCTTCCCCAACGCTGCCGAAGGTGGCCCCGTGCTCCACGGTCGCCCCAAGTGATCGGCCAGAAGCGGACATCGTCAGGCCATCTCCTTCGCCTACAAGAGCATTCCTCCCAGGGCCTCAATGCGCTGGCCGGAATCCAACGACTGCCTCCCGCCAGGCCGTCAGTGCTCTAGAATTCCGCTTCCTTGTTGGCAGCAGGTTGCAGCACTTGCTGCCCTAGATCATTGCCGATGTTGAGGAATCCGATCCCGCCCGACAGCCCTTGTGCTCGCATGGCCTGCGTTCGCACGACCGACGAATAATCCGCAAAGAAATCGGGCTTGCGCCATTGCGCGGAAATCGAATCGCGACTGCCACCCAGGTCGTTGTTCCAGGTCACGGCCTTCTGCGAACCGGGCGAACCGAACTTGCGCTTGAGCAGCTCCATCACGCGCGGCTGCGCCTCGAACCCCGTGGTATTGAAGCGCAAGGCGATCACACGTCCGTTGCGCAGCAAAACCAGGCCGCCCGCACCTTCCAGAGAAAAAGCGTCACCTGCGCCCGCGCCGATCGACATGCCGATGGGCGCGACCCACGCCGGGGCCTCGTCCGTGGCGAAGACCAGGTAACCGTATTCGCCTGGCCCGAACTCGGTACTGCCTACGGCCATATTTGTCGTGCCGGGCGCGACGCACAACCCTGTTGCCGGTGGCATGGCCTTCAGCGGCTCCGGCGGCGGGGCCATCAGCTTGTTGAACGCCCTAGCCCCCAATCCGATGTTGCTCCTGGCGGCAGCTGGAGCGGGTGAGGATAGTTCGCAAACAGGCAACGTTAGCGGCGCCCCTAACGTGATGCCGAATATGTCAGTTTCCGTCGCAGATACCGGGACGGTGGTCGATATGGTCAGTAAAACGACAAGAGAACCGGCGGCTGCAGTGAAACGCATGGGGCTGTAATCCAAGCTGGATCATGGTTGATGCGAAGTATATGCCCTGTTGCTGCTCGGCGCTGCGCTCGGCTGCCAGGGCGTCGCCGACGACCTACCGAGTGTCCGCTTTCGGCCAAGCGCGGACGTTCCCAAATCTGAGGCCAGTTAGCGTAGCCCAGCGGAGCCCTCAGCGACGAGTTGCTATGCCTCAACCCCGCCAAACTCAACCTCTTCAAAACCATTAGCTCTAAGCTCGATATTGAGGAGATCAACGGCCTGTCTCCTGAGATCATTCAATTGCTCAGCGACATCAAACGACCTTATTTCGATCACATTCTCGTGTTCCACAACCGAGCCCTCGGCCAATGCGGCCGTCGCAATCTGACGCGCCTTCTGCAGACACTTACCCGCTTTTACTATTCTCTTGATCTTTGGCGTAGGAACCTTGCACTCATCAACAACACGCCCATCCCGATCTTTCAAGCGGCCGGTAGCGATGGCTTCCTGCGTATCAGACATGGCTTGGATGAAATCCTTAGCCCTATTCTCAAGATGGAACGGCGTTCGAAGGGCGGGCCTATCGAATGCCATGATGAGCAGAAGCAGGTAGTGCTGAATGGGGTTGTACTTACTTCGGTACTCCAAGACTTCCTTGTAGTACCGATACAACAACCTGACGTGATCGTTTAGAAACTCCTGATAGTCCTCCCAAAACATTAAATGGACCTTGAAAGGGAGCCCCGCCTGATTCAAATCACGGACGTGAGCCTGCAGAATCGCATCTCTCGGCCCGGTTGTTGCAATTATAAAATGATCCAGCTTTGGAGAGAACGTCCTCGCAGCACTGACTTCAGTATCGATCTCCCCAACTGTCAATCTTTTAGACGGGATTTCTGACTGACCCTTCTTCTTGCACTGAATCCCGATGTGAGCCCGCGAATCATAGTTGTATCCAAAGACGTCAACACCTGCCTGCGCCTGTCCCTGGCGGCCATGCCTTTCGGCATAGTCGTCCTTCCACTGCACTTTCGCTACGTCAAGAGTGAGTCGTTCGAAGTCCTGCCAGTTCACAGGCGGAGCGATTTCCACTTCAATGTCTGGCATACATCCTCCTTGAAACATAACTACCGAATGGGAGACCGCTTGGATCGGTTAGACGTTCTATCCAAAGCGCACCGCTTGGTGTGCCCTGCTCTTTACACGGATTGATCTTAGGGCGGCCGGGACCGGCTAACAAGTCTGTTTATACTCGGAGCGATAGTGCGGCCAAAGTCGCGCGCAATTGAATCATGCAGATACACGCGAGGAGTGCTATTGCGCAGAGAATCAAGCCGAGCGCGGTGCACACTGCAGCGTTGAACAGTAGGATGGGGCGTATGGCGAGCTAGAGCTCGCTGACACCCAGGGGACAGGACCCATAATTGCCAGCCGATCTCGAGCGCCCTCTCGCCAAGATCGAAGTATTCCTGGAAAATCGAGAGATACGCCAACATTTATCATCCGATGTCACATAGCGACAGAGTCAGATTAAGTGCCAACTGAAACCCCCTGTCCGCCTTGCGTTCAATCTCGGAATGTTCTTTAATGTTAATAGAGAGTCGCGAATCATTGCCGTGTACTAACTCGGATCGCAACTTATAAAGTTCACTGAATTCCTCCGCAGCCCCATCGCCGAGCATTTTTTGGACCAGACGTTTCCCAGCCGTTCCAATTGACTCTTTCTTGGCATCGCCTAACACCATCTTGAGCTGCCGCTTTACGTCGTCGGCGACCTGGATCTCCGAAACTTTACTCTTAAGAGCATTGAGCGCACCTTCAACATCGCTATCTACGCGCCCCCGGACACTGAGAATCTCCACTGCAGTCACTGCCAAAATCAGCTTCGACCTAGCGTGGGTATCCGCCAGAGCAAGTCCAAGCACATTTAATGCTTCCACTGTGCGTAGAGTTTCGAACCTTAACGCTCTATCAGGAAGAGCGATCTCTGCAAGGGCCCCAAGATCAAAATCCGGGCCTGCTGGTATGGCACCAGGCCAATGTTGAAGGCGCTGGGTTTCATAAGCTTGGGGCACGTAGCTGACTGGCACAATGTTCACTTTATCAAAAATGCTACCGATATCGATCGTCGCACGTCGCTGAGTATCATTGAAGGACCACCAGTCAAGATGGGGGATATTGAGCTTTAGGAGCGCAACTTTAGTTCTCATCAGCGTCGCAGCAAGTTGCTGCTGCGCATCCTGCAAACTTGAGTAACCATCGGAGGAGACAAGAAGCACGCTATCCTCTTTGCGCAGAATCCTCAGCACGTGACCCTCAAGATCGAACAGGGCTTCTGGGGTTTGTGCGCTAATGCTGCGATCAGTGAGCTTCACCGCGAAAGAGTAAGAAAACACTACTTTATCCTTCAAAACTAGAGTTCACAACCAACTGCTCACCCCGTGTGCCGAGGATGCAGCTCAACCTCACAATCTCGCTGCAGTTCATTCGAAATGTTGAAATCGAAATCTGCCGTTTTTTGTTGGGATTATGCCCTTGCTGGCTGAAATTTGGCGCATGGCTGCCAACGGCCGAATGTGGTCATCCGCGCCTACGTATGGCTGAGCGAATCAGTCGCAGGATCGGTCAGCAGCGCTTTCTTCATCGTCGGCGCTTCTGAGTCAGCACCCGTGAAGCCATGGCTACCGTACCAATCGTGCAAATTTGAGTTACTCATGAAATCCGAATCGAGACTACGGGCTGTCAGCTGAAGGGAGCTGCATCCATGATCCAAGGCATACCTCTCAGCGAACGCAAGCAACTTCGTGCCCACCCCTCGTCCTCTAAAGGCTTGTAGGACGTAAATCTCGTGAATGATGCCAACATTGTTGGATGGCCAATGGTCAAAGATGAGCAAGCCGACTTCGCCTCCGCCCTTAGTAGCCAGAAACTCTACAGTTCTATTATCAAGCCGACCTGCCACGACGCGATCGCGCAATATCGCATCGACAGGTAGATCAGGATGGGCAAGTTTCATTACACGCATTTATTGATCTCTAGCCTTCAGGTACGCACTTCTTCAAATATCTACACGCTGTCGAATAGGTAGCCCAGAGGGGCTGCTTGCGTTTGCAGTTCAGAGTGAACCGTACGACGCGTCGCATCTCCCATGCCACCTGATCTTAGGGTGGCCGGTTCCGGCTAACAAGCCTGCACATGATCAACGTCCGGCTCAGCGACCGTGCCAATGTCCGTTAAGGGCCGCAAAGTCCCGCAAATTTCCGCAGCACGAGTTCTTCTCGTGCGCAGTCCGCTTCCGGCCAAGAGCGGACGCTGCCCTTACAACAACCAGTCCTTCTTCATCCGGCGTAGGTGAAGGCATAACGCCTTCCGATGCGCTGGATGCGAGCAAACCCCAGCTCACCCAAGTGCATGCCGGCCGCGATCAACCGATCTGCACTGACCATATCCAAAAGCGCTGAACGGGCCGCTGCAGCCCGCTGCGGATCCTGGTCGAACGCGATGGATACGTCGGGCCGGGCAATTTGGATGTGGGGAAAATGCACGATGTCACCCCAGATCAACGCACTGCGGCCCTCCGATTCCACCCGATAGCCGGTGTGACCTGGCGTATGGCCTGGCAGCGGAACCATGCTGATACCGGGGAGTACATCGCCCTCGGCCAACAGGCGCAAGTTGCGGCGATATCCGGCGAACACCTGCCGTGCGAGGAGGAAGTTGCCCCGGGCACGATCATTGCTGCGGGCAAGGTTGCCGTCGTCCTCCCAGAAGGACAGCTCGCATGGGTGTATGAGCAGCTCCGCATTGGGGAAGACGGGGTGACCTTGAGCATCGAGCAGACCGCCAACATGATCAGGATGCGCATGCGTGAGCAAGATCGTATCCACATCCGTGGGCTGCACACCGGCTCGCAATAGATTGCCCCTCAACTCCCCTCCCCAGCCCTTGATCCCCCCGGCACCGGCGTCGATGAGGATCGTGCGGTCCTTCCCCCGCACCAGGTAGGTGTTGATGTGGATCGAGGACGGGTCGCTGACCCCTGCCTTCAGCTGTAGCTGCGCGGCCTCGGCCGGATCAATGTGGGAGAGCAGATCCAAACTGGCGGTCAGATGGCCATCGCTGATCGCTTGGATCAGGAAGCCACCGATCTGGAGGGTGGGCAGAGCCCGTTCAACGATGGATGCGTTCATGGCCGCTCTTCAGTTTCGTGCGTGGAGGGAATCATTGGCGTAGCCAAAGCAACGGATTCGCGCCGTCAGCCCTGCATGGTCTTGGATGGCCAGATCGAGCTGCTGCATGAATTCGTCCATGAGCTCGGGCGTCCTCTCCGGACCCAGTCGGTAGGCCAGCTCCGCAGACGCCGGATGGCCCCGCCCCTGACGCGCAGCCACGTAAAGGATGTGGACGTTGTCCAACGCAGCACCAAGCACGTCCGTACACAGCACCGCGCATCGCTCAGTGAGCGCGTCGAGACTGTCCTTCGCCGGCATCCGCTCCTCGGTGAAGTAGATCGAGAGCCTAGGCATCTGGGTGCGTCTCCGCCCCTGACCGGCCTGCATCGGACACGCTCTTGAGTTGTGCGGTCATGGGCGCATACGCATGCACCCCACTGGGAAAGGACTCCCTGGCTGGAACCATCCCGGCCGGAAGGCGCGCAAGCCAGAGCGCTGCCGGCGCGTGATCCAGCGCAACCGCATGCAAGGGCTCGGGGGCAATCCCCATCGCAATGATCGGCTCAGGGCCGACGCGACTCACCAGCAGGTAATCGGCCTGTTCGACGGTGGGGGCCCGATCCAAGCCACCGTATAGGTTTCGATGCCAGTCCGTGATGTGCTGCTGCCAGCGCGCGAAGTTGCCCCCTCCCTTCCGGGCATACTCGTCCCCCTGCAGGACGTCCAGGCCGTCTATCGAGTGAAGGGCAAGGTAGGTCGGGCACCCTGCACCACATGCCCTGAAGCGCTGCGAGGTGTGGAACCCCCGCACGGAAATGAGCGCAGGCAGTTTGTGCAGGCTGTAGAAATCGTTCCATTCCTCCTCGCTGGCGGAGTCGGAATAGCTGCATTCGACGGTGTAGATCATGGGAGCACTCCTGGGCCGGCTTGCGCGCGCCCCTTGTTGATGTCCCATCATGCTAGGCCTGCATTAGCTCTCATCAAATCGATGTTTCGGTATGCTTCAGTGACAAAAGATCACGCTGGATCCCCATGCGCCGGAAGATTCCCAGCAGCACCGCCCTGACCGCTTTCGAGGCCGCCGCCCGCCACGGCAGCTTCGCGCGGGCAGCGGAAGAGCTTTCCCTCACCGAGGGGGCCATCAGCCGCCAGATCGGCAGGCTGGAGTCCTTCCTGGGGGTCCCCCTATTTGAGCGGGTCGGCAATCGCGTCCGCCTGCTGCCCAATGGCGAGCGATACGCCGCCCAAGTCCGCGAGTCGCTGGACCGCTTGGACCGGGACAGCCAATACCTGATGGGCCAACCGAAGGACGCTGCAAGCCTGGACATTGCCGTAACGCCCACCTTCGCGTTGCGATGGCTTATCCCTCGCCTGCCCGCGTTTAGCCGCGCGCATCCGAACATCACCGTGCACCTCTCCGAGCGCACTGACCCGTTCGCGCTTGCCGGCAGTGGATTCGACGCGGCCGTGCACTTCGAGCACCCAGCCTGGGCGGGTATGCGCACTTACCCGCTGCTGCAGGAAGTGCTGGTGCCGGTGTGCCATCCCGCGCTCATCAATGGCGCAAAGGCTCGCGTTTCGCTGGACCAACTGCCGCGGCTACACCGACGACAAAGCCCCGATGCCTGGCAGCGCTACGCCAAGGACTCAGGCATAGCCCTCACCAACCCAGCGGTGGGGGCACGCTACGACCTTCATGCGATGCTGATTGAAGCAGCGCTTGCAGGCCTCGGGGTTGCCCTGGTGCCACGCCTTTACGTGGAGGCAGAGCTGGCGCAAGGTCGGCTGGTGGCGCCATGGCCGCAAGGCGAGGCGGTGTCCAAGACGTTCTGCCTGGTGCTGTCCGAACCGATCGGTTTGACTGCCGGTCCAGTGCAAGCGTTTGCACACTGGCTGCAGGACGAAGCCCGCGCGGCTCGGATGGAGGCTGACTTGCCCGCCACGCCGTGAGGACTCGCTGTGGCATGCACGGGTGCTGGCGCACACTTATTCCGCGGATACGGCGACATACGTGCTATTCCCGCGTCCAAGCGAAAAGCTGCTCGGTTTTTCGCGGCCCACCTGCTGGAACTCGACCGTCATATCCTGTGCAGTCATGAAGAACCGGGTTTTCGACTCCGGAAACAGCTGCATCGGCTGCTTGGCGAACAGTTCGCTCTGGAGATAAAGACGGTCTCCTTCGGCGATGATCTGCGCGGGTTTGCCCGCCAGGATGTAGTGGCCCGCAAACGTCGCGTTGGTCGCGGGGTCAGAGTCCAACGCAACCTTCTCGGTAATCTGAAACTCGGGCCAGCCGTATTCGGCTGCCACGCTGACAAGAATTTCATCGATCAGAGCTGCGCCGTTGTCGCTATTGGTCATCAGCACGATGCCTTGTCCGGTGTGGGTGTAGCCATACAACTGCGAGCGGAACCCGTCCGTCCCCCCCGAGTGCGAAAAGCTGGTGCCTCCGCCCAGCTTCTCTACATATAGCCCCAGGCCATACTCACCCAACCCTCGGCTCAGCATCGTGGAGGTCATCGCACTGGACAGCACCTTGCCAGGCTTGCCGGAGTAAGCCTGTTGGATGTCGACCACTACCTTGGCCAGATCGGTCGGAGTGGTCCACAGCGCCGCCGCCGCCGATTGCGGATAAACGTGCCAACCGCCGGCGAGGGGCCTTCCGTCGCTGTCGTGGGCGGTAGCAGCCCGCGGGTGCCACGCCGACGGCAACGTCAAGGCGAACGTACTGTCCTTCATGTCCAGGGGGGTGAAGACCAAGGCCTGCATCAGTTCGGGAAACGAGTGTCCCGCTGCTTCCATCATCATCAACTGGACAACGCTGTAGCCACCTCCGGAGTACTTCCACTCGGTGCCAGGCGTGGCCTCGACACGGACTGCCTCGGATTTCGCTGGCGCCACACCATCCAGCACCTGCAGCAAAGACGGTACCGGCTCGCCCTGTGCGTAGCCGTAAAAGCCATGGACGTTCATGCCGGCACTGTGGTTGAGCAGGCCACGTAGCGTGACAGGGCGTTGCCGGGTGAAGTGGTTATCCGGAATCTTCCAACCATGGAGCTGCCCGTTGGCTGGAGCATCAAGCGACAACGTGCCCTGCTCAACAAGGCGCAGAGCGCCTAGGGCAGTGATCGGTTTGCTGATCGAGCCAGCCTGAAACAGGCTTGCAGGCGTGGCAGCGCCTTGCTCATTCGTGTTGAGTACGCCATAGGCGCGAGCCCATTCGATATGCCCATCGTTGATGAGGGCAATGCTGACCGATGGAACGTCGTAGAAGGCCATGCGCGCGGCAATCGACGCCTTTGCATCGGGAGCGCCCTTGACGACTACGCGCGTGGAAAGACCGTGTTCCACCCGAGCAATCCGGGACTCGATTGCAGGGGACAGCGACTGCGCAGCTGCCAATGGCGCCAGGGCCATCAGTGCGAGGGATGCAACGATGAGACGGGTACTGAGCGGGCCGGGAAACAGGCTTCCCGGCACGATGCGGTGGATGCTTGGCATCAGTGAGCCTTCCATAGAAATGCAGACATGAGGACCCGAAAGCCTCGCTCGATTCCCCCGAGCGACGATAGCCAACGATATGGCACGCGGGCCACTTCCGGCCAACAGTAGATGCGGCCTTACAACAATCAGACCTTCTTCAAGGTCAACAGGAACGCGCTGGACGAAAGACCAGCGACCGGTCTCGGACCGACTCAAATGGTGAGGGATGCGCATGCGATTGTCGCCTCTGCATGCTTTCCGCCTACCAATCAGGAAACATCAAAAATCCATATTAAGAATCAATGAGTTATGCATGATTGGCGGAGAGAGTGGGATCGGATCACCTTCGACCCTAGCCCTTCTCACCTTTGCAGAAAGCCTGCCAGGCAAGTTTCCTTTCAATGTTTCCTCGATCATAGCCGGATCCTTGGACCTGCAGCCACCGCGCGATCGCCCCTAGTCGGGAGCGGGAAAGCATCCGCGAGGACCAGTATTCATTTTTGTGAGGTGAGCCTCATTCCTCGGTATTGCTATTGAGCAGCTGCGCGCTTTGATGGGTGCACCCTCTACGCTCAAAGGAGCAATCATGTTGTCCAACCCCCAGTTCCTCGTTGCAGGCCAAATCCTCACTGGGTTGATGTGCGGCCGGCAACCACGGGAATCAGGCGAGTGCGCTCAGGAAGTGAGGTATGCCTTGGAAGCTTCAGCAGAGCTGATTCGTCAATGGCAAGGCCTCGCCGTTCCCACCCTCGATTACAAGCCGCCAACACCCGCAGCCGCTACTCGAACTCGGGAAGCCTTGGTAGACCGTGCCTTCGTGGCCACGGAGCAATGGCGACGGGAGCGAACGGCCAGAGCCTCTAATCCTCCGTCCGCCTTGAGTTCAGGACCAGCGCTCCACTGATGACATCGATCCAAGTGAGCAAAGGCCCCGCGAAGCGGGGCCTCCGGAGCCCAAGAACAAGGTAAAGACCAGCAGACCATGGCTGCGACTCGAACTATGCCTTCAAGCACTCCTTCACCGCTTGGTCCAAAGACGAGACATGGATGGGAGTCGGCGAACCAGCTTTCATCTTCCAGACGGTGTAACCGCCTTGGATGGCCTTACCTCCAATAGTCTTCTGCGTTCCTTCGGAGATAAATCGTGTCAGCAGCTTAGTCGTCCCCTCGTCCTGGATATCGAAGAGTTTTCGTGCGACTGCGTCGGTAAGCAGATGCGAGCCCTTGGTGTCCAAACAAAAAACGTATTTCCCCTTCCAGACCAAGAAGTCAGGAGAGAACGAAGCACTATCACCTTCCGATAGCAGCGGAATTCGGAATCCGCCATTGCTAGGGTTTCGATGCCAGGGAAGACCTAACTTGTCCAACGCGATTGCGAAGGGCGCTTCAAACTTGTTCAGACCGGCGTATCGGGCATAGAGACCATTGTCAAATGCCTGCGCCTTCTTAGGCACCCGCATCGTCGAGAAGGTGAACTCCCGCTCAGACTCGTAAACCAGCGAAGTGAGCTGGTAGTAGGACGACACGATGTCCCTGGCCAGATCGTCCGCAGCCGCAGCCGCATTGCTGCCTGCCTCCACACGAACGTCAAACTTGGACGCCTTCAGATCAACTACGGCTAAGGCAGCACGAGAGCGGCTTCGGATTGCATTGCTCACCAACCAACGCAACCGCACGCGGTTGGCATGCCCATTCACCATCCAGTCGTGCCCGCTCTCCTTGTCGAGATCCGAAATAACCACCAGCTCCATCTTGTTGTGGGCTTCCCCCTGGGTATCCTCTTCTCCTTCCTTGAAGGTGGGAAATTTGGCCACAAGCTGAGCAATGACCGCCACAGCATCGCCTGCGTCGGCGTGGACTTGGTGAAGGACGACCGACGAGTCTTCTTTCGGATAGATGTCCTCGGCTCCCCCGTCACCGCCACCATATGTATGAACAATCTCAATGGCAGCCCCATCCTCCTGAAGCTTGGCACGCACCGCCTCAATGGATTCCGTAAAAACGTTCTTCTTATCGACGCGCAGGAAGAAATGGGCGCTGTTTAGCAACGGGGAGTCGTAGTGCTTTGCATCATATTGACGCAGCACACGGCCGATGATCTGCTCCACCCTGATCTGGGAACCCATGGACTTATCCACGTAGCCCAAGTAACAAGCCGGATCATCCCACCCTTCCTGAAGCCCTTGATTGAAGATGATGTGCTGAAAATCTCCAGCTTGGAACTCATCAAAATCGCTCTCGCCTCGCGAGAACAGATTCACGGCATCTGGCCTGTTGCCGTCAGAGAACTTCAAGTCGGCGTAGATGGCCACTTTGGCAGGATCCACCTTCTTCTGCTCGACTAAGTAGCGCCAGATGCGAATTGGCGGCGCGTTGCGATGCTCAAACGGCTTCGTGTGGTCGTCCTTATCGCCGTCGTCTGTGATGTTGGTCTTACACACATAGATGGCCTTGGGGGTAAACCCAAGCGCGCGCGCCTGGATTTCCTGCTCAATCAGCTCCAGCCGATCGTAAAGGTCGTCAAGGCAACGCTCCATTGGCGCAGTGGTGCCGTCGAACTGGATCGAGGTTTTGATCAGCTCGGACTTGATGACAGCATTGCTATCCACAACCGTAACGGCAAATGCGCTGGCATCGGGAGTCCCAGCGTCTCCAACAGCACCCAGCTGAACGAAGCGCTTTAGGCTGTCGTCATCCTCTCTCGCATCATCAATCCAGGCTTCTTGGGGACCGATAACCGACTTGGCAAATCCCGAGGGAAGCCTGAGCGTGGCACTCGCGAGCAGGTAGGCCTCGGGCTCCAACTCGGCAAGAATCTGGGTCTGCTGATCGGAAAGGTTGTGCCCTTCGTCATAGACGATGATAAGGGGACGCCGAACGCCGCCAGCGTCCCGGGCGATCAGCCGCTCCCAGGGCGATTGGTCACCGAAGAGGTCCTGGTCCTTCTTGTAAATATTCAGAGCACCGTCGGACTGTTCCTTGTTGTTGAACAGCCCCGTGGTTGCCAACACAATGAGCGGAGAGCTCCCGTCTGCGATCAGGCTTGGCTCTAGCTGGGCCGCACGAATGACCCTGAATTCCTCGACTAATCCAGCATACTTCCCACCGCCAGAAAAGTTTGCGTAAGTCTGCTGGACAACCGACTTGGCTTTGCTCATCCAAAAGACAATGGGCTCCACGACCATGTGCATTCGCATCAGAGTCACAGCTTCCGCGAGCACGGGGGTCTTGCCCGCGCCCGTGATAGCCGACAACGCCTGATAGAAGGGCCGCCGGAGCTTCCCCTTGTAGGTGGGCCGATAGGCGTGCCCAGCAAAGAAGGCGTAACGGTTAACAATCTGCTGTGCCGCTCGAACCTGGAAAGGTTTCAGCTCAATCTGCATCCATGCCACCATCGTTGTTGTAAGCATCTGCCCGGGCGTTGAAACCAATGTGCTCCAGCACCTTGTCGGGAATCTGATAGAACTCAATATCGTTGCCGGTGTAAGGAGCCAGCGCGGCGTAGACGTGGTAACGGCCTGCCAAATCGGCAGCCTTGGCTTCTTGGATGATCTCCTTGAAGACAGTCCGCGTCAGAGCTGAGGGTTCATCAGGCGCACTCCACACCAAGAAGAAACCCTCGTCGCGGTTGTTGACAGCAAATAGGTGCTTATAACCGCCCGCAGGAAGCCGCCGAAGGTATGACTTGGTCTTATCGTTGCGATCCCAATAGCTCACCAAGAGCAGGTCCATCATCTCTTCGCGGGCCAGAGCATTCACTGCATTGGCATCGACCTTCTCGCGCCTGACAGTGAAGTAGCGGAAACCGCCTCCCGAGGGCTCTCTTTCCCCAGACTTCCATTTCCCTGTAATAACACGCTTGATGCGATCTGCGGTCAGCGTCTTAGCGTAGTTATCGCCTTTGGCATCGTTGCCCTGTTCGATGAGGATGAACCGCCTACTTGCATCCTGCTCTTTGTTTAGCTCCAAAACGGCATGTCCAGTCGTTCCAGATCCTGCGAAAGGGTCTAGCACGATGCCGTCCTTCCGACACCAAATTTGGATGATTTTCTTGATAAGACGCAGCGGCTTCACGGTTTCGAAGTTATGTCCTTTACCCACAACCGCATCCAGCTCCTCGATACCATCACGGGACCTGCCACTTAGTGTTCGCAACCACGAGACCGAATCGATGGCGGGGGGAGCTTCATCATCATCGAGCCAGAATGTTGTTGGAACCCCACCCTGACGAACCAAGCTCTTGTAGACCTTACGAACTGGCTTCTGCTGGCCATCCACACCCCAATAAAGATACGGCCACCCGCCTTGCTCCAGGCGCTTCGATGAAGTGCTTTGGGACTTCGCAAGTAACTTCTGTCGCTGGCTTTCGGTTGACGCCGCCCACCCCTTCAGTGCGAGAGCCTTGCCCCGCCCGTCCCCAATATCGAAGTCTTCGTAGTCAACGCCCCACTCTTCCAGCCATTTCTTCATGGCGGCCCGCTTGTTCGCCCAGTGACGTTCGCCTGGGTTGTGAAACTCACCAGTGAACGGTGATTGGATAGCATAATTGGCTAGCTTACTGGCCCCTTTACCCGTCAAATCGCCTTGCTTCCAGTCAGAGAGCGCATCATTGTCGATATTACCGAAGCGTGCATCAGCAAGTGCCGATCGTTCCACCAAACCTGTTTTTGCGAGCTCCGCGGACTTGGCATAGACCAACACATACTCGGTCGTCAGAGACAGCTTTGATGACTGGTTCTTGGGCGTCGTCTTCTGCCAATTGATGATTCCGAGACGATTCTCCTCGTGGAAAATCTCATCCATCAGCATGCCTAATCGGTAGAGCTCACGATGGTCAATGCAGATGGCGATCACGCCGCCGGGCTTCAGCATCTCCCGCATCATCCACAAACGAGGAGTCATGAAGCGCAGCCATTTGCTGTGGCGTGAGCCGTCGTCCTTAGCGACCAAATCTCCCATGTCGGGATCGTTTGGATCCTTATCCCACTTGTCGTTGTAGCGGAAATCCTCGCCTGTGTTATACGGCGGGTCCGTCAAGACCAAGTCCACTTGGCCACGGTATTTGTAGAGCGTAACCATCGCTGCAAGATTTTCACCATCCCACAACTCGTTGACGGCCTCTTCCGCGGCGTCCCCAACAGATGCGCGCTTATTGATCTCGCACATCCTCGGTTTGACTTGACGTGCGATCTGCCACGGAGCTGTCCGCCCTGTGTAGTTCAGGACAATGCCATCCTTTCCTGACTCAAGACGCTCGGCGTCGTGATCCTGCAGGAGCTTGATGAGCGCAGCTCGGGACAGCTCTTCGTATTTCATGCGATTGCCTTGTGTTCGTAAGTCGCGGACCAGCCGCCAAAATGACCGCTCTTGGCCGTAGGGAGTGTGCGCCCTGAAGCAGCCCCAGACGCCAGCATGAAACGTAGCTGGGCTTCGTCTCACAGACTGCGCCGCCGGAAAATACTGCGTGGCACTGGTCGCAACCATCCCCGCAACATTCTCGCCGCGACCAATACGATCAGCAAGTTAAGGCACTCCAGAGGCCCCTGGCCGGCCGCAAGCCGTTGAGCTGCAAGGGCTCCCTTCAAAAACTATCGAGGTCGTCCGTCATCCTTGCGCAGTATCATTACGGATGGGCGGCGTCCAAGCACCGCGGCAACATATGCTTTGGACATCGGGTCCCGCCGGCTTCAGTGAAGCCGGGGACCCCGTGCGGCCCGTGCAGGTTTTGGCTGATCAGGCTCAGGGGCTGGACTGTTAGGGATGGCTGGGGCACGCCGCATCCCCTCACACTTGATTGTGCGTCGTCCGGCTATACCCGCGCTTACCCCTTCCAGATGCTCAGCCCGAGCGGCCAGCTCCCGGGCGCATGCCATTTCTTCTTCTGGCGTCGCGGCCGCCTGGGCCCTCGCAAGCTCTGCTGAGCGTTGCTCCAGCGCAGCGAGGCGACGGCCCCGCCTCTTTGCCCAGTCGCCGGCCGTCCAAGGCACACCGGGCTCTGGATGGTTCGCGACAAAGTCATGCCAAGATTGCTCGGCCATGTGCCGGAGACGAACGGCACGACGGACGGCCTCAAGGCGGCGTGGGAAGCGGGCCAGTGCCGCGGCAAAACGGCGCAGGCCCACCAGGAGGCGACTGAGAATGGAGCGGTAGTCCTTGCTGTCATCTGGCGGTAGCGGATTTGCAGCCAACACCTGGAGTGCGTTCAACGTCGTGTGGAGCCCCTGGACAGCCAGGTCATCCCTCAGTGTCGCGCCTAGTTGAACCACCTGCTCCCTAATGGATTCAAGAGTCACGGTGGCCTGTCCTGACTTTTCACCCTCCCCCTGTCGCCCCGCGCTCGCGACCCGGGCCATCCCTTGCGACATCTCGATGCGACCATCAGAGAACGTCAGCGTCGCCGGTGAGGATCGGCGGGACTCACGGCGAGCCTGCCGACCGCAGTGCCCAGCAGGCGTCTGCATGGCCCTGTCCTCCTGCTCGAACTGCGCCAACATTTCATTGAACGACTCCTCGTTGTCTTCCTCAATGAGCCGGTTCATCTCGCCTCGTTGAGATCTTCCCCCGCGTCGCTCGATGGCCGAAGCTTTTTTCCCATGTGCCTTGTGGGCTCGCGCGCCAACACAGCCGCACCGACCAGGTCACCGTTCGCTAGTGCCTCATCCGCCTGGGCCTTCAAGCTGCGATGATCGATCCGGATGTCGAAGCTGGCCGCTTCCAGGTGTGCGTTGGTGACTCGGGCGACCAGTTCCCTCACCCATTCAACTTCCGCCCTACCCGATGGTCCGCCATCCAGTTCCTTCGTTTTGTCTGTAAAGCCTTCAGGCCCCAAACGCCGGGTGGTGGCCAACACGTGGACATGCCAGTTAAGCCCGTCCTTGCTGCCCGGGCTGTGGATGCTCGCCTGCGCAGCGAACCCGTAGCGATCCACCAGGGCACGTGTGACTTCGCCGGCCAAGGCAGAACGTTGCTCGTCACCGAGCTCGTGGGGCAACGCGAACTCGAACTCTCTGGCGATGGTCGAATCCTTTCGCCGCTCGGCAGCTTCGGCCTGGGTCCAGAGCGCAGCCGGAATCAGGGCCCAATCGGGTGCACCATCGGGAATGACGCACCGCGTCTCGACCACGCCATCCCGCCGACGATAGTCGTGGCGCTGACCCGTGCGCTCATCCTCGAGCAAGAGACCAGCGCGATAGGCGGCCGCTGCGATGGACGAATGTCCTTTGGCTCGGCTGAAGGTTTTGACGTTGGCGTGGTAAATGGCCATGAGGCTCCAAAGCAGTGGACGTTGCTTTGTTTATGCCGTGGCTTTCGATTTACGCAAGCGCTGAAAGCGATTGGGGTTCAAGGGGCATGGCCCCTTGCGCACGTGTTCCCCCGGGAACACCTAGGTGCGCTATTGCTTCCTTCTTCAGAAACATTTTTGTTGAACCCTTCTAGCTTGAACGGAGTCCACTTCACTCAAAGTGGCGTGAACTTGACGCGGGCCATTTCTTTGGTTGACTCGTAGAGCCCATAGGAGAAAAACATGGCTGAGCCAACCCACTACCACCAGCGGATTCAGCGTGCCACCGAAAGACTGGCTCAGCTTCAAGCGCGAGAGCTTCTTGCCAGCCAGCGCCGAGCGCTGAAGGCAAAGGAAAACCAACGACGTGAGGAAGCCAAGCGGCGCTCGCGTGTTGCAGAGCTTGTGTTCTTGGCCGGGGCAGAAGCGCTAGAAGATGCGGAGCTGGTCGGCACGCTATTGCTGCACTTGGAAGGTCGAAGTGACCACGACATCCGTAACCGAGCACGTTCTCGCGGCGTCTATCGGCTGACAACGTCAAACGCAGTCAACAGCCAAGTGCGGCACTGACCAGTCCTTCAGACCGCCAATCCAGCGGCCTGATTGGACGGGCGGCTTGAGACCAGCGATGTTGATTCAGGGCAGCGGCCCGTCCGCGCGCGCCCCAGAGCGGCTACCGCGCCGAGCGGGCGCAGTTTGCGGCGGTGGATGACTCGGCCTTGTCTAGAACAACGAAGTCGATCACGAGCCACCCATGACGATCACTTAACGCATCCGCGATATCGGCTTCGTCGGCGCATTCCACCATAACGTCGTTTGGCAACACCGGGCATTCTCCGCCGGTTTCCCATTTGATGTTTCCAACTCGGAAGATCGCCATTTTCGCCCTCATGCCCGGAAGTTGATGCTACTTCCAATCCTACCGCGCTGCCTCCATAGCAGCCACCGAGAGCGCTTGGCCATCTATAGCTTGCGCTAGGCCGCCACACCTCCCTCCTACCTTCCGCCGCGTTCGGTTACGTAGAAACCGTCCATCTGGGCCAGGCTACCCAAGACACCCATGGGCCCACGCTGCACGGCCCACCTTTCAAGCCTTGCCGAGCTAGCCTGGCGGCATACACGGCCACAACTCCACCCCTCTCAGACCGGCCGCCTTGATGACCTTGACTACGTCAGCGCGCACGATCATTTGATTGGTGGCCTGATGCTGGACGCCGAAGCGCTGCACGCTGTGAAAGAGAGGGGCGTTCGGCGGACTGATCGGAGCGGGAAAGAAAACTCGGTCGTGCCATGGATAGAGCTCTCTCCGGCATCTCTCACAACGGATTCCTTCCGCGCCGCCCATGGAGAGCGGAACCGCGGGTCCCGGCTCTAACTGAACAACGTCATCCAGCCACTTACCCTTCGTGTCTTCCACAGGAAGCGTCCCGACACCAAGGTCGTTAAGGTGCGTTTTCCAGACAGAGGTTTGCATGAAGCACGCTTCCTCAATCCAGTGGAGCTTCAAGAAGGAGTTTCTGCCCCACTTCAGGCTCTTCCTAACTCTAAAAGGCGCCACCTGCACCGCCCCCTCACCGCACTTGGCGCAGCACCTGGTCAAGTCGTAAGTCGCTTCGCGAAACGAAAGTCGTGCTCTGGCTGGGGATAACCGCTCGCATGCACAACAACCATCGCACAGTGAGAAGCAGAGTCCACTTCGGACGGAGTGAACTCCGTGGTCACCGTGGCCCGTCCATCCCACGAGCGAACCAAGCCGCACGCCCCGCTCCAGCCGATGGCCCCTTCCACCGCGTGAGCTACTCCGACACCCCCCGTCTGCGGCGAAGGTCCACTCGGGAGCTCAACCTTAAGGCCCAGGGCAGAAAGTTGGGAACCTCGGGCTTCAGTCAATGCGAACGTGAAACGGTATTTGATGTTCATGAGGTGATGCTGTCACCCCAACAGGGCTCTATGTCGCGTATCTAAGCACGTATCCCAGAGCTGTGGGACACTCCGGCCATCTTCAGAGGCGCCTAAACCATGCGAATCGAACAACAAAAAGCTGACTTAGCCTTTTGGATGAGACCCGGGGCACTTTCAGCGCTGATGGCGATATCACTTGTAGGGTGCGCCGCGGCTGGTCCGGTGGCACGCACTCCAATTGAAGGCCCTGTGCGCCTGGGCGAGATCGCAGCGGTCGACGGACCCAGGGTGCGGCCCGACCGCGTCATCGAGGACAGCCGGTGCCCAGCCGACGTTCAATGCATTCACGCCGGACGACTCATCGTCAGCGCGACGCTGTTCGGCGGCGGCTGGTCCAAGCCGATGGACCTTACGCTGGGCGTGCCAGCCCCTGTTGCCGATGGCACGCTGACGCTGGTCGACGCCACGCCCAAGCCCATCAATGGGGAGACGGGCACGTCTGCCGCTCGCTTCACCTTCAAATTTCAGGGCGGTCGCTAGCCTCCCATCGGAAACGCCGAAAGGCTCAAGCCTGTCTACCTCGACGGCCTTGACTATGCGTTTGAGCTCTTCTTCTTCAAGGCAATGGTCGTTCTAGCCATGCTTGGCTGCTCACCTCTGGGATGGGCTGAGCGAGCCAAAGACTAGACAACCCGTAGCTCAGGCGGCCACCCATCAACAAAGATGCGCTGAAGTGGACCGGGCAGTAAGACGCCGGTCTGCCAGAAGGAGACTCGGCCTCCTCACCTGCTGGTTCCTTTGCGGCGCCGACTCCGACCATTGGAAGTTGAAATCAGTCTCCCGCGGTCAGGACAAGCGCAACTAAGCGGTCCAGACCCATAGGAACCTGGTAGACATCTTCCACTCTTCGTTGCGCAAGTCCCCGCCAATCACTTGATAGGGCAATTCTTAGGTCGACCCGGCTGACCACAACCAAGTGCATAGACCACCACGGGAAGTGGCGCTCCCCGCCATTGCGGCGACCCAACTCTGTAATGCCACTGTGGCTCTTTGCGCAACGGATACGATCATACGCCGGAGCGATGGCGTCCTCAGGCCCCTCAAGCATCTGCAGGAATCGTTCACCGTCGTAGAGCAGGACGCCGGTGAGGCTCGCCATTTCGTTATACGCAGCGGCATCCAGAACGAGTCCCGATAAATGCCTAAGGGACAGGCTAGGGGAAGCGTTGCTGACGTAGGCGATGGATTGCAAAGGCATACTCGCACTCCTGCTGCGACTAACCATGGCATTGACGCTCGTTCGGAAGATTCAGGGTGCCGAGGGCATTGCCCGTGCGAGCTGCAGCTGTTGTCGCCGGCAGGCCGGCTCAATCATGCGCCAAAGGCAGTTTGGAGTCGCGAGACGCCACTGAACAGATTCAGCGAAGCCAGCAGGCGAGACTCGGTCAGACGCCGTGCGGGCGGCGGTCTTTCGTTAAGAGCAAACCGGAGCCTAACAAGGATAACCTTGGCAAGCCAAAGGGGAGCCACTCTTCGGACCGGGCAGCAATTACACCAAGGGTCTAGGGCGCTACAGCCGGGCGATAAGACCCCCCCCCTATTGCCACGGGTAGCCGCTGATGGCACATTTTCGCCCAGAACGACAAGCTCAACACTGGATCGACATTGGACCCTCAAAAGCTACGGTTGATGGCAGATCTGGTCATGGCTGTGCAAGGCTTTCGGCCTCCTCGTGCGAAAGCGGCTCAGTTTGTCTCTGAGGGCTTAGCATGGTCCTTGGCCGACAAGCCACCGAAGTATGGTCTCACCTCGCGCGGCAAGCTCGCACTCACCTCGTTAGCCTTCGAAGGCAGTCAGCACGAGCTCTCCGCTTTGATGGCAGCAGCCAGACGCTTCACCCCCTCAGTGACTGAATTTGCCGACGGGACGGTTTTCTTGGACGACCTAGAGTCAAAAGCCAGATCGGGGCACAAGCTGGCGCCAACGTTCGAGCAGGCGGTATTTTTACTCTGGATCCTATCCGAAATTCCAAGCCTACCCCCCAATCCATCGCACCCCGCGAAACACCTGGGCGAGGGTTAGCTCCACGCTCGCCTTGGCAATATTTAGGAAATCTCATGAAGCGACCAGTGCAAGCGGAAAACGCCAACGGAATTGCGGGAACTGCGCGCCAACTCAAACTCTTGATCGCCGATGAGCATGCACTGTTTGCTGAAGGCATTGCGAAGCTTGTCGAAAAGCGCTTTTTCGAAACTTCCATCGTGTCAACATATGCTGACTTCTTAGAGGCGATGGCTGCATCGCCCCCACATCTTGTAATAGCAGACCTTTACCTCTCCGGCATGAGCTGCATTGATGCCATCAATCAAGGTAGGCAGCGTCCAAATGCGCCAGCCTTCCTACTTATTCCTCCAGATGCTGAGCCGGATACCGTGCGCAGGGCCATGACCGCTGGCGCAAGAGGAATCATCCACAGACGTTGCACCGCTCGCGAGATGCGCCGAGCCGTGGACTGTATCCTGGACGGTTGCACATACGTCGCGGCAAGCCTAATCTCCTCGCAAGTGGCCGGCGATCGGAAATTAAAGCCCATTCTTACGGTCAAACAGCGTCAAATCCTAGAGCATGTCGCCCTCGGAATGAGGGCGCGCGACATTGCTGAGAGACTGAACCTCTCTGTTCGGACCGTCGAATCTCACAAGTTTGCCATCATGCGCCAACTCGGCGTCCGAAGCTCGATTGACATGGTCCGACTTGCCGTCGCTGCGGGAGTTCTTAATTATCGTCCAGCCTAAAAAAGGAACGCCCTCGAGCGCGCTCCTCGACCACGTCACAAACCAAATCTCACTCACCTTCGTCCGTCAAATCCGCTCTATTCGCAGAGTCGCGTTTGTCGTTCCGAGCCTGCTGCTGTTCTTGGTGCTGGACTACAGAAGACCAGAAATCAGCGAGCAACCGCAGTCCCGGGTTCTGCTCACCATCTACCTCAAGGTGGGGGTGTGTTCGCTCACCCCAACGAGCAGCTTCAATCCGCTGGATCATAGACGCATCGGCGTGCGCGCACGCCATTGACCAATTCCAGAAATACCGTTCCGGAACCTCACCACTTGTGAGCACGCGAATGTCCTTATGTCGTTTGGAGCTCTTTATTCGATCAAACACCGATGCAACCGCCTCTTCCGGACCCTCCAAGTATTGAAGGAAGTTCACGCCGTCGAAGAGAAGAACGCCCGTAACATCCGCCATCCGATTGTGTGCAGATGCGTCCACAAGGATTTCGTCTAAATCAGAGTTGAGCACATCAGCTGAACAACGACTGGAATACGCCAGGGCATAGATGTTGGAAGTCTCGATCATTCCCCATGATATCGCAGCAAATAACGGTCATAGCATGCTCATGCTGGAACCCGCCTTGAAAACTGAATTGTTCATCTAAGCTCCTCTGGTGATTGAGAGCCAATGCGCCATGCCATCATCGTGGCGCCCGCGTGCCCTTGCGCGCCTAGACGCCTAGCGAAACCTTGACCGTCGTGCTTGCCAGTGAGCTCTCGGCTTGCTTCATAGAGGTCAACTCGCCGATGGTCATTGCTCCATGAGGCGGCACTACTTAGCAGGGTTCGAAGGATGCGCCTTTCGATGCTTATCCTGCTGCGACCCTCCCTCCTGGCCGAGTGGGACTGTGCGCTGTGGGGGAGCGACTAGCCGGAGTCGCCGCGACACTTCATCCTGCTCGCTCATAGCCAGACAGCTCCGACCCGCCATGAACGGCAATGCTCTACACACCGGGCTAGAACACATCGCCCTTTGGACCTGACTAGAGCAAGAGACAGATCAGCTAAAGATCTCGTATGAACTCTGTCAAATTGGTGGTATAGAGCTACACAACGCCCTACCACTTTCGCAAAGCTGATGCTATGACCGCCTCTATTACCGAAGCCCAAGAACGAATGGCGGTGTTGGGCGCAATGCACGTGTTGGACTCGGAAACAGGCCCTTCCTTGGATCGCATCACTGCGCTGGCTGCCTTCGCCTTCGACGCCCCCGTGGCGTTTGTGTCTATCGTGGAGGAAGAAAGGCAACGCTTCATCTCTCGAATTGGCCTACCCGTTGCAGAAACGGATATCCGCGTCTCAATCTGCGCGCACGCCATTGCCTGTAATGAGGTCATGGTCGTCCCCGATCTCAGCCGAGACCCTCGCTTCCACTCCAACCCGCTCGTTGTCGGCCCCCCGCACCTTCGATTCTATGCCGGTGCTCCCCTGATGGCTAAGAATGGAGTTGCCATAGGGGCCATGTGCATCATGGATACCCAAGTCCGAGCGTTCTCAGACGCAGAGCGCGCCCAACTTACCACTCTTGCACAGCTAGTTATCGGACAACTCGAGCTCAGGCGCATGACGGGCCGCTTGGAGCCCGTCAGCGGATTGCCCAATCGCCACCAGTTTCAAATCGACTACGATGGGCTGTCTCGGCGACATAGCGGCCAACGGATGTTTGCCGTGTTGGTGGACGTCTTTGACATCCCGCGTGCCAATGAAGCCGGACAAGCGCTAGGCATGCGTCCCCTCGAAGTGTTGATTCGGCGGGCGGGTGTCAGACTCAAGCTCGCACTAGAAGGCTTGGCGGACGTCTACCATGTTGGCGTGACCCGGTTTGCCTTCCTGGTGGACTTGCCGAGCGCCGAGGAATTGGATTCTCTTCTCACCGAGCTGCGTCATCGGATGTCTCGCCCCCTGATGGCGTCGGCCGTCCCAATGTCTCCTCGATTTCATGCAGGCATCTGCGCGGTCACTCTGGGGGAGGACACCAGTGACGATGCTATCCGCAAGGTCTTGATCGGGCTTCATGCCTCATTTGAAGCGCGACACCCTTGGGCTTGGTATTCGGAGCAGCGGGATGCGCAAATGCGGCGAGGCTATCGCCTGGCTGCTGATGCCGAGAGAAGTCTTCGCAAACAAGAGTTCTACATGGAGTATCAACCCAGATATCGCGCCTCAGATCTGGTCCCGGTCGCCGCAGAAGCACTCCTCCGCTGGACACACCCTAGACTTGGCCCCATCAGTCCAGGGGAATTCATCCCGGTTTTTGAGCGAACGGCGCTGATGCAAACGGTCACTCCTTGGATGCTTGATGCTACGTTGGACCAACTCGCCACTTGGCGGGACTTGGGACACTCTTTGACGTTGTCGGTCAATCTCTCCGGTGCTGATTTGGCCTCTGAGGATGCTTGGCCTCAACTCTCCGCAAAGCTGCATGCTCGCTCCCTGCCCTTCGACAGCATTGAGATCGAAATCACTGAGGGAGAATGGCTCAGAGCTAATTCTGTCGCAGGCCAGCAGATCAAGGAAATGTCGGAGGCAGGTATCAAGATTTCGATTGACGATTTCGGCAGCGGATATAGCAATTTCGGATATCTATCCGACCTTCCCATCGATACGATCAAGCTGGACAAATCCCTTATCGACAACCTGGAGACAGACCCCAAGGCAAAACCCAAAGTGACCGCCATCATCAACCTTGCGCGCGAACTGGGTTATCAGACCGTCGCTGAAGGCGTGGAGACGGCAGAGCAACTAGAGTTCCTCCAAGCAAAAGGGTGCGATCAGATCCAAGGCTATCTTCTTTCCAAACCACTCGGACCAGCTGCGCTGCTCGATGTATTCTTGAATGCTCAGGGTATAAGCGAAGCGGAAGATTCTACGAGCAATCCATAAGTAACGGACCCGTCATCACTGAGCACAATGATGCCTGTCGTGCAACCATCCCGACCTCGGGCTAATTACACCCTCGAGGCGGGTTAGTCAGTGCATCCTCCACCAATGCTTCGGCAAAGAGTAGCGCGGCCTCCAAGCACGAAAATGATCGCTGCAAACCAGCAATAGAAGTCCCTACATCTGGAACCACAGCGAGAAGCACCCAGCTGGCGGGCGAATCGCGCCAAAGTTCCACTGTGTATCCGACGCCTTTAGTCGCCAAGCGAACGGCGTAAAACCTCTCGTCCCGTTGATCAGTGGCCATTCGCCTCTCCGATAGCAAGCTCTGAGCGGGCCCCTCCCCTCGAGAGCCGGCCGCCCCAACATTTTAACGATCGCAACACCCGGCGTAAAAGCGTGACGGCATATATGCAACCCGGAAGTAGCTGAACCATTCAAGGTAAGCGTCGCTGCGGGTCGTGCCGATGAGCCGTCTGTTCACCGCCTATGGCCCATCGTAGGATCTGGCATCGAAGGAGAACGCTGAGGGCTATCCGACCGAGCGGAGCTTGGTGCACTTACTCACGAGACCAGATGTGGCTGCCCACGAAAGGAAGCAAATGACATGAGGAAGTTTGCTAAACATCTCAACCTCCAACGATTGATCGTCGGCTTAGCAATTTTAGCAGCCGGGGTAATGTTAGCGAACGCTGTTTTCGCGGCGTATCAGGTTCAGCGTCAGCAACTGATTGACAACGCGCTAGAGTCCAACCGCGTCTATGCCCACAAACTCGCGCAGACAACACACAACTTCCTTATATCGAGCCAGCAGCAGCTCGAATACAGTGCTCGCTCCATTGCCCGCAGCGGAATTAATCCGGACGCAGTCCGCGAAGAGGCCCACCGACTGCAATCCCAAACGAATGCGTTCAACTCCGTGATTGTTGTGAACGAGCAAGGCCGGGTGACAGCCTCTTCCCCAACCCTGCGAGAGATTGACGGGCGAGTTCTCTCAAGCTTGGCGAATTCATTGGCGATCGCCAGCCGCGCGCCATTGGTGAGCAACCCCTATATCTCTGCGACGGGCAAGCTCGTCCTCACCATCTCGCAACCCATCTTTGACGCAACCGGGGCCTATAGAGGCTACATCAGCGCTTCCATCCATCTGAAGGAGCCTAACGTTCTTCACAGCCTGTTGGGAACGCACTACTACCGAGACGGATCTTATCTTTACGTCGTCGGCCAGGACGGCAAGCTCCTCTATCACCCCGAACCAAACCGCGTGGGTGAGTCTGCTCTAAAGAATGAGGTCGTTAGAGCTGTGTCACGTGGCGAATCGGGCGCTATGCCCACTACAAACAGTCATGGCATCCACATGCTTGCCGGGTATGCCCCGATCCCTGCTGCTCATTGGGGCATTGTTTCCCAGCGACCGGTTGACGCAACGCTACAGCCGTTGACACATTTGATGAACACGGTTTTGCTCAATGCCGCGCCACTCGGTGTTCTTTGTCTTCTTCTGATTTGGATTGTTTCACGACGCATCTCAAAGCCACTGTGGCAACTGGCATCGACAGCCCAAAACAGCGATGTGTCTCAGGCAATACTGACAGTGACCGCCGTAGACACGTGGTATTACGAGGCAAACGAGCTTCAGAAAGCGGTGCTCACCAGCTTTAATGCGTTCAACGATCGAATGGATAGGCTGGACCAAGCCGCCTTGACAGATCCCTTGACGGGGTTACTCAATCGGCGTGGGTTGGAAAGAGCGCTCGATCACCTGAGCAGCTCACGCGGACGATTCGCTATCATCGCCCTAGACATCGATCATTTCAAAAGAGTCAATGACCGTCATGGCCACGACGTAGGAGACGGCGTAATTGCCGGCGTGGCGGAATTGATGCGGCAGAACTCTCGCGCAGAGGATGTCTTGTGCCGCATAGGGGGCGAGGAGTTTCTACTGCTACTGCCTGATGTGAGCGAGGAGACTGCTGCGTTCGTTGCCCATCGGCTTCGAAAGAGCATTCAGGAGAAATGCTTCCCTATCGTGGGAAGCATCACTGCTTCCATGGGCGTCAGCCACTTCCCAGAGACCCACACCGATCCCGACCATGCCATCCGGCAAGCTGACAAAGCTCTATACAAAGCCAAGGAGGAAGGGCGCAATCGAGTAGTTAGCTACCGTCTCCGGAAGACAGCGCTCTAGTGGCTGCCGGGGCTTGCCAAAGGCCTGCGCGCACCACGACGACAGTCCGGACGCTCACCAGCAATGAGAAGAGCCGCGTGATGCGGCTCCTCTCTCACCGCATCACGCGCTGAAAAGCTGCGCATTGGTTCGACATCACATCTTGCGTGCTTTGTCGTGTCTCACTTTCAGTGATGTCTGACCGGCGATAGGCAAGCCAGGCCCACAATCATTTGGTCCGTCAGAATTCCTCCCAGTGGGGTGAACTGTTCGCGGATACGGCGGCAGCCTTACTTACGTTGACCGATGACGGCGGTCGGGAGCCTTGCGCACGCGCCGGCGCTCTCGGAGGCACCATCCCACCGCCACGGGCGACGGTGTCGAGCATGCGGCTCACATCGCCTGTGCTAGACGGCGCGGACACCTTAAATACGGCAACCGCATCGGCAAGCTGGACCGACTGGTCCTCCATCGATCGGGCGGCTGCGGTGGCTTCTTCAACGAGGGCTGCGTTCTGCTGCGTGGTCTCATCCATCTGAACCACGGCCTGGTTGACCTGCTCGATTCCAGATGCCTGCTCTTGAGATGCCGCAGATATCTCGCCAATGATGTTCGACACACTTTCCACAGAACTGACGATCTCCGTCATTGTCCGGCCCGCCTGGCCTGCAAGCGCTGAGCCGTGCGCTACCTTGGCCACCGAATCCTCGATCAACGACTTGATCTCCTTGGCCGCAGCGGCAGAACGCTGGGCCAAGGTGCGGACCTCCGATGCGACGACGGCAAAACCTCTGCCCTGATCTCCTGCGCGCGCCGCTTCGACCGCAGCATTGAGGGCGAGGATATTGGTCTGGAACGCAATGCCATCGATCACCGAGATGATGTCACCGATGCGACGCGAGGAGGCCTCGATCTCGGTCATAGTCATTACCACTTGCCCGACCACCCCACCGCCTTGGCCCGCTACCGCAGAAGCGCCGCTAGCCAGCGCACTGGCTTGCCGTGCATGTTCGGCATTCTGCCTCACGGTGGAAGTCAGCTCTTCCATGGACGCGGCTGTTTCCTCCAGGTTCGCCGCTTGCTGTTCGGTGCGACGCGACAGGTCATCATTGCCGGTCGCAATCTCCGATGAGGCGGTATTGATCGCCGAAGACGCAACTTGGATGCGCGAGACGATTCCCGTCAGCTGCGCGACCGTAGCGTTTGCGTCCTCGCTCATGGTGGCGAACACACCACGGAAGTCGCCTTCCATACGCTGGGTAAGGTCACCGGCTGCAATGGCGCGAAGCAACCTGGAAACAGCATCCAAGCTATGGTCTGCCGTCTCCATCAGTTGATTGAGGTCACCCACCATGATTGCGAAGTCGTGCTGGAAGGCGGACGAATCACCGCGTGCTGAAAAATCTCCATTGGCAGCAGAGACTGCCAAGCGCTTGATCTCGGTGTTGACCGCGAGCAAGCTGCCTTTCGCCGCGTCCATGGATTCGTGCAGCACAGCGCGTGATGCAGGCAGGCGTCGTGCATCCCGTCGCAGATCACCCACGGCGTATTCATTAAGCACGCCAACAGCGTCCAAAATCGCGTCCAGGTGCTCAAACACCATCGTGTTCATACCCTTCGCCAGCTCACCATAGACGCCGGGCAGGTCTTCGGGAATACGATGGGAGATATCTTCGGCCTCGTGCTTCTTGATCATCACCTTGGTGTCGTTGGAGAACCTCTCCAAGGTCGTGACCATTTCACGCAACGACACCAGCATCTGTCCGGCCTCGTCCCGGCTGTGATAGTCGGTGCGCACGTTGAGATCGCCCTTGGCAACGGAACGGATGGCCTCCAGTGCTTGGCCGATGGGGCGAGTCACGGAGCGGCTGATCGCCCAGCCCAGCAGACTGGCCACCAGACACAACACCACCGCAATTACGCCAGTGATTGACATCAAGCTGTTCAAGCTGGCCGCGTTGGTGGCCAACTCGGTCTTCATGCCTTTGAGGTTGAACTGGCTGACCTCTTCCATGGCTTGGAACAACGCCACTCGCTTCGCCCGGGATTCGGTGGTCGAGATCCTCTGGGCCTCTTCGGCGTTTCCAGCGGTCAGCGCTTCCTTGAGCTGATCATGGATGGAATAATACTCCGCGAGGGCTTGTGTGACGGGCTTAAACAGCGCCTCGTCCTCTGAATTGGCGAATGACCCCCGATACTGAAGAACCAACTGATCAATTTTTTCCTTGCTAGCCGCAATGCGCTTTTCATACTGCGCAACGGCTTCAGGCGATCCAATTTCGTTGACCTGAGAAATCTCGAAGATTCGCAGATCACCCAACTGAGCCCGCATTTCGCCGATGGCATAATTCCCCGGCGCCCAGACGGTTTCAATTCTCGAAAGTTCCTGCTTTGAATACGCCGCACGAACAAGCGTGAACGCGCCCAACACCAATGTCATTGCGGTGGTGATCGCAAAAGCCAGCGCCAGCTTCTGAGAGATTCTCAAATTTCTAAACCAGTTCATCATTATTTCCTGCTCGTTGAGGTTGCGATGTGCCTACCGAATCATTTTTTTGGTTTTCGGTTGAGTCGCATCCATCGCATACCAAAACCAGCGTCCGAAACGTCCTTCTTGCTGGGCACCAGCGCGGTGACCATCAAGCACTGCAAATGAGCGTTCAACACGCCCATGCTCCCCATACCCGTTCGCCAGCTCTTACCAGACGGCCTGATGAGGCCCGATCTAGGCTTATGGCCTGACTCGTGATCCCTGCCCTGAGTCAGCCTCCAACAGGGCTGCCAGGGCGCGGATATCCGGTGCGCGTCAAGCCGTCCAGGCTTAGGAGGCGATCGGCATACGAGCGAGCGCAAGGTCCAAGGAACAGCGCCTCACGTGAGCGATTGGAAAGTAGCGGCACCGATCAGCGGGACTGAAGAGGACGCTTCAAAGTTTTTGCCTATCGCTAGGCGCACATCTCCAAGTCACCGGCTGTCGAAGCCGCCCATAGAAGGCGTGAAAAACTGGTGAAACTTCTAAGCTCAACCGTTGATTCAGATCCTTTATCTCACCCAAGCCCTAAGGGTTAGACCGGCGTAGTCAGATTGCTCCGAGCGCTAGTTGGACGACATCAACTCGAGCGGGTCACCGTTCCGGCGCCTGGCCAGCAAGCCCCCCCTCCCTTGGAGAGGGGCGCAGCCCAATCAGGCTGCGGCGGCATCCCCGAGGCAGCTCATCGCGTGAGACACTGGGGCTCAATGACCCCGCTGGTATGCGCCCACGTGATGCCCCCCTCCCATAGCCTGAATGCCAGCACCCTCAGCTTCCTCCTCGGCGGCGGCGAGATGGGAGAGCTCTTTCGCTCCCATCCCTGGGAGCAAACGCCATTGGGCACTCCCGACACGTGGCCGCAGTCCCTGCGCACATCCTTGGGATTCGTACTCAATTCCACGCTACTTGGGGCGGTGCTGTGGGGCCCCGAGCTTCTCCTCCTCTACAACGATGCCTACCGTGAGATGCTTGGGGACCGGCATCCCGAAGCGCTCGGCAAACCCGTGGCGGATGTTTGGGGAGAGACCTACGCCCCCATCGCAGACGACTTTGCGAGGGTCATGACGACCGGGAAGGGATTCGGGAGCAGGGAAATCCAGCTCCCCATGACGAGGTGGGGGTTGCGCCAGACGACCTACTGGAATGCGACAGCTTCCCCGATCTTTGGAGAGGATGGCTCCATACTGGGCATTCTCAATGTCGCGATCGAGACCAGTGAGCAGGTCGTGGCAAATCACGCCAGGGATGAACGTCAAAAGCTGCTTAACCGAAAGAACCTGAGTCTTGCACAGGCGGTCGACGCAAGAACTGTAGAAAGAGACAAAGCCATTGCTGAAAAGTTGATCGCCGCGCGAGATGCCGAACGCGTGCAGCTAGCGCTAGCTGCTGGCGCGATTGTTGGAACATGGAGCTGGGATCTTACCCAGGACTGCTTCACTATTGATGAGGGATTTTCCGAAAGCTTCGGGCTTGAAAACCTCAATCGGCTCACTGATATTCCGCTTGCCGGCATTGTTGCCAACGTTCACCCTAACGACCTCGACGGCCTGACGACGGCCATCAAACACGCGATCATACGGGGCGGCGCCTATGCCCACCAATATCGGGTGCGCAGGCAGGACGGAGACTATCATTGGGTCGAAGCAAACGGACGGGTCGAGCATGATGCTGATGGCACCCCGCTTCGCTTTCCGGGAGTGATTCTCGATCTTGACGAAAAGCGGCAGCTGCTCGCCCAGCGCGACCAGGCCATCGAAGAGCTGCGCGCGTTGAACGCTGCCTTGGAGCAACGCATCGAGGAGCGGACACGCGAGCTGATGCAGTCAGAAGAGGCGTTGCGGCAGTCCCAGAAAATGGAAGCGGTGGGCCACCTTACGGGCGGATTGGCACACGACTTCAACAACTTGCTGGCGGGCATCTCCGGAGCCTTGGACTTGATCTCACTTCGGATTGAACAAGGCCGGATCGAAAACCTCGGGAAGTATGTGAGCACGGCGCAGGATGCAGCTGACCGTGCGGCCGCCCTCACCCATCGTTTGTTGGCCTTCGCGCGCAGGCAGACGCTGCTGCCTGTTGCGACGGACGTGAACAGATTGGTGCTAGACATGTTGGACATGATTCAGCGCACCGTGGGCCCAGGGATCCGTGTTGAAAATGTCGGCGCGGCGGGGCTGTGGACGGTTCTTGTTGACCGCTCTCAGTTAGAGAATACATTGCTCAACCTCTGCATCAATGCCAGAGATGCCATGCCGGGCGGGGGACGGCTGACCGTCGAAACCTGCAACCGCTGGATTGACCGCGAGATGGGCAAGGAGCTGTCGATTCCGGAAGGTCAATATCTCTCGATGTGCGTGAGTGACAATGGATCGGGCATGTCGCCAGAGGTGGTGGCCAAAGCATTCGACCCCTTCTTCACTACCAAGCCGCTGGGCGCAGGCACAGGGCTGGGGCTTTCCATGATCTATGGATTTGCCAAACAATCTGGCGGGCACGTCCGAATCTACTCGGAAGTGGGCGAAGGAACGACCGTGTGCATCTATCTGCCGCGCCATAGTGGAACAGCCGTAGACCATGATGACAGTGCGGAGGCGTTGCGCTTAGTGCCGACCGATGCCGGGGAAACGGTGATGATTGTCGACGATGAGCCGTCCATAAGGATGCTGTTCGCCGACATCCTGCAGGAAATGGGTTACCACGTCATTCAAGCCGCAGATAGCTTGACGGGGCTAAGCATACTGCAATCAGATGTTCGACTGGATCTGCTGATCAGCGATGTCGGTCTCCCGGGAGGGATGAATGGGCGTCAAATGGCCGATGCCGCGCGAACGACCCGCCCTGACCTTAAGGTCTTATTCGTCACAGGCTTTGCCGAAAACGCGATGTTGAACGAGGGCCACTTGGAGCCCGGCATGGCCGTGCTGACTAAACCCTTCAACATTGGCATCTTGACTGAACGAGTAAGAGACTTGATCGCACTATAAACGTCAAGAGGAAGCACTTGAAGTGCTAATGACCATATCACTTGGAGGGTGAGCTGCAGCAGGCCCAGTCGCACGCGATGCCATTGGAGCTCCTGTGCGCTTGGGAGAGATCGCGGCAGTCGACGGGCCAAAGGTGCGCCCGGACCGGGTTATCGAAGACAGCCGTTGCCCGGCCGAGCTTCAAGGCAATCGGGCCAGCCGGCTGGTCGTCAGGTCGACGGTGCTCTGTGGCGGTTGGTCGAACGAGCTTAACCTCACGCTGGGCGTCCCGGTCCTTGTAGCCGATGGGATGTTGACGCTGGTCGATGCCAAACCTGTGCCATTCCCTAGGGCGTCCTCTAGGTCCGAGGCCCGCTTCACCGTCAATTTTCAGGGCGGCCGCTAGCCCCGCCATCGAAATACCCAAAGAGATTTCCCCGGGAAAGGCGGAATGGAAGAAATCTCACTCATTGTTAGCCAAAATATCCTTTGGCACTTAGGCAAACCTCTCGATGTTCCCAACTTAAGCTAACACCAACATCCATGACATTTAATTGAAGTTCAGCTAATTATCCATATTAAGGCCGTCTTGTTAGGCTAAATTTTTTTAAACAGTATGGCAAAGATGCGCTGCCTTGCACTTTGTTCGAACCCAACTTCAGGCTTGGCTCTCTTGAGCAGGCTGGAGCCCCATGTTCGCAGCGTAGTGTTCCGGAAATCCTGCTGCGTCAAACACAGCCCTAAACTTCTCGAAGTAGTAGTTCAAGTCGTAGTGATTGAAGTCCATCACGGTGATGTTGATGCCATCCCTGTGAGACCCCCTGTCCAAGAAGCGCGCCAACGGCGTAAAGGATGCATCGGCGGCAGCAACCTTCTTCAGAGCTTCTTTGAACTTCCCTTCTTGGTGGGTGAACCAGAAAAAGTGTTCGAGAATGCATCGCATGGCATTGGGAACCATGATCGCCGGCGTATTGGAATCGCGTGCATCACGAAGCACCTGCCACAAGGCCTGGTAGTCGTTCATCATCTCCGATGCCCTCATCGGGACGACCTTCGTATGGTCTGACTTCACGACCCGGAGCAGCTGGCATCGCTTGTCCTGATTCGCCAACTCTGGCCCCACGGTCTGCCTGAGCATCTCGTGTAGAAAGAACAGGTTGTGGGTCAGCACGATCACCTGACGCAATCGCGGCACGCCCTCGGGTGGCTTGATGAGTTCTTCTTGGATGATGGAAGCAATGTCGAACACGAAATTGTGCGACAGGCTAGAAATCGGGTCGTCGATGACGGCAATCGTTCTGCCCAGGTCGACCGGACCAGCATCTTCCTCATCAGAGCCCGTCAGGCGCTCGAGGAAGTAGAGGAACGAGATGAGTGTCTTCTCACCCTCACTGAGGGAGTTCATGTCGCCCTCTGACTGCCCAGGACGGCTCAAGCAATATAGGTGACCCTCTCCTTTACTTGAGATGGAGTAGGAGGTGACACCCATGCCCGCTAGACGCGCATTGATCTTCTCGACAGCTGCTCCCACGCCCGTCTGGAGCTGCCCCAGCTCCTTAAGACGAACGGAAACGTCCAGCAGGCTCTTGTCAACGGCGACCTTCTCGGCACGATCTTCCGTCAGCGCATGCACCAGAGGTGCCTTGGCCGCATGGTAGGCATCGTAGACGGGTGCCCTCTCACGGCGCATCACCTGCCAGAGCATCGTTCGAATACGCCCTTGTTCGGCCGCCCGGTCTGCGATTCTTGCGTTGAACTCTGTGACTCGCTGGTTGATGGTGCCGATGGCATTCTTCATTGGCTCAACGTCGCTAACCGTGACTTCATACGGCTCTCCAGGCTTGTCGACCTTGGATTTCATTAACGCACTGTTCGCCTTGAGCCGTGCCAGCAACAGTTCCCAAGCCTGAGACAGGGCCGCATCTTTCTGGGCAAAAGTGTGCTTAAAGACCTGAGCTACCGACACCTCTATCTGTCCGATAGTCGCTTCATAGCGTTCAGCAAGCAACTTTACTTGGTCGACACGGACTTGCCTGTCTCCGTCAAGAAGCTTGGCCAAGTCCTCGGCGAAGTTCTCCGGCAGCTTCTCCTGACAGAAGGGGCAGTTGTCGCCGTGTGGGATGTCGCGCCCCCGCCCAACCCAGTCGCTGTTTCCCCATTTCTCAATCAACGGAGCCAGCCGGCTGGCAGACGACACGACAATCTTCTCAGCCCAGATTGAATTTGACTCGATGGAGCTCAAACCTGAGAGGTCAACCGAGACTTTTGCCTGAGCAGTTTCGGTGCTGGTTGCGTCGGCTAGACGCTCCTGTAGACGATCCAAGCTATCGAGCTCGACATCGTCTGCCACAGCATACTTCTCTAGCTCTTCAAAGAACTTCTTGCGGTCACTGTGCCAACCGCTCAACAGATCGCGAAACGGGGGCTTGTTGTAGTCACTATGGGCCTTCCACGCCCCGGTTATCGCGGCTTCTTGGACTTTCTTGCCGGCCTCGATCGACTGCTCGATCTTCTTCTTGACCGCTTCAAGCTGAGCCTCAAGCGCTTCAGCCTCGACCTTCTTTCCTTCGATCTCAGCCTGGGCCTCAGCGTCCAAGGCACCTATGGTGAAGATGCCAGGAACCCCCTCTGCCGTCCGGATCACCTTGTCTACGAACCGCTGGTTGTAGACAAGCACGCGATAGGCGGCGTTGTTGGAGGTGTGCATCTGGCAGTGAGAGAACTTCCCATCGCCGCTGCTTACGCCTTGAATCACCTCCCCGATTGCACTCTTTCCAGCCCCGTTGGTTCCGTAGAGGAACACTGGCTTTGGAGGTGTTCCAGGTTCAAAGCTGATGGGCGGAGCCAACGTAGGATGGAAGCTCTTGTATCGATGAATCGACAGACCGGTAATCAAGTTGCCCCCTTGGCAGCTCGCCCACAGACAAAGCCCACATTGACGTAGTGATGTGACCAAAGGTCACACGCTCTCAACCGATTCCCCTAAGTGCGCCCAGGGTCTACGGGCAACAAGGTGCTGCCCTCAACCACGAAGCTGCTGACAAGCCACCCATGCAGGCGGCTCAGAGTATCGGCAATCTGGTCCTCGTCCTCGCACTCGATCGCGCACTGGGTGGGAAGGACAGGGAGAGTCCCGTCTGTCTCCCATTCGATGTCCCTTAACCGGAAATGCATCATCATCAAGCCTCATCCATGAAAAGTATTCGGGGCACCACAGGCCCGTGGATTCGCCGAGCAGGAAAGGTCTGCTCGCCGATTTTCCATCCATCTAAACTAACACGCCGACGCGACATTCACCATGCGTTCAGCATTCACGGACCCCGATGAGGAGGAGCTTGTTAGTTAAAAAACTGCAAACAGTACAGAATTGACTGCGATAAATCGGCAAATAGTCCGCTGAAACGCTTTGTTTTAAAGGGTTTCGCAAGGATAACGGATCTGACGCTCCCCGAGAGCTCACCCCGCCATCAACCCAACGCCTAGGGACGTTGCCCGGCACGCAGATTTTTCTATCAACCGGGTTGACGAAATGGCCGCTTGTTTTATCCCTACTTCCATCTACTGATGGAAGTGAACCGTGACCACCCTACCCTCCGCAGCACTCACTGATTACATCGCCTCGCCATTTGGCACTCTGCATCTGGAAGGCATCCACATCGGCCGCTTCCGAATCGACAGGGCTATCGTTCAAGGCCGCGAGGCTGCCATCAATCTCCAGGAATGTATTTTGGCGGCCTTGGACGAGACAGGACGTAAGCAAGACATGAAGCGCGGCACTCGGTATCCAGAGCCGTTGCCTATGGGAACCCCGGCTCGCCCCCTAGCCAAGGAGATTGAGGACCATTTGGAAGACATGCGCCGCCGGGAACTGGACCCAAAAACCGTGCTCGCCACCGAGCGCACGCTCAAGCTATTGCTACGCACCTGCGGCAATATTTCCGCAGCTCGAGTGGACTATCACCACATCCAAGATCTCTGGAAGCTGCTGCGCTGGGCTCCGAGGAACTTGGTGTCGGACCCACTACTGAAGGATCTCACCTTCGACGAAGCCATCGCCCTCGGCAAAGAGCAAGACGTGCCGCCACTGGCCGCCGCCACCAAAGAGCGCCACAGGCGCTTCTTGGTGGCGTTCTTCAATCACCTAGTGAACGGACAAGCCATTGTCTCTTCGCCCATGAAGGCCTTCCGGAAGCCCAAGGAGGATCACACCATCGATCCGGAGAAGGCCATCCGCCTGTTCGAAGACGCAGACCTGCAGGCTATCTTCGACCCCGCAACCTTCATTTCCTGGGCGAAAAAGCCGCAGCACTGGTGGGCGCCCATGCTCGGCTTGTATACCGGCGCCAGGGTCAATGAAGTCTGTCAGTTGAAGCTGACCGACATCATCGAGGAGCGCGGCGTTTGGTGTATTGCCTTCCAAAAGACGCTCGACCCAGACCTGGCCGCGGATCCAAAGCGGCAGCGGCGTAGCCGGCAAAGCATGAAAGGGGCGGGTTGCATGCGCATCATCCCCATCGCCACGCCTCTATTGGAGGCAGGCTTTTTGGAGTTCGTGGAGGACATAAAAGCGACCGGGCACCCCCGCTTGTTCCCCCTGCTCTCTGCTGGTGTGAACCGCGCTACAGGGGAGACCAATGCGCGCTACAGCCAGCAGTTTGTCGTGGACTTCGGCCGCTATCTGAAGAGCCTAGGCTTCGCGAAAGGGATCGGGTTCCATGCCTTCCGCCACACACTGGCAACAGAGCTCGACGTCAACGATGTTCCTGAGAAGGAGATTGCCCTGGTCACGGGCCATGCGACTGACAAGCGGGACCGAGTCCAGGTTCTCCGCACGCACTACCTCCACAAGAAGCCGCAGGTGACTCGTAGCAAGCAAATCAGCGCCCTGGAGCTGTATCAGCCCGCCGTGGAGTTGCCGCGCTACAAGAGGGGGCAGTTCGCAAAGTGCCTGGCCGAACCGAAAAAATTCTTTCCGTAATCGTTGGCTGATCATCCACTCCAAGATGCCCCCTGCCCAACCCACATATTATCATTGCGGGCCAGGGGCCTGTCAGCGAACAACCAACTTCAAGATATCTCCGTGATATCGCCAGGAGGAATTATGCCCTTATATTCAAAGCTCTTCTGTTGCCCAGCAAGGACAGTCGCAACTCCAGTCCCAAGCTCGTTTAACAGCTTTTGAGGGTCATAGTTATCGACCCTGATGACCAAAGGACCGGATGAACTGAGTTCGTCTCGCAACGCTAGGACTCTGGAAAACCTTTCGTTATGGTTAGCCAATCCGTGGGAGGACAGAAGATCGTGCATTCGGAATCCAAAGCGGATTGACTCTGGCAAAGAATCCGCGTAACTCCTAGCCCTAACAATACTTGATGTTAAATAAACGCCACCATAACGAAAGTTTCTTGATTTTGTTGGAGCACCTTTCGCAGCAGCTGCCATGAAATCGATTTCATCTATGCACTGAATAGAATCCGGATAAAAGACAAGCGATGCACGCCAATCAAATGAAAGCCGATCTCCAAGAATATCAAAGGATGAGGAAAGGTAGTCGATCACCCCATTATCCTCGACAGGAATGGGCCTTAATCCCTCCTTGAAGATGGTCTCTCGATACAGCGCCCTTGTTCCGTGATAGAGCTCAATCATTTCCTGACCTCATGTCTCACTCCACTAAAACCCCTCAAAAATCGTGGACTACCCAGATTGAGGAACCCCCAGACTCCGCATTAGAAGCGCTGCGTTTAGCACTTTAAGTAAGATCGATGCTTCGAATAGAGCGTTGATTAACTATCCTTAACGCAAGCACCTTCCCGGAGGTTCTTCGCAATCTCTCTAATGCGCTGAACGAGCGCCTCTTGGTCCTCCTCACCGAGTTGAGACATTACAAGAATCGCCTCGGCCATTGGTTCACTAACGGCATGGAAGTAAGCCACGGGCAGTTCCAAGGCTTCCGCCAGCTTTGCCATGCTCTCGTTGTCTGGCATCCGGTCCCCTCGCTCGTATCGCGAAATCCTAGGAGCGGCAGTGTTCTCCTCCTCCAGTCCCAACACCGCTCCCAGCGCGGCCTGGGTGAGACCCTTGCTCAACCTAGCCTCTCGCAAGCGACGGCCGAAGGTGGATGCGGGAGGAAGCGCTGCGGGCATGAAGAAAACCAACGGATGCTGAATTGACCCGCTAGTCTGCCGCTTCCAATCTTGCCCTGCATTTGCCATATTTGCAAACGTCGCCAGACGGGCGGCTTTGCAGGGGTTTTCATGAAGAAGAATCGGACGTGGGCTGCCGCTGGACTGGCCACCGCGCTCTTGCTGACTGCATACGGAGTTGGTGCGCAGACCCATCCGGAGCATGAAGAAGCACCCAACAGGCCCGGCTTCTTCCGGCAGTTGGGGAAGAGCCTGAAAGATGCTGGCGGCCAGATGATCGGGGTAAAGCCCACTGGGGCCAGCGGAGCTCAGTCTGCCAGCTCCGATGCCATCTACACCCCGGTCAGCGGCGCGGGGAAGCTGCTCGGGCTCTTCAAATCGGATAACCACCAGCTAGCACAACAAGGCCGACTGGACTGGCCTCGGGTGGCGTTGACGTTCCAGGAATGGGGTGCGTCCCTCCCGTGCTGGACGATTGAAGCGCGTATCTGGACCAACCCCTCCGCGTCGACCACGGAGACCTTCCGGAGCTGCTCTAACGCTGCACTGACTGAAGTCGACGACCTGGGCGACATGGCCGAGCTCAACACAGCCGCGTTGTGGAAGGGCCGCGACAGTCTGACGGGCGTTCGAGTGCCCGTAGGCAAGCCGAATACTGGGGCCAGCCGGTCTACCGGCCCCAATCCGCCCAGCCAACCGTTTGTCGTCAATGTCAGCCGCCCTGGCGTGTCCGACCGCGCCGTCGACGTGGCCCTGAGGGTGGCTTGGGTCTCTGGGCTCATCCAGACCTCGGATCTCCATCCGGGGGCAAGTGGCCTGCTCACGCCCTTCAAGGACTCAAGGATGTGGATCGCTGGGTTCAAGACGGAAGGCAATCGAGACCGGTAAGCCGTCTCCTTCTCTACTCGTCCAGGGCGGCCCACTGCCGCCCATCACCACTCCCAAGGAATGATAATGAAAGCACCGAAGCTTATCTTCGCCGGCTTGGCGATCGCTTTTGCACTGACCGCCTGTGGTGGTCCGCCGTCTACTAACGATGCCGAAAGGGCACTCGCTACCCTTCTTGAGGAAAGCGGGGCTGGACGGGTCGGCGACATCCGTGACTTCGAACTGACCGGATGCGTCGAAGCCCAAGAGGCGAAGGGCTACCGCTGCGACACCAAGGGGAAAGTTTCCATCGATGTCGGTGGCCGCCAGGTGCCCATTCCGGTCAGCAAAAATCTTCGATATGCGAAGGAGTCCGGGACCTGGAAGGCCTACGCCAAATGAGCGCGCCTCCTCCCCTGCTTGGCCAGTCCACACACACGCGGCGCAAGTTGCTCACCCCCCGCGATAGGTTTTTCTGGTGGTATGCACTGTCTCTGCTTCTCCTGGGCCCTTTCGGGTTCATTGTCGGGCCGCTTATGGCCCGGCGAGGAACACGGAAGGTAGGACGCCTCTACCCCGTCGAGGCCCGAGTGGCCCAAGCGGGGGACAAGGGCTTTGCATGGTGGCAGTGGTGGGCCATGACCGTCCTGACTCTGATGGGCGCTGCTGGAGCGTTCGCCGTGCTCAGCGGGCTCCCCATGTTTATCCTGGTCATTTATTCAAAGTTGATGATCCCACAGGCTTAAGTGGAAACAGTAATAGACAGTGTAAAAAATGGCCCCATGGGGGGCCATTTTCTTTACAACCACATCACTTCACTGCTCAGGTCCGGACTAGTTTTTTTTCTGATGCCAGGACCATAAGATCGTCAGCGAGAACTACCAACGTCACTATCAGCGTTGGCACAATCAACGCAGCAACTTGAGGAATGGCGACCCATCCCATTGCACAACTTAAGAAGGCAACAACTTGCGCAAACAAAACGACGCGTAGGCGCTTCCGAGACCGGCGAGAGAGAGTGCGAACATTATCCATGGGGTTTTTCCTGCTTGGTCGAATCCGAAGAATGGAATCACCCAAGCAGCTATAGCAACAACTGAGAGATTGTCAAGGATTCCCGCCACACCTTTGATCTGCTCATCATTCTTCCAAATGCGATCCATGAAAGCACGCTCCATTCGTTGTTAGTTAATACCGCTGATAAGAACCTAGCCGCCACTACGCGTGGGCATAAAAGAAATTTCTCCCAGCCCCACCGATTTACCACCTATGCCTCTCAGCTTCTCAGCTACCGTAAAGTCCCTACTATAAGTCGAGTGATGCTCATCATCGATCTCGTGCCCGACAATCTGGGCTCTCAGTTCCGACACGACCCCGGCCCCCTGCAGTTCTTGAATAAACGTCTTCCTGAGCGAGTGGAACCCTCTTTTTGCTGGCTCCCAGGCCTTCCCCACCTCGGCCAGATGCCGACTGAAAGCCTTGGTGATCCAGTTCCCCTGCCCGTTCACCGCCGTGGCCTTGGCAGCCGGGAACAACCTCGTCTGACCTGCCTCGCGCTTCGCATCGACCCAGTCCAGGAAGCCCATCTTGAGGAGCTCAGGATGGAGCGGGACCGTCCGAAGGCTGACCTCGGTTTTCACTTTCTGGTGCTCGCCTTCGTCTGAGATACGGAGGCACGGAATGCCGTCCTCCTCGAACACGTCTCGGACCAGCAACTGGCCGACCTCTGACGCCCTCGCCCCCGTATAGAGTCCAAGGAGGGAGGCCCAGCGGGCCGACTCGGACAGCTTGGCAAGCGCCTCGGGGGCAAACAGGGCTTGGATCTGGGCCCTGTCGTAGGCCTTGAACCCCAGCTTCTTTCGGGCCCGCTTCTCACGCTGGGAATAGCTGACATGGCCGGAGGCAGGATTGTCGCCCCTCGGGTAGTAACCCGACGCCATGGCCCACTCAAAAAAGCCTCCCCGCCCACCGATATACGACTGCTTGTTCGTGAGGGTCGGGGTCGAAGCGCCCTTCTCGCGCATGTCTTGATACCAACGCGCCAAATCTGAGCGAGTGATGGCATGGACCTTTGCCTTCGGACCCAAGAAGCTCACCAGGGATTCGATCGCCGTTTTTTTGATCGTGTAGGTTTTGGGAAGCGTCGAGGATTTGAGGGTTGCCAAGAACGCGTCCCGAGCCTTTCCCAGCGTCATCGTCTCGATTGCCGCCGCAGAGGCTTGCCGCACCGGATTCACTGGAGGCGAAGCTCCGAATGTGGTGTAGGCGGCCACTGGGAGGCGCGAGTTGGCGGTGGCCCCATCCCTTGCTTCCAGTTCCATCAGCTGCCGATACAACTTCAGGTCTTTTGGGCTGTCGATCTGCCACTGCTCGATCATCGTCCCATCGGGTTGACGAGTCCGATTGAGCGTCAGTTCTTGAAGGTTCTCAGCGCTTGTCAGGCGAGCGATGAGGAGGTCAGCGTCCGTTTTGCTCAGCTTGGCCACGCGTTGATCCTTCAACTGTGCGAAGAGCCGAGCATAGCCCGCCCCAAGCACGACTGCACGCACGTGGGCTTGGGCGAGATCTTTGGTTTTGAGAGTCCGCTTGATAAGCCGGCAGTCGAGCACGGCTTGAAGATCAACAGGAACGCGCTGAACGAACGACCAGCGGCCGGTGGACGACCGGCTCAAATGATGGGGGATGCGCATGCGAGTGTTTCCTCTGCATGCTTCCTGCCTTCCAATAGGCTCAAATCAGGATTTCAATTTAAAATCAATGACTTAAGGACTATTGGCGGAGAGAGTGGGATTCGAACCCACGGAAGGTTTGACCCTTCGCCGGTTTTCAAGACCGGTGCCTTAAACCGCTCGGCCATCTCTCCGTATCGGTAGCGCTGTCCGCGCCCCGCGTGCCCAGGTCATTGCAACCCGGGCATCCGATCGGGGCAGCGCCCCGTCCGGCATGGCTCCCCGGCACTGGCCGGGGGTCGCATTCTCGCATTTCAGGTGAGGTTTGCCCACCCGGCCGCTGTCGGGCTCAGCCCGCATCCACCGCCAACGCACCCAGCGCGCTGGCCCGGATTTTCTCCTTGGCCCGCTCGCAGGCGCCACCGCAATCCAGGCGCGAGGCCTCCAGCTGCGGCGGCAGGTGTTCGGCCAGGAAGTCGATGAACACACGCACCGCCGGCAGCAGGCCGCGGCGCGAGGCGAACACGGCGTGGCAGATGCCCTGCGGCAGCGACCACTCCGGCAGCACCACTTCCAGCTCGCCGCTGCGTACGGCGTCGGCGCAGACGGTTTCGGGCAGCATGGTGATGCCAAACCCGTCCTTCACCATGCTCTGCAGCAGGGGGAAATCGAACCCGGCCACGCGCGGCTGCAGGTCCACGCGGCGTACCGCGCCTTCCGGGCCGTGCAGTTCCCAACGTTGGCGGGCTTCGTCTTCACTGATGCTCAGGGTGACGTGGTTGGTCAGCTCGTCCGGGTCCTTGGGGCGGCCGGCGCGGTCGAGGTACTTCGGGCTGGCCACCAGCAGTTCCTGCACCTGGCCAAAGCTGCGCATGACCAGGCTGCCGTCGTCGTCCAGCCGCGAACGCACGCGCAGGGCGACGTCGTAGCCTTCGTTGATGATGTCCACGCGGCGGTTGCTGATGTTCAGCTGCAGGCGCACCTTGGGGTACTGGGCCAGGAACTTGGGCAGCAGCTTGGGCAGCTGCATCTGCGCCAATGAGACCGGCACGCTGGCGCGCACCAGGCCGCGCGGCTCGGCGCTCAGGCGGTCCACCACCTCGCGCGCGGCCTGCGCCTCGGCCAGCATGGTCTGGGCATGGCGGTGCACGCTGGTGCCCACGTCGGTCACCGCGAAGCGGCGCGTGGAGCGCTGCAGCAGGCGCACGCCCAGGTCGGTTTCCAGCTGGCTGATACGCCGGCTCAGGCGCGATTTGGGGATGCCCAGCGCGCGTTCGGCCGCGGCAAAACCGCCGTGGTCGACCACCATGGCGAAGTAGTAGAGATCGTTTAGGTCGTGCATACCGAAGTTCCAGATATAGAACAATACGTGGTATTCAACCACCTTTATCCCAGTCAAGCAACAACCTAACCTGTTCTCCGTCGGCGGCGCCTTGCCCGCCCCTTCCCAGATAACAGGTGATTGCCATGAAGCTCCTTCACATCGATGCCAGCGTCCTTGGCGACAACTCGGTTTCCCGCCAGCTCTCGGCCGCCGTGGTCCAGCAGTGGCGCGACCAGGTGCCGGGCCTGGAAGTGACCTACCGCGACCTGGACGCCCAGCCCGTCGCGCACCTGCGCAGCAGCTCGTTGGCCCAGACCGACCCGGCTGAAGTGGCCGACGCGGCGCTGGTGCTGGAACAGTTCCTGGCCGCCGACGTGGTGGTTATCGGCTCCCCAATGTACAACTTCAGCGTGGCCTCCACCCTCAAGGCGTGGATCGACCGCCTGGCGGTGGCCGGCAAGACCTTCAAGTACACCGACACCGGCCCGGTGGGCCTGGCCAGCGGCAAGCGCGTGATCGTGGCCAGCAGCCGCGGCGGCCTGCACACCGGCGCCCCGACCGACTTCCAGGACCCGTACCTGCGCCAGGTGTTCGCGTTCTTCGGGATCGACGATGTGGAATTCGTGCGCGCC